>JAJYYE010000002.1 GCA_021801265.1 Pseudomonadota bacterium | reverse complement strand
GCAATTCGCCGTGCTGGACGTCGAAGGCTTTCCCATCCTGCGGCACTGGTACGCCGTCTACCCCGCCGGTCGCCAGCTTTCCGTCGTGGCGCGGGCATTTTTGGATTATTTGTTGGCGCGGCCGGAACATGGTCAGCTCGGATGAGATGCAGGAGTGGGGCAGAGAGTTTTTATGCTGGAAGGTTCCTGATTACCTTACTGTCGACGGAAGCTATCAATGCATATTTTGCTTGCGTCGGTGATACAGACGTTTCCGAATTGCCTTCTGGGTTGGTCGAGTAAATACCCGCCGTGTGTGTCTATGGAAAAGTGGTTAGTAAGTGTCGTATCGATGGCAGTACCTGGATTTTTTTGTAACTATTTGTTTGAAAATAGTTTTTCTGTATACCAGTTAAGACTGGTGGATGCATATCTGGAATACTCAGTCATGTGAAAAAGTGCGTACAATTAAGGCACAGTCTGTCGGTAATGTTGCCGTTTCGAGCCGTTAGCATCATTACTGAGCTATGGTTGTTATGGATTCATACATGGGGCGAGATAATTTAAAACCAGGGGGGAGCGATGACTGAGACTAATTTGGATGAAGATATTGATGTCGAAGATGAGCAGGATGATGAATCAGTCTCGGTATCATACGACATTGCAACCTATCCTTCTGACTATACTTTGTCCGGCATCGCCCAAATGTGGGCGGATGGTGATATTTCCATACCAAACTACCAGCGTGAGTTCGTCTGGTCTATCAAGCAGTCTTCATTGCTAATAGATTCGTTCTTATGTGGTCTCCCAGTGCCGCCGCGCAGTAAATATCAAACAGTTGAGTCCTGTCGGTGAAGGTACTAGTGCCTACCATATCTTTGAAAGGCTGAATACAGGCGGCACTCCACTTAAGCCGCAGGAAATTCGCAACTGTGTATTTATGGGTGGATTTTCTGAGAAGCTTAAAGAAGCGAATAAAGACAAAAACTGGCGAAAAATTGTCGGGAAACCACTGATTGATAAGCATCAAAAAGATGTTGAGTTACTACTTCGAATATTCTCATTGATCGGTTTAAGTGATAAATATGACAAACCTATGCGTGAGTTCCTTAATAAATCGATGAAAAAACACGAATCCGGGGTAACGACGAAAGCAAGGAACTTCTTTGATGTCTTTCCTGATGTAACAAAAGAAATAGTAAATGCTCTTGGTGAAAAACCTTTTCACCTCAGGGGGCCTCTTAATATTTCGGCCCTTGATTCGGTAATGTGTATTCTTATTGAAAATAACCATATATTAAGAGATATTGATATTTCGCGTAAGTTTTCTTCACTAAATATGGACGATGAATTTATTCGATCAACCAGTATAAATACCACTGATGCGAAGACAATCCAGGATCGGTTTGCAGTTGTGCGCAGGCATTTCGTGGGGGAGTAGCAATGAGCTATGTGACGCACTTCCAGCACGCTGATGACATAGTCGCACATCTAGATACCGTGGTGCCGTTGTTAAGTGCCCCTTTGCTATCTGCAAAATATATGGGATTTGTGGCCGTGGCTTCGGTCACTGTGTATGAAGTCGCAATTAAGGATATTTTTATTTCCTTTGCAAAAAAAGCACAAGGTATTAGGTTGTTTTATTGAGAACCACTTTGATAGAATAAACGGGAGGATAACGATTGATACTATAAAGAAAGAGTACATTAAGCGATTCGGAATGAAATATCTCTATAAATTCGAGAAAAAGTTGGCGTGCGCTTCTGCCGATTACTTGCACGTGAACTGTAGGGATATCAAGAGTTCATATTCTAATCTGATAATTTGGCGTAATGATTTTGCGCACTCTGGCAAGATTAATGCGACGTCAACATATGCTGAAGTTGTTCAGGCGTATACAGATGGAAAGGAAGTCATACGGTGTCTTGCTGAGACAATGAGCAGATAGACACCCCCCTCATAACAATCGCTATAGGTGTGATGGGCTACAGCCTGAGCCTGGGTTCAAATATATGGCCTTCGCCCCTACTTAATCCAGGCGCACTTTGAATTATTTCGTCAGCGCCATAAACAAAACAGCAGCAATTACTCCGGGGGTCGTTCGATAGGGTCGATGACGGCGAAGCATGGGCTGATGCCGCGATGCAATTATTTAAGCCTTTTTCACAAAACACGCCTTGAGCATCATGGGGCCGGCTTCGGTTTTGCAGTCGAGTTCGTGGTCGCCGTCGACGATGCGGATGCCTTTGATTTTGCTGCCGACTTTCAGGGTGATCGACGAGCCTTTGACTTTCAGGTCCTTGATCAGGGTGACGGTGTCGCCATCGACCAATTCGGTACCGTTGGCATCTCGGACCACGCGGCCGGTTTCTGTTGATTCGGCTTCGGCCTGTGCGGGCCACTCGTAACCGCAATCTGCGCAGATAAACAGGTCGCCGTCGGGGTAGGTGTTGGTTTGGCCGCACTGGGGGCAGGGAAGAGTCGACATGGATGGGCTCCTTGAAGAAAGATTAACGGGTGAGTGACATAAACAATTGCGGCAGCCGTTCCGGTAGCCGTTCGATGTGGTCGATGACGGTGTAGTGCTGGCCGAAAATGTCCCGCACGTAGTCGTCTTCACCGGCTTTGAGGCTGGCGTCGAGGCTGATGCAGTAGGGGAAGATGCCTTTTTGGTCGAGTTCTTTCACCGCTTGGCGCGCATCTTCGATCAGCAAACGATCGTCGGTGGTGTCGATGTCGGCAGGTTGGCCGTCGGTGAGAATCAGCATGAGTTTTTTATCGGCTTTTTGCGCTTCGAGGTAGTGCGCGGCGTGGCGTAGGGCAGCGCCCATACGGGTGGAGTAGCCCGCTCGCATGGCCGCCAGGCGCGCTTTGACGTCATCGTTCCAACCTTCGCTGTAGCCTTTGATGTGCTGGTAACGCACTTCAAAACGGGTATTGGAGTTGAATCCGGCAATCGCAAATGGGTCGCCCAGTTGTTCGATGGACCAGGCGAGCAGGGAGACGGCTTCCTGGCTGAGTTCCAGGATAGTTTGCTCGGAACCGGCGACTTTTTCGTTGAGTGATTCGGATAAATCCAGCAAAAGCATGACGGCGATACTGCGGCCATTGGTACGGTGGCTCATGTTGATGCGCGGGTCAGGCGTACTGCCGCCTTTGAAATCGATCAGTGAGCGAATGGCGACATCGAGATCGAGTTCGCTGCCTTCTTCCTGGTAGCGGATGCGCACTTTGTCTTGTGGTTTGAGCCAATCGAGCATTTTTTTCAACTGCTTGGCGAGTCCGGCGTGCTTTTGCAATAGTCGGTCGATGTCGGCGGCATTGCCACTGGGGTGGATGGCCTCATATAGGCTCACCCAGTCGGGGCGGTAGCTTTGGCTGTGGTAATCCCATTCGGAATAATGGCGCGGCGGCAGGCCGGTAATTTCTTGCGGTTCGATTTTGCGCGGTTCGTCGAAGGCGGCTTCTTCGTCGCCCGATTCGATGAATTGCCACAGTTGGCGATTGTCGTCGCGGTAATCGACGACGGTGTTGTCAAAATGTATTTTGGCGAATTGATCGCTTTGGCGGCGGGTTTTGGCCACATAACTCAAGGCCAGCGTGGCGATTTCGCCTGTTGACGATGCACCGTGTTCGAGCGCGGCATGAAAGCGCGGTACATACGCATTGAGATCCTCATCGTGATAGCCGTGTTGGGGATCGAGTAGCGCTCGCGAGAGCATCACCAGGCGATGGCGCAGGCATGAGGTGGTCTCGGGGTCGCAAGCCTTTTCGGCTGGGTGCGGGTGCAGCGCCAAAAATAGGCGGCGCAGGCCGGGATATTCTCGTATCAAGAGGGTATCGATGCGGCAATCTTCAAAAAACTCGACTGCCATGCGCTGGAACGGGCTCCAGTTGTCGGCGATTTGCGGATGGCTCCAGCGGCGGTGGCCGGTGATATGCGCCAGCACGGCGCGGTAGCGGTCGATGGCTTGAATATCGCCTAAATCTTCTTGCACATCGGGCAGGCGAATGCCGAGCTGGTCGTAATATGGGATGGGTTTGCGCAGCTCATCAAATGCGGTGGAGTAGGGAATAAGCTGTTCTTCATCTTGCCACAGGCCGCGCAAATATAAATCGAGTGAACGCGTCACATCCACGAGCAAGGTGCCGCTACGTTCGCGTTGCAGTACGGCGCGGCTATCCGCCGATTGCAGGCTGAAAAAATCTTTTTGGCGTTCGGGGTGGGAATGATAGTTGCGAATGCCGTAATCGACCCATTTCTTGAGTCCGCCCAGGCTAAGCAAATTGAGCAGACGGGGTGCCTGGGCAAGAAAATCGGGCAGGCCGGGGCTGGGGAATGTGGTGTGGTGACCGTGGATTGAGCCGGTGGTGCGCGCCATCAAATCGAGGGTGATATTGAGGTATTGCTGAAATAACTCGGGTGATTGCAGGCGATGGGCGACGGGCGCCATGGTGCTTAAAAACGGCGTCATGGCGCTGCTGTTGGGCGATTTTTGCATCGCCTGGATGGTTGCCATCACCGTAGGCAAAGCGGTGGCGCCTACCGCTTGCACGGTGGATGGCCACTCAGTCATAAATTCGAGCAAGGGTTCTACCCCGCGCCCCAGCTTGCCGATGCCCCGTGCTGCTTCCAAATAGGCATCAATTTCTGTTGGGGTCAGCAGGGCCAAGGCTTCCGTCATGCAGGCGTCAAATACGGCTTCGGCTTGCGGGAAGCGCGTGTCGAGCTTCGTCCAGTAGGCTTGCATTTGACGTGTGTGGTCGGTCATCACTGAGTCGGGCACGAATCAACCTCGGGGTGTGGGGTGCGCTTCGCCACGCAGGGGGCCAGTGTCCAAACGATCAGGCAAAGGTCGCATCAATGGCGTGATCCAGCGTTTCCCGAATATCGGCATCGTCGGTAATCGGGCGAACCAGCGCCATGCGGCAGGCATCAATGGGATCGACTCCATCGTGAATCAGGGTTGCCGCATACACGAGCAAGCGGGTGGAGATGCCTTCATCCAGCCCGTGGCCCTTGAGGTTGCGGGCGACGTTGCCGATTTTGACGAGTTTGGCCGCAAGTATTGCATCTGCGCCCGTTTCCTTGGCAACAATTTGTGCTTCAAGTTCGGCGGCGGGGTAATCGAAGTCAAATGCAGTAAAGCGTTGTTTAGTCGATTGTTTTAAGTCTTTCATCAGGGTTTGATACCCCGGATTATATGAAATGACGAGTTGGAAATCGGGATGGGCGTGGATCAATTCGCCTTTTTTATCCAACGGCAGGGTGCGGCGGTGATCGGTCAGTGGGTGAATCACGACGGTGGTGTCCTGGCGCGCTTCGACGATTTCGTCGAGATAGCACATGGCACCAATACGTGCGGCGGTGGTCAGCGGGCCATCGAGCCAGCGTGTGCCATTGGCATCCAATAAATAGCGGCCAACCAAATCCGAGGCGGTCATGTCTTCGTTGCAGGCGACGGTAATGAGTGGTTTGCCGAGTTTCCACGCCATGTATTCGACAAAACGTGACTTACCGCAGCCGGTTGGGCCTTTGACCATCACCGGCAGTTTGTTGCGGTAGGCGGCTTCGTACAGGGCTATTTCATTGCGTTGCGGCTGGTAAAACGGTTCGGTATGAATGAGGTATTGGTTTTTGTCGATCATGGTCTTGTTCCTGAGGGCACGCTTGGCGATGAGCACGTGGGGGACGGTGGATGATGCACATGGCCAAGCGGTTGAATCTATGTCGCTTGAGAAAAAACACCCTCAGCGCGCTGAGGGTGTGGGGTTGATTTAAGCGTTAATTATTTATGAACGCCCAATTTTTCACGCCAGCCCGGGAAGATGCTGTCGGCATCTTTCGGGAACGATTCAAACGCACGGGCAAACTCTTTGTGCTCTTTCGCCCATTCGATGGGATCCGCACCGGCGATCCAGCACTCATACGATTGACGCAAGGAGATTGCGCCTGCTGCCGGGCTGTCGATGTGGCCGTAAGATCCGCCACCTGCTGTGTTGATGACGTTGCCGTGGCCCAGGTTCTCGAAGAAGCCGGGCAGGCGCAGCGCGTTCATGCCGCCGGAAATGATGGGTGTGGTGGGCTTCATGCCGAACCATTTTTGGAAGTAGATCGGACCTTGCGCTTCATCACGTTCGATCATGTATGCGATGTTGCGATCATCGCCTTCGCCTTCCATTTTGCCATAGCCCATGGTGCCGACATGAATCCCCGAAGCCCCTTGCAGACGGGAAAGTTTCGCCAGTACAAACGCGGTGTAACCCCGTTTGGCTGAAGGCGAGGTAATCATGCCGTGACCGGCACGGTGATAGTGCAGGTATTGGCTTGGGTATTGACGACGGGCGGTGGTAATCATGCCGGGGCCGCCGACGAAGCCATCGACGAGGAAGGCCAGTTTGTCCGCATCCGAACCGAAGGTTTCCAAGGCGAAATCCGCGCGAGCGAGCATTTCGTAATGGTCATCAGCGGTGATGTTCATGGAGAACAGCTTGGCCTGGCCGGTTTCGTCCTGAGCGCGCTTCAATGAGTCGTACACCATGGGTAGGACTTTTTTCAGCGGGCAGAACACTTGGTTGCCTTGGGGTTCATCGTTTTTGATGAAGTCGCCGCCCAGCCAGAATTGATAGGCTGCTGCGGCGAACGGCTCAGGACGCAGGCCGAGTTTTGGCTTGATGATGGTGCCGGAAATATAGCCGCCGTTTTGAATGGGGCGCCCGAGGATGCGCCACAGGTCGGAAATATCTTTGGCTGGGCCATCGAACAATTGGATGGCGCGATCCGGCACATGGAAGTCGATCATTTTGGCGTGTTCAATATCGCCCATGCCCTGGTTGTTACCAATCGCGCAGGTCAGGAACGATACGATCATCAGGCGGCCGTCGATCACGTTGCGGTCGAATAAGTCCAGCGGATAGGCAATACGCATATCTTCGGTGGTTTCATCAATGTGGTACACCAGCGCATCAACACCCTTGGTGAAGTCGTCGGTGGTGGATACTTCAACATTGGTACCGGTGGATGATTCAGCCGCAAAGTGGGCAGCGGCTTCGAGGTAGCCATGGCCGGCTTTGGGCTTCATTTGGTAGGCGACAAGAATATGCTTGCCACCGGCGATGAGGTCTTCTTCACGAAGGCTTAAATCGGCGTAACGATTGGATTGATCCATGGTTTGGCTCCTGGCGTGGGTGAGGAATTCAGGGAATGGTTTCCTGGCAGCCTGTCGGACTGAACGCAGTCCTACGGTAGAAAAGCCGGATTTGGTCCTATCTCCCCTTTATTTTCGTCAAATGGAACAACCATTCGCCTCAAAAGCGTGAAAAATCTGCCTCAAACGGGTCTTCCTTTCGGGACGGCTGGTTAAGTCCGACAGGCTGCTAAAACTGCCCAGACACTCTAAAGGCCAGAATGTATAATTAATAATCAATAGTTTTTACTGTTTCCATAAGATAGGGCTTATATAAAAATGCGTCGCTTAACCTTGCGCCAATTGGTGGTTTTTGAAGCGGTAGCCCGCAACCTGTCGTTTTCAAAAGCGGCGGCAGAGCTGCATTTAAGCCAACCCGCCGTATCGATGCAGGTTCGCCAAATCGAATCATTCGTGGGCTTGCCACTGACCGAGCAGGTGGGTAAAAAAATATTTCTGACTGAAGCGGGCAGTCGGGTGTTTCACGCGGGCAAAAATATTGCGGCGCAACTCAATGATTTGGGCCATGCCCTCACGCGGCTTAAGGGGGTAGAGGAGGGGCAGCTGAATATCGCAGTGACTTCAACGGTGAATGCCGTGGCTACTGATTTTCTTGCCCGCTTTCGTGGGGGGCATCCTAAGGTTTCGATTCATCTGGGGGTTTCCAATCGCGCAGAAGTATTAAGTTTATTGGCGGCAAATCGGATTGATCTGGCCATTATGGGGCAGGTGCCCGATGGCTTGGGATTGGAGGCGATCCGGTTTATGGATAACCCGTTGGTGGTGATTGCACCACCGAATCATCCCTGGGTTGGACGAGTGGATATCCCAATTAAAGAGCTGGCGGATGCCGCGTTTCTGGTACGTGAAGTCGGTTCGGGGACGCAAGGCGCGATGGAACGTTTTTTTGCGAGCAAAAGCTTGAAAATTCGCCAAAGCATGGAAATGAATAGTAACGAAGCCATCAAAATGGCGGTTCAAGCCGGGCTGGGGTTGGGGATTATTTCAGAGCAAACGCTGGAAATGGAGTTAATGCTGAAGCGCCTGGCGGTGCTCTCGGTTGCAGGATTTCCCATTATGCGCCACTGGTATATTGTGCATCGCGCGGACAAACTACTTTCACCTGTGGCGCAGGCATTTAAAGATTATGTGCTGACCCAGGCCCGCCAAATTGAACCGCGCGCCTGAGATGACTTAACCCGAACTATTCGGCTGGTTAACGGGCGCCATCGCCCTGTCGACGTTAATCAGAAATCCCGTAGCAGTCCCTGGCTACCGACCATGACCGCCGCCATAACGCCGCTGCGGGCCCATGCTTGAGCCGATTCTCGTACGATTGCCTGAAGCGGCACCTGCACCATACTGATTGCCGCTGCCCACGCCTGATTCTGTGCGCGTGCGATTTTGGTTGTTGAGCCGCTCAAAAACGGCAGCAGCGGGCGCTTGCCGCGTCTGGGTTTGAACGCGTTCTTGGTGGGTTGATTGAAGCAGAGTGCTGGTTTCTGCCCAAGCCGGCGAGCTGATCGTGGTTAATCCAAGCATTAAGCCGCCAAGCAGGGTGATGTGAATCGTGCGCATGGGTGAGTTCCTCAGTTAATTATTGCTGAACTGAGTGTGCCGCGAAATCGTTGCGCGGTTATTGCCCGTTTGTTACTAACTGTTACGGCGGACACCCTGTTAAAGCCCCGCCATGCCCGTGCGCTGAAGCTGCTCTTGCCAAGCCCGCCAGTTCGGCAAATAGTGATCCATAAAGGCATAGAACCGTGCGTTATGGCCGCGTTCGTGCAGATGAACCAGCTCATGTACCAGCACTAAATCAATACAACCAAGCGGCATTCGGGCGAGTTCGAGATTAATCCAAATGCGGCGGTCGCGGATATTGCAACTGCCCCAGCGAGTTTTCATCCGCTTGATGCCGATAAATGTCACCGAAACGCCAATTTTAACCGACCAGTAGTCGAGCCGATCACGAAGGATGGCGTGCAATTGATCCCACAGATATGCATTTACCCGCGCCTGTAGTTGGGGCGGGCTGAGAACAGTTCGGCTGTGGATATGGAGTACACCCTCGCTGCATTCGGTGTGCGCTCGCGTGGCTTTGTGGTGGCAGCGCAGCTCAAGGGACTCACCCAAAACATCCAGCATTTGCCCAGGCACCCTATCGGCAGGCGCAATTTTGGTCTGCTGCTGGATTCGAGTTTGGTGTTTTAAAATCCAGTCGCGGTGCTGGGTAATGAGATCGTGAATATACGCCAGGGGCAGAGTCAGCGGCGCATTCACGGTAATTTGTCCATCTTTGGCGCGCACCCGCAAATATGCACGTTTGATGGGTTTGCGGGTTAATTCAAATACCAAGCCGGACTCCGGTAGAACCTCCATGGAAACCAGGGGCCGGTCCGGGGTAGCGCGTTGGTGCTGTCGCATCGGCTGAATAAGCCCGCTAAATTATGATGAGCCGTTGGCTTTGGCGCGTTTGAGCAAGAACTCACTGATGAGTGCGACCGGTCGCCCGGTCGCCCCTTTGTTCTCGCCCGTATTCCAGGCCGTGCCGGCGATATCCAAATGGGCCCAGCGATAATCCTTCGTGAAACGGGATAGAAATGCCGCTGCCGTCAGAGCGCCGCCTTCACGCCCGCCAATATTGGCCATATCGGCGAAGTTGCTTTTCAGTAGGGGTTGGTAATCATCCCAGAGGGGAAGCTCCCAAACGCGGTCATTGCTCGCTTCCCCAGCCTTGGTGATTTCTTGCGCCAGCGATTTGTGATTGCTGAATAGGCCACTGGGTACTCGACCCAGTGCAATGACCACAGCGCCGGTAAGGGTGGCCATATCAATTACCAGCTCTGGTTTGAAGCGTTTGGCGTAGGTGAGGGCATCACACAAAATTAACCGCCCTTCGGCATCGGTGTTCAGGACTTCAATGGTTTGTCCCGACATGCTCTTCACCACGTCACCGGGTTTAAGTGCTTTGCCATCCGGCATATTTTCAACCGAGGGCACAATGCCCACCACATTGATGGGTAATCGTAGTTCCGCGACGATGGAAATAATCCCGATCACGGCGGCAGCACCAGCCATGTCATATTTCATTTGATCCATATCCAGACCGGGCTTGAGCGAAATGCCGCCAGAATCGAAGGTCACGCCCTTACCGACCAGCACGATGGGCGCATCGTCGGCATTGCCGCCGGTGTGTTCCATCACGATGAGTTTGGGCGCCTCACTGCTGCCTTTGGCCACCGCCAATAACGCATTCATGCCCAATGCTTCCATCCGCGATTGATCGAGTACTTCGACGGTGAGCGCGGGATGCGTTTCAGTCAGCTTGCGTGCGTGGTCAGCCAGAATGGTCGGGGTGCATAAGTTCGGCGGTAAATTGGCCAAATTTTTGGTGAGGTGAATGCCTGAACTTATCGCCATGGCTTCACGCACACTGGCTTCGGCTTCGAGCAAGCCCCGCCGACTGGGTGTGATGAAAGTGACTTTACGCAAAGGCCGGCGTGGGCTGGGGGCGGGGGTCGATTTGAGTTGATCGAACCGGTATACCGCTGCATCAATTGCCAAGACGCTTTGGCGGATAATTTGTTCAAATTCAACGCCCTTGATATCCAGTTCCGTGAGGTGACTGACGCATTCAGTCGTGCCCCGGCAATGCAGGGCTTTCACGGCTGCCGTGGTGGCTTTAATCAGCGCATTGAGATCAAATTCGCGTTCTTTGCCTAGTCCGACGAGCAGCACGCGCTCGGCTTGAATATGGGGTACCGCATGAATTAATAAGGTATCCCCAAGCTCGCCTTCCATATCGCCCCGGCGGGTAATGGCACTGAGATGACCATCGCTGGCTTTATCGATGGTTTCAGCCGCGTCGGAAAGTTTTCGCGCTTCAAACACCCCCACGATCAGGCAGGATGAACGTTGTTTTTCGGGTGCGCCACTTTTAACTGAAAATTCCAACACAGTGAATCTCCTCATCGTTGACTAAAATATTCGGAGATTCTATCAGATTGAATCCAGCCAGCAGGCCGGTTAACGATTTGGGACGGTATAAAAACATCGAATGCCGAATATACCTGGTAGTGTTATCGTAAAATCCGCTCATCTTTAAATTGCTTGTGAACCAGGAATACGCCATGAATCAGCCTGATAACGACGAAGAGTTTGAACCCGGCGCTCATAACCCGTATCGCTATGAGCCAAAAATGAAACCCTCGAACTTTGGTCGATTTTCAAAATTTTTGTTAATTTTGGGCTCAATCTTGGTGGCTATCGGTGTGGTTGGGGGATTTGGCGCCATGTTTTTGATGAAAGATGGCAGTCATTCCATCTTCCTGGATTTACTGATGCTCGCGCCCGCGGGTTTTCTGATGGCATTTACCGGGATTACCGGCTGGGTGATTAGCGGCGGCAAATAGATTGCTTGGTTGAGTAACCCGAAAGATTCGGCTACCGATTGCTATCCGCTAAATCGACGTGATGGGAACCCGGCACGCGGCCTGCGCCCACATAATGTCTGCGCCAGTATGAATCATTGAGTTTGGCATAGGTGACCCGTTCGCCCGGCCTTGGTGCGTGAATGAACGTGTTGTCCCCCACGTAGATGGCGACATGATCAATTTTTCGGCTGCGAATTTTAAAGAAGAGCAAGTCGCCGGGTTTGAGATTTGCTTTGGCTACCCGTTCGGTGAATGCGTACTGATCGCGGGCGGTGCGGGGCAGCGTGATATCTGCTTTTTTATACACGTAGCTGGTTAAGCCACTGCAATCAAACCCGTTGGATAGGGACGATCCGCCGCGCTGATAGGCAACCCCCAACTGGGCCATGGCCATGATAATGGCCTCGCCAGCGGATGAGTTGGGGCGGTCTTTCGGGTTGATGGCCTTGAGTGGATTGCGTGGGAGCCGCTTGTTCAGGCTGTCGTTTTGAAAGCCATAAGTTGCGTCATTTGAATCATTGGCCGCTTGATGATTGTCCGAATTATCAGACCAGCCAAACGTATTGCTGGCTTGTGGCGCCTTGCTTCCCGTATCGGTCGTGGGTAAGTTGGCGCACCCGCCTAAAGCGAGTGCAGCCGCAAGCATCACGCTGATTGCGCCGAGGATTTTCCCGCGTGAATTAGTCACGTGGGCGATGCCGGATTTCATACACACTGCGTCGTTGCGGTGTTCGAGCGAAATCTGGCGGGAGGGTCTTTCTCGATAAGTCATTGATTAAGAATCCTTCCGTTAAATGTTCCGACAATTTAAAGCCTTTTAGATTATTTGAAAAGACTAAAATGCCCTCATCGGCCAGTAAGTGCATGCAGGCTTCGATCATTTGCTCGTGATCGCGCTGAATATCGAGGGTGTCGTTCATGGATTTTGAATTCGAAAAAGTTGGTGGATCGCAGAAGATCACATCGAAGCGTTCGGGTTGATAAACGCTGCGCTGGCGCTGATCCAGCCATTCGAGTACGTCGGCGCGCATCAGACTATGGTCAGTGCCGACCTTGATCTTATTGAGGGCGAAATTGCGTTCGGCCCAGTCCAAGTACGTATGTGAAAGATCAATCGATAACGTTCGTGCGGCACCCTGATGGGCGGCACGAACGGATGCCGTGGCCGTATAACAGAATAAATTCAGCAGACTTTTGCCGCGTGCAAGCTGGGCAACCAGATCACGCACCTGACGATGGTCGAGGAAGAGACCGGTATCGAGATAATCGGTGAGATTAATCATAAGGCGTGTGCCACCTTCAACGACAACACGCTCCAGCCGTTCCTGGGTGATTTTTTGGTATTGCTCGTTGCCTGTTTGACGCTTGCGCTGGCGCACCACGCTGTGGTTGGGCGCCAACCCCAAGCCGGTGATGGTTTGATTAACGGCGACGCTCAGTCGCGCGCGTGCCAATTGCGGGTCAATTGTGTTCGGCGCACGATATTCTTGAATGTCCGCCCAGGTTTCTCCAGTTTCATCGCGATACAGGTCAATCGCGATATTAAAATCGGGCAGATCGGCATCATACACGCGGTAACAGCATCCGCCTTCGCGCTCGATGATCTTTTTCAGGTGTCGGAAATTCTTTTGTAGGCGATTAGCAAACGGTGTGGTGTCGACCCCCTCGGTCGATGTGGCCGCAGCGGCACTCAATCGATTCGCCAAGCCAATCGGTCCGGGCGCTTCTCGACGGCCTTTGCCATCAAAGTTGCCGCGAATCATGTCGATTGCAATGCCGCTTTGATCCATGGGGAACGCGCGCTCATACCGAATCGGCCAGCTTTTACCTTCACCTTCGGGTACTAAAACGGCCCAGTGCCACCCATTCAAGCAGGCTTGCCAGCAGTTGGTCAGCGCTTCCCAGTTGGGCTCGCTATGATCAGACCGACTGGCATGGTCGCCGATCACGGTCAGACGATGGCCATAAGGCAGATTACTGACTAATAAACCGTGATGAATCCCTTCAAACTCGGCAGGGCAGGGCGCAGTCCATGCATCCGCTTCACGGAAGGTCACGAGATGCGCCACGCCTGCACGCTCGGCATTCGCTTGTGCAGCCATGATTTGTTCAATATCAATATCCTGACCAACCAGCTTGCCCGCAAATCGAGCCGGATCAATGCCCTCGGCCACGGTCGGCTTTGATTCCAGTACGCGCAGACGAGCCGCGTCATCATGCCCGAGCCAGCCTATCGACCCAATGCGCTGATGACGTAATTCTGCGGGTAATCCGGTGAGCCGCAGTGCCGCTTCAATCACGAGCGTACCAGAGCCGCACATAGGATCAAACAGGGCAACCTCGGTTTCCGGCATTAAGGCAACGAGTTGCGGCCAGCGCGCCCGCCATAAAACCCCAGCGGCAAGGGTTTCTCTTAGCGGCGCCAGCCCACCATCCAGCCGATAACCGCGGCGATGCAGGGAGCCGTTGGAGAGCTCAAGTGACAGCGTGGCATGCCCGCTGGCGGTGAGATGGCAATGCAGGCGCAGATCGGGTTGGTCAGTATCCACCGTGGGGCGGTTACCGCTGCGGTCACGGAATTGATCGACAATCGCATCTTTAATGCGGGTGGCGACGAATCCCGTGTGGCGCAACGAATCGGTTGAACCGGTCGCACTGATGGCGAAATACCCATCCTCAGCCAGATGTTCAGACCAATTGACGCGCTGGACTAATCGATAGAGCTCATCGGCATTTTCCCCTTGGCCACTCATCAGTTCGACATACACATGCCCCGCAATCAGGCTATCGCAGACAATTCGGTAGGCTTGTTCGGGTGTTGCATCGAGTAAAATGCCAAAGGGACGATCCGAAACCTTGGCCGTCACAAGGCTGCGAATTTCTTCGGCCAGCGGCGCCTGCAAATCCGGCGCACTAACGACGGTGAGTGGCCAGGTGGTTTCGAATGGTGTTGCGTCGGGTTCTGCGGAATAGGGGGATTGCGGGTAGGGCGTCGACATGGCTATGCGCTCAGATAAAGATCGCGTGACTGTACCGGAAATACACGGCCTATGCGCATCAATTACGCTACGAATGCCTGATAGACTCTCCGATAGCGTGCTTGTATCAATGGATTTAAGGAATGTGTATGCCCATCGCCCCGAGTTTGGATCAACCTCCCCCTCTTGATGCAGCTCCGCTTTTGTCGATTCAAAATTTATCTGCGCAATTTGGCACCGGTGCGGCGGTATTGGTTGGGGTGAGTTTGACTGTAGCGGTGGGCCAACGGGTGGCTTTGGTGGGTGAGTCGGGTTCGGGTAAGACCATCACGGCCCTATCGATACTGCAGCTACTCGATGAGGTGCGTTATACCACCGGCGCGGTAACATTTGCGGGAATGGATCTGTTGGCTGCATCAAAGCCGCAATTGCGTCGTATTCGCGGGCGGGAAATTGGCATGATTTTCCAAGAGCCGATGACGGCGCTCAATCCGCTGAAAACCATTGGTGCGCAGATCAGTGAGGTGATTGTGCAGCATGAAGGCCTCTCTTCGACTGCCGTACACACCCGGGTCATCGAATTATTGGAACAGGTGCAATTGTCCGAACCGACAGAACGTGCCCGTGCCTTTCCGCACCAACTTTCCGGCGGCCAACGTCAACGAGCGATGATCGCGATGGCACTGGCCTGCCGACCCAAATTGCTGATTGCCGATGAGCCGACCACTGCGCTGGATGTGACCTTGCAGCGGCAAATTATGGAATTGCTTATGGCGTTGCAACAAAGCTGGGGCATGGCTTTATTATTGATTACCCATGATTTGAATTTGGTTCGGCGCTATGCCGATGTGGTTGCGGTAATGCAGCACGGGCACATTGTGGAGCACGGCGCGGTGGCCGATATTTTTGCCCATCCCCAGCATCCCTATACCCAGCAATTATTGGCTGCAGCCCCGGTGCCCGAACTGCTACCGGTTATTGCTGCGGATGCACCTACTGTATTGGCCGCGCACGAGCTGACTGTCGAGTTTAGGCAACCCAGGCCCCGTTTCCCGGGCGAAAAACGGCGATGGTGGTCATCGGCGACCCTGCCATTTATCGCCTTGGATCAGCTCAGTTTACAGCTGGCTGCTGGTGAAACCCTGGGGGTGATTGGTGAGTCGGGGTCGGGGAAAAGTACGTTAGCGCTGGCTTTGCTTCGCTTGATTCATTCGCGTGGTGACATCGCAATTGAGGGTAAGGCCGTACAGGGCTTGTCCGAGCAGGCCTTTCGACCGTTCAGGCGACATATTCAAATCGTATTTCAAGACCCTTTTGGCGCCCTGTCGCCCCGGATGACCTTAGGTGAAATTATTGGCGAGGGGCTCAGGGTGCATGAGCCTCGATTATTGCCAGACGATCGGCTGGAAAAAATCCAGGCTGTGATGCACGCCGTGGGGTTGACGGATATGAGTTTGCATCGTTATCCACACGAATTTTCGGGCGGGCAGCGGCAACGCATTGCGATTGCCCGCGCGCTGATTTTACGGCCGCGTATTTTGATTCTCGATGAACCGACCAGCGCGCTGGATGCTACGGTTCAAAAGCAGATTCTGACTTTATTGCGCGATTTACAGCGAACTCTGGGTTTGAGTTATCTGTTTATTACCCACGATTTGCGCGTCGTGCAGGCGATGGCACACCGAGTGATGGTGTTATACCAGGGGCGAGTGGTTGAAGCGGGTGAAACGGCGCGGGTGTTCCATGCCCCACAACACGCCTACACGCAACAATTAATTGCCAGCATTTGATCGGGTTGTTCTTGGCGCTTGAATGAAAAAACGCCGGGTGCCCGGCGTTTTTGCGTGTTTATTCAACCGCGTGAAGCACGTTAAACCTTGAAGCGGCGCAACACAAGCGAGGCGTTAGTGCCACCAAAACCGAAGCTATTGGATAACACGGTATCAATTTTGGCGTTTTCCAGGTTTTTGGTCAGGAAATTAACCCCTTCGGCCTTCGGGTCGATCTCGTTTAAATTCGCAGAAGCGGCAATAAAATTGTTCTGCAGCATTAACAGGGAATAAATCGCTTCATGCACACCTGCCGCGCCCAATGAATGCCCTGAGAGTGATTTGGTCGAGGTGATATATGGCATCTGTTCGGGGAAAATTTTCAGCAAAGATTCAATTTCCCGCATATCGCCCGCTGGCGTACTTGTGCCGTGGGTGTTGACATAATCGACTGGGGTATCGACCGTCGCGAGCGCTTGCTGCATGCAGCGCAAAGCCCCTTCGCCGGAAGGCTGAACCATGTCATAACCATCGGACGTGGCGCCGTAGCCCACCACTTCGGCAAGAATGGTGGCGCCTCGGGCGAGGGCATGTTCAAGTTCTTCCAGAACCACCATCCCACCACCGCCAGAAATCACGAAGCCATCACGGGTCGCATCAAACGGGCGCGAAGCCGTGTGTGGGGTATTGTTATATTTGGATGAGAGCGCACCCATCGCATCAAACATGGCGGTTTGCGACCAGTGAAGCTCCTCCCCCCCCCCCGCAAACACAATATCCTGTTTGCCGAACTGGATTTGCTCCACGCCAGAGCCAATGCAATGCGCCGAGGTGGCACAGGCAGAGCTGATTGAAAAATTAATGCCCTTGATGCCGAACGGCGTGGCCAAACAGGCAGATGTGGTCGAGCTCATGGTGCGGGTTACCATGTAAGGCCCCACGCGTTTCACGCCTTTTTCTCGCACAATATCAGCAGTTTCGACGATATTTGCACAAGATGACCCGCCCGAGCCCACAATTAAGCCCGTGCGGGGTTGTGACACTTGATCGTGGGTTAAGCCCGATTGTTCAATCGCTTCACGCATGGAAATATAGGTGTACGCTGCCGCCGCACCCATAAAGCGATACAGCTTGCGGTCAATATGTTCCTCGGGATTGATTTTCAAGGTGCCCGCCACATGAGAACGGAATCCCCGCTCAGCCTGTTCCGGATTGACTTCAATGCCAGAATGACCGGTTTTCAAAGCGTGAAGAACCTCGGTGCAATTGTTGCCAATGCTGGAAACAATGCCCATGCCAGTAATAACAACGCGGCGCATGGTGATTTACTCCGATAGTGACTGTGTATTGGTGAACAGGCCAACCCGTAGGTCTTTGGCCTCATAAATGACTTTGCCATCAACCGACATTTGCGCATCGGCAATGCCCATGGTTAATTTGCGCATGATGATCCGCTTAATATCCACTTGGTATGTGATTTTTTCATTACTGGGGAGCACTTGGCCAGAAAATTTTACATCGCCAACGCCCAGCGCGCGTCCATGACCTTTGCCGCCACTCCAGCCGAGATAAAACCCGACGAGCTGCCACATGGCATCCAGACCCAGGCAACCGGGCATCACCGGATCGCCTTCAAAATGGCAACCAAAAAACCACAAATCGGGCTTGACCACTAATTCTGCAATCATTTCACCTTTGCCAAATTTCCCGCCATCAGTGGCGATGCGTTCAATTCGATCGAACATCAGCATGGGCGGTAACGGTAATTGTGCATTGCCTTCGCCAAACATTTCGCCTTTGGCGCAGCGGATGAGGTCATCAAATTCAAAGCGGGTCTGTGTCATGGTTACTCGGACTTAAGATTGTGCGCAAAAACGAAATGTTAACCGAAGTTGAATAAAATGTTGCTGATTTGTTTCAGCATCAAGCGTGATCTGATGCCAATGAGTTCGGTTTTTGATGAGAGATAAATCAGCGAACACCCGATAACCTCGGAATATTTAGGATGATTCTTTTGCAGCGCGCAGAACCTGTATACCCCAAATTAACCAAGCCAAAATCAGGAATCCCCCGCCGATGGGCGTGAGTACACCGGGGATTTTGACCGACGAGAACACCAACCCATACAGGCTGCCGACAAATAGCAGCATCCCCGCAATCAAAAACCAGCCGGGCAAAGCGGTGGGGTTCGGGTTCTGCATGCGCCACTGGCTAAATTGAATGAGCGCAAGGCTGTGTACAAGGTGAAATAAGCTGGCAGTGGTCAGAATGTGCTCGAGTGCGGGTGTGCTGGGGGCTAACGGCCCATGAGCGCCTACGGCAGCCACGACGACCGCAATGAGCGCACTCATGATGCCCCCAAATAGCCAAAGTGCGCTTGGGTTCATTCGATTCGATGGCACGGCTGTTCTAAAAAGGGCGTATTAAGGTTGCAGCGGTGGGGTACTGGGTTGTAGGGGGGCAACAGCGCCCAAACCGGGTGTTGTCGGTTGTGGCGTTAAATCGTACGGGCTGGGCGCCGCAGGGTTGTTAGGCTCAGTCGGGGTGGTAGCGTCGGCTGACGTTTTTTTATGGCGCAATGCTTCAGGAATATCTTGTGCCGGCGCCTGGTCGAGCGGGTCACCGTGTTGCTCCAGTTTGGTTACCCGGCCATCTGTATCGTATAGCACGACCACAGTGTGCTGAAACGCTTTGTTTTTACCGCGCTTGTCGTAAAACACGTAGGTTTCGCGTTGATTGCGATGGAAAATATCTTGCAGCGCCGGAGTGCCAAGAATTTGATTGACTTGATTCTTGCTCATGCCGACTTGCACTTGTGCGACGCGGTCGGGCTCGAGCACGTTGCCTTGTGCAATATCGGGCTGGTACACCTTGATAAAACTGGGAACATAAACTGAAGTACATCCGCTCAGTGATAAAGCGAGCAGGGCGAGCAGCGGGAGCGCACGGATCATCACTGGGGCACATGTCTCTTTGGATGGGGTAGATCGTTGCATAAGTTGAGATTTCTGTCGGTAGTGCAAAAAGATGCAGCAATCATACGCAACTGCGGGGGGTTTGTTCCAGTGTTTGCGCAGAATTATCGGAAACACATGGGGAATTCAAATGTTGGTTGCTGATTCGAGTACAATCGCAAGTGTTACACACAACCATTTTGCCCATGAGAGGGGTGTATCTTGGAACAAAATGATCTGAAAAAAGCCGGGTTGAAGGTGACTTTACCCCGGGTGAAAATCTTGGAAATTATCGAAACCAATCCCAGTTGGCATATGAGTGCTGAGGATGTGTATAAAGAACTGCTGAGCCGGGGGGAAGACATAGGTTTAGCCACGGTTTATCGCGTGCTTACCCAATTTGAAGGCGCCGATATTCTCAAGCGGCATCAGTTTGAGGGGGGGAAATCGGTATTTGAGCTGATTTCAAAAGGCGAGCACGACCATTTGGTGTGTATCAAATCCGGCGCAGTGGAAGAGTTTCACGACCCCATTATTCAAGAGCGCATTGCCGCCATTGCAGAGCAGTACGATTTTGACCTCACCGACTATTCGTTGGTGATTTATGGCATTAGCAGTGCGGCGCGCACGAGGAAAAAGTGATAGGGCCGTTTTTCCCCGCCTATTCCCTCGGAGTTGCTTTCTGCCCATGATCGCGCTGAATCATCTCCTGCGCTAAGGCGCGGGTTTGCGCACTGATTTCAATACCCCCCATCATCCGGGCGATCTCCTCAATTCGTGCTTGTGCATTTAATGGCACGATGGTGGTTATGGTGCCCGTTTCCAGGTGATGTTTTTGCACTTGAATCTGGTGCTGACCTTGCGCCGCGACTTGCGGTAAATGGGTGACGCAAAACACTTGGCGAGTTTGGCCAAGTTCGCGCAAGTGCCGACCGACAATTTCGGCAATCGCGCCCCCAATACCCGTATCGACTTCATCAAAAATAAAGGTTTCGACAGGATCAAATGCGGCGGTGAGCGTTTTGAACGCGAGACTGACGCGTGCCAATTCACCGCCCGAGGCGATCTGATCCAGGGGTTGGGGGGGCTGGCCACGGTTTGCACTAATCAGAAAGCTGATGTCATCGTTGCCCTGTTCGCCCCGCGGTTCAACGCGTCGATCGTGCTCCGGATCATTCGCTTCGATGGGGGTCACGGCGATGTCGATCTGCCCATGGGGCATGCCCAATTGACGGATGGTGCGGGTCACTGAATCGGCGAGTATTTTGGCGGCTGCATGCCGCTGGGTTGAAATTTTTCTGGCTAACGCGTCAAAGGTGTCGCTGAGCACAGTGATGCGTTCATTCAGCGTGGCGCCCAATGCCACATGGTCATCCAAAGTCGCGGCTTCGATCCGTAGCGTCGCGATGTGATCATCCAGCTGCTCCGGTGGGATGCGGTGCTTTCGTGCCAGTTGGTGAAGTTGATCCAGGCGAATGTGGACGTGATCAAGCAAGCCGGGGTCGTTATCTTCGGCATCCAAACGGTCACGAAGGCTTTCAGCGGTGTCGTTGATATGAATTTGCGCCGTTTCGAGTGCGTCAATGAGCGGTGCCAGGGTTTCATCCAGAGCCAGGAGCCGGCTTAACGCATGTTGGGCTTGGCCGAGCTGATCATGCAAATTTTGATCACCGTCAAATAGCCGTTCCAGTTGCGTGGCAATCACACCGTGCCATTCGTCTTGTCGTGAGAGGCGGGTTAACTGCTGATGGCGCAGGTTAAACTCGTCGGCTTCGGGGGCGATGTGATCGATTTCTTCGAGCTGGAACGCCAACAGCGCCCGGCGATCTTCCCGATTTTTTTGGGCCTGGCGAATTTCTTCCCGTTGGTTTTCCAGCTTGCGTAATTCCCGCGCCATTTGGCCGAGTGCTTGGGTATCGGGGGTGTGGCCAGCAAAACTATCGAGTAATTCCCGTTGGTACCGTTTTTCAAGCAGTTTTTGGTTGTGGTGCTGGCCATGAACATCGATCAACAGGCGACTTAATGTTTTGAGTGTGGCGGCGGGCGCCGGGCGGCCATTGATCCAGATTTTGCCGCGCCCTTCCCGATTTAACGTGCGGCGGATGATGAGCTCATCATCATCATCGAGCGCCTGTTCGTGCAAAAATTCGGCCACGGGCCCCCGAGGTGTGAAACTGAACACACCAATCACCTCGGCTTCATCACAGCCTGCGCGAATCAGTTGAGTGTTGGCGCGCTCGCCTTGTATGAGGCCGATGGCGTCAATCAGGATGGATTTACCCGCGCCGGTTTCGCCGGTGAGCGTTGTCATGCCGGGGGCGAATTGCAGTTCGAGCTCGTCGATTAAGGCGATATGGCGGATGGTCAGTGAAGTCAGCATAGTTAAAAGTTCAACTCACAGTGTATCGGGCAAGGGGCCACATTATCCACTTTGCTCGCCCCAGCAGAGCTTGGTGCGTAACAGGGCGTAATAATCATGATTACAGGGGTGGATCAGCCGAATATCGTGATCGTGACGACGAATCACTAGGCTATCACCGACTTCAAGCGGGTGATTGATCTGGCCATCAAAACTCATCACGCCGCCACCGCGCGACTGCGGTTTGGGGGTGATTTCAATCACATGCTGGCTACTGACCACAATCGGGCGATAACTTAGCGTGTGCGGGCAAATTGACACGATGCCGATGGCGGCCAAATCGGGTGCAATCAAGGGTCCGCCGGCCGATAAGGCATAGGCGGTTGAGCCGGTCGGGGTGCACACCACCACACCGTCGGATCGTTGTTGATTGAGCAACACCCCATTGATATACATCTCAAATTCAACCATGCGTGCCGGATCGCGCATTTTGAAGGTGATGTCATTGAGCGCTACCGCGTTCATGAGGCGGGTTTCCCCGCGCATCAGGGTGCCTTCCAGTAAAAAACGCCGATCTTCGATGAAATGCCCACGCAACATGGCATCCAAATAGAGTTTGAGATCGCTGGGTCTCACATCGACCAAAAATCCCAATCGTCCTAAATTCACCCCCATAATCGGGATGCCCCATTGGCTTAAGGTGCGTGCGGCGTTTAGCAGGGTGCCGTCGCCGCCGAGGACGATAATGAGATCTCGGTCCGGTTGATTGCGTTCAAATCGCGCCGGATGGAGGTCATGCACAGGGCTATCGCAAGATTCCTCCAGCGCCCAATGAATTCCCAGGTGATCCAGCGTTTTGATTAACTTGAGAAAAACTTTTTTAATCGCTTCATCGGCGTAGGGTTTGGTGATGATGCCGATTCGGTGGAACACCGGCGGCGCATCGGCGCTGATTTCCACCGCTGTCAGTGGTGTACCGTGCGGGACCGCCGACATCTGTTCAAAGGGTGCTCGAGTGGACGCGCTTGTCTTCTTTGGTTTTGGGAGATCGACCACAAATAGGACCTGCAAATAGAACTTTAGGGGCATCAATACATAAGGGAATATACCGTGCTTTGTCCTGGCAATGTTTATTCAGGCTGGTGAAAAACTATTGTGCTCGGCAATATGGCGTTAAAATGAGCCCAAAATCCTCATTTACTGTATATAAACTGTGGTTTTTTGCCCATTTTCGCCTTGTTTTGCCGTCGCGCATGACGTTTTTCATCACCCTGTTATATCAAGTGCCTTGAAATTTTTTTAAGCTGCCCCAAATTCCCAGCATGCCCCTGTTCGATAGGGCGCCCCCTTTGTTTTTTATGACTTGAGGATCACAGCATGACGGAACAATCCGCGAACGCCGCTGAAGCAGAATTGCCCCCTGAAACCCAGCAAAATCAAGGCACAGAACCGACTGAAATGCCTGATACGCGCGTGCTGGCCGAAAAGCTTGCCGAGCGTGAACAGGAAATTTTGCGTCTCCATGCCGAAATGGACAACCTGCGCAAACGTGTCGAGCGTGATATGGATAACGCCCGAAAATTTGCCCTGGAGCGCTTTGTCGATGGGTTGTTGCCGGTGATTGATTCGCTGGAAATGGGTATGCAGGCCAGCGAAAATCCCAATACGCCACTCGAAAAAATCCGTGAAGGCAGTCAGATGACGCTGAATGTTTTTATGCAAACACTGGAGAAATTTGGTGTAACGCCGGTTCATCCCATCGGTGAACGCTTTAATCCCGAGCATCATCAAGCCATTTCCGTACAGCCCCATGAAGGCCCCGCCGATCACGTGGTGGGTGTGATGCAAAAGGGTTATTTGCTCAAAGATCGTTTGGTTCGGCCTGCACTGGTCGTGGTTTCCAAGCCTACGGAGTAAGAAGCGGAGTGGGACCCTTGAAAATCCAAGGCTAGTCCGCACATATCTGCCTGTAGCGACAGGTATTGGTCTTTGTATCAATGAAATGAGCGGCACGGTTTTATCGCAACACATTTTAAAATTTGAGGAATAACAACATGGCTAAAATTATTGGGATTGATCTGGGAACCACGAATTCTTGCGTAGCGATTATGGAAGGCAAGTCGGCTAAAGTCATTGAGAATGCCGAGGGCGCGCGCACCACACCTTCAATCGTGGCGTATGCAACCGATGGCGAAATTCTGGTCGGCCAACCGGCAAAACGCCAAGCGGTTACCAATCCAAAAAACACGCTATATGCGGTTAAGCGTTTGATTGGTCGGCGTTTTGACGAAGACGCGGTACAAAAAGACATCAAGTTGATGCCGTATGAAATTGTCAAAGCCGATAATGGTGATGCGTGGGTTTCGGTGAATGGTCGCAAAATGGCGCCGCCAGAGATCTCCGCGCGCGTGTTGATGAAAATAAAAAAAGACGTTGAAGCCTATCTGGGTGAAGAAGTGACCGAAGCGGTGATTACCGTTCCCGCTTACTTCAACGATAGCCAGCGCCAAGCCACCAAAGATGCCGGACGTATTGCGGGTTTGGATGTGAAGCGCATTATCAATGAACCTACTGCGGCAGCTTTAGCCTACGGTATTGATAAGAAAGATAATAAAGACCGTAAAATCGCTGTGTATGATTTGGGCGGCGGTACGTTTGACGTGTCGATTATTGAAGTTGCGAACATCGACGGCGAAAAACAGTTTGAAGTGCTGTCCACCAATGGCGATACCTTCTTGGGCGGCGAGGATTTCGATAACCGGTTGATTGATTTCCTGGTCGAAGAGTTCAAGAAAGAGCAAGGCGTGAACCTGGCGAATGATGCGCTGGCGATGCAGCGGCTCAAAGAGGGTGCGGAAAAGGCTAAAATTGAGCTGTCTTCCACCGAACAAACCGATGTAAATTTGCCGTATATCACCGCTGATGCGAGTGGCCCCAAGCACATGAACATTCGGTTGACGCGCGCCAAACTCGAGTCGCTGGTCGATGACTTGATTACCCGCACCATCGAACCGTGCAGAATTGCGGTGAAAGATGCGGGCGTGTCTTTAAGCGATATCGACGAGGTCATTCTGGTCGGCGGTCAGAGCCGGATGCCCAAAGTTCGTGAAGCGGTGAAGGCATTCTTTGGCAAAGAGCCACGTAAGGACGTGAACCCTGATGAAGCGGTCGCCGTGGGCGCAGCGATTCAGGGCGGCGTATTGTCGGGCAGTGTGAGTGATGTGTTGCTGCTGGATGTGACTCCACTGTCTTTGGGCATTGAAACCATGGGTGGCGTGATGACGAAACTCATCGAGAAAAACACCACGATTCCGACCAAAGCAGGTCAAGTGTTCTCAACGGCTGATGACAATCAAAATGCGGTGACTGTGCATGTATTGCAGGGCGAGCGTGAAATTGCTTCCGGCAATAAATCACTCGGTCGGTTCGATTTGACTGATATTCCGTCTGCACCGCGTGGCATGCCGCAAATCGAAGTCACCTTCGACATCGACGCGAACGGCATTCTGAACGTATCGGCCAAAGATAAAGGCACCGGTAAAGAGCAGAAGATTGTGATTAAGGCCAACTCGGGTTTGTCTGATGCGGAAGTTCAGCGGATGGTGGACGATGCTGCTGCCCACGCGGATGAAGATAGAAAACTACGTGAACTGGTGGACGTTCGCAATCAAGGCGATGGTTTGATTCACACCGTCGAGAAAACGATGAAAGAATCCGGTGAAGGCCTGGGCGATGCGGATAAGCAACCGGCCACCGACGCCATTGCCGCACTCCGCGCTGCGATTAAAGGCGATAATAAAGCTGACATCGAAGCTAAAATTGAGGCATTGAGTCAGGTTTCAGCGGCCTTGATGCAAAAAGCGAGCGCGCAACCACAGGATGCGGCAGGCACACAATCGGCCACGAAGGATGATGATGTGGTGGACGCCGAGTTTGAAGAAGTTAAAGACGACAAAAAATAATCCTGCGACTTGAGCCGTTTTCCTCGGGGACGACGGCTTTCTCAGTCAGCGGAATTCCAGTTTCTCATACGGCATGGGTGCATGAACGCACGCTTGCCGTTTAATTTTTGAGCAGATTATGGCGAAGCGTTGTTATTACGAAATCTTGGAAGTTGAGCGCACCGTATCAAGCGATGAGCTGAAAAAATCCTATCGGCGGCTGGCGATGAAGTTTCATCCGGATCGCAATCCCGATGATCCCTCTACCGAGGAGAAATTCAAGGAAGCCAAAGAGGCTTTTGAAACGCTGTCCGATCCCCAAAAGCGAGCAGCCTATGATCAATTTGGCCATGCGGGGGTGAATCCGGGTGCGGGCGGCGGCGCAGGGTTTGGTGGCGGGGCGGGATTTGCCGATATCTTCGGCGAAGTGTTTGGCGATATTTTTGGCGGCGGTGGCGGTGGCGGCGGTGGGCGTTCACGCGCCTACCGGGGTGCCGACATGCAGTACCACCTGAATATTACCCTCGAAGAAGCGGTGCGCGGCACGACAGTCGATATTCAAATTCCAACGACTGAGACCTGCGATGTTTGCCATGGGTCGGGCGCAAAACCGGGTACCGGGAAAAAAGCCTGCGGTACCTGTAAAGGCGCGGGTGCAGTGCGCGTTCAGCAGGGTTTTTTCGCGATTCAGCAAACGTGCCCCACGTGCGGTGGCAGTGGGGAAATTATCGAAGATCCGTGCACGGCTTGTCGAGGTTCGGGTCGAATCGAAACGAAGAAAACGCTAACGATTAAAATCCCTGCTGGCGTAGATACGGGCGATCGTTTACGGCACACCGGTGAAGGCGGTCCGGGCGAGCAGGGCGGTCCTGCCGGTGATTTATACATACTGATCGAAGTGAAGCCGCACCCGATTTTCAAACGTAATGATGCTGATTTGCTGTGCGATATGCCGATCAGTTTTGTGACGGCGGCCTTGGGTGGCGAGATTGAAGTGCCCACGTTAGATGGGCGTGTCGAGCTCAAAATCCCGGCCGAAACCCAGACCGGTAAAGTGTTCCGCTTGCGTGGAAAAGGCGTTCAACCGGTACGCGGCGGCGCACCAGGCGATTTGCTGGTGAGTGTGCACGTGGAGACCCCCGTCAAATTAACGAATGAACAACGGGATTTGCTGCACGCATTTGAGCAATCATTAACGGGCGGGAGTGGCGGTGAAATTGCGGAACAGCATCGGCCACGCGAACGTTCTTTTCTTGACTCGGTGAAACGGTTTTTTGACGATCTTCGGGGCGAATAGATAGGGCATGGTGTCGTGTGCGTCAAAGTCGTTGTCGTTAATTCTATGGCGGGTTCGCACCACGGAATTATGGTTTTTTGTGGTGTAAATTTGACATCTGGCCCGAACCTTCATATATTCCGCATCCCGCGATCAAAGATAAAAGAAAACCGGGCCCCAAATGGGGCTTTTTTATTTTGCGTATTTTAAGAGAAAAGCCCGCTGTGCAAAAAATTCCAGAATCCATTGAAGCCCTGTTACAACCCGTTGTTGAAGCAGCGGGTTGTGAATGGGTCGGTGGCGAGTTTCGCGGTGGGCCGGATGGTTTGCTGCGGGTTTATATCGATACTGACGTCGGTATTACTCTGGATGATTGCTCCCGAATCAGCGACGCCCTGAGCGGCGTTCTGGATGTTGAAGATCCGTTTCCCGGCTTTTACCGGCTTGAGGTGTCTTCTCCGGGCGTTGAGCGCCCCATGTTCCGTGCGTGTGATTTTGCGCGGTTCATTGGTCAGAAAGTTCGGGTGCGGCTGCATCGCCCTTTGTCACAGCGGCGGCGGTTTGACGGTATTGTCACGGCGGTTGAGGGTGAACAAATCAGTGTCACGATAGACGGCGTGCCTGAGGTGTTTACCTTCCCGTATGCGGAAGTTGAACGCGCCCATCTGGTTTTTGAATTTGGTGCGCCCAAATCTGATCGAACTCAGGGCGACCGTCAAGCACGGCGCGCTGCGAATAACTCACAGGAATAATTCAACCATCATGAGCAAAGAGATTCTTTTTGTAGCCGATGCGGTATCTAACGAAAAAGGCGTAGATCGTGCAGTCATTTTCGAAGCCATTGAAGCGGCGTTGGCGCAAGCTGCACGCAAGCGTCATGGCGGTGATATTGATGCACGGGTCGAGATTGATAAAGAAACGGGTGAATACCGCACGTTCCGCCGCTGGCAGGTTGTTGCCGGTGAATCCTCCGAGTTTCCCGAGCGAGAAATGATTCTGGAAGCGGCTCAAATGGATGAGCCGGATATCAAGGTCGGTGACTTTGTCGAAGAAGAAATCGAGTCAGTCGAGTTCGGCCGGATTGCGGCGCAAGCGGCGAAACAGGTCATTGTGCAAAAAGTGCGTGAGGCCGAACGTCGGCAGATTGTGGATGCCTACATGGACCGCAAAGGTAGCCTGATTATGGGGCTGATCAAGCGGATTGATCGCGGTAACGTGATTTTGGATTTAGGCGGTAATGTTGAGGCCTTGATCCCCCGCGATGAAATGATTGGCCGTGAGGCTGTGCGACCCGGCGATCGTTTGCGGGGTTATCTGGCGGATGTTCGCCATGAGCCGCGCGGGCCACAGTTATTTGTTAGCCGGACTGCGCCTGAGTTCTTGATTGAGTTGTTTAAGCTTGAAGTGCCGGAAATTGATCAAGGCCTGATCGAAATCAAAGGTGCCGCCCGCGATCCAGGTCTGCGCGCTAAAATAGCGGTGCTTTCCCGTGATTCCCGGATTGATCCGGTCGGCACCTGCGTGGGTATGCGCGGTTCGCGCGTGCAGTCAGTTACCAATGAGCTGAATGGCGAGCGGGTTGACATCATCATTTGGGACCAAAACCCGGCGCAATTTGTAATTAATGCCATGTCCCCAGCAGAGGTGGTATCAATCGTGGTGGATGAAGATCGCCACAGCATGAATGTTGCTGTTACGGAAGAAAAGCTGTCCCAGGCCATTGGTCGGGGGGGGCAAAACGTACGCCTGGCCAGTCAATTGACCGGTTGGCATCTGAACGTGATGGGCGAAAATGAAGCGATTGCACAGGGTGAAACGGAAACCCGCCGCAATGTTGAGGCTTTTATGCGCGATCTGGATGTGGATGAAGATGTGGCTTCGGTGTTGGTTGAGGCGGGCTTCTCCTCATTGGAAGAAGTGGCTTATGTGCCAACGGCTGAGCTGCTGGAAGTGGAAGGTTTTGATGAGGGTATCGTGGAAGAGTTGCGTAACCGTGCGCGCGATGCGTTGCTGGTGCAAGCGATATCTGGTGATGCGACCGACGAATCGGAAGGCGATACCTTGGATATTGCCGATTTGGATGGGATGACGCCTGCACTGCTGGATGCTTTGCATGCGGCAGGTATTACCACGTCGGATGATTTGGCCGAGCTGTCTATCGATGAATTAACTGCCTTTGAAGGGGTTGATGAACCTTTAGCGCATCTGTTGATCATGGCGGCGCGTGCGCCGTGGTTTGCTTGATACCAAATTTTGGTAATGGGTGTGGTTCTGATTCATGCCCGCTGTTAATTGATGCTGTTTTGGGCTTAAATGCCGCAGCAAATATGCTCTGTTTCGACCACGTGCGCGTGGTTGGTAATCGAATTTTAGATGTGTGACGACCACAGGAGACCCCATGTCCGAGGTCACGGTTAAAGATTTAGCGAAAATTGTTGGTGCAACCCCTGAACGCCTGCTGGTACAGCTGGCGGAGGCGGGCGTTGCGGCGAGTACAGTCGATTCACTGATTAATGATGGCGATAAAATGAAGCTGTTAGCTCATTTACGCCAACATTCAGTGGGTTCTACCGATGCAAAACCTAATCGCATTACCTTGCAACGTAAAAAGCAAGAAGAGATTAAGGTTGGCGGTGGTGCTGCACGCGGTAAAACAGTCGCTGTCGAGTATCGCTCCAGCAAAACCTATATTGCCCGGGAGCCATCAGCCCCTGCGCCAAGCGCGCCCGCTACGCCGGCTATCTTGCCGGAAGCACATCTGCCCCCAGCATCGCACATACCCGCGCCGGCATCGGATGTGGTGTCAGATGCGGCCGCATCCGTGGTCGATATGGTGCCGCCGGTTGAGGTTCCACCATTGGTTGAAGCCCGAGTCGAATCAGTTGTCGAGCCAATCGTCACTGCCACGATTGAACCCAAAGCTGTGGCTGCCTCGGTGTCTGTGCCGGAAGTACTATTGGAGCCCATCGCTACCAAAGAAGTGCCTGTGTCACCGGTCGCTGCATCGACCCCCCTCGTTGCTGAACCCTTTGATACCGTTTTAGACACCTCGGACGATAAGCCTGCGATGTCGAGCGCGGCTCCGATATTGCCACCGGAAATTGATGAACGTACCGGGCGGCCCAAGTCGCGCTTGCGGATTATTGCGATGCCAACAGCCGAGGCCGCCCCTACGATCGAGCATGGCCGACCGGCCGCAGCTGCGCCTGCTGGCGAGCCGAAGGCCGCCGTCGCTGGTGATGATGCGGATCGCAAAAAAGGTGCGAAGCATAGCGGTAAGGGCCGCCATGAACGTGAGGTCAAAGGGGGGCGTGCCGAACTGCATCTGGGTGCTGGAGCGGGTGAACGACGCGCTAAACGGTCAAAGAAAACTGCGGGTCGAGCGGGTTCTGCCAATAACAAACAACTCACCAATTTTGAAAAACCCACTGCGCCAATCATGCGGGATATCACGGTACCTGAAACGATTTCTGTTGCTGATTTAGCGCAGAAAATGTCGGTCAAGGGTGTGGATGTTGTCAAAATTCTGTTCAGTATGGGTGTGATGGCGACGATCAATCAGATGATTGACCAAGATACCGCGACCTTGGTGGTTGAAGAGATGGGGCACACCGCCGTGCCGGTATCTGATTCAACGCTAGAGGCTGAGTTAGTTGATGCGATTGAGCAGGGTATTGCCCTACCTCGTCCGCCGGTTGTCACTGTGATGGGGCATGTTGACCATGGTAAAACTTCATTACTTGATTACATTCGTCGGACGAAGGTGACGGCGGGCGAAGCGGGTGGTATTACCCAGCATGTGGGTGCGTATCACGTTCAAACGAGCCGAGGCGTGATCAGCTTCCTGGATACGCCTGGCCATGAAGCCTTCACCGCCATGCGTGCACGCGGTGCGAGCGTTACCGATATCGTTATTCTGGTCGTTGCTGCCGATGACGGTGTCATGCCGCAAACTAAAGAGGCAGTTCAACACGCTAAAGCCGCGGGTGTGCCGATTGTTGTTGCCATCAATAAAATCGACAAACCCAATATCGATCTTGAGCGCATTCGTAGCGAGCTCTCCCAATTAGACGTCATTTCTGAAGAATGGGGCGGCGATACCCAATTTGTACCGGTTTCAGCCAAGACGGGGGAGGGCATTGACAAGTTATTGGATGCTATTTTGGTCCAATCCGAGGTATTGGAGCTCAAGGCCCCGGTCGAAGGTCATGCGAAAGGTTCAGTTGTTGAGTCTTCGCTTGAAAAAGGCCGAGGCCCTGTGGCCACCGTATTGGTACGCAGTGGTACTTTGAAGAAAGGTGACGTCGTTCTGGTGGGGTTTGAATATGGCCGTGTTCGTGCCATGCTGGACGAGAATGGCCACCAGATCGACAGCGCGGGTCCTTCCATTCCCGTCGTGATTATTGGCCTATCGGGAACGCCGCTGGCGGGTGATGATCTTGTCGTCGTGGAAGATGAACGCAAGGCGCGTGAAATCGCGATGTTCCGGGCGGGAAAATACCGCGATAGCCGTTTGGCGACACAGCAGTCGACCAAACTCGAAAATATGTTTGAGCAGATGAAAGAAGGCGAAATCTCCGCTTTGAATGTGCTGGTCAAAACTGATGTACAGGGTTCGGCTGAAGCCATTCGTGATAGCTTGAATAAACTTTCAACCGAAGAAGTTAAAGTCAATGTGCTGATGAGCAGTGTCGGCGGGATCACCGAATCGGATGTGAACCTGGCGATTACCTCAAACGCTATTATGATCGGCTTTAATGTGCGTGCCGAAGCCTCTGCGCGGAAATTAGCACAGGCACAGAACGTGGAAATTCGTTATTACAGCATCATTTACGAGATGCTCGATGACGTTAAACAAGCCATGTCTGGTCTGCTCGGTACCGAGACACAGGAAAAAATCCTCGGTCTGGTTGAAGTGCGTGATGTGTTCCGCTCACCGAAATTTGGTGCCATTGCGGGCTGTATGGTTACCGAGGGCCTCATTCACCGAGGCAACCCAATCCGGGTACTTCGCGATAGCATCGTGATTTATGAAGGCGAACTCGAATCCTTGCGGCGCTTTAAAGATGACGTTCAAGAAGTGCGTGCCGGCTTTGATTGCGGGATTGGGGTTAAAAACTACAACGATGTCCGTGTCGGCGATGTCATCGAAGTCTTCGAGCGAATTCAGGTTCAACGGACGCTTTCCTAGGTCGAACTGCGTGATAGGTGACTCGGCCTGCCGCTCCTGAGCGGTGGGTTTTTTAAATTTATGTGATGAAAGGTGCTGGCCGTTATGCCACAAGGTTTTGGTCGTCATCAACGTGTGGCGGAACAGATTCGACGCGAAATTGCTGACTTGCTTCGTGAGGAAATTCGCCAGGTAAATATTAGCTTACTCACCGTGACTGACTGCGAAGTCACCCGCGATCTCAGTTATGCGAAAGTCTTTTACAGCGTTTTGAACATCGATGAACGTGAACGAGCTCAGGCATGGCTTGACGGTGCTGCTGGATTCCTTCGGACCGAGTTGGCCCATCGCATGCGCCTGCGTAGCGTGCCGCGTTTAAGTTTCGTGTTTGACCCTTCGATTGAACGCGGGATGCAGATGGATGCCCTGATCTCGGCCGTCCGACGTCAAGACGATGCCCATAGCGACGAGCCTGAAATATCAGGAGATTCACCAGCGACCAAAGCAGGAGAATCCTCATGAGTCGGCGGCGGCGTGGTCGTGAAATTAACGGTATTCTGCTGCTTGATAAGCCGCTGGGGCTGAGTTCAAATCAGGCATTGCAGCGGGTAAAATATCTGCTTCAAGCGGCCAAGGCAGGTCACACCGGCAGTCTCGACCCGGAAGCTACCGGCATGCTACCCCTCTGCTTTGGTCATGCAACGCGTGTGTCTGGTTTGCTGCTGGATGCGGATAAAACGTATCGGGTTACTGGTCGGTTAGGCATTCGCACCGAAACCGGGGATATGGAAGGCGCCGTTGTTGAAGAACTGCCGGTACCTGCGTTGACCCCCGAGATACTGGAAGCTTATTTGGAACCCTTCCGCGGTATTGTCCAGCAAATCCCCCCGATGTATTCCGCGCTTAAAGTCGACGGGAAGCGCCTTTATGAGCTTGCTCGCGCCGGTGAAACAGTGGAGCGGCAGCCGCGTACCATTCATTTTTATCGCATCGAATTGCTCAACTTTGATGGCGAGTATTTTGAATTATTGGTCCACTCCAGCAAGGGCGCGTACATTCGCACCTTGATCGAAGATATTGGCGCCGCCATCGGTTGTGGTGCAGTGGTCACCAAGCTGCGCCGCATCGGTGTTGGCCCGTGGTTAGTTGAATCGGCGACGACGAGTGACGCGTCCCTGGATTCGATGCCAAGGATGTGGACGCTCGATGAATTAACCGAACTGGTTGAGGCAGATGAGGAAACCGCTTTAAACCGTGTTATCCTGCCCACTGATTCGGCGCTGGCGAGCTATCCGGTTGTGAGACTGGATGCGGACAGTGCCTTCCATATTCGTCATGGTCATCCAGTGTTTGTGGCGCAAGCGCCGCAGACCGGGTGGTTTTGTATTTACGGACCCGACGACCTCTTCCTGGGCATGGGGGAAGTTCTGGATGACGGACGAGTGGCGCCGCGAAGATTATTTGCGGCGTTGTGAACGGGTGCACCTCGGGTGCTTCGTTCCAAAAAATCATCGGTAAGGGCGCGGATTCGCTCGAACCTGATGGCATTCATCAACCCACCCAGCCCAGGTGAAATAGGAGAAATTCCATGTCGTTAACGACTGAGCAAAAAGCCCAAGTATTGTCTGATTATGCCCGTGGTGCCGCGGATACCGGTTCACCGGAAGTTCAGGTAGCCCTGTTGACGCACCGTATTGTGCATTTAACGGATCATTTTGCTGAACACAAGAAAGATCATCATTCACGCCGGGGTTTGTTGAAGCTGGTGAATCAGCGCCGCAAATTGCTGGACTATTTGAAATCCAAGGATGTTGCGCGTTATCAGGATCTGATTGCTCGTTTAGGTCTACGTAAGTAATACATGGGGCATTGATGGGTTTACTCGTCACCATGTGCCCCTGACTCATTTTTTAATCCCGGACTTGTGCCGGGATTGTTTTATGCGAATCTTGTGCACGGATCAATTTCAGTAGGCTGCACATGCCAGAAAAATGAATCCAGAAAACCATGCCGGATCAACGATGCCGGATAAAAAATAATAGGGGAAGAATGTGGCTGTATTTACCGAGCGCTTTGATTATGGACGCCATTCCGTCACATTGACCACAGGCGAAATTGCCCGGCAGGCTTCCGGTGCGGTGATGGTGCAGATGGGCGATACCGTGGTCCTGGTCACGGCGGTTGTTGCCGCCGCTCCCGAAGTCGGACAGGATTTTCTGCCGTTGACCGTTGAGTACCAAGAGAAATTTTACGCGGCAGGCCGTATTCCAGGTGGGTTTTTCAAACGGGAAGGCCGTTCAACTGAAGCTGAGACGCTGATTGCGCGTTTAATTGATCGTCCCTTGCGTCCCTTATTCCCTAAAGGTTTTTACAACGAGGTACAGGTCATTGCCCAAGTGCTCTCGCTCGATCCCGAAGTGGATGGCGAGATTCCCGCATTGCTGGGCGCTTCGGCCGCGCTGGCCTTGTCGGGCGTGCCCTTTGAAGCACATTTGGCAGGGGCTCGGGTGGGTTATATTGAGAATGCCTTCGTACTGAACCCTACCTGCAGCGAAATGACGAATTCCACATTGGACTTGGTGATTGCTGGCACCGAAGATGCGGTGTTTATGGTTGAGTCTGAAGCGTCTGAATTGCCGGAATCGACGATGCTGGATGCGGTCATGTTCGGTCACCAAGCGGCACAAACGGCGATTGCTGCGATTACGCGCTTGGCTGCGAATGCCGCGCGGCCGGTGATGGCCTGGGCCCCGCCGATCGAGCATCCTCAATTGGCTGCGCGCCTGCGTGCATCCTTCGCGGTATCGGTTGCTGAAACTTATCAAATTCCTGAAAAGGAGCTGCGCTATCGCCGCCTAAACGAACTCCGTGCCGAAGCCATTGCTCAGTTCGTGGAGGGGGAAACGACCCCTGCTAAATTGGTGGCCGGTCTGCTGGAGGAATTGGAGTCTTCTATTGTGCGCACCCGAATTTTAGATGGTGAGGTGCGGATTGATGGTCGGGATACCAAAACCATTCGTCCTATTACGGTGCGTACTGGCGTGTTGCCGCGTGTGCATGGTTCAGCACTGTTTACGCGGGGTGAAACGCAGGCATTGGTCGTAACCACATTAGGATCGTCCCGTGATGCGCAGTTGATTGATGCCGTGGTGGGTGAGCGCAAAGAGTCCTTTATTTTTCATTATAATTTTCCGCCGTTCAGCGTGGGTGAAACCGGCCGCTTTGGCGCGCCCAAGCGCCGGGAGATTGGCCATGGTAATTTGGCTCGCCGAGGCATGTTAGCCGTCATTCCAACGGCTGAAAGTTCGCCATACACGTTGCGTGTCGTTTCTGAAATTACCGAATCGAATGGCTCCAGCTCGATGGCGAGTGTTTGTGGCGCCTCATTATCGATGATGGATGCCGGCGTCGCCTTGAAAGCCCCCGTTGCGGGCATTGCGATGGGGCTGATTAAAGAGGCTGATCGGTTTGTGGTGCTTTCCGATATTCTGGGCGATGAAGATCACTTGGGCGATATGGACTTTAAAGTCGCGGGCACAGCCGATGGGGTCACGGCCTTGCAAATGGACATTAAAATTCATGGGATTACCCGTGAGATTATGGCGCAAGCACTGGCGCAGGCCAAAGCGGGGCGGCAGCATATTCTTGGGATTATGAATGCGTCACTGTCGGCGCCGCGCGCCAGCACGGCACCCAATGCGCCACAGTTTATTAAAATTAAAATCAATCCGGATAAAATCCGAGAGGTGATTGGTAAAGGCGGTGCCACTATTCAAGGCATTACCCGCGATACCGGTACGCAAATTGATATCGCTGAAGACGGCATGGTGACTATCACCTGCACGTCGGCCGAAGGCGGCGAGGAAGCACGACGGCGGATTGAACAAATTACGATTGAAGCGGAAGTCGGTAAAATTTATGAGGGGAAGGTGGTGCGTATCACCGACTTTGGTGCGTTCGTAAATATCCTGCCGGGTAAAGATGGACTGCTGCACATCTCACAAATTTGTGATGAACGGATTGAGCGGGTCACGGATAAATTACAGGAAGGCGACACCGTACGGGTTCAATTACTCGAACTGGATAAACAAGGTCGTATGCGCCTGTCAATGAAAGGCATCTAATCACGACGAATGCTTGAGCGAGATAGGCATTTATCCGTTATGACTTAATTGGTACTTAATCAGTATCTTGCCAACTTGGTTTACTCTGGAACCGGTATTTTCCGTTTTGAGGTTTCTGTGATGCAATCGATGCCTGTATTTATCCAACATGTTCGTTTGGCACGGCAACCCATCGTGGATCGGGATTTGCAAACGATGGGGTATGAGTTACTGTTTCGTGCACAAGATGCTGATCAGGTTGCGCGCATTAGCAATTCGAATCAGGCAACTGCTTCGGTGGTCATCAATGCGCTGACAGAAATCGGGTTGGAAGCGTTGGTGGGAACGACACAAGCATTTATTAATGTGCCGCTGAAGTTGTTATTTAGTGATGTGCTCAAAGGAATATCACCACGCCAATTAGTCCTGGAGGTGCTTGAAACGGTGGAGTGCAATGAGGCCACCGCGCACGCGATGAGAGAACTCAAGCAACTGGGCTTTCGGGTCGCGCTGGATGATTTCCCCAGTGACGAAATTGACTTGCCCTGTGTCGCCAGTGCCCATTACATCAAATTGGATGTACTGGCTGATGGTGTGGAGAAGGTGAGCCAAACCGTTGCGCTTGCTCACCGGGTTGGGCTGAAAGTCATCGCGGAAAAGGTTGAGGAGTGGTCCGATTTCGAGTCACTTAAAGCGGCTGGCGTGGATTATTTTCAGGGACATTTCTTTGCTCGGTCGGAAATGATTCTACGGCAATCCATTCGTGCCAATAAGGCACATTTGCTGAGTTTGCTGGTTTTGCTGCAGGACGACGAAGTTACCTTGGAGGTGGTTTCTGAGAAGGTGAATATGGATCTCGCCCTGAGTTATCGTTTATTGCGGTTAGTGAATTCGACGGCGATTGGCATGCGGCGTAAAGTAGAGTCAGTACCCGATGCGGTGCGTATGCTGGGCTTAAATACCATTCGCAGCATGATTTATCTCTCTGCGTTGACGGGGATTGACGGCAAACCCCCCGCTTTGGTCCATACGGCGATGGTTCGTGCGCGTTTTGCGGAATTGCTCTCTCAAAAAACCCGGATGGGGAATCCCTATTCCGCTTTTTTGGTGGGCTTGTTTTCAACCTTGGATGCGTTCTATGATCAGCCCATTAAGCAGATCGTGGCCGAGCTACCCTTGGCAGACACTGTTGCCGAAGCCTTGGTTTCGCGGCAAGGCGTGTTAGGTGAAATTCTGGAATATGTAATTTTTTATGAGCGCGGAGTTTGGTTGGAAGGCGATGAAGTGACCGAACAACTGAATGCCTGCGCACCGGTACTGTATGTGGAGGCGGTCAGCTGGGCAGAACAGATGCTCTGATCGTGTGAACGCTTTGCCCCCAACCTCAAAGCAGAACCGTTAAGTGCTGCTTTTTATTGATTCTGCTTTTTAATGACAACGCCGATCAGAAGCGCCCGCAATCAGGATTAATATAGTTGAGCATCTGCTGATGCTGCTGATTCATCCGGCGGGTGATTTCCCGAATGCTGTACACAATCGCGCGCATCACCTTATACACAATGATGGGGTGATCAATGAGCAAAGCTTCTAAGCGGGCGCGCTCAATGGTCAGTACCTGGGCATCACCCACAGCGCGTAAAGTGGCACTGTGGGGGGCTCCATCAAGAAAGCCGGATTCACCGGCCAATTCGCCCGTGGCTAATAAATGAACGGTGTCACTAAACCCCCGCCCCGTATTCCGGCTTACGGCAAAACGGCCAGAAGTCACAATAAATAGTGTGTTGCTGCAAGCGCCTTCGGCAAACAACATCTGTCCATTCGCAATCGTTTGTTGCGCACAAATTGAAGCCAAAACCTGGCATTGTTCGGTGGTTAGTTCCCGGCCAATAATCGTATTTTGCAGCGCGCTGCCTTCAATAGTCATTCTCGGATTCCAGCGTTAATAAAAGAGGGCTCGTTAATCAATGGCAGAGCGGGAAAGTATACCCGACCGCGCCTGGCCTTGGATTGTGCGTCATTTTTAATGATGCAATCAAGCGGTAATCTTGGCAATGCCCTATAAAAAACCGCGCATGGCGCGGTTTTAGGGGGGGATGCTCTGGCGTCTCCAGCGCTTCCTTAAATTTGCCTTCGGCACATCCTAGGGTTTGGTTGTGGGTTCCGTCGCCGGTACTGGTGTGGCCTCTGCTGCAGGCGTCGCACTCCCTACGGGCGGGGTGGCGACTGCTGGTGACTCTGCTTTGGGTGCAGTCGGTAAGGCCACTATGTCGACAGTGGCTTTGGCGCGCAACGTTTTAATCAAATTTTCAACTGCGGTGCGCCGATATTGATTTTCCAACTGGGTTTTCAGTTGGGCGAAGGTGGGCGGTTGTGCTTCGCGGCTGTCTTCCAGTTTAATCACGTGCCAGCCAAATTGTGATTTAACGGGTTGTTGGGTAATTTCACCCTTCTTGAGTTTTTCTACCGCTGCAGAAAATTCTGGGACCATCTGCGCGGGCGCAAACCAACCCAGATCTCCCCCTTGCTTGGCTGAACCGGGATCTTGAGACTTTTCCTCGGCCAGTTGAGCGAACGGTGTGCCGCTATCCAATTGTTTGATGATGGCGTTCGCTTCTTCTTGGGTTTTTACCAAAATGTGCGCGGCCTTGTACTCAGTGGTTTTGGGGTAACCCTTGACGAACTTATCGTATTCCGGTTGCAACGCGGCATCAGTCACCTTCATTTTGCCCAGATAGTTGGCAAGGTAATCATTCGCGAGTTGGTTATCCACTGCGTTTTCGAGTTGGGCCTGGGTTCTGATTTCTTTATCCAGGCCTTCTTGCCGCGCGGCGCCCGCGAGTAAACGTAATTCAATCATGCGTTCAACCAATTGCTGCTCAGGCATTGGGGCGGGTAATGCGCTTTGTACCACCTTCAGATTTTCTTCGTACAGGGGGTGGCCATTAACGGTGGCAATGACTTTGCCACTGGTGACTTTGGGCGCGCTGTCTGCGGGCGCTGTGGTCGGGGCTTGCAGGCCAAGCGGCGTTTTCGCGGCTGCAGTGGTCTGATTGCTGTTACCTTGGCAACCAGCCAGACCTGCAAAAGCAAGGAGCGTGGCACTGGCGATAGCGGCGGGTTTAATCCAATGTGCGTATGGCATGAAACATCTTCCTGTGAAAAACCAAAAAATCAAACCTTGGGTTGAGATTCGCTGGGCGGGCTGGCCCAATACGTTGCAAGATAGGGCGTAACCGAAACCTCGGCGTACACGCCATTCAATACATAGGGGTCGGCGTTGGCCCAAGTCTGCGCGGTGATAAAATCGGGAAAAGCGGCAATGATCATACTGCCGCGAAAGTTCAGAACCAGGGGATCGGGATGGTGTTCGCTGGGCATCGGGCCAGCGGTAATCAGTCTGCCCTCCTGGAGCAGGTCATCTAGGCGAGCCCGGTGTTCTGCACGATACGCCAAGCGTTGCGGCAGGCTATCGGGTTGATCGGTAGCTAAAATCACGAAATACATGAGCCGGTCCTGAATAAATGTGCCTGAAAAATCGGATGAGTTAGCGTGGCTGATCGCTGTCGTTTGCGTTCGCTTTGACAATTTCTTCCGTATTCTCTGCATAGCGCGCGAGATAGATACCTTGCAAAATCATGAACACAAAAGTCATGCCCATCAACCCGAACAGCTTGAAATTCACCCATGCATCTTGAGAATAGTTGTAGGCGACATAGATATTGGCAAAACCCGAAACAATAAAAAACGCCACCCACGCCCAATTAACCCGATGCCAAATGGGATGAGGTACGGTAAGCACATGCTCCATCATCCGTTGCACCAACGGCTTGCTCCCCATAAAAGCACTGCCGGCAAACACAAGCGCGAACAGCCAGTTGAGAATGGTCGGCTTCCACATGATGAATAAAGGATCGTGCAAAATCAATGTCATGCCACCGAATACGAGGATTAATCCGGCGGAAATCCAGTGCATGTTCTCAACATTTTTCTTGATGAACCAGCCGTAGTTGATTTGCGCGATGGCCGCAATCATAGCGACCCCGGTGGCCACATAAATGCCGCCAAGTTTGTAGGCAACGAAAAAAAGCAGGATAGGAAAAAAATCGTATAAAAACTTCATAGGCCGAATCGGGGTACACTTTTAGGGAGGATTTAAAATCTGGCGACTATCTTAATCGGATTTGTCGACGTTTTGTTGTCATTCGAGAGGGCTATTGCGAGATGGTTCCCTTGTGATCAGTCCAGTTCAAGCAGCGATTCCTTAAAACGAGCCGCTATAGGTCATATCATCACTTCACCCAGAATTAGAGTTTATGAGCGTTACGATCGAAGTCCATCCCCAGTCGCCACAACCCCGGCTAATAACACAAATTGCTGAAGCCCTCGCAGGGGGGGCCGTGTTGGTGTTGCCCACCGATTCTGGCTATGCCTTGGCGTGTCGATTAGAAGATAAATCCGCTCTGGCTAGAATTGCCCAAATTCGCCGAGATGATGAGCCGCATCACATGACTTTGTTGTGTCGGGATTTATCGGAAATTAGTACCTATGCCAAGCTCGGTAATCCCCATTACCGTTTTCTAAGAGCGCATACACCGGGGCCGTTCACGTTTATCTTGGAGGCCACCAGCGAGGTTCCAAGGCGATTGCTTCACGCGAAAAAACGCTCGATTGGGTTGCGTGTCCCTGAGCATCCGGTACTTAAGGCGATCGTACATGCGTTATCCGCGCCGATTCTCAGCGCGTCACTGGTTTTGCCAGATTTTGATGAACCCATGGAGGAGCCGGAATTTTTCCCTAAAGCCGTCGAGCGTCAAGTGGATATGATCGTCAGTGCGGGTTTTTTGGCGCAGGCACCCTCGACCGTGATTGATATGACGGGGGATGGGTTCGTGTTGGTGCGTGAAGGCTTGGGCGGCATACCGCCAGAGCTGGAGCAGAGTTAAACCGGAATAATATAGAGGGTGAATTGTGCTCGAACTAACCTTGATACAAAAAATCGCCATTGGACTACTGCCGATTATGCTGGCAGTGACAGTCCATGAAGCCGCTCATGCCTACGCGGCCAATTTTTTTGGCGATGGCACCGCTAAATCTCTTGGGCGGATGACTCTCAACCCCATTAAGCACATCGATCCGCTGGGCACGATTATCATTCCGCTGGCCATGTTTATCCTCACCTCATTTGTGTTTGGATGGGCGAAACCCGTGCCCGTGAATGCACGGAATTTTAAAAATCCCCGACGAGATATGGCGTTGGTGGCCCTAGCGGGACCTGCTTCCAATATTTTGATGGCCTTCGCCTGGGCGGGGATGACGGCGATCGGCGTGGCCGGATTATCCAGCGGTGCCTGGTATGCCGAACCCTTGTCGCTCATGGGGCAAATCGGGATTTTTGTGAATATTTTGCTGGCAGTCTTTAATTTACTGCCATTGCCCCCGCTGGATGGTGGGCGGGTGCTGGTGGCCGTGTTGCCGCCGACAGCGGCCAATAAGGTCGCGATGCTGGAGCCTTGGGGGTTCCCGATTTTATTGCTGCTGTTGTTTTCGGGCGCTTTATCATTCGTGCTTTCCCCGATTTTGTTCGCAGCGCTGGCTTGGTTTAATGGCCTTGTCCACCTGCTCTGAGCCTGCCGCCGTGAATGTGATCGTGGCCGGGCAGCCGCTCACGCAGTTACCGCTGGATTTATATATTCCACCCGATGCGCTTTCGGTTTTGCTTGCACAATTTGAGGGGCCGCTTGATTTGCTGCTCTATCTGATTCGCAAACAAAACCTGGATATTCTTGTCATTCCCGTGGCCGAGGTAACGCGTCAATATTTGGCGTATCTGGCCTTGATGCAGTCGCTGCATCAGGAGCTGGCCGCCGAGTATTTGCTGATGGCCGCCTGGCTCGCAGAAATTAAATCTCGTTTGCTCCTGCCCAGCCCACCCAAGACCGAAGACGAGGAAGCGGAAGATCCACGGGCAGTATTGGTTGAGCGACTTCTGGCGTATGAGCGACTGAACCATGCTTCACGCTGGCTGGATCAGCTACCCCGCGCGGGGCGCGATTATTTTCCCCTGACAATCATTGCCGAGGCTCCACGGCATGTCATGTGGCCTCCGCAAATTTTCTTGAAAGAATTGGTTGGAGCGCTGCGGAACATGGCGCGCCAAGGTGAATTGGTTGCCGCACATGAAATTCGGCGTGAAACGCTTACTGTCCGGGCACGCATGACCGATATCCTCGATTTACTGCAGGCGGGGCTCCCCCTTGTGCTGGAGCACGTCTACCGGGTCGAGGAGGGGCGAGGCGGCATCGCGGTGACTGTGGTTGCTGTGCTTGAGCTCGCGAAGGCCAGCGCCATTGAGTTTGCGCAAGAAAGCCCGTTTTCGTCGGTGCTTTTACATAAGCCATCGTGATCACGCGCTCAGCAGCGCGGCGCTTTTTTACTTTATTTCGCGGCTCAATCCCGTTAAGATATGCGCGCCTTGCACGATGGTTGTCGTGCTAAAGGCAAATTCACACGTCCAACGGTAAAATGATGCGGGGTGCTGCGGGAAGCCATGTGTTCCCAAAGTTGCATTGATTTGGTTGGACGGAGGCTCAACCCACATTGAAAAGGTTTAAATATTATGGCTGCAGTTAGTATGCGTCAAATGATCGAGGCGGGCGTCCACTTTGGTCACCAAACTCGTTATTGGAATCCGGGCATGGCGCCCTACATTTTTGGACAGCGTAATCGCATCCATATCATCAACTTAGAGAAAACAGTACCGTTGTTTAACGATGCGTTGAACTTCGTCAGCAAAGTGATTGGTGGTGGCGGTTCGATTATGTTTGTCGGCACGAAGCGTTCGGCCCGCGATACGGTGGCTGAGCAGGCCGCACGTTGCGGTATGCCGTTTGTGAACCATCGCTGGTTGGGCGGCATGATGACCAACTACGCGACCGTGCGTCAGTCTGTTCGTCGGCTGAAAACACTTCAGACCATGGAGCTGGATGGCACGTTCGCCAAATTGAATAAAAAAGAAGCGCTGATGATGACGCGTGAACGTGAAAAGCTTGAGCGTTCACTGGGCGGTATTCAGGATATGGAGCGCCTACCCAGCGCGTTGTTCGTGATTGATGTCGGCCATGAAGACATCGCCGTGATTGAAGCCAATAAATTAGGTATCCCCGTGATTGGAATCGTCGATACCAATAGCAGTGCCAAAGGCATTGATTATGTGATTCCGGGTAACGATGATGCGATTCGTGCCATTCAGTTGTACGCCAACGCCGTTGCGGATGCCGTGCTTGAAGCCAAAGGCGCCTCAGCGATTACCCCATCGGATTTTGTTGAGGCAGCTTCACCCGAGCAGGTTTGATCAGCGGGCTGTCGATGGCTTTTTAGTAAGCTGATTAATCGACGAGATGACAACCAGCAAGACGGGTCCACAGTGGCCCGTTATTGTTATATATCCCAGATTTGTTAACGATTAAGAGGAACCGCTGATGACTACGATTAGTGCCAGCTTAGTTAAGGATCTGCGCGAGCGTACGGGCTCGGGCATGATGGAATGCAAAAAAGCCTTGGTTGAAACCCAAGGTGATATTGAAGCTGCGATTGAATACATGCGTAAAAACGGCATGGCAAAAGCAGACAAAAAGGCCGGACGTGTGGCTGCTGAAGGTCAAATTGGTGTGGCGACATCGGCTGATGGCCGTGCCGCTGCGTTGGTTGAAGTGAATTCTGAAACTGACTTTGTCGCCAAAAATCCCGATTTTTCAGGTTTTGTTCAAGCGCTGGCAAATCTCGTTCTGGCAGAAAATCCTGCTGATTTGGATGCATTGTTGACATTGCCGCTGAATGGCTCGACGGTGGAAGAAACGCGTAAAACACTGGTTGCTAAATTGGGTGAAAATTTGCAGGTGCGTCGGTTTGAGCGGTACGAGAGTACCGGTGCGGTTGGTGCGTACCGTCATGGCGAGCGTATTGGCGTACTGGTCGAGTTGCATGGCGGGGAAGTGGAGCTTGCCCGTGATGTCGCCATGCACGTCGCGGCGAGTCGGCCAGTTTGTGTCAATGAGAGTGATGTGGATGCCGGTTTAGTGGCTAAAGAGCGGGAAATTTTCATTGCTCAAGCCGCCGATAGCGGAAAACCTGCGGACATCATCGAGAAAATGGTTGATGGTCGGATTCGCAAGTTCTTGGCTGAGGTTGCGTTGACTGGTCAGCCCTTTGTGAAAGATACCGATGTGACTGTGGGTAAAATGCTCAAAAACAAAAATGCCAACTGCATTAAGTTTGTGCGCATTGAAGTGGGTGAAGGGATCGAAAAAGAAACCACCGACTTTGCCGCAGAGGTGATGGCGCAAGTCAAAGGCGCCTGATCCAATCGGAAGAAGGCCGGAGGGATCTCCGGCTTTTTTTTGAGTTGCGTATTCGATTAACCCCAATTCTTTACACTGCTTTTCGTGAGGCTAATTATGACTGACCCGATCACCCCAAAATACCGGCGGGTTTTGCTGAAGTTGAGTGGTGAAGCGTTGATGGGGGGGCATTCATTTGGCATCGATCCTTCCATCATTCATCGATTGGCAGACGATATTCTGAAATTGCGCGCGCTCGGTGTAGAAGTGGGGATCGTGGTTGGCGGCGGGAATATTTTCCGAGGTGAGGGTTTGGCTCAAGCAGGCATGGATCGTGTCACCGGCGATCAAATGGGGATGCTTGCTACCGTGATGAATGGCTTGGCCATGCAGGATGTGATTGAGCAGCGTGGGCTGCAAGTTCGTGTGATGTCCGCCTTGTCGATTCCAGAAGTCTGCGAATCCTTTATTCGGCGCCGCGCCATTCGACATTTGGAAAAAGGACGGATTGTGATTCTCGTCGGTGGCACGGGAAATCCGTTTTTCACCACCGATTCGGGCGCGAGTTTACGGGCGATTGAGATCCACGCCGATATCATGATAAAAGCCACAAAAGTGGATGGCGTTTATGATTCTGACCCAAAAATAAACTCAGCAGCGCGACGCTATGAGCACTTGACTTATAATATGGCACTTGATCAACGCTTGGGCGTGATGGATGCGACAGCGATTGTGCTGTGTCGGGATCAAAGCATGCCCATGATGGTGATCGACATCCACGCGCCGAATAATTTAGTACGTGCCGTGATGGGCGAGGCCGTAGGTACGTTGGTTACAGCCGAGGAAATAACGAAATGATTGAAGATATTAGAAAAGATTGTGACATTCGGATGCACAAAAGCATCGATGCGCTGAAATCCGAGCTCACCAAAATTCGCACGGGTCGTGCGCATGTCAGTATTTTGGATCATGTGTCTGTCGATTATTTCGGCAGCATGGTGCCGTTATCGCAAGTAGCGAAACTCTCGGCGGAAGATGCCCGAACGCTATCGGTCGCGCCGTGGGAAAAGGAGATGGTGGGCAAAATTGAAAAAGCGATCATGACCTCCGATTTGGGGTTGAATCCCTCTACCTCTGGTATGGTCATTCGGGTGCCAATGCCCGCGCTTACTGAAGAGCGGCGACGGGATTTCGGTAAAATTGTGCGGACAGAAGGTGAAAATGCCAAAGTTGCTGTGCGCAATATTCGCCGCGATGCTAATGCCGACCTCAAAAACCTGCTCAAAGATAAAACCATCTCTGAAGATGAAGAGCGTAAGGGTCAGGATTTGATTCAAAAGTTGACGGATGGTTGTGTCAGCGAAATTGATAAAATTGTGGCGGATAAAGAAAAAGAACTGCTCGACGTTTAATGTCGGTGTTGAAACGCGCGTGAACGAACATGATGTAGCAAGGTTATCTCCGGATAAAGCGGCCAGGTTGACTCAATTGGAGCGTATCGACCCGTTGCGGCTGCCCCGGCATGTCGCTGTGATTATGGATGGCAATGGCCGCTGGGCAAAAGAGCGGCATCTGCCCAGAAGTCTCGGCCATCAGCGCGGGCGGCGTGCCGTGCGGCGTTTAATCGAATCCGCTCGTCGCGCCCATATTCCCGTCCTGACTTTATTTGCATTCTCTTCTGAAAATTGGATTCGACCACAAGCCGAGGTGGATTCCTTGATGCACTTGTTTGCGCATGCACTGGAGCGAGACATAGAAGATTTGCATGCCAACGGCATTCGCGTGCAGTTTATTGGTGAGCGCGAACGCTTAACATCACAAATTTGTGAATTAATGGCGCGTGCCGAATTACAAACGGTGCAAAATCAGGGATTGCATCTATTGATTGCCGTCAGTTACGGCGGGCAGTGGGATATTTTGCAGGCAGCCACCCGCATGGCCCGAACTGCGCAACAGGGGTGGATTAATTTGGATGATTCTGCCCAGGTTCGCCAGTGTTTCGAGGCGAACCTGGCAACCCAGGACTGCCCCCCTGTTGATTTATTTATTCGCACGGGCGGGGAGCAGCGCATCAGCAATTTTCTATTATGGCAATCCGCTTACGCCGAATTGTATTTTACGCCGTGTTTATGGCCCGCTTTTTCGGAGCAACACTTTGTGACAGCCTTGAACTGGTTTTCAGAACGGAATCGTCGCTTTGGTGGTGTTGAAGAATGAGTTTCATTGAATCAATGGCCACGATGATGACGCCAACGCAAGTCCGGGTCATAACGGGTTTGGCGTTGTCCGTTCTTGGCTTGTGTGTCATTTTCCTTTTCCCAACTTGGGCTTTTGTGGGCTTTACTGCCTTACTGACGTTGGGCGTTGGATATGAATGGTTTCGACTCAGTTGCCCCTGCAACATCACCCGATGGCTTGCTTTGGGCATGGTTGCGCTCTTCGGTGCCGGACTGTATTTGCTGCTTCCCCGTAGCCAAATCGCTGGGCTGGCCTTGCTGGCAACCCTGGGTTGGGTGGTGTTAATGTTCGGCTTGTGGCAGCGCCGACAGGTGGCGGGTGTGACACGCTCAGCGGGTTTGCGAACGGTATTGGGCCTATTCATTCTGCCCGCGTTTTGGTTCGCTTTGGTTCAAATCCGCGCACTTGAGCAAGGCGCCTGGCTGTTACTGTTCGGTATCCTGATTGTGGCCGTGGCCGATTCTCTCGCGTATTTTGTCGGCCGCGCTTTGGGGCGTCACAAACTGGCTCCCGCATTGAGCCCCGGTAAAACCTTGGAAGGTTTGGTGGGTGGACTGGTGGGCGTGGGTATTTTGGCAGCAATAGGTGTTGTGCTGCCCTTGTTTTCCGGTGTGCCTTCTTGGGAACTGGCGCTCTGGAGCATGCTCGTCGCCTTATTTTCCGTTGCGGGTGATTTGGAAGAATCTCGGTTGAAGCGGGAAGCCGGTGTGAAGGATAGCGGCCAGTTGCTGCCCGGGCATGGCGGATTGCTGGATCGTCTTGATGGTCAACTGGCCGCGATGCCTATCTGGTTGTTGGCATTGGCTCAGATGCATTTGTTGATTGCCGGCTGATGCTCAAGGGCGCATTCCCGTGAAATCTATCGCAATTTTTGGTTCTACCGGCAGTATTGGCATCAATACCTTGGCGGTGATTAAACTACATCCTTCGCGTTATCGGGTTGAAACGCTGGTCGCACACTCGCAGATTGATGTTCTTTGGGCGCAAATTGCGGAATTTTCTCCCCGCAAGGTGGGTGTGGCCGATCCACAGTCCGCCGCCGTGCTCCGAGCCCGGATTAAATCAGAAATATCGGATAAAACCCGTCACCCTGAGGTAGTTGATGACCCCGTAGCGCTCGCCGCCCTGGCCGCTGATCATGCTGTGGATTGTGTGGTGGCGGCCATTGTCGGTGTGGCGGGTTTGGCGTCAACCTGGGCGGCTGTGCGCGCGGGTAAGCAAGTTTTGCTGGCGAATAAGGAATCCCTCGTTGCTGCGGGGCAATTAATGATGTCAGCGGCAATCGCATCCGGCGCGATGATTCTTCCCATCGACAGTGAACACAATGCTATTTTTCAATGTCTGCCAACGGGCATCCCTGCGCCGCAAGCGGTACAAAAATTAATCCTCACGGCATCGGGCGGTCCGTTTCGGACGTTGCCGCTGGATCAATTTGACGGCATTACGCCGCAGGATGCGTGTCGCCACCCCAACTGGGTGATGGGGCGAAAAATATCGGTCGATTCCGCCACCATGATGAACAAAGGCCTGGAAGTGATTGAAGCGGCTTGGCTGTTCGCAATGCCGCCCACCCGCATTGATGTGGTGGTACATCCTGAGTCCGTGATTCATTCGATGGTGCAGTTTGTCGATGGGTCGGTGCTTGCCCAATTGGGTAGACCCGATATGCGCACGCCCATAGCGCATGCGCTGGCATGGCCTGAACGGATTGATTCCGGAGTGGCACCGTTGGACTTGTGTGCGGTAACCGGGCTGCATTTTGAAGCGCCCGATCTGCAGCGCTTCCCGTGTTTGCGACTGGCATTTGATGCGATTGAGCAGGGTGGTATTGCGCCCTTGGTAATCAATGCGGCCAATGAAATTGCGGTGGCAGCCTTTTTAGACCATCGCTTGAGATTTAAACAAATACCCCATGTCATTGAAGCCACTTTAGATGCGGCTTTAGCGGGAACTGGGACGGTCGCGCCCGAGTCTATTGAAGAGGTTTTGGTCAAAGATGCTTGGGCTCGGCAGCGGGCGCAATCAATTTTGGTTGGAATCGCCGCGCAAACGCTGACTAAAGTACCCACAATGGAACACCGAGCATGATGACTGTCTTAATGAGTTTATTGGGATTTCTGATCACGATTGCCGTACTGGTCGCGTTCCATGAATTCGGCCACTTTTGGGTGGCGCGTAAACTGGGCGTCAAAGTATTGACCTATTCGCTTGGGTTTGGCAAGGCCATCTGGTCAACCCGCCGAGGGCCAGATGCCATTGAGTATCGCATTGCTATGCTCCCCTTGGGCGGGTACGTCAAAATGCTTGATGAGCGCGAGGGGCCGGTTGATCCTGCCGAACAACACCGTGCTTTTAATAACCAACCCGTTTGGAAGCGTTTTCTGATTGTACTCGCCGGGCCCGTTGCGAACTTTTTATTGGCCTTGGCTTTATGGATGCTGATGTTCATGGTTGGGGTGCAGGGCGTGTTGCCCAAGGCCGGCGTACTTGCCCCGGGTTCGTTGTTAGCCCAGAGCGGCGTGCGCGACGGCGATGTGATTACCCGAGTCGGCAATCAAGTGATTCACAGTCTGGCTGACTTGCGTCTTGCCGTGCTGGAAGGCGGCGTGGATTCAGCTAAAGTGCCCATTGAATACGAACATCGGGGTGCGGTGAGCGAGGGCACACTGGATTTGACTCGACTCAAACCTCTTGCAGGAAATCCGTCAAATTCGTCACGAGATGTTTTGAAAGCGATTGGCTTCACGCTCTGGTCGCCGCCTGGGGATGCGCTGATTCACACCGTATTGCCGCATAGTCCAGCAGAAATGGCCGGTCTCAAAAAGGGCGACGTGATTCTGAAAATCAACGGGGCGTCTTATCGTGATCCGTGGAATTTGATTGAGCAGATCGAACATTCGGCAGGCGTACCGGTGCGTTTAACCGTGCAAAGGGGGCAATCCACGGATGTTATTGAAGTCACCCCGAAAACCGAAACTCAAAAATTAGCTGATGGTCAAATACGCACCATTGGCCGAATGGGTGCGCAATTGGGTTTAGTCCCTGCCGCCATTGTGCAGGCCAAGCAAGATGGGGTGCATTTGTTGGTACTCGATCGCTATGCCCCCTTAACGGCACTTTCCATGGCGGCTTCGCGCAGTTGGTCAATGACCACGTTGACCTTGAGCGTTTTTGGCGGACTACTCACGGGGCAAGCCAGTTTATCCAATCTCTCCGGCCCGGTTGCGATTGCTGAATTTGCAGGGCAAAGCCTCATTATTGGTTTTTCGACCTTTCTTGGGTTTTTGGCTCTGGTCAGCCTGTCGTTGGCGATTATGAACCTCTTGCCCGTGCCGTTATTGGATGGCGGTCATCTGGTGATGTATGTCATCGAAGCGATCCGCGGTAAGCCGGCAGAAGCCGCGATGGAGGCGTTTGCGACCAAGCTGGGGCTCTTTTTTCTCGTGAGCTTAATGGCGATTGCTTTTTATAATGACATGTCACGGTTGCTGCACTAGGCATACTCAGCGACAATAGAGCCAATTTACGGATTAGTCCAACCGATGGTTGAACGTGATGTTATTTCAAGCCCCGATGGCTGCAAGCCTTAGGCAGTTTTATTAATCTTTAGCCGATCTTTGGGATACGACTTTAAGCATGACTTCATTCACTCGCTTTCTTGTGGCGCCCATCGCGGGTGTGCTTCTTTTGATCCCTGCACTGGCCAATGCCTTCGTGATTTCGGATATTAAGGTCGAAGGGCTAAGAACCGTCACGCCGAGCACTATTTTTACCTATGTGCCCTATAAAGTGGGTGAAAACTTCACGGCCGAAGATAGTACGCAGGTCATTGACGCACTCTATAAAACGGGTTTTTTTAGCAATGTGAATGTGGGCCAGGTCGGCAATGTCCTGATGATCCAGGTTAAGGAGCGCCCAACAATCTCCGCAATCGAAGTCAAAGGCAACAAAAAAGTAGAAACCGAAAAGCTGCAAAAGGCACTGAAAGATATTGGCTTAAGTCAAGGGCATGTCCTTGATCCACAGGCACTGGATAAAATGAAAACCGAATTGCAGCGAGTGTATTACAGCCTCGGACAATACGGTGTGCAGATTGAAACCAGCGTCAAACCGTTGGATGACAATCGGGTATTTGTATCCATTGATATCTATGAAGGCAAACCGGCCAGCATTCGACAAGTTCGGATTGTTGGAAACCATGATTTTTCAGAGTCCGAGTTGTTGGGGCAGTTGAGCATGCACCCCACTTCCTGGTGGGAGTTTTGGTCAAGTGCTGACCAGTATTCCAAGGAAAAGATGGCTGCGGATCTGGAAGGTTTGCGCTCATTTTATTTAAATCGCGGCTATTTGAAATTTGCAGTTGAATCCTCACAGGTCACCATTACCCCAGATCGTAAGCAAATTGATGTGGTGATCAATGTGAGTGAAGGTCCACGCTATAAAGTCAGTGATGTGACTTTTTCCGGTAATCTGCTGTTGGATCAAGCCACACTGACTCAGCTTGATCACGTTAAGAAAGACCAGTATTTCAATCGTAAAGAAATTATCGACACCTCAGATGCAATTTCCAAACGGTTAGGCAACGATGGCTACGCGCTGGCAAAAGTTCAGCCGCTGCCCAAAATTGATGAAACAAATAAAACGGTTGCGGTGGATTTTAATATTCAGCCGGGTGATCGGGTGACGGTGCGTCATGTCGAATTCACCGGTAATTTTAATACCAATGAAGACGTGTATCGGCGCGAAATGCGGCAGATGGAAGGCAGTTGGTATGCTGCAGACAAGCTGGATCGATCCAAGGAGCGTTTGCAACGCTTGCCTTCGGTTCAAAAGGTTGACCAAAATGTTAAACCCATTCCCGGTGTGGCCGATCAAGTGGATGTCGATTATGACATTACCGAACAACTCTCGGGTTCATTCACCGCAGGTGTGGGTTACTCACAGTCCGAAGGGGTATTATTCAACTTGGGCTTAAATCAGTCTAATTTCCTCGGATCAGGTAAATCTGTGGGCATTAATATGCAGCGCAGCTCATACCAAACGGGTATTCAGTTCAATTACAACAACCCCTATTTTACGGTGGATGGGGTCAGCCAGGGTTTTGGCTTGTTCTACTCCCGCCAAAACGCGGCGGCGTTGTCGCTTTCTAAATATCTGGTTGACTCTTATGGCGGGAATATCAGCTTTGGTGTGCCGTTATCTGAAAATACCTATGGTTCAATCGCGTTCCAGGCCCAGGAACAAAAAATCAAATCAACCAACTACTCGCCGAGCTGGATTACGGGCGTTCCTGTCGTGCCTACGGGGACATATCCCATAACGCCACTAGGCGCCAACGGTTATGATCTGGCAGGTCCTGGTTTCGATGGCAAGAGTTTCTTGACGCTGAGTGTGATTCCCACCTTGCGGTATGATACGCGCAATAAAGCGGTTTTCCCGACATCGGGTATTTTGCAAAGTGTCTCCGCGACAATGGTCGTTCCGGGTAGCCAGCTCCTTTATTACAAGGGTGATTACAAAGGCCGCATTTATTTGCCCCTTTGGTCGGATTCTACGCTCTCGGCGCATGGTCAAGTGGGCATGGTTAAAGCCTACGGTAATACTCAATCGACTTATGGCGGAGTAAGTCAGTATTACAACGGTGTGCCGCCCTTCCTGAACTATTACAGCGGTGGCATTCAATCCGTGCGCGGTTTCCAGGATTATTCACTGGGGCCAAGAGATTCCAATGGTGATCCGATGGGTGGGACTTTCCTGACGGCAGGCGGGTTGGAATTGATCACGCCCTTGCCGTTCTTGACCAGTCAAGCCAACTCTGTCCGGCTCTCGTTATTCTGGGATGTGGGTAACGTGTACAACAGTTACAGTAATTTCAGTGCGCAAGGGTTGCGCCAATCTGTCGGTGTTGGATTTAACTGGATATCACCGGTGGGCCCGTTAGTATTTAGTGTCGCCAAGCCGCTGAATAATAAACCCGGTGACCTGACCCAAGTGTTCCAGTTTACTGTGGGGACCAGTTTCTAGGTAGCCATGAGGATTTCAGCATCGTTGCAGCACCTTTCAAGAACACTGTGACATAATGCGGATCGGTATAATTCGTAGCACGAGCAGATCATTTGGCTTTTAATTGTTTTGGGAGAATTTGCGTGAATCGCATTGCATTACTGTTTGTTTCCTTGTTTGCCCTTTTTTCCGCAGCATCTGTTCAGGCCGCCGAAATCAAGATTGCATTTGTTAATTCATCCACCTTATTGGAGCAAGCGCCTCAGGCAGATATTGCCAAGAAGAAACTGGAAAAAGAATTTGCTCCGCGTGAGAAAGAAATTCGGGATGCGCAGCAGGCCGCTCAAAGTTTGGAAACCAAATTGAATCGTGATGGCGTCACCATGAGCGATGGCGATCGTTCCAAACAAGAGCAGGAACTTAATCGTCAACTGCGTGATTTGCAGCGCATGCAGAGTAACTTCCGTGATGATCTGAATCTGCGCAAAAATGAAGAGTTGGGTAAGTTACAACGTGTCGTTCTGAGTGCGATTAAAGATGTGGCGAAATCAAGTGGTTATGATTTGGTTTTGGCAGAAGGTGTTGTTTATGCCGCGCCACAAGTTGATATTACCAATGAAGTTCTGGCAAAACTTCAACAGGATGCGAAAAGCGGTAAGTAGCAGCTTATTTTTCCATAATCACTTATTGGATGACTGAATGCAGATTAACCCCCGCAATGGGTTGTCCGCCGCAGAAATTGCTGACCATGTGTCCGCATCGCTGCTCGGTTCCGCAGAGCGTCGCGTGCTCAGTGTGGCCTCACTGGGTTCTGCTACTTCACGTGACTTAGCCTATTTCAGCGGCCCTCGACGGGGGGTGAATCCCCAGCAGAGTCAAGCGGGTACGATTTTGTGTCGGACTGCAGACATCAGTTTAATGCCTGAGCAGGCAACTTTAATCTGCGTTCCCAGCCCTCAGCTTGCTTTCATTGATATTGTGGAATGGATGTACCCCCGCCAGAACGCATATTCTGGGGTTGATGCCTCAGCAGTTATTCACCCCACCGTTAAACTAGCCCCCAATGTGGTTATCGGCCCATTGGCGGTCATTGGTGCGAATTGTCTGATTTCTGCGGGTGCTGTCGTCGGTACAGGAACAATTTTGGGACAAAATGTCCATATCGGTGAGGATACCGAATTGGTTGCACGAGTGACTGTTCTGGATGACTGTGAAATCGGCGCACGCTGCTTGATTCAACCCGGTGTCGTTATTGGTTCCGATGGATTTGGTTTGGCCAATGATCAGGGTAGATGGCGCAGGGTGCCGCAATTGGGGCGAGTCATTATCGGCGATGATGTCGATATTGGCGCCAATACCACGATTGATCGGGGTGCCTTGGATGATACACGGATTGCGAATGGGGTTAAGTTAGACAATCTCATTCAAATCGCGCACAACGTAGAAATAGGCGAACACTCGGCGGTTGCCGGCTGCGCCGGTTTGGCAGGTTCCAGTGTCGTTGGAAAGCACTGTACTTTGGGTGGTGGTGTGGGCCTTGCGGGGCATTTAACGCTTGCAGATGGTGTGCACGTGACGGGCATGTCGATGGTGACGCGTTCGATTTCTCAAGCGGGTGTTTATTCTGCGGGAACACCGCTCGATACCAATGAACGCTGGCATAAAAATGCCGCTCGATTTAAACAACTTGATCGAATAGCGCATCGAGTTCAGGCTTTAGAGCTTCGTCTTAATGCCTTCCAAAATCCGAATGAGGAAGTTTTGTGACTGCAAAAAATACAATTATGATTCAAGATATTATGAATCTCTTGCCCCATCGATACCCTTTTTTACTGATTGACCGGGTCATTGACTGGTCCCCAAATGAATATTTGGTTGCCCTCAAGAATGTGACGTTTAATGAGCCCTTTTTCCAAGGGCATTTTCCCGTGCGTCCCATTATGCCGGGTGTTTTGATTACTGAAGCGATGGCGCAGGCCACGGGTATTCTGGCTTTTAGTAGCCAAGGGGGGGTGCCCAATCCGGATTCTTTATACATGCTGGTGGGGCTGGACGATGTCTCTTTCCGGCGGGTTGTTGAACCGGGTGATCAACTCATGATTCGTGTAGAGCTTAAGCGGCTCGTGCGGGGCATGGGTATATTCCAGTGTGAAGCGCATGTGGGTGACGAATTGGCGGCCAAGGCATTGATCAAATGCGTGGCCAAGGAAGTGTCGGCGTGATCCACCCAACGGCCATTATTTCCCCAGAAGCGACACTTGATCCTTCCGTGCGGGTAGGGCCATTCGTGGTGATTGAGGGTGCCGTAGAGATTGCGGCAAATACCCGGATTGACAGTCATTCTGTGATCAAAGGCCCTTGCCGGATCGGGCAAGAAAATCATATTTTTTCGCATGTGGTGCTGGGTGAAATTCCGCAGGATCTCAAGTTTCATGGAGAGTATTCGATCCTTGAGATCGGTGATCGTAATCAGATTCGTGAATTTTCCTCTATTCATCGGGGTACGGAGGGGGGGGGGGGTACCACCCATATCGGTTCAGATACCCTCGTTATGGCCTATGCACATATTGCGCACGATTGTCACATTGGTGATTATGTCATTCTTGCAAACGCGGCATCCCTTGCGGGGCATGTCACGGTTGGGGATTACGCAATTTTGGGTGGATTTGCTGTGGCCCATCAATTTTGCCGAATTGGTGCGCACGCCTTTATTGGGGGATTCAGCAAGCTATCGAAAGACGTCCCCCCTTTTGTGATGGCGGATGGTGCGCGCGCACGTTCAATTGGTTTGAATAAAGAAGGGCTTAAGCGTCGCAATTTTTCCGTTGAAACGATTGCCTTGCTTAATCGTTGCTTCCGGCAGCTGGTTAAAAAGCAGGGTGACGATATGATGTGGGCTGAGTTCGAGCAGGCAGCAGAAACTGAGCCTGCTTTGCAGCAGATGCTCGATTTTATTCGTTCAAGCGAACGTGGAATTACTCGCTAACTCACTTCCTTTTAAAGTTGCTATGACACATTCTTTTCGTACCGAATGGGACAGTATTGGGCCTGTTCTTATACCTGTCGATGCGCTCTGGGGTGCACAAACTCAGCGTGCTGTCGATAATTTTCCAATCAGTGGCCTGCCTTTGCCCGCTGAGTTTATTCAGGCGCTTGCGCGGGTAAAATCCTCGTGTGCGCAAGCCAATATGGTCTTGGGCGTATTATCTGATGAAATAGGGCAGGCGATTATCGCCGCCAGTTCGCAGATTATTTTGGGCGCGCACCGGGACGCGTTCCCCGTTGATGTCTATCAGACCGGCTCGGGCACCAGTACGAATATGAATGCCAATGAGGTCATTACAAACCTGGCGGCGCAGGCGGGGTTCATTGTTCACCCCAATGATCATGTCAATATGAGCCAGAGCTCGAATGATGTGATTCCAACCACGATTCGGGTATCGGCGGTTGAGTCTGCCTGTAAAAACCTGCTGCCGTCACTAGACCATCTTCTACACATCCTCGAAATGAAGGCGCAGTCTTTGGCGGGGATGACGAAAATGGGCCGAACGCATTTGATGGATGCGATGCCGATTCGGTTTGATCAAAGTTTAATGGCTTATGTCGATCATTTGCGTGGGGCAAAGCTTAGCCTTGAACAGGCGCTTGAACGGATGCGTGCCTTACCTCAAGGAGGCACTGCCGTGGGTACCGGGGTGAACGCGCCTGAGGGTTTTGCTGATGCGTTTATTACGGCGCTGAATGCTGCAACGGGCGGTACGTATCGTTTGATGCCTCGGGCGTTTGCGGGCTTGGCCGCGCAAGATGAGCCGGTAGCTTTTTCGGCGGCACTTCGGGGTCTGGCTATTGTGCTAACCAAAATTGCCAATGATTTACGCTTAATGAATTCGGGCCCTTTGGCGGGTCTGAGTGAAATAAATTTACCAGATTTGCAACCCGGCAGCTCGATTATGCCCGGTAAAGTGAATCCCGTGGTACCTGAAGCCGTTGCGATGGCAGCGGTTCAAGTGCAGGGTTTTGATCTGGCCATTGCCTTGGCCGGGCAATCTGGTTTATTTGAACTGAATGTGATGCTCCCCCTGATTGCCAATAATTTGTTGCAATCGATTCAATTGCTCGGCAACTCCATGCGGTTACTCAGCGACAAAGCGATTGCCGGCTTTACGGTGAATCAAGCGCGGATTGATGCGACATTAGGCATGAATCCCATTTTGGTGACGGCGTTAAATCCAGTGATTGGGTATGAGTTGGGTGCGAAAATTGCCAAACGCGCTTATGTAGAGCGGCGTGCTGTTTTAGACGTCGCGCTTGAAATGACGAATATTCCCGAAGCGGAGCTCAAGCGGTTACTTGATCCGGTACGGCTAACGGGAAAATAGTGGTTTGAAAAACTCAGCCATAAAAATGGCTGGAAAACCCAAGTGAGCCAATTGTTCGGCCTCATTAAAATGCGGGTGCAAACCAATGCAACGTGCCATCACCCTGTTAAACCCCACATCCGACCTGCCCGTGGTCGATGCGGGTTACTCTGTCTTGGATTAAGGCACTTCTGCCGTTTTGTCGTGATGTTGATGCCGATGCAGATCGTGACCCAGCAGCATATAGACACCCGGCACGATAAACAGGGTAAATAGTGTGCCAATGCCCAGACCGCTGGCAATAACCAAACCCAGATCAAACCGGCTGACTGCCCCTGCGCCTGTCGCCATAATCAGCGGCACCACACCGAGCACCATCGCAAAGGTGGTCATTAAAATCGGGCGTAAGCGTAAACCGGCGGCCTTGATAATGGCATTGCGTTTGGCTAACCCTGTCCGTTGCAGGTTATTGGCAAATTCCACGATTAAAATTCCGTGTTTTGAAATCAATCCAATTAACGTGACTAAACCAACCTCGGTGTAGATATTCAGCGTGGCTCGACCAATGCCCAGATTAATAAAGATGAGGGCGCCCGCAATGGATAGCGGCACTGAAACAAGAATAATGACCGGATCACGAAAACTTTCAAACTGTGCGGCAAGCACCAGATAAATAATCACGATAGCGAAGAAAAAGGTGAGCACCATGCCGCCTGATTCCTGGACAAATTGCCGTGAGGGGCCAGAATAATCATAACCATAGCCCACCGGCAAGGTGTCTTTCGCCAATTGGGTCAGTTTTTCCAGCGCTAACCCTGGCGGCGTTGTGGGGAAATTCACCCCTTGAATTGTGGCGGTGTTGAGCTGTTGGAAGTGATTAATAGACTCCGGCTGGACTTTTGTCTCCAGTTTGGCCACGGTCGAGAGCGGTACCATTTGCCCTGTGGTGGTGCGCAAATAATAATTTTTCAGTTGATCTGCATTCAGTCGGAATTGTTGTTCGACTTGCGGAATCACTTTGTATGCTCGTCCGGATAGTTCGAAATAATTCACATAACCACCACCCAGCATGGCAGACAAGGCCGAACCAATATCTTGCATGTTTACACCAAGTTGTGCCGCCATATTGCGATCAATCACCACGGTGGTCTGCGGTAAATCGATCCGTAAATCCGATTGCAAAAAGATGAAATCGCCGGTTTTGAGCGCCTTTTGCAGGAAATCATTCGCGACCGTAAAGAGCTGCTCAAACGGCTCGGTGGTGGTAATCACAAATTGAATCGGCAGGCCACGTGAGCCGGGTAGCGGGGGCGGTTGGAACACGGCGTTTTGCGTGCCGGCAATTTGTGCCAGGTCTTTTTGTACCACGGGTTGAAGTTGGGTTGCGGTTTTCGTGCGTTCATCCCACGGTTTTAGCACCATGCCACTAATCACTTGGGTGGGGGTATTGAGCTGGAACACATGGGCCGTTTCGGGAAATTTCTCGAAATCCTTAAATACTTCTCGGCTGTAGAGCTCGCGTTGCGCCAAGGTCGCGGTGGGTGCATTGAACGCAATGGAAATGAGCACGCCCTGATCTTCTTGCGGCGCGAGTTCGGTCATCGAAGTTGAATAGAGGAAATAAATGCCGCCCAGCATGAGCACCACAAACACGGCAATAATGGACAAATGATTCAAGGCGCCACCGAGCTTGCGCTCGTAGCTGCGGTGCAATCGGCTGAATTGGTGGTCCAGCCAAATAACCAGGCGATCTTGCCAGTTTCCCCCTTCTTTTTTGGGCGCGCGCAGTAATTTGGAGCACATCATCGGCGATAACGTGAGCGCGATAATGGCTGACATGGTTACTGCACCGACAAGGGTAAATGCAAATTCCGTGAATAATGCGCCGGTTAACCCCTGCATAAAGCCGATCGGAATATAGACCGCAATCAGCACCGTGGTCATGGCCAGAATGGGGCTGGCCAGTTCGCGGGCGGCCAGAGTGGCCGCATCCCGTTGGCTGGCACCTTCTTCTAGGTGACGACTGACGTTTTCGACCACAATAATCGCATCATCCACCACCAAGCCAATCGCCAGTACAAATGCGAGTAGCGTCAACAGGTTGATGGAGTAACCCAACATCAGCATGACGGTGAAGGTGCCGATGAGTGACAGGGGGATGGCAATCACCGGAATCATTACGGCGCGGAAGGAACCTAAAAAGATAAAAACCACGAGCGAAACAATTAAAACGGCTTCAAACAGCGTTTTAATCACTTCATTAATGGATGAATTAACAAATTTGGTTGAATCGTAGACGACATTGGCTTTCAAGCCGTTGGGCAGTTGACCTTCGATATTCGGCATTGCTGCGCGCACACGCTTGATGACATCCAGCAAATTGGCACCGGGCGCAACTTGAATTCCGATGTATACCGCCTTACGACCATCGAACGACACACTGGAGTCGTAATCATCGGCGCCCAGTGTGACCGTGGCGACATCTTTCAGACGAACGACGGATCCACCTTGTTGCTTCAAAATCAGCTCTTTAAACGCGTCAACCGAGTGCAAGGCCGTTGAGGCATTGAGATTGATTTGGACCATTTGGCCTTTTGTCTGGCCACTGGATGAAAGAAAGTTATTTGCCGCCAATGTGGTGTAGACGTCAGCCGCAGTCAGCCCAACAGCTGCGAGTTTTTGCGGGTTAAGCCAAGCGCGTAAAGCGAAGTTTTTCGCCCCGAGGATTTCTGCCGTTTGTACGCCTTCAACCGCTTGTAGCTTGGGTTGTACGGAGCGCACGACATAATCCGTGACTTGATTGGGTTGCAATACATCGCTGTAAAAACCGATATACATCGCATCAATCGTTTGGCCGATACTCACGTTTAACGTGGGCTTTTGTGCCTGTGGCGGTAATTGATTTAAGACCGAATTGACCTTGGTATTAATCTCGGTGAGTGCTTTGTCAGGGTCATAATTGAGCCGCAAATTAACCGTGATATTACTCAAACCCTGTGTGCTGTTTGAGGTCATGTAATCGATGCCGTTGGATTGGGCTATCGAATTTTCGAGCGGAGTGGTAATAAAACTCGCCACCAAATTGGCATCGGCACCCGGATAAGCGGTAGTGACGGTAATTACCGCATTTTGCGTATACGGGAACTGCAAAATGGGTAATAAACCGAACGAGCGAATGCCGAGAACCAGCAGCACCAAGCTAATGACGGTAGCCAGAACAGGTCTGGTGACAAAAATATCGGTAAATTTGCGCATACCCGCGGTGACTTTACTCATTCGTCACCTACGGTTGGGTTGGGGTTATTGGAAGGCTGTATGCTGTTATTGATGAATACCGGTGCGCCGTTGCGTAACTTGATCTGCCCCGCAGTGACGATGGTTTCACCCGCTTTGATGCCACTTAATACGGCGACTTGATCGCCCCGCGTGGCGCCGGTGGTGACCACACGTTGCTCGACGGTTAATTTGGGTTTGCCCTCCGCATCCTTGCCATTATCCACGACGACAAACACGGTGCTGCCATAGGGGTTGTAGGCAATGGCCGTGCTCGGCAGCGTGAGGTATTCTTGCGGCGCGCCTTGACTGATCTTGGCGGTGGCGAATAAACCCGGGAGCAGCTCGCCCTTGGGATTGGCAAGTTCGGCACGCACGGTTAAGTTACGGGTATTGGTATTGATTTGTGGCTCAATTGCCATGATCTTGCCGGTAAAAGTTTGTCCTGGCAGAGCATTGGTATCAACCGTGATGGTTGAACCGAGTTGGATTAAATCCAGTTCGGTTTGCGGCACGGTGAAATCCAGATACATGGGGTCGAGCTGCTGCAAACTGACAATACTGGCACCGGGCGCGAGATATTGTCCCAAATCCACTTGGCGAATGCCGAGCTTGCCCGCAAAAGGCGCGCGAAGTGTTTTTTGCGCAATTAAAGCATCTTGTGCCTCAATTTGGGCTAACGTCGCTTTTAGCGTGGCGGCATCGCTATCCACCACTGCCTGGCTTATCGCCTGAATTTTCAGCTGGGCTTGATCCCGTTTTAGATTTTGCCGAGCGAGTTCCACATTGGCTTTTAACTGATCGAGTTGCGCCTTGAGCGGATCGGCATTGAGTTCGAGTAAAATTTGTCCGGCCTTCACGGTTTGACCCGATTCAAAATGAATCGCTTTGACCAAACCATTCACCTCGGTCGCCAATTGGGTGGATTGCGTGGCGCGCAGTGTGCCGATCGCTTGTACCGTAGCTTGCCAGGAGGATGGCTCAACCTTAAGTGTTGAAATGGCCTGCGGCGGAATACCGCCTCCGCGAATGGCTTTGGAGATCATTTGACTACGGAACTGCTGGAAGCCGTAGATGCCGCCGAAAACCAGCGCGACCAATAACAGCATGATAAACATGCGCAAGGGGGTGCCTTTAGACATTCTGGTTTTTACTCCGGCTGGGTATTGATGAGAGGATGTGTTGATGAGGCAGATTGGGCAACAACTTCAGGTTTCTGCGGGCGATCAATTTTTTCGGAATGCAGGTCTTCACTGCCCATGGCCTGATATAGCGCAACCGAATCAACCAGTCGTTGAGCGCGCGCGGTCAAGGTGAGCAGACGGCTTTGGGTCACCTGTTGCTGGGCGGTCAGCAATTGCAGTGAGTTGGCCGCACCCAGCTTGAGTTGTTGATCAACCATGCGCAGCGATTGCTGTGCCGATTCTTGTGCGGCGACTTGGGCGTGCAAGGTGTCCGCATCCAAGGCGCTGGCTTGCAGGGTATCGGCCACATTGCGCAAGCCATCCAATACCACTTGCTGATAATTGGCCGCCGCCGCCGAAACTGCCGCATGGGCTGCTTCGCTCGCGGCTTTTAGTCCACCATTGAATACGGGTTGGGTCAGGCCGCCGATTAAGCTCCAAATAACCGAACCGGCATTAAATAAATTTGCGGGGGTGATGGCTTGAGAGCCCAGCGTGGCCGATAAATTGATTTGCGGATACAAATTCGCCACCGCGACACCATATTGGGCTGTGGCGACATGCAACAATGCCGATGCAGCCTGAATGTCGGGGCGTGCGCGCACCCATTCAGAGGGCACAACGACGAGTAATTGTGCCGGTAGTGTGAGGGTATCTAGATTAAATGTTGGGATCTGCGCAGAGCCGGGCATCTGCCCCGTCAGCGTAGCCAGTAAATGATTGGTTTGCGCGCGCTTCAGCTTCAGCGGCGGCAAGGTCGCGCGCGTTTGATCCATTTGGCTTTGCAGGATTAATACGTCGCTACGCGTTGCGGCGCCAAGATTCAAACGGGCTTTTATGAGCTCAAGCTGTTGATTCTGATTTTTAATGATGTATTGCGTGGCGTTAATTTGCTCATTCAACAAAGCCTGTGTGATCGCCTGAATCGCAATATTTCCTGCCAGCGTGAGGCGAGCCGCCTGCAACTGATACTGTTGATAATCGGTTTGGGCGGCTAGGGCTTCCAGTGCGCGGCGGTTTTCACCAAACAAGTCAAGGTTATAACTGACAGTGAGCCCGGCGTTGTATAAATTAAAATTCTTCTCGCCCCCCGTCTGGCCGAAGTTTGAGCTATTGATTCCTTGACGCTGCGCGCCCAGTTTAGCGTTTACCTGTGGCAGTTGCGATGAACCGGCCTGCGCGACAAAGGTCTTTTCTGCCTGACGTAATTTGGCTTCTGCGGCAGTCAATGTTGGGCTGGTGGCTAAACCGTGATTAATTAAGGCGGTGAGTTCGGCTGAGCCCAGACGCGTCCACCATGCGGAATCCGGTTGCGATTGAGTGACAAATTTTTGGGCGGAGCCTTGGGCGACATTCGGTGTGGCCTGGGTATTTTCGGGCAAGGGCTGGATGGTGTATTGCGGTGATTTCGGTGCTGCAGGCGACACAAAATTCGGGCCGACGGCCGCGCAGCCCGTGAGACCGAGCAAGGCCGCACACAAAGGCACGGCAACGATCAGCTTGGGCTGAATAGCAAAATCGCGCTGAGGGAGAAAGTCACGCATGGCCAAAAAGTGCTCCTGATTCCTGGAAAAACCGGCAAAACACGGGTTGAATTGCGCGCTTTGTGGTCATCTGAAGAATTAATCACCAATGAAATCAATGGGCGGCGAAAAATTTCCAACCCGGTCTTGATTTGATCTCAACGTATCAAATGTCGAACAGATACAAAGATAGCATGCTAATAGTTGTGTTTCTATTTTAATTTCTGCCGCCGCGTTGGCCAACGCTCAAATACCTGCCTCGGCGTGCCAAAGGGCGACATTTACAACCAATTGGTCAGCGCAAACCCGATGCCGATGCGATTGATTGAACGGTTGTAATCAATCAAGCTTTCTCCATAGCCTGTGTAATATTGCACATAACCTTGAATGTGTTTATTAAAGGGAAAGCTGTAATCCAGCTCGATGGAACCCCGATTATTTGATTTAAGATTATTGCGAATTGTGGTGGAGAGTGTTCCTGTGCCAAATTTATAAGCGAGGGTTAAATCCCCGTAGCCGAGATAATCGGTAATGTCAGGGTTATCGTCGGTGGCGCGGCTTTCCGGGATGCGGTACCACCCTCGAATTGCACCCGCGAAATTGCCGCGCTCAAATCCCGTTTGCAGGGCCAATCGGTTCCAGCTGCGTGAGCGTAACCCCCCCTGGCCATTGGACTGATGGATAAAGCTGGCTCTAACTTTGCGGAAATCCAAGCCCGCAAAGTGGGTGTTGGTGGTTAAATCGAGACCGATTTCCGGTTCATAATCCGTTTCCCGGAAGGGCGCTGATGCCGACGAACCAAATAGGTTCGAATTGTACATTTGCCAAAAAGAAAGCTGGGTGTAACCAAAATAAAATGCAGTATTTTTACCGAAGGGCTGATCCCACCAATTAAATTGAAAGGACAGTTGATACTTGGCTTCAGCATGCTGTGGGTTAAAGCCGTACACAGAATTATCTAAATTACTGGGTGTATACGTTGCAACCAAAATGTAGTTTGGTTTGTAGGCTTTGATGAGAAACGGGTTGTTTTGTGCTGCGCGTTCATCGTGAATTCGTTGGGTTAATACGCCAGGTTCACTGCCGCGCTGGCTACTGGGTTTGTCGTGACTACTGGTTGTGATGTTCTCTTTGGAAACGATAGTTTCGTGTTCGGTGCGCAGAATCTGCTTTTGATGGACCAGTGCATCGTAACAGGCTAAACGGGATGAATCGGCCTTTATGTTGCCACATTCTTTAAAATCAATGGCATATGTAGTTGATGAGGAGAATAAAAGTGCCGAAAACAGCCAATTAAATTGGGTTTTAGAGTAACGAGTCATGGATCGCCTAAGTAAATTTGAATCATGCCCAGTGCATGTGAACCATGATAGCAGGTCGCTCCATGAATACTGGAAGCGAGAAATTATTCCATTTGGATCAAGTGGTTTCTAACAGACGCCATACAATTTCAATACGATCTCGACCATTGTGTTTGGCGCGATATAAGGCATCGTCGCCGCAAACGTAGAGTTTTTCAAAGGAGACACCGGCCTGTGCGACCGTCACGCTTAATGATGCGGTAATCCGCAACCCGGCTTCAGGCGCGCAGCGTAAGTCACGGATGTGGCTGCTCAAGTGTTCGGCGATCACAATGGCTTCACGAATATGCTCGGTTGGAATGACTGCGGCAAACTCTTCACCCCCCAGGCGGCCGCAAAAGCTCGGCGTTTTGACAAGGTGGTTGAGTGCGGTAGCGAGCCCCGTTAAAACTTTATCGCCTGTTGGGTGGCCGTAGCGGTCATTCACTTGTTTGAAGTGATCGATGTCGAGCAGAATCAACGCAACGGGGGCCTGCTTGAGCAGGCGCTCGGCCTCAAAGATCAGCGTGTTGCGGTTCAGCAAACGGGTTAATCCATCATGCCGATTTTGGAATGTGAGTGCTTCGGTGAGCTCTCTTAACCGTTGATTGGCGATATTGAGTTCCAGTTCGGTGCGGTCGGAGTGACTAATCACCCGGCGCATATCGCGAATCACGCGTTCATATTCTGCAATCAACTCCGCCAAAGCGAAATGCACCACGGCCGGTGAGGGATCGCCATGCACCCGCATGGCGCGTTCCAACACGGTTTTTTCCCGCTCAAATAAATCGGGCGGTGATTGGGGTTGACTATCCATCAGGATTCAATTGCTTGGGCGTTAAAATCGATGGAAGGAAAATCTTCGGCGAGCTCAAGACCAAACTCGAGGATGGTTTCATCATCAATATCGTGATGCCAATCCAGCACAATGGTATTGCCTTCTTCTGCCGCTTGATTCAGTCGGTCAAAAAGGCTGAACAGCATTTTAGTGCTGGAGCTATTGAAGTAATTGAGTTGCACGCTGACTTGTACCGTTTCGCGCGCTAACTCACCGATAAACTGGTCGGTTTTGGCAAGAATATCGCCATAAAAAGCAGCGGCGCTTTCTGGATATGATTCGCCCTTTAAAAGCAGACGGCGTACGGGGAAGTCAAAATCAACCTCGGGGGTATTACTGGTCGCGGCTAAGTAAAATTTTTCCATGTGCGGAATCCTGATGCGTAAAAACGTGTTAAATCGTGGCCTTAAGGGTGAACATGATCATGCCGTTGGCGACAGGTTCGAACCCATATTCAATTGGTGTGGAACTATCTTTGGCAATGGTGAGGAACCCAAGCCCGGCACCCTTGCTGTTCTCGCCGGTCTCGGTACGCAGCATCTTGCGATATGCGTCTTTAATTTGCTCGGTCGACATGACGCGCAAGGGTTCGAGCAGGGGCTTCAGCTGTTCGGCAAAGTTAGCTTCTACAGGGTTAGCGCAAATAATGTGAAAGGTGTTATCGAGATGGGTCACCATCACCGAGCCGGCGCGCATTTCTAGCGTCGCTTGGTCGAGTGGTGTGAGGCTGTCGCTGGAGTAATGCACAATGTTTTGTGCCATTTCGATAAATGTCGAAAAGATCTTGCGTCGCACACTGCCCGAGGTTTCAGATTGTTCCAACCGTAAGCGCACGGCATCGCCAATGGCATTGATGATATTTTGTGAAAAATAACCGGCGTAGAAAAAAATCAGATGACTATCCAAACCCGGAAAACAGGGATTAATCGGTTCATGCGCGGGGAAATTGTCCATGTATGGCTTTCCTTGAATAATGTGAAATTAGGTGGGATTCGGGATGAGATCAAGCGCCAGCAAGGTGACATCATCCCGCCGACTTTGCTGTCCTTGATAATCCGCAAACGATTTAACGAAGGCGGCTTGCTGTGTTGGCACATCTGCATGGCGAACGTCGGCCAGTACATGGCATAAGCGACGTTTGCCGAACGCAATTTTTTTAACTCCGCCCACTTGGTCAATGACGCCATCCGTGACCAAGAAAATTCGGCTGGGTTGATGAATGGGAACCAGATGATTTTGCCAGGTGGCATTCATCGGTGTGCTGGCGTAACCCACGCCTTTGCGGTCACCTGCTAAGATTTCGATCGGCGCATCGTGATCTAGTTTCATGATAAATAATGGATTGCGCGCGCTGGCAAAAATCAGATGCTGTTGATTTTTATCATAACGAACAATCATGCCATCCAACCCGTCATCGGAGTTTTCGCGGGTGCCGGTTTCTTTATCATGTTGGTTGAGCGTGCGCTTGATGTACTGATTGATGGCGGCAAGTAACGCCGCCGGATCATGATCGCCGTGCGTCGCAATCGCTTGGGCCAGCGCTGATTCGGCAATCAGGGTCATAAAAGCGCCCGGCACGCCGTGCCCGGTACAATCGAACAGAACCGCTAAAAAGCCATCATTCTCAGTCGTTCCATCCTTCGCCGCTGCATTTGTGGGGATGAAATGAAAAATATCCCCACCGACCACATCCCGGGGCGCCCAAATTAACCAATGGTTGTCGGGAAAGTACGCATCCAGTGCCATCCGGGACGGGTTGAGAATTGATTGTTGAATGACGCTGGCATACTCAATACTTTCAATCAATTGGCGATGCTGCCGCGCTTGGAGCTCGGTCATGGCGTGCATCAGGTCGAGTACTTGGCCGATGCCCTGATATTTGCCATCGATGACGATAATAAAGCCGTCGGTAAATATCTTGTTTCCCGTTTCGACGGCCAAGGCAGTCAGTTGCTCAATTTGCAGGCTGGCCTCAACAATTAACGGGTTTTTATCCATAAATGCAATACAGCTTTTTTGGCTGTATAGCTCGGGATAATAGGGCTTGGTCATATTGCTGTGAAATAAGTTGCGGTTAATAAGCCCCAGCGGGCGGCCATCGTCAAGCAATACTGGTAAATTTTGCAGGCTGGATTTTTGCGAGAATAGTGCCAGAACATCTTCATTTTTGAATTCGGGTGTGATGGCGCTGGCTTCAATCAGCAAGTCACCCGCGAAGCGAATTTCTTTAAGCATGATGGGGCTCGAAAAGGGGGTGAAGAAGGCGGCATCCGAGTGAAAAACATTCAGTATCATGCGCGTTGTTTGTTTCAAATTTTTGACAAGGCGCGCGTACTGTTCGGTTTTTTTGATTGGGCGGGCAAACGCAGCCGTGCGGCTTGCGATATATTTTTTAGTATATTTCGATCAGGATGAAAGACCTGGTACAAGCGATAGCTATCCGGGCGCGTTAACCGGCGAATGGAACCGCTGCGTTTAAGCTCAATCGTATTTGCCCGCCGGTTAAAGATCACCGCCCATGTGCCGATAAGGCTAAAACTTGATGTTTATCGTTGAGCAGAGATTACGGCTGAAAAGAACGGTAAACTTCGTCCACAAAATTCTTAACTATAGAGCAGTGCCGTGAAAAAAGATGTGATGTCTTCAGTCGATTCCCGCACCCAGCTTGCTGGGCATAATCGCCTTGAGTTGCTGGTCTTCGGTTTAGGTGATGACCAACGTTTTGGCATCAATGTCTTCAAAGTGCGTGAGGTGATTCGTTGCCCCAAGCTCACTGAGGTACCCAAAGCGGCTTCGTCGGTGCGCGGTATTGCAGATGTGCGTGGTCATACGATGACGATTATTGATTTATCGGATGCCATTGGCAATCCCCGCATGACGCCGGAGCAGGTCGCTGAATCCTTTGTGATCATTACCGAATACAACCGGGCGGTACAGGGATTTTTGGTGCATTCAGTCGATCGCATCGTGAATCTTTCATGGAAAGAGGTGATGCCGCCGCCGACGGGGACCAATACCTCCAACTTTTTAACGGCTGTGGCGCGCGTTGATCAGGTTTTGGTTGAAATCATTGATGTGGAACAGATTTTTTCGAAAGTGGTTGGCGCCAAAGAAGAGATTTCTGCCGATGTGTTGCACGATGTGCGCGGATTGGCAGCGACGGACAGCATTGCCCTGGTTGCGGACGACTCATTGGTTGCCCGCAATCAGGTACGCAATACGTTGAAGCAAATGGGGCTGGAAACAGTGCTGGCCACGAATGGTAAGGAGGCTTTTGATCTCTTGCGCCGCTGGGCCGACGAGTCACCGGAGCAGTTGGATCGCGTCGCCTTAGTGATCTCGGACATTGAGATGCCGATTATGGATGGCTATGCGCTTACCACGCAGATCCGGCGCGATGCGCGGCTCAAATCGCTGTACGTTATTCTGCATTCCTCATTAAGTGGTGTGTTTAACGAGACCATGGTGAAATCCGTGGGGGCGGATCGGTTCATTGCGAAATTTCATCCCGATGATCTGGCTCGGGTTGTGGCCGAAGCGCTCAAGAATCGACCAAAACATTTGGCAGAATCGGTGTAGGGATGAGCCCAGAGCACTATCAGAAATTCTGCGCGCTGTTGGAGCAACACAGTGGCATTCTGCTCAGTGTCGATAAGCGGTATCTGGTTGAAACCCGCTTGAGCCGCGTGTTACGCGAGCTGCAGATTCCCTCGATGGATGAGTTGGTGGAACGGCTGCTCCATCGCCATGAACCCGCGCTGGAAAAAGCGGTGATTGAGGCGATGACCACCAATGAAACTCTCTGGTTTCGGGATGAGTACCCCTTTGCCGCACTGCGTGATGTGTTTTTACCCGAAGCCGAGGCCGCGCGGAAGCGTTCAGTGCGCATTTGGTCGGCGGCTTGTTCCTCGGGGCAGGAACCTTATTCCATCAGTATGTTAGCCAGTGAAAGGAACCTGCCTTTCCCGGTTGAAATCGTGGCTACCGACTTGTCATCCCGTATTTTGGAACAGGCAAAATTGGGTATGTACGATGATTTATCGCTGGGGCGGGGGTTATCGGCAGCCCGCAAACACCAATTTTTTGACCGGGTAGAACACGGTTGGCAACTGAAAAGTGAAATCACGCGGCGCGTTCGGTTCCAAGTTGCGAATCTTTTGGATCCTGTGTCGGCGCTGGGTCGGTTCGATCTCATTTTTTGCCGCAACGTGCTGATTTATTTTTCGCGGGAAACCAAGATGAAAATCATTGAACAATTGGCCAATGCGCTTCAGCCCAATGGTGTTCTGATTTTGGGCGCATCCGAATCGGTGCAGCAATTGAGTGAACGTTTTACCATTGAGCGCTTGCCGGGCGGCGGGATGGCTTTTCGGCTAAAAAACTAAAGGCCGGAACGTAGGGGTATGAACGTGATCCCCGCACAGGCAACTGATACCCAACATCTCAATTCGTTTTGGTTGGTGACTTGGTGTTCAGGCGCGTTACTGGCGTGGCTCTGGCCGTGGGCGCCGATGGGTGTGCCTGTGGGTTGGCCTGAACTTGGCTTGAGGTTCACCGCTGGGCTTGCCACCGCGCTCCAGTGGCTTGTCCACGAAACCTATTTACTGACCGTTCCTGTGGCGGTATTAAATTTGGGGTTGCTGATTCTGCTGATTATTCGCATTCAGCAACAACCCGCTATTGCGCATTTTTGGCATTGGCTCATCCCTTTTCTGGCATTACTGAGTGGTTTGGGGTGGTCGTTAGCGCATATCAGCGAATTTGTGCGCAGCGTGCCACCGCCATCGGCCGCGCCGCTCAGTTGCCGCATTATCGCAACGATTGAGGGCTTGCCCCGCCCCGGCGCCAACGCGCAACAACTCCTCTTGAGCATTAACCGTGTCGAACACGAAGCCAGTGCGGCGGCCTGCCAAAGTTTCCAGCCGGGGCAGCGCCTGCGCGTGGGCGATTATGCCCGTACTCCCCTGGATTATCGCGGTGGGCAGATTTGGCTGTTCAATGTGCGGTTAAAGCCACCCCATGGCAGCGTGAATCCCGGCGGTTTTGACTATGAACGCTGGTTATTTTCGCAGCGCATTGTCGCCACGGGCAGCGTTCGGGGGGCGCCCGAACCGGTGGCGCAGGTGGGTGCGGGATTTGTCGCCCATCTAGCCGCGATTCGGTCGCAGTGGCGTGCTGATCTCTTGCGCATCTCCGAAACGAACGGTGTGCCTGATCGGGGTCGGGGTTTGTTGTTGGGGCTCACCATGGGGGATAGCGATTTTCTCGGTGAAGCCGATTGGGAAACTTTGCTGTCGACAGGGACCAATCACTTACTGGCCATTTCTGGCCTGCATGTGGGCATGGTGGCCGGGTTGTTTGCCTGGCTGGCGGGTGGGCTTTGGGCGCGAACCCGCTTTTGTGAAGCCCTGCCTGCACGACAAGTGGCAGCCGGTGTGGCGGTCATCGCGGCGTGGGGTTATGCCTTGCTGGCGGGCATGTCGGTGCCCACTGAGCGCACCGCGTTTATGATGAGCATTCTGTTGATGGGTTTGCTGTTGGGGCGGCCTTGGCGGTTACTCGATTTGTGGTTGGTCGCACTGATGGGCGTGGTGTTGCTTGAACCGTTTGGTGTGCTCACAGCAGGGTTTTGGTTATCGTTTGGTGCGGTGCTGATTATGCTGTTGTGGCTACAGCATCGCCCTGTGCTGCATTTTTGGCGTGATGGCCTGCGCCTGCAAATTATTTTGACCTTGGCTTTGTTGCCGTGGGTTTGGTGGATGTTTGATCGAGTGGCATGGTCGTCACTACCGGCAAATTTATTGGCGGTACCGCTGATTACGTTCGTGATTACCCCCCTGGCACTGCTGGTGATGGTATTCGTCACCTGGCTGCCCGCCGTGGCGAGCGCGATCATGGGGCTGATTAACCTGTTATCGCAGGGTTTGTTTTCGGTATTGGCCTGGCTGGAGCACGGCTTTCCCCCGAGCCAAGTGGCGGCGCCGGTAGGCTGGTCTATTGGGTTGGCGGTCGTGGGCATTGCTTGGCTGTTGATGCCGCGCACGTGGCCGGCGCGCTATTGGGGGCTGCTCTTGTGTTTGCCTACCGTGTTGTATCGGCCTGCGACGATAGCACAGGGACATGCGCATAGTTGGTTGCTTGATGTGGGGCAGGGGTTGGCGGTCGTGATTCAGACCGCGCGGCATACGCTACTGTATGACGCAGGGCCCGCTTTTGGTGCGAGCGATGCGGGGGAGCGCACGGTGCTGCCCGCCCTGCGCGCGTTGCACGCTGGTAGGCTGGATCAGATTGTGATTAGCCATCATGCCCGTGATCATGCGGGTGGTTTGGCCCGCGTGCTAAAGGCATATCCCGCTACGCCTGTAATCAGCGGTCAGCCGTTGGGAGAAATGCCGTCAGAACCCTGTGAAGATGGCAGGGAGTGGGTGTGGGATGGCGTGCGTTTCACACTGTATCAGGCTCGAGCGGGTTGGGATGAAGACACGGGTGATAACAACCGCTCTTGCGTGTTACAGGTGCAAGATCACAGCGGCAGCTTGCTGTTAACCGGCGACATTGAAGCGCGTGCCGAGCGGGATTTGATTAGCCGTCATGTGCTGAAATCCGATTGGTTATATGTGCCGCATCACGGTTCGAAAACCTCATCTTCTCCTGAATTTTTAGCCGCAGTTCAGCCCCGTATTGCCCTGATTAGCGCGGGTGCACTCAATCAATTTGGCCATCCGCATCCGTCGGTGGTACGGCGGTATCACGACGCGGGGATTGCGGTATTGAATACCGAAAATATGGGCGCGCTTGAACTGCTCAACGGGCAGGTTCGTGGATACCGCCCACAGCAATGGCCGTTTGCGTGGCGGGTTAAGTCGACCGCTCATCATGAAATTGTCATGAAATAAATCTAGGGTACACGCTTCCTAAAACTCAGTGAGTGCTCCTGATGTCATCCCCTTTGCGTGCGCTGCTTGATCCCGTTCCCCCCCTCACTGCAGATATGTCGCTCACTGCAGTTACCGAGCGTTTTCAGGCAGGCGGCTTTGAACGTATGTTGTCGTTGGCCATCGTGGATGAAGATCATCGACCGATTGGCCTGATGAGTCGCCACGCCTTAATGGAGTTGTTACTGAACAAATACTCCCGCGATTTATACGGCAAACGGCCGATCCATAATTTTATGAATCCGCTGCCAATTATTGTTTCGTTGGCTGAATCCACGACCAAGGTTATTTCTGCGGTGACGAGCCAAATTCGCACACCCATTATCGAGGACTTTGTGTTTGTTGAAGTCGATGGTCGCTATGCGGGTTTGGGCTATGTGGCCGATGTGCTCAAATTGGTGGAGCAGCGTTTAGGTCAACGAAATCAGGCATTGGCCCATGCGAATCAAGAAATTAAAGCCTCGCAGGCGCACTTGGTGCAGTCCGAAAAAATGGCCGCCTTGGGGCAGATGGTGGCTGGCGTGGCGCATGAAATTAATACGCCACTGGGTTATGTGGGGAATAACGTGCAAATGGCTGAAGAAATGCTTGGCCAGATTCACACGCTGGTCGAGGCATACGATGGGTTGTTTGAAGGGCTGTTAAGCGAGACGGCAGAACCACACGATATAGAAGGACGTATCCAGACGATTGCCGCGATTCGGCAAGATTTTGATGCGGTGAGCGATTTGGCCGATTTAACCGAGCTGTTTAACGACGCGCGATTCGGCTTAAAACAAATCAGCGACATTGTGTTGAGCTTGAAGAATTTTTCCCGGGTCGATCGTGCGGCCACCGATCAGGTGGATTTAATCGAAAACATCGAAACTGCACTCACGGTGGGGTACCACCACCTCAAAAATAAAGTCACCATAGAAAAACGTTTCGAGCCCATTCCTCGCGTGCCCTGTTCGCCATCCCAGATTAATCAAGTGCTACTCAACGTGATGACCAACGCCGCCCAAGCCATTGACCACGATCAAGGCAAGCTCTTGATTCGTACCTATACGCGCGGTGAATTTGCATGCATCAGTATTGAAGATAACGGTAGTGGTATTCCCGCTGCGCATGTGGCGCACATTTTTGAACCGTTCTACACCACAAAAAAAGTCGGTGAAGGCACGGGGCTGGGTTTATCGATCAGTTATCGCATTATTAAAGATCACGGCGGAGATATTCGCCTGGCCACCAAAGAAGGCGTGGGCACCCGTTTTGAAATTAGTCTGCCGATAACAAGCCCTACCACCCAAAGTACTCCAGATACCCCCACCGCACGGATGCCCTCACCCCCTGAAGAATTATTGACTGATGAGCCCGTATTGGCCCGTTCAGCTTAAGAGGCGATTACCGAGGAACCCGACATGATTGATCACAATCTCAAACCCACTTTATTATTGGTCGATGACGAGACGCGGATTACGCGGTCACTTAAGATGTTGTTCCGCAATGAATTTAATGTGCTAACCACCGACGATGGCCATGAAGCCATTCGCCTTGTCCAGGCGCAGCCTGTGGCGGTGGTGATTTCTGACCAACGCATGCCGATGATGCCGGGCGTCGAAGTGCTACGTGGTATTCGTGAGGCGTCCCCTCATACGATGCGTTTACTGTTGACGGGTTATGCAGATCTCGCCGCTGTGATCGGTTCGGTGAATGAAGGTGAGATTTTCCGTTTTTTGCAGAAACCGTGGGATACCGAACAGATTCGCGCCGATGTACGGGCCGCGGCGCATGTCGCTGAATTAAACTTTACCGCTGCTGCGCGGCGGGCGCAGTCCGGCCAGAATCCCGTGATGGCCGAGGTCGCCGAGGTGCCGGAAGCATGCCCCGGCATTTTGCTGCTTGACCGTGACCCTGCGGCGTATGAGTTGGTCAAACGTGCTACGCCACCGAATAACCCGCTGCATTGGGCGCGAAATTTGGATGAAGCACTGGAGCTACTGAGTACGCAGAACATTGGTGTGCTTGTTACCGATGTGCAGGATGGCCAAGCAAGCCATGTGGGCGCAATTAAGGCACTCAAACAATCGCACCCGCAATTGGTCACGATTGTGCTGACTCAGTTGCGTGATTATGAATTGTTGGTTGAGCTGATTAACCAGGGCCAAGTGTTCCGCTTCCACCCCAAGCCGGGGCATGTTGGTACCTTTGTGAAAAACGTGCAGTCGGCGCTGGATTACCACCACGTGTTGCAAACCCAACCCGAGCTTCAAAAGCGGCATTCGGTCGCCCAGTCCGTCAAGCCACTCCTCACGGGGCTGTCGGATCGGGTGATGGGGTATTTCCGCCGGTTCGGCGTGAGTGGCAATTAGCGGTCATTGACCGCCATGGATGTCGCCGTCTGTTAAATTACCTTTGAAAATCGTTGCGCCCCCTCGGGGCTTAAGTATTCGTCGAAGGCCATGCAGATATTGCGAATCAAGAGGCGGCCTCGCGGAAGCACATCAAGCGACTGTGGGTTGAGTCGCAGCAACTCATCGGCCACCATGGGGTTAAGTTCGGTCAGTGCGGCGGCGAAATGCTCGGCAAAGTGAATGCCGAAACGCTGTTCTATGGCAGAAAAATCCAAATGAAAATGGCTGATCATTTCGCTGATGACAAATCGGCGCAGATGATCTTCCGGGGTGAGTACATAACCCCGCTCAATGGGTAATCGCCCCGTTGAAACGGCTTCGTGGTAGGCCATCAAATCTTTGGTATTTTGGCTAAATGCGCCACCCACCTGGCTGATCGACGATACGCCCACCGCCACCATGTCACATTCGGCATGGGTCGAATAACCCTGAAAGTTGCGGTGCAGCGTGCCATTGCGCTGGGCAATCCCCAGCGGATCATTGGGTTTGGCGAAGTGATCCATGCCAATCAATACATAGCCCGCGTCCTGCAAGCGTTCAATGCTGCCGCCCAAGATGGCGAGTTTTTCGGCGGCACTCGGAAGGTCGGTGGCATTGATGCGCCGTTGGGGCTTGAAGCGGGTGGGCAGGTGAGCGTAGTTGAAGATCGAGAGCCGATCGGGTGCCATCTCAATCACGGTATCGAGCGTGCGCATAAAAGAATCAGTGGTTTGGAAGGGCAGGCCGTAAATTAAATCCAGACTCACGCCATGAAAGCCTTCTGCGCGGGCGGCATCTACCACAACCTGCGTTTCCGCAATGCTTTGAATGCGATTAACGGCCTCTTGCACGCGCTCGTCGAAATCTTGTACGCCCAAGCTAATGCGGTTAAACCCCAGTTCACGCAACACGGCGATGGTGTGGGCATCGGCTTCTCGCGGGTCGATTTCGATTGAATATTCACCGGTGTCGTTGGTTTTTAGCTGAAAATTCTGTCCAGTGGCGGTCATAATGTCGTGCATTTGCGCATCGGATAAAAACGTCGGTGTGCCGCCCCCCCAGTGCAGCTGATCAACCACGCGCCCTTCGCTGAATAATCGCCCCTGTAATTCGAGTTCTTTCACCACATCATCAACATACGGTTGGGCGCGGTTGCGGTCTTTAGTCACCACTTTATTGCAGGCGCAGTAGTAGCACACCGTGTCACAGAACGGGATGTGGGTGTAGATCGACAGCGGGCCACCGGCCGTATTGGAACGTTCGGCAGCGGATCGATACTCGGCTTCGCCAAATTGATCGTGAAACTGCACCGCCGTAGGGTAAGAGGTATAGCGTGGGCCGGATTTGTCATAACGACGAATGAGATCGGGATCGAACAAGCGGGCATTGGCGAGTAGCGAATGAGTCATTAAGTATTCTCACAAACAAAACAGGTGCGCGGGGCAGTGAATCATTCGCATACAATAGCAAATTGTGTTGGGTTCTTCGTCTGAGTGTTTTTCTCGGGATTCTGTTTTTGAAGGGATATCGACTGTGGTGCTTGCCGATTTATTGCGGGGTTTGGATTATTTCGGCACGATCGTTTTTGCGATCAGCGGCGCATTGGTTGCGGCGCGTAAAGGGATGGATTGGATGGGGTTTGCCATTTTAGCGACCGTCACCGGCATCGGCGGTGGCACCCTGCGGGATTTGATTCTGGCGCGCCCCGTATTTTGGGTGTTGCACTGGGAGTACATTGCCATTTGTGTGGCCAGCGCGCTGGCCACGTTTTATTTTTTGCAGTATGTGCATCGGCGGCTTTCCTGGTTGCTGTGGGCCGATGCGGTCGGGTTGGCGGCATTTAGCGTGCTGGGGGTGCAAATTGCACTCGCCAGCGGTACCAATCCGTTTATCGCCATCATTATGGGGATGATGACTGCCGCGTTTGGCGGCTTGATCCGCGATGTGCTGGCGGGCGAGCCGCCGCTCCTCTTGCATCGGGAAATCTACGCCAGCGCGGCCTTGCTGGGCGGTGTGGTGTATGTGGTGTTTGCCACTGTGTTGCATCAACCGGTTCTTGCGTTGATGTCGGGTTTTATGGTGGCTTTGGTCGTGCGCGGCTTGGGTATCGTCTATCATTGGCACCTGCCCGCTGCCCGAACCTCTTAATATCGAAACCTAACGACTATGATTCCTGCCGTTGAAATTCATCATCTCACCAAAACCTATGCCAGTGGTGCCGAGGCACTTAAAGGCATTGATTTAACCATTGAGCCCGGTGATTTTTTCGCCCTGCTTGGCCCCAACGGCGCAGGTAAATCCACCACGATTGGCGTGTTGTGTTCACTGGTGAATAAAACCAGTGGCCTCGTGAAGGTATTTGGTCACGATTTAGACGTCGATCGTAACTGGGTCAAGATGCAAATTGGCATCGTGCCGCAAGAGTTCAACTTTAATCAGTTCGAGCCGGTGGAAGAGGTGGTGATTAATCAGGGTGGTTTTTATGGCTTAACCCTGAAAAAAGCCCGTGCGCGCAGCGAGATTCTGCTCAAGCAATTGGGTTTATGGGAAAAGCGTAAAACCATGTCACGCCAGCTTTCGGGCGGCATGAAGCGGCGTTTAATGATTGCCCGCGCGCTGGTACACGAACCGCGTCTGCTCATTCTCGATGAACCGACCGCCGGGGTGGATATCGAACTGCGCCGCGGTATGTGGCAATTTTTAACCGACATCAATGAAGCAGGTACTACGATTATTCTCACCACCCATTATTTGGAAGAAGCCGAACAGCTGTGTCGGAATATCGCCATTATTAATGAAGGACGGATTATCGAAAATACCAATATGCGGCACTTATTAAGTACTGTGGCGCAAGAAACCTTTGTTCTGTACTGCGATAAACCCATGAATTCCCTGCCGCATTTACCGGTGATGGATGCGCGTTTGATTGAACCCGAAGTCATTGAGATCGATTTAGCCAAAGAGCAATCCTTATCTGAGGTTTTTGATGTACTGCGCGGCCATGGGATTGAAGTACTTCGCATGAAAAACAAAACCAATCGGCTGGAGGAGCTCTTTCTCAAGCTGGTTCAAAACAGTACAGAGGCGCCTGAATGAATCCGCAACCCCAACTCCCTATTTCCGGTCAATGCCCGCAACCCGCGGCGGGGATGACTATCCGGCAAATGTTTAATGCTTTTAACATGCTGCTCACGCGCGAAGTGTTGCGGTTTGGCCGAATTTGGCTGCAAACCATCCTGCCGCCGATGATTATGACCTCGTTGTATTTTATTGTATTCGGTCATTTGATTGGTCCCCGGGTGGGTGAAATTGATGGGGTTTCGTATATCAGTTATCTCGTACCGGGCTTGATATTAATGTCGGTGATCACCCAAAGTTACGCGAATGTGGTGTCTTCGTTTTATGGGGCCAAATTTGCACGGCACATTGAAGAGCTGCTCGTATCGCCGATGCCGTACTGGTTGATTATTCTGGGGTATGTGGCGGGCGGCGTGGCGCGTGGCCTTTCAGTGGGTGCGGCAGTGACCTTGGTTGCTGTCTTTTTCGCGCACATTGAAGTACACGATCTATGGGCTTTATTATTGGTCGCGATACTCACGTCGGCTTTGTTTTCCTTGGGTGGTATGATTAATGCCATTTACGCCAATAGTTTTGATCATATCACCATCGTGCCGACTTTTATTTTAACCCCACTCACTTATTTAGGCGGTGTATTTTATTCAATTCATATGTTGCCGCCATTTTGGCAACAGGTTTCCTTATTTAATCCTATTTTATATGTCATTAACGGTTTTCGGTATGCCATGTTGGGTATTAGTGATGTTCCGGTTTATAGCAGTTATCTTATTCTGGGTGTGTCTATTGTGATTCTTTATGCATTTACTTTGCGTTTATTTAATCGTGGCATTGGGATGCGGGGATAACCTATGCACAACCATCAACTTGAATTACTTTCCCCCGCCCGCGATGCCGATATTGGCATTGAGGCCATTAACCATGGTGCCGATGCGGTGTATATCGGTGGGCCGGGTTTTGGCGCACGCAAAAGCGCAGATAATTCAGTCGCCGACATTGCACGTTTGGTGGCGTACGCGCATCGCTTTCATACACGTATTTTCGTGACGCTGAACACGATTTTGCGTGATGACGAGCTCGAACCCGCGCGTAAACTGATTCGGCAGATGGCTGATGCGGGCGTTGATGCACTTATCATTCAAGACATGGGCTTGCTCGAACTCGATTTACCCGACATTGAGTTGCACGCCAGCACGCAATGCGACATCCGCACGCCCGAAAAAGCCCGCTTTTTACAGGATGTCGGTTTCTCGCAACTCGTGTTGGCGCGCGAGCTTGACCTCAATCAAATCCGTGCCGTGCGCGCAATGACTGATGTACCCCTCGAATTTTTCGTGCACGGCGCATTGTGCGTGGCGTATTCCGGCCAGTGTTTCATCAGTGAAGCTCACACGGGCCGCAGTGCCAATCGCGGTGAATGTAACCAAGCCTGTCGCCTGCCCTATCAAGTCGCCGATGCGGCGGGCGGTGTGATTGCGCACGATAAGCATGTGCTTTCGCTGAAAGACAACAATCAAAGTGCGAATATTGCGGCTTTAGTGGATGCGGGTATTCGCAGCTTCAAAATTGAAGGCCGCTACAAAGACATGGGTTATGTGAAAAACATCACCGCCCATTACCGTCAATTGCTGGATGAGGTGCTTGAACAGCGCAGTGATTTATCCACCGCATCGAGTGGTAAAAGTACGTTTTTGTTTACGCCCAATCCTGAGCAAAACTTTAACCGTGCCGCCAGCGATTATTTCGTGCAAGGCCGTAAAGAAGATATCGGTGCGTTCGATTCGCCCAAAAATCCCGGTATTGCCATTGGGCATGTGGCCAAAATTCTTAACGATTCGGTTGAGCTCGAATCGACGGCGACGCTTAATAATGGCGACGGCCTGTGTTATTTCGATCTGCATAACGAGCTCGTCGGCATGGCGATCAATACCGCAGAAAAGCTGAGTGAGCATCGCTGGCGTGTGGTCCCCAAGGACCCGATCGGTGAATTGCGTCACTTGCGCGTCGGCACGGCACTGAATCGCAATCGTGATATGAACTGGCAGCGGCTGATGGACAAAAAATCCGCCGAACGGCGCATTATGCTCTCGATGCTGCTGGATGAAACACACGATGGCCTTACGCTCACCCTGATTGATGAAGACAACCTCGCCGCAACCATACACATGCCGGTTGACAAATTGGTTCCTAACGATGGTGCGCGAAGCGATGCCAGTCTGCGAGAGAATTTAAGCAAACTGGGTACCACGATTTTTCATTTAGATGAACTGACGCTGAATTTGAGTCAGCCATGGTTCGTGCCCGCATCCCGCCTCAACGCCTTGCGCCGCGAAGCCGTCGAGGCGCTTGAAGTCGTTCGCCAAGCGGCACTGTCGCCGTTACCGCGTGCCGCCGCCATCGAACCACCGGTGGCTTACCCGCAAGATTCCTTAAGTTATTTGGCGAATGTATTTAATCAAAAAGCCCATGATTTTTATGCTAAACATGGTGTAGAACTCATTGAGGCGGCGTTTGAAAGCCACGAGGAAGAGGGTGAGGTCAGCCTCATGATCACCAAACATTGCGTGCGTTATTCCTTAAGCCTGTGCCCGAAACAAACCAAAGGCGTCACCGGTGTGCACGGCACGATCAAGGCGGAACCATTGATGCTCATCAATGGCAGCGAAAAGCTCAAACTCGTGTTCGACTGTAAACCCTGTGAAATGCACGTGGTCGGCAAAATGAAACGCAGCGTGGCACAACAGCGCGCCCGCGAAGTGCACACAAGCCCGATTACGTTCTATCAAGCACGACCAAGTTAATCGTTACAGCGCGTAATGCATGCCAAGCGTGGCTGTCCAGCGGGGAAAGATCTGGTAGCCCTGCAACTGGCTGGCAATCGGTTTTTGTACAAAGGCATAAGCTGATAACTGCGGGTTAAATTGGATATTCACACCGGGGCTTAAATAGGCCACGGTGCCGGCGGTGTCTTGATCGTCGGCCAGCGCGCCTTGATCTGCACTTTTATGGGTGAGGTTGAGCTGAAGTTGCGGTGTCCAGATGCTGTGGGTGATATAACGCAAGCCCAGGCTCAAGTTGTTCTGGTTGCCGGGGCGGAAGTTATTGCCTGGTTGTTCGAGTCGCTCGGCGACAGCAAATTGGGTGGTGAAATTGGCAAAACCATCCCAGTTCTGGCTGAGCGCCTGATAGTAATACGCGCCCAAGATGAGGTCGGTGCTGCCGGTGCCGGCTTGTAAGCTGGTGTCCAGTGGTTGGCCGGCACTAGGGCCGGAACTGAAGTTGGTCGCGCTATCACTACCGGTTGGGAGCTTGATGCCCGCCACCACGCCCGCATTATGATTTGGTAAAAACCCTTGATAGCGCAGCAAGACTTTCATATCGCCAATGCTGCTGCTATGGGATTCGCTCAAATTGGCCGGATCGGTTTGGCTGGGGTCAAACGGTGCACTGGTTTGGTCGGTAAAGCTACCATGATCGCGCCGCACATAGGGCACGATCAGGCTTAGGTTCCAATCGGGATTAAACCCATAGGTGATGCCGAGATTGAGATAGTGATTTTTAGTGAATTGTTCCAATTCCCCCGTGGTGGGATTGTTGACCACATCGGCGGCGGAAGCAGTGCCCGAGCCGTGGCGCAACGCGTTTTGGTTGATGTATGTGTATTCGAGGTTGAACGACCAGCCGGTGCGGGGTAAAAATCCGGCGGCGGCATCAGAATTGAGCGTACAGCCGCAGGTGGCGCAGGCTTGGCTTAATTGTGGTGCGAGGCTGGCAAGGGTGAAGAGTGCCATTGCGGTCAGGCGGCGGGAATATATATGGCGCATGATGTCTCCAGATAAAAAGTGGGTCGCTCAATAATGCAGAAGCCGTGCCATGTTTTATCTACTTATTTTTGTTGATTAAAAAAATGGGCAAGGCAATTTGATTGTGTGAATTGCCTTGAAAGATGGGGTAAATACCACACTCTGGTGTCTGGATTATCCCGCTGTGAGCTGATCTGTTTTGGAACGTGCGGGAGCATAGCTGGAAATAAAAAACCCACGCTGGGTGGGTTTTTGCTCAGGTGGATTGCCCAAAAATTCGGGCGATGTGTTGAGGTTTAGTGCTTGGCAGCGCCCTCGGCACCAATACCCGTTTCCGAGCGCACATATTGCGCGTGGAAACGGGCGCGTTCTTCAGCGGCGCGCGGACTCTTGTCGGTCATTGAGAAGAACCAGGCGAGGATGAACGCGACCGGCATGGAGAAGATCGCCGGATCTTTGTATGGCACGATTGGGGTGGCGAAATGGAACACATCCACCCACACCGTTTTCGACAGCACAACCAAAGTGACCGCCGTCAACAAGCCGCCCAAGCCACCGGCCACCGCACCGCGGGTGGTCAGATTTTTCCAGTAAATAGCGAGGAACAGGATCGGGAAGTTGGCGCTGGCAGCCACAGCAAAGGCCAAGCCGACCATGAAGGCGATATTCTGCTTCTCAAAGGCGATGCCAAGGATAATGGCCAGAATGCCGAGGGCAATGGTGGCGTAACGCGAGGCACGCATTTCGGTTTTCTCATCAACTCGGCCATGGCGGAAGGCGCTGGCGTACAGATCGTGCGATACCGCCGAGGCTCCGGCCAGAGTCAGACCGGAAACGACTGCCAGAATCGTGGCAAATGCGACGGCTGAAATAAAGCCGAGGAAGATGTTGCCGCCAATCGCGTGTGAAAGGTGGATGGCGGCCATGTTGTCGCCCCCGATCAGTTTATGCGCGGCGCTGAGATAGGCCGGGTTGGTGGATACCATGATGATGGCGCCAAAACCGATGATGAAGGTCAGGATATAGAAATACCCGATGAAGCCGGTGGCCACAAATACGGAACGGCGCGCTTCTTTGGCGTTGGTGACGGTGAAAAACCGCATCAGGATATGGGGCAAGCCCGCCACGCCGAACATCAATGCCATGCCGAGTGAAATCGCAGAAATCGGATCGTGAATCAAGCTCCCTGGTGCCATGATGGCTTCGTGTTTCGGGCTGATTTCAATGGCTTTGTTGAACATCGCGTTGAAGTCAAAACCAAAGCTGTACATGACAGCCAGCGCCATGAAGGTCGCGCCCGAGAGCAGTAACACGGCCTTGATGATTTGCACCCACGTGGTGGCGAGCATGCCCCCCAAGGTGACATAGACGACCATGAGCACGCCGACAATGACTACGGCATAGCTGTAGGGCAGGCCGAAGAGCACTTCGATGAGCTTACCCGCGCCGACCATCTGGGCGATCAAGTACATCAAGACGACGATCAGGGAGGAGACAGCCGCCACGGTTCGAATCGGGATTTGCGAGAGCCGGTACGAGGCGACATCGGCGAAGGTGTATTTGCCGAGGTTACGCAGCTTTTCTGCCAGCAGGAACAGCATGATCGGCCAGCCGACCAAGAAGCCGATGGAATAGATCAGGCCATCAAAGCCGTTGGCATAAACCAACCCTGCAATCCCGAGAAAGGATGCGGCTGACATGTAGTCACCCGCCAGCGCCAAGCCATTCTGAAAGCCGGTGATGTTGCCGCCCGCCGCGTAAAAGTCCTTGGCGGTGCGGGTGCGTTGCGCTGCCCAGTAGGTAATGAACAGCGTGAGTGCAACAAACACCACAAACAAGGTCACGGCAGGCATATTAATTGATTTTGGTGCGGCATCTGCGGCAAATGCACCCGTGGAAAATAGAACGCCCGTGATTAACGCGGCCAATCCGGCGAGAATAAGTAACGGGTTTTTCATTACGCAGATTCCTTGATTTTGGTAGTTAACGCATCAAATTGCGTATTGGCCTTATGGACATAAAGTCCGGTTAATACGAAAGCGAAAACCAACATAAGGAACCCAATCAAAATCCCCCAGGAAATGGGCGAATCCGCCGCAATTTTAATCGCGAGTATCGATGGAAAATAAGCAATTGATAATATAAAGGCAAAATAGATGATGATCATAATCATTGCCATCATCCAGCCGTAGCCTGTTCGCTGGCGAACGAGATTTTGAAAATCTGGATTGCTGGCAATCCGTTCTGCTAAGTCTGATTTCATGGGGCTCCCCCTATCTATTTTTATCAAGGCCGGGGGATTATACCGGTTAATGTTTGTGACAAAACAATTACGTGGTTAGGTCGCACAGGAAATAATGAGTGCCCTTGGAACTTAGGTGCCCGTATGACCACGAATGAATAGCTCATACAGGGTCAGGCCAATTTCAACCACAATCAAAATGGTGATGTACCACTCGACATTGAGCGCCCGGTTGGCTTGCAACAAATCCAAAAGCGTTTCTGCCGTGCGGGTGATGAGCTCCAATTTGCGTTCCAGGGTATGCGCCCGTTCTTTGAGCTCAAATTCATCTTCGAGTTTTAAAAAAAGGGGTTCTAATTCAGGGCGTTCCCACAGAAGTTCCGGTTTTTCAATAATCTCCGCCCGGCCTACCATGCGATGCTGGGTGAGCAGGGCGGTGCCAATGTGACTCACTAAATCCCGGCCGCGTCGTGAACCGCGCCCGCGTTGCTGGAGTTCCTTCGCCAAGGGTTCGATCAACTCAAAACTGGCAGCAACCCGCTTTTCATAGAGGCCGAGAATACTGCTTTTGGCGAGTACATCCGCTACGACCTGCAACCGACCCAGCGAGAGGTCATGCAAGGCCAACAGGTTTTTATTCATGCCCTCGGGGACTTCTTTGGTGAGCCAGAGGGTTAAGGTTTCTACCTCGGGTTTTGTGACAGGTTCATTCACCAATGGGTGAATTTGGTTCAAAAAGGCGAGTTCTTCGGCCGCATCGACATCAAATAAGACCACGGCACCATAACGGAATAGGACTACTTTGCCACGTGCGCCGACCGCAATGGTCAGTGGGGCAATGGCCAAGCGTTCAGCAGTTTCCAGCGCACGCAGATCGAGGCGGTCGCCAATGAGTAGGGCTCGAGCTTTTATTTGGGCAATCATGCGGAAGACACCTCTGAAAATTGCCATGAAAGGATCGTTTGCTATTGTAGCGGCGTGAAGCCGGGGTCGTGGGTTTGTACCTCAGTGTGCTCAAGCGTAACTTGAGTACGGCGTCCGGTGTTGCGGGCGGGGGTGTGTTATGGCCTCAGTTTGATGAATGGCTCAATGATTTTTAATCTTTATTTCTCCAGCTTAAGGGGCGTTTATGTCGGATTTAAATGATCCACGTGTTTTTTTTGCAGCCGAGCGCACGTTAATGGCCTGGAACCGCACAGGGCTGACCTTGATGGCGTTTGGCTTTGTGATCGAGCGATTCGATTTATTTGTCAACATGCTGGCGAAAATGCCGACTACGTCGCTTGATCGCGGGTTTTCTTTCTGGATCGGACTGGCATTTATTGTATTGGGGGCGGTCTCGTGTGCCGCCGCCGTGCTGCAATATCGCACCACACTGAAAACACTACGCCCCATTGAAATTCCTGCGGGGTATTGGGTGCACATGGGGGCAGTTACCAATGTGCTGGTCGCGCTGCTGGGATTGGCATTGACGGCGTATTTATTTCACAGCCACTCATGAAAAAACGCGGGCTTAACCGCGTTTGGCCGAAAAAATCCACCCCTGTGGGGGCGGATTCTATGAGGATAGAGCCTATTTTTAACGCCGTATTGCCGAGCGCAATAGTTTTGTCACCATCCTGTTAGAAGGGCAGGTAGGATTTGTCGCGGGTAAATTGCATATACCCTACGGACGCGCCGAGTCGCAAACCCACCCCCACATGAATCGGCGCGACGACAATATCCTGCGAGCGCAGATAATTCATCCCCAAGCCGCCAACAAAAAACAGTGAGCCATTAACCCCCGCAAACCGCTGAAAAATCAAATCGGTACTGGGTAAGTTATACACAAGGATAAACACTTTGCCTGCATCGGCACCAAAGTCCCAGCCGACGGAAGGGCCTTGCCAGTAGACGGTGGTGCGCTGGCCCGATTTCGTGACGAGCTCGCCCTTGCCGTAGCGTACCCCCAGCACAATGGCACCACCGGCTTCTTCGCCTTTAATATACGCATTGGGGCGGCCATAATCGGCGAAGGCTTTATCCATGAGTTTTGCGATGCCTTCGGCCGATCCACCGAGAAAGTTGACCGCTTCATGGGTGGTTTCGTATTCATCATAACCATCGGCGCTGTTCGCCGTGCTGGCCGGGGCAGCCGAACTTGCGGCGGGCGGGTTGCTGGCACAGCCCGTGAAGCTACCGGCGAGCAGAGCGACTACGCTGCCCAGCATGAGCTGTTTTAACCAATGGGTACGGCGGATGGTATTTTTCATAAAAGTTTCCTTGGTGGGTTGATTTTGTGTGAGTTGGCGTGAGCATATCGGTCTTGATGAATAAATCAAAGCTGCTTTACCGTTTTAAACTGCCCAGTAAAGAGAGAATCAGTTGCCGACCCACTGGGTTGCCAATGGCGCGTTCGTTCACCTTGGGGTACGGCTTGCCTGACACGGCGATACCGGCTAGATCCCCTGTAATATCGGCGACAAACATAGGCATGCCCAGCCGCGCAAATTGTTCGGCCCGCATTTGCAGGGTGACCGTTTTGCCTGTGCCGGCCGCCCCGGCGATTAAGCCGTGGCGATTCATCATGCGATTTTGAATGACGGCGGAACGGCTGCCCCCACCCAAGAGAATCGTGGGGGGCTCATTGTCTGAACCGTTTAACGGTTAACCCTTAGGCCCGAGTAGTGCCCATAAAATCAAACCCGCGATGGGTAAGAAGAGGATAAGTAAGACCCACAAGGTCTTGGCCCCGGCGCCTGCATTGCTTTGAACGACGCGGATAATTGCCCAAATATCGAGTGCCAAAATGATAAATCCGAACAAACCGCTAACTTGCATGGACATCATGTCTATCACCTAAAAGTTGATGAATTCTTGAAAAGAAAGAATTTAGCCCTGCCGAATATACCAGAACGTATTAGGTTCGGTCAGGTTGCAGGCGAATTAAGCAGCCATGGGCCGTTTCATCCCCCAGTAAATCGAGTGCGGCGGGCACGAGTGCTTCGGCTTCGGCTCGTTCGCCTTTCGCTTCGCCGGGAAAACGATATTGGCGCAGGTCGCTATGGGTTGGGCCTGGGTCGAGACCGTTGATGCGTACGGTAGTGGTTTCATTGGCCCATTGCTCGATCATCCGGGTAAGGGCAGCATGTGCCAAGGTATACGCATTGCCAAAGGCGGGCGTACCGCGATCTGTGAAAAACAAGATTTGTGGCTTGCGTGTGCGTTGAATTTCTGTCGATTCAAAAGTGGGGTCTGTGGCTGGCTCAAGCAATGACCAGAGGCTGCGTGAGAGTGCAAAGGGTGCAATGAAGTTGAGGTGCAGGCTTTCCTGGAATTTGAACAAATCGCTGTGGGCAAGCGGGGTGAGTTGCCCGCCTTGCCCCATGGCGTGAATTAATACATCGACTCGGCCAAATGTGGTGGCAATGGCATCGGTTAGAGTTTGGTAGTCCTCAATAGCCGCACCCGAAAAATCGACCGTTTGAATGACCGGCGCCCGATTGGTGGCATCCACACCCAACGCTTGGGTGAGACTATCGGCGAGTTGATTCAAACGATCACTTTTTCGTCCAAATAAAATCAACTGCGCCCCTTGGCGTTGCAAGGCGAATGCCAGCGCTTGACCGATGCTGCCGGTTGCCCCATTGATGACGATAATTTGACCCGCAAATAATTGGGTTTGCGGATGAGGGACGGATGCTGAATTCATGGATAAGATTTTGCCATAACGAGTGAAATGATGTGGGTAAATGAGCTTAGCGCATCGGTGGAAGCGGGCGTTTAGCGGCCCACCATGCGGTGATGAGTTGTGAAAATGGGGTGCATTCCGGCCGTTGACTCAACACCTCAGCCGAGTGCTGTTCCAGGAGTGTGATGCGGTCACGATCGAGCGCAATGAGTGCCCGGAAAAATTTGGGTGGCCGACGGCTATGCTGGCGCAGGGCAGATAGGGTTTGGCGAAAATTTTCACGAAGCTCCGCCAATTCTTGTTGCAGCATCGGGGCGCACACTTCAGCCGCGTTGGGACGATGTACATCGGCTTCACTGAGTTGATGTGCCGCCAGGCGCTCGTTCGGAAGATAGATAAAGCCGCGTGCACTATCTCGCCCCAGAAATTGCAGGCAATGCAGGCGTCGTTGCAAGGCGCCGAGGGCGCGCAAGTGCGCGGCAAGTTCGGGCCCTGGGCTTAAAAGTTCAGAATACAAGGCGTACATCGCGCCACCACTGGCATCGAGATAAGCCAATAAATCTGACTCGGTCGCGAAGCCTTGGTAATCCAATTCAAGCAGGGCGCTGCCTAGTCTTGCTTCTAAATTTGGCACGAACTTCTCTAACGTGGTTGCCTCCACTGAAGCGACTAACGCCGCCAAAATAGGATGTTCAGCCGTGTGTTGCGTGATGGCTTGATGCAAGGCGCCACGCCACCAATCGAGCTTGGCGCGCGCCACTTGCGGCTCGCTAATGGTGTGGGTGATATCGGTGAGTGTGACATCCAATGCCCTCAGCGCCGTTATTGCGTGTAAATGGCGCTCGGTCAGGGGCAAGCATGCATAGCGAAAACCGCTACCAATCGGCCGGGCTAACCGCGCGCACTCGGCATGATTTCGATTGATTTCCATCATTAAGGTATTCATGGTGCCCATGATAGCAATGCCGATTGAAAAGCGGGCGCAAGATGCGTGTGCGCAGTGCGCGCGAGGGATGGGTTGGTTGGATCGTTGGATGTGTCATTCATCGCCACTGATTTGGGCAGGGAATTCGGTTTGTTTTTAAGAAGGGTTAAAGTATTTAGCTTATATGACGATATGTCATGCTTGGCATTGATTGTCGGGCCCCAGGGAATGATCGGTTTTGGAAAAAATTATGAAAAAAACCAGTATTTTGCGGCGTTTGAAGTGGTCGTTCATTGCCATGGGCTTTGGCATGGGCGCTGTTTTCCCCGTGTTTGCCAGTTTTTTTGTTCATTTTCGTACCGGGATGTTGGGCTGGTTTGTCCTGGGTTGTGTGGCTGCGGGGATTACGGTCGGCTTCGTCAACTATTGGCTCGCGCATATCGTGATGCTGCGGCAGTTGTCGAAAATTGCCCAGTTGGCGGGCGCCGTGCGGCAGGGCGATTTAACCCGTAAATGTGATGTGCAAAGTTGTGATGCCGTTGGGGACATTGCGGATAGCTTCAATGGCATGATCGATACACTGCATCAACAAATCGGTGATATTAACCAGGGTAGTGCCTCAATGCAGCAGGCGGCGACCACATTGCAGCAGCGGATTGGTTTGGTGACGAGTGAGCAAAATCGGGTTCAACTTCAGCGGGATCGCGTGTTATCTGCAGTCGACCATCTGGCCGATAGTGGGGCTGCCCTTACCGATGCGTTACAGCATGTGGGCGCGCAGGCACGGGCCATGCAATCTCGGTCGGAGCAGAGCCAAGGACAAATCAGTCACAGCGTGACCTCTATCCATTCAGCCATTGCGCGGGTGGATATGGCGATGAGTCATATTCGTGCGCTGGTTGCGGCGAAGGATGAAATTGAAATCATGACCCGGATGATTGGTTCAGTGGCAGACCAGACCAATTTGTTGGCCTTGAATGCCGCGATTGAAGCCGCGCGCGCGGGAGAACATGGTCGTGGATTTGCCGTGGTGGCCGAGGAGGTTCGTGCGCTGGCGTTACGCAGTCGGGATGCCACGGTTCAAATAGCAGCGGTGATGGAGCGGTTAACGCGCGAGGTCGGCGTGGCCGATCACACCATGAGCGAGGTGGTCGAATATTCTCAGCAGGCTGAAATGGCGATGAGTGCCGCGCAGGCGGATTTGGGCCAGGTTTTGGCGGCCATCGCCGACTCCGTGGCATCGACGATGCATGTTGAGAGCAACAGTCAAGCGCACCAGCAAACCATTGAGCAATTACACGCCGATTTGAATGCGCTTATTGAGGTGATTGCGGCGAATGCCGATCATATGCTGGCGGCTCAAGTGGCAGTATCTTCGGTGCAGCAGGATTCACGCAATCTGACGTCAATGGTGAGTGGCTTCAAGATTTGACGTTCAGTCTATAATTAGTCATCAATGATGTGTTATCAGGATTTCCCCCATGACCGAACCCCAAGAACCGCTCCCTTCATCGCAGCCCGATCATGATCGGCTACTGGCTTTGCGTCATCAGGTTCGAGCCTTGATTTTGGCGACAATTGATGAAGATGGCTTCCCAAACCTCAGTACTTTGCCTTTTGTGTGGCGTGATGGTGCGTTTTGGGTATTGATGAGCGATCTGGCACCACACACGCGACAGGTGAAACAAAATCCAACCGTAGAATTAATGTTGCTGGAAGACGAGGGACAAACGGCGAATATTTACAATCGGGCGCGGGTCACTTGGCGCGCGGATGTATCTCGGGTTGAGCGCGGTGATCATCGAGCGCATGAGCTTTTTGATGCACTGCGTGCGCGTCATGGCAAGATTTTAGATGTGTTAGTGCAACTGCCAGACTTCCATCTGCACCGTATCGTGCCGGGTGCGGGGCGTCTGGTGAATGGCTTTGGTCGCGCCTTTAAGATTGATGGCTTTGAGTTGTTAGCGCATTTGCGGGGTGCTTAACAGGTGGGTGAAAAACTTTGCGCTCAGTAATATTGCGTTAAAAATGCGCTCAAAATCCTCATTGATGCTATCTAAACTCCGGTTTTTAGCCCATCTTGTCTTGCCTTCGCTCATGACGTTTTTCAGCCGCCTGTTCACGGCTCATTTCAGATGGAATATCCATTCGATCGCAATTTTACTGCCGAAATAGGCCAATACGAGCGCGGTATAGCCGGTCAATGTCCAATACACGGCGGTTTTCCCTCGCCATCCTGCGACATGCCGCCCCAGCAGCAGCCCGGCAAAAATAAACCAGCCAATGACCGATAAGAGGGTTTTGTGGACCAAATGCTGCGCAAAAATATTATCAAGAAACAAAAACCCGGTGGCGAGTGCCAAGGTCAGTAAGAAAAACCCGACGCTGATAAACCGGAACATCAGCTGTTCTACCGACTCCATGGGCGGCAAACGCTGAACCAAGCCTGATGGCTGCCGATTGTGCAGCGCGCGATGCTGCCAGGCCAACATCAGCGCTTGGAGTGCGCCTAACGTGATCAGAGCGTAAGCAACCAACGAAATAAAAATATGGGCATCCAACGCAGGGTCGCGTGTATGCATGACGATACTGTGATCGGGGAAAAACTGCGCCAACAGGACCGATAAGGCGGTAACGGGCAATAAAACCAGCAAAATATTCTCAACCGGGCTGCGCAGGCTCGTGATGATGGTTATAAGCGATGAAACCCAGAATATAGCAGATAACGCATTGAATACACTCATATTTAAGCTCATGATGTGTTCAAGGTAAGCATTCTGGTAAATCAAGAATGCATTGCCCAACATGGCTAAAGAGGCGATACCGAGCGCGGGCAAACGAAATTTCAGGGGGGCATCCGCTTGCCGTATCCCGAAAGACAGCATGAACGTGGCGGCGAGGTACGCCATGATGGTGATGAGGGTAACACTGATCATAATTTAGGGTGCAAAGCCAATTGAATGGTCTTCAGAATACGCTATTTCAGCCATAAATTAACGATTCTATTCGATGAGATCGGGCAGTTTTTTCCCGGGATTCATGATGCCATCAGGGTCGAATACGGCTTTAATGCCCTGCATGAGCGCAAGGCTTGCGGGGGCAATCTCTGCCCGGACGTATTCGCGCTTTACCGCGCCTACCCCATGCTCACCTGATAGCGTGCCATTTAAAGCGAGTACGGTTGAGAAAATCTCCGCTAATGCTGCTTCTGCTGCGGCGAGCTGCGTCGGGTTTTCCGGATCAATCAACAAATTGACATGGATATTGCCGTTACCCGCATGGCCAAAATTAACGATTTTGATGGCATGTTTGGCGGCACTTTGATCGATGGCGGCGATTAAAGCGGGGATGCGAGACACCGGTACGACCACGTCTTCATTGATTTTTTTGGGTGCCACATGGCGTAGGGTCGGCGAGAGTGCTTTGCGCGCAGCCCACAGCGCGGCCATTTCTTCGGTAGATTTGGCGATGCTGAGGGATAGTGGTGCCGTGTCTGCGGTTAAATCGCCTTCGGCAGCGACTTGAATTTTAGTGATTTGCCCTGCCAGTGATTCCGCCAGGCCATCAATTTCAATCAGCAGCAGTGCGCCCGCTGTCGGCGGGATTGCCAAGGCGGCGCTGTCCTTACTATATTGGCGCATTAAATTCAACGCGTTGCCGTCGATGAATTCAATCGCTGATGGGGTTGCAGGTTGATTCATCAGGCGCGATACGGCGAGAGATGCCGTGTGCATATCGCGGTAAAACGCACGTATCAGGCGCACCGCATCGGGTAAGGGGGTGAGCTTGAGGGTGACTTCGGTGATGATGCCGAGCGTGCCTTCAGCGCCGATCAAAAGCCGGGTGAGGTCATAACCCACCACCCCCTTGGTGGTTTGGGTGCCCGCAATAATGGTATCGCCTGATCCGGCAACGGCGACTAGGCCCAACACATTATCGCGTGTGGTGCCATATTTCACCGCATGGGGACCGGCGGCATTGCAGCCCAGGTTACCGCCGATGGTGCACAGGGCTTGGCTTGTGGGATCGGGCGGCCAGAAAAATCCGGCCGCGTTCACGATGCGCTGCACCTCACTGTTAATGATACCTGCCTGTACGCGGATCAGCCGATCTTCAGGGCGAAATTCCAGCACCTGATCCATGCGGTCTAATACCAGCACCATACCGCCGTGCAGCGGCACACTGCCTCCAGCGGTGCCGGTGCCCCGGCCGCGTGGGGTAACGGGTATGCGATATTGGCGGGCTAGCCGTACCAGGGTGCACACTTCATGATGGCTTTCGGGGAATACTACGATCTGAGCGGGATGATGTAACCGGCTGTTATCCATGCCATAAGCCCAGCAGGTTGCGGTCTCGATACTGAAGCGATCAGCCGGAAGCTCGGCTGCCAGCGCGCGCGCTAATGCATTGATTCCCGATTCTGTCGCGGACTCAATTGAGGCAGAATCCGTTGGGATTCGCTTCATTCGGTAATCCCGAGCAGCTGGCGGTCGATCAAGTCGCACAGGGTATGCAAAATAATGAGTTGGGCTTCATGGACGATACGTTCGACATTCGCATCTAAACACAACAGGCAATCTTGAGTCTGGATATTTGCCATCAGTTGCTCACTTGACCCACTCGTGAGGAGCACAATCGTCATACCGCGTTCGCGTGCCGCATTGAGTGCGGGCTCCAAGCCATCGGTATCGTGCCGGGCAATCGCAAATAAAATATCGTTATGTGTGCCCAGCGCTCGAATAGCCTTGGCATAAGGCCCTCGCCCCCCAGGGAAGTCCTGGAGTGAAATCACCGGTAAACCGGGGCGATCATGCTCAAACTGCCCCACCATCAGGCGGGCAAAATGAGCGGCGAGCTGGGAGCGTTCCCGTGCACCGCACACCAATATTTTTTGACCATTTAGCACCGCGTGCAGCATGGCACCGGCGGCCTGGAGCAGGGGTTCGGCTTGTGGCGACAGCACCGTTTCGAGTTGGGTTAAGGTTTGTTGCAGGCGGTTTTGTACGAGGGTTAGCATAAAATTCCGGACTCAATTCGAGAGAGAACGGGAGTTTAACAGTCCTGAATCACTCTGCTTGAAAAGCATCCTGAATCCACTCAAGCTCGGCGGGCTGATTGCCATCGGCAAATTGGATACCGATGACATCGAAACGGCAGGCGCGCGTCCGCCACTCGGGTTTTTCATTGAGTAAACGCTCGGCGGTTTCAATGATTTTGCGCCGTTTGCTGCGGGAAATACTCTCAATCGCCGACACATGGGCATGGACTTTGCGCGCCCGAACTTCAACGAAGACGAGCGTCTTGCCCTGCAGCATGATGAGATCAATTTCACCGCGACCCGCGCGCATATTGCGATCAAGCAATTGCAAACCTTGGCCCATGAGGTAGTCGGCTGCATCGGTTTCCGCTTGATGACCCCGCGCTAGGGTTGTATTTGAATTTGTTTTGTTGGAATGAGCCGCTTTTGGCAACACCCCGGCGTCTTTATTTGCTGAAGGTGCGTCCAACCCAAGCACTGACAGCAATTTATTGAGCCACGGGCGTAGGGGCAAGGCCGCCACCATCAGTGAAGGTGGGTGTTGGGACAGGCACCACGGGTGCAGGGGATCGTGTGTCATTTGCCGGATTTCCCTGTGCAAAAGAATCGGTTGCCTCGGCGTGATTCATCAGACCAGGAGTTGGGGATGCGGTCGGTGGCGATGGGGGTGCAGAATCCAGCACAGTGCTCGGTAACAGGCCCGAATCGGTACCGCTCATGGGCTGCAGCAAACCTTGCCTGAATTGTGCCCAAGCCGGTTTGCGCTCAATTTCACCGGTCAGCGACAGGCTGAGCTGACCGGTCAGGCCATTTAAGGTGTGGTGCGCCAGCAAACCATTTAAATGAGCTGCGACGGTGAGCGCATCCGCACCGAAGGCAAACAGCCGGGGCAATTGCGATAGGCTGGCGCGTTCATAGTTGGCGAGCATGGGATCGTTCGGGCCATCGTTGGCCGCTAGCAACACCGGTTCGACGGGGATGACGAGCCCGTTTTTATCTTGATCGGCCAGGGTGTTCGGCGTACCGCTGTACACCATGCCGATGCTGTAGCGCGGCAGTTGATCGGCGCCAAAATAATCGAGCTGCGGCACAATCATGCGCGCCTGTTGGCTGGTGGCGCCCACAAAAATCCCTTGAACATCATCCCGGATTTTGGGCTGAAATGAGCCGCTACTGGCAGAGTGCACTTGCAGCAGGCGGCGCATCTGATGAGAGAAATCCGTCGCGGTCGGATCGAAGTAGGCGCTATCGACCACGGTGCCGCCCAGTAAACTGTATTCCCGGCTGAAGGCATCGCAAATGCGGTGGCCCATGCCGTTATCGGGGCAATAAACCAGCGCTGTCATTTTTTGATCGTGAATCATCTGATCGGCCGCCGCTCGGGCGTCGGCATCAGGCGATAACGAATAGCTGATGACGCCTGTGGGCAGGGCGGCACCATCGGGCGGTGTGTTGAGCGCAATCACCGGTGGGGCGTTGCCCGGCATATTGTTTAAGGCTGAAATTTGCTCTTTGAGCAGGGGGCCGATGATGAGGGAGGGATTCGAGGCCAGGGCGCCAGCCAGTGCTTGAGTAAATGAGGACAACGTACTGCCGCTATCCTGAATCTGTACCGAGCGCTCACTGGCGAATCCGAGGCGATCATGTGCGAAATTAATGCCATCGCTAATGGCTTTGCTGATGGGCTGGTATTCGCCGGTTAAGGGCAGCAGAACGATAATTGGGCCATTACCCGCCACGGTGGGGATGTTGGCTGCAGTATCGGATTTACTCAGCAAAAGCGCGGTAAATCCCGAAGTGACGGCTGGGTGGTTGGGGTGGTTTTTGATCCAGGTATTTAATTCGCTCGGACGCGTGCGATACAGTAAAGCAAGCCCGAGCCAGTTGGCAAAGGTTTGATCGCTGGCCTGTTTGGCTGCATCACCTAATTGATTGAGGCCAGGCGTGGTTAAATCATTCCACAGCTTGGCGCGGTTGGTATCGGCCGCGCCATCCCTCAGCAATTCATTGAGGGCCGAACGCTGGCGTGCGGCGTCAATGGTTTGCCCAAGGGCTTCATCAATGGCTGCCAGCAACACCAACCGCCGCTGGGCCTCTTCAGGGGTCAGCGGAATGGGCAGGTTGGTGATGGCTGTGAGCGCATGTTGGGGTTGACCTTGCTGCCATTGGCTAAACCCCGCCAGTAATTGTGCACGCCGAGGTGAAATGCGGGGCCAGGAATTTTGCGTATTTGCCTGAGCGTACAGATTGTTGGCGAGGGTGAAATCGTCGGCATCAATTGCCGTTTCTACCGCGCGCATTTGCAACTCGGCTTTGGTTTGTCCTTGGGCTTGTGTCGCCAAATTCATTTGCGCAGTAGCAATTTGCTTGGGGTCCTGGTTTGCCAATGCTTGATTCAGGGCTAATTGTGCCGCAGAAGACCTGGCCGTGACCGTGTTGGGGGCGTACGGATTTTGAGCACAACCAGCCAACACGCTACTGATGAGCAATGCGGTAAAACCGAATTTCATGAATTGATTGCGCTGAAAAAATCCTACCGAAGGGGCAAGTGAATTTGACAAAAATAAATTCGACTTGAATAAAGCCATAAAGGAGGTATCTCGTAAGGAAAGCGCGCTGGTCGCATTAGGTGGGTATCATGATAAAAATTTTTTCGAGGCGCAAGAAATGATCACTGAGCATACCCCGGCGGAACCGGGCGACCTAACCGAGGTGGGGAATACCGATTTTTTGCCTGAGGTGCAATGGGCTGAGCCGATACCCACGAGATGGGTCGAGCCGGGTGTGTTGTACGTCGTGGCTACACCCATTGGTAACTTGGCGGACATGACTGCGCGTGCGATCGCCGTGTTGCAGGGCGTTGATGTGATTGCCTGCGAGGACACCCGCCACGCCCGAAAACTGCTGGATCATTTCGCCATTCGTAACCGAGTGGTGGCGTTGCACGAACACAACGAAGCCGCCCGCACAACTGAAGTGGCAGGTTGGTTGTCGGCGGGGCAAGCGGTGGCCTTGATTAGCGACGCGGGCACCCCGGCAATCAGTGATCCGGGGAGTTTGTTGGTGCGACGTTTGGCTGAGCTGGGGCACCCCGTGAGTCCTATTCCCGGTACCTGTGCCGCTATTGCGGCTTTATCGGCTTCAGGTTTGGATAGCACCCATTTCTGGTTTGAGGGATTTTTGCCCGCCAAAGCACAAGGGCGCGCGGCACGGTTGCAACAGTTAGCCCCGTTGCCCGCTACCTTGATTTTTTATGAAGCGCCGCATCGGATTCGCGCCATGTTGCAGGCAGTATGTGCCGAGCTGGGTGGCACGCGGCAAGCCGTTGTCGGTCGCGAGATGACCAAGCGATTCGAATCATTTGTGCGAGGTAACCTAGCCCAGGTTTGTGCGGCCTTAGATGATGGTTCAATCCCCGAACGGGGTGAATTTGTGGTGCTGATTGCTGGCGCCGATGCCGCCGCGTCGCCCGCCGCTGAGGGGATAGCGGTGGCGCGTTTAATGGATGTGCTGATTGCCGAGCAGGCCCCCGCCCGCATGATTGCCCGCTTGCTGACACAACTCACCTCATTGAAGCGCAATGAAGCTTACGCTGCGGTACAGGCCCGGCTGGACGAGGGGCGTCCTGATGAGTAAAGGTTGAATTGTGTTTCCCCTGTCTATCCGCGTGATGATCGGTGATGATTTAATCCGCCTCAAGGCGCGTCATCTGTTTGATCATCCTTGTCATAACCTAGGGCCAATCGGTACTATGTACAATGATTTTTGCCTGTATTGATCGTGGGGTCCGTGGTTTAAATACCCCAATGCCTAAAACCCCTGTATTAACGCCCTCGTGCAACGCGAAGCAGGCGAAGCCTGCCGAGTTGCTGAGCGAAAAGGCCCAAAACGAGGCAGAGGTCGCCGGTCATCGTATGACGATGCCAAGGCCGATAACAGCGTGTTGAGCCTTTTGGGCGGACTTCGTGCTTCGGATTAAACCCTTTGGATCGGGGCTTTGAGGGCGATCTGCGGTGTGTTGCAAAGCAAAATGAATGGAATGACTATTTGCTTTGCGGGCTTATGTCAGCTTCGCGATCCGGGCAGCTCATCCCTCAACGTCCCGGTTCGGCCACGACGGAGTTCATCAGAGGCTCCCTAAGTGTTTAGTCTCATATATTTTTTGGCAATTGTTTGTGTGGATTAGGTAAAGGCGGTTTATGACGACGCAACAAATGAAAGGGTCTTTAGTCGCTTTGGTAACCCCGATGACGGTTGCCGGTGCTGTGGATTTCGCAGCCTTAGACCGGTTGATTGAATTTCACATCAAGCAGGGTACCGATGCGATCGTCGCGGTGGGTACTACGGGCGAGTCTGCGACACTCGATTTCGATGAGCATGTGGCGGTAATCAAGGCAACCGTTCACACCGTGGCCGGGCGCATCCCCGTGATTGCGGGTACGGGGGCAAACAACACGCGCGAAGCGATCGAATTAGCGGCGGCGGCTAAAGATGCCGGTGCCGATGCACATTTGTCGGTTACGCCCTATTACAATCGCCCCACTCAAGCGGGGTTAATTGCGCATTTTACCGCCATTGCGGATGCGGTGGATTTGCCTCTCATTCTGTATAACGTGCCGGGCCGAACGGGCGTCGATATGCTGCCTGAAACCACGTTGACACTGAGTATCCATCCGCGCATTGTCGGCACTAAAGAAGCCAGTGGCTCATTGGTTCGGATGCAGGCTCTGATTGCTGCGGCTCCGGCGGGTTTTGCGGTGTACAGTGGTGATGACAACCTCAGCTGCGAAGCGATTTTAGCGGGCGGGCAGGGCACCATTTCCGTGACAGCGAATGTGGCGCCGGCCTTGATGCACCAAATGACCGCCGCTGCATTACAAGGGAATGCAGCCGAGGCCCGCGCTTTGGACGTACAGTTGCAGCACCTGCACCGGGAATTGTTTTGTCAGCCCAACCCCATACCGGTGAAATGGGCCGTTGCCCAAATGGGTTTGATTGAGCCTGCGCTTCGTTTGCCTTTGTTACCGCTCACCGCTGAATTTTTCCCGCAGCTGTCTGAAGCGCTGCGGGCAGCGAATATTTCTGCAACAATTTGTCACTAGTGCTGACGGGGGTGATTCGGCTACCCTGTCAACCTAATTATTTGACTCAAAATTCTGCGCGACCGTTTTTTATGGTCTTTTTTGTACCATTTATCTACCTCACCTGCGAGTTTCTGCAATGTCCCAGCTTGTTTTCTCGATTCCGCGTCCGAAATTGACCGTTGTCGTTGGATTGGTTCTTAGCGCCAGCGCGTTGAGCGGTTGTTCCAATATTCCTTTTATTTCATCCGATAAACCCGCGAGCCGGGCCGCTACGTTGGATGTGCCCCCTGCCTTCACGCCCCCCAGTCCGCAAGCGGCGTTAGCGGTACCGGCAATTGCCTCCGCGCGTGCGGCCGAAGCAGCCGCGCGGCAAGGCGGCACGGGTGTGCTGGTGAGTGGAACCGGCGTTAAAGTGATGGGGGGGGCCGAGTCACGGTATTTAGCCGTTAATGCCACACCCGATACCGTATGGCCGAAGTTGCAGGACTTTTTGCAGGATGAAGGCTATACCGTTAAGAAAATTGAACCGGGTGTCGGCCTGATGGAGACCGACTGGACCGGTTCACAAGCAGCGGACCAAAACGGCTTTAACTTGATGAGCTTCCTTAGCATTGCCAAAAACACCTTCTTCAAGCCAGATCACATCGAAAAAGTGCGGATTCGGATTGAAAATGGTGAAAATAATAATCAGACACTCGTATTTGTTACAGGCCAAAAAATGGCGTTAACCGGCGAGAAACCGTACTTTCCCGGTGACTCCGAATCCTCGTTTAAGTACGCCGATGCCAAGCCCGACGCCACCCTCTCGGCAGCGATGCTGGCGCGTTTAACCGCTTACTTATCGGGCAAAACCGAGGCCGAATCCCGCGCGATGATGGCGGCAAGTTTCGCGCCGCGCTCACAACTGATATTCAATCAAGGTAAAGATGAGCGGTATTTGGTCATAAGCCAAGCCTATCCCCTGGTATGGAATCGCCTCGGTTTGGCGTTAGATCGCCTGGGTTTTGATCCAGTCAAGCGCAATCAAAAAGATGGCCTGATTGAAGTGACTCATGCTCATCCTCAGGCGCTGTATACGGATCTGGCGATTCGGGGTGCAAAAATTGATCCAAATCAAAAACTCACCCTCAAACTCACCCTCAAGGCGGTGCCGCAAAAAGATGGCACCACGCGGATTGATGTCGATCAAGTTCAGGTTGTGGGCGGCACATTGCCGGAAATCAAGTTTGCAATTTTAAGTGCTATTAATTCGCAAATGGAATGAGTTATCGGTTTTTTTTTTGCAATACCACCCCCGCTATCGGGGGTTTTTTATGTGCGGGTTAAGTGTCTATTGCCGCCGCCGCATATGCACGGCATTTGCGGCGGGGTTCCATGGTCCCCTGAGTTGGCTTGGGGTATAATGAGGCCAATTTTTATCAACCTGTTTGACTGAGCTTAGGGGCAGTATGAAGAATAAATCCGCGTTGAATAAAGTGGTGTTGGCCTATTCGGGTGGGCTGGATACCTCCGTTATCCTTAAATGGCTGGAAGACACTTACGGCTGCGAGGTGGTGACGTTTACTGCCGATTTAGGCCAGGGCGATGAACTGGAGCCTGCCCGCGCCAAAGCTAAAAAAATGGGTGTCAAGCAGATTTTTATTGAAGATTTGCGTGAAGAATTTATCCGCGATTTTGTGTTCCCCATGTTCCGTGCCAACGCAGTGTACGAGGGCGAGTATTTATTGGGTACGTCGATTGCACGGCCTCTGATTGCCAAACGTTTGATTGAAATTGCCAACGAAACTGGTGCCGATGCGATCTCTCACGGCGCGACCGGCAAGGGCAATGATCAAGTGCGTTTTGAGTTGGGTGCCTACGCACTCAAGCCTGGTATCAAGGTGATTGCGCCTTGGCGCGAGTGGGATTTAACTTCCCGCGAAAAGCTGATGGCCTATGCCAAGCAACATGATATTCCCGTCGATTTTGCGGCGGCGGGCAAAAAATCGCCCTATTCCATGGATGCCAATTTACTGCATATTTCTTATGAAGGCGGCAATCTGGAAGATCCGTGGTGGACACCGGAAGAAAGTATGTGGCGCTGGTCGGTTGCACCTGAAGCTGCGCCCAATGAGGGCACGGAATTGGTGTTGAGTTTTGCGAACGGTGATCCGGTGGCGATTGATGGCGAAAAACTATCACCGGCCACGTTGTGGGCAAAACTGAATCAAATGGGCGGTGCACATGGGGTCGGGCGTTTGGATTTAGTCGAAAACCGTTATGTGGGCATGAAGTCGCGCGGCTGCTATGAAACACCGGGCGGCACTATTGTGCTCAAAGCGCATCGTGCGCTGGAGTCGATTACCCTGGATCGCGGCGTCGCGCATCTGAAAGATGATTTAATGCCGCGCTATGCCGAGATGATTTACAACGGCTACTGGTGGTCGCCCGAGCGCGTGATGTTGCAAGCCGCGATTGATGCCTCGCAAGCCTATGTGAATGGGGACGTGCGGTTACGGTTGTATAAAGGCAGCGTGCACGTATTGGGGCGTCGCTCCGACGATACCCTGTTCGATGCCAGTATCGCGACCTTTGAGGACGATGCCGGTGCCTATGATCAACGTGATGCCGCAGGCTTCATCAAGCTGAATGCGCTGAGATTGCGGATTGCCGCCAAGGCCGGGCGCCATTTTTGATTCATGAGCGTAACCGCTTTTTCTGAGAATCTGTTTAAGGCTTTAATCAAGCGCTGAGCTTGAGCAGGTGCGGCAGGCGCTAATAGAGGACGTTATGGCGTGAAGGAGTTCCACCAGTTTTGCCTATCCATTTGCGCCCCATGTTGGCGCAAATTTTTTGGTTCTTTCATTAAATATCCCCTGATAACCCATGGGTTTGTCGGGCTTTTTTTAGTGTTTGGTGCGATAGGCGCGTTCGCCGATTCCTCTGCCGTTCCAGCCGCGGCGCAACGCATTACGATGGGCGTTCTGGCTTACGCCGGGAAAGCCCAAGCCATGCAACGCTGGCAACCGACGGCCGACTATCTCACGGCTAAAAATCCAGGCTATCAATTTCAAATTGAGCCATTTTATCTGGCCGAGCTGGCGGCTGCGGTCCGTGAAGGTCGGCTTGATTTTGTGCTTACTCAGCCGCTGCAGTTTGTGCAGCTGGCACGAAGTGACGACGTTTGGCCGCTGGCCACACTCAATGTTAAAACCCGATTGGGCCAACTCGACCGGTTTGGTTCCGCCATCATCGTGCGGGCCGACCGGCAAGATTTGCAGCATCTGGTTGATCTGCGAGACAAGGTGGTCGCTGGCGGCTCAGCGGATGCCTTGGGTGCGTGGTTGTTGGGGCTGGACGCATTCACTCGGGCGGGGATTGATCCCGCAACCATGATTCACCCGCTGTTCACCGGGTTGCCGATGGCAATGATCGTGCATGCGGTGGCCGATCGGCGTGCGGATGCGGGCGTTATTCGGGCAGGTTTTTTGGAATACATGGTGGCGCAGGGGCAAATCAGGCCGGGTGAGTTTCGGGTGCTGGATCCGAAAACCTACCGTGATTTCCCCTACGAAATTTCCACTGAGCTTGTCCCGGAGTGGCCGTTTTCCGCCACCCAGAAAATTCCAGCGGAATTTGCCCAGCACGTGGCGCGGCAGTTATTGAGCATGCCCGCCGATGATCCGGCGGCGATTGTTACAGGGAGAGCCAATTGGTCACTACCGTTGGATTACTCCGCCGTGCAGCATATATTTGATCAATGGATCCCACATAACGCTTCGGTGTACCAGTGGCTGCGCGCGCATGGCGGATGGATACTGCTGTCCTTGGGTCTGGTGATTTTTCTTTTTTATCTCCAGGGGCGCCGCACTCAGCGATATCTCAGTCGGCAGGAGGCACGCTTAAGCATAACCCTGAATGCTTTGCACGATGCGGTTATCGTGTGTTCAGCCGATGGGCGTGTGGTGTTTGCCAATCAGTTGACGCGGGTTTTTTTAACGCATCCCGTGGACGATCTGACGGCATTACGTGGGCGGCATTACGCGGTACTGTTTCATTTGCGCTGGCATGAGCCGAGCTCAAATTTTGATCTGCGCCAGGCGGTTGCCTTGCTCGAAAAACGACCAGAGCAAGCCTATAACGTGCAGTTGGTGATTGGGCACCAGATTCGTGAAATAGATTTGCAGTTACAGCGGTTGGCGTGGCTGGACGATAAACATGGGCCGAAATTCGTTTTAACCCTAAGAGATGTCACCGAGTACCGTGAGGCCACCGCGCTCCTTGCCTATCGCGCGAGCCATGATCGTTTAACGGGCTTGCTGAATCACAGTGCGTTTCAGGAGTTTGTGGAAGGTCAGTGCCATTCGCTCGGTGAGAAAAAATGCGAAGGCATGATTCTATGGCTGGATGTGGATGATTTTCGTCTGTTTAACGAGGCCAATTCACGTGCGATGGGCGACCAACTGGTCTCCCGTTTGGCCAGCCAGCTTTCCTTGACGATTCCTGCTGCCGGGATGATTGCGCGCCTGGGTGTGGATGAATTTGGCATTTGGATTCCCGATTTGCACTCATTTGCCTGGCGGCAGTGGCCCGATGAATTATTGGCTGCGTTGCGGGAAATGCGGTTTACGATCGGTGCGCAGCGGTTTAGGATCACCATCAGCCTCGGGGTATGTTTGGCGGATTATCGATTGGGCTCGGGATTGCTGGATGATGCCGAGGCGGCGTGTCGGCGCGCGCATCGCGACGGTGGCAACCGCGTGGTTTGGTATTCGCGGGATGATCAGGAAATTGCTTCACGGCGTCAGCAAATTGCCTCTTTGCATCACATCAAACAAGCCCTGGATGATGAAGGTTTGGTGCAGGTGGTGCAGTTAATCGCAGCAACCTCTCGGGGGGTGGCAACGCTGCCGGTCAAGGGGAACGCCCATGCACACTATGAGGTGTTATTGCGCGTCAAGGGGGCGGACGGCAGTTTGCAGTCGCCGGTACAATTTATTGAGGCGGCTGAAAAGTATCATTTCATGCCTGAAATCGATCGCTGGGTGATTCGAAAAACCTGTGAATTTTTGGCACAGTGTTCAAGTAGCCCGCCGCTGCTGGCAATTAACTTATCTGGCGCGACCGTACAAGACCCCCTGATTAATGGGTTTATTCGCGCGGTATTTCGCGAATTCAACATCAACCCGGCGCTGATCTGTTTTGAAATTACTGAAACATCGGCGATCACCAATTTTGAATTGGTACTGGACTTAATGAATGCGCTACGGGATATGGGCTGTTGGGTGGCGCTGGATGATTTTGGCGGTGGCTTGCTTTCATTTGAGTTTTTACGTCGACTCAAGCCGGATTTTGTGAAAATCGATGGCAAATTGATTCGCGATATTGAACATGATCCCGTGGCCAAGGTCATTGTGACGGCGATTCAGCAAGTGGCAACGGTGATGGACGCGCAAACTATTGGCGAGTGGGTTGAAACTGAATCCGTGCTTGAGTGCATGCAGGCAATCGGGGTCCATTACATTCAGGGGTATCTCATCCATCGGCCTGTATTGATGCAGGCATTATGTGAGCAGCCCTTGGAAGTTATTGACCCACTTGAATAACATCGCCGATTTGTACCGCCTGCCGACGCGTTAAATGGAGTCTCGTGGTGTGGTTGCCCAGATAGGCAATATCCGCCATACCTAAATTTTGTAATAAATACCGATTGGGTAGGTGGGTTTGGCCAAGCTGGATGAGCGGGTCGCTGCGCTGCAAAACCTGCACCCGATCACTGGCGCGCAGACCATCCTCAACACCGCGATTGATGGTTATTTCGGCGCCATTGAGGGCAATTACCTGTCCAGAGAGCGGCTCACATCCCAAGGATTGATCAATCCATTGCGCCGCTTGGGTGGTGAGTGCGTGCAACGATTGCCCATAAAGGCTATGGGCGAACGCTGGGCCACGTGCATCAATGGGCGGGGCGAAAGTGCCCGCATCAACTGGCTGGGCACTGAGAACGGTTTTTGCGACTGTGCGCGGGGTTTGTCCGTTCGCCAATGAAATGTCCAGTGTGCCGCCGCGTGGATTAGTGCTCGGTCCCAAAAATTCCCAAGGACTTGTTTGCCCCGTGATGCCAAAATTGTGCCCACTGATGCGGACAAAATAGGGCGTTTGATTCCGGCTGAAGGCATCAATCGCCGGTGCCAGGTCGCCTGTGCGGGTTGGGTCAGTCAGTGTTACATTGAAATGTCCCGTTTTTTGGAGCACAGCGGCAATGTGTTCGCTGAGTGCCGCTCCGAGATCGAGTACATCCTGGGGCGGCGCAGGAATCCAAACTCGCGCGAGGGTGATGGATTTCACAAACCGAGCATTATCACAGCTGAGCGCTGGGGTGGTTGGTGCGATGGGTGACGGTTCGTCTGCTGCTACGCTGCCGATTAAACCGCCGCACATCAGGGTGCAGGCAAGGGCGTGGGACAGGGCGGAGTGAATCGTTGAAATGGACTTCATACAAGGTAACCATTAAATAGGTTGGAGGGTGTGGGCTGGATGGTTCATGTTGGGCGCACCCCTTTTTGATGGGTCGCGCAATCAACCAGCTTCGCTACTTTACGCTATCATCCCCGGAGTTTTTCTTAAAATTCTGTTCGAGCCGACCCTGCTGATCGCGGCTTATCGTGCTCAAAGGGACTGATTTCTTCCGAGGTATTCATGACTGTTCGCACCCGTTTTGCCCCATCGCCCACTGGATTTTTGCATATTGGCGGCGCGCGTACCGCGTTATTCAGCTATTTGTATGCGCGTAAACATGGGGGGCAATTTGTGCTCCGGGTAGAGGATACGGATCGTGAGCGTTCCACACCAGAGTCGGTGAATGCCATTTTAGAGGGCATGGCTTGGCTGAATCTCGACTATGACGAGGGGCCGTTTTATCAGACCGAACGGATGGTGCGTTACAAAGAAGTCATCGACCAACTCATGGCCAGCGGTCATGCCTACCCTTGCTATGCCAGCCGGGAAGAGCTGGATCAACTGCGGGAAGCACAAATGGCGCGTGGCGAAAAACCGCGTTATGACCATCGGTACCGCGATTTTACCGGTACGCCGCCGGCGGGTGTATCGGCTGTCGTGCGCTTTCGTAACCCCTTGGAGGGTGAAGTCGTGATCGACGATGGGGTGCGCGGGCGGGTGGTTTTTCAAAACAACGAACTGGATGATTTAATCATTGCGCGATCGGATGGCGGGCCCACCTACAACCTCACCGTCGTCGTCGACGATTGGGACATGGCAATTACCCATGTGATTCGGGGTGATGATCATCTCAACAATACCGCGCGCCAAATCAACTTATACCGTGCATTGGGCGTCACCCCACCGAGTTTTGCGCATTTACCGATGATTCATGCACCTGATGGCACCAAGTTATCCAAGCGGCATGGCGCAGTCAGTGTGATGCAATATCGTGAAGCAGGCTACCTGCCGGAGGCTTTACTCAATTACCTGGTCCGCCTCGGCTGGTCGCACGGTGATCAGGAGATTTTTACCCGCGAAGAGATGGTTACCTTGTTTGATATCCAGGACATCAACCAATCCGCCTCCAGCATTAACCCCGATAAATTACGGTGGCTCAATCAACACTATTTCAAAATCCAGCCACCGGAACACACGGCGCTTGAATTGCGCTGGCATTTGGGGCGATTGGATATCGATCCGGCGTTAAACGGCCCAGACCCGGCGCGGATTGTTGTTGCTTATGCCGACCGAGCGCACACCTTGGTTGAAATGGCGGAGCTGGCGAAACCCTATTATCAGGATTTGCACGGCTATGATGCGGCTGCTCTGGCTAAATTAGATGCCGATGCGCCAGGCATTTTGGCCGCACTCGGCATGGCGTTGGCGGCCCCCGAGGTGTGGGATGAGGAAGGCACGCTGGATCACACGGTCAAGCAAGTGGCTGAAACACTGGGCTTCAAGCTCGGTAAAGTCGGGCCTTTGTTGCGGCTGGCATTGCTGGGACAAACGGCATCACCCAGCCTCGGGGTGACGCTGAGTTTGTTCGGTCAGGATAAAACCTTGGCGCGCCTGCGGGCCTTGCACGGTTTTTTAACGGCTTAATTTGTCGTGAACCCCAACCTCATCAACCGGATATCGATACGTTGGGTGCTTGCCTACATCGTGGCGGCAGCACTGTGGATTACCTTGATGCAATGGTTACTGGGTAGCTTGGGGGGGGAACGCTGGACTATTTCTGCCGCAGGATTAGTGGTTGGCGGGATTTTTGTCCTGATTACCGCGTGGCTGCTGTTTTTATTGCTCGAGCGCGCGCAAACCTTGGCGCCCGCTTCGCCGCACGAACCCATCCAGCTTACCCATCAAGCGCGCTTGTGGTGGGTGGCGCTCATCCTCCTGATTGGGTTTACCTTACTGTTGCAGGTATTTATGGTGTCTTTTGCGACCCGCGAATACCGTCCTGTACTGATTAATCAGGCGCAAACCGCGCTCACCGCGCAACTTCGAGTGCACAGTAAGCTCATCAATGACTGGTTCGATTCCCGTAACCAGGCTGTTGAAACCTTGGCCGCTCAGCCAGAGCTATTGGCTGAGCGAATCAAAGCCGATCAAACCCGCTCGGCTAAAACGCTTAAAGAGTTGGAGATACTGATTGCCCATAATCCATTCCCGCAAATCACGGTATACGACCCCGATCACCGCCAGACAGCGCAGTTTGGCCGGAGTAATGCCGCCAAAGCACCTGATAGCCTGTTTGAGCAGGCCGCCGCAACGTCCAAAGTACAGTTTGCCTGCCAATTCACGCCGGGGAGAATGGGCGGCGATTGCTATTGGGTGCTCCCCCTGTTTTTGAACCAAAAAGACGTGAGCAGCGGGCCCTGGTATCTGGTGTTCTATGCCGAGCTCACCGCTCAAACGCTTGTCCAGCAAACGGCACACACCGAACCATTGACCCTGGAAAACGCCGTGCGTACCTTGGTTTTGCTGACCCCGGAAGAAGACCATCCCGATCAGTGGGTATCAACCCCGCTGATGGCGGATTTAGCGCGCATCAACAGCTTACCGCAACGTGACAGCGTGCAAGCGGTATCGGCTCAAGATCTCGCCTGTTTTCGTCAATCCCCGGCATTCCAGGCCAGGGTTTCGCTGGATCATCGTCAGCCGCACGCCCCCAGCACGGTTCCATCGGTCAACCCAAGAGCCAGCGGTCAAATTACCTGCGAAGGGCAAACCGTATTGTATGCCAGCGTTAATCTAAGTAAGATTCCCGCACTGTTGTGGGTGACCACCACGCAGGATGCCGTGTTGCACCCCCTGCGCCGAACACGACAATGGTTAGCCGTTGCCGCCTTGCTTGGCGTATTCACGCTGATGCTTTCCCTGTTTTTCTTGTGGAAAATCATGCGGATCAACCGTGAAAAATCCCTGCAAACCATGCAGAGGGAACGCGATCAGCTCACGCAACTGTGGGAGCAAATCCCCACGCTGGGCTTGGCCATCGTGACCCGATCGACGGCACAAGCCCCATGGCTCATTAACAATATCAACCGACGTTGCATGCAACTCTTCCATGCAACCCGCGAAAATTTGGTCGGTAGCCCATTGTCGATGCTCATGCTGCCGGTCGCGGGGCAGAATGATCCCATTGATTACCTCATTGCCGATCAGCAGAGTCTGGACGATTTGGTCAGCGGCATTCGAGACGAAATCACGTTCACGCGTCGCCTCCGGATCGGGGAACACGGCGTGGCCTGGCGGCAATTCAGCATTCGGGCACTCCAAGTGGCCGAATCCCCTACCGCCAGCCTCATTGTGGCCATCGAAAATCTCGGTGACACCGTTGAACAGGCTGATCAACTTCAGGCGGAACGTGATTTTTACCGCCTGGCCGCCGAATTTTTGCGCGAAGAGTCCGCCGATCCCCTGCCTGTCAGCACGGGGATCGATACGGCATCGGACGTTGATGTCAAAGATGGCCAAGAGGAAAAACACGAGCCCCTTAACGCATGGGGTGAAAACTTAAGGGAAAAATCCGTTGAGGAGCTTGAGGGAATCACCGAGCAATCGGTGCCGATACCCGAAACCCGCTTTGTGCAGTATGGCGCGCAGCTGATCGCACAAACCCGTCTCGTTGCCCTATGTCGCTACACGCACTGGCCGGAAGTTTGGTCATCATCATCCGATTTAACCGGGCCTATCTTGGAGCAGCAAGAACACAAGTCCTACGAATGCGTTGGCGGCAGCGCGCCCGTGCGGGACATCGCCAATCAAGTTGCCGCCATGGGGTTGATTGATCGGGTGCTGGTCGCGCAAACGCCCCTGTTTATCGACGATGAAGCGAAAAATACACCCGCATCACCCAACGTTACCTTGCAGACTGAACTCATCGAGCAATTGCGCCCGTATCCCGTCAGCGCCTTGGCCGTGGTGCCGATATCTGGCGTGCTCGAAGCAGGATGTGTTCAGGCCTGGATTGTATTTGGTGACGAAAAACTGCGCTTCACCGACCCGGTAAAAACCGCGTTACTCAGCCTGCTCAGCGCGCTATCAAAGCGCGTGGGGCTTTAACCTCATTGACCGATAATCAAAGTAGATTTATTGCGTCCGGTTTGCCGTTGACGTTTTTTTCGTTCTCAACTGCGGGCAATCACCCAGTAAAATTTGACGACTGCGGCCACGGCGATTTGGGTTGCACCGAGGCCGTGCATTGAATCGTGATTCGACTGAATCATTATTGCCGCGCGGCTTGACGTGACACTTTGGTTGTCATTTGGATGAGCCTTGGCTGTTAGGATGGTTGCCTCTTTTTTGCGCTGGCGCATCCACAAAACAGAGCCTTATTTTGGATCACGACCTTAAATTAATTATGAGCAGAAAATATGGCAGAGTCCCTATTCGAACAGCTGAAACAAGCCGGCCTAGTCGATGAGCAAAAAGCCAAAAGGGCCAAAAAGGATAAGGGGAGAGATCAATACCAGCAAACCAAGCAGCACAAGGGCAAGGCCGCGTTGAGTGATGCGGCCGAACTCGTCGCTCGGGTAGCGCAGCACAAGGTTGAACGCGATCGGCAGCTGAATCTGGCGCATCAGCAGCAGCAGGCGAAGAAGGCAGCGCAGGCAGAGCTGCGTCAGATCATAGAGTCCAACCGATTGAGCCGTTACGATGGGCATGCCATTTATCATTTTGTTGATGATAACAAGGTGAAAACACTGCACGTGAGCCAAGAGATCCATCAGCGACTGGTGGCGGCCAGAGTTCGCATCGCACGTTTTGAGGCGGGATATGTGTTAATCCCCCATACGGCAGCCGAGAAAATTGAACAGCGTGATGCCGGGATTTTGATTCCTATCACAGGTGTGGACGCATCGGTTTCTGCGGAAGCTCAGGATTACTACACACGGTTTGAGGTGCCCGATGACCTGACCTGGTAACTGGAGGATAAATTCGGTTTTAACGTGGGAAATGGCGCGCCCGCTCGAGTGAATTGTGATGATACATGACACGTCAGATTATCGCCCTCCCTTGTGGTTGAGTGCCGGGTTGATGTTTAGGGCGTCTCGCTATAGTGAGGGTTTGATTTGAGTGGCGCACAAAAAAACCGCTCGGCGTATTTTATGTGCTGAGCGGTTGCTTAGGTTTTAAAGGGGCTGATGACCTAGTGGAAAAATAGTGCGCTGGCTTTACCCAAGGCAATCCACACCCCAATCAGGAACGGTACAGCAACGGCGAACCATGCGAATGCGCCCGTGATTCCGAAACTGCCGCGTGCCGCGTTTTCTGCATTGACTGCCTTATGGCGGGCCTTCTCCGTCAGGGCCCGTTCTTCGGCCAACTCATCAGCCGTCATGAAGTGTTTTGGATCAACGGGCCGGATCATCAGATTTAAGAAAAACCCCACAACCAACAATCCGGCGAGAATGTACAGCGTATTGTCATACACCAGATTTTTCGGTACACCGGCATGCAGCTGGGCCTCGCGCAGGTTGGCGATCAATACTGGACCGATGATGCCAGCGACAGACCACGCCGTGAGCAGTCGACCATGAATGGCGCCAACCATCTGTGTGCCAAAAATATCCGCTAAATAGGCAGGCACAGTGGAAAACCCCCCGCCATACATGGTTAGAATCACGCAGACAACCAGCACAAATAAACCGGCTGCACCCAGGTGGCCCAAGGTAGGCATCAAGAGATACAAGGCCGTGCCGAGCACGAAAAAGGTGAAATAGGTATTTTTACGCCCGATCCAGTCGGAAACCGAGGCCCAGAACAAACGGCCCACACTGTTGAACAGGCTGATCAAACCGACCAAGCCTGCTGCCGCGGCCACAATCCCGGCTTTCTGCGCCGCCGTAATGGTATCGGTGCTGGATGCGCCCACCAATAAGGGGCCAAAAATATCCTGCAACATCGGCGAAGCCATGCCAATCACCCCGATGCCAGCACTCACATTCAGGCACAACACGCCCCAGATCAACCAGAATTGCGGCGTGTGCCAGGCCTTGGAAAGATGCACGTGACCATCGGTAATCATGGCCTTGGTTTGTGCGGTATTCGGCGTGAAACCTGTGGGCAGCCAGCCGTCCGGGGCGGTTCTGAAGCCAAAAGCGCCGATGGTCATGATGACAAAGTAGATCGCGCCCATGGTGATTAGCGTGAGTGCGACGCCTTCAGCCGCTACCCCCGCGCCGAAATGGTTCATCAAGGCGACCGCAATTGGCGCGCCGATCATGGCCCCGCCGCCATAGCCCATGATGGCGAGCCCCGTGGCCATGCCGCGTCGATCCGGGAACCATTTGATGAGTGTCGATACCGGCGTAATATAGCCGAGGCCCTGGCCAATGCCACCCAGAACACCACAACCCAGCCAAACCAGCCAGAGTTGATGGGTCATCACGCCCACACCACCCAGCGCCATGCCGCCGCCCCAACACCAGGCTGCGATAAAACCAGATTTACGTGGGCCTGCGTGTTCCATCCAGCTGCCCCAGAAGGCCGCGGCCACACCCAGCATGAAAATAAACAGCGTAAAGGTCACGCTCACTTCGGGCACAGTCCAATTGCATTGGCTCGAAAACAAATCAGCCATCCACGACTGATTGCTGCAAGCGGTTGAGTTACCCTCCAGGAGTTTCGTCATGGGTAACCAAAATACCGAGAACCCGTAGGCCATACCGATACACAGGTGAATCGCCAACGCGGCGGGTGGGACCAGCCAACGATTAAAGTGCGGCCCTGCAATCGTTCTTTCTTTGTCTAAAACTCCAGTCATATGTCATCCTCGAATTGCCAACTTGATGGAACGGGGTTTTATTTTTCGCACACATCACACCGAGCAGACCCCTCCTGTCTCGGTGTAAATCTTTAAATTGATTGGTTTTTCTGGGATAGTTGGTTACGGTGGGTGTGAATGGCCTCGACCACGATCGGCAGCAGGTCCTTGCCGTTTTCTGAATCCAGATAAGCCAGTAATTGACGGCGCATACGCGGTTCCCAGAATTTATGCAGATGATCGACAATGTCCCGCAAGGCATCGTTGTGATCCGGCATTGCTTCAAAAAAGACGCCGATTTTATTCGCCATATGTACCAAATTGTTCATATCCATAATTGATGGACCTATTCTCGATTTAATCGGTTACGTTGATTCGATCCGCATGGGTATAGGCCACGAACGCGTCGCCCCGTGCGAATGCGATTAAGGTCATGCCTGCTGCCTGGGCTGTTTTGACCGCTAAGGCAGTTGGCGCGGAGATTGCGATCAAACTTCTCATGCCGACAGTCGCGGCTTTTTGCACCATCTCCACACTGGCGCGACTGGTAATCAGCAAGAACCCCTCCTCAAAGTTCACGTTGCGCTCAGCCATCATGCCGATCAATTTATCCAATGCATTATGTCGCCCCACGTCCTCGCAGACTTGTTGTAGCGTACCGTCAGACGCGCTCCATGCTGCCGCATGCATGCCGCCGGTCAGGCGATTGAGTGGTTGCAGTCTTGAAAGATTTTCTAATGCGATGCGCATTGACGGCGCTGAAATGGGTTGGGCTGCGGGCGCTGAGCCGGGTAACGGCCTGAATACCTGTTCCAAACTTTCTACACCACATAAGCCGCATCCGGTGCGCCCTGTCATATTGCGTCGGCGTTCACTGAGCTTCATGAACGCAGGGCTGGCGATGTCACACGCGATGGTGATCCCCAGCGCGCTGTGTGTTATGTGTGCGGTGTGGAATTCAGCACGGCTCCCTACGATGCCCTCGCTCAGCGCAAATCCCAAGGCAAAGTGCTCTAGATTGCAAGGTGTTGCCAACATCACCGCATGCGAGACGCCATTGAATTGTAAGGCGACCGGAACCTCGATTGCCAGTTGATCCTGTTCGTTTGTCCAGTATTGGTCGCGCCAGCGCGATATGGACTGGGTGCTAACGCATTCAATGGCAGGTTGATTTGAGTTCATTGGGTTATGAACTCAAATGATCAGTGGCGGCTGTTTGGCTGGCCCTGCTCAGTAATTCGTGCTGCACCCGGTTGAAACGGGTGTATTGTTTCTGCCACTCGGAGGGCTCGTGCACCGGCATCACCTGCACGGCGGTTACCTTATATTCCGGGCAATTGGTGGCCCAGTCAGAATTTTCTGTGGTGATGACATTCGCGCCCGACTCGGGGAAATGGAATGTGGTGTACACGACGCCCGGCTGCATCCGTTCAGTTAATTTGGCACGCAACACAGTCTCTCCGGATCGGCTCTGGATGTTGACCCAGCCACCATCACTGATGCCGCGTTCCTCGGCATCGTGGGGGTGGATTTCCAGCAAATCTTGTTCGTGCCATTGGTTGTTTTCGGTGCGTCGCGTCTGTGCGCCGACGTTGTACTGCGACAATACTCGCCCTGTGGTGAGAATTAACGGGAATTTACGGGTGATTTTTTCATCGGTCGCCACATATTGGGTGATGATGAACTTCCCTTTTCCGCGGACAAACTCGTCCACATGCATGATGGGCGTGCCCTGAGGCGCCTCGTCGTTACATGGCCATTGGATGCTGCCCAGTTGATCGAGTTTGGCGTAACTCACTCCGCGGAATGTCGGTGTCAGCAGCGCGATCTCGTCCATGATTTCGGAGGGATGTGTGTAGTTCATCGGGTAGCCCAGCCGTCTGGCGAGCTCGACGGTGACTTCCCAGTCCGCAAAACCGGCCTTCGGCGGCATGACCTTGCGCACGCGAGAAATACGCCGCTCCGCATTCGTGAATGTACCGTCCTTTTCCAGAAACGAGGAACCCGGTAGCAGCACATGCGCATACATGGCAGTTTCATTCAGGAAAATATCTTGGACCACAATGCACTCCATGGCCGAGAGCGCCGCCGCTACGTGCTGTGTGTTCGGATCGGATTGCACGATGTCCTCGCCTTGGCAATACAACCCCATAAAACTGCCATCCAACGCGGCATCGAACATATTCGGGATGCGTAAACCCGGTTCAGGCTGAATATTCACCCCCCACGCCTGCTCGAATAAATCGCGGGTCGCTGAGTCGGATACATGCCGATAACCCGGTAATTCGTGCGGGAACGAACCAATATCGCAAGAGCCTTGAACATTGTTTTGGCCGCGTAAGGGGTTCACACCCACACCTTCACGGCCAATATTGCCGGTTGCCATCGCCAAGTTCGCAATCGCCATCACGGCGGTCGAACCTTGGGCGTGTTCAGTGACGCCCAAGCCGTAATAAATTGCCGCATTGCCACCGGTTGCGTACAAGCGCGCTGCACCGCGAACTAATTCTGCCGAAACGCCGGTAGTTTCCTGCATGGCCTCAGGGGAGTTTTCCGGGTGGGCGACAAAATCTCGCCATTGCCGGAAGGCTTTATCCTCGCAGCGTTCAGCAATAAATTCGTTCGCCAATAACCCTTCGGTAACGATCACATGGGCTAGCGCGGAGAGGATGGCCACGTTGGTGCCAGGCTTGAGTGGCAAATGAAAATCTGCCTCGACATGCGGCGAGCGCACCAAGTCGGTATGGCGTGGATCAATCACGATGAGTTTGGCACCTTCCCGCAGGCGCTTTTTCATCCGTGAGGCGAACACCGGATGCGCATCCGTGGGGTTTGCGCCGATGACCATGATCACATCACTGTGCGCCACCGATTTGAAGGTTTGTGTGCCGGCGGATTCGCCCAGGGTTTGCTTCAAGCCATAGCCCGTGGGGGAATGACACACCCGTGCGCAGGTATCGACGTTGTTGTTGCCAAATGCGGCACGCACCATTTTTTGTACCAAATAGCCCTCTTCGTTGGTACAGCGCGACGACACAATCCCGCCAATTGAATCGCGGCCGTATTTTTGTTGAATGCGTTTGAATTCCGAGGCGGCATAAGTGAGGGCCTCATCCCAGCTGACTGCTTGCCAAGGGTCTGTAATCCTGCGGCGAATCATTGGGTTGAGAATGCGATCTTTGTGGGTTGCATAACCCCAGGCAAAACGGCCTTTCACGCAGGAATGGCCCTCGTTGGCCAGGCCGTTTTTATACGGTACCATGCGCACCACTTCGTTGCCTTTCATCTCGGCTTTGAAGGCACAACCCACGCCGCAATAGGCGCAGGTTGTTACTACGCTGTGTTCGGGCTGACCAAGCGTAATCACGCTTTTTTCCTGCAAGGTGGCGGTGGGGCAGGCCTGCACACAGGCGCCGCACGATACGCATTCTGACGCCATGAAGGGCTGGTCCTGTCCTGCCGACACGCGCGAATCAAAACCGCGTCCCGAGATCGTCAGCGCGTAGGTACCTTGTGTTTCCGCACAGGCGCGCACACAGCGATTGCAGACGATGCATTTGGACGAATCAAAGGTGAAATAAGGATTGGATTCATCTTTTTTCAGATTGAGATGATTTTCACCTTCATATCCGTAACGCACTTCGCGCAGACCGGTCACACCCGCCATATCTTGTAATTCACAGTCACCGTTTGCCGCGCAGGTCAGGCAATCAAGCGGGTGATCGGAAATATAAAGCTCCATCACGCCCTTGCGCAGACTTTGCAATTTGGGCGATTGCGTGTGTACTTTCATGCCCGGCGCAACCGGGGTGGTGCAGGACGCGGGATAGCCTTTGCGCCCTTCAATCTCAACCAAGCACAAACGACAGGAACCAAACGGTTCCACGCTATCGGTAGCGCAGAGCTTGGGGACATTTACCCCCCGTTCGGCGGCGGCGCGCATAATCGAGGTACCTTCGGGTACGGTAACTGCCATGCCATCAATTTCCAGCGTGACTAACGATCCGGAGATGTGGGCTGGCGTACCGAAATCTTTTTCTTCAATACTTAACACATCGTAGTACTTAGACATGGTGTTCTCCTGTGGTGGCCGCATTCTCTTTCTGGAAATCATGTGGAAAGTGATTCAGTGCAGAAAGCACCGGAAACGGTGTCATACCGCCCATGGCGCACAGGGAACCATTGAGCATGGTGTCGCACAAATCCCGCAGTAATTCGATTTGCGCCGGTCGATCCTGATTGCCGATGATTTTGTCCATGACTTCAACACCGCGCGTCGCGCCGATTCGGCAGGGTGTACATTTGCCGCACGACTCAATCGCGCAGAATTTCATGGCATATCGGGCGAGTTTGGCGAGGTCGGCCGTGTCGTCATGCACCACGATGCCGCCATGGCCGACTGTCGCTTGCAGCGCAGCAAAGGCTTCATAGTCCATGGGTGTATCCCAGTGCGATTCAGGGAGATACGAACCGAGCGGCCCGCCAACTTGAACGGCTTTAATTGGGCGGCCCGAGGCGGTGCCGCCACCAAAGTCATAAAGCAATTCGCGCAGGGTGATGCCAAACGCCTTTTCGATCAATCCGCCCTGTTTGACGTTGCCCGCCAGCTGGAATGGCAAGGTGCCGCGCGAACGGCCTAGGCCATGGTTTTTATAGAAGTCGGCACCCTTGGCCAAAATAATGGGTACGCTGGCCAGTGAAATCACATTGTTGATGACAGTCGGCTTGCCAAACAAGCCGGTGATCGCGGGTAACGGCGGCTTGGCGCGCACGATGCCACGTTTCCCTTCAATGCTCTCCAGCATCGCGGTTTCTTCGCCGCACACATAGGATCCGGCTGCCTTACGTACCTCCAGTTCAAACTGCTTTTCCGAACCCAGGATATGGGCACCGATATATCCCGCTTGTTGTGCCATCGTGATGGCCTTGTTCAAAATCAAGATCGCCTGCGGATATTCCGAACGGACGTAGATGTAGCCCTGTGTGGCGCCCACGGCGAGCGCTGCGATGGTCATGCCTTCAATTAATGCGAACGGGTCGCCTTCCATGAGCATGCGGTCCGCGAACGTGCCGGAATCGCCTTCATCGGCGTTGCATACAATGTATTTTTGATTGGCCGGCGTGTTTCGTACCGTGTGCCATTTGATACCGGTTGGGAAGGCGGCCCCCCCTCGGCCGCGCAGGCCGGATTCGGTCACGATCCGTACGATGTGGTCCGGTTCGGCCTGGAGCGCTGTGTGTAGCCCTTGGAAGCCGTCGTGTGCGAGATAATCCGCTAGGGATAACGGGTCTGTCACCCCGACGCGTGCAAAGGTCAGGCGCTCCTGCTGTTTCAGAAAGGGGATTTCATCGGTCGGACCAAGCGCGAGCGGGTGTGTCCCGCCTTCATGAAAATGGGCGTCAAATAAACCCGGAATATCCGTGTCATCCACGGGCCCAAACGCGATGCGACCGTGATCGGTTTGTACCTCAATCATCGGTTCCAGCCACAAGAGTCCGCGAGAACCGTTGCGCACAACGTGTACGTCCAGCCCGCGCTGCTTGGCTTCGATCATAATTCGCTGCGCGACGACATCGGAACCCATGGCGAGTGCGGCAGAGTCGCGGGGAACGAAAATAGGTATGCTCATGATTTATCTGCCAATGGGCCAATCAGCCGATCAAATTTTTCTGGCGTGACGCGGGCATGCAGTTGCTCATTAATCATGATGGCGGGTGCGTTCGCACACAGTCCCAGGCAGTACACCGGTTGCACCTCAAACACATTGGGTGGGCTGTTGGCTAGGTTTCGTTCTACGTGTTCGGCCAGCCGATCTGCGCCCATGCTCTGACAGGCTTCGGCCCGGCACACATGGATGGTATGCCAGGCGGGAGGCGTCGTGTGAAAGTGGTGATAAAACGTAATGACGCCATGAACATCGGCACGTGTCAGATTCACGGCGGCAGCGATCTGGGTGACTGAGTCCGGTGGGATGTACCCCAGCTCATCCTGAATGGCGTGCAGTATTGGCAGCAAGGCGCCGGGGCGGTTGATTTGGGCCGATATCAGCTCAGCGACTTTTTGGGGGTTATAGGCCGCACTCATGTTGCTCGATCTCCCATGTTCAGGAAGTTAGGGAATCTCTGATCACCCCCGTTCCGGTTACGACGGCGTTAATCAGAGGTTCCTTGGGGGCTTGTGATGAAAAATATATGCAAATATAAACATATATTGCTTATAATAACCCCGCTGTTTTTAGTCGGGGTCAGCGAGATACTTAGCAAGTTACCACAGCTTTCTTGATTATATAAATAGGTTATTTATTACATATATGAGTTTTGAAATTTATCCGAATTGGCACCTGAAAAAACATAAGGGCACTGCACTTGCCTTGCCGCAGTTATTACAGTTGCTGGTGGCCATTCGTGATGAGGGTAGTATTGGCCGCGCAGCCGCGCAGGCTAATCTCTCATACCGACATGCTTGGGGCTTATTGCGCCATTTTGAAGCAGAGTTTGCCGTGCCGTTATTACACAAATCCAGAGGCAGGGGCACCAATTTGACTCCTGTGGCAGAAAAACTGATCTGGGCCGAGAAACGCATTACTGCCCGCTTGACGCCCATTCTTGAAAGTTTTGCCTCTGAGCTGGAATCCATTTTGACGAATGGATCTTTAGCGTTACGAATTACGGCATCGCACGGTTTTGCGGTCGAGCAATTCATCAAGCGACTTAATGCGGACGATATCCCTGTCGAGATCAATTACCGCAACCGGCTCGAAGCGGTGACGGCGCTATCCCGGGATGAATGTGATCTGGCCGGATTCCATGTGCCGGTGGATGAGTTTAAACATGCCACAAAAACCTGTTTGCAATGGCTCGACCCGAAGCGGCACACGTTGATTCATCTGGCATACCGAACCCAAGGTTTGTTCATCGCCAAAGGTAACCCGAAAAACATTCACGGCTTGGCGGATTTACAGCGCAAGGATGTTCGTTTTATTAATCGGCAAACGGGGTCGGGTACGAAAATGTTGCTTGAGTTGCTGCTCGCCAAGGCACAGATCGATATCAATCATATTGCTGATTATGATCATGCTGAGTTTACCCATTCAGCGATTGCTGCGTTTGTCGCCAGCAATATGGCCGATATCGGCTTTGGTGTTGAAACAGCAGCCAGGCGATTTGATTTGGATTTTATCCCGCTGGCCCGCGAAAATTACTTTTTCGCCTGCAAAACCAGCATACTCGAGCGCAGCATGATGCGCTCGGCTTGCGCGATCATGCAAGGTGCTTCTTTTCGCACCGCAGTTAACGCGTTGCCCGGATACGATGGCAGTCACTCGGGCTCCGTCGCTACCTTTGATGATATTTTTTACTGAGAATTTTTCGATAAGCCGCAGGGGTGAATAAATCATCATTTGGCGCGTATCGGCGTTGAAGATGAAGATTTTTAATATAAATTCATGCTTGATAGCGGAATGAATTCAACCAAATCACCCACGGACAGTGTTTGCGATTCATGAATCACCGCAATTCCATTGGCCCAAGTGGTTGAAATCAAGGCGCTGGAACCCTGATTGGGGTAGAGCGTGACGCGGCTTAGCGGGTCATCGGGATCGATTCTGGCGCGAAGAAACTCCCGATGATGCCTGGGCGTTGGCCACTCAAACCCTGCCGGCAGTCGTAGTGAAACGCGCTGATGTTCCTCTATGCCTTGGCAGCGCAACAGAAATGGCCGTGCAAGTAGCGCAAAATTCAGAAAAGCCGACACGGGATTGCCCGGCAATCCGAGGATAGGCGTTTTTTGCATACCGAGAAGCCCAAACGTGAATGGTTTGCCGGGCTTCATGTTGACGCGCCAAATATGCAGTTCGCCCAGCGATTTAATCGCCGCCCGAATATGGTCTTCTTCACCGACTGATACGCCCCCCGTTGTTAACACGACGTCGGCCTGTGCCATGGCGTCGATGAGCGCCGCCTGGGTGTCGATGAGCGTGTCGGCGACCCGATTCACGATCAAGGTGTCCATCCCCAACACTTGAATTTGTGCTGGAACCAGGTAGCGATTGGCATTGTAGGTGCTGCCGGGGGGCAAGGGCTGACCGGGTTCGATTAACTCATCCCCCGTGCACAGGATGGCAACCTTTAGCGGGCGGTAAACCGCCAGTTGATTGATCCCCGCCGAGGCAACCAGCGCGAGATCCTGGGGATGGAGTCGTCGCCCGATATTGAGCAGCCGATCGCCCTTTTTTAAATCACTGCCCGTGGCTTTGACATCTTCCAGCGGGGTTGGCCGACGACTGAAGCAGACCATCTCATGGTTTAATTGGGTGGATTCCTGCGCGAGGACGGCGTTTGCATTGGCCGGCATGGCCGCGCCAGTGAAAATTCTTGCGGCCGTTCCCGTCGCAAGTGGCTTCCCCATTTGACCTGCTGGGATGCGCTGGGAGATCGGCAGGCAGGTTTCACCCCGATCTGCGAGATCCGCCGTATTGATGGCGTACCCATCCAATGCACTAATGGGCACCGGTGGAATATCACAACCCGCTTCAACCGATCTTGCCAGAACTTTGCCCAGACACTCGGCTAACGGCAATAACATTTCGCCTGTCATCGTTTGGGCGTGATCGAGCAAATAATTCAGTGCTTGATCAAAGTCAATCGCATCGGCTTCACGATTCGGGCGCTCTGCTGGCGGCGTGTGTGTCATAAATTGCCCGTTCCTGCTCTGAGTTGCTCTGGCGTATTGATGTTTTCAAAGGCCGCTAAATGATCGGAGAAGTCGGCATAAACCACAGATGATTCCTGCAACCACCGCCCCAACGTGTATTTGCCACCCTCCAGTGATTCCGTCAATGCCGGAAGTAATGTCGAATGCACAAGGCTAAACGTCGGGTGCATCCGTTCGCCATCCCAAGTCACGGCGCACAGGCTATCGGTTTGCTCTGCGGTAGCCATTAGGCGTTCCGCCAAATCGGTTGGCATAAAAGGACAGTCGCAGGGCGCGGTGAGTAGCCAGCAGTCCTGAAACCCATTGGCTTCCCACGCATGCAGCAGGGCTGCCTGTATGCCTGCCATCGGCCCCATGCCCGCATATCGTGGTTGATCCATAACAATGGGTAGACCGTAGGACCGGTAGTCGTCGAGTTGACGATTTGCATTAATTATTAATGAACTAACTTGGCATTTGATGCGATTGATTCCACGAGTCAGCAACGTTTCCCCATGAAAATCCAGCAATGCTTTCTCGCATCCCCCCATGCGAGTACCTTGCCCCCCAGCCAAAATGACACCAATTAAGGGGCGCTGATTTTTAGGCGTGAATACCATCTTTGATGACACTATCTCGGGTAACAAAAACCTGTTTTACCATAAATTTGACTGTGTAACAGCGCTTCATTTTTTGGATTAGTGTGCCGGTCGTATTTCAGACCGGTGTGAGTAAAAGCCGGGATTAAAATGGTTTTCGCTTCCGCCGCAAAAATAAAAAATACCATTAAATCAATATCTTGTGTTGTGCCTGTGGCGGCATAACCCTGGTTTTTTGCCATTCGGGGTAATGTGTTTTATCTCATTCAATCAGTGAGGGAATTTTTTCCCTTGATCTGGTTCACTATGGCACTAAGTGGCATTGCCCCGGATGCGATCAATCAAGTAACCCGTGAGTTGCTCGCTGGCGTGAAGATGGGAAGGATCGGCATGAACCTGTGTATGCCAATCACTGACTTCACACCCTTGCAGGCCTTGGGCAACCAGAAAATTGGTGATTGGACAGTCGGCTTCCTGGGTGGGATGTTCGTGATGTTCGTGATGCATAAACCACCAGTGATAAGTGAGTGCGCCCAGAAAGGTCTGGATGCCGCCGACTTGAATCGGCATGGTGAAATGCTGATGCCACGTGATCAACTCATCCGCCGCCATCGGTTTGGCCAAAGCGTACCCTTGACCATAATGGGCCCCAAGGATAATGGCCATTTCAATCATACCTGGATCCTCGACACCTTCGACAATCACGGACAGATTCAGATCCCGTCCCATCTGGATGAGGGACGATATCAAGCTGATGATTTGAATCGGCTTGTCCCGAATCTGGACCAACAAACCCTGATCAATCTTGATCGTTTGAAAGGGGATCGACGACAAACGCTGCAGGCTGCTGTAGCCGGAACCCAGATCATCAATGGCCAGTTGGGTGCCAATTTTCAGAAATTGGCCAATGACCTCATTGCGCTGCACCAGGTCTATTTCTTGGGTTTCCAGCAGCTCCAGGGTAAGCCGCTGTGGTGTGACATTATGTTTGAGCAAGGCTTCCTGCACCCATTTCGGACTTTCCTCATCAAGTAGGGCGCAAGGCGGAAGGTTGATCGAAACGTCAATGTGTAGCCCTTGGGCATCCCAGGAAACCAGTTGTGCGAGCGCAATATTCAGCCCGATGCAGAACAGGCGGTTGAGTTCGGCCTCGCTTAACAAGGGAAGGAAAAAACCGGGGGAGAGGATCTCGCCATCGGCAGGCAGCAATCGGGCCAGCATCTCCACGCTCACCAGTCGCCCGGTACGTAAGTCAATGATTGGCTGAGCCTGCATCTGAAGGCCGTTATTGAACAGGCGCTGTCGCAATGCTTCGGCTTGTTCTTCCGCGATGGCGGGTGGCCGTGAACCGCATCGTATCCAGATCTGTTCCCAACGCTGTTTGAGGCCATGGGCAAACTGCTGCATGACTTGGGATTCGAACTGGCTGGGATAGGCGCCAAAAAGAGTGACGACGGCTTCGCACTGTCCGTGGGTATTGACGATGGGTACGCTGAGGGCCGACCGGGCCCACCGAATAAGGGGTGTTTCATGCCAGGCCTGATAATGAACATCCTGGACCAGGGTTGCCGAACTGAGTATCTGCCGACTGCGCCAGGCCTGTGCGCATAACCCCTGGCCCTGTGGCAAAGATGGCTTGATCAGCGGTTCAAAACCAGGCTGACCAAACAGGGCGGCAATCTCCCCGGCCTTTGGGCCAGCGCTGCTGATCACAGAGAGAGCCCCGTTTGGCATCAAATGCAGCAGCAAGGCAGCCTGGATGCCTGGCAGAACGCCCATCTGGGCAATATCGGCAGCACTGGCATCATCCCAGGGGATGCCTTGCGGTGGCAAGGGGGTGGAAGTAAGGCGAAAATAGGCGGTGAGCACCACATCCTCGACATGGAGTTCAACCTGAAGATCATCTTGCAAGCGCGTTTCTGTCGTCATCAGAATGCGATAGCGTTCACGGGCCGGGAGCAAGGCCTGACTGAGGTGTTCGTTCAGCAGTCGGCGGTAGAGCCCGATGCCCTGGGTCAACAAAATGGGTCTCACTCCGACAAGCACGTGGACTTCCCCGACGTGACGGGCATGCGCCCGAATCATTTTCTGGGTCGTCTGCGCGTCCAGCAGAAAATGCAAATGCGCACGCTGGCGTTGCTTCAACCGCTCCATCTCCGTTGCGGTGAGCGTTTGCAAAATCGCGTTGGGGGCGGCCTCTTTTCCGAGTTCTTCATAGAATGACTCGACAAAATGCTCCAGCACATGCTGGAGATAAGGGTGTGCCTTGTCCAGCAAGGCAGCGGCTTCCACGCCATAGGCATCAAATCGGTTTTCCTGTTCTGGCTGTTCTACGCGGGCGACACCATGGCGCCACCATTGCTGTCGATCATGTTTGTGCTCTTTGGCCTGGTACATTGCCGCATCCGCCAATCGTATCAGGCTGTCGCCGTCTTTGGCATCAAACGGAAACAGGGCCACCCCCAGCGTCATGCCTACCTCAGCGCGCACATCTGCCCCCAGGTGGAACGGTGATTCAACCGCCTGATGCAGGCGCTCGAGAGCGACTTGCAATTGCGTAATTGTTTGCCCTTCCTCCAGGTTTTCCAGAACAACAACAAATTCATCACCACCCAGTCGGATGAGCAGATCCGAGTCTCGTATCAGGGACTGCAATCGGGTGGCAAATTGTTGTAATAATAAATCACCTGCTTCGTGCCCCCAGTTGTCATTGACCGGCTTGAAGTCATCAAGATCCAGCATGCCCACCGCGAGAATTGACCCCTGGCGTTGTGCTCGAGCGATTGCCTTGGGCAGAAACTCATCCAGTGCCCGGCGGTTGGGCAATTGTGTCAACGAATCATGCAATGCCTGATAGAGAATGTGTTCCTGAGCCTGTTGCTGCAGGGTGACATCGACGATACTCCACAGAATCCCCACATCACCGGTGGTCAGTGTGACTGTCGAGCCGAGAATCTGAACAATGATCACCGTCCCGTTTTTGCGCCGCAAATTCAGGGTTTCATGAATCCGGGGCTTGCCTTGCAGGAGAGATTGGTGCTCCTGGGCAAACGCATCAAAAGCGGCGTGATCCACATGAAGCAGGGCGGTGCTTTGGCCAATGAGCTCCGCTGCGGAATAGCCCGTTATCTCACTCAGCGAGGCATTGATGTCCTGGATGATTCGGTTCCGATCGACCAGGAAAAGACCTGCCGCATTTTTTTCGAACAGTGCGCGCTGATAGTCCTGGGAGAGTTGGAGCTGGTGTTCGAGTTGGCGTTCACGTGCCCGGGCATCAATTCGGTCCAATCCCCGGGAAATATTCTGTGCAAGCTCTTCCAACAAATGTTTGACTTCGTCATCCCATACTTGCGCATGGCCGTGATAGACATTGAATATTGCCCAAATGCGTCCGGCACGGAAAATGGGGTGCGCGGCACACGCCCGCAAGCCCAGCTGGCGTGTGCGATCATGCCAGGGCGCGAGCAGGGGGGATTCGGTACAGGATTGATAATAGTGTGCCTGACCATCTTGCCAGGCTTGGCCTGCCGGTCCTTGCCCTTCGGCCAGATCGGGGTCAACCGAAACGGACAGGCCGTCCAGGTAGGATACCGCGCCACTCGCGGCAAGAGAGTGGACGCGTTTTTGCTCATCGGGACGTCCAACCCACACCAGCTTCAAGTGCCCATATTGAATGGACAGGGTGCAGATATCCTGGAGTAATTCGTCATCCTTATCGGCCGTGGCAATGAGTTGGCTGACCTGTGCGGCCATGGTGTTGAATTCGCTCAGTCGTCGGAGTCTTTTTGCATCCCGCTCACGTTGGCGGAACAGAAGGCTGATTCCCGCCGCAGCCGTAGCGAGGAGCAACATGGTCCCGGTCTCCCAGATCCAGCGCAGGGGGGGCGCGTGCAGATATTGCCGACTCCCCCGGTCTGGGGGCCAGTTCACCTGGATCAGCAAGGGATAACCCGGAACGGCAATGGGCTGTCTTTGTGGCGCAGACACTCCTGATTCAAAATGTACGCTCCCTCGGCTCCAGACACCCAGAACACGGTTGTCGCGTTCATCAATCACCGTAAACCGGAACGCCTGGGGGAGTTGCGTCTGATCGTCCGTCAAGAGTCGATCGAGCAGATAGGGCGAGCCGACAAAATATCGTGTCTTTCCCGCGGCATCCTTGACACGAAAACGCATGGGCAAGACATGTGTGCCAATGCGGGTGGCTAATTTACTCTGGCCGAGCAGGAAGTCAGGGTTCATCGGCAGGGGCGTGAATAATGTACCGGAATTGATGGGCTTCGGGCTTTGTTTTTGGGTCGACCACAGGATGGTGTCGCCATCGGCCGACTGGATATTGAATGCGTAAAGGTTGGGGTGCAATATAATAAAACGGCGCATGATTCGCTCCACGTCGGGAGACGGTTTGCCAGGGTCTGCTGTCGTACCCAGTAAGGTACTGGCGACAAAATCAAGGGTCGTAAACTGAATGTTGAGCCGACTGGCGATTTGATTGGCATAGGCTGAAGCAAAATGACTGGCGTCGCTACTTGCATCGGTTTGTGCCTGACGTAGCTGTGCAAACTCTACCCACAGACTGCCTGCCAAAATGGGAAGCAATAGCAGAAAGATAAAAAGGGTGAGCAACTTGGCGCTGGTTATCCATGTACCCAGCCGGGGTGATGGGCTCAAGCGGCCGTCCGTCGAGGGTGTTCGGGTAGTTGTAGTCTTATCGTCCGTGTGACTCATGGCTATGATGTTCCTGTATCAGAATCAACCTATGGCTAGCAGGGTGTGGATGCAATTTTAGCCAACCGAGCTACTATCTCAGAGTATGTGCTAACAGTTGAGCCTTTTTCTACGTTTTTTCGAGTCGGATTGTGGTCAGAAACCGGGTAATCCGCCGGATTGAAGTGAGTTGAGATTTCATGATGACCTCCGGAGTGCTAGGCTGAAGGCACGGGATGTGCGTGCTTGGGCGCTGCGAAGGCAATATAAGAGAGCCGGTGTGACGGCAAGCCCTGAGTATTCGTTATCGCGCTCAAGCGCACCTGCGGATTCGAAACCAAAGCGGTGATCATCGGGTGATTTGGCCGAGAAATTCGTAATCCGCAGGCGCATATCCTGCTTCCACCGACAGCTACCTGCCGACTGTGACCAGTATCACAAAAAGCGGGACTAACTATATTGGCCGAGAAGCAGTCGATGCTGAGCACTTGGGAGTCCAAGACACTTTTGAAGTGTTCGTGCTATCGGGGTAGAGCCCCCATCGCTCATATGGGTTAACCTTTCGGTCAAGCGGATCTGCTGCAAGCGGCGGTCCGCTTTTCTCCAACGTTGAGGCTGTAGAAAAACCCCATTGGTAAAAATTTTCATGACCATGAGCACAAACCGACTTCCCAAAACGCTCTATAATCGACTATCGTCCTGTCGGGAAGGGGCAAAGGCACCCCTTGAAAATGGCTATTTTCCCCCTTCAAGGGGTTTTTCTACAGCGTCGTTAGGTTTCCAGAAATAGGACTCCCATGATTATTGATCCATCAACATTCGGCCGAAACGAAGCCTGGATTCTATTTCGTTTAAATGGCGCACCAATACCAACCGAAATGGATGGTGATTTCCACGCCATGGCGATCATGGATGCGTACTCGGGCATGATCTGCGGGATGGAAATGATTTCGACAACACAGCCAGAAATTTCAGAGATACAGGCAAGGAAGCTTCTAAGCGCGTCAGCCAACCAGGCAGGTGGGCGACCCACGTCTCTTTTCATTGCATCTGAAGATTTCGCGACTCAGATGTGCACTGCTGCATCCACGATGAAAATTGAAGTGCAGCGTGTGCCCGCTAGTGATTTATCAGAACTCACCCAAGAGGCAAGAGACGGCTTTGCCGCCCATGTTTCTAGCGGCAGAAATCAATGAACCCCCAAAAATTACTGTAGCCAACCGCTAAAAAAGGGGGAGTATCCATAAAAGTCCGGCCATTGAGCCGCTTTTTATGCCCTTTGAGGGAATGCCATTATTTTCTCCTCATTATTTGATGAGAATATTTGCCGACTGCAGCGAATAGGGCGTACAATTTCCACATGAAGCGAAGAGAATACACCTACATCTGGGAGCTGGAGAACTGGCCATGCTGGCAGTATGACCTCGGTGCTCTCGTTGGGCTTTTAGGCCGTGTCAGCATGGCTCAAGGGTTGTTGATTGGCCGTTTGGCTGATGTCGGCTCACAACTGCGCAGCGAGGCCTCCCTGACCGCACTAACCGATGATGTGGTCAAGTCCAGCGAGATCGAGGGGGATTCCTTGAATGTCCAGTCGGTGCGTTCCTCAATTGCCCGCCGGCTCGGTGTAGACATTGGGGCCTTAGCGCCTGTGGATCGACACGTCGATGGGGTCGTGGATATGGTGCTGGATGCTACTGGCAATGCCGAGTCCGAGGTGACGCCTGAGCGACTGTTTGGCTGGCATGCGTCCCTATTCCCGACAGGGTACTCCGGCATGAGTAAAATCAAGGTTGGTCCGTGGCGTGACGATGAAGAAGATGGTCCGATGCAAGTGGTTTCCGGGCCGTTTGGCCGCCAGCGTGTCCACTATCAGGCGCCGCCCGCTGATCGGCTTGATCACGAAATGGCTCACTTTCTCGAATGGCTGAATCACAACGGGGATCATTCGCCGTTGATCAAGGCGGGATTAGGCCATCTGTGGTTTGTGACCCTGCATCCATTCGATGATGGTAATGGGCGAATCGCTCGGGCCGTTGGCGATCTTCTGCTTGCTCGTGCCGATGGCAGCCCTCAGCGGTTCTATAGCCTGTCGGCACAGATACAGCGAGATTGGCGAGACTACTACGATATTCTGGAAGCCACCCAGAAATCAGGAATGGACGTTACCATCTGGTTGGGTTGGTTCCTTGGTACCTTGGAACGCGCCATCAAGGATGCGGGCCGTACCCTGGATGCAGTCTTGGTTAAGGCGCGCTTCTGGCAGCGTCTTGGTGGAATCTCCATGAATGAGCGCCAGACCAAGATGCTGAACAAGCTGCTGGATGGCTTCGAGGGTAATTTGACGGCCCAGAAGTGGGGCAAAATCGCCAAGTGTTCTTCTGGCACTGCCCTGCGTGATATCAATGAGCTCATTGATATGGGTGTTCTCGTTAAGTCCGAGGCGGGCGGACGAAGTACCAGCTATGAGTTGAATCTGGAATGAGTAAACCAAGTACACGATGAAGTAGCATCGTGGTTGTGGGGTTTGACGGACAATTCCATCAAATTTTGCAGTCGCTTTATGAGGCTTGGCCTAGCAATTCTTCCAACCTTTTTCCTAGTGCGTTCCAAGCTGTTTTCATCTGCGGTTCATACTCGTAAAGTTGATAAATGCGTTTCATTCGATTGCTTTCCATATGGTTAAGGCAAAGCTCCACGACGTGAGGCGGGTTTTGGAGGCCTGCCATCATGGTGGCCAAACCATCGATTAGGAACCCTTGTACAAACATTGCACTTACCGCAAACGGGGTAGTTCCATCGTGCTTTGGCTGATGCGGAGGAAACCGCTCATCTGTTGATGCGCATCCAAAGTGAATTAAAGCAACGCTATGAGTTGGAGATGATTGGCGAGAACCTGCTGCGCCAGATTCAAACTATTGGACGGAAAAAATGAATACCTTTTTCCAAAGGTATTCAGCGTAAAAAATAAGCCAACTTCCACCGACAGCTTCTTGGCCGATATAGTTAGTCCATCCCGCTTTCTGTGATACTGATCACAGCCGACAGGTAGCTGTCGGTGGAAGCGGGATATGCGCCTGCGGATTACGAATTTCTCGGCCAAATCACCCGATGATCACCGCTTTGGTTTCGAATCCGCAGGTGCGCTTGAGCGCGACAACGAATACTCAGGGCTTGCCGTCACACCGGCTCTCTCTTATATTGCCTTCGCAGCGCCCAAGCACGCACATCCCGTGCCTTCAGCCTAGCACTCCGGAGGTCATCATGAAATCTCAACTCACACTTCAATCCGGCGGCGAATTTACCGCCTTTATCGGTATCGACTGGGCAGATACCAAGCACGACATTTGTCTGCAGGCTGCAGACGGCGTCCAGCGAGAGTTTGCTGTCCTGCCGCATCGCCCGGCTGACATTGAAGACTGGGTGGTCACCCTGCGGCACAGATTCCACGGCCGGCCCGTGGCTATCTGCATCGAGACATCCCGCGGCGCATTGGTCTATGCACTGCAAAAGTACGATTTCCTGGTCCTGTTCCCGATCAATCCGGCCACACTCGCTAAATACCGGCAAGCCTTCAAGCCCAGCCGCGCCAAGTCAGACCCAACGGATGCACAGATCGCTCTTGAGATTCTCATGCATCACCGGGATAAGTTGAAGCCACTTCGCCCGCAAAGCTCCGGCATTCGCGCGCTGACGCTGCTTCTGGAGGAGCGCCGCCAGCTCGTAGACGAACAGTGGGCTTCCCACAATCTATCGCGCAAAATATTCCGCGAAATTACCTGTGGTTGTGGTGGGTTACTTTGGTTGGGTGTCGTGTTTTGGTGTGGATTAGTGTCCCGCGGCCAACAAAAAACCCGCGCTTGGCGGGTTAAGTGTTTGATTTTATTGGAGGCTGGACCCGGAATCGAACCGAGGTAAGCGGATTTGCAATCCTAAAATCACGCATTGAAATGTAGCCGTTTTATCGAGATTTATGATTTTGTGCCACAATTTTGCCACAGTTGGTGTGAAATTGGAGGTGCATATGGCGACGATTCGAAAACGTGGAGCTTCTCAATGGGAGGCTCAAATACGTAAAAAGGGTTTCTTGTCCCAGACTAAAACCTTTGCCACGCGCAAGGAAGCCGCTGCGTGGGCGAGTGTAGTAGAGTCGGAGATGGTTCGCGGCGTTTTTGTTAGCCGCACAGAATCAGAAAGCACCACCCTAGGTACAGCGCTGGAGCGATACCGCCGAGAAATCACACCTACAAAACGTAATACAGCGGCGGAAGAGGGGCGCATAAAGCTATGGATTGAGCATCCTCTGTCAATTCGGTCGCTGGCTTCAATTCGTGGCTCTGATCTCGCTGATGTGGTGGCGGATATGCAGGGTAGGGGACTTGCGGCAAATACGATCCGATTATATCTCGCCGTTATCTCCAACTTATTCACTGTTGCCAGGCGTGAATGGGGAATGGAAAGCCTTACCAATCCCACCGAGTTTGTCCGCAAGCCGCGTTTGCCACGGGGGCGCGACCGTCGTCTTGATGGTGATGAGGAGGCGCGCCTGATGGAATCTGCTGCATCTACCAGTCATGAAATGGCAGCGATTGTACGTATAGCCATTGAAACGGGGATGCGGCAAGGGGAAATTCTAGGCATGGAATGGAAGCACATAGACCTTGATATGAGGGTCTGTCATTTACCGATCACGAAAAACGGAGCGGCTAGAACTGTACCCCTGTCGATGAGGGCTGTTGATGTTCTTAAAGCATTGCCAAGGCGAATTTCAGGAAGGGTGTGGTCTTATCAATCGTCCGGGGGATTCCGGTCTGCATGGGCACGCGTATGCCCTAGGGCAGGTATTGAAGGGCTGACATTTCATGACCTTCGCCACGAAGCAACAAGTCGATTCTTTGAAAAGGGATTGCAATTGATGGAAGTTGCTTCGATCACAGGCCATAAATCGCCTGCGATGTTGGCTCGTTACACGCACCTCAGGGCAGAGGATTTGGCGGCGAAGTTGGATTAATTTCTTTAAAAATTGTGAAAAACTCGTTTTGAAATTTAGTTAATTCAAGTTAATTTTTATTTTTTGGTATAACTAAAAAATCGTCGAAAATTCATACGCCATGGCAAGAAAGATGATTGTGTGTTTTATAATCATTTAAAATCAATGCGTTATTTATTTTTTGGCTTTTTTGTATTTGTGAAGATCACTCGCTAAGCTAAATGGACTTATTTTTTGGTATACATAAAAACACCAATATAAACAACAACATGTGATGTTTTTGTGGTTGACACACCTAGTCAACTGGATATCATTTGCGTTCATGAATGCTTCGAACACGATCATGCGCCTTGAATTGCACCTTGCCAGGATAAACCCGGTCGTGGTCTTATTGGCAGTGTTAGTCCGCGCCCCATGGGTTCAGGCGGCTGCTCGAATAATTTCGAAATCGCATATTTGTAAATATCTGAACTTCCACTCCCGTAAGGGAAAGTGGCGTGCACGTACTATATTGTTTATTTTTGCATTTTTTTCATTTTTGATTTTTAAGTTAGTACTGCATATTGCCTCCGCTCCCGGAATTGTAAGTTCTAATTTACTGTATTCGTTGCTCGCTATTTATAGTGTGGTTGCCGTTTCTTTTTGGGTTTCTTTATTGGTTTCACTAGCTAAACCAGTGGCCGATAAAATCAAGGTATACCGGTCTCTTGTTATTCAAGCTGTTTTTTATGAGAAATTTGAATTTGACGCCTCTCAATTTTTGAATAGATACATAAAACCAGAGATGCGCCCGCCACTCTCCGACTGCTAATCCGTGCAGCCGGGGTTTTGCCATCGTGCTTTAAAACCTCGACATAAATTTAATATTAAATTTAAAGAGGTTTTTCATAATGAAAACCAATAAAAGCAATCAATTAACTGACATTGATACTGGATCACAAATAATCAGAGGTGATCAGCAGTTCGTCGAATTTCTCAAAATTCCAATTGCAACCTTCCGGCGGCACGCTGATCAAATTCCTCATCGCAAAGTAGGGAATGTCCGCATCAGCAGTAAATCGGTGCTCACCGAGTGGCTTGAAGGGCGTTTGCAATGGCCACCTGTTTCTGAAAATCAATCTTCCCCTCCTTCCGTGCCACGTGTTTCTAATACACGTGTGTCTAAAAAAGGAGGTGTGAAATGACGCGCCCCATCGACCACACCCAGATCGAAATCTGGGCTCAAGTCCTCGAATTTAAAAGGGAATGCGAGGGTCACGGACTACAAATTGATCAAGGGCAGGCGTTTGAATGCCAGCTACAAACTGATTCGGGGCGCAAGGTCCGGCTGGCCAGGCGATTCCACCATCAAAATATTCGCAACGATCATTCAGCAGGGGAGGTTCATTTTTCCTCTGATGAAGATGATTTTTTTGATCTTCCTGCCCCGAATCCAGATGAGGAGCCGGAAGACCCGGAAGAAAAACTATACGAAATCATGATGATGTGTCCTATTAGGCATCGCGAAAAAATCATCAGAGTGTTGTCAGAAATGCGGAGGGTCGGCGGCGCCGATACGATCACGTCGTCGGCCCCGGCGGTCGGTATTCCTCGGGCTGTTTTTTACCGAATCCTTGCGAAGGTTAGGAAGTGGGTAAAAAGGCCCCAGACACCTGAGGGCTGGTCAGGGACTGATTGTTCGGCGCTGGTGCAGCTCGACCTGGACCTGGACCAGGGGGTGGCGGAATGAATACCGGTAACGCAAAAGTAAGGTTAAGTTTACCGGAGATTTCTATATTTCCCACTGCCGTATTCTTAGATTTGAGACTTTCGTTGGACACTAGAACCGTTCTTGGTTGGGCGCTAAGTCGTCCAAATGACTGGAATTTTCGAATTGGGCATATGTGTCACACGCTAGGGATCTCTGATAAAAAATGGCCGCGAATGCGGGACGAGATGGTGGCAGTAGGTTACCTGTCTGTTACCAAAAAGCGTGGAGCAGTTTTCTCGCGAAAAGCCAACAAAATCATAGAAAACGCGATCATTTGGGAGTACGAATTCACCGACGCACCACTTCTTGATACCCTTTTATCTTCCATCCCCCCAAATCGGGGGGGTGGGGAAAATTCGCAGAATCTACGCTCCATCCCCCCCAAACGCATGGATGGGAGTCGCATGGATGGGAAAGGGGGGGGCTACCAGGAATATTCACCAATAGTAGTTAACAACTACTCACCCGCGCCTCCGGCGCGGGATACCCATGAGCCAGAGGCTCAGGGAGCGAAGCCGCCGCCTCCGGCGGGTGAGTGTGTTGAATTATTATTCCAAAATCACGAGAAGTGGCCAGAGTTGCTGAGGCGGGTTAAAAGATCATCCACGAACTACTTCCGTTTCCAACTCTCGAAGCTTACTTTGAAAGGTGGAGAGGCCCTTACTGAGCGGGACGTTGACGCGATCACGATGTATTTAATCCAGGACGGCCATGACGTGATTGGAGCCGTAAGAGGGATATTAAAAAGAGGTGGATGGGACCCAGTAAGTTTATCCGATGCCGCTCGCCCCGGTGAGACAGCCGGGCAGGCTAAAAATCGACTCGCGGGAGCGGGGGATTCGGATGCTGCGCTGCCTGAAAACCATGAACACGAGATAAACGTGTTGAAGAGCGAGATCAATAGCAATATGCGGAAGTTCCCCCGGAACCCGGAATTGGTTCCGCCCGAAGTACTGTCGCGTCTGAAAGAGCTCAGCCCGGAAGAACCTCTGATTCAGGTGTTTGAAAACCATAAAAAAGCCGCCGCGGGAACGGCAGCTTGATTTAACACATTTCGCATAAACATCACGCGGCGGGCACCGCGTGATTATCATACCTAAAACTAAATAAATTTTAATTCCTAACCCTGCACCACAACTCCTCGTGGAAAGTCTGGCATTCGTAAACTGAGCCTGTTTTGATGACAACATTCCAGACCAGTCCGCCCGCCACCATCATTGCTACGGCCATCGCCGCTCCGGCAACCCCCCAGATGAGAACACTGCGTCTGCCTTCATTTTTTAGTCGTTTTTGCACCTCCTTATGCGCGGCGTCAGCCCAGACCCCGGTCACCGATTCCACTTTTTTTGACGCCGCTTGATCCAGTTTCTTGTCGATATCCGAAAGCTGTCTCTGTACCACTACTTCAACCTTGCCAAGCGCTTCCGCCACCGGGCTGGCAACCCCGGCAAGCGCCTGACCAAATCGTTTCCCTGCCTCATCAATACGTGAGGGAAGTGAATCAGTCCGTGACAGGACTTCATGTTGAGATTCAGCAATTAGTCTGGCCAACACCCATGCCGGATCATCCGCGCGGAGTCCGGCTTTCGCCGCAATCCGTGCGGCCTCAGCCCTGACATCGGGTGGCAGATCATCCAGCACCTCATCCATGTTGCCTTCCATTACGCCACCTCACCGATGAGTGGCGCGACTGCGCCGTCAAAGCAGCTATCCAGCCATCGGGAAAGACCCTGCCGAGAGATTAGGTTCAGCGGAGAATCAGGAGATTTTGCCAGCTGTAGCATTGATGCAGCGCGAATGTCCTTTACTTGGCCCGATACCCGCGAAATCAGAAGGGGGATCGATCCCTCAATCCCTCCGGTTTCAAGCCAGGCATCCCTTGCTGGGTGCTCCATCCAGGCGAAGTGATCCGAACCTAAGCCCCCGGAAAGACCATAATTCAAAACCGCAATTTTTTTGTCTGCGAACTCACATAAATGAGATTTTGACGAGAGGGAAGCACTTTCCTCTCCTTGCCCCACCATCCACGCTACCAGGACTTCAAAACCCAGATCATGCGCCACGGGCACAATGAGGTCGGAATGGAAGTCAATCGTCTTGGCAGCATTTGCAGGCGAGTTGATAACCACATAATCGCTATCCAGCGTTTCAATCTCGGAAAACAGAGCATTAATGGCGTTCTCCGCATCGACGCCAGATTTGTCGAGATTAACACCTAAAACATTGATGCCATCAACACCGGCATAACGCCTGGCGACGTCTCCAATATTAGGGTCCCCCTCAACAAGGGTGACTTTCTGGCCCCGGGAAATAATGTATTCGAGTGCAAGTGACGCGAACATGGATTTGCCGACACCGCCTTTGTCCCCATGGCTGATGATGATTTTTTTCATGAAAAACACTCTCCGACAGTTATTGAGGAAGCCCCTCAATAACTAGCTGGCATGGTGTCTCCATTTTTTGTGTTTATTTGATCATTTTCACGCCGGGCAAATCTGATATTCCGTTTTCGGAGTCGGTCGGTGTCACTTTTCGTCCTGAAAAAGAACCAGTCGGACTTTTAAGGGCTGGCTTGATGGCTGGCACTGGTGCCACCACGGAGAAATCCCCCTTTGGATCGATGCCTGCGTCAAGCATTTTCCTATGCATCTCCTCGGCCACCTTAAGGGAACGACCAAACGCTGTTGGGTCACAGCTCAGTTTTTTTGAGAGGCCAGATTTGGTGATCAACCCGCGCAAGAGTAAGGCATTCAAATCCGGGTAAAACGGAGCAAGGCGGGCGGCCAAAGAAACCCCTGGCCATGCCAGAATCTTCGCAATCAGGTCATCAATTTCCTTCATTTGGAATCCCCTTATAGTCATAGCTGCTTGTAGCCAAGAATAGCTCCATATCGTCATGATATAGCTATATTTAGCCAATATCTGCTGTTGGTAGATAGAAAATAGCCAGTAGTGGCTGGATATCGTTAAAATATAGCCAACTATAGCAAGATATAGCCGAAACACGACAATAGACGCCACCCCAAGGGTGGAACTAAGAACACACCATCGCACCAAGGTGGTTTGAGGTGTTGCCTTGAAAAATTATTTAGGGCGTTCTGCCAAGGGTAGTGTTTCGGAAAGATTTCGAAGGTAATCCAAAACTTCAACCTCTTTAGCCAACACGGTGCACCCATATGTCTTGTCGAGTGCTACATTCCCCGCCGTTACCAAGACCCGTAATGGGTTCTCGGTAAACACCGCGTCATGGTAGGGAATTCCGGAACTTGCATGGTGAATATCAAGGAGGTCGTGTCCGTTAAACCTTCGTGTCCTGTCCATTCGGACTGCCGCATGGCACATTGCATAGGTATAGAGTGACGGTATCTGTTGAGCCATTATCTTCGGGCGCAGTCTGAATGCATTAATGACCGCAGTAAGAGTCGTTTGAGCAGCACTTTCCACCAGCTCATTTTGCATAGGGCCTCGGTTGCCGGTGGTATTGCGAAAATGACGGAGCATTAGTACCCCAATATCATCTTTGAACAGCTTGAGGGCTCCTGAAATCTCGGCTGTGAATGCTTGCTGAATGCTGCGGATCTCATGCGCATACAGACGCATATTCTCTGTGATCTTGACGGCGCTCTGCTCCAATGAGTTTGTCATTGGCAACACCCCGTCGGCTGCTTCAGTTAGATCTCGATGTGTAACGTTCCAGAGCATATCCACTGATGTCTTTTGAAGTCGCAGGTTTAGCTCCTGGGACCACTTATCGACGGTTGGAATTGCTATGCCAAGGACATATCCAGTCTTGACCCACACATTTTGTTTTGTGTTTTCGACTGGCTCGGCTATACCGGAAGGAATGATGAATCGCTCTATTTCGGAAATCACTCGTTCTTGTTCAGTCAGGATAGCCACTCCTAGACTTAATTCATCGAGTAAATCTGCTGTTGCCAGCCTTGTTTGGGGGTCGGTTTGCTTAAAAAGCTCCATCCATGCGACATCACTCACCGGGCAAATTGCATACCCTGTTGAAACAAGAGATCTGACATAGTCGAGAATTTCTTGGTGGCAGGGATACTTTGCGCGGCCCATGGCCGCATCACGCAGATATATCCAATAGCGAGTATCAAGGTACAGCTTATGTCTTCCGGCAATCGAATTGCCGAGATCAGCCATTAGGCCGCCTACATATTTTCTGACTGAAACTTCTGGTGAAGTCGCATGGCGGGCCATTGAGGAGAGGATTAGTCGCTCATCCATAGAATATGGTCATCAATAGAGAAACCAACATGGGTTGAATTTTGGTCGAATCCAAATTTCTCTATTTTGTTGCCAGTGTGGGTACCTCTAAAGTCGTTCGCTCCGCCTGTGAGTGATTCGAATAGGTCGACCAAGTTGGGTAGTAATCTTCCGCCTGATTACCCCACACTTTCCAGCCTTCACGCGGTCCCCGTGCAAATAGTTCAAGAAATGGACCAGGGCTGCACGCTTCAACGATGGGGTAAAACTCATCAGGCTTGCGTGAATGCTCACGCTTCTGTGTCGCAAGGAAATTTACTTGTCTGCGACCAGGCGCAAGGGTTCTTGCATTCTTTCCGCGTATGCCAAACAGCACAAGCTCCGTTACATTTCGAAAGTAAAAGCCCACGCCACGACCATCTGGACCGCCATCCTTACGGATTTTGTGCCATACAATATTGCTCTTATATTGAAAACCCCATGCTTCCATTACGCGTAAACCTTCTGGCAGCAACGCATTGGGAACCCACAAATACAGATGAGCGGGGTCATCAGCTAGCTGCTCGACTGGCAGCGCCATGATCTCCTCTAAGTTCATCGTGCCATAGCGCGATAGGCGCTTGTGTTCTGGTGCCATTTTTCCAGTGCGATTCTGAAACTGCCATGGAGGATCGGCCAGGATGGTACTAAAGCGTTGACCACCATGGAGGTTGAGAAGGTCATTCGCAGCATCTGATGCGGCGTTTACCTGCTTGTTTTTCATGGTTTTGAATTCCAATCAGTTATAAGTCGTGGGGTAATACCAAACACCAGAACGGGGCAACCACCGTGTCGGCCTGCGTTGAGTCGATACAGGAGTTTACCCATCCAAGTTGTGCTGGCACCGTACTTTGCCTTCACGGTCTTACCAATCTCTTCGCCTTGTTTATTCAATTGTTGGACCACTTCAAATACCGGATTCAAGCTCGCACTTCGTGTCACCAGAACCCCGGCGCTGATTAGGCCGCATTCATGGAAGGCCCGTAATGCGTACAGGTCACGGTCGAAAGTCTGATCTTTGGAATTCCACTCTAGATCGAATGCGACGCGGCCTTTCACATAGTCAATCTTGTGGCCATCAATGAAGTTCTCAATCAGACGTGGCTCTCTTTCAGGGAGCTTAACCTTCTTGGTTTTGCCATTATCCTGAAACAATTCGTCGTACTCTTTGGACCTCACAAGCAAGTCTCCTTGAATGCGAGTCTCAACCCAGCCTTCGGGACGCAATGTGCGGGAGAATTTCTTGGGCATGTCCGACTCGTTACCTCCAGGCATACCGATTTCTCTAACGGTGATTTGAAAGTCGAGCAAAGCACGTTCGATTTGCGCCAGTTCGTCGGGATATGAGTTGGCGAGGATGGCGGCCGCATGACGATAGCTGTACACGTCATAAAGTGCCCGTACTTTTGCGCTGATGTATTTTTCAACATCGGCAGGATCATCGGCGTTAGGGCCGGGGCGCATTGCAACGTCATGATCATTTTCCGCTGCATCCACGTCTTGGATGTCTTCTTCGTTCAAATCGAGATCTGGATCTTGTGGTGGAGCCATGTAAAGTATTCGCAGCCATAGCGTGCCTCCTGTGTAGGCCGGTTTTGGTTAGGCATGATCAACGGTTGCCGCCGTTGGTCATGCCGCTTAACGTATCGATGTTGGAAAATCTTTCAGTCGAACCAAAAAGTCACAAACAACAATAGCGTCAGTCTATCCCGGTTGCCCCTGCGCAGCCAATTGATTCCACCTATCTCAATCCTTCCGCTACGCCTGAGTGTCTATGCTGCACCGGTATCATTGGTATTTCTGCTGCTTTCCGAATACTGACTATGTGGCTATGTAGTCTGTTCCCAATCCCTTAACTCTCTTCCGAAAAAGTAAAAAACATTTCGTGTTGTCACGACACGGACTTTTCCCATCGGCAACTAAAACTCCAGCCTGATATTTCTCTGTCGTCTACGAGCGCCGGAGGCGAACGGCGCTTGGTGGATTGATGCTGCGGAGGGGGGTGGTGGAGGCGAGCCGAAGGCGAGAAAGGGGGGAACCCTTCGGGTTCACCCCTCCGACTAGATACCCGGAGAACTTGTTTTCAAAAAAAGGAGACAACCTGACAGCTATAGGTGTAACCCAAAGATGGAGACACCTGTATGCAATCCCTGCGAAAACGAACACTCAAAACCGAAGTCCTGATCACCGTTGAGCTTGAACCTGGCAATCCGCCGGTTGAAATTCCAGCTTCCCTCTATATGCCCGGCCCACCGGAAGTCATATTGAAGACTCCTCATGGAGACTTTGAATGGCATCCCAATCGCGATTTACGGATTACATCGTGGAGGTATTTCAAAGAAAGTGAAGGCATGACACCCATGACCTTTCACTATTTTGACCGGGATGAATTACAGACTGACGGCAAAACGCTGGGTGAATTCAATCTTTCCGGGATTCAGAAATACATCGAACACACAGGCCGTGATGGCCACCCCGAAAGAGGCCTTTCGGGATTCATTGCCCGTCTTCTTCAGAAACTTATCAAGGGGAAGGCAGCATGAATCCCATCATCCAGAAAATCAGGAAGATCAATGCTCGCTTCGTAAACATGACATATCCCCAGCTTGAAGATGCGCTGGGGCTGTTTCTGTTCGTCATTGTCTCGATCAACGGGATTGCCGCGATTCTGGCGGTACTGATTTACTACTACGTTTATCGGTGAGGTGAATCATGAGTACTTCAACGACTGATGTATCAACCTCTTTGCTATCCCAATTATTCGGAGGTGATTTTTCACAGCTCGTGTCCACCATAACCGGCGCGGGTTCCGGTGTGGCAACTGATGCCGGGGCAGGCATGATTCAGACTATGGCTGGAGTCATCAATGGATTTGCATTGATGGCCACCGGATTGATCGTGCTCTACATGTGGTCGATTTCTGTGGCTCAGACCGCGCACGAAGGCGAGGTCGGCGGGAAATCCTTTAACTCGATGTGGGCACCGATCAGGACGGTGGCTGCTGTCGTTTTTGTGTCGCCATTCCCCGGACTGGGTGGGTTCTCGCTTTTGCAGGCGATCATCATTGGAATGGTGAGCGTATCGATCAACGGCGCGAACACCCTGTTTCAGGCGGAGTTGAAATTCTTCACGGACAACAATTACTCCGTGTTTTCAGGAACAAGCGCTGCAACGGGCGGAATTGATGATTTGGCTACTTCGATTCTCGAAAGTGAAACCTGTATGCACTTCGTGAATACCAAGCAAACAGCCTACAAGGTGCAAATCCAGAAACGAACACTATTGGGCAACTCCTATGGTTATGACTGGGCCTCATCAATGTTGTCAGGTGATCTTATTCACTCGATGAGTTGTGGGCGCGTGGTCGTTGACTGCTCAAAGGTTAGTAACGCTGCTGATTCCAGTGCAGAAGCGGCCTTATCTCAGGCTGTGTGCACCGCGCGTGGTCATGCCGTTGTCGCACTCGCAGATGCCCTTGATCCCATTGCTGCCAACATCGTGTCTGGAAATGTCCCAAGTGCAGATGACTACCAGAATGCAATCAACACTTATTGGTCAACGTGGAAAAACGGGGTCGCCAACACGAAAAACGCTCAGGCACAAGCGCAGGTGCAGGCACTGGATTCGTTTGTTCACCAGGCTGGACTGGAAGGATGGGTTTCGGCTGGACAGTGGTACTGGACAATTTCAAGTACTAGCCTGGCCAACCAGGCAGCCGGTGAAGTCACGCCGACGACAGCTGGGCCAACATGGCAGCAGTTGCCCGACTACAAGGAGTCATGGCTCCCAGTGCAATCCTTGCTCGAAAAGTTCCTCAATGCCGTTCCCGGTGCAACCGCCGATGCCAGCGGGGTCACCACGGCTGCGGACGCACCCGGCGGTAGCAAAAATGGCACAAATGGCGATCAGATGGGCAAGTTGGTTACCAAGATTTTTGGTAACTCTCTGGGCAGTGGAGCAAATGCGCTACAGAATTTGCTGACCGAGAAAAATGACCCGATCCGGTCCCTGTCAGGATACGGTCAATGGATGATCACGGCTGGTTGGTCGATCATGGGCACACTCACCGCAGCCAGTGCGGCAGCGTATGCCACTGGCCAGAGTGTTTTGACCAACACCTGGGGCGGCGGCTTTGGAATGGGTGCCGTCATGGCTCTGACTCCAGCAGTGAACGTTGTAGCAGGGGTGCTGATTGGTGAAGGTGGGTTACTTGCCTACTATCTACCGGCCATCCCATTTGTCTTTTGGTCATTCGCCGTTCTTGGCTGGCTCATCATGGTTTCGGAAAGTCTGATTGCGGCGCCATTGTGGGCCTCTTCTCACGCAGTAAGCGATGGAGAGGGATTCGCAGGGCGTTATGCCCTGCAAGGGTGGCAGCTCTTCGTGAACGTGATTTTCCGCCCAATTCTGCTGACCTTTGGTCTGATGATATCCATGTTTCTGATGCACGCGATTACAGCGTTCACGCTCAAGGGCTTTCAGATTTCCAACCTGAGCATCATCACCAGCACATCCATGACCAGCATTACTGGCTGGATTTTCTCAAACCTGATCATGATTGGGCTGGTTGTGGCCTTGAGCCACAAGGCGCATGAGATCATCTATGAATCAGCGGATAACGTCATGAAGTGGATGGGCTTCGGTGTTGCACCTTTGGGTGCCACGAAGGCCAGTCATGATGTCACCAGCGCAGCTACCGGCGCGGCGGCCACAGTCAAGGGAGTCACTGGAGAGGCTGGCCGGGCACAAATATCACAAGGGAGGGCGAGTGTGCGTCACAACCTCCAGGAAGGCGGTGAACGGCCAGCTACAGATAGCTCGGTATCCGGGGGCTCGGATATACGGACGCCCAACGAAAAATAAGGGACGTTCCACCTCCCGGCAAAACCCGCTTCCCGGCGGGTTTTTTCATTTGTGCCCTCGCGTCCATGCGCGGGCAACGTTCGCTTTTTGCTTTCCCTGAATCGCTGATCCGCTCAGCACGGTTATCTGGCACCCGCCGCTTCCTGATGCGTGCTCATAACCCTGTCGCCGTCATTGGAATCTAAAACGACCTCAGGGCCAATACAAGGGCCTTGGCGACCCGTGTTGTCGCTCCCTCGTTGCACTCGGTCACTCCGGCCCGCGCCAGTCGCCACTTTCCGCTTCGCTCCACCCCTGCATTGGCCCTGAGGCCGTTTTTTAACGATTCCACGGCGAAAGGGTGATGAGCGACGCGAAGCAGCGGGTTCAAGCCAGAAATCCGCACCGAGCGGGCGATTCAGAGCAAAAAGCAGGAATCGGCTCAGGGATCAAAGCTCAACAAAGCAGGCGATTTTAAGAGGTAGAAATCATGACAGCAGCAACAGTTCAGACAGGTACACGGGTTCGTTACAGCGGCGATATGGCAAACCATCCGGGCCGTGGGGCCGTGATCGGGATGCAGGGACATCATGTAATCGTGGCTCTGGAGGATGGTCGCAAGTTGCATCCATTCGCGCAACAGATCGAACCAGCCAGCGCAAGCCGCGCGCGGTTCTCTGTCATCGAGGGCGAGTTGGCAACCACGGAAGAAATCGCAGCCCTGATCACCGGCTGCGCAATTGCCAAGGCGCAAGCCGAAACAGCACGCACGGCGGCAGCGGAAGCATTCACCGCCGAAGTCGAACGCCTGAAAGCTGATTCTCAATACAGCCACCTGACACAAGGCCAGGGGCCGGGTGTGGCTGCAAAAAATATTAGGGCAGAACTCAGGAAAGCATACCCAAAGGTCAGGTTCTCTGTCCGCAAATCCAGCTATGACGCCATAAACGTCACCATCCCCAAGGGGGCCGGGATTGGATGCAAGGAAATTGAGAAAGCGGTCACGGATAAGTATGAGGCCGGACATTTCAACGGTATGGAGGATATCTACGAATACAGCCGGACGCCCTGGAGTGAGGTGTTCGGAAGTGTGAAGTACGTTTTTTTAAGGGAGGACAACGAATAGGAGGAGACAACCCAACAGCTATAAATGACCCGGCATGAATCGCCGGGCAATACCCCAAATTCAATACAGAGAGTCCAACCATGAAAAAAATCATTATCACAGCCGCCTTGATCGCCACAGCCGTCACCCTTGCTGGATGCTCAAGTGGTCCCAGCGACTCCGACATCAAGGCAACCATCCAGCAATCCGCCGCCGGGATGGGGGACGCTTTCAAAATTGAAAAGGTCACCAGCAAGGGATGTAGCAAATCAGGCGATGGTTATAACTGCCTTGTCGAGGTGGCATCCTCGGCTTTCGGTGAAAAACAGGACAAGACCGCCCCTGTACACTTCCAGAAAATCGGCGGCAAGTGGGTGATGACGCAGGCAAATTGAAATTCAGGAGACAACCTGACAGCTAGTAGTGAGGGACGTCCTCAATTGACTGTCGGAGAGTGTTTTATGAAAAGAATCGTTGCATACGCCACCCTGGCCTTGGGGCTGGCGTTACCTTTTGTTCCCGTACTTGCAGGCAACTGCGCCATACCTGGCCAACAGGACTCAACCTGCTCCACGGCGATTTCCTCTGCCGCAATCCCGCCACCATCTTGTGGAGCAAATCAGACCCAAACAAGTGCGCCCACGTGGAATGGTTCGTCATGGATGGGGCTGGCTTGTCAATCAGCTCCGCCCCCATCTATGGCTTCACTCTGGCCACCCGCTGGATCAGTGATTTGGTTTTGGCAGGGTTCCATCTACGAGAGGATGAGCATCCAGTCAAATGGCCAAATTCTGATGATGAAAAAGCCCCCGTTCGCCCCCAGTTGGCAACTTATGTATGTGGTGGGCAGCACTGGAGGCGGCACGAGCTTTGATTTGACTGGTGCATTCAATCAAGGATGGGGTAACCCTTATTGGAGTTATGCGAGCATCAGCAATAATAGTCTGGTGATTATCCCAAACGCTGGGTATGGCACCACTTGGCCGAACGAAAATTACTCTTGGGCTAGTCATGGGGACACTGTTCTCTGTAACCCCGGAATTTCTTGGTGCATGGCTGGAATTAATTGATTAGAGATTGAGGTTTATCGGAGACAACCTGACAGCTCTTGTGTGAGACATCACACAGGAGCTTTTTATGTTGCGCATCAAGAATCTTAAGGGCAATCCGTTAGACATCATTGACTATGCCGAGAACAAGAAAAATCACCCTGATCAAAAATCAGGTTATTACGATGCCAAAGGTGCGCCATCCGCTTGGGGCGGGGCCTTGGCGGCTGATCTGGGACTATCAGGTAGCGTTCATGCCGCCGACCTTCAAAAAGTATTGTCTGGGGAATTACCTGATGGCACACGGTTTGCGAAGGAAGACCCTGATCGTCGCCTTGGCATTGACATGTCATTCAGCGCACCTAAATCAGTTTCCTTGCTCGCACTGGCCGGTGGGGATGACCGTATTATTCAAGCCCATGATGCAGCCGTTAGAGCGGCCATGGGCATGATTGAGCAGGAATTCGCTACCGCTCGGTTTGGTCATGCCGGACATAATGTGGTGCGAAGCGGGAAGTTGATTTATGCCGCCTATCGACATGAAGACGCGCGCACCGTGGACGGCATCGCGGATGCCCTGCTCCATAGTCATTGCATCGTATCGAATGTGACGGTTGACCCAAAAACCGGAAAGTTGAGGGGGATTGATTTTGCCTGGGGGCAGGACGGCATCAAATTGGCCGGAGCAGCCTACCGTGCCGAGCTGGCCAGACGGCTCCTGGAGATGGGGTATGAACTGCGTAAATCCGAGGAAGGGTTCGAGCTGGCCCAGATTACCGATGAACAAATTGAGACATTCAGCCGCAGGCGAGGACAGATTGACAAGGCCCTGGAAGAGCTTGGGACAGACCGAGACCACGCCAGTAGCGAACTGAAAACAGCCGTCACACTGGCCACCCGGCAAGGGAAAGCCCAGTTATCAGCCGAGGAGCAGCATGAGGAATGGAAACAGCGCGCAACCGAAGCTGGGCTTGATCTCAGTCAACCCGTTGGACCCCGTGTTTCAGTGACTCCGCCGGCGATTGATCTGGACCATACCTTCGAACATTTGACCGAACGTACCAGTGTCATCAACAAGGACGCCGTGCGGCTGGATGCGCTCATCAACCACATGAGTGAAGGTGCGACGCTGAGTGCGGTAGACAAAGCCATACAGGGTGCCACCTCAGTCGGAGACGTCTTTGAGATTGAGGATGGAATCAAACGGAAGATGGTCACCCGCGACACTCTGAAACGGGAGCAACGAATCCTGTTACTGGCACAGCAAGGGAAGGGATTGAACCCAGCACTGATTGGCAGTGGAGACACGCGGCAACTGATTGAAGACGCTGAAAAAGCCCAAGGGTTCAGATTCAGTGAAGGCCAAAGAAGAGCGATCAATCTGACCGCCACCACAACCGATCAGGTGTCGGGCATTGTCGGTGCCGCCGGGGCTGGTAAAACTACCGCCATGAAAACTGTTGCTGAACTGGCCAAATCCCAGGGGCTGACCGTTGTGGGCATTGCGCCCTCCAGCGCTGCCGCAGATGAACTTAAATCAGCCGGAGCTGATGCCACCATGACACTGGCCGAGTTTAATCTCAAGGACGAAGCCGCTGGCCCTCGCTTGCTGATCTTGGATGAAGCCGGGATGGTATCAGCCCGTGATGCAGAGGCACTCCTTCTGAATATGGGTAAGGATGACCGGCTGGTTATGGTTGGCGATCCAAAACAGCTCGGCGCCGTTGAGGCGGGCAGTCCATTTGCCCAACTCATGAGTTCAAAAGCCATCAATTACGCTGAAATTACCGAAATTAACAGGCAGAAAAAACAGGAACTGCTCGACATTGCCCATGAGTTTGCAAAGGGCAATACCAGAAATGCGGTCGAGCTGGTCTCAAAATATGTCACCAAGGTTGAAGTCACCCTGCCTGACAAGCCAGAACGCCAAATTACCACACAAGAAAAGACGGAAGCGCGCCGTCAGGCCATTGCCACCGCCACCGCCGCGCGATACCTGGAACTGACCTCCGAACAGCGCGCACGCACGCTTGTATTGAGTGGTACGAATGACGTTAGAAAACGGGTGAACCAACAGGTTCGCACAGGGTTGGTCAAGGTGGGTGAGGTCAGTAGCCACTCGGTCAGCGCCACCACGCTAGACAAGGCCGATATGACACGGGCACAAAGGCGCCTAGCCCGAAGCTACAAACCGGGGCAGATCATTAAAACCATGGGTAGGGAGGGCGAACAGCTTGAAGTGATCGCGGCGGACATCAATAAGAACCAGATTCAGGTCAAACGTGAAGACGGCTCACTTCAGACCATCGACGCTTCAAAGATTCAAGTCAAAAAAATACAGGTCTTCAATCCACGCCAGATTGATATTGCCCCAGGCGACAAAATCATATTTACAAATAACGACCGGTCAACAAAAACGAAAAATAATCAGATTGGTGTGGTTACGGAGGTCAAGGATGGCAAGGCCATCATTGACAGCAACGGCACGAAGATAGAAATCAATACAGGCGGGGCACACATCGATTATGCGTACTGCATCACGGACTACCGCAGTCAAGGGAAGAGCATTGATAAGGTCATCGGCGCCGCTGAGGCATCCAGAACCGCGACGGCGGAAGCCGCTTATGTCACCTGCACACGGCAGCGCTACGAACTCGAAATCATCACGGATAACATCGACCAGCTTAAAAGAAACTGGATTCGCTCTGCGGAGCGTCAGACAGGAACTGATGCGCTCTCGCTCCTGAAGAATGGAGAAAAGCTCCATCACCTTGATGAAATCAAGGAAGAGGTGAGAAGAGAACTCCAGCAGGAACTGGATCGACAGGAACCCCACATCACCATTGAACCTGAAATGGAGATGGAAATGTCAATGTTCCAGCAATAGACGCTCAGTGCAGGAGACAACCTGACAGCTATAGGTGACGCCCACAATTCAGTGGGCGCATACACAATCCGAAAGGAGCGAACCCTATGGCAACAGGCAGCAGTCTCAATAATCCCAACTGGCAAAATGGTAACGGGGCGTTAAAGCCAATCTATGCGGTCATGGCGGGCACATTAATGGCCGCCGTGGGGCTGATGGTGGCGTGGTTTATTGTCGGTGCCACTCACCACCACATCCTGAACAGGGATGATCTTGTTTTTATCTGGAATCACCTGACGAGCTGGGTCAGCATCACCGGCGCCTCCATTGGTGGAGTAATCGGACTCGTCTTCGGTTGGTTGAGTGGTGGTGGAGCAAAACAGGAAATCCATCTGCGCGGGACCGAACTGAAATCGGTTGACCAACTTGTCGACAAGAAAGCCGATGGCATCAAAGTCCATCCGAAAATCGCCATCACTGAGCAACAGGAGACAGCCCATATGCTGTTACTTGGCGGCTCTGGGTCAGGCAAAACCTCAATACTCTGGCCGATTCTCCATCAGATTCATGCACGCGGCGACTTGATGCTGATTTTCAGCTTCAAGGGCGACTTTCAGGAAAAGTGGCCGGACAATCACTTTACCCTGTTGGCTCCTTGGGATTCTCGCAGTGCGATATGGAGAATGGGCCATGACATCCAGACGCGTATTGAGGCTGAATCACTTGCGGAAACCCTGATTCCGACCAATGAGAAAGACCCGATCTGGGCGCGAGGCGCGCAAGGGCTTCTAACGGCGATTATTGCCGATCTGCAAACCAAATACGGCACCGAATGGGGCGCTATGCACCTGGCACAAAGTGCCGCCGCCATGCTTGCAAACTACGAGCTGTTACTGGAAACGGTCATGCGAGAAAGTCCGATTGCAAAAGCCTATCTGATGGGCAAGGACAGCAAGACCACGGCCAGTTTCCTCGCACAGATGGCGTCGGGATTAAGCCAGGTAATCCATCTGGGTACAGCCGAGCATTCGGCCAGACAGCAGCCCAGCCAGCCCAGTGGGTGGTCGGTGCTGGACTGGTTATCAGGAAAGCAGCATAAAGTGGCCATTATTGGTTTCAAATCCACGGCCACTGGCGTCTCTCAGGCCTTTGCTGCATCAATCATTGAGCAAACAGTTAGACAGATTCTTGATCTTCCAGACGCAGCACCAAATGCGCGCCGAATCTGGTTGATCGTCGATGAAGCACCACAGGCGGGCCGCGTACCGAGCATTACGCAGGCACTGGAAGCGGCACGTTCCAAAGGGTGTCGGATTGTTCTTGGTATTCAGGGGACGCAACAGATTGAGAAGGCTTATGATCGGCAGACTCGTGCGACATGGGCTGGCCAGACGGCAACCAAAATCATCGCGCGCCTAAAAGAACCGGATGACCAGAAGTGGGCAAGCTCATTACTGGGTGAACGTGAGCTGGAACGCTTTCAGGCAACCCAGAACGTGCATATGGGTAATTTCATGGCATCTGGCGCCAGCAACATCTCAAACAGTTACCAGCGCGTCCGGGAGCACGTAATGCTTCCCAGTCAGTTCGGTACTGACCTTGATTCGGATTATCCACGAGGGATCAAGGCGGTACTGATGAGCCAAAAAGGGTCAGGAGTTATTGACTGGCCGTTTCCCCAAATCAAAACAATGCGCCCCTCAATCGTTTTGGCTGACTGGCTCAAACGTGGATACAAACGCCCCGGATGGGGCAGTGTCCCGCCCAGGCTAGGTGAGCCGCAGCAAAACACAGGGATGAACACTGATCTCAACGCGGCGAAAACACAAAAAACGGAGACAACCCAACAGCTAGTAAGTGAGGAGGCAAAACAGAAGGATTCCAATAAACCGGAATCAGAGGAAAAACCATCTGAGGGCATTGCTGAAGAAGCATTAGCTGAAGTGGTAGGTCACCTCATCCCACATGCCGATCTTGTACTGAAAATGGCCGAAATCACGGGTGACATTTTCGGAACAGCAAAGGCTGAGCAGCTACCGTTGGCACAATCGAAAACAGTTATCCAGGAGATTGATGATGAACAATACGACGACGAACAATTCATCCCAGACAGTGAACTCTAAGCAACCATTACAGGTGGTTGACTGGAAAATCATCAAGGCGGGGAAGAAGCACTATCTGAACGGCAAAACGTTGAATGATGGTGAAGTACTCGAATCCATTGACGAAATTGATACCGAAGGGCTGCTATGTAGCCGAATCAAGGACGGTGTGAGATTCAAGCTGGTTGGCCCAGTTGGTGAGAAAGTTACCCAACTTGCGGCCATGGCATTGATGGGGGCGCCGAGGTCATTGCTCAAAATGCCGAAGCTGCCTGATGGCCCTGAAACCAAGATGGACATACATTTGTTGCGGTTTATCGAGCAAGCTGAACGAATGGCGGCAATTTTGGAGGATGAAGCACTATGCTTGGTCGGGAGCACTGAACTTCATAAGCGATTCAAAGTGGCTGTTACTGAACTGTGTGATGCGCTTTACGAAGCGATATACTCGTGCAAGAGGTCGTTGCCAAGCTCAACAATCGGCCTCGCAAGTGCTTAAATTACAGAACGCCTTTCGAGGTCTTTTTTAATACCAAGACTGTTGCACTTGTGACTTGAATTCACCGGATCGTTTTATTCATCAATGCCGCGATGTTTGTTTTGGAAGGTGGGGCGGGTCTACTCGCTCATTCCACGTCGCTGCTTGCAGATGCCTTGGATATGTTGGGTGATGCGTTAGTGTATGGATTCAGCCTGTTTGTGCTCGCACGTTCCATACGCTGGCAGGCAGGTGCGGCGCTGGTGAAGGGCAGTTTCATGCTGCTATTGGGTCTAGGCGTGCTTGCTGAGGCAATGTACAAAATATTGCACCCAGTTATGCCTAGTGCAGAAATAATGGGCGTGGTGGGCGGAATCGCCCTAGTCGCAAATCTGATTTGCTTCCTGTTACTGTTTCGTCATCGCGCAGACAACCTGAATATGTCTTCGACCTGGCTTTGTTCGAGAAATGACTTAATCGCCAACGTCGGCGTGCTAACCGCAGCAGGTGTAAGTTATATACTGACTTCCAGATGGCCCGACATTGTAGTCGGAGTCGTAATCGCTGGCCTTTTCCTGAGTTCAGCCTTCAATGTCATTCGGCAATCTGTCGGCGCACTGCTGACCCCCGTCATTGCTCGACCTCAAACAGGAAAGCCGATCCATATTCCCATACAAGACGAGCAATCCAAGAAGCGTTGAGCGTTGCAAAACGTTCAGCATCGTTTGTCTTACTCGCTTGTTGTGGCATGCGTTATTCCTTATATGCCAGTAAACGCAATGCGTTAATTACAACCACCAGAGTCGAACCCTCATGTATTAATACTGCTACACCGATCCCGGCCCAGCCCGACAGGGTGGCAGGAATCAACAATGCGACCACACCCAGCGAGACCCACAGGTTCTGCCGAATAATGCGCCTTGATGCACGACTTAAGGCTACCGCAAAGGGTAGCTTGGAGAGATCGTCGGCCATTAACGCTACGTCTGCGGTTTCCAGCGCTACATCAGTGCCTGCACCACCCATGGCGATCCCGACCGTGGCGCGTGCCATGGCCGGCGCATCGTTGACCCCGTCGCCGACCATGGCCACCTGGCCATAGCGCTGCGACAATTCTTCCATGGCCTTGACCTTGTCTTCCGGCAGCAGACCCGCTTTTATTTCATCCAGACCGACCGCGTCAGCGATGGCACGGCCCACGCGCTCGTTGTCGCCGGTGAGCATGATGGTTTTCTGGATGCCGAGTTGATGCAGTCGTTCCAGTACCTGCTTCACTGTTTCACGCGGGGTATCAGCCAAAGCCACGATGCCGAGAAATTGCCCGTCCGCTTGGATCAGCATGATGCTTTTGCCTTCCGTCTGGAGACGCTCTACCTGCTGTTGAATTCCATCGGGGATAGGTTCGCCGTCAAACAATTTGACGTTACCGATGGTCACTTTCCGTCCATCGAATTCTGCACGCACGCCTTTGCCGGTCACAGCTTCGACCTCTCCGGCCTCGTTCCAGGTCAAGCCACGCCCCTTTGCCTCCGCCACCACCGCCTGCGCCAGGGGATGGGCGCTGCGGCTTTCCACGGCGGCGGCGACGGTAAGCAGACGTTCCTCGCTTCCGCTGACGGCGACCACGTCGGTCACTGCGGGTTTGCCGATGGTCAAGGTGCCAGTCTTATCGAAGGCGATGGCTGTGAGCACGCCCAGATTTTCCAGATGCGCGCCGCCCTTGATCAGCACACCGCCGCGTGCCGCACGTGCGATGCCGGACAGTACCGCCGACGGAGTGGCGATGGCCAACGCGCAGGGAGAAGCCGCCACCAGCACCGCCATGGCGCGGTAAAACGATTCGGCGAAAGGGAAACCAAACAGCGGCGGCAGCACGATGAGCAACCCGACACCAACCAGCACGGCCGGGACAAATATCCGCTCGAAGCGATCGGTGAAACGTTGGGTGGGGGATATCTGTATCTGCGCTTCTGCCACCATCTTTACCATGCGCGCCAGTGTGCTTTCGCTTGACAACTTGATAACTTCGACAACCAACGCACCTTCACCATTAATCGTACCAGCGAATACTTTATCTCCCGGTTGCTTGTCTACCGGCATGGACTCACCCGTAACCGGAGCCTGGTCTACCGCCGAGCATCCCGTTGCAACCTGACCATCGGCGGGAATACGTTGGCCAGGCTTAACGATCACCTGGTCACCGCGTTGCAATGCTTCGATGCCCACTTCAATTTCCTTGCCGTCCCGCTGCACTGTGGCTGTTTTTGGCGCGAGTTCCGCCAGCGCCTCGATGGCTTTACGCGCGCGTTCCATAGCCATGTGTTCCAGCGCATGGCCCAGGCTGAACAGGAACAGCAGCAGTGCACCTTCTTCCCATGCACCCAGCGCCGCAGCACCGGCTGCGGCAACAATCATCAGAATATCAATGTCAAAACGGCGGTTACGTACGCTCTCCCAAGCATCGCGCAAGGTATAGACACCACCTGCCGCATAAGCACCAAGCAATAGCCCTAGCGAGAGGGTGCGTGGTGCATCGGCGCGACCAACCAGCCAACCAGCCAACAATAGCAAACCGGCAATGCCGCTAACAATAAGCTCGCGGTGCTCAGTAAACCATCCTGCCTTTACGTTCGCGAGCAAGTCCAATTCAAATTTTTCGGCCATGATGGTTACCACTCCTCAGCAAATGCTAACGTAAAAAAATTCATAGTTAACTAGTGATCCTCATGTTGCGATGTGCGGGCAACATAATTGCAGCCATCATCGATTTGTGTACATGGCGTTTTTTCATACTGCAGAGTCGTGTGATGGACATTGAAGCGTTTTGCAAGAACACTTTGTACAGCCGGAAGCAGCTGATCTTCAGGTGAGTAAGCCGTGTTATAGACCACATGTGCGGTCAAACTGGTTTTGCCGCTGGTTATTGCCCACAGATGGAAGTCGTGCACACTGATAACGCTGGGGACTGCAAGCATGCTTTTTTGTATCTCGTCTATGTCCATACCCTCCGGCACCCCTTCCAGAAGAATGTTGAGACTCTCTTTGAGTAACATCCAGGTACGCGGCAATACCCACAGACCAATCGCAACTGCGATTGCCGAGTCGACCCATACCCAACCAGTAAAGCGAATCAGCAGCGCACCTGCGATGACCCCGATTGAACCCAGCATGTCACTCCAAACCTCCAGGTAGGCCCCTTTAACATTCAGGCTGGTGTCCTTGCCCGCACTCAGTAAACGCATGCTAATCAAATTGACGATCAAGCCAATACTTGCAATTACCAGCATCCCGATCGGCTGAACTTCCGCCGGGAAGTTAAATCGCTGGTATGCCTCATACAAAATGTAAATGGCAACCAGAAAAAGCAATATCGCATTAAAAGCTGCCGCCAATATCTCAAAACGGTGGTAACCAAAGGTTCTGCGCAAATCGGCTGGCCGCTTTGCAATGCGCATAGCAGCCAAAGAAATGGCGAGCGCGCTAGCATCGGTAAACATATGCGCTGCATCGGAAAGCAGTGCCAGACTGCCAGTGACAATACCGCCTATCACCTCCGCAATAAGGAACGACGAAGTTAATCCAAGCGCAATCCAAAGAAATTTTTCATTTTGGCTTGTAGGCAGTGCATGGGTATGAGTCGCACTCATCGGGTTGCTCCTGTAAAAATGAAATTAGAGCGAAGGTAGGCGCTGGGCCTACTGCTGGGATTTGCCGCATTGGCCACAAAACCTGGTGCCTGCCACCAGCTCCGCGCCACAGCCGGAACATTTACCGGGCAACAGGGAAGTGCCGCATTGCTGGCAGAAGCGCGCATCGCTCGCATTGGCACTACCACACTTGGGACAGGGATTGTCTGGATTGCCTGGATTATTACCACCTGGCCCGGGATTCTGCGGATATCCTTGATTGCCACCATAGCCGCCATGCTTGGAGCCGCTATGGTGGCCCCCTTGATAGCCGCCATTGTGGCCACCTAATTTACCGTTCATCAAATTGCCCAACACCTTATCAAATAACCCCATGATTAACTCCTTTTGCTGTTGATTTAACGATGACAAAACTGTCCATGCTCTTTGACAATACCCTGCTTACTCTGCATCGTCGTGCGTGCTCCGTTTGTTGCCAAGCTGCTTCCAGCCGGGCAAATGGTGCAGTGCGAGGGTTGCATAAAGCAGCCCTCCTGTTACTATCGCCAACACATACATTCCGAAAGCGCTGGACATGCCCACTGCCGCTGTCGCCCAAAGCGTGGCGGCTGTCGTTAACCCGGCTACGCCCGCCTTATCCTGAAAAATTACGCCCGCGCCGATAAAGCCAATACCGGTGACAACTTGCGCCGCAATGCGGGTCGGATCACTGGCCGCGTGGATGGATATCAGGCTGAATGCGCACGCCCCTATTGCAATTGCCATGTAAGTTCGAAGCCCGCATCGCACGCATGGCGCTCTCTTTCCCAGCCGATCAAGCCTCCGATCAGCGCAGCGAGAATCATGCGTGAGGCATAAAGAAATTCAGTTTCGATATCCATTTTCTTCGTTTACCTTCTCATACCTAATATCTATACCACGGCTATCAGGGCCAGCGCTGCACCATACCCTGCCAAAAAACTTGCAGCCATAGCACGGGATTCACCGCCTTTGCCCAAACCATCAAGCAACTGGTGGACAGCTATATACATGACAGCCCCGAATCCAGAAGCAAGGCTAACGACAAGACCTGTCCCGGTTAATCCTTCCGCAAGAACCATAGCCATCATTTGGCCAAGCAGCGCGATAACCGCTAGCGCCAATCCCATCGTGGTGCGTGCAGACAGCCTTATGACAGGGGTTCCAAGCGAGAAGGCGAGCCAAAAAAGTTCCACGGCGAGGGAGAGCATCACGGCCATGGAGTTGGCGATTTTCGCTGAATAAACGACACCGATACAAAACGCGACAAGCAGCACGACTAAAACGGTATTTGCGACGAATTTTTCCCCGTTCCGTACCTCTCGACCACTGCCTCGCAAATTCACCAGATTCCGAGGCCATAAAAATTCAGTGAATGCATAAATGGCTACACCTATGGCGCCACCCAAAGCGAGACCCAGCAATAAGGAAATGGCAGGCTTGGCGCCTGTCATGGCGGGAAGCAGGCTCGCCGCGGTGGCAGCACAGACCGCGCCCGCGGCAAACCATCCCCCATACCGCCTGGTTCGCATTTTCCCTGCACCGCCCCCTGCCAGGACAGCGCCGGCTAGGGGAACAAGCGCGAGAATCAACAACATCTTCCCCGATGGAATCAAAGAGTATTCCTCACCCTAACACTGGGATTGCTGCGTCAAGGCTGCTAAGCCCCGTCATCACGCGTCGGCGTTCCGCATTAGCCACAAAACCTAGTGCGTGCTGACAGCTAGACACCGTAGCCGAAGCATTTACCAGTCGCCAGAGAAACGCCGCATTGCTGGCAAAAGTGCGTATCCCTCGCATGCGCGCTGCCCCATTTGGGGCAGGGATAGCCAGAATTACCGCTACCCTACGGATAGCCTGGATAACCACCATAGCCGTCGCGGCTGTAACATGACCGCCTTTATAGCAACCGTTGTACCCTCCGAACCTACCGCCCATCAAATTGCCCAGCATCCGTTCAAACATTCCCATGATTTATTCCTTTCCAAAAAAACATGGTCTACGCAAAAAATTGCACCTTGTTAATTCCTACAACAAGCGGATAGCTACCGCGCTGACGATATCGGTCACATAAATCCACCCCGCGTCGGCTTGGCCGGTGCGCGCGACGCGCCCGATGATGTCCACCAGCTCGTCCACCTGATGATCCTCGCAGATCAGCTCAAGCTTCGATTCGTTGATGACCGCTTCGGCCAGATCGATGGAATAATGTTGTTCTTGGGTATCCATAGCCTTGATCAATATTTTTACCGGGATGACGGCAAGATTGCGGCAGCCTCCGTCCGCGTTACATAGCCCTGATTCCTTCAAGGCGCGAATCACGTCGGCGATGCGGTGGTTATGGATATAAGCCTTAATTTCTTTCATGCGGATTCTCCTGTTGGGTGAGTGCGTGCGGCGCATTAGGACCGCACGCTACTGGTTTACTTCACTAGCTTGCGTTCACGGCGGGTTTCAACCCATTCGTACATCAATGGCAACAGCAGCAAGGTCAACGCTGTGGAAGTGAACAGGCCACCCACTACCACCGTCGCAAGTGGGCGCTGGGTCTCCGCGCCTACACCGCTAGACAGCAGCATAGGCACTAGGCCGAAGATGGCGATGGAGGCCGTCATCAGCACCGGCCGCAGGCGCAGCGCAGCGCCTTGCTTGACCGCCTCCCTGACCGACAGCCCTTGTCGTCGCTGATCATTGAGGAACGACACCAGCACGATACCGTTCAACATCGCCACCCCGAACACGGCAATAAAGCCGATGGCCGACGGCACCGACAGATACTGGCCGGTGATCGCAAGCCCGATTACCCCACCGATAGTGGCGAAGGGCACGTTGGCGATGATGAGCGTGGCGTAGGTGACCGAGTTGAATGCGGTGTAGAGCAGAATGAAAATCAGCCCGATAGTGAGCGGCACGATCACCGCCAGCTTGGCCATGGCGCGTTGCTGGTTCTCGAACGCACCGCTCCACTCGACCCAATAGCCCGCGGGCATTTTCACTTCACGCTGGATCTTGGCCGCGGCTTCCTTCACGAAGCTGTCCACGTCTCGCCCTTTCACGTCCATCTGAATCACCGCGTAGCGCTGCAACTGCTCGCGTCGTATGAAGGAATAGCCTTCGTCCAATTCCACCGTGGCAACCTGGGAAAGTGGAATCAGCGCGCCACTCTGGGTGCGGATCGGGATGTTGTTGATGGCTTCCACGCTGTTGCGGAAATCGGGGGCGAGCCAGACCTGGATATCGAAGCGTTTGACGCCGTCGATCAACGTACTCACCGCCTTGCCACCGATACCGGCTTGTACCACCTCGAGAATTTCGTCGGCGTTGATACCGTAGCGTGCTGCCTCATCCCGGTTCACCTTAACCACCATCTGCGGTTTCCCCTTGTTTGCCTCTAGCGACAGGTCCGCGACGCCAGGCACTTTCTCCAGCGCGGACTTGAGCTCACCGGACAGGCGGTCAAGCGTGGTCAGGTCTTCGCCGTAGAGTTTGAGCGCGAGCGTGGCGCGCACCCCGGAAATCAACTCCTCGACGCGCATCTGGATCGGCTGGGTAGCCGAAATCACCGAGGTCGGCACGACCTGTTCCAGCTTATCCTGCATTTCTCGGGAGAGATCGGGAAAGGAAATGGCTTTTGGCCACTGGTCACGTGGTTTGAGATTGACCAGTATTTCCATGTAGTTTACGTCCGCAGTTTCGCCTTTTTCCGCGCGTCCGATCATGGCTATGGCCGAAGTCGTTTGCGGGAAGGTTTTCAGCGTGGCTTCGAGGCGCTCGGAGATGCGGATGGATTCGTCGAGCGAAGTGGAAGGGATACTGGTCACCCGGAACATGATGCCGCCCTCCTGCAGGGTGGGCATAAACTCCTTGCCGAGGAAAGGAATCAACGCGACAGACGCCACCAGCAGCACCCCTGCACCAGAGAACACTTTTTTCTTGTTCTCAAGCGCCCAGTCCAGTAACGGCAGATAGCCCTTTTTCGCCCACCTGACGATGAAGGTGTCTTTCTCCTCCTTGGGTTTCAGGATCAGCGCCGACATGACCGGCACCAGCGTCATGGTCAATAAAAGGGAGCCCACCATCGCGAAGGTGATGGTGAGCGCCATCGGTTTGAACAGCTTGCCTTCCAGCCCGGTGAGAGAAAACAGCGGCAGGAACACCACGATAATGATCAGGATCGCGAACGCGGTCGGATTGATCACTTCCCGCGCCGCTTCCAGGATCACGTGCGTCTTGTTCACCGCCTTGCCGGCCTGGTGCGAGAGCAGGCGGAAGCCGTTCTCCACCATCACCACGGCGCCGTCCACCATCATCCCGATCCCCACCGCCAGGCCCGCCAGCGACATCAGGTTGGCCGACAACCCCCACTGTTGCATCAGGATGAAGCTGATCAGCATGGCCAGCGGCAGGGCGATGATGACCACCACTGCGGAACGGATCTCTCCCAGGAACAGGAACAGGATGATGGCCACCAGGACGGAGCCCTCGATCAGGGCATCTTCCGCGGTCTTGACCGCCTTCTCTACCAGCTCGGTGCGGTCGTAGACCGTATTGATGGCAACGCCCGCCGGCAGCGCCTGCTGTACGGTCTTGAGCTTTGCCTTGACGGCATCCACCACGTTCTTGGCGTTCTCGCCGATACGTTGCAACGCCATGCCCAGCACGACTTCCTTGCCGTCCTTGGTCACCGCGCCGGAGCGCAGCGACGGCGCCTCCTTGACTTCAGCCACGTCGCGCATATAGACCGGCGTCCCCTCACGGGTGGCCAACACCACGTTGCCGATATCCCGCACGTTGCTGACCAGGCCGAGGCCGCGCACCAGATACTGCTCTTGCCCGATATCGAGATATTGCCCGCCGACCTGACGGTTGTTGGCGGTGAGGGTCTCCATCACGGTCTTGAAGCTCAGGCCATATTTGATCAGCTTTTGCGGATTGATCAGCACCTGATATTGCTTTTCCTGTCCGCCCCACGACATCACGTCGTCGACACCTGACGCGGTACGCAGCGTCAGGCGAACGTTCCAGTCCTGCAAGGTGCGCAGGTCCATTTCAGACAACTTCTTGTCGGCGGTTTCGATGGTGTACCAGAACACCTGCCCCAACCCCGAACTATTGGCACCGAGCACAGGCTCCCCATAGCCTTCCGGAATGCGGCCCTTGACCTCCTGTAGCTTCTCACCCACCAGCCGGCGGGCGAAGTAGATGTCCACATTGTCCTTGAAGTACACGCTGACATAAGACAGTCCAAACAAGGAAACCGAGCGTATTTCCTCCACTCCAGGCAGGCCAGCCATGACACCTTCCACTGGAAAGGTCAGCAGCTTTTCCACATCCTCGGCGGCCAGCCCAGACGCCTCGGTATAGATGTTCACCTGTACAGGTGTCACGTCGGGAAATGCATCCACCGGTACTTCGCGCCAGGCTTTCACGCCCAGCAACACCACCAGCAGGAACGCCACCAGCACCAGCACCTTGTAGCGCAATGAGAGGTCAACAATATAATTCAACATGGCCGCCTCCTATTCCGCACTGATTTGCGATTTGAGCAATCGGGCTTTGAGCGCGTAGGCACCGCTCACCACCACGCTCTCGCCCGCCGCCACGCCGGATTTCAGGACGGCATACCCCTGGGCACGTTCGCCCACTTCCACGGCGCGCGGCTCAAACCCGCCGCTCTCCGCGACAAATACCGACGGTTGCCCCTGCAACAGCAACACGGCATCTTCCGGTACGATCAGCGCCTTGGCGCTCGCCCCGGTAGTGTTGATCGCGGCGCTGGCGAACATTTCCGGTTTCAGCCTGCCGTCGGGATTCGGCACTTCCACCCGTGCCTTGGCCGTGCGGGTTTCCTTATTCATCGTGCTGCTGATGTAGGTGAGCCGCCCCTTGAACACTTCGCCCGGATAGGCGGACACGGTGACGGCGGCCTGGGCGCCGACCTTGACCTTGCCCAGGTCTTTCTCGAACAGATCGCTTTCGATCCACAGGGTGGACAGATCGGCCACGGTAAACAGGGATTGGTCCGGTTGGGCAAGCTCCCCCAGTACCGCTTTTTTCTCGATGATGGTGCCGGCAAACGGGGCGGACAGCGGAAACACCGAGCTGGACGATTTCTCCGGGGCGACCCCCATCATGCGTAACTTGTCACCGGCGGCGCGCAAACTCGCACGGGCCTTTTCGTGTTCGGCGCGGGCGCGCAGGTAGTCCTTTTCGGGGATGATATTGTCGGCATTCAGCCGCTGGGCGCGCTCGAAATTGGCCTGGGCCAGCGCCGCCTCGCTCGCCGCTTGCAGATAGCTCGAACGCGCCTCGCCCAGATCGACGCTATCGAGCATTGCCAGGGCCTGTCCCGGTTTCACCCGGTCGCCCAGGCTGGCATTCACCTTGACGACACGCCCCGGCACGCGCGGGCCTACGTGAGCCAATTTGTCCTGGTTAGCCTGAATGGTCGCCGTGACCACGACCTGCTCGGCTTTTTCCTGGGGTTCCAGTTTCTGCACCTTGATACCTGCTGTTTGGGCTTCTTCGGCGCTCAGGGCGAGTAATTTCCCAGCGCCTGTTTTTCCGTCGGGTTTTTCCTGTTTGGGTGCTGTCCCGTCTTTGCCTGCCGGTTCCGTTTGCTTGGGCTGCGCTGCGTCTTTCTCCGGTGTTTTGGGCTTGTCGCCGCACCCTGCAAGAAGGCTTGCAGATAAACTGCCCACCAGTAACCAGGAGGCCAGTCGCCCCAGGTCACGCTTTTGTTGGCTGTGTAAGTTTTTCATGTCATGAATTCCTTGATATTCGATTATGTTCAGCGTACTTCGCGTGCGGGCTGCCAGCCTGCTGCCGCTTCCAGGGTCACTTGGGTCAGGCGCAAATCGGTTCGGGCGTCGAGCAGGTCGCGCTGCCCGTCCAGTACCTGGCGGTTGACCAACAGCAATTGCAACAGCCCGATCTCGCCGGCGCGAAAGGAAATGGAGGATAGGTGCTGGTTTTCCTCCAAGCTGGGCAGCACCGATTCGTTCAACCTTTTGACGCGCGTTTTCAGATTCTCCCAGCGCTCCCACAACGCCAGTACTTGAGCGCGCGCGTCGCGTTGCCCGGCCTGTTGCTGCACCTGCGCCTGGGTCAGCTCGGTGGTCGCGCGCCCGATTCCGGTGGCGTTACGGCGAAACAGCGGCAGCGGCAGGGAGACGCTCAAACCCGTGATTCTGTCTTGGGGATTAGCCGGGCCTTCGCGCGCGCTGGAGAGGCCCAGCGTCACGTCCGGATAAACTGCCGCGCGCTCCAGATCGAGCCGGCTCCGGGCGGCTTTTTCCCGATAATCCAACGCACGTAGTAGTGGACGGTTGGCAGCCGAAGCTAGCAGTTCCTGCAAGGTGTACGAAGCTAACGAGGGATCGAGATCTCCGCTAACTTCGGGCAAGTTGTCAGCCGGCAGTTGCAACAAGGTGGCCAGCTCGGCCCGTGCCTGGACCAGTTGCTCCCGCAACACAGACACCTGGTTTTGTGCGCGCTCCGCTTCCACCTTGGCGAGATTGCCATCGAGGCGGCTGTCTTCGCCCGCAGCGACGCGCTTTCTGACCGCTGTTGCCGCATCCTGTATAAGCTTGAGCGTCCGCTCTTCCATTTGAATGCGCAGTTGCAGGCTAAGCACCTGCACGAAGCGCTGCTCCACCTCTGCGCGCAGCTGGCGCCGGGTTTCCGCGATTACCTCTTGCGTCGCGGCAAGAGACTGTTCCGCTGCGCTGCGGCGCTTGCCCTGTTGTCCGGCTATTTCGAAAGTTTGCGCCAGCCCGACTGTCCACTCGCGGTTGCTCCGGGCGGGGTCGGTCGTTTGAGGAATAGTGCGCTTGCGCCACTCCGTAGCGAGTTGTGGATTGTTCCACAGCGGCGCACGGGCGTCGGTGAGCTCGCCCTGCGCCGCGGCAAGATTCGCCTGGCTAGCGCGCAATGCCGGGTTGGCCTGTTCAGCCTGTTGCCAGGCTTGCTCCAGAGTGAGCGGAGCCGACAGGGCTGAAAGTGGATAAAGTGATGCGAGCAACAATGGCACGCCGATAAGGCGGCACATTAGCCGCATCCGGCTGCGCAGGCTGCGGTAAATAGGGACGAATTGCACGATAACTCCTTCTGATGCATGCATAGCAGCTCGCTTGAGGCGAGCGTGCACTCAAGACAAAATCACAACATGATTTGGATCAGATTTAGGAGAACAGACGCGGGGGCCGGTAGCGGCCTTCGGGAAGAGAGGGAGGAACGATGGTATGCAAAAAGACAAAGTAATCCTCAGGCGTCGCCGTCTGGAGAATCGGATGCAGCAGAAAAATTCCGACAAAATGATCCACGGCGTGGCACCAGTGGTTGCACACCACGCCGTTAAGGCTGGTTTTTTCATCGCTGGACTGCTCAGCGGACGATTCATCGTCAGCCAGTGCAGTTTGCGACGCCTCCATATAAAACGAGTCGGCCACGGCTTCGCGATTAAACGTCCAGCCACCCCCATTGATCACTAAGGTGATCAGCAGGAAGTGAACAATTCGTCGGAACGCAGCAGACATGGTTGAATATTTAACTTGATCTTTGAGTAGGATACAAGCACTGTAAACCCTATAGCGGCTTCAGGGTCAAGCGGTTAGAACGATTAGATTGATATGCGGAGGGACTCATGCGCATTGGGGAATTGGCAAAACTTACTGGCATCGAAGTTGAAACACTACGCTATTACGAACGCGCGGGGCTGGTGCAGTTACCTGCCCGCCAGACCAACGGTTACCGGGCCTATGGCCAGGATGCGATTGAACGGGTAAATTTTATCCGGCATTGCCGTACGCTGGACATGGGGCTGGAAGATATTAAGCGCCTGCTCAATTTTACGTCGAAGCCCGACGCCGACTGCTTAGACGTGAACCACCTGCTTGATGAGCATCTTGCGCGCGTACGCAGCAAACTCATATCACTCAGAACACTGGAAAAACAACTCATTCAACTTCGCACTCAATGCGTCACAGGGCAACGGGCGGCAGACTGCGGAATTTTGCAAGAGTTGGTTGCAGCTGCCCATGGCGAGGCGTGCGCGTGTCACCCGTCCGACGGCAGCGCCAGCCTGTCTAAACGAAAGTCGCACGAGTGATCACGGAGCTAGCTAAAACGATGGCGTTGTTCATTGCCACCGCCGTCGCCGAAATCGTAGGCTGCTACTTGCCCTGGCTTTGGCTCAAGCAGGGCAAGCCGGGGTGGTTGCTGGTGCCAGCTGCGGCGAGCTTGGCGCTGTTCGCATGGCTACTCACGTTGCATCCCAGCGCAGCCGGCCGTACCTATGCGGCCTACGGTGGGGTCTATATTGCCGTTGCATTGATTTGGCTATGGCAGGTGGAAGGTGAACACCTACGCGCTGGGATTTACTTGACGCGGGGATCGCTCTGGCAGGGATGGCGATCATCATGCTGCAGCCACTGCAGAGCTAGCAACAAGGATTTTCCGGTTCGCTTGCTGACGGGCACTAGAGCGCCTAACCTCGCTTCAGATCGTCGCGCTTCTGCAAGTACTCCTCGCTACCGATTTCTCCCCGAGCATATCGTTCCTCCAGGACGGACAGCGCCTCGGGCTTTTTCTCACCATCTGCGGCGTTCGAGCGGCGACCACTCATTAGATACTTCACTAAGACCAGCACCAGCAGTACCGGAATCAGCCAGAAAAACGCCATGCCCAGCCAGCCCAGCCAATGCCAGCCCATGCCGTAACCTTCATAATCCATCCACATGCTAGTCTCCTTTAGCTGGCCATCGAGCAAAAGCGTATTCCCCAAGGATTCCGCTCTGGATCGCGCGGCGCATCTTCTGTCTGAATGTTTTTCCCGCAACTGCCCTCATGTCGTCAGTTTACAATTCCCGGACTTCCACCTCGGTCATCTCCATGCCAAGTCGCGCCGTTTTCACAAGCTTAAGCTCAATGCGACGGTTTCCCTTGGCGTAGACATGGACCTCTTCCGTGGGGGAGGCGGCAGTTACCTCTTTACTGAATCCCAGTGTCACCATCTCGCGAGCGTAAAATGCGATGACCTCGGCGAAGCTGACTTTGCCTTTATAGGCCACACGTCGTTTTTGCTCCTGAACACTGAAAGTGACTCGCATCATGCCGGGAAAACGCGGGACGCCCGCGATGTCCTCGCCGCCCACGTCCTGCCTGGGCAGGGCTGCGCCCGGCACCCACTCTTCGACCTTTTGTCCCAGCTCTGGCGGCACGAGCGCCTTAACTCGCTCCTTGAGTCCGGGCAACATCTCTTCGGCCTTTTGCATGGGCTGCGCGGCGATTTGTTTACCGCCGGCGAGCCACTGAGGCAACCTGTCAGTTACAAGGCCGACGCCGGCGATACCCCCCCAGACGAGGAGTGCCAGTAAAATCACCAAACCCAGACCGCCGATCCAGAACCATCTCCTCATACCCACCCCTCAGTCGAACATATCACGGAGGAAGGACTTACGCGGCCTATCTTGGTGCTCGTCATCGCGGTAGTGGCGCTCTTGCCGCTCGGGGTAATCACCGCGCGGTCGGTCGCCACCCTGACGCTCCGCATGCTCAATGAACTTGTCCAACTCACCCCGGTCTAGCCACACACCGCGACATTGGGGGCAGTAGTCAATCTCAATTCCCTGACGCTCAGTCATCACCAGATTTACTTCTGTACATACTGGGCATTTCATAATTTATCTCCTGTTGCCAGCAAGGTTTTGATCTGTCCCTCCATCAGGCCATCCACGGGGATAACGCGCGTCCCATCAATGATCAGCACAGGACAATGACGAATCTGGAAACGCTCCACGAGTTCCGGGTGGTCTTCAGCGTAGCAACGCTCATATGTGAGTCCCAGATCACGCAACTCCTGTTCGATGTTGCTGCAGTGGCAAGTCCGGGTGATAAGCAGCTTGATGTCCATGGCGACCTCCACCGTTAATGGCCGCAACACATGCATTTGCCATGCATCTCGCCACCCATCGAGCGCATGGTCTCGCGCATTTGCCGCATGTGTTCCCGCATAAGCCGTTGTTGTTCCTTGGGATCCTGTGCCTGATGGATCTTTTCCATGCTCGCTTGCATCTGCTGCGTATCCACCTTTACCTTCGCCATGGTCTCGTCGGCTTGCGCGCTGCGCGCTTCTTCGGACCCACCTACCGCGGCGGACACCCGCTCCAGCCGTTGCCTGACCTCGCTCGCCAACGCAGTGATCTCGGGTTTATTCACCAGTTCCAGTACCGCGTTCGGGTCCATGAATTCCACATGAACCGTGCCAGCTTCGTCCTGTCGCACCACTACATTGCAGGGCAGGAGCAAACCGATGGACGGTTCGCTTTCCAGGGCGCGGTGCGCCAAGGGTGGATTGCACGCACCCAGAATCCGGTAGGGCGGCATATCCTGGTTGAGTTTCTGCTTCATTGCGCCCGCGACGTCGATATCGGCGAGTATGCCGAAGCCCTCGTCCTGAAGCGCTTGGGTCACGTGCACAATCGCGTCGTCGAACGACATGTCGACGGTTTTTCCGAAGCCATACTTGATCATTTTTGATCCTTCCTTTCGTCAAATAAAAATAAATAAAGCGCGTCAGGTCCGCAACATACGCAACCCGCTCGCGATCACCACAAACTCGCTGATCTCATGAGCCAGCACCGCAATGGGCAGCGTAAAATAGCCGCTCACTGCACCGACGACAAGTGTGCTAATCACGACGGTGGACAGTGCAAGATTTTGCAAAATAATCCCCGAGGTACGGTGACTGAAACGAATAAGGTAAGGCAGCCGGGATAGGTCATCGCCCATCAGTGCCACGTCTGCAGTTTCCAGTGCCACATCGCTCCCCGCCGCACCCATGGCGATGCCTACGGATGCGGCTGCCAGCGCCGGCGCATCGTTCACACCGTCGCCTACCATTGCAACCTTGCCGTAGCGCGCCGTGAGTTCGGCCACCATACGAGTTTTATCCTCGGGAGAGAGTTCAGCATGCACTTCGTCCACACCCACTTGTTGAGCAATAGCTGCGGCTGTTAGTGGATTGTCTCCAGTCAGCATAACCACCCTATCAATACCTGCCTGTTTCAGATCGGCGATGGCTTGCACAGCTTCCGGCCGCAACGGGTCAGCGATAGCAACCAAGCCGTGAAGTTCTCTTTCTGTTCCGAGCAGCACTACTGTCTTGCCCTGGCTCTGCAATTGCTCTATCTGCGTCAGCACTGTGACGAGCGAGAGACTCAGATCGGCAAACAGCTTAGGGTTGCCAATATATAGAAGCTCTCCATCCACCTGTCCCCTTGCACCTGAGCCGGTCATAGACTGAAAATCTTCAACCGCGCGAGGCTGAATTCCTGCCGCTTTGGCGCGGTTCAGGATTGCCTGGGCCAGTGGGTGCTGCGAGCGGGATTCCAGTGCTGCCGCCCCTGCCACTATTTGAATTTCAGTGTAGCCGTTGAGTGCCACAATATCTGTGACTTCCGGTCGCCCAAGCGTTAACGTGCCAGTCTTGTCCATGGCAATCACCCGCACTTTGGCGAGATTTTCCAAGTGCACGCCGCCCTTCATCAGCACGCCATTGCGCCCTGCGGTGCCGATGGCAGCCACCAGCGTAATCGGGATCGAAATTACCAGTGCGCAAGGCGCAGCGGCCACGATGAAGACGGTGGCACGGATCAGCCACTCCTGCCATGGCAACCCGAATAGTGGTGGCAACACAGCAATCAGTACGCCTACTGCAAGCACCGCCGGACTGTAGCGTTTGCCGAAACGCTCGATGAAACGCTGGCTTCGCCCTTTGCTGGCTTGGGCCTCTTCCACGAGGTGAATAATGCGCGAAAGCGTGTTGTCAGCAAAAGTCTTTGTCGCGCGAACTGTCAATGCGCCTTCACCATTGATTGTGGCGGCGAACACCTTACTGCCAACCACTTTTTCCACGGGCACCGATTCGCCAGTGACCGGGGCCTGGTTCACGCTGGAACGGCCTTCAACCACCTCACCGTCAGTCGCAAGGGACTCACCGGGAAGTACAATGAATAAATCTCCCACGCGGAGTTGTTCGACCGGGATACGTAATTCCTGATTATCCCGCCGCACCAGCGCAGTTTTGGGAGCGAGGTCCATCAGGGCACGAATCGCGTTGCGTGCGCGCTCAGCGGTATAACCTTCCGCAGCTTCGGATATGGAATATAGAAACACCAGCATGGCGGCTTCAGCCCACTGCCCCATCAATCCGGCAATAATCGCGGCGGTCGCCATCAGCAGCTCAATACCAATCTCGCGTTCCTTGACAAGATTTTCCAAGGCTTCGCGGCCGAAGAAATAACCCCCGGTAACAACAGCAACCAGATAGAGGAAAGTTTGAAGTGGTAACGGCAGGCCAACATAGCCACCAATAAAGCCGACCAGCAGCAGTAGACCGGAGGTCACCGAAGTCACTACCTGTGGATTACGCCATGGGCTTGGCATCCGAACACCTTGCTGTGCGCAACTGGGACAAGCCATTACACGCTCCCCTCTGCCAATTCAGGATTTTGAATACCCACGCGACACCGGCCATCTTCACGGAGGCACATACGCTCTCGGAAGCGCGCCAGATCTGCAGCGAATATACCGTCGTTATCAGGCAATGTTTTCAGCATTTGGTAAAGAGGCTCCAGGAACAAAACTTCCTGCACCAATCGGTGATATACCCAGCGACCTTCCTTCTCCGCCGTTAGCAGCCCGGCTTGTCTGATAATTTTGAGATGCCGGGAAAGTTTGTATTGTGGTTCCAGCAGGCTATCCACCAGTTCACACAAACAGGTTTCTTCGCCTGTCATGGCGAGCAAACGCATGATGCGTACCCTCGTTGGATCTGCCAGAGATTGGAATATGTCTTGGGGTTGAATATTTATTAGATGCATTGTTGCACTATAGTGCAACTATTAATTATTTACAAACAAAATTCTGCTATCGTAGCAGGATGAAATGGGTATCTTTACGA
>JAJYYE010000009.1 GCA_021801265.1 Pseudomonadota bacterium | reverse complement strand
CATCCCGAACACAGAAGTGAAACGCTGCATCGCCGATGATAGTGTGGGGTCTCCCCATGTGAAAGTAGGTCAACGCCAGGCTCCCAATCCCTAAAACCCCCCACCTTCACCCCGTGGGGGGTTTTTAACATATAAACAATTTCAGTGAAATGTTATTTTTGTTGATTCCCTCGTATTATTTCTGATAGATTATTAACACCTTCAATATCTGAAGGTTGCGAATTTTCTTGGTGCCATTCAGGTAATTCGTATTTATCATCGAAGGGAGCGGGCTATGAATTCTTGGATTAGAGCTTGGGTACTGGGTTTTTTGTTAATAATGGGCATGTCATCGGCTTATGCGGTGGATAAGTTGGATTTGAACACAGCGACGACAGAGCAGTTACAGTCCGTTAAAGGTATCGGCCCTAAGTTGGCGGGTGCCATTGAGGCGTATCGCAAGGCGCATCATGGGTTCAAATCTGTTGAAGAGCTCAAGGATGTCAAAGGAATTGGGGATAAAAACTATCTGATGTTCAAGGAACATTTTGCAGTTGAGCAAGCAAAGTCGGCGCAACCGGTTAAAAAATAATATTTACTCTGCCTGCCTTTTCTTTTTGGGCAGGCAGGTTGGAGGTTGATTGATTGCAACGGAAGTAATGATAGTTGTGAATGGAGAACCCCGACAAATTCGAATGAATTCGTCTGTTTTCGACTTGCTTCTGGCACTGCAGTTTCACCAGCGTCGACTCGCGGTTGAGCTTAATGGCGAGATTCTTCCTCGTCATTCATTTTCGACTACTATCCTGAACGCTAATGATCGCCTTGAACTGGTTCATGCCATCGGCGGTGGATGAGTCACCCCATTTCATCGTTCTGTTCATCGCCTCAAGAGTATCCGTGGTGTATTATTGCTCGTTGAAGCTTGTTTTGACGGGTGATCACTGGGTATTTTCAACGGAAACTATATAGTTAAGCCCGTTTCGCGAGTTGCCTTGCTGGGGCTTTCTCCCCCCTTGCGATGAATGCCTCGTTTTTTATGAATTATTTTTGCTGAATTGTGAGGCTCCACGATGTCGATGGATGATCGAGACGGTTTTATCTGGTTTGACGGTGAGATGGTTGAGTGGCGCGCTGCTCAAATACATGTTCTGACACATAGCTTGCACTACGGTATGGGTTGCTTTGAGGGTGTGCGCGCCTATAAAACGGATCGTGGTACGGCTATTTTCCGACTTGAAGACCATACCCGTCGGCTCGCCAACTCTGCCAAAATTCTCGGTATGCCCATGCCTTATACCGAAAGCGTTATTAACGATGCGCACCGGCAAGTCATTCGCGAAAATCAACTGGAGAGCGCCTATATGCGCCCCTTGGTTTTTTATGGCTCGGAAGGCATGGGTTTACGTGCAGATAATTTGAAGGTGCATGTGGTGGTTGCCGCATGGGAGTGGGGTGCCTATTTGGGTGCGGAAAACATTCAGAGGGGTATCCGGATCAAAACATCGAGCTATTCTCGGCATCATGTCAATGTCACCATGTGTAAAGCCAAGGCGACGGGCGCTTATATGAATTCCATGATGGCGCTGCGGGAAGCGACGCAAGATGGTTATGACGAGGCGATGTTGTTGGATACCCAAGGGTTTGTTGCCGAGGGTTCAGGGGAAAATATTTTTCTTGTGCGTGATGGCGTCTTGTATACACCCGACCTGACAGCAGCGCTGGATGGCATTACCCGCCGTACCATCATCACTTTGGCTCAGCGATTTGGCTATCAAGTGATTGAAAAACGCATCACCCGTGATGAGGTTTATATTGCGGATGAAGCCTTCTTTACCGGAACTGCAGCGGAAGTTACGCCGATTCGAGAAGTGGATAACCGTCTGATTGGGCGTGGCACTCGCGGCCCGATTACGGAGCGCTTGCAGTCAGCTTATTTCGATCTCGTGCATGGCCGATTCGATGCGGAGTTTAATCCTTGGTTGAATTTCACCGAGGAGCGGGCATGAATCCGGATACTGCGGCCCATCCGGATTCATTCAAAATGGCGAGTGCTGCGTGTGAGGTTCTGGTTCAACAGGCAGATTTACCTGTGTATTGCCCGCGTGAGGATGAGCTCCTCTGGAACGCGCATCCTCGGGTTTATATCCATTTAGAAACCCCAGGCGATATGGCGCGTTGTATTTATTGCAGCACGGTATATCGTCTCGTTGATTAAGTGCATTTGGGATTAATGAGCACTTTAGTCGAGAATAATCCCGCATTAGTTGCAATGATTATCGTTATCGTTATTGTGGCAATTGCATTGCACGTCGGTATTTATGTGGTGATCCGTCGACTGATTCGGCGGGATCTCGCTGCATCAACCCACAATCAAGACTGATCGCGCCATGACTTTTAACGGTTAATCTTCTATACGTGCCCTTGATGATGATGAAATCGTTCCCGAATAAGTGTGGCGATTTGCGGCGTGTCGTTAACGGGTTCATAGGCCCAAACGGCAAGTTCGCCTTGGAATGGCCGGGTGACGCCCTCTTCTCTTAACGATCGGTGAAAATCATTCAGTCGGCCTGAGTACCCATCAAAATCCAAGGTATAAACCGGCTTTCCCGTAGATGCCGCTTCTGACACCATTGATACAGAATCCCCGGTGACAATCAAATAATCTGCCATGCCCAAAATGGCGTGATAGGGGTTTTCGCCTGTGTTATCCCAAAACCAATGAGATGAGCCACTTATCGCGTCACGCATGGCGGCGATATTTTCATTACCCGTGCGCCGAGAGGCCGTGATCCACAAGTGAGCGTTTTGTGCGCTTGCGGCAGTTATCAGTAATGCGATTAATTGTCGGCTTTTGTCTGGGGTAAGTATTGCTGTTGCGTTGCTCCCGCCAATCAAAACCCCAATCACGCGCTGATTCTGCTTGATTCGCGGGAGATCGGGGTGCTGGGAAGTTTGTTCAGCGATTGCACGGGCGATTTTTTCTGGGGTGACGTGATGGAGCGCCCCCCGCGTATTAATCACATTCGGGCCTGATAATCCGTCATGGCGCGGCGGTGCGATTAAATCAACCAGATGATGCGGCATTTGGGGGTTTTGAATATGCACCGTAAATACTTGGCCACCCGTTGCGCGTTTGACACCGAGCGCGGCGGCGGCGCCGAGCCGACCACAGGAAATAATCATATCCGGCCACGGTGCCTGCAAGGGCGATGATTCCGGCGTGAGTTTGGTGTGTGCTCGGGGCAACCAATGCCCCGGCAGCCAGCGCCAAGGCTTGGTTAAGTTGACCAGCTTGAGCTCAAACGGCCAGCCGATATGCTCTGCCAAACCGATGGCTTGATTGCGCAATCCCACCGCATCGTTCGTGAGCAACCAGATTTTGGGCGAGGAATGAGGTATGGCTGACGAGGTTGCGGTTAATCCGACTTCGGCCATTATGATTTGCCAGTGGGTGAGCCAATAGGGGTGTTCGGGAATGCCAGTTCGTGCCGGTTGCGCCATTCATGCGTGACATAGTTAATAATCAATGTGCGCCGAACTCCGTTGATTTTTCGTGGTTCAAAGCCATGCCAAGTGTTGCTGGACGGGACAAAGATCATGGCCGTATTGAACACGGCGGGCACGCGTTGCGCGGGAGACTCTTTGTCTGCGTAAATATCCGTGCCCCAGTTTTCATGTTCGGCATCTTCAGACATATACGCCAACATCGTGAATTTTTTTACCCCCAAATCGGTATGGCGTTCAAGCCAAAAACCTTGAGTATCCAGCGCATACTCAATCCGCAAATTGGTGCCAATGAGATCCAAACCACATCGTTGTTCGATAATGGCAATTAGCTCAGGCGATTGAAGGGCATGAGCAACTGCGGCACAGGTCGGGAGTTTTTTGATCGCATCTTGATCGAAAAATCGCCTAGATTCGTTATGCGTTTCTCGCCTGCCGCCGGTATCGTCGATCACGGGCGGGGTAAATGGCAGTAGTGCAATGGATTGAGCGATTTCAAACGGCAGCACATCCTGCAATCGCCAGTGCCGATAGGGTGACTCCCGTTGCTCCGCGCTGGCGAATGAATGCAGCAGGCTGGTTTTAACAAGATCGAGAGGGGCAAAATCGGACATACGCGTGGCCTTTGAGATATGAGCAATGTGAGCGAGTCAGGCGCGTATAATAAACCCCTTATCGCTAAAAGTTTAACCAGTGTACGCCGCATGCCCCTCACGCCCAAAATATCAGAATCACCAATGCTCAAGCGCTGCTCATCCATGACGGTGATGCAACTGCTGCCAGCGCTGGAAAGCGGGGGTGTTGAGCGCGGCACGATCGAGATTGCCGCCGCGCTGATTGCCGCAGGTCATCGGGCCATTGTGGTGTCTGGTGGCGGGCGCATGGTGGCTGAGTTGGAAGCGCTTGGTGCTGAACACATCACGTTGCCGATCGGCAAAAAGTCTTTGAGTACCTTGCGCTATGTGCGCGTTGTCAGGGATTTATTGCTGTCGCGTGCTGTGGATATTCTGCATCTTCGTTCACGCGTGCCGGCTTGGATTGGCTGGCTGGCGTGGCGCGGTATGGATAAAGCCACCCGCCCTCGATTGGTGACGACCGTCCACGGCCCGTATACCCCAAATGCATACAGCGCGGTGATGGTGAAGGGCGAGCGAGTGATCGCTGTCTCTGACATGATTGTGCGCTACATAGCCCGGTATTATCCCGCTGTGGCCGCCGAGCGCATCACCCGCATCTATCGCGGGGTCGATCCTGACAGCTACGCGCCAAGTTTTATGCCGGATGCGCGTTGGCAAGCTTTATGGCAAGCGGAGTTTCCCCAACTGGCGGGTAAGTGGGTGATTACCTTGCCGGGGCGGATTACGCGCTGGAAAGGCCAGCTCGACTTGCTGGGAATCGTGCAGTGTTTACTGGCGAACGGTATTCCCGTCCATGCACTCATCGTTGGTGAGGCGCATCCTCGAAAGCAGCATTTTCTGCAAGAAATTGAAATGAAAATCATTGAGATGGGCTTGGCGTCGGCGGTTACGCTCACCGGCCAGCGTTCGGATTTGAAAAACATTATGGCGGTGAGTGACGTTGTGCTTTCGCTGTCTACTGATGCTGAAGCATTTGGCCGCGTGAGTTTAGAAGCCTTGAGTTTGGGTAAACCCGTGCTGGGTTACGCGCATGGCGGCGTGGGCGAGCAACTCGCTGCGATGTATCCTGAAGGTGCCATTGCCTTGGGGGATTGGGATGCGGCGGTCATTAAATTACGGAATTGGTGCCAAAATGGCGCGCCCCCCATATCGCTCGATCGTCCATTCACGTTGGCAGCGATGCAAGCGCAAACCATGAGCGTTTATGACGAACTTATTCAATCGCGACGGTAACCTGTATTACATGGAGCTTGGTGCGTGATGCGGATTTTGCACGTGATCAGTTCAACAGACATCGGTGGCGCAGAGCAACATGTGCTCGATTTAAGCCGTATTCAGATCGCAACGGGTCTTGCGGTCGCCGTGGCCATGCCGCACGTGGGGGCGTTAAGTGATGCCCTTAATGCGGCAGGCATTGAGTGTTTTATTTTCGGTCGTGGTGGACGGTGGAATCCATTCACGCTCTGGCGAATACGACGAATAATTCAGCAAAACAAACCCGTGCTTATTCACGCCCATATGCCGCGTTCTGCGGCGATGGTGGCTCGAACGAATGGTTCCGTTCCTTGGATAGCGACCGCACACAATATCGTTAAAAGTCTTAAGCCCTTCCGCACCGCAGGGTATGTGTTGTGCGTTTCTCAACAGGTGCGACAATCATTACTGGATTGTGGGTTTCCTGCTGAGCGTTGTTCCGTGGTGCACAATGCTATTACGCCGATTGAGTGTGATGCTGCAAATCGAGCGCGGGTGCGCGCCCAGTTGGCGTTAAGTGATCGCCTTATTGTGTTGTGCGTCGCCCGGCTTGTGCCAGCGAAGGGACATGCGTTCGCCATCGAAGCGTTGCCGCAGATTTTAGGGCATACGCCCCAAGCGCAGCTGGTGCTCGTTGGTGCCGGCGTACTGGAAGCTGAGCTGAAAAGGTTGGCGAATAAGCTCGGCGTGGCTTCCCGCGTCACGTTTTTGGGTGCGCGGCAGGACGTGCCGGATCTGCTGAGAGCCGCCGATGTGTATCTCCAGCCCAGCATCAAGGAGGGGTTTTGTTTGGCGTTTCTTGAGGCTATGAGTATAGGCTTGCCCTGTGTAGGAACGCGAACGGGCGCTATTCCCGAAATGGTTCGGCCCACTCAAAATGGCTTACTCATCGAACCTGCGAACCCGAGTGAAATCGCAATCGCGGTCAGCGCGTTGCTGCACAATCCGGCCAAAGCGAAGGCATTGGGCCTGGCCGCGAAAAAGACGGCTCGAAGCCAATTTAGCATCGAGCGACAAGGGCGGGAGACGCTCGCGTTGTATGACCGTGTGTTAGCATCCACACATGCATTGAGTGAGAAATAAATCATGACGAAACAAAACTTAATCGATTTAAACGCTTTCGATGCCGCACCGGTGGTGCGTGCGCCATTTGTGCATTTTGTGGCGCGCCGTTTTGTGCCCAAAGCGGCGATGGAGGAGATTGATCGCGATTTCCCTGATGTGCCGAAGCGCGGTAGTTTCCCAATGAATGAGCTTAAAAGCGGCCCTTCGTTTGTGAAACTCGTTGAGTATCTTGAAAGTGAAGAAGCGGCTAAAAAATTCTCTGAAAAACTCGGCGTTGACCTGGTCGGCAAACCCACCACCATCACCATTCGCGGCTACAGTGGACCGCAAGATGGTCGTGTGCATACCGATTCGAGATCGAAAGTCGTGACCGTTTTGCTCTATCTGAATAGCGGCTGGAACCCCGAAGATGGTGGTTTGCGCTTGCTGCGCTCCGATCATGTGGAGGATTGGTTCGATGAAGTATCGCCCGATGCAGGCACTTTGCTCGCGTTCGTGAATACCGAAAACGCATGGCACGGCCATAAACCCTTTGTCGGTCAGCGCCGTAGCATCCAGCTGAACTGGGTGGTGGATGAGGCTGCTGTGCGCCGCAGTCAATGGCGGCACGGGCTTTCGGCGAAAATCAAACGCTGGTTTACGCGAGGTTGATCCACGCGTATGCCGCATCCTCATGATTCTGTTTCGATGAACCTTGACGACGTCAGCTTATGGATTTTAAGTTGGCAGCGTTGGGATCGTTTGGAGCACATGCTCGCAAGCCTGCAGAACGCGGGCTTGCTTGATCTCATCCACCGCAAACGTATTTTTTTTCAGGAAATCAATGCGCGGGATCGTGAAGTCGCCGAGCGCTTTGGCCTGGAGGTTTTTGGCTCGCCAGCGAATATTGGTATTGCCCCAGCCTGGCAAGCCATGCTCGCACACACGCCTGAACCGTTTACGTTGATGCTCGAAAATGATTGCCCCGTGATAGAGTCGCCGCATGTTGTTCATCGGCGTTTGCAAGAAGCGCGAGATTGGCTGGCGCGAGGCGAGCTTGATGCTTGCCAATTGCGGTCGATTCCGTATCCTGGCGCGAAATTCAATGTGTGTGCGAAATATTGCCGCTATTGGTCGTGTCCTGGGCGGCAGACAGCCTCGGCTTGGCGGCGTTGGCTTAGGCCTTTGAAGGCGCGGCGGCTTCTGGGTTCAGCGCCATTGTGTATCAACAATGCCGAGGCGCGTCATCCCGAGATCGATCGGCTTTCGGCGGATATCCACCGTGTTTCATCACGATACTGGGGATGGAGTAATCAGTCGGTATTGATTCGTACTGCGTGGATGCGCGACCAAGTGTTGCCGCGTGTGTTTAGCCATCCTTCGCGGCGGCTCGTGCAGGGCGCACAAGATATCGAACGCGCCCTCAATCGGCGCTGGTGGCGGGAACAAGATTTTCGCATTGGCATGAGCCAAGGGTTTTTTACGCATTTGGATTGATGGCGTGTGTTGTGATGAGCCGCCCGATTTCGCTGTCCACATCCAAGGTGATGCGTTCGAGCAAGGCTTGCTTACGGCTGTATTCTGCCCGTTTTTTTGAGGGGATTTCTGTCAGGTTCCGCGCAGCATGTTTTAAGGGCAAAGCCCAGGTCGCATCATCCGTTTGCGTGCCGCCTTCCTCGAGCGCGAACTGGTCATAATCAAAAAATAGCTTTTTGCGCTTGCGCCGATGGTTGTAGATGTGCGACTGGCTGCTGACGAGATCAAGCTGCGCGCAACCCGAAGCTGCGGCGAGCGCGCGCGTCACGTCCAAAAGCAAGCTGCGCGGGCGCTCGCCGTAACACTGGCGTGTGAGTTGCCGTACCGTTTCGCGAGCTTCATCCCCCGCCGGGCCTTGCAAGCCGCCGATAAATAAAACGCGATCCTTGCTTGAGCGGGTGAGCCGCAGGCTCAGGGAAAGGCTATATAACGGCGTTTCATTGTCGACGGGGTGCAGGCAGAGGAGCCATTCTCCTTCCTTGTGTGCGGACTCGCGCATCCACAGCATGATGCGGTATGCGGTACCATCTTTGACGCGAAGGGTACACAGCGTCCAAGGTTGGCGAGCAAGATGCAGACAAATTGCCTGCCAGTTTGCCGCTTGGCAAGCGGTGTAATGTTCGATCACGCGCGCAAGCCGTGCGGGGCAGCTAAGGTGGGCCTGCTGATAAGGCCGATGGATGCGTTCCAGTAGCTTGGGTTTCAGGTGCGTCAGCTCAAGCAGCCAATCCTGGCTTGTTAAAAAGTCATGCCATTGACGTGTGCAGGCCACAAACCACAGGCAGCGCAGCCGATATAAAAGTCGCTTGATGTGGTCTGTCGGATACAGTTCGGCAGCAGTTGGTAGCGTTGGTGTCATTGCCAGTAATCCGCAATCCAAGGGGCGGGCCGATAAAACTTGCGCCAGCTCGAGTATGCACCCGCAATCGCCGCATCCGGGTTTGGGCGGCCATGGAACACCAAAATACGGCATCCCTCGGGCAGGCGCGGGGTTTGAATCAGGCGCCAGGGCCATGTGGGAATGGCGTGGAATTTGAAACTCCGGCACCAATGTTTCGGCCAGTATTTGAGATCAGTAATTTGTTGAGAGAAATAGGTTTGCTCGTTGCCATAGTGGCGGGAGATATTTTCCGCATTACTTTGATATTGCTGGAAAATATCTGGATGTGTGCCGGGGCGAAATAAAAACACCGAGGAATTGCCAATGCCGCGCCCCGGCTGAGTCCAGTTTTCGATAATCGTGAGGTCATCGAACCCTTCAAAAAATACTGTCAAATCATCGACGATAACAACATCCAAATCCAAAAATAAAGTTTTTCCTTGAATGTCTGCCAAATCGGGCGAAAAAACCGCCAGTTTGCGCCATGGGGAAAGATGATTGTGCTGGGGTTGTGCGACATCGGGGATGGGGCGAATTTCAACCTCAGGATCGATGTCGGTTGCATCGTCAGTTAGGCAAATAAACCGAAATGGTAGCTGCATATGGCGCTTGGCCATGTGCAAAAGTCGATTAACATAGAGCGCGCCATAGGCGGTGCCCCATTTGATACAGAGAATATTGTGCATAAAAGTCGCTCAAAGGCGGAGACATAACGACGAAAACCTCGTCGAATTGTAGCCGTTTTTAGCCCCAATAGGGTGCAGATGGAGCGCTGGCTTACAGTGGGTGTTTTTTGCGATACTGGCGCGAATCGATATTCGTGCAATTTTTTAGGATAAATTCATGCCCGAGTCAGGCAAAGCAATTCATGCGTCGGTAACGGCAGGCGCAAAGCACCCGCGGGTCGAGCAACTCATTCTGTTTGCGGTATTGATTTTACCGGTCATGGTGCTGTTCAAACGAGTACCTGCCGAAATTGCCGTTGGTTTGACGGTGATCATTGGTCTTGGGGTGGCAATTCGGCGCAAAGATTTTTCCTGGCTGGCGGCAGAGTGGTTCTACGCGGCGGCGGCGGTGTCTTTGATTTTGCTCGTATTGGCCCCGTTCTCTTTGAATCCCGGTTATTCGGCCATGAGTGCAATTTTAGCCTTGCGCTGGCCGATTTTTGCGGCTGTTTTGATTTGGCTGTTCGTGAGTCGCCCGCGTGCGTTAGCGCTATTTGAGTGGGCGATGCTGACCATTATCGGATTTATCGTCATCGATACGATCATTCAGTACGTATTTGGCCGGGATTTATTCGGATACCCCAGCTTTGGCCCACTGCGTTTGTCTGGGCCATTTGCGCATCCCATGGTCGGTACCTTTACCGATCGCGTTTGGTTTATCGGTCTGGCCACCCTGTTTTATGCGATGTTGCGTAGGCGGCCCAAATGGGCGCTTTGGGTATTGGTCGCGACATCCGGTATTGGTGCCCTGGTCTTGTTTTTGACGGGAGAGCGCGCCGCGTTTTTGACCTTTATGCTCGGTAGCTTGGTGGTCATCATCGGTATCTTGATTCATGTGCCGCAATGGCGGCGGCTATTACTGGCAGGACTTGTTGCTGTCGCGCTTGCGGCCGGTGTGGTGGCGGCAAAACAACCACAAATGGTGCAGCGTACGATCGATTCGAGCTGGCAGACCATCACGCACCTGGATAGCACAGTGTACGGCCTCAACTTTATGTCCGCCTGGGCAGAATTTCAGGCACGACCTTGGACGGGGGTTGGTGCGCGGCAATTTATGGCGTATTGCAATGACTATTTGCCAACATACAAGGCCCAATATCCCAAGTTCGGGTTTGAAACGAGTTGCGTGATTCATCCGCATAATTTCTACACCGGCATGCTGGCTGAGGGGGGCATTTTGGCATTTTTAGCTTTTGTGGCGATGGTCGGGTTTTTGTTTATTCTCTTGATCCGCGATGCGTTTCGCCGGAGCCAACCGATGCAGGCTTATTTTGGGGGGGCGGTTTTATTGACGTCTTTTTGGCCGCTGCAAAGCTCAATGGAGTATTTTAACGGCTGGACGGCGGCGGTGATTTGGACAGGTGTGGCTTGGGCTTTGGCTCGGGCACGGGTTCCTTTTGCAAACCATCATGCTTGAAACAGCCATTGTCCTGCCGCATCGGGAACAGTTTTCGGTGGGATATGCGGGGGCTATTGCGCTCACTGTGGCCGGTCAGTTAGCGGATGCACCGGCTGATGCCTCGCTGGAGGCTTGGGGTGACCCGTTGCAGGCCGCGCCGTTGGTGGTGTCTAAGATTTTTCGACCGTTGCGCCCGGCTTGGTGGTGGCTTGGACGACAAAGTCATCGCTATCTGCGGGCGATCGTTCAGTCGGCTCGATTGCATCAACCCCATCGGCTTGAAGTTCATAATCGGGCACATCTCTTGTTGCCGTTGATTCGGCTCGGTTTTCCTGTTGCCCTGTATTTGCATAACGATCCCCAATTGATTCGGGGTTTGAAAACACGGGCTGAGCGCCGTGCGATTGTTGAATTGGCTGATTATGTCGTTTGTGTGAGTGATTATGTTCGGGGGCGGTTATGCGTGGAATTGCCTGAAGCCGCGTGTAGTCGGGTTTTTGTTGTGCCCAATACGGTAGATGTGGTGCAGTTGACGGCCAAGTCGCCGAAAAATGCGGAGATTATTTTTGTCGGGCGAATGGTGGCAGAAAAAGGTGTGCATATTTTGGTTGAGGCATTAGGGCGCGTTTTGCCCAATTTTCCGCAATGGCGTGCACGCTTGATCGGTGCGCGCTATTTTGGACAAAAGGGCTTGCATCACACCTATGAGCGGCAGTTGCAACAACAGGTTAAGAGCGATCCGGTACTTGCCTCACAGGTTCAGTTTGAGGGGTATCAGCGTTACGCTGAGGTTATTGCTGCGTTTAATTCAGCGGCGATTGCCGTAGTGCCATCGTTGTGGGATGAGCCATTCGGACGCACGGCACTTGAGGGTATGGCGGGCGGTTGCGCGGTGATTGCCTCAAACCGTGGGGGATTGCCCGAAGTTGTGGGTGATGCGGGGATTCTGGTGGAACCGACGGTCGATGCTTTGGCGCGGGAATTGACGTCTTTAATGTCGTATCCGGATTATTGTGCCGAAATCGGCGCGCGTTGTGCCGAGCGCGCCCACACGGTGTTTGAGCCCTCGGTGATTCACCAGAAAATCAACGCGCTACGGCGTACGCCATCGATGTGGATAGTTCCTGGCTAATTTTTGGTGAAATTACTGTCCGCATCCTTGGCCGTCTCCCCTGCGAAGTCTTTTGGGGCGAGGTTCTTATACCGCCGATGCCCCCACAAATAGGCGCTGGGTTCAGTGCGGATTTCTGCCTCCAAAACGGTAACAAGGCGCGCCGTATCAGCGACATCATCGCCGCTGGGTAGGTGCTCAAGCGGTGCGTGGATCACTATTTGGTAGCGCCCGCCTTCACGGCGTACATAAAACGGCAGGACAACCGCATTGCCCATCCGTGCCATCGCGGGAATGGCGGTACTGGTGGCGCATTTGATGTTGAAAAAGGGCAAGTAGGCGCTTTGTTTCCCATGGTAACTTTGATCGGCGGCGGTCCAGAGAATTCCGCCTTGCCTTAATATGCGAATCATCCCTCGGGTATTTTCCCGATCAATTAACTGTATTACATGTTTGCGGCGGCCATGATTGATGAGTTCGTCGATCACCGGGTTGTTATTTGGGCGATATACGGCGTGAATCGGCCAGTGTTGGGCGGCGAGGTATACGGCAAAATCGCCGGGGGTGAAATGGCCTGCGTTCAAAATGACGCCTTGGCCGCGGGCAAGGGCGGCTTCGATATGCTCGGCACCCATCACGGTGTGTTCGGGGGGGCGGCGGGTGTTGCCATACCAGCCCCAAAATGATTCCATTGCATCCTCGCCCAGGCGTTCTAAATGCTGCCGAATGACTGTCTGTCGCCAATCGTGGCTTTGTTTGGGGAAGGCGAGAGTTAGGTTATGCACCATGATGTGGCGGCGTTTTCTGATCAGGATGCCCACCCCCCGGCCTATCGTTTGGCCCAATTTCAAACGTGCCGTTTGCGGCAATGCGGCTAACAAATGCAGCGGGAACGAGGCCAATGCGAGTTGTATTTTTTGGATCAAGTTAAGTTCAGGATTCATGCGGAGATTTTAACAGGCACTCGGGTGCGTTGTTATGGGTTGTTGCTTGGATTTGGGCATAATGCACCGCGTTTATTCTTAACATGACTGAGAGGATGCTGCGAATGACCGCGTGGATGTATTCATTCCTGCTCTTCATATTATTTCCTTGGTTGATGCTCGACTCACTACGGCGTTTTTTCCGCGCCCCTAAACATCAGCGGGTGTTATTCGCGCAGTTTGGCCGCTTGCCTGCGGATGTGCCGTCGGGGGGGATTTGGCTGCATGCAGTATCATTGGGCGAGGTTCGGGCGGCGGCAGCGTTAATCACAGCCTTGCAACGCCGCTGGCCTAATTTGCCTTTGGTGGTGAGTACCACGACAGAAACAGGTGCCAATGCGGCACGCGAATTGGGCGTGCCGCATTTTTATGCACCGTTCGACTACGCTTTTGCGCAGCGTGCGGCGTTGCATCGGTTACTGCCGCGCTTGATGATTGTGATGGAAACAGAGTTGTGGCCCAATTTAATTCGATTGTCTGCGCAAATGAATGTACCGGTAGCGGTCGTCAATGCGCGTTTATCGGATCAATCGTCTGGTCGCTATCAGCGATGGGGAGGGGCGCTTTTGCGCGAAACGCTCGCCCGATTGACGCTGATCTGTGCGCAGTCGGCAGTGGATCGCGATCGGTTTGTGGCTTTGGCACCGCCTGTGATGACCGTGCAGATTTTGGATTGTGGGAATGTGAAATTCGATTTGGCCGAACGCGCGGTGGCGCCCTGGTCGGTGGGTGCGCGGCCAGTGTGGTTGGCGGCGAGCACGCATGAAGGCGAAGAGGCATTGTTGCTTGAGGCGCATGGGGCCTTGTTAGCCCTGCACCCGCAGGCGCTGCTGGTCTTGGCGCCGCGCCACCCGGAGCGCGCATCCGCTGTGCGCGCATTAATTGCCGCGCGGGGGTTGGTTGCGCAGCAATTTTCTCACACACGCAGCGGCGGGGCCGTTGAAGTGGCAACTCAGGTACTTCTTATCGACCAAACGGGGCAGTTGATGCGGTTTTTTTCCGCCATTGCCGTGATTTTTATGGGCGGCTCGTTGGTGCGAACGGGCGGCCATAACCCGATTGAACCGGCCTTGTTCCGGCGTGCGGTGCTGAGTGGGCCGCGGGTGCGAAATTTCCGGGCCGTGTATCGTGAGCTTGCCGCGAACGATGCGGTACATTTTGTCGGTGATGCGGTAGATGTCGCCACAGCGGTGCAATCGGCATGGGCACAGCCAACGCATTGGTCTGCAATGGGGGCGCGTGCCTATGCGGTTGTGCAGGCGAACCGGGGTGCGACACAGCGGATTGTGGATGCCTTAGCGCCAATTTTGGACGATGTGCGTGTCGTGTCATCGACCAAACTCAATAGTAATGAGAAGGATGGGGATGCAGGATGACCGGATTGGCAAAGCAAAGTACCCCCCTGCTCAAATCACCAGTGGTGCAGGCGTCGGGGTTGGTGAAATCATTTGGCACGTTGCGAGCGGTTGATGGTATTGATTTTTCCATCAAACCAGGACAGTGCTTCGGTTTTCTTGGCCCCAATGGTGCGGGCAAAACCACCACGTTAAAAATGTTGATGGGGCTGGCGGATTTTGATGCGGGCAGCTTGTCGATTTTAGGGCAGGCTCTGCCCCAGGCGGCGCGGGCGATTCGGGCGCGGGTGGGGCTGGTGCCGCAGTCGGATAATCTCGATCCGGATTTTACCGTGCGGGAAAACTTGTTTATGTACGCCCGTTTTTTTGGCCTCAAACGGGCGACCGTGGCGGCACGGGTTGAGGCGTTGCTGGAATTTTCCGAATTAACGCACAAGGCGCAAGCCAAGGTTGACACCTTAAGTGGCGGCATGAAGCGACGGCTCACCATTGCGCGCGCGCTCATTAATGATCCGGAGATCGTGGTGCTCGATGAACCCACCACGGGGCTGGATCCACAAGTTCGGCATGTGATTTGGGCGCGGCTGGCCGAATTGCAGGCACGCGGTGTGACCTTGATTCTCACCACGCACTATATGGAAGAGGCCGAGCGCTTGTGCGATGAGTTGGTGGTGATGGATCAGGGGCGGATACTCGATCAGGGTTCGCCCACGGATTTAATTCATCGGCATGTGGAAAGCGATGTGATCGAGCTGCGCGGCGAGGTGAGCGAAGCATTATTTATGACTTTGCGCTCGATGAGTGCCCATGCCGAGCGCCAAGGCACGGCGGTTTATATCTACACCCATGCACCGATGCCAATACTTGAATTTTTGGCCGATGCGCCCGAGCTCACCATTATTCACCGCCGCGCGGGTATGGAGGACGTGTTTTTGCGATTAACCGGACGGGGGCTGAGGGAATGAGCCGATCTATTTGGGCATTGCCGCATTTCCGTTGGGCGGCTATAGCGGTGCTGGAACGTAATTTCCTCGTTTGGCGCAAATTAATGGGGCCCGCTATCGTGCTGAATTTTGGTGAGCCGCTCATTTATTTATTGGGTTTGGGTTTGGGTTTGGGGCATTGGGTCGGTACGGTGGCTGGATTGCCGTATCTCGTGTTTTTGGCCTCGGGTGTGGTGGCCTCATCCGCGATGACTACGGTGAGTTTTGAGGGGATGTACTCGGTATTCACCCGCATGGTGCCCCAGAAAACCTATGACGCAATGATGGCCACGCCCATGGATATTGACGATATTGTGCTGGGCGAAATTATCTGGGCGGCGCTGAAAGGTTTATTCAGTGCGGTGGCGATTCTGGTCGTGGCGGCCGTGCTGGGCGCGGTCCCGGGTGGCTGGATGGCGTTGTGGGCTTTGCCGGTCGTGTTTTTGATGGGGCTGGCCTTTGCGGGGCCGGCGATCATCATGAGCGCCGTGGCGGGCAGTTATGATTTTTTCAATTATTACTTTGTTTTGATCGTTACGCCAATGTTCATGTTATCCGGTGTGTTTTTCCCGACGGATAGCTTTCCTGCCGCGTTGCAGGCCGTGGTGCAGTTTTTGCCCTTGACCCATGCGGTAGAGGTGATCCGCCCGGTGATTGTGGGGCAGCCGGTTACGCAGATTGGGGCTCATTTAGCCGTTTTAAGTGGTTTTGCCGTCTTGAGTTTTTATCTGGCTGTCGCGATGGTTCGGCGCCGCTTATGGGTTTAACCCCCGAGATTTGGTTGGTTGGTCGTTCCGCGCCCACCCGTGCCGATTCCTGAAGCAGCCCGCTAACACCCCAATGATGAGTATCTGCGGACGATTTTTTTGATGCGCACCGGGCTTAATCTGCTGTGCTACGCGCGTTAGCGTGATCCAGTTGTGAAGCAAGGCCATTGATTACGGGGTAAGTCATTTTTTTGTTGCAAATTTGCAAATAGCCCGCATATTTTTTGTTAATTAATTGAATTGTATTGTTTTTTTGTTTTAATCCGGTGCTGGTTTTTAATAAATAGCGGGCGTATGATTAATCGCCTCTGTAATAATTATTTTTGAAAGGTATCGGTATGAGCACAAATGCAATGAAGTGGGTGATGGGTGTGTGTGTCGCAGGTGCAATGGTTGCCTCTAGCGTGGTTATGGCTGCAGAGCCTGCGCCAATGGATCATGTTGCCAAGCATCACGTGGTTAAGCATCACATGGTTAAGCACCACCCGATGAAAGTCGTGAAAAAGCACGTTAAAAAACACATCGTTAAAAAGCACCACGCTAAGAAAATAGCGCCGGCGGCAAAGTAAGCCTTTGGTTGGGTGTGCTCAAGTTTAAAAACTTGAGCGATTTCTGAGTGATGGTGAAAAAGCCCGGTACATCCGGGCTTTTTTTTTGCGAATGTGTGCTTTAGGCCGTATAGCCACAGTCCACGGTGATCCGTGTGGCATCAAGGGCGGGGCAGGACAAAAAATAATCCAATGTTTGGGCGATCACTCGGGCTCCGGGCTCAAAGGGGAGTAAGTTGTGCCTGAGTCGCGCCGACCGAGCTGCCGCATCATCATGGGGATAAAAAAGAATTAGGCCGGGCGCGAGGGTATTAACGCGTGTATGCGGGGCGAGTTTTTGGGCCAATGAGCGGGCGGCGCTTTCGGCCGCCGCTTTTGATGCAAAGTAGTGCGCATGATCGCTTCCCCCCGCAAGGCATTGTGCATCGGTGATGAATACGACAAGTCGCCCAGCTTGGCCATGGGTCGAGACAGCGGGGATGGCTTGCTGCAGTTGCAGTGTCAGGGTGATGGGGGCGGTGACATGCACCTCATACAGTTCGTGGATTTTGTGGGCATCCGTCTCACAGACTGCATCATCAAACCAAACCGAGGCGTTATGCACGAGCGCATCCACGGTTTGCACGTATCGACTGATATTTGCCACCAAGTGACTGACGTCGGCGGGCACGGTTAAATCGCAAGGCACGGCAATTAACCCCTGCGCTTCAAGGCGCGTAATCGTTTCGTTGGATTCGCGGTATGTGCCGATCACGCGATCCCCTTGCGCCAAATAATGCGCGGCTAAGTGCGCGCCAATGCGCCGCCCAACGCCGGTAATCACGAGCGTGCGCGCTTGACTCATTTACGACCTTGACCGATGAGTTGCAAAAATTCGTTGCGCGCCTGGCCGTCTTCTCGGAATGCGCCCAGCATTTTCGATGTAATGGTTTCGGAGTTGATTTTCTCTACTCCGCGCATGGCCATGCACATATGCGCTGCCCGAACCTGAACTGCCACGCCGAGCGCTTGAGTGGATTGCTGGACGGCGTCGGCAATTTGCTGTGTCATGTTTTCTTGAATCTGCAACCGGCGGGCATAGAGATCGACAATGCGGGCGAGTTTCGATAGCCCAATCACGCGGCCTTGCGGTATATAGCCAATATCGACATGGCCGATAATGGGCAGCATGTGATGTTCGCACAGGCTATAAAACTCAATATTGCGTACTACGACCAGCTCATCATTATTTGAAGCAAACAGGGCATCGCCAACGGCATCATTCAGCGGTTTGTTTGAGCCTTGGGTTAGGTAAATCAATGCCTTGGCGACACGTTGAGGTGTTTTTTGCAGACCTTCGCGATTGGGGTCTTCGCCCAGTGCGCCTAGAATGGTGTGGATAGCCCCCGCTATGGTTGCCACCCGGTCTTGGTCTTGGGCAATGGGTTCGGGGAAGTCATCTTCGTGCAGTGCAGTCATGGTGGGTTTGGGCTCTGAGGGCTGTGTGTCCGGTTACTTTAGCAGTTGCTCAAGGTGTTTTTACGGGAATTCCGTCAAATTTACTCGGGAATAGGCTGAAATTGGCTGCAGTTCTTTGCCCGATGCAGGGTAGGCAAGATAAACTACCCGGCTATCGCGATACCTTTACGTGGAAAATGAATTGAAAGCCCAAATCGAACAAAGCCTGCTCGGTGCCGTGCACCGCTTGCAAGCGCAAGGCATGCTGGATGCCGCCGTGACCGTAACGCCTGCGCTATCGGTGCCCAAAGATCCCTCGCACGGTGATTTCGCCACCAATATTGCGCTGCAAATTGCCAAACCGATGGGTGTGGCGCCGCGTGTGGCCGCCGAACGATTGCTCGAAGCCCTGACGGCGCGTGATGGCATTAGATCCATTGAGATTGCAGGCCCAGGCTTCCTGAATTTTTTTGTGGAACCAGCGGCGGCCTTTGCTTTGATCGATAGCATCATGGCTTCAGGTGCGCAGTTTGGTCGTGGCCAGTACGGCGCGGGGCAAAAAATCCAGGTGGAATTTGTATCTGCCAATCCAACAGGGCCATTGCATGTCGGGCACGGGCGGGGTGCGGCCTATGGTGCGGTGGTGGCCGATTTGCTGGCGGCGATAGGCTATGAAGTTCACCGTGAATATTACGTCAACGATGCCGGTCGGCAGATGCACATTTTGTGTGTGAGCATCTGGTTGCGCTATTTAGAGCAATGCGGCGCGACACTGATATTCCCGACTAATGGTTATAAGTCAGAAGGTTATATTTTTGAGATTGCTCAAACACTTAAAGCCGTGCATGGCGATGCGTTCACGGCGCCCGCCGTGTCTGTTTTCGAAAATTTACCGCTCGATGAGCCCCAGGGCGGTGATAAAGACGAATATATTGATGCGGTCATTGAGCGGGCGAAGTCGCTGCTCGGTGCCGCAGGATATAAAACCGTGTTTGATGCCGGACTCAATGCGATTCTCGCGGATATTCGGGAGGATTTGCTGGAATTTGGCGTTGAATATGAGCATTGGTATTCCGAGCAATCGCTGGAGGATCGAGGCCTGATTGAGCGTGCTATTGTCCGGCTTCAAGAAAAGGGCTTTATTTACGAGCAGAACGGTGCATTGTGGTTCAAATCCACCGAATTTGGCGATGATAAAGACCGTGTCGTGCGGCGCGATAACGGCCAGAGCACCTACTTTGCCTCGGATATCGCCTACCACATGGAAAAATTCGAGCGTGGTTTTGATCGCGTGATTGATATTTGGGGCGCCGATCACCACGGTTATGTGCCTCGCGTCAAAGCCGCACTCACCGCCCTGGGCTTCGATGCGGCCAAGCTGGATGTCTCATTGGTGCAGTTTGCGATTTTGTATCGCGGGGGCGAGCGGGTGCAAATGTCCACGCGTTCAGGGAGTTTCGTCACCCTGCGCGAATTGCGGGAAGAAGTCGGCAATGAAGCGGCACGCTTTTTCTACATCATGCGGGCGGCGGCACAGCATTTAGACTTTGATTTGGATTTGGCGAAAAGCCAATCAAATGATAACCCGTTGTATTACATTCAATATGCGCATGCGCGCGTGTGTAGCGTATTTCGCCAGTTGCCGTTGCGTGGGTTTGCCCATGATGTTGGCAATGGTCGAAGCGCGTACGCGCGGTTGACTGAAACGCACGAGCAAGCCTTGTTTAAACGCTTAAGTCAGTTTGCCGATACGGTGCAACGCGCAGCGATTGGCCTGGAGCCGCACCAACTGGTGCATTATTTACGCGATTTGGCGCAAGAATTTCATGCCTATTACAATGCGCATGCCTTTTTGGTCGCCGACGACGCCCCACTACGCGATGCGCGGCTCAATTTAATTGTCGCCACGCGCCAAGTTCTGGTGAATGGCTTGGGCTTGCTCGGTATGAGTGCGCCGGAAGAGATGTAATCAAGGCGACCAACCGCAAGGGAAATATCTCATTGATGGAAAAGCACATTCATGGCACAAACTAAACGCAGCCCCGCCAACCGACGGCGGAGCAACGAGCCTAACGCAGCGGGCAAGTGGATTGTCCTTTTGCTGGTGGTTGCCGTGGCCTTGCTGGCCTATGTGGCGGCGCAGCTTTGGAAAAAAGATGCGCACATTGGTTCGGCAACGTCCCAGCAAGATGCGCGCTCGGTTAAAAAGCCGGAGGATAAACCTCCAGCAAAGCCTGACTTTGAGTTTTATACCTTGCTGCCGCAACAAAATAATGGCCCGGTGATTCCCGCGCCGCCGGAAAAGTCGGTTCCGTCTCAGAAACCGGTGTCCCCGACTACACCCGCATCGCCTGATTCGGCCAGTGACGCGCCACCCAAGGCGGCTGAGCGTACCTTTTGGATTCAAGCGGGCTCGTTCGCGACCCAGGCTGAAGCTGATCGGCGCAAGGCAGAGATTGCCATGCAGGGCTTTAGCTCGGATGTGCGCGCTGCGACGGTTAACGGTAAGCAGTATTATCGGATTCAAATCGGCCCCATGGTGGAAAGCCAATTGGCGGGGGTGAGAAAAAGATTGACCGATGCCCGAATTGACACCTTGCCGCCTAAAACCGCCCCATAATCACGGTCGGGGATGCGACTCGGACTTAATTTTTGCCGATGATTCGGGTACATTGTTTTGAGTTTTTTAATTTAACGGATGGGTATTTCTCATGTCAGATTTCATCATTGCACCGAGTATTTTGTCTGCCAACTTCGCCGCCTTGGGCGATGAAGTCGATAAAGTGCTCGCTTCTGGCGCCGACTGGGTGCATTTTGACGTCATGGATAACCATTACGTGCCGAATCTGACCATCGGCCCCTTGGTGTGTGAAGCCCTGCGTAAGCATGGGGTTACCGCGCCAATTGACGTGCATTTGATGGTTAAACCCGTCGATCGGATCATCCCCGACTTTGCCAAAGCAGGCGCGACTTATATCACCTTCCATCCCGAAGCCTCCGAGCACGTGGATCGTAGCCTGCAATTAATTCGGGATTGCGGTTGCAAATCAGGCTTGGTATTCAACCCCGCCACCCCGCTCGACATCCTCGAGTACGCGCTTGAAAAAGTGGACATGATTCTATTGATGTCGGTGAACCCCGGTTTTGGTGGCCAGAAATTCATCCCCTATGTGCTGGATAAAGCCCGTCAAGTGCGAAAAATTATTGATGCATCAGGCCGCACCGATATTCGCCTGGAAATCGACGGCGGCGTTACGCCCGCAAATATTCGTGAAATCGCCGAAGCGGGCGTGGATACCTTTGTTTCGGGCTCGGCCTTATTCGGTAAAGCCAATCCGAGCGATGTCAACCGCTACGACACTGTGTTGGCCGAAATGCGCGCGGAACTCGCCAAAGCCCACACCAAAGGTACGGCAAAAGGCGAAAGTAAAGCCAAAGCCAAGGCTAAAAAATAATGGCGCAGCGTTTTACCCCAAAAATGGTGCTATTCGATCTGGACGGCACGCTGATTGATTCCGTACCCGATTTGATGGTGGCGGTGAACCAAATGATGGACGAGCTCGGCATGCCGCATCGCGCCGAAGCCGGTGTGCGCAACTGGGTGGGCAATGGTATTGAACGCTTGGTCGAGCGCGCCTTAACCGACGATTTGCACGGCACCCCCGATGCCGCGTTGTTCGGCAAGGCTATGCCGATTTTCAAACGCTTGTATGCGGAAAGCAACGGCAAATATTCTTGCGTATTTGCGGGGGTGTTTGAGGGCATTGCCTATGTGAAGTCTTTGGGCTTGCGCGTGGGGTGCGTTACCAATAAAGCGGCGGCATTCACGCTGCCCTTGCTTCAAGACATGGGTTTGCTCGATTTATTTGAAACCGTGATTGCGGGCGACACCCTGCCGATGAAAAAGCCCGAGCCCGCCCCGCTCATTTATGCCGCGGGCTGGTTTCATATTCACCCGAACGAAGCCTTGATGATCGGCGACTCCATCTCCGATGTGAAAGCCGCGCGCGCAGCGGGTTTTTCGATTATCTGCATGAGCTATGGCTACAACCACGGCGAAGATATTCGCAATTATCACCCCGATGCGGTAATTGACTCAATGGCCGAATTCCCGAACTGGATTGGGAAATAACGAGTGCAAACAGCGAGCGCAGCCGTAGTAATTGCACAGCGATGGCAACGCTAACCCACGCCAAAGCCTGTTGTTTTACTGAGCGCGCCCGCTTAACTTTTGCCCCTCATTCTGTTTAGGATTCTGCCATGTCGTTTGTGCCCACCGCCGATCAACTCAGCCAGCTAGCCCGCGAGGGCTACAACCGCGTTCCACTCACCCGCGCCATTTCGGGTGATTACGATACGCCGCTGTCGGTGTATCGCAAACTCGCCGATGTGCCCAATAGCTATCTATTTGAGTCGGTGATGGGCGGCGAGCGCTGGGGACGTTATTCGATTATTGGCCTTGCGGCACGTACCGTATTGCGGGTGTATGGCCAAACAATCGAAGTGCGTCGGGACAATGCGCTCATCGAAACTGCGGAGGCCGCCGATCCACTGGCCTGGGTGGAAACATTCAAGGCGCGCTATCGCGTGTTTGAACCGGCGGGCATGCCGCGTTTTCATGGTGGGCTTGTGGGATATTTCGCCTTTGAAACCATTCGCTACATCGAGCCCAAGCTCGCGGTGCGCCCCGTTAAGCCTGATCCGCTCGGTACACCCGATATTTTATTGATGGTGTCGGAGCAGGTTGTGGTGGTGGACAACCTGTCCAGCAGTCTCTTGCTTGTCACTTTGATTGACCCCAATATCCCGGATGCCTTGGCGCAAGGCAATCAACATCTGGATAAACTGGTGCGCCGCTTGTATGAAGAACGGGTTCGCTATCAACCACTGGCGCGCCCTCGGGCGATCAACGAAAACGATTTCAAAGCCAGCTTTACCCGAGAAGGCTATGAGGCGGCCGTGCTAAAAATTCGGGCGTACATCGTGGCGGGGGACGTCATGCAAGTGGTGCCGAGCCAACGCATGACCATCGCCTATGACGCACCGCCGATTGATTTGTATCGTGCGTTGCGCGGCCTCAACCCGTCGCCGTATATGTATTTCATTGATTGCGGCGATCACCACGTCATCGGCTCCAGCCCGGAAATTCTGGCGCGTTTGGAAGATGGTGAAATTACGGTGCGCCCGATTGCAGGAACCCGCCCGCGCGGCAAAACCCATGCCGAAGATATGGCGCTCGAGCGTGATTTATTGAGCGATCCGAAAGAAATCGCCGAACACGTCATGCTCATCGATCTGGGGCGAAGCGATACCGGGCGCGTCGCCGAAATCGGCACAGTCAAACTTGAGGAGCGCATGATCATCGAGCGTTACTCACATGTGATGCACATCGTTTCGCAAGTCACAGGCCAATTGCGTTCGGGTTTGAATGCCATCGACGTGTTGCGCGCGACCTTCCCTGCAGGCACCGTGAGCGGTGCGCCGAAAATCCGCGCGCTGGAGATTATTGACGAAATCGAACCGGTCAAACGCGGCGTGTACGCTGGTGCGGTGGGCTACTGGGCATGGAACGGCAATATGGATACCGCGATTGCCATCCGCACCGGTGTGCTCAAGGACGGCGAACTGCATATCCAAGCTGGCGGTGGCATCGTCGCGGACTCAATCCCCGCCAACGAGTGGGAAGAAACCATGAACAAACGTCGCGCCTTATTTCGCGCCGCTGCCGTGGCGCAGGCGGGCGTGGATGGGGCGCTAGAACATCGTTAACTGCGTTAATTTATTGATCAGTGCGCGCGCGCCGCACATTGCTGTGCTTGTTGAGGCAGCTCAGATAAAGTAAGGCGTGGATCGTGCGCCTTATTTGTGGGTTTTACGCCATCAATTAGTGATGATGTGCATGTCCGCAGCCACCGTTACCACAGCCGCCCATCGGGCTGGTGCAATCGTCTTCTTCGTCCTCTTGAGTTAACGGCAGCGAAGTAAATCCTTCGGGTATCAAGGGATGAATACCGAGCTTGTCGAACAGTGCCTGATCGTGATTTTGATCGGCGTTCCCGGTGGTGAGGAGCTTGTCACCGTAGAAAATGCTGTTTGCGCCCGCGAAGAAGCACCACGCCTGTGCTTCATCACTCATGCCTTCGCGTCCGGCGGAAAGCCGCACATGCGAAGTGGGCATTAGGATGCGCGCTACGGCCACCGTGCGAATAAATTCAATGGGATCAAGTGTGGGCAGGCCAGCCATCGGTGTGCCGGGGATTCGCACCAGCATATTGAGCGGTACCGATTCCGGCGGGCGGGGCAAATTGGCTAAGCTCACGAGAAATGACGCGCGGTCTTCCCGCGATTCGCCCATGCCCAAAATGCCACCCGAGCAGACGTTGATGCCGCTGTCACGTACGTGGCTGATGGTGTCGATGCGGTCTTGGAATTGGCGAGTGGAGATCACTTCACCATAAAATTCGGGCGAGGTGTCGATGTTGTGGTTGTAATAATCGAGCCCGGCTTCCTTGAGACGCTCCGCCTGCGGGCGGGTCAACATACCCAGTGTGAGGCACGCTTCCATACCGATTTCTTTGACGACATGCACCATGTCAATCACGTTTTCGAGCTGTTTATCTGTCGGGTTGCGCCAGGCTGCGCCCATACAAAATCGGGTCGCCCCCGATTCGCGGGCACGTAGAGCGGACTCACGCACTTCAGATAGTGGCAGTAGTCGTTCGCGTTCCAGTCCGGTATCGTACCGCGCGCTTTGTGCGCAATAAGCACAGTCCTCCGGGCACGCGCCCGTTTTAATCGAGAGCAGGGTGCTGATTTGCACCGCATTGGCATCAAACTGCGCGCGATGGACTTGATGTGCTTGAAACACCAAGTCATTGAAGGGCAGGTCGAACAGGGCCAGAGCCTGTGCTGTAGTCCATTGGGTTGGCTCAGCTTGAGCCACTGAATGATGAACGGGCAGTTCTTGTGTGAGCGACGCGGACAAAAAGCACCTCTTTAAGGTCGAATGGTGGTGGGTTTATTTATTCGTCATTGAATGGCACATGGGGCTCTATGACGGAATCGGTCCATGTGTCGTGATTGATGCGATAGAGATCATAAATTGTCCATGGCACGAGGATCACCGCTGCAATTGCCCAAATAACCAAATAGAAAATAATTTTTGGCGGGAAAAAAACGGCAACCGCCACCGCAGAACCAGCGACCCCATAAAAGCGATAAGCCGCTAACTGGGTGTAATAGCCTACTTTCGGGTTGGGGTGATGCTTATTGAGTGCGTAAATGAGCATCGACATCCCGGTCCAGAAAATCGCGAGCGGTAAAGGCATTAAGACGGCCACCAAAGTGCCATAATTGAACCACTTGGCCGCACGGCGAGCGGAAGCGCCGGTGGCAATTTTGGGCGTGTTATCGGCATCAAGCGGCACGTGTGCAAATTCGGACATGGGATGACCTCCCTATAAGCATGGACTCATGAATGTAGCATGAAATTTCTGGCTAACCTAACCCGAATGCTGATTCCCGCGCCGTGCTTCTTGTGTGGTGCCGCAACGATTGGCGATGCAGGATTGTGTCCGCGCTGCGTGTCGGCGTGGATCCCGAAGGGGATAGAGCCGCGTTGTCCGCAGTGTGCCATTCGAGTCCCTCTGGCCGATGTATTGTGCCCTGATTGCGCAAATCGCTTGCCCCACTTCGATCGCGCCGAAGCGGGGCTTGATTTTCATGCGGCTACCCGGCATCTGGTGCATCAACTTAAATTCCAGCGTCAGCCTTGGGTGTTGCCCGCGTTGCTGCTGCCGTTGATGGCTCGGCTTGAGCAGCGGTATCCCCTGCCGCGCCAAGATTGGCCCGACGCATTGATTCCCATGCCTATTCACCCGCAGCGACGCGCGTTGCGGGGTTTTAATCAAGCGCGTTTGATTGCCGATCACCTGGGTAAATTCCTCGCACTGCCTGTACTGGGGCAGGCGGTGGTGAGGGTAAAAGCCAGCCCACCACAGAGTGGCCTGGATGCGGCGGCGCGGCGTAAAAGCTTGCGCCACGCGTTTGAAGTGCGCCAATCCCTGCCAGCGCATGTGGCGATTGTGGATGATGTGATGACGACCGGAAGCTCAGCAGCAAGCCTTGCTACCGTGTTAAAACAAGCCGGTGCGCAGCGGGTTACGGTATGGGTTCTGGCAAGAACACCGCGCCCTGATCAATAGAGGCGGGGGGGTGACGGCAAGTTTTCTGTTGATGATACCGTATCTTTACGGTAAGATCGCCGCCCTTAATAAACCAATCATTGTCCTGATCGTGCTTTGGGCTATTTTCGCCGCTTTGATTGGGCAGCGATTAAACCGATTACCCGCAAACATTTTTCAGAATCATTTTTCTCAAGGTATCCTCCATGAAACCAGACATTCACCCTAATTATCGTCCTGTCGTGTTTCAGGATTTGGCTTCGGATTTCGCGACGTTGACCCGTTCAACCATTCGCGCCAAAGAAACCATTAAATGGACCGATGGCGAAGAATATCCTTTGGTTAAAATTGAAATTTCATCTGCAAGTCACCCGTTCTACACCGGCAAGCGGATGGATTCCAGTACGGCCAAGCAAGTGGATAAATTCCTCAATCGCTACGGCCGCAAATAATCACAGCCCTTTCGGCGCTGTGATGGGTTTGCCCAAAAAGACACCTGGCCTAGTGTGGCGGGGTGTCTTTTTTTTATGGGTCAGTTTACTGATAGGGGCACCTGTACAGGCGGGGCCATCTGTTGCCTGTCCAGCGCCCGATCACGCGGTGGCGGCGGTAGTCGGTTATGTCGATGACGGCGATACTGTTCGCCTCACCACCGGTGAGCGGGTACGCTTGGCCGGGATTGATGCGCCAGAAGTGGCGCACCCAGCCTACAACGATCGTCCGGCCAAACCGGCCGAATCCTTTGGTGATGCCAGTCGCCAGTCGCTGCAAGCCTTGCTGGCTCAATCGCGTAATCGCTTACTGGTGCAGTATGGCGAAGAACCGGAAGATCGTTATGGTCGGAAAATTGCCTACCTTTTTATGCCAGATGGCCAATCCATTCAGGCGGAATTAGTGGCGCAAGGCATGGCGATGGCTGTGTATATGCCACCGAATCTTGTTTTGGCGGATTGCTTGACGGCTATTGAGCACCAAGCGGAACAACACCAGGTGGGTATTTGGCGCTCTGCTGAATATTCGCCCGGTATTGATACCGGGAAGGGCGTTCCTGCCGATGTCCAAGGCGCGGCGATTATTCGCGGCAAGGTGGTGTCAGTGCATCAAACCCGAAAAACTGTGTGGGTGAATCTGGAAGGTCGTGTCGCGCTGCAGATACCCGCGCGGGTTTGGAGTACGTTTAATGGGGTGGATTTTTCGACCTGGCGCGGCGAAACGATCAAAGCGCGCGGCTGGCTGGTGCCGGATCGCAATCGCTATCAAGAATGGCGAATGCCGATTGAATCCCCACGTTCAATCACGGTGTCAACGCGCTAATTACCCGTGATTGTGCTCAGCCAACCAATCACGCGGGCGGAGAAATTCACGATACAGCTCAGCCTCGGGGCTGTCTGGCTCGGGCGTCCAGTTATACCGCCACCGCACCTCTGGTGGCATCGACATTAAGATCGATTCCGTGCGTCCACCGGACTGCAAACCAAATAGCGTGCCGCGGTCGCACACGAGGTTGAACTCCACATACCGCCCACGCCGATAGAGCTGGAAATCGCGTTCGCGTTCGCCATAGGGGGTGTCTCGGCGCCGTTCTACAATCGGGGTGTATGCGGGCAGATAGTGGTCGCCGACCGAGCGCATCAAGCCAAATGCGGACTCAAAATCGACGGTGCCATCGGCGCCAAAATCATCAAAGAACACCCCACCCACCCCGCGCGGCTCATGGCGGTGTTTGAGCCAAAAATATTCATCGCACCACTGTTTGAAACGCGGGTACAACGCATCCCCAAAGGGTGCGCAGGCTTGCTGGGATTGCTGATGCCAATGTACCGCATCTTCGGTGAACCCGTAATAAGGCGTGAGATCAAAGCCACCGCCAAACCACCAGATGGGCTCATGGCCTTCTTTTTCTGCCGAGAAAAACCGCACGTTGGCGTGTGAGGTAGGCGCATACGGATTGCGCGGATGAATCACCAATGATACGCCCATGGCTTCAAATTGCCCCCCTGCTAAATCGGGGCGATGCGCCGTGGCGGAAGGCGGTAACTTTTGGCCGCGTACATCGGAGAAATTAATGCCCGCCCGCTCGAACACGGCACCGCCTTCCAGTATGCGTCCGCGCCCCAAACCACTTAAGGATTCTCCGTCCGGGCGCTGCCAATCATCAGGGATAAAGCGGGCTGCCGGCTCAAAGGCTTCGAGGCCCATCACAATGCGATCTTGCAGATCAATGAGGTACTCGCGGACACGTTGAATATCGAGCATGATTTTTCCCATGGTTATCGGGGGATGAATAGGGGCACCCCGATAGGGGCGAAGTGAAGGGGCATTATATCAGGCCAAAAAGATAAATCGCCGGGCGTCTCGTGCCGGAGTTTGGGGGCGGGGCGTAGTATCCACCGCCAATTTTTGAATAACGGCATGGGCGCCACCGCCCCGTTGTGTCGGCCATGCATTCAAGTGAGTTTAGCTGCGAAGCCATTCACCGGTGCGCCAATGGCGGATGGGGGTCGGTTGCGCGCCATGATTAACTTCGCCACTCATAATCAAATCCAAATGCTGTCCAAAATAGTGTCGAACGGTTAGTGGGCCACGCGCCGGGGGGGAGGCTGCCGGGTTGGCGCTGGTGGAGACCAGTGCACCACCGAAGGTGGCGGCGAGGGCGGCAGCAACGGGGTGTGCGGTGATGCGTACCGCAATCTCCTTGCGCCCGCCGGTGATCCAATCGGGCGCACCCGCGCTGGCGGGAACCACCCACGTGACGGGGCCCGGCCAGTAGGCAGAAATTGGCGCTAAGGCTTCCTGCGGCAGGTTGATCCACGGCCGGATTTGATCGACTGTCGCCGCGATTAAAATCAGGCCCTTGCGCCAATCCCGTTGTTTTAGCTTGAGTATTTTTTGCACGGCGTCTTCGTTTTCTGGATCGCAACCCAAGCCAAATACGGCTTCAGTGGGGTAGGCCACTACCCCACCCGCGTGGATCGTGTCGCGTGCTTGGCGCAATTGAAAGGCAGTTGGCATGGCGTTTTAACCGCGGCAATGCGCCGAAGCGGCACACACCGGCCGATGTTGATTAAATTCGAACCCCTCGGTGGCTAACCGACCGCCTGTACCGCGATAATGCAGCACGACGCCGTTGATACCGATCAACGTGGTAAGCCGTTCGCAGTGCGGTTCGGGGCGAGGGCATGGCACCCGTAATCGCCACCGGCCGGTTTACCCCGCAGTTGACCGGACGGTTCGCCGCCTGCGGGGGGCATGATCATCGGAGCGCGCATAGTGATGTCGTCGGCATTCATGCGCGAGGATATGCGCAAGACCGTGACGGCCCCCTGCCGCAATTCAGTTACCTGTAAACACGGTGGCAAAGGAGTATTCATCTGACGTAGGTGGCCCCTTATTCCTTGACGGGCGCAGCGGTTTTGCGCGTGCGAGGGGCCTTCTTAGCCGCCGTTGGGGTGGCGGGCTGCTCCGTGGTGCGTTCGGCGCTCGGTTCAGCAGTTTTTTTAGCGCGTGTTGTTTTCGTCGCTGTGGTTTTTTTAGCCGGAGTTTGAGTGGCGTCTTTTGGGGCCTTTTTTTGGGTTTTGGGCGCAGTCTTCTTGGCCGTCGTTGATTTTGCTGATGTTTTAGCCGCAGCTTTTCCTCGGGCAGTTTTTTTCTTTTCCGGCGCTGCCGCAAGCAATGCCAGGCACTCGTCTAAAGTCAACGATTTGGGGTCCTGGTCTTTCGGGATTTTTGCATTTTTATTGCCATCGGTGATGTAGGGGCCATAACGTCCGTTTTGCACTGAAACTCCGCCCTCAAATTGGGTGATATACCGATTGATTTCAGCGAGTTTTTTGGTTTCGATAATGACGAGTGCGCGCTCAAGATCAATGGTGTATGGGTCATCATCCTTGCCGAGCGATGCGTACATTTTGCCGAATTTGACGAAGGGCCCAAAGCGGCCAATCGCAACTTCAATGGGCTCGCCTTCGGGGGTTTCACCGAGTTTTCTGGGCAACTGGAACAGGTCGAGCGCTTCTTCAAGCGTGATGGTTGCAATACTCTGGCTACGCTTGAGCGAGGCGAATTTGGGCTTGTCTTCGTCGTCTTTTGTGCCGATTTGCGCGAAGGGGCCAAACCGCCCCAGCCGCACGCTGACGGGCTTGCCGGATTTCGGATCAATACCAATTTCGCGCCCCTGTGCGGCATCTTGACGACTGACGTTCTCGGCGGTGTGGATGATGCGCTCATGGAACGGATCCCAAAAAGCGCGCATCAGCGGTACCCAGTCGCGTTCACCCCGGGAAACGGCATCAAGGTCATCTTCAAGCTTGGCGGTGAACTCGTAATCGACGATATCGCGGAAATGGTCGGTCAGGAACCCATTCACCACTCGGCCGATATCGGTGGGTTTGAAGCGCCGTTGATCGAGCAGCACGTATTCCCGCGCTTGCAGGGTGGAAATAATGCTGGCGTAGGTCGATGGGCGACCAATGCCATACTCTTCCAGCGTTTTGACCAAACTGGCTTCGGTAAACCGCGGTGGTGGCTCGGTGAAGTGTTGATCGGCCGCGATGTCTTCCAGGCCGATTTTATCGCCCACGGCCAGCGGTGGCAGGCGGCGATCTTCATCATTATCGCCGGTGTTGTCGTCTTCATCTTCCCGGTAGAGGGCGATAAAGCCGGGGAATTTGAGGGTGGAACCCGTGGCGCGGAAGGCGTGAGGTGCACCGGCAGCCAAATCAACCGAAACCTGATCGTATACGGCCGGGGTCATCTGCGAGGCGACCGCGCGTTTAAAAATCATTTCGTACAGCCGGAATTGGTCTTTATTCAGAAATGCGCGCACGGCATCCGGTGTGTTGGCCACTGCCGTAGGGCGAATCGCTTCATGTGCTTCTTGTGCATTTTTGGATTTGGTTTTGTATTGAACCGGGCTGGCGGGGAGATAAGGTGAGCCATATTTATCGCCAATATGTGCCCGGATTTCAGCGAGTGCATCGTTGGATAGCGTCACCGAATCGGTTCGCATATAGCTAATTAAGCCCACCGAGCCAGAGCCAATGTCCACGCCTTCATAGAGCTCCTGCGCGAGACGCATCACGCGGGATGCGGATAGTCCGAGCTTGCGCACACCTTCTTGCTGGAGCGTCGAGGTAGTGAACGGCGGCGAGGGATTCCGGCGGCGTTCACGTTTTTCCACCAGGCGCACGGTGAGCATGCCATTGGCGGCGGCGAGCAACCGATTGCGCGCGGCATCGGCATCGGCTGCGTTGGCGAGTGTAAACTGCTCAACTTTTTGGCCATCAAGGGTGAGGAGTCGGGCATTAAAACGTTGTGGTTTGGCCTGATCGGTCGCTAGGCAATCGGCTGTTATCGTCCAGTATTCTTGTGGCTTAAATGCTTCAATTTCCTGTTCGCGCTCAACAATCAATCGCAGGGCAGGGCTTTGCACGCGTCCGGCCGATAAACCCGGATTTATTTTTTTCCACAGCAATGGCGATAAGTTGAAACCCACCAGATAATCCAGCGCACGCCGTGCTTGTTGGGCATTGATCAAATCGAGCGAGAGATCACGGGGATTTGCAACGGCTTCTTGCACCGCTTTTTTGGTGATTTCGTAGAATACGACCCGGCGAGCGGTTTTGTTTTTCAAGAGGTTGGCTTCCGCCAGTAATTCATATAAATGCCAAGAAATGGCCTCACCTTCGCGGTCGGGGTCAGTCGCGAGCAGGAGGGTATCGGCGGCTTTGAGCGCTTTTTTGATGGCATCAACATGACGGATGTTTTTGTCGATCAATGCATAATGCATCGCAAAATCATGGGTGGTGTCCACGGCGCCGTCTTTGGGGATGAGATCCCGGACATGGCCGTAAGAGGCCAACACCTCAAAGCCGGGGCCCAGGTATTTTTTAATGGTTTTCGCCTTGGCGGGCGATTCGACGATGACAAGCGTTTGACTCATGATGGATTGGGCAGTCTCAAAATTCTGGGCGATTAATGTAATAGATCAGTGGGTTCAGCGAAGACGAGTTCTTCCATCCAGGCGAAGGCGGCTTCCTCGCCGGGACGGGCAAATAACACCAGCATCACCACCCATTTGATGTCGTCGAGATCCATATCGTCGTGATCCAGCGCCAGTGCGCGTTCGATCACCGTTTCTCGGGTGTTGCTACTCAGCACGCCGATTTCTTCAAGTTGTAACAAGAACCCGCGCGCGTCGAGGTCCAGTACGGCTTGTTCTTCATCGGTATAAATGCGAAACGAACTGGGCTTTGGCATATTGGCGACCACATTGGCCAGCGCTAAAGACGGTGACTCACTCGCGCCATCGAGCCAAGAAAATGCCCGGCTAATTTCGTCTGATTCATAACCGGCGGCGAGCAATTTCTGTTGCAAGTCCATGCGCAAGGGTTCTGGCGGCAGATGCGGCTCTTCTTCCATGTGGTTTTCAAATAAATACATCAGTAAATCAAGCACGGTTTCTTTCATGAATTCTCTCAGGACGTTTTTCTGGGCGCCGGTTAAAACCTCGCCGCCACGATCGGGCGTAGGCATTCTGCACTGGCTTAGGCCGTTCGCGAATAGAGCCCACCCGGTAAGGTGGTGACATATCCGGCCAGTTCAAGCATGAGGAGGATGGAGGAAACTGCGGCGGGGGTCAATCCACTCGCTGCAATCAGTGCATCGGCCGACTGGGGGTCGAAGCCAAGCCGGTCAAGTAGCTGTTGCTGTGCCGGGTCCAGCCCCGGCAGAGTGAGGTCCGTATTGGTGTCTTGAATTTCGGTGTCATTTAGCGGGGCATCGGGGGGCGCTTGGCGTAGCCGCGCCCCTAGGCTGGCGGCCAGTTCCTCAAAAATATCCTGCCCGGTTTCAACAAGTTTGGCACCATCGCGAATCAAGCGATGCGCACCCCGGCTTAATGGATTATGGATGGAGCCCGGAATGGCAAACACCTCCCGCCCCTGCTCGGCGGCAAGACGGGCGGTAATGAGCGAGCCGCTTTGCAAGCTGGCCTCAACCACCAGCACGCCTTCCGCCATGCCGCTAATCAGGCGGTTACGCCGAGGGAAATGCTCTTTACGCGCGGTGGTGCCGGGCGGCCACTCGCTCACCAATAGCCCGCCTGCTTGCACAATTTCCTCGCTCAGCGCGGCGTGCTCACGGGGGTAAATCACATCGGGGCCGGTGCCCATCACGGCAATGGTGGCGCCCCCCGCGGCCAGCGCACCCCGATGTGCCGCCGCATCAATTCCGAGCGCGAGGCCGCTGGTAATCACAAATCCTTGGGTTGATAAATGACGCGCAAAAGCGCGGGCATTATTCAGACCACCTCCGGTCGGGCTGCGTGAACCGACGATGGCGAGTTGCGGTTCTTGCAACAATCGGATATCACCGCGCCCAAATAGGGCGGCAGGCGCATCAGGTAGCGTTTTTAGTAGCTCGGGGTAGGCAGCATCCGTGGTCGTTAAGAGATGATGCTGGTTATCCTGTCCTAACCAATCCAGCATGATTTGCACCCGAGCTGCATCACCGCGCGGATTTTGGCGAGCCAGTGAGGCGGGTAAGCCGAGTCGTTCCCAGTCCGCTGCTGAGGCGGCGAGCGCGGCTTGGTTGCTCTCATAGGCATCCAGCAGGCGGCGTAAGCGTTTGGGGCCCATGCCATTGATGGTGATTAAAAACAATAACGCCCGACGTTCGAGTGGGTCGGGCGTTAATAAGGTGGCCATCAAAATGAGATCTTGATCCGTAGCCTTGATCGATATCGGTCAATCGAGGTCGGCGGTCGGCGTTTGCGCTAAGTCACCGATTCGAATGGGGCGTTTGGTTTGCACGACCAGAGCCAAACTGACGCGATCATAGGTACGGAACACCATGGCGGTGCCGATCGGGAAATCTGGCAATTTGACTTGCGGCGGTTTGGGGAGCTCAAAGCCTTCCGGCTTCGCATTTTTGTTGAGTTCCTGCTCATTCTTGGTGTATTGATCACTCACCACCCGACCCGGTTTGCTGATGCGCAGCATATCGCCGACCACCAAGCCGTTACGGCTGCCGGCATTGATAATTACCACTTGATAAGTAGCCACCTGCGTCAAGGCATCGGGGATGTCGATGACCACGGCGTCAATCGGTACTGCGGGAATGCTCGGTGTGACATCGTGATCGAAGGGTTCGCTGACGATGGGTACTAAGTGATCACCATTCAGGATTTCCCGCTGGCTTTTTGTGATGTGCAACGTCGTTGGATCGCCTCGTTGGGTGATCTGCGCTTCGCCTTTATAAATGGCACGGTAACCCAACAATTCCCCGGATACCGGATCAATCAGGGCCTTGCCTTTGCCAACAATGGCGTAATCATCATTCGCGCCCCTGAGCTCAGGGCGCGCATACAGCACATCGCCTAGGCTCGATGCCAAGGCGTCATCCCGATTGGCGAGCACATAGGGCGCTGCATTCAGCGCGTTTTCACTCATGACCTGGTCGTAGGAGAGGAAGGGCTTCAGGGTATCCAGTGGAATGGCATTCACGGCGGGCGGTAGCGCTTCATAACGCATATGCGGCCGCATCGTAATGCCTAAGCGCGCTTTGCCGCCGATGTACATGATGCCAATTTTATCCCCGGGATAAATTTTATGCGGGTTTCGAATTTGGGGATTGTCGTACCAAATCTCCGGCCAGTAGTACGGATCCTTGAGGAAATGATTGGCAATCGACCACAGCGTATCGCCTTTTTTCACCGTGTATTCATCCGCTTTGAGCGAGATGAACTGCGCCTTGGTTTCTTCAGGGGTTAGCGTGCCCTTGACCGGACCTCGCGTGGCGCCGAGTGGCAGACTATCCTGAGTTGTGGGCAAGTTCGCCAGATTGACCGGCGGGCGCTCGGCGGCGCAACCAGCCAATAGGGCGGTGGTGAGGGATAACGAGAGTAGAACCGGTAATCCTTTTGACGATCTCATGGGCAACATCCTTGGGTTTTCAGCCGAAAACGGGGGCAACATTAGACGAGGCGCGGACGTTATGTTTAGATAAAGTCCATGGTGCACAGCCTAGGCTCGCGTACAATGTTGCGGTAAATCCGGTTATTTGTAAAAGAATTTGCGCACGGCGTCTACCGGTGAATTGCGGTACGTTTTAAAGAACGGGTTCTTGTCGACCTGTTCTTGCGGGTTTTCTCTGCGCTGGGTCTGAATTTACCCTCGGGCGGAGCGCTGTGGTACTGCGGATTTTAGGTTGTGTTACTGCTTTTTTCGGTTCAGATGGGTTTTCTTTTTTGGTTTTGTGATTTTTGGTCTTGGTGTGTATGTCGTTACTTGAGATTGTACTTTTTCCTGATGAGCGGCTCCGGCGCGTGGCGACCGACGTAACGCAGTTTGATGCGCGATTAGCGCGGGTAACCGAACAGATGTTGACGACGATGTATGAATCTCGGGGTGTCGGTTTGGCCGCCACGCAGGTGGATGTTCAGCAGCGCCTTTTTGTGGCCGATTGTGCGGATGACGGGCAATCGCCGGCGCCGTTGGTGTTTATCAATCCCCTCATTCTGGATCGGCAGGGCTTGATCGAGTCGGAAGAGGGGTGTCTCTCGATTCCCGATGTCAACGATAAAGTGATGCGCGCCGAAACGGTGAGTGTGCGGGCGCAAACGATCCATGGCACCGAGTTTGAGCTCACCACCAGTGGCTTGCTGGCGATCTGTATTCAACACGAAATCGATCATCTTAATGGCAAGCTGTTTATTGATTATCTTTCGCCACTCAAGCAGCAGCGGATTCGAAAAAAACTTGAGAAAGTCCAACGTCAGAAAGCACTGGATGCCAAGGATTTTGTATGAGTATTCGGGTGATTTATGCGGGCACACCGCAGTTCGCCGTGCCCGCACTGCAGGCGCTGTCCACCGACGCGACAGTAGAGTTGGTGGCAGTATATACCCAACCCGATCGCCCGGCGGGGCGTGGCCAAAAGCTGATGCCCTCGCCGGTGAAAGAAACGGCTATGGCGCTGGGCATCGCGGTGGAGCAACCGCCCTCGTTGCGGGATGCCGAGGCACAGAAAATATTGGCCGCCCATCGGCCGGATGTGATGATTGTCGCCGCGTATGGTCTGATTTTACCGGTGCCGGTTTTGGATACCCCAAGGCTGGGCGCCATCAATATTCATGCTTCGGTGCTGCCCCGTTGGCGCGGTGCAGCACCGATTGCCCGAGCCATTGAAGCGGGCGATTGTGAGACGGGGATTACGATTATGCAGATGGCGCAGGGGCTGGATACCGGCGCCATGCTGTACAAAGTTATCGAGCCGATCGCGCCCACGGATACCGCCGCTACCCTGCATGACCGTTTGGCCGAACTGGGCGCGCGCGCATTGATGGCGGCACTGCCGGGCATTGTGGCCGGCACGCTTAAGCCTGAAATTCAGGATGATGCGCTTGCTTGTTACGCGGCGAAGCTGGCCAAGGCGGAGGGCTTGCTCGATTGGCGCGAGCCTGGGGATGTCCTGGCGCGACGCGTGCGTGCGTTTGATCCTTGGCCGGTGGCGTTTACCCTGTTCAAAGGGGAAGCGCTACGCATTTGGTGGGCCGTTGCTGAACCGCACAGCCCGGCCGCCGCGCCGGGAACCGTTGTTGCGGTAGATGCGCACGGTTTTGTCGTCGCCACCGCCACCGGCGGTCTCAGGGTGTTAGCCTGTCAGCAAGCGGGTGGCAAGCGAATTTCAGCTGCCGATTTTGCCCGTCATCATCATCTATTAGGTACCCGTTTTGGTTGATTCGTTCAAAAAACCACCGGCCACGCCATCCGTGGATGCGGCAACGCAGGCCGCCTCTATCTGGGGGGCGGCCACTCGGGCCGCGCAAGGCAACCCGCGCTCTGATCGATCGGCTCAAGTGACGACTCAGCACCCCGATCCGGGTCGACCTGCTCACCGTCCTGCGGCCAAGGTCGATCCGGATCGACCTGCACGGGTAAATTATCGCACTTTGCCTCAACTCTCGCCCGAAGCTCTGGCCGCGCAGCTCTTACTGGCGGTAACCACGCAAGGCATATCGCTTGATAGCGCCTTGAGTCGGGTTTTAAGCCAGGCTCAACCCGTGCATCGCGGGCTGGTACAAGCAATGGGTTATGAAGTGTTGCGGCACTATGAGGCCTTGGTTTTTTGGCGCGAAAGCTTATTGGAGCGCCCGATTCCTGCGAAATCCGCCATTATTTCACTATTGCTGCTGGTGGGGCTGGAGCGGATTCGGGGCGCACGACGTGAGGCCTCACGCTCGGTGAACTCAACGGTGCAGGCCGCACGCGAACTCGGTCATCCTTGGGCAACCGGGTTGCTCAATGCGGTGCTGCGCCGCGCCTCACGACAAATCGCGGAAGGGCTTGATCCGTTTGCACAAACGAGCCCCGCAATTCAGGCGCGCTTGCCGGACTGGTTATTTGCGACGTTGCAGCAAGATTGGGGTGCCGCTCAGGCATCTGCGGTGGGCGAGGCGCTGGCAACACATCCCCCGATGACCCTGCGTGTGGCTGATCCGCGCGCGGCCTATATCGAATTCTTGGCGGCCGCTACGATCGAGGCGCAGCCCACACCGTATTCTTCGCGCGGCGTTAACCTGGTGCAGCCGTTGGACGTGGAGCGGTTACCCGGCTTTGCAGAGGGACGCGTATCGGTGCAAGACGAAGCCGCCCAATGGGTGGTGGATTTATTGAATTTGGCCCCCGGCCAAACGGTACTGGATGCCTGTAGCGCGCCGGGCGGCAAAACCTTGGCGATCTTGCAGCATGAACCGTTGTGTCAGGTAACGGCGGTGGATATCGATACGATGCGTATGGCTCGGGTGCAAGAAAACCTGGAGCGAGGACAGGCGGTCGCGCGTTTGATTGTGGGTGATGCGGGCGTTCCTGAGCAATGGTGGGATGGCGTGTTGTTCGATCGCATTTTGGCGGACGTGCCCTGTTCGGCGACGGGCGTGATTCGCCGCCACCCCGATATTAAACGCTTGCGCCGCCCGGAAGATTTGCCCGTGTTGGTGGCGCGGCAACGGGTGATTATGGATGCGCTGTGGTCATTGTTGCGTGTGGGTGGGCGCATGGTCTATGCCACCTGTTCCATTCTTAATGCGGAGAATGCGGCGCAGGTTGCCGCTTTCCTGAATAGACATCCCGATGCCCGCTCACACCCCTTGGATGTGGCTTGGGGCCAGCCGATGCGTGTCGGCGACCGCGTACTCGGGCAGCAGGCTTTCCCTCAATCGCAAGGTCATGATGGCTTTTTCTATGCTGTGCTGGAAAAACATTAATTCGCTCGACAATTCGTTCGACGGTGCAGAAATCGCTTGCGGTGGGCGCGGTGCGCTTTGGCGACGACGGGTTTTACGTCCGGGCGCTGGATTTTTGCTGCTGTGTTTGGTGGGGTTTGTGCCCGGAGCCATGGCCTCAAGTGCCACGATCACCGATGCCCATGCCGAAGTCCGTGAAGACATGGTGTACTTGGATGTTGATCTTAAACTGGCTTTTGATCCGGAAATGGTCGAGGCGATGCAAAATGCCATTCCCATCAATTTGACTTTGCAAGCCGTGATTGATGAGCCCCGCGATTGGTGGATGGCCCGCACCATTGCAGCAGATGATCGGCACTATCGGTTGGAGTTTCACGCGCTCTCGAAAACCTGGCTGGTGACTGATGTGCTGGAGCATGAAGCGCGCAGTTACAGTACCCTGGACGGAGCTTTGCGCTCCATGCAACGGGTGCGCGCCTGGCCGATCTGCTCGGCACAACGTCTGGTGGCGCCCGCCCATTTAGTGGGGCGTGTGCGGATGGTGCTCGATATCAACAAACTGCCGTTGCCCTTGCGTTTCCCTGCGCTGTTTGATTCTCGCTGGACACTCAGCAGCAATTGGTTCTTGTGGTCGGTGCCGCAATCATGAAGTCGGGTATGGCGTTTGGTTTGAAATGGGGCGCATTTTATGCGCGGTGGATTCGGCGGTTAGTGCCACCCATCAGCATGATGGTGGTTGTGCTGCTGCTGGTGCTGATGTACCTGATCTCGGAATCGCTGCAACGGGCGGATCAGCCGGAGCATCTCTATCTGACACTGCTGGGTCTGAGTGCGTTGGGTATTTTGTTTCTGGCCTTTGTGGTGTTGGCGCATATTGTCCGCCTGTTCAGCCATTATCGACGCGGCACGCCGGGTGCGCGGCTCACGGCACGGCTGGTGCTGACATTTGTGGGGCTCACCACCATCCCGGTGCTGATTGTGTTTTATTTCTCGGTGTCATTTATTCAACGGGGCATCGATTCCTGGTTTGATGTGCAAGTCGAACAAGCCATGAATGATGCGTTATCGCTGTCGCAAATGGCTTTTGATGGCCAAATGCGCACGGCCATGAATGAAACGGTACGCGCTGCACAGCAACTCAAAGGCATTTCGGGCGATTTAATCGCGCTGGATCTGAATTCCGTGCGGCGCAATACGGGTGCGCACGAAATGACTATTTTCGGCCAGCGCAATCTGATTGTGGCTTCCGCATCAGATGACTTGCAGGAAATTGTGCCCTCTCGCCCGGATGAAACCGCCTTAAGCCATGCGCGCGCGGGCAAAGATTTTATCGGGCTTGATCCGGGCGGCAGCGATACGATGCGCATTCGCGTGGTGGTGCCGCTGACAGCAGGTTTAACCGGCGATGGCAGTAATCAAGTGTTGCAAGCGCTGTATTCCATTTCCCCGCGCGCCAATCAGCTGTCGAGCAGTGTGCAGGCGGCATTTAATGAATATCGCTCGCTGATTTTTTTACATAAATCGCTCAAGAAAACTTTTACCTTTGCCTTAACGCTGGCGCTGTTACTGTCGTTATTGACGGCGGTGTGGCTGGCGTTTATCGCCGCCCGTAAATTACTGGCGCCGATACGCGAATTGGCCGCAGGTACAAAAGCCGTAGCCGAAGGGGATTACAGTTTGAGACTGCCGGTTGATCGGCGGGATGATTTGGGACAGCTCGTGCAATCGTTCAATACGATGACCGCGCGCGTGCGTCGGGCGCATCAGGTGATGCAGCAATTGCAGGAAGTCGCCGACCAAGAGCGCGATTACCTGGAAACTGTCATCCAGCATTTGTCGTCCGGGGTGCTGACCCTCGCGCCCGATGGCCGCATTACCCGCAGCAATTCGATTGTGACCCAGCTGCTCAGCATCACCAGCCAGCATATTGACGGCTGTACCTTGGCCGAGATTTGTCAGACTTACCCGCATTTAGAGCCAATTTGTGCCGCGTTTGGCAACCTGTTGGACCCGGGGCAATTGCCAGCCGGGGCAACCGTTGAGGCGCAGGTTCGCATTATGGGCGACGCGGGACGTAAAGTCCTGTTAAGCCGCGTGGCGGCACTGCCTGCCGATGATGTAACCGGCGGTTTTGTCATGGTGTTTGAGGATGTGACCACCTTGCTGCAAGCCCAGCGGGATGCGGCGTGGTCGGAAGTGGCGCGGCGCTTGGCGCATGAAATTAAAAACCCGCTGACCCCAATCCAATTATCTGCCGAACGCATGCGGCGGCGTTTGCTCGGCACGCTTGAAGAGGAATCCGCACAGATTCTGGATCGTTCCACGCGAACCATTATCAATCAGGTAGAAGCCATGAAACTCATGGTCAATGAGTTCGCCGAATATGCCCGGTCGCCGCAAATGAATCTGACCGCGCTCAATCTAGATGAGTTGGTGGGCGAGGTCATTGATTTGTATAAAGGCGGCGAAATTCCTGTGCTGCATATCTCAGCCGGCGAACCGTTGTTGGTGCGGGCAGATGTTGGGCGGATTCGGCAAGTGCTGCACAATTTAATTCGCAATGCCCAGCAGGCCCTCAGTGAACTGGGCTGCTCAAGCGGCGAGCCGTTGGTGACGGTGACGACGAGCTTGCATCAAGAAGGCGGGTTGGCTTTGGTCGAGCTCACCGTGGCCGATAATGGCCCAGGTTTCCCGGAAACAATGATTGATCGATTGTTCGAGCCTTATGCTACCACCCGGCCAAAGGGGTCTGGACTGGGCTTGGCCATTGTGAAAAAAATCGTCGAAGAGCATGGCGGTGTGGTGACTGCAGCCAATCGACAAGAGTTGCTGTCGGTTGACGTAGTGCCTGCCGATACGGTAGGCGAGCCCTTGGCCGATTCCATCACACGGGCTTCGGGCGATGGTGATTCGGTACCCGATTCAGCCCATGCCGTCACGGGCGCGCGCATTATGATTCGCTTGCCGCTCGATTCGCCCGATCTTGAGACCCAATTCCATCGAGGGGCGCCACTTGACTTCCACGTCGCCGAGGCGGGTTCAGCCGATGCCCACCGCGCAGAATCTGTGACGTTCATGCCGCGTTCTGGGCATAATATTCCGCAGGATTTGTTTCGCACTGCGCAAACGCCCGAGCAACGTCCTGAACAAACCTTGATCGCTCCTTCCGATTTAGACCCACCGAGTAGTGCTGAAAAACCATGAGTATTGGACACATCCTGGTCGTTGACGACGAAGTCGAAATCCGCAACCTGCTGGCTGAATTGCTGGCGGATGAAGGCTACACCGTATCCACCGCAGCTGATGCCAATGAGGCGCGTGCCTCCATTGCGACACGTCGTCCCGATTTGATTTTGCTGGATATCTGGATGCCGGGGCAGGATGGTATTGCCTTGCTGCGCGAATGGCATGAACAAGATCAACTGGTTTGGCCGGTCATCATGATGTCAGGGCATGGCACGGTGGAAACTGCGGTTGAGGCCACGCGATTGGGTGCATTTGATTTTATCGAAAAGCCGATTTCACTCGATAAACTCCTGCTGCTGATTGAGCACGGGCTGGAAAACTCGCGTTTGAGTCGGGAGAATGATCAACTCAAGCGTAGCGCACCCGATCCGTTTGAGCTGATTGGCGATAGCGAATACATGACGACGTTGCGTGCGCAGGCCAAAAAGGTGGCCGGTCATGATGCCTGGGTGTTAATTTCCGGCGAGCCCGGCACGGGCAAACAAGCCTTGGCACGGTACATCCATCATCACTCACCCCGGCGACATTTCCCGTTTATTGATACCGGGGGTGTGGCGATGGGTGGGCGTCAAAACGCGGCAGTGGAGCTCTTTGGCTCAGAAGAGGATGGTAAGATTCGCTACGGTTTGCTTGAGCAGGCCAACGGCGGCACCTTGTTTATTGCTGAAGCGGCGGATATGGATGAGCAAACCCAAATGCAGCTCATTTCCGCACTCGAAAACCAAACATTTTTCCGCGTGGGGGGTGCCGACCCCGTCCACGTCGATGTGCGCGTGGTCGCCGCGACCCGTAAAGATTTGGAAGCAGAAGTACGCTTGGGCAAATTCCGCGAGGATTTGTTTTATCACCTCTCTGTGGTGCCGTTGCCCATCGAACCTTTACGGCATCACGTGGAAGATGTGCCCATTCTCCTGACGTATTATTTGGAAGCGGCGCACCGGATCGAAGGCTTGCCCAAGCGCGAACTCACGATCGGCGCGCGTAATTTGCTCAAAGCGCATACGTGGCCGGGCAATGTGCGCGAGCTTAAAAATCTCGTTCAACGCATGTTGATTCTCGGCACGGGCGAGGTAATCGACGAGCAAGAGGTGCAACGGGCCTTGGGTTTTTTGCCGACGTTGGCCGATAGCCAGGCAGCCGTGGTCGCCACATTGATTTCACTGAATCTCGACCTGCCCTTGCGTGATGCCCGTGATGAATTCGAACGGCGCTATTTGCTGGCGCAACTCAAAAGCTGCGAGGGTTCGATGACTGAACTGGCCCGCTTGACCGGCATGGAGCGTACCAATCTGTACCGCAAATTGAAATCGTTGGGCATTAGCGCTAACGAACGTAGTTAACTCACTGAGATAACCATGAAAATCATCATCTTGGGCGCTGGTCAGGTCGGCGCCTCGCTGGCAACTGTTTTATCGCAGGAAACGCGCAACTCAGTGACGGTCGTGGATACTGACGCATCTGCCCTATTGCGCTTGCAGGAGCGGCTGGATATCCGCACCGTGCAGGGGTACGGCGCTCAACCCAGCGTGCTGGGTGCTGCAGGAGCGGCCGATGCTGATGTGCTGATTGCAGTGACCAGTTCTGATGAAACGAACATGTTGGCGTGTGAAGTGGCTTGGACGTTGTACCGCACACCAACCAAAATTGCGCGGATTCGCGCCACCGATTTTCTCGATCATCCCGCCTTGTTCGATAACAACGCCATTGCGGTCGATTACATGATTAGCCCGGAACGCTTGATCAAGGATTACATCGTGCGGCTGATCGAATACCCCGATGCCTTGCAGGTGCGCGATTTTGCGGACGGCAAACTACGACTGATCGGGATGAGCGCGGATGCCGATGGACCGTTGGTCGGTCGGCCGATCCGATATCTGTCGGCTTTGCTGCCGGATGTCGAGGCACGGGTGGCCGCAATTTTCCGGCGAGATACGCCGTTGCACCCGGATGGTGCGACAGTGATTGAAGCCGATGATGAGGTGTTTTTCCTTGCCCGATCTGAAGATATCCGCAAGGTGATGAGTGTGATGCGCCAGCTGGATCGCCCCTACCGGCGCATCATGATCGCCGGAGGCGGCAATATTGGCGGTGGGTTGGCCGCTGCACTCGAGTCGCGTTTTCAAGTCAAACTCATCAGCAATAATTCTGAGAAGGCGCGCAAACTCAGTGCTGACCTCAATCACACGATTGTGCTGACGGGATCGGCTACCGATAGCGAATTATTGGTTGAAGAAAATATTGAAGACATGGATGTGTTCCTCGCACTCACCAACGATGACGAGGATAATATTCTCGCAGCGATGCTGGCTAAGCGGCTGGGTGCGCGCAAGGTGATGTGTATCGTCAATCGCAGTGAGTATGTGGATCTGATTCACATGGGCAGCATCGATATTGCGCTCTCGCCGCATAACATCACCATCGGCAGCCTGATTACCCGCCTGCGTCGGGGGGATGTGGTTAGTGTGCATTCATTGCGGCGGGGGGCGGCGGAGGCGATGGAAATCATTGCACGTGGCGATACGACTACATCCCAAGTGGTTGGGCGGCGGGTCGATGCACTGAAATTACCCCCGGGTACCACCATAGGCGCCTTACTCCGCGATGGGGCAGTATTGATCGCGCACCACGATAGTGTGATTGAATCCAATGACCATGTGATTCTCTTCCTCACCGATAAACGCCACGTCCGCGACATTGAACAGTTGTTCACTGTGCGCTTTGGCTTTTTCTAACCCGGTACGATTTCCCCATGCAGTTTATTGTCGTTTTCCGGGTGCTCGGCGTGTTGCTGATGGTGTTCGGCCTGACTTTTATTCCGCCTTGGTTGGTCGGCTGGATGATGGGTGATGCGGATTTAGTGCCGTTCGAAACCAGTTTTGTGGTGGCCTTTGTCTTGGGCGCAATGCTGTGGTTGCCCCTGCGCAATTATCGGCGAGAGCTCAAGCTGCGCGATGGCTTGCTGATTGTGGTGTCATTCTGGGTCGTGCTGGGGCTCATGGGTGCGCTGCCCATTTACTTGCAGCCGAGTTTGCACATCAATTTCAGCCAAGCGGTGTTCGAATCTGTTTCCGGCATTACCACGACTGGCTCGACCGTCCTGGTTGGGTTGGATGACATGCCTAAATCCCTGCTGTTCTATCGCCAACAACTGCAATGGCTCGGCGGTTTGGGGATTATCGTATTGGTCGTGGCCTTCATGCCGCTCTTGGGCGTGGGCGGAATGCAACTGTATAAATCCGAAATCTCAGGGCCGATGAAAGATGAGCGGCTTTCTGGGCGCATTTCAGAAACGGCGAAAGCGTTGTGGATTGTCTATGCGGGCCTAACCTTGCTCTGCGCGATTTTGTTCAAGCTCGAAGGTATGACCTGGTTTGATGCGGTGGGTCATGCTTTTTCGACCATTTCTACGGGCGGGTTTTCTACCCACGATGCCAGCTTCGGTTTTTTTAACAGTTTTCCGATGGAGCTGACTGCCGTTGTGTTTATGATTTTAGGCGGCACTCCGATGGCGCTTCATTATCTTGCGATCAAACATGGCTCCATCCGTGCTTATGGCAAAAGCTCGGAGTTCAAATTCTTCCTGCTTATTTTGGCACTCTTTTTCGCCCTCATTGTATTGACCGTGGTCATTTCGCGCCCCACTGCCGAATGGCTGTGGGGCGCGCGCTGGGGGCTGTTTACCTTGGTTTCGATGATGACTACCACGGGATTTACCCTGGTTGATAGCACGCCGTGGCCCATTTTCCTGCCGGTATTGGTGCTGGCCACGGCATTGATTGGGGGGTGTGCGGGGTCAACGGCGGGCGGCCTGAAAACCGTGCGCTTGTTGCTGCTCACGCGCCAAGGGTTAAATGAGCTGCGGAAATTGGTGCATCCACATGCCGAATTTGTCGTAAAACTCAGTGGTCGGGCGATTAACCCTACGGTTATCAGCGCAGTTTGGGCATTTTTTGCTGCCTATGTATTTGTTTTTGTCGTGATTTTCTTCGCGATGATGGCTACCGGTTTGGATCCCGTCTCCGCCTTGGGCGGTGCCATCGGTACGCTCACGAGTGCCGGACCCGGATTGGGCAGCGTTGCGAGCACGTTTGCCAGTGCCTCCACGGGAACGCTTTGGGTCGGCACGATTTCGATGATCTTGGGGCGGTTAGAGATTTTTACCGTGCTGGTGCTGTTTTTACCGATGTTTTGGCGTCGTTAACTGATGCCCGCCGTACCGCATCGCTTCAATCAGCCGTTCAGTCGGGTATTTCTGTGTCCACGGTATTGGTTGATTTGGCTCGCGGTAGGCGGTTTAGGGTTGCTTGGTTTTTTGCCGCACGGGTGGCGTTATACCTTGGCCTGCAGTTTGGCTGCGGTGTATCAGCGCGCATACCCCAAGCGGCGCCGGATTGTTGAGCGCAATTTAGCGCTGTGCTTCCCCGAGACATCGTTCAGCCAGCGGCAGTTATGGCAGGCGCAGCACTTTAAACTTCAGGCCTACGCGCTGCTTGATTTAGGACGACTCTGGTTTAGAAGCCCCGAATATTTACAGGCGCACACCACTGTGAGTGATCCCGCTCTGCTTCAAGATTTGATTCATACCGGGGGCGTCATGTTGACGGGGCACAGCGCGGGGCTTGAGTGGATCGGACATTACATTACGCTGAACATGAGTGGCTCCGCCATGTTTAAACCGTTTGGCCGAAATCCGTTGTTAAATTGGCTGTTTGAGCGGGGGCGGGTGCGGCATGGCGCGCGGGTTTACCCCCGTGAGCAAGGCTTGAAGCCACATGTCAGGCAGTTGCGTTTAAACCAAGGTTTTTTTTATATTGCCGATGAAGATCTGGGTGCGGCGGACTCGGTATTTGCCCCCCTGTTTGGGGTGGAAAAAGCTACCGTACCCTTGGCGGGAAAAATCGCGACACTGGGGCACGCACCCATCTATCCGCTCCTCGGACAAATCAATCTGCGCAATGGCATGTACCGGCTGCTAATTTTACCCCCCATCACAGTGACCATCAATGCGGATCGCAGCGCGGCTACGGTCATTAATCAGGCGCTTGAACACCTGATTCTGGATGATCCTCCGCAGTATATGTGGTCACTCAAGCTCTTTAAAACGGCGGCGCAAGATCGTTCTGATCCTTATTCGTAGGGGGTGACTTGTGCTTTGAATGGGTGCACAGGCTGCCGCCGAAACCGTCGGTACACCCATTGATACTGCGCCGGATTTTCGCGAACCATCTGCTCAACTCCTGCATTCAGCGCCGCCAGCGCGATGGCGGGATCCGGATCATACATCCCGGCCGGTGCAGCGAAATAATGCAGGCTATACCCTTGTCCGCGAGGCAAGCGTTCGGTTCTGCCCAAAATGGCGATGGCACCGGTTTTTTGCATTAAATGATGAATCAACGTCACCGTGTAGGCGGGTTGACCAAAAAAAGGGGCGAATTCGCCTTCACCGACACTCGGTTCCTGGTCGGGTAGAATCGCGACGACTTCTCCCCGTCGCAGTGCAAGCAACAAGGCTTTGACGCCATGGCGGTTGGCGGGGACCAATTGGGCGCCAAAGCGTTCGCGGGCTCGGTTCATTAATTCTTCAAACGCGGGTTCCCGCGGCGGGCGGTACAAGGTTGTCATCGGTGTGCGCGTCGCGGTGTATAACCCACCCAGCTCCCAGGCGCCGCTATGTGGGGCGAGTAAGATCGCGCCATGCCCGGCGGCCAATGCCTGCTCCAGAATTTCCTGCCCTTCGATTTGTGTGGCCAAAGATTCGATGCGGGATTTTGATCCCTGCCAGATCATGCCCAGTTCAGTGATGGTCTTGCCTGTTTCGTGTAAGGTTTCGCGCACGAGTTGACGCTGTTCATCGGGGGATAGTTCCGGCAGGCAGCGCTGAATGTTTTCTTCTGCCGTTTTGCGCATCGCGCTGTGCGTTGCCCAGGCCAGCCAACCGAATCCGATACCGATGGTGTGGCTCAGGCGTAGCGGGAGCGCGGCGAATACCCGCAGTAAACTCCTCAGTAAAAAAAGCCGTAGCGCACTGCGCAACGGGCGACCGTGACTTTGCGCGGTACGTTTGCTCACAGTTCAAGCTCATTGGGCCCCAGCGCGGTGGCCAAGCCATCGCGCATCAATGGGGTGAGTGTGACCGCCAGCGAGCGGAACAGCTGGGGGTTGAGGCGCTCCTCATCCGCCAGTACGTGCTTGAAATGTTCACGTTGAGTCGGTTTGGCGAAGCAGGCGGGGCAGTTGTCTTTAATCACCGGCAGATGATTGTGCGCGGCGAAGTCTGCGAGCATCCGCTCACGCACGCGCACAAAGGGGCGGATGATGCGCACATCACCCGCATCGTTGCGGTAATGTGCTTTCATGGTATTGAGTTTGCCGCCGTGAAACGCGCTCATCAAAAAACTTTCCGCCAAATCATCCAGATGTTGCCCCAGCGCCAGCACGGTGTAGCCCTCACGCCGCGCCGCCTTGTAGAGCAGGCCGCGTTTCATGCGCGCACAAAACGCACAGTAAGAATCCCCACGCATGTGCTCGTTGGCCAAACCAACGATATCTTCGCGTTCGACAAAATACGGGATGCCGAGTGCCGCGAGGTAAGGCACCAGCGGCGCGGGATCAAAGCCGCCAACCAGCGGGTCGATGGTAATGGCCGCCAGATCAAACGCAATGGGCGCGCGCCGCTGCACATGGGCTAAGCAATGCAGGAGTGAAAGCGAGTCCTTGCCACCGGAAAGACCGATCAGGATGCGGTCACCAGGTTGGATCATAGAAAACTCCATCAGGGTGCGAGCCACCGTGCGTTGGAGTTTTTTACTGGGCGTCAGCCAGCCAATGTTCGGCGCGGCCAATGGCAAGTCTGGAGCGTTAAGGGGGAATTCGTTCATGGGTAACAACAGCGTGAAGACGTGAGCATTGTACGACAGGCATCGAGAAGGGCTAAGATGAGTCGATCAGAAACGATGGAGCAAGACGATGCGTGAACTGTATCCCGCGATAGAACCGTTGGTTACTCACAGTATTCCCGTCGACGCGCCGCATGTGCTGCACGTCGAAGAATGCGGCCGGTTGAAGGGTATTCCTGTCGTGTTTTTACATGGCGGCCCCGGTGCGGGCTGCACGCCCACGCATCGACGGTTTTTTGATCCTGATCACTATCGCGTCATTTTAATCGATCAGCGTGGGGCAGGGCGGTCATCGCCCCACGCGCATCTTGAGGGTAATACCACCGAAGCCTTGGTGGCCGATTTGGAGCAGGTGCGCGAACATTTGAAGATTGAGCGTTGGCTGGTGTTTGGCGGTTCTTGGGGGGCCACATTGGCGCTGGCTTACGCAGCAGCGCACCCTGAACGGGTGTTGGGGATGATTTTACGCGGCATTTTTTTATGTCGGGATGAGGATGTTGCGTGGTTTTATCAAGCCGGTGCGCATCGCTTGTTCCCCGATTATTGGGTAGATTATCTCGCGCCGATTCCCGAGGATGAGCGCGGTGATTTGGTCGCCGCCTATCACCGCCGCTTGACCGGCGCGGATGAGCTGGCACGCATGCAAGCGGCTAAGGCATGGTCGATTTGGGAAGGTCGTACGGCAACCTTGTTGCCTGATGCCGCGACCGTGGACTTTTTTGGTGACCCTCGGCATGCCCTCGCCATTGCACGCATTGAAAATCATTACTTTACCCATGGTGCTTTTTTGCGTGATGCGCCCTTACTGGCACAAGCCGCGAATTTCGCCGCGATTGAGGGTGAGATTATTCATGGTCGGTATGATGTGGTATGCCCGATTGACCAGGCTTTTGCACTGGCCGAGGCGTGGCCCAGGGCGCAGATGACCGTGGTAGAGCAGGCCGGGCATGCCGCAAGCGAGCCGGGCATTGTTGATGCTTTGATTCGTGCCACCGATCGGTTTGCGGAGCGTTGGGCGCAGTACGAAAATGGGCGAGGGATCTAATGCCCTGTCACAGTCCACGATTCCGATGGATGGGTTCCCTTGCTGCACTTTACGGTGTACAAGCTTGCCAGCGTCAGGACGCGGCGTTGTGCCCAGCTTCTTTGCGGGCAAGGTCGTACGGGTGTGGCCACACACCGTAATTTAAAGAACTTGAGCGGGGTTGTCTGCCGATTTTAAGGCACAAGGTCGGGTGATATTGGGTTTCCCCCCCCCCCATGATTTTGGCGGGCAAGATCCGACGCTGGAGCATCAGATTCAAGACTTTTGCCAGCTGACCTACGGGGTCAAGTTCCCGATGTTTGAGACAATCCCTGTGCGTGCACACAACACCGCGCCCTTGTCTAAAACCCTGGCGCGGGCTGTGGGTGGCGATTATCCCACGTGGAATCTTCATCAGTATCTGTGATTGGGCGGGATGGTAAGCTCATCGTGAGTTTTGATTCACCGGTCACTCCGGAGGCACGTCGTCCCAGGATTGAGGTGGCGCTCAGGCTTGAGTCATCCTCACTCAGTCTCACCAAAAAAATTCGCCAAACCACGGTTTTTCCCAGGCAACAAAAAACCCGCCATGAAGCGGGTTTTTATTTTAAGTGATACAACCGCAGAGCGGGGTGAACCCCGCATCTATCAAACAGCTAATTAGGCTGTTTCAGTTTGGGTGTCGGTTTTGCCAATGTTTGAGTTCCAAGTAATGGTGACCTTGTCGCCTTTCTTGCCAGGAACTTTCACGTTGATGTAGGGGTTTTTAGAAACCGCTACAGACAGATTCGCTTCAACGGCAGTTTTGTCGTTGACGGCAACAGTCAACGTCTGAATGTAGTCAGCAGGGATCAATTGACCTGTCGCTTTATCTTTCAAACGACCTGTTTCCATTGGGTGCTCGATCAGGCTTTTAACATCCAGAACGTCGCCAGCGGCGCTAATACGCATTTTGATTGATGACATTATCAATACCTCGTTAATTCGTAGTTCAATGACCGGAACAGTTACTGCGTGAGCAATTAACCGCCGCAGCCGCCGATGGTGACTTTAACTTGCTTGGAAGCCATGTACAGCTTGCCGCCCGCATGAGCAACGCCAATTACGTCATCTGTTTTGCCCATACGAATACGGGTAGACATGAACGGTTGTGCGCCATCGAACTTGAAGTTACATACCAACGGAGTTGGGTTGCCTTTAACCAGAATAGCGATGTTGTCGGTACCGGCAATCGCAGATTCAATCGTGACAGGAACAACGGCGCCGTTTTCGGCGATATCAGGTGCCTTAACGGTGATGTCTTTGGATTCAGTTGGGCCAGAAGCGCCGAACAAATCTTTCAGAGACTCATCAAAGCCTTTGGTGTCATACGCTTGAGCAGGCCATGTGGCCGCCATAACAGCGCGTGGGGTTAACAAGCCGGCGCCAATAGCCAGGCCAACAGCGCTCGCAGCCATGCTGCCTTTTAAAAATACACGACGATTAGATTGCATAGATCTGAACTCCTCAATGTTGTGTGGAAGACCACGTTGAATATACAGCATAGCTTGTGCCAACTTTTAACCTACTGTTTTGTTTGTTTTTTGTGAGTTGTTCTTGCGGATTGCAAATTGCAAAGTGCAATTTTTGCTCAGCATTTTGCGGCATAATCAATTTATTAATTGCCGTGAATTTTTCTATCATTGGCCAATGACGGGTTGCCGTTATCGCGGTTTTCACACCGCGTGAATCACGGGCTGCCCTGGAGAGGCCAAAATTCAAGGCAAGATATCGTCCTGGATTGACTGGTCGTAGCCTTGCAGTTTACGCCACAGGGTGGATTTGTTGATGCCGAGCGTTTGCGCCGTCTTTTCACGATTGCCTTCGTATTCCTTAAGCAGTTTCTCAATGTACCGGCGCTCTAATGTATCGAGGGTGGGGTGGTCAGCATCAATGGTGTCTGCAGCGCCCGGTGCCGGATGGCGAATCCGTGCGGAGGCCCAAGGCGGCGTGGCTTCGGCTTCCTGATCGAGCCGAATTTCGGGTCCGCTGGACAGCGCCACGGCGCGCTCGATCATGTTTTTGAGTTCGCGGATATTGCCGGGCCAGTTGTAGTTCGAAATGCGGACCATGCACCCGGCTTCAAAGCGTTCCGCGGGGCGGTTGTAGCGGGCGGCAAAATGCCGGATGAAATGTTCGATCAGGACGGGGATATCTTCCTTGCGCTCGCGCAACGGCGGGATACACAGCCGTACGACATGGAGTCGATGATAGAGATCATGCCGGAAGCTGCCTTCGCCGACCATTTGCGCTAAATCGCGATTGCTGGCAACAATGAACCGGACATCAATCTTAATCGGGGTAACGCCACCCACTCGGGTGATTTGCTGCTCTTGAATCACGCGGAGCAGTTTGACCTGCATGGCATCGGAGATATTGCCAATTTCATCCAAAAATACAGTGCCGCCGCTGGCAACTTCCAAGAGGCCGGGCTTGGTGCTCGATGCGCCGGTGTATGCGCCTTTTTCGTGGCCGAACAGTTCATTTTCGAGCAGGGTATCGGTGAGTGCGCCGCAGTCGATGACGATATAGGGCTTATCGGCGAAGTCTGAGCGGTCGTGAATCGCACGGGCGGCGAGTTCTTTGCCGCTGCCGGATTCGCCTTCGATCATCACATTAATCCGCACATCGCGGATTTTATCAATCACGCGATACACCCCGGCAATGGCGGCCGAATTGCCCAACATGGCTCGCTCGGCTTGTGAAAAATCCGGCGTGGATTCCGGTTCGTGGCGCAACATGCGGTGGGCCAGTTGTACCAGCTCTTCAGGGTCGTAAGGTTTTTTGATGAAATCGCTGGCCCCCAGACGCAGGGCATCAATGGCGTTATCGAGCGTGGAGAATCCGGTGATCAGTATGAAGGGAATCGTTTGGTCGCGTGCGCGCACCCATTCTAAAAACTCCAGCCCGGACAAACCCGGCATTTTCAGATCAGAAATAATTAAATCGGCCGAGTGTTTCCCCAGCCATGCTTGCGCAGCACTGACGGATTGAAATCCCTGCACGCTCAGTCCTTCGGTTTTGGCAAAGCGCGCAAATAATTCGCTGGCGCGCGGGTCATCATCAACAAAGGCGATCGTGGGGTTTTGGCTCATGGGTTTTTCACTTGATTTTCTCAGGTTTTTTAAAGCGAACGGGTGCTTTTACCTTAATCACCCACGCGCGGGGTAGATTTTTCACGCGGTAACTGCAAGGTGGCGCACACGCCGGAGCGGTCTGTGCGGTTATCAACATTTAATTTTCCGCCGTGATATTGCACGATACCAAGGCTGATCGACAACCCCAGCCCCGTACCTTTATCGACGGGTTTGGTGGTGAAAAACGGATCGAAAATTTTATCCCGTGCGGTGGCTTCAACTCCAGCCCCTTCATCCAGCACGCTTAAGCTGAACTGCCCGGCTTGGCAGGTTGCTTCAATGGTGATGGTGCTATTGGGTGGTGAGGCGTGGATGGCATTGCGGACGAGATTAATCACCACTTGGCCGATTTGGTTCGGGTCGAAGCTGGCGGTGCAGGGCGCGTCGCTGAGTTTCAGTGCCAGAAAGACATCTGCTTCAATGGCTTCCGGGTGCAGGCGATCGATCAGTTCGGTCAGCCACGGGGCAATTTCGGTGGGTTGATGTTCTGGTGGGAGTTGGCGGGCAAAATTCATCACACCCCGCACGATATGCCCCACGCGCAATGCCTCGGTCCGCAAATCGTCAATATCGGCACGTAACTCGGCTTGGTCCGGGTGCGTTTGTCGCGCCATGAGCCGGGTTAACGTGAGAATATTATTCAGCGGATTATTGATTTCATGACCGATGCCCGCGGCCATTTCACCAATCGAGGCGAGTTTGGCTTGTTGCAGCATTTGTCGTTCGGCGGCTTCCCGCTTTTGTGCCTCATCGGTGAGATGCTCGGTGAGATACCGAAATGATTGCTGCAATTGCCGAACTTCGGTGGTGCGTGAATCGACAGGAATGCTTTGCTGGCGATTTCCATCGGCAAATTGTTTGAGTGTGCGGCCAAGGCGAACAATGGGGCGGGAAAAAAATCGCGCGCCCAAGCCCGCCAGCAACAGGCTGATACCCAAGGCCAGCACCGTGAACCCCCATAAACTGCGATGAATATCTTCAAACGGAGCGGAAGTCACGGTGGCGGGCAGCCTTAAGGTAATAAACCATGAAACCAAGCTATTGGGGTAGGGGTGATACTCTTGAAAATAAATCCGGGTTTTGCCGCTGCGCGACAGATACATCCCATCGGATTGGGCGACTGCAGACTGCCAAAATGCGCCCTCATCCAAGGCTTGAGCATAGGTGGGCGCACTGCCGGGATGTGCTTCCATCGGGGTCGTGAACGCGCGGCCGGTTTGATCGTTATATAAAATCAGCCCATCGCGTTGCGCGTTGCCAGGGTCGTGCTCAATCACCATCACATGGCTACCCCGCGGTTTGGGCGAGAGCGTCAGAATCTGATCGAGGTACTCGCCATACGTATTGAGCACAACATAACCCGCCCGATCGCTGCCGAAATCGCTCAGCGGGTAAATACCGTACAACATACTGGGATATTGATTGGGTGCGGCATCCCAGAGGGATGAAGGCAGCATGATAAAGCTCACTTCATCCAGCGGCAGATTTTTGAGTTGCTGCAGAAACGCCGGATTTTCCAGCTCCTCCTCGACATAATTGACTTGGCTGAGGCTTTGAAACATGGGTGGCGCGGCGCGGCCCAGCGTGGTTTTTACTACGGTGTTGCCGGCGGCATCCAGTATGCGAATACTGCCCAATCCCGGCACCGTGCGCTGCAAACCGGCGAGGAACGAATTGGCCCGAATGCGATCGGAGGTAAGATCGGGGTGGCGAATGCCTTGGGCCGAGGCCACCAGCACATTGAGCATGGTTTGAATGGGTTGGGAATGGGCTATGCCGCGCAGCACCTCACGTTCATACCGCAAGCGGTTATTGATTTCGCCGGTGAGTGACTGGATGTTGTCACTGACTTCCCGGTTGACTTCCGATTGAAATCGATGCTCGCTGTAGGCCGTGACGCCCCATACCAAGGCCAACACGGGCAAGAGCGTTGCGCCGAAGGTCCAGAGAAAAATATTAACGGGCAAGCGCATAGATTTAGAAATTCGTGGATTTATTAAGGGGATTGAAATTATCACAACCCGCGACTGGACACAGTGGTTAAATGCGCGCCGCGCCGATGGCCTTGAACGCAAACTTCGCACAGGGCAAAGTCCGCAAGGCGTCGCCATGCGTGTGGATGGGCGCGCGCAACTCACGTTTTGCAGCAACGATTATCTTGGGCTGGCGAATCATCCCGATATTGCCGCCGCCCTGCAGGCGGGGGTAGCGCGCTGGGGTGTGGGTGCGGGCGCCGCACATCTGGTTAATGGCCATTTCGAGCCGCATGCCGAATTGGAAGTAGCGCTGGCCGAGTGGTTGCAGGCCGAGCGCGCCTTGCTGTTTTCCACCGGCTACATGGCGAATCTGGCGGCGGTGGGGGGCTTGGTCGGGCGTGGCGATACTGTGATTGCCGATAAGTTGAATCATGCGTCACTGGTGGATGCCGCCCAACTGTCGGGCGCGAAATTGCTGCGGTATCGCCATGTGGATGTGGATGATGCCCGCCGTCAGCTCGCGCGCGCGACCGGCACGAAAATGATTCTGACGGATGGTGTGTTCAGCATGGATGGGGACGTCGCGCCGCTCGGCCAACTCATGGCGCTGGCAGAAGAATTCGATGCGTGGCTGGTGATCGACGATGCCCATGGTTTTGGCGTGTGGGGCGAGGCCGGACGGGGCTCATTAGCCGAACTGGGTTTGATGGTGAACGGTATCCCTGACTATGTGTTGCAGGTGGGCACGCTCGGTAAAGCCTTCGGCACGGCCGGTGCGTTTATTGCCGGTGCCATGCAGCCGATCGAGGTGTTATTGCAGCGCGCGCGCAGTTATTTGTTTACCACGGCGCAACCGCCCGCCTTGGCAGTGGCGACGTTAGCGAGTTTGAATTTGGTGCGAGCCGCAGATGAGCGCCGCGCCGCGTGGCGCGCGCGCGTCGCTCAATTTCAAAAAAGCTTGCCCGATACATTCACACTGATGCCCTCACCCACGCCCATTCAGCCGCTACTGATCGGCGAGAGTGTGGATGCGTTAGCCGCTGCGCAGCACCTGGAGCGGGCGGGGTTATGGGTTCCCGCGATTCGTCCGCCAACGGTGCCGGTGGGTTCGGCGCGCCTGCGGGTCACATTCAGCGCGTTGCACACGCAGGGGCAGGTTGAGCAGTTGTTGACAGAACTGGAAAACCTGCAGACAGTAGGGCGTGAAGGGCGATATAAACAATTGGGGAGTATCGGATGATGAAGAAACTGATGATGTTGGGTGTGGTGGTATCAATCGTCGTATTAGCGGGCTGTGCGCAAAATCCCTACCAAGGCGAATACGGTAAAACGGCGACGGGCGCCACGGTGGGTGCGGGCGTGGGTGCTTTGGCGGGTAATTTAATTGCCGGCAGAGGCAATAAAACCGGCGGCACCTTGATTGGCGCAGCGGTGGGCGCGGGCATTGGCGGCTTGCTGGGTAACCAGATGGATAAACAAGCCGCGCAATTGCAACAACAAATGGCCAATACGGGTGTGCAAGTTCAACGCCAAGGCGATGGGATTCATTTGCAAGCGCCCGAAGCGATTACCTTCAACACGAACAGCGCGTCACTCAACCCGCAGTTTATGCCCGTGTTGCAAAATTTGGCGCAAAGCATTAATCAATACCCCGGAACAATCGTGCGGGTGGAAGGCAACACTGATTCAACGGGTTCAGCCGTATACAACCAGCAGCTTTCCGAGAACCGCGCGCAAAGCGTGGCGAGTGCCTTGGCGCAATATGGTGTGCCCTACAATCGTATTCAAGCAATGGGTTATGGTATGACCAAACCCATTGCCAGCAACGCTACCGCTGCCGGTCGGGCACAGAATCGACGCGTCGATATTTTGATTGTGCCTGCACAATAAGCCGACGTAATTGGCTGGCTGCCCAACGAAGGCCGCATCGCAGGATTTAATCGCGCGAGTCGGAGGCGAGCCCATCCTGAAAAAGTATCGGTAGCCCGGATGGCGTGCCATCCGGGCTACCTGCTACAGGCGGAGAAGTTGTGGTTTAATTCCAGTGGATACCTTTGCTGGGACAACGCCGTCATGGAACGCTTCTTTCTGAACCTGAAACGTGTCTGGCAACGAGATTACGTCAACCCTGCAGAGGCCCGCACGGATATCACCGATGAGATCGTCGGGTTGTACAACGTCCGGCGAATCCACTCGACTTGCCCAATGCCTTCGAAAAACTCAGCGCAGCAAACACCCTTGGGTACTCAAACTAAGGTGTCCGAAAAACTTGACCACGACAAACCGCAATGGCCGAAGGCAGGAAAACGGTTGCAGATATTGAATTGCTCAAAAGTCTGAATTGTCTGGTCGCGCAAGAGTATTATGACTGCCACCTGTACCAGCCCAAGGCTGATGAACCCGCCGAGGCAAATCCCGCTGGCGAAATAATTTCAATCCCAACCATTTATTGATCAATTTTGTAGAGCCGACATGATACCCGCACCCCTTCTCGACCCGCGCCAAGCCGCACTCGATTATCACGAACAGCCCATCCCCGGTAAAACCGCGACCGCCATCAGCAAGCCCACCGCCACCGCGTACGATTTAGCGCTGGCCTATTCACCCGGTGTGGCCGAACCCGTGCGCGCTATTGCGGCCAACCCCGATGATGCCTATCGCTACACCAACAAGGGTAATTTGGTGGCCGTGATTTCCGATGGCTCGGCCATTCTGGGGCTGGGGAATTTAGGCGCGCTGGCCAGTAAGCCGGTGATGGAAGGCAAGGTCTTGTTGTTCAAGAAATTTGCCAACATTGATGCGGTGGATTTAGAAGTCGAAACGCAGGTGCCGAGTGAGTTTATCGACACGGTGCGCCGCTTGGGCGCAAGTTTTGGTGGCATTAATTTAGAAGACATTTCGGCGCCACGTTGCTTTGAAATCGAGCAAGCGCTGATTGAAGCGATGGATATCCCGGTATTCCACGATGACCAGCACGGCACCGCGATTATTATTGCGGCGGGTTTGGTTAACGCGCTGAAAATCCAAGAAAAAGAATTAAGCAAGATTCGCCTGGTGTTGGTTGGCGCAGGCGCGGCCGGTACCGCGACCCTGAATCTGCTGTTGGAGATGGGGCTTAACCGCGACCAGCTGCGCGTGGTCGATAAAGTCGGTGTGCTGCATACGGATTTGGTCGGTTTGCCGCCGCACCATGCGGCCGTCGCTGCCGATACGACGGATCGCACGCTCGACGATGCGTTGTGCGGTGCCGATGCGTTTATCGGCCTGTCTGCGCCGAACCTGCTCAGCGCCGAGATGTTGGCGAGCATGGCCGCGCGCCCCGTGGTATTCGCGCTGGCGAATCCAGACCCGGAAATTCGCCCGGAACTGGCGCATACCGTGCGCGATGATCTGATTATGGCGACGGGCCGCAGCGATTACCCCAATCAGGTCAACAATGTATTGGCGTTCCCGTTTATTTTTCGTGGCACGCTCGATTGCCGCGCATCACGCATCACGCCGAACATGAAAATCGCCTGTGTTGACGCGCTGGCGGCCTTGGCGCGCGAGCCGGTACCCGCATCCGTGCTGGCGGTATATGGGCTGGATCGGCTGGAATTCGGCCATCAGTACATTCTGCCCAAACCCTTCGACCCGCGTCTGATCGAACGCCTGCCCGCCGCCGTGGCCGCCGCTGCCGAGAAAGATGGCGTGGCGCGCATCGCATACCGCCCTTATCTACAACCGGTCACGCAATGAGCGAAGCAGTTGTAGTCGATAGGGAAGCCGCCAAGAATACTTCGGTGGCGGTGGGTGGTGCCATGAGCCGGGCTTGGCTGATCGACTCGCATGCCCAGATTTGGCGTGCCTGGCATGGTGCGGATAAAACGCTGTGCGATGCCAGCGGCCAGCCGGTGGGCGCGCTGCAAGGCTTCGCCGATGCACTGCTTACCCTGCTCGAATCTGTGTTCAGCCCAAACATTAGCCCTGCCGTGGTGCCGCATTCCGGACATGGGCCGCTGATTGTGTGCACGTTTGATGCGCCCTGCAGTCGCCAATTTCGCCAGCGAATTTACCCCGATTACAAAGGCCATCGTCCGCCTGCACCTGCGGAACTCACCGCGCAGTTGCCCCGTTGCCGCGCGCTGGCCGAAGCTGCGGGTTTATCCGCCATCGACTATCCGGGTTATGAGGCTGACGATGTCATCGGCACGTTGGTGCAGCGATTGCGTGGACGGACCCGCGCCATCACCATCATCACCGGCGATAAAGATCTGGCGCAACTCCTCGGCCCCGATGATCGCTGGTTCAACCCCATGCGGCAAATGGTGTTGGCCTACGGTGATGTTGAGCGACATTTCGGCGTGAAACCCCAACAAATTGCCGACTGGCTTGCCTTGACGGGCGATACGGCCGACAACATTCCCGGCGTGCCCGGCATCGGTCCGCGCATTGCGGGTAATTTGCTGAAAAAACACAGCACCATCGACGGCATCTACGCCAACCTCGCCGCCGTGTACGGCATGAAATTTCGTGGCGCGCCCCGCGTGCAAAAATTGCTGGTTGAGCACGAACCGCTGGTGCGCTTATCCCGTCAACTCACCGGTATCGTCTGCGATTTGCCCATCCCAACCAACCCCGAACCCTGGCTGGGCATCGGTGCGCATCTGCCCGAATTACTGCGCGCAGCCGGTGTGGATGAATACCGCATCGCCCGCTGGCAACGGCTGCCGCGTGTGGCGCACAGCCAAATCAACGCCGCGTGAACAGGGCGGAATGAGCCAACTCATCGCCTTCAACAAACCTTACAATGTGCTCTCGCAGTTTACCGTGGAGCCGGGCTGCGCCGCGAAAACACTGGCTGACTATATTTCCATTCCGAATGTGTACGCGGCAGGCAGACTTGATCGCGACAGCGAAGGCTTGCTGCTCTTGACCGACGATGGCCGTCTTCAGGCGCGTCTGACCCAGCCGGATTCCAAACAGCCGAAAACCTACCTTGTTCAAGTTGAGGGTGAAATTACTGCAATGGCGCTCAATTGCCTGCAGACAGGGGTAGCGCTTAAAGACGGTAAAACCCGCCCTGCGCTTGGCCGTGAAATCGCCGAGCCCGACTGGCTCTGGCCGCGCAATCCGCCGATTCGGGTTCGCCAAAATATCCCGACACGCTGGCTTGAACTCACGATTACCGAAGGGAAAAATCGCCAAGTACGCCGCATGACCGCCGCCGTCGGCTTGCCCACTCTGCGGCTGATTCGGGTGGCAATTGGGGATTATCGGCTGGGCGAATTGGCACCGGGGGCGTGGCGTGATGCGCGCGCTGGGCAATAAAAGCAATAAAATAAAGTCGAGTTTGGATCATTGCGATCGGGGTCATGGGGTCTGAGCTCATGATGCTGCATGAACTTATCGATCCAGCCCCCCCTCACCCTGGCGATGGCCGCCTCTTGCGCCCGGCAGGGGCCGCAACGGCGTGAGACTGGGGCCGATCGAGCCAGTGCGCGGGCGCGGCGGCGAACAGGTATTCCATGAATGCCCTGGTGGCCGGGGTAAGCTGCTTTCCCGCCGGGTAGACCACATACCACTTGCGCTCCAGCGGAAAACCACGCACGTCGAGTACCGCCAGTTCCCCACTGGCGAGTTCCGCGCGCAGCGTACTGGCGGACAAAACAGCCACACCCAAACCACCGGCCACTACCTGCTTGACGGCCTCGTTGCTGCCCAACTCCATGCGCGCCTTGAGAACAACACCGTGCCGCTCGAAGAACTTCTCGGCGGCCAGGCGCGTTCCCGAACCCGGCTCGCGCAGGATGAATGGAATGTCCTGCAGGCGCGATGGGGCGATGTTCTTTTCCGGCACTAGCGGGTGATTCGGGCTGGCCACTACCACCAGGAGGTTGTCGGCGAAAGGTTCCGTAACGACATTCATGTGTTCTGGCGGTTGGCCCAGGATGTAGAGGTCGTCCTGATTCCGGGCGAGTCGTTCCAGCAGGGCCTCCCGGTTGCCCATGAACAGGGTAGTGTCGATACCGGGATGTTTCGTGCAGAAGTCCCCCAACAGGCGGGGGATAAAGTATTTAGCCGTAGCGAGGGTGGCGAGCTTCAGACTGCCCTTCTCCAGCCCCTGGAGCGCGGCCAGTTCCTGGGTGAGCTGCTCCAGCCGGTTGCGCACGTCCCGGCAGGCCGCCCACGAGGCATGGCCGACGGCGGTAAGAGATATTTTCTTGCCGATCTGCTCGAAGAGGGGCTGGCCGATGGCCTCGGCCAGCTGCCTGACCTGGATGGACAGGGCTGGCGGCGTCAGATGCAGCTCCTCAGCGGCACGGGCGAAGCTCATGTGCCGGGCCACGGCATCGAAGATCTTGAGTTGGTGCAGGGTCGCATGGTGGATGGGCATGTCTAAT
>JAJYYE010000005.1 GCA_021801265.1 Pseudomonadota bacterium | reverse complement strand
GATCGCCCCCAAAGGCAAAGATGAATTCGGTAATCAAACCAAAACCGAAATCAACATCGATGCCCAAATCATGGCCGATGTCGGCAAACTCTTTGGCGGCCCAGCCAGCACGTTCAAAGCCGGCCTTGAATATCAATGGTGGAAAAATAAATTCGGCGTCGATGCCAATGGACCCGCAGGCTCAGGTGCCTTCGCCAAAACCCCCATGGTCCGCGTCGAATACCACTTCTAATTCATCGAAAGGGAAATTGATTTAACGTGTCGAATGAAGGCCGCCATCAGAAGTACCTTAAAACATTTCCAAATTAATTAACGCAGAGGAAATCAGTTATGAAGCTCAAGGCATTATTTGTGGGATGCGCCCTATCGATGGGCTTGGTTTCAGTAAGCCAGGCCGGAGAACCACTCAAGGTAGGGTTTGTTTATGTTGGCCCTGTCGGTGATGCGGGTTGGACCTACGCGCACGATCAGGGCCGATTGGCGATGGATAAAGTTTTTGGCGATAAAGTGAAATCAACCTACGTTGAAAATGTGCCTGAAGGTGCCGATGCCGAACGGGTGATTAGACAATTGGCCGCCGACGGCAACAAACTCATTTTCACCACCTCTTTTGGATTTATGAATCCAACCCTTAAAGTAGCTAAAGCCTATCCCAACACCGATTTCGAGCACGCTACCGGCTACAAGATGGCAAAAAATGTCGGCATTTACCAAGCACGAAGCTGGGAAGGTGCTTACATGCTGGGTGTGCTGGCCGGGAAAATGACCAAAAGCAATATTTTAGGTTTTGTGGGCTCATATCCCGTACCAGAAGTTGTTCGTAATATTGATGCCTACACTTTGGGCGCCCAAAGTGTGAATCCGAAAATTAAAACAAAGGTCATTTGGGTCAGCAGTTGGTATGACCCGGCTCGTGAGCGCCAAGCCGCTGAAACCATGATCGCTCAGGGCGCTGATGTACTGGCGCAAAATACGGACTCACCAGCGGTAATTCAAACTGCTGAAGAGAAGGGCGTTTATGCGTTCGGATGGGATTCCGATATGGCGAAATTTGGGCCAAAAGCGCAGTTAACAGCGAGCACCTTGAATTGGTCCAAGTACTACACCATGGAGGTAAAACAAGTGCTGGATGGCACATGGAAGCCGGCCAGTACGTTGTGGGGCATGAAAGAGGGCATGGTTGTATTGACACCATTAAATCCTGCGGTACCTGCTGATGTGGCTGAGTTGTTCAAAGCGAAGGAGCAAGAAATTATCAGTGGCACGCTGATGCCGTTTGGAGGCCCGATTGTCGATCAATCCGGTAAAGTCCGCGTTGAAACGGGCAAAGAGATGCCGATGGATGAACTGATGTCGTTAAATTATTACGTTAAAGGGGTTGAGGGTTCTATTCCGAAGTAGATTACCGAAGTAAAAGATTCCATGCCAAAATAAAGAGTTGCACTTTATTTATAAAAAACAGACGAACCGTTCGTCTGTTTTATTTTTTTCGGTAAAAATAATGATAAATTTTAAATCAGATCCTAAAAATTTTATTCGTGCGTTACCCAAAGCCGAGCTGCATGTGCATATTGAAGGTACGTTGGAACCTGAAATGGTGTTCAGCCTGGCTGGAAAATATGGCATACCCCTCACTTACCCTGATGTGGATACGTTACGCAATGCCTACAACTTTCACGATTTACAATCGTTTCTGGATATTTATTACCAAGGTGTGCTTGTTTTAAAAGAAGCGGACGATTTCTTTCAACTTACCTATAACTACCTGAAACGCGCCCATGACGATGGGGTGGTTCATGTCGAGATTTTCTTTGACCCTCAAAGTCATCTGGATCGCGGCATTCCTCTTTCAATTGTTTTTGAGGGTATTAATCGTGCCTTGGCTTCTGGCTTAAAAGACTTTGGGATAACTTCACGGTTAATTCCCTGTTTTTTACGTCATTTAAGCAGCGAGTCCGCCATGGCAACCTTGGATGCCCTGATGCCCTTTCGGGATTCATTTTGTGCCGTGGGTCTGGATTCCAGCGAAAAGGGCAATCCACCCTCGAAATTCGTACCGGTGTTTGATCAAGCTCGGGCGCTGGGTTTGTTAACCGTTGCGCACGCCGGAGAGGAAGGCCCGCCGAGTTATATCTGGGAGGCATTGGACCTGCTGCAGGTTGCTCGAATTGATCACGGCGTGGGCTGCGAGGCGGATGATGTGTTGTGCGAACGATTGGCAGCCGAACGAATACCGCTGACCGTTTGCCCGTTATCAAACATCAAGTTAGCCGTTTTCAAACGGATCGAACAGCATAATATCAAGCGATTGCTCAAACGCGGATTATGCGTAACGGTAAGCTCGGACGATCCGGCATATTTTGGGGGGTATTTACTCGATAACTTTATGGCCATTACCGAAGGGCTTGAGTTATCGGAAGAGGACGTCGTTGCCCTGGCTCGGAATTCGATTGAAGCCTCATTTCTCCCAAGCGATGAAAAAACCCGGTGGTTCAACAAAATTGAGCGGATTGCTCACGCATAATCGAGCGCTTTTGCGGTAATCAAAACCCCATCTTCATCGGCGTACATCATATCGCCGTTGTTGATGGTTAGGCCGCAAAATACCAAGGGGATTTGGGTTAATCCGGCGGCTGTTTTCGGGCTTTTCATCGGACAGGTGCCCAGTGCCCATAGGCCAATCGGCATCGTGTGCAGTTGGGCGGAATCTCGAATATAGCCGTTAATTAGCAGGGCTTTCCAGCCATTCGTTACAGCCATGCCTGTCATGATGTCGCCCAGTACCGCATGATAATCACCACCGACATCAACGGCAATCGCTCGGCCTTTACCCGGCTGGTTGAGCAAGTCGCGCAAGGCGCTGTTATCTTGATGCAATTTTACGGTAATCAACGGCGCATCGACTCGGCTTACACCGCCAAACGATTTAAACACGGGGTCGGCAACCTGCACCGCACTTCGGAATTGATCGCAGAGATCAGCAGTAGCCCATGCCATTAAATTGATTCCTCAGAACGGTGATATTCAAAAGCCAATTCATCGAGTGCCAAAAGCAGCGTTTGTACAGCAACCTCTGCATCTTCTGCGGCAACAAACTCATCGGGATGATGGCTGATGCCGCCTTTGCAGCGTACAAACAGCATCGCCATATCGGTGATGTCGGCCATTAACATGGCATCGTGACCGGCACCGCTCGGCAAAGTGCAAACGGGTAAATTTAATTGCGTGATCGCGTGTTCGAACAGTTGGCGGAATTTTGGTGCGCAGTGTTTGGCGGGCGCGTCGTGGTACTTCTGCCATTGAATGCCGATCGATCGCTTGGTGGCTATGGCGTGACTTGCGGTGGTGATTAGGTTCATCACTTCATCTATAAGCAGGTCGTCGACACTGCGGATATCCAAGGTACACTCAACGTGAGCAGGGATTACGTTAACCGCATTGGGATAAGTCTGTATGTGCCCCACCGTGGCTACAATACCTTGCGCGCACCCGATTTTTTCAATGGCAAGCACGAGTTCTGCCGCAGCCGTGAGTGCATCACGGCGTAGACTCATCGGTACCGTGCCCGCATGCCCCGCCTCGCCTTCGAGCGTAATGGTGTAGCGCCGCGCCCCCGCAATGGCCGAAACAATGCCGACCGGCAGCGATGTGTTTTCCAGCACGGGGCCTTGCTCCATGTGGATTTCCCAATACCCGATTAGCGGCTCGTTAGCCCGACTGGCATTTACAATTTCCGCTGGATTCAACCCCTGTTGAACCAACGCCTCATTCAGCGTGATGCCTGCGATATCGGTGAGCGCAAACCATTCATCCTGCCATTGCCCGCACACTGCTCGGCAGCCTAGCATTGACGCTGGAAACCGCACGCCCTCTTCATCACCAAACCCCACCACATCAATATGGAATGGCAGTGTTTTCTGGGCGGCATGCAAACGAGTAATCACTTCAATCGCGCAAACCACCCCCAAAATACCGTCAAATTTCCCTGCATTGGGAATCGTATCTAGGTGCGACCCCAAAATGAGGGTTGGAATCGGCACGAATTTCGGTGTGAAATGATCGGACACATTAGCCGGATACCGTCCCCACAAGTTTCCCGCCGCATCAACCCCTGTGTTCATACCGGCCGTTTGCATCCATTGCTCCGCAAGCGCAAGCCCCTCACGATACCCTGATGTTAAATACAGCCGTGAAATGCCACTTTCGCTATCGGAAATTTTAGCCAGTGCTTCACAACGTCCAATCACCCGCGATGAGTTACCTGCCATTGTAAAATGCCATAGCTGCATCCACGCCAGCGCCAGCGCTCAGTGGGTGTCCCATGCGGCGCAGCACACTTTCGAGTGCGGCCAAGGTAATGAGAACAGCGTCTTTGCGGGCGTTGTACCCCATCGTGCCGATGCGCCAAATTCGGCCTTTGAGTGGGCCGAACGAGGTGCCAATTTCAATACCGAAATCGCGCAACAGGGCCGTTCGCACCGCCTCCCCTGCTACGCCATCGGGAATGTGAACGCCGACGATATTGTTCATTTTATGGTCTTGGTCGCCGAATAATCTCAGGTTCATGGCAGCCAAGCCGTTCGCCATTGCATCGCCATGCAGTTGATGGCGGGCAATCGACGCATCCAGGCCTTCCTGTATTAAAATTCGGGCGCATTCGCGCGCGCAGTACAGCATGGATGTGGCTTCGGTGTGGTGATTCAGCCGCGCTTCACCCCAATAATCCAGAATCATGGGTAAATCAAAGTAGTTCGAGCGGATCATTAACCCGCTGCCGTCGGTGTGCTGACCATCGCGAATACCGGCCTCAATGTGGCGGCGGGTACGAACTCGGGTCACATACCGCTCACTTAAGGTGATCGGTGCGCTGCCCGAAGGCCCACCAAGGCATTTTTGCAAGCCCACTGAAACGGCATCCAGGCCCCACGCAGCCGTTTCAAACGGGTTCCCGCCAATCGAGGCAGTCGCATCGCTGTAAAACAGCACATCGTACTTTCGGCAAATCACGCCCAACTCATCCAAGGGTTGCAGCATCGTGGTTGAGGTATCGCCCTGAACGATAGCCAATACTTTTGGCTTAACTTTAATAATGGCTTGTTCAATTTGTTCAGGCGTAAACACCGCACCCCATTCAGTTTCGATGGTGTGCACTTCGGCACCACAGCGGATGGCAATTTCGTTCAGTAACTGACCAAACCGACCAAAGATCGGGACGAGTACTTTATCGCCGGGCTCAATAACAGACACTAAAATCGCCTCAATCCCCGCTCGCGAAGTGCCGTCAAGCAACAGGGTCCATTGATTCTCGGTTTTAAATACTTGCCGATACAGTGCCATGGTTTCATTCATATAGTGCGTCATTGCAGGATCGTATTGCCCCAACAACTGCGCTGACATCGCCCGCAATACGCGAGGATCGGCATTGATGGGCCCCGGCCCCATCAAAAGTCGTGGCGGTGGATTTATTTGATCAAATAATTCAGACATAACGATGCACTCTCAGTGTATTTTCACGAAATAACCCAACAAATCCTTGGCTAATACCCCAAAGCCGACATCAACATACGAACACCCGTTATCGCCAGTACCACAGCAAAAACTTTTTTCAGTCGTTCGGCAGGCAAGCGTGTGCCCAACTTAACGCCGAGTGGGGCAAATAAAATACTTAACGGCACCAAAGCCAGCAGTGCGGGCAGGCTCACTAAGCCTATGCTGCCCAGAGGAGCCGTGGCGGGCGTTTTCCCTAAAAACACCATAATCAAGGCACCCGGAATAGCGATGACCAAGCCAAATGCCGCTGCGGTACCAACCGCCCGATGGGTCGGCACATGAAACCGGCTCAATACCGGCACGCCAATCGTGCCACCGCCCAAACCAGACATCACCGACAATAAACCCACAGCAAACGCGGAAAATTTTTGCCAAACCAATGAGGGCAAGGCTTGCACCAGTGCGGTTTTATGCAAAAACATCCGAACGGCGACAAAAATTGCAATCAAGGCAAACAATCCGACAAACCAGGTGCTTTGATACTGCGTTACAAACCCACAACCCACCAGCACGCCGCCAAAAACAAACAGCCACCATACCCGCAAAATTTCACTATCGACATTGCCTTTTCGATAATGTGCACGCACGGAAGAAATGGCTGTCGGAATCATGCTTGCCAATGAAGTTCCGGTCGCTAGGCTCATCGCATCAAGGGCATCCATGCCCATCGACTGAAAAATAAAATACAACACCGGTACCATCACTATGCCACCACCCACCCCCAGCAATCCGGCCAACAAACCCGCTACAACGCCTGTCGCTGCCAGCGAAAGCACAAAAGGCAGAAACTGCAAGAGCGTCATCAATAAGGCACTTCAGTAAGGATCACTGCATCGACGATATGGGCCACTACCCGCTCCAGCATCGCAAGCTGGGCTTTGTTAGCTTTGTGATGTGGCACAGTGACGACAATCTCAGGCATATATTGGCTCCAGTAAATTTTTGGCTAGTGCAATCAAAGCCGAATCCGCGTGTTTTTCGCCCATCAGGGACAAGCCCCAAGGCGCTGTTTGATCACGCAAAACAGGTAAATGCAATTGTGGCCGCGAAGACAGACCTGCCAAGGCCGTGAGGCCCATGAGCTCTAACCGGTACTGCGCCAAATTTTGGGCTGGCTCGTTCAATAACGGTGCCGCCCCCGACGTGGTGGGCAAAAGAGCGACCGTCTGATCGCCGCTTAACCAATGTGATAATGTTTGCACAATCTCAAGACGATCGCGCCCTGCGCGATCACGTTGTGCAGGGGAGATTTTCTGACACCAAACGAACCGTTCGGCAATATCTGGCGCGAAACGCGGCTGCGTGGAGTGAATCCATTCGCCATGGGTTTGCCAAATTTCAAAGCCTTGCAGGGTACGAAATGTTTGACTTGCAAATTGCAAAAATGCTTGCGCTAACACGATCTCTCGCACTGAATTAAATTGCGGCAATCGCGGCGTGAGCCATTGTTGCGCCTGTTCACGCCACAAACTTTTGCCATAAAATTGCGGTTTTAAAACACACAAATCACGCAATTCAACCCCAGGTTGAAGCGGTAACAACACCGAAGCCACGCGGTGTAGCGTGGCGAGATCACGGGTCATCCAGCCCACGGTATCGAATGAAGGCGCCAAGCCAACCAGATGATCCACCGCTATAACGCCGTGTGTTGGACGCAAACCCAATAGGCCGTTGTAACTCGCAGGCACCCGAATCGATCCGCCCGTATCGGTACCGAGGCCAATATCCGCTTTATCGGTGGCAACCATCACCGCCGAACCGCTGCTCGATCCCCCGGGGATGCGATCGGGTGCGGCCGCATTGATCGGCGTACCATAGTGGGCATTAACCCCATTCAAGCTGTACGCCAATTCATCGGTAAGGGTTTTCGCCACCACGACCGCACCCGCATCCAAAAGCCGCTGCACCGCCGAAGCGGTTTGGGTGGGCACGGAGTGCGTCGCCAGCCAATCGGGATTACCCGCCGAGGTCGGTACACCGGCGATATCGAACAAATCTTTCACACCCACGCGCAAACCCCGTAGGCTCGTTCCCTGCGTTTGCGGTGACGAAACGTTGAGTGTTCTTAGAATTTCGTACGGCGTAGGCATGAATAAAACCTGGAATCAATCAAAATACACAACTTATTGTACACAATTATTTTAATTATGCTGAACAAAAATATCTGACTCAAAGACAACCCCATGACTCATGATCGAACATGTTATTAACCTAAGCTATTATTAAATATGCAAAATGTTACCCCTCATCCAGCAGGGGGATTTTTAACCGGGCGCAGCATCTATTCAAATGCGAATCACCAAAAACCGAGAAAAATTTGACCTATTAATTTATCATTGTGCTCATCATTGTTTACAATTATGATCATTCAAGAAAACAGCAATCCTTGGTTAGGAGCTCCCCGTGTCAACTACACTAAACATACTCATTATTGGTGCTGGAATTGGTGGTTTGAGCGCCGCCCTCGCGTTCCAGCGCTTGGGTCATCACGTTCGGATCGTCGAGCGCGTCAAAGAAATTCGCCCCGTGGGTGCGGCCATTTCGTTATGGCCGAATGGCGTTAAGGTCATGAATCAATTAGGTCTAGGCGATACACTTGCACAACAAAGCGGCTTTGTTGATCACATGCGTTATTTAAGCTTTGAGGGCACGCCGCTGACGGAATTTAGCCTAAATCCCTTGTTTCAGCAGGTCACACAACGCACCTACCCTATTTCCCGCTTTGCACTGCAGAAAACGTTATTCGATGAGGTCGGTGCCGAATTTATTGATCTGGGTCGGGCATGCGTCGACTTCTCATCTGAAGATGATGGTGTCACAGCGACTTTTGATGATGGCAGCACCCTGTTGGCGGATTTACTGATTGTGGCCGACGGCACCCACTCTCGACTGCGCAGCAAAGTGGTCGGGCACCCTGTGGAACGGCAATACGTCGGTTATGTGAACTGGAATGTGCGGATTCCTGCAGAGCTCGGCTTGGCGCCAAGTGCTCACTGGGATCAATATGTCGGTGAAAATAAGCGTGTTTCCTTGATGCCGATGGGCACAGGCGGTAATTCTGAAGGCATTGAGGAATTGTACTGTTTCTTCGATGTACCGTTGCCAATAGGCACACCTAATGACCCAGCCACCTATCGCCAAGAACTCAAACAGCATTTTGCGCATTGGGCAGAACCTGTTCAGGCCCTGATCGACCGCTTCGATCCTGCGCTGATGGCACGCGTAGAAATTCATGACATTCCGCCCCTTGAATCGCTGACCTCAGATCGGGTGGCACTGCTCGGCGATGCGGCGCATGGCATGGCGCCCGATTTGGGCCAGGGCGCGTGCCAAGCGATGGAGGATGCGTGGGTGCTGGCGCGCGCCGTACAAGATGAGCTCGAAAATCTGGCTGCATCGACAAAAGTCGCGCTATCCCTAGCCTTAAAGAACTATAACCTGGCCCGTGTTCATCGCGTGGGGGAGATTGTTTTGCGCGCCCGCAAGCGGGCGGGATTAATTCATGGTGAAGTCCGTGAAAAAACACAAGCTTGGTACGATGAGTTAGCCATTGAAGATGGCCAGTCAATTCTTGATGGGATTAAACAAACGGTTTTAGCGGGACCGTTTGGCTGAATATTTTAAAAAATAAATTAAAACAGACTATTAGAATGTTTTAACAGCGCCCCCCAAATAGCAACAGACAAAGAAACATCATGAGTGGATTAACGACACACATTCTCGACACCAGCTTGGGCAAGCCCGCCCAAGGTGTATCTATTCAGCTCTTTCAATGGGTGGGAAATCAGCGCCTGCACCTTTCGATTCATATAACGAATCAGGATGGCCGATGCAATGCCCCTTTATTGGCGAAAGAAACGTTTGAACAGGGGCTTTATGAGCTCGTTTTTGAGATGGGGGCGTATTTTCACCAACACCACCCCAACTTACCCGAACCCCTTTTTCTCGATCAGATCGTGATTCGATTTGGTATTTCAAGCACGCAAGATCACTGCCATATCCCGCTTCTTATCTCGCCTTTTGGCTACACCACCTATCGGGGCAGCTAACCATGAACGCCATCCGCTTTCTTCTTGGGCAGAAATTGATTGAGCTTGAATCGGTCAGCCCGACGTTGACGGTACTGAACTACCTGCGCTATGAACAAAAAAAAATCGGCACCAAGGAAGGCTGTGCGGAGGGTGACTGCGGCGCCTGCACGGTGGGGATTGCTGAGTTAAAGGATGGCCAATTGCACTATCGCGCAGTCAATGCTTGCATCATGTTTTTAGTGACGCTGGATGGCAAGCAATTGCTGACCGTCGAAGATCTCAAAACCGCAGATGGCAATTTTCACCCCGTTCAACAGTCCATGGTGGATTGCCATGCTTCCCAATGCGGCTTTTGCACGCCTGGATTTGTCATGTCGGGCTTCGCCGAGTTTCAGAACCGCCAGTGTTCCCCTAAAAATAGACTTAAGACCATGTCGGATGAATACCAAACAACACAGTTAACCCAAATTTTTGCCGGTAATTTGTGCCGCTGTACCGGTTATGGACCCATTATCGAAGCGGGGAAATCCTGGCTGGAACAGGCCGAAAATACGCCCCCCCAAGACAGAGCGTGTATCGTTGCCGTACTCAAAGCCATCGAGCCTCTTGAGTCGAAACAGCAGCGAAGCGACGAACAAACCTACATCCAGCCGAGTTCGGTCTCTGAATTAACGGAAGTCCTGGCACAAAACCCGAATGCAACCTTGCTTGCCGGTGGCACCGACGTCGGATTGTGGGTCACCAAACAGCATAAAATTTTGAATCAGGTTATTTATTTAGGCCAGATCGAGGCATTGAAGCAGATTGAGTGCTCAAGCAATAGGCTTGAAATTGGCGCGGCGGTGACATATTCAGAGGCCATGCCCATTCTGATTCAGCATTTTCCGATGATGGAAGAGTATCTGTATCGGCATAGCTCAACCCAAATTCGCAATTCTGGCACCATTGTCGGCAACATCGCCAATGGCTCACCGATTGGCGATATGCCGCCCGCACTCATCGCATTAAATGCCCAAATCACCTTAACCAGCCAAACGGGACAACGAATCATCCTTTTGGAAAATTATTTCATTAGTTATGGTCAACAAGACCGCCGCCCCGATGAATTCATTGAGAAAGTCAGTATCCCGCTTCTGGGTAAATCATCGGCGCTTTTTAAAGTCTACAAAATATCCAAACGATTTGAACAAGATATTTCAAGCGTGAGTGCGGCTTTTTATATTGAGCTTGATGACACGCAACACATTCAAACCGCCCGCTTATGTTATGGCGGTATGGCGGGCACACCTCTCCGTGCCACGCTCACCGAACAGACATTAATCGGGCAATTGTGGACAGAACCCACCCTCACTGATGCGGCACTGTTATTGGCCGAAGACTTTTCACCCTTGAGCGATTTCCGGGCATCCAAAGAATATCGGCTGACGATTGCCATGAATTTACTCAAGAAGTTTTTCATTCAAAGCCAGGATCAAAGCCCGCCGACGCAACTCTCCATCACGGGGGACGTGACCTGTGCCTGAACCCGTTCTTGAGATTAAAACTGGCGTCAGTGCCTCGGTAAAACACGATAGCGCAAGCAAGCATGTCAGCGGTGAGGCAGTATATATCGATGATTTGCCCGAGCCGCGTAATTTGCTGCATGTGTACATCGCCCAAAGTACGCAGGCGCATGCCAAAATCCTGAAACTCGATTTAAGCGCGGTAAAACAAGCGGACGGGGTTGGTGCCGTGCTGTGCGCTGCCGATATCCCGGGGAAAAATGATTACGGTGCGGTGGTCGATGGCGATCCGATTTTCGCCAACGCGTTGGTGGAATATATCGGCCAACCCCTCTTTGCCGTCGCAGCCGAACAGATTGAACAAGCCCGCCGTGCTGCCCAGTTGGCGGTGGTGGAATATGCCCCCCTGCCCGCCTTGATTCATGTCAAAGAGGCTTTGGCCGCCCGATCCTTTGTGCTACCCAGTAAAAAATTCCAGCGCGGCGAGCCAGCTATTCAATTGGCGCAATCCGCAAACAGGTTACACGGTGAAATCGAAATTGGCGGGCAGGATCATTTTTATCTGGAGTCGAATATCGCCCTGGCGATTCCCGGTGAAGATAACGATCTGAAAATCTATAGCTCCACGCAACACCCTACCGAAGTACAGCATTGCTGCGCGCGGGTACTGGATGTGCCCGATCACGCCATTAATGTTGAAGTCCGGCGCATGGGCGGTGGCTTTGGTGGCAAAGAATCCCAACCGGCGTTGTTTGCAAGCATTGCGGCGTTAGTCAGCCATCACACCAAACGCCCCAGCAAAGTCCGCCTAGATCGGGATGATGACATGATCATGACCGGCAAACGCCACGATTATCTGATTCATTACGATGTGGGCTTTACCGATGAGGGGCGCATTCGAGCTATTCACTTTGAGGCGGCATCCCGCTGCGGCATGTCGGCCGATTTATCCGGCTCGATCAATGACCGCACCATGTTTCATCTCGATAATGCGTACTTTCTTGAGCACGTATCCATTGAATCGCATCGCTGCAAAACCCATACCGTTTCCAATACGGCATTTCGAGGGTTTGGCGGCCCGCAGGGCATGGTAGCGATTGAGCGTGTCATCGACGAAATTGCTTACCACTTGGGCAAAGACCCGTTAGCTATCCGGAAAATCAATTACTACGGAGTTACCGATCGAAACATCACGCCGTATGACATGAAAGTGACCGACAACATCCTGCCTGAAATCACTGCCGAATTAGAGAAAACATCGAATTACGCAGCACGCCGTACCGAAATAAAACGCTTCAATCAGCACAGCCTCTATCTTAAAAAAGGGATTGCCTTAACACCGGTTAAATTTGGTATTTCATTCACCGCAACCCACCTCAATCAAGCCGGGGCGCTCATTCATATTTACACCGATGGCAGCATTCACCTCAATCACGGCGGCACCGAGATGGGCCAAGGTTTGTTCACCAAAGTGGCGCAAATTGTGGCGCAGGAATTTCAGGTCGAAATTGACCGGATCAAAATTACGGCAACCACGACCGATAAAGTCCCCAACACCGCCCCAACCGCCGCATCCAGTGGATGCGATTTGAACGGAAAAGCGGCACAAAATGCTGCAATCATCTTGAAAAACCGGTTAATTGAATTCGCGGCGAAACAGTACGGCGTGGAAGAAGGCGGCGTTATCTTCACGGCCAGGGGCGTGCACGTCGGCGGGCAACTCATCGCGTTCGACGAGCTGGTGAAACAGGCGTACTTCGCACGGGTATCGCTCTCAACCACCGGTTTTTACAGCACGCCGAAAATCCATTTCGATCCCAATTCGGGCAAAGGGCATCCGTTCTTTTATTTTGCCTATGGTGCGGCGGTGTCTGAAGTCACGGTTGATACGTTTACCGGTGAATATAAAGTCGATCGCGTCGATATTGTTCACGATTGTGGCACCTCGATTAATCCGGCCATCGACACCGGCCAGATCGAGGGCGGGTTTATTCAAGGCATGGGCTGGCTCACAACCGAAGAATTGGTCTACGACGCCAAAGGTGCGCTGCGAACCCACGCGCCTTCCACCTACAAAATACCCACCTGTGGCGATCGGCCACGGAAAATGAACATCCATCTGCGCTGCGTGCCAAATCGAGAAAATTCCGTGTATCGCTCGAAAGCCGTGGGTGAACCGCCTCTGATGCTGGGAATCAGCGTGTTTAATGCCTTGAATGATGCAGTGGCCAGCATCATAAATTACCAAGCGCACCCGCGGATCGACGCGCCCGCCACCCCCGAGCGGGTTCTGCTGGCCTGTGAGCGAATGCGGCAACGGGGGGATAATCATGATGCTTAACTGGCCGACCCTTGCTCAATTAAATACCCAGACTGAGCCGTTTGTACTGGTCACTGTCGGGGCCGTCAAGGGTTCATCACCGCGCGAAACGGGCACCAAAATGGCCGTTTTTCCCGATTGCATCATCGGTACTATTGGCGGTGGGAATTTAGAATTTTTTGCAATTGAGCAAGCGCGAATACTTTTAGCTTCTGCGCCTTTTCATACGCTCAGCCAAAAGTCCACCCCACTCACTCCGCGATTCGATCAATGTTGTGGTGGGGTTGTACAGCTTGTATTTGAGAAAATACAGCCAACACATTGCCCTTGGCTTAATCAGTTGGCGCAGTTTATTGATCGATCTCAATCAAAACCCGACGTTAAATCCGTCTGGCTATTCAGCGATTTGATATCGAATAAACGAATCTTACTCAACTCAACACCGATTACGACACATCAAGCCCAGATTGAAACGGCCACCGGCTTCATTGAAGCGGTTGTACTGGCTGACATGGACATCGTTATTTTCGGTTCAGGGCATGTGGGGCGGGCTCTGGTTCAAAGTCTTCAATACCTGAACGCCAATCTCGACATCATCGATAGCCGAGAAGATCAGTTGAATTTTTCCTGTGCACCCCAGATACAAAAAATCTGTACCAATGATTGGCAATCGGTGATTGATAGGGCATCCAACACCACCTATTACATCGTGTCAACTCATAGCCATCAACTGGATTTTGAACTGATTGAAGCCATTTTAAGCAAAGATCGATTTTGCTATTGCGGACTGATTGGTTCCAAAACCAAGAAAATACGATTTGAGCGGAAATTAAGCACACTTGGGTTCCATGCCAACCAAATCGCAAACATCACCTGCCCGATTGGTTTGCCCGAAATACAAGGCAAATCGCCCGCAGTAATCGCCGCCTCTGTGTGCGCGCAAATCCTCATCATTCAAAGCCAGATTACCCACAACCAAATTCCTCACTATTCAAGGGAAATTCACCATGAGTGACTGCGCACCATCCGAACAAGAACAAAAATTTATGCGCCAGGCCATTGCGTTATCGCGAGAAAAAATGGTGGCTGGTTTTGGAGGACCTTTTGGCGCTGTGATTACCAAAAACGGCGGGGTCGTTGCCGTTGGGTTTAACCAGGTCACCTCGACCAACGACCCCACCGCGCATGCAGAAGTCAGCGCTATTCGCCAAGCCTGCCAAACGTTAAATACCTTTGACTTGGCCGGCTGTGAAATTTATACCAGTTGCGAGCCCTGCCCCATGTGCTTAAGCGCTATTTATTGGGCACGCCTGGACAAAATCTACTACGCCAATTCCCGCCAAGATGCCGCCGATATCGGCTTTGACGACGCGTTTTTATATGATGAAATCCCCAAAGACATCAAAGCGCGCAGCATCACCACCATTCGCATTCTCCCAAATGAAGCGATTCTCCCTTTTGAGGAATGGAAGCAGAAATCCGACAAAATCGCTTATTAAATCAGGAGCGCCCCATGTTGCCTTGGGTTAACCATACGCTTGCGCAGGCATGAATCATCACAACCGCCGTACGCGACGAAGCGGCAAAACTGCATCAGGCATGTCGAGAAATTGGCTTTTTCACCGTTAAAGATTTTGGCGCATCGCCCGCGGAGATAGCGGCAATTTTTCATCTCGCTCATGGTTTTTCTGCGCTACCTACCGATGAAAAAATGAAAATCCGCACTCATACCGACTATGGCTGCTTAACGCTGCTGGCGCAAGATGCCGTCGGCGGGCTTGAGGTAAAGCCAAAAGGCAAGGATTGGACGACCGTATCCTATGAGCTCGACACCTTCATCGTGAATATTGGGGATCTGATGCAACAGTGGAGCAACAACGTATTTCAATCGACACCACATCGTGTTGTGCCGCCGCTGGGCAAACATCGCTATGCCATTCCGTTTTTTCTGGAGCCCAACTCAAAAACCCGCATCGAATGCTTTCCATCCTGCGTCACGCCCGAACATCCTTGCCAATACAGGCCCATCTTTTCGGATAACTGGATTACCTCAAAATTCAATCAGACCTATGCGTACCGCGTAGGGAAAGTGGTTTGAGAACCGGGTCAGGACTGATCAAAAAAATTCATATTCGCTTTCTTTTTAGCCAGTTGCGTTAAGGTCAGCGTTTTAGCAAAATCTTGGCTGCGTTGAATATGCCGTTTCATCAAGTTACGGGCTTTGTCGACTTCGCGATGAAGAATCGACTCAATAATCGCATGATGCTCCTGATAGGTGCGCCTAATGCGCTCTTCATTCTGAAAATCCACGCGTCTGATAATCCGGATATGGTCATTAACATCCTGAAGATATTTTGCGAGTGTTGAATTCCCACTACCTAAAGCCAATGAAATATGAAATGACTCGTCTTTATCCTCCATTTGATCGGCGTTGTGCTGAATAATCTCTTGAGCAGGAGACCATAAACTTAATAATTGCTGAAGCTCACTTTCTGGCATGTAATGGCATGCACCTTCAACTGCCGCGGTTTCCAAAGCCGTCCGCACACCATAATACTCAGATAGCTCCTCAATATTGATCTGCTTAATAAAGCACCCTTGCTTGGGGCGTATCGTTAAAAAACCTTCATTTTCCAAACGGAGCAACGCCTCTCGCACAGGCGTTCGGCTCACCATAAACAAATCCGCCAACTCGGATTCTGTTACCCGGCTCCCCGGATAAATCTCGAAACTGAGAATCTTTTCTTTCAGCGCGTCATAGACATATTTCGTCGCAACCGGCTTCAGAGTTGAATGCTCGCTTGTTTGTTTCATGATGAATATTGCCGCCAAGAATGCTCTTGCTTGAATGTGTAAATATTTTTCAGACCGCGTAACTCAATGGATGACGCAGTTAATCCTAAATCATGTTAGCGCATATTTCCCAATCCCCATCCTTGATGGCCCCAGTCGCACTGACGCAGTTCGCAAGAGCGCACCAATAAAAAACAAACTACACCATCTATTTGCACCAAAAAAGATCATTTTGGCAGGGGGCATCAATCCCTACGTATTGCCAAATTTTGGCAAAAATATAACAACCTGATGTTTTTCAAATAGATAAGTCGTTGAGGACAACTATGGCACGCACAATGCATACATTGTTGCATGCAACAGGGGTTTTTTATTCTCGTGGCGTAATCATTGTTTTTTAGCAGCAAGGAATCACACACTATGTCCGCACGATCAACTCATATTGGGCCTTTAAGCGCTCATTTATCTACCCGGAAAAAGAGCCGGTTGCTCATCGGTTCCATCGGTATGGTGCTCGGTATTTCCGGTGCTCAGGCCGCCGACTGGAGCGACACCTCCCTGAGCTGGCGCTATGGCACCAAATTCGCTGAACCCTATGAAGGCAACGATATCTCCAAAAATATCCTCAATTTCACCCATGTCAGTGGTTTTAAATACGGCACAA
>JAJYYE010000010.1 GCA_021801265.1 Pseudomonadota bacterium | reverse complement strand
TTGTGCCGTATTTAAAACCACTGACATGGGTGAAATTGAGGATATTTTTGGAGATATCGTTGCCTTCATAGGGTTCAGCGAATTTGGTGCCATAGCGCCAGCTCAGGGAGGTGTCGCTCCAGTCGGCTGAATAAGCGGAAGTTCCCATCGCCAAGCCCATGGCACCCATCATCACAATCAATGATGTTCGAGGTCGACTTTTCATCTTGGAAAAACTTAATTTATCCATGTGCAGTTGTTTCAATTGAGACTTCATATTCCGGCTCCTTCGTGATTTAAACGCAATACAATAAGTAATGATTACGATTTATTACAATATTGTATTCTTATTTGTTTGCACTTAATGTGCCATATTGTTCACAATTTATAACATATTGATTTAAATCGATTGGTTGTTGTTTGAAATTCGTATTAATGAATTTCTGAACCAAATTGGTGCGGTTATCAAGAGAGGCTGCACTTAATTTGTTCGATAGTCGGTGCAATTTTTTAGTTGAGCAACGAGCCCGATACCGCACGACAAAAAATACGACCATGCCGACTCCGTGCGCTTGCCTTTTTCGTAAACGTGCATCGAATCGCGGTGGTTCTGTTGCCATCATCACTCGGATTCATCCATTTCTTCTTGGGTCATCCTCCCCTTTCGGGGGTGGCGTAATATAGCGTTCGGCAACCTCGGGTGAAGCGGCAGCCGCAATGTAGTGATACCGCATGATCACTTGCGTCTGCGTTTCTGGCGGGAATATAGCGGTGAACTGGTTCAGGTTTTTGCTGTGGCTTTTTTATGTTTGGCCGCGAGGCGTTGTGTGCATCTCGTCAATACTGATTGCCCGTGCCGGGCCGGCCTTCAGCGCGCCATAGGCCAGTCCAACCGTTTGATGTAGCCAACCAGCGGGATTGCACGTTCATCCGAGACGGAATTGCCCGCTAAACCCTAATTCTAATGAAGAAGCGTGCTGATTTTAATCCGCAAATTGTCCGTGACATCGAGGTACCCCCCTCGGGGGTTGTCCGGGACGGTAAATGGTGTTATAAATCAGACGATCTTCATAATAATTAGTCAACAATCTGATTGCAAACAAGGATGTATGATGTTTCAAATAAAGCGCTTTGGTTCGATGCTGGCTTCCGTGGTTCTGGCTTTGTCATTGACGGCTTGCGGTGGCGGTGGATCTTCCCCCACTCCAACTCCAACTCCTACCCCAACTCCTACTCCTGCTCCTGCTCCTGCTCCTGCTCCTGCTCCTATCGGAGGTGGCGGTTCGCTATCACTCAATAATAGTGCAGATATTCAACAATACACGATTGGAACTGCAGTCGCAGTCGCTGTCACTTTGAGCGGCAATACCGGTGGCGTCGGGATCCCCGTTACGGTGACTTCCAGCAGTAATCAGGTTGCCACGGTATCCCCGAGCACCTGCTATTTATCAAGCCCCGGATCGGGAGGCACTTGCCAGGTCATCGTGCGCGGCGTGTCCGCCGGGAGTGCCACACTGACCGCTTCGGCACCAGGGGCCACCCCCGCCTCCATCACAGCCACCTTCGGTGGTACTCCGCCCGCTGCACCGAACTACGGCTCTGTTCAGATCGGGTCTTTCCCCAGCGCCACCCCCCCGTCTACGTCGAATTTCAACATGACCGCTCAATTGGGCCAGATCGTCACGTTGGAAGCGAGCCTGACGGGCTTTAATCAATCTCTTGATGGCGTGCCGATCTTGCTCAGTGCGACAGGGGGGGCGACATTTGTCGGAAATTCGCAATGTAATGTCGATAGCAGTACCGATCCGAATCACTATTGCATTTATCAGCTCAAACTTCCAAGCACAGCCCCGGCCAACAACACGGTGACGGTGACCGCAGCCGTCGTGGGTAATCCCGCCACATATCAAACCTGGAATACACCAACGGTTACCATTACAACGCAGCCTAATTCCGTTCCAGGAACAATCGCACTCCAGAGCATGGGTACCAATACACCGATAGGAATGTCGAGCCCAATCTGGGCCGTTCTTCAGGATAGTTCCGGGGGCGGTGATACCGTTGTCACGTTGAGTGCTTCCAATGCGAACATCTCGATCAACCCGGGTGTTTCTGTCACAACCGGGGCTTATCAAACCTTGTCCTGCACCTTGAATTCGAGTAATCCTGTTTGCGGATTCGGTGTTAAGGGCGTTATGGCCGGGAATGCCACGATTAGCGCGACATCAAGCCCGAGTAGCTATACGATTCAGCCCCTTTCCTTTTCCGTGAACGCGCCGCTTTCAACATCGCGCGTCATTAAATTCGCGAATGCCAACAGCCAATCGGTCTGGGTCGGAATTACAGGCGGCACGTCGATCAGTTACGAAACCAGCGCGTTAGTTTCGACCATCGACCCGGCGAGCAGAGGCCCCAATAAAATGTGCGGCCCATCCAACCCCGCAGGGGCTTGCCCAACAGGGTCGACTTGCCAGCAGGGCGGGGCAACACCCATAGCTTCCACGACGTACTTCTGCTATTGGGATCAGCCCGTGCCGTCAAATGGATATGAAATCCAGGCGGGATCGACGACAATTCCCCCTACTCCCGCCACAACCAGCATCAGTATTTCGGACTCATCCTATGACCCGATGGCGGATATCATTTGGTCGGGTAACTTCTATCCCCGGGAAGGGTGCACGTTGTCTCCCGGCACCAATGAACTGATATGCACCATTGCCAATTGCGGAAATTCGGTATCCGGTCAGGCATGCGCCCCGGGCACCGGAGGGGCCCCCGCAGTTGCTACCTTGCCGGAAGTCACACTGCAACAAAACAGTACAGACTATTACGATATATCCATTATCGGGGGGGCAAATGTGATGACCACCTTTGGCCCCGATAGCTCGGCAGGCTCTGTTCCAGCCCCCCGTGGGTACATGTGTGGCACTGCTGGTGCCGGTTCAGCGCAAGGTGGCTTGCTTGCAGCAGATTGGAGCATGGCAACGCATATCAAGGACCCGCTCACCGTCGGCGGATCTACGGCATATAGTTTCAGCGCCCAGACGGCCCCCACGCCGGCGACTGCCTATTATCGATTCGTTTCCACGGAGTCGCCGCGTCAAAATCCGGGGTGCACCTCAAGCTCTGCTTGCACGACCTCAGGTTTTGTCTGTGGTTACGACATCAACGCTATCGATAATGGCAATAGCTCTGACTACACAACAAGCTGCGGCAGCCATCTTGCGTGGCTGTCGGCCAATGGAATCTGGGCGTTGAATGCCAATTCGACTAACAATGCACCATTCCATTTTCAGGGATCTTATAACGATGGTGCGGGCAACCCAATTCAGCTTAACCAGCTCTTTGCATGCACGGCACCGACCGTGAGTGGATATAGTTCACCTATTGCGGATCCTTCCTTGGCCTGCGGCTGTACGAATTGGGGTGATGGCGCGCTCGCCAGTACGACAGGGGATGCTGCATTCAGCGCGCAAATTGCGACCCCCTCTACCTCCTGCACAGCCAATAACACCGTGGCGGGCTCCAGCTACAACTGGAGTGCGTATGTTTTGCCGAGCATCGCCTGGCTGAAGAAATCATGCCCGACCTGTTATACCTATCCGTTCGACGACATGAGTTCGACATTCCAGTGTAACAATCAGGCAAGTTCGAGCTCCGGGACGAATTCCGTGCCTTATGTCATCACATTCAATGGACATATTCCAGGTCAATAAAGTGCTCACTGCAGCTTGTTTTGCCGAGTGAGTGCCATATCTGTCCTTTTATGAATGTGGTGCTTTTTACGAAAGGGTTGCTCTTGGCCCAGTCCCCTCGCATTCAAGCCAGGCCTGAATGCGAGATGAATTTGTACTGATATCAAGCCCCTTCGTGGGGCTTTTTTGTGTCAAAGCTCAGTACCCGTGGTATGCCATCGGTTTTATCTGATGCCTGATAAATGCCACTGATCTGCTCGGTGATCCGCGCCTGCGCTCGTGCAGAGGGCGGCCAATCACACCAGTCATAAAAGCCACTAGGATACGGCCAATACGCGGCACATCTGCGCCACGGGAAATGCAGCCTGATTCACTTGAATCAACGGGTAAATCACTCAGGTTTGATCACACCGTTGTGCGTAAACCAGGCTGTAGCCTTTGCCGGAATATCGAATGCGCAGCAGGCGTAGCCCGCCCCATGTTACTTGCGCCGTTTGATCAATTCATCGCGCTCGGCGCGACACAGTGGCGATGCCAAAATTCGGCAGGCGCCGCCGATTTCGCCACCCAATCCTGAATGCTGCAGACAGGACAACCAAACGCTTAAGTCAACTCGGCAGGTTTGCGACCCGCGTGCACCAAAGCCACCATTTGCCTTTGAGATTGCGGAGGAACTCCCGTCATGCCCTGTTACCGCATAATAGAACTGATGCGGTTTGGCGGCAAAAATGAATAGCTGATGAATGGCATTCATCACACTCGGCGCTGTTTGCAAAACAACCCCATTAAGCGGATCGACGACACCAAGCCCGGTTAAGTGGTTTTTATCGGGTGCAAATTGAAAAACGCGCACCCCTTCCAAAGCGGCATTTTCAGGTGGTTACGGGCGGATTTTACGGGTGCAATTCCGGCTGAAAATGGCCGAAAAAAGGTACAGAAACACGGTATTTTACGGCATAAACTATCAGGGATATATTAGGTGTAAGTTGTTGGTGTCCACGGAGGGAATTGAACCCCCGACCTAGCCCTTAGGAGGGGCTCGCTCTATCCAACTGAGCTACGTAGACTTGATGCGCGCATCCTATCACAGTCCGACCTGCGGCTAAATTCTGCCCGTTGCAGTCGGGATGGCATAGGTTGCGGGGTACTCATCCATTTCCGGCTCGACCCAGACTTCGGGTTGTAGATCCATCATGTGCTCCTGATTTTTGGCGAATTTGAATAGGAAGCTCAGACGAAACAGCCTGCGAGATGCAGGCTGTTCTGATTGAACGGAGGAGCCAATTAGCCCATGTATTTAATCATCTCGTCGCCAAACGTATCGCTGCCGATCTGGGTGGCATCGTCCATCAAGCGGGCGAAGTCGCCGGTGACGCGCTTGCTGGCAATCGCACCTTCCACGCCTCGGATGACCAAATCGGCGGCTTCGAACCAACCCATGTGCCGCAGCATCATTTCGGCAGAGAGAATGAGCGAGGCGGGGTTGGCCAGATTTTTACCGGCGATATCCGGTGCGGTGCCGTGGGTGGCCTCGAACATGGCAATGGTGTCCGACATATTCGCGCCCGGTGCAATGCCGATGCCGCCGACTTGGGCGGCCAGCGCGTCGGATATGTAATCGCCGTTCAGGTTCAGGGTGGCGATCACGTCATAGTCTTCGGGTTTGAGCAGGATTTGCTGAAGGAACGCATCGGCAATGCCATCTTTGATGACGATGTCGCGGCCGGTTTTCGGGTTTTTGCATTGGCACCAGCCACCCCCAGTCTCGACTGCCCCGAATTCGCGTTTCACCAAGTCGTAGCCCCAGTTTTTGAAGCCGCCTTCGGTGAACTTCATGATGTTGCCTTTGTGAACGAGGGTGAGGGAGCTGCGGTCGTTCTCGATGACATACTCCATCGCTTTGCGCACGAGCCGCTCGGTGCCTTCGCGCGAGACGGGTTTGATGCCGATGCTGGAGCTGTCGGGGAAGCGGATTTTGGTCACGCCCATTTCGTTTTGCAGGAAATCGATGACTTTCTTGACTTCCGGCGTGCCAGCAGCCCATTCGATGCCTGCGTAAATATCTTCAGAGTTTTCGCGGAAGATGACCATTTCGGTTTTTTCCGGGTGCTTGAGCGGGCTGGGTGTGCCTTTGAAGTAGCGCACCGGGCGCAGGCAAACGTATAAGTCGAGTTGCTGGCGCAGGGCGACGTTAAGCGAACGAATCCCGCCGCCGACAGGCGTGGTGAGCGGGCCTTTGATAGACACGACATAATCGCGTACGGCGGCCATGGTTTCCGTCGGCAGTCCACTTTTGTCATTGGCGTATACGGTGGTGGCTTTTTCACCGGCATACACTTCCATCCAGGCAATTTTTTTCGTGCTGCCGTAGGCTTTGGACACCGCCGCATCGATGACTTTTTTCATGACGGGGGTGATATCCACACCAATCCCATCGCCTTCAATGAACGGGATGATGGGGTGGTTGGGAACCTTCAGCACGCCGCTGGCATCCACGTGAATGCGTTCGCCCTGCGGGATTTGAATGGGGGTGCTGGCCATGATGTGATTTCCTTGGGATGGGTAAAATGGACTTCGTTTCAGTATATCGTGAAGTTTTAATCCAGCGATCCGTTTTTGTCGTATCGCGCGGTGGAATGAGTTTCTTCAGGTGTTGATCGCAAGATTTTGCTCAAGAGTTTAGGGGCGCTCGAAATTTGCCTCTTGAATTTAGTTTGGCTACCCCCATGTTGAGCATTCGTAATTGGCGCCTATTCGTTGCGCGCGGCGGGTAGGCAATTATTTAACTAGAACTTGATACGGAGTGATTTTAATGAAAATTCGTCCCTTACATGACCGGGTTTTGATCAAGCGCGTCGAAGAAGAACGCAAAACGGCGTTCGGTATCGTGTTGCCTGATTCTGCTGCTGAAAAACCCAATCGGGGTGAAGTGGTTGCGGCCGGCCCCGGCAAGAGTAACGACAAGGGTGAAATCCGCCCCATGGGTGTGAAAGTTGGCGATCAAGTCTTGTTTAGCCAATATGCAGGCACCAAAGTTAAAGTCGATGGCGAAGAGCTGCTGATGATGGGCGAAGATGACCTGTTGGCCGTGATTGAAGGCTAATTTCCCCCCGTTCTTTTCACATTAATTTAAAGGAGCAATCTCACATGGCTGCTAAAGAAGTTCGTTTTTCCAGTTCTGCTCGCGACCGCATGTTGCGTGGCGTCAATGTGTTGGCTGATGCCGTCAAAGTCACCTTGGGGCCGAAGGGCCGCAACGTCGTCATCGAAAAAAGTTTCGGTGCGCCGCACGTGACCAAAGACGGTGTAACCGTCGCGCGTGAAATTGAGCTCGAAGATAAATTTGAGAACATGGGCGCGCAGATGGTGAAAGAAGTCACCTCGCAAACCAATGATATCGCGGGCGACGGCACCACGACTGCTACCGTATTGGCAGCGGCGATTGTGCGTGAAGGCTTGAAAGCTGTTGCGGCTGGCTTGAATCCGATGGATTTGAAACGCGGTATTGATAAAGCCGTGATTGCGGCGGTTGAAGAGCTGAAAAAAATCTCCAAACCCTGCGCCGACAATAAAGCGATTGCGCAAGTTGCGACAATTTCTGCGAACTCCGATGAAAGTATTGGCAAGATTATTTCTGATGCTATGGCGAAAGTCGGCAAAGACGGCGTGATTACGGTTGAAGAAGGTTCGGGCTTTGAGAATGAGCTGGATGTCGTTGAAGGCATGCAGTTCGATCGCGGCTACCTCTCACCCTATTTTGTGAACAATCAGAAAACCATGTCGGTTGAGCTGGAAGACCCCTACATCCTGCTGCACGACAAAAAAATCAGCAACATCCGCGAATTGTTACCCGCACTCGAAGGTGCGGCTAAAGCCGGTAAGCCGTTGTTGATTGTTGCTGAAGATATTGAAGGCGAAGCGTTGGCGACTTTAGTCATCAACGTGATGCGCGGTATCGTGAAAGTGGCTGCGGTTAAGGCCCCAGGCTTCGGTGACCGTCGTAAAGCGATGCTGCAAGACATCGCAATTTTGACCGGTGGCCAGGTCATTTCTGATGAAGTGGGTTTGAGCCTCGAGAAAATCACGCTGGATGACATGGGCCGGGCGAAGCGGATTGTCGTGAGCAAAGAAAACACGATCATCATCGGTGGTGCGGGTGCTAAAGGCGACATCGAAGGTCGTGTGACACAAATTCGTGCGCAAATCGAAACCACCAGCTCCGATTACGACAAAGAAAAACTGCAAGAGCGCATCGCTAAATTGGCGGGCGGCGTTGCAGTGATTAAAGTCGGCGCGACCACTGAAGTTGAGATGAAAGAGAAGAAAGATCGTGTGGATGATGCCTTGCATGCAACGCGTGCAGCGGTTGAAGAAGGCGTCGTGCCCGGCGGTGGCGTCGCGCTGATTCGCGCGCTCGAATCAATCCGTGGCTTGACCGGTGCCAATGCCGATCAAAATACCGGTATCACCATCGCCATGCGTGCGATGGAAGAGCCCCTGCGTCAAATCGTGACCAACTGCGGTGACGAGCCGTCTGTGATCGTGAACCAAGTACGTTCTGGCTCAGGTAACTTCGGTTACGATGCCTCGAACGGTACCTTCGGTGACATGATCGAAATGGGTATTCTGGATCCAACTAAAGTCACGCGCACGGCGCTGCAAAACGCGGCGTCGGTTGCGGGTTTGATGTTGACCACCGAGTGCATGATCGCCGAATTGCCAAAACATGATTCGCAAGGACAAGGCGGCGGTGATATGAGCGGCATGGGCGGCATGATGTAATTCACGCCCGCTATCGATTGACTCGATGGCGACTCGCACCAAGCGATTGAACAGGCAAAACGCCCCGAAATTCGGGGCGTTTTTTATGGCGAGTTACGCTATGACCGGCCGCCATGTACCGGTAACCCGCGCGGTCAGATTGCGCTTCACGACAAAATTTATTTGAATTGTTCTGTGTTGTCTTTTTGAAAAAGCACAACATCTGGTGTTTTATTTGTTATATCACCCGAGGTAATGTGGGGTTCTTTGCGAGTTTCTGCTTTAGAATAGTGCGCTATCTAATTAGAAAACTTGAAAAATATATAATTATGTTCAAAATGTAACCAAGTGGACTACTCACTGCTGAGTAGTTCTGATTAGTTGAACACGTTGGTGAGGGTGAAATCATGTTTGATAATTCCTCGAGTCCTTGGGATCGCCGGAAATTTTTGGGTGCTGTGTTGGGCACCAGCTCGGCGGTTTTTGGTTTGGTTGCGCCCGAGAAGGTCTTGGCGGCGCGCTTTATTGATGCGGTGCAAACCTCGCGCCAGCCGGATTACACCCGCTACGTGTTTAATGTGAATGGACCACTCGATTACAAAACGTTCAGTCTCGATAATCCCCCCCGAGTGGTGGTGGATTTAACCGGAACCGAAGCGCAGCATCTCGAGATTCCTTCCGTGCCTGCGGGTTCCGTTGTCAACGGCTTGCGCGTGGGGATTCAGGATGGCACTAACCTGCGTTTGGTGTTCGATTTGAAAGCCGCAGTTAAGCCGCGGTTGGTGCTTTTGCCACCGGGTGGTGGCATGGGTTATCGTTTGGTAGTTGATTTGCCTCACGATAAAGCGGTGACGCTGGTTGCTAAAGAAACGGCCGACCCGGAAAGCAAACCCAAAATTCAAACCGGTCGTACATTTCGTGAGCTGGTGGTGGCGATTGATCCGGGGCACGGTGGTAAAGATCCCGGCGCTATGGGGCATCGCGGCACGAAAGAAAAACATATCGTGTTGGATATTGGCCGCCGGTTACGCGATATGGTGGCCGCTGCGCCCGGTTTGCGCCCGGTGATGACCCGTGATTCAGACAGATTCATTCATCTGCGGGGGCGTACGGCGATTGCCCGTAATGCCAAAGCGGATTTATTCATATCGGTACATTCGGACGCCTTCCGGGTGACTTCCGCGCGCGGTGCTTCGGTGTTTTGTTTGAGCCAGCATGGCGCGACTTCGGAGGCTGCACGCTGGATGGCGAATCGCGAGAACGAGGCCGATTTCGTCGGCGGCGCTTCAATTTCCGATCACGATCAAGATGTTGCTTCGGTGTTGTTGGATTTATCGCAAACGAAAACGCTAGAAAATAGTCTGGATTTCGCCCATCGCGTGCTCGGTCAAATCGGAGATGTGACAGATTTGCACTCAAAACGGGTACAGCAAGCGGGATTTGTGGTGCTGAAATCGCCCGATATTCCCTCAATTTTGGTGGAAAGCGCGTTTATCAGTAATCCAGAGGAAGAAGCGCGTTTGCGAACCGTTAAGTACCAGAACGAAATCGCCCGCTCAATTCTGGACGGGATTAATACCTATTACGCCGCCCGCGCGCCTGAAGGAACCCATTATGCGATGCTGTAGCGCGCACGACTAAAAGCCGCTTTCCCGCTTATGTGCGGCATCCCCCGTCTCATTTTCCCCGGGCTTTCCATTTGTGTTTCTGAGCTCAGGCGGTGAAAATGCGCCTTCTGCTTAACATTCTCGGAAATTCATGCCTGCTATTGCTCGTCTGCCACCCGCACTCATTAACCAAATCGCCGCTGGCGAAGTAGTTGAGCGTCCTGCGAGTGTGGTGAAAGAATTGGTCGAAAATGCGATTGATGCCGGTGCGCGCCGAATTGACGTATGTGTTGAAGATGCCGGCACACGACTCATCACCGTACGAGACGATGGCGGCGGGCTGGCACGGGACGACTTGCCCCTTGCGTTCGCCGCCCATGCGACCAGTAAAATTCGTTCATTGGACGATCTTGAAGCGGTTTCGAGTATGGGGTTTCGCGGCGAAGCGCTGGCCAGCATTTCCTCGATTGCGCGGGTCAGCATCACCTCTCGTCAGGTTAATACGCCTCATGGCTGGGCGCTTGCCCCCACGGAATCGGCTCAACCCAAACCTGCAGCGCATCCTGTGGGTACGACGGTGGCGGTGGCCGGTTTGTTTTATAATACCCCGGCAAGGCGCAAATTTTTGCGTACTGACCGCACCGAGTTTGCGCAAATTGACCAATTAATGCGCCGTTTTGCCTTGGCGCATCCCAGCTTGGGGTTTTCACTCACCCATCAAGGTCGCAGCCTATTCGAGCTGCCGCCGGTTGACCCTGCACAGAGTGTCGCGCAATTACCCGGGCGTATTGGTGCCCTCTTGGGTGCGGCATTTTTAGTGCGTGCGCGGCGCATTGATTCAGTCGCATCGGGTTTGAATTTAAGCGGTTGGATAGCTGATCCGGCCTATGCTCGGGCATCCACCGATCAGCAATTGTTTTTCGTGAACGGGCGCATTGTGCGTGATCGCTTGATCGGCTTTGCGATTCGCCGCGCCTACGCCGATGTGTTGCACCATGCGCGCCAGCCGGCCTATGTATTAGCGCTGGAGCTGGATCCGCGCGTGGTGGATGTCAATGTGCATCCCACCAAAGCCGAAGTGCGTTTTCGGGATGCCCGTGCGGTGCAGGACTTTTTATTCCGTGAAATTCATCGCGCGCTCGCTCAGGGCGTGGACGCCGCGATGGGGGCGATACACGGTGATCCGGCCCAGGGAGCGGCATCTCCCGCTGTTATTGGCACCGCTTTGCCCCGCGCAAACGTTGATGTGATCAATGCGCGTATCCCCCCCACCGCTACGCAGGGGTATCTCAATTTACTGGCGGCGAGCACCACACCATCCCTTCCCCCGCCGACAGCCGCGGTATTGGCCTCGGTGCAAAGTGAACACCTGGGCAATCCACCAGGCGAACGGTTCGGCGTGAAGGAAGGGGGTGCCGCGCAAATTCCGCCGCTCGGCTATGCCGTGGCGCATCTGCATGGTGTCTATATTTTGGCGCAAAACGCTCAGGGACTTGTGATCGTCGATGCCCATGCGGCGGCGGAGCGCATTACCTATGAGCGACTGAAAACGGCGTTTGCTGCGGAGCAGATGACCATTCAGCCGCTGTTATTGCCGGTGAGTTTTAGTGTATCCGAGCGCGAAGCCGAGCACTATGCTGAGCAAGTGGAGACTTTCGCTCGTCTTGGCGTGGTGCTGGAGCGCATTGCTCCCACCCGCATTCGGGTATCGGCGCTGGCGGCGTTATTACGCCATGCTGATGCCGAAGCCTTGGCACGCACCCTGTTTACGGCGTTAATTGAAGAGCAGATCTTTTGGGATGAACCTCAGCCCGTATTGACTGAGCCAATCAATGCGGTGCTTTCACGCATGGCCTGCCATGGCTCCGTGCGGGCCAATCGCATCCTCACTCGCCCGGAGATGGATGTGCTCCTGCGGGATATGGAACGGACCGAGCGTGCCGATCAATGTAATCATGGTCGCCCAACCTGGCGGCAGCTCTCGATGACTGATCTCGACCGACTATTTATGCGGGGACAGTAATGACAACCGTACCCGGTTCAACACAACCGATTCTGGCCTTGCTCGGCCCCACCGCCTCGGGTAAGACTGCGGTCGCACTTGAGCTGGCTGCACAGTATCCCATTCGCTTGATCAGTGTCGATTCCGTGATGATTTATCGCGGCATGGATATCGGCTCCGCCAAGCCCGGGACCGACGTGCTGGCAGAGTTTCCGCATGCGTTGGTGGATATCTGTGATCCGGCTGAACCCTATTCGGTGCGCGCGTTTTGCGAAGATGCGCTGGCCGCGGTTACAGCGGCGCAAGCGGCGGGCATGGTGCCCCTATTGGTCGGTGGCACCATGATGTATTTTCAGGCTTTGCTTGAGGGGCTATCTGAATTACCCGCAAGCGCGCCCGATCTGCGTGCCGAAGTTCAGCGAGAAGCGCAGCAGTTGGGTTGGCCGGCCTTGCACGCTCAATTGCAGTTAATTGATCCCATCGTGGCTTCCCGAGTGCACCCGAACGATCCGCAACGCATTGGACGGGCGCTGGAAGTATTCCGAGCCACCGGGCGATCTCTGAGTCAGTGGCAGCAGGAAAATCTCCCCATTTCACCGCTGGCGGGCAAGGTAGTGCATCGGTTTGGACTCTGGCCGTCCTCGCGTGCCCATGCCCGCGAAGCGATGGCGGGGCGGTTCGATCAGATGCTGGCAGCAGGGCTGATTGATGAGGTTTCCGCCTTGCGCGCACGTGGGGATTTGCACCCCGCGCTGCCCTCGATTCGCGCCGTGGGCTATCGTCAAGTATGGGATTATCTTGAGGGGCGAACGGATGTGAGCGCCATGCGTACCTTGGCGATTACCGCCACCCGTCAATTAGCCAAACGCCAAATCACTTGGATGCGCGGTCAGACGACGACGCAATTCTTCCCCACGGCCCAGCGCGCCAATCTTCTGACCGAGATGACTAAAATTATCCGAGCGGCGGAACTCAGTGGTTAAGCCGCACTCTGATGCCGTTCGGGGATTCACTAGAGATGATTCCGCAAGTTACGATTTCATCACGCGGTTTATCCGCGCGGCGTGATACGCTAATTCACCAGTGGATTTTAAAAAACGAACCCCGCAACGGAAGCGGCCAACGATAATTGAGGAAAATACCATGGCAAAAGCCCAATCACTTCAAGAACCTTATTTAAACGCCCTACGTCGTGAGCACGTGCCCGTGTCGATTTACCTGCGCAATGGCATCAAATTGCAGGGTCAGATCGACTCGTTCGATAACTTTGTGGTTTTGCTCAAAAACAATGTGAGTCAACTGGTGTACAAGCACGCGATCAGTACCATTGTGCCCACGCGTGAAATTCAATTTGATTTTGATGATGACGGGGAAAGCCAACCCGCCGTAAAATCCGCGCACGCAGGTGGTGATGGCCTGTAATGCAATTTTTTGAACGGCACGAAGGCGGGGAGCACGCGGTTCTGCTGCATGTGGTATCCCGTCAAGCCAGTCGAGCGGAAGACCTTGATGAATTCCGGGAACTGGTCGATTCCGCTGGCGGCAGCATCCTTGGGGTCTGTTTAGCCAGCCGCGAAGCACCCGATCCGCGCTTGTATATCGGCAAAGGCAAGGCCGAGGAATTGGCCGAACTGGTGCGCGCCACTGAGGCAGATTTAGTGGTGGTCAATGCCCAGCTTTCGCCCTCACAGGAGCGCAATCTCGAAAAATTACTGGAATGTCGCGTGCTGGATCGCACCGGCTTGATTCTCGATATTTTTTCGCAGCGTGCCCGTTCGCACGAAGGGAAATTGCAGGTGGAGCTCGCCCAGCTCAAGCATCTGTCCACGCGCTTGGTTCGTGGATGGACGCATCTTGATAGCCAGCGCGGTGGCGCGATCGGCTTGCGTGGCCCCGGTGAAACCCAGCTCGAACTCGACCGCCGCCTCATTCATGATCGGATCAAGCAATTGCAAGAGCGTATTGCCAAAGTGCGCCGCCAACGCTTGGAAGGCCGCAAGGGTCGGCAACGCTCTGACGTGCCGCTGGTGTCACTGGTGGGTTATACCAATGCCGGAAAATCCACTTTGTTCAATGCCTTAACATCTGCTGATACCTTCGCGGCCAATCAGTTGTTTGCGACCCTCGATACCACCCTGCGCCGCATGGAACTCGCCCCCAACCAGCCTTTGGTGCTGGCCGATACCGTGGGCTTTATTCGTCACTTGCCGACCGAATTGGTGACAGCCTTCCGCTCAACCTTAGAAGAAACACTAGAGGCCGATTTACTGATCCATGTGGTCGATGCGGCCAGTGACGAGCGCGACCGGCAAATGACCGATGTGGATGTGGTGCTCAAGGAAATTGGTGCGGATCGTCTGCCTCGGCTGACTGTCATGAACAAAATCGACCAGATTGAAGGCCGCGCGCCGCAAATCGACCGGAACGAAGCCGGGGAGATTGAGCGCGTGTGGGTTTCTGCCCGCACCGGTTTAGGCATGGACGAATTGCGCCAAGCGCTGCTTGAGCGCTTGAGTCCAATTCGGGTCACGGTGAATGTGTTTTTACCGGTTACACAGGGTGGATTACGCGCTCGGCTGATCGACGAGGGTTCCGTGCTCACTGAGCAATGGCAGGATGAAGGCGTGGCCGAGCCCGGTTGGCAAATGAGCTTAAGGCTCACCCAAGCCCGCTGGTCACAATGGCAAAAGCATCATCCCGAGCTGCAAGCGTATCTGCAACATGAACACGCCCCGAAAACCGGAGGTTGATCGGGGCTGTGATGCACATATCCCGCAACGGCGGGTTAGGGTTTAGCGGACATCGGCAGTTTATTTAAATTGCGCAAAATAGGCCGCGATATTCTGCATATCTTCATCGGACAGGGCTTTGGCCATGGGCACCATGATCGGATTGGTGCGCGCGCCGTCGCGGTAGCCTTTGAGTGCATCAATCAGGTACTCGGGATGCTGCCCGGCAAGATTGGGGTAGGTTCTAATCACCGAGTGGCCATCTTTGCCGTGGCAGGCCAGACACACGGCGGCTTTCTTTTCGCCCGCGGCAATATCGGCGGCCAGTGCGTTGATGGTGGGGATGAGGCTTAAGGCGCCAACTAAAATGAGTCGTTTCATGGTTTGTTTCCTCAGGAAATTCGAATTGATTTCAATCGGCTCAGAGTGATTCTGAGCCGCATTAACTTTGATGGTTTAGCCGTTATTACGCAGCCAAATCCAGATGCCCACGCCGAGGAATGCCGCCACCCAGATCACGGTTGAGGCCAGTGAGCCTGTTCCGAGTTTGGAAACGCCCGCATCGGCCTGATAGGCGCCCTGCACGCGCCCGGCCTTGTACACCAAGGTGATGATGAAGCCGCCCATCAAGCCGCCCACGCCGATCATGGTGAACAGGAATAAAGCAAAGGACGGCACATCCCAATGCACTGTGTAATCCAGGATGTTGTAGTGGAACGGGCTCATATAGGCCATGCGCAACACCTCGCGGAAAATGGCCACCAGCGCCGCCATGCCCACACTCAAGGCCATAAGCCGATAGCCTTGGCCTTCGGCTTTGTTCCGTGCCAGCCACATCGCCGCGACCAACACACCCAGATAGGCCAGAAGCAGCCAGGTCATCGGATGACTCCAAATGTGGATACCGGCCGGAACATCCATCAACCACCACAGCAAAAAGAGCAATTGCAGCACGGCGCCCGTGAGGGCGATTTTTGTGCCCAATCCCCGCGCAAAGGCAAGATATGCAGGTGCACGATCAGCACGCACTTTGAAGTAATCGCCATACGCGACCAGAAACGCGCCAAACACGGTCACGCTCATCGCCATAAAGAAGCCAAAACGCGGCAGTTCATACGCATGAATGCCGGTGCCGGACATATCGACCTTGCCGCCCGGCGTATACCACGCCAACCATTGCTCAGGATGTAGCCCTTGATAGGCCAAAACATGCATGATGAAGCCATCGAGCAGGAACATCGACAGGCCAAGCACACCGAGCCAGAATGCCCATACGGGGGCATGGCCGCCGTGATTCTTCATATAAAACGTGAACCAGGCGAGATAACCGATGGTGAGCGTAAAAATAAACCCAATTACCCAAGCCGCTGACAATACATTGGATGCGTACCACTGTGGGTCATAAATGGTTTGAGTGAACAAGAGCGGTGCTACGCCCAAAACGATCAGCAATGAAACGCCGACTTTGGCGACCTTGGTCATGGCCTCAGAAAACAATTGCCAGTGCGGGTCTTGTCGTTTGGTCAAGGCGTACAAACCCATCAGCGCGGCACCAAGACTGATATTCACAAATAAAATATGTGGTATCCAAGTAAATACCATTAATACCTGAAAAATCAGCGGGTGCGACGGAATGCCCGTTGGATCTTGCAAGGTATGCAGCATGCTGGCGGTGGTAGCGGCATCCATTAGTTGACTCCTTGTTGAATAGGTTTGGCTGGGTTCGCCGCGATAACTGGCGGTTGCGGTGCGGATAACGAGGCGATATACAACGCCATGGCCGCGCGCTCATCATCCGGCAACGGCATTTTTGGCATGTACGGAATCATGCCGTGATACAGCGCGCCATCGAGATAGGCTTTAATCATTTTCGGTTCATCCGAATGGCCGAGTAAGGCTGGCAATGGCCGCAGCGCACCGTCGGGTTCCAGGCTATGGCAGTTGGCGCACATCACGCGGGTGAGCAACTCGCCGGCGCGCAATTGATTTTCAGGCGTGATGGTACGCAGCTCCGCGGGTATGAAATAATCCGTCGCCAACACGCCTTTTTCTGCAATGAGCGGCATATCCGAGATCACACCCTTGCCCGGCACATCGCGCGAAAAGAACTGGTTCGAATAAATGTATTGCCCGGCGACGTACGGCTTACGCATGGATTCACGCGAGCGCTCTTCCGGCCACAAGCCGAACAGACCAATCGCAAAGGTCATGGCGATGGCAAAGCCTTGACGCAATTGCAAGGGCTTCCAGGCGGTAAGCCCGAAATAAATCAAGGTGGCAATCAACAGCGCGGCGAGCGTGCTGCCGTATTTCGGCATCATCTGCGTATCCATAATCAAGCGCGCATTCGGCGGTAAGGTCGCGGTGTACCACATAAACATCACGATCATTAAAAACATACCCGCCAAGCCCATTTTTGATAAGAAGCGGGTAATTTCGATGCGGGTTTCCCGATCTTTCATTGTCGCAGCGATAATGCCGCCCACCGCACCGGCCACAGCAAACATAAATGCGGTGCGAATTCCTAAATGGGCAAAATAATTAAGGTTGAATGCTGCATCAAAGGTAGAACCAGTGTGATACCAGCGATCATTACCCGGCCACATCATGAAGCTTAAAATCGGCACGATCAGAATCATCGTTGCCCACGATGCCACCGCAAACGACCACGCCAGCTTGAGATAAGTTTTGTTGTCGATTTTCCCGATGAGATAAACCATGGCGTACACGCCGATGACCTCGACAAAGAAAAACACCCACTCACTTGCCCACAGCCACACGAAGTTGTGAATCAGGCCGCTGATGCCGCGCGGGCTGGCCACCGTCACCGAATACCAGATTCCAGGCCCTGTGACCGAGCCGATGATGTACGAAAAAACCAGCAAAAACATGCCATACCTTTTCAGATACACCATGATTTCCGGTTTGTTTTCAGCCACCGATTTCGTCGCCAGCAAGGCAAACAGCCAAGCCGCACCGACCGAGGTGTGGGATGCCAGCACATGAATCGTGCCGATAATGCCCATCACCCATGCCGTACCAATTCCGGGCACATACCACTGCGGGTACAGCCCAAGCATTTCATTCATAGTGCGCTCCTCCGGTTTTGTTGTTTGGCATTTTTTAATGCAGAGGCCTTAAAGCATGTGATGTGCCAATTTTAACTATATGAATATCAAGGTTATTAATAGATTTTATTGGGTTAAATGTCTCGATTTAACGTAAGGCTGTGGGGCAAATGGCCTTGGGTATGGTTTCAGCACCAATGGCGTGCCAAGGTTTGGCGCGTCAGCTCCTTACCAGGCGAAAGGCCAGAGCAATGCCCGCATCGGCTTTGGGTTGGGTAAAGAATTTAGCCAATTAACTTGCGACTTGATGACGCCATCACTAAACTTATGTGTCGTTTTGAATTCAATTTTTGTCATAGCGCACAGCGGTAGTGCCCAATATCCCGGAGTAAATACGCATGGCTTGGAATGAACCAGGTGGTGGTGGCAAGGATCAGGATCCTTGGTCAAACCCGCGCCGCAGCGGCAAACCGCCCAATATCGATGAGGCCATTAATCGTCTGCAGCAGAAATTTGGTGGTGCTATGGGCGGTGCGGGCGGCACGAAGGGCGTCGCGGTTATTGCGGCACTGTTGGTTGGTGTCTGGTTGCTCTCGGGTATTTACACCATTGACGCGGGTCAACGCGGCATCGAATTGCAGTTTGGCAAGTACACGGACACCACGACGGCCGGTCCGCATTGGCATTTGCCGTACCCCATCGGGTCGGTGATTAAAGTCAATGTTGATGAATTCCGCGATAAACAATTGAAGATGTCAGCGCTCACCAATGATGAGAATATCGTGGAAGTGCGCATTGGCAGCCAGTTTGTCATTGCCGATCCCGTGAAGTATTTATTCAATGTGCGAGATCCTGATGGCACCTTGTCGGATGTCATGCAAAGTGCGATTCGTGAAGTCATCGGTTCCAAGAAAATGGACAATGTCTTGACCGACGGTCGGACGGAAATTGCCAGCCTGGTGCGTGATCGCATGCAGGAAATGCTGAACGGTTACGATACCGGTCTTAAGGTGCAGTCGGTGAATCTGCAGGATGTACAGCCGCCGGAAGCGGTTCAGCCTGCATTTGAAGATGCCATTCGGGCGCGTGAAGACGAGCAGCGTTACATCAGTGAAGCGTCTGCTTATTCAAACAAGATCATCCCTCAAGCCCGGGGTGAAGCTGCGCAAATTGATGAGCAATCCAAAGGCTATCAATCCCAGGTAACCAATGCGGCATTGGGTGAAGCCTCTCGCTTTGAACAGCTCTTGAAGTCGTATCAAATGGCACCTGATTTAACCCGTGAGCGTATGTATCTCGATACCGTTGCGGGCGTGTTGGCGAAAAACAAGAGCGTTATCATTGATTCAGGCCAGTCGAATAATGTGTTTTATCTGCCCTTGGGCGGCGATCAACGTACGGCGCCAGCGGTCAAGACGCCGATTGATCCGTTGTCTTTACCTTTGCCCGCTCAGCCCAGCGCAACTGATAACAGCAGCGCGCGCGGCAGTGTGACCAGCGATAACCGGAGCGATTTGCGCACGAGGAATGCCCCATGAATATGATTAATCGGATGGTTTTACCCGTCATCGCCGTGGTTGTATTTTTGTTTGCCACCGCGACATTCCAAGTTAAACAATACCAAACGGCGCTGGAGTTCCGGTTGGGTGAAATTATCAAAGACAGTTTTCAACCTGGCCTGCATCTCAAATTGCCTTTTATCAACACGGTGAAGCTGTTTGATAAGCGGGTATTGACCATGACCTCCCAGCCAGAGCGATTTTTAACCAGCGAAAAGAAAAACCTGGTGGTGGATTACTACATTAAGTGGCAAATCGTGAATGCGGCAGATTTCTATAGGGCCACGCGCGGCGAAGAGCGGATTGCCATGAACCGGATGGATCAAATCGTGCGGGATGCCATGAAGAGCCAGATCTCCAGCCGCACGGTCAACGAAGTGGTGTCCGGTGATCGGGACCAATTCATGCGCAATGTGATTGAAACCACCAACCGGGATATGCAAGGCTTGGGTATTAAAATCAGCGATGTGCGCATTATGCAAATTGAGCTGCCTCAGGAAGTGCGTAAATCAGTCTATTCCCGGATGGAAAAAGAGCGGTTTGCCGTGGCGCAATCCATTCGTTCACGCGGGGAAGAGCAGGCCAAGAAAATTACGTCAGACGCCGACCGTCAGCGGGATGTGATTTTAGCCGAGGCCAATCGTCAAGCCGCCGAAATTCGCGGCGCTGGTGATGCCGAGGCGGCAGCGACCTATGCCAAAGCCTATGGGCAGGATCCGAAGTTTTTCGCGTTTTACCGCAGTCTTGAGGCCTACAAGCAAGCATTCGGCAATGGCGGAGACACCTTCGTATTGAATCCCAGCAGCCCGTTTTTCCGGTATTTCCGTAGCCCTAACGAGCCGAGCGCAAAGCAGTAAGGGTGCGTTTTGGTCAATAAAGCCGAACCAAGTGGGGTAAATTGTGGATGGTCAATGGCTTCAGGTATTGGGACTTGTTTTGATTATTGAAGCCATGCTGCCTTTCGTGAGTCCCAAGGGCTATCGTCAGGCGGCCATGCAATTGGCCCAAACGCCAGACAAGACCTTGCGTGGGGGAGCTTTGGTCGTTCTTCTGATTGGTGCGGCGCTCGTCTTTTTCGCGCACCACTAAGTAATATCTGATCCAAGCGGGTGTTGCCTGCTTGGATTTTTTGTGGCTGGCGATTGCAACTGCCTGTTTAATATAGGCTTGCGCTATCAAAAATGATTTGAGTTTCAGGAAGTTATATGTCACACAAACTGTCGCGCTGGGCCTTGCCGGCGGGTATCGATGAATTGCTGCCCGAGCAGGCACGTCGAGTAGAGCAATTGCGTACGGCGCTATTACAACAGTTTCATGTCGCCGGCTATGACTTGGTGATTCCACCATTGGTGGAGTTCGTGGATTCGCTCCTGGTGGGCGCGGGCGAGGACCTCTCGCTCGATACGCTGCAGATGACCGATGGTCTGACCGGCCGTCAATTGGGTTTGCGCGCGGATATGACGCCGCAAATCGCCCGGATTGATGCACACAGCATGAAACCGGAAACCGAGCGACGTTTGTGCTATCTCGGCACCGTGGTTCGTGCGCGCCCTGATGGATTGGGCGGCAGCCGAACGCCCATGCAGGTTGGTGCCGAGTTATATGGTGTGGCCGCTGTCGAGGGTGATCTGGAAATTATCAGCCTGATGTTGCGTTTGCTGCACATGGCGGGAATTGAGTGTGTCGTGCTCGATTTAGGGCATGTCGATGTGTTCGGCGAGCTCGCAAGGCAGGCCGGTCTGAATGCCGAGGATGAGGAAATTGCTCGTGATGCGTTGCAGCGCAAATCGATTGCCGATATTCATGCATTGCTGGCCATGCGGAACCTCGCGCCTGCTGTGCAAAATGCCCTGATGGCACTCGGGCGATTGAACGGCGATTGGCGGGATGTGTTGGCGCAAGCCGATCAGGTTTTGGCAGAGGTCATGAATCCGGTGATGCGCCGTGCACTGGATCGTTTGCACCACATTGCCACCTTGGTTGAACAAAATTTCCCGCAAGTGTCCGTTCTGGTTGATTTATCCGAGCTCCATGGGTACCACTATCAAACGGGATTGGTTTTCGCAGCCTATGCGCATGGGGTGGGACGTGAAATTGCACGCGGTGGTCGGTACGACGAAATTGGTGAGGCTTTTGGTCGGGCGCGCCCGGCGACCGGTTTTTCAACCGATCTGCGGGAATTGCTGCGCTTTTATCATGAGCCGGCGCTTCAATTAGCCACAATTTATGCCCCCGCAGACTATGCCGATGCCCGTCTGCTCGGCGCCGTGGAGCGTCTGCGTGCCAGTGGTCGGCGTGTGGTAATGACCGGGCAAGTCATTCCTGCTTCTGCGACGCAGTTGGTGCAAGAGGGCGCGGAGACAGGAAATTTATGGCAGTTAATGGGTGATACCAATCATGGGTAAAAGTGTTGTAGTTCTCGGCTCCCAATGGGGCGATGAAGGTAAAGGTAAAATTGTTGATTTGCTCACCGAAAGCGCACAGGCCGTGGTGCGGTTTCAGGGTGGGCATAACGCGGGTCACACTTTGGTGATTGGTGGGAAGAAAACGGTTTTGCATCTCATCCCCTCGGGCGTGCTGCGTGAAAATGTCCAATGCCTCATCGGTAATGGGGTAGTGCTGTCGCCGGACGCATTAATAAAAGAAATGTCGGAATTAGAAGCCCAAGGGATACCCGCTCGTGAACGATTAATGCTTTCAGAAGCCTGTCCGCTGATTTTGCCTTATCACGTGGCACTTGATCAGGCGCGTGAGCTGGCGCGCGGTGCAGCCAAAATTGGTACCACGGGTCGTGGCATTGGCCCGGCTTATGAAGATAAGGTGGCGCGCCGTGCAATTCGCTTGGAAGATATTTTCCATCGCGAACGTCTCGCCTCGAAGTTGGGTGAGGTTCTGGATTTCCACAATTTCGTGTTGCGTAATTATTTTAATACTACACCGGTCGATTTCCAGGTGGTGCTTGATCAAGTGCTCAGCCAGGCAGAAATTCTTGCCCCCATGGTCGGCGATGTGCCGGGTCGTTTGATGGAGTTACGTCGGCAAGGCGCAAACTTGATGTTTGAAGGCGCACAAGGCACGCTGCTTGACGTCGACCACGGCACCTATCCTTTCGTCACCTCATCCAATACCACTGCAGGTGGCGCCAGTACGGGTACCGGTATCGGGCCATTGGAGCTCGATTATATCCTCGGTATTACCAAGGCTTACACCACCCGCGTGGGGGGTGGACCATTTCCTACTGAGCTTGATGATGAAATCGGTACGCACCTTGCGGTTAAGGGCCATGAAGTCGGCGCGACGACGGGGCGCGCGCGCCGTTGCGGTTGGTTCGATGCCGTTGCTTTGCGCCGCGCAGTCGAAATTAACAGTATTTCTGGTATTTGCCTGACTAAGCTCGATGTGCTTGATGGCATTGAGCGGATTCAAATTTGCGTGGGTTATGAAATTGATGGGCAGCCATTGAAAACCGCACCGTTGAGTGCGGAAACGTACGCGCGCTGTGTGCCGGTTTATGAAGAGATTGCTGGCTGGCAGGACTCAACCGTTGGTGTGCGCCGGCTTGAAGACTTGCCGCAGGCGGCCCGGCGCTATATTGAGCGAATTGAGGAATTAGTCGGCGTGCCGGTGGATATCATCTCTACGGGCCCCGATCGCGATGAAACCATTGTGCTGCGTGACCCTTACCACAGTTGAGCGATGCGTTAATTGACCCAGGTAAAAAGCGTGACTCAGGTATTTTTTTCACGCAATACTTTATTTTTCTGAAAACTTAAGTAAAATCATGCGCCTTGAATTTTGAAAGGCGTGGTGAGTTTTTCGTACTGTAAAACAGGCCGCACCGAAACACAGGATAATTTGACCCATGGTATCAATCCGTTTAGCCCGCACCGGCGCCAAGAAGCGTCCGTTCTATCATTTGGTAGTCACCGATAAGCGCCATGCGCGCGATAGCGGTGCGTATATTGAGCGTGTCGGGTTTTTCAACCCGGTCGCCCGGGGCGCCGAAGTTCGTTTGCAAATCAATGCCGAGCGACTGCAGCACTGGGTTAGCCAGGGTGCGCAACCCAGTGATCGCGTTGCTGCTTTGATTCGTGAAAGCAACAAACAAGCCGTTGCTGCTTAAGTTATCGTGAAAAATCCGCCCAATCCTGCCGAATCGGTAGTGGTCGGAACGTTTGGCCGGGCGTTTGGAATCAAAGGGTGGTGTTGGGTAACCTCATACACTCGCCCTATTGATGGCATTACCCAGTACCGAGAATGGTTTGTGGTGCCTCAGGGGGGTGCCGCTGGCCTGCAGGGTCTATGGATGAAGGTGGCGACCTTCGCCAGTCAGAGCAACGGTATCGTGGCGAAGTTACAGGGCGTAGACAATCGCACCCAGGCCGAAGCACTGACGGGGGCGCAGATTTGGGTTCCGGTGCAGGCGTTCCCCAAGCCCGCCGAGGGTGAGTATTACTGGCGTGACTTGGTCGGTTGCCAAGTGGTCCATGTTTCTGGTCAGTTATTTGGCGTGGTGCAAGAACTCATCGAAACCGGCGCGAATGATGTTTTGGTCGTGCAAAGCACGGATGGCGAGAAGCGTGAGCGACTGATTCCCTTCATCCCGGACACCGTTCTGATTGCGATTGATCTCCCCCGTCGCGTAATCACTGTTGACTGGGATCCGGAATTTTAGGTCACTGACCGTGAAAACGGGTTTATGAACATCGCGGTCGTTACACTGTTTCCTGAGTTGGTGGTTGCTGTCGGTGAAAGCGGGATTCCGCGCATTGCCCTTGAACAGGGCGCTTTGGTGTTGAGTACGTTTTCACCGCGCGATTTTGCAACCAATCGGCACCGCACGGTCGACGATCGCCCGTTTGGGGGTGGGCCGGGTATGTTGATGATTCCCGAGACCTTGTCTCTGGCAATTGATGCAGCGAAGGCAAGTGCGCCTAATGCTCGTGTGGTGTTGATGTCGCCGCAAGGGGGGCGTTTGAACCGAGCCAAGGTCCAGGCGCTGGCGGAATTGCCTGCGCTAATCCTGGTGTGTGGTCGCTACGAAGGCATCGATCAGCGTGTGGTGGATGTGCTGGTCGATGAGCAGTTATCGATCGGCGATTACGTGTTATCGGGTGGGGAGCTCGGGGCAATGGTGGTGATTGATGCCATCGCACGTCGCCTTCCGGGCGTGCTGGGTGATGCGGAATCGGTTGTGCAGGATTCGTTTGAAACGGATTTGCTTGACCATCCTCATTACACGCGGCCAGACCAGTGGCAAGGCCATGAGGTTCCTTTGGTGTTGCGTTCGGGTAATCACCGTGCCATTGATGAATGGCGAATGCAGCAACGGTTATCAGGTACGGCGCGGGTAAGGCCGGATCTTTTTTATGAGCACGGGCTCGATGAACGGGCTCGGGCATTATTGACGGCAGAATGGCAGCATGCTGCCGAAACGAACGATAAGTTAGGTAGGTTAAGTGATGAGTAAGATCATTCAAGCGCTCGAAGCCGAGCAAATGAACCGTGTTATCCCGGTGTTTGGCCCGGGAGACACCGTTGTTGTACAAGTTAAAGTTAAGGAAGGCGACCGCGAGCGTTTGCAGGCCTTTGAGGGTGTTGTGATTGCCAAGCGTAATCGCGGCCTCAATTCTGCATTCACCGTACGCAAAATCTCCAATGGCGAAGGTTTGGAACGTGTATTCCAGACGTATAGTACGGCTATCGGCTCAATTGAAGTGAAGCGTCGGGGCGATGTGCGTCGCGCCAAACTGTATTTCCTGCGCGGCTTGACTGGCAAGAAAGCGCGTATTCGCGAAAAATTGGGCTAAATTTTTTAGTCTCGGTTGTGGGTTTTGTACCGATAATCGAGATCTATTTACGCCGAACCCTTGAAAAACACCCCTGCGTCCATAAGACGCAGGGGTGTTTTTTTGACTTTTATTTTTGATGGAGACGCGTGAACTATGAGTCAGCCAGAAGTCCGGGGTTTTCAAACCGAAGTAAAAGAGCTCTTGCAGCTCATGATCCATTCGCTGTATTCCAACCCCGAAATATTTTTACGGGAACTGGTTTCGAACGCATCGGATGCTTGCGACAAACTTCGATTTGAGGCGGTTTCCGATGATGCGCTGTATGAAGGCGATGAATCCTTGCATATTCGCGTGAGTTTTGATGAAGCTGCGAAAACGGTCACGATTCAAGACAATGGCATTGGTATGAATCGCGATGAAGTGATTGAAAACATCGGCACGATTGCGCGTTCGGGCACCAAGGCCTTTATTCAAAAACTGGGGCGAGATCAATCTAAAGATCTGCAGCAAATCGGTCAGTTCGGTGTCGGGTTTTATTCTGCATTTATCGTGGCCGATGAAGTGACTTTGACCACCCGTCGTGCGGGTATGGGCGCGGAGCACGGTGTGCGCTGGACTTCCCGCGGTGAAGGAGAGTACACCCTGGAAACGGTCGAGTCGCCAGAGCGGGGCACGACTATTGTGATGAAGCTGCGGGAAGACCATGCGGACTTCGCAAATGACTGGCGCCTGCGTTCGGTGATTCGTAAATATTCCGATCATATTACCTTCCCCGTGGAGATGCTCAAGGAATCTACGCCTGCCTCTGATGATGTCGAGGCAGAAAGCCTGCCGGAAGTCGTCTGGGAGCGTGTCAATGATGCCCAGGCACTGTGGGTTCGACCCAAGGCTGAAATCACGGACGAGGAATATACCGAGTTTTACAAACACGTTGGGCACGACTGGGAAGCGCCGCTGGCTTGGTCTCATAATCGGGTGGAAGGCAAAACTGAATACACCTCACTCCTCTACCTGCCTGCCCGCGCACCGTTCGATCTTTGGGATCGGGAAACCAAGCAAGGCATCAAGCTGTATGTCAAGCGCGTCTTTATTATGGACGATGCCGAAAAACTCATGCCCCGCTATTTGCGCTTTGTGCGCGGGGTGATTGATTCGGCCGATTTGCCCCTGAATGTGTCGCGTGAAATTTTGCAATCGAATCGGGTTTTGGACACGATTCGTCAAGGTTCGGTTAAGCGCGTGCTGAGCACGCTTGAGCAAATGGCCAACAATGAACCGGAAAAATACGCCAAATTCTGGGGTACGTTTGGTCAGGTGCTTAAAGAAGGTGTGGGTGAAGATTTTGCCAACCGTGAGCAGATTGCAGGTTTGCTGCGCTTTGCCTCAACCCATACGGGCGTTGATACGCCATCGGTGGGCCTCAAGGATGCCATCAGTCGCTTGCCGGAAGGTCAGGATGAGATTTACTACATCATAGCCGACTCGTACTCGGCCGCACTGGCATCGCCGCACCTTGAAATTTTCCGTAAAAAAGGTATCGAGGTGTTGTTGTTGTCTGATCGGATTGATGAGTGGCTCATGTCACAACTCACCGAATTTTCTGGTAAGAAACTTAAATCCGTGACACGTGCAGAAGTATCTTTGGATGATGACGCGGAAGAGGCCGCACCTGATGCCAAAGAAACCCAAGATGCCTTGGTTGAACGGCTTAAAAAAGTTTTGGTGGATTTGGTGGATGATGTGCGCATCTCCAAACGTTTGGTCGATTCACCCGCCTGCCTGGTCACCTCCGAAGAGGAAATGAGTCTGCATTTGCAGCGATTGCTCAAAGAAGCAGGTCAGGCCGCGCCAACGGTGAAGCCTATTTTGGAAATCAACCCACAGCATCAGTTGCTGCAGCGGGCCGCATCAGAGTCCGATGAGTTGCGATTTGAGGATATTGCGCGGGTGTTGCTGGGGCAGGCGACGCTGGCTGAAGGTGGCCACTTAAGTGATGCGGCAGATTTTGTTACACGCTTGAATCGACTTTTAGTCTAGTCAGTCGCTTCGCGTTAAAGCAGCCCCCATTTAATTAAGATTGAATGGGGGTTTTTTTATGTTCGACAGGCTGCCAGGGACCTCTGATCAGCGCCGTCGTGGCCAAGCCGGAACGTTGAGGAATGAGCTGCAAGGATCGCGAGGCTGTGGTGGTCAGCCCGTACAGTGTAGGGAATGGTTCATTCTATTCACTTTGCTTTGCAACACTGCAGATCGCCCTCAAAGCCCCCTCTCGAAGGGGTGCAGCCCAACAATCATTACGACCGGCGGCCGCTGCCTCATTTTGAGCCCTTTGGTTCAGTAACTCGACGGGCTTCACCCGCTTCGCGTTGCACGAGGGCGTTGGTCAGCGATCCCTCAAGGCACTTGCTTTTCTTAAGTCCCGTTACTGATTAATCGAATTTTTCATTCATAAGACTTATTTTTAAGGCATTAGCAAATTCAGGCATTCATGTCCCAGGTTGTCCGTGCGATAATCTCGACATAATTTTGTCATGGGGCATCACCTTGATCCATCAGCGTACATTAAGAAATAGTATCCGAGCCACGGGAATTGGGTTGCACACTGGCGAGCAGGTTCGCTTAACGCTCCGGCCAGCGGCACCGAATGCAGGCATTATGTTCCATCGGATCGATTTGGTGGAACCGGTCAGTATTGTCGGTCATGCGTTTAATGTGGGCGAAACTCAGCTTTCCACGACCTTAATTAAAGACGGTGCCAAAATTTCAACCGTTGAGCATCTAATGTCGGCCCTTGCGGGACTGGGTATTGATAATTGCCATGTTGAGATTGATGGCCCAGAAATGCCCATTATGGATGGCAGCGCGAGCCCTTTCGTGTTCTTGATCCAATCTGCGGGTATTGAAGAACAAGATGCGGCCAAGCAATTCATTCGAATTTTAAAATCGGTTGAAGTGATTGATGGTGACCGTTGGGTTCGCTTTGATCCTCACGATGGCTTTCGGGTTGCGATGTCAATCGATTTTAACCATCCCGCACTGGAAGACTCCGCACGCTTGGCCGAGATTGATTTTTCCTCGACGACATTCGTGAAGGAAGTGGCGCGAGCGCGTACCTTTGGTTTTATGCGCGATTTGGAAATGATGCGTCAACGCAATTTAGCCCTGGGCGGTAGCGTGGACAATGCCATTGTGGTGGGCGATTCGCATATTTTGAACGAAGATGGTTTGCGCTATGGCGATGAATTTGTGAAGCACAAAATTCTGGATGCGATTGGTGACTTGTATTTACTGGGATGCAGTGTGATTGGTGCTTTTACCGGCCACAAATCAGGCCATTACCTCAATAACCAATTGCTCCGCTCTTTGCTATCTCAGCCCGACGCCTTTGAACGCATCACATTTGAACGTGAAGAATTGCCCCCGGTCACCTTTGCTCGGCCAGTCGCGCAGATGGCTGAGTAACCGGGTGATGAAAAACGTCATGAGTATCGGGGCGGTAAGGCAAAAATGGGCGTAAAACTACAATTTACACTGAGCAAATGAGGGTTTTGGCCCATTTTTCACGCCGCATCGTTGAACGCAATGGTTTTCCACCAGCCGGTTAAGGTAGGCGCGCCGTGAATTTAGCCCGACGCTTCCTCGGAATCCCCCGCATGGCTTTCTCGTCCCGTTCCCTTACCGATCTGGCCCGTGTGCGCGAGCCTGCGCAGAGTCTGCGCCAGATGATCGTCCGTCTCATGCGTCGCCATTTCCATTAATAATTCGCGGGTGCTCGCGCCGAGTTCACGATGAACTTTAGGCGCTTTTTTTTGAGGCGCATCGGTGGCAATGCGGGTTTCAACGGACGTCAGTATCGGCAATCCCCGTTCCTTCTGAGCGACGGTATTTAATTGGATCAGCCATTGAGGTGACTGAAACCGTATCTGTGTCGCCATCGCTGCGTGATCGACGCCAAGCACTAAAATCCCATCGCGCACATTCAGGACGTGAATCCGGCCTGCCATGGCTTTCGGAACCACCTCGTGTAACAGGAAGTCGAACATGCGTATTTGCCCCGCGCGCTCGGCGAATGGCTTCATGGCGGCATAAATAGTTGGTTTCATGGTGATATCAGTCAGCATCTCGTCATTTAGAGTGGATAGTCTACGGCTTTGATGGGTTGTGTGGGCCTATTCTGAGCGCAGTGGTAGCGATAATGTACCGAATGGTCAACGGAAAGTCTCAGCGCTTCCCTACCAATTCAGCCGCATCTGCCGTACCATTCCATCCTATTTGCTGGGACTCGGGTCATTGGCCCGGGTTCCGCTCGGAGTCGCACCGCTTATTCGCGCCGTCTCTTACCCACTTCAACGGAAAGTTTTGTTCATGATCGCAAGTTTTGTCCGAAAGATTTTTGGCACCCGTAATGACCGAGTGATTAAGCAAATGCGCCAAAGAGTTGCGCAAATTAATGACCTCGAGCCGCAGATGCAAGCCCTCGACGATGCCGCACTTCGCGCTAAAACGGATGAGTTTTATCAGCGCTGGCACAAAGGGGAAACACTGGATCAGCTGTTACCTGAAGCGTTTGCGGTTTGCCGTGAAATGAGTCAGCGCGTGCTTGGGATGCGGCACTTCGACGTACAGTTGGTCGGCGGTATGGCCTTGCATCAGGGTAAAATTTCTGAAATGCGCACGGGCGAGGGTAAAACCTTGGTCGCCACTTTGGCGGTTTATCTCAATGCACTTACCCGTCAGGGCGTGCATGTGGTTACGGTGAACGATTATCTTGCCCGTCGCGACGCGGAATGGATGGGGCGGCTGTACAACGCGTTGGGTTTGTCGATTGGCGTTGTCGTACCGAATATGGATACCCGTACCAAGTATGATGCGTACCGCTGCGATGTGACTTACGCCACGAACAATGAACTGGGTTTTGATTACCTGCGCGATAATATGGCGTTTAATCAAGACAACGTGATGCAGCGTGAGCTTGTGTATGCGATTGTCGATGAAGTGGATTCGATCCTGATCGACGAGGCGCGTACCCCGCTCATTATTTCGGGGCCGGCGGCGGATTCTTCCGAGGCGTATCAAAAAATCAACGGGTTGATTCCCGAGCTGAAGAAACAAGCGCGTGAAGAACCCAAAGATGATGAGCCCCCGCTCGCGGATGACGAGCGCGGCGATTTCACGGTGGATGAAAAAAACAAACAGGTGTTTCTGACCGAGCAAGGTTTCGAGCGTGCCGAGAGCCTCTTGATTCAGATCGGGTTATTAGCAGAAGGTGAATCCCTTTATGATGCGCATAACATCATGCTGCTCAGTCACTTAAATGCTGCTTTGCGCGCCCACACGATTTATCGCCGTAATGTCGAATATATTGTTCGAGATAACGAAGTGATTATCGTGGATGAATTCACAGGGCGGACCTTGGCCGGGCGGCGTTGGTCCGAAGGGCTCCATCAGGCGGTTGAAGCGAAAGAAGGCTTACCCATTCAGCCTGAAAACCAAACCCTGGCTTCGATCACCTTCCAGAATTTCTTCCGACTCTATAAAAAATTGTCGGGTATGACCGGTACTGCCGACACGGAAGCGCGCGAGTTTGCCGAAATTTACAACCTTGAAGTGGTGCAGATTCCAACCAATCGTGCCGTGCAACGCAGTGATTTGGGCGATTTGGTATTCCTGACACCAGCTGAAAAATATGAAGCCATTGTAAAAGATGTGCTGGCAGCACGGGCGCGCAATCAGCCATCGCTTGTAGGCACGGCATCAATTGAAACGTCCGAGATTGTTTCGTCCGCGCTCACTCAGGCTAAAATCCCGCATAACGTATTGAATGCCAAGCAGCACGAACGTGAGGCAGAAATCATCGCCGAAGCCGGTCGCCCCAGCGCCGTGACCATTGCGACGAACATGGCGGGTCGTGGTACCGACATTATGTTGGGCGGTAATCTCGAGCAAGAACTCTTGGCTTTGGGGCAAGCGGCAACGGATGAGGAAAAGATCCAAGTCAAAACAGCGTGGCAACAACGCCACGATGCGGCAATTGCGGCTGGGGGGTTGCATGTCATTGGCACCGAGCGTCATGAGTCTCGCCGGGTGGATAATCAGCTGCGTGGCCGTTCTGGGCGGCAGGGTGATCCGGGGTCTACCCGCTTTTTCCTGTCGCTTGAAGACAACCTCATGCGGGTGTTCGCCTCCGATCGCGTGGGCGGATTGATGAAAAAGCTCGGCATGCAGCCTGGTGAAGCGATTGAACATCCCTGGGTGACGCGTGCGATTGAAAATGCCCAGCGTAAAGTCGAAGGGCATAACTTCGATCAACGCAAACATTTGCTGGATTATGACAACGTGGCCAACGAGCAGCGCAAAGTCATTTACGATCAGCGTCGTGCCGTGATGGCCACCACCGATACCGGCGCCATTATTGCGCCGATGCGTCGGGATGTTGTGGCGGAGCTTTTCGCAAAATATGTCCCGTCCGAAGCCTTGGAAGAGCAATGGGACGTCGCGGGATTAACCCAAATTCTGGCCGAAGATTTTGGTCAGGACATGCCCATTGCGGATTGGCTGGCCACAGATAAAGATCTGCATGCAGAAACGCTGTTCAATAAAATTCTGGAGACCCTAGAAGAGGATTACTCGGTTAAGGAGGCGATTGTCGGTACCGATGCCCTGCGTCAATTTGAAAAGGGCATTTTGTTGCAGGTGCTGGATAGCCACTGGAAAGAGCATCTCGCCGCTATGGATTACCTGCGTCAAAGCATTGGCCTGCGCGGGTACGCGCAGAAAAACCCCACGCAGGAATACAAGCGTGAAGCGTTTGAGATGTTTAGCCGGATGCTGGATGAACTCAATTTAAATGTGATTAAAATTTTAAGTCGGCTGACGATAGCCCCAAATCCGGTAACGGGTGAAACCGTGCTCGATGAGATGCTCGATGAGGTGGTTGAAGCGCAGTATTTTGATGAAAGTCAATTGCAACTGCGGCATGACTCGGTCGAGGAGTTTGCTGAGGAGGTACCAACTCAAGCAACGGATGCCCCGATTCGCATTGAGCCCAAGCCGGGTCGCAATGATTTGTGCTGGTGTGGTTCGGGTAAGAAATACAAGCACTGTCATGGGAAATTGACCTGAATTTTGCCAAATTCTTAGGACTGTCTGTTTGAATAACTCATTATTAGCCGTGGAATAAGGGATTATCTGATGAATAAACTGGGCATGGCGATTGGTGTCGTGGTGATTGCTGGGTTGGCCGCAGTGCCTTATGTTTCAGGGATGATGATCGAACAAAGTATTTCCGGGACGAAAGCGCTGCCAGGCATGGGGCAGAGTGTTATCTGGTCGGTGGATTCCTTTCAGCGCGGCTATTTGAGCTCGACGGCCACCTCCCATTTGACCATTGTCACCCCGGCAGAACGTGTGGTGTTGCATTTTAAGCAGGAAATTAGTCAAGTCCCGGGGCTTGATGGTCGTTACGCCAGCATTCGTAGCACCTGGGTGCCTGATGCTGCCATGAAGCCTGATATAGATAAACTGTTTGCCGGTAAGCAGCCCCTTGTTTTGAACACGGCGCTCACGATTTTTGGCGGTTCGCACACGCAGGGTGTGATTGCGCCCGTCGTAGCCGAAGGCCTGAATTTTAGTGGTGGGACAGTCACGATCGACACGGCGAGTAGCGGGCATTTTGCTTATGGCATGGCAATCGACGGGTTGAGTGCGATTGACCCGGAAGAGGCGGTTCAGTCGCCGGTGCCGGTAATCTTTAAAGGGGTTAATTTGGCCGCCGATGGACAGATGAGCGCTCATGATGTTGTTTGGGATAGCCAAGCCGTGCTTAAGGTGGCATCTGTGTCGAAAGGCCAGGAAGGCAGTCTCAGCGGGCTGGGCTTGACGATGAAGTCCCAGCGAACTGGAGATGATTACGCGGTGAATATGGGCTTTGATGTTGCCCACGCCGAGTTCCCTGATGCCCCAGAATCGACGCGCGACATTAAAGATATGAAGTTCAATTTCAGCCTGTCTCGGCTGGATGCGCCTGCCGTTGAGCAAATTTATCAACAGGCCCAGCAGGCTCAAAAGCAGGGCATGACAGATCCTGATCAACTGACACAAGCCATGACGATGACGATGATGAGTCAATTGCCGGCTTTGCTGAACCGGGGACCAAAGTTTGCAATCAACCCAATCAGTTTCAACCTGCCTGCCGGGGAGGTGACCCTGGATTTTTCGGCCGAATTGCCACCCGGTCATGGCAGCGAAGGCATGAGCAACCCCATGAGTTTATTAACGCTGCTGGATATGAAAGGGGATTTTAGCGTGCCCGAAGCGGCCTTAACTATTGCGCTCAACCAAGCGGGACAAGCGGCAGACGAGACCCAGTTGAACCAAATGATTCAAAAAGGGTATGTGCTCCGCAGCAATGGGATGCTGAAAACGAAGTTTGCGTTTAACACCGGTCATTTAACCATCAATGATAAACCCGCCGATGATTTGCTCGGCACATTGGGTGCATTGGCACCTCGGTAAGTTCCCCCCGTTTGGAAATAATATTAACGACCTCCTTGTAGGTCGTTTTGTTTGATTTAAGAGAGGTCAAATCCATGCCTGTCGGATTACACGCGCCCCTTGCCGGTTCATTAAAACCCATCGCGGGTATTGCCTTGGGCGTGGCGCAGGCTGGCGTGCGCAAGGCGAACCGGGATGATTTATTGGTAATTACCCTGCCCGATACGGCGACGGTGGCGGGGGTGTTTACGCAAAATCGGTTCTGTGCCGCGCCAGTGCAGTTATGCAGACAGCATATGCAGGGCGAGGGACCCCGTGCCCTCATCATCAACACCGGCAATGCCAACGCAGTGACGGGTGATGAGGGGCTGACACGCGCAACGGCTGTTTGTGCTGCATTAGCGAGCAAGTTGGGCTGTGCTGTATCGCAGATTCTGCCGTTTTCAACCGGCGTGATTATGGAATCCCTGCCCGTGGAACGGATTGTGGCCGGTATTCCGGCTGCATTGGAGAATCTGGACGAAAACAACTGGCTGCGTGCGGCCGGTGCCATCATGACGACCGACATCGTCGCCAAAGGCAAAAGCGTTACCTGCGCGATTGAGGGCCAAACTGTGACCGTCACCGGTATTGCCAAAGGTTCGGGGATGATTCATCCGAACATGGCCACCATGCTCGGTTACGTGGGCATTGATGCCCGCGTGCCTGCTGGCGTATTGCAAACGCTGCTGAATGCGGTCACGAACGAAAGTTTTAATCGCGTGACCGTCGATGGCGATACCTCAACCAACGATTCGTTCATGCTGATGGCGAATGGCCGGGTCGATGCACCCACAGTCGATTCGGTGGATAGTGCCGCGTACGCCGTTTTATACACTGCGGTGAGCGAAGTCGCGGTGTTCTTGGCGCAAGCCTTGGCGCGCGATGGTGAAGGTGCAACGAAGTTCGTCACCATTTTGGTGGAAGAGGGCCGGGATCGTGCCGAATGTGTGCAAATCGGTAAAGCCATTGCGCACAGTCCGCTGGTCAAGACTGCGCTGTTTGCGTCTGATCCGAATTTAGGACGCATCCTCGCGGCGATTGGTTATGCAGGCATTAGTGACTTGGATGTCAGTCAAGTCGGCTTGTGGTTGGGTGATGTCGAGGTGGTGCGCCACGGGGGGCGTGATCCGGCTTACCTTGAAGCGCGTGCGGCTGAAGTCATGAAACGGGAAGAGATCACCCTGCGTATCACGCTGGGCCGTGGCACGGCTCGCGACCACGTTTGGACCTGCGATTTCTCCTACGATTACGTCAAAATCAACGCCGAATATCGCTCGTAATTCATGAGCGATACCGCTGAAACGGCAATTGCGTTGGCGGTTTTGCCCGCCGGTTTTGATGTTCAAGGCCATCCCCGGTTTTGGTTGGAACGTCGCCCTGAGACGGCTCATTTGGGTGGCATGCTGGCGTTCCCGGGCGGAAAATGTGCGACTCATGAAGTGCCGGTTGATGCGTTACACCGCGAACTTCATGAAGAGTTGGGCATTGAGCCGATCAACCCCCAATTCATGATGAGCATTCCCTGGGTTTATCCCGCTGAACCTCCGCTGAAACCCCTGCGACTTTGGGTGTATCGCATCGAGCAATGGCTCGGAAAACTCCACGGTCGTGAAGGTCAGCGTGTTATGCCCGTTACGCTTGATTGCAGTCGCCCGACGGAATGGTTCAATGCGTTGCCACCTGCAAATCGGGGTGTGGTTGCGGCTTTGTGCTTGCCGCCGCGCTTTGTGATTACCGCTGCGTGTGATGCGGGGCCGGAAGGGTTTGATCGCTGGCTGCATGCGGTGAGCAAAACCGCGCGTGGCTTGCGTACGCGTTTTGGCCCGCGTTCAGCGATGATGCTATTGCGCCCGAATCAAAACCTTGAACGGAGTCAGTGGGAAACTGCGGTGCGCTTGGTTCGAAATGAACGCTTGATTGCCTTTGTGAATGCGGATCTGGCTGTGGCCAAGGCGGCGGGTGCGGAGGGTGTGCATCTGAACCGTGCGCGCATGGCAGTGATACCTGCCGATGAGTTAGCCCGATGGCAAGCCGATAACCACTGGGTCAGTGCCACAGGACATTCTGTGGCTGAGGTGGCTTTGGCTAACGCGTTGGGCGTGAATGCGTTATTAATTTCGCCGGTATTGCCTACGCCAAGCCATCCGGGTGAGTTGGGTATGGGGTGGGGCGAATTTACCGAATTAACTCGGCATGCCACGATGCCCTGTTACGCCTTGGGTGGCATGAATGAGGATTTTCTCCCTCATGCGCAATCGATGGGCGCGCAAGGCATAGCCGCCATTCGGGGATATTGGCTGTCCAGAATTTAGCCGCGTCCGCCTTTGGCCGCCCGTTAGGGTAGGGGGCGGGTGCAATTAATCAGCGCATAAGCGCTTTCTTTGATGGTTGTGTTTAACACGTAAACAGGTTCTTGGGGGTACCCCGTTCTGTTCCCGTGCAGCAGGCGCTTTCCCTTATTTCCAAAAGATTTTTTCTGGCAGGACCGACAAAATCAATTAAGCCGGATTAAACCCCGAGCTAATCGGATAGCGCCGATCTCGGCCAAAGGCGCGGCGACTGATGCGAATCCCCGGAGGGGCTTGGCGGCGTTTGTATTCGTTGATCAAAATCAGCCGCACGATGCGGCGAACGACGGTTTCATCCAGCCCTGTGGCGACCATATCCGCCACTGACTGATCTTCTTCGACAAACGCGGTAATGATGGCATCCAGAATGTCGTAGGAGGGAAGGGAGTCAGAATCCCGTTGATCGGCCCGTAGCTCTGCAGAAGGTTCACGTTCAATGACCCGCAAGGGAATGGGCAAAAATTCGGTGGTGCGATGGGCATTTCGCCATCGGGCAAGCGCGTACACCAAGGTTTTCGGCACATCTTTAATGGGCGCAAAGCCGCCAGCCATGTCGCCATAAAGTGTGGCGTAACCTACAGCCATTTCGGATTTATTGCCTGTTGTGAGCAGCATTCGCGCAAATTTATTGGAAAGTGCCATCAATAACACCCCTCGAGCTCGGGCTTGCAGATTTTCTTCGGTGGCATCTTCGGCAAGGCCCGCGAACAAATCGCTTAATGTATCGCGCAAGCTATTAAAGACCGGCTCAATCGAGAGGGTTTCGCAACGCACGCCCAATATGGCGCACTGTTCTGCCGCGTCATCCAGACTCATTTGTGAGGTGTAGCGTGAGGGCATGCGGACGGCTAATACATTGTCAGCGCCCAGTGCATCGACAGCCAGGGTGAGCACGAGTGCCGAATCAATACCGCCGGATAAGCCAAGCACCACGCCATGAAAGCCGTTTTTTCGGACATAGTCCCGAATACCGGTGGTTAACGCACGGTACACTTCCTCTTCGCCCTGTGGCCATGGGTGCGACTCGCCGTGCGCCGTGATGTGTCCGTCAGCGGCCAGATCCACCCAACCCAAGTCTTCTTTGAACGCGGAGAGGGCGCTGACCACGTGATTGCCGGAGGCGACAAACGAGCGGCCATCAAATACGAGCTCATCCTGGCCGCCAACCAAATTCACATAAACAATCGGGCAACCGGTCGTTTCGATGCGCTTGGCCACCACTTGGGTGCGATCATGGGTTTTGTGACGATGATAGGGGGAGGCGTTCAAACTGAGAATGACCTTCGCACCCGCTTCAACGGCCGAGGCAATCGGCTCGTGTTCCCAAAGATCCTCACACACTGTAATGCCCAGCGCGACACCATCAATATCAACCACACAGGCCGCATCGCCCGCCACAAAATAGCGTTTTTCGTCGAAAACACCGTAGTTGGGCAGCGCCCGCTTAGCGTATTGCGCAATGATTTGGCCTTGATCAATGACAATGGCTGCATTAATTAAACGTGATGAGTCGAGCGTCAAACGCAGCGGTGCGCCAATCACGACTGCAATATCACTGGCCGCAGCGGCAATTCGCTCAATTTGGGCGCTGCATTGTGTTAAAAAATCATCGCGAAGCAATAAATCTTCGGGCGGATAACCCGTCAGCGTGAGTTCAGGGAATACGACCACCCGGGCGTTGAGCTCGTGTTTCGCGCGCTTGATGGTCTCAATTACCCGATCGGCATTGGCAATGCAGTCGCCGACTTGAGTGCCGATTTGTGCCAGTGCAATGCGAATCGAGCCTGGTTCTACGGCCGGGATACTCATGCGCGAATTGTACCTAGAAGCTCAGCCATTTTGCGACCCATCGTGGTGGGGTCACGCACGATGTGTACGCCCGCCGCCTGCAAGGTGCGGAATTTATCTTCCGCGCTGCCTCGACCGCCTGAAATGACCGCGCCAGCATGCCCCATGCGTTTGCCGGTGGGGGCAGTGGCCCCCGCAATATAGGCAACAACGGGCTTATTGAATTGTTCTTTGATGAAATGGGCGGCTTCCTCTTCGGCATTGCCGCCGATTTCGCCCACCATAATCACCGCCTCGGTGTGCGGATCGTCGGCAAACAAACTCAGGCAATCGATAAAATCCATGCCGTGAATCGGGTCGCCGCCGATACCGACGCAGGTGCTCTGCCCCAAGCCTGCCGCCGTGGTTTGCGCTACGGCCTCATAGGTGAGCGTGCCGGAGCGCGATACAATTCCGATTTTGCCGGGCAGATGAATCGCCCCCGGCATAATGCCAATTTTGCATTCGCCCGGCGTAATCAAACCGGGGCAGTTGGGGCCGATCAGCCGTACCTCTGGGTAATCCGATGCCAGCACAGCCTTGACGTTCAACATGTCGAGTACCGGAATGCCTTCGGTAATGCAGGCGATTACTTCGATACCTGCATCGGCCGCTTCGAGAATCGCATCGGCGGCGAAGGCGGCAGGGACGTAGATCATGCTGGCGGTGGCGGCGGTTTCGCGCACTGCATCATGCACGGTGTCGAACACGGGGCGATCCAGATGACGTTGGCCACCCTTGCCGGGCGTCACCCCGCCCACAAAATTTGTGCCATAGGCGATGGCTTGTTCCGAATGGAACGTGCCTTGTTTGCCGGTAAACCCCTGGCAAATCACGCGGGTTTGTTGGTTGATGAGGATGCTCATGCGGCAACTCCATTGGATAAGGCCACAACGCGCGCGGCAGCGGCGGCCAGATCATTTTCTGCAATCAGGTTGAGGCCGGATTCGGCCAATAAGCGGCGACCTTCGGCGGCGTTGGTGCCTTCCAAGCGCACCACCGTCGGCAGGGTTAAACCCACCTCATGCGCGGCAGCGATAATGCCGTTGGCGATCAGGTCGCAACGCACGATGCCGCCAAAAATATTCACTAAAATTGCCGTCACGCGCGGATTCGCCAAAATCAGTTTAAAGGCCGCTGCGACTTTCTCGGTTGATGTGCCGCCACCCACATCCAGGAAATTCGCCGGGCTGCCACCGGCAGATTGAATCAAATCCATCGTCGCCATGGCGAGTCCTGCGCCGTTCACCATACAGGCGATTTCGCCGGTGAGTGAAATGTAGTTCAAGCCGCTGGCCTGCGCGGCGACTTCGGTTGGGTCCTCTTGGGTGACGTCGCGCGCGGCGAATAAGGCTTTTTGCCGATACGCGGCGTTGCCATCAATGGCAATTTTGGCATCCACGGCAAGCAGGTTACCTTCGTTCGTGATGGCCAAGGGATTGATTTCAATCAAATCCATATCGTGGGCGATAAACGCATCGTACACCCCCCGGAGCAGTGCCGGAAATTGCTTTAAGGCCACATCGGTTAAACCCAAAGCAAAGCCCAAGCGCCGCGCCTGATAGCCCATCAAACCCACGGTGGGGTTAATGTACAGCCGCAAAATAGCATCGGGATATTCGGCGGATACCTGTTCAATATCCATACCGCCCTGTTGGGAGGCAATCACCACCACACGCTGCGCTTGGCGATCAATGGTCATCGCCAGATAAAGCTCGCGGGCAATGTGACTCGCCGGCTCCACCAAAATTTGGTGCACCGGCAAGCCGGCAGGTCCGGTTTGAACGGTAACCAGTGTGCGCCCCAATAACTGCGCCGCCTTGGCACGCACATCATCGGGTGAATCAGCCACCAGCACGCCACCAGCCTTGCCGCGCGCACCGCTGTGAATCTGGGCTTTAAGCACCCAGTGATTGTCGAGGCTGTCGGGCAGTTGGTCATCCGCCGCCTGAGCGGGATGATTAATCACCAGTCCCGCCGCGACCGGTACCTTAAAACCTGCCAACAGGGCTTTTGCTTGATATTCGTGTAAGTTCATGGCGCCACAAAAGTTAGAGCGAAAATAGGCCGCTATTTTGGCGTACTGCGGCGGTTAAGTATAGGTTTTGTCGTTGAGTTGGCTGGCGCCGAGTGGTTCTGTGCGAGGTCCATTTGCCATTTTGGCAGACGCGTAGCCCGGATGAAGGCCTGTTGTAATCCGGGACGAGGGTAAACGATTTCCCGGATTCCACTTGTGCTGTATCCGCGCTACTTGCTGACCTAAAAAGACGGGATTGATCAAAAATCTCCCCAGCGCATTTGCAAGGCGGTGAGTGCAACGATGGGGGCGGTTTCGGTGCGTAAAATTCGTTGGCCGAGGGTGATGGGCACAAAGCCGGATGCCATTGCTTCGCGCACCTCTTGATCGGTGAGGCCGCCTTCGGGGCCGATGAGGATGGCGGCGCCACGGGGGGGGTGGGGTTCGGTTGGCGCTGGGTTTGCCACTTTAAACGGATGCAGCACCCATTTGAGCATGGCATCAGTCTGACTTAAGGCGATAGTGAGCGGCGTGATCGGGTCGATGATGGGCAGGAAGTTCCGGCCGGACTGTTCACAGGCGCTGATCGCAATGTCAATAAAACGAGCCTGACGTTTGTCGGCGCGTTCGCCTTTCAGTTCGACCACGCTGCGTTCGGTGGCAATCGGCGTGATGCGCGATACACCCAATTCAACAGCTTTTTGCACCACCCAGTCCATTTTTTCGCCCTTGCCCATCGCTTGCAGCAAATGGGAGTGTAAGGGGGATTCGATGCTGTGTTGGCGGGTTTGCCCGATGATAACAACGCCTTGGCGCTTTTCAAAGGTGACTTCGGCGGTCGCGATTTGGTTCTGGCCGTTGAACACGGTGATGCGTTCGCCATCCCGCAGGCGCAGCGCGTTTTTCAGGTAATTAAATTGCTCCGGCGAGAGCGGAACGTGCTCGCCACACTGCCAATTGCCTGCCAAATAAACCCGTAATTCCCGCATTTAATGTTCCGCACTGGCGGCCTGAACCGCACCCCAGGTGACATCAGCCAGATGCCGCCACTCATCATCGGTGAGGGTGTAGGGCGGCATCCAATACAGCGTATCGCCGAGCGGGCGGAGCAGTACGCCGTGATCGAGTGCGTAGCGATACGCGCGATGGCCGCGCCGATCGCTTCTGACGTAAGGCTGACCATTCGTACCGACTAAATCCATCGCGACGATCATGCCCCTGCGGCGCACATGGGCAAGATGCGCATGGTGATTGAACGGAACCAATAGTTCATCGATCATCGCACCGCGTACTCGGTTGCGTCCAATCACGTTTTCTTGCTCGAACAAATCGAGTGTGGCGATTGCCGCCGCGCAAGCCAGCGGGTTACCGGTGTAGCTGTGTGAATGCAAAAATGCGCGGCTGGCGGGTGCATCGCAATAAAACGCCTGGTAGATTTTTTCAGTAGCCAGCACGGCGCACAGGGGCAAGTAGCCGCCGGTTATGCCTTTCGATAAACATAAAATATCGGGCGTGATCGCGGCCTGCTCGCAGGCGAACAGGGTGCCGGTGCGGCCAAAACCGACCGCAATTTCATCGGCAATGAAATGCACGTTAAATTCATCACACAAATTGCGCAGGCCGGAAAGGTACGCTGGTTCATGCATCCTCATCCCTGCCGCGCACTGCACGATCGGCTCGATAATCACAGCGGCGACGTCGGCGGCGTGTTGTTCCAGCATGGCACGCAGGCTGAGTAAAGCGCGCTCAGTAACGGCCGCGCAGGGCTCATCCGGCAAGGCCTGGCGGCAATCGGGCGAGGGGGCGACCAACGCGGGGGTGATGAGCGGCGCGTAGGTTTCGGTGAATATCGAGATATTGCCGACACCCAGCGCGCCCAGGGTTTCGCCGTGGTAACTGTGTTCGAGTGCGATAAAGCGGGTTTTATTGGGTTGGCCCATGTTGCGCCAATAATGAAAGCTCATCTTGAGCGCAGCTTCGATACCCGATGAGCCGTTGTCGGTGAAAAACACCCGCGTGAGTTCCGGTGGGGTGAGTTGTACCAAACGTTCGGCAAGCTCCACCACGGGCGCGTGGCTGAACCCCGCCAAAATAACGTGTTCAAGCTGATCGAGCTGCGCTTTGATGCGTGCGTTGATGTGTGGGTTGGCGTGACCAAATAAATTGACCCACCATGAACCAATCGCATCAAGATAGCGATTGCCGTCAAAATCAGTCAGCCATGCGCCCTCGCCTCGAGCGATAGGGATAGGTGGCAGGGTTTCGTGATCTTTCATCTGCGAACAGGGGTGCCACAGTACGGCTAAATCACGGTTGATCCAAGATTGATTTGAACTCATCATTTCCTATGGGGGCTACGTTTGGTTTTTCGCTGAGGCGACGAGAAAGTTCGAGCTATCAATGCCCGTGACTTCAACCACGGTGCCGGTGGGGGCATCATCGCCCAGAACGCGCCAACGCGAATCGCCCACGCGCACCCAGCCAATGCCGTTCACAATGGGGGCTTCGAGCGTGAAATGGCGGCCAATATATTGCTCACCTCGGCGGTTGAGCGTGGGGTGATCGGTGGCTTGATTGCGGGGGCGAAACACCCGGCGACCAATCAGCACGGCAATGATTGAGAACACGGCAAACAAACCCACTTGAATTGGCCAGCCTAAATCGGGTACGAAAAAAACAATGCCGCCGACCAGAATTGCGGCCGCCCCCATCCATAAAAAGAAACTGGATGGGGCGAAAATCTCCACCACCGCCAACAGGATGCCGACGATAAACCAACCCCAATAATCCAATTGAATCATGCTGAAATATCCATGCAGCCGAGAGTTAACCGAAAGCCATCAAGGCGCAATTTGCCAGCCATCACGGCCTTTAATGAGGTGCAGCATTCGGGTGCTTTTCTGCGCGCCCGCAAATGGGGTATTCACTTCCGTTTCCACATTGCACTTAAAGCCGGAGTCTGCTTCATCTTTTGTGCAGCCGAGATTTTTAACGGATTTGATGTCGACTTTGGCCATGGCCGCGCCAAGTTGTGCGCCACCCTCCATCGCGCTGGCTTGCGCCGTGGCTTTCGCCATGCCGGATTTAAGTGCCTGCTCAATATCGCCGGATGAGGGCGCGCCCTGAGAACAGGCGGTTAATGCCAGACCCAGCGCCGCAGATAACCAGAATGGGGCGAAATGAATTTTGCGCATGGTGATTTTCCTGGAGAGATTTTCCAAACAGATTGCCGGGGGGTTATTGGGCAGAAGTTTTAAAGGCTTCTTTGGCCAGCTCGGCAATCCCTTCAAGCGAACCTAACATGCTGCTGGCTTCGATCGGCAACATGATGACCTTTTGATTCGGCGCGGTGGCCACCGCTTGGAAGGCTGCAATATATTTTGTCGCGACAAAATAGTTGATGGCTTGCACATTGCCGCCCGCAATCGCTTCGCTGACCGATTTGGTCGCATAGGCCTCAGCTTCGGCAAGACGCTCGCGCGCTTCCGCCTCGCGGAAGGCGGCTTCCCTGGCACCCTCGGCTTTTAAAATTTGCGATTGTTTTTCGCCTTCGGCCATGAGAATGGCGGATTGACGTTCGCCTTCGGCTTCGAGGATGGAGGCGCGTTTATTCCGCTCGGCCTTCATTTGCCGTCCCATCGCTTCGATTAAATCAAAGGGTGGCGTGATGTCCTTAATTTCAATCCGGGTGATTTTCGTGCCCCAGGGTGAGGTCGCTTCATCGACCACATTCAGCAGCCGGGCATTGATTTCATCTCGGCGGGAAAGCACCTCATCCAGATCCATTGAGCCCATGACGTTGCGGATGTTGGTGATGACAAGATTTAAGATGGCATAATCGAGCATGTGGACCTCATAGGCCGCGCGCGCCGGGTCGAGCACCTGGAAGAACACCACACCATCGACTTTAATCATGGCGTTGTCGCGGGTGATGATTTCCTGTGAGGCAACATCGAGCACTTGTTCCATCACATTGATTTTACGACCAATTCGATCAATGTAGGGCACGATGATGTTCAAACCCGGTTCAAGGGTTTTGGTGTAGCGCCCGAATCGTTCGACGGTGTACATCATGCCTTGGGGCACTTGCTTGATACCGGCAAAAATGGTGGCTGCGGCCAGCACCAATAAAACAATCGCAAACGTTCCCATGGGGCTGACTCCTTAAGGTTTCCTGATTGATGACGTTTAGAGTGTGCACCTTCTTGATGACAATAGCATTGAACCCAAATGCCTTAAGCCCCAACGCCTCAAACATGTCGTTTACTGCGTGCCAGCGGGCAACACCCCCGCATCCCGGCAGATCGCGATAATGGAATCTGCCTGATTCATGGTGTAGAAATGCAGGCCGGGGGCACCGGCGGTCACTAAATCCGCCGTGAGTTTGGCCACCACATCGTGACCAAATGCGCGCAGGCCATCCATGTCTTCGCCGAAGGTTTCCAGGCGTTTGCGCAGCCAACGCGGTAAGTCCGCGCCGCAGGCATCGGAGAATCGCGCCAGTTGGGTGTAGTTGTTGATGGGCATGATGCCGGGCACGATGGGGATATTGATTCGCCGCTTTTCGCAGTCATCCACAAAGCGGCTGTAGGCTTCGATGGAATAGAAATACTGGGTGATCGCACCGTTTGCGCCCGCTTCGACCTTGTGCTTGAAATGCCGTAAATCAGCCTCGGCATTGAGCGATTGCGGGTGAAACTCGGGATAGGCCGCGACTTCAATATGGAACCAGTCACCACTGTGTTCGCGGATAAAGGTCACCAACTCGCTGGCAAAGCGGAAATCACCGGGATCGCGCATACCCGAGGGCAAATCGCCGCGCAGCGCGACAATGCGCTGGATGCCCAGTGCCCGATACTGATCGAGAATGGCTGCAATGCCCGCGCGGGTGGAGCCAATACAAGACAAATGCGGCGCGGCAGGCACGCCAGCTTCGGTTTGAATGGTTTCAACCGTGGCAAAGCTGCGTGCTTGCGTGGAACCGCCCGCCCCGAAGGTGACGGAGAAATATTCCGGCTTGAGCGAGGCCGTCAACTGAGTCGTGATGGCGCGCAGTTTGGCCGCGCCTTCATCCGATTTGGGCGGGAAAAATTCGCAGGATAAGGGAATGGGTATCATTGCTTCCTCGTTGCACAACAGGCCGTTAATCCGGCCATTAATAACGGTAGCTATCGGGCTTGAAGGGGCCTTCAACCGACACACCGAGATAGTCGGCCTGAGCGGGCGTCATGCGGGTGAGCACGCCGCCGAATCCAGCCACCATGTAACGCGCCACTTCTTCATCCAATGCTTTAGGCAGCACTTCAACCCGCAGCAGCTCGGCCTGGCGCGCGGTGGGTTGATCGGCGAATTTTGCCGCGAATAAATGCAGTTGGGCGAGCACTTGATTCGCGAATGAGCCATCCATGATGCGACTGGGGTGGCCAGTGGCGTTGCCCAGGTTCACCAGGCGACCTTCAGATAATAAAATCAAATAGTTATCGGTGTCGAGATTCGGTTCGGCGCCCGGTGCGGTTTCGCGGTATACCTTGTGCACTTGGGGTTTGATTTCTTCCCACACCCAGTTCTTACGCATAAATGCGGTGTCGATTTCATTATCGAAATGGCCGATATTGCTGACGATGGCGCCATTTTTCAGCGCTTTGAGCATGGGTGCGTCACAGACATTGACGTTGCCGGTGGTGGTGACAATCAGGTCGATTTTACCGAGCAATATATGGTCGATACTGGTGTCGCTGCCATCATTCACGCCATTGAGGTAGGGAGACACCACCTCATAGCCATCCATGCAGGCCTGCATGGCGCAGATGGGGTCGATTTCGGTGATTTTGACAATCATGCCTTCCTGGCGGAGCGAAGCGGCTGAGCCTTTGCCGACATCGCCGTAGCCAACCACCAGTGCTTGCTTGCCTGAAAGCAAATGGTCGGTGGCGCGCTTAATCGCATCGTTCAGTGAGTGACGGCAACCGTATTTGTTGTCGTTTTTCGATTTGGTGACTGAATCATTGACGTTAATCGCGGGGATTTTGAGGCTGCCTGCCTTGAGCATATCCAGCAGGCGGTGCACGCCTGTGGTGGTTTCTTCGGATACGCCATGAATTCCGGCGAGTAATTCCGGATGTTTTTGGTGAATTAGGCCGGTCAGATCACCGCCATCGTCCAGAATCAGGTTGGGCGTCCATCCTTGGGGGCCGGTCACGGTCTGCTCGATGCACCACCAGTATTCCGCTTCGGTTTCGCCTTTCCACGCAAATACCGGAATGTTCGTCGCCGCAATGGCTGCTGCCGCGTGATCTTGCGTGGAAAAGATATTGCAGGATGACCAGCGGACGCTTGCGCCCAAATCGACCAGGGTTTCAATCAAGACGGCGGTTTGAATCGTCATGTGCAGACTGCCAACAATCCGCGCACCGTGCAGTGGCTGGGCAGCGCGATATTTGGCGCGAATGGTCATGAGCGCCGGCATTTCGCGTTCAGCAATGCGTAGCTCTTTGCGACCAAATTCGGCCAAAGACAGATCAGCAACTTTGTAGTCGGTGAACACGGAGGTCTGAGTGGGGTTGTGCATTTGGTTTTCCTCATTGCAACAAAAAACCTGCGTGAATGAAGCAGGTTTTTTTGAGCGCGGTTGAATGAAAATTTCGTTTCCTCAAGCCTCATCCCGTGTGGATCACGAGATTGCAGCGCTCCTTGAGGAATCGACTGAAGTGATTATAGACCGGCGGCGGCGCGCAGTGCATCTGCCTTGTCGGTTTTTTCCCAGGTGAAATCGGCATCTTCCCGGCCAAAATGACCATAAGCCGCCGTTTTAAGGTAAATGGGGCGGATTAAATCCAGCATTCTGACGATGCCATACGGGCGCAAATCGAAATACGCGCGTACCAGTTCGGTGATTTTATGGTCGGGGATTTTGCCGGTGCCGAAGGTGTCGATGCTGATGGACGTGGGTTCCGCGACGCCAATGGCATACGAAACCTGAATTTCGCAGCGATCCGCCAGGCCGGCCGCTACAATATTTTTTGCCACATACCGCCCGGCATAGGCGGCTGAACGGTCGACCTTAGAGGGATCTTTACCAGAAAACGCCCCGCCGCCATGCCGCGCCATGCCACCATAGGTATCAACGATGATTTTGCGTCCGGTCAGGCCGCAATCACCCACTGGGCCACCGATGACGAAGTTGCCCGTCGGGTTGATGTGATATCTCGTGTCGGCATCGAGCCAGTGCGCGGGCAGGGTCGGCTTGATGATGAGCTCCATCACCGCTTCGCGCAGGTCCTTCTGATTCACTTCCGGGCCATGCTGGGTCGACAGTACCACGGCATCAATACCGACGGGCTTGCCCTTTTGATAGCGGAACGTGACCTGCGATTTTGCATCCGGGCGCAACCACGGCAGGGTGCCAGATTTGCGGACTTCCGCCTGACGCTGCATCAAGCGATGCGCATAGGTGATCGGTGCGGGCATGAGCACTTCGGTTTCGTTGGTGGCATAACCGAACATCAAGCCCTGATCGCCCGCACCCTGTTCTTCAGCCACCATCCGGTCCACACCCTGGGCAATATCGGATGACTGTTTGCCAATCGCATTCAGCACGCCGCAGGTATTGCCATCAAAGCCCAGTTCCGAGCTGGTGTAACCGATGTCCACAATGACCTTGCGCACCAGTTCGTCCAGATCAACCCACGCCGATGTCGTGACTTCGCCCGCTAAAACGACAAATCCCGTCTTGACCAACGTTTCGCAGGCCACGCGCGCGTGGGGGTCTTTGCTCAGGATGGCATCCAGCACGGCATCGGAGATCTGATCTGCAATTTTGTCGGGATGGCCTTCAGCGACGGACTCAGAGGTAAATAAATGGGTGTGCTCGCGGTGCGTGCTCATGAACAAAATCCTTACGGGGTTGGATAATCAAAAATTGGCGGAGAGTTTAGCAGGCTTGCATCGAGTTTTTCGGTGACTGGCCCGCCATGACATCGTTCAAAAGGGCGCTGGGGTCAATACCCAAATGTGCCTTCAAGCAATTTTTCATTGCCGGCATATTCCAGATCGTTGGCGAGGGTGAAGGCACGCAATTGTGATGCTTTAAGCAGGGCTTCACCTGCGGGTGTCTGACTTAAACTGATCAGTGCATTTTGCAGGGCTTTTGCTGTCGCTGGCGGGACGTTCGGGCTAACACTCACCGCCAAAAAAGGCAGGGGTGCTGTCGTGGTGACCGTGTTCAAATCGGGGTAACCTGCCGCAATGGGGGTGGGGATAATGGCCGCGTTGACCTCACCTTTGAGCACGGCATCAGCGGCATCTCGGTTGGATTCTTTCATGACCAGAATGGGCTGCTGCACGGGATTGGGGAATAATTGATACAAGGTTAAGGCGCTCACCGAAGGCGACGGTTGCACTGCAATTTTTTTGTTAATCAATTCAGAGGGATCCAGCACTGCATTATCAGGCCCTGTGACGAGCGATTGGGTCACGGTGCCGGTTAACTTGGCAATAACGTGCCAATGTTGGCGTTGCACGCGAAAATCGGTTGTGGGGGCGGCGTCAAGCGCAATGTCAAACGGCGATCCCGTGCGGGTGGCTTGCCAGAATGCCAAATAGTTGGGAAAAGTTTCAATTTCAATCGGCGTGCCTGTCAATTCGCTTAATTTCGCCACCAAAGGGGTGAACGATTTCTCGATTTCAGCCTGCGGCAAAAAAGGCGGTATCGCAAATTTCAATGCTGCGGCATGCGCGGGGGCGCTAAATGCAGCCAAAGTGAGGCTGATCCATAGCATTAACATGCGTAATCGGGCTGGCCAACGGGCAGGGTGCCCGATCCTTTTTAGTACAAAATAATGGCGCATGACGAACTCCTCGGGGCTGAAATTTATATTTAGTTAGCGTTAAACCAATATTTCCTGGGATATCTGCAAATTCATCCTTTTTTAGGGGGTAATTCCCCAAGCAGGGCGATGGTTTGGTTTCGGGGTGTCATGAAAAGGTAAAAATGAAGGTTTGTCCAATGGTAACTACCTCAGTCCCCATAGGTGAATTTAATCAGCTAGCGATAGATTTTTAGCCCCCGTTGCCCTTATGGTTAGGTGAGTTTTCACCCATGATTGAGGCACTTCAGTAAAAATAGCGTATCTATTTAGGTGTGTCGTTAAATCGGGTTGAAGAACGCAAGAATCGCCAGCAGCGACCCTTTTCAGGTGTTTCCCTGTAAAAGCTCGCGATTAGCTTGGTTGCCATCTGATGCATTTGCGGTAACAATGCGAAAAGTTTTAGTTACCTATGCTGCGTACCCTCTGAGCGTGTTTGATTGAGGGTGCGCGGTAATTCAGTTTTCATCATTACCTTTGAACTTCAAGACTGGAGAGACTTATGTCTACGCGTAGAGAGCTGGCCAATGCGATTCGTGCCCTGAGCATGGACGCCGTCCAAAAAGCGAACTCAGGCCACCCGGGTGCGCCCATGGGTATGGCGGACATTGCCGAAGTGTTGTGGAATGGTTACCTCAAACATAACCCGAAAAACCCGCACTGGCCGAATCGTGATCGGTTCGTTTTGTCTAATGGTCATGGCTCAATGCTGATCTATTCGCTTCTGCATCTCTCTGGCTATGAACTGCCGATGGATGAACTGAAAAACTTCCGCCAACTGCACTCTAAAACCCCCGGTCACCCGGAATACGGCTATACGCCGGGCGTTGAAACCACCACGGGTCCATTGGGACAGGGTATTACCAATGCCGTCGGTTTTGCCTTGGCTGAAAAAATGCTGGCGGGCCAATTTAATAAGCCTGGTCATCACATCGTTGATCATTACACCTATTGCTTCTTGGGCGATGGCTGCATGATGGAAGGCATTTCCCATGAAGCCTGTTCACTGGCGGGCACTTTGGGTTTGGGCAAGCTGATTGCGTTCTATGACGATAACGGCATTTCAATCGACGGCCATGTTGAAGGCTGGTTTACCGATGACACCCCAGCACGTTTTGAAGCCTATGGCTGGCACGTGGTCCGCAATGTCGATGGACATGATGCTGAAGCGATTGATGCGGCAATTCGGGAAGCGCGCTCCGTGAGTGATAAGCCGACCATGATTTGCGCCAAAACGGTTATTGGGTTTGGAGCGCCAAACTTGTGTGGGTCCCACGACTGCCACGGTGCCGCATTGGGTGAAGCCGAAGTGAAAGCGACTCGTGACAACCTCGGTTGGCACCATGAGCCGTTTGTTATTCCAACTGAAATTTATGCGGGGTGGGATGCTACCGAAGCCGGTATCAAGAACGAATCCGCCTGGAATGACGCCATGAATGCCTACGCCAAAGCCCACCCGGCTGAAGCCGCAGAACTCAAGCGCCGGTTGGCCGGTGATTTGCCTGCCGATTTCGTGACCAAGATGGACGCCTTCATTACTGAAGTGGCGACCAAAGGTGAAACGATCGCCACCCGTAAAGCGTCGCAAAACAGTATCACCGCGCTTGCCGCGATGCTGCCTGAAATGGTGGGTGGCTCTGCAGATTTGGCGCCTTCGAATCTCACGACCTGGAAAGGCTGCCGTGCAGTCACGGCGACTGAATCAGACGCGAATTACATTCATTACGGCGTCCGTGAGTTCGGTATGTCGGCCATCATGAACGGCATGGTACTGCACGGCGGTTTTGTTCCGTTTGCCGCAACCTTCCTGATGTTCTCCGAATATGCGCGCAACGCGCTCCGCATGTCGGCATTGATGAAAATCGGCACCATCTTCGTTTATACCCACGATTCAATCGGTTTGGGGGAAGATGGGCCAACCCATCAGCCGGTTGAGCAAATTGCCACGCTGCGCATGATTCCCCGTATGCAAACCTGGCGTCCGTGTGATGCGGTTGAATCTGCCGTGGCGTGGAAAGCAGCCGTATTGCGTCGGGATTCGCCCAGCACGTTGATTTTCTCTCGGCAAAATCTGGCACACCAAGCGCGTACGCCAGAGCAAATCGCCAATATTGCACGCGGTGGTTATATTCTGCGCGATTGTGATGGCACGCCCGATTTGATTTTGATCGCCACGGGTTCGGAAGTGGCGTTGGCCATGGGTGCGGCGGATAAATTAACCGGTAAAAAAGTGCGGGTGGTTTCTATGCCATGCACCGAACTGTTCGATGCCCAGGATGCGGTATATCGTGAAGCAGTTCTGCCTAACGCCGTTCGTGCACGGGTTGCCGTTGAAGCGGGTGTCACGGGCTTCTGGGGTAAATATGTGGGCTTGGATGGCAAGGTTGTCGGCATCGATACCTTCGGTGAATCCGCGCCAGCAGGTGATTTGTTCAAACTGTTTGGCTTCACCGTTGACCATGTCGTCGCTACGGCTCAATCGATACTGTAATTCTAAAATTTCCGGTAGCGTGATTCGAGCCTGAGTGGCTTGAGCGCGAGGGGAATTGTTTTGTGTCCATTTCGGTGGGCGCAAAAATGACTAAAAATTTCTAAAACCTTAATAAATAACAGGGGTCTTCCATGACAATTAAAGTAGGGATCAACGGATTTGGCCGGATTGGTCGGATGGTGTTTCGTGCAGCGGCCAAAGATTTCCCGGAAATCGAAATTGTTGCAATCAACGACTTGCTGGAAGCCGATTATTTGGCGTATATGTTGAAATATGACTCGGTGCATGGCCGTTTTGATGGTGATGTATCGGTTGATGGTAACTTTTTGGTGGTCAACGGCAAACGGATTCGCTTAACTGCAGAGCGTGATCCCGCGAATCTCAAATGGAATGAAGCGGGTGCGGACATCGTCATTGAGTCCACCGGTTTCTTCTTGACCAAAGAAACTTGCCAAGCACACATTAATGCGGGTGCCAAAAAAGTCATTCAAAGCGCACCGTCCAAGGACGATACGCCGATGTTTGTTTATGGGGTTAACCATGAAAAATATGCGGGCGAAACCATTGTCTCCGCCGCTTCTTGTACCACCAACTGCTTGGCGCCTGTGGCTAAAGTGCTGGATGATGCCTTCGGTATTAAACGTGGCCTGATGACCACGGTTCATGCGGCTACTGCAACCCAAAAAACAGTAGATGGGCCTTCTTCAAAAGATTGGCGCGGCGGTCGCGGTATTCTGGAAAATATCATCCCGTCATCGACGGGTGCGGCCAAGGCCGTGGGCATTGTATTACCTCAATTAAATGGCAAGCTCACAGGCATGGCGTTCCGCGTGCCGACTTCTGACGTTTCTGTCGTCGATTTAACCGTCGAGCTCAACAAAGAAACGACCTACGCTGAAATTTGCCAGACGATGAAAGCCGCTTCTGAAGGCGCACTCAAGGGCGTGTTGGGTTACACCGAGGAAGCCGTGGTTTCAACTGATTTCCGAGGCATCGCGCAACCGTCAATTTTTGATGCCAAAGCCGGCATCCAACTGGATCCGACATTCGTTAAAGTGGTCGCCTGGTATGACAATGAATATGGGTACACCAGCAATTTGATGCGGATGGTCAAAGTGATTGGTTAACCGTGTAAAAACTCCGCGAGTGGATTAATTCGTTCGCGGAGGATATGGATGAGGTGTCGGCATCTGGTGTTTGGATGCCGATTGATGGTTAAGTTGTTCGCTTTGTGACCCCACAAATCAAACCATTTAACTTTGATTCAGGAGCTTATTGCATGCCTAGTTTTCTGCGTATGACTGATCTGGATTTGTCCGGCAAGCGCGTGTTTATTCGTGCCGATTTGAACGTGCCGGTCAAAGACGGAAAAGTGACCTCGGATGCGCGCATTGCCGCCTCGATGGCGACGATTAAGTTTTGTGTGGATGCAGGCGCCAAGGTGATGGTCACCTCGCATCTCGGCCGACCCGAGGAAGGTGTGTATTCGGAGGAAAATTCGCTCGCACCGGTGGCCGCGGATATGAGTATTAAATTAGGCAAGCCTGTTCGCTTGGTTAAAGATTGGACGAATGGCGGTTTTGCTGTGGCGGCTGGTGAGGTGGTTCTGCTGGAAAATGTACGCTTTAACGTCGGCGAAAAGAAAAACCTCGACGCGACTGCGCAAAAATATGCCGCACTGTGTGATGTCTTTGTGATGGATGCGTTCGGTACGGCGCATCGGGCCGAAGGTTCTACCCACGGTATCGCCAAGTTTGCCCCCATTGCCTGCGCCGGCATCCTGTTGGCCGGTGAGCTGGAAGCGCTTGATAAAGCCCTGGCCAATCCTGCGCGTCCGATGGTAGCGATTGTGGGTGGCTCAAAAGTGTCTACCAAATTGACCGTACTTGAATCCCTGTCTGAAAAAGTCGACCAAATGGTCGTGGGCGGGGGTATTGCCAATACCTTTATTAAGGCAGTTGGCTATAACGTGGGTAAGTCACTTTGCGAAGATGACTTGGTGCCCACGGCACAAGCACTCATGAAAAAAATGACCGCACGGGGGGCAACCATTCCGATTGCCATTGATGTGGTCGTTGGCACGGAGCTGCCCTTCCTTCCCGGCAACGAAAATACACCGGCCATGGTGAAGCCGGTGGATACCGTTGTTGATAACGAGATGATTTTTGATATTGGCCCTCAGTCGGCACAAGAGCTCGCGGACATCATCATGAAGGCGGGTACCGTCGTGTGGAATGGCCCTGTGGGCGTATTTGAATATGATCAGTTCGGCGAAGGCACCAAAACCATCGCCATGGCCATTGCTAAAACAAAGGCATTCACACTCGCTGGTGGTGGCGATACGATTGCAGCCATTCAAAAATACGATATCTACGATCAAGTGAGTTACATTTCTACAGCAGGTGGTGCATTCCTCGAGTATCTCGAAGGGAAAATATTGCCCGCCGTGGCCATTCTCGAACAACGCGCTCGCGCCTAAGGAATTTTATGCACGTTTTAAATCCACCGGGTTATTTGACTACGACGCGTCGGACCAAAATTGTGGCGACCCTCGGGCCTGCCAGCGACACACCGCAGATTATTTCTGACTTGGTTCGCGCGGGTGTTGATGTCGTTCGCCTGAATTTCTCACACGGCAAAGCCTCCGATCACCAGCATCGGGCTGATATGGTACGGGAAGCAGCAAAGGCGCAGGGGCGTTTTGTGGCTATTTTGGGGGATTTGCAAGGCCCCAAGATTCGGATCGACCGATTCAAAACAGGTAAGGTTGAGCTGGTTGAAGGGACATCCTTTATTTTGGATGCAGAACTGGATCGGGATAGTGGCGATGAGACGATGGTCGGTATCACCTACAAGGCACTGGTGACTGATTCCAGGCCCGGTGATGTGCTGTTATTAGACGATGGCCGCATTGTGTTGCGCGTTGATTCGGTCGTTAGCAGCAAAATTCACACCACGGTTGTCGTCGGTGGTGAGTTATCCAATAACAAAGGCATTAATCGTCAGGGCGGCGGTTTATCGGCACCCGCGATCACCGAAAAAGATCGGGAAGATATCAAAACAGCGGCCATGATTGGCGTAGATTACATCGCCGTATCGTTTCCCCGTTCGGGTGAGGACATTCACGAAGCGCGGCGTTTATTGCAGGCAGCCGGTTGCAGCGCACATATCGTGGCGAAAATTGAGCGTGCCGAAGCGATTGAATGTATTAAAGATATTATCCAGGCGTCCGATGCGATCATGATCGCCCGTGGTGATTTAGGTGTGGAAATTGGCGATGCGGAATTGCCTGCGGTGCAGAAGGCCTTTATTCGCATGGCGCGCGATATGAACCGCCCGGTTATAACCGCGACCCAAATGATGGAAACCATGATTACCAATCCGATCCCCACGCGGGCGGAAGTATTCGATGTCGCCAATGCCGTGCTGGATGGCACCGATGCGGTCATGTTGTCTGGGGAAACTGCCGCCGGCAAACATCCGGTTCGCGTTGTCGAGACCATGGCGCGAATATGTCATCGGGCAGAGTATCAAATCGAGGCGAAACGCGGTCAACCACCCTTGGATATCCCGTTTGAACGGATTGATCAAGCCATCGCCTATTCGGCGATTTACACGGCGAATCATTTGGATGTTGCCGCGATTGTTGCGCTGACGGAATCGGGCGCCACGCCGCTTTGGATGTCACGCGTGAGTACCGATATCCCGATTTATGCCTTTACCCGTAATGAAGTTGCCGCGCGTCGAGTCGCGCTGTATCGCGGGGTGCAGGCTGTGCATTTCCCCTACGAATCAACTGATCACGCTGAAGTCAACCGCATGGTGATTGAAGCACTGACGCAAATGGAGCGCTTGGATGATGGGGACGTTGTCATCATCACTAAAGGTGATTTGATGGGCGAGATGGGCGGAACCAATGCCATGAAAATTGTACGCGTAGGGCAGATTATTAATCCCGATTAACCTTGCTGTCACGTTGATGACGTGTGGCTAAAGCTTATGAATGGGTGTGGTTTTTCATTGATCGAATTTTTTAGCTTAATTTTTTAACTTTACTGGAGAGACAGAATGGCGCTTATTTCCTTACGTCAATTGTTGGATCACGCTGCGGAACATAGCTATGGCATGCCCGCGTTCAATGTGAACAACATGGAACAAATCCACGCGATCATGCAGGCCGCCGATGCGGTCGATAGCCCGGTGATTCTTCAAGGCTCTGCGGGCGCGCGCTCGTATGCGGGCGAACCGTTCCTGCGTCACCTGGTGTTGGCTGCAGTTGAAATGTATCCCCACATCCCGGTTGTGATGCACCAGGATCACGGCGCAGATCCCGGTGTGTGTTTCCGTGCGATTCAATCGGGCTTCAGCTCGGTGATGATGGACGGTTCCTTGATGCCTGACATGAAAACACCGTCCTCATTTGAATACAACGTCGAAGTGACACGTAAAGTAGCTGAAATGTCCCATTTTGTGGGTGTTTCGGTTGAAGGTGAATTAGGCTGCCTGGGTTCACTCGAAACGGGTAAAATGGGCGAAGAGGATGGTCACGGTGCTGAGGGCGAGCTGGATCATTCCATGCTTCTGACTGATCCGGAAGAAGCGGCTGAATTTGTGAAACGTACCGACGTCGATGCGCTGGCCATCGCCATCGGCACCTCACACGGCGCATACAAATTCACCCAGAAGCCCACGGGCAAAGTGTTACGTATTGACCGCGTGAAAGAAATCCACCTGCGTATTCCTAACACCCACCTTGTGATGCACGGTTCATCGTCTGTGCCTGAAGATTGGTTAGAGATCATCAACAGTTACGGCGGTGACATGGGTCAAACCTACGGCGTGCCCGTTGAAGAAATCGTTGAGGGCATTAAGTTCGGCGTACGTAAAGTGAACATCGATACCGATTTACGGATGGCCTCTACCGGTGCGATTCGTAAGCATCTGCACGACAACCCAGCCAACTTCGATCCGCGTAAATTCTTCAAAGAGGCGACCAAAGCGATGAAAGGTATTTGCCAAGCGCGGTTTGAAGCCTTCGGCGCGGCGGGTAAAGCCGCTTCAATCAAGCCAATTAACTTGGATGAGATGCACAAGCGTTATGCTTCTGGCAGCTTGAAGCAGCAAATCAAATAATTTGATTGGTTTTTAGCTTGATCAACCCGCGTTTATCGCGGGTTTTTTTATGGCGCGTGTCCAGATTTTCGTTTTAGCGTATTCTCACCGCAGAGGAAAGCAAGCCGCTACCCTAAACCTGAAAAATGAGTTAAAACGCATGTTGAAAACACGCTATGTCCTGTCTGAATCTGCCGAGCCGTTATGCCAAATGAGCCCAATTTAGTCCGTGATTCCGTGATTTCCGCCTCGCTTAAGTCCTGGCTTTGGGTTCTCGCGGGGTTGTTGGCATTGCTTGTCGTGGGCATCAGTGGCTGGGCACTGAATCACATCGGGTGTGTTGTCGTCCCTGACGTCAACAATCAATCCGTGATGACGCTGTTTCTGCTTTTGGGTATGGGCATACTCGGCTCCATGGCGCTTGGAGCGCTTGCTCTGGCATGGGGGCTTCGATCACAGCGTACAGGCGGAGTTCGTCATAGCGGGATCGGGTCGATCCGCCTGCAACAGGATGATTTTAATGCGCTGATTGCCGCTAGCCCTGCCGTGATTTACCGCGTGGATCTGCGCCCCAATGCGGTCAATTCGTTCGATTATTTCAGCTCAAATATCCACGAAATTTTTGGCCACAATCCGGTTGGCCTGGGTGATATACAGGATTGGTGGCGTCGGCATATTCACCCCGATGATCGGGCTACGGCCGAATTAGAAGGTGATTTCCGTCATTGGGACGTACAGGGCAAAAGCAGTCGGTATCGCCTATTGTATGGGAATGGTCATTATGGATGGGTTGCCGATACGGCGCGTTTGGTGCGGGATGACGTCGGACAGCCCCTGTTCTTGATTGGCGCCTTGTTGGATATTGATGTTCAAATGCATCTGCAAGTTAGGCTGGAAGAGGAGCAATCTCGATATCGACTGATTGCGGAAAATATCCAGGACGTGATTGGTTTACATGCCCCTGATTGCACCCTCCGTTGGGTTGGCGGATCAACGCGATCCATTCTGGGCTACAAACCCGAGCAATTATTGACGAGGGATTTGTGGACATTGATTCATCCGGATGATCGTGTTCAGTTTATTAAACGGCCCTGGCAGATGTTTGCGATGGATGATACGCCGCAAACGTGGATCTATCGAATGCGCACGGCTTGGGGTGTTTGGCGGTGGATCGAAACCCGGGCGACAGCGATTCACGATGAGCATGCGCAGTTAATGGGCATTCAAACCGTTTCCCGGGACATCGACAAACAGGTGGCGATTGAGCGCAAATTGGCGGAAAGCGAGCAAATGTACCGCTCAATCTTTGACCATGTGGACGCAGTCGTGTTTATCGTGGGTGTTGAGCCGGATGGCGACTTCATGTTTCTGGCCAGCAATGATGCCCATGCGCGATTAACGGGGTACACGCGGGAACGGTTTGCCCGCCACCGTCCGCATGAAATTTTACCGCGCGATCTGGCCGACTGGGTGGTGGGCAATTATCGGGATTGTGTGGCGCGGCGCGAGCCGATTCGCTATGCCCAGCGCGTGGATGTGCCTGCGGGCAATCCGTTTTTGAATATTGTGCTTACTCCGATTTTTGATGAAGACGGGGCGGTTTCGATGATTATCGGATTGGGCATAGATCAAACCGAGCAGCAGCAATTGATTCTGGAGTTACAGCAAATCGCGCGCCGGTTACAGCATGTGAAAGATATTGCCCAACTGGGTAGTTTCGAGCTGGATGTACCTACCGGGCAGTATTTGCCGTCGGTCTTGTTAACGCGTTGGTTTGGCGAAGCAATTCCTCATGTGAGGGAAAGTAATCAAGCACTTGAGGTGCTCCCGGAATCAGGGTCCGGATCATTATCCACCACATTGTTTGCCTTATTACCCCCACCTTTATTGGCTCTGGCAGGCATACTTTGCCATGTATCGGCCATTGACCAACAGCGGTTGGTGTTGATGTTACAGCGGTTATGGGCGCAAACCAGTCCGCGCATGCAGACGGACGTACTGATGTGCCGCCTTGATGGGGTAGAACGCACAATTATTTGGGAAGTGCAGCTGGTGCTGAGTGAAACGGGTGCGCCTTTACGGCTGGAAGGCACCTTGCAAGATGTCACCGATCGTGTGGCGGCGGAGCAAGCGATGCAGCGTACGAATCGGCGCGATGCCGCCGTATTGCATACGGCAGGTGAAGGTATTTTTGGGGTTGATGCCCAAGGGAAAATGAGCTTTGCGAATCCGGCAGCGCGGCGCTTATTGGGTTTTGATACACAGCATCTGACTGGCTTGGATGTCGCGGACATTGTGTACGGCGAATATCCGCCTGAATCGGGCTTTTTAGCCGCACTTGACGATGGTGAACCCCGCTCGGGCTTGCAGGAAAATTTTTGGCGACGGGCTGACGGATTGTTCCCGGTACGCTTATCTGTCGCAGTTCTACCGGATGATTTTGACTCAGCCCGCAATGGCTTGGTGGTGGTGTTTTCTGATATCAGTGAAATGAAGCATCATGAGCAATTGCTTGAAACCATGGCGATTACGGATGAATTAACCGGATTGCCCAATCGTCGCCATTTCATGCAGCGACTGGACGAGGAATTTGACCGCGCTACGCGGTATCAATCCCCCACCAGTGTTCTGATGCTGGATATCGATCACTTCAAGCGAATTAATGACCAATATGGCCATGCAGGCGGAGATGAAATGCTGCGCCAGTTTTCGTTGATAATTCAAGCCATGCTGCGTCGCCAAGACTTGTGCGGCCGGTTGGGCGGTGAGGAATTTGCCATTTTACTGCCTAATACGGTGTGCCTGGATGCCTATGAAATCGCCCAGCGGCTGCGCATTGCCATTGCAGCGATCCGAGTCGAGTGGGGTGACGAGGTGATTCAATGTACCGCCAGTATGGGCGTCAGCGATTTAATGGCCGAAGCAGGCTCGGCCAGCGAGGGATTGTCTCGGGCGGATAATGCCTTGTACCTCGCGAAGGCACGGGGGCGGAACCAAGTGTGTGGGTGTATGGGGACTGAGAATAATCCTGCCTAGATGATGATAGGTGTTCGGATTTTTTGAATTAAATCGATTCTGAGCGCTCAGGATGCCATGGGATCGGGCCCCACCAACGACTGTAGTTTTAACTTACTCCCGCGCTGTTTTTTGGCTTGCGATTTGATTGCGCTAATGCGTTCGGTGAGTGTCTGGCTGTGAATGGCGTAGTTTGCAGGGCGAATCAGTGCGGCCAGCGTAATGCTGCAAAAAGGAAATTGTCGGGGCTGGCCTTCGCGGTCGGTGGTTTCGATGAACCCCCGTGTTTGGTCTGTCTCGTCGTACAGGCTCGCAATTTGGGTATCAAATGCCTGAATGATTTGGGCGCATTGCGCGGTCCAATCGGGCGACTGAAATAAAATCACAAAATCATCTCCGCCTACATGCCCCAAAAAATCCTGTGCGGGATGTGTGTGGTCTTTCAAAATTTGCGCTAACAGAAGTAATACGCGGTCGCCGCGCTGATAGCCGTAAAAATCATTAATGGCTTTGAAATAATCCAGATCGGCGTACACGAGCGTGAAGCCGGTGCCGTTTTCGAGCCAGCTTTCCAGTGTTTCATTGATGGGCACATTGCCCGGCAAGCCACTCAAGGGATTGAGATGTTGTGCCTGGCGGACTTGTTCAGTGGTATACAGGCGGAGCAAGTCGATTAATTGACCAATGCCCACATACGCCCGTTGCCGGGTGATGATGAATACATCGTGAAAATTGCGATGATCGCGCTCACTGATCCGGCGGCTCAGCAGCGTGAGTGATTCGGATTCATCGACAATCACGGGATGGCGATCCATCAGGCGGCTGATCGAGCGGCGCTCATTGAGGGGGCGACCAAACGGACTGGCATAGAGATTCATTAAATCATGTCGCCAGGCAATGCCGACCGGCAGCGGGCCATCCAGAACCGGCAACGCGCGTAATTGCGAATCGGCCAAAAAGAGATTCATGACTGCATCCAGTCGCTCGGTAATCTGCACGCTGGGCGCAGGTTGAATGAGTGTCTGAATGAGGCATTGCTGCGTTTTGGTGCTGCAGGAACCTTGGTGTAGCAGGTCAATCAGTTCGGGCGCTAAACTCTGTATGGGTTCGATACTCGGTTGGCCAAATAAATAGCCTTGCAGGAAATCGACCCCCAGTTCGACCAGGACGCGTGCCTCAGAGGCGAGTTCGACGCCCTCGGCCACAATGTGCGCTCCCGATTCTTTGGCGAGTTGGACCACGGATCGCACAAATCGATATTTTTTGGGTAGCTGATCAATGCCGCTCAACATTGCCCGATCAATCTTGACGATTTCGGGCTGGCGATCCAGCCAGTGTAATAAGCCGTTATAGCCCGCTGCAAAATCATCCAGCGCCAAGATGATGCCCCGCACACGCAAACGATCCAGATTGCGTTGCAGAATCTGGGGGTGTTCGGTGATGTGTTGTTCCGTCAGCTCAATCACCAATCGCTGAAAAGGTAATGCCTGTTCGCTCAGCGCATCCAGCAGGGTATCGACGACAAATTCGGGGTGCCCCAAAACCTCGGGTGATAAATTAACAAACAATCGTCCGGTGAGTTTTAATGCGGTAAATCGTTCGATGGCTTTGATCGCCAAATGGCATTCCAGCGATAGGCGGCGGTCGGCTGCCGTGGCAATAATCAGTAAATCACCGATATGCGCAAAACCCGCACTGTGCGGCGGGCGCGCCAAAGCCTCATAGCCATGAATGCTGTGATTCATGACATCAATAAACGGCTGGAATACGATATCGATGGTTTGGCTGGCAATGAGTTGATCAATGCGCTGAGTTGCGCCTAATGCGCCGATTTGTGCCTCAAGTACGGACAAATGGCTATGAGTAATTGGTTCGGGTGTCGTTGGTGGGTGGACGGCATCACGTAATAAAAACTGGGGCAAAAACTCGGCAGTTTGGGATAACTTGGCCATAGCAAAATGAATCTCCGAAAAGGGGGGTTCCGGCATCAACTGAGGTTATTGCGTGCCATTCAGACGTTTTGCACGGGAGCCGTTGCCAGTCTAATAATCCCAAGGGTAAGAGGATGTCAGGAGGGTATGACAATCTGGTGAATTTGGTGCGAGCGTGTGATTTTCGGCAGGAATTTGTGTGATTCCCGCTTATAAAATTGTTTATCCCTTCTTCTGTGGCGATAATGGCAACCCCAGTCGGTTCCGGAAAAATACCCCTATGCAAGACGATAGCCTCGTAGCCGCCGTTGATCTCGGCTCTAATAGCTTCCACATGCTGATTGCCCGGGTTCATGGCGGCCAAATTCAAATCATTGACCGCATGAAAGAGATGGTACGGCTTGCCGGCGGCCTGCAGGCTGACGGCAAACTGGCGGAAGATGCGATGGAGCGGGGCATCGCCTGCTTGACACGGTTTGGTCAGCGCCTTTCGGGTATGCCGCGCGGTAGTGTGCGGATTGTGGGTACAAACACGTTGCGCTCTGCCAGAAATGGCACACAATTCATTAAACGGGGCGAAAAAGCGATTGGCCACCCCATCGAAATTATTGCGGGGCGTGAAGAAGCACGCCTGGTGTTTCTGGGTGTGGCACAGAGCGAAGTGCCGATTGAAGGCACGCGATTGGTGGTGGATATTGGCGGCGGCTCGACCGAACTGATTCTGGGTCAGGACATCAGCCCGTCAAAAATGGAAAGTGTGCCCATTGGGTGCGTTGCTTTAATGCGAGATTTCTTCGAGGATGGGGTGTTCGATGCCACCCGCTTGGAACACGCCAAAATCCGCGCCGAATTAGAACTCAGCCCCTATAAAGCGGCTTATCTTAAAGCGGGTTGGGCGCAGGCGCTGGGTAGCTCGGGAACCGCTCGCTCGCTCGCTACGGTTGCCAAAGCCAATGGTTGGGGCGATGGCAGTATCACGGACGAAGGGCTGAGGAAAATCCACACGGCGGTGTTGGCGGCGGGTTCAGTTGAGAAGCTCAAATTATCCGGGTTATCGGATGATCGAAAACCGGTATTTGTTGGCGGTTTAATTGCCATGCAGGCCGTGTTTGCGGCCTTGAAAATTGACCAAATGTTGGTGAGCGATGGTGCGTTGCGTGAGGGGTTGGTGTATGACTGGCTTGATCGCAGTGACCACGATGATATCCGCCTCGCCACGGTGCAGCGCTTGCAGCGGTTATTTACAGTAGATATTCGTCACGCCGAGCGCATTGCCAAAACTTCGTCGGTTTTATTGGCTCAAGTTGCGCCAGACTGGGAGCTGGCCTGCCAGCCTGAAGCGATTGATGCGCCGCGTTATGCCGAGTGGCTTGAAATTGCTGCGCGCCTGCATGAAATTGGCCTGGCGGTCAGCCATTCCGGTTTCCACCATCACGGTGCCTACATCATTAATTATGCCGATATGCCGGGATTAACCCGCGCGGCACAAACCGTCATCGCCAGCCTCGTTCACACGCACCGGCGCAAATTCAAACCGCAACGGTTCGAATTGATTGATGAACGCTTGCAGCGGCAAATCATCAAGCTCGCGGTGGTGTTGCGCCTGGCGGTCCTTCTGCATCGGGATCGTTCGCCGCGCGCGAAAACGCCCAAACTCAGCTTGAAAGCGGCTGCCAACAACTTGCACCTCACGTTCAGCAAGGGATGGCTGGATGCACGTCCGCTCACCGTGGTGGATTTGGAGCTCGAGCGCGAATATCTTGCGATGGCTGATATCCACTTGAGTTTTGCCTGATACCGCGCCTGTGTCTCATTTCGACAAAACCGAACGTCCCCGTATTCACCGGCGCCCAGAACCGAACATACCCGCCGAAATGGCGACGTTGAACTCGCGTTTGGCGGCCATTTTGGTGAATCGCGGCATTGTTGCCCCCATTCAGCTGGATTCGAATCTGAAACAGGTGTTGCCATTCACCGATTTGCCGGGTATCGCCTTGGCGGCGGCACATATTTCGGCGGCAGTGCAGGCGAATGCTCGTGTGCTTATTGTGGGCGATTTTGATGCGGATGGCGCCACTGCCACCGCCTTGTGCGTGCTCGGCCTTTGCGCCATGGGGGCGACCCGAGTGGCGTTCACCTTGCCTGATCGCGTGCGCCATGGTTATGGCTTGTCGCCCTCCGTACTGAGTGATTGGCTGGCGCAGGCCGATGCGCCGCCGGATTTGGTTATCACCGTCGATAACGGGATCAGTGCCTTTGCCGGGGTCGCGGCGGCACAGGCGATGGGTGCGCAGGTCGTTATTACCGATCATCATCTGCCGGGCGAACACTTGCCACCTGCCGATGCCATTGTGAACCCCAATTTGGTGGGATCCTGTTTTGGCTCACCTGCGCTGGCCGGTGTCGGCGTCGCTTTTTATGTGCTGGCCGCCGTGCGCGAGCGTCTCACCGATTTGGGTTGGTTCACGCCAGGGCGCCCCCGCCCCAATCTTGCGCAGTGGCTGGATTTGGTCGCGGTGGGTACGGTCGCCGATGTCGTCGCACTGGACGACAACAATCGACGCCTGGTTGCGCAAGGGCTTGAACGCATTCGCGCGCAGCACTGTGTGCCGGGTATTTCTGCATTGTTCGCTGTGGCAGGCAAAGACCCTCGTCACGCCACAAGCATGGATCTGGGCTTTGTGGTGGGGCCGCGCCTGAACGCCGCTGGCCGGTTGGAAGATATGCGCATCGGCGTGGCCTGTTTACTCGCCGATGATCCCGCGGTAGCGCGGCAACTGGCGATTGAGCTCAATGACATCAATCAGGAGCGTCGCGCGATCGAGCAGGAAATGCTGTTTAGCCTGCAAAAAAGCGGGAATAGTCCGGGTTTGAATGAACTTAACCTGCCGCGCCCCGCGCATCCCGCCGACTGGGTCGTATTCGATGAAACCTTCCATCAGGGCGTGATCGGGATTGTCGCCGGGCGATTGAAAGAACGTTGGCAGCGGCCGGTCTTCGTGTTCGCCCCCGAAGATGCGCAGGCCTGCGATGGGCCTGAGACTCGGCTTAAGGCCTCGGGGCGTTCCATCACGGGGATTCACCTGCGCGATGTGCTGGTGGCGATGGCGACGACCCAGCCCGATTTGATGCTCGCCTTTGGCGGCCACGCCATGGCAGCGGGTTTAAGCCTTGAGCGCCGCAACCTCCCCAGATTTCGCCAGCTATTTGCGCAAGAGATCGCCAAACATCAAGACCATTTGCCCGAGCAGGCCGTGATTTTGTCCGATGGCGAATTAAGTGCAAACGAACTCACCTTGGAATTTGCCGACAGCCTATTCCGCTGCACACCTTGGGGCACCGATTGCCCTGAACCCATCTTCGATAACGCGTTTGAAGTGATTGAGCGCGCCCCACTCAAAGACGGCCTGCACTGGCGGCTTCGCCTGCGCGTACTGCAACCCAACACAGAACTGGAGCCAGCCGGCCCGGCTGAAACTCCAGCGATTTTAACCGCCGTATGGTTCGGTATTGGCGATCAAATCCCCGCTGGAAAATACTGGCAGCTAGCCTACCGCCTCAATATCAACCAGTTCCGTGGGCAGGAAACCCTGCAATTGATGGTGGTGGCCGGGCAGACGTTATAAGCCGTTGGCGCCAATAATCCGCAGCCCGGATTCAACTGCACTACATCCGGTCTGCTTGCTCAACCGTTGGTATATAGCCAATCGAGCAGCGCATCTTGCACACGGCTGCCACCGCCATTTTGCACATTCGGTTCATTCTGCAAAATCACGACCACATACCGCCTGCCGGATTCAGTGAGGATATACCCCGCACCGGCGCGCACGTCGCGCAGGGTGCCGGTTTTTAGATGGATCATCCCGCGTGCCGCTTCGCCGCGCAGGCGTTTGCGCATGGTGCCGTCGATGCCCGCGATGGGTAAGGATGCCATGAGCTCCGGCATGGTGGGGCTATCCCAGGCGTATCGCAGAAGCTGCCCCATTTCTCGCGGGCTGATGCGATCTTTGCGTGAGAGACCCGAGCCATTTTCGATATCAAACCCCGGCCAGTTAAAGCCTTGCCGTTTGAGCCATCCGTCAATGGCGGTTTTGGATTTGAGCAGGGTCCCAGGTGCGCCCTCAAGTTCGGCACCGATGGTGAGGAATATCTGCCGCGCCATCAAATTGTTCGACCATTTATTTTGCAAATACAGGTATTGGGTCAAATTTTCAGAGTTGTGCTGCACGAGATATACCGCATTTTTCGGTACGATACCCTCGCTCCACACGCCATCGATTTTGCCGCCTTGCGCTGCGAATAGGTGAGCGAAGGCTGAATAAAATGCATCGTTGGCGTTGCCCGCGACCAAATAATATTGGTCGGGTTGGCATTCAGTGCTGATGGTGCCGGTGATATTCAGGGTAGGGGTGTTGGTGTCTGAATTGAGGACGGCAATGGCTGGCTGATTATTTTTGCCGACGCAGGCCCCTTTATTGAGTTTGACCTCGTTATGTACGGTAAGATTTTGATTCGGCGGCCATGCTTTGACTATCGCGCCCTTGCCGGTTTGATCGGGCGGGGCGATAAGCACGCGGGTGGCGCGATTGTCGAGCAACAGGGCTTGGGGCAGGGCGTTATACACGCGCTCGGGGTGATCGTCGAACTCGCTGGGGTCGGCCGGACCCGGGTCGAAGTAGCTGTTATCGAGGATCAGTTTGCCGGTAATTTGCTGCACGCCCAGATCATGCAGTTGGCGAATCAAATCCCACAAATCTTCACTGCGAAACCAGGGATCGCCCGCGCCTTTAATGTACAGGTTACCGTGAATCACGCCATTAACCGGCATCGCATCGGCATAAACCCGTGTAGGCCATTGGTAGTTTGACCCAAGCACATCCAGTGCCACGATCGAGGTGACCAGTTTCATCACCGAGGCGGGGTTGAATACATCATCGGGCAGATGGGCGAGCAGCGGTTTGTTACTATCAACGGCTTGAATCCAGATGCCGAGATCATCGATGCTGAGTTTTTGTTTTTTCAGGGTATCCAGCACGCTGGCGGGGATAGCGGCTTCGGCGGCCGATAGGGGCGGCGATTGACTCAGCCCAATTGAAAAACCGAATAGACTCAAAAGGATAAGGCGCGCAAATTGATGAAAAATTTGGGGCATACGTGGCGCTCAATAGGACGGTAAAGGAATTCGGAACCCGGCTATCGGGCGGCTTGATGACGATAGCGGGTCGTGGTCAGTTATGCGGGGTGAAACTGGCAGAGATAAGCGGTATCGACGCTGCAGCGCATCTGCAATGTGCTGTTCGCTGGCGCTTCAAACACCGTGCCTGCGGGGGCGACGAACTCGGGCGCATCGTTAATGGATACGGACATTTCCCCGGCGACCACGCTCATGGTCTCAGGCGCTGTAAGATTGAAGACGTGCGTGCCCGGCAACATGACGCCCACGGTAGCGCCGGCTGCCCCATGATTGAAGCGCAGGGATTGGACGGTATCGTTGAAAAAACGGTTATGGGTGATGGCCATGAGTAACTCCGGTGAGACGATTCTGAATAAATGGGCGAACGTGGTGTTAAATAATTTGGCGTAGTCTAGCCGATTCCCTGGCGGATTCGCTGGGGAATTTTGTAACTTCGTGACGTGAGCGTGACGGAATTTTGAGCGCTTTGCGCTACACTACGCGGCCTTAAAGACTCAGCCTGATGAACCAAACCCATGCTTGAAATTAACCCGATCCTGTTCCGAATCAAAGACCTGTCAGCGCGTGCTACCGCGCTCCGGGGGTATCTTTGACTTCGATGTCAAAAAAGAGCGCCTCGAAGAAGTTGACCGTGAATTGGAAGTGCCGGATGTATGGAGCGATCCGGCGCGGGCGCAGGCTTTAGGCAAAGAGCGCGCAGCACTGGAGCGTGTGGTGCATACCTTGGCCGATATGGCGCAGGGGTTGAGCGATAACGCCGACTTACTCGACATGGCCGCTGAAGAAGATGATGAAGCCTCCGTAGCAGCCATCGAGAAAGAGGTTGCAGAATTCGAACGGCAAATTGCCGATTTGGAATTCCGCCGCATGTTTTCGGGTGAAATGGATGAATCCAACGCTTTTTTGGATATTCAGGCGGGCGCGGGCGGTACCGAAGCACAGGATTGGGCGAGCATTTTGCTGCGCATGTATCTGCGCTGGGGCGATCGACGCGGGTTTAAAACCGAGGTGGTCGAACTGTCAGATGGCGATGTGGCCGGGGTTAAATCCGCTACCATTCGGTTTGAGGGCGAATACGCCTTCGGCTGGTTACGTACCGAAATCGGCGTGCATCGCTTGGTGCGGAAATCACCATTTGATTCGGATAACCGCCGCCACACCTCGTTTGCCTCGGTGTTTGTGTCGCCTGAAATTGACGACAACATCGAGATTGAAGTGAATCCTGCTGATTTGCGCGTCGATGTATATCGCGCATCGGGTGCGGGCGGCCAGCACGTTAACCGAACCGAATCTGCGGTGCGCTTCACCCATTTGCCTACGGGTGTGGTGGTGGCGTGTCAAGCGGAACGCTCGCAAATTCAAAACCGTGAACGCGCCATGAAAATGCTCAAAGCCAAGCTGTATGAGTTGGAAGTGCAGAAGCGCAATGCGGTCAGTCAGGCTTTGGAAGATACCAAGTCCGACGTATCCTGGGGTAACCAAATTCGCTCGTATGTGCTGGATCAATCCCGTATTAAGGATTTACGCACCAATTATGAAACGGGTAACACCCAAGCTGTACTGGATGGCGATTTAGACCCGTTTATCGAAGCCAGTCTCAAAAGCGGACTTTAGTGTGCTATCTTTATGCGCATTAATGATGCACATAAAGGTGAAGCCGTGAGCGCCGTTATCTATGATGAATCCGCAGCGAAACAAGCGACCAATGTGAGTATTAACAGCGATTTACTTCGGCAAGCACGGGCCTTGAAAATTAATGTTTCCCGGGCGGCGGAAGAGCGGCTGGCTGAATTAATTCGAGCTGAACACGAGCGTGTGTTGCGCGAAGAGATTAAAGCGTCGCTAGAAGTTTACAATGCCCACCTTGCGGAACATGGCTTATTTAGCGATGGTTTGAGGCTGTTTTGATAGTGGCGCAATTGACGGTGTTTGCCTATCCATCAGGCAAAAAAACGCACCCCCTGGTGGTGAGCTTGCAATCGAACTTGGTCGATATTGCCGATTCTGTTGTGGTCGCACCGCTCACGCCCGCGCATTTATTGGCGAATGCAGGCACGCGCCTATTCCCTGAAGTGCTGGTGGATGGCACGTCCTACCGGGTGTTAATTCCGCAAATGGCCGCTGTATCTTCGCGTAGCTTGCGTGGCCCTGTGGCGAATTTAACGAACGAACGCGCTGCCATTCTCGCGGCGATTGACCTTTTATTTACCGGAATTTAACTGATGTCCGAACATGAATCCCCCAGTGCGCACGCCGAAGAACGCCACGTTGACGAGAACAAACTCATTGCTGAGCGCCGCGAAAAATTAAAGCGCATCCGCGAAAACGGCAATGCTTTTCCGAACGATTTTCGTCGCGATGCGAGTGCGGGCGAACTTCACGCGGAATATGCTGAAAAACCCACGGAATTTTTCGAAGAAACCCCGCTTCGGGTGGTGGTTGCCGGTCGGGTGATGGCTAAACGGCTGATGGGCAAGGCGAGCTTTTTATCGCTGCTCGATCATAGTGGTCGCATTCAGTTGTATGTTGCCCGCGATGCGCTGGGTGATGCGGTGTATGAAGATTTCAAAACGTGGGACATCGGCGATATCGTCGGTGGTGAAGGTAAGTTGTTCAAAACCCAAAAAGGCGAATTGTCGGTTAAGGTCGATACTTTGCGCCTGCTGACGAAAAGCTTGCGCCCTTTGCCGGATAAATTCCATGGTATGTCAGATACCGAGCAGCGTTATCGCCAGCGCTATGTCGACCTGATCATGAACGAGCCGGTGCGCGATACCTTCCGCAAACGCACGCAAATCATCCAATTCATTCGTCATTATTTAAATCAAAAAGACTTTTTGGAAGTCGAAACCCCGATGATGCACGTGATTCCGGGCGGTGCATCGGCCAAACCGTTCACGACCTTCCACAACGCGCTTGATATGGATTTATACCTGCGTATTGCGCCGGAGCTGTATTTGAAGCGGCTGGTGGTCGGCGGCTTTGAGCGTGTGTACGAGATTAACCGTAATTTCCGTAACGAAGGCTTGTCGACGCGCCACAACCCTGAATTCACGATGATCGAGTTTTATCAGGCCTATGCCGATTACATCGATTTGATGGACATGACCGAAGATTTGCTGCGCCAGTTGGCGGCAAATGTCTGCGGTTCAACCACGATTACCTACCAAGGCACCGAGTTCGATTTGGCGCAGCCATTCGCCCGATTATCGGTGGTGGATGCGATTCTGGCACACAATCCGAACCTGACGCGGGATGATGTTGCTGATATCGCCCGCGCCCGCGCCGTAGCGGAAGGGTTGGGGATTAAGGTCAAAGATAGCTACGGCTTGGGCAAAATCCAAATCGAAATTTTTGAAGAAACCGCCGAACACAAACTGATCCAGCCGACCTTCATTACCGAATATCCCGCCGAGGTGTCGCCGTTAGCGCGCCGCAACGATACGAACCCATTCGTGACCGATCGCTTCGAGTTTTTTGTCGGCGGGCGTGAGCTTGCCAACGGGTTCTCGGAATTGAACGACGCTGAAGATCAGGCCGAGCGCTTCATGGCGCAAGTGGCCGAAAAAGACGCCGGCGATGACGAAGCCATGCACTTTGATGCCGATTACATTCGTGCACTCGAACACGGCTTGCCGCCAACGGCGGGCGAAGGGATTGGCATTGATCGCCTGGTGATGCTGCTCACCGATGCGCCGTCGATTCGCGACGTTTTGTTATTCCCGCATATGCGGCCTGAGTAATTTCGCTTCCGTTTGTTTTCGCACTACTGAATGTTGGAGGTTGTTGATGTTTGGCCTATTGGGGAAAAAAATCGATACCGCAAAATCCACCCTGCTGCGAACGGCATTGGGTGGCTTGATTGATCCGCATAACCATCAATCGTTTGCCGTGGCGGGCTTTATCGAGCGCGCTGAGGTGCTGGGTGATACCGCCGAGATTGATGTGGTGCTTGATTATCCGGCAGCGGGTTATGACGTGGAACTCACGGCACACATCGAGCAAACCGCCCGCACGATTGACGGGGTAAAAACCGTTAAAACCACGATTGCGTTTGTCAGCCCCATCGGTAGTCGGCAGCAAGGTAAGCCTGTGCCGGGGGTGCGCAACATTATTGCGGTGGCTTCAGGCAAGGGTGGGGTGGGTAAATCCACCACCAGCGTGAATCTCGCATTGGCACTGGCTGCGGAGGGCGCGCGGGTTGGCCTGCTTGATGCCGATATTTATGGCCCCAGCCAACCGTTGATGCTGGGCACGAAGGCCACGCCCACGGTGCGGGATGATCGCTCGATGCAGCCCATCATGGCTTATGGCCTGCAAACCATGTCAATCGGCTATTTGGTCGACGATAAACAGGCGATGGTTTGGCGTGGCCCGATGGCGACTTCGGCGCTGATGCAGCTATTGAACGATACCCGCTGGGATGACTTGGACTATCTGATCGTCGATATGCCGCCGGGCACCGGTGATATTCAGCTTACCTTGGCGCAAAAAGTGCCCGTGGCGGGCAGTGTCATCGTCACCACGCCGCAAGATATTGCCCTGCTTGATGCGCGCAAAGCCATTTCAATGTTTGAAAAAGTCAATGTGCCGGTCATTGGTATCGTTGAAAACATGGCAATGCACATTTGCTCGAATTGTGGGCAGGTTGAGCCGATTTTCGGCACGGGCGGCGGCCAAAAACTGGCCCATGAGTATTTTGTTGAGCTGCTCGGCAGTTTACCGCTGGATTTGGCGATTCGTCGGGATTTAGACGAGGGCAAGCCCACCGTGGTGCGCTCGCCGGATTCACCCATCACGCAAAGTTACCGCGAAACCGCCCGAAAAATGGCGGCGATTTTAGGGCGGATGGTGCGTGGCAGCGATGATCTGGATGGTCCAAACATTATTGTTGAAGAGGGGGATGGCGATGCTGGCGATTGATATTCCCGGCGGCGCAATGTATCGCTTCGCCCATCTGGTGCTCGATTTTAACGGCACGCTGGCCGAGGATGGCGCCCTGATCGATGGCGTTGCAGCGCGGATCACCGCTTTGGCTGAATCGCTGGAAATCCATGTAATTACCGCTGATACCAACAGCAGCGCAGCCCGCGTGCTTGCGGGTTTGCCCATAACGCTTAAAATTTTAGGCAGCGGCGCGCAAGATCAAGCAAAAGCCAATTTTGTGCAGGAACTCGGAGCGCAATGCGTGGCGGTGGGTAATGGCCGTAACGATGCGGTGATGTTGCACGCGGCCGCTTTAGGTATTGTGGTGATTCAAGCCGAATGTGCGGCGCGGGTCACGGTGGATGCAGCGGATTTGGTGAGCCATTCCATTCAGGATACGTTGGATTTGCTCTTGAATCCCAAGCGATTGATTGCCACCCTACGTAACTAAAATGGGGTAATTCATCCTACGCCACTGATTCATTCTCAAAAATTCAAGAGGTTATTCCTATGAGTACAGTCACTTTTTTAGGCAATCCCGTGCATGTTGCTGGCCATTTGCCGGTCGTTGGGAAAGCGGCGCCCGCATTTACCCTAACCGATGCCGAGTTGAACGAGAAAACGCTGGCCGATTTTGCAGGTAAGCAAAAAATCCTGAATATTTTCCCGAGTCTGGATACGCCCACTTGTGCGCAATCGGTGCGTTCGTTCAATGCAAAAGCCGGTAGCCGCGCCGATGTCGTGGTGCTATGTATTTCCGCCGATTTACCCTTTGCGCAAAGCCGGTTTTGTGGTGCCGAAGGGCTGGATCGGGTGATTAATCTCTCCACGTTCCGGCATCCCGAGTTTTTGACCGATTACGGCGTATTGATGAGCGATAGCGCACTGGCACAGCTAGCCGCACGTGCAGTGATGGTGCTGGATGCGCATAATCAGGTGAAGTACGTCGAGCTGGTGGGTGAAATTGCCGAGGAACCCAATTACACCGCTGCCTTAGCCGCACTGTAATTTATGCTGCGCCAGACCATGAGGCTGGGGGTGGATTTAGGGGGCACCAAGATTGAAGTCGCGGTGCTGAATGACTCGGGCGCATTTCTATTCCGTCAACGCCTGCCCACGCCGCAAGGCGATTATCGCGGCACGATTGAAACCATGGCCACCCTGATTGAAACGGCAGAATCCCAACTGGGACGGGTCGATTCAATTGGTATTGGTACGCCCGGCACCACTTCACCTCGTACCGGGTTGATTAAAAATGCCAATTCCGTGGTGTTGAACGATCAACCGCTCAGAGCCGATATTGAAGCGCGCTTGAATCGTCCGGTGGTGATGGCCAATGATGCCAATTGCCTCGCGTTATCGGAGGCGCAAGGTGGTGCAGCGGCGGGCGCGGGTTCGGTCTTTGGGGCGATTCTCGGCACCGGCGTGGGGGGGGCTTTGGTCGTTCGTGGTCAACTACATGTGGGCCGTAACGCCATTGCGGGCGAATGGGGACACAATCCCTTGCCTTGGCCGATGCCCGAAGAATATCCGGGGCCGATGTGTTGGTGCGGCCTGCCAGGGTGTATCGAACAATGGTTGTCGGGTCCCGCCTTCGCCCGTGAATTTCAAACCGTCACCGGCCAAGCGCGGTCAACCGTTGAGATTGTCGCCATGGCCGTAGCGGGCAACGTGGCAGCAGAATCGGCAATTTCGCGCTACACCGATCGATTGGCGCGGGCGTTGGCGCATCTTATTAATATCTTCGATCCCGAGGTGATTGTGCTGGGCGGTGGCCTGTCGAACGTCACGCGTCTGTATACCGAGGTGCCAAGGCGCTGGGATAACTATGTATTTTCCGACCCCATCACCACCCGCTTGGTGGCACCAGAATTTGGTGATTCCAGCGGTGTGCGCGGTGCGGCGATGTTACTTTAGAGGTGCGCTTTAATTGATGGGCGTACTGTTCGGCTAACACCGAGCAGCCCATAAGGTTGTTTGAAACTCAGTGAGTGTTGCCCTTGTCCTTCGCCCTCTCCCCTTGCTACAACAGGGTTCGCTTCGCCCAACATCCCGCTTTATTCGGCTCAATCAAGGAATCCGCCCATGCTTGCGGCTGTCATTTTTATCCTGACCCTGATCGCAGTCATTTGGCAGCCCAAAATCCGTGGGCGGCAACTCGGCATTGGCTGGAGCGCATCCCTCGGTGCGGCATTGGCCTTGTTGACCGGCGTGGTGCACTTCACGGACATTCCGCTGGTTTGGGCGATTGTCTGGAATGCGACCTTCACCTTCATTGCGCTGATTATTTTGAGTTTATTACTCGATGAAGCGGGATTTTTTGAATGGGCCGCGTTACACGTGGCCCGCTGGGGCCGGGGCAATGGGCGCGCCTTGTTTGCTTTGCTGATTGTGCTTGGCGCGGCGGTTTCTTCGGTATTTGCCAATGATGGCGCAGCGCTCATCCTCACGCCGATTGTGATTGGGGTGATGTTGGCGCTGCGATTTTCACCTGCCGCCACCTTGGCCTTTGTGATGGCGGCGGGGTTTATTGCCGACACTGCCAGCCTGCCGCTGGTGGTGTCGAACTTGGTCAATATTGTGTCGGCCGACTACTTCAAGCTGGGCTTTACCGAATATGCCTCGGTGATGGTTCCGGTAACGGGGGTATCGGTGTTGGCATCACTCGGGATATTGGTTTGGTTTTACCGGCGATCCATTCCCCATCGTTATGCGGTCGATGCGTTAAAAAGTCCGCATGCGGCAATTGTCGATTGGGCTACGTTTCGGGCGGGCTGGTGGGTTTTGGCATGGCTGTTGTTCGGCTTTTTTGTGCTGGATGGTTGGGGTGTGCCCATCAGTCTGGTGTCGGCCATCGGCGCGGGGGTGTTGTGGTGGATTGCCCGCCGTGGGCAGCAGATCGATACGCATCGTGTGCTGCGTGAGGCGCCCTGGCACATTGTGGTGTTTTCGCTCGGCATGTATCTCGTCGTGTATGGCCTGAAAAACGCGGGCTTGACTGATTATTTAACCCGCCTGTTTGATTTTTTCGGTGCCCAGGGTATTGGGGTAGCCGCGCTGGGGTCGGGTATGGTGATGGCCTTGTTGTCGGCAGTGATGAACAATTTGCCTTCGGTGTTGATTGGTGCGGTGGCGATTGATGCCAGCCATGTGACAGGCACCGCGCGCTTGGCTATGGTGTATGCCAATGTTATCGGCTGCGATTTGGGGCCAAAATTTACCCCCATCGGTAGCCTCGCCACGCTGCTGTGGCTGCATGTGTTGGCACGTAAACAGATTCAAGTTTCCTGGGGCTATTATCTTCGGGTGGGCTTGATTCTCACCGTACCGGTGCTGTTGCTGACGTTGGCCGCCCTGGCGTTCGTGCTGACTCTGCAGTTTTCTTTTTAGGTGGTTTGATATGGCATCGTCGGTTTTATCGGTCAGTTCACTCAACCAGCTGGCCAAGCAAACGCTGGAAGCGAGCTTGAGCGGCATTGCGGTGGCGGGGGAGATTCGCTCACTCACCCGTGCCGCTTCCGGGCATGTGTACTTTACCCTCAAAGATACTCAGGCCGAGGTGCGTTGTGCACTGTTTCGTGCGGCAGCGCTGCGGGTTAAGGCCGATTTTGCCAATGGTGATGCGGTCATTGTGCGCGGTTCGGTATCGCTATATACCCCGCGCGGTGATTATCAGTTGATTGTGAGCGGAGTTGAGCTGGCAGGTGATGGTCAGCTGGCGGTGTTGTTCGAAGCCTTGAAGAAAAAACTGTTCAACGAGGGGCTGTTCGATGCGGCACGCAAACGACCGATCCCGGCCTTGCCACGCCGGATTGGCGTGATTTCCTCTGCTGCGGGTGCCGCCGTGCATGATGTGGTTTCGACGCTGACTCGGCGCTTACCTCTGGCAGAAATCACCCTGTTCCCCGTGGCCGTGCAAGGCGAGGCCGCCGCCACCGAGCTGACTTATGCCCTACGTTCAATTTCCGAGAACAGTGATTTTGATGTGATTTTGTTGGTTCGTGGTGGCGGCTCGATGAGTGATTTATGGGCATTTAACGATGAAGCCCTCGCGCGCGCGATTATCGCCTGCCCTATGCCCGTGATCAGCGGCGTGGGGCATGAAATCGACTTCACGATCAGCGATTTTGTGGCCGATATGCGCGCCGCCACACCCACTGCTGCCGCAGAGTTGGCCACGCCCATGCCTTTGCTGGAACTGATGCAGCGATTACAGGGTCAAGCGGGGCAGGTGTTCCGGCAGTTTGAAAACCGGATCAATGCTGCGGGACAGTATTTGGATGGTTGGGTGCATCGGTTGCAAAATCAGCGGCTGATATTGGCACAGCGGCATCATCCCCGCCTCACGCTGGAACTGCGGCTGCAACGGGCCATCCGCCGCCAATGGCAAGCTCGGCGTTCGGTATTGCAGCAGCAAACCAGCTTGCTGGCACGGTTTAGCCCCGCGCGTTGGGTATTGGAAAATCGCAGTCGATTCGAGCGCATGCGCTGGCGGTTGCAGCAGGCGCTGATTCAGCGAGTTCAAACGCAACAGCAGTCCTTGGTTCGGCGTCAAGGCCTGTTGCGTGTCGAGGCGGTGCAGCGGCAAATCGGCCAACAATGGCGCAGACTGTTAGAGCTGAACAACCGGTTGCACAGAGCGGCAGATCACACTCAACGCCAGCAGGCGCAACGTTTGACACAAGCACGGGATGTGTTGCACGCCTTAAGTCCCCAGCGTGTGTTAGAGCGGGGCTACAGCATGGTTGAGACAAATTCAACACTCATCGCCCGAGCGCAGGATTTGCAGTCTGCGCTGAATCACGCCCCGCATTTTTTGGATTTAACGATTCGCTTTGCTGATGGCACGGTGCCAATTTTGGCCAAGAAATCAGCGCCAATCATTGGCGGGTGATTCTGAACTCAAGGTAGCCCCACGCCAGAATCACGCGTCGGGTGGTTTTTTGTGCCCACGGGTTTGCTGGGTTTGGCGGAGGACTTCTTCATGCTTGCCGCTCACATACAACGCGTAACTCAATACTTCCGCCACGGCCCGAAACAGGGCCTCCGGAATATGTGCCCCCACATCCAGTTGGCTTAATGCCTGGGCAAGTGCGGGGTCTTCCACCAACGGCACCTGTGCCGAATCGGCACGCCGTACGATTTCCTGGGCAACTAAATTTTGCCCGGTTGCGACTACCAGGGGCAGATCGGTGCCTGCGTATTTGAGCGCGACTGCGCGGGTAATCTTGCCGGATTCCTGCTGGGATGGATGGGGTGGACGGAGTGACATGCTTACACCTGTAGCCGAAAGGTTGAGCTGCCGTCTAATACGGGCTCGGGGTTGAGCCGATTGTGTACGGCGTTCGGGGGTGGCCCAGGGTAGACGGAGAGCTCGGTGGGATTGAGCGCGGCGGCGCGCAGATGCGCAGCCAGCTCAGTCAGTGAGCCGGTCAAGCGGGCCTGCGCGCTGGGTTCATCCGCATAAAGGCGCACCGTGAGGTCGAGTGCCTGCAAGCGTACACTCCCATGTACCGCGCCCAAGTTCGGTAATTCCACGGCGAAATCCAGTTGCCAGGTTGACGGTGTTTCAGAACCTGCATTCGGTTCCCGCTCCTCATGAATGGCCAGCTGGAAGCGTTGAGGCTGATCTTGGATAAGCACGGGCATATCAACCACCCAGGTGGGTTGCCCTTGCATTTGCTGAATGGCCGTGCGCAGTTGGCTGATGTCGAGCCGATTGAGCCATTGATCAAGGCTCGCCTGCAGGGTGGTTTGTGCCGCTCGGCTTGGTTCGGTCAACTGGGCGGGTGGTTGCTCGGTTTTTATCTGAATTTTTAGTGCGGCTGCCGCCAGTTTGAGTTGGGTTTTGACATCGGTAGGCAGCCGCTCCGATTCGGGTAGCTGCGCAGAATTCGGCACACTTAAGTGGCTGACTAATTGTGCCAAGAAGTGGGCGGGGCTGTGCGCTGGGTTTGAGGTGGCATCCCCCGCCAACAGCAAGCTGAGGTTGGGCAGGGCGGCACGCAAAGCGGCAGGAAGTTGTGCTGTTTCGGTCTGCGGGCTTGATGCCACGAAGGTCGCTGGTGGATTGGCTGATTGAGTTGAGGATGCCGCGGCTCGCGCGGGGTTTGGCGTCGCTTGGGCTGTTTGAGCTGGGTTGTTTGAGCCGCTTGCAGCTTGGCTGCTTGCGTTGCTGACCGTGAGCTGTTGCAACAGCTGCGATAACAGATTCTGTACTGGGCTTCGCCCCCCACCGCTCGTGCCTTGGTTGGGTGTGGCGACATCGGGTATCAGCCCTAAAACCAGCGGTGGTCCGAGTTCACGCACCGTGAGTTTAAGGACGCTGCCGGGGATGAGTGGTTGCTGGGTTTGTACGGTTAATTGCCCGCCCGCGAGCGAGAGCACGGCCTTGCCCGTGGCCTGATTGGCTTGCAGCACAATAGCTGCCAGCGTTTGCCCGATTTTGAGCGGCACACCGCGTAATTCGGTGGTGGTGTTGGCGGTGGGCGCGCGGTTAACGTACATGGGGCATGATCCATGGTTCCAGGTTGGGTACTTGGTTGAGTCAAGGGTTACGCATGAATGCCGATGAAAGGATAAACAGTCAAGCCGACTTGCCCTGTCCATTGATCCTGACAAATTCTGCCGACAAAATTTTGACAGTTGGCGCGGCGGCGGTTAGGGTTTACCACCCAACCTTTACTCATGTGCCATTGTGCGCTCAGTTTAAGAACCTGTTCAAGGTCTTGATCAAGTGATGCTTCTCACGCCTCTCCCGCGTAGCGGGAGAGGCGTGAGAACAGGATGTGCGCTTCAGCGAGACCTTGACAGGTTCTCAGGATTTCATACTTTAGGGAGCTGCTAATTATGTCTGATCTTCAGCCGTGCGCATTGATTGATGCGCCGTCGCATATCATGGCTGATTTAACGACTTGGCTCAATTTGTTGGGCGTGCAGGCGGTAGAACGCTCCGCTCTTTCCGACCCGGAAAATTCAGATCTTGTCAATCAGCCGGTGATGGCGGGTTTTTGTGTGGGTGAAGCATGCGCCGAGCGACTCAGTCGTGCCACTAGGCATCCATACCCCTGGATCGCCCTGGATGCCGATCCTGCCCGTTGGCTGGGGCAGCCGCAGGCGCCTTTTGCCACGTTGACTTGGCCTTGCACATTGGCGGGGTTGCAGTCAGTCGTGAATCGCTTGCTCAGCCGCTGGCGGGGTGAACAGTTGGTGGCTGCAGGGCACGGATTAGTGGGCGAGAGCGCGGCCATGCGCCAGTTGCGTGCCGAAATTGAGCAAGTCGCACCCTCTGATGCCACGGTCCTCATTCTGGGTGAATCCGGCACGGGCAAAGAAGTGGTGGCACGGATGATTCATCGGCTGTCGAATCGATCCGTCAAACCGTTCGTACCCATCAACTGTGGCGCAATTCCGGCAGAATTGCTGGAGTCTGAATTATTCGGCCATGAAAAAGGTGCATTTACCGGCGCCATGAGTGCCCGGCCAGGGCGGTTTGAACTGGCCGAAGGCGGCACCCTATTTCTGGATGAAATTGGGGATATGCCGTTGCCGATGCAGGTAAAAATTCTGCGGGTATTGCAGGAGCGCACGTTTGAGCGGGTCGGTGGGCGGCAAACCTTGAATGCGGATGTGCGAATTATTGCCGCTACCCATCGGGATTTGGATGCGTGCATTGCCGAGGGCAGCTTTCGACAGGATTTATATTACCGACTGAATGTCTTTCCGTTGGAAACCTTGCCGCTACGGGATTTGCGGGCGGATATTCCGCTGATTATCCATGCCTTGGGGCAGAGGTTCAGGCGGGAAGGCCGCCCCGTAGCGCACTTGACCGATGCCGCGTTGGCCGCGCTGGCCGTTTTACCGTGGCCGGGTAATGTGCGGGAACTCAGCAATATAATTGAACGGCTGGGGATTTTATACCCTGCACACCCCGTGGATGTCGCACAGTTACCGGAAAAACTCTGCCGTCAATTACCGCCTGATTGGTTGCCGCCACAGTACGTCGCCCTGCCGGAACCCGCAAATCCCATCCCTCCGCAGACCGAGTCGGTTCCGAGTCCGACAACGCCACTGGATGTAGACCCCCGTGAGATGTTTGCCTCAGGGCAAATGTCGGCGCAGCGTGCGGCCACATGGCATTTGCCCGCCGATGTGTTTGCGCTGGAACAGTGCCAGTGCGTGCTGCCCGAATCGGGGTTTGATTTAAAAGCGCTGCTTGAAGCGATTGAGCGGGCCTGGATTGAGCAAGCGCTCACTCAGCATCACGGCGTGGTGGCGCAGGCTGCGCGGCAGCTGGGTGTGCGCCGAACGACGCTGGTCGAAAAACTCCGCAAATATCATATCAGTGCAAAGTCGGATGAGGATGAGCTCATTGCCTGAACTCGATGCGGGGATGCCCCATTCATCACGTCGCGTTGCCCCCGATAGCGATTAGCCAGTCGTCCGGATGTAGTCCAGCGGGCTTGCGTCAGCTCCGCGTTTGAATCTGGGGCAGGTGCTAAACAGTTCCCTGGATTGTATTGCATTTCATTCGGGCTACTGGTTAATGCGAAAGGCGCTCTTGGCACAAACCCTGCTAGTAATTCTCCCATCAAGAGAACCCTCGGAATAAACCGAGTCGGGATGAGGGGAATGCACCATGAGTAGCGGAATGTCAGTCGATCAAATCCTGTCGCAAATGCGGGTCATGCGCACCAATGCCCAGCAGCAGATTGCCGAGCCGACACCGGTAACCCCCCCTGCAGGCGGCGCTTCTTTTTCGTCATTATTGACGCGGGCCATTGGGCAAGTGAATGATTTGCAGCACAACTCCTCTGAACTGAAAACCCGGTTTGAATTGGGTGATCCGAATGTCGATCTCACTCAAGTGATGCTGGCCGGACAAAAAGCTTCCTTAGGGTTCAACGCGACTTTGCAAGTGCGCAATCGCTTGGTACAGGCCTACCAAGATGTCCTGAACATGCCCATTTAAGTATTGAGATAAAAAATCATGGCGCAAAATTCGATGACTCCCGGTTCAATGACATCCTCGTCAATCCCGCAATCGCCCCCATTTGCCGCACAAACCCCCGGCTGGGTGCGGCAAATGGATGGCATCACGCAATCGTCCAGTTTCCGCCAATTGTTGGTTCTGGTGGCATTGGCCGCGACGATTTCCTTTATGGTGGGTTTCTTTTTATGGGGGCAAAAGCCTTCGTTGGTGCCGCTGTATACCAACCTTGGCCCTAAAGAGTCGGCGACGGTGGTCGATGCCTTGCGTACGGCCAAGCAAACCTATCAACTAAGCCCCAGTGGGGCCGTGTTGGTTGACCCCAGCCAGTTGCCTGCCATTCGCATGTTGTTGGCCGGTCAAGGCCTGCCCGCAGGGGATGGTGTCGGGCTTGAGATGCTCAATAAAGATCAGTCACTCGGCACCAGCCAGTTTGTCGAGCAGGCGCGCTATCAACATGCGATTGAAATTGAATTGGCGCGTTCGATTGAAACCATTCAAGGCGTTTCGGCGGCGCGGGTGCATTTAGCCACGCCCAAGCAATCAGTTTTTGTGCGTGAACAGCAGCCGCCCACCGCTTCGGTGGTGGTGGAATTATCGCCGGGGCAGCCGCTGAGTGCCGAACAGGTTCGCGCCATCGTGCATTTGGTGGCCTCCAGCGTGGCGGGGATGAAACCGGCGAATGTGAGTGTGATTGATCAGCGCGGTGAATTACTGAGTCAAAATTCTGACGATGCCAGTGGCATGGGCTTGACCGATAAACAGTTCGCCTATCGCCAACGCGTCGAGCGTGCTTATGCCCGCCAGATTGAAGCCTTGTTGACCCCCGTGGTGGGCGCCGATCGGGTGCGTGCGCAAGTGTCGGCAGATATCGATTTTGCCCGCCAAGAAGGCACCAGCGAACGCTATGGTCCGAAAACCGGCGTTATTTTGAGTGAGCAAACCAACGATACCACCCGCGCGCTGGGTGATCAGGGTATTAACGGCGGCGTGCCGGGCGCATTGTCCAATCAACCGCCCGGCGGCGGTACCGTCACCCCGCAAACCGCTGGTGGCCTGCAACCGCCGGGAAACCTGACTGTGCCGCAGTATCAGCAAATTGTGCAAACGCCGATCAGTACGCAAAAAAACGAAACACGTAATTACAATGTCGATAAAGAGATACGGCATACTCAATACGCCAGCGGCGCGGTCGATAAGCTGAATGTAGCGGTGTTGCTCGATGAGAAAACCACGACGGATAAAGACGGCAAAGTCACCCCTGAGCCGATGACTGAAGCGGAAATCACGCGGATTAAAGATTTGGTTGCTCAGGCGGTAGGTTTGAACGAGCAACGCGGCGATAAATTGACGCTGGCCAGTATTCCGTTTGTTGAGCAAAAAATCGAAAAGGTTTCGATCCCGCTCTGGGCGCAGGCTTGGTTTATGCCTTTGCTGAAAAATTTAGGTTTGGGCGTGGCAATGTTGCTGATTTTCCTGATGGTGGTTCGGCCCTTGCTCAAGATGCTGACCGAAAAAGCCAAACCGGTGGCCGCGTTGGCGCATGAGCCCGCCATGGCACTGTCGGATGGCACGCCGAACTTGAGCGAGGAGGGTGTGCAGGTGACACTCGGTCGTCAGGCGGGTGCAATCGCCGCTACCGTGCCTGAAGATGATCTCAATAATCTGGATGGCGTGCCGCAGTTGATTGGTACGGCGAGTTACGCTGATAAATTACGTCAATTAAAGCAAAGTATTAACCATGATCCCAAGGCGGTGGCCTCGGTGATTAAACAATGGACGCATTCGGAGAGCTAATCATGGCTGAAGCCCCCGTGAAAGAAGTCAGTAATGACAAAGAGCTGATCGCCGGTTTGAAAGGCCCCGAGCGGGTCGCTATTTTGATGATGGCGCTGGGCGAGGAATCGGCGGCGCAATTATTTACCCAACTTGATCCACGTGAAGTGCAAAAAATTGGGCAAGCCATGGCGATGCTGCCCAATGTTACCCGCTCACAAATTCAGGCGATACTGGACCAATTTGTGCTCGATTTGGGTGATCAAACCGGCTTGGCCCTGGGCACCAGCGACTATATCCGCAATGTGCTTAACCGCGCGCTGGGTGAGGATAAGGCGGCAGGGCTGCTCGATCGAATCACCTCGACCGGCAATCGGCGTAATCTGGAGTTTCTTAAATGGATGGATCCGCGCTCCATTGCTGAAATTATCCGCTATGAGCATCCGCAAATTATCGCCATTGTGTTGTCGCACCTGGAAAGCGACCAGGGTGCTGAAATTCTGCAAATGCTGCCCGAAAACATGCGTGCGGACATCATGCTCCGAATTGCGCATCTCGATGGGGTATCCCCGCAAGCACTGCAAGAACTGGATGACATTATGGAGCGTCAGGTTTCTGGCGCTGGCGGCGGTAAATCCTCAAAAGTCGGCGGTGTGAAAATTGCCGCGGGTATCATGAACTTCCTCGAAGGCAGTGTCGAAGAAACGGTGATGGGTGCAATTAAATCCACCGATGCCGATTTGGGCAGCAAAATTGAAGATTTGATGTTTGTGTTCGGTAATTTGATCGATGTGGATGATCGTGGTATTCAAACCATCCTGCGCGAAGTGCCGTCCGATCGGTTGCTGCTGGCCATGAAAGGCGCAGACCCCGAGCTCAAGGAAAAATTCTTCAAGAATATGTCCAAACGAGCTTCAGAGATGATGCGCGACGATCTTGAGTCTTTGGGGCCAACCAAGCTTTCAGATGTTGAGGGTGCGCAAAAAGACATCCTGCAGGCCGCACGCAAATTGGCCGATGACGGCAAGATTAGTTTAGGGGGCGGTGGTGAACAGTTCGTTTAATCCTGCCGCGCCAGCAGATGAGTTACCTTCGCCCGTCGTTCGTCCCGTAAGCCTTGATTACGCGGTTGCGGCATGGGCTTTGCCGGATTTCGATGCGCCAGAGCCTGAATTGCCCCCAGACACCACCCTAACCGACCCCGCTTCGGCGCAAGAATCTGCACACTTGGCGCAAATCCGCCAGGAAGCAGCACAAGCGGGCTTTGCTCAAGGTCAACGAGAAGGCGCACAGGCCGGATTTTCGGCAGGGCGAACTGAAGGGTTAGCCGCTGCACAGGACGAAATTACCCAAATGCAACGCCGCTTGCTGGGCTGGTTACAGCACTTGGCGACACCGTTAGCGGATCTTGATCGTGAGGTGGGGACGCAATTGGCACGGCTCGCCACACAAATGGCGCGTGCCCTGATTTACCGTGAGTTAACGCTGAAGCCTGAGCAGATTGATGTGGTGGCACGCGCAGCGCTGTCGGCTTTACCGGTCGCCGTGCGTGCAGTGACGCTGATTTGCCATCCTGATGAAGTCGAGATGTTGCAGTCCGCCATCGCCGATGGCGGACTGGAGATGCGGGGCGGTGGCGAGATTCACGTGCGTGGCGAGGTCGCCATCGCGCCCGGTGGTCTGCGGGTGGAATCCACCACCGGGGGGGTTCAGGCCGAAGTGGATGCAACATTGGACGCACGCTGGGCGGCATTATGCTTGAGGGTATTAGGCGAGCTGGTGCCCGGCCCCGCAGAGGCCATAGGTAATGTGCCTCAAGATAATGTACCTCACGCCGGTTCGGATGCTGCTACCGTACTGCAAGCACGCTCGGTTAAGCGTGATGTTTTATCTGGGGATTTATCTGACCGTGTTGAGCCGAAGCAATGAATAGTCCGCATTCGCTGCAGCCTGATCCTGCTGTGTTTGATCCGCCCGGTCTGCGCGGCCTGCCCCAGGGTCTGGACTGGGCGCGTCACCTGGTGGGTTTGCAGGCGCGGGTTCAACGGCCGATGTTGCAATCGGAGGGTCGTATTGTGCGCGTGGTCGGCCTGGCGTTGGAAGCCAGCGGGTTGACGGCTGCCATCGGCGATCAATGTCGTATTTATCTGGACGAACCTGATGCACCCATAGGTTATCTGCCGATCAATCCTGACGAAGGGCGTTGTGTGGATGCAGAAGTGGTGGGATTCGCCGAACGTAATACCTACTTAATGCCGTTGGAAGCGCTGCGCGGTATTGCGCCGGGTTGTCGGGTGAAAAATCTGGGCACTGCTATCCGCGTGCCGCTGGGGCCTGAATTGCTGGGGCGTGTTTTGGATGCCCGCGGGCATCCGCTGGATGATGGCCCGGCGTTGCAGGGCGATACGCCAGTGGATTTGCAAGGGCGAATCAATAACCCACTCAAACGCCGTCCCATTCGGGAGCCGCTGGATGTCGGCGTGCGGGCAATTAATGCCCTGCTCACCGTGGGCCGCGGCCAGCGTATGGGTATTTTTGCGGGCAGCGGCGTGGGTAAAAGCGTGCTATTGGGCATGATGACCCGGTACACCAGTGCCGATATTATTGTGGTGGGGCTGATTGGTGAGCGGGGGCGCGAAGTACGCGAGTTCGTGGCAGAGATTCTGGATGACGAAGCGCGTTCACGCGCCATTGTGATTGCTGCGCCCGCAGATGCCTCACCCCTGATGCGCATGCACGGGGCGAATTTAGCCACGGCAATTGCTGAGTATTTCCGCGAGCAGGGTTTGGACGTTTTGCTGTTGATGGATTCACTGACCCGCTATGCCCAAGCGCAGCGCGAGATTGGGTTGGCCATTGGCGAGCCGCCGGCCACCAAAGGCTATCCGCCCTCGGTATTTGCCAAACTGCCTGCTTTGGTTGAGCGGGCCGGTAATGGTGAGTCAACCATCGGGAGCATGACCGCATTTTATACCGTGCTGGTCGAAGGCGACGATCAGAACGAGCCGATTGCCGATGCGGCCCGTGCAATTTTAGATGGACATATTGTGCTCTCGCGGGCCATTGCTGAACGGGGACGTTACCCCGCAATTGATATTGAAGCCTCAATATCGCGATTGATGCCTGTTCTGGTCTCCCCTGAGCACCTGGATTTAATGCAGCGCTTCAAGCAACTGATGAGTACCTACAATCAAAGTCGGGACTTGCTGGCAGTAGGCGCGTATCGTCGAGGGCATGATGTGCGACTTGATCGCGCTATTGATGTGCAGCCGGATTTAGAAGCCTTTCTGCGCCAGTCCATCCATGAACAGGCTGATTTGGATAGCAGCATTGATCAACTTGAAGCCTTAATGCACACAGCGTGAACAGGTTCTAAGGAGCGCCAACCATGAATCAACAGCGTATTGACCGAGTTAAAGGTGTGGAAAAAATCACCGAACACGGCGCCGCACTGGCTAAGGATGCCGTCGTGCATTGTCAGCAGCGCTTAGATGAGCAACACGCCCGCCTGCAACAATTAAGCGATTATTTGCAGGAGTATGCCGCCGGACTCGGGTTTGCAGCAGGTGGGAGCAGTCAGGCATTCGCCTTGCAAAATTACCGTGCGTTCATGGGCAAAATTGAGCAAACCATCGAACACCAAAAAACGGTGGTGGCGCAAATCGAGGCGGAGTTGTTGGCTTGCCAGAATACGGCGGCCGAAGCCAATAGCCAACACCGCTCGGTGGGAAAATTACGCGGGCGGTTTGAAGTCGAGCGCAATCGAATCCAGGGTAAGCAAGAACAAGGGGTTAATGATGCGCATGCCGCACAGCTTCGGCAGAACCCGCTGAGTATTTAAAATGAGGAGTCCGCCGCATGGCCACAATGAATAGCGTAATTGCGGGCACGACAGCCGCGACCGGTGCCCGATCGGATTCAAATTCGAGCGGGTCGTTGAAAGTGGCACAAGGAAACAATGGGGATTTTGCTCAGTTGATGACGGGCGCCATACAGGCGCAAACGCCTGTCCCAGCCAACTCGGCCGATGGAACAGGCTTGGTATCAACATCAACTGCTATAAAAATTCAGGCAGCGGCCAGCGGGAATATCACCGACGCTCAAGCGCAGTGCGCACTGTTGCAAGCAAAAATTAATACCCTGCTGACCCAAAGCCCGCCGTTGACGGCACAAGCGCAAGAAGGCTTAAAATCCCTCCAGCAACAATTGGCGGTGCTGACATCCGTGTTTGGGTTGACATCCGGCCAAACGTCAAATAACGGCACGTTCAACGCGAAAACACTGACCGATTTGCGGGCACAGTTGGATCAACTCCAGACGCTTCTAGCACAACATGATCCAGGCAGTGATGCGTGGAGTACGCAAGTGCAAGCCGCTGCCCTTAATTTCGGCCAATGGTTGAGCCAGGCGGCACCACAAGCCACTTTCGCCCAAACCGGCGTTAATTCGCACAGCGACTTGCTTAATCAATACGGCATGACGGTTAACCAAAAAAATAATGGGTTAACTCCGCAGAATAACAACCCGAATACGGTTAATCATGCGGGTGAGTCTAGCACGCCGATCAATAACACCAATCAATTCCCGATGCTGAGTGTGGCCACTCAGGCAGTAGCCGCACAAATTGCGAGTGTCGCTGCTTTGATCACTCCCGCGAAGGGCCAAGAAAATCAAGGTTTGACCACGCAATTACCGGACACCCCCCCTCTCTCGGCCAGTGGATTGCCCTCAGGATTAACGGCGGTGAATATGCCGTCAGCAGGCTTTGGGTCAATCGCCGGGAATTCAGTTTGGACTACCTTGCCTGGCACACTGGATTTGAATCAGCCGAAAATGGCGGCAGATATGGGGCAACACATTCAATGGATGGTCGGGAAAAATATGTCGCGCGCGACATTGGAGATTAATCCCGCGAATTTAGGGCCGCTTAAAATCACGATTGATCAACAGCGTGATCAAATACAAATTCAGATTATGGCGTCCCATCATCTGACTCGTGATGTGTTGGATCAAGCCATGCCGCGACTGCGAGAATGGTTGCAGGATGCGGGCTTGAGTAATGCGCAAGTTAGCGTGACCAGTAATGGTCAGGACAGTGCGCAAAATCACACGATGGCCCAAGATCAAAACACGGGCCAATCGTCGGGTTTTGGCCAGTCCTCCCTGGGTAATGGACAGGGCGTACCTCATCTCAATGCTTCGGGTATTGAGACAGATAATGGGATGTCGGCAGAAGGTGCGCTGCAGAAAATAAATTCGGTATGGCGTCTTGATACGTTCGTGTGAATTTAAGGTTGGGTTCATTCTTTAATGAGCTCTTGTGCCTAACCTTGAGGATGATAAAACTTTACCTTGTCTTTACGGATAATGAACCAGTAGATCGCAGTTTCCTCTTCGTGTGAGTTAAAATTCCTGCACTTATTAATGAATCGGATTGAACTTTCTCCAGTAATTGACGGCGTTTTTATGTTTGATTTGGCTTTATTTGTCGTGTTTATTTGACCTGTGTCATTAAATTGATAGAATCTGTCCGGTAACAATTATCCCCATCATTTTAAATAGGTGACTTATGAGTACTATTGACTTAAACAGTTTATCCGCAGACGATTTAAAGCAATTAATGGCTAACGCAGAACGTATGTTGCGGGATCGTCATCAACAACGAATCCACAGTTTGCGTAAAGAAGCTGAAGAATTAGCAGCCAGCTTGAATATGTCGGTGGCTGAGTTATTCGGTTTGGATAAAACTTCTAAATTGGCGAATAAGAAACTTCCTGCTAAATATGTTAATTCGGCCGATCCATCACAGACGTGGTCAGGCCGAGGCAAGCGTCCTCATTGGTTAGCGGATGCCTTGGCGCGGGGTGAATCCCTCGAGCGTTTTGCCGTTTAATCGGATGTCGGGTTTGCTTCGTTTTTAATTGAGCGATGCCGAGTTGGTGCTTAAAGCCGGTCTTTGACCGGTTTTTTGTTATTAACAGAGTGGTGAAAACATCGTGGGTATTAGTAGTGCGACAGGGCGAAAAGCCACGGTTTACACTACGTACGTGAGGGTTTTGAGCCATTTTTATCGGTTGGCTCAGCCAAATATGGTGCTTTGGCGTCTCTTGGGGCGCCTATGACCAACAACTCCGTCGTGGCTCTGAGTGCGATGGCTTGAGGCAGCCAAGGCGGTATATGCGTCAGTTCGCGCATTAACGTCTGGTAGGTACGTTCGATAATCCCCTGTTCAAGCAGTAATTGCTCATCTTCAGCCCATTGTTTTACTGCCGCTTCAGGAATTCCTTGATGTTGGGCCACACTAATGAGTTGCATCATGGCATCGCGGTACCAGTGCGCGCGTTTGCTGCTGCGTTCGTCCGGAATTTCAGCCAGTGCCATCGATGCGGCGGCAATTAAGGGTGCGGTACGCCTTTGTCGGTCGTGATCGCGGAGCAGGAGTTTCGCCGCCAGGGGGGCAGTCACGTCAATGGGGGCACGGAAAATCAATCCGAGGATGAATGCGACCAAGAGGGTGTGATGATCTTGGGATGATTCGGCGCGCTGGATCATGAGCTTAATGAGTGGGTCGGGGTTCCTTGCAGCCAAAAGGCAGGCAGCACCCTGATTAATGTCCGGCGGCGTTAATTCCGACGAAAGCCGGGCAAAGGCGAGTGTCCAGAGCGCTTGCTGTGAGGCGGTTGGTTCACGGGAGAGCAGGGGCTTGAGAAAATCCCAGGCTTCATCTGCGCCGCCTTGATCAATCAGTTGCTCGACCAGTACGTGGATGGCTTCAATCAACAAGTCATCCTGCTGATGCGTCTGCGCCAGGGCGATCGCCTGTTTGGCCGGGCGAATCGCCTTGAATAGGGCTTTGTTGTTTTGCAGTAATCGCGTCAAATCTAGCCATGCTTGAATCCGTTGTTCGGATGGGATGACAGCATCACTCGAATGTGTTGCCTGGTTCAGCGCGTGCTCTAACTGGCTGATGGCCTGATCCAAGTTTCCTTGAGCGGCCAGAGCGAGGGCCAGTGTGTGCCGCAGGCTGAAATCATCGGTCTGAGCCAATAAGGACGTCGCCAACTCAATTGAAGCCTCAATTTCCCCCGCTTCCAAGCGTAAAATACACACGGCATCAGCCAGCTCAACGGCGCGTGCCGTGTGGCAGGGTCGCAGCCAAGCGAGTAGCCATTCCAGCTCGGCTTGATCGGCTAATTCCGCATGCCAGCGCTCAATATAGAGCCAATCGGTGAGTACGGCGGTTTCAGCGCAATCCCATTGATCGGGCTGAACACCCGTGTGGTTCATGCGTGCAAAAAGAGGCTGTAAATGGGTTGGAAGCTCAGTGGGGACGGGTATTGGGTGCATAGGGTATTCGATATTCAAAACAAGAATGTAGCAGTTTATCAGAGCCACTCAGGCTGTGGCGGCGCGCAAAATGTCAGGGCATCTGCGTGGGGCATCAATTTTTAACTCATTTCCCTTCATTGCGGCAGGCTGCTAGTATGCGCGCCGGAGTTGGCTAGACTGTCGCGGCGTAGCAATACGCGGAGGAAAGTCCGGGCTCCATAGGGCGGAGTGCCAGGTAACGCCTGGGCGGTGTGAACCGACGGAAAGTGCAACAGAAAATAAACCGCCGAACGGCATCGCAAGATGTGCGTGGTAAGGGCGAAACGGTGCGGTAAGAGCGCACCGCATCCGTGGTAACACGCGATGGCACGGCAAACCCCACTCGGAGCAAGACCAAATAGGGAAACAATGGCGCGGCCCGCGCTGTTTCCGGGTAGGTTGCTTGAGGGCATCGGCGACGATGACCCCAGATGAATGACAGTCCTTGACAGAACCCGGCTTACCGGCCAACTCCCTCCCATTCGCTCCTTTTTTGTCTTTAGTACAAGAACCTGTTCAAAGTCTCGCGGAAGCGCGCATCCTGTTCTCACGCCCCCTGTCCAAGGCCTACGCGCAGCTGGCGAAGTCCGCTGCGGGGGAGAGGTGCCGAAGCTTCACTGTGCTTTTTCGGGTGCTTTTGCCTTGCGCTGCATCACTTGATCAAGACTTTGAACTGGTTCTAAGGCAATTGAATCAAAAACGCGCACCCTGTTCAAAAACATCGAGACATTTCGCAATCAGCGGGATGAGGATGCATTTTTGGTGGTGAATGAATCGCCAATATTCTTCGTGCGCTTTATAAGCAATGATTTGTAACCCTCTGTTTTTCTCAAGAAAAACCCATTCTCTTGCGTGAATGAATATCGCGTAACCCTTTGTGCTGTAAAGAAAAATCTCTAAAAACTCTTGTTTGTGGGTTTGGGTGTGGATATAGTGCATTTGTGTGGGGGAAAGTGGGGCGAGGTGGGGAAAAGTGTTTAGAGGGATCACCAACCTGAATCTTGATGGTAAAGGGCGTTTGGCTATGCCAACGCGCCATCGGGCGGCTTTTGCAGCCGATGAAGGGCAAATGGTGTTGACCATCGACACGGAAGAACGCTGTCTACTGCTTTACCCTTTTGCGACTTGGCTCGTCATCGAGCGGCAAATTGATAATTTGCCTTCCTTTAACAAGACCGCCACCCGCATTAAGCGGATGCTGATTGGTCACGCCACCGAAACCGCACTCGATGCTGCCGGGCGCATCCTCATTCCCGCTGAACTGCGTGGCCACGCCGATCTCGATAAAGAGGTGGTTTTGGTGGGGCAGGGCAAAAAACTGGAACTTTGGTCACAGTCCAATTGGACGATACAGACGGAAGCGTTTTTGAATGAAACCGACGATGAATCCCTGCCCGCTGCGTTAGAGGCGATTTCGTTATGAGTACCACCGGCTTAACACATGAAACCGTGCTGCTCGTGGAGGCGGTGGAAGGTCTGGCGATTTATCCTGCGGGTGTTTATCTTGATGCGACGTTTGGCCGGGGTGGGCATAGCGCGGCGATTCTTGCCAAACTTGATGCCCAAGGGCGGCTGTATGCCACCGATCGCGATGCGCGCGCAGAAGCTACGGCTGAAACCCTGGCCGCACAAGATTCGCGCTTGCAGTTTAAGCATGCAGCATTCTCCGAGGCGGCAGATTGGTTGGCTGGGCTAGGCTTGCAAGGAAAAGTTGATGGTGTGTTGTTTGATTTAGGTGTGTCATCACCGCAAATTGATGAAGCGGCGCGCGGTTTTAGTTTTCAGCAAAATGGCCCACTGGATATGCGCATGAATCAGCAGGCGGGAGAGACCGCTGCCGAGTGGTTGGCGCAGGCCGAAGAAACTGACATCGCGAATGTGCTCTATGAATTGGGGGATGAGAAGTTTTCGCGCCGGATTGCTCGCCGGATTGTCGAAACTCGGGATGCACATCCCTTGCTCACGACGTTTGATTTGGTGCGCTGTATTGTCGAGGCAACCCCTCGCCAAGATCCGCGTAAGCACCCGGCTACCCGCAGTTTTCAGGCGATTCGCCTACATATTAATCGGGAGTTAGACGAAATCACGCGTGCGTTGGCGCAAGTGGTGGATTTGTTGGCGATTGGTGGTCGTTTAGTGGTGATTAGCTTTCACTCTCTGGAAGATCGCATCGTTAAAAACTTTATGCGGGATGAAAGCACCACCGATAAAGATTTTTTCGGCCAGCCCGTGGGTACTGCACGGTTGCGGCGTGTTGGGGGTTCGCTGCGGGCCTCGGCGGCCGAGATTGCCCGCAACCCTCGTTCCCGTAGCGCCATTATGCGTATTGCGGAGCGCGTGGCATGAGATTCCTGCTGGCGTTGCTGGGTTTGATGGTATTTGCCTCGGCGCTGGCTGTGGTAGATACCGCCCAGCGTGACCGCGATTTGACCCGGTCACTCAGTGAGCATCGGCAAGTCATCCAAAAACTTAATGTCACCTACGCCGAATTGCAATTGGAAGAAGGAGCTTTGGCATCCCAGGGGCGGGTCGATCAAATTGCGCAAACTCGTTTAAATATGCATGTGCCCACCACCGATCAAGTCACGATGGTGTTCCGATGAGCCGGGTGAGTCCAGTGGCTAACCAGAAACGCCCCATGGCGCCTGTCGCCAATGGGCGTTTGGTGCGTTTGTTGCTTTGGTTGGGTGGGCATTGGCGAACGGCAATTGTGTCGGGTTTATTTGTGTTATCGGCGGTCATTTTGCTGGGGCGCGCCGTGCAATTGCAGGTGAGTGAGCAGGGGTTTTATGTTCAGCAAGGCGGCGATCGGCAACAGCGCGCCCAAGTGATCCCCGCGCATCGCGGCATGATTACCGATCGTAATGGTGAACCGTTAGCGATTAGCGTGCCGATGGATTCGGTATGGATTAACCCCATGGAGTTAATCAAGTTTTACGCGCAATTAAACGCCGGCGCGGTTTCCATGAAAATCAAAGACCGTGATCCGATTCAAACACTGGCTGAGTTTTTGTCATTACCCAAAGCGAACTTGCAGGCTTTGGTGGATAGCAATCGCAGCAAACAATTTATTTATGTCAAACGGCAGTTGCGGCCCAGTTTGGCGGATCAAATTCGCGCTGCAAAGTTGCCTGGAGTAGGTTTGCAGCGTGAATATCAACGATTTTATCCCGCCGGGGATGCGATTGCGCCGTTAATTGGCTTTACCAATATTGACGATCAAGGCCAGGCAGGGTTAGAAGCGAGTTACAACAATTATTTGGCAGGTACGCCGGGACAACGTCTGATTCTTAAAGATGCCTACGGGCATGAAGTTGATGATTTGGGCGTGATCAAAGAAGCGCAGCCGGGACATAATCTGGCGCTGTCGATTGACCGACGTTTGCAATATCTAACGTATAGCGAATTGGCCAAAGGCGTTGCTGAACATCAGGCGGAATTTGGTTCGGCGGTATTGATGAATGTGGCGACCGGTGAAGTGCTGGCGATGGCCAGCGTGCCATCGTTTAATCCGAATAATCGCGCGAGCATGACACCTGCGCTTACCCGTAATCGCGCGCTGGTCGATCAGTTCGAGCCGGGTTCCTCGATGAAGCCATTTACGATTACATCCGCCCTAGAGAGTGGTCGCTGGAAACCGAGCAACACCGTGAACACCAGCCCGGGGTGGGTCCGAATCGGCGGGTTTACCATTCGTGATCATCGGAATTACGGGGTACTGGATTTACGCGGAATTCTGGAGAAATCCAGTAATGTCGGGGCAAGTCATATCGCGGAAGATATTGGTGGGCAAGCGATTTGGACAACTTTCCATGCTTTTGGATTTGGTCAGGATACGGGGGTGGGTTTCCCCGGTGAAGTGCCCGGCAAGTTGGAAGATTGGCGTAAATGGAGCGTGAGTGGTACGGCGGCGCATTCCTATGGTTACGGCTTGAGTGTGACCACCTTGCAACTCGCAACGGCCTATGCGGCACTGGCGGATCATGGTCGCTATGTTCAGCCCAGTTTATTGAAAGTCGATGTACCGGGGACGTTTGTGCAAGCGGCACCCGCCAACGATGCCGATACGGTGGTTTCTTTATTGCAGTCAGTCGTTAGTCCTTTGGGCACTGCGCCCAAAGCCCAGATTAGCGGATTCCAAATCGCAGGGAAAACGGGTACATCCCGGATGATCGGCACCGATGGCAGTTACTCCAAGGATAACTACAACACGGTGTTCGCAGGGATTGCACCCGCGAGTGATCCCCGTTTGGTATTGGTGATTGTGGTCACTGACCCGCAGAAAGGCAGTTATTACGCCGGGGATGTGGCGGCACCCATTTTTCACAATATTATGTCGGGCGCGTTGCGCATGCTCAATATTCGCCCTGATAACCTGCCGAATGAACCGCCACAAATCACTGCGGCCAGCACACCGGTGCCCATCAAGCCGGCGAAGGCAGGTGGCACATGAGCCTGCTCGTATTTAATTCACAACCGATAGCCGATTTAGTGGCCGCGATGGCATTGTCCGTTGTCGTGCCCTCGGCTGTGGCTGCGCAGATGGTTCATGCGGTGAGTGATGATTCCCGCGAAATCGCAGTCGGGATGATTTTTGTGGCACGCCAAGGTGTCGCACATGACGCATCGGACTTCATCGCCAAAGCGCTTGATGCCGGCGCGGTATGGGTGCTGAGCGAACAAGCCCACCCCGACGAGCGGGTGAGCCGGGTGGCGGATATCCCTTCGGCCTTGTTCGCGCTTGTTCGCGCGGGGACGGGGTTAGATGTGGCTGACCTGCACCTCATTGGCATCACCGGCACCAATGGCAAAACCAGTGTGGCGCAATTTATCGCCAGTGCCCTAACCGCCAGTGGCGCGCCACATACCGCAAAAATTGGCTTGATTGGTACGCTGGGTGCGGGGGTGTGGACACCTGATTTAGCGCAGTTACAGCCCACGCACAACACAACACCGGGACTGCTCGCCACACTCGCGCATTGCGTGGCGTTCATACGTGCCGGCGTGCGGTATGTGGTGATGGAAGTTTCCTCTCACGCGCTGGCGCAAGACCGCTTGCGGGGCTTACCGATTCGCGACGCCGTATTTACCAATTTAAGCCGCGATCATCTCGATTACCACGGAGATATGGCGACTTATCTCGCCGCGAAAGCACGGCTGTTTGCTTGGCCTGGATTACAAACGGCCGTGCTGAATTTCGATAGCCCGTATGCCGATGATTTGTTTGAACAATTGGGCACGGAGGTTGATTGCTGGGCCTATGGTCTGGGTGAGCCGGATTGGCGGGTAGCGGATTGCCATCAAATCACGCTCAACAAATTAATTCCTCATCAGAGGGGCTTGACAGTCAGCATGGTTACTCCGATGGGCGAAGTGACCTTATCCCCCGCATTAATCGGGTCGTTTAACACCGCCAATCTGATGGCTGCCTTGGCGACGGTATTGGCATTGGGTATGCCTTTAGATGTCGCGGCTCCCGCACTGAACCAGGTTGCCCCGCCCCTAGGTCGAATGCAGCTTTTGGCATTGCCCAACGGCGCGATGGCGGTGATTGATTATGCCCATACCCCCGATGCGCTCGATCAGGTGCTGCGGGCACTGCGTGATCATCGCGTGGGTGATGCACAGATTCTTTGTGTGTTCGGCTGCGGTGGCGATCGCGATCGCGGCAAGCGCCCCTTGATGGCGGCGGTCGCAGAGCGCTGGGCGGATGCGGTGATTTTGACGAGCGACAACCCCCGCAGTGAAGCACCCCAGGCCATTGTGGCTGACATGTTGGCGGGTATCCGTGAGCCGGGTCGTATTCGGATTGAACTCGATCGACAGCAAGCGATCGCGGTGGCCTTGGCGGCAACAAAATGGGGTGATTGGGTATTAATCGCCGGCAAGGGCCATGAAACTACCCAGGAAATTCAAGGGCAAGTTCTCCCCTTTAGTGATGTCGTTGAAGTGCACGCATGGTGCGCACAGCGCGCGCCGGGGGGTGTCGCATGATGCAGGCATCCTTGGCACAAATTTCATGCTGGCTCGGCGTTGCATCACCCGTAGCCGCCATGGATGTGCACGGCGTCAGCACCGATACCCGCCATTTGCAGCCCGGCAATCTTTTTGTGGCACTCAAAGGTACGCGGTTTGATGGCCATGATCATCTGGCCGAAGCGCAGCGAAATGGCGCCGTGGCAGCCGTGGTGTCCACAGAAAGTCCAGACTGCACGCTGACCCAAATTGTCGTGCCCAATACCCTCACTGCACTACAAACCCTGGGGGCATGCTGGCGGGATGTGGTTAACCCCACCGTGATTGCGGTTACCGGCAGCGCCGGTAAAACCACGGTGAAACAATTGCTGGCGTCGCTGTTCGCAACCCAAGGCAGTACCCGTGCCACGATAGGTAACTTGAATAATGATATTGGCGTGCCGCTCACCTTGCTGGCACTGGAATTATCCGATCACTTTGCCGTGATTGAGCTCGGCGCCAACCATGTCGGTGAAATTGCCCGGCTCACCGCTCTGGTACGCCCTGATTACGCTGTGGTGACGATGGCCGGAACGGCCCATGTGGGCGAGTTCGGCTCAAAGGATGCCATCGTGCAGGCTAAGGGTGAGCTGTATACCGGTTTGGCGCCTACCGCGCAGGCAATCATGAATCTGGATTCGTATGGCGCCGATGTATGGCAGAAACAATGCGCCGCACCGTGGGTGGGATTTGCCCTTCAGAAAAGCCCGAATGGCACCGCTCATACGACTACGGCGCGTTGGTTGGGCGAATATCACGCGGCAATCGAAACGTTAACCGTGACGGAGTCGGGCATGACGCTCTTCCGGAATCTTGAATTGCCCATGCCTGGCGCGCATAACGCCATCAATTTGTTGGCAGCCATTAGCGTCGCGCGGGCGGCAGGGCTCTCGGTGAGCGATATTCACCACGGTTTACAGGCCTTTGTTCCGCCGGTTGGGCGCATGAGTGTGCGGGTGTTGAACGAGTTCGTGACGCTGATTGACGACAGTTACAACGCGAATCCCGAATCCATGCGGGCGGGGTTGGATTATCTCGTGAGTCGACCTGGCCTACGACTCGCAGTATTAGGCGATATGGGCGAGTTGGGTCATCAGTCCGCTGCGCTGCACCAAGATCTGGTTCGTTATGCCAGCGGATTACCTTTGTCGGGCCTATTTACGCTGGGACACGCCATGCAGGCGGCCATCGTTACGATTCAGGCTGACAATTTAGCACCGCACTTCAGGGCATGCGATACCCCAGCCGAGATAGCCGATGATCTCCAGCGCTTGATTCGTGCGAATGAATCACAACCGCAACCCATCACGATTTTATTCAAAGGCTCCCGATTTATGCAGATGGAACGTGTCATGGCTTTATTGCAGCCATCAATGACTGCCACGGAGACACACTGATATGTTATTGATTTTTTTTGATTGGCTGGCGAAATATCACAGTGCGTTTGGCGTGTTTCATTACCTGACGTTGCGCGCCATGCTGGGTGTGCTCACCGCATTAACCGTGGCGCTGTGGGTCGGACCATCCATGATTCGTTGGCTTCAGGCGGTCAAGGCCGGGCAGCCCATTCGTAGCGATGGTCCGCAATCCCATCTCACCAAAGCGGGAACGCCGACCATGGGTGGCGCGCTGATTTTGGTGGCGATTGGCGTTGCCGTATTGCTGTGGGGGGATTTAACCAACGTCTATGTGTGGATTGCGTTGCTCACCACCTTGGGTTTTGGTGTTATCGGCGGCGTGGATGATTATCTCAAACTGTCCAAGCGCAACAGCAAGGGATTGGCTTCGCGGTACAAGTACTTCTGGCAATCGATGATCGCGCTGATTGTGGCTGCCGTGCTGTTTACGATGGCAAAAACGCCTCAGGAAACCGGCCTGATTATTCCCTTATTCAAGGATGTGCTCATCCCTTTGGGCTTTGGCTACATTTTACTGGCTTATTTTGTGATCGTCGGCAGTTCAAATGCGGTCAACCTGACCGATGGTTTGGATGGTTTGGCGATTATGCCCACCGTGCTGGTGGCCGGTGGGTTGTCGGTGTTTGCCTATGTGACGGGAAATGCAAAATTTGCTTTATATCTCGGTATCCCGTTCGTACCCGGCGTGGGTGAACTGGCGGTATTTTGCGCTGCGATTGTCGGCGCAGGTCTTGGGTTTTTATGGTTTAACAGCTATCCCGCTCAAGTGTTTATGGGGGATATCGGCGCATTGGCCCTGGGCGCGGCGCTCGGCGTAGTTGCGGTGATGGTGCGCCAGGAAATCGTGCTGTTCATCATGGGCGGCATTTTCGTGCTGGAAACCGTGTCGGTGATCTTGCAGGTCGCCTCGTTCAAGCTCACGGGCAAGCGTATTTTCCGCATGGCACCGATTCACCATCACTTTGAGCTTAAAGGTTGGCCGGAGCCCAAAGTGATTGTGCGATTCTGGATTATCACCGTGATTCTGGTGTTAATCGGTTTAGCCACGTTGAAGGTGCGGTAATGCAAGCACGGCACCTCATTTTGGGAATGGGCAAGAGCGGGCAATCCGTTGCGCGGTATTTAACGCGCAGCGGCATGCCATTCTGCGCAGCCGATACCCGTGATGATGCCGAATTACGGGCCTTATGGCAGCGGGAATTTCCCACCTGCGCGTTGCAGACGGGCGATTTAACTGCCGATTTTCTAGTCGGAGTGACCGCAATTATTGTCAGCCCCGGCATTGCCTTGGGTCACCCATTTTTACGGATGGCTCGCGCAAAGGGCGTCACCATTCGTGGGGATATTGATTTAGCGCTGCACGCACTGCGATCACCGTATGTATTGATTACGGGTGCGAATGGCAAAAGTACCGTGACCGCTTTGGTGGGCGCATTAATCCATGCGCTGGGTGTGAAGGTGGCAGTGGGCGGCAATTTTGGCACCCCAGCCCTGGATTTATTCGCAGAGCCGGCGGATGTGTGGGTGTTGGAAGTCTCCAGTTTCCAGTTGGAATCCACCGAGTTCAGCGATCTGAATCCCAATGCCGCCACCGTACTGAATATCAGCCAGGATCACCTTGATCGTCATGGCGATCTGGCGACCTACGCGGCCATTAAAGAAACCGTGTTACCTCGCGCCCGCGTCGCTGTCATTAATCGGGATGATCCCTTGGTCGCTGCCATGGCACTGCGTGCAGGGGGGCAAGTGGTCAGCTTTGGTCGCGATACCCCACCCACCGCCCAGGATTTTGGCGTGCTCGAACACCAGGGTGCATGGTGGCTTGCCTGCGGTGCACGACGCATTCTCCCCGTGGCCGAATTAGGCATTCATGGCCAGCATAATTATCTCAATGCCCTGGCTGCCCTAGCCCTGGTAATGGGTGTGCTGGCAGATGTGAGCGTGTCGGTAATTGATCCGACCGATGCCCGTATCGTGCAGGTTCTGCGTTCGTTTAGCGGTTTACCGCATCGGGCGCAAACAGTGGGTACGGTCGGTGGCGTGCGGTTTATCGATGATTCCAAAGCGACCAATGTCGGCGCTGCGGTGGCGGCGATACAGGGGTTGAATACCCCGCTCGTGCTGATTGCCGGCGGGCAAGGCAAGGGGCAGGATTTCGCCCCGCTGGCTGACGCCTTAAAAGGGCATTGCCTGGGGCTGGTGTTAATGGGGCAGGATCAGGAGATTTTGGCCACAGAGGTACAGCGAACCCTCCCAGCATTGCCGATTCGCCGCGTTCATTCCATGACACAAGCGGTTGCACAAGCCGCTGAACTTGCCACGCAGGCGGCGTCCGGTGCCATTGTATTGTTGGCACCAGCCTGCGCCAGCCTGGATATGTTTGATAGTTATATCGACCGAGGTCGGCAGTTTGCCGCTGCCGTCGACGCCTTGACACAGGTAAGCGAGGTGGGGCTATGAACCCCACACTCGAAAAACTGCTCCCGTGGTTAGCTAAAAACCCCGAGGATGCGGGTGCCGTTCGCGGTGGCATTCGTCTTGACCCTATTTTGTTAATCGCCATCCTGATTTTGCTGGGTTGGGGGTTGGTGATGGTCACTTCCGCATCAATGGAACTGGGTGAGCGCTTTGGTAATCCGTTCTATTTCGTGATCCGCCAGGCAGTCGCCATTATCATCGGCGCATTTGTCGTCATGTGGGTCATTCTGCGCCAGCCCATTGCGCGTTGGGTTGAATACAAATCGGTCATCCTGATCGGCTCACTGCTCATGCTGTTTGTGGTGTTGGTGCCAGGTATTGGTCACGCAGTCAACGGTGCCAATCGCTGGATTTCCTTGGGGCCGGTCAATATTCAGGTATCGGAATTTGCGCGATTGGGCGTGATTATCTGGATGGCGGGTTATATCGCCACGCACACTATTAAATTGCAAAACCGCATCACTGGCATGTTCGGTCCGATCTCCGTGATTGGCTTGACCAGTGTGTTACTCCTGATCCAGCCTGATTTCGGCACAACGGCCGTCTTGGCTGCCACCTTGTTTGCCATGGCATGGCTGGCGCGGGCGCAGTGGCAAATGATGGTGGGCTCGACGGCGGTGCTTACCATACTCGGTGTATTTATCGTGCTGTCTGAGCAATATCGGATTGAGCGTTTGCTCTCATTCTCAAATCCGTTTGCCGATCCATTTGGGCATGGCTATCAGCTCGCCAATGCCTTGATTGCCATTGGCACGGGCGGGGTGTTTGGCCGTGGTTTGGGCGAAAGTATTCAGAAATTATCCTATTTACCAGAAGCCCATACGGATTTTATCTTTGCCGTTTTGGCTGAAGAGCTTGGTCTTGTGGGCGTGATTGTGCTGATGCTGCTGTACGGCATCATCGTTTGGCGTGGATTTGTGATTGCCAATATGGCCTGGAAAGAAAATCAAATCGCCGGCGCGGCGCTGGCCTGGGGTATCAGCGTTTGGTTAGGAATGCAGGCGCTGATCAATATGGGCGTGAATATGGGCGTTCTACCCACCAAAGGCTTAACTCTACCGCTGATGAGTTATGGCGGTTCGGCGATTATCGTTGCCTTAATTTCGCTCGGGTTTTTAATGCGGGTACATCATGAAGCCGCCATGGTGGCGCAATTGCGAGAATCACAGGCGGCTAAGCGGCAGCGGGAAGGCCCGGCCGTAACACCCCTGCAGACACAGGAGGTGTCGCTATGAATGATAAGAGGCAAACAACCCAACCCTTGGTGTATGTCATGGCGGGCGGCACCGGTGGGCATGTCATACCGGCTTTGACCGTGGCGCACGGTTTGGCCGAGAAAGGGTGTGCCATTCGTTGGTTGGGGACGCCCGCAGGGATTGAGGCCAGGCTCGTGCCCGCTGCGGGATTCCCGCTGGACTGTCTCGTGATTGGCGGCGTGCGAGGCAAAGGCTGGCTGACTCGTCTGGCAACCCCTTGGCGATTATTCCGAGCCACGGTGATGGCACGAAATTATTTCACCAAATATAAGCCGGCTCTGGTGCTGGGGTTGGGTGGCTATGCCTCAGGACCCGGCGGATTAGCGGCGCGTTGGCTTGGTATTCCACTGATTATCCATGAGCAAAATGCGGCGGCTGGATTAACCAATCGCGTATTGGCGCGCATGGCAAATCTGACCTTGGCCGCCTACGTCGGTGCCTTTGCGAAATCCCCCAGGAATTTCACTGTGGTGGGCAATCCGGTGCGGCCTGAAATTGTGGCCTTACCTGCCCCCGCCCAACGACAGGTAGGCCAGCGCGGCGTTCTGCGCATTTTGATTCTGGGGGGGAGTTTGGGCGCGCAAGCGCTCAATGAACGGGTACCGGCTGCATTGGCCCGATTAAGCCAAACTCAGCCGCTCACTATCTGGCACCAAACCGGAATCAAGCATCTGGAACAAACCCGCATCAATTATGGCCACAGCGCCTGGTCGGAGATGAGTGAGTATCAGGTCTGCGATTTTATTGATGATATGGCTGCCGCTTATGGCTGGGCGGATTTTGTGATCGCCCGCGCGGGTGCGCTGACGGTGGCTGAAATCAGTGTGGCAGGCGTAGGCGCCTTGTTTGTGCCCTTCCCTCACGCGGTTGATGATCATCAAACCCGCAATGCAGCAAGCCTGGTGCAGGCGGGTGCGGCGCTCTTGGTCCAGCAGCGTGATCTCACCGTCACGCGGTTGATTGAGTTGCTCGAACCGGTTTTGAATGATCGAGATCAGTTGCGTGATATGGCCAGCGCCGCGCGTGCCCAGGCACTTCCTCAGGCCACTGAAACCGTGGTGCGAATTTGTATTCAAACGATGAATTTAACTGAAAATTTCACTAAACAGGGATTAAGCCATGATTAACCCCGTGCTCTCAACCCATCGTCCGGTTGCCGATATTCGGATGCGCAAAGTGCGGCAACTGCACTTTGTGGGCATTGGTGGTGCGGGCATGAGCGGGATTGCTGAAGTCGTCAAAACCTTGGGTTTCACGGTGACCGGCTCCGATGTGGCCGAATCCGTGGCGGTGGCTCGGCTGCGCCATTTAGGGATCCCTGTATTTATTGGCCATGCGGCGGCACACGTCGCGGAGGCTGATGTGCTGGTGATTTCAACGGCCGTCAAGGCAGATAACCCCGAGTTATTGGCGGCACAAGCTAAACGCCTGCCCATTGTCCGTCGCGCGGAGATGTTGGCTGAATTGATGCGGTTTCGCATTGGTCTGGCAGTGGCGGGCACGCACGGCAAAACGACTACCACTTCCTTACTGGCTGCGATTTTGGCGGAAGCGGGCTGGGATCCCACCTATGTGATTGGCGGGAAATTATTATCCAGCTCGTCGAATGCCCGCTTGGGGCGTGGTGAATATCTGGTGGCTGAAGCGGATGAATCGGATGCCTCATTCCTGCATTTGCAACCGCATGTCGCCATCGTCACGAATATTGATGCTGATCATTTGGAAACCTATCAAGGCAGCTTTGACCGTCTGATTGATCACTTTGTCGAGTTTTTACATAACTTGCCGTTTTATGGACTGGCTGTGTTGTGTGCCGATGACGCGGTTGCGGCCAGCATCGTGTCCCGGATTGGGCGGCAGGTGCTGACCTATGGCATTGAGCAGCCCGCCGATGTGCAGGCCAGCGATGTGACGGCGGCAGGATTTGGCAGCCGGTTTATCGTGCGCCTGCCAAATCAAACCTCATTTGAATGCAGTCTCGCCATGCCGGGTCGTCACAACGTCTTGAACGCGCTGGCTGCCCTCACAGTCGCGCATGATTTAGGTGTGCCGGTTCCGGCGATCCAAAACGCACTGGCGGGATTCCAGGGTGTCGGTCGGCGGCTTGAGCGGCGCGGTGAGTTGTTCATCAATGGCTACACGCTGCCGCTGATTGATGATTACGGTCATCATCCCCGCGAGTTGGAAGCGACATTGCAAGCCGTGCGTGCGGCCTGGCCTGGGTACCGATTGGTGGTAATTTTCCAACCCCATCGCTACAGCCGCACGCGTGATTTGTTTGAAGATTTTGTACGGGTTCTCTCGACCGTGGATCAGTTGATTTTGCTGGATGTGTACGCGGCGGGTGAAGCCCCCATTGCGGGTGCCGATGGCCGTAGCTTGGTGCGGGCCATTCGCAACCGGGGTCAGATTGAACCGGTGTTCGCCACCGAAACGGAAGAAGTGCCGAATCTTCTGCACGATGTGTTGTGCCATGCGACGACAGATACAAAGTCCACCCTGGTGCTCACATTAGGTGCAGGCAATGTGGGTAGCTTGCCTGCACAGTTACTGGCGCAATTCGGGGTGGAACATGCATAACCCCGCACAATTTGGCCGAGTCCTGTTACTGATGGGCGGCTGGTCGTCGGAGCGGAGCGTATCGCTCAAGAGTGGCGCAACCGTCCTGGCCGCCTTGCAGCGTGCCGATGTGGATGTGACCACATGGGATGTGCAGCGCGACTTTCTGCCGGCGTTACTGGCCGCGCACCAAGCCAAGCCGTTTGATCGTGCGTTTATTATTCTGCATGGCCGTGGTGGCGAAGATGGCCAAATTCAAGCGGTACTGGAATTGATGGGTATCCCGTACACCGGCACGGATCGAGCGGGATCGGCCATCGGCATGGATAAGCTGGCCTGCAAACGAATTTGGCGGGGTGAAGGCTTGCCCACGCCACCGTGGGCGCTGGTTGAAACCTTGACTGAGGCCGAAGCCGCCTTGGTCGGACTCGGACTGCCGGTGATGGTAAAACCTGTCGCGGAAGGGTCGAGCGTGGGCATTGCGAAAGTGGATCGCATCGAACAATTACCTGCGGCTTTTCGTGAAGCTCAACGATATGGCCATGTGCTGATGGAGCGCTACATTCGTGGCGAAGAATATACCGTTTCCCTACTCAATGGCCGAGCACTGCCGGTGATTCGCCTCTCGACCACCCACGATTTCTACGATTTTGATGCCAAGTACCTAGCCGATGATACCCAATATGATATTCCCTGCGGCCTTGACCCCGCAGAAGAAGCCCTCATGCAAGAACTCGCGCTGCAGGCATTTGCCACCGTGGGTGGTTCGGGCTGGGGTCGGGTCGATTTTATGCGCGATGGTCAGAGTGATGGTCTGAGCAATCACCCAGGTCAGAACTGGTTGATTGAAGTCAACACGGTGCCGGGCATGACCGATCACTCATTGGTGCCAATGGCCGCTCGCGCCGTGGGGATGAGTATTGAGGATTTGTGCCTCGAAATTTTGGCGCAAACGTTTAATCACACCGCCCTGGATGCGGATGATACCGAGGCGCAGGTCTAATCATGGCCGCTGCAACTCGCCCCATTCACATTCGGCAGGCTCGGCCAAAACCCCCGCTCCTGCGCGAGCAATGGGCCGAGGTTTGGCGGTTGCTGCAGGGTCTGTTGGTCATCCTGTTCAACTGGGTGCTTACCTTGGCTCTATTGGGTGTACTGGGCTTGGCGGGCTGGGGTTTCTGGCAAAAATTACAAGTGCCGGTCACCACCATCGAAGTGCAGGGCGGTACGCCCGAAGTCAGTGCGGCTTGGGTACGCAGTGAGCTCAAGAGCGTGACGGGAACCGATATTTGGGCAATCGATCTGTCCGCCGTGCAAGTGCAGCTGCTGAAAAACACCTGGCTAACCGAGGCAAATGTCCGGCGTATCTGGCCAAACACCTTGGTGGTGCAGATTGTGATTCATCACCCGATCGCGCGATGGCAAGGCGATCAACTGTTAGATGCCGATGGATCCGTTTTCCATCCCAACGGCGATGCCCAAGGCCTGATGGATGATGCCGCGATGCCCAGTTTAAGTGGCCCCGATGGTCGGCAATGGGCGCTGTGGGAACGGTATGTCAGTCTCAAACCGGCACTCGAGGCGGTGGGATTAACCCTGACGGGGTTAATCGAAGATTCACGCGGTTCAATGGATGCTGTTCTGCTAGGGGGCACGCGGATTCATCTTGGCACACAGCAAATCGAATCCCGGTTACAGCGATTATTGGATGTGTACAACAAAACACTGGCGGGCAAGCTCGATCAAGTCACCGCCATCGATTTGCGCTACACCAATGGCTTTGCCGTGCAATGGCGCGAGATGCCCAAGCCGCCGGAGCGCAAGAATGACGTCAAACGCACCGACAAAGACAGCATCAAAGACAAGAAAAACAGCGATACGGATCATTAACTATAAGGGTCGAGACAACACACCATGGCAATTGCAATTCGAAAAGGTGAGCGGGATTTAGTGGTTGGCCTTGATGTGGGCACCAGTAAAGTGGCCGCACTGGTGGGGGAATATGATGCCGATGGGCATTTAAGCCTGATCGGTTTCGGTCAGTCGCCCACGAACAAAGGGCTACGGCGTGGCTCGGTGGTGGATATTGAATCCACATCGTTTGCGATTCAGCGCGCCATCGATGCCGCTGGCGCCATGTCGAACTGCGAGATTGGCTCGGTCTGGGTAGGGGTCGCGGGCGATCATGTCATCAGCATGGATTCCAAAGGCATGACCGGTACGGCCGGGCGTGAAATTACCGCCGCCGATATCCATCAGGTGGTGCAATCGGCGCGCGCGGTCAAAATTCCCGATGGTCAGCAAATTCTGTATTGCGAACCGCAGGAATTTCGTATTGATGGTCAAGATGGGATTCGCAAGCCCCAAGGCATGACCGGCCACCGGCTCGAAGCCGATGTGCATATCGTGACCACCGCCATTAACAACGTGCAAAACATCGTGAAATGCGTGGAACGCTGCGGCTTGAGCGTCACTGGCACGGTGCTCGACCCAATCGCGGCAGCCACAGCGGTGCTTAATGAAGATGAAAAAGAGCTCGGTGTCGCACTTGTCGACATCGGCGGCGGCACCACCGATATCGCCATCTACACCCGGGGCGCGCTGCGTTACACCACCGTGCTTCCCATTGCCGGTGAGCAAATTACCAACGATCTGGCTTATGGCCTCACGACGCCACCGACCCAAGCTGAAGAAATTAAACGTAAATTCGCCAACCTGCGGCCGCTGGATGAACGGTCACAACTTGAAGAAATCGAAGTGCCTGGTGTGAGCGGCCGCCAGCCTCGGCGGATTTCGCGGGACACGATGATGCGCATTTGCCGTCCTCGGGTTGAAGAGATTCTGGGCTATGTGCAAGAAGCCATTCGGCGCTCCGGCTATCACGAAATGATCAATGCCGGCGTGGTGCTCACCGGTGGAACCGCTTCCATGCCGGGATTAGTCGAGCTGACGGAAGATTTTTTACAAATGCCCACACGTCTCGGCCTACCTCAAGGCATCAGTGGTAACCATGAAGCACTAAAAAACCCCGCCAATGCCACCGGGATTGGCTTGATTTTGCATGGACGAAAAGTCGAAGCATTGGGGCAAATTTCAATGCCCAGTACGCCGCAAGGTGAACCCGTGATAAACCAGCTTAAACGCTGGTGGAAAGACCATTTTTGATGGTGAAGTGAAAGGCCCAACCCTGTTTATTTATCGGTTTGTTTGAAGGAGATGAAATCATGACTTGGAAAATGTTAGAAACCCAGCACGAAGGCGCAAAAATTAAAGTGATTGGCGTGGGCGGTGGCGGCGGCAATGCCGTGGCGTACATGCTCTCGCGTGAACTCGAAGGTGTGGATTACATCTGCGCGAATACCGATTCGCAGGCCTTGCGCAAAAGCCAAGCACAATCACAATTGCAAATTGGCGGCAATATCACTAAAGGCTTAGGCGCTGGTGCCGACCCCGAACTGGGCCGCCAAGCCGCATTAGAAGATCGCGAGCAAATTCAAGAAGCCATCAAAGATGCCAACATGCTGTTCATCACGACGGGCATGGGCGGCGGTACCGGCACCGGTGCGGCACCCGTGATTGCGCAAATTGCCAAAGATATGAATATCTTAACGGTGGCCGTTGTGACCCGTCCCTTCAGCTTTGAAGGCAAAAAACGCACCAAAACCGCGTTGGAAGGCATCGCTGAACTCGAAAAACACGTCGATTCCCTGATTGTGATCCCTAACGATAAGCTCACCGCCGTGATGGGCAAAAGTGCCTCGTTGAAAGATGCGTTCGCGTCCGCGAATGAAGTGCTCTACACCGCCGTATCCGGTATTTCCGAATTGATTACCCGCCCCGGTGAAATCAACCTCGATTTTGCCGACGTACGGGCCATCATGACCGAACGAGGCACTGCCATGATGGGCACGGGCATTGGTCATGGCGACAACCGTGCCGCCGAAGCTGCTGAAGCGGCCATCCACAGCCCGCTGCTGGATGACATCAGCCTGACGGGCGCAGAAGGTATCCTCGTCAATGTCGCATCAAACGGCGATTTGTCGATTGGTGAGTTCATGGAAATTGGCGAGCTGGTGCAAGCGTTGGCCGGTGATGAAGCCCTCGTCAAGGTCGGCACTGCGATTGATGAAAGTCTCGAAGGTTCATTGCGTGTGACCTTGGTGGCAACGGGGTTGGTGCGCAATACGGTCATTATTGAGGAACAGCGTAAACCGCGAGTTGTCGTGCATAACGATAGCCCACGAGCAGCCGTCACCGAGCATGAGGTTCATTCCGTTCGCCATGCCGTAGCCCAGGTACGCGGTAATGCCGCAGTGAATATGGATGTGATTGATATTCCTTCCTTCCTGCGCCAACAAGCGGATTAATTCGCGGTGAGACACGCTGGGCAGCAGGTGTTGCTCAAGCGGATGGATAAGTTGAGGCGATAGGGCGCTTGTCTGAAGTGCGATACGTCGTCGTCTGAAAAATTGACGACAAAATTCGGCTGGCTCTCATCTCCGGTTGAGCTGGATTGATGAACCGCAGTACAAGGTTGGGCTTGCACTGCGGTTTTTTTGTCTGAAAAAATGTAGAAGGGGGGAAAGGTACCCTGCATTCCTATTTGGTCGTACTGTCTGGGAGGAGTGTGCTTTGCATAAGATTCATCCGCAACAGCTCGGCCTGAAAATACCCCCACGGCCTTCGTTAACTTTGGTGCGGTTAAAATTTGGCACAGTCAGTAGCCCGGGTGGAATGCAATCAGGGACACTGTTTTTTACCTGCCCCGGGCCCCGCTGACCTCTGTTTCACACGTCCGCTACACCGTGGCCGCTCGTTTGCCGGTCGCCAAAATTTCAAGGATAAAAAAACCGCCCCGAAAGGCGGTTATATCAAGCAACTTTAACCGAAGAATAATCGATTAGAACTTGTAGGCATAACCTACCGTAGCTTCATATTGCTTCATGTTGATTGAAAGTTTTTGGTCCGCAGTTGTAACTTGACCCTGCGTCATTTGAGCAATCTGGTTCGTTAATAATGGGTTATTTCCGCTAACAGTAACCGTTGGTGCGTACATCAAGGCACCACTGATTTCCTGATGCTTGTCGATAGCATAGGTGAAGCCGGCTGTGTAGTGGTTGGTTACGACACCGGGTGCAATGGTATTAAATAATGCATCTGCCGAGCCAATCGGGTTAGTGCCATGGTTGTAACCCACGCGCAATTGCAACGCGGGGTTAACTTGCCATTGAGCACCAAGTTTCACTACATTCACGTTTTTCCAGCCGAAACCTGCACCGTTCGAACCACCCAAACCTTTAGTGGGGTCGATACCCGTGGCATAAGAATACAAATTTGCTGCAGACGGGTCTGAAATTGATTTAACACCTGAATAATTGATACGCTGGAAGTCAGCGGTAAGAGTCCATGCAGGCGCAACTTGGAATGCCCCACCAACTGTCCACGTGGATGGAATATCAAATTTGCCACCTTCTGCAAACAGGCCTGAGTATTGATCAAATTTGCTCATGCTCATTTTTGTCTGGTAGCTACCCGCTAAAGTGACAGCATCGGTCGCATGGAACAGTACGCCCAGTTTGCCACCCCAGCCAGTCGATGTTGAGAAACCGTTGTTACTCAGATTTTGCCCATTAAGAACTGAATAAGGACCAAATCCACTAATTCCCTGGACGTCGATTGTTTGGCGTGCAAACAATAGGGTCGCACCTAAGGAAAGTTTGCCATCCATAAATTTATGCGCATAGGTGGGGGCAATAAATAACTGTTTCAAATTAACGCCAGCAGGGCCACCACCGTAAGTTCCGGTATTATTGGGCTTGAACGGGTTGAACAAGTAGTTGCCATCCGATGTGCTACTAAAATCGGTGTTCATGCCTCCGTTGCCAAACATCGCAATACCAATAGAGTTTGAGTTATCGATGGCATAACTGGCAGAAAACTCTGGAATATAAAAATTGGAACTTCCGCTGGTTGCGGAGCCGCTTGCTGGAAAGCCAAATTGTTGTAACGTTGCATTATTTGTAAACTCATATCCCCGCACCGGGTGGAACCAGGAAATATCAAAGTTAACCTGGGTGCCGGTTTCGGTAATGCCTGCCGGGTTGGTGGCGATAATCATCGCGCTATCGTTTGGCAGGGCCACGCCGCCGCCGCCCATCCCCATACTCTTCACACCATAGCCGTGAGAAAAATAACCATTCGTTGCATTGGCTGCGCCGGAGGCGAATAAGGTCGCTGCAACAGATGCGGCCAAAAGTGAGCGTTTGAATACCATGTTGATCCTTTCTCCTGTCGATTGTTGTCAGCAGCCTTTGCCCGAAGTGGTTCGTTGAAGGCTGCGCTTTATTTTTTCCCTATATTCGGGAAATTTCCCTGAAAACCCTGGGGATTGCGTTTTGCGCAGTGAATGTAACAGAAGTGCTACAGTCGTAAATCCAAGAATTTTGAGGGCGGGGAAGAAAATATTAATAAATCAGTGGGTTATGTATTAGTAATTGCTAATTTGTTTATATTTAGATCGTAGTGATATGTTAAGGTTTGTATTTGAATTTCATGGGGTTATATCAAGCCTGTTTTTCGAAATAAACTTAATCAATTTATCTGGTTGTTGATTAATGATGATTTCGGGCAAGAACTTGGCAGTTTTTTCTGTGCTTGCGCTGTTGTATTTTTGTCGTGGGGTGTCGTTTTATTTCGGCAAGGGTGGGCGCTAGGTGATTTTCAAAGTGTGCACCCCAATTGAATTTTACCTTCAAAAACGGTGGTGGCCGGTCCGGTCATCATCACGGGGTCGCGGGCTGTGCCGCCCCATGCAATCAGCAACTGCCCGCCGCGTACATTGACGGTGACCGGTGAGATCAGTAATCCGCGCCGAATGCCGCTCACTGCTGCTGCGCAAGCCCCTGTGCCGCAGGCTAAGGTTTCACCCGCGCCGCGCTCGAATACGCGGAGCCGAATGGTTTGTCGATCAACCCGCTGCATAAAGCCGACATTCGTGCGTTTGGGGTAGCGGGGATGGCGCTCAATGGTCGAACCGATGTCAGTGACAGGCGTGGTGTCGACATCCGCGACATCAATCACCGCATGCGGATTACCCATAGAGAGCGCATCCAGCGTGATGGGTGAGAAACCGGCAGGGGCATCGGATAATTCCAGCACGTAGGCCGTGGCTGCCGTTTTTGCAATAAAGGGAATGAGTGCCGGTTCAAAAATGGGTGTACCCATATTCACGGTGACGCTGCCGTCATCGGTGAGCTGCAGCACGATGCGTCCACTCGCGGTGCCCACGGGAATGATCCGCTCCTGAGTCAGCCCTTTTTCGAACACGAACCGGGCAAAACACCGTGCACCGTTACCGCATTGCTCCACTTCGCCGCCATCGGCATTGAAAATGCGATAGGTGAAGAGGGTGTCGGTCGTTTTTGGCGGTTCAACAATCAATAATTGGTCAAAGCCGATACCAAAATGCCGGTCTGCCCAGCGTTTAATCGTGGTGGGGTCAAGTGTCACGGTTTGATTGATGGCATCAATCACCATGAAATCGTTGCCAAGGCCGTGCATTTTCGTGAATTGAATGGGCATGGGTAAATTTTCAGTCGTGGTTAAGAGGGGAGTGATTATCACCGCCTTTGCCCGGAAATAAAATGAGTGCATATTCAGATGAAGTTTAAAAATCAGGCGATTGGCGCTGACTTAATTTGTCAAGTTCGGGTATACTGCCGCACCAATTTATTCCTTATATATGGATGCCCCTGTGATTTCCCATCTGCGTAACATTGCCATCATCGCCCACGTTGACCACGGTAAAACCACCTTGGTTGATAAGCTCCTGCAACAATCCGGCACGTTAGATGCCCGCACCGATACCGGTGAGCGGTTGATGGACTCCAACGCCATTGAAAAGGAGCGGGGCATTACGATTTTGGCGAAAAACACCGCCATTCGCTGGACGAGCCCCGCTGGCGAAGAGTATCGCATCAATATCGTCGATACCCCGGGTCACGCCGACTTTGGCGGTGAGGTTGAGCGGGTATTGTCCATGGTGGATTCGGTTCTGCTGCTGGTTGATGCGGTTGATGGTCCGATGCCGCAAACCCGGTTTGTGACCCAAAAAGCCTTCGAGCATGGTTTGAAGCCGATTGTCGTCATCAATAAAATTGACCGCCCCGGCAGCCGCCCACAGTGGGTGGTTGATCAGGTGTTCGATTTGTTTGATCGCCTCGGTGCCACCGATGAGCAACTCGATTTCCCGATCGTGTATGCCTCCGCGCTGAACGGTTATGCTGGCATGGATGATTCCGTGCGCGAAGGCGATATGACGCCGCTATATCAAACCATCGTTGATTCGGTTGCCCCACCGGATGTCGATGCCGAAGGCCCATTCCAAATGCAGGTATCGAGCCTCGATTACAACCCTTATATGGGGGTTATGGGTATTGGCAAGATTCAACGCGGTCGGGTTAAAACCAATACCCAGGTAAAAGTGATTGATCGTGAAGGTAATATTCGTTCGGGCCGCATTCTGCAAATCATGGGCTTCTACGGGCTGGAACGCGTGGAAGTACCGACCGCTCAAGCCGGTGACATCATCGTATTCTCGGGTCTCGACCCGTTGTTTATTTCCGATACCATTTGCGACCCGGAACATGTCGAAATGCTGCCCCCGTTGACGGTCGACGAGCCGACGGTGAGCATGTCGTTCAACGTCAATACCTCACCGTTCGCGGGTAAAGAGGGTAAGTACGTCACCAGTCGTCAAATTCGTGATCGTTTAAACAAAGAGTTGCTGCATAACGTGGCGCTACGGGTGGAAGATACCGAAGAAGGCGACAAATTCCGTGTGTCGGGTCGGGGTGAGCTGCATTTGTCGATTTTGATCGAAAACATGCGACGTGAAGGATTCGAGTTGGGTGTCGGGCGTCCTGAAGTCATCATTCGTGAAATCGATGGCGTTAAACAAGAGCCGTATGAGCAGCTCGTTGTCGACATCGAAGAACAAAACCAAGGCGGGGTGATGGAAAAACTCGGTATCCGCCGGGGCGAACTGCGCAACATGCAGCCCGATGGCAAAGGCCGGGTTCGTCTGGAATATATCATCCCGTCACGCGGTTTGATCGGCTTCCGCACCGAGTTCATGACCGCTACCCAGGGCACCGGTTTATTATTCTCCGTGTTTGATCACTATGGTGAGTACAAGCCGGGCAACGTTGGCCAACGCATCAACGGCGTATTGATTGCTAATGAAACGGGCAAGGCGTTGTCGTATGCGCTGTATAACCTGCAGGATCGCGGCAAGTTGATGATTGGTCATGGCGATGAAGTGTATGGCGGCCAAGTGGTGGGCATTCACTCGCGTGATAACGACCTCACCGTCAACGTGTTAAAAGGTAAAAAATTGACCAACATGCGCGCATCCGGCACCGACGAGGCGCTGACTCTGGTGACGCCCATTCGGTATACCCTGGAGCAGGCGTTGGAGTTTATCGACGATGACGAACTGGTTGAAGTGACGCCTGTATCCATCCGTATCCGTAAAAAATGGCTGACCGAAATGGATCGCAAACGGTATGGTCGTGGCGATTAATACGCGTTTTCTGACGGTACTACAGCATGTTTGAAAATCTGTCCCAACGGCTGGGTGGCTTGTTTGATGGTTTGCGCGGTCAAGGCCGCCTAACCGACGACAATATCAAGGACGCCCTGCGAGAAGTGCGCATGGCGCTGCTGGAAGCGGATGTCGCCTTGCCGGTGGTGCGGGATTTTGTCGCGCAGGTGAAGGAACGCGCGGTTGGCGTCGAGGTCATCAAAAGCCTCAAGCCCGGCCAAGTGTTCATCAAGATTGTCAGCGATGAGCTCACCGCGCTCATGGGGTCTGAAAACGCTGCGTTGAATCTTGCCGCGCAACCGCCCGCCATTGTGTTGATGGCTGGTTTGCAGGGGGCAGGGAAAACCACCACGGTGGGTAAACTCGGCCGTTTGTTGCGTACGCGGGAAAATAAAAAAGTCTTGGTGGTCAGCGCCGATGTGTATCGCCCGGCCGCGATCAAACAGCTTGAAACGGTGGCTCATCAGGTTGGGGTGGATTTCTTTCCGTCCCTGCTCGATCAAAAACCACTGGATATCGTACGGGCCGCACTGAAGCACGCTCGCACGGGCTTTTATGATGTACTGATTGTGGATACAGCCGGTCGCCTGCATGTGGATGCCGAGATGATGGATGAAGTGCGGCAGCTTCATGCCGTGCTCAATCCGGTTGAGACGCTGTTCGTCGTCGACGCCATGACCGGGCAAGACGCGGCCAATACCGCCAAAGCCTTCAATGAAGTATTGCCGCTGACTGGGGTGATTCTCACCAAGGCCGATGGCGACGCGCGGGGCGGGGCGGCGTTATCGGTGCGTGCCATTACCGGCAAGCCAATTAAATTTATCGGCGTGGGTGAAAAGCTCGACGCCCTCGAACCCTTCCACCCGGAACGGATTGCTTCGCGCATTCTCGGTATGGGCGATGTGGTTTCCCTGGTTGAGCAAGCCCAGCGCAGCGTCGATACCGACAAGGCTCAGGCATTGGCCGATAAAGTCCGAGCCGGTAAAGGTTTTACGCTGGAAGATATGCGTGATCAATTCGAGCAAATGCAGAACATGGGCGGTATCCACGGCCTGATGGATAAATTGCCCGGCATGGGGCGTTTATCGGCAGATGCCAAGGCCAATATTGAAGATAAAGATGTGCGGCGAATGATCGCCATCATTAACTCAATGACGATCAAAGAGCGGCAACATCCTGATTTAATAAAAGGATCGCGCAAGAAACGCATCGCGCTGGGTTCAGGCATGCAGGTGCATGATGTCAACCGATTGCTCAAGCAGCATCGGGATATGAGTGACATGATGAAAAAGTTCTCTGGCGGCGGCATGAAGAAAATGATGCGTGCCCTCAAAGGACGTGTGCCCGGGTTGCCGATGTAAAATTGACGGCCGGGTTTTGGCTTGCCGTAAACCTTGAGGTATACTCGCCCGCCTGTTTTTAGTTTGTCGCAAAAATTTAAATAATTTTTGCACCCGTTGAAGTTTTTGCGCAAGCATGGGTCTTTGAACAAAAAGGCTGAACGATAAATTTGCGAGAGTGGCGGAATTGGTAGACGCACTGGATTTAGGTTCCAGCGCCTATGGCGTAAGAGTTCGAGTCTCTTCTCTCGCACCACATTTGAATCTTGGCATTGCCATGATTTTTTTAAGTAAAAAATAGTTTGAGGTTGCGTGTCCATGCAGGTTGAATTGCAGTCATCGGAAGGTTTGTTGCGTCGTTTAGCGATTGAAATACCGGCCAACGAAATTGATGTCGAAGTTGATCGGCGCATTAAGGATATGTCGCGTCGCGTTCGGCTGGATGGTTTTCGCCCGGGTAAAGCGCCGTTGCCCGTGGTTCGTCAGCGGTATTTTGGCCAAGTGCGCGATGAAGTTGTCGGTGATGTGATGGGTCGCGCGTACCAAGCGGCCATCGCGGAGCAAAATCTGCGCCCTGCAGGCAACCCAGTCATTGAGTCCGTTGCCGGCCAGCCGGGTGAAAATCTGAACTTTGTCGCCGCGATTGAAGTGTACCCAGAGTTTGCCATCGGGGATTTGTCTGCGCTCGAAATTGAAACCATTAGCGCCGAAGTCACCGACGCGGATGTCGCTGAGATGCTTGAAACCCTCCGTGAGCAAAATGCCACATGGCAAGTCGTGGGTCGTTCCGCCAAGACCGGTGATCGCGTCACGGTAAATTTTGCTGGTACGATTGATGGTGAAGCCTTCCAGGGTGGCACAGGCGAGGGCATGCAGGTTGTTCTGGGTGAAAAACGGATGTTGGCTGACTTTGAAGCTGGCCTGGATGGTATCGCTGTGGGTGAAGCCGCTCGGGTATTTGATGTTGCCTTCCCTGAAGAGTATCCCGTGGAGAATCTGAAAGGCAAAACGGCGCAATTCACCGTGACTGCAACGGCGATTGAAGAGAAGGTTCTACCCGTGATGGATGATGAGTTTGCTGGCCGCTTCGGTTCAGCTTCACTGTCTGAATTGCATGCGGATGTGCGTAAAAATATGGAGCGTGAGCTCAAGCAAGCGCTGAAACGCCAAGTGAAAGATACGGTATTAACCGTGGTAACGGATAGCCTGACCTTCGATGTTCCTAAAGCGTTGACCGATGAAGAAGCGGTGGCCATGCGCGATAATTTCGTGCGTCAGCAAATGCCGAATACGGATGCCAGCGCGCTGGATGCCAGCTTGTTTAATGAGCAAGCGACCAAGCGCGTGAAAATGGGTCTGGTCATTATGGAAATCGTGAAATCGGCTGATCTTCAAGTCAATGATGCGTTGGTTGACGCGTTTATCCAGGATGTGGCTGCTGCGTATGATGAGCCTGAACACGTGGTTGCCACCTATAAGGGTGATCGCGAAATGATGAGTAATGCCCGCACCGTGGTGCTTGAGCAGCAAGCAGTTGACCATGTGCTGGCCAATACTAAAGTTTCTGTGAAATCTTTGGGCTTTAAAGCGGTTATGAATCCGCAGGCTTAAGCGACATCATCAGCCAGAACTCGTACCTTTGCCCAAGCCTAGGTAATCATGGCGCGTTTATTGAACCGCGCAAACTGCTCAAGCCCTGTTCGCTCTGCGAAGGGTCTGTGGTTTGCCCGGTTTTTTGTTTTTAAGCACAATGCTCAGTACACAAGTCCTCTAGGGGGTATTTATGATCTTTGGTTCTCAGCCGCATGCAGGGTTATCACTGCCTGAATTATCCGCACTTGTACCGATGGTCGTTGAGCAAACGTCTCGGGGTGAACGCGCCTATGATATTTATTCGCGCTTACTCAAAGAGCGGGTAATTTTTATCGTAGGCCCGATAGAAGATCACATGGCTAATCTTGTGGTTGCGCAGCTCCTGTTTCTGGAATCCGAAAATCCGGATAAAGACATTCACGTGTATATTAATTCACCGGGTGGCGTCGTCACGGCGGGGATGTCGATTTATGACACCATGCAGTTTATCAAGCCGGATGTATCAACCCTGTGCATTGGACAAGCAGCCAGCATGGGCTCCTTGTTGTTGGCGGGGGGGGCGGCGGGTAAACGGTTCGCTTTGCCGAATTCTCGGGTCATGATTCATCAACCGTTGGGTGGTTTTCAGGGGCAGGCATCGGATATCAAAATCCACGCCGAAGAAATCATTAAATTGCGCCACAACCTGAATGGTATTTTAGCGCACCATACCAAGCAGCCGATGGAAGTGATTGAAAACGATACTGATCGCGACAAGTTTCTCTCTGCGGACGAGGCCGTAACCTATGGTTTGATTGACGCGGTGCTGACCAAGCGCAGCTAATCGGCCTTTTTTAGTTAGATCCCATGCCAACCCGGGTTTGGGACGCTTAATCTTCGTTATCGGTGTGAGGCCAATATCATGGCAAAAAGTACAAAATCTGAGCAAGACCTTTCCTGCTCTTTCTGTGGGAAACCACAGGCTGAGGTGAGAAAGCTGATCGCCGGCCCTTCGGTTTATATCTGCGATGAATGCGTTGAATTGTGTAATGACATTCTGCGCGAAGAAATTACGGCAGCCAAGGATGAGTCTCCGACACGCTTGCCCACGCCAAAAGAGCTGGTTGCCGCCCTGGATGAATACGTGATTGGCCAGCCGTTGGCCAAACGCGCGTTGGCCGTTGCGGTTTACAATCATTACAAGCGGTTGAATTTGTTTGGCTCCAATCATAAAACCCGTCAGAAGGACGCGGAATCCGAGCCGGTTGAATTATCCAAATCCAACATCCTGCTAATCGGCCCCACGGGTTCTGGCAAAACATTGCTCGCACAAACCTTGGCGCGGGTGTTGGATGTCCCCTTCGCGATTGCGGATGCGACCACGCTGACCGAAGCGGGTTATGTGGGTGAGGATGTCGAAAACATTCTGCAAAAACTGCTGCAGCGCTGTGATTACGATGTCGAAAAAGCACAGCACGGCATTGTGTATATCGATGAGATTGACAAAATTACGCGGAAATCCGAGAACCCCTCAATTACCCGTGATGTCTCCGGGGAAGGGGTTCAGCAGGCGTTACTCAAAATGATTGAAGGGACCTTGGCTTCTGTGCCGCCTCAGGGTGGGCGGAAGCATCCCCAGCAAGAATTTGTGCAGGTTGATACCACGAATATTCTGTTTATTTGTGGGGGCGCGTTTGATGGTCTTGATCGGATTATTCGTCAGCGGATGGAAAAAGGCGGGATTGGTTTCTCTGCCGAAGTAAAATCCAAAGACGATCGCCGCGCGACCGACGAACTGCTCACTAAAATTGAATCGGAAGATCTCACCCGTTATGGCTTAATTCCAGAGTTTATTGGCCGATTGCCCGTGATTGCCACCTTGAATGAGCTGGATGAAGCCGCGTTGATGAAAATTCTGGTCGAGCCCAAGAACGCCTTGGCCAAACAGTACATGCGTTTGTTTGAAATGGAAGGGGTTGAGCTGGACCTGCGCGATGATGCGTTGCGGGAAGTGGCGCGCCAGGCGATTAAGCGTAAAACGGGCGCCCGTGGCCTGCGCACCATCGTTGAACAAGTTTTGCTGAATACGATGTTTGAAGTGCCTTCGGTTGAGCATTTATCCAAAGTCGTGGTGGATGCGGCAGTCATTCGGGGTGAAACAGAGCCCTTCTTATTATTTGAGCAGCCCGAAGCATTGCCTAAAGCCGCTTCAGATCAATAGACATCAAGCGCGTAAATCCTTGCTTTTAGTCCCGCTTCGGCGGGTTTTTTGTGGTTTTCAGATTTTAATCAGGATTGGTGGCCATAGAGCCTTGAAAAGTTATCGGTTCGTCATTAACTATCAACTATTCTCTTTACACCATTCGTTATAAAGCGCAAAACGCCCCAGAGGTAACACCTATGCCCCATCAAGATACACCCTCTGCAATTATCGCGGGTGCACCGCGCACTGTGCCAGTTCTGCCGCTTCGGGACGTGGTGGTTTATCCGCACATGGTCATTCCTTTATTTGTTGGCCGGGAGAAATCCGTCGCCGCACTGGAAGAGGCGATTAAAGGCAATAAACAACTCTTGTTGATCGCCCAGAAAGATGCGGAGCTGGATGATCCCGGAAAAAAAGACTTGCATGCAGTCGGTACGCTGGCTTCGATTTTGCAATTGCACAAATTGCCTGATGGCACCATCAAGGTGCTGGTCGAAGGCATTGAGCGCGTACGTTGCATATACGTTCATGAGGTTGATAATTTCCTCGTTGCCGATGTGCAATCCATTGATACACCAGATGAACAGCCTGATCGTGCGCTGGAGGTTGAAGCGCGCGCCCTGCTCAATCAGTTTGATGGCTATGTGAAACTCAACAAGAAAACCCCGCCCGAAGTACTGACTTCTCTGGCAGGGATCGATGATGTGTCGCGTTTGGCCGATACCATTGCCGCGCATATGTCCTTAAGTATTGAAGAAAAGCAAAAAATCCTTGAAACCATTGATTTGCATGCGCGAATTGAACATCTCATGGTGTTGATCGAATCAGAAATTGACACACTACAAGTTGAGAAACGCATCCGTGGCCGCGTGAAGCAGCAAATGGAAAAAAGTCAGCGGGAATACTATTTGAATGAGCAGATGAAGGCCATCCAAAAAGAGTTGGGCGAACTGGAGGAAGGCGGTAGCGATCTTGATGAGCTGGAGCGCAAAATCCTGACGGCGGGCATGCCGAAAGAGGCCCTGGATAAGGCCAAATCAGAGATGAATAAACTCAAAATGATGTCACCGATGTCGGCGGAAGCATCCGTTGTGCGCAATTATCTCGATTGGATTGTCGCGGTGCCGTGGAAGAAGCGCACCAAAATCAAGCATGACTTACCCGCTGCAGAGGCCGTCCTGGAGGCGGATCATTTCGGACTCGAGAAAGTCAAGGAACGCATTCTGGAATACCTCGCGGTGCAGCAGCGCGTGCGCAAAATGAATGGGCCGATTTTATGTTTGGTTGGCCCGCCAGGGGTGGGTAAAACCTCGCTCGGTCAATCGATCGCCAAGGCGACCAACCGAAAATTTGGCCGCATCGCCTTGGGTGGTGTGCGGGATGATGCGGAAATCCGCGGTCATCGCCGCACGTATGTGGGCGCATTGCCGGGCCGAATCGTGCAAACATTAACCAAAATTGGTTCTCGTAACCCGCTTATTTTGCTGGATGAAATCGATAAAATGGCTTCGGATTTCCGAGGTGATCCCGCTTCGGCTTTGCTTGAGGTGCTTGATCCAGAGCAAAACAAAGCATTTGCCGACCACTACATGGATTTGGATATTGATTTGTCCGAAGTGCTCTTCGTCTGCACGGCCAATAGCTTGAATATCCCTGGGCCGTTGCTGGATCGGATGGAGGTCATCCGGATCGCGGGCTATACCGAAGATGAAAAGACCGAGATCGCTGAGCGGTATTTGTTGCCCAAGCAGTTGGAAAATAATGGCTTGAAGGATCAAGAGCTATCTATCGATACCTCGGCTGTGCGCGACATTATTCGATATTACACACGGGAAGCCGGCGTGCGAAACCTTGAGCGTGAGTTGGCCAAAGTATCGCGTAAGGTGGTACGTAAAATCGTGACCAACGAACAAAAACCCCCTGTGACGGTAGATGCGGAGTCGTTGCCGCAATATTTGGGCGTGCATCGGTTCGATTTCGGCAAGGTCGAGCACCCCGATCAGGTGGGGCAGGTTACCGGGCTTGCTTGGACAGAAGTGGGGGGGGAGCTGCTCACCATCGAAGCGGCGACTATGCCGGGCAAGGGCGGACTCAAATATACCGGTCAACTGGGTGAAGTCATGCAGGAATCGATTCAAGCGGCGCTCACCGTGGTGCGTGGACGTGCAGTATCCTTGGGCATTGATCCGGATTTTAATCAAAAAATTGATATTCATGTGCACGTACCCGAAGGTGCGACCCCGAAAGATGGCCCATCCGCAGGGGGCGCCATGTGCACTGCTATCGTGTCGGCATTAACGGGCATTCCGGTGAAAGCCACAGTGGCCATGACGGGCGAAATTACCCTGCGTGGAGAAGTTTTGCCCATTGGTGGCCTTAAAGAGAAATTGTTGGCGGCGCAACGCGGCGGTATAACGCTCGTGTTAATTCCCGAGGGGAATCGAAAAGATTTGGTGGAAATACCTGAAAAAGTCAAAGCCAATTTGGATATTCGCCCCGTGCGCTGGATTGATGAAGTACTTGATTTAGCGCTGATTACACCGCCCACACCTAAAGCCGTTCAGCCTGAGTTACTCCCCGCGCGTGATGAAGGAAAACGTAGCGATGATGCGGCTGCCACGGCTCATTAACGGGGGGCTGGCGCTCAAATAAGTGGATTTTCCCGCCAGGAGATATGGGGTGTGCTCGTGTCGCTTTGAGGATGCGGGCCTGCTGTCGGGATTCAGACTGGGCAACGTGCCGGCTGTTCAATGATTTCGCATGGTTGACAGCACGCTAGCGCGGCTTGTATAAATGCGAGCGTACTCTGTATTTTGTGACCGGAATTGATTGATTATTGCGGGATTCACCTGCAGAATCCATGGTTCCGATGTCAAAGTTCCCCCTTGTATTAATCTCTCTAGAAAAGGATTGCAACACTATGAATAAATCTGAATTGATCGACGCGATGGCGGCCAAAAGCGGCATGAAGAAAACTGAGTGTACTGCGGCGCTGGATGCGTTTATCGAAGCGGTTGGCGATGCCTTGAAGCAAGGTGAGCAAGTCACTTTAGTTGGCTTCGGTACCTTTTTAGTTCGTGAACGTGAAGCCCGTACTGGTCGCAATCCTCGTTCAGGCGAAACAATTGAAATTGCAGCATCCCGCTTGCCTTCATTTAAGGCGGGCAAAGGCTTGAAAGACGCGGTTAATTAGTTTGAATAAACCCTTGCTTACGTCGTGCTTGAATTAACGGCATTTGATGGACAGGCAAGGTGAACGTTAAATAGCAGGGGCGGCGACGTCCCTGTTTTGTTATGGCGTCATTGATAAATTACCGGCTTGGGCGTCCTGTGTTGGCTGCTTGATGCCATTACGATATAACTTAAGCGTTATGATCCTTGGTGATCTAACTCTCTGCTGGTTTTGGCTTAACCTACCGGCGTTTTAACAAAGAGTGACCCATAGTGTGCCTCTGTGCGCCCTGGGCTGTTTTAAGGTGTGATTTTTATGTTGATGGATTTGCGGGAACGCATTCAAGGCTGGGTTGCCTATGTGATTATTGGCCTAATCAGTGTGCCCTTCGTATTGTGGGGCGTAGGCGAATATTTCACGGGAGGTAAAAACAAACCGGTTGCTGAAGTCGACGGCATACCGATTTCCCAACAAGCCTTTGAACAAGCGGTTAGCCAGCAGCGTCAGGCGATTATCCAAAAGCTGGGTGGCAGTGTGTCGGCCGAGTTGTTGCAAAGTTTGAATTTAAATCAGCACGTCCTTGATCAGATGATTAACGAACGGGTGCTGAGCGTGTTTGTGCAGCGGGCGGGCTTTAGAACGCCCGACAGCGTCGTGGCGGATTTGATTCGATCAGAGCCCGAGTTCAAAACGAATGGCGTGTTCGATATGAAGAAATACGAGGCATTTGTCGCAGGGCAAAATACCACTGTTCCCGCATTCGAGGCGCGCTTAAAGCAGGATATGGTGATGCAGACGCTGGAGAATGCCATCCGTGAAAGTACCATTGTCACCGCGCCGGAGATTGATCAGTTGGTTCGATTGCGCGACCAAACCCGGGACGTGGGTGTCATCACCTTGGATCGGGCACGCGTGGCACACGCAGTGCCGATGCCGACATCCTCAGAAATTGAGGCGTATTACAGTGCGCATAAAGCGGAGTTCGTGCGTCCTGAACGGGTGAAACTCAGCTATATCGAGCTTTCACCGCAGAGTTTGGCGCCATCGATTCAAGTGACGGATGCCCAGATTGCGGCGGCTTATGCCCGTTACGAGCAAAAACAGCAAGCGGATGTGAGGCGTACGGTGCGACATATTTTGATCGCGGTGCCTAAAGATGCGGATGCGGTGGCAGTTGAAGCGGCCAAGAATAAACTTTTGGCTGCGCGGGCGGACATCGTCAGTGGTAAAATTTCATTCGCCGATGAAGCCAAAGCAATTTCTGACGATCCAGGCTCAAAAGATAAGGGCGGTGATCTGGGTGAAGTGACCAAGGGGCAAATGGTGAAACCGTTTGAAGAAGCCATGGACGCGCTCAAGGTCGGTGAAATTAGTGCGCCGGTGCGTTCGCAATTTGGTTGGCATTTGATTGAAGTGACCAAAGAATCGCACCCGCCGATTAAATCACTTGCGGATATGAGTGGCCAGCTTATGGCGGATCTTCGCGAAAAGCAGGTTGAAAAAATCTACTACGACGAAGGCGAGAAGCTTTCTGATCATTCGTATGAACACCCTGATAGCCTGATTCCTTCCGCAGAAGCGTTGGGGCTTAAAGTGCAAACGACGGATTGGCTCACCCGCGATAGCGGCACGGGCATCGCGGCGGATGAAAAGGTGCGTAAGGCGGCCTTCTCAAAAGAAGTGCTGCAACAAAAGCTCAACAGTAATCTCATTGAGTTGGCGGCCAATGATTCAGTGGTCGTGCGGGTGCACGAGCATGAGCCTGCGACCCCCCTCAGCCTGGCTGAAGTGACGGGCCAAATTACGACCACACTCACCGATCAGGCGACTGCACAGGCGCTGGTGGCGGAAGCAACCAAAATTCGGCAGACTTTAGATGCGGGCACTGACCCACAACACGTCGCCACGACCGAAGGCGCAACGTGGCGAGCCCCCGCGCAAATGAAACGAAACGATCCTAAAGCGGGCATTCCGACGGAAGCGTTGGCGGCGGCATTCGCCGTGCCCCCAGTGGCTTCAGGGAAGGTTGCGACTGCTGTCGTCCAGTTGAATGATGGTAATGAAGCCGTGGTGGTGGTGACTTCAATCAAAGATGGCGATCCCAGCCAGATTAGCGCAGAAGATAAGCAACAACTCTCCCAGCAGATTCAGCAAGCCGATGCTCAGCAAGCACTCGGTGCCCTGCTGCAAACCTTGCGCGCCCAAGCGAAGATCACGATTAATCAGGATGCAGAAAAGTCGGCAGCGCCCTAACGGCCTGTGCGCTCTGTACCCTTCTTGATCGCTCAGCCAATTAAGAGGGCCTTGGGTTATGGGCATGCATTGACAATTCTGGTCGCGCTCTTGGCCACCGTTGGTTTAGGTTCGGGTTTGGGGTCGGCATTTGCGGGCGTTGCCTTACTGGCGATCTATGAATTTCCTGGCGGCATGTTCTTAGATATGCCTTGAAGATGCGCATCATGTCGCTGGTGGTGGCTTTCATCCTCAGCGGCATTGGCCCTGGGGCAGGGCGCGCGGGGCGATAGCGACACCGTGGGGGCGGTTATCGTGGCACATATGCGTGGTGAACGCGGGTTACTTCGGGCGGGAGAGACGTCTCCAATAAAAAACCCGCATCAATGGGATGCGGGCTTGAGTGCCTGTGGAAAGTCACATTGGCAGCGTGTCGGTTCGAGCATGCTTCAATAGTCGTTTCAGTGGCCGATTATTTAGGGCACTCGCCCATACCGGTGATGAAGTAGCCCGAATCGACATACACGTTTTCGCCCGTGATACCGGAGGCCAAATCCGAGCACAAAAACGCGGCGGTATTGCCGACTTGTTCGATACTCACATTGCGTTTAAGCGGCGAATTCAACGCCACATAATCCAGAAAGCCTTTGAATTCACCGATACCGGAAGCGGCCAGTGTTTTAATGGGGCCTGCTGAAACCGAATTGACGCGAATACCACGCCCACCCAGGGAAACTGCCAAATACCGTACATTGGCCTCTAAAGCGGCTTTGGCGACACCCATCACGTTGTAGTTCGGCATGGCGCGTTCCGCACCCAGATACGATAAGGTCACAATCGCGCCGTTATCGCGCATCGTGCTGCGGCCGGCTTTGGCTAAGGCGGCCAATGAATAGGCGGAGACATCATGCGCCACACGGAACGCCTCGCGCGACATGCCGTCCAGGTAATCCCCATCCAATGCCTCGCGCGGGGCAAAGGCAATTGAATGCACCAAAATATCAAAGCCTTCGGGCCAATGTTCGGCCAGTGCGGGGAATAGCGCGTCGATTTGCTCGTCGCTGGTGGCATCCAGCGGCAGGTAAATAGTCGAGCCCAATTCGGCGGTGGCTTTCTCGACTTTTTCCTTGAAGCGATCATTGAGGTAGGTGAACGCGAGTTCAGCGCCTTCGCGGTGCATGGCGTCGGCAATGCCGGAAGCGATGGAGCGATTGTTTGCAATCCCAACGATCAAGGCGCGTTTGCCGGTCAAAAATCCCATACTATGTTCCTCATGGTGGCTGAAAATGGCAGGCCAAGGTGGCCAATCGGCATAGTGTAAGGTTGAAATGCAAAACGAGCATCCCCCCGCGAACAATCAATCGCTCAATCGGCGAGAATTTTTACGCTATTTATTGGCCACCGGCACCGTTCTGGGCAGTGGTTTAGGGTTATCGAATGTCAGCCTTGCTGCGGGTTTTGCACAAGCCTTGGGATATTCCCCCAAATATCCGGCGGATTTTACGGCGTTTCATTATGTGAACCCTGATGCGCCCAAAGGCGGGCAGTTAGCCTTATCGGTGTTTGGTAGTTTTGATTCGCTGAATCCGTTCGTGCTGAAGGGGATGGCGGCGGCGGGGCTAAATGATTTATGTTTTGAATCGTTGACGGTACGCGCGTGGGATGAGCCGTTTTCCAGTTATGGTTTGCTGGCCGACCGGGCGGATTTAGCCGCTGATGGCTTGTCGATTACCTTTCGCATGAATGACTCGGCGCGCTTTAATGATGGCAGCCCTGTGACCGCAGCTGATGTATTGTTCAGCTTTAACACACTCATGAGTGAGCAGGCGCATCCGCGATACCGGATTTATTGGGCGGATATCGCCGGGGCGGAGCAGACCGACGCGCAGCATATTCGTTTTAATTTCAAGCAAGTGAACCCGGAGCTGCATTTAATCATTGGCGAGCTGCCCGTATTTTCGGAACGCGGGCTGGCAGGGCGAGACTTTGCCACCGTATCGCGTACGGCGTTTCTGACCAGCGGGCCGTATCGGGTGCAGCGGGTCGATTTTGGCAACACCCTAATTTATCAGCGTAACCCTGATTATTGGGCGCAGGGTTTGAATGTGCGGCGCGGCCAGTTCAATTTCGACCGGATCATGTTCAAATACTACAAAGATGAAACCGTTTCGCTTGAGGCATTCAAAGCCGGCGAGTTCGATGTGTTTTATGAAACCAACTCCAAACGCTGGGCGCGGGATTACTCGGGTGAGGCGTTCACCGATGGCCGTATCATTCGGCGTGAAATTCCGCACCACAACAACGCGGGCATGCAGGGCTTCGGCATGAACACCCGGCGCCCGCTGTTCATGGATGTGCGCGTGCGGCGCGCTTTGGATTTGGCGCTGGATTTTGGCTGGTCGAACACCCATTTGTTTTATGGCCAATATACCCGTTGCGATAGTTATTTCAGTAATAGTGAATTGGCCTGCAGCGGCCTGCCCGAGGGCAAAGAGCTGGCTTTACTGGCACCGTTTCGACACGCACTATTGCCTGAACTCTTCACCCAACCCTATCAGGTGCCCGTGGCGAATAACCCGGCCGAGCAACGGGTAAATTTGCTGCGCGCCCGCGATTTACTGCAGCAAGCCGGCTGGACAGTACGCGACGGCCAATTGCGCAATGCCAAAAATGACCCCTTCTCGTTTGAAATCATGCTGTCGCAGAAAGGCTTTGAGCGTATCGTGGCGCCTTATGTCTACAACTTGAAACGTCTCGGCATCGCGGTGAGCTATCGCACCATTGATGTGTCGTTATTTCAGCGGCGCATGGATGCGTTTGATTTTGATATGACTGTCGTGGCCTATGGTGCCTCCCAATCGCCCGGTAATGAATTGCGCGACCGCTTTGGCAGCGCGGCGGCGCATACGGAAGGCTCCAGCAATTACACCGGGGTAGATAGCCCGGTCGTGGATGCCTTGATTGATCGGGTCATCTACGCCAAAAATCGCGCCGAACTCATCACTGCCTGCCACGCGCTGGATCGGGTGCTGTTGTGGGGCGAATATCTCGTGCCAAACTGGTACATTGGCGCGCATCGTATGGCATGGTGGAATCGGTTTGGTTATCACCAACCGTTGCCGTTGTATTTCGATGCCTTAACTTGGGTTATGCAAACATGGTGGCAAACACATGAACATCCGCAAAAATTGGCTTAAATGGCTCCTTCCCAGCGTGACATTGGCCGCCTTAACCGGCTGCGCCACCCCCCAGTACGCGACTCAAACCACGTTTGTGCCGCCGCCAACAGAGGTGGGGCGCAGCTGCGTGGCGCGTTGCCATGCGCAATTAACCCAATGTCAAAATCAATGCGCCAGCGCGCGGCAAACGTGTATTAGCGGCATCGAACCGATTGCGCAGCAGGCGTTTCAGGCGGGTCTGCGTGATTACGAAGTGGCGCGTCAGCAATATGAATCGGATCGACAGTTTTATGAACTCAATCGCAGCCTGCGCATGGGCTTCGCCTCGTCCGTCTTTGTGCCCGGTTATGGCTGGGTGATGCGCCCCGGATTTTACGGCGGCGGCTTTGGTTACCCCTACACTGATGACTACGCCCCAGAGCCCCCCATCGCACCGAGCCTGAACGGAGTGCGCGAGCAACTCATCCACGAGCGTTGCGATAGCCTCCCCTGCCCCTGCGCGCAGAAGTTCGAGCAGTGTTATGTCGGTTGCGGTGGTGGCGTGCAAAAATCCGTCGTGTGTATCGCCAATTGCAGTGATAAAGACCCCAAGCCGCAGCCTCCTGCCCTGCCGGGTGCGGGATCGTTGCAAACGCTGACGCCGCTGCCGTAGTAAATTAGGGAGATGGCGGTATGTATTCCCCTCAAGTATTTGTGGAAACAGACCCCGAGCGGATTCAAGCACTGGTTGATGTTTATCCCTTGGGCATGTTGGTGACTTCGACTCAGGGCGTGCCTGAAGTGAGCCACCTTCCTTTTGTGTATCAGAGGGAAGGTTGCCACGTCCCGGGAAAATTATTAGGCCACATGGCGCGCATGAATGCCCAGTGGCAAGACTTCTCTAAGGAGCGCGAGGTTCTAGTCGTTTTTCAGGGGCCAAATGCTTATGTTTCACCCACGTGGTATGAGGCCTCCGGCGTGCCCACGTGGAATTACGCCGTGGTTCATGTTCGGGGTACACCGCGGCTTGTTCAGGATGAGTCAGTGCTGACAGCGATGCTGGATCAATTAACCCGTGTTCATGAAGCATCAATGCCTGACCCTTGGCCGTTCGATGTTGAAGGCGGACGGCGTGCAAAATTGCTGACGATGATTGTGGGTTTTGAAATTGAGATCACTCAGATTCATGCAAAATTCAAACTCAGCCAGAATCGCAGCACCGAAGATCAAGAGCGTGTGGCGGCGCATCTGAAGTCGTCATCGTGTCAGACAGACAATGCGGTAGCGGCGTTAATGGTCGGTGTGTGATGACCCACTACATCCTCAAACGCCTGCTCTTGATGATCCCGACGTTGTTCGGGATTTTGGCGCTCTCGTTCGCAGTGGTTCAGTTCGTACCCGGCGGGCCGGTTGAACAGCTTGTGGCGCAATTAAAAGCAGGGGCGGCAGGCGGTGGTGCGGGGGCAGAATCCGGCGGGGCGCTGTCGGGTGGGTTGTACCGCGGCGATCACGGTTTGGATAGCCAGCAACTGGCACAAATCAAGGCGTTTTACGGTTTCGATCAACCGGCCTGGCGACGGTTTGGCGAGATGGTTGGGCATTACCTCACCTTCAATTTGGGGCAGTCGTATTTTTATCAGCGATCTGTGACCGATTTGATTTTAGAAAAACTGCCGGTGTCGATCAGTATTGGGCTGTGGACATTTTTTCTGACATATCTCGTGTCAATTCCGCTCGGCATTGCCAAAGCCGTGCGCGATGGCTCGCGATTCGATACAGTCACCAGTACCGTGATTCTGGTCGGTTATGCCATACCGGGTTTTGTGCTGGGTTTGGTGTTGATTGTATTGTTCGGTGGCGGTAGCTTTTGGCAGTGGTTTCCGTTGCGCGGGCTGACGTCGGAAAATTTTGCCCAGCTCACTTGGTTCGGTAAACTTACCGATTATTTGTGGCATTTGGTGCTGCCCGTTACTGCCATGGTGGTGGGTAATTTCGCCGTGATGACGATGCTCACCAAGAACAGTTTTCTGGAAGAAATCCGCAAGCAATATGTGCTGACCGCGCGGGCGAAGGGTTTGTCCGAGCGGCGAATTTTGTATCGCCATGTGTTTCGTAACGCCTTGATTCCGATTGTCACCGGCTTTCCGTCCGCGTTTCTGGGCGCGTTTTTTACCGGCAGCTTATTGATTGAAACGATTTTTTCGCTCGATGGGCTGGGGCTGCTTTCCTATAACGCCGTCATTCAACGCGATTATCCCGTGGTGCTTGGTACCCTGTATGTGTTTACTTTGATCGGATTAATCGGGAAATTATTATCTGATTTGGCCTATGTGTGGGTTGATCCGCGCATTAATTTTCAGGCTGTGAATTCATGAGTGCCACCCCCCCTCGGGGCACGTCGGGTTTGGCATGCAATGAGCCGACACAAGGGCCGTGGCAACGCGTCTGGGCGCGCTTCAAACACCATCGGCGCGGTTACCTCAGCCTGTGGCTATTTTCGGTGTTATTCGTGCTCAGTCTGGGCGCAGAATTGCTGGCCAATAACCGCCCTTTGTTGATTTATTATCAATATCAGCTGTATGTGCCGCTCATTCATAATTATCCCGAAACCGCATTCGGCGGCGATTTTGCCACCAATGCCGATTACACGGATCCGTATGTGATTGCCAAAATCCGGGCGCACGGCTGGTTGCTGCGTGCGCCCATTCCGTTTTCCTATGACACCATCGACTATTACAACCCGGCGCCAAATCCGGCTGCACCCACGTCTCGCCATTGGCTGGGCACGGATGATCGCGGGCGGGATGTGGCGGCACGGTTGATTTATGGCTTTCGGTTATCGGTGTTGTTCGGTTTTGCACTGACCGCGATTGGCATGGTGATTGGTATGTTGGCCGGTGCGATTCAGGGTTACTTGGGCGGCAAAGTCGATTTGTTTTTTCAGCGATTTATCGAAATATGGGGTTCGCTGCCGGAGCTTTATCTGCTGATTATTTTTGCCTCGATCTTTGAGCCGTCGATTGGTTTGTTATTGATTTTATTATCGTTATTCGGCTGGATTGGCTTATCGGATTATGTGCGCGCCGAATTTCTTAAAGGTCGGAATTTAGAATATATCCGCGCAGCGCGCGCATTGGGGGTATCCAGTCCACGCATTATGTTGCGACATTTGTTGCCCAATGCGATGACCCCCGTGATTACTTTTTTGCCGTTTCGGGTATCGGGTGCGATTCTGGCCCTGACGAGTCTTGATTTTCTGGGGCTGGGTGTGCCGCCCAGCACACCCTCACTGGGCGAGTTACTGGCTCAGGGCAAAAATAACATTGATGCCTGGTGGCTTTCGCTGACCACGTTTGGTGTGTTGGTCGGCACCTTGTTGCTGCTGATTTTTATCGGCGAAGCATTGCGTGCCGCATTGGATACACGCAAAGCCTAAATTCAAGCTTGGGTATTAAGTGACTTCTGGCACGAAAAATTTCCGCTGGTCAGCCGTTTGACGGTTAGATTCATTGATCGTGTGTCGCAGAGGCTACGCGCAAGATCTAAAAAATAAAAGGCCATTTGCAATCATTGGCGCATTTTCAGGGCGGGGTGTGGCTGCATTTGTCTGGTTTAATGCCCTGATTGCCCGCAACTTAAATGCCTTTGCGAATTTGCCATTGCACGAGTGGCAGTGTTGCGAGCCATGAGAAAACAATTTGACGAGCGTTTGATCGCTTCGTCACAAAGCCGCGCAATCAGCCGGGACGCGATGCCTGGGGCAATTGCTGGTTCAAGAGCCAAACGCGTGCTTGATACAGGGCTTCTTTCATGGCAGTGCCGGTGAGACCTTGTGCGACGAACGGTTCGGGTGATACGTTCCGCGCGAGTTCGGCGGCAGCCAGCACGCGATCGGCCTGTGGATAAGCGCAGGTTTCGGAACCTAAGCGTCCGCGCGCGTCGGCGTGGCAGGCGGTGAGCACCTCGCGCATCCGTTCTGGGCGGCGCAGGCCGTCGAGCGATTCGATTAAATCGAGCAGGGTGGCGGGGCGCATCTCTAGGGCGACATGCACGCGGCCGTGTTGGGCTGTGACTAAGAGCGCTAATTCGCGGGTGGCTTTGGGCACGCGCAGCCGTTCACACAGGGTGGTGGCTGGCGCGACGCCGCGCGCTTCGTGGCCGATATGGCGTGGCCATTCCTCGGGTGGTGTCAGTGCCTTGCCCAGATCGTGGCAGAGCACGGCAAAGCGGATGGCGGTATCCTCGGTAAGCGCGGCAGCGGCGGTGAGTGTGAGCAGGGTATGAATACCGCAGTCGATTTCCGGGTGATATTGGGGCGGCTGGGGCACACCAAATAAGGCATCTACTTCCGGGAACAGCACCTTGAGTGCGCCGATTTCCCGCAGAATCTCGAAATAGCGCGCGGGGGCAGGGCTGGCTAGCGCCTTGTGGGTTTCTTGCCAGACACGTTCGGCGGTCAGGGTATCCAGCTCGCCCCCCGCTGTCATGGTCTGCATCAAGGCTTGGGTTTCGGGGGCGAGGGTGAAGCCATCAGTGGCGAGTTGAGCGGCAAAGCGCGCTACGCGCAACACGCGCAAAGGGTCTTCGCTGAAGGCGGGGCCCACATGCCGCAAGATGCGGGCATCCAGGTCGCTCTTAAAGTCAAAAGGATCAATTAGGGTGCCATCCGGGGCCTGCGCCAGCGCATTGATGGTCAGGTCGCGGCGCAGTAAATCTTCTTCGAGCGTGACTTCTGGTGCGGCAAAAAATGCAAAACCCTGATGCCCGCGTCCGGATTTTCGTTCGGTGCGGGCGAGGGCATATTCCTCTCCTGTTTTGGGATGCAGAAACACGGGAAAATCCAGACCCACGGGGCGAAAACCGCGCGCGAGCATCTCTTCAGGCGTACTGCCTAGCACCACCCAGTCGCGGTCGCGCGCCACGTGTCCCAAGAGGGCATCGCGCACGACACCACCGACAATCAAACAGGTTAAGCCATCGGTTGGGTCGGGTTTCATGCGGTTGGGTCGGGTTTAACGACCAATTCAGCCAGAAGTGCTTGCACCTGATGCAATAATTGGTACACCTCGGCATTGTGTGATCCTTGGCTGTGTGCGGCGGCGTGTAGTGCGCGGTGGGCGGCATCCAGTGCACTGCCTTCGAGTTGCTGCTCGATAATAAAGCGATTTACCGGGCAATTATTGGCCAAACCCTCACCCGCCATTTGGCTCATCGGAATGGCATAATTAATCATGCGCCAATGAACGGCTATGGCGCCCAGCGGGGTGCGGGGGTAGCTGGTATCCACCAGCGGCGGGCGGGTACGCAGCCACTCGGTAAATTGTTCTGGGGGCAACGGGTGGGCAATCGCATAGCCTTGGCCCATGTCCGCGCCTAAAATCCGCACCGCTTCGATGAGGTCGGGGTGCTCTAGGCCTTCCGCCACCACGATGAGATCCAGCGCGTGCGTCATGTGAATTAACGCACTGATAAATTTGATTATTCGCACGGGATCATCATAGGCCGATCGGATTAAGGCTTGATCGATTTTTACCGTATCGAAAGGCAGGTTATTGAGCCGAATCAGGTTGCTGTATCCCGCGCCAAGGTCGTCCATGGCGAGCGCTATGCCCAGGGCAACCAACGCGTGCATCTGCTGTTGGGAGCGTTCAAGCTCCCGTATTTCGTGATGTTCAAGCACTTCGAGTGTGAGTCTGACGGCCGGGATCTGGTGTTTTTTGAGCGCATCGGCCACCCAGTGCGCGCATTCCGGGTGCGCCAATGCCTCAAGCGGCAAGTTAAGCGATAGCCCCAAGGGGTAGGCGGGGGTTCGTTCGGGTAATTCACTGGCTTGGGGTAACTGGCCATCCCATTGGTCAAGTTGGCTTAATCCCTGTTCGAGCCCTTGCTTGAACAGCAAAATAATCTGACTATCATTCAGGCGGGGAATAAACGCGCCGGGCATGATGGTGCGGCCATCAGCCAGCTGTAATCGTGCTAAGGCCTCGACTTTTTCAACCAGCCCATTTTGGAGATTAATGATGGGTTGATAGACAAATGTCAGCCCGTGGGTATAAAACGCCTGTCGCCAATGATCCAGTTCTTGTGTCGAGATGCTAATGGTGTGGTTGCTGGAAACCTGCTGCCATGCCTGGCTGATGATAAACCCCAATTGCTGGCATATCGACTGACGAAAGGCGGCTTCAAATAAGCCGGGGTACGCTCCGTAGAGGGTAAGCACGGCCAAAGGACGTCGTTGGTCATCGAGAATCGGTATGCCAATTGAGCTGCGAATTCCGACACTTTGTGCGGCTTCACGCCATGCGCTGGCGGCCTGGTTGGTTGAAAAACTATCGGTGCTATGAATTTGTCCAAAGCGGAATGCGCGTGCGGTGGCACCCAGAAATTCCGGACGATCACTGGATAGGTTGGGCATCCGCAATTCGCCGTAGTGGTGGTGAATGGCTTCAATGAACGGTTCTACCTTGTGTTTAAAGTTGACGATGAACACACCTTCGGGATTGGGGCTGCCGATCCAGGCGCCACACACACCGGGGCACTCACAGAGTTTCACCAGCAGTTGCTCGTTAAATTCTTGCCACGAGAGTGTTTGTCGGCCTAACTTATCCACATCGCTCAAGATTTTTTGGTAGCGGCTATTTACCGATTGCTCGGCTTCAAGCTGTTCGGATAATTCGATGCTTAATCGTTCGGTCAGAATGAGTTCAAGTCGACTGTGTTCGGTGGCAGATAAGCGTTGTGTCGTCAGGAGTTTGTTAAATTGATGCAGATATACAGTTATCGCCCGCACCAGGCTGCTGGCCGATAAGCCGATAAACGCATGGATTTCACCGACGCGCCGGGCGTTGGCACGGTGCGTGGCTTCGGTGAGTTCAGGATCGAGCAATTGGCGCAAATGCTCGGCTTGGTGTTGCTTTAAGTGGGTGTATTCGCTGGAATCCAGCCACTGCAAAATGGCAATGGACTCGGGATCAATAGCAATCTCTTGATAAAAATAGGTAATAAATTCATCGGTCAGTGCTCGAATATTTGTGTTGAGGGTTTCAAGCAGCACACCCGCCGCAGCGCCGTAGGACGGGGTATGCGGTTCTATGTTCAGGGGGGCATCGAGGTCAGAGGTGGTATGTTCGTTCCACAGACACCAGTTTTTTTTGCGTTCGCGTTTTTTATTTTTGCACACATACAGCGCGGCATCGGCATGTCGAATCAGTTGCTCTGGCTCGCCATCGTCTTGCGGGAACAGGGTGATACCCATGCTGGTCTGAACGCGGACGTGGCCCTTGGGGAGCGCATACGGCTCATCCAGAATTTGGTTGAGCCGCTCCAAGGTGAGTGTGAGCTGCTTTTTGCGCTCAATGCCTTCAATCAACAAAATAAACTCATCGCCGCCCTGCCGCGCGGCAAGATCCGTTTCACGTAATGCGTGGGATAAGCGTTGGCTCAATGTTTTAAGCAAAACATCGCCCACGGCATGACCCCAGCGATCATTCACGGGTTTGAATTCATCTAAATCCAGCATCACCACGGCCAGAGATTGCTTGTTACGTCGCGCGCGCGCCATCGCTTTGGGGAGTTCCTCGCCCAAAAAGTGCCGATTGGCGAGTCCGGTTAACGCATCATGATGGGCGAGATAGGCGGATTGTTCATGCTCATCTTGCAGGCGCTGGCGCAAATCAAATTGGGCGAGGGCGTTACCCAGCAATTCGCCGAGGCGCTTGAGTGTATCGCCAAGCAGGGTTTCGAGCGCATCTTCGTGCGGGGCAATAACGATCAGCGCTGCCCAAGGTACATTGTGACGATGGATGGGAATCAGGAACGTGGTGCATTTCCAGCCTTCGGGGGCAAAAGCTTGCCACGCGGTAGTGAGCGGCGAGTCGGGCGTCTCATCAATGGTGGGTTGATCCAAAAACTGTGCCCGACTGACCTGCACATTTAACGCGTGGGACTGCGCCGGGCTGAGCTGGTCTAACACCCTTTGGCCATCACCACCGCTCGCCAACACGGTGAATTGTTCGGGATTTTGCGTATTCGCCTGCCCGACCCACGCACTGATAAATAAACCGGAAGCCAGCAATTGGGTGCACACTACATGAAGCAATTCCTGCTCATCCGTGGCTGAAATCAGTACCCCAATTTGCCCCAATAAGGATTGAAGGAGTGCGTGTTGTCGCTCTAAACGCTCGACCAACCGATCAAACAATGGTCTCAGGTGTAAAGGGATTGGGGCATTTAGGTCGGGTGGCAAAGTCACGATAAGCAGTTTCCGATACCTGAATGCAGTAGAAGTAAGGATGAGACGCCAATTCACGACAGGCACGCTGGCCATGGTTAGATGCATTAAGACTAATCAAGCGAGTCGGAAAAGTCCATGGAGTCGGCACGCCACGAGAATTATTCAGCATAATGAACCCCTTTAATTTCAGAATGAATTGTGATGACTGACTACCCCGATGAGTGCCTGGATGAATGCTCCGCTGAGCGCCCCGCGGAAAAACTGGATGAACGTACCGAATTATTGATTGGCGTCGAAGGCATCGCCAGGTTGCGGGCAGCCCGGGTGCTGGTGGCCGGCTTGGGCGGCGTGGGTGGGGCCTGTGCCGAATCCCTGGTGCGCGCGGGCGTGGGGACGGTGCTGCTGCTCGATCATGATCAATTTGGACGCTCTAACCTGAATCGACAATTACTCTGCACCGAAACGGTCATCGGTCAAAGTAAAGCCGAGGTGGCGGTGGCGCGGTTTGCGGCAATTCGCCAAGATATCACCACGATACCCTTGCCGTTTTTTTTGCAAGAATCGGGGGTGCCCGATGTGCTCAATCAGTATCCGCTGGATGCCATTGCCGATTGCATCGATTCGATTGGTGTCAAGGCGGTGTTGCTGGCTGAGGCACGGCTGCGCGGCATTGCGACGATGACGGCCTTGGGCGCGGGAAACCGGCTGGACCCGCGTGCGATTCGGGTGGGCACGTTGGGTGAGGTGCAGGGCTGTGGTTTGGCACGGGTACTCCGCTCGCGTCTGCGGCGCTTGGACTGTGATCTTGATTTTCCCGCCGTGTATTCCACTGAATTACCGCAAAAACCCGCGCCGCACATACCCACCGACACCGGCATTCGCCCTCGGGCCGTAAACGGCACCATCAGCTATATGCCGAATATTTTCGGGCATATTGTGGCAGGGGAAATTATTCGGGGGTTGCTGGCGCGGGGATGAAAGTCAGATTGCACGAGACGTGGCACCCAACGGGGGCATCGTGTCGGGGCTGAAACCCCTCCTACCTTGAGATTGACTATTCGCCTGAATCCAGCAAGTGATGCTGTTTGAGTTTTTTTCGCAGGGTACTGCGATTAATGCCCAGGCATTCGGCCGCACGAGACTGGTTTTGATCGCAACGCGCCATGGCGGTTTCGAGCAAGGGTCGTTCAATTTGCGCAATGACCAGATCATAGAGGTTATTGGGTTGGTCGCCTTCCAGCGTTTCCCATAAGGCATCCAGCGCGGCGCGTACCGCGTGTTGAATAGGGTTGTCCTCAGTGCCTTGCTCGGTATTCAGACACTGCCATTGGCTATGCGCACCACATGGGAAGGGGGTCGGATGGGCGGGGGATTCATGAGTCATAAGTCGATTTATCAGGCCGGCTGGTTGAGGTGAGACGCGGCGGTATATCGCGCTAACCATTGACGTTGCTGTTCGGGAAGCATGAGCTGATTGAACTGCGCACGCGCCGCTTCATCCAGGTTCAATGTGCCAGCATACCAGCCCAAATGCTTGCGCGTGATTCGAATTCCTAATGAATCACCATAATGTTGATAGATTTTTTCAAATTGCGTGGTCACCACCTCAAATTGCGCCCGCAGGCTGGGTGCGGTGTAGGCGCCTTGTTGCATCAGTTCCGCTTTGAGCGCCGCAAACAGCCACGGTTGCCCGAACGCACCCCGCCCGATCATGATGCCTGCTGCGCCGGTATGCGCCAAAACGGCGCTTGCTTTGGCCGGGCAGGTAATGTCGCCATTGGCGAATACGGGCAGGCGCACGGCAGCCACCACCTCGGCGATCGTGTCGTATTCGGCATCCCCTTCGTATTTATCGGCGCGGGTACGGCCATGAATGCTCAGCATCGATAACCCGGCATTCTCGGCAATTTTGGCGATGAGCAGGGCATTGCGCTGGCCATGGTCGGGGCCGGTGCGCATTTTCAGGCTCACCGGGCAGTCCACCGCGGCCACGAGGGCATCCAGCAACCGCGCCACGGTGTCGGGCTCGGCCATCAGTGCGGAGCCAGCCGCTTTTTTGCAGACTTTTTTGGCGGGGCAGCCCAAGTTCAAATCAATGAGTTGGGCGCCTTGGGCGACGGCGTGGCGGGCAGCCAGGGCAAGCTCGGTGGGGTCGTTGCCCAACAGTTGCACGGCGCGGGGTTCGGGGTCGCTTAAATCAATTTGGCGCAACCGGCTTTTGGTGCTGTCTTGGAGTTCAGGTTTGGCACTCATCATTTCAGTGATGACTAACCCCGCCCCAAATGCGCGACATAACCGGCGAAACGGGCGGTCTGAAACCCCTGCCATGGGCGCGAGCGCAATGGGCGGGTCGATGATGACCGTTTGACCTGAACGCCCCTTGAGCGTGATGGGCATCAGCGGTGGGGGGCCCATCAGATCAGCCAGTGGTGATTGGCATCGGCCAAATCCCGGTGATGACGCAGAAGCGCGCGAAATACGTTGGGATCTTTGGCGTAGGTGAGTTCCCCTGCACGCGGGAAGCACTGATCTTTCAGGCGGGACAGCCAAAAGCGCAAAGCTGCTGCGCGTAATAAGAGGGGCCACGCCGTGCGTTCATCCTCGTTGAACGCACGTACGGATTGATACCCCTGAACCATCGCATGCGCCAGGACGGGGTTAATATGGTGCGACTCATTGCGACACCAATCGTTCACGGTGACCGCTAAATCATAAGCCAGTGCATCGTTACAGGCATAGTAGAAGTCGATCATACCGCTGAGCTGTCCGTTGTCGAACAGGGCATTGTCGCGGAATAGATCGGCGTGAATGGCCCCCTGGGGCAAGTGGTTGCGTGGGTGGGCTCGCTGGGTGGCCAGTTCATCGGCCAGCAGTGCGGCATCATCAGGGCTGAGATGATCGGCCAGCAACCGGTGGATTTCCAGCGCCCAGGGCAAGGCGCGATCCGGCATGCGGTAGCCGGTAAAACCGGGGCTTACACGATGCAAGCGACCCAATGCAGCACCCATTAGCCGACATTCTCCAGCGTGAGGTTCGTCAATTGAGTGCCCGGTTAGCCGCAGCACAAGGGCGGCAGGTTTGCCATTGAGTTCGCTCAAATACGAGCCATCGCGCGAGCACAGGGGATGTGCGGTGGGGATGCCGTGATCGGCCAAATAGGCCATTAAATCGAGGAAATAATGCAGCTCCTCGGGTTGGTGATGTTCAAACAGGGTGAGCACCAGATCGGCCCGATCGGTCGTAACGAAATAATTGGTGTTCTCGATGCCCGCAGCAATGCCAACAAAAGAGCGGAGCGTGCCGCAATCAAACTGCTTAAGAAATTCAATCAATTGGTGCTCATGCACCGCTGTGAAAACCGACATGGAGGTTCGTTCCGATCAAAGGGCCTAGCTAAAGAGCTTGATGGCGCGGGTAACAAATGGGGTGGTTGTTTTTGCGATATCTTATAAGTCGAGCAGTTTTTTCTGCTCTTCGGCCGTCGCGCCCAGGTCGCGGTTGCGGTAGAAGTCAAAAATGGTATCAATTACGGTCTGGGGTTCGTCGCATAGGGTAATCAGTTCCATGTCCTCGGCATTAATGGTGCCGGCGGGAAGTAATGTTTGGGTAAACCAATCGAGCAAACCGCGCCAAAACTTGGTGCCGACCAGAATAATCGGGATGCGACGCGATTTGCCGGTTTGCACCAAGGTGAGAATCTCGGCCATTTCATCCAGGGTGCCAAACCCACCTGGCATCACGACATACGCAGAGGCATGTTTGACAAACATCACCTTGCGCGCAAAAAAATGCTGAAAATGCAGAGAGATATCCTGATAAGGATTATCGTGCTGCTCGTGGGGCAAGCTGATATTTAGGCCCACACTGGGCGCGCCGCCTTCTTTGGCGCCTTTGTTGGCCGCCTCCATAATGCCTGGGCCGCCACCCGAGATCACCGCAAAACCGCCATTGGAGAGCAAGCGGGCGATTTCAACCGTCATTAAATAATGGGGATGATCGGATGTGAAGCGCGCCGAGCCAAAAATTGAGACTGCCGGTTCAATGCTCGCCAAGGTTTCATAGCCTTGAACAAATTCGGCCATGATCTGGAAAATTTTCCAGGATTCATGGCTCAAGCGTTCGCTTTTATCGAGGCGGGAGGGGTGGTTTGGGATTTTTGGGCTCATGCGTCTGTTATGTGGTTCACTGGGGTATCAATACCCGGGTTGGGATTTTGTGTATTTAAAGAGAAGCCGATCAAGGCCTGTCCCGTAAAGCCGATGATATAAAGCTTGTGGCATAGTACCGACCTTCACACCAAATTTCGATGATTCCTTATGACTGATTTATTCTCACCGCCCGCCCGCCTGCTAACCAAACCTTTGGTTCTGGTTGATGGCAGTTCGTTCTTATTCCGCGCGTTTCATGCCTTGCCGCCCTTAACCGCGCCCGATGGCACGCCGACGGGCGCGATTCACGGCGTGATTAACATGCTCTTAAAGCTCAAGCGTGAAGAGCAGCCCGTGCTGATGGCGGTGGTGTTCGATGCACCGGGCCCGACCTTCCGTGATGAGATATATCCCGCGTATAAAGCACACAGGCCGCCTTTGCCCGATGATTTGCGGGTGCAGATTGCGCCGGTGCACGAGCTGGTGCAGGCCTTGGGGTTTCCGTTGCTTTGCATTGCTGGCGTGGAAGCCGACGATGTGATTGGTACGCTCATGCATCAAGCACGACTTGAAGGCGCACCGGTGTTGGTCGCGACGGCCGATAAAGATTTCGCCCAGCTTGTGACTGAAGATATTCGCCTCGTGAATACCATGAGCAACACCGTGCTCGATGAGGCCGCGATTGAGGCGAAATATGGCATTACCGCCGCGCAATTTATCGATTATTTAACCTTGGTTGGCGATACCGTCGATAACATCCCCGGTGTGCTGGGGTGTGGGCCAAAAACGGCGGCCAAGTGGCTGAATCAATGGGGAACGTTGGATGAGTTGGTTGCACATGCCGGTGAAGTGAAAGGCAAAGTGGGGGAATCACTCCGTGCCTCAATCGAGTTTTTACCCACCGCGCGTGCGCTGGTGACCATTCGTACCGATTGTGATTTGCCAGTCATGGCGGCCGATTTGGTCGTGCATGAACCTGATGTGGCACGGGTATACGCACTGGCAGAGCGCTATGGCCTGAATACCTTACGCCGTCAATTTAATCCGGTGACCGCGTCGACAGCATCCCGCCCGGTCGCCGCGCTCACCCCCCAGGCGAGCGCGCCGGAGGGCGAATTGGCTTTGGCCGATGCCACTGCGTTTGAGACAATTTTAACCCCTGATGATTGGACGCGCTGGCGGGCGAAAATTGAACACGCTGAACTCGTGGCTTTCGATACCGAAACCGATGGGTTGGATATTTTCAAGGCGCGAATTGTGGGCGTCTCATTTGCCGTGGTGGCGGGTGAAGCGGCGTATGTGCCCCTGGCGCATGATTATCCCCATGTGCCCCAGCAGCTCAATCGCGACGCTTTTTTGGCTGAACTCAAGCCGTGGCTTGAAGATGCGCACCGAAGCAAGGTGCTGCAAAACGCGAAATTCGATACCCACATGCTGGCGAATCATGGCATTACCTTACGCGGCGCGGTATTCGATACCATGCTTGAATCCTATGTGCTCGACTCCACCGTCACCCGCCACGATATGGATTCGCTGGCGGCCAAATATTTAGGCAGGCAAACCATCACCTATGAAGACATTGTCGGCAAGGGCGCGAAGGCGCTGAGTTTTCCCCAAATTACGCTCGACAAGGCCGCAGCTTATGCCGCCGAAGATGCCGATGTCACGCTGCAATTGCAGCAGCGGCTTTGGCCGCGTTTGGGTGCGGAACCCGCCTTGCAGCGGGTGTATACCACGATCGAGCAGCCATTAATCGCTGTTTTAGTTGCGATGGAACGCGCGGGCGTGCGAGTGGATCGTGCGCAGCTTGCCGTGCAGGGGGAAGCGATTGGTGCGCGGATTGTGGATGTCGAAAAAGCCGCGTTTGCTGCGGCGGGGCGCGCATTTAATTTGGGTTCAACCAAACAGCTCAAAGAACTTTTATTTGATGAATTAAAACTTCCTGTGGGTAAGAAAACGCCCAAAGGTGGGCCCTCCACCGATGAAGAAGCCTTGGGGGATTTGATTGGCAGCCATCCGTTGCCCGCGCTGATTTTGGATTATCGGGGCTTGACCAAACTCAAATCGACCTACATTGACCGATTGCCGGAAGATATTCATGCTGAGACCGGGCGGGTGCACAGCGCCTTTCATCAGGCGGTCACCGCGACGGGGCGCTTATCGTCCTCTAATCCGAATCTGCAAAATATCCCGATTCGCAGCGAAGAAGGGCGGCGGATTCGTCTGGCCTTTGTAGCGGAGCCGGGGCATTGTTTGATTGCGGCGGATTATTCGCAAATCGAGCTGCGCATTATGGCGCACCTGTCGGGCGATGCGCGCTTGTGCGCGGCCTTTGCGGGGGGCGAGGATGTGCATCGTGCCACCGCCGCCGAGGTGTTCGGTGTGGCGGAAGACGCCGTGTCCAGCGATCAGCGTCGTGCGGCCAAGGTCATTAATTTCGGCCTGATTTATGGCATGTCGGCCTTTGGTTTGGCCAAGCAGCTTGAGGTGGGGCGCGGTGAGGCGCAAGCCTACATTGATCGCTATTTTACTCGATATCCCGGTGTGGCGGCGTATATGGAGCGGATGCGGCAGTTGGCTCGGCAACAGGGGTATGTGGAAACGGTGTTTGGGCGGCGACTGCATTTGCCCGAAATTCACAGTCGCAATGCGCAACGGCGCCAGTATGCCGAACGCACCGCCATTAATGCCCCCATGCAAGGGACTGCCGCCGATATTATTAAAATTGCCATGATTCGCCTGCACGACTGTTTGGTGGTTCCTGGACGGGCACGGCTGATTTTGCAAGTACACGATGAGTTGATTTTCGAAGTGCCGGAACAGGCGGCAACCGTATTAGAGGCTGTTATTCGAAAAGAAATGCAGGGCGCTGCTGCGCTGAATGTGCCACTGGAGGTGGGGATTGGCATGGGGCAAAGCTGGGCGGCAGCGCATTAACGCGCTTTTTCTGGTGATATTTTCGTTTTTTTGGTCGACATTCAATCCACTGCCGCCCGGATGAAGCACAGCGGGCTTGCGCCAGCTCCGCGGTCAATCCGGGGGCCAGGTTGACCTCATGGGGTGGGTTGACCCCGGATACCACTTCGTTGCATTCGGGCGACGTGCTATTCGGTTATTTTTTGGCGAGCATCAAATCAGGTATTTCATAGGTATGGGGCGCGCCTTCCATAAACAAGCCATCCCAGTAATCTTCGTTGTGGGCTGGGTCAAACACAAAGCCTTGGATATCCATGCGAACATCAAATTTTTTGAGCTGAATCAGTTGTTCTTGGGTTTCGACGCCTTCAATCACGATATCCAGTTCGAGGGATTGTGCCATCGCCAGGATGGAATTGATCAGTTTGCAGGATTCCTTGTTATCGCTAATGAGATCAACAAACTTTTTATCAATTTTGATTTTAGAAATCGGCAGCGTACTTAAGTACGCGAGTGACGAATAGCCCGTACCAAAATCGTCAATGGCGATGGTAAAGCCCTGCATGGCCAGCCGGTGGAGTTGCGCCGACATCAAGCCGGGATCGCTGCCGAAGCTGCTTTCGGTAATTTCTAACGTGATCAGCGAAAGCGGAAGCCCTGCTGACTTGGCGATATCAACGAGACGTTCATCAATTTTATCGATCAGCAGCAACCGGGGCGGCAAATTTACCGAGAGATGATAGTTTTCATTGGTTTGACGTTGCCACTCGCGGATATGTTTGCAGCCCTCGGCGAAGGCATATTCGGTGAATCGAACAATAAGATCGGTTTCTTCCGCCAGCGGGATAAATTCGACCGGGGAAATCCATTCGCCGCCATGACGCCAGCGCATGAGCACTTCAAAGCCGGTGATCTGGCCATTCGTTAACGAAACTTGGGGTTGATAGGCCAAACGCAATTCACGGTTACCGAGGGCTTTTTCAAGGGCATGCTGGAGTTTGAATCGTCGTTGGGCGCGGTTTTGAATTTGCGTACTGTGGGTGAATAGTTGATCCCCGCCTTGGGATTTGGCCATCGACAGCGCGATATCATTGTTTTTAAGCAAATCTTCGATTGTGTCGCCATCCATGGGATAAAGGCTGTTGCTGGCACTCGCTTTGAGCTGAAGTTGATATTCGTTGATCACGATTGGTTCGCGAATCGCGGTTAAGGCCTGCTGTGTGTATCGGCGGGTATCTGTTTCCAATTGATCTGCGGATTCTGACATGAAGTAGAAAGCGAATTCATCGCCACCAATCCGTGCCAGTGTGGCCTGCGGGCCGACCAAGCGCGCGAGCCGCTTGCCGATTTCTTTGAGGATGCGATCCCCGTCCCGATGCCCAAGCGCGTCATTGACTGAGCGGAAATTATCGATGCCAAGCAATACGATGCCAAAAGGTGAGTCGGGGGTTTGACTGATCCGCTTTTGCCCGGCTGCCGTGAAATAGTGCCGGTTGAATAAACCGGTTACGGGATCTTGTTCGGCTAAAAACTGCATTTCGGCTTCCCGGGCGCGAATCTCGGTATGGTCGCTCAATACAAAAATGACATGCCCTTTTCCCTCGCGCGCTTCGCCCATCAGTTTGATTGAAATGAGTGCGGTGATGGGCGGGAAGCGCTCTGCCTGAAACTGTACTTCACCCGACCAGTGCCCCTGCTCGAGCACCTGATTCCACAACGGTTCGATCACGACAAAATCTTTACCTAATAAAAACTGCAGTAACGGTTGAGCGGCGAGTTGTTTTTCGCTGCAATGCAGTAATTCGAGTGCGGCGGCGTTGGCACGGGTGACATGACCGGTGATATCCGTGAGCAATACGGCTTCCTGGACGTTATCAAACACAGAGGCTGCGAGCGTGAGCTGCTTTTCCGCTTTGCGCCGACTTAAGGTTTCAGTATCGTACTTTTTGAGAATGGTTTTCAGTTGTTCGCGGGAATCGGAGAGGGTAATGAGTGTGGTACGGAAATGCTGAACCGCGCGCGCCAGCCGGCCAATCTGATCGTGGCGCTTTTGTTGGGGTAACGCAGCGGTGGCATCTCCGTCAATCAGCCGGTCAGTGATATCGGCCAGTTGCCTGATTTGATAGTTGAAATACCATAGGGCCGTGATCATCAAACCAATTTGCAGCACAATAAACAACACCAGCAAGATTTGGTACTGATTGCTCAGACTGGCGGTTGAGCCACGCAGCATCTGCATGGTGTTCTCGAGATTTTGATTGGCCGAATCAATCAGTGCACCGAAATCTTCCACCATGATTCGGCTGCGTTCAATCCGCAGATGATTTTGCAGCGATTTCACTTCCATCGGGGATGCGGAAGCCGTTTTGGCCGCAGCCTGAATCAGTTCCTGGGCTTGTTGATCAATGCGTTGAGCGAGTTGATTGATTTTACCGCCGGAGTATTCCCGCACATTGCCCAAGGCAATATTGTTACGGATGGCTGCGGCCAGTTGCTGGAGCGCAAGCACTTGATCGCGCACGTCCACGCGTTGACCTGGAACAAACTCATTCGCGAGTTGCTCGATTTGATTACTGGTTTCTGCGAAGGCCTTGCGCAACGATTCGATGGTGTTACTGGATTCAACGAACCCGGTGCTCGCCCGCTGGAATGTTTGGTAATTCGTGTTGGCTAGGGTATTGAGGTAAAACACTAAGCCCATGGAGAGCGCAATTTGCAGCCCCAAAAACAGTAAGAATTGCAGTGACAGTGGCACGATTCGCATAACCAGACATCCTTATGGGGCTTACGATTGGATCTTGGAGCCGGTTCAAAGTCTCGCTGAAGCGCGTATTGCCGTGTTCAAGATACCCTCAAATGCGCAATTGCTCTATGTACGCTGCGCCTTTTCGGGTATTTTTCCTTGCGTTACATCACTGGATCGAGACATCGCACCGATTCTTGGGGATAAAACGCGGTGTTCGAAATTTCCGAGCGGCGCAATGAACCCGCTTAAGAGTTTGGCTGAGACTGCGTTTTGAGTCCAGCAGCGATTGCATTGGCTGCTGCTAATCGGTCAAGCGTGGCATAGGGTGCCCGTGTCCCGTGCCCCCAGACGACGTCCGGCCAAGCGACATCATGGGTATATCGTGCGATGCAATGGATATGCAGTTGATCCACCCGGTTACCGATGGTCGCGAGATTGATTCGTTCTGGGATGAACAGGGTATTGAGCGTGGCACTAACCTGCCGTATTTCATCCAGAATTTGGTGTTGGGCCACTACGGGTACATCGAGCCATTGGCTCAGGCCCGGCAGGCGGGGAATCAGCAGCACCCAAGGAAAGCGGTGATCATCCAGCAATCGTACTGCGCAGAGGGGGAGATTGGTGATGGGTACGGAATCGGCCAAGAGTTGGGGGTGAATCTGCCATTCGGGGGCGTTGGTATGAAGTGACGAGGGGGTCATGGCGTTCCTGGTGATTCGGATTGTGTCGAGGGTTGTGTGGCAGAAGGCAGCATATTGGCAGGCAACTGCAGTTCAAGATCGACCCGCCGATTTTCTGCACGCCCGGTGGCGTTGTCGTTCGGTGCGATCGGGCGGGTATCGGCAAAACCGATGGCAGAGAGGCGGTTTGGTTGAACCCCCTGCGCGATGAGTTGCTGCACCACTGCGGCAGCGCGGGCGGCGGAAAGCTCCCAGTTAGACGGAAATTGCAGGGTGTGAATCGGTCGATCATCGGTGTGCCCCTGCACCGCAATTGGATAACTTCCCGCTTTGAGCCGGTCGGCCAGGCGGTTCAGTAAATTTTGCCCAGCCGATGAGAGGTCAGAGTTGCCTGAGGTAAATAGGATATTGTCCTTCACCCGCAGATTGACCCGCCCTTTGATGACGGAAACATCAACATCTTTCCCTAGGCCGGCAAACAGGGTCTTGGCCTGATCTTGGGTGGTTTCGTCCGGCGGGATCGGGTGCTCGGGGGCGGGCGGGTTTGTGCTGGGTTCGGCCGGTATGTGTGGCGGCTGGCGGCCTGCCGAACCGATCAGGGCATTGCCGGCCTGCGGGATATTGCCTTGCGTGGGTGCTTGCCCCGGCGAAATTTGCGCGGTGGGCATGGGGCCAGTTTGTGGGGTAGGGGTTTGGTCGACCTTTTGGGCCTGTTGCGTGCTGCCGCTGCCGGTCGGGGTGCTGGTGGTGGTATCTTTGCTTTGGTAGGCGTAAGCGGCCAGCAGCACAAACATGGTGAGCAGCAGGGTCATCAAATCGACCATCGTCAGCAGCCAGAAAGATTGATCGTCTTCGATCTGGTGCGCGTCTTCTGCCCAGCCTTCATGCCAGGGGCGGGCGAACACGGCCGTTTGCCCGGCAAGATTGATTTCTGCCTGAATCTGCTGGGTGGTTTGTTCTTCCAGTTCGGGATTCAGGCTTGCATCCGGGGGGGGCGGGTTGCGGCTCATGGTTTAGCGGGCGGGCGGGCGCGACGCAGTGGGGCGTTTGCCGGGCTGAGCAGTGGATTCACGCAGTTCATCCTCGCTTTGTGCGAGGAAGGATTGCAGCGTTTCGCGGATAAATGCGGGCGAGCGTTGCTGCTGCATCAGCATCACGCCTTCGACCATCATGTTCATCACCATCACCCGTTGTTCGGTGCGGCGTTCGAGCTTGAGTGCAATAGGTTTGAAAATCATGTTGGCGAGTAGAATGCCATAGAGCGTGGTAATCAAGGCCAGCGCCATATTGGTGCCGATTGCGGCGAAGTGGGCGGCATCCATCGCGTGCAGCATGTTGATGAGGCCAAGCAGGGTGCCCAGCATCCCGAATGCGGGCGCAAAGGCGGCCATGGTGCGAAAAATCTGTGCCTCGGCCCGTTCGCGCGCGCGCATCCGGCCAATGCGCCATTGCAGTAAGGTCATGATGTTTTCGTTGCTTGCGCCATCGAGCACCATTTGCATGCCGGTGCGCAAAAACGGGTTTTTGATGCGGCTGAGTTTTTCATCCGCACGGTTGATTTGTCCCTGAAACTTGAGTTTGGCGACGTCCACGAGTTCGGTAATATCGCGTTCGGTATACAGGCGCTCGTTGCGCAGTACAATCGTAAACACGCGGAAAACGCGCAGCACTTCATGCAGGGGATAACTAATCAGTGTGGCGGCGATGGTGCCGCCCAGTACGAGGAACATGCTCGGCAGGTTGAAGTAATCCGAAACATGATTCGACGATAAAAAAATGGCACCGATGACAATACCAAAACCGCCGAAAATACCGATGAGGGTCGCTGGGTTCAAAGAAGGTGGCCTCGTATGTGTGGGATGTACAGTCCACCGGCAGAATACAAGATTTATTCAGCGGGGTCTTTCCCCTACGCAAGATGATCGGCTGATGATGTGCTGTATCGGGTTGATTTTGAGTGCGGCCGTGCGGGATGCCGGACATCGGCCTGGCAGCCTGTCGGATTTGACGCATTCCTGCTACGACAAAGCCGGATTCGGCCATACCCCCCCCGTTTTCTCGTTAAATAGATCCACTATTCGCCTCAAAAGAGCGAAAAATCTGTCCCGAACGGGTCTTCGTCTCGCGGCAGATGGCCCTGTTCGACAGGCGGCCAGGGGGGGCGTTGATGATTGACACGCATTGCCATCTTGATGATTTGGTCACGTTGCAGGGTTTGCCCGGAGTGGTGGCACGGATGCGGCAGGCGGGTGTGTCCGTGGTGGTCACGGTGGGCGTATCGCCCGATCGCTGGGCGGCGCAAAAAATGGTGGCGGAACAGGTGCGTGTGCTTGGGTGTACGGTGGGGCTGGCCTATGGCATTCATCCCTGGTGGGCGGATCGGGTTGAACCGGCGGCCGGACTCGCCGCTTTATCGGACTGGCTCGAACAAGAACGCGGGAATACGTTGGCTGTGGGTGAGATTGGGCTCGATTCCGCTACTGATATGCCAGATGCCTCGCGTCAGTACGCGCTCGTTGAGGGACAGATGGATTTGGCCTTGCAGCACAATTTGCCCGTGATTCTGCACGAGCGCAAATCGGCCGATCAGTTACTGAAAATGATTCGTCACAGACCGGGATTGCGTGGCGTGGTGCACGGATTTACCGGATCATTGCAGCAGGCGCAGCAATTGATTGAACGTGGGTTTTATCTCGGGGTTGGCGCTGCAATCACGCATCCGAGGGCAACCCGGTTGCGTGCCACGCTGGCGGCCTCGCCGCCCGAAGCGTTGCTGCTCGAATCCGATGCGCCGAATCAGTCCGGTCATGCGCATTGGGGCGAACCGAATGAACCTGCGTATATCATCGAGCAACTGGCGGTTTTGGCGGAATTATTATTCACCGATGCGCCAACGCTGGCCAATCGACTCGATGCCAATGCCCGTGCGTTGTTCGGGCGGGCGGCACTTACCCCAACCGATCAATGACCGCCCAGGCGGAGTGGTTATGAATTGATTCAAAGTTCTCGACCGTGACGCGATAGCCGTTGATGCCGGGGTAATCGGTCAGCGTGCTGGCCACATCGCGGATCATGTCTTCGACAAATTTGGGGTGATCGAAGGCATATTCGGTGATGAATTTTTCATCCGGGCGTTTGAGCAAGCCCCACAGCGGGCAAGAACCCTGGTCTTCAATTGTGTGAATTAAATCAGCGATGGATAAGTTCTGATTGGTGATGCGTACGGTGGCAGTGATGTGCGAGCGCTGATTGTGCGCACCATAAGCCGATATTTCTTTGGAGCAGGGGCACAGGCTCGTGACTGGTACCACGAGTTCAAGGTGGGTTTCGATAGGGCCTGCGTCGTTCAAATGGCCGCTCAAGCTCAATTGGTAATCCATCAAGGCCTTTTGCCCACTGACCGGCGCAGATTTTTCCACGAAAAACGGCATCGTGAAGGTGACGTCTGCCGTGTGTGCGTGCAGTAGTTCGGCCATTTTCCGTGTCCAGTCGGGCAGGGTGCCGATGGAAAGAACCAGCGGTTCAGCATTCAGGAGCGCTACAAACCGCGACATGTGCGTGCCTTTTTTATCGGCGGGTAGGGCAACGGTGAGCTCGCATTCGGCAATGGTGGACTGGCGGTGCGCGCCATCCACCACGATGAGGGGATGTTTAATCGCTTTGATGCCCACGCGGTCGATCACGATATTGCGACTATCGACAGAGGACTGCACATCGGGCATGACGGAATGGGACATAAAAAAATCCTGGGGAATGAGCTTGAAAATTAACCTGAAATTAACAATAGCAGACGTGTCAAGCCCGATAGGTGACGGCGGAATAATCATTTTCCCACACGGTAATCGCGTTGACGCGGGCGTTGGGTTGATTCAACACACCACTGAGTTCAACAAAAAACCACACGGCAATGTGCTCGGCGGTGGGGTTGATCTCATCAAACGGCGCAATTTCATTTAAAAACTGATGATCGAGCCGCTTCGCGGCTTCGCGTGCGGCTTTTTTTATGGTTTTGAAATCCATGACCATGCCGACGTCATCGAGTTTTTGGCCGGTCACTTCTACAATGATCTTCCAGTTGTGACCGTGCAGGCGAGCGCAGTTGCCCTCGTACCCATGTAATTGGTGCGCAGCGGCAAAATCGACCGTGACGCTCAGCGCGAATTGCCCCCCCGGTGCGGCTAACTGGTTGTTGATTTGAGGTTTTGCGGGCCCGGTTATGGATGTGTTCATGCGGGCAGTACCTGCCGTAAAAAATCGGTCATCGTACTATTTAGACTCATTTCGTCAAGTCCGCAATCGGTAAGGCACTCACCCCGTGTGCCGTGCTCGATAAATTGATCGGGCAGGGCGAGATGCCGCACGGGTTTACAGAGCCCCAATTCGGCCGTATGCGCAATCAATGTGGCGCCGATGCCGCCCAATTGACTGCCTTCCTCGATAATCAGCCAGCCAGCGTGTTGATGAATCATCGGCAGCAGTGCGGTCCAGTCGATGGGTTTAGCCCAGCGCAAGTCCACGATGGTGGCCGCCAAATCTGTGCTGGCTTTCAGTGCCGTCTGGACTTTAGAGCCGAGCGCGACAATCAACAGGCTCTGTGCGGGGTGATTGGCCATCCGCCGAACGCGTAAGCCAAATGGCGTTCGGGCTGCCTCGCCGCCCAAATCAACCGGACATTCGCCGCGCGGATAACGCACCAGCACCGGCGCATCGGCCGCAATGCCAAAATCCAGCGCGGCGCGCAGTTCCTTGGCATCGGCAGGCACGGCGATGTTAAGATTCGGGATGGCCTGACTAAAAGCCAGATCGAAACTGCCCGCGTGCGTAGCGCCATCGGGGCCGACCAAGCCGGCGCGATCAACCGCGAACAGCACGGGCAAATTTTGCAGCGCAATATCGTGGATCACCTGATCCCAGGCGCGTTGCAGGAAGGTCGAATAAATCGCCACGACGGGGCGCAGGCCTTCCGTCGCCAATCCCCCCGCGAAGGTGACAGCATGTTGTTCGGCAATGCCTACATCAAAGCAGCGTTGTGGGTGGCGTGCGGCAAATCCGGCCAAACCCGAACCTTCGATCATCGCAGGGGTAATCACTACCACTTCGGGCTTGTGGCATTGGGTCTCGAGCCAGTCACTAAACCCTTGCGTCCAGGTTTTGCTGGTGGTGGGTGTGATCGGTTGGGGTTCGATTTTTGGATCAAACTTGCCTACGCCGTGATACCGCACCGGATCAAGCTCGGCGGGGTTAAAGCCCCGTCCTTTTTGCGTGACCACATGGAGCAACCGCGGGCCGGATTGGTGGCGCAGGTTTTCGAGTGTATCAACCAGCAGCGGCAGATCATGGCCGTCAATCGGACCAAAATATTGAAAACCGAGCTCTTCAAACAGGCTGGTAACGCCGAGCAGATGCTTCACGCCATCGCGAAAACCCACTCGGGTGGTGTTGAGGATTTCACCCAATGGGCCAGTTTGCGACAACAGAGTTTGCCCGCCCTGGCGAAGTTTGTTGACTACCGGATTGCTGCGCAGGCGCGTTAAATGCTGGTTCAAGGCGCCCACATTTTTCGAGATGCTCATTTCATTGTCGTTGAGCACCACGAGCAAGTTTGCTTTGAGTTCGCCCGCATGGTTCAGTGCTTCAAATGCCTGCCCGGCGGTGAGTGCGCCATCACCGATAATTGCGACAGCGTGGTGATGTTTGCCTTGCAGTTTGGCTGCCGCCGCCATGCCGAGCGCTGCGCTAATCGACGTGCTGGAATGCCCCGCACCGAAGGGATCGAACGGGCTTTCGGCGCGGCGGGTAAAGCCTGATAAGCCATCACGGGTGCGAAGGCCACTCATGGCTTCCCGCCGCCCGGTCAGCATTTTATGACCATATGCCTGATGTCCCACATCCCAGACCAAGCGATCATCCGGCGTGTTGAATACATAATGCAGTGCGATGGTGAGCTCAATCACGCCTAAATTGGCTGCCAGATGACCGCCTGTTTGGGCGACGAGGGTAATTAACTCGGCGCGTAATTGCGTGGCTAATTGGGGCAGCTGTCGTTTGGACAGGCGGCGCAAATCATCGGGCAACCGGATGAGGTTCAATAAATCGTTCGGGTTTGAATCAGCGGAAAGTGGCAGCATTAATGATCTCGAGTCAGCACGAATTCTGTGCAAGCCCGTAGGGCATCGGCGGATGCACCTAAGGGTTCGAGCGCAGCCAAGGCCTCAAGGATGGTGTTGTTCAGATGCGCGCGCGCCGCAGTGAGCCCCAGTACGGTGACATAAGAATGCTTGTGATCGGCGGCATCTTTTCCGGGGGTTTTGCCGAGCGCGGTGGCGGTGCCAGTGGCATCCAAAATATCATCCTGAATTTGAAATGCCAGCCCCAGCGGGCGAATAAATGCCGTCAGCGCCGCTTGAATGGGTGCCGGTTGATGAACCGTGCCCATCATCAGCGCCGCGTGCAGCAACGCGCCGGTTTTCAGGTGATGCCGATGGCTTAATTCGGTATCCGTTGGCGCAACCGCTGTGGGCGTTGTATCCAACTGTTGACCGTACACCATCTGGTTTGCGCCGGTGCTTAGCAGCTGCAACCAGGCCAGACGCGTATCGGCAGGCACAGCGGTCGCCGTGCTTAATAAGTTAAATGCGAGCGATTGCAGCGCATCGCCGGCCAAAATTGCCGTGGCTTCATCAAAAGCGCGATGTACCGTGGGTTTGCCACGGCGTAAATCATCGTTATCCATGCTGGGTAAATCATCATGAATCAGCGAGTACCCGTGAATCAGCTCCACCGCAATGGCTGCTGTCCACAATAGCTGCAAATCAGGGGAATTCAAATCGGGTAGGGGCGAGTGGGTATCGCCCGTGTTGCCGCCCAACATCACCAACATCGGGCGTAAGCGCTTGCCGCCATCTTGCACCGCATACGCAATCGCCTTGGCCAGACGGGGCGGTGCCTGATTCAAAATGCGGGGTAATTGGTCGTTCAATCGTGCTTCAAATGCGTGCTTGAACCCCTGCTGCCAAGCGCGAAATTCGGTGGGGCTGACACGTGATGAGTAAAGACGATCACACATCGAAAAAAGCATCCGCTGGCGGCATGGTGGGTCTGGATTTGGGCTCAGTACTGCGATCAGGAGCGGTTTCGGCGGGTTGGGTGAGCTCATCGATGCGTTGCTCGGCGGCTTTGAGCGCGTGTTCACATTGGCGGGCTAACTGCGTACCGCGCTCAAAATCCGCCAGCGATTGCTCAAGGGTTGTGTCGCCCTGTTCCAAACGCGCCACAATTTGCTCTAATTCCGCCATGCTCTGCTCGTATTGGGCAATCACATCGGGGGTGCCTGCATGAATAATCTGCGCATGAGCGGGCGAGGTTTTGCGAACAGCCATGAGACTCTCTTTGAGTGGTATTTTAAAAGTGACTAATTATAGCGCTCATCATGGGCGGCGTTATAGGTCAAAAGCGCCCCCCTGAGGGATTAGGCTGCTAGAATCAAAAAATCCACGGACAGTCATCCAGATGTCATTATCTTATTTTCAAGGATCGAGCGTTATACCTATGAATTTACTCCGCACCAAAGCCGCTAGCCCTAATGCCTTTTGTGACACAGGGCTGAAGCGCTGTTTGGATGCATTCGATTTAACGTTTATGGGCATTGGTGCGATTATCGGCACCGGGATTTTTGTGCTGACCGGGATTGCCGCCGCAGAATATTCGGGTCCGGCCGTAGTTGTATCGTTCATTCTTGCGGGTCTGGCCAGCACCTTTGCCGCTTTGGCTTATGCCGAATTGGCTGCCTCAGTGGGCGGTTCCGGCAGCGCGTATGGGTACAGCTACGCCGCCTTCGGCGAGATTATCGCGTGGATGGTGGGCTGGGATTTAATCCTCGAATATGCGGTATCGGTCGCGGCGGTGGCGAATGGGTGGTCGGGATATTTTGAAAACGCCCTCACCGCGATTGGTTTGGGGTTGCCGGCCCTGCTCACCAAAGCGCCCTCAGCGGGTGGCTTGATTAACTTGCCCGCCACGCTAATTATCCTCATGCTTATGATTTTATTGATTATTGGTGTGCGCGAATCAGCGCGTGTCAATGTGGTGATGGTGTTCGTGAAATTGCTCACCATTACGGTGTTTATCGCGGTGGCGGGCTTTAATGTGCATCCGGATAACTGGACGCCATTCATTCCTTTCGGCTGGTTTGAGCACGGCACCAATGATCGTCCGATTGGCATTTTGGCCGGGGCCTCAATCGTATTTTTCGCCTATGTGGGTTTCGATGCAGTCTCGACGGCGGTGGAGGAAGCGCGCAATCCGCAGCGCGATGTCCCCATCGGCATTATTGCTTCACTGGTAATTTGCACGATTATTTACATCGTCGTATCCGGCTTGCTCACCGGCATTGTTTCCTACACCAAGCTAAATGTGTCTTCACCCGTGGCGTACTCCCTGCAGTTACTGGGTTATAACTGGGCGTCTGCGCTGGTCGCGACCGGTGTCATTACGGGTCTCACGACCGTGATGCTGGTGCTCTATTACGCGTTGACACGAATTATTTTTGCCATGTCGCGCGATGGCCTGCTCTCCACAAAACTTGCCACGGTGCATCCTAAAACACAAACCCCCGTGCGAATTATTATTGGTGCGGGCATCGCAATTTCTCTGATCGCAGGCTTGGTGCCGTTGGGCGAACTGGCCGAGCTCGTGAATATCGGTACGCTTGCTGCGTTCGTGTTGGTGTGCCTGGGTGTGATTGTGTTGCGGATGCGCCAACCCGATTTGCCGCGCCCGTTCAAAAATCCGTTCGGCTATACCCTGCCGATTCTCGGGATTATTTCTTGCGGCGCATTGATGGCTTTTTTACCGGTGATTACCTGGTTGCGGTTTATCGTCTGGTTGGCGATCGGTATGGTAATTTATTTCGCTTATTCCTATCAGCATTCACATCTTGCCCCGGCGTCCAGGTCATAACCGATGGGAGGCGGGGTTTTAACCCCGACTGATTGGATTTAGCGCACTTTGGGTTCAATCGCGGTGATTAACCCCGTGCAGGCCTCTTCCACCATATCCAATACTTGCTCGAAGCCCAGCGCGCCGCCAAAGTACGGGTCAGGCACTTCGGTTACCCCATAATCCGGTGCAAATTGCATGAATAGCTGCGGTTTATCGCGTAGATGCGCTGGGGCTAACTGCTGCAGAATCGCCAAATTGGCCTCGTCCATTGCCAGCACAAAATCAAACTGCTCAATATCTGCGGGTGTCACTTGCCGCGCGCGCAAAACGTCCATGCGATAACCGCGTTCGGCAGCGGTGGCCGTTGAGCGCGGGTCTGGCGGATTGCCGATGTGATAGGCATGCGTGCCCGCCGAATCCACCGTGACCCAATCCTGCAACCCCGCCCGTCCAAGCTGCTGGCGGAACACCGCTTCGGCCGTGGGCGAGCGGCAGATATTGCCCATGCAAATAAAAATAACTGATATTTTATTCTTGTTAATCATTATGTTGCCTCTTTTTTAGTCTGATAAAAATGGCGAAAACCGGTATTTTCATTCTAATGGAATCAAATGGTTATGCGGTGGTTTTGAACACTTTAACCCACTCCGAGCCGTGACCATCACGGTATACGGCAGTCATTTTGAGCCCTGCCGGGAGCCTGGGCGAAATCGCCACTGATTCGATCAGCATAGAGGCGAGTGGCCAGATTGCGCAATTCGTGATCGGAACCGATCCATACGCGGGCATCGGCACGTTTCTCAAACGGGATCGGTGAAGCCAATCGAGCGTGTTTGGCTATTGATGTCGGCATGTCGATTCCGTTCGCCCGATTGATCCGGGTGTTGAATCGACAGGTTGAGGCCTATGGCCTGACGGAATCCATCCCCGCATGGACAATGGCAGCGAAATGCGCTCATATGCGTCTACCGCTCGGGTCGAGCAGCGTGGCATTGAATTGCGATATATCCAACCCGGTTAGGTTCAATGAGTCGTCGCAACACCCGCTTGTTAAGTCGAGAATAGTAGTTCATCAAACGCTTCAGCGGGCGTCTTCCATTCGAGTGTTTTGCGGGGCCTGGGATTCCCCCACTCTCACAGCCACACCTGATTGTGTGGCCAGCCTCACCGCCTCGGATTCGAACCCCGGACTGAATTTCCTGCGTGCCAATGTTGACCCCATCTTTCGCTTTAACTTTCATCCTCACAAGCTTGATAAAAGTATCCGTGAACCCGGGGGAGTCCCCCGTCCTTTGCCGAGACCCGAAGGCTTTACCAAGAGCCGTCTTTCATTGGGGGAAGCTTACAACTCCCTGGTTATCATTTTGTTGGCAATAGATATAGCAGGTGTTGAAAATTATTAGCATCTTTATGGAATAAGCGAGCGGGAAACTCCGTCACCTTAGTTGACACCACCCGCTTTTCGGAGGGGATTGCCCTTTGCAGGATTTCGCTTCGTCGAATGGTTTTCCCCAAGCCTGACGGCTTCCCGAGATGTGTCCTCACCGCACCCCGCACTCGTGCATGGTGCCCGCCTAAAGCAATCGACAAAGGTAAATGATCAATGAAAAGAACTCTGGTACTGGCACTGGGTTGCCTTGTGACTATTTCGGCCCATGCGGCAACCACATCGGTTTATGAGAAATCGGCCCAAATGCCGCTTGGGGAAGCGGTTTCTCGCGTGGAAAGCGCACTCAAGTCGCACAAGTTCATGGTGGTATCCGAGATCCCCATCAGTAAAAAGCTTGCCCAGCATGCCGGCGAGTGGGGCGCGAATTACAACCGCAACCATCTCCAGGGTATCCAGAGCATCGTATTCTGCAATGGCGGCATCGCCAACGAAGTCAGCAACAAGGATCCAGAGTTGCTTGCGGCGTGCCCGTTGCACCTGACGATCATCGAGAAGGACGGCATGGCGACGGTACTCTTCGTGCGTCCGTCGGTCACCGCTGCCGGCAGCGCTGCCGAACCGGTACTCAGCAAGTTGGAGCATATGGTCACTGCAGCCATTGATGCGGGTTTGCGTTGATCGTTTAACGTCTTGTGGATGGCAAGGCTGCACGGATGGGATGGTGCCCGTGATTTGACGTTCCTCCCCCAGTGGCCCGCGCACGATCCGTGCACATTGGGCACACGGCAAGTCGTGTGCCTGCCCTCATCGGGTCCCCCTTCACGAGTCCTCTCTATCATGGCGAATTCGACGATCGGTCGATCTGCCCAGGTTCGTCGCGCCCCTCGAACGGGGGTGTTTGATTGTCCACCAGGCGCTTCATTGCCGCCAATCCGCTCACACGCCCCCACTCAAGATTACCCGGAGCTGAGAATCACCCGCACGGGCGCTCCAACACAGGGATCCATCAGAAGTACCTGATACCATGTAGCGAACCACCAGATTGGTGATCAATACACAAACAAAGGCGGCCCAGGTGACCACGAAAACCATACTGATTCAGAATCCCTCCGGGGGTACGCTCACTGATGAGGCAGACATCTATCTGAAACGCCTACCGCTGGACGGGGCACATATGATTGAGTTGGGCTGTGGCAGCGCCATGCATACACGGATCATTGCCGAGACCGGGCGGCCCGCGTCTATCCTGGCCTGTGAGGTCGACGTTCGACAACACCAGAAGAATCTGGCCATTACCGATCTGCCCACTGTCCATTTTGTTCTGGCAGGGGCCGAATCCATTCCGGCCCCCGATGCCAGCGTTGATATTGTGATGATGTTTAAGTCACTCCATCATGTGCCGATGAATTTGATGGCGACGGCCCTGCAGGAAATCGCCCGCGTGTTGCGCCCCGGTGGCCTGGCCTATATTTCCGAGCCGGTCTATGCCGGCGATTTCAATGAAGTACTGCGTTTGTTTAACGATGAGGGGGCGGTACGTCAAGCGGCCTTCTCAGCAGTGAAGTCGGCCGTTAACGACGGGTTACTGGAACTGGTGGAGCAGATTTTTTTCAACATCCCCAATCACTTCGATGACTTCGCCCATTTTGAGCGGCGCATCCTTCAAGTCACGTACAGCGACCATAGCCTCTTGCCGGCGCTCCATGAAACGGTACGCAATCGATTCGAGGCGTTCATGGGGCCGGATGGTGCCAACTTCGTCATGCCGATACGGGTCGACCTGTTGCGCCGTCCAACTGATTAAACGGGATTGATCGGCCGGATTATTCCGCCCCATTCAATGTTGGCGCAGTCAGGACTGATTCGTTTTGTCGGCCTTGCTTTTAACTCAAGATTGGCGGCAAGGCAGCTTACTTAATACGGGTTCTACCCCGTTTTCACGGATGGCCTCGAGGGAATCCTAATCGTCCGGACGTGTCGGGAATTTGGGGTTCTCTGAACGTCCAAAGAGACTTCTTTGGGCGAAAGACACCTCCTGCGCCAGCGAGCCTGTGACAAACTGGACTAATTCAATCACTGGCTTGCCACCACCCGCAAGAAAATCGCACCGGGAAGCGCCACTGCCAAAGCCATGGACTACACCCTCAAACGCTGGCCAGCACTGATCCGCTATGCAGAAACCGGACATCTGCCCATCGATAATAATCCGGTGGAAAATGCCATCCGGCCACCTGAGTTTTACAGGTGGGGCGGCCGGACGCTTACGCTATTTAGCCCTAACCAGCCCTGGATAGATTCAGGATGCCGGTGATGGATTTCCCGAGCTGACCGGCTCCTGTTGGTCGTCAGTCATGGCGGTCTGTCCTGACCGTGGAGACACGGAGGCCATTGCCTCGACCTGTTTGCCTTCAATCAGATGGAATTCCTCATCACCGACTTTCGCGTCGGCTGCAAACTCAGGCCACAGCCTGATCGCATCAGCCACCTCGTCAATGATCTCGTCCACTCGGACCTTCTTGATGCTCCCGGCCTTGGCCACCTCGTGCATATCATTACGGGTGATCCCGAGCGCCTTGCCGTTGATCAGCATTTGGTGTTGATGAGTCCAACTGCTCGGGTCCGGATTCCACGCGAATGCAAGGTCGTAAGCCGGGGCGAGCGACCATTGACCCTGCCGATCCATAAGAAACGACTGGTTCTTGGTGTGGTCGTCCTGATTGACCCCGAGCACATTAAACACCATGCGGCGGAACCCCTCTTCTGTTTCGACGGCGCTCAATCCAAGCTGCCTGATCACTCGAAGAAACGTGCCGTAATCAGTCGTCATCCGCTGGTTGAAGTCGAGGTGAGCAATGCCGCAGAGGGATTGCATGTGAATTTTCTCGCCACGCTCGGTTCGATCAAAACGGCGAATCATCAGGTGCGCTCGATCCTCGTCTTCGAGCAGGAAGTGGTCGGGTACGTTGATGCTGGCGGCGGCGGCCATCGAGAGATATGCTGACTCACGGCGTCCGTAGATACCACGCCTAGTGCCTTCCACGCCATCGAACTTGATCAGGTAGTGTTGATACCCGTCCGGGACATCAAACTGGCCGGAGACGATGTTGCCGGTATCCGGGCTGTACCCGATGACCGCCTTGGCGCGCGCACCGCCCGCCGATGCACCAATCTCGATGAGCTGGCTACGGATGTCGGGCATTTCACCCAAGAGCACCCGCCGGGCCGATTTGATCATGTCACGCATGACCAGTGGCTCGCGGTAGAGGCTGTTCTCGTGCGTGCCGTCATCCACGGGCTCAAACTCAAGCGCGCCCATGCCGCGCCGACCAATGTAGGCTAGACGTTGAAGGGCGGTGATCTTGTTGGGGGCAATCCCCTTTGTCTGCATATAGGCGTTGATGACCGCGTTACCGAACTTGTCCGGCAGGGCATCCGCGATCATTCCCGGCAGACCGTAGTAGGTCTCATCATTCAGCCTTGGGAAGCTGTACGACAGATTGGACAGCGGCATCAGAAGCGGAGACACCTCTACTCCCCTATTGGTGAACTGATCGGAGTAGGCAAAGGCGTACCCCCTGCTACCCATGAATACGGCCCCGATGTTTTCGCCCCATAGGCGCACGATAATGGCGTCACTCATTTTTTCTTCCTTGATCTTGTCGCCCTAAGTCGGGCCGAGACCTGTTCGGCAATGCGTTTGTACATGTCCACCTCAACAGGCGGTATTGAGTCGTAAAACTGTTGAAGCAGGCGCAGGCTGCGGAGTAGCTTCGCCATGTTTCCGGTGCTGATGGAGTCCCCTCGCTCAAATGAGCGCACGCATGAACGTGATACCCCGGCGTGAGCGGCCAGCTCTTCCTGAGTGGTGTTCATGGCCAGACGATGACTCCGGGCGCGATCACCTACGTTTGCCAAAATCTCTTCATCGGACATGAAGTAGACTGACATTTCAGAGGGTACTGGTGTCGGGATTTTTACAGACATTGCTACCTCAAAATGGTCTAAATTAAAACCACTTAAGGCAAAGTATACGCATAATGGTCTAAATATCAACCATGTTCGTGCTCGAACATATCGGATGTTGGCGGTAATACCGCTACTCCGATTAGCGAGGCACGAGCGGTTACGACAAATCAGTCTGACCGATGGGCAACAAAGCGAACTGGAGCGTTAGGTGAGATCGCAGACGTTAGATGCGTGCAGCGTAAGGCGTGCGCGCATAGTCCTGCTCGCGGCGGCTGGTGTGGGGAATCATGAAATTGCGCGGCAACTCGAAATCAGTCGAGGTCCGGTGATTACATGGCGCGGTCGATTTGCCGTGGGTGGGGTGGGGGCGATTCAGTCAGACTTGCCGCGCAGCGGGCGAAAGCCGCATAGCGACGCTGCGGAAATCGTACGTGTGACGACGCAGACGGAACCAGCAGGCGCAACCCACTGGAGCACGCGCCGCCTTGCCGCCAAACTCGGCGTTTCGGATACAACGGTGCTCAAAGTGTGGCGGGCGCATGGTCTCAAGCCACACTTGGTTGAGACCTTCAAGGTCTTCGCGCGACCCGCTGTTTGTCGAAAAACTCGAAGACATCGTTGGCTTATACCTTTCGCCGCCGGAGCACGCGTTGGTTCTGTGCTGCGATGAAAAAAGCCAGGTGCAGGCACTTGGCCGCACGCAGCCCGGGCTGCCTCTGAAGAAAGGACGTGCGGCCACCATGACCCATGACTACAAACGTAACGGCACGACCACCTTGTTCGCTGCGCTCAATGTGCTCGACGGACAGGTCATCGCCCAGTGTCAGCCGCGGCATCGCCACAGCGAGTGGCTTCAGTTCTTGCGGCAGATTGATCGCGAGACGCCAAAAGGCAAGGCACTGCATCTGATCTGCGACAATTACGCGACGCACAAACATCCCGCTGTTCAGGCATGGCTGGAAAAGCATCCGCGTTTCCATATTCATTTCACGCCGACGTCCGCTTCTTGGCTCAATATGGTCAAGCGCTTCTTCCGCAGCCTCTCCACCGACCGACTGGAGCGCGGCATCTTTCGCCGCGTGCCAGAACAAATCGCCGCTATCGAGGAGTACATCAGCATGCACAATCAAAACCCCAAACCCTTCGTCTGGACGGCCAAGACCAATGACATCCTCCAGAAAGTCATTCGTGCCAACCGAAAACTCGGTTCAAAGAAAAACGAAGCACTACCCTAGTTCCTGGGGGGATTACACCCCAGCACCAATAGGCGGATAGATAAATCCTTGTCAGGTATTTGAAAAAGCATCCATTCCAATAAAAACCAAGTTCTGTGCTGTGGCAAAATGTGAGCGCAAAACAAAACCATGAGCACCCATCACGCGTGAAACATCCAAAAATCAATCAGCAACGTATTATTTTTGTTACCCGGATGATTCTGATCGTGGTGGCAATTTCCGTTGGTGCATCGGTTTTCTACATCATGAAAAATCATGCGCAAAATTTGCTCAGAACCAGCCTCCAAACGGCTCTACACAACCATGTTGTGCTTACCCAGTCTGAAATCAGACAGGCTTTTGAAAAAACCGCCACGGTCGCCACACGACCATTTTTGATAAAACAAATCAACGAGATCAATGAACGACAGGGCTTGGACCCCACCGCCCAGGCGGCGCTGCAGCAGGGTGCCGAATCATTTTTGATGACTGGATTATCCGCGATTGCGATATATGACCAAAAGGGACAAAAGATCGCCCAGGCCGGTACCTTTACTGAAAAGCCCGTACTCGAAGTCCCGATCCATTTTGCGAGCAATATGCGTCTGCTTTACGCACAGCATTACTACCTGCGTGCCGAAATGAATATTGACGAAGACGGACGAACGATTGGCAAGGTCGTCACCGAAACCCCACTGAGCGTACTGAATACGATGTTTATCGATACCACACGGCAGGGTACGACCTCTGACCTGGCCTTGTGTGCACCCGAAGGCACGGACCGTATGCTGTGTTTTCCCACGACACTGCACCCGCACACCATGGATCTAAGTTTCAATGCGTCGCCCGGCACCCCGCTGCCGATGAGTTACGCCCTGAAAGGGGAAACCGGCTTCGTCATCGCCCATGATTACCGCCATCAGGAAGTCGTCGCAGCCTATAGCCCGGTGGGTCATTTAGGGCTGGGGATGGTGCTGAAAATCGATAGCGCCGAGCTTTATGCGCCGGTCTGGCAGCAGTTGCGCTACCTCCTGCCCTTGATGGCGCTGATGATCGCTTTCGCCCTACTGGCCCTGAAATGGCTTCTCTCCCCATTGGTGTTTGAACTGGTCCGGTCCGAAAGGGAAACGCGTCACGCCTATTCCCGTCTTCGCGATAGCGAAAATCATGTCCGTCTGCTCCTGGAAAACGCCGATGAGGGGATCATCAGTATCAATGCGGATGGCACAATCGAAATCTTCAACCCGGCTGCCGAACGCATTTTCCAGTACGCCCGAGCGGATGCCATCGGAAAAAACATCTCAATACTGATGCCGGAACCCTTTGCGAGCGAACACGATCATTATGTCCAGCATTACCTGCAGACCGGCGAACGACATGTCATCGGTTCCGTGCGCGAGCTGGAAGGACGGCGTCGAGACGGCACGACTTTCCCCATGGAACTGCGCGTTTCCGAATTCAAACTGCAGGATCAACGCAAATTCATCGGCATCATGCACGACATCACCGAGCGCAAGGCAATCGAGTCGAAGATCGTTCATCTCGCCCATTACGACGCTTTAACGGATCTGCCGAATCGCAGGCTGGTTCAGGATCGCATCGAACAATCCATTGCCCGGGTCCAACGCACAAAATCACAATTTGCCGTTATGTTCATCGATCTAAATAAGTTCAAAAGTGTAAACGACACACTTGGACACGATGTGGGCGACATTCTGCTGAAAACTGTCGCCCAGCGACTCACCGGAACCCTGCGGGCGGAAGATACCGTCGGTCGACAGAGCGGCGACGAATTCATCGTTGTGCTGGCCAATATCAGCGCCCCTGACGATCCCGGCCAGGTAGCCCAGAAAATCATCGCGGCCTTATTGGAACCCGTCGAAATCCATGGGCAATTCCTCCAGCCAAGTGCCAGTATAGGAATTGCGGTCTACCCCAAGGACGGCGAAGATGTCGAAACACTGATCAAGCATAGTGACAAGGCCATGTATCTGGCCAAAGATATGGGCAGTAGCACGTACCGGTTCTACACTCAGGCGAAAACCCAACCCAAGTCCGAAGAGTGAACCGACGCAGCGTACTCTGAGGAGTCCAGGATGGATTTTTCAGACGCCGCAAACCAAATATTCGATATATGGTTTTCGTCATTTTGTCTGCTTCTAGCCGATAGTGAATGTTAACAACACCCTGCCTGATGGTCGGCTTTGTGCCGAAAAGCGGACCGATGGGTTTCTTGATGAGTCCACCCAAACTACACATAAAATAAAGCAAATTACTAGCGAAATCAGAGTAGTGCTAGAAGGCTAGCGGCCTGCTCAGAAGCATTCAGCGAAGTGTGCATGAGTGATCGGCATGGGTGAGTATTTCAAACAGAATTCAGCCCAAGCTGACGCCATTGTGCGGGTGGAGTCCGGCGGTAATCCGTGGACAATTGGCGTCAATGGTCATTATGTTCTACCCCGCCAACCCAAAAGCAGGGCGGAGGCCGTGCGCGAGGCGAACCGGCTGATTGGAATGGGATACAGCATCGACATGGATGTGATGCAGGTCAATGTGAAAAATTTGAGCCTGCTCAATTTGAGCGTTGAGCAGGTATTCGACCCTTGCACCAACATCAAGGCAGGCGCCCAGATATTGCAGAACTTCTACCTCAAATCAGCCAAGGATATTGGCCAGGGGCAAAAATCCCTCAAACGGGCGCTATTGGCCTACAACACGGATAACTTCAGAAATGGCTTTGCCAATGGGTATGTGGCGAAGGTCACACGGGATCGGGGTACGCATGTTCAATCATCAAGCGTGGTTCAGGCCATGCTGTCGAGGATAACGGTGGCATGGCAGGGAGAATAATTTGGGCAAAAAAAAGCCCGGACTAACGGGACTTTTTTGAATTTCAATGCACCGGAAATGCACTGAGCAACATATAACTTATTGATTTATAATCAATGTGTGGTGCCTAGGGTCGGACTCGAACCGACACGATATCGCTATCGGTGGATTTTGAATCCACTGCGTCTACCAATTCCGCCACCCAGGCGAGGCGCGCAATTTATCTCGTTTGTGTGACAAAGGCAAGCAGGATTTGCGATTTTTGGTGTGTTTTGTTTCGAGCACGATGAAATTGCGGGCTTAGGGCGTTAATCGGAGGCTCCTTGGTTTAAGATGGCGGTCGATTGATTGGGTAGTCGCTTGGAAGATACTTTGCATGGGACTGCCCTCCGGTGATTTTTTTTGAGGACTGATTCTTTGAGCCTAGGTGATGTGTTTATCGTGCTGCTGCTGGGCGGCATTGCCTATTTTTGGTGGCAACAGGATCAGCTGCATCGGCGTGCGTTGGCGTTAGCCAAGCAGGCGTGTAGCCGTGTTGGGGCGCAGTTTCTGGATGAATCGGTGGGTTTGCGGCGTTTGCGTTTGCGTCGGGTTGAGGGCGGTTTGGTATTGGAGCGGGTGTTCAGCTTTGAATTTACGCCATCCGGTGCCGCCCGTTTTGCGGGTTCGGTTATTTTTGTCGGGCGGCGCGTTGAGGCGGTTGATTTGGATTTATCCGCGCCATTGCCAGAAGGTTGAAAGAGGGTGCTATGAGCGATAATTGGGGTGATAACACGAGAAATGTGGGTGAACGGTTGGCGGCCCTGGGCGCACCAGGTCAGGCTCAGGCGGTGCGGATTATGTTGCTCGGTAGTGGTGAGCTCGGCAAAGAAGTGGCTATCGAAGCGCAGCGGCTGGGCATTGAAGTAATTGCCGTTGATCGCTATGCCGATGCGCCTGCGATGCAAGTCGCACACCGCGCTTTGGTGATTGATATGCTCGACGGTGTGGCATTGCGTGCCTTGATTGAGCAGGAGAAACCCGCCCTGATCGTGCCGGAAATTGAAGCGATTGCCACGCCAACGCTGGTTGAGTTGGAAGCTGAAGGCTGGACCGTGGTGCCGAACGCTCGCGCTGCCCGCCTCACCATGAACCGCGAAGGCATTCGCCGTTTGGCTGCCGAAGCATTGGGCCTGCTCACCAGTCGTTATGAATTCGCTGATTCGTTGGCCGATTTTACCGCCGCCGTCCATCGTATTGGCTTACCTTGTGTGGTTAAGCCCGTGATGAGTTCATCGGGGAAGGGACAGTCGGTGGTGCGCGCTGAATCAGGCATCCCAACTGCGTGGGATTATGCGCAAGCGGGCGGGCGGGCAGGTGGTGGGCGGGTGATTATCGAATCGATGATTGAATTCGAGTACGAAATTACTCTGCTTACGATTCGCCACCGCGATGGCATTTCGTTTTGCCCGCCGATTGGCCATGTGCAAATCGATGGCGATTACCGCGAAAGTTGGCAGCCCATGGCGATGTCGGCCACCGCCCTCGCGCAGTCTGAGCAGATCGCTGAGCGGGTCGTTAATGCCTTGGGCGGCTTCGGTCTATTTGGTGTGGAATTGTTCGTGCGTGGCGACGCGGTATGGTTCAGTGAAGTGTCGCCTCGTCCGCACGATACCGGCATGGTAACGTTGATTTCCCAGGATTTATCCGAATTTGCGCTGCATGTGCGCGCTTTTTTAGGCTTGCCGATTCCGAATATCCGCGCACGCGGTGCGGCCGCTTCAGTCGCGTTATTGCTGGAAGGTACCCACACCAAACCGGTGGTCACGGGCATTGCCGCAGCGCTCACCGAGCCCGATACCCAGGTGCGCTGGTTTGGCAAGCCCGATATCGCGGGCAAACGGCGCATGGGCGTGGTGCTGGCACTGGCTGAAACCACCGATTTGGCACGTGAAAAAGCACGGCGGGCAGCGACAAACATTCGGCTGATTGAATCGAATTAAATTGAATGACTTCGGGTTTGTCGCAGCCACTCAGAGCTTGCTCACTGTTCCAGTGGTTCAAACGGTTTTGGGACCGAATAATGATTGTGATTTTGTGCAACCGTCACCCCTTCAAACGCCAGCAAACGGGCCTTCATCGGTGTGCCGCCCCCGGAGTACGCCCCCAGCCTGCCATCGGCTCGAATGACGCGATGGCAGGGAATGACAAACGGCAGCGGATTTTTGGCCAGCGCCGTGCCGACCGCTCGGCTGGCATTGGGGTGGTTGAGCGCCTTTGCAATCCAGCCGTAGCTTCGCACCTGACCGCGTGGGATTTCAGCGGTTTGGGTCAGCACGGCTTGCTGAAATGGGGTGAGCATCGCTAAGGATAGCGGGGCGGTGTAGCGGGTATTTTCGGTAAAAATATTGGTGATTTCTCGGGAAAATCTCACTAATGCCCCGTCATCACGAAGGGGTTTTTGGCTGAATTCCGCTTCAATCCTCTGCAAAAAATCGGCTTCCAATTCTGCAGAAACCCAGCACAGCACGTCCGCTGAAAAGGCTGCGTACAGGGTGCCGATCGGTGTATCAACGGTGGTGTACTGAAGAATTTTATCCATGGTTTTCCGGCTATTTCTCGATTGAAGTGTGCGATACAGTTTGACCATTTGTTCGCGGTTTGATGAGTATTGCGGTCGTCGCTTGTTCTATTAAATAGAAAATTGCCATTAATCGCATCAATAAATTCAAATTTCTGTGGGCTGCGCTCGGCGTAAGTTGGCGATGCGATCAATCAATACGAGGAGCACTATCATGAGTCAGTGCCCCTATCACACGACCTCTGCCGGTGGCCGATAACCAAAACAGCCGCACTGCTGGCCCACGCGGACCGGTGTTGATGCAAGATCATTATTTGATGGAAGGACTCGCGCACCAAAATCGCGAACGCATTCTGGAGCGTACGGTATATAGGCATCGGCATCGTATTGGCACGCACCATAAGGCTTTGCCGATTAATGGGCCCAAATGCTCCATACACAATTATCATTTGGGTGGTGTGATGCGCTTCACACCGAATGCGCCTATTCCTGACGCGTATTACGAGCCCGATAGCTTTAACGGGCCCGGTCGAGTCGCCAGAATATCGAGCCCCCCACTGAACATTTCAGGGGATGCCGATCGTTATAATCACAGCGAAGGTAATGATGATTTCAGCCAGCCGCATGCACTGTTCAATTTAATGGATGCCGGGCAGAAAGTGCGCTTGTTCAGTAATATTGCCGCTGCAAGGGGTGCCGGAATTCATTGTGGATCGTCAAGTCGCGCTGTTTGATCAGGTGCATGCGGCGTACGGTGCTGGTGTGCGCGCTGCTTTGCACCGTTGATTCAGCACTCAAAGCAAAAACGGCACCCCCTGTGGAGCTCGACTGAGTTCCTCTGGAGGTGCCGTTTTTTTATGCCACCCATAAAACAATATGAGGGGCCTATCAGGAGTGATTAGCTGCGGGGCTTTGGCCGACGGGGTTTGCCGCCGAAGGCGTCATTGCCACCCCGAGGTGCTGGCCTGCGAGGTGCCGATGGACGACGATTGCCCCCTCCGCGCTCATCATCTCCGCTGCTTGGGCCAGCTTCGCTAATATCAAGCGGAATACCCAGAACGTGCAGGCGTTTGAGTTGTGTGAACACCTCAGCAGGCATGCCTTCAGGTAAATCCACGGTGCTGTGGCTATCGAAAATACGAATCGCGCCGATGTATTTGCTATCGATGCCCGCTTCGTTGGCTAACGCGCCGACGATGTTTTTGGGCTGAACACCGTGTTCGTGGCCAATTTCGATCCGGTATTTGGTGCGCGCCATATCGTCGTTGCGGGGGCTACGGGGCTCATTGCGGCGGGAATCTCGGTCGTTACCGCGATCATTGCGGTCACCACCCCGGTCACCCCGGTCAAAACTGGGCATTTCAGGGGCTTCAGCAGGCAATAAAGGCCGATCTTTTTGCGCAAGGTAAGCCAAAGCTGCGGCAATTTCTGGCAAGCCGACATCGTGCTCGCTTTGATATTCCTCAACCAGGGTTTCAAAGAAGCCCAATTCTTGAGATTCCATGGCTTCGCTGATTTGGTTTTTGAATTCCGCTGTGCGTTTATCGGCGATATCACTTTGGCTTGGCAGACGCATCGGCGCAATCAATTGACCCGTGGCGCGCTCAATCGCACCCAACATGCGCTTTTCACGCGGTGCGACAAACAAAATGGCTTCGCCTGAACGACCCGCACGACCGGTACGGCCAATGCGATGGACATACGATTCGGTATCGAGGGGAATGTCGTAGTTGATGACATGGCTGATGCGAGGCACGTCAAGGCCCCGTGCGGCCACATCGGTGGCGATAATAATATCGAGTGAACCGCGTTTGAGGCGTTCAATCGCTTTCTCGCGGTGGGCTTGGTTCATGTCGCCATTGAGCGCCGAGGCCGCAAAGCCACGGGCTTCCAGTTTTTCAGCCAGCTCGGTGGTGGCGATCTTTGTACGCACGAAAATAATGACGGCATCGAAGCTTTCCACTTCCAGAATGCGGGTTAGGGCATCGAGTTTATGCATGCCACTCACCGGCCAATAGCGCTGGTTAATCGCCTTGACGGTTGAGGTGCTGGATTTAATGCTAATTTCAACCGGGTTGCGCAGATGACGCTGGGCAATGCGGCGAATTTGATCTGGCATGGTGGCCGAGAACAGCGCGACTTGGCGGTTGGCAGGCGTTTTGCTCAGGATTTCATCGACATCGTCAATAAAGCCCATGCGCAGCATTTCGTCGGCTTCATCAAGCACAACGGCTTGCAGCTGGTTGAGTTTGAGCGTGCCGCGTTTGATGTGATCCTGAATTCGGCCCGGGGTACCGACAACCACGTGCACACCGCGCTTTAGGCCGCGCAATTGCGGCTCCATTGCCTGGCCGCCGTAAATGGGCAGTACATGGAAGTCGGGCATATGGCGAGCGTACGTTTGCATGGCCTCGGCGACCTGAATGGCGAGTTCGCGGGTGGGCGCCAGAACCAATAATTGGGGCGCATGCAAATTAATATCAATGCGGCTGAGCAATGGGAGGGCGAATGCGCCGGTTTTGCCGGTGCCGGTTTGGGCCATGCCGATGACATCGCGGCCTTCGAGCAGGACGGGGATACTTTTCGCCTGGATCGGTGAAGGGGTTTCATAACCCAGCTCTTCGACCGCACGCAACAAAGGGGCGGCGAGGGCGAGATCAGAAAATAGGAGGGTGGTTTCTTCAGACATGAGTTTTATGGGCTCTCTAGGGACGAGTTCGTCCCGCAGGGGGACGAAACAGAAAAGGCGCGACATTAGCGCGTTGGAATGTCGCGCTTATCGAGCCGGGATGGGAATTTCTGCGCACTATACGCGAAAATCGTGTGCGTGTCTCGGCTTTCTTTTAAAACATCAAGCCTTTACCTATCCATATTGTTGGGGGCTTTCCCCGATCAGTTGAGTGTATTCGATCAACAGCTGTTGGGTTTTTTGCGCGGCGGACCAACTTTGGGCATAACGCACCGCATTTTCGGCCAGCTGTTGTTGCCGGGTTGGATCATTGATGAGCTGATTGACTGTTTCGGCGAACGCGCGCGGTTCTTCAAGGGCGATGACGCAACCACCCTGGGGGTCAAGCACATCAAGCGTGCCCATGATGCCCAGCGCGACCACGGGGGTGCCCAAGGCGAGGGCTTCGACTAACACTAATCCCTGTGTTTCAGTGCGGGAGGCAAAGACAAATAAATCCGCTGCGCGGTAGGCATCTTGCAGCGCACCGTCGCGACGCATATAGCCGACACATTTGACTGATGCGCGAATACCCAACGCATCCACTCGATGGCGTACATGCCGTTCGGCAGGCCCTTCCCCTGCAATGACGAGGATGGCATTCGGATTTTTGGCCAGTACAAACGGTAACATGGTCAGCAGAAAATCGATATTTTTCTCCAAGGCGACCCGACCCACAAACAGCAGCAGCGGTTGATCTGGGGTTATGGTTAGCTCGGCGCGGAAATCACTTTGTTTCGGGGTGCAAAATTGCTTGAAATTTAAACCGGTTGGGATGATGTGCATGGGCGTCACTACCCCGTAGGTTTGAAGCGCATCTCGCATGGGGGAGGAGGGCACAATCAGCGCATCAACCTCATTGCATTGGCTGCGGGAAAAAAATCGTGCGGCACTTTTCAGCCAGGATTTGGGCACCCAGCGAATGTAGTTATAGAGGTATTCTTCGAAAAATGTGTGGTAACTCTCGACGATGGGGACACCCAGCGCGCGGGCAATTTTCATCCCGGCATAATGCGCCACAAATGGGGTGTGAATATGTACGAGATCAATCGCACGGGTGCGTAGCAGGGGAATTAAACCGCAGGCAATGTTGAAGCGCATCATGCGATCTTCAGGGTCGAACAAGACCGCGCGCGCGGGAATCCGCAGAACGCTCTCATCGTCAGTGTGATCATGTGCACGATTGAGCGTGCGGGATTCGGGATACTCCGGGCAAATCAAAGTAACCCGGTGCCCGAGTGCCATTAATTCATTGCGGAAGCTGTCGATTGAGGTGGATACCCCGTTGATCCGAGGAAAATAAACATCAGAGATCATCAGAATATGCACAAAACACCCATGTCGTTAAAAATGAATCAAGACTGTCGGTTTTGTATGACAGTTTCGTGATTATGTGACACTCAAAAAGCCTGCGCTCAGACAGGATGGCTATTTTGACTGTGATAGCATGACCCGCAGTGTGTCATAAATGAAGAAGGAAACAGCATGATTGCAGGAGTTTTTCCGGGGCAGGGGTCGCAATCCATCGGCATGATGAACGGGTGGGGTGCGTACGAGCCCTTGGCTCAGACCATATTCAGTGAAGCCAGCACGGTTTTAGGGCTTGATTTATGGGCGTTAGTCGCTTCGGGCGATGCCACGAAACTGAATCAAACTGAAATCACCCAGCCTGCGATGCTGGCCGCCGATGTCGCAGCGTGGCGAATTTATTTGGCCGCAGGCGGGCGTCAACCGATTGCCTTGGCGGGGCATAGCTTGGGCGAATACGCCGCACTGGTCGCAGCCGAAAGCATCACATTTGCCGATGCGATTGCGTTGGTGGCAGAACGCGGTCGCCTGATGCAAGCTGCCGTGGCACCGGGCGTGGGTGCCATGGCCGCCGTTTTGGGTTTGGACGATGGGGCCGTGTTGGCCGTGTGCGCAGACGCAGCGATGGGGCAAGTCTGCGAGGCGGTGAATTTTAATTCTCCCGGCCAAGTGGTGATTGCGGGCGATGCGGCGGCGGTTGCGCGCGCGGATGTGTTGGCCAAAGCGGCGGGTGCCAAGCGATTTGTGCTGTTGCCGGTGAGCGTGCCATCGCATTCCAGTTTAATGATTGAGGCGGCCCGCGCTTTGGACGCGTACTTGACCCAAGTCTGCATTCGCCCGCCGCTCATTCCCGTGCTGCACAATGTCGATGCCCAGGCGCATGATGATGCGATTGCCATCCGCCATGCGCTGGTTGAGCAGTTGTATCGCCCGGTGCAATGGGTGGCGTGTGTGCGGGCGCTGCATAGTCGAGGCTGTAATCGCCAATTCGAATTTGGCCCTGGCAAGGTGTTGACGGGTTTGGCAAAACGGATTGAACGTGGCGTTGAAGGTGCCGCAATCTTTGATGCGGCGAGTTTGGCTGCCGTGCTGCCAAAGACCTAAGGTACTTCTGAGCAACGCCGTTGTGGCCGAGTCGGGGCGTTGATCTGAGGTTTCTTAAATCAACCCATTTAAACGTAATTTAAAGAGTGTATCCCAACTATGACAACTGAATTAAATCCTGGTGAATTAACAGGCAAAGTGGCGTTGGTTACCGGCGCATCGCGTGGCATTGGTGCTGCGATTGCTGAGCAGCTCGCGGCAGCAGGTGCCATTGTGGTGGGTACCGCTACTTCAGCCAATGGTGCTGCGGCAATTGATGCCCGCTTGGCACCACTCGGTGGTGCTGGCATGAGTTTGGATGTGACCGACGTGGCACAAATCGACACAGTTTTGGCGGATATTGAAACCCGATTTGGCCCGGTGTCCATCCTGGTGAACAACGCCGGTATTACCCGCGATACTTTGCTGCTGCGGATGAAAGAGGATGACTGGTCTGCCATTATCGACACGAATTTGACGTCTGTGTTTCGCTTGTCCCAAAAAGTATTGCGTGGCATGACCAAAGCGCGCTGGGGACGGATTATTTCGATTGCCTCCGTGGTGGGCTCGATGGGGAATGCGGGGCAAACCAATTACGCCGCTGCCAAAGCGGGCTTAATGGGCTTTTCAAAATCACTGGCGCGGGAAGTGGGTGGGCGGAATATCACCGTTAATGTGGTCGCGCCTGGCTTTATCGATACCGATATGACTCGCGATTTGTCCGAAGCGCATAAAACCGCCCTGTTAGCCAATGTGCCGCTGGGTCGGTTGGGGAATCCGGCGGAAATTGCCGGTTGTGTTCGATTTTTGGCGAGCGATGCCGCCGGATACGTCACAGGCCATACCCTGCACGTCAACGGTGGGATGTACATGAGCTAGTGGTGCTAACACTTGAGTTTTAATGGTTTTCTTTGGCCATTCGCGCCGGACGTGCCAGATGAAAAATCGGCTCGATGATGATTTTTATTTGGTGCTTCGGCCGGTTTTCACTAGAATGCCTGCCATCTTGGGTAGCCAACCCTGGAACCAATTTATTTTTAATGAGGTTGAGCCGTTATGAGCACTATTGACGAGCGCGTGAAGAAGATTGTTGTTGAGCAGCTAGGCGTTAAGGAAGAAGAAGTCACCAACGAGGCGTCTTTTGTTGACGACTTGGGTGCTGATTCACTGGACACCGTCGAATTAGTGATGGCGCTGGAAGAGGAATTCGAGTGCGAAATCCCCGATGAAGAAGCCGAAAAAATCACGACTGTGCAATTGGCCATCGATTACATCAACGCCCACAAAGACGCATAATTATCATTCCCAGTTTCATCTGGGGCTGTTTTAATCGTTGATTGAGTAAAGGCCGCGTTTCGGAGATTCCGAGCGCGGCTTTTTCATAGAACCTGTTCAAAGACTCGATCGAAGATTCCTGAGTGATGCGCACTTCAGTGAGACTTTGATCGAGTTCACAGGGAAGGAAGATAGGTTTGAATGCATGAGTAAGCAACGGGTGGTAGTGACGGGACTGGGGGCGATTACGCCTTTAGGTAACACGGTTGCAGCGACGTGGTCGGGTATTGTGGCCGGACGCTCGGGTGTCAGCCGGATTGAACGTTTTGATGTGAGCACCATGGCGTCCCAAATCGCGGGCATGGTGAAAAATTTTGACCCCTGCACCTTTATCGCAGTCAAAGATGTCAAAAAAATGGAGCCGTTCATTCATTTCGGTGTTGCCGCGTCCATTGAGGCCATTGAAGACGCAGGGCTCATTAGCGACGCGTTAAATTACGACCGTGTGGGCGTACTGATTGGTTCCGGTATCGGCGGGCTAGAGGGTATTGAGCGCAATACCCTCACATTAGAAAACCAGGGTGCGCGGCGGGTTTCGCCTTTTTTCGTGCCCGGTGCGATTGTGAACATGGTGTCAGGCCAGCTTTCGATTCGGTATGGGTTTCGGGGCCCCAATTTGGCGACAGTCACCGCCTGTGCGGCAGGCACCCACAGTATTGGTCAGGCCGCACGTTTAATCGCTTATGGTGATGCCGATGTGATGATTGCGGGCGGCACGGAATGTGCCGTGTCGCCGCTGGGTGTGGCCGGGTTTTCGGCAGCACGGGCGCTCTCGACGCGTAACGATGCGCCCGAGTTGGCTTCTCGCCCCTGGGATCAAGATCGAGATGGGTTTGTGCTCGGGGAAGGCGCAGGCATATTGGTGCTGGAATCACTCGAGCATGCCATCGCGCGCGGGGCACCTATTTATGGTGAATTAATCGGTTTTGGGATGAGCGCCGATGCCTACCATATGACATCCCCCTCTGCCGATGGTGATGGCGCGCGGCGCTGCATGTTGGCGGCACTGGGCGATGCAAAGCTCAACCCCGAGCAAATTGGGTATGTCAATGCGCACGGCACATCTACACAGGCAGGCGATGGCGCGGAAGTCGCCGCTCTGCATGCCGCTTTGGGTGCATATGCGAAGCACTGTCCGGTGAGTTCAACCAAATCGATGACCGGGCATTTGCTGGGCGCGGCGGGGGGCATTGAAGCGGTATTTTCCCTGCTTGCGTTACGCGATCAGGTTTTGCCGCCCACGATCAACCTGGATCAACCCTCTGTCGGCTGCGATTTGGATTTCGTGCCCCATACGGCACGTCAAGTAAAGGATCTTGATGTGGTGATGTCGAATTCATTCGGTTTTGGCGGCACGAATGGCACGCTGATCTTCCGGCGGTTTTAACGGTGTTCATCTACACTTCTCATTATGTCGATTAACACGGCACAATCCCGCGACACTCGCCCGCAGATCGAGGTGATTGAGGGTATTGGCGCCAATGATTTCCCTGCGTTAATGGCACAAGCGCCGCTTCAATTCGCGCATTTATTCGCCAGTCTCGCGGCGGCAGGGCGTGATTCAGCCGATACGGGTAAAAATACGGCGCGCTGGTCAATTTTACTGGCGGCACCGGAATCCGAGCTGCGTTTAAGCGGGGATGGCGTGCTGGGCGGTGCGGCGTTGAAACCGATTGCCGCGAATGTTCCTGGATTGAATATTTCGGGTATGAGTTTTCCCAATACTCATTTTCTTGGGGCATGGGCACAGTGGGTGGCGCAGCACCCCGGGTTGGCGTCGGATTTTTCAACCGAGCTGCCCTTTGTGGGGGGCTGGAGCTTTTATCTTTCCTACGAACTGGCCGAACACATCGAGCCGAGTGTGCATTTACCTCATTTTGCCCCGGCCGATCGGGTGGGGTTCCCGGTGGCGATGGCGCAGTATCATGCCGCTGCGCTACTCTTCGATCATCAAATGGCTACCACCTATCTCGTCCATGATGGCCGCCACCCCGCCACGGTGGCGGCCATTAAAGCGGCGATTCTGGGTTTCTCCCCTGCACCGATGGCTGTGGGCGAACTGGTCATTGAAGGCTTGCAAGCGGATGATTCCGCACGGTATCAGGCAGGCGTGCAGCAGATTTTGGATTACCTGCGCGCGGGCGATGTGTTTCAAGCTAATTTATCACGTGCCTGGCGATTCTATGCGCCTCAAGTGGATGCCGGAGAACGGATTTTTCAGCGGTTAGCGCAGTACAATCCAGCCCCATTCGCGGCTTGGTATCGTTTGGCCGAGGGGCAGATTATCAGCTCCTCGCCAGAGCGTTTGGCCGATCACATCGCCGGTAGTGTGTCCACTCGACCCATTGCGGGTACACGAAGGCGGGATGCCGATTCGGTGCGTGATCACGCCTTGCAGGCAGAATTACGCGCGCATCCGAAAGAGCGTGCCGAACACGTGATGCTGATTGATTTGGAGCGCAACGATTTGGGGCGCGTGTGTCAGCCGGGCAGCGTGCAGGTGGATGAATTCATGGTGCTGGAATCGTTTGCGCATGTGCATCATTTAGTTTCCAACGTGCGGGGGCAATTACATCCTTCTCATTCGGTGTTTGATTTGCTCGCGGCAGTGTTTCCCGGTGGCACAATTACGGGTTGCCCCAAAGTACGCTGCATGGAAATTCTGGCTGAATTGGAACAAACCGGGCGCGGTCCGTATACCGGTAGCGTGGGTTATGTGAGTTTAGATGGGCGGATGGATAGTAATATATTGATTCGTACCGTATTTTTAGCCGCCGATGGCGTGGGTGAATTCCGCACCGGCGCCGGGATTGTGATTGATAGTGATCCGCTGCGTGAAACCGCCGAAACCGAAGAAAAAGCCCGGGGACTGTTACTGGCTTTAACCGAGCCAACGGATTCGGTTCCGCAATGAATTTTGCTGACGTCTCACCGCAAGATCGGGGATTGGCCTATGGCGATGGCTTGTTTGAGACCGTACGGCTAGCGGCGGGGCGGCTGGCATGGTGGCCGGAGCACCTCGCACGTTTGACCGTGGGTTGCCGTGTACTGGGTTTGTCTGATCCTTGCGACACAGACTTGCGTCAATCCATTGATGCCGCCGTTTTGATGAGCGGTAAAACCGATGCTGTGGTCAAGCTGATTTATACGGCGGGTGCGGGACAGCGGGGTTATCGGCGCCCGGATTCGGTTCAGCCGAGTCTGACCGTATTGGTCGACAATTTGCCCGAGGTTAATCCCGCCTGGTACGCGCACGGATTAGTGTTGGGCGTGTTGCCCGTACCGTTCGCAGGCGGCATGCCCACGCTCACGGGGCTCAAGCATTTGAACCGCTTGCCGCAGGTGATGGCGCGCACAACTTGGCCGACCGGGGTTGATGAATGTTTGCTTCAGGATGAATCTGGGCTAATTTTAGGGGGCACGCAAAGCAATTTTTGTTGGCTGGAAGGTGATTGCTGGTTCACCCCTCCGATTCGCGGTTCGGCCATTGCGGGGACAGTGCGTGGGGTGTTGAACGCCCATTTAGGGGTTAAGGTTGTGCCATTGGCCGTGGGACGTTTGGCTTTGGCGCGGGCAGCGGTGCTAACCAATGCCGTGTGGGGCGTACTGCCCGTGGGGCGGATTAAAGGGAATTTGGGTGGCGCATGGGCGGGGCAGATGCTGGAACTTGCGCCAGCAAGGCAACTGGCCACGCGGTGGCAGGTATTATCTGCTGCGCAAGATCGGCCCGATACCATGCCATCGTGGACACAAACGGCGTGGGTATCCACCCTGCAGCAAGAAGCATTTTTAACGGGGGTGATGATTTAAAATGAAGCGCATTCTCGGATTCTTGTTGGTGTGGTTAGCTACCCTTGGCCTATTGTTAGGGATTCTCCTGGGCGTAGGGTTTCTCGGATCCAGCTTCATGCGGCCGTTGCTTCCGCCTGATGCTATGCCCATCACGATTGAAATCCCGAGCGGTGCCGATGTTCAACGTATTGCGCGCATTGCCGATGCGGCGGGTGTGCAGCTCAACCCGACGTTATTTACCTGGGTCGCACGGCTGCGGGGTCAGGCTCGGGACATCAAAGCCGGTGAGTATCGAATAACCCCGCAGGATCATTTATTGAGTTGGCTGGATCGGTTGGTTGCCGGGGACGTCGTGCGCTATCGCCTCACCATTCCGGAAGGCAATACGGCGCAAGATTTCTTGAATGCCTTAGCCGCCGAGCCTGTCATTCAGCACACCTTGCACGGCATGGACTCCGCGCAGATGATTAAGGCGTTGAATTTACCCGTGCACAGTTTGGAAGGTTGGTTATTCCCGGACACCTATGTATTTACGCGCGGTACAACCGACCGGAAAATTTTGCGGGAAGCGTATCGTGCCATGCAAACGCACCTGGAAGCGGTTTGGGCAACCCGGGCTCCAGATTTGCCGTTTAAAACACCCTATGACGCACTCATTCTTGCCTCAATCGTGGAAAAAGAAACCGGACTGCCGGGCGAACGCGCCAAGGTAGCAGGTGTGTTTATTAATCGTTTAAAAATGGGGATGCGCTTGCAAACCGATCCCACGGTGATTTATGGCGTGGCGGATGCTGCCAAGGGACAGGTCGACGAGCTGACTGCACCACGCAGCCTAACGGTCACCCAGCTGCGTGCCAATACGCCCTATAACACCTATATCCGGGCCGGATTGCCGCCGACACCCATTGCCCTGCCGTCCGAGGCGGCATTGCAGGCGGTGACCCACCCAGATGCCACCGATGCGCTCTATTTCGTGGCGAATGGTACTGGCGGGCATACCTTTTCCCATACCTTGCAGGGGCATAATCAAGCGGTACAAACGTGGCGTCGGGTTGAGAGCAGTCGCAATGACACTCAGACCGCACCATCGATTCCACCACCCGTAGTGAATAACAAATGAATCATCCTGGGATTTTTATTACCCTCGAAGGAGTGGAAGGCGCCGGAAAATCAACTGCCGTTACGGGTGTGGCCGATTGGTTTAGCCAACGCGGGCGGGTGGTTGATTGCAGCCGGGAGCCGGGTGGCACACCGGTGGCGGAATCAATTCGGCATATTTTACTGACCCCGGCGACTGAAGAATTGGCCGAGTCGACCGAACTCATGTTGATGTTTGCCGCACGGGCGCAGCATGTGGCCAGCCGGATTAAACCTGCACTGGCTGCAGGCAAGGTGCTGATTTGTGACCGTTTTACAGATTCATCGCGTGCCTATCAGGGGGCCGGGCGGGGGATGGATCGGGGGTTGATTGAAACGCTCGCGCAGGCCGCACAGCACGGGCTTGAACCGCAACTCACGGTGTTGCTTGATTTGCCCGTCGAAATTGGCCTGGCGCGCGCTGCGGCGCGCCGCGGCATAGACAATCACGATCGCTTCGAACGTGAGCAGCGGGATTTTTTTGAGCGGGTGCGTGCTGAGTTTTTACGATTGGCGGCGCTAAATTCCCGCTTTGCGGTGATTGATGCCGCAGCCCCATTGGCCGAGGTTCAGGCACACATTCAGGCGGTATTGCACGCACGGTTCCCGTTCATTGCCCCTCAAGTCGGTGTCGCCCATGGCTAAAGCCGCGCCGAAGAAAAAACAGCCTGCCGATCCCTCTGTCACCGACGCCGCTTGGCCGGAGGAACTTATACCTGTGCAAGAAACGCCCTGGTTGCGCGCACCCTGGCAGCGATTTCTTGCCATGCAGCAACAAGGCCGGTTACCGCATGGCTTGCTGATTACGGGCGCTCGTGGCTTGGGTACATTGGGTCTGGCGCGCAACATCATGGCGTATTTACTCTGTAACGATCCCATTGCCACGCCCGGGAAGGAAAGCGCTTGCGGCGTCTGCTCCACCTGCCGTTTGCGTCTCGCAGGCACGCATCCCGATATTCACTTGCTCACCCGCACAGGCGTTAGCCAGGCTGCCTCGGCACACGGGGTTTCTGTTGATGAGATTCGGACGCTGATCGAGACATTTAGCTTCACCCGCTATGGGCCCCTGCGCATTGCTTTCGTTGAGCAAGCTGAACGGATGAATCGCAATGCGGCCAACAGTTTACTCAAGTTGCTTGAAGAGCCGCCGTCGGGGAGTTTGTTTCTGATGACCGCCGAGCGGGCAGATTTATTGCCCTCGACCATTCGCTCACGGGTACAACGGCTCAGTGTCACCATGCCCAGTCGTTCGGCATTGCTCGGCTGGCTGTGCGATACCCAAAGTGTGGCAAAAACCGATGCCGAATTGCTTTGGTTTATGAATGACGAGCAACTCATGAAGGGGCAGTTGCCGACATGGGATTGGCAAGCGGCCACCGCAGCTTTGGTTGAACTGATGACGGATGACGGTGCCGTCTTGACGACAGTACACTGTTGGCAAGGTATCGAGCGCGACACCCTCGCACGGTGGCTGCTTCGGCTTTGGGTGGATGTGATGCGGTTGCATTCGGGGCTCCAAAGCGAGGCGCCCGTGACGCTCGCCCCCTTGATTCGACGTTTGGCTCAGCATGATTCAGGCGAACATTGGCTCAAACTGCATCGGGTGTTACTCGAATTCCTGCAAACTGCTACGCACCCTCTGAACGATGAGCTGGCTTTAGCGCGTTTGGCGCTCGATTTAATCGATCCGACATTGCCCCATCGACTCGCCTAAAAATCCGTTTAAGTGCCTGGGCAAGCGCATGGCGTGGTGCTAAAGCCGCTTCAAAAGGGCGCACATGCCTTGGGTATGCTGCCCCTCCTTGATTTTTGTCGTGTATGGCCTCAGATCATGAAGGCCTTGAACAGGCGCTAAGGCACGCTATTTTAACGTTTTCTTAATTTGCTTTTATGCGCATAAATAACTTTGTTGTCGTCCTTTCTGGCAGTGTGGTTAAATTATGGGCTGCGGTTTCGCCTGATCCATAGGTTTTGAAACAATTAAGCGGTTCGCACTCAGCAATAAACTTGGGCTAGCAATCAACCCTGCGTGTGTGTACTTAGAACATCCAATAACGGAGATCAACGAATGAATTTATCTCGTCGGGAATTTTTGCAAATGCTGGCAGTTGCTTCGGCGGCCGGCATCAACCTTGAAACCGCGCAGGCGGGGACGGGTAATCAAACTGTTGCGAACACCGTCAAGGTGAATCGTGCCTCGGGCAATATGTATGAAATCCCTAAATTTGGTAACGTGCATATCCTGCATTACACCGATATTCATGCTCAGTTGAATCCCGTTTATTTCCGCGAACCCAGCATCAATTTGGGTATTGGCACGATGGAAGGTAATCCACCGCACTTGGTCGGTGAAGCATTTCTCAAGCATTTCGGTTTGAAACCCAATACCCCAGAAGCCCACGCGTTTACTTGTTTGAACTATGTTGAGGCTGCAAAAAAATACGGCAAAGTGGGCGGCTACGCATATCTGCTGACCTTGGTTAAGCATATGAAGGCGCAGCGTCCGGGCGCACTCGTACTGGATGGTGGTGATAACTGGCAGGGCACAGGTCTGGCACTTTGGACCAATGCCCAATGCCAAATTGATGCGCAAAAACTGTTTGGCCTCGATGCATTTACGTCGCACTGGGAAGCCACCTATGGCAAAGACCGCATGATGGATGGCATCAAGCAGCTCGAAGCCGCCGGCAACATGACCTTCGTCGCGCAAAACATCCGCAGCGAAGATTTCGAAGAGCGCGTATTCAAGCCCTACATTATCCGCGAAGAAAATGGCGTCAAGGTCGCGATTGTCGGCCAAGCATTTCCCTACACACCCATTGCCAACCCGCGTTGGATGGTGGAAGGTTGGACGTTCGGGATTAATCCCGAAGATATGCAGGATGTGGTCAACAAGGCGCGCAAAGAAGGTGCCGAGTGTGTGGTTGTGTTGTCGCACAACGGTATGGATGTGGATTTGAAGCTGGCTTCACAAGTGAGCGGCATTGATGCGATTCTGGGCGGTCACACCCATGATGCGATTCCTTACCCTACCATTGTTAAAAATCCGGGCGGCAAAACCATCGTCACGAACGCCGGTTCCAACAGCAAATACCTCGGTGTGCTGGATATGGACTTCAAAAATGGCAAAATGCAGGATTTCAAATATCACCTGCTGCCGGTATTCGCTGACTTCATCGAACCCGATAAAGAAATGGCGGCACTGATCGAGAAGATGACCAATCAAGACGTGACTTTCCAAGGTAAAACCTTTAATGCGAAAAAGCGGCTTGATGAAGTCGTTGCTACCAACGAAGGCTTGCTCTATCGTCGCGGCAACTTCACCGGTTCTTGGGATCAATTGATTTGCCAATCGCTGATTGATGCCAATGATTGCCAGATTTCCTTCTCGCCAGGCGTGCGTTGGGGTACCAGCTTGATTCCGGGTGAACCGATTCGCTACGAAGATTTGATGACCGAAGTCGGCTTGACCTACCCGAACGTCACCGTAAATGAATTCACGGGTGAGCAGATTAAAGGGATTCTCGAGGATGTGTGCGACAACATTTTCAATAAAGACCCGTACTATCAGCAAGGTGGTGACATGGTGCGCGTCGGTGGCATGACCTACGCCTGTGCGCCGAATGAAAGTAAAGGCAAGCGTATTTCAGAAATGGAATTGGGCGGAAAACCGCTTGATCCCAGCAAGAAATACAAAGTGGCTGGCTGGGCGTCGATACAAAAACCGGGCGAAATTCCGGGCGATACCGGCAAGATGATCTGGGATCAAGTGGAAACTTGGTTGAAAGACAAGAAGCATATCAAGCCGGTTAAAATCAATGAGCCAAAACTCATTGGTATGACGGGCAATCCGGGGATCACCACCTGCAAGGCATAATCGTGATTTGATCTCGAGTTGAACGATAAAACCCACCCCGCGATTGCGGGGTTTTTTTATGGCGCGTCAAACCGCTTGGAAAACGCCGATATCCCGGTTTTTAACGAGCTGTTGGTAGGGTAGAATCCGCCCATGCATAGCGACATATACCCCAGGCAGTGGTCGCGCTGCGGCAAACCCTAGGGCGAGCCCTAAATGAACAGCAGCTTCGATCGGCTCGATTTCGACCGGGCGCATGGCCCCTGTAAGAATCACGACCCGATTAAGCACGCCACTATTGAGGAACTCAGCAGTGAGGTGCAGCGTGTCCGTTCCATGTACGATCACGATGGGCGCGTTGTTCAGATTGCTCGGTAATGCGTGAATGGCTGCGGCCAAGAGCCTGCGATCTTCTTTGGTTAAATCAAGACTATCTTTGTGAATGAGTCCAATCAGATGAAGATCAAGATTGGGTAAGGCAGACTGTAAAAGATGGGTAATTGCTCGTTCATCAGCGGGTACCACCAACGCCCCCGTGATTGGGTTATAACGCTTGTTCAGTGTACCGCCCGTGTTGATGATAACCACGGGAAACTTGGGTTGCGCGACCGGGGGCGACATAAGAAAAATACTCCGATTAGACTGATGTAACTGACTTTTAGGCGAGCGGTTGCATTCCGCCAAGTGCTTTTATTGCTTAATTAATTTAGAATGCAAGCCAATTTACTCGATTTCTTGATGCGAATCAGGAGATTGATGTACCCCCACTAGAATTCATTATGAGTAATCTCATGTCTTATCGTTATCTCATTGAATCCGTGACTAAATCCGGAGCACGGTTCCGCCCTAGCGATTGGATTGATCGGCTGGCCAGCTGGGATGCCACGTTTGACCAGCATCGTTTGGTGTTCTCGGGTCGATTGCATCCAGCCGTGCTCGACGGGCAAAAAGTGCTGGCAATTGAACCCGATCTTCGCACTGAAAATCTGGCGATGTTTGATTCAATCCTGCAGTTTGCTGAACGAAATAATTTAAAAGTGCATGTCCAGCATGAAGACGGTCGTTTGGAAGAGTATACCGAGATGGTCGCGCCCACCCAGGGCAGCCCAACTGAATAACGCCGTTTACGCTAACGCCCATCGCTCCAGTTCCAATTGCCCTAACTCTCGAGTCATTGTTTTATGAATTCATCAGTGCCGCGTGTCGGTTTTGTCAGCTTGGGTTGCCCCAAGGCATTAGTCGATTCCGAACGTATTTTGACGCAACTGCGCGCTGAAGGCTATGAGCTGTCCAGCGCCTATCAAGATGCGGATTTAGTGATTGTTAATACCTGCGGTTTTATTGATTCGGCCACTGAAGAATCACTCGATGCCATCGGTGAAGCCTTGGCCGAAAATGGCAAAGTGATTGTGACGGGCTGCCTCGGCGCACGTGATGGTGGAGCCCTGATTAAACAGGCGCATCCCAATGTATTGGCGATTACCGGGCCTCAGGCGTATAGCGAAGTGATGGGGTTAGTGCATCAATACGTACCGCCCCGTCACGATCCGTTCACCGATTTAATGCCTGCTCCGCGCGGGCTTTCCCGTTTCGAAAGCCAAGTCGGCGTCAAGCTAACACCCCGTCATTATGCCTATGTCAAAATCTCCGAAGGCTGCAACCATCGCTGTAGTTTTTGCATTATCCCCAGTATGCGTGGGGATTTGGTGAGTCGGCCCATCGGTGACGTGCTGACCGAGGCGCAAAATCTCGTTAATGCGGGCGTGCGTGAATTGCTGATCGTATCGCAAGATACCAGCGCTTATGGCTTGGATACCCGGTATAAACTCGATTTCTTCGGTGGTAAGCCCGTTAAAACGCGCTTCAAAGAATTAGCTGCGGAATTGGGCCAGATGGATGCGTGGATTCGCCTGCATTATGTATACCCTTATCCGCATGTGGATGAGGTGATTCCCTTAATGGCCGAAGGGTTGGTGCTGCCTTACCTGGATATCCCATTCCAGCACGCCAGCCCCCGCATTCTTAAAGCAATGAAACGCCCGGCATCCAGTGAAAATGTCCTTGAGCGAATTCGTGGCTGGCGAGAGATTTGTTCGGAAATAACGTTACGCTCGACCTTTATTGTGGGTTTTCCGGGCGAAACGGAAGATGACTTTTCTCAATTGCTCGACTTTCTTGATGAAGCACAACTTGATCGGGTTGGGGCGTTTACCTACTCACCCGTCGATGGGGCGCCTGCGAATCAATTAGCGAATCCAGTGCCCGAATCACTCAAGCAGGAGCGATTGGCGCGATTTATGGAAAAACAGGCGGCCATTAGTGCGGCGAAATTGTCCGGTAAAATTGGCCAAACGATGGCGATTTTGATTGATGAGGTCGATGAGTCGGGCGCGATTGGCCGGGGTGCCGGTGACGCCCCGGAAATTGATGGCGTGGTTTATTTACCCGATATCACAGATGTGCGGCCGGGTGATTTTGTTGAAGTCGAAATTACGGATGCAGACGAACATGATTTATGGGCGGTACCGCTAGAATAATGGGGCGAAACCGAGTAGGGCCATGACGGCATCTGTCAATGACTGCGCACCGGAACGCGCCATTCGTTCATTTCACAGGGATAACCACGGGGATTGGTTTGCCCGGCTTGAGTGCGGCCATCATCAACATGTCCGGCATAATCCTCCGTGGATTGATCGAAGCTGGATAGAAAGCAGTTTCGGTCGAATGGTCATGTTAGGGCAGCATTTAACGTGTATAAAATGCGCAGTTGCTTCACCACAAGATGAGCTGCTCCGATTGGACCATGATTGACATCATGAAATTCAATTATTTATCAATAGGTTAGGAGATGCGCAATGACATCGCGTGATTTTATCCCACTCAATATAGCTGTGCTCACGATTTCAGATACCCGCTCTCTAGCCGATGATCGTTCTGGGGATCTTTTGAAAGCGTTAATCACCCAAGCGGGGCATCAAATCTTTGATCGGCAGATCGTGCGGGATGATAAATATGCAATTCGCGCAACTGTGTCTCACTGGATTCATCAAACGGCCTGTCAGGTCGTCATTACGACCGGTGGTACGGGGTTAACGGGGCGCGATGGCACGCCTGAAGCACTCAAGCCGCTCATGGATAAGGAAATTGAAGGGTTCGGCGAGATTTTTCGTTGGGTGTCGTGGCAAGTGATTGGCACATCTACCCTGCAGTCCCGCGCGACAGCAGGCGTTGCTAATGGGACCTACCTATTCGTATTACCCGGATCGACCAGTGCGTGCCGGGACGCATGGGATCAAATCATCCAAAAGCAGCTCGATCATCGGACCCAACCATGCAACATGGTGGAGCTCATGCCGCGACTGAATGAACAATAATGCTAGAGTATTTATCAAATAAGTCAGTGAATTTTCCCACTGAGCCAGCCACCCCCAATGCCTTGAAACCCACTGTAATCAGCCCCCGAGCCTTGTTTGCGGTGAGTTCGCTGGGTTTGGGGCATGCGACGCGCAGTTTGGTATTAATTAACGCTTTTTTGGCGCAAGGTTATCAGATTACCATCGTGTCCACGGGTAATGCATTGGCATTTTTACGCTTAGAGCTGGCGGATAATCCCGCAATAGACTGGCAAGACAGGGAAGATTATCCCCCACTAGAGCGCGGCACTGGCTGGCGGTTTTATCGATTTTTGATTTTTGATTTATTTAAAACCTGGGTTTTAATTCAGAAAGAGCATCGCCAGTTTGAGCACTCCGCCACAGAATATGATTTTGTATTTAGTGATGGCCGATACGGGTTTTATAGTCGCTGGACGCCCTCGTTTATACTCTCTCATCAAATCGCTTTTATACCACCGAAAGGATTGCAGGAAATAAGTTGGTTAAGTGATCATTTGAATGCTGCCGCATTGAAAAAGTTCGATCAAATCTTTATTCCGGATTATCCTTGTCCCAGTAGTAATTTGACCGGTAATTTGTCACACACACCTGTCCTCAATGACGCAAAAAATCAATATATCGGAATTCTATCATCTTATCCTCATTTAGAGATGAATCAGGATATCGATTACCTGTTTGTAATTAGTGGCTATTTACAGGAACACAAGGAAACATTTGTTAAAAACTTATTATTACAAGCCCGCTATCTTCCCGGTATTAAGGTTTTTATTTTGGGAGATCCTGCCGCTAATATAGAACAATATGCAGAGTTTCAGAAAGATAACCTGATCATTCATCCCCTGGCCAGTGGCCAGCTTAGGCAGGAGTTGTTTGGTCGTGCCAAATGTATTATCTCTCGGGCAGGCTACACCACTGTCATGGATTTAGTCGAGCATAGTAAACAGGCGCTGCTTATTCCTACACCAAATCAAACTGAGCAAGAATATCTGGGCTATTATCTTGATAGTTTGAAGCATTTTGTTACCCGTGAACAGAAAGAAGGTTTTGATTTAACTGCAGCATTACATGAGATTACGGAGACCCAGTTGTTTTCACCTCCTTGGCGCACTGAGGAGTCGGTTGAGCATATTTTAGAGTCGATATCCGGATTGTTATATAAAAACTTTTTCACCATTATCATTCCTGCCCACAATGAAGCAGCGGAGCTTGGCCGAACCTTAGATGCGGTTTTAGCGCAGCGATATCCCGCCGATCGTTTTGAGGTCATCATAGTGGAAAACGGCTCTACGGATGCCACGTGGGAAATCGCCGAGCGTTACGCCGTGAGTTCAGATTCACCCGTATCGCTACAGGTATTACGCAGCGAGCTGGGCGTTTCTAACGCAAAAAACGCAGGGTTAAGCAGGGTATCAATTCATTCTGAATGGGTGATTTTTTGCGATGCGGACACACAACTGGCACCGCATGCCTTGCATCAGATTAATACCTGGATTAATCGACATGGTTCGATGGGGCTCAGTGTCGGGACAACGCGGGTTTTGCCCGCACAACCCGCTCGGCTTTATGCCCGCTGGTGGTTTATTATTTACGATATTATTCATCGTGTGACGCGAAGTTCTTATGCAGTTCAGGTGGCACGAACCCCAATCGCTCGGGGTATTGGTTTTGACCCGGAATTGAGGTTTTCTGAAGATTTGGTATTTATCCGTGAATGTCGCCGGTATGGTCGATTCTTCTTTATTCCCAGTAATCAAGTCGCTACTTCGGTGCGTCGTTTTGAGGCCAGGGGTTATTTCAGGCAAGGGCTCCGTTGGCTCGTCGAGTCTTTAATGCCCATGCGTATGAAAAAACTGCGTGGATACGATGTCATTCGCTAATTTTTCGTCTTTTGAGCAAATAATCCCATTTTTACAGCAGCACCGTAGTTACGCTTATTCCATTTTATTTTTAGGTTCTTTTTTTGAAACAGTTATCCCTTTTTCACTCATTGTGTTCGGTGAGTTTTTCTTTCTTGCGGGCGCTATTCTTGCAGGGATGGAGGTGCTTGAACTGTGGATTGTAATGACTGTTTTGTATACGGGCGGGATTTTAGGCGATAACTTAAGCTACTGGATGGGGCGGCGTTATGGCATAGGATTATTTGATCGGCTGCAACATTGGCCGATGATCGGTCGATTGATTCACCGTGAAAACTACGAGAAAGGGGTGGTTTTTTTCGAGAAACGTGGCGCTTTTGCTGTATTTATTGCGCGTCTCAGTGGCCCCTTGTCTTGGGTTACTCCGGCAATGGCCGGAGTTTTTAAACTTAATTATGGTGTTTTTTTACGCTTTAATACGCCCGCTGTTATTATTGGTATTAGTGAATTTATTATTCTAGGATATTTTTTTGGTAACTATATTCATATGATTATTGATTGGTTGCATCGCTATGGGTTGGTTATCGGCCTGATTTTTATGTGTGTTGTGGGCGCCTTTCTTGTGATTCGGCGATATTTTGACTGGCGTGGTCAGGTACAGAGAACTGAAGCGGAGATTATTGAATTTATCGGTCGCCATTTTGGTGTGGCCGTGTTGATTATCGCTGGATTTATCTTGGGTATTTTGTATCTAATTTATGCGGTTCGTTAGCGAGCCTCTGACTAACTGCACAAGCCGGAAACAAAAAAAGCCAGCTTTCGCTGGCTGGTGAGTCTGATAATTAATGAAAATTATTTGCGTAATGCAGGCCCATTGATCACTTGGCCGTTATCGATATAGGCAAGGAAGTATTCCAAGTCACGGAACTGCTCAGAATACTGCGGGAACGGTATGGCTCGCGTATCGCGCATGCAGCCAAACAAACGATTATTCAGAGTAACCATGTTTTGTTTGCTATAGCGATACACGGGGAACCCAGAGGTATTGCCAATCCCCGTATGCAGAATTTCTGCGCGAGTACGTTGTGTGGCGTGATACATGTGGCAGTCTGCACAGGAGAGGTTGAGTTGCCCTGTTTTGCGGAAAAACATCTCTTTCCCATTATTAAATGCTTCAGTAGCGCGGGGATCCTTCGGGATCTGAACATCAACCTTCATGCCATCTGATTCACTAGACAGGTAGGCAGAAACAGCAGCCAAATCAGCATAGCCCTGCTTGGGTCCCCAAACCTTGTCCGCCGGTACACCCGCATTTTTCTGACAGTTGATCAGATCGAGCTCCAAGTTGTGCACTTGGCCATCTTTCGGGTTGAAGTAGGGATATTTAGCCCGAAGTCCCTTAGCATCGCCCACGCAAGAAGAAAGGGGTTTGCCGTCTGGCAAGCGATACTCGTTCCAAATTTTCTTGCCTTTGGCAATGTAATCATCCTGGGGTGGGAACTCCATCATGTCTTTATATTGGGAGTAGGCATCTTTATCAAAGCCATATGTGCCCATGTTGTATTCGTCATGCTTGATTTGCGGGAAATTCTGGTAAAAATAGTTACGGAATTCCTTGGCAAATTCTTCGGGATTACTGGGATTGTTCAATGGGTTGAACTTTGCATCTGCAGCCACGGCGCTGCCAATGCCCGCAATTAGCCCGACAATTAAAAGGGTGGGTACAATTTTTTTCATTCTAACGAGCTCCTCGTTGTTGATAGCCAGATTTTCGCTGCGCTTAGAGGGTGTACAGGTAATCAACCACTTGGTCGATCTGTTCTTTGGTCAGGATTTTATGATCGCCGAAGGGCGGCATAATGATGCCTTTCCCGAATTTCTCGCGCGGATCCCAGATGACTTTGAATAAGTCTTCCTTGTTAGGATAACGAATTTTCATGGCAACCAACATTGGACCAATATTGCCGGGTAATTCACCATTGGCAATGGCGTGGCAGGCAAGGCAGTTGCCCTCGCTTTTGCTGAAGGCGATATCTTTACCTGCCTGTTGATCCTGGGTTAGCGTGGGCTTGGCAGAAGCCTCCGCGGCGCCGGCTGAACCTGCAAATGCAAAACTGATCGCCAGAAAGACGGCTGCGCTTGTTGTGGTTAACGTTCTGATCTTTGGTGTCATTATCATCCTCTCCTCTTCGGACGCGTATCGCGCCAAGTTGGCTTGGTGGCCTTTTATTGTCATTCGACCCTGCATACTTTAGTGCGCTTGGATTTTGAAACAATAAAATTTTTTTTATGGCGCCATGGTTTGATTCTCTTATATTAGGTAATGATTGTAAGCACTTTTGTCATCGTTTAACCATTCTGCTATTGCAAAATTCAATTCAACTACAATTTTTTAGTCTGTTTTGGTCTTGTTATGCCATAAGTTATGTACTGTGTTCTTGACGTGGTGCGTTTTTGAAGTACACAATTTTTCAAAAAAAGTTTCGGCGTTCCATCCCAATGGACTTTGATGGAGCGTATTGAGATTTTTTTGATGAGGGTGAAGAATTTTTGGATGGGGTGTTTTTGGCGGGTATGTTATTAATGCGTCAATTATTTTTGATTGATGCCGTTTTCGGTTGTTCAAGTGGCTGGTACTTGCTGCAACCGGCTCAAAATTTATGCCCCGAATTTTGTTCTTTTAGTTTTTCAATTGATTTGGTGGTGGGTATTGAGGATGTCGAGTTTTCAAAATATTGGTCCGGATGAATTACACGGGCGTTTACACGAAGTGATGCTTATCGATGTGCGCGGTCCATCCGAGACCTCGCGAGGTGTGATCAAAGGGGCAAAATTGGTGCCCTTGCATTTGGTTCCGCTCAGTCTTGATCAGTTTAAGTCCGATAGGGATGTGGTGATTTATTGCCACAGTGGTGCGCGCTCTGCTCAAGCCTGTCATTTTTTGGCTGGGCAAGGTGTGACTGGCTTATACAATCTCGAAGGCGGCGTGATGTACTGGGCAGGTTCAGGTTTGCCGCTCGTCTCTCCTGAGTAACGGGGACCTCATTTGTGGATGTGATTGATGCACGTGGGTTACGTTGTCCCTTACCTTTGCTGCGTGCGCGTAAAGCGCTGGCCGGCATGGAAGTCGATGCGCGTATTCAGATATGGGCGACTGATTTGGGTGCGCCTGCAGATTTTAAAGCCTATTGCGCTCAAACGGGCCATGCGCTCATTGGCATTGAGCAAGAGAATGAAATTCCCATGTTTTTGAAAATCACCTTGGCGCGTGGTCTGTGATTAACGACGACATCATGAAGAACCAGCAATCTTTGGTGCGTCATGGCCTTGCGCTGATTCTTTCCAAAGGGACGCATGATGCCGCGAGAACCGCTTTTTCTTTGGCGCTGACCGCAGTGGCAGTGGGTGATTCTGCTGGGATTTTTTTTACCCAGGGCGGTTTGAATTGGTTGCGTGCTGAAGGGGTTGATCCTGAGTTGGCTGAATTGCGCGCGCTCTGTTTGTGTGACGGGGTGCTGTTCATTGCCTGCGCAGATTCACTCGATTCATCGTTACTTACTGTGGCTGATTTGATCCCGCAAGCTGAGCTGGCGGGCGCTGCTCGATTTTATTTGTTAGCACGAGAAGTGACGGTGTCGCTGTATCTTTAGTTGTCATTTGATAAGGGTATGAGGCTTGGAGCTCGGTGAAAATTTGCTTTTGGCCTGATATTGATAATGAAAAAAACCGGGGTGGTTCGATGCTGAAATTCATGCGTTTGTTGATTGTTATTCCATTGATGAGCGGGATTATGCCCGCTCACGCAGAGGCGCCGGGTTTGCAGCCCTTTATTGAAGGGACTGGCCTGAGTGCTTCACTCGCCGATGCGGATAAAACGGTTCAGGCGGCGCTCTCGAAAGGAGGGTTTGAGGTGGTGGGGCATTATTCCCCCCAAAAAAATGTGATCATTGTGTCCGCCACCAGTCCCGGCATGTTAAAAAATGCAGCGGCGACTGATCGGGGGGCTTATGGTGCCACCCTCAGCGTTGCTTTAGAGGCGCTGGAGGGGAAAACCTTTGTGACTTATATGAATCCGGTTTACGTTGCCAATGGGTACCAAATGGCTTCAGATAATGCTGATGTGGCCAAAACTTTGGCCACTATTTTAGGCGCTGAAAAATCCTTTGGTGCCAAGCCTCGAACGGTGGAGCAGCTGCGCCATTTTCAGTACGCGTTTGGTATGGAAACGTTCACTGATCCTGTGGATTTAGGGAATTTTCCAGGGTTCCAGGATGCCGAACAGAAGATAACGAGTCGACTCCAGGCGGGCAAAGATGGTGTCGGTCTTGTGTATAAAATCAAAATCCCGGGTAAAAACGAAGTCATTTATGGGGTCGATCTCGCGCCAAAGAATGGCGATGCAAACGGTCTGCATTTGGTGGACTCTATCGACAATGGAAAGCCGCATCGGTACGCGTTTTTACCTTATGAGGTATTGCTGAAGGATAAAAACGCTGAAGCGCTTAATCTCCGGTTTTGTTTGGCGCTTTTTTTTCCGGATTTGCCCATGATGGGTGGGGATGCGTCTTTCTTTAAGTTGCGCAATTCGCCCGACGCCATCAAAAGTATATTGCGCAAAGCATTGGGCGGCACGGTTGTCAGCGATTCAACGGGTTCAAGCAACGGTTTTGGTTCATTTTAAATTAACAGGGTGTGCTTGATTTTCCCGAAAAGTGAACAGGTGAAATTGGCTAGGCCACCTGCTCATGGCGAGTCTCGGCTGGATCGCGTCGGTGCAATTTTCCGCATATCCAGCTATATTACCCGGCTTGGATTGAATATCTTGAGCGTTTGGCTCGGCCAAGCGCTCTTCTTTAGGCATCAGATCCGCGTTAGCCATCACTTTGGCGCAGTGAGTAGCGCGGACTGCGGTGCTTTTTTAGCTCAATAAAACTTAAATAGAGAGAAAACGCGTGGAATTGTCCGGTGGTCAAATCCTGGTGGAATGCCTCAAGGCGGAAGGGGTCGATGCAGTTTTCGGCTACCCCGGTGGGGCAGTTCTGCATATTTACGATGCCCTCTTCCAGCAAGAGCAGGTAAAGCATATTTTAGTGCGGCACGAACAGGGCGCAGTGCATATGGCCGATGGCTATGCGCGCGCGACGGGCAAGCCTGGTGTGGTACTGGTTACCTCTGGCCCCGGCGCGACGAATGCAATTACGGGTATTGCAACGGCGCATATGGATTCCATTCCGCTCGTTGTGATTACAGGGCAAGTGCCAACCAGCTTGATTGGTAATGATGCATTCCAGGAAGTCGATAGTGTCGGGATTACCCGGCCCTGCGTGAAGCATAATTTTCTGGTTAAAGACGTGCGTGACATCGCTGCTACGATGAAGAAAGCATTTTATATTGCTACCACGGGTCGCCCGGGGCCGGTCGTGGTGGATATTCCAAAAGATGTGACCGATCCGCGTGTTATCGTGCCCTTTGAATATCCTGCGAGTGTATCACTTCGCTCATATCATCCCACGGTAAAAGGACATAGTGGTCAGATTCGCAAAGCGATTGATCTGATTGTTAACGCGGAACGTCCGATGATTTATTCAGGCGGTGGTGTGATTATTGGCCGGGCGGCCGAACAGTTGACACGATTCGCGCGACTGCTCAATTACCCGATCACCAATACGTTAATGGGTTTGGGGGCTTATCCTGCCAGTGATCGCCAATTTCTGGGGATGCTGGGGATGCACGGTACCTATGAAGCCAATATGGGGATGCACCACTGTGATGTGCTCATTGCAATTGGCGCGCGCTTTGACGATCGGGTGACGGGCAATCTCGCTAAATTCTGTCCCACCGCAAAAATTGTCCATATCGATATTGATCCGGCTTCGATTTCTAAAAATGTCGTGGTGGACGTGCCGATTGTCGGATCCGTTAAATCGGTTCTCGAAGAAATGTTGCCCTTGATTGAAGATGCGGGCGGTGCAAAACAGCCTGAGGCACTCGCCGCGTGGTGGGCACAAATTGCCCAGTGGCGCGATATGCGTTGCCTTGATTTCAAAACCAACGGTGAGGTGATCAAGCCGCAATATGTGGTGCAGAAAGTGTGGGAAATTACCCATGGCGATGCCTATGTCACCTCCGATGTGGGCCAGCATCAAATGTGGGCAGCGCAGTATTACGGTTTTGATAAACCTAATCGTTGGATTAACTCCGGCGGCCTTGGCACGATGGGCTTCGGCCTGCCTGCGGCGCTCGGTGTGAAATTCGCTTATCCCGAAGAAGAAGTGGTTTGCGTGACTGGCGAAGGCAGTATCCAGATGTGTATTCAGGAGCTTTCGACGGCGTTGCAGTATCACCTGCCGATTAAGGTGGTCAGCTTGAATAATCGTTATCTTGGCATGGTTCGTCAGTGGCAGGAGTTTTTCTATTCCGGTCGCTACGCCATGAGTTACATGGAAGCGCTACCGGATTTTGTCAAACTGGCCGAATCGTATGGACATGTTGGGATGCGGATCGAAAAAGCCTCCGACGTCGAAGCTGCGCTGCGAGAGGCGTTTGCGATGCGTGATCGGTTGGTGTTTATGGATTTCCAGACCGACCCGACCGAAAACGTGTATCCGATGGTGCCTGCCGGCGCTGGTTTGAACGAAATGATCCTGGTATAGAACATGCGGCATATCATCTCAATTTTGATTGAAAACGAAGCGGGTGCTTTGTCGCGGGTAGCCGGATTATTTTCCGCCCGCGGGTACAATATCGAGTCTCTGTGCGTAGCGCCTACCGTTGATGAAACCTTATCGCGGATGACCCTTGTGACACGCGGTGATGAACAAATCATCGAGCAAATCATCAAGCAGCTCAACAAGTTGATTGATGTCGTCAAAGTGCAGGATATGGCCGATGCACCCCACATTGAGCGCGAACTGATGCTCATTAAAGTGCAGGCGCTGGAGGGCTCCCGGAATGAGGTTTACCGCCTTGCTGAAATCTTCCGTGGCCAAATTATCGATGTGAGTGAATCAAGCTATACCATTCAAATGGTGGGGCCTGGTCATAAACTGGATGCGTTCGTTACCGCGCTTGGCGCAATTCCCGTGGTGGAGATTGTCCGGTCTGGGGCTTTGGGCGTTGCACGTGGCCCCCGCGGCATGACTGTACCGGATGCATAATTTTTTCAATTTCACTGAGTGAATCTACTTTCGTGATTTTATTTTTTGGAGCGTGTTTCGATGCAAGTGTATTACGATAAAGACTGCGATTTGTCGCTGATTCAAGGTAAAAAAGTAGCCATTATCGGTTACGGATCACAGGGCCATGCGCACGCGCTGAACCTGAAAGATTCTGGTGTGCAGGTTGTGGTTGGTTTGCGTGCGGGATCAGCTTCTGCACGTAAAGCACAGGCTGAAGGCCTGAGCGTCTTACCCGTAGGTGAAGCCGTAGCGTCTGCTGATGTGATTATGATTTTGGCGCCTGATGAGCACCAATCGGCCATTTACCGCAACGATATCGAACCCAACCTCAAGCAAGGCGCTACCTTGGCGTTTGCGCATGGTTTTGCCATTTTATACAACCAAATCGTGCCGCGCGCCGATCTGGATGTCATCATGATTGCGCCTAAGGCTCCTGGGCATACGGTTCGTTCGGAATTTGTCCGTGGCGGTGGTATTCCCGATTTGATTGCGATTCAGCAAGATGCCAGCGGCACGGCCAAGGCGACTGCCTTGTCTTATGCGTCTGCGGTGGGTGGTGGTCGTACCGGCATTATCCAAACCACATTTAAAGACGAAACCGAAACCGATTTGTTCGGCGAGCAAGCCGTGTTATGCGGCGGTACCGTTGAGTTGGTTAAAGCCGGTTTTGAAACACTGGTTGAAGCGGGTTATGCACCAGAAATGGCGTATTTCGAGTGCCTGCACGAACTGAAATTGATTGTTGACCTCATGTATGAAGGCGGTATCGCCAACATGAACTACTCAATTTCAAACAACGCGGAATATGGCGAATACGTCACAGGTCCCAAAGTGATTAATGCCGAATCGCGTCAAGCCATGCGCGAAGCGCTGGCCAATATCCGCTCCGGTGAGTATGCCAAGGCGTTTATTTCTGAGGGTGCAACGAACTATCCCTCGATGACAGCGCGCCGTCGGCAAAATGCGGCGCATGCGATTGAGCAAACCGGTGCGAAATTACGCAGCATGATGCCGTGGATTTCTGCGAATAAAATCGTTGATAAAGACCGCAATTAATCACCGTATGTGATCGTTTTCCCTTGAAGCGAAGGCTTTTGAGATGGGCGCCCCGCATTGTATTCGGGGTAGGATTTAACCCAAACGAATGGTTTGGGTTTTTTATTTTTCGGCATTGAGTCTTCCTGTATTTTTTGATTGAGCGCATCAAGATTCGCACCTGCGTCATGATCCATGCATACAATGGATACCCATTAACCCCACGTTCGAGAGGCAACAATGGATCAACAATCGGATGATATTTCCCGCATCGCAGATGATCATGGGGCTAAAGAAACACCTAAACAGCGCCGCAAAGCCATTTATCTGTTGCCAAACTTGTTTACGACCGGTGCGTTATTCGCCGGTTTTTTTGCGATTCTTCGTGGTATTCAAGGCGATTTTGAACAGGCAGCGATTGCGGTCTTTATTGCGATGATTCTGGATGGGCTGGATGGGCGGGTAGCCCGTCTGACGAATACCCAATCTGATTTCGGTGTGCAATATGATTCCTTGGCCGATGTCATTTCTTTTGGCCTGGCGCCTGCGGTCATTGTGTTCCTGTGGAGTTTATATGGCATTGGCGATCGCTGGGGCATGCTGGGCGCGTTTGTGTTTGTAGCCGCTGCGGCCATTCGCTTGGCCCGGTTTAATGTTCAAGTTGAAACGGTGGATAAAAAATATTTCGTTGGCTTGGCCTCACCCGCCGCTGCCGCCGTGCTCATGGGCATGGTGTGGGTATTCGAAGAGCACGGGGTTCCTTTTTACCAAAATATTGGTTGGGTTTGGGTAATGACCGTAGTGACCGGGCTTTTGATGGTCTCAAGTTTGCCGTATTACAGCTTTAAGAGTGTGAGCCCTCGGTTGCGGGTCTCGTTTTTGAGCGTGCCGATTTTAATTCTTGTCTTTGTACTCGCCTTAAAAGATTTCGCCCTGACGTTATGGTTGATTGCGTTGGTTTATGCTTTATCTGCCCCGGTATGGTCTACGTGGCGTCGATTGCTACGCTGGCGTTTGCGTCACCACTAGCAGCCTGTCGGACTGAAAGAAATCGGCTGTAAATCCGTGCTTGGTTCATATTCCACCGATTTTTTGGTCAATAGAATAGCTCTATTGACCAAAAAAATCGTCAAAATCTGGCCTCAACCAGCCGACATCGCTTCGCCTCCTTAAGTCCGACAGGCTGCTAGATGGTTCTTCACATAAGAAAAGCCCGATGTTTACCATCGGGCTTTGTACTGAGGGGGCAAACGGAATTATTTGTCTGAAGCGCTATCTCCTTGTCCATGATCGTCATTTTCTTTGTTCGTCCTTCCCTTCGTGTTCAGTACGCTCATTGTCGACTGTGGTCGCCACAATGGCACCGCTCTGCGCATCGACCAGTACTTCTTTTTTACCTGCTTGGGTTTGAATGGCGATCGACCAAACTGGGGCGCCTTGCTCGTGTTCAAGATCAATTTCATGCACAGTGCCTGGCTCAGCTTGCAGTGCCAGGGGTTTGTGCCATGCTGGGAACGATGGCCGCAGTGCCTAAAATTAAACCACCGATCAGGGGAATGACTAAACGATTTTTCATTGCAATGTCCTCATGTCTCATTTGTGTGGGGTCGATGAATGTCTCTGCTGTTGACTGAGTGCCCACAATGCGAGCCACCGCTTAACGAGGTCCTTACCCGCATATGACTGTTTATTCATATTGGATCTGCAATAAAAAAGCCCGGAAATTTCCGGGCGATCTCACATTGCCGCTAGAGCGCTTAGTGAATGATTTGATTGTATTGTTGAATGCCTGAAATCAACCAATCACCTTGGGCCGTATCCGCCGCATGGCGAACGTGCCAGATTTCCGCGATGGCCTCAGGTTGACCATAATTTTCGCGAACCTGCCCTTGGAACAAGACGGAGGCAATCACATAGTCATTTTCACGGCTTAAATCCAACAATTGCGCATCAAGACTTTGTATGTCAGTGACGTTGTTTTCATTGCCAATTCGTGCACGCTCTGCCGCGAGTTCTGCAAACAGCTCCGGAGTGAAGTACGCCCGCATGGTTGCTAAATCGTTGGCATCCCAGGATTTTTGCAGATTGGTGAAGTGATTTTTGGCACCGTTCACAAAAGTGGCTTCATCAAACCAACTCGGCGCTTCCGAAAGCGCCGCGGGAGATGAGCGCATAAAGGCGCTGGGCGAGTAACCTGCCGCAGCTGACTGTGCGTTGACCATGCCGGCATGATTTGGTGTCGTATTGCTTGAAGGGGGCCCGCCCGCAGAGGCATAAGGACTCTGTGCAGGTTGAGCGGGTTTGCGCAGGGCACGGAGAATCAGGAATGCGCCAATCACGAGCAAGGCGATGAGCAAAAAGTCCATCGGTTTCAAGCCATCAAATGCACCACCAAAGAATAAGGCGGCCAGCATGCCACCCGCAGCCAACCCTGCCAGAGGGCCAAGCCATTTACCGGCGCCGGTAGCAGCGGGTGCGGCCACTGCTGCTGCCCGCCCCGGTGTGGCCGCGGCGGGGGGTGTTGCTTCACGGCTAAAACTCTGTTTTTGTTGACCCATGCTTCCACCTGAGCCAATACGTTTTGCTTCGGCTGTTTGTAAGCCTAAGGCAAACATCAGCCCGAGGCTGACGAGAGCAACGGTGAATAAGACAGTGATTTTTTTGGTGAACATCAAACGATCCTGCACATGAATGGGAGCATCATTCTAGAGGTTGAATTCTCCACTTGCACGTTAAACTGCTAACTTTCAAATAGCTTGTGTATTCAATTTTCCAAGCACGCATTGAGGATTTAAACGGAGCAAGTGCCATATAAATTGAATCAGTTGGGAATGTTCTTGTCTGGTTATACTTAAATTAATGTTTTTGGGTTTGAATTGAGGAATATATGGATTTTTTGACCAACTATGGTTTGTTTTTAGCGAAAACGCTGACTGTTGTCATCGCCCTATTGATCGTGGCCGGGGGTATGGTTGCCCTGCGGTTGCGTCAGCGCGGGGAGGCAGCGGGAAATTTTAAAATTACCGAGCTCAATACGCGCTATCTTGAGAATCAAGCGCATTTGGAGCAGGCGATATTACCCGCTAAGCAATTCCGCCTAATACAAAAACAGCGCCAAAAGGAGAAAAAATCGGCCGAAAAAAGTCATACCCAGGACGCGTTACGTACCTATGTGCTCCGTTTCACCGGAGACATGCGCGCGAGCCAAGTTACGAGCCTGCGAGAAGAAATTTCAACGGTGTTGGCGATCGCCCGGCCTGGGGTTGATGCGGTGCTGGTCTGCTTGGAAAGTGGCGGTGGCTTGGTCACTTCGTATGGATTGGCTGCGGCCCAGCTCGCGCGCGTGCGGACGGCGGGTATTTCGCTCACGGTGGCAATTGATAAAGTCGCGGCGAGCGGTGGCTATATGATGGCAGCGGTCGCCGAACGCATTGTGGCTGCGCCGTTTGCCATTGTGGGTTCGATTGGGGTCGTGGCGCAAATCCCGAATATTCATCGTTTGTTGCAGCGTAATGATGTCGATATTGAGCTACTCACCGCAGGTCAATATAAGCGTACCTTGACGATTCTGGGGGAAAATACAGACGAAGGCCGTGAGAAATTTCAGGCGCAATTGAATGATACCCATGAGCTATTCAAGGATTTTCTGCAGGAATATCGCCCCGATTTAGATTTATCTGTGGTGGCAACGGGTGAGTATTGGTTTGGTACGACCGCGTTGAAGCTGGGATTAATTGACGAGATCGCGACGAGTGATGCGTGGATTGAGGCGCAATTTTCTCAGCGCAAGGTTATTGAAGTGCGCAAGATGCCGCCGCAAAGTCTGGCCAAGCGGTTGCGCGGTTCAGTCGAGCAGAGCGCAAATCGGATACTGACGCGTTTTTTTGATCAATTGCGCCAAAAATCCCTTGATCCGCAAGAACGGTTATAGAATCGCGCTAAGTGTTTTCTGGATAATTAAAATTTAATTGAAGGAGTCATTATGGACGCCATTTTCCATCCCTTATCCGATTTGTTTGCTCAACTGGGGTTACCCAATGCCGCCGCTGAAATCGATGGCTTTATCGCTGGGCACGGTGGGCTGATCTCTGGAATAGCTCTGGTGGATGCGCCATTCTGGACGCCGGCACAAACTCAATTTTTGCAGGAATCACTTGAGCAAGATGCCGATTGGGCCGAGGCAGTTGATCATTTGGATGCCATGTTACGTCGCTGATTTTAATGACTGGAAAGTAACGCCGCATTGAGTTGGTCTGAACACGGTGACTCACTCAGCCAAATACCGAACAGGCTTGTGTGAGATCGGCATCACGACGAGTGAACAGGCTTTGCCATTTGAGTTTAGGCCTTTGGGGTGGCTTGCGCTGGGCGCGGTATGGGCGCGTTTTGAGGGTGTTTTTAACACGGTGATGCGCGTGTCAGCGCGGCATTGGGTCGATTCTTGGGTTGGGGGGCACCATAAAGGGCATGTTAAATCATGTACGCTGTGAGCAGGGTTTTGGGTACGAATGAGTTTTTATTGACCAAAAAAATCCCCGCGAAGTAAGCACTTCGCGGGGATTTTTCGTTTGATTAAACCTGAGTGGGGGCCGTGTGTTCACCCCGCCATGAACGACGTTTAGCCATTACGTTTTTCAATCATTTGATGAATGAGTGGGGTTAAAATTAAATCCATGGCGTAGCTCATTTTGCCGCCGGGTACCACGATGGTGTTGTAGCGCGACATGAACGAGCCGGGGATCATCGAGAGCAGGAAGGGGAAATCCGTCCCGACTTTGGTTGGTCGACTGAAATGGATAATGACTAAACTTTCATCAGGGGTTGGGATATCGCGCGTGATGAATGGGTTTGAGGTATCTACCGTGGGTACGCGCTGAAAGTTGATGTCGGTGCGCGAAAACTGCGGGGTGACGTGGTTAATATAATCTGGCATCCGACGCAGGATAGTATCCACTGTGGCTTCAGCGGAATAACCGCGTTCGGCGTTATCGCGGAAGATTTTTTGAATCCACTCCAGGTTGATGATGGGTACAACACCGACCCCTAAGTCAACGTGTGCGGAAGCATCAACGGCATCGGTTTTGACCAGGCCGTGCAGGCCTTCATAGAACAGTAAATCGGTACCACTGGGAATATCTTCCCATGGGGTGAATTCGCCCGGTTTGAGGCTAGTGTTTAGGCGGGCATTATGCTCAAGGGCTTCTTGATCGCTATGAATGTAATAGCGCTTTTTCCCGGTGCCGGATTCCCCATAAGTTTTAAACAACTCGCCGAGTTTATCGAAATGGTTGGCTTCAGGGCCAAAATGCGAGAACGAGAAATTACCTGCTGCTTCGGCTTTTTTTACCGCTTCGCGAAATTCCATCCGGGAGAGACTGTGAAAGCTATCGCCTTCAATCACAACGGGGGTTAAGTTTTCACGACGGAAAACTTGCTCGAACGCGCGCTTAACGGTGGTGGTACCTGCGCCTGATGAACCGGTCACGGCAACGACGGGATGCTTAACGGACATAGCTGCTCCTAAACTCAAAGACAAAAAAAGAATCACATTGGATCAGGCCATCGCGGGGCGGCGAGAGCTGATCAAATGCGACTCGGGGATTTCTCACTTAGCATGGCGATATTAGGCGTTTATAGACGGTCGAACAAGCCAAACCGATGCAAAATTTGGCACTTGGTTCCAATTTAGGTGTGTTTATCGGGCGGTACGCCGATAGAGCAGATCAAAAACCGCATGATTTAAGCGGATGCCACGTCGCTCAAATTTAGTTTCGGGGCGCCAGTTGGGGCGCGCTGCCTCACCGATATCCCTGTGCTCTGGTTTAAATGCAGGATGCGCGTCCAGCACCGCACGCATATGTTCGGCATACGGCGCCCAATCGGTGGCCAAATGCCACAGGCCACGGGGTTTGAGCCGGTCGGCCACGAGATCGGCAAATTCGGTTTGAACGATCCGGCGCTTGTGATGGCGAGATTTATGCCATGGGTCGGGGAAATACAGCAACAGGCGATCAAGACTGTGCGGGTTAAGCCGCTGTTGTAAAAAAGGAACCGCATCATCCGCCACAATGCGGATATTGGTCAGCCCAAGACGCTCGATGCCAAGCAGTAAATGCCCCACGCCCGGTCGGTGCACTTCGATGCCGATAAAATCCTGCTCGGGTGCGGCGGCGGCCATGGTCAGCAAACTTTCACCATTGCCAAAGCCGATTTCGAGTGTCAGGGGTGCAGTTCGACCAAATACGGCCGATAAGTCGAGTGCCGTGCCCATGCCCGCAAGCGCCATGGGGGGAAATAGCTCATTGATGGCACGTGTTTGCGCGACGGTCAGTCGGCCTTCACGGCGGATAAACGAACGGATGGCGCGGTGTGGTGCTTGTTCTGTTGGTTGTATGGTCGGTATTCGGTGATCAATCATGGGGGGGCTCAAAAAAACAATCCATCGACAGGGGATGAGGCGCTGGCGTATCGTTTGCGCGGCATTCGCCCAGCTAAGAAGGCTTCGCGCCCGGCTTCGATCGCTTTTTTCATCGCGGAAGCCATTAATACCGGATTTCTGGCGGCGGCAATCGCGGTATTCATCAGCACGCCGTCGCAGCCGAGTTCCATGGCAATCGCCGCATCAGAGGCGGTACCCACGCCCGCATCAACAATAATCGGTACTTTTGCATTTTCGATGATCGTCAGCAGGTTGTATTTATTTTGAATCCCCAAGCCTGAGCCAATGGGTGCCGCCAATGGCATGACGGCCACGCAGCCAATTTCTTCGAGTCGTTGGCAGATGATGGGGTCATCTGAGGTGTACACCATCACCTCAAAGCCATCGGCCACCAGGATTTCTGCGGCTTTCAGGGTAGCGACCACGTCGGGGTACAAGGTTTTGGCATCGCCTAAGACTTCGAGCTTGACGAGGTTGTGACCATCCAGCAGTTCACGTGCGAGTTTGCAGGTACGCACGGCGTCTTCAGCGGTATAGCAACCGGCCGTATTCGGGAGGATGGTGTACCGATCGGGGGTCAGAATATCGAGTAAATTCGGCTCGCCCGGATTTTGGCCGATGTTGCTGCGACGAATGGCCACGGTCACAATTTGTGCGCCAGCGGCTTCTGATGCGGCTTGTGTTTCGGCCATGTCTTTAAATTTACCGGTACCGGTCAGCAGGCGGGAATGAAATTGACGGCTGCCGATGGTGAGGATGTCTGGATTTGTTGTCATGACTTAACTTCTTCTGCAATAAATTTGATTGATAGCGAAAGATACCTTATGCCATCGCTATGTTTAATTCAACTCAACCCAATGGGGTCTTGGTGGTTTTGTGTGTGTTAATAAAGTCCACAAACTGGGAGGTGAGTTAAATTATTTTAAGAGTAAATGTAGGGGTTAATGGGTTTGCACCGGGTCGGCTTCCACGAACGGGCTGGGATACAGCACGCAGGGGTGTTGCGCTACAGTTAGGGCATCGTGTGCGTGGTTCAGACGGATAACGGCAAGAAATAGTTGATCGGATTCATTGCCCGATTCACACGGCGCGCTGCGTACAATCTCCCCCGCTTCGGTATCCGGTGTGTTCTGTACGTGAATCAACGTGCCCGGTTGCAGTGGGGCCGAGTGCGTGATGCGCCCCATGATCATCCGCCGATTTGATTTCCCCAGATAATGCAGACGGGCAATAATCTCCTGACCGGGATAACAGCCCTTGTTGAAGCTGACTGCATTTAAAAAATCGAGGTTGACCCACTGCGGTACAAAGTGCAGACAGGTGCCTGGATGAATTTCAGGGATACCGTCTTGAATTTCGGCGCAATCCCACACGGCGGGCGCAACCCATACGTTGCGGGGTGATGCGATTTGTTGCCCCACCGCCATTAAGGCGCTCAGGGGACCTTGGAGTGATAGGCGAGGGGTTGCAGCGTGATGCTCCCACGTGGCAATCAGGCCGTTATTCAACTGCGGTTGTGCCAGTGTTTCAGCAGGTTCGGCGTCGATCCCCACCGCCAGCAGCAGGGTGTGATGAGGGTTCAGTATGCCGATAAACCCCCAGTCTTCGACGAGTTCCAGCATCACGCGTCGCCGCAACACATATAATTTTAACGTTTTGAGCAAATCAACCCGCAAATCCTGTGGCACAGTGAGGTGATATTCGCTGCCTTGCTCGGTGTGCTTCGGGTGAATGAGTAACGTGGTCAGCATCCGGCCTTTGGCGTTGCACAGGGCACTGCGCGCTGCGTGGGATGGGGTGAGTGCAAGTATTTCTTGCGTGAGCATGGCTTGCAAAAAGTCTGCGGCATCACTGCCTGAAACGCGGATGCTGGCGCGATTGCTTAAGGCCAGCCACCCTGTGTTTTCAGGATTAAACTCCGCTACAGCAGGCGATTGAGCGTGCAGAAAATTGATCCACGCGGTGTTCATAGCATTAGTTTTCAGTTGAGTGGTAGGGTTGACAGGATAGCATTGACGCGTGTTGTGGCACAGTCGTACCGACGCATTTTGTTTCAACGGTACGGGATTCGCATGGGGCGAAATTTCATGTCGGCCACTTGAATTCCGTTCGGCTCCTGATCGATTGGCCTGATGATCATGCGTTCGATATTTTTACCTCAAGGCATGCAATAGGACTATTCATGATGATTCCTTCCGTTTGGTCGGCTGTGCTTTGGCAGGATAAAGGCTTAACCCGTCTATGGTGGTTAATGCAGGGCTTGGCGGCGTTGGCCATTGGGTTGTGTGGGGTTGCGCTGGATTTACCGATCGGGATGTCGATAGCGGCCGGTTTCGCGGCGGCTATTTTTTTATGGGTTCTCGCAAAAAATCGTCCTGTTGCGTGGTTTGGCACAGGGTATTTAACCTTGGGGGGTGAGCGGGCTCATTGGCAGGATTCATCGGGCGCGCGTATCGAAGGCGAAGTGCGGTGGTTATGGACGGGCACATCCCTCGTTGGTTTGGAGTTGGTGAGTGTTGAAGGGCAACGGGTGGCGTTATGGTTGACTCAATCTCGGGTGGGGGCGACCGCATGGTGGCAATTGCAGCAGTGGTTGCGCGTGACGCGCGCGGCAGAATTTCCCCATTGATTCGTTTGATGTGTCCAACGGGTTTTTAGGGTCACTTGTCTGAAATTATTCAAAAGGGGTATTTAGCCCACTGGATTTAAATGACGAGTTTGGCGGTATCTGGCAGCCTGTCGGATTAACCATCCGCCCCGAAGGGAAGACTCGTTTGAGGCGGATTGTTCACGCTTTTGAGGCGAATGGTTGTTCCATTGAACGAAAAAGAGGGGGAGACAGGACCAAACCCGGCTTTTCTGCAGCAGGACTGCGTTAAGTCCGACAGGCTGTCAGGAGTCGTTGGTGCAAACGCATCGTTTGCTCTTCGAGTTGCGCCAGATCGCCGGTGTTGTCGAGCCAATCGTCCACGATGGTTGCGCGGAGTTCATCGGTGCTTTGTGCAGCGAGCATTTGGTCCGCGCGTTCGGCATTCATTCCAGGGCGTCGCATTAAACGATGTCGTTGGAGATTCGGCGTTGCTCGAATGCCAATAACCCGGTTTAGCCAGCGATAATTCGGATACACCCCGGGTTCGGCGAGCAAAGGGATCACGACCAGCACATAGGGCGATTGGGCCGCCGCTTCCAGGGCGCGGTGTTGAGCGAGTGCTCGAATGGCGGGATGTAAAATTGCTTCTAACGTTTTACGCGATGTCGCATTGCTAAAAATTTTGGTCCGCAACGCCGCTCGATCCAGTTGCCCATTGGGTTGTAGTATCGTTTGACCAAAGGCATCGGTGATGGCTTTCAGCGCGGGTCGATTCGGTTCAACCAATTCCCGACTCAACTGATCAGTATCGATAATGGGGACATTCTGGGTTTCTAAAAAACTCGCTACCGTGCTCTTGCCACTGGCAATGCCGCCAGTTAAGCCAATGATTAATCCCATGTTCTTCTTTGACCCCGATGAGATAAGCCGTCATCTGAATGTTTCACGGTGTGGATTAATACGGTGTGGATTAATTTAGGCCCGCATTGCCCAAATAAAACCGCAAGATTGGCTCGCCAAGATAAAACCCCAGAAGCCCCGCACTCGCCAAATAAGGTCCAAATGGGATCGGGATGCGTTGGTCATGTTTCAAAAACAAAACCATACCCATACCCACCAAGGCGCCAACACCTGCTGCGATAATTAAGACTAAAGGGAGCTGCTGCCACCCCAGCCATGAACCCAATGCGGCAAGAAGTTTGAAATCTCCATAACCCATGCCTTCCCGCCCCGTGGCGAGTTTAAATAACCAATACACACTCCACAGGGCGAGATATCCCACCATTGCCCCGATCACGGCCTCCTTGAGCGAAATGATCGTTCCAGAGCCGATTAAGGCCAGAAAAATTCCTAGCCACATCAAGGGTAGGGTTAAAACATCGGGGAGGAGCGTGGTTTTTAAATCAATGACTGCTGCAGTAAGCAAAACCCAGCCAAATATCCAGGCGGCAAGTGTGGTAGCCGATACCCCAAATTTCCAGGCAGCGAGTACGGTGAGCAATCCGCTCAATAATTCAATCATGGGGTACTGAATACTGATTTTGTGGCCACAGTGCGCGCATTGGCCGCGTAATGCGACCCAGCTAATGACCGGTATGTTTTGCCAGGATTTAATCGGGGTTTGACAGTTCGGGCAAGCTGAGCGCGGTGTTATGAGGTTATACACTGCGGGCGCGGGTGATGTGGGTGCAACTTCCAGTAATTCGCGGCAATCTTGTCGCCAGCCGTGTTCCATCATGATGGGTAAGCGGTGGATCACGACATTTAAAAAGCTGCCAATCAGTAAACCGAGTACCGTGGCGAATATCAACCAGGCCAGCGGATATTCTGCAAAAAAACTTGCCCATGTCGGGATGAGGGTCATCATTGAATTTTCTTTGAGTCCGGGATTAAACCACGGAACCGAGTTTGAAAATGGGCAGGTACATGGCGATCACCAGACCGCCAACAACGACCCCTAAAAACGCCATAATCATCGGTTCCAGCAAGCTCGACATGGCATCGACCATGTTGTCGACTTCCTCTTCATACATATCCGCCACTTTGCCCAGCATGGTGTCGAGCGCACCGGTTTCTTCACCAATTGCGACCATTTGCACCACCATCACCGGGAATAGTTTGGATTGCTGCATCGCAACTTTGAGGGGCGAACCTGCTGCGATGATATCGCGCATGTTCATGACGGCATCTTTGAACATCGCATTGCCCGTGGAGCCCGCAGTTGGCGGCATGGCCTCAACCAAGGGAACCCCAGCGGAAAACATGGTGCCCAGCGTTCGAGCGAAGCGGGCAATCGCCGCTTTTTCTGTCAGAGGACCGAAAATTGGCATTTTCAGAATCAAGCGATCCAGAAAGTGATTGAACGGATCGGAACGCCGTTTGACATACACAAACAGGAAGATGGCCAAGCCAATGCCACCAAAAATAAAATACCAATTCTTTTGAAAGGTTTCGGATAACCCAATGACGAAAAGTGTAAAGGCGGGGAGGGTTGCGCCGAAGCCATCAAACAGCTCTTTAAACTGGGGGATCACGAAAATCAGCAAGATGGCTGTCACAATAAACGCAACCACCACGACTGCGATCGGGTAAAACAAGGCTTTCTTGATTTTCCCTTTCAGGCTTTCACTTTTTTCTTTGTAGATGGCAATGCGGTCGAGTACGAGCTCGAGCGAGCCAGAATTTTCCCCCGCGCGGACAAGATTCACGAAGAGCTCATCAAAGTAGCGCCGATGTTTGTCCAAGGCGTCTGCTAGGGTTAAGCCGCTTTCCAGATCATTTTTTACCGTGGTAATAAGTTCTTGCATCGCCACTTTTTCGGCGCTTTGCGCGATGATGTCGAGCGCTTGAACTATGGGCAAGCCGGCCGTCATCATCGTGGCCAGTTGCCGAGCAAAAACAGAAATGTCTTTCGCGTTGATCGTGCCGGTATTGGCAAAGAGGGGTTTGGGTTTTTTCTTGACCCGGATCACCGTGAGCCCAAGACGACGGACTTCGGCGCGAACAACCATCTCATTGTGGGCGCTCATCTCACCTTTAACGAGTTTGCCATCCTTATTTTTTGAATCGTAAACAAAGACGGTTTTTTCGTCCTTGGGTTTTTTCTTTGCGGTTGCTGCAACGGCCATGGTGTTCTCCCTTAATCCTTGGTCACCCGATTGAGTTCTTCGAGGCTAGTGATACCGGCTTTCACTTTGCGAATGCCGGATTGCCTTAAATCATTAATGCCTTCTTTGGCCGACTGCTCGGCCAATTCCATCGAATTTCCGCCCCGCATGATAATACGTCCCATCTCTTCTGAGACCGGCATCACCTGATAAATGCCCATCCGGCCTTTGTAGCCATTGGTGCACTGATCGCAGCCTACCGCTTTGAAGATTTTCATGCCCGCTTGTACATCTGCCGGGTTAAATCCTTCGCGGATGAGTTCTTCATCCGGCACATGGTCCACTGTTTTGCAGGTGTTGCACAGACGCCGCGCCAGACGTTGGGCGATAATCAGGTTGATGGATGATGCGATGTTATAACCCGGCACACCCATGTTCAGCAAGCGCGTCAAGGTTTGTGGCGCGTCATTGGTATGGAGCGTGGAGAGCACCAAGTGGCCGGTTTGGGCGGCTTTAATCGCAATTTCAGCTGTTTCCAAATCCCGGATCTCACCGACCATGATGACATCGGGATCCTGACGTAGAAACGCACGCAGTGCCGCAGCAAACGTGAGTCCGATTTTCGCGTTGACATTCACCTGATTGATGCCGGGTACCACGATTTCAGCCGGGTCTTCGGCGGTAGAAATGTTGCGATCCATTGTGTTGAGAATGTTCAGTCCCGTATACAGCGAAACGGTTTTACCCGAACCGGTGGGGCCGGTGACAAGAATCATGCCATAGGGGCGATTCAATGCCTTCATGTACAGCTGCTTCTGGTCTTCTTCATAACCCAAGGAGTCGATCCCGAGTTGGGCGCTGGTGGGATCGAGAATTCGAAGCACGATTTTCTCGCCGAACAGCGTCGGGCAGGAGTTGACCCGGAAGTCGATGGAACGGCCGGCTGATAATTTGAGTTTAATTCGACCATCTTGCGGAATGCGCCGTTCGGAAATGTCCATCCGGCTCATCACCTTGAGTCGAGAGACAATGCGGTCGGCCAATTGGCGGGGCGGCTGAGGGATTTCCGTTAAGATCCCGTCGATTCGCACACGAATCCGAAACTGTTTTTCATAGGGTTCAATATGGATATCGGAGGCTTTGCGGCGAATGGCATCGGTGAGTACTTTGGTGACAAATTTGACGACAATGTCATCTTGAAGTGGATCGTCACTTTTTTCATCGGAGGCAAAACTATCGCTCTCGATCTGAATATTGGCGAGATCATCGTCCAGATCGGCCAACCCGGCCATGGAATTATTCGCGGCCTCTTCGAGCAGGCGGGCAATTTTAGTCGCCTCGGCCACTACCACCTCAATGGTGAGGTTGGTGCTGAACCGGAAGTTTTCCAGAATGCCTAAATCCGAGGGGTCGGCCATCGCTACGGTTAAACGTCGTCCCCGTCTGCGCAAAGGGAGTGCATTGCCACTCTCTAACAATTTCGCCGGAACGACATTAATCGGCAGATCGGTTGTATCGAAAGAATCCAGATCTATTTGAGGCAGCCCGAAATTTTGAGAGGCGGCGCGTGCAATTTTTAGCGCTGAAACGCCATTGCCCATCAGAGTTTGCAGCAGGGGTTCTTTATTGGCGCGGGATTTTTCTAAAATTTCAAGCGCGCGCTGCGGCTCGATCACGTTGGTTTTAACTAAAGCGGCCAGCAGGCCTGTAATGGCGGGAGGAGTCATAGCGTGGGGTAACCAATAATTCCGTTTATAGGCGAATGTTTCATACTATAGTCAAAACTTCGCAGGTGCCACAGTGTTTTGTGGGGGTTGAACGGTTGGTGTTGGGGGTGTGTTGGCTTCAAGCAGTGCCAATCTGGCTCTGAGGTGTTGGTTTTCTTCTTGGAGGCGTACCAGATCGGACACATCACGTTGCACCCCAATAAAATAGGTGATCTGGTCGGTCTCGTTGAAAATGGGCGTAATGGAGAGTTCGTTCCAAAACAAACTGCCATCTTTGCGGTAATTACGAACGGTAACCCGGGTCGGTCTTCCTTCCCGGATGGCTGTCTTAATTTCCGTTAGCGCGATTTGATCTCGATCATCACCCTGTAGAAAACGGCAGTCTTGATACAAGGTTTCGTCTGCGGTGAAGCCTGTTAGGTGCTCAAATGCGGCATTGGCGTAAATCAGGATATTATCGCTGCCTTCCTGTTCAGCGATGACGATCCCATCGTTGGATGCATCCACTGCTTTTTGCAGTAATTTGGAATCCAGCATCGTCATCCCACCCCTGTGCGAATAGTTAAATCGAAAGGAATCATACCAGCATCTGCGGACTGATTTTAGGGTAATGGTTTGTGCCTGGCAGCCTGTCGGACTTTGTCTCGCAACGGATGGGCAAGTCCGATAGGCTGCCAGGTCAGCATTCAGCTGCCGCAACCCCTTAAGCCAATTGTCTCAGCAAATATTGCTGACATCGAATGACGCCGCCTTGACACACGCCGGCGGCGGTGATGGTCAAGGGGTGTTCGCCCGGGAGTAATTGACACCAATGCAGGCGAGTGGTGCCGGATAAAAATGAGCCGGGACCGGGGCCGGCCTCATCGGTGGGTTGTAGCAGACGAATCCAGTGGCGCGCTTGCCAACGGTTAATGAGCCGCACCCGTTGCGCTTCAGACAGTGTTGGGGGGAGTAGTTTTACGGTGAAATTTGGGGCTAGGCCCATAACAAGTAATAATTCTTGTGCTCTCAAGGGGCGATCCGCTTCCCGTGTGTCGATGAGAGTAAGCGGTCGGTCGGGTTCGGGTTTGCGTGCTTGTTGAAATAGCCACCATTCCAGCCGTTGACGCAGATGGTGGCCAAGCCAATGCAAGCTCAGATCACGATCTGGCCATGCCTCCCGTTGTTCGAGCTGATTGAGTCCTTCAATCAAAATCGCGCGCATGACAAATTCGGGTGGGAGCCACAAGAGCGCTTGCTGTTCAACGGCTCGCAGCGCGAGCGGATCGAGGTGCATGACGGCCTGCTTCAAACGCTCAATGAGACTCTTCGCTTGAAAATCAGTTTCTTGGGTTTTTTCAAACGGCCCATTTTGTACGGATTGATCGTCGATCTCTGAGTTAAAGGGCGAGGGTTGGGTGAATCGTGGTTTGGTTTGTGTGTTGCGCGACTCACGCCCAAGCAAGGTGGCAATCTGTGGAAAGCCCACGCCTTGCGCGGATAATGATTGAACCCGTTGAATTTGTTGAATGTCAGTCGTGCTGTACAGGCGGTGCCCTGTGGGCGTTCGTGTCGGGCATATCAATTTATAGCGCCGTTCCCAGGCGCGCAGGGTAATTGGGTTAATGCCGGTCAGCTGCGCCACGGCGCGGATCGGGAACAGCCCCTCTTCACTGTTGATCAGCTCAGCGGGTTCCAGCCCGTCTGATGGATTGGCCGCTTGGAGGTCATCCTGTGCCTGCACATCGTTTTGCGCCGAATCAGAATCGAATTCATGCTGAATGGGATCGTTCATGCGGGTCTCGTCGGGAATTGTTCTAAGCGTATAACTTTTGTATCGAAAATTGTAGCAGGCTTTCCCCTGCATGCAGGGGGTAGTCGTTTTTTTGATTTATGGCCTTGGGTTGGTGAGTGATTCAGTGTCTATTTTTAGGATTTTTGGTTTGAACCCCAATTTTAATGGGACGGTACTGTGATTGACTGTGCTCAAGCGTAATTTTATGGCGCGCGCTCTGACACAAATTTTGATGCTGGGGCTGGCTGCATCACCAGGGTGAGTCGGGTGGCGTTTGATGAGTGTGGTTTAGTGCGTGAACATATTGATTTTTGGGATACTGCGGAGCAGGTGTATAGCCGTGTGCCCGCGCTGGGTGGGTTAATGCGTTGGATTCGCCGTCGTTTATTATCGCGTTGAACGGCCAAAGCTGCTTGACCAATTTCTGTCCGCAGGCTATTTTTACGCCACTATGTTGATTATCTCCGTTACGCCACGCAATCTCCCTTCGCCGAACGTTCGCGTTCAGCGGGATATTCGTGTGCGTTGCTGCTTGCTCCGACTGCCGGCCTACGGCAAATAATTCCACCTGCCTGACGAGGCAAAACGTACCTAATAAATCCAAAATATATCTACATCAACAGCTTGTTTTGAAAGCCCGTTGTGGAGCGAGAATTATGAATCAGTCAGCACAAACCCCTTCCTTGATTATTTTCGATACCACCTTGCGTGATGGTGAACAAAGCCCCGGCGCCGCGATGACCCGCGAAGATAAACTTCGCATTGCCCGTCAATTGGAACGTCTGGGCGTTGATGTGATTGAAGCGGGTTTTGCCGCCGCCAGTGACGGTGATTTCGCAGCGATTCGTGCGATTGCCGAAACGGTCGAAAACAGCACGGTTTGTTCGCTCGCCCGCGCCAATGAACGCGATGTTCGGCGCGCCGGTGAGGCGATTGCGCCCGCCGCCCGCAAACGGATTCACACGTTCATCGCCACCAGCCCCATTCATATGGAAAAAAAGCTTCGCATGACGCCTGACCAAGTCGTGGAGCATGCGGTCAAAGCGGTGAAATTGGCGCGCACGTACACGGACGATGTTGAATTTTCTGCCGAAGATGCGGTGCGTTCAGATATCGATTTTTTGGTGCGGGTGTTCGAAGCCGCTATCGAGGCGGGTGCGACCACGCTCAACGTGCCCGATACCGTTGGGTATTCCACTCCCGCCGAATGGGGAGGACGTATGGCGACCTTGATCGAACGCACGCGCGGGTCGGAAAAAGTGATTTGGTCGACGCATTGCCACAATGATTTGGGTATGGCGGTCGCAAATTCGCTTTCTGCCGTATTGGCCGGAGCGCGTCAGGTTGAGTGCACCATCAATGGTTTGGGGGAGCGAGCGGGTAATGCCGCGCTTGAGGAAATTGTGATGGCGGTACGTACGCGGCGCGATGTCTTCAAGTTGGACACGCGTATTGATGCCACGCAAATTGTGCCGATTTCCAAGTTGGTTTCGACCATCACGGGGTATCCGGTGCAGCCGAACAAGGCGATTGTCGGCGCCAACGCGTTCGCGCACGAGTCCGGTATTCATCAAGATGGCGTGCTCAAACATCGCGAAACCTACGAAATTATGCGTGCTGAAGACGTGGGCTGGACCACCAACAAGCTCTCTTTAGGTAAATTATCCGGCCGGAATGCGTTCCGCAGCCGATTGATCGAGCTTGGGATTGCACTCGCGAGCGAAGAAGCGTTAAACGATGCCTTCCGTCGCTTCAAGGATTTGGCGGATAAAAAACGCGAAATCTTCGATGAGGATATTCAAGCGCTGGTTTCAGAAGTGCATGAAGAACAAATCGAACGGCTTAAGTTGGTTTCGCTCAAAGTGTGCTCTGAAACCGGTGAAATTCCGACTGCGATCTTGGTAATTGCAGTCGATGGCGCCGAGCAAACCGCTACCGCGCAAGGCGCAGGCCCTGTGGATGCTGCCTTTGTGTGTATTGAAACCATGTTGCAATCCGGTGCTACCTTACAACTGTATTCGGTAAACAACATCACCAGTGGCACCGATGCACAAGGCGAAGTGAATGTCCGCCTGGAACGGGCTGGGCGCATTGTGACGGGACAGGGTGCGGATACGGATATTGTGGTTGCATCGGCCAAGGCCTATCTTAATGCGCTTGACCGTTTGCAAAAGCCAGTGGCACGTGCGCATCCGCAAATGGGGGATGTGTGAGCGGATTACTGCGCATGAATGGTCACAATGGATAATCCGCTCAGTCGATCAATGGCACTGGATTGGCTCGGGATCGATCAGTGGTTTGTGCGTGCGCCTGCGCTACAACGGGGTGCTCCACCGCCATTGGCTGAACCTGGTCCGCCCGCGCCGATCGAGCAAGCGATAACACCCAGCATATTCGTTGAATCCTGGCGTGCGCCTGAGCCCCAACCTCTCCCCGCAGAGCAACCCCTGTCTTCAGACCTGACTCAGGCAACGATTCAGCTCTTTGTCTCCCCCTCGACGGAATGTGCTTCATTGCTGGCGGGCATTCGCCGCTGTATTGCCAACACCCAAGACGTGACGCAAGCGGTGGCGGCCACACAGGTTGAATCACGGATCCACATTGGCCATCACGAATGGCGATTCAGTACCTTGTTGGTAAACCCCGCAGAAAAAAGACGTTTGTGGCGAATCTTGGTTGGTATCGAGCAATGAGTCTTTTCCCCATGAGTCAGGTTTGACGAGCCATGAGTCATGAATCCGAACCGCTACTGGCTGTGCCGGAATTGCTGAGCGACTCTGTACGTATTTTAGGGTTGGATGAACAGGATTTACCCGCAATCCAACGCATTGAGCAGGTGGCGCATCTCTATCCGTGGTCGGATCGGGTATTCAATGACTGTATCCGCTCGGGTTATTTCTTGGATGGTGCATTTAGTGGCCCGCGTTTACTTGGGTTTAGTGTGGTTATGCCGATTCTTGACGAATGGCATGTGTTGAATTTGTGCGTCGATCCCTCGGTGCAACGCCGGGGTGTGGGGCGCTCACTATTGGAGTTTGTCATCGATCAAGCCAAACAATCGGGCATGGACAGCTTATGGCTGGAGGTGCGGGTGGGTAACACGGCTGCACGCCAACTTTATGCTGCCTATGCGTTTGAACAGGTCGGATTTCGCAAAGGCTATTATCCGGCAAAGAATGGGCGCGAAGATGCGCTGGTACTGATGCGAGAACTTAAACCCGCCGCGGCCCTCTGACGATTGGACGATGGAGTTTTTACGGATAAAGACGGTACGGGAAAAACTCAACGGCAACTTACCCTTTATCTCTGGAACTGATGATGAAAAAATATCTCCTGATGACGATGAGTTTGTCCGCATTTACCGCGCCGGTGTGGGCAGCGGGGCAGGCGGTATTGCAGTCCAGCATCAACGGTCAGACGGAGCAAGTGCAGGTTTCTTGGCTGAGCGATCAACAATTGCGGATGGATATCACGCGGCCACCCGCCGAAATTCTCCTGCAAAATGGAGCACTCTCTGCCATTACCCAGATTGGCGGCATGCCAATTGTGGCTAATGTGGCTGATGTGGACCAGATGGCACGCGCGTTGGGCCAGGGCGGCGGATTCAGTGGACAAATTGACAAGCAGCTCGCCAAATCCGTCACCGCGTTTGAGGCGACCGGGCGTTTAGAAACGGTCGCTGGCGTTCCGGGTGAAATTTATCGCATGACTTGGCGGGATGAACAGGGTAAAGCGCATACCGATGAGGCTGTTCTAACCAAAAACGCCACCGTGGTGGAATTAAGTCGCGCCTTGCAAAATCTCGGGGTAGCGGCGCACAAGGGCTGGGATGCACGCAGCGCCGAAATATTGCATCGGGGTTTGGGGGTTTTACGCTATGCCAAAGCGTACCAGCTGCAGTCAGTCAGCACGCAGGCACCCGCAGCCAGCGCTCTGGCCTTGCCAGACCAATCGATTGATGTGCAAAAACTCATGCAGGGTCTGACGGGGCATTAAATTCCAACTCCTGACCCTGATTGCAAAATGGTAATGATTGATCTTGGCGGACTTATTTGTACACTGTCATCGGTTTTACACAATGAGTTGGCGCTGTGTCAGCTTAAAAGCGCGCACTTAAGCAGTCGGAGGTACTCAACCCAATGCGGATCCATGCAGTACCAGTACTGACCGATAATTATGTGTGGTTGATTGAGGGCGATCAACGCCAGTGTGCGGTGGTCGATCTCGGTGCTACGGAGCCGGTATTAGCAAAAATCGCTGAGTTGGGATTAATTCCCCAGGCGATTTTGCTCACTCACCATCATGCCGATCATACTCAAGGGATTGCCGCATTCCGAGCCCATTATCCGGTGCCCGTGTATGGCCCTTCAACCGAAGCACAGACTTGGGTGACGAATCCTCAAGTAGACGGTGCGGTCATTGATTTACCGCACATGGGTTCTTTTGAGGTTTGGTTAACACCCGGACATACGCGTGGGCACATCACCTTCATCACCGATGGTGCTGCATTTACCGGAGATACTTTGTTTACGGCAGGCTGTGGCCGATTATTTGAGGGCACCGCCGCACAAATGTTGGCCAGTTTGGATCGAATTGCAACCTTGCCTGATGCAACCTACATTTACTGCGGCCATGAGTATACCGCTGACAATCTGCGGTTTGCCCAATTTGTGGAACCTGACAATCAGTCAATCGCTCGGCGAGCAGCGCAGATGACCCCCATGCGGTTGCGGGGTGAGCCGAGCGTTCCTGCCACCCTGGCCGAAGAGAAACAAACCAACCCATTTTTGCGGATTCGCACGCCACTATTACGGCAGGCAATCGAGAAATTCGCCCATCAATACTTAAGTGATGCGCAAGCCTTTGGGGTATTGCGTCGCTGGAAAGATGAGTTTGATGGTTTGCCTCCTTTGTCGTTTAAATAATATTATTAATGAAGTTTTTTCCTGACATAATTTATACTCGTGGATGTTCTGCTTTGTACAAATATTTTTCATTGCGCGCAGTTTTTATTTTACTCATTCCTGCTGTGATGGCATTAAGTGGTTGCGCTAATTTGCCCAAGCCAGATAGTGAATCTTCTGCAGCAGTTAAACCCGTTACCCCGGTCGAGGCCGATGATTCGGTAGATTATGGTATTTTACCGGCGATCACTTCTTCTGCGCAAAGCGAACGCCGAGTCGCGTGGATGAACGATGGCAATTTATGGCATTACATTGCAGCACGATTTACCTTGCCTGTTCCAAATAATGCCAGAATACAAACGCAATTGGCTTTTTATGCCAGTCATATCGATTATTTGCAACGCGTGACGGAACGCGCTGAGCCTTATTTGCACATGATTGTCACAGACTTGCAGGAAAATAATCTGCCGTTAGAGTTGGCGCTCTTGCCAATTGTCGAAAGCGCATACCGTCCCGAAGCGGTTTCGACCAGTAATGCAGCAGGAATTTGGCAATTTATCCCCAGTACGGGCACGCATTTTGGGTTACAGCGCACCACGTGGTACGACGGTCGTCGTGATATCAAAGCATCCACTGAAGCCGCAGCGCAATATTTTTCTCGACTGAGAGTCATGTTTAACGATAACTGGCCCGTCATCATCGCCTCTTATAATGGGGGTGAAGGTACTTTGCAAAAGGCAATTGATTATAATCAAACCAAAGGATTATCCCCCGATTTTTGGAGCTTGACAAAAATAAGTCAAGAAACGGCGGATTATCCCGCCAGACTCTATGCATTGATTATTATATTCAGTAATCCTGAGAAATTTGGGTTTAATCCTTATCCGGTTCCCAATGCTTCGGTGTTGACTGAGATTAAGCTGAACAAACCCATTAATTTGAGTAAGCTGGCAACCTTGACCGGTGTGTCACATGAGGAACTGTATCGTCTTAATCCGGGATTCGATAAACTCATTACCGGCCCGAAAACGGCTAATTTGCTGGTGCCTAAAAGTCTTGCGGATCAATTTACGCCCGGCGCCTTGGAAGAAGCCGAAAAGTCGGCGATTGATTGGGGGCGCTATACGTTGCGCCGTGGGGATAGTTTCCATAAAGTTGCCTATCGTTATGGGTGTGATGCGGATGAGTTAATCAAGGTTAATCGGCTGAGTTCCGCGTACGTTCGCCCTGGTCAAACGATTATTGTCCCCCTTGGCCGCGGTGAGAAATCGCGCATAGCAAGTGGGGCAGACCGTCTGTACACGGTCCAATCGGGCGACTCTTTATGGGGATTGGCTCGTCGATTTAATATGGAATTGGCCGATTTACAACGGATGAATGGCTTAAAGAAACAAGAAGATATTAAGCCGGGTCAAAAATTGATGGTGGCTGCCGTGGCCCGTCGGGGCACGGAACATACCGTGCGCGAAGTGCATGCGCCAGTCAAAACCCAATTGGTGGCGCAAAAGAATGCGAAACGAAGCGCCAGTCACTACACCGTAAGGAAGGGCGATACCTTGTGGAACGTGGCGCAGAAATTTTCCACCACGGTGACTCGAATTGCGTCAACGAATCGACTCAAGTCCTCTGAGGCACTTAAACCGGGGCAGATTTTGATTATCGCAAGCCAATGACACGAAATGGATCTGAGTGCAGTTGGCGAAAAATCGATCATTGGGCGATTAATCGGTTGGCGAGGTCGAGCGCGGAGTCGTTGTATCGCACGACGAAAATATCAGGCGGCGGCACGCTCGGCATCAGGCGGGGTAGCCACTCCTGAAGCAGTGCTTGATTGTTTAACAGGGTTTCGGTAGGTGTGTTTGGCGCTTCCGAGCATTGATTCAGGATAATGCCTACCAGGGGGATATTGCGCTGATGCAGTGCTTCAATCGCGCTAAATAAGCCGCTGAGCGTTCCGAGTTTATCTGGTGCAACCAGCAGAACCGGAAGCCGCGTGTAGCGCGCCAATTCGCAGTTAAGGGTATCGTCGGTTAAAGGGGATAGTACCCCACCCGCGCTTTCAATAATCCAATATTCGTGCTGATTTTGGTTGCCGGTTAGACACGCGGCCGGGCTGTGCGCAAATGGTAAATGGGGCGCAATGTCGCGTTGAAACTTGAGTGTTTTCCCCTCTATTGCGGCCGCTTGGGGTGCCGCCAGTGCCGCCCGAAAGCGCAATGGGCAAACCGTTTCTAGCGGTTCAATTTTTCCTGCGGCCTGCCAGAGCGCAATCGCATCGGCAGGCACCAGTTCCTCCTCATCTTCTGCGCAGCCCGTTTCAACGGGTTTGCGTACGCGCACGCACGCACCTTGAGCTCGCAGTGTCTCAGCGAGCGCGCATCCGATCAGGGTTTTGCCTACGCCCGTATCAGTGGCAAGAATGACCCAGCCCTTGGATGGTTGCGGGGATAGCTGCGGGGAATTCGGCTTGTCGCGCATGGGTGTGGTTGCGTTTGCTCTCTCGGATTACGGACAATTCACTGGCAGATCACGGGCGCCGGTTGACCATCCCGTGAGACGACGTTCGGCTTCTAGATAACGGGCGCGGGTTTGTTCAACGATGTCCGCCGGAATTTCCGGGCCCGGCGCCTGTTTATTCCAATCCAGCGTTTCCAGCCAATCACGAACAAATTGTTTGTCGAATGACGGCGGGCTGATACCCGGCTGGTATTGATCGACTGGCCAGAAGCGTGATGAATCAGGCGTGAGTGCCTCGTCGATTAAATACAGCTGACCGTTCTTATCAAGCCCAAATTCGAACTTGGTATCGGCAATGATGATGCCGTGCTCAAGCGCATAGGCGGCGGCCTCGACGTACAAGTGAATCGCGATACTACGCACCTGTTCCGCGAGTTCTACACCCAATAGATTTACCGTGGCCGCAAAATCAATATTCTCATCATGATCGCCCACGGCGGCTTTGGTTGCCGGCGTGAAAATGGGCTCGGGCAGGCGGGCAGCCAAGGGCAATCCTGATGGTAAGGTGATTCCACAAACGGCGCCGGTCGCTTGGTAGTCTTTGTAGCCCGTGCCGATCAAGTAGCCCCGAACCACCGCCTCGATGGGCAGTGCTTTAAGGCGTTTCACGATCAGGCTCCGGCCCTCTAGCGGCGCGCGCTCATCGGGGTTCGGGATGATTTCTGCGAGCGACTGATCGGCAAGGAGTTGATTCGGTATCAGTTTTTGGGTTCGGGCAAACCAAAATTGTGAGATCGCCGTCAGCACGCGGCCTTTATCTGGAATGGCCGTGGGGAGGATGACGTCAAACGCCGAAATGCGATCGGTGGTCACAATAAGTAAACGATCCGCGTCAATGGCATACAAATCCCGAACTTTGCCGCGATGCAGCAGAGTCAGCGTACTGATATGGGATTCGAGCAAGGGAATGGCGTTTGTATGCATGGCGAGTATCATTGTTAGGTTGTTAATGTTTTCAAGCGAGATAGTGGCTATTGTAATAGACGGCTTGGTATTCCGGGAGGTGATTCTGGATGTTTCCTTTGTCTACTTTATGCCGTAGGCGTAATTCATGAATTCAGAGGGTGATGATATGCGAATGGGTTTGTACATCTTGATTGGGTTGATGCTAAGTTTCAGTTTTTCTTCAGCCCATGCTGATTTCATTCTGCCCTATGGTTCGCAAGGAAATGAATTAGATGTCACCGTGATCGGTGAAAAAAATACCCAAGCCAACAATCCAGGGCCGCTGTTTCTTTGGCTGAGTAATCAATATGGTCAAACGATTGGGGAGCAGGCCTTAGCGCACGCTCTGGCGCGACGCGGCGCGACCGTTTGGATGGTGGATTTACTTGATTCACTGCTGTTACCGCGCTCGAATGATGCCGTGCGGGACTTGAATGGGCACGGTGTAGCCGCTTTGATTGCGGCGGGGGTAAAAACCGGTCGCCCGGTAACGGTGGTGGGATTGGATCGAATGGCCGTGCCTATTCTGCGCGGCCTGCGCGAGTGGCAAGCCACGGTGAGTCATACTCAAGCGGTCACCGGTGCGGTATTGCTGTTTCCGAATTTGTATCGTGGGACACCCGTCGCGGGTCAAGACCCCAGCTTTCTGGGCATTGTGCCAGCCACCAATATGCCCGTGATGATTCTAGAACCTGAACGCGGCGTGAACCGTAATCGCTTGGGTGATCTATTAGATGTGCTGCAGGGCGCAGGCAGTGCGACGTTTGCCCGAATTATTCCGAATGTGCGTGACTATTTCCCGCTGCACTTGCACACCCCGCAAAATGAGACGTTCAAGCAGTTGGCAAAGTTTATGAAGCCTCAAGAAGCAGTAGCCATGCAAGCCCTGCCTGATGAGATTCTTCAGTCCGGCAAACTGCTGGCGCAGGCAGTTCATCCTACGGCGGTTTTACCGATTAACGAGACCTTGGAAAAACCGATTCAGCAACAGTTTGGCTTGGTTGCTGTCCCTGATAAGCCAGCGCCTCGCTTTGCACTGCCTGATTTGAACGGTCACATTCACCGGCTCATCAATGGCGCAGTCAGTGATCGCCCGGTGGTGACCTTGGTTAACTTTTGGGCGACATGGTGCCCGCATTGCATTGAGGAAATTCCCTCAATGAAAGCCTTGGCCGAGGCTTATCCCACAAACCAATTACGGGTGTTATCGATTAATTTCAAAGAATCCCGCGATCAAGTCGCTAATTTTATGAAGCAGTTTGGTGTGCCTTTCCCGGTGCTGATTGACCGCCAAGGCGACGTCGCTGCGCAGTGGGGCGTGTTTGCTTTCCCCAGTTCATTTTTAGTGGATGCGCAAGGGCGGATTCGCTACTCGGTCAATGCCTCCATTGATTGGGATACGCCTAAAGTGAAAGCCGTGATTGATCAAATCATTCACGAGGAATCAACCGGTGCCAAGCCGCCCGTGCACTGATGGTGGTAAGTCATCGTGAACCGTGATCGTTGCGCGCGATTGTGCATGAGTGACTTTTAACAGGGCGATTTTCGTGGGTCACCCTGCGGCGGGCCTCTGGGGTATGATTCCTTACTTTAGTTATGAATAAGGTAGGCGCAATGCGAGTGCTTGGCATCGAAACTTCTTGCGATGAAACGGCGATTGCGATTTTTGATACCGAGCGTGGTTTGCTGGCGAACCAAATTCACTCGCAAACAGAGGTTCATGCCCGCTATGGCGGCGTGGTGCCGGAGCTGGCCGCACGCGATCATGTGCGCAAACTCCCCCTGTTGCTCAGGGCCGCATTATCAGAGGCGAGTATGAGTCGCCACGAGATTGATGCGGTGGGATATACCCAAGGCCCCGGTCTGCAAGGCGCGCTCATGACCGGGGCTGCCTTTGCCAAAGGTTTGGCGCGGGTGCTGAATCGACCCGCATTGGGCGTGCATCATCTGGAAGGGCATGTCTTGGCGCCTTTGCTCGAGCAACCGCAGCCTGATTTTCCATTTTTGGCGTTACTGGTTTCCGGTGGTCACACCCAGCTTATCGGCGTCGAGCGCCTGGGCGGTTATACCTTATTGGGCGAAAGTATTGATGATGCCGTGGGTGAGGCGTTTGATAAATCAGCCAAACTGATGGGCTTGGGGTATCCCGGGGGTGCGGCGCTCTCTAAACTGGCTGAGCAGGGCAGACGGGATGCCCTGCGTTTTACCCGCCCGATGGTGGATCGACCGGGGTTGGATTTGAGTTTTAGTGGTCTGAAAACGGCAGTGTCCATTGCGGTTGCCAGCGGCCATGATCATGCCGATGTGGCCGCTTCGTTTGAGCAGGCAGTGATCGATACCTTGGTCATTAAAATTAAACGTGCCTTAGCGCAAACCGGCTACACCCAACTGGTGCTGGCGGGTGGCGTGGCGGCCAATCAGCCCTTGCGGGCGCGGCTTAAAACCCTGATGGCCGAACGCGGCGGCGAAGTTTTTTATCCACCCCCCATTTTGTGTACGGATAATGCAGCCATGATTGCCTTAGTGGCCGCTTTGCGTATGAGCCGAGGTGAGTGTGATGCGTCGGCGGGATTTGAGGTTCGGCCCCGCTGGCCGCTGGTTGCGTTGTCGGCGCAGATTTAAATGGGTTTGCACGAAACGGGACTCAGGGCGCCGGTGTTTTTTTCTGCCCAATGCGTGTCTCTTCTCCGCGCAGCAGGCGACGAATATTCGATTGATGTCGCCCTATGAGGATGAAGGACATCACGCTGATGGCAATCATAGACGGTGCTTGGGTTAAATAGAGTGCCGCAGATGCCGAAACGACGGCAGCAACAACTGCCGAGAGTGAGGAATAACGGGTTAAAAATGCTACGCCCAACCAGGTGCCGATCGTGATAAGGCCAATCACCGGGTTTAAGGCCAACAGTGCTCCGGCCGCCGTTGCCACGCCCTTGCCCCCTTTAAAGCCAAAGAATAAGGGGAAAATATGCCCCAAAAATGCGGATAATGCTGCAATCGCTAAGGCAATCTCCGGTGCGCCTAAGGCGCGCAGGATTAAAACGGGCAATAAGCCTTTGCTCAAATCCCCTGCAAGGGTAATTAAAGCGGCTTTTTTGCCACCCAAGCGCAATACATTTGTTGCCCCAGGATTGCCAGAGCCTGCAAGGCGCGGGTCGGGCAGTTTGAACATACGCGCAACGAGGACGGCGCTGGCGATCGAACCGATGAGATAACTGGCAATGGCAATACCGATCAAGCTCGGCCAAGATGAAAAATCCACAATAAATTCCTATTAAATAGTCGAAGGTGACACGCAGTGACAGGCACGCATTATCACGAGTTTGAGCGTAAAAGCGCAAATGGCTGACCCGCAATCCCTCCCCCCAGCCATCCCTCAGGGCATTGTTCTGGTCTCTGGCTGGTCGTTTACTGCGGGCATGTGGCGGGGACTGATAGATGAATGTATGCGTCAAGGGCTGCCGGAATCGCTGATTACCGTTGTTGATTGGTTCGACATGGGCCGATGGCTGTTCGACAAAGCCCCTTGCCCCGTTACCGAATCTCTGCAAGCGGGGCAGGTAATTTGGATGGGGTGGTCGTTGGGGGGGAGTTTAATGCTTGAGGCCATGGCGCGTAACCAACTGCATCCGACACAGGCGATCATCGTCTCCGCATGGCCAAGGTTTCTCGCAGAAGATTTGGGCAATGCGGCGTGGCCGGGTGTGCCACGAAAAAATTGGCGCGCTTTAAGGCATCAGGTGCAGCGAGATTCTGATGCGGCACTGGTGCAGTTTGATCGCTGGCTGGGCTTGCCCGATACGCGGGATTGTCAAAGGGGTTCGGCCGATTTGGTTCGAGGCCTTGATTGGCTCGCGGCAATTGATCAGCGCGTTTGGCTTGAAACTTCAACCGTGCCAATAACTTGGGTTTGCGGTACGCACGATCCATTGCTGCCCCTACCCCAATGCGCGTCGGCTTGGCCAGAAAAATTGCAGACTAACCCGGCTAATCGGTGGGATGTGCTTGCGGAGGGCGGGCACGATATTCCTTGGTCACACCGCAATTTTTTAATTGAATTACTGCTCGCCCACAAAAATAAAACAAGAGACACCCATGTTTGATTACGCTCAGGTTCGCAACCGCTTTAACAAAGCGCATCGCAGTTACGATCAGTATGCCGCTGTTCAGCAAGAGGTGGGTAATCGGATGGGGGAACGCTTTGAATGGTTGAAATTGGCGCCACGGCGAATTCTCGATTTAGGTGCCGGCACGGGGCAAATGACTAAATTGCTGCAGCAGCGCTATCCCAGGGCGCAAATTATCGCGCTGGATCTGGCTGAGGAAATGTTAACCACTGTGCCAAAAATCGGCCGGTTTTTTAAACACCGTCGGGTGGTATGTGCCGATATGCACCAACTTCCATTTTCGGCGGGGTGTTTCGATGTCGTGGTCTCAAACTTTGCGCTGCAGTGGAGCCATGATTTGCGACTCGTGATGGCAGAAGTGGCGCGGGTTTTGACTTCGGGTGGCGCTTTTGTTTTCAGTACCTTGGGCCCGGATAGCTTGCTTGAATGCCGCCAAGCATGGTCTGAACTGGACAACACAATGCACGTGCATGGGTTTATTGATATGCATGATGTGGGTGATGCTTTGATCAGTAGCTGTTTTACCGATCCGGTGATGGATCAGGAGCGGCTCACCGTGTATTACTCAACCGTTGATCTTCTGTTGCAGGAGTTGCGGGGCGTTGGGGTAGGTAATACGTTAGTCGATCGTACAAGCGGTTTGACGGGACGCCAGAAATGGCAAGACTTTCGTGCGGGACTTGAGGCGCAAAGGCAAACCCAAGGGATCCCGTTAACTTATGAGCTTGTTTATGGTTTGGCATGGGGGAGCGGGATTTCCCCAGTGCCTCACTCGGGATAACAGCGGCATTTGACTTGGAAGTGAGTCATTTTTATCAATAGAATATATTTATCTTAGTGCGCTTTTTGTAAATGAGCGCCCTTGTGTAGAGGGTCAGCTATTTATATATCATGGGGTTGTGTTGATTTCTTTATGATTACATGAGCAAAATCGTAGGTTTTTGTGTATTTAAGATTGCTTTAATATAGCGGGCCTGAAAAAGTAGATTCGAGTCGGTGTGGTTCGGGTCGGTATAAACATAACGCGGAGGGGTCACGATGTCTGCTAACACAGTTGCCATTACGGCAGAGCAGTACAATTACGACATTGTCAAGAAGTTTGCCATCATGGCAATGGTGTGGGGTTTGCTCGGTATGTCGGCCGGGCTGTATATCGCCAGCGAGTTGGCATGGCCATTCATGAATTTTGACATTGCAGAAATTACCTTTGGCCGATTGCGCCCCGTGCACACCAGTCTGGTTATTTTTGGCTTTGGTGGCAGCGCCCTGTTTGCGACTTCATATTATGTTGTTCAACGCACCTGTCAAACCGTCCTTTGGGGCGGGAAGTGGTTACCTGAGTTCACTTTCTGGGGCTGGCAGCTCAGCATCGGTATCGGCGTCATTCTGTATATGATGGGTTACACAGAGGCGCGTGAGTACGCGGAGTTCGTGTGGCCAGTGGATTTGGGTATCCTGGTCACGTGGGTGGCGTACGCGATGGTGTTCTTTATGACTATCCGTAACCGCTCCCAGCCGCACATCTACGTAGCGCTTTGGTTTTACTCCGCTTTTATCCTGGCGACAGCGATCCTGCATATTTTTAATAACTTGGCTGTGCCGGTTGCTTGGAATAGCCTGGATTCATACAGCCTGTTCTCTGGTGTACAGGATGCCATGACGCAATGGTGGTACGGCCATAATGCGGTAGGTTTCTTTCTGACGGCTGCATTCTTGGGGATGATGTATTACTTTCTGCCAAAACAGGCTGAGCGTCCCATTTATTCGTACCGTTTGTCGATCGTCCATTTCTGGGCCTTGACCTTCCTTTATATGTGGGTTGGCGGTCATCATTTACTTTGGACAGCACTGCCTGATTGGGTCGGTTCGCTGGCGTCTGCATTCTCCATTCTGTTGTTGCTGCCTTCCTGGGGTGGGATGATTAACGGCATCATGACCCTGTCTGGCGCATGGGAGAAACTCCGTAGCGATCCCATCATGTTGTTCATGATCACCGCGATGGCGTTCTACGGTATGTCTACGTTCGAAGGTCCAATGATGTCACTCAAGTCGGTGAACGCCCTCTCGCATTACACGGATTGGACCATTGGTCACGTGCATTCCGGTGCTTTGGGTTGGGTGGCGATGATTACCATCGGGTCGTTCTATCACATGGTGCCGCGCCTATGGGGAACCAAACTGTACTCAACCAAGCTGGTGTTCACTCACTTCTGGATTGCGACCATCGGTATTGTTCTCTACATCGTGTCCATGTGGGTCGCGGGTATTGGTCAAGGTTTGATGCTGCGCGCGTTCGATCAATACGGCAACTTGGCTTATACCTTTGTTGAAACGGTAACCTTTATGCATATTCCTTATGTTGTGCGTGCCTTGGGTGGTGCGATGTTCCTTTCAGGTATGCTGCTGATGGCTTATAACCTTTATATGACTGTTTGGGGTACGCGCCGTGAAGTCCTGCCCGTGGCGGATCAGTCTGCTATTGCCGTATCACGTACCTGATCGGGAGATTACCTATGAAGCACGAAAGTATAGAAATTAACTCCGCCTTACTCATCATTTTGACCATGGTCGTGATTAGTATTGGTGGTTTGGTTGAGATCGTTCCTTTATTCCATATTAAAGGAACAGTTGAGAAGGTGGATGGGATTCACCCCTATACCCCGCTTGAGCAATTAGGACGGGATGTCTATACCCGTGAGGGGTGTTATTTGTGTCATTCGCAGATGATCCGCCCATTCCGGGATGAGCAGTTGCGTTATGGCCATTATTCTTTAGCTGCAGAGTCGCAATACGATCACCCATTCCAGTGGGGATCAAAGCGGACCGGGCCTGATTTGGCCCGCGTGGGCGGCAAATATTCTAATGAATGGATGACGCAGCATTTAATCCATCCCCAATCGCTGGTTCCTGAGTCGATCATGCCGTCTTATCCCTGGTTGATGCAGCCGCTTCAGTACGGAGACATTGAGGCTCGGATGAAGGCATTGCGGGATGTAGGTGTACCTTACTCAATTAATCAAACCGAGTATGAAGCCAACGTACAGAAGTTTGGCAAGGCAATGGCCGATCAGTTTGTGATATCAAATGGGGTCGCATCGGTTAAGCAAGAAGCAGCTGCCCAGAACTGGGATGGTAATCCCAAAGAAATCACGCAAATGGATGCTTTGGTCGCCTATCTACAGGTGTTGGGAACCATGGTTGATTTCTCGAAATATAACCAGGGTTACTTTTCAACCTTCCGATAGATCGTCAGCGAATTTCCTTGAGGGATAGATATTTTGATCAGCGAATTTTTTGATTGGATTGGCCGCCCAGAAATAGCAAAAACAATCGAATTGTTCTTGCTGCTCGGGATCTTCATCATCGTGCTGATTTATGTATTTACGAGTAAAAAGCGCGGTAAGCGTTTGGAATCCTACAAAGATATTCCATTCCTCGATGATCGTGAGCATATTCCTACCGACGCCAATAAAGAGCAGGTGAGTAAAAATGAGTCAGAGCCCAGAAAATAAGAAAGGTCAGGTTGAAACCACCGGTCACGTGTGGGATGGTGATCTGCGCGAATACAACAACCCATTGCCGCGATGGTGGTTATGGGGGTTTTACGGCACGATCATCTTCGCCGTGGTTTACTGGATTTTATACCCGGCTTGGCCTTATGCCGATACGTACACCAAAGGGGTGTCAACTGTTTCTTTCCAAAGTCCTGTGCTGGACAAGGCTGGCAAGCCAGTAAAAGGACCGGATGGCAACGTGGAAATGGAAACCAAAACTGAGCATTGGAACAGTCGTGCGCTGTTCTATCAGGAAATGCAAAGCAGTCCCTCTGCGCTCGCCCAAAAAGAATGGCTGGCCAAAGTCAAGGGTATGAGTTTTGAGCAGATTGCTGCCAATCCCGATACCTTAAACTTTGCAAACTCTGCAGGGCATGCTTTGTTTGGCGATCACTGTGCCGCCTGCCATGGCACTGGAGGACAAGGTGTATTGGCCATGAACGCTGAGGCCTCGTATCCGAACCTGACGGATAATGCCTGGATTCATGGTGGTGATTACGCAAAGATCGTTCAGGATATGACGAACGGCATTCAAGGTAACATGCCTGCATTTGGTGCACTGTTCCAGGGCGAAAAACTCACGGATCTCGCTCAATATGTTTTGAGTTTGTCTCATCAGCCCGGTGTTAATGATGAGGCCGCAAACCGGGGCAAGGCTTCATTTGCTACCTGTGCGGGGTGTCATGGTGCCAACGGTACAGGTAACCAAATGATTGGCGCGCCAAACCTGACAGACAAGATTTGGGACTTTGTTGACGTGTCGGGGGCCCCCAACATTGATGCCAAACTTAAGTTGGTTGAAGGTGTTATTGATCACGGTCTACAGCATAAAATGCCAAAATTTTCTGATCGGTTAACGCCAGAGCAAATTCGGTTGTTAGCGGTTTATGTTCGTCAATTAGGCGGAACCTAACCGACAGAAGGTCTATCAGAAGCACCGGCGCTTGCCGGTGTTTTTTTTCATCATTGTGATGATGAAAATCCCGATGGGTTTATGTTGAGGTGCTCAAAGTGTCTCACTGTGGATTCGGCATAAAGAATTGATAATCCAGCGTTTCCAGTTATCTTGAGATCAAAGCGATCACCTCAATGCCAAATTGGGCCGTGATTTAGGGGGAGGGTATTCATGTCGTCAGTTAATCTTACCGAACAAGAGCCAGAGTTATATCAGGCGCGCGATCCGATTCACCCCAAATCAATCAAAGGCCGATTCCGTACATTTAAAACGGTGGTATTAGCTTTGGCTTATGCCATTTTTTTTCTTTTACCGTGGGTTCGCTGGGAACGGGTTGTCGGGCCCAATCAAGCAGTGATGTTTGATATTCCGACCCGTCGTTACTATTTATTCGATTTAATTATTCACCCGCAGGATATGTTTCTCTTGGCGGGTTTTTTGATTCTTGCTGCCTGGCTTTTATTTTTTGTGACCGGCATGGTTGGCCGTGCATTCTGTGGTTATTTTTGTTTTCAGACGTTATGGACCGATGTGTTCATGAAGGTTGAACACTGGATTCAGGGTGATCGTAATAAACGGATGAAACTGGAGAAACAAGTCTGGAATCCCGAAAAAATTCTGAAGAAGGGCTTGACTGTCTTGGTGTGGACGCTCATTGCTTTTTGGACAGGCTTTACTTTTACCGCCTACTGGGCTGATGCGCCGCGGCTATTTATGGCATTTTTTACCGGAACTGCGGCTTCGGCAGCTTATATGACGACCGGTATTTTAACGGTAACCACCTTGGTGGCGGCGGGTTTTGCCCGTGAGCAAGTGTGCATTTATATGTGCCCCTATGCACGGTTTCAGGCAGTGATGTTTGATAAGGAAACCTTGTTGGTTAGCTATGATGCGCTGCGGGGTGAAGGTTCGGCGGGCAGAAAACCTTTGCAAAAGGGCTTGATGACCTTAGAAGAGCGGCATTCGGCGGGTACGGGCGACTGCATTGATTGTACGTTGTGTGTTCAAGTCTGCCCTACGGGTATTGATATTCGTGATGGCTTGCAGTTGGCGTGTATTTCTTGTGGCTTATGTATTGATGCTTGCGATGAGATCATGACAAAACGAGGATGGCCAAAAGGCTTGATACGTTACGCATCTGAGAAAGAGCTGGAAACCGGTGAAAAACCGAGTCTGCTCAAATTCCGAACGATTGGTTATGGCATTGCAACTGCGCTGGCATCTGCCTTGTTGATATATGGTGTGCTTACCATTAAACCACTGGATTTTTCGATCCAGCAAATTCGCCAACCGCTTTTTGTATTAATGTCTGATGGGTCGGTACAAAATAATTATGAATTAAAAATTAATAATAAAGAGCAGTCTGCTTTGGAACTTGAGCTCACGGTTGAGGGTCTCACTGGCGCACACGTTGCGATCGGTGGGGATTTTACAACCCTGGTTATTCCGCCGGATGAAACGCGTAATTATTTAATTCATGTGCGTGCGCCGCGCACATCGGGTATCAGTCGTCAGTTGATTACGTTTAAGTTAACCGATAAGACAGGCCTTGTACCGGTGATTGTTGGTCAATCAAGCTTTAATTTTAAGTAGTTTTAGCAAGTTAGGTATGTTGCTGGTATGGCTCTACGTTGAATTCATAACCAGCCATTACTTTTTTTTAAATTAGTTTTTAAAGGTCCATAATGAACTTGGTATTACCCGCAAGTATTGGTGTTGTGTCTCTTGTTATTTTGTTTTTTTTGCTTAAATGGCGTTGGCCGCAAGCAGGAAGACCCATTGCAACGATTCTGGCGATTTTATCGGTGGCTGCGTATGCGCCGTATGGTATTACGCATTGGCCTGGATCAGATATCGTGACCGCAACGGTCGTGATTTATATCGTTACGGCCTTTATCCTGGGTTTGATTTTCCCTTCTAAAAAGAGCAAGGGTACTAAAACGGTGTTTCATTGGGGACCCGCCTCAGTGATTATTTTTCTTTCGGTGGTGGTATTGCTGGATTCGATTTTCGTGACCCTGGCCACCAGTGGTTTATCGCAAAACGCCGCTCGGGAATTGCTGCCTAAGCCCGATGAGGGCACTCAGGTGACTTCCTTTTTCCCAGGTACGGTGTCACGTGATTATCAAAAAAAACTGGATATGTTCAATCAATATAATGATGCCCTGGATGAGCAAACCCAACTGGGTTGGAAGGTACACAAGGGTTGGGTTGATCAACCCATCACACATGTCCCTTCACTATTTCGTATCTCTGTTGTTGACCGTGACGACCATCCGGTCACAGGGGCCGCTGTCGAAATTCATTTCATGCGCCCGGCGGATAAACGGCAAGACTTTGTTGTGTCATTGCCTGAGTCGGAACCTGGGGTCTATCAGGTTCCTTTGACGATGTCTAATCCAGGGCTTTGGGAAGTGGTTATTCACATTGAAAAAGGTGCCGCTAATTTTGAGTTGGATGGCCAAACCAATATCGGCCTGAGCAAATGACCTCCAGTGAATAAGAATTTGTACATTGAACCGGGCCAGTCTGTCGGACTGCGTTGAGTTCGACAGACTGGCCGGCTAATACGTGCTCAATAGTGTCCTTTTCCTGATTGGGAGTCTCGATTAATGTCTGCTACACCTGACCTTGAGACAAATGTCGAACGAGCAGAAAGCCCGGATCCTTGTTTCCACTGCGGTCTGTCCGTACCACCGAGTAGCACCTGCCACGCGCTGGTGTTCGGCGTCGATCGGTCGATGTGTTGTCCCGGTTGCCAGGCTGTGGCAGAGGCCATCGTTCAAAATGGCATGGAAGCGTACTATCACCACCGCACTGAACTTGGGTCTCGACCTTCAGATGAATTAGCCCGGATGATGGAGGAGTTGGTCGTATTTGATCGCCCTGAAATGCAGCGGACCTTCGTGGCAAATAGAGAAGGTGATATTCGTGAAGCGTCCTTGATTCTGGAAGGTCTTGTGTGCGCGGCCTGTGTCTGGCTTACCGAAAAACAGGTACGTCAGCTACCCGGCGTGATTTCCTTTTCTGTCAATTTTTCTACACATCGTGCACAAGTGGCTTGGGATAATCGGGAGATTGCTTTAAGCGAAATTTTGCGCGCCATTGCGGGAATTGGTTATCGCGCACACCCTTATGACCCAAATCGGCAGGATCGGGTATTTAAGCGCGAGCGGCATATTCTGATGCAACGATTGGCCGTGGCTGGATTGGTTTATTTGCAGATTATGATGATTTCCATGTCGCTGTATTTTGGCGATTATTTGGGTATTAATGATCAGCTGCGATATTTTTTTTGGTGGATGAGTTTGATTCTTTCCACACCGATCGTTTTTTATTCTGGTCAGGCATTTTTTAAACCTGCCTGGCGCGATTTGAAAAATAAGCAAGTGGGCATGGATTTACCGGTTTCATTAAGTATTATCTTGGCTTATTCCGGTAGTGTATTTGCGGTTGTGACCAATTCCGGTCATATCTATTTTGACTCCGTCACCATGTTTATCGCCTTGCTTTTAGGTGGGCGCTTATTAGAGCTTTCTGCGCGTCATAAAGCCGGCGAAATGAGTGAGACATTAACCCGTCTTGTGCCTGCCGTGGCCAACCGCATTGAGCCCGATGGTTCAATTACGGTGATACCTGCGTTTGATTTGCTGGAAGGTGATCGGGTTTTAATCCGCCCCGGGGATGCCATTCCCGCCGATGGTGAGGTTTATGAAGGCGAAAGTAGCGTCAACGCAGCCATGCTGACCGGAGAAAGCGTGCCGGAAGGCAAGTACCCTGGCACGGCCTTGATCGCGGGTACGATCAATGTCGAGTCACCGCTGGTGATGACTGTGCAAAAAGTGGGTCAAGACACGATGGTTTCTTCGATTGTGCGGTTGATTGATCAAGCGCAATCTCAAAAACCGAAAATTGCAGAGCTGGCCGATCGATACGCCCGAAAATTTGTCATTGGCTTGCTGGCTATTACCTTGTTGGTGACACTGGCCTGGCTCTGGATTGATCCGGCCAAAGCCTTTTGGGTCGCGGTAGCCATTTTGGCGATTACCTGTCCGTGTTCGCTTTCCCTGGCGACACCGGCTGCCATTGCGGTTGCGGTAGGTCGAATGACGCGTTCTGGTTTGTTGGTGACGCGCGGTTATGCGTTAGAAGGCTTAGCGCGTGCAACGCATGTGGTGTTTGACAAAACCGGTACGCTAACTGATGGCCATTTAACGTTGCAACACACCCATGCGATGGCTGAATTTTCAACCGAAGAGTTATTGATGTGGGCGGGTTCGCTTGAGCAACAAACCGAGCATCCAGTCGGGCGTGCCATTGCCAATGCCGCAGCACGTAACGGTGACTTACGCCCCGTACAGGCGGTGCGAAATTATCCCGGCCGCGGCATGGCGGGCAAGGTGGAGGGGCATCAGATTGCCGTTGGCAATGAACGACTGCTAGAGGAGTTGGGCGTTGCGCTGCCGACTGAGCCATTGCCAACGGCGGATCTGGCCGTATGGATATTGGTTGATGGCCGATTGGCAGGCGCTGTGCACTTGAGTGATAGTTTGCGTGATGATGCCAAGGTTGCGGTGGATGAAATCAAAGCCTTGGGTTTGACCCCGGTGATATTGTCGGGCGATCATCCGGCGCGTGTCGCTCAAATGGCACAAATCTTGGGGATTACCCTGGCGAAGGGGGGCTTGTTACCGGCTGAAAAACTTGAATTTGTACAAAGGCTTCAGGCTGATGGTGCTATGGTGCTCATGGTGGGTGATGGGATTAATGATGCCCCCGTACTGGCGCAGGCACAGGTTTCGATGGCCATGGGTGGCGGCACGGTCATTGCTCGCCACAGTTCAGACATTGTGCTCATCAACGACCAATTACAGCAAATTCCCTTTGGCTTGAATTATGCGCGGAGGGTACTGGCCAATATTCATCAAAATCTCGGTTGGTCAGTGGCTTATAATGTGGTAGCCATCCCACTCGCCGCAATGGGTTTGGTGCAACCCTGGGTAGCGGCAATCGGGATGTCACTGAGTTCTATTATTGTGGTGGGCAATGCCCTGCGGTTGCGCTGGGATTAACGAGCTTCGGTTTTGGCGAGCCGCGCCCGGTCACCCGCCCAATTATTTGCCGATGCTATAAATGTATTGATTCAATTGCGCAACATCGGTGCTGGTGCGGCGATACAGGTTGTCTAAACTGATTACCGCGTATTCCAGCAGGAGCACGGTTAAAACCGGGTATTCCAGGCGCATGCGGTTATACATCTGGCGCGGTAGGCGCAATAACCGGGTCGGTTTGCTGGCGCGCAGGCGCACATTGCGCGGGTTACGATCAAAAAAACTCATTTCGCCCAGCATTTCTCCTGCCGGTATTTGCCCGACGACCATTTCATTCAGGGTTGAGCCAACGATCAGTTGGGCTTCACCTTCAAGCAGGAAATATAAAGATTCACCCACCTCACCAATATCCGCAATGATGTCGCCCGCGTTGATGGCCATCAAATCGCAGAAATCGAGAAATGCGTTGATTTCCCGCTGGGTGAAAATTTGGGTGTCGGTGAATTTGCCTAAAAATTCGGCCAATTGGTCGCGGTCTTTGTCGGTAATCATGTTGGTATCCATTAAACATATCGATTAGTGGATTGTCCTGAAGTTGGCTCAATTTGTCGATGGATGGATGCATAAGAGCGCCGTTTTTTTGTATCACGCTATTTGCAGTTGTATTCATCTTATCGTTGAATAAGTATCCATATTTTAATGTTATGACATGGCTGATACTGCGATGGCAGCGTGTTTGCCACGTATCGTGTAAACTTCGCATCAATTCAAGTTTTATTTTTTCAGCCAGCTCTCGTGAGGGAATAGGCTAATCCTTTGTTTTTATGGAGATCCATCCCAATGTTTGCAAAATCCATGACGATTGCCGAGTTTGATCCTGTCTTGGCACAGGCCATGGCCGATGAAGTGGTTCGGCAAGAAGATCACGTTGAACTCATCGCCTCAGAAAATTATGCCAGCCCGCGCGTCATGGAAGCACAAGGTTCGGTGCTGACCAATAAATATGCCGAAGGCTACCCCGCTAAACGGTATTACGGCGGTTGTGAATATGTCGATGTGGCTGAACAACTGGCCATAGATCGGGCTAAGGAATTGTTTGGTGCCGACTATGCCAACGTGCAGCCACATTCGGGTTCGCAAGCCAATGCTGCGGTATTCATGGCCTTGATTAACCCGGGTGATACCATTCTGGGCATGAGCTTGGCGCATGGTGGCCATTTAACTCATGGTGCCAAAGTGAATTTTTCCGGTAAAATTTACAACGCGGTGCAGTACGGCATTGATGAGCATGGATATATTGATTACGCACAGGTTGAGCAATTAGCGCGTGAGCACAAGCCGAAAATGATTATTGCGGGCTTTTCGGCTTATTCACGTGTGGTGGATTGGGCACGATTCCGTGCGATTGCCGATGAAATTGGTGCCTATTTCGTGGTCGACATGGCGCATGTGGCCGGATTGGTCGCTGCGGGCGTCTATCCCAGTCCGGTACAAATTGCCGATGTCACCACATCCACGACACACAAAACGCTGCGCGGTCCACGCGGCGGTATTATTTTGGCCAAAGCGAACCCAGACATTGAGAAAAAACTGCAGTCTTTGGTATTTCCCGGTATCCAAGGCGGTCCATTGATGCATGTCATTGCGGCCAAAGCGGTGGCGTTTAAAGAAGCGCTGGAGCCAGGATTCAAAATTTATCAGAACCAAGTTGTTGATAATGCGCGCGCCATGGCCAAAGTGTTTGTCGACCGTGGGCTGGATGTGGTGTCTGGCGGCACGGACAATCATCTGTTTTTGGTGAGCTTGGTTAAAAAAGGCTTAACCGGCAAGGCGGTGGATGCGGCACTGGGTCAAGCGCACATTACGGTGAATAAGAATGCCGTGCCGAATGATCCTCAGTCACCGTTTGTTACATCGGGTATTCGCGTGGGCACCGCCGCCATTACCACGCGCGGTTTTGGTGTCTCCGAGGCCACCCAATTGGCGGGCTGGATGTGCGATGTCATCGACGCGTTGGATGATGTGGCCGTGATTGCTACAGTGCGTGGCCAGGTAACTGACTTGTGCCGTCGTTTTCCGGTCTATGGCCGGTGAGTGGCTGAGGCTTAGATAACCTATGCACTGTATTGCCTGCGGGCATTCCGAAACCCATGTGATCGACTCACGCATGGCGGAAGGGGGCGTATCTATTCGCCGCCGTCGGGAGTGTTTGGCTTGCCACCAGCGGTTTACGACCTATGAAACCGCAGATATTCGCTTACCCCGCATCGTGAAAAGTAACGGTGCGCGGCAAAGTTTCAACGAAGACAAACTTCGTGCCGGCATGATGCGGGCATTGGAAAAGCGTCCGGTTGCGACCAAAAAAATTGATGAAGAAATTGATCAAATTAAAAAATCCCTGCAATCCTCGGGTGATAAGGAAGTCCCGGCACGGCGCATTGGGGATTTCGTTATGCAAGCCCTGCGGCGACTGGATCAAGTGGCTTATATTCGGTTCGCTTCGGTATATTTAAGCTTCGACAATGTCGAGGCCTTCCGCGCCGCTATTGAGGGCTTAACCCAGGAAGCGGGTTCTTCCGACCCAGGCAACGCCGAAAAATCGAATGATTCCTAGCATCCCACCCGAATCCTTCTCGAAATTTTCTCTTGGGGGTTTTTCTGGGTTTTCCCCGGAAGACGGGTGCTGGATGGCGCAAGCTCTGGCCTTGGCAGGACGGGGACTTACCACAACCCAACCCAATCCCCGGGTGGGTTGCGTGATTGTGCGTGATGGACAGCTTGTGGGTCGGGGGTTTCATGCCCGTACTGGCGAGCCGCACGCCGAAGTGTTCGCCTTGCGCGAGGCGGGTGAGCGGGCGCAGGGGGCGACTGCGTATGTCACGCTCGAACCCTGCGCGCATTTTGGTAAAACGCCACCCTGTGCGCCTCAACTGGCCGCGGCGGGTGTTCAGCGCGTGGTGACGGCCATGGTCGATCCCGACCCCCGCGTAGCAGATGGCGGGCATGCGATTTTGCGCGCGGCGGGCGTGCAGGTGGATGTGGGTTTGATGGCAGCCGAGGCACGTTGGCTTAATCGCGGATTTTTATCTCGTATCGAACGCGGGCGGCCTTGGGTCACGGTGAAAATAGCACAATCGCTGGATGGCCGAACGGCGCTGGCCAATGGCGAAAGCCGCTGGATTACCGGTGAGGCCGCACGTCACGATGTACAATTTTTGCGGGCGCGCCAGTCGGCTATTTTGACCGGTGTGGATACCGTGTTGATGGACGATGCGCGCTTGAATGTACGCTTGTCGGCCCAGGAGCTGGGTATCGATGGCACGGTGCGTCAACCCCTGCGGGTGGTGCTCGATAGCGGCCTGCGGTTGCCGCCGTTTGCGCCGATTTTTGATACACCGGGCGCCGTGCAAATTTATACCCGTGATGTTATGGCGGGGATTCACCATGATGGCCTGACCGCGCGTGGGGTGCATTTGGTTGCCACGCCGCATACGGGTTCGGGGTTGGATCTTCCCTTTGTGCTCCACCATCTTGCTGAGCAAGGAATTAATGACGTGCTGGTTGAGGCTGGCTCAAAGTTGTCCGGCGCGTTTATCGCGCAACAATTAACGGATGAACTCATCGTGTATCAAGCGCCCGTATTGCTTGGGCATCAAGCACAGGCAAGCGTGGCTTTGCCCCCCTGTGATCGGCTCGATCAGGCATCACGTTGGCAGGTGACCGATACGCGCCGGGTCGGCGATGATCTGCGCATCACCCTGATTCCGCAGATTGGCTCAAGCGCAACGGCAATCGTTCAGGAACCCGTTCAAAGGAGATAAGCGCATGTTTACCGGCATCATTCAAACCGTTGGTTCTCTTGTCGCGCTGTCCCCAAAAGGGGGCGATGTGCAGCTTAAAGTCGGCGCGGGCAAGCTCGACATGAACCGGGTGGCGTTGGGGGATTCGATTGCCGTCAATGGGGTCTGTTTGACCGTTACCGCGCACGATGGTCATCATTTCACGGTAGATTGCTCGCGGGAAACGTTAAAACTCACCACGCTGGGGCAATTACAACCCGGTTCCCCCGTGAACTTAGAGCCAGCGCTGACGCTGTCGACGCCATTGGGTGGACATCTGGTGAGTGGCCATGTTGATGGACTTGCCGTGGTGGAATCGCGCGGCGAGGAAGCCCGCGCGACGAGTTTTTGGCTGCGTGCGCCAGATGATCTGGCCAGATATATCGCCAAGAAAGGCTCGGTCACGATCGATGGCGTGAGTTTAACGGTCAATGATGTCGACGGGGCGCGGTTTCGGCTCACCATTATTCCGCACACGTTGGCGCAAACCATTATGGGGCGCTATCAACCGGGCAGTTTGGTCAATTTGGAGATTGATGTCGTGGCGCGCTATTTGGAGCGCCTTCTGGCTGGGCAGCAAGCGTCATCAACCCATCCTTATGCGAATTATTTAGGCTCCCCCTATTCGACGGATTGACTGCCCATCAGCCTAGTCATGAGATTGGCCGGCAGGTGAGCAAGACTAATGCTAGAATCCCGCCTTCACGACAGCGGGCGAAGATCGGCACTTCCCCTTTTAAAGAGCAGGTTTAGCATGAGTTTTAGTTCGATTGATGAGATTCTCGATGAACTGGCCGCAGGGCGCATGGTTATTATCGTGGATGATGAAGACCGCGAGAACGAAGGCGATCTGCTCATGCTGGCCGAAAAAGCACGGCCTGAAGATATTAATTTCATGGCCCGGTTCGGGCGGGGGCTCATTTGCTTAACCTTGACTGAAGCGCGCTGCACGCAATTGAAATTGCCTTTGATGGTGTCACAAAATCGTGGGCAGTTTTCGACCGCATTCACGGTGTCTGTTGAGGCGGCTGAAGGCGTCACAACGGGTATTTCTGCCCAAGATCGCGCCCGTACGGTTCACGCTGCGGTCGCCGTGGACGCCAAGCCCACTGACATTGTGCAGCCGGGGCATGTGTTCCCGCTCATGGCGCGAGCGGGTGGGGTATTGACCCGTGCCGGGCATACCGAAGCGGGCGTGGATTTAGCTCGTTTGTCCGGGGCTCAGGAAGCGGCCGCGGTGATTGTCGAAATTCTGAACGAAGATGGCAGCATGGCGCGCCGCCCTGATTTGGAAGTATTCGCTGCCACGCATAATCTGAAAATTGGTTCGATTGAAGAGTTAATTCGCTATCGCATGAAGCATGAGCGCTCGATTGAGCGGGTATCCGAATCGCCGCTGTGCACCAAAGAAGGCGAGTTCCGGTTATTTGCCTACCGCGATCACAGTTCGGGGCAAACCCATCTGGCCGTCGTGCGTGGCCATCCGACACCGGATCAACCCGTGCCTGTGCGCGTGCATGTGCATCAGCCGGTGTGTGATTTGCTCGAACCGCTCAATGCCGATTGTGGCTGGCCTTTATCGGATGTACTGGCGCGCTTGGGGCAAATGGACGCTGGGGTTGCGATTATTTTGCGACCCGCAATCCATGAAGCTGATGTATTGCAACAATTGCAGCATTGGCAGTCGGCAGAACAGCCCATCGCATCTGCGGGGGATCATCTGCGGACCTATGGCGTCGGCGCGCAGATATTGAAAGATTTAGGCGTGCAGCGGATGCGCGTCATGAGTGCCCCTAAGCGCTTTCATGCCTTAGCGGGCTATGGGTTGGAAGTGGTTGATTATATTTATGATGAAACGGCAGATGCGGCAGTGGGGGCAAACCAATGAGTACGGCGGGTATTAAGGTGATTGAAGGCGGCTTAACGGCCCGTAGCGAGAGTCGCTACGCCATCCTTGCAACGCGCTGGAATGCGTTTATTGTCGACCGGCTGGTCGAGGGTGCAATTGATACGCTCAAGCGCCACGGTGTGCCAACCGAATCGATTACGCTCGTGCGCGTGCCCGGTGCGTACGAGTTACCCCTGGTTGCGCAACGCGTCGCAGCGAGTGAGCAGTTTGAGGCCATCATTTGTCTGGGTGCTGTGATTCGCGGCTCCACTGCGCACTTCGAGTATGTGGCGGGTGAGGCGGCAAAGGGCATTGCCGCTGTGGCGATGGATTTTGATTTGCCGGTTATTTTTGGCGTGCTCACCACCGATACGATCGAACAATCGATTGAACGAGCGGGTACCAAAGCGGGTAACAAAGGCAGTGAAGCCGCTGCAACAGCCATTGAGATGGTGAATCTTGTCAAACAATTGGATCATTTCGAGTGACTAAACTGAGCGAATTTTCCTGGGAACGGGTGCTGTCCAGTACCAAACCTTCTGCGCCGGAATCTTTAGGTTCTGAATCGTTCGTGCCCGATGCTTTTGAGGCAACCGAACGGGAACCCTCTGTCGAGGAGGGGCGCGTCACTGCGCCGCCGCAATCTGGTCAACATAACCCCAAACTCCCTTATTCCCCACGGCGTGCTTCAGATAAAAAACGCTGGCGCTGGGCGCGTGAACGGGTGATACAGGCGTTGTATCAGCAAATTATGAACAGCACGCCGGTTGATGTGCTCGATGCGCAGTTTATGGAAGATGTGTTCATGCTCAAGGTTGATCTTGAGCTGTTCCGACGCATTGTGCGGGGTGTGACTGAGAATGAACGGGCCCTTGATGCCGCATTCTCACCTTTGCTGGATCGCCCGTTGGATGAGCTCGATCCCATCGAGCAAGCCATTCTACGGATGGGGGCCTTTGAGTTAATCCATACGTTGGAAATCCCCCGCGCGGTGGCGATTAACGAAGCCGTAGAAATGGCCAAGTTATATGGCGCCAGCGAAAGCCATAAATACATTAACGGCGTGTTGGATAAACTCGCGGATCGAGTCCGCACGGCCGAGCCCCGTCACCCCGCTTAACGCTTTTGCATCAGATCGGCTGAATATCACGCCAGGCACGGGGGTTTCCAGTGTGCACAAAAGCTGTTGGTGCAGGATTTAAGCATCACCGCAGGCCCAATCAATGAACTTAACCACGCCCATGCAAGGATTGCATCCGCTCGCATATTTGCGCACTTGGCAGCGAACCTTATTGGCGAGCGTGCTGGGGGTTACGCTATTTAGCATTTCGCCTTGGTTCTTGCCGAAAGTGCTCTGGGAAACCCGCTCGCTTCTGGCTTGGGTGATTGCCTGCACGATCTATTTTTCGTTGACTTGGGGTGGCATTTGGCGGATGAATGTCGAACAAACACGCTGGCGATCGCAACGTTATAACCCCGGCGTGCGCACGATCTATACGCTGTTATTGTTCACCGTCGGGGTGAGCCTGGCGGGGATTTTGCAGGTATCAGAAGCCACCAAAACGTTGGCAGGATTCAGCCGCTGGCTCCATATTTTGTTGGCATTTGCGGCATTAACAGCGAATTGGCTGTTAATTCAAAGCATTTTTGCCATGAGTTATGCCCATCATTATTACCACCCAAATCGTGAAAATAAGCCGGCAAGCTTGGGTTTTCCGGGGGGCGACACAAATAACGGTTTCCCCTCGGATGCCAAACCTGTTTATAGCGATTTTGCTTATTTTGCCGTGGTGGTCGGCATGACGGCACAAACCGCCGATGTCACTACCAAAACCTCGGAAATGCGGCGCTTGGTACTGGTTCACGGCATGATTTCATTCGCGTACAACATCCTGGTATTGGCGTTGTCGCTGAATCTGTTGGCGAGTGCGCTGCCCTGAATGCGGTTATGGATGATCAGGTCCAGAAATACCACAGTACCAGTGCGCCAAATGCAATCCGATAATACGCAAAACCTTTAAACGTGTGTTTGCTGATGTAATGCAGGAGCATGCTGACGAAGGCCAGGCCGGATATGAACGCAGCAACAAACCCAATAATCATCATGTGCATGTCTTCCGGGCGAAGCATGTGCCAGTGCTTGATGAGGTCAAACAGCGTGGCGGCGATCATGGTGGGAATGGCGAGAAAAAATGAAAACTCGGTCGCGGTCGTACGTGATAGCCCAAACATCATGCCGCCCATAATGGTGGAGCCGGAGCGCGAGGTGCCGGGAATCAGCGCAAAACATTGCGCCACGCCCACCTTGAATGCATCCATCATGCTCATGTCATCGACATGATGAATACGCGGCTCGGGTGCAAAGCGCTCTACCAACAGAATAATAAACCCACCAACAATCAGCGCGATTGCCACAAAAATCGGGTTGAACAAATGTTCCTTAATCAATGTGTGGGTGAGCAAGCCAATCACCGCTGCCGGGATAAACGCTACAATCAGATTGAGGGTGAATTTTTGTGCACTGCGTTCGCGGGGTAGGCCAATCACAACCGAGGTGAGTTTTTGACGGTAAAACCACATCACCGCCAAAATAGCCCCAAGCTGGATGAAAATCTCAAATACCTTGGCGCCATCGCCGGTATAGCCCAGATAATCGGCGGCGATGATTAAATGCCCTGTGGATGAAACAGGTAAGAATTCCGTGGCGCCTTCAATGAGGCCAAGAACGGCAGCGGTAAGCCAGTCGGGAAACATCATGCGAAAGGTCCTTTAAATAGGCGGGCCAATAAGGTTGGGTCAAGGATGGCGCGTAGCTTAACGCAAAACTTGGGTGAATATCGTGATCACCGTGTATTACCATTTGTTCATTCTTGTAATGCCGTGATGTGCGCGGCCACGCTGCGCGCCAGCGCGTGAATCTCGTAGCCACCTTCCAAGAGTGAGATTATTCTGCCTGACGCATGGGTGTTGGCCATGCGCGTCAATGCCTGTGTGAGCCAAGCGTAATCGGCTTCAACCAAGCCCCAGCCGCCCATATCGTCGAGCAAATGACCGTCAAATCCCGCTGAAATGACAATCAATTCTGGCGCGAATTGCTCAAGACGTGCAAACCAGGCCTGTTCAATGGCCGGCCGCCACGTGTCACCCCGTGTGCCTTGGGGGAGCGGGACAGGCAGGCAATTGTCGGCAGAGGCGGGGATGCCGCTGTATGGATAAAACGGGTGCTGAAAGCTGGAGCAAAACAGGATTCGAGAATCGCCAGCCACGATATCCTCTGTGCCATCGCCATGATGCACATCAAAATCGATAATGGCGACCCGGCTAATCTGGGGTTGTGTTAATGCATAAGCGGTTGCAATCGCAACATTATTGAACAGGCAAAACCCCGCTGCTTTGCTGCGCCCCGCATGATGTCCCGGCGGGCGAATGGCACAAAATGCCCGCCGCTGTTCCCCGGCAAGCACCCAATCCACTGCCGCAATGCCGCTACCTGCTGCCCGGAGTGCGGCGGGTATGGTATGGGGCATGAGCACCACATCTTGATCGAACATAATCCCGCCCGAGGCCGGCGCGCTGCGGAAAATTTCATCAATATACTCAGCGCTATGGGCAAGGCAGAGCTGTTCATGGGTGGCCTGTGGCGCGTCTAAATGCATCAGCCATGGCTCAATGCCTTGGGCAATCAGATGATCTTGAATTTCGGTGAGGCGACGGGCGTTTTCAGGGTGGGGCACGCCACCCACAAGGCCATTGCTGTGCAACAGACAATCGGGATGTGTGATGTAAGCCAAGTTCATCTGAGCGCCATCCTCGGAGGTTATGCTGAGGACATATTTTGCGCGTGCGGTGGAAGCGGAGCAAGATACGCCGAGGTTTGGGTGCAGTCTTGCACGGGGCGGACTGTAGCAGGGTGGCGCAAAACGTGCTGAACGAAGGCAAGACAAAGGCAAAAATGAGCGAAAAACCGCAGTTTACACAGAGTAAATGCGGATTTTTTAGGCCATTTTTAGCGCAGTATTGCCGAGCGCAATAGTTTTTCACCACCCTGCTAACGCTTGAGCCGTCCTGTTTATTGATTTAGGGAGTAAGGACAATATGACTGGACATATTCTGGAACCGATGTTTAACCCGCGCGGTATCGCGGTTTTTGGCGCAAGTGAGCGACCGGGCGCGGTCGGTACAATGGTGTTGGAGAATCTCCGTGCGGCAGGATTCGCGGGTGCGATTGTTCCGGTGAACCCCAAGCACGTCATGGTGCAGGGATTTGCATGTGTGCCCGATGTATCTCATCTCAATCAGCCCGTGGATTTGGCGGTTATTGCCACCCCTGCAGCCACAGTGCCGGGCATTCTCCGCCAATGTGGTCTGGCGGGATTCAAGGCGGCGGTGATTCTCTCGGCCGGTTTTGGCGAGGGCGGCGAGGAAGATCGTTCTATGGGCAAGCGGTTGATGCGCGAAAGCCTGGAAATTGCGCAGCGCTTCGGGATGCGCTTGATGGGCCCCAATTGCTTAGGGTTAATGCGTCCCGGCATTGGCTTGAATGCCACGTTCAGTCATAACCAGGCGTTGCCCGGCACGCTGGCTTTGGTATCGCAATCGGGCGCGCTGGTCACGGCGGTTTTGGATTGGGCGCAAAGCCGGGGTATTGGATTTTCAGCGATTGCATCGACCGGCGATGCCGCTGATCTTGATTTTGGCGATTTGCTCGATTATTTGGCACTCGACTCGCAAACCACCGGTATTTTGCTGTACATCGAAGGCATCAAGGATGCGCGGCATTTCTTGAGCGGCTTGCGGGCAGCGGCGCGCATGAAGCCGGTGATTGTCTTGAAATCGGCGCGGCATGCGGCGGGTTCCAGGGCGGCGGCCACCCATACGGGTGCGTTGATTGGTAGCGACGATGTATTCGATGCCGCGCTGACCCGTGCAGGTGTGGTGCGGGTTGAACGGATTACACAATGGTTCTCGGCGGCGCAGATTCTTGCCAGCGGCTTGAAATTGCACGGCGATCGGCTCCTGATTCTCACCAATGGTGGCGGCCCCGGCGTGATGGCCACGGATCGTGCAGCGGATCTGAACGTGCCGCTGGCCAATTTAAGCCCGGAAACGTTGCATGCCTTGAATCAGGTGTTACCCGCCACGTGGTCGCAGAGTAACCCGGTGGACATTATCGGTGATGCAACCGCTGAGCGTTATGCGACCTCATTGCGGATTGCGCTCACCGACCCCGGCGTGGATATGGTGATTGTGATGCTCACCCCGCAAGCGATGACAGATCCAACCGCCTGTGCGACAGCCATCATTGATGTGGTGCAAGCCCAAGATGCGCCGCGCAAACCGGTGCTGACCTGTTGGATGGGCGAAGCACTGGTCACGACAGCGCGAGATCAGTTCGATGCGGCGGGTGTCCCGCAATTTCGTTCCCCTGAAACCGCCGTTGAAGCGCTTTCTTACCTGATCGCATATCGGCGTAATCAACAAGTGCTGCTACAAACGCCGGGCCCGCTGACCGAGGAGATACCCTCGGATGTCGACGGCGCCCGGATGATTCTCGCCGCCGCGCGCAAGGTTGGGCGCAAAGTGCTCACTACCCGAGAATCAAAAGCCATTCTCAATGCCTTCCATATCCCCACCACACCCACCATTCTGGCGCGCGATGCCGATGAAGCCATGCTGGCGGCAGAAACTTTGGGCTTTCCAGTCGCCTTGAAAATCAGTGCGCCAACGCTGACTCATAAAACCGACGTGGGCGGCGTGCGCCTGAATGTACGCAGCGTACAAACCACCCGGCAACAAGTGCAAGAAATGTTGGATACCGTACGTGCCAAGCATCCTGAGGCCGAGATTGAAGGCGTCACCGTTGAGCGTATGGCGGAAGTGGGACATGCCCGCGAACTACTCTTGGGCGTCACTCGCGACCCGGTATTCGGCCCCATTATTGCCTTTGGTTCGGGTGGCGTAGCGGTTGAAGTCATGCGCGACCGGGCTTTGGCTTTACCCCCCTTAAATGGCTTGCTCATTGATCGCTTGATTGCTCAAACCCGCGCTGCACAACTGTTGGGCGAATTTCGGGGCGCGCCTGCCGTCGATAAACGCCAACTTGAGCAAATCCTGATGCGTGTTTCCGAGCTGGTGTGCGAACTGCCCGAAATTGCGGCAATTGACATCAACCCGCTGCTGGCGGGCGAGCTGGCCGTAGTCGCTGTGGATGCGCGAATCGAATTGACTGAGCGGATGCCGATTCTCGAACCCTATGCCCACCTGGCCATTCATCCCTACCCCGCGCAATTCACCCGACAAATCGTACTCAGTGATGGTCGAAGCATTCGGGTTCGCCCCATTCGCCCTGAAGATGCCGATATAGAACAACGGTTTGTGCGGGGCTTATCTGAGCAGACCCGCTATTTGCGGTTTATGCGCATGCTCAATGAATTAACGCCAGAAATGCTGGTGCGGTTCACCCAAATTGATTACGACCGTGAAATGGCCTTTATTGCCCTGTATACCCCGGCGGAGGGTGAAGAAATTGAAGTCGGCGTTACCCGCTACAGCCTGGAGCCGGATGGAGAAACGGCAGAATTTGCCCTCGTGGTGGCCGATGCCTGGCACAGTAATGGCGTGGGTAGCCAATTGCTTGAAATCCTGATCGATTACGCCCGGCAGTGCGGTGTGCGTGTTTTGTTCGGTGAGGTGTTATTACAGAATGCGCCGATGCGGCAATTGGCGCAGCGGATGGGTTTTCAAGAGCAGTTGCTCGAATCGGATGAGGATATGGTGCGGATATCCCGGCACTTGTAATGTCCCTGTCGTCGTTTAATGAAACCGGACATCGCAATTAGGCGAAAATCATCGCCATAGATGAGGTGTCTGATGACCAAGTAACGTCGTATGTTTTCCACTGAGTTTCAACGTGAAGCAGCCATTCTAGGGGTATAGCCCTATTGAGGCCAGTCGGTCGGGGTTGTCGAGTCGGTTTTGCGGCGTTGGGTTCAGCAACGCCAGCAGGAGCGTCATGCAACTGAACCGGGAATTTGATGTATCGGTGCCGAGTCGAGTCGAGTGTAGTGACATCACATATACCTGGGCACACGGTCGATGGCATTTTATTCGGCAGTCGTTATGGATCTGCACACACGGCGGGTTGTGGGGTGGGCATCCTCGAACAGATCGGATGCAACAGAGCGTGAGTCATCGGGGCAGCTGTTGGGACAACGCGCCGATGGAACGGTTGTTCAGGTGCTTGAAGACGGAGTGGGTGCCCAGTTTCGGGTACACCGCTCCCCAAGACGTGCATCGAGACATCAGTCACTTGGACCACGATAGTGTTACGCTGACCGGTTGAATGCATCAACGCCCAGAATGGGGGTTAGGTGATTGGTTTGAAGTATTATTTAAAATCAATCGGTTATGTTGGAAAAATTGGCGGAGCGAGAGAAATCCAAACCATTGTCCGCCTAAATTCGCCTTCGTTCATTATATCCATTAAATACATTAATTTATAAATGTTTCTGTCCGCGACTATTCATAAGTATTCGCCATGAGCCATGTCAATGGGTAAGATCAACGGTAAGACAAACGCGTTTGGCGGAGTGTCACTTTCTTGAGGTGCGCGCGATGGCAACGACAATCGGAAAATTAACTGCCCGGCAGGTGGATACTTTGTCTGAAGGGTTTCACAGTGATGGCGGCAATCTTTATTTGCGTGTGAAAGGAGGCAGCAGGGCATGGGTCTATCGATACAAGGACAAGGGCCGCGTTCGTGAGCTCGGTTTGGGGCCCACATCCATACGCAAGCTTAAAGATGTTCGTGCTGTAGCCGAGGCTATGCGTAAGGCCCATGCTGACGGTCGCGACCCTGGAGAACTGTTGCGAGGTGACACCGTTGAGCCAGTCTCGATGACGTTCGAACAGTGCGCTCGAGATTTGATCGAAGCCAAGCGGCCTGGCTGGAAAAATGCTAAACACGCTCAACAATGGATCAATACCCTGCGGGATTATGCTTTCCCGGTCATTGGCAAAAAGGCCCCGGCAGAGGTAAGCCTGTCCGATGTGAAGTCAATACTGTTACCCATCTGGGCATCCAAGACAGAAACAGCAACCAGAGTGCGTCAGAGGATCGAAGCCGTACTGGACTATGCCGCTGTACATGATCTTTGTGATGGCACCCGCAATCCGGCCCGATGGAAAGGTGTGTTGAATAAGGTGTTACCGGAACCAGCCAAGGTAAGTACACCGGAACACCATGCGGCAGCTCCTTATGGCGATGTTCCGCGCATCATGTCCGCGTTACGCGACAAATCGCACATATCCGCTTATTGCCTGCGTTTTACCATTCTGACGGCTGCACGATCTGGGGAGACGCGCGGGGCTACTTGGTATGAATTCGATCTGGATGCAAGGGTTTGGACCATACCCGGCCGTCGCATGAAAGCCGCACGCCCACATCGAATACCGTTGTCCGATGCAGCCATGGATATACTGATCGAAATGCAGACATGGAGGATGGGAAACAGCCCTAGGGTATTTCCCGGTGCTCGTGGTGGGTTGTTATCGGACGTGGCCATGAATAAGACCCTGCACAGCATTGCGCCTGACGTTACCGTACATGGGTTTCGCAGCTCGTTTCGGCAGTGGGGCGCAGAGCAGACCAGCTTCCCTGCTGCCGTGCTCGAATTAGCATTGGCTCATGAAAACCGTAATAAGGTTGAAGCAGCCTACCAGCGTTCGGACCTGTTCGATCTGCGCCGAACACTCATGGAAGACTGGGCCTGGCATGCGGCTCCGAAAGATAAGGATACATTTCATCCTTGAGTGGAATCGCTTTTTCTCGGTTTCAATAGCTGCCTGATTCTTGTCGGTGTGCATGAAAACATTTCTGCCAAGGTCGCTGAAAGCTTCGAACCAATCTTCGGATTTTCCAGCTTTATCTTTTCTGCCGCCGCAATCACCGCCTGTGGGTCAATTTTCTGGGGGCGTCCCTTGCCCCTATCCACCCCATAATAATCTGGATCATACTCTTGGGCGAACCAAGACTCTTCCAAGAACATTCTCATGCAAATGGCAATCAAATTGGGGTGAAGAGGGATGTATTCATCAAAAACAAACCAACCGAACACGAGAGTTAATTCCTCGGGGGTATGCTTTGATTGGTCAATGAGAGCTTGGATTCTCGTCGCGAACTGATCCGGCCTCGCTATTTTGGGATAATTATCGCGCACCTTGTCCACAAGCTCTCTCAGTAGGACAATGTCGACCTCTTTTTTCTTTTCAGATGAAAGGGCACTGTACGTGAGACCGAATAAACCATCGTCCAAGATTTGCGAACCGTTCGTGTTCGACAAGAACAATTTCATCTCCACATGCAGCCTCCAAGGCACAAACTCTGGATTATCAGAGTTAGCCTCGACATCTATTTTTCCTTTTTTCCTTTGCTCTTCGAAGATTTTTTGTTGGTTAAGGCGCCTGACACCAGCGGAATTATACAAACTGCGATTTTTCTTGGGATCATGTAAGTCACAGGTTTTACCAATTTTTCCAGAACGCTCTGGTATCAATCGAAAACAAAATTCGCAGCACTTCCGAGCGAAAATTTGCGTTATGTACGGATCCTGATCCATCGAACGCTGAATCACTGTTTTTTCATAGGAATCACGAATATTTTCACTTTTGTACAAGGCAGCGATAGCCTGATCTTCTTCGTATATACGCAACTCTTCTGCCAGCCCATTGAAATAATCATTCAACTCACTGCAAATGAGGTCTACATCGTCTGACTCATAGTATTCACCCCAAATTTCACACACGCCTGCAACATGGGCATCTCCATGCCCTTTCAGCTTATAGGCTTTTTCTAGAGTTTTAGCTAGATCGCTTGGGGTAAACTTTTTGGGTGGTTTAGCGCCGGGGGGAAAACTATCTTTTTCAGACTTGGGTGCTTTTAGGAGGAAATACGCCCTGCCAGTCCCTTCCAGCATCTTGGTCGGTTCAACTCGGTGGATGCGCTCAGCCAGGCCTACCACCCCGTATCTTGAATCGAAATTGGCGGGATTATCCTGAAATTGAGCCAATGCGGCATCCAACCGCAACCAGCGGCCTTGATAGCGTTCAATCTGATCGGGCAGTCGCATTCGTTCGCTGAGTGTCAAAGTTAAAAACGCCCTCAGCCTGCGACAGGATTCAATGAGCATGTCTCTCAGTGTGGGCGCTGTCATTCAATTACCTGCATTGCCAAAATTGAAAAACGAAAATAAATAACAATATTGCGTCTTTCGAGACGCGTGGTCGTTCGCCACTCTGCCTCCATCTAACGATCAGGAGGCACTTATGAATACCAGCGATTCTACACGATCACTCAAACTGCTCCGCCTGCCCGCCGTCATGGACCGGGTCGGACTCAGGCGTACGTCGATATACAAGCTCATCTCGGCGGGCACATTCCCTGCACCCAAAAAAATCGGTCGGGCCTCCCTGTGGGTCGAGTATGAAGTCGATCAATGGATCCATCAATTCCTCGCTGGGGGGGATGAGTGATGATCAACTTCTTCTTCGCGCACAGCCGATATGAGACTCGTGAGTTCGGCCATATCACGTTCGAGCAGCTCAATGCCATGGCTCAGAACCCACGCATCGGCCCGAAAGATACTGCGCCCATTTTCGCCCCGCACGACGGGAACGGCAGAACCGTTGAAATTGCGCGACAAGCAAATTTCCATGCGTTAGTGCTGGATTTCGATGAGGGCAACTATTCGACGTCGGCCATCAAAATGATCATGGTGGACGCAGGTGGGTTCCTTGCGTTTACCTCGTCTAGTCACCAGCAAGCCAAAGGCTCGTTGCCATCGCAAAACCGCTGGAAAGTCATCATTCCTTTCAACAATTCAGTAGGCGCAGAGCATTATGAGAAGCTGGCTCAGGGGGCGGCCATTAAATTTCGCACCGATCTAGCCCAGGCACGTCTGGCTCAGGTATGTCATGTGCCAAACAAGTTGCATACCGATGCGCCCTATGAAGTGATTGACTGCACGGATCGACCATTCATCGATCCGGTGTCCGGTGATTTTGCCCGAACATGCATTGCCACATATGAGGCACACGCGAACCAAAAACAAGCCAAAACCCGAATTGAAACAGTGCAACGGCTATTCAAACACACTCCATCCGAAAGCATCATCGGCGAAATCAATCGGATCCATTCGGTGGGCGACATCCTGCGTGATTACGGCTATAAAGCCGTCGGCAGCAAATTCGTGGCACCCCACAGTACCTCTGGCACTCCAGGCGTGGTGGTCATGACCGCTGATGATGGTACGGAGCGAGTATATTCCCATCATGCGCCGACCAGTGACATCCTCGCGGACGGCCACGCGCACGACGCATTTGACCTGCTCAAGATTCTACGGTTCGGCGGCGATTTTGCGACTGCTCTGGCAGCGCTCTCCGAGGGGACTTGGCCGGAACAGCGTGATCCAGATCCAATCGTCCGGTCCGCGACTGGGATGGGGCGTGTGGGAAATCGCGCGTCTGCTACTGCTACAGCCGCTACATCTGCTACGCCATGGGCCAGTGTGGAGCCACTGATGCGCAGACATGTGCATAGTCCGTCTTATCCCATCGACGCAGTACCGCCGATCATGCGTCTCGCCCTCCAGGAGGTTCATGAGTTCACCCAGGCGCCGATGGCCCTAATTGCCATGTCAGCGATCACGGCTATGGCTGCCTGTGTGCAGGCCCACTTCGATGTCGAGCGGGCGTCATTCCTGAGGGGGCCGACGTCCCTGTATGGGTTGATCCTTGCAGATTCGGGTGAGCGCAAAACGACTGTAGAGGGCTATTTTTATGCGCCGATCATCGCGCATGACAAGCGCCATCGCATCCTTGGCATGGAGGCGATGAAGGTCTACAAGGCGGAAATGGAGCTCTGGGAGGAAGAGAAGAAAAATCGGATGCGCGCCATCAACAGTTGCAAGGATCCCGAGGAGAAATCGTCAGCGATGGATTTGCTCCGAGACCATTTGGATGCCATGCCGGAGGAGCCAGTCATCCCCAAAATCGGCGGGGCCGATACTACACCAGAGCAGTTAACCTATTCGCTGGTGCGGAAGTGGCCCAGCAAAGTCCTGCACACGTCGGAAGCGGGTGTGGTTTTCGGTGGCCATGGCATGAAAACGGACAACGTCCTGAAAAATCTGGCGGTGCTCAATTCGGCATGGGGAGGGCAGGTAGATGCCATTGATCGCCGCACATCGGAGAGTACCCCGGGTAGTCACGGTGTGCGTTTGTCGGCGTCGTTGATGGTGCAGCCGGACGTTTTAGCCGCGTTTCTGTCGCGGACTGGGTCCGTGGCTCGTGGCAGCGGGTTTCTGGCGCGATTCCTGATCTGTTGGCCTGCGAGCACCCAGGGCTATCGACCATTTCGCAATCCCCCCCAACGCTGGACAGCTCTGGATGCGTTGCATGCGGTTATGGATGATCTGCTCCGGCGATGGCCGGAAACCGACGACGAGGGGCAATTGGAACCGGAAATCCTGCAACTATCGGCAGATGGATTTCAGGCGTGGGTCGCTGTCCATGACGCGATCGAGCGTGAGTTACGTCATGGTGGTGATCTCCATGACGTGAGCGATGCAGCCAGTAAGGCTGCCGACAATGTGGCGCGGATGGCTGCCGTTTTTCATTGCGCAGAGCAACGTGATGGCGGCATAGAGGCTGATCTCATCAATTCGGCTGCGCGAATCGTGGCCTGGCACATGGATGAGGCCAAACGGCTATTCGCTGAGCTCGTCGTGCCTGAGGCAGTCCAGCAGGCCCAGACGCTGCTCGAGTGGCTCATTCGCGAGGCCAAATCGACGGGCAAGGCGGAGATTTCGATCCGACGAATCAGCCAGTACGGACCTAATGCATTGCGAAAAAAAGCCGCTTTGCACGAGGCATTGGATCTGCTCGCAGAAACGAACCACCTACTCATCTATGGCACGCCCAGGTCCAATCTGGTGATGTTGAACCCCGACTTGTTGGTAGCGGCGTGATACATGTGCACCAAAAGAATCAGTGGGGAACGGACGCTGCGAACGTGGGCCAGACATCAGAGCTGTCGGCTATAGAGCCAGTTTTCTGTGGGTGGGCTGTAGCAGATGTAGCAGATGTAGCAGTTGATGGAGATGTTCGTTACAGACAGAACATCTGCGGACTGCCTGACTGCCATACGTGCGTTGTTGCTATAAATTTATGGACTGGACTGGTCGCATACCTCTGATGTGTGGCTATGAGGATGAACAAATTTTCGTCCAAAAATGTACCCAGTGATGGCTAAGGTGGATACTCATGGACACTCGTGAAATACACAAATTCGTGCAAGGATTTATTCAGCCAGTCGCTGATTCCACGCGTATGGAATACGACCTTGCGCTGCTACGCATGGACGGTAGCCACTGGCGCGATTACGCCTCTGCTCATGCGTTGGGCAAACGGGCAGCGTCGGTGCTGCGCGCAGCCTGGCGTCGGGGTATCGCCATCCGCATCAAGGGACTGCTCGATACACACGACCTGCTCTCATTAACCAACGACAGGCAACAGATAGTGCAAATCTGGCTGGATATTCAAGTCCTGGTCGAATCGCTCCAGGAGGATATGGGGCTGCCTGCCTACCAGCCACCAGCCGGAACCCCGCGTGCGGGCAAAAACAGCAAGCGCAAAGGCCTGCGCGGTTTACCGGACGACTGGCGGGATCAATTAATCGAGCAGGCACGTCCAGAGGATCAAATCCCGCTGATGGTGATGGCGCTGAGTGGTTGTCGTCCGGCGGAACTGAAGAAAAGAATCCTGGTTTTGTCCGACTGGCCCTACCTGGCATTCATCATCCACGGAGCGAAGGTCAAGGAGTACGCTGGCTATGAACAACGCTCTGTTGCCATTGATCCCCAGACACTGCTGTGCCGGAATCACGAACTTATCCAGTCATTGTTCGCCTCAAAACTGTCGGTAGCAATCGCGAATGACCAGAGTTTTCAGAAGCGTATCAAGCGACTTGCCCAGCGTTTAGGGTTCAAAAGCGTTTCCTGTTACTCACTGCGCCATCAACTGGCCGCCGATGCGAAGGCAACGGGTACGGGAAAAACCGATCTGGCCAAAGTGCTGGGCCATCAGGCAGAGCGCACCCAACGCTATTATGGCAACCACCAACAGGGTAACAAGGGTGGCCGGGTGCTGGAGATTCATGGACACACCCAGACTGAACCTCGACCTGCACCCGATGCGACGCCGGTTTGGGATAAGCAGGTACTGATGATCAAGGAAAAGCAGGTTGCCAGCGGCAACATGAAACCTGATCCTTACGAAGATACCTGGCCATGAGCCTCATGGCAGCGCCCAGTGATGTATCCTCGGCCAATCGAATATCGTTGACTGTCTGCCCCCAATCGATGTGCCCTGGGGTCAAGGCACACTGTGATGGTGGAACACGGTACCGAACCCGCGTCCGTCATTTGAACCAGATAGTAACGCATGGCCCCCAAGTCCGTAGATTCGACGAACTGGCCAACATGTGGGGTCCGCCCTTCGCCCCTTCCTTCAGCGAGACCACCTCACTCTTTGCCCCCGTAAGGCATGCTCTCGGTTATGACACCGGGTCGTCATGGATGCCGGCGCTGTGACATTTAATATATTGAGTTTTTGCGCATATGTCGCATAATGTCGCTATATTTTGTTTTTCATGGGGTGGATACAATGCTGGTCGAGTTTCGCGTCAAGAACTTTCGCAGTCTGCGTGACGAGCAGGTGCTTAGTCTTGTTGCGTCCAAGGACAAGACTCTGCAGGACACCCACACCCAAGCAACGGGCATCAGTGCAGCGCCCACCCTGCTGCGCAGTGCCGTGGTCTACGGGGCCAACGCGAGCGGCAAATCTAATCTCATCAAGGCACTGCAATACATGCGTGGCGTGGTGACTGAGTCGGCGACAGCGATCCAGCCCGGGCAGACCTTTGCCGTGCAACCCTTCCGACTCGACGCTGACTCTGCGAGCCAGCCCAGTGAGTTCGAAGTCACGTTCCTGCTGGATGGTGTGCGCTACCAATACGGTTTTGCCATGACGGCGCAGCGCATCGTCAGCGAGCACCTGCTGGTCTACAAGGCATTCAAGCCGCAGCGCTGGTTTGAGCGCCACTTTGACGGCGAAACGGGCAAGGACGTTTACGACTTCGGCCCTGGCCTGAAGGGCCCCAAGAATCTGTGGGAAGGGGCTACGCGACCTAACTCACTGTTCTTGTCGATGGCCGTGCAGCTCAATAGTGAGGCTCTGCGTCCGGTGTTCGACTGGTTCGTGAATCGGCTGGTGATCTTCAACGAACAGGCCCAGCTCAATCCGCAGGTCTCCATTCAGATGCTCAAACAAGCCGATGGGCGCAAAGAGATCTGCAACTTCCTTTCCTCCGCCGACATCAGCATCGCCGACATCGATGTGGAGACGCGCAAGGTACCTGGCCAAGCCGTTCACTTCGATCTGGTGGCGGGCAAAACCGAGGTGCGCACGGAAGAGATGGAGGAGCACAAACTGCGCTTCCACCACGTCACCGAACAGGGCAAAGCCGTGTTTGAGTTGATGGATGAATCCAATGGCACGCGTAACCTTTTGTTTCTTGCCGGGCCAGTGCTAGACATCCTCAATAAAGGGCTAACGCTGGCCATCGATGAACTCGATACCAGCCTGCACACCTTGTTGGTGCGTGAATTGGTGCGTCTGTTCCACCGTCCGGAAATCAATACCGGCGGCGCACAGTTGATCTTTACGACCCACGACACGTCGCTACTAGACGCGCCCGCCCTGTTCCGACGCGACCAGGTTTGGTTTGTCGAGAAAGACCGTGACCAAACCTCGGCATTGATCGCCTTGTCCGAGTTCAGTCCGCGCAAGAACGAAGCACTAGAACGCGGCTACCTGATGGGGCGATACGGTGGCGTGCCATTTCTCAGTCACACCTTGGGGCTGAAATACTGATGGCTCGAGATAACTCCCCGAAAGAGCGCCAGCAAAAGCAGCTGGCGCGTAAACAAGGGCGTCGAGCGAGTTACGACCGCATTCTGATCGTTTCCGAGGGCAGCAAAACGGAGCCGAACTATTTCCGGGAGATCAGGGCTGCCTACCGTTTGCACACGGCCAATGTGGAAGTCCGCCTCAGCGAATTGGGTACTGCGCCGATTCAGGTTGTGCAGTACGCGCAGGAGTTATTTGAAAACGGTGATCGTCACAAGAACATTCAGCGCCGCGCATTCGAGAAGGTCTACGCCGTTTTTGACCGTGACGACCACGACAGCTATCACGATGCGCTTGCACTGGCCGCGTCGCTTGATGGCAAGCTCAAGAACGATGCCAAGCAGCTGATCCGTTTTCAGGCCATTGCATCAGTACCCAGTTTCGAGCTGTGGCTGCTGCTCCACTACGAAGATATTCAAGCTCCGCTGCATCGCAACGAAGTGATGCGCCGCCTCAAGCTGCACATTCCTGGCTATGACAAAGGCGCGGGCAACGCATTCGCAATCACTGGCGAGCATCTGGCGGTTGCCACCCTGCGTGCTGAGGGCCTGGCGGAGCGCTTCAGTGCTCACACAGAACCAGAACCGTTCACTGCCATCGTAGAACTTGTGAAACTGCTGACAACACTGCGCGGCTAGTGCCTTGGCTGTGGACACTCCTCAAGCGAGCGGTATATGGCTGAGATCCATAAGCGAAAGTGTCACCTGGAGTGGTCGCACACTCGTTGAAATTGACTTGGCGCTGTTGCGGCCAATGCATTAGAGCTGACCACTCAGGTTCCTGTGCGACAGATCTACTTGACCGCAGGCTTTGAGAAGACGCTTTATCTCGGCAAGCAAGTGATCTAAATCCCCGTGTACCTGGGTGGATGCTGGAACTGGGCGATAGACTTGCCGGTGATGTCATTAGAGCCATTGAGTAGCTCGGGCTGGATCTTGCCGAGCAGGGGATCATCAAGTTGGGGGAGGGGCGAATCCGGCGGGATGAATGGCTGGCAATGCTCGGTATCCAGCACCACCTGCCCGAATGGTTGGCAACAGCGATCGGCCAAGCTGCCTCTTCGACGGGTGTTCCTTTTGTTTGTAGATATTTGTAAGTGCCTACGTTTTGCAACCAGCTGGGCTTCCTTGGTAAGCGGCCATTGCCAGCTGATTTTTTGCCTCATTGTCCGATTTCAAATCCGTTTTTGGGAATTGAACCCACGTCCACACCGCCACCTCAAGAGAGAGAGCTGGGCTATCTCAGCGCCCTAAACACACCCACAACGCATTCTTGGTTAGATACAAGCAATGGCGCATAATGTAATCAAATTGATGATATAAGTAGTGAGATGATGAAAAGTCAATCCGATTTTTGCTGTCTTTCGGTCGTCTCTCGTGGATGAGGAGTCTTTGACTATGCACCCTCAGCGTGTTGAAAGTTTGAGTCATGCCCAACGCGAGCGTTTGTCGTATATCGACTTCCGTCTGTACTTCCTAGGTGAAGTTGGGCGGCCTGACTTGGCAAACCGCTTCGGTATAGCACCTGCGGCAGCTACTCGGGACTTGGCGCTGTATCGAGAAGTAGCGTCAAAGAACATCGAGTTCGACGGCAGCAACAAGATCTACCGGATTGGCAAAACGTTCGCGCCCTTGTTCGACCATGCACCACAGCGAGTTCTGTCAGCACTTTCGCTTGGGTTTGGTGATGGTGTGAATGGCGAATCGCAGCCCATGATTCCCTGCGAGCCACCTACTGTACTGAGCAGTCCCCGCATGGATGTTCTTGCACCTATCTGTCGCGCGATTCACGCCAAGCGCCCGGTAGCCATTCGCTACCACTCGATGAGCAGCGGCCAGTCCGAACGGGTGATCGTTCCCTTCGCCTTGGTCGACACCGGCCTGCGCTGGCACGTCCGGGCCTTTGATCGCAAGAGCGGCGAGTTCCGAGACTTTGTCGTCACCCGTATCGAAGCACCGACCTTGGTTGATGAGGAACCCAAGGCCAACGAGCGCCCAGACAACGACATCCAATGGACCCGGATCGTGGAGTTGGACTTGGTACCGCACCCGCGCTTGAGCCGTCCCGAGATCATTCGAATGGACTACGGGATGAAAGACGGTTCGATTCGTATGTGCGTCCGTGCGGCCGTCGCTGGCTACATGCTTCTGCGCTGGAGTGTAGATGCCTCGCCAGACCACAGTTTGCAAGGCCCTGAATACAGACTGTGGCTGAAGGATTACTTAGCACTGTATGGCGTCAAGAACGCATTGTTAGCACCAGGATACAGAGAGCCGCATCCGGACGAGGCGAAGACAAATTATTAACCGTGCTGCCCAGCCGCACAGTTGAAAAAAGATTTAGGACTTTTGATGGACACTATCGCAACAACAATCGCAGAGCTCCGGGTTCTGATTGGCTACCTCGGAGAGAAGGGCCAGGCTAATTGGTGGGGCTGCGAGTTCTTCAGTTCTACAGCCGATGCTTTTTTGGCACCGATATTCAATCGCTCTTTGTTCCTGGCCCAATACCAAGGGGCAACGGCAGCGGCGGCAAAGGTCCATGACGAGGCCATTGGTGTTGGTCGTATCTACCACCTCTTTCGCTTGCCCATCGGACTAGAGCAAGCATCGGCCGATGCGCTTAACGACGCCACGTTTGTTCAAACAGTGCAAGACAGATTGGCGAATCGTGAGTTGGCGCTGGCGCGCCTGGCTGAATTGGCGGGAAAAGCAGAATCCGCGTCGCCGGGTCCCGTTTCGCTGGGGCAGATGAGTCAAGACATCAACGCCGACCTGAAACGTGCTGCGGGCTTTTATTGTGCCGCCTTCACCTCCGGAATTCAGACGTTCCCCTACGTTCGGGAGGTTGAGTGAGTCAGCAGCGCTACTACACCACCCAACTACAAGCAGGGCTGGGTCTCCTAGAAGAAACAAGGCAACTGCTACAGATTTATCAGCCTGGCATGAGTGCGTCACAGCTCTATGAGGCCTCGCTGGCATCGGGTCGTTTTCCTTTGGTAACGGCAAGGCGCCTACGCAATATTGTTGCTGAGTGCTTTGCCCCACGCTATATGCGCGACCCGTACATTCCCGCGCGCCTCAAGTCCCTGGTTGATCGCTTCACGGCCGCCGAGCTCAATCAGCTACTCTTTATCTATACGGCGCGCGCCAATCTTGTGTTGGCGGATTTTGTCCGAGAGGTTTACTGGGCGCGCTATTCAGCCGGGCGAAATGACCTTCAACTGGAAGACGCACGCACCTTTGTTGCCAACAGCGTGCGCGAAGGAAAAACACAAAAGCCATGGTCTGAGACCACGATCAAGCGCATCTCATCGTATTTGATGGGCTGCTGCGCCGACTATGGGTTGCTAACTACCACGGGCCGCAACCAGCGCTCGATTGCTGCGTATCGCATATTGCCAAGGGTCGCCGCCTACTTGGCCTACGACTTGAAGTTCAGCGGTCTTGGCGACAACCAAATTGTTTCAAGCTCCGACTGGGATCTCTTCGGGCTGGAACGTGCCGACGTCCGAGACCAACTAAAACGTTTGTCATTACAAGGCCTGCTCATTTTCCAGGCCGCCTCCGATGTCGTGCATATCGGGTGGACCTATAAAAGCATGGAGGAACTGATCGATGTCATCGCTCAAAGCTGATTTCAATGAGTTGATGGAGCGAATCAAGCAGGGGCGCGAGTTCGGCCATGCCAGCTTCGAGCCTATTTTCTACTTGGTTTTCCCACCGAATCAGATTCTCAATGTGAAGCGCGAAACACCCGCGTGGATGCACCGACTGCGCAACGAAGGCTGGGAAGTCGAAACCTTTTCGATCGCCGAGCATGTTGCAGACATTATCGAGAAGGCACCGCTTCGCAAGATCTGGCTCGCAGCCGATCAGAAAGCGCCGTTGGCATGGGACAAGACCAATGCGTCGCTCGCTAATGCCATCAGTAATGGCGCGTTGCAGGCACGCATCGAAGCCAAGCTGGCCGAGCTTGAGGGCAAGCCTAAGGCCATTTTGCTGGTCACCGACCTTGAGGCGCTGCATCCCTACACACGCATCGGTGTCATCGAAGGCAAGCTGCAAGGCAAGTTCCATGTGCCCACAGTGTTCTTCTACCCTGGCGTGCGCACCGGCAAGACCCGACTCAAATTCCTGGGGTTCTACCCCGACGATGGCAACTACCGCTCTGTCCACGTCGGCGGCTAATCATTGAGGCAAAACATGACGATCAAAAAACTCTTCGACCCCAGCAAGAACATCAATCGCAGCATTGAAAAGGTCATCACCTATGGCGTGTCACAAGAGGCGCGCCTGAAATCGGAAATCTCCGAATATGTGGTCACCGACAGCATCGACCAGCAGTTCGAGAATCTCCTGCTCAAAATGGAAGCCGCCATGGATATTGGTGGCGAAAATGAAGTCGGCGTCTGGGTGTCAGGCTTCTATGGTTCCGGTAAGAGCTCGTTCACCAAGTATCTGGGCTTGGCATTTGACGATCGCATCACCATTGATGGCGTCCCATTCATTCAGCACCTTCAAGATCGTCTCAAGCGCCAGCAAACCAAATCATTGTTGTCGAACGTAGCCAAGCGCTTTCCGGCTGCAGTGCTGATGTTGGACCTGGCCAGCGAACAGGTCGCCGGTGCGACCATGGAAGATGTGTCGACGGTACTGTTCTATAAGGTGCTGCAATGGGCGGGCTATTCGCGCAATCTCAAAGTCGCCGCGCTGGAACGCAGGCTCAAGAAGGAAGGCCGCTACAACGAATTCCTGGACGCATTCAAAGAAGCTGCTGGCGGTGAAGACTGGAACAACTACCGCAATGACGAGTTGGTGGTCGACAGCCTAATTCCTGAGATCGCTCATAAGTTGTACCCCACGCTTTTCAAGACGCCCACCTCGTTCACGACTGAATCCAGTGAAATCGTCGTCTTCGAAAACGACCGTGTGCGGGAAATGCTGGAGATTGCCCGCGAGGCATCGGGCAAGGAATACATCATCTTCATCATCGATGAAGTAGGTCAGTACGTAGGCCCTCGGCCCAACCTGATTTTGAACCTCGATGGTCTGGCGAAAAACCTGAAAAACATCGGCGACGGCAAGGTGTGGATTGTTGGTACGGCGCAGCAAACGCTCACGGCTGATGACGCGAAGGCTGCCCTCAACTCGCCAGAGCTCTTCAAGCTCAATGACCGCTTTCCGATTCAAATCGCCCTTGAATCCAACGACATCAAGGAAATTTGCTACACGCGGCTGTTGGGCAAGTCGTCAGCAGCGGAAGCTGAATTGGGCGGGTTGTTTGATCAGTATGGCCAGCAGCTGCGCCAGAACACCAAGCTTGTCGATGCGCGCGTCTATGGCGTCGATTTCGATCGCAAGACCTTTGTCGATCTCTACCCGTTCCTGCCTGCGCACTTCGACATTCTGCTGCACTTGCTCGGCGCACTGGCCAAGTCTACGGGTGGCATCGGCCTGCGCTCGGCGATCAAGGTGGTGCAAGACATTCTGATCGACGGCTCTGAAGGCAAACCCGCTGTGGCAGAACAAGCCGTTGGCTGGCTCGCCACCACGGTCACGCTGTTTGATGCGCTGGACAAAGACATCAAACGCGCCTTCGCCTCGTTGCACGCATCGGTAGAGAAAGCCACCAAGATTCGCTTCTCGCATTCCGAGTTGCATCAAAACATCGCCAAGACAGTCGCTGTTCTGCAAATCCTGGGCAACCTGCCCATCACCCGCCAAAACGTCACCAGCCTGATGCACGCCAGTATCTCTGGGGCATCACAAGCAGACGTCGTGGCCAAGGCAGTCGAAGACCTGATCAACGACCCCATCGTTCCTTTTGGCGAACAAGATGGCAACCTTTGTTTCTTCAGTGAAAAGCTCAACGACATTGAGCAGGAACGCAGTCAAGTCGCACTGCGCGGCGTTGAGTTGCGTCGCATCGTTAACGAAGCATTGACCAGCGTCTACGCACCATTGCCCGCCACCCAATTGCACGGCTCCTACGCCGTATCCACCGGCCTCAAGGCGCAATCGGCAGGCAACGTACCCGCATCGTTGGCGGGTGAGCGCAACCAGATCCAAACCATTGTGGAGCTGGTTGATCCCAAAGAAATCGACAACGCACGTACCCGGCTCACTGATGAGTCGCGTCACAACTCGTCCAAGTTCAACATCTACCTGGTCGGCCGCACCACGCCGGAAATGGACGAACTGACGGCCGACATCCACCGCTGCCGAGAAATCGCCAACCGCTACCGCAGCGATCCGGATCAAGAAATCCGCGAATACTGCAACGGCCAGGCCGACCGAGCTGAACACCTCAGCACCAAACTGCGGGCGCAGATTCAGCGCAGCCTGTTGCAAGGCTCGTTCATCTTTCGAGGCCAGGTTGTTGCGGTCGATACGCTGGCGACCGAATTGCTGGATGCCGCACGCAAGCACCTGAGCGAAGTCGCTGAACAAGTTTTCGATCGCTACGCAGAAGCGCCAGTGCGCGCCGGAACCGAACTTGCTGAAAAATTCCTGCGGGTCGGCAATATGTCGGGCATCACCAGCGCGCTCGATCCGCTGAACCTTGTGCAAACCCAAAGTGGACGACACAGCATTCGCACCGACCACTTGGCCATGGTGAGCATCCGTGACTACATTGACCGCAACGGCACCGTGGATGGTAAACGCCTGACCGACGTCTTTGCCGATGCGCCCTTTGGTTGGTCGGCAGACACCCTGCGCTATCTGGTGGCAGCCATGCTGCTGGCGGGTGAGATCAAGCTCAAGGTGGCGGGACGCGAAGTCACCGTCAACGGCCAGCAAGCCATCGACGCCATCAAGACCAACAACACCTTCAAGAGCATCGGTATTTCGTTGCGTGGTGGCGATCGTCCGTCCAACGACGTACTGGCGCGCGCTGCAACTCGGTTGACCGAACTCACTGGCGACACCGTCGTGCCGTTGGAAGACGACATCAGCAAGGTCACTACCAAGCTCTTTCCGCAACTGCAGCACCAATACGGCCCGCTCACAGAGAAGCTGCGCGGCCTCAACCTGCCAGGTGTAGATCGACTGCAAAACCTCACGCACGAGATTAACGACGTGCTGCTCACCGATGCTTCGGATGCGCCGCGCCGCTTGGGCAACGAGCAGTCCGAGCTGTTCGAAAGTCTCAAATGGGCCGCCGAAGTCAAACTCAAGCTGGAGCAAGGCCTGGAGCAAACGCTGCGCGATCTGCGCCAGCACTGTACGGCCATTGCCAACCTGCCGAACGTGGCCTTGCTGGCCACGCTGAAAGAAGAGTTGGCTGAGGCACTCAGTCTCATCGAGGAGCGCCTGCAGCAGGCCGACTTCTATCGTTTTGCGGCCGATTTCAGCACCAGCCTCACCACCATTCGCGCCCGCATTCGCGATACCGTGATTGCGATGCAAGACCTGCTCAAAACACGCATCAAAGAGGCCGAGGTTGACCTCAAGCGCGTACCGGAGTGGATCAAACTTACCCAGCAAGAGCAAACCGAACTACTGGGCAACCTTGAGCGCCTGATTGTGGATGTAGCACCCGATCTGGCGGGCCTCACCACCATGCTCAACAAGGACTACGAACTGCAGTCGCAGGTGCAATCGCTCAAGCACCGCATTGAGCGCTTGGGACAGCAGCGCATCAAGGAAGAACTGGAACGTGCTCAGGCTGAAGTGCCGCCCGGTGAGACACCAGAGATCAAGCAGCCCGTCGCACGCAGCATCAAGGCGCGTACCAAGATCACCACGATGGACGACCTGGATGCGCTGATCACGCAACTGCAACAGCTGCGTGGCGAACTGAAATATGCCCACGCTTTTGCCGTCAACCTCGAACTGCAGGACGCGGGGGAATAATCAGTATGGCCTTCGATCAATCCACACGAGGTCGCCTGCAAAAGCTGGTTAATAGTTGTCGCAGCTTGCTGTCCGATGAGTTCAGTATCCAGCTTCAGCAAACCTATGGCCTAGACCCCAAGACCGGTGAAGTCACGCCCATGGCCCGACTCACCCATCTGGACGACCGCCAGCGTCACACGGCCGAAGTGCTGCGCCAAACCCTGGCGCACTACCTGGGCGCAGAAGTAGACGACACCGATCACCGCATCGCGGTGCTCGACCGTATGGTGCGCGAGCAAGCTTTTACCGTGCTCAACCGTTTGGCAGCACTGTTGATGATGGAAGCGCGTGGGCAGCTGATCGAGTCGGTCAGCAAAGGCTACCAATCGCGTGGCTACCAGCTCTACAGCAAGATCGCTGGTACTGCCCTGGGTGAAACCGGCCAGGCGTACCAGATTTATCTATTCAGCGTATTTGATGAACTCGCACAAGAGCTACCCGCCCTGTTCTATCGTTACGCCGCAAACGGCTTGCTGTTCCCGCGCGAGACCGCCCTGCGCGCGCTATTGGATGAGCTCAACCACTTTGAGATTGAGTCGCTTTGGGGCGCAGACGAAACCATCGGCTGGATCTACCAATACTTCAACTCCAAAGAAGAACGCAAAGCCATGCGCGATGCCAGCCAGGCTCCACGCAATAGCCGCGAGCTTGCCGTGCGAAACCAGTTCTTCACGCCGCGCTATGTGGTGGAGTTTTTGGTCGATAACACGCTGGGGCGTCTCTGGTTTAACGCCACTGGCGGGCAAACGGATCTGCGCGAGCGCTGCCAATACTTGCTGGTCAAGCCCGATGAGCAACCGCAAGCGGCCATCAAACTACGCGACCCGCGCACCCTGAAGCTGCTGGACCCGGCCTGCGGTTCTATGCACTTCGGCCTGTATGCATTTGATCTGTTTGTCGAGATTTACCTTGAGGCATGGGCATGGGAACAGCAACATGGCCCTGGCTCCTTGGATGATTCCACTCAGCCCCAAGCTGCGCTCAAGCCACTGAGTCAGACCTACGAAGACGAAGCGACCTTTGCGCGCGATGTGCCACGCCTGATCATCGAACACAACATCTACGGCGTAGACATCGATCCGCGCGCCGCGCAGATTGCCACCTTAGCCCTGTGGCTGCGGGCACAGCGTGCCTGGCACGATGCCAGCGTGAAAGCCAAAGATCGCCCATGCATTGGTAAGGGGCATGTGGTTGCGGCCGTCGCGCCACCGGCGGAGCGAGAACTGCGCCAGCAGTTTGCCGCCAACCTCGACCAGCGCGACGGCGAGCTATTCGAAAAGACGCTGCAATTGCTCAAAGGTCTGCCGGAAATGGGCGTGCTGCTCCAGGTCGAGCGCGAGTTGCCGAACTTGATCCGCCAGGTCTATGTGGGCAAAGGCACTGGCCTGTTTGCCGCACAAGAGCAGGAGAGCTGGCAGCAGGCGGAGGCTCGTATGCGCACGGCACTCACTGAATTCGCCCAGGCCGCAAAGTCCACCTACCAAGGGCGACTATTTGCACAGGATGCTTTGCAAGGGCTTCGGCTCATCGATCTGTGTCGTGAGGTGTTCGATGTCGTGGTGATGAACCCACCATTTGGAGCATTGGCTGCAAACACCAAAGATCAACTCGCCAAAGCCTATCCACGCAGCAAGAACGATCTTATGGCCATCATGGTAGAGCGCGGCCTTCAGCTACTGCGTGGCGGCGGGCGCATTGGTGCCATCACCTCGCGCACCTGCTTTTTCCTCACCAGTTTTCAAAAGTGGCGGGAAGAAATTGTGCTCGGCATTGCTGAGCCCGAAATCCTTGCTGACTTGGGGCTTGGTGTGATGGATGACGCGATGGTTGAGGCAATGGCATATACGTTTAGGAAGCAGGCATGACTATTTTCATTCGATCTATCGCTGCTACTGACAAAAAAGAGGACTTAGCTGCGGCGGCCACTGCGTTTCGGTCTGGCTCGGGCAAGAGCAACATGTATTCCGTCGATTCAGATGTATTTTCGGAGTTGCCAGGAAGTCCTTTTGCCTATTGGGCTAGTCAGGATGTGCGCAGATGTTTTGCAAAATTTGGCCCGTTTGAAAGCGGACAGAGAGCTGTTAAGCAAGGTCTTGCAACCGCTGATGATTTCAGGTTTGTAAGACTTCAGTGGGAGGTGCTTGATCATATTTCTGCTTGGCGGCCTTATGCCAAAGGAGGGGCGTCCAAACCGTTTTATCAAGAAATATTCTGTCGCGTCCGTTGGAAAAATAATGGTGTGGAAATTAAGAACAACCTTAACGAGAGAGGTGGAATTCGTTCAAATGTCTGGATGCTTGGTGAAACCGAGAAAAATTATTTCACTTTGCCGGGAGTCACTTGGCCGCTGAGAGGCTATAGGTTCTCTTCACAGGCAGTACCAGAAGGATGCATTTTTAGCGTTGCAGGGAAAATGGCGTTCCCCATTCCTGATGAAAAGCTTGCCAGCCTGGCCATTTTTAATAGCACGGCCTTCGACGCATTCGTAATGATGCTCGCCGGTCGGGTAGTCGGTGCTCAGTACGAAGTGGGGCTAATCCAGCGAGTTCCCTTTCCGTCGCTTGATGAATCAACCAAGAAAAGGCTTGGCGAGTTAGCCAAACTGGGCTGGAGAACGAGATATATCGAATCATCTGTAGATGAGTGTTCCAAAGCGTTCCTTCTTCCATTGCAATTGCGTCACCGGCTCGATGGTTTTGATAGGCAAGCAATATCGGAAAGCCTTTCTGACGTACTGAAAAGAATAGATGAAATCGTATTTGACCTCTATGGTTTTTCAGATGTTGATAAGGCTGCTGCTTCTTTGCCACAAGTAGTCGGCGAGATCGATGAGCTTGACGAGAAGGCTGAAGACGAAGGCGAAATTGATGAGACGCCGATTGATGATTTTTCAACAATACTCTCTTGGGCCGTTGGAGTAGTGTTTGGTCGTTTCGATTTGCGATTAGCGACTGGGGAGCGTCCGCAGCCGCCATTCCCAGAACCCTTCGATCCGCTGCCCGCTAAGAGCCCCGGCATGTTGCAGGATGGTGCTGAGCCTTTCCATGCCAATTCTGGCATTTTGGTACATGACATAGGGCACCCCCATGATCTTGCTTACTTAGTTGAGGAAGTGTTGAACCGGGTTGATGTATCCGTTCCAGATAACGTGCGCCGCTGGCTGCAGCGGGACTTCTTCGCCTTCCACCTGCAACGCTATTCCAAGAGTCGCCGCAAAGCGCCCATCTATTGGCCGCTGTCCACCGCCTCCGGTAGCTACAAGCTCTGGGTCTATTACCCATCCTTGAATAATCAAACGCTGTTCACAGCGGTGAATGATTTTCTCGACGGCCCCAACGGGAAACTGACGCAAGTCAGCCGTGAATGTGCAGAGTTGCGTATGAAGGGCAGCGGCCGCTCTCGTGACGAGGAAAAGCAGTACGAAACGTTGCAAACCTTCGAGCAAGAGCTGACCGACCTGCGCGACACCTTGCTCAAGATTGCACCAAACTACCAGCCCAACCACGACGACGGTGTGCAAATCACCGCCGCGCCCCTCTGGCCGCTGTTCCGCCACAAGCCCTGGCAAAAGGTCTTGAAAGACACCTGGACCAAGCTGGAAAAAGGCGACTACGACTGGGCGCACCTCGCAATGGCTTACTGGCCTGATCGTGTGCGCGAGAAGTGCAAGACCGACAAGTCCCTCGCCATCACACATGGGTTGGAAGATCTATACGTTGAGCCAGAGGCAGCGCCTAAGAAAACACGCACCAAAAAGAAAGCGGGAGCAGCCGAATGAGCATCATGCAACAATCAAGCAAGGCACAGGACAGAACTCTGGGCGTCTGGTTTCAGAACATTCAGCAAGGCATGGTGAAATTGCCTCGTTTTCAACGCTTTGAAGCGTGGGATCGTGGTCGAATCGCTAGCTTTCTGAACACCATCATCAACAACCTGCCGGTGGGTGTGACTTTGGCCCTTGAAGTCGCAGGGCAAGAAAAATTTGAATCGCGCTACATCGCAAGCTCAGATCCTGCTCAGCCAGGCACCGTCACTCAGCATCTATTAGATGGCCAGCAACGTCTGACTGCGTTTTGGCGTTCGATGCATAACAACTACGAATGGGAGACGTTCTTCGTCTACCTGCCGCAGTTTGATCGTGGCGAAAACAAGTCGGGCTCGGAAGTAGAAATCCGCTGCATTCCTCGCTGGGTCAACAAGCACCAACTGCGGATGCCGCGTTGGGCGGAGGAACCTGCGCAGTGTTTCAAGCGTGGTTTGCTCCCTGTGAATTTGCTTCGTCCTGGTGACATTTCGACAGAAATCGACCTTTGGTTGAACGATGCAACCAAACCATTGGAGCCGGCGGATACAGACCCGGATGCGCTATCTAAGTACAAGACTTATACCGCCACGCGCGACAAGATCAAGGCGGACATCACTGCGCTGCGAGAGCGGGTGACACATTTCAACCTTCCCTACCTTTCGTTGCCAGCGGATACCAGCAAGGATGTGGCTTTGCAGGTGTTCATCAACATGAACACCAACAGCAAGCCATTATCTCTGTACGACATCATTGTGGCAGAGGTTGAAAGCGTGGCAGAGAAGTCGCTCCACGCGCTCGAAGCCAGCCTGAATGAGAAGTGTCCGACGGCCAGACGCTACGGCAATGTCTCTGATCTGATTTTGTCTACCTCGGCGCTACTGCAGGAAAAGTTGCCCAATACGCGCGGCATGATTGAGATGGACAAAAAGCAGTTGCTTGCCAACTGGCCGAAGTTGGAACGTGGGCTTGAACGCATGGCGTCGTTTCTGGACAGCCAGCGTGTATTTGACGAGGCGCGTTTGCCGACGAATGCCGTTTTAGCGGTGATTGCCGCTGCGTATGAGTTGATTCCCGACTACGGTGATTTTCTAGCCAAAGCGGAGAAACTTTTACGCCGCTACCTGTGGTCTGCCTTCTTCACTGATCGTTACGAAAACACGGCAGCGTCGCGTGCGTTTGCAGACTTCAAGGCCATCAAAGCTGTGTTGAAGAACCCTGGTTTTACTGATGCCGAGCTGACGACGGTGCCGGCACTGAACCGTTCTGAATTTCCTTTGGCCGATGTGGATTCGCTGATGGCTGCTGGCTGGCCGAAGGCGGCGGGTATCGAAGCTCGCGCGATCTTGGCGGTAACGACCTATCTTGGTGCGATCGACTTCGCAGACCACAAGACTGCAACCTACGAGAGTATTCAAAAGCGCGAGTACCACCATGTATTCCCGGATTCATTGCTCTCAGAAGCTGGAATTCCGAGTTACCGGGCGCTGAACTGCGCGCTGATCACCTGGAAGACTAACCGCATAATTGGCCGTAAGGATCCGCTGGAGTATCTCGAAGAGCGTGTGCAGTGGGCCGATGAAAAAGTAGTGTGCGAGCGTTTGAAGTCCCACTTGATTTCATACGACCTGCTTTCAAAAGCACACTACTCGGGCTTAGATGGCGATGCGTTCAAACAGAAGCTAGAGGCCGATTTCAACGAATTCCTGCGAGATCGAGCCAATCTAGTCGTTACGGCAATGAATGCGCTTGCTGAAGGGAATAGTCCCGCGCTGGAGACTTTGTGGGCTACACATCTCGCTGAGAAGCAAGAAAGTGCTGGGGTGGCGCTGTGAGCATTGCCGACTTCATCCAGAACAAGATACTCAGACCCCGGTTACAAAAGACAGGCAGCCTGGTGGTGTATGACCCTGCCGGGCACTACCACGATGTCTGCAACGGTTTGGCCGACGAAAAGCTGCTGGTTGTGGATGCTTCAAAGAGCAGCATCGAGAGTCGGGTTGCGGCAATGCAAGGCTTGCGTGATGTGATCGATCGACAGCTCTCTGGCATCTTGGTCTATGTGCCTACTAAGGCACCGCAGAACGATGAGGAGCGCCAGGCTGACCCGTTCGCGCCTATTGCCGCAGCAGGAGCCATTTTCCCCGAAGGCGATGGCGACAGCTTCGAGAGCCTGTGCCTTAAGGCGAAGCCAGATCACACGACGGCCATCCGGGCCATCTTTGAGCAGGACGCATCACCGAGCTTTGCAGTGGTGGATGCGATTGGCGGCGGCTTGGGCTGGCCCAACTTGCGTGCGCTACTGGCAGTCGAGTCCGCCCGCGACATTCTGTTTGCGCTGCTTGTGCCAAACGATGCGCAGCAGACCGCATTGAAAGGCAGCGATAGCTGGGTGACAGAGGCGCGTGATTTGCTTCGCAACAGCATGGGCCTGACACTGAAGACCCGGGGCAAGACATGGGACTCGGTGGCCAATGAGCTCTGGCGCTTTGTCTTGTTCAGCGAGTTTGTGTTTGATCTGCCTGGCGCATTGCCTGCCAGTTTGAGCGATGTACCGCGCGCAGAAACGCAAGCGAAGCCCTTGATTGAATACCTGTGCGACCTGCTGCGCAATGATCGCCGCACGCAGAGTGTCTATATCGACCGTGCGGAAGAAATTGAGAAGGACCTTAATCTGGTCAGCCAATTTGGTGGCTGGTCTGATTTGGGTGATCGCGACACCTTCCCGTTTGAGGAACGCACGTTTTTGAGCCGGGCGATCGAAGGCATCTTGCGTGATGACATCGACCGGGTGCGGAGTATATCGGAGCGCCATCAGCAATCGGTGTGGACAGGCAAAGGCGAAAGCCGTGCCCAGTGGGATTTGATTCGATCGGCCACAGAACTGCTGCAAACCTGCGATGACATGGAGCGGCAACTCTCAGACAACGCACGCAATCTTGATGTGCTGCTGGCCTTTTACGTGAGCAGCCTGCGTGAAGCTGATCGCTTGCATCGTGAGTTCGAACAAGCAGTTAGCGATTACGACTGGCAAGACGCGCAAGGTGTCATGACGCCGGTCAAGCAGCAGGTGCGTAAGCAGTACGGCAAGCTGGTAGAGAAGGTGCAGTTGATCTTTACTCGCCATGTGGAACAAAACGGATGGCCACCGGCCGGCCAGCTATCGAATGCTGATGTGTTCGACCGCATCGTAGCGCCCAAGCTGCAAAAGAACGGCCACAAGGTGGCGTACTTCATGATCGATGCGCTTCGCTATGAATTGGGCGTGGCGCTGGAACGGCAGTTGACGGAAGACGGACAAGTTGAAGTGCAAGCTGCAATGGCGCAGCTACCAAGCATCACGCCAGTAGGCATGGCCAGCTTGTTGCCCGGGGCTGGTCAGCAGCTTCGCATCAAGAATGACGAACAGAGCTTGGTGCCAATGCTGGGTGACCAGGTGGTGGAAACGGTTACCCAGCGCATGGACGTGTTTCGGAAGAAGTACGGCCAGCGCTTTGAAGAGGGACGTCTGGAAGACTTTGTTCGCGGACGTTTCGATTTCTCGCCTGAAACCGATTTGTTGGTGTTGCGCGCGGTGGAGATTGATAGCCACTTTGAGAACCACCCCGACACCGCTCCTGCAGAGATTACCAATGCGCTCAAACGCATTCGCGTCGCAATTCATAAGCTGAAAGAGCGTGGCTTTCATGAGGTCGTGATCGCAACCGATCACGGCTTCTTCATGAACACCCACGCTGGCGCGGGCGATGTCTGCAACAAACCCGCTGGCAACTGGATTGGCATTCATGACCGGTGTGCGCTCGGCGATGGTGCTGGCGACGGCAATCACCTGGTCGTTTCAGCAGAGAAGATGGGCATTCGCGGTGACTTTGCCAAGTTCGCTGCGCCACATTCGCTGGCCGCTTATCGAAGTGGTTTGCTCTATTATCACGGCGGCATTTCTTTGCAGGAATGCGTGGTGCCGGTCATCACGATGCAGTTGAAAACTTCCAATCAACCGACACTGCATAAAGTATCTGTGGCGATGAGCTACAAGAATGGTGCCAAAGCCATCACCACACGTATGCCGGTGATTGACCTTGCGGTAGAAACGGCAGACATGTTCTCAACTGAAAACGAGTTCGAAATTTTGCTGGAGGCACACGACAGCAAGGGTGAAGTTGTGGGCGAAGCAAAGGCCGGTGGTGCAGTGAATCCTGCAACGGGGACTTTGTCTTTAAAACCAGGTGACAAGGTTCAAGTCACGATCAAGATGCAAATGGATTTCGAGGGGAAATTCAAGATAAAGGCTTTTCATCCAACGACTTATACGGTGTACTGCCAACTTGACCTGGTAACCGACTATGCGGTGTAGAAACTATGAATGAACTCGACCAAAAGCTGACAGCCACCTTTGATGGCAAGGTGCTGCGCAAGGATTTACTCCATCGAATTAAGAAGGGAACTAACGTCCCGACTTTCGTCCTGGAGTTTTTGCTTGCGCGCTTTTGTGCGAGTGATGATCAAGCCGAAATGAATTCAGGTATGGAGGCGGTGCTCGCCAGCCTGCAAGACAACTATGTTAAGCCTGACGAGGCCAATGCCGCGCAGTCAAAGGTGGCAACCAAAGGCAAGCACCGCTTTATCGACAAGGTCCATGTTCGGTATGTCGAGAAGGAAAAATGTCACTGGGCATCGCTGGAGAACTTTAATTCACAGCGCATCGCTATTGGCGAGAAGTTCTACCGAGACAACGACCGCCTATTGGAGGGCGGCATTTGGGCTGAGGTGACGCTGGCACATAACGCGATCGAAGAAGACGACTACGCGTTTTACATTGAAGACCTGCGCCCTATCCAGATCAGCCGCTTTGATTTTGACCGCTACTGTGAAGGCCGTACTCAATTCACCCGTGACGAGTGGATTGCGGCGATTCTGCGCACTGTTGGTCTGGAACCGACAAAGTTGTCGAAGCGCGTGCAGATGCACTTTATTGCGCGCTTGGCAGCCCTCGTCGAACCCAATTACAACTATATTGAGCTTGGGCCACGCGGCACTGGGAAGTCGTATTTCTTTAGTGAATTTTCGCCCTACGCCACATTGATTTCAGGTGGTCAGGCGACCAAGTCGGCGCTGTTCTACAACAACGCACGCCGTAAGGTTGGACTGGTTGGATTTTGGGATACCGTGGCTTTCGACGAGGTGGGCGGCATCAAAGTCAAAGATCCAGACACCATTCAAATCATGAAAGATTTCATGGCGAATGGCCGCTTCTCGCGTGGCGCAGAGGTTATCGCTGATGCCAGCCTGAGCTTTGTTGGCAACTTCGATCTATCCATCAGTCAAGTGGTCAACTCGGTTGAGCATGATCTTTTCCAGCCATTGCCCGCTGAGTTTGATCTGGCGATCATGGATCGATTCGCAGCCTACATACCTGGCTGGGAAATGCCAAAAAACAGCAGTGAATTTCTAACCAGTAGCTACGGGTTCATCACCGACTATTTGGCAGAAGCATTCCACTACCAGTTCAAGCACACCAATCGGTACGAAGAAGTCAGCAAACGCATCCGACTTGGAAAGAGCGTTGAGGGCCGTGATGAAAAAGGCATCAAGAAGACCGTCTGTGCCTTCCTGAAGATTCTTCACCCTACAGGTTCTCCAACCGATGAAGAGTTCGAAGAATATGTTGCCTACGCAGTCGAGTGCCGTCGGCGTGTGAAGGAGCAGATGAATAAACGCAAACCCGATGATGAGTTTGCGCGTATCGATCTTTCATTCCTGAATACACAAGGACAAGAGGTTGTTGTCTATTGCCCTGAGTCCAAGGCTGCTCCAGCCACACAGCAACCGTTGAGGCGACAGCTCAACGAAAAGCTTGCGCCTGAGCGTGACGTTGCGGCAGAGGCCATTCAAGAGCCGCGAGTGCCCGAGGTTGCTATCAGGGTCGAATCAACGGCCCCTATCGTCTCCCCCGTGGTTGTGCCAGATGAGTTGGTGGAGCGGCACTATACGATCATGTACGGTGACATCGGCCACAGCTATGAGTCGATCATTGGTCCCTACCTGCGAGGAGCAAAGACGGTCGTCATTGAAGACCCGTACATTCGACTCCAGCACCAGATCCAGAATTTCGTCCGCTTTTGTGAGTGCGTTTTGAAGGCCGGTACAGTGAAGAAAATCAATCTCATCACTGGATACGACGACAACACGCAGTTTGCAGATATTGCGGAGAAGCTGGATGAGTTGAAGCAGAGCCTGCTCGAGATGGATATGGAGCTTGAGGTCAAGCTCAACCCGAACATGCACGATCGGGAGATCCGCCTGGACAACGGTTGGGTCATCAAAATCGGGCGAGGCCTGGATTTTTACCAAAAGCCGGGGGGCTGGTTTGAGGTGGGAGCCAACGACTTGAGCCTGCGCAAGTGTCTTGAAACTAAAGTCGATATTTTCAGGGCCTGAGATTGCAGCCTACAGACGCCAACCATTCGCTTACCAGGATGATTGCGAGCCCTTCGCCCTCAATGTGTCGGTCACAAAACCAAAGGAGCCGCTATGTGGCATGACAATGAGACAACCGTTGACTACGTCAACTTTCGCCTAGTAGCAAAGGCCTGTGCAGAACTCATTCGCGATACTGGAGGCGAGCCGATCTCGATTGGCATCTCCGGCGGTTGGGGAGTAGGCAAATCGTCTCTTGTTCGAATGGTTGCGTCAGAACTGGAGGTTGGTGAGAAAACAGCAGCGGCGGAGAAATCAAAATATGTGGTGGTTACTTTCAATCCGTGGCTCTACCAGGGATTTGAGGATGCTCGGACGGCACTGCTACAGACAGTTGGAGATGCGGTACTCGAGGCCGCGGCTCAGAACGCCGGGCTTGTCGATAAGGCCAAAGCACTTGTCAAACGGATAAATTTCCTGCGCCTGGCTCAACTTGGCGGCGAGGTTGCAGCGACTCTGATCACGGGAGTTCCGGTCGGTCTGATTGGAAAAGTGGTAGAGGCCGGAGCCGATGCATTGAAGAACGAATCGGTTAAAGACGGTTTTGCGGTCGCAAAAGATGCATCGGAAGCCACCAAAGGCCTCTTGAACGAAGCCAAACCCGTTTCGCTACCTAAAGAGATCCAATCCTTCCGCGAGGCATTAGAAGAACTGCTCGAAGAAATGGGAATCACGCTGGTGGTTTTTGTCGATGATCTTGACAGGTGTCTCCCCAAAACCGCTATTTCAACGCTAGAGGCCATCAGGCTATTGCTGTTTCTGCGTCGAAGCGCATTCGTCATTGCAGCGGATGATGTGTTCATCCGTGGTGCGGTCCGAGTGCATTTTGCGGGAACAGGCTTGGACGATGATGTTGCAACCAACTACTTCGACAAGTTGATTCAAGTCCCGCTGCGCGTACCTAGGCTTGGCTCCAACGAGACGAAAGCATACACGGCACTGTTGTTTTTAGAACGTGCGCACCGCAGCGGCCAGCTGGATGCCGAGAATTTTGAGAAGGCTAAAGTCAATGTGGAGGCTCGGCTGCGGGAAACATGGACCGGTAAAGCAGTCGATCTCGCATTTCTTGAAACCTTGGTACCGAAGGGTTCTACCGAATTGCTCGGTCTGATGGGTTTGGCCGAGAGGCTTGCACCATTGCTTTTTAGTGCGAGCACCGTTCAAGCCAACCCACGGTTGATCAAGCGATTTCTCAATACAGTGTTTCTGCGCAAGGCCTTGGCTAAGCCGCAAAACATTGATGTGGACGTTCAAGTGCTGGCCAAGTGGCATTTGCTCGAGCGGTGTGACGAAACCACAGCAAATGCATTGGCAGAAAAAGTCTCGGCCGAAAGCGAAGGAAGAGTCAGCATTCTTCATGACGCGGAAGTTGCATCGAAAGATCCGGAAAGCACGCTTTCATCACCTTTTGGCGACAAATCGTTTGCGCGTGAGTGGCTGCAGCTTGAGCCTCTGCTTGGGGACATGGATATGCGGCCCATTTTGCATCTCAGTCGCGATAGTACCGTAAGGGATTTTGGTGCAGATGATCTGAACGTAACAGGAAAGGCATTGCGTGATGCGCTGGTGGCGGCTCGGAATTCGAATGAAGCATTAAAACAGCAGATTCGAGATGCTGGTGACTTCCAGTCTGGTCTTGCCATGGCTCGTGCATGGGAACTCCGGCGGTCTAGCCGCACTTGGCAAAAGGCTGAAGAAGTATTGATGCTGGTAGAGGTCTCTCGCGTTCATCCAAGTGCTGGGGCTCGTGCGGCAGCGCTTGTGAGCCAGGCGCCTATCAGTCAGCTCGCACCAGGATTGGTATCGGCACTGATAGATTGCGATTGGATGCAAGACGTTCTGTCGAAGTGGGAGCGGGATGATCAGATGCCGCAGCCGGTCAAGCGTGCAATTGAAAACGCGAGGAAGAAATAAATGGGTACGTCGACCTCAAGTGCGGGAGCTGGCTCGGGCGTTTCTTTTGATCCGCCATGGCTAGATGGTGCTGAAGGCGGCATTGATTCTAGCCAGGCCGACAAGCCCATATCGCCCGGCGCTGCACCAGCTGATGCACCTGGCGAAGCAGATACAAATGGGTCAGAGGGAAACCCAACCACACCACCGCCTGAAACTGGCTCGACTGTTGCGCCGCCGGGTCGTTATCAGGAAGCGCGTAGAGCTCTGACGGGGTTCGTGCGCTCAGGCAGTGATTCGGATCTGCGGCGAGGTATTTCGAGTTTCGTTAAAAAGGGCATGGGTGGCTCAGCAAAAGCAGCGAACCGCATGCGCACGAGTGCTGTAGCAGCCTCCTCATTGGGGGGCTTTCTGGCGACAGCCCGTGATGGGACAGACCCAGGTATCAATGCGTGGGTTGCTTCGGTAAAACAACGCGGCCTCTCAGCTCGGGATGCAGCACTTGAGGTTGTGCAGAAGCTGGTGCCAACAGGGGGAAGCATTGACGAGGAATCAGCCAAGCACGCGATGAGCCAGGCTATTGCTCATCTCTACGAGGTGGACCCCAATGCAGACATCTTTAATCTTGCAGACGACCAAATTGCCAATGTAATGGCGTACACGGTGGCATTCGATGTTTACAACCGTGTTCAGCTTGAACTTGGCAGAGTCTTTGAAAAACTGAAATACGCACCCAGAGTTATCCAAGAGCGTCTGGCGCAAGCGTTTGATTACATCATGGTTGTTGTTAATCGATCGATGGAAAAGGTTCGCTCTGGCGGTGTCCAGCGCTCGATGCGAGAGATTGCGGCCTCGGCGTTACAAGACGCGCTTACGGTGTTTGCAGAATCATGAAGATCCTTTGCTCAAGTATTAATGCGCTGCCCGATAGATTGCCTTCTGGTACTCGGGCATTCACCTTCTTGGAAGCGTCAACCCGAGCTGATATCGGGCGCATCGCCTGTGGTTGGCAACGTGAGCTGGAAAATGCTGGTTATGCTCCATCGATCCCGGTGTGGGATTTCATGCTCTTCTGTTTTGCTGTTTATGCGGCCGATGTGGCAGTTCTTCGCAAAGGCACTGCCGATGGCTGGACGCGCCAGATTGAGCTCGATATCACGCTAAATGACCCTAGCAGATGGGAGGCAAGCAGAGCCACTGTCGAGGGGATGCTTCGGGTTCTCTCAGGTGACTTCTGGACGATTCGCTTCCTGCCGGGCGGACCTACACCACCAAGAGGCAATCGGCGGCTTTGCGATCGAGACTGCGTTTCTTTGCTTTCAGGAGGGCTCGATAGCCTGATAGGCGGAATAGATGCAACAGCGCAGGGCCGCAGACCAATTTTTGTGTCGCAGCTTGCTTTTGAGGATTCCGCTAGACAGATTGCCTATGCCAATGCATTGGGTGGGGGCGATTGGCACCAGCAGTGGAGTCACAAAGTCGTTTTCAGCGGTAAAAAGGAAACGTCGACCAGAGTACGCTCCATGGCATTCTATGGCCTGGCCGTGCTGGCTACTTCGCTGCTGACGGTCAACCGCCCCGATATTTTGGTGCCAGAAAACGGATTTATTAGTATTAATCCTCCGTTGCTTCCGGGGCGGATGGCAAGCCTCAGCACAAGAACAACACATCCGCAGTTCATGGCGCTTCTTCAGCAACTGCTTGATGCCATTGGCGTTGATACCCAATTGTCTATGCCTTATCGGTTCAAGACGAAGGGAGAGATGTTGGCGCAATGTGCAGATCAAGCTCTGCTAATGACTTATGCTTGCGATACAACGAGCTGTGGCCGATTTCGCACCTACAACCGAACCCACTGCGGTCGATGCGTGCCGTGTATGGTGCGTAAGGCAGCTATCCATCGGTGGGGCTTTTCTGATACGACGAGGTATAAATTCTCAGCACTGTCCGGTGCAGGAAAGACAAGTGCGGACGACCCGATGGCAGTGGCTTGCGCTGTACTTGCTGCTGAGCAGCGAGGAATTGATTCTTTCCTGGGGGCCACGCTGACTTTTGCGTCTGATGCTGATCGTCCGCAATACCGCCGCGTTGCCGAGCAGGGCTTGGCTGAGCTGGCTGTATTGCTTCGAAGAGATGGTGTGCTGTGATGGATTTTCACTGCCACCTGGACCTCTATTCAGACGCGAAGCAAGTCTACATTGAAACTCTGCAACGAACCGAGTTTGTGTGGCTGGTGACGACGAGTCCAAGGGCATACGCAGCAACTTCAAGAGTTCTGGCTGCCACGCAGAAGGTTTTCATTTCCCCTGGTCTCCACCCAGAAGTCGCAGATAAAAAGCATGGCGAATTGAAGATGCTGCTTTTGCAAATGGAGGCTTGCATAGGGGTCGGTGAAATTGGCCTAGATGGCTCCGCACATTATAGCCAGCACTTTGAACTTCAAACGCACATATTTAAATCCGTTGTAGAAAACTGCGCACGATTGGGAGGGCGAGTTCTCAACATCCATTCTCGGGCGGCTGCTGAAAAGGTTCTAGATATTCTTGATGCGAACCCTGGCTTCGGCACAGCTGTTCTTCATTGGTTTACTGACTCGCCTTCGTCACTTCGGCGCGCAGCTGAATCCGGATGTTGGTTCAGCGTTGGGCCTGCAATGATGGAGTCTGCCAATGGACGAAAGCTGGCAGCACTGATGCCGCGTGACCGGGTGGTCTCAGAGAGCGATGGGCCATTTGCGAGGGTGCGCGGTGCACATGTGATGCCGTGGGAAGCAAATGCCGTGGCAGTTAAGCTCGCCGAGGCATGGTGCGTGTCACACGAGGATGCATTGATTGCACTGAAATCAAATGGCTTACGCTTAATTGAGCTTCTCTTGGCGAACGGTCCAGGTTGATCGACACTCTAGGTCTTTAGGACACCAGCAAGGTCAATTCCATTTCTCTCGGCGCCACAAGCACGGGCAACACGTTTCCGCCGCCATAGACCCAGCGCCGCCGCCAGAGCGGTCTGCAGATCGCGCGCCATATAGACATCGGCTGCCGACTCCATGATCGGTGGGTGCTTGGTGCGCAGAAGTGGCCGTACCCATTCGTCCAAAAGCCTGCTGGACAGATGTAGGGGACGGCAGTGATCTCGATTCTGCGCTTCACCTTGCGCTCGAACCCTTCGAAGCGCTTGGCCAGATCAATGGCCGCTTTGGGCACCTTAATCACGGCCGTACCGAGTCAGCGCTAGCATTCACAGTTGCCACAAACACAGCCGTCTTGGCGGCGCAGTACAGAGCGAACCAGTGGGTGATGACGGTGCGCACGCAGATCGACAAGGCATCGGCCCAGCGAACCCCGGTTTTCTCGCCCTGCTGGATGGCTACCGACTGGTTTCCAACCCGGTGGGCTATCCACTAAAGCAGGTCGCTTATGACGAGAAGTTGCTGATCGAATATCCGGGTACCCAAACGCAAAATACGCACAATCACCCTTCCAAATGAATTTTGCGTATTGCGCGGAATCTGCGCCAAAGGCTGTGCTTTCAAGGTGGTCGTTTGGACGGCACGGCACCGAGACCGGCAACCAGTGTCGCGCACGACTCCGTGCATCGATAAAGAGGTGATCGCGCTTCAAAAATCCGCCAGAATCTCATCCAGTCCCAAATCTACAAAATCCCAGGCGTTAGCCGATTCAAAGCGACTGCGCAGGCTCATTTGGTGAGTTGGGTGCTGCCCGGTGACCAACAGGAACAGTTCCCACGAGGCCAGTGGCATGACCCTAGAGTGGCGCCCCAGTTCATAGCGCCGCCATATCTGGCCCGGCTTGGGTCGATTCGTAATTAGTCGCCCGGCTTCATCGGGTGTCAGGCCCAACCGAAGACGGGTGTCCCGAATCTCCTGCGGACTTGGTTGACGCAGGCGGGTGGCAATTTCCCTGGATGGGGTAACAAGGTAATCCAGCGGGGCTAGAGCGGGGACGCCCTCTGCGCCTTTCATGGTTTGATCTTCCATTCTGCCCCCCTGACCTTGAAAATTTCATGATGGCCTTGATTAAAAGGCTTTAAATTTGGGTTTTCCGAACCTACTCAATACTCGTCCGAACAGGTGGAGCGGCCGGACGCTTACCTTGAACCGACAAACTGGTTAATGGTAAAAAATCATGTAGCAACATGAATCTCGTAGGGTAGGTTTTCACGGAAAAAACCCACCAGGTACTTCCAATACCTTGGCGAGCGGTGTTGGGGCGCCGCAAGGCTCGCCGGGGTTCCTTGATCCCAGGCATGTAAGCCCAGTACGGCCCGCCACCCAATCACGTTTAGTAGCAATGGTGGTGATCTTCAAACGAAACAGCTTGCTGCGGTTGTATGCTTTTGTTGGTTTTGATTTCTGCCTCTTCTGAAGCATCCATGTCAAGATCGATATCAAAATCATCCATATCGCACGGGTGGAACCGAGTGAGTTTCAGGGGGCTCTGCCAGGTCTCGAACCCAAAAGGTGGGATGGATCGCCCATGCGCCTCCAGCGTCCAAAGCTCTGAAACGCTTCCATCCGGATTGGTCTTGATTTCAGGTTTTGGAATCAAGGGACTTTCTATGCCAAGGTCATAAGCCACTGCATCGGCGATGCAGGGTTCGTTGACAGCTACCAGAGCGTGAATATGCCGCGCATACAGACGCCATTGGCTGGTGCTAAGCCAAGCATCGTTATCATCAGGTTCCACAATTTTTTTTGTCCACCACCGAAGCAGAGCGAGCGTTTCAAATATGCCTTTACTGCCAGTCTCCCGCTGAAATAACCGCAGAAGCAAAGCACTGATCGCGGTCGGACAGATATCGATTAAATCGTCGCACATAGTAGCATTCTCCCAAGCACTATTGATTACAAGATGATGGTAATCAATTAGGGGCCAAAAGGGAAGTGCTCTGATTCGAGCGGAGTTAAGGCCTTACGGGTTGAGAGGATTAGTCGGAGGGTGGGTCGATCTGAGGTATCGCCGTCTCGATCCGGACTGAATTCAGAAGACGCTCGATGACTTCCTGTCGCTCGATGCCCCATAGGAGCGTGAGTGCATCAAGACGAGCAATGGCAGCGGGCGATAGAAAAATATTGACCTGAGTGCGTTCGCCTTCGGCCAGACGTGCGCGACGACGACGCTGGGCAAGGCGGACCTGCTCACGGCGACGCTGGCGTGAATCTTCATCGTTGATTGACATGGAGCGCATTGTACATCAGTGGACGTTATCGGAAAGATGACAGTCATCAATCAAGTAACAAGAAATTGAGGGTATATTTTTAACTGGCGCAGAACATCCATCAGCACCTTGTGTTAAACGGCTGTTAATAGGATCGGAGTAATCGAGCGATCACATATCGCCGGTATTAACCTTATTCATAAGCCTTGGGGATGTTTCAGCTCGCCGCGGGCATGGACTGTATTTTTGTACTGGGTAAGATCAGAGGTAAGACCGATTAAGGGTTATAATTAAAAAAGCCCATGAAAACATGGGCTTAATTAGCATTGATGGCGGAGCGAGAGGGATTCGAACCCTCGATACGGGGTTACCGTATACACGCTTTCCAGGCGTGCTCCTTCAACCACTCGGACACCGCTCCAGTTTTATACCTGACAATTGATTTGTCGGGCAGGAAAGAGGCGCGGATTCTAGCAATCGTGCGGGGCTTTGGCAATGAAAGCCGTCAGATAGTGATGAGTAATCGGGATTATTAGGGTTCAAACACGGCGATGGATTCGATGTGGGCGGTGTGGGGGAACATGTCCATCACGCCGGTGGCGATGAGGCGGTAGCCATGTTCGTGGACGAGGCTGTCGGTATCACGGGCGAGGGTGCCGGGGTGGCAGGAGATGTACACAATCCGTTTGGGTTTGAAGCGGGCGATGTGCGGCAGCATGGCCTCGGCGCCAGCACGGGGCGGGTCGAGGAGGATGCGATCGTAGGTTTTTTGCATCCAGGGTTGGGTTAGGTCGGGTTCAAAGAGGTTGTGGCTTTGGTGGGTGGTGTGGGTGATGCCGTTGGCGCGGGCAGATTGTTCAGCGCGTTGCACCATGGTGGTTTCAAGTTCGATGGCGGTCACGTGTTGGGCAAAGCGAGCCATGGGCAGGGTGAAATTCCCGAGTCCGGCAAATAAATCGAGCGCGTGGTCGCCTGGCTGAATATCAAGCCAATGCAGGGCAAGTTTGACCATCTCGCGGTTGATGTGGGCGTTGACTTGGGTAAAGTCGAGTGGTTTGAAGCCGATGGCGACATCAAAATCGGGTTGGTGATCGAGCAGTGGGGTGATGCTTTCTGGCGCGAGTGGGTGCACGGAATCGGTGCCGCCGGGTTGCAGGTAGATATCGAAATTCTGGTTAAGGCCGAAGGCGTGCAAACGCGCTTTGTCTTGGGGGCTTAACGGTTCCAAATGGCGCAATACCAGTGCCACGCGGTCATCGGAGCAGGAGACTTCAATTTGCGCGATGGTGGCGCGCGCATCCAGCATGCCAATAGCGCTGGCGATGTCGGTTAAGTGTTCGCCCACGCGCGGGTCGAGCACGGGGCAGTGGCTGATGTCGGCCAGAAAATGGCTGCGCCGTTCGCGAAATCCCACTAATACCCGGTCTTTTTTGATGACGTATTTAACGCCTAACCGCGCTCGGCGACGGTAACCCCACACGGGGCCGGCGAGGGGGGGGAGTCGCTGTTCGGGTTCGGTTTTGCCGATACGCTGGAGCTGGTCGAACAGGGCTTGTTGTTTGACTTCAATTTGCTTTTCTGCGGCCAGATGCTGCATCGAACAGGCGCCGCATTGATCAAAATGCGGGCAGGGCGGGGTGATGCGGTCGGTCGAGGGTTGTTCGATGGACACGACATCACCTTCATCAAAGTGTTTTTTGCAGTTGGTGTAGACGAATTTAACGACTTCACCGGGCAGTGCGCGGCTGATAAATGTGGCTTTACCATTGATATGGGTGATGCCGCGCCCCTCCAGCGTTAAGGATTCGATCGTGGCGGGAAATTCGCCTTTGGGTAATTTTGGAAATCGCACAATGGGTTTGCTCTATAAGGTAGGGGCGGGATGCAAAGGTGAGCCCGATAAGATGAGTGCTATTCTAGCAGCCTGTCGGACTTAACCATCTGTCACGAAGGACAAGTCCCGTTTGAGGCCGATTTTTCACTCTTTCTGAGGCAAATGGTTGTTCCATTGAACAAAAAAGAGGCAGTATGACCAAAATCTGGCTTTTCTGCAGTAGGGCTGCGTTAAGCCCGACAGGCTGCCATTGTACGTGTTCCGGAGATGATGGCAGGGCGGGTTAATTGGGCGGATTGCCGAGCGCGGCCCACAAATGGGCGGCAACCAGCGCCCGCCACGGGGAAAATTCGGCCAGCCAGCATTCCGTTTCTGCAGGGGTGATGGGTTCCTCACGGCCGAGCAGGGTTTGCAGGCTGCGGCGAACACCGGCATCGCCATGCAAGGAGCCATCGAGCCAGCCAAAGCCGCGCAGTAATGTGTAATTCACGGTCCACGGACCGATGCCTTTTATGGCCAGTAACTGATGGCGAATGTCATCAATTTTTTTGGGCGTGAGCGGCGTATCTGCCCCCGTAAAAAGGGTTAAATCGCCGTGCATGATGGCTTGGCTTGCGCCGATGAGGGCATTGGCTTTGTTGCGAGATAAACCCGCTTTTTGAAGCATGGCGGGTGTGCAGCCGGCGATATGGGCGGCATCCGGTGCGCACCACAGGCCGCTGCTATGGGGTATTCCTGCAATTTTAATGAATTCGCGCCGCACCGTAACGGCGGCGTTAAGGCTGATTTGCTGGCCAATAATGGCCGAGCTTAAGGCTTCGAACGGGGTGGGTGTAACAGGAACGCGCAGCCCCGTCTGGCGGGTGATAAGGGCGCCGAGCTCGGGATGAGCATGATGGGCTTGCTCGAACGCGGCAATGGGTTGATTAAGCCCCAGTAAGTGCCGCGTAAGCTGCTTAAGGTGATGCGCGTCCTGAGGGGCGATTTCCCCATCAAGCTGCAATTGAGCCGTGGCGAGTGGGTGTTTGAATTCAATCGAAATTGAGCTCGGCATGCCGCGCCAGAATAACCCTTTATGCAGCTTGCCGGCTTCAACGCGTTCGGCCAATTGCTGTGTATCCCGTTGATAAAAAGCCAAAATTGCATCGGGATGAAAGTGCTCGGGTAGCGGTTCTTGGTGTGTTATCTGTGTATTCACGGGGGTGATCTCATGGCGGTTTTAACCGGCTTTGCGGAAGGTGAGATTGATGCGCGCGTCATTCAAAGGCGGATGCTGCCCTACTGCGGCGGATCCTGGTTTTAACGGGCGCACGCCATGAAAGCGCAAGCGATCTTCACCGCCCCAGATCAAAGTATCACCATGATGGAGCACGATGGGGCGGGCTTTATCACCACGCGTTAAGCCACCCCAGAGAAAAGTGACGGGTAATCCCAGGGATATGGACACGATGGGCGCGCTAAAATCCTGCTCATCCCGATCTTGATGCAAGCCCATGCCCACACCGGGTGTGTAGCGATTGATTAAACAGGCATCGGGTGTAAAGCCAGTAAACCCGGCTAACTCGGCTAACTCGGCGGTTTCTGCGGCTAACTGTTGGAATAACGGTGGTATGGGTGCCGCAATGGCTCATGGCCACAGCGATGGTTTTGCCGCCGGGCGTGCACATGTGTCGCAGGGGCGCTTGCTCGATCAGGGTCTGGATTGCGGCCAGTACCTGCAGTGCCTCGGGGGCGGCAAACGCGCGCAATAGCACGGTGCCTGGGCCGATTCGCTGGCTTTGGCAGGTAGGCTCTGGCACCAGGTTAAGTGAGGAATCAAATAAATCAAGCTTCATCAATGGGTTCGCGCCAAAATAAGACTGATGTTTTTACAGTTTAGTGGGCGGATGGCTGATTTGCGTACAAAGCGTGTTCGCGTGGGCGTCGATAATGCAGATACAGCGCGGGGATGAGGTTGGTTGAGAGCAGCGCGCTCCAAAAAATGCCGCCTAAAATCACAATGGCCAAGCCTTGCTCCGGTGCGGCGCCTTGCCCCCAGCCCAATGCGGTGGGTAACATGCCCAAAATGGCAGTCAGTACGGTGAGAAGAATAGGCCGAAAGCGGATGGCAATCGCCTCTTCAACGGCCTGCGCCAACGGTAAGGTCCGTTCGTTATGGCGGATGCGGTACAGCAGCACGATGCCGTGATTCAAGCTCAGCCCGATGAGCGTCATGAAGGCGATGAGCCCCGTCATGTTCAGCCCCACACCGCTCACACTTAAGGCCAAGGCCCCGCCGGTGAAGGCCAGTGGAATTTGCACCAGCAACAAGCCCGGGGCGAGCCAATCATCAAATTGGAGCAGTAGAATGCCCAGCATCAGCCCAAAAGCCAGCAGGGCAGCGAATCCCAGGGCAATGCCCGTGTGGATGAGTTCAGGGTATAAACCACCGATGGTGATTCGGTATCCGACGGGCAGAGGAATATCTGCCAACGCATGGTCAATTGAAGAAACGGCGCCGAGGCTGCTCGGGGTGGCCAGAATATCCAGCGCGCGCGCGCCATTGATATGCCGAATTTGATTGGGTGTTTGGGTGAGTTGAATGTCGGCGACTTGGCCCAAGGTAATTTGGGTAGCGGTTTGGGTGGCACTTCCGGCGATCTCAGGGGGACGTAGCGCGCCTGTGTTGATCGGTAGCGCAGATAGTTCAGTGCGGGATTGCGTGCTGGCGTTGGCAAGGCGGATATAGAGCGTTAACGGCAGGTTGCCATCCGGGATTTGCGCCAGTATCTGCCCGGCCAACAGCGGTTGAAGTTGTGCATATAAAACCGTCGGTGTCAGCCCATACAGCGCCATGGCCGCAGGTTTGGGCGAAATAATCAGTTGATTGATCGGGTAACCATCGTTGTTAAATACATCCGTTAAACCAGGCACATCGCGCCGGAGGCGGGCGGTCACCAACGTGGTGATGTGATGGAGCGTATCAATATGTGGCCCGAACACGCGGATCACAAAGGGTTGCGGCAGGCCGGAAAGACTCTCACCCACGCGTTCGATCGTTGGCGTATCAATACTGGTCTGTACGCCGGGCAGGGCACTGAGCGCGGCCAGTCGTGTGCCGATGGCATTTAAATCATTTACCTGAATATTGGGGTGCAGCACAATTTGAATTTCGCCTGCGTAGGCGGGTTCGGTATAGGCTGTGCTGGCTGCTGAACCGATGCGGGCGAACACATGCGCGACGCTGGGGTCTTGCTGTAATCGTTGAGTCATCCGTGCCACGGTGGTTTGGGTTTCGGCAAGGGACGTACCCGGTGGCAAGGTGAAGCTTTCGAGCATCACCCCTTCATTGGGCAGTGGTAAAAAATTCACCGTTACCCAGGCCATGCTGGCGATGCTGATCAAGAGCAGCCCCACACTGGCGGTTAAGCTGGCGCGGGGGTAGCGCACAGCCAGTCGGAAAATAACCAAATTACCGCGATATAACGCGGTGGTAACACGCAAGCCAGAGGCCCGTGAGGGCGGCGATTCTCGACGGCGCAGAAGATAGCGATCGGCTTGCATGAGGCCAAGTCCCATCGGAATGAGGGTGAGTGAGACAAATAACGAGGCCAATAACGCGAAGGTCATCGCTAAGGCAAAGGGCAGGAAAAATAACCCCGCTAAACCGCCCACCAGCAACAGCGGCAAAAATACGGCAACGGTGGATAGCGTGCCACTGACATCCGGGCTGGCAATGTCCCGCAGACCCTGCCAAATTCCCGCCCAGCGCGCATCTCCTTGTTCCCATCGGTGGGTAATGCTTTCCAGCACAATAATGGCATCATCGGCGAGCAAGCCAACCGCTACGGTGAGTGCGCCCAGCGTGAGTAAATTCAAGCTCTGCCCTGTAGCGTATAAACCCGCGATGCCCAGCAATAAGGACAGCGGGATGCTGAGCGCAAGCAACCACACCCCACGCCCCCCACCCAAGAGCCAGAATAAAACCAATACGGCCAACGCGGCGCCCAGCAACAGATTTCGGGTTAAGTCATCACCGATGACCTGCACCAAATGGCCTTGATCGTACACCCGCAGCCAGTGCGATCCCGGAGGCAGCTGATTGATGCTCTGATCGAGCGCCGTTTGTACGGCGCGGGTCACGGGCAGTGTGGATGCGCTCGACTGTTTAAATACGGTGAGCGCAATAGTCGCGCGTCCATCCAGCGTGACGGCGCTATGCGTAGGCATGGGGGCACGAACGACTCGGGCCAAGGCGCCCAGCGGAATCGGGCCCGTTGGGGTTGGAATGCTGATTTGGCTGATTGCCGCACTCTGATGCGGCAGGGCGCGGGCTTCAATTAACACATCTTGATGCCCCATCGAGAGATAGCCCGACGGCTCAAGCAAAATGTGTTGGCTGAGTGCACTGGTAATCGCCGTGATGGGGACATGATGCTGTTGCAAGGCCAATAAATTGGGTTGTACCCACAGCGTTTGCTCGCCGCCCCCATATACCGTGACACGTTGCACACCGGCAATCGCCCGCAGCGCCGGCACAATGTCACTGATGATTTGGCGCTGAACGGTATCTGGGGCGGCGTCTGCGGGCAGTATCAAACTGTAATCCGCCACTTCATTAATCGCATTGCCCATGATTTCGGCATACGGATGGGCATGGGGTGGAAGCTGGCCGCGCGCGCGGTCAATCGCGCCATTCACCATTTGTAGATCAAGGGTGGGATTACTTTTTTCGGCAAAGCGAATATCGGTTTGTACCAGCCCGTGCCCAATGGTTGAACGTAGACTAACCACTTGGGGCAAGGCCAAAAGCTCGTTTTCTATCGGGCGTGCGATCAGGCTTTCTAATTCCTGCGCGCTGGCACCTGGCGCGTGGGTGATGACGCTGATCTGAGGATAGTCAAACCGAGGTAATACTTCGACTGGAATCATGATGAACGCATAAAGGCCATACGCGATCAGCGCCCCATACACCATTGCCCACAAAGCGGGCCGGCGAAAAAATCTGCGCCCCGTGGGCTCAACGTCAGCGAGGCTGTGGGGTTCCGGGGGTGTTGATGGCGGGGCGGCCGACATGATTAATCCGGCTGCTGATAACGCGAGGCGAAATCGCGGTGAAATTCAAGATAGGCCTGCTCGACCAATACCACCGCACCGGCATTAAGCCCACTGGTGACATCGGTATTATCGCCGTGACTGGCACCGATGTGTACCGCCTGCCGTTGCCAGCCGGAAGGGGTTTTAACCAGCACCCACCATTGCCCCTGCGCCAACACCAGGGCCCGGGTTGGCACGGGGATTACCGTCTGGCTTGCACCGATTAATTCAACCGTGCCTGCAAGTCCATCTTGCCAATTGTCTGTCGAGAGCAATTGACCCTTAACGGGCTGTAAAACAATTGGTAATGCACCATCACGGGCATCAATGGGCAATATGCTTTCTACGCTAACTGCAATTTTTTGTGTTGAATCGATTGGGATAAACCACCCTCGCGTTCCGGGTTTGATCTGGCTCAGATGAATTTGGGCAGGCTGAGTCGAGAAAAATCGGGCACGTAAAAGTAAACCCTGTGTGGGGGCGATGCGTGCAATCGCCATGCCCGGCCGCACGCGGCTACCATTGATCTGTTCGATGCGGGTCACGATGCCCGGAGATGGCGTACGTAACTCCGTATCCCGTTTTAACGCCGTTAAAGCCGCCTGTGCGATGCTGCGCTCTGCCTGCGCTAGCCCCAATGCCTGCTCAGCATGTACAAGCGTTTGTTGCGTACTGATTTGATCTGCCAGGGTTCTTTGCTCAATCAGCAATAACCGTATGGCCGAGTGTTCACTCGCTATCGCTTGAGATAAGCGCGCTTGCGCCTGTTGGATTTGTGCCGTGAGGTTTGAGCCGACCAAATGACCTACAACAGCGCCAGCCTGTACCACTTGGCCGAGGTACAAGGTTAAATCCCGTACCCGCCCGGTTTGATTCGCTCTTAACGCAGCTTGCGCGATAGGCGCAATGTGCCCGAACCCAGTTGAAAACTCGGTTCGCAGGGCGTGTTCGGTGATGATACTGCCTGGCGCGGGCATCGACGTTTGCGCGGGCGCAGCACCAGCCCCAGTGCCAGCCAACAGGCAAGCCAACACGCCACACAAACCCAGCAGATAGGGGATTCCAAATAAAGGTGATCGACGAGTGAAGTGGTGGGACTGATTCATCCCTTTAATTTGCCACTAATTTGCCCCGCGATGAATTACGATCTCGTAATATCGGGCTTGACCACCGGAGGTACTGGAGGGAAAAAATGAGCAAACCAGTCTATTATGGTGATTCGTTCAACTGGATTTTATGAGGCTTACCATGAATAAAGATCTTAAACGTCCCGAAACAGACGCAATGCAACCCGCGCGCCGCCGCTTTCTCAGCGGGGTTGCTGCTTCGGTCATACTCATCCCCTTAAGTAGCATTGTCACCATGCGTATGGCACAAGCCGCTGATTTACCGCATTTGTCACCATCTGATCCCACCGCTGTCGCGCTTTCTTATGTTGAAGATGCAACGGCCAGCAAGAGTCCCACCTATCAAAAAGGCAGTGCCTGTGACGGTTGCGCGCTCTACCAAGGCGACCGAACCGCCGCGTGGGGTCCCTGCGCCGTATTCCCCGGGAAAGATGTGGCCGCCAAAGGCTGGTGTACCTCTTTTGTCAAGATGAGTTAACACATCTGCAATTAAAATTTAATGCTTTGATTTTATTTGTTTATTTTCAGATGAAACCCTGCTTTGGCGGGGTTTTTATTTAAAAACCGCTCCCTCCTTGTGCCCATTATGGGATCTCTCTGAGGTGTCCGTGTTATCGGGTGTGTTTGTATCCAATGTCCCGTTGGGAGCGATGGGGTAACTCAAACACTATATTACTCAGTGGAATGAATGGTTTTTATCCTCAAACTATCGCGCGAAATTCCTCAAAGTATTTTGCGAAATTACACACAGGATGGCGGTCGCACATTTCGGCCGGCGCCATAAAAATTGGCAACAAAAATGGATTTTTGATAAATGAGGCTGCAATAGAAAATTGCAACCATTGGATTTAATTGGTCGGGATGAGAGGATTTGAACCTCCGACCACCTACACCCCATGTAATTAGATACATGGATCATAAAGACTCACACCGTGTATTTAATATATATATTTCAGTATGTTAATTGCATTAAACTTATCATCACGTCTCACGACGTATCACAGAAACTCGCGCCAAGTTGTATCCGGATTTGTATCCAAGCATGCTACGATTTACAGAATGCAAAAACTTGGATACAACTTATATGCAAAACAACGGTAGTGAAACGAAAGAAAAAAAACTCACTGTCAAGTTGATTGAAGCAGCGAAAGCTAGGGAAAAAGACTACTTCCTGAGTGATACGCTTGTTTGCAGCGGTTTGATGGTCAGGGTTCGAACATCCGGCAAAAAGACTTTCAGTTTTCGCTACTCACTTGGTAAAAGAACGCGCGTTCTTAAAATTGGTGACGCTGAGTTTGTGACATTACAAGAAGCGCGGAGGCTTGCAAATATTGCAAAATCCCTCATCGCGCAAGGCATTTGCCCAGTGGAACAGGCCGAACGCGAAGCAGAAGAAAAAGCGTTGAAGGAGAAAGCAGAGCGCGAAGTTGCTCTCTCCCTTGTCACGTTCTCGCAGGCCATTGAACGCTGGGGTGTCCTTGATCTATCGAAACGCAAAGACAAAGGCGCAGAGCCACTGCGTGCCATCCGCAGGGATTTCTACCCATCACTAGGTGATCGGGATCTCAAGGACATCAAGAAGGCCGATCTGCTGAAAGTGCTGGATGCCGTGGTTGAACGTGGATCCCGTGTCATGGCCAACAAGCTGCTCACGGATATCAAACAGTTTTACCGATGGGCCTACGACCGAGATTTGGTTGAAAGCGAGCCCTTGATCCGGATCAACAAAAAGAGCGTGGGCGGCAACGAGACAGAGCGGGATCGCTATCTCAGCGAATCTGAAGTCATTGAGCTGCATAACAAGCTCAAGACACTCAACCTTGTGCCCCAAATTAAAATTGCCATATGGGTCATGATTTCCACGTTATGCCGCGTGGGGGAGTTTAGCCGGGCAGAATGGGCACACATTGATTTGGAGGGAGGCACTTGGATTATCCCATCGGATAATTCGAAGAACGGTTTCTCGCATCTGATTTATCTATCAGATTTTGCCAAAGGGCAATTCAAACTTTTGCGTGAGATCACGGGATGGAGTGATTTTGTTTACCCTTCGCGACTCATCCTTTCAGATGGCATCGAGAAACCAGTCGGAGATAAACACATTTCGAAGCAGATCGGTGATCGGCAAACGGATAAGCCACAGAAAAATCGAACAAAGGACTATAACGCGCTGATTCTTTCAAGCGGAAAATGGACCAGTCATGACTTGAGGCGAACTGGAGCCACAATGATGGCCGGACTTCAAAACCCACCTCATGTCGTAGAGCTTTGCCTTAACCATACAGAGAACAATCGAATGAAACGGATTTATCAGCTTTACGAGTATGAGCCACAAATGAAGTCCGCCTGGAATGGGTTAGGAAAATGGCTGGAGGAGTTACTTGGCCGGACACCATAAAATGATCACGACGCTAGATACCTCTCCATCTCTGATCTTAGAGATGCAAACCAAGCAAAACGCCGTAAAGATCAAACTACCGCCTCAAAAATGATTTAACATACTCCCCCTTTTTATCATTGGTTTCGCATTTATTTTCCCACCCAAGATGCTTCCCGACAAAATCAGACATTGAACTATCGTTGTAATAGGCAGCATCTGCTTTGGCCAAAGTGTATAAATTAATCAAATCTGCTCTAAGACTTGTCTCCAATTCGTTAAAAAAACCAATATCCTCACTGCTAGACAAAACAAGGGCTTTTCTTGGAGATATCGCGACAACCAATAGATGTTGATTAGTATAATCCCCAAAACGCGCAACAGGGTAGCTTGATGTTATCAGAGAGTTTCCTTCAAAATTCAACTCAATCAAATGCCCATTATATAAGTGCTCAACAAAACCAAAACCATACTGAGAAAGAAAACCAAACGCCATGACACCAAGGGTGCTCGATGCCGCAAGGTAATCAATTACCGCATCAATACTCTCATCAGAACCAATGTTTTTTGCTTTAAAATCTGCTCTTGATTTTTCTAATTCTGAACTAAAGTCCATTAATTTTATTATATCTGGGTGTCTTGCCTCGAGGTTAATCAAGTATTCCAAGAACTTAAATCTATCATCCTGGTTTAAATCAAAAATGGAACAAACTCTAATGGAGTTCAACAAATTGCTACCATAAGCATCAATTTTCGGGGTCACAATGGACGATTCTATTTCAAATGTTCCATCTTCAAATTCAAGGCGATAAAGATCTTTCTGAGATGCCGTTGACTTTATAGATACTTCACGAACTTCGACCTGAGTTGATGAGGGTAATAGTTTATACCGTATGATCTTTTTAGGGCTTGACTCCCATGCTTTCAAAAAATGCTGTGGAACAAAATGATGGTTCCTTGGTACATTGACAGTCATGTTCTTCGGCCTCTATAGAAGAAAGTTCGTTGTTTAAGCGTACACTCCGACATTCCACTCAGGGTAGCTTTCATACACATGCTCGAACAGCGCTGAGCATTTCTGGTTGTACAGTTCGGGCGTATAGGCGCGGGGCAGAGCGCTGTCGAGTGTGTCCTCGATGGTCAGCTTCAACTGCGACCGTGCCGTGGATTTTTGCCGCCAGTTCAGGACGAGCAGCGCCTTCAGGCGCGCCAACAATTCACGGGCAGCCTTCTTCACTTCGGCGCGCTCTTCGGTCGTGAGTGCCGGAGCCGGACGGGTGAGAATGTCGAAGATGACCAGTTCTTCTTCGCTCATGTGCTCGCGGACATGCCGTTCCTGCTCATCGTTCAGGCTGTTCGACAGCTTGACCAGCTCCTCGAACAATTCCTCGATACTGCGGCTGCCCGCGTTGTAGCTTTCGATCAGCGCCTCGAATTTCTCGGCAAAGTTGGCTCGGGTGCGATTTAACTGGATCATTCTTTCCAGTTGGGCGCGTATGGCGGCTTTGAGCACCTCGATTTCGGTGTTCTTGTGCTTGGATTGCTTGAATCGCTGCGCCAGCGCCTCGAAGTTGATCTTGGATAGATCCAGCGCCGGAGGCCCCTGCTCACGAATGGCGTGTCCGGTGATGGACTCGTCAAGTAGGCCGTTAATCTCGCTCATCACTTGCGTGATGTCCGGTGGGTTCGGGTTCAGCTTGGCGCGAATCGCCTCAGCCAGTGTGGTCAGGCCAGCCACGCGACTGGCAAACTCCAGCGCCGTCGGGTCAGGTTTAACCGCACGATAAAGGGTACTCACCAGCCGTTCGTGGCCGAAAAACTCACGCCGCAGCGGATCGGGGGAAATCAACGCATTGATCGCGTCTTCAATCTTCTGCAAGCGATCCAAACTGCCCGCGCCCAATGTCTCAATTTCATCCAGCATCACGCCATGACGGGTACAGAAGGTGGTCGCATCAACAACCGCCTTACGCAACTCTTCCACCAGTTGCTGCTTGTCCTTGACCGGGCTGTGACCATCTTTGCCCGCGCCGTAAATGGCTAGAGCCTGTTCCAAAGACGCAAAGACATTGGCGTAATCGACGATCACCCCGCTGTGCTTGCCGGGGAATACGCGGTTAGCGCGAGCGATGGTCTGCATCAGGGTATGGTTGCGCATCGGTTTGTCGAGGTAGACCGTCGAACAGCTCGGTGCGTCGAATCCAGTCAGCCACATGGCGCACACGAAGACCAGTCGCAAAGGGTCATCCACATCCTTGAAGCGTTCATCCAGGCTCGGTTGTGATTCATTCATGCGTTTGCGGTGTGGCTCAATATCGAGCCCCAGCTTGTGCATCTGGGCGATTTCGTTCTGCCCCGGCGAAACGATCACCGCCATATCCGTGGTGGTGAGCACCTGCAACCGTTGGCTCAGTTCAGCCATCTGCCGATCACGTCGTGCCTGTTCCGCCGACATCCCCCCATCACGCGGCAGGTAACTCAACTCACCCAACGCCTGCTGCACCCGGGTCGTTTCTGCCATCCAGTGCGCTTTGACCTTGTCGTACATCCGCAGTGCGGTGGCCTTGTCGATGGACACCACCATCGCCTTACCGATAAAACCGCGTCCAAGGAAATGGCGCACGATGTCCTGCGCCACCGTATCCAGCCGATCGTCGCGGGTAATCAGGTGATATTGCCGCCCCAACTCGCGTTCCAATCGTGCTTCCTGCTCAGAATCCAGCTCGGCTTTCTCAATCAGATCGTAGATGTCTTCATTGATGTCGGGGTTGATGAGTTGCAATTCCGGCGTGCGGTTTTCATAGAACAACGGCACCGTGGCCCCATCTTCGATGGATTGCTGGAAGTCGTAAATCGAGACATAACCGCCAAACACCTCTTTCGTGCGCTCTTCCCCCGCAATCAGCGGCGTGCCGGTAAAGGCCAGGAAGGTTGCCTTGGGCAAGGCGGAACGCATATTCAGCGCCAAGGTGTCGTACTGGCTGCGGTGTGCCTCGTCGGTCAGTACGATCACATCCGAGCGATCACTCAACATCTCAGCCGTCTGGAACTTGTGCACCAGCGTGAACACATAGCGGTGATTGCCGCGCAGCAGCTCACGCAGATGCGCACCACTGGCGGCATGGCATTCATCGCCCTCGGCCTCGCTCACCGCACCGGTTGTCTTGAAGGTCTTGGCGATCTGCTCGTCCAGTTCTACCCGGTCGGTCACGACCACAAACGTCCAGTTACCGGCCAGCGTGCGCAACACCTTCTGGGCGAAGAACACCATCGAAAAGCTCTTGCCGCTGCCCTGAGTTTGCCAAAACACCCCGCCTCGTCCGTGACCCGATGCACGGGCTTCCAGCATGGAAACAATGGCATTGTTCACGCCGAGGAATTGGTGGTTCTGGCCAAGAATCTTGACCACTCCGGCCTTGTGTTCGGAGAACAGGGTGAAGTTCTCGACCAGATCGAGCAGACGTGTTCGGTCGCAGGTGCCGCGCAGCATCACTTCCAGCGACACCCGACGCGGCTCGTCCTCACGCTCGATGCGCTTCCATTCGAAGAACCGATCCCACTCGGCCGTGAGCGAACCCACACGGCTATCGGTGCCGTTCGAGGCAATCAACAACGCATTGCTCCAGAACAGATTTGGCACCTGTTGCTTATAGTGCGTCAGGTTTTCATCGAACGCTGCCCGGGCGGGCACCCCTGGCTTCTTGAGCTCGATCACCACCCAGGGCAGGCCATTGACGAAACCGACCAGATCGGGGCGGCAGGTGTAGAGATTGCCCACCACCGTCAACTGGCTTACCAGCAGGAAGTCATTATTTTCGGGCTGTTCCCAATCGACCACACGCAGACGTTCAGTTTTCTGCCCGCCGTGTTCAAGATCGGGAATCGACACCGTAATGCCCTCTTTCAGCAGACCGTACACCGTACGGTTAGCCGCCTCCAGGCTCATCGCCGAACGGTCGCGCGTGAGCTCATCCACCGCATTGTTGATCGCCTCTGGAGGCAGAGTCGGGTTGAACCGACACAGCACGGCACGCAGGCGTTCCACCAAGACCACTTCACTCTTGGTCTCGCGGCCCAGTGTACCGCCCGTACCACCCGTACCAAACGTCTCACCCTGAGCCGATACGGTTTGCCAGCCCAACGCGGAAAACAACCCAATAGCGGGTTGCTCAACGAGATTATCTTCACTGTAGTCCATTAATCTCAGCCTCCAGCGCCCGCAATGTGGACATAATCTTGTCGAACCCTGGATAGCGCCCAAAAATCATGGCGCGCATCTGGCTGTAATCCTGCTCAACAACAGACAACACATGAGCAGGTGGAATCAACTGAAGTGTGCCGGGTTTTGCCAGCTCATAGTGTGCCCATCCACGCCGATAAAATCGTTGCTTGAAGGCGACCACATCTTCAAGCAAACCCAAATCGGCCAATGCCGCTGCCCTTGTCGTCGATTCAGCCATCATCGCCAAGTCATAGTAATGACGCGAGTAACGCAAAGGCTGAGCATTACCCTCTGGTCGATTTGCTTCGTGATGCAGAATCGTCACTTTTTCCCAGAACGTACGTTCAGCACGAATGGCCCGTAATGCGCAATCTGGTTGACTGAAAGCCGGAGGGAACGCCTCGGCAGCATAGGGCTTGATCAGGTAATGGTCGTGAGGGGTCCAAGAAGCGAGTGGCCCGATTTCGAGGCGCACTTCTGGTCGCAGATAGGCATCGGAGAAGGCTGCGGGGTAGATGATGTTGATGGTGTGATTATCGTCATCGGCAATCACACACTGGCAGATCGGAGCAACGACCTGTTGAATCATCGCCAACAAATCACCGCCGATGTAGGCCACCGCGTTTACCTCGATGGTTTTATTCACCTCGGCTTGCTTGCTGGCAGATCGCTCGGCCAGCGGATCATCCGCCCCCTCGACCACATTCCAATCCAGAACCAGATCGATATCCTCGGAAAACCGCTCAATCAGGTGAAACACCTTGGATAGACTCGTGCCGCCCTTGAACATTAACAAGCGTGATAGCTCGGGATGAGCGAACAGCTTGCTCAGTGTCCAGCACACCCAGAAATCCTTTTCTGCGATGGCGGGCGTCATGTTCATACGTGCGGCCGTTTCGGAAAATAGCTCATGGCGTTGGGCGGGTGGGAGGCGCGCAACCGAGTCCATTAGCCGCGCCCGCCACAAACTCGCTTGATCGTTTCATACACCCAGCCGGTCGCCGTCACCGTATCTTTCAGCACCCGCTTGCACACCGCATCGTCCAGTTGCTTGACGAGCGTCGCGATCACGGCATCATCGACCCGCTCCTGCCCCAGCGCCTTCAGCGCCTGCACAATCAGCCCACTCTCGCGGTATTTGAAGCCCACATCTTTGAGCACCGACTTTTTGAATTCCAGCGTCTGCTGACCAATCTCATACTGGCGGTTCGGCCCATCAGAGAGATACACCACCCGCCCAGGCACCTGCGTCGAGAGCCCCAGCAAATTCAGCGCCGCATCCCCCGAAGGCTGAATGCGCCAGTTAAATTTGCGTGCGAACGCCTGAGCCACTTGATCAGAGTCCGGGCTTAACTCCTGCTGCAACAATTCGCTGAACTTCGGGTAATCGTAAATGCCGCGGCAGACGCGGCGTATCTTACCCTCGCGGCATAATCCCGACAGCGCGTTTTCAATCTGGTCGCGACTGAAATCCTCGACGAAATCATTCGGCGAGAATGCCCACCCCCTACCGCGTCCATATATTCGTGAAATTGCTTTTTTATTAAGTGATTGCATAGATTCTGTGCAAGAATTTTTTATGGGAAAACATACTACTTTTCCCATAAAAAAAAGGGAAGTACTGGAAAGCGGGTTGCTCGACGAGTTCGTCTTGGGAATGGGCGTGAGTGCTTATGGTTTGACCGTTCACGATTTGCAAAACAGCACCAGCTCGATCAAGCGTAGATTGCCAGAAGCCGCCAGCATGGGGTTCAACTGGCGTAGTGCGTCGCACTCGCCGGTTACGTCCGGATCCATTGCCCATTGGCGCAATGACTTCAGGTACTCCATGTACCGATCGATCGTGGAATAGGCGACCAGCGTCACGCCTCTCCACAAAAACACATCGGCCACCCGAGAATCCCAGATTACGTAGTTCGCAGGGTTAAGCACATGCAACAACTTGGACGCCCCAACCACAGAGCGATTGGCGAAACGCTTCACGTTGTCTAACTCGGTGGCGGTCAGTATTTCACCTGCTTTCACCTTCTGCAGATGAGCCAGCAACTGACTCCGCTGTGCCGGGGTATGCGGCTCAATGGTCCGCAGCATGGTTGGCATCCAGGCGTACACCATGTGTAGGAGTGCGACAGCTTCTTCCCAATCCAGCGTCTGACGGCGCGCCGCCACTTGGATGATGGCTTGAAAGTCTTCTTGCGCCTTGTCAGCGGCGATTTGGTTTCTCACCCCAGCAGACTGTGCTAGCACAAGCCAGCGAGCTAGGGTCATCTCTGGAGCTTTCTTCTTAGCCAAGTCCCATCCCCTCCGACAGATCTATCTGTCCCGACAGCAAACGTGGCAGCAGCAGGTCGCGGGTGCGGCGGAGGTTTTGGATTTGGCGTTGGAGCGTATTCACTTGCTCGAACACTCCAGCCACATGGCGAGTGAAGGCGGAGATCAAATCAAGAGGTGGTTTCGCTATCTGCATTCGGCGAAAGGTATCGACAACGATGGTATCGAATGTCGCTCCACCGGTGTTGGTTTTCAGATACTCAACCTGTTGCAGCGTCATCAGAAACAGGAATCGTTGAGAAATCCCTGGCTTGCCACGTAGTGCGTAGCAAGATTGGTTCATCGCCATTGGGACTGACGGGAGAGCAACTTTTCCAACTGTTCCACGGGCGGTGATGAAAACCGTGTCAGGCGGGTAGAGTTGGCTGGCGCATTTGGTAAGCCCGAGTTCTGTGATGTGCTTGTCCGTGCCCTCAACGTAGAAAAAGTCCGGCGCGTCGCGCGGGGTGAAAAAAGGAATATTTCCGCCCCAGTATTCGGGCGTGCTGGTTTTGGGTGTGCCGCCACTAAGAACGTCAGCTATTTCGGTGAAGGCAATGACCTCCCACCCCTGCGGAATCTCGCCGAGGGGGGAAGCGACGCGGGGGTGGTTTTCGTGACCGGGGAAGCGGAAGTGGACGAACCACTCCCGGTAGAGGGCGCGGGCCATCGACTCCAGAATCTTGATGCGCCGCTGGCTGTTCTCGATGAGTTCGTCGTAGGCGGACAGGATGCCCGCGATGCGTTGCTGGACGGGGAACGGGGGGAGTTCGAGCTCCATGCTTTTCAATAGCACGATGGTAAAAGCCGACTGGGATGAACCAATCGTGCATTTCTGAAGCTCCGCTTTGCCTTGAGGAGAACCTATCCAGTAATAGAGAAACCGGCTGTCGAGCCCCTTGAAGTGGCGAAACCAAGTCAGGTTCCCATCCTTGAAGTAGAAGCGGTCGCCCGACTTCACAACATAAACGGAGCCGAGAGTGCCGACCGACGTAAGCAGCATGTCGCCTTGCTTTGGTGCCCCGAACTTGCGCTCAATCTCGTGGAATTTTTCTTCCGTGATGAAAAGCTCCGTCGAGACATCGAGGTTGCCCTTGTATTTCTCGGTGATTTCACGCCCGCGATAAAAAGGCACACCTTCGGAAACGTAGTCCGCCGCGAAGATGCGTTTGCTCGATGTGATCTCGCATAGCTCATCCATGCGTTTTACCGGCCAAGCAGCCATCCTCACGCCTCCAGAATCCCCGCCACATTCGCGGCGATGGTCTGCTCCAGTTCCCGCGCCTGGGCGTTCAGCGATTCCAGTTCCTCGTTCAGGGTTTCGAGCTGTTCCTTGAAGTCCTCGTCGCTGACGTCCTCGCCCGGCGCGACGCCGACATAGCGGCCGGGGTTGAGCGACCAGCCTTGCCCTTCGACTTCGCTCAGAGTGGCGGCTTTGCACAGGCCGGGCACATCGGAATAGACGGGCGTTTCACCGAAAACTTCCTTGAGCTTGGCCGCCGTCTCGTCACCGCCGACGGTCAAGTCGAGCGCCTCGCCGCGATAGAGGCGGACGAGGTTGGCGATAAAGCCGATCTGCGCCGGGGTCCAGTCGCGGTGGGCGCGATCCACTTGCCGGTAGATGTGGCGGGCGTCGATAAAGAGGACGGTATCGGCGCGCTGGGTCTTGGCCTTGCTCTTGTCGAAGAACCACAGCGTGCAGGGCAGCGTGACGGTGTAGAACATGTTGGGGCCGACGGCGACCATCACATCCACCGCCCGCGCTTCGATCAGCTTCTGTCGTAGTTCCTGTTCGCTGGAGCGGGCATCCGAAGCCGAGTTGGCCATGACGAAGCCGGCGCGGCCGGTGACATTCAACGATGAGTAGAAGAGTTGAATCCACAGGTAGTTGGCGTTGTCGGTGCGAGGCAGGCCGAAGGGGAAGCGGCGGCCGGCGCCGACCATGTCCTTGAGCCGTTCCTTGTCCACCGCGTTGACGTTGAAGGGCGGATTGGCGAGGACGAAGTCGAACGATCCGGTGGCGGTGTGCGGATCATCGTAGTAGCTATTGACGTTGCCACCGTGCTTGATGTCGCCTTCCAGCCCATGCACGGCCAAGTTGAGGCGGCACAGGCGGCCGGTTTCGTCGGTTTTTTCAACACCGCAGATGGCGAGTTCGGCGGCGGGGTTTTTCTGGTGTTCGGCCACAAAGCGCGCCGATTGCACAAACATGCCGCCGGAACCGCAGGCGGGATCGAGAATGCGACCATGAAAGGGTTCGATGATTTCGGCCAGTAGACGAACGATGCCGCTCGGCGTGTAGAACTCGCCGCCCTTCTGTCCCTCGGTGCGGGCGAACTCACCGAGGAAATACTCGTATATGCGCCCAAAGGCATCGTAATCGACCGTGGCCGGAATTTCGGACACTTTCTTCAGCAGCTCTTTGAGCAAGGTACTGGTGAAAAGGTTGTAGGTTTTGGGCAGCACACCCGCAAGCTGGGGATTGTGCTTTTCGATCTCACGCATGGCGGTGTTGACCTGTGCGCCGATGTTGGCCGCCTCAGGCAACGTGAGCAGATAATCAAAGCGAGCTTCGGGGCTAAGATAGAGGATGCTTTCGGCATGGTACGCGGCGGGTTCATCAACCCGACTGCCGCGCCGCGACGACACACCGGCGGCTCCGAGCTTGCTGCGCTGAAGGGTGAAACGCACTTCGGCAAAACGCAGGAAGATCAACCCAAGAATCGGGGCGGAATATTCCTGCGCCTTCAGCCCTGAGTTGGCGCGAAACTGGTCGGCAGCATCCCACAGGCGCTTTTCCAGCGCGGCGGAAGCAGTGTCTTTCTCGGAAGGGGCAATCCAATGCATGGGCAAGTCTACTTTTTTGAATCTATACCCACTGGCGTGGGAGATATAAGGAAATAGAAAAGGATGATACGAGCCGCGAGGCCAGATCACAAACCCCTTCACATGGCTGCTGGCCACCCGAAACCAAGAAAATAGGCTGAGTAACGACATTTTTGTAGCTTATTCATCGTGGAGATGGTCGATGGGGAGCATTAGGCTTTATCCATCACAAAATTAACCACGAGAAAACCTAGCCAGTGCCCACGCATAAAAAGACCGCAACTTTCCTGAATCTCACCCAGATTTGCGAACAATCGGGGTTGTCCCGAGCCACCATCTACCGAGAAATTGAGCGGGGTGTGTTCCCTCGGCAACGGCAACTGAGTTCCGGACGGGTGGGTTGGCTAAGCACAGAATTTGACGTCTGGAAGGAATCCAGGTCAGCCGTCGAAACAGGGGCTGTTTGGTACCGGCGGAAAAGGAAACCAACCAAACAAGGAACGTAATTCTGTCGCTGGCAACAGGCAGCGGAAGATTAGCAATCGAGGCCAAATTCGATTTACTGAAGTAAATCTTCAACCGCATCCGTACCAGCCAGAGTATCTCACAGAGAAAATTTACTGATGTCACCCAAGGCGAGGTTTGGTCTGATCATCCACTCCCCTACAGTCGTGACCGCCGTAGGCGTGAATCAAAACCCACGAGCGCCGGAGGCGACAACAGGAATCAGTGAGTGGGCGTTGCTTCGAATTGAGTAGATCCTAGATCCGGATACGAGCGAAGGCAGCCCTCCGCTCTTCCGTTGCCTGGATGGCTGCTTCCGCTTCCTCCCGCTGTTGTTCGGCATCGGCGAGCCATTGTTCTACCGCCCGACGTTCCCTCCAGCGTTTATCCCGTTCTTTCTCTAACTCCCTGATCTCAGCCATAACCATATCTCGCTCGGATTGACTCCGACTCAACTCAGATCGGACCTTCCTAAGCTTCATGTCGTATACCACGTACACGCCCAAGGCCAGTCCGGCACCAACCAATACTGCGATAAATGTAATCGACAGTGAAGCAATCGGAGCAATGATGGAACCCAGCGTCATAGCTTGATCTTCTTGGTTGTCATCTTCCCTTCGATACCCGTTAGGAGCGTGGTTCCTGTCGCGTTCCACTGACGAGCAGCGTTTCGGGTCCAGAGGTTAACTCGACGGCCTTCTTTCAATTCAGATTCATATCGCCGGAGGATTGCCTCCGAGTTTGAAACAATAAGAAACTCGTCAAACATCTTCTCCCGAAGGCTCTTTGCAATCAAAAACCGGGTCGTATCCCACTCTCGACCAACCTTCTTCGAGAGCTCAAGCTCAATTGCGGTCTTCACTCCCTTGCTGAAAATAATTGCGTCGGGGCGTTTAACGCCCAACCTGCCATCCAGGTGGACGGTAATCTCTTGAGGCGTCATGTACCCCTCGAACCCTGCCTTGAGAAGACTCAGCACGATTTTCTGTACGACGAGATCGTGAGTAAGCTGATTCTCGTAATAACTTTGGCGGTAAGCCTCCAGGTACGAGAGCGAACACATCGTTTCAACCTCGTTCACGCCCAACTGGGTTAGCGCAAAGACTTCGATTGGCACTCCGTACACACCACTGGATTTATGCACCGTGATGGGCTTTAGAAAGCCCTTGCCGACCAACTGCTTGGCGAATCCACGGCGCTCTACCTCAAGCAAATCAGTGATGACCATGGCCGTTGTCCAGCCCCAGCGATAGGTCCACTCCAGGACATTCAATCGCTTTTCTTCGTGACGTGCCCGTGGTGACATGCCGTCCATTTTTTCGTGCGCTGTCATGCGCGCCTTTGTGGTGTCGTTGCTCATATTCCTAGTTTCCTAATGATGTGGTTGAACCTCATTAGGCGCGGACCAAAATTAGAACGACATGGCTCGCAACACGACACAGCACAGCAGACATTGCACATGACCTTGCACGGGGTATTGCCATCAGGCGTGCAGACAGATGTGCAAAGGCGACGACAGGGTGAACACTGAGTCCGCTGTCAATTTCCACTCAGCTCCTGACGGTACTTGCAATCCATTCGCTAGGCTCATGGACGGCTGAACGCCGCCCGCAATGCGGGTTTGCAGCACCTGACGGGCTGGACGCCCGTCCACGGAACCGAGCAGAAATGGCTCCGCCCCCGCTTCGCGGTTCCCCCGGCCCAATCCCCTCCGCTCCGCGTCGGGGCATCCAGCTTTGCTGGCTTCGGTCGAGGCCGCTACGCTTATGGCCTGACCTCGTTCTGGCCTACGCCAGAATCTTGTCCTCTCTGCGAGCGTCCTGCGACCCAAAGCTGGATGCCCCGACGCGCTATCGCTTGTTGGGGATTGGGGGGCTTCGCCCCCAACCCTGACCGCTCGCTGGGGCTCGCTCACGACCTCGGCTTCGACTCCGCCGCAACCACCGCGCCAACTCCTGTCCCTTCGGGATCGTCCTTTGGACTCAGGATTTGTCACGCTGGCTGCTGGTTCCGTCTGCGCTCGGCGCGTGTTCAGGGTCGGCTCCCCCAGCACTCCGCTTGCGCTGCGTGGCTTCGTGCTGAACGCACTACGCCCGCCTTTTGCGGCTCCCGCTCTCCATACGCCCGACCACCAACAAGTTGGCTTTTATAGGGAGAACGCAGACTCAAACGAGGGGGTGACATCGGTTCTTCCGTTCTTCGGGTCATGAAGATGACCGAGACATCAAAGGCCAATTTTCCGGCACCAATGCAGGAGGTTTGGTCCATGGCAGCTCAACCAAAGCATCTTGGAACCACTGATCGCGAAGATTTGCGTGCTCAGTCACGATGAGTTGAAAACCCGGGACTTCCTTCTGTGTGAAATTTAGCAACAGCTCGAACAATCGACGGACAGCCGCTAGGTCGGCGTCTGCCTCTGTCTTCTGGACTGTTCCATCCGCTTCTTGGTAAATTTTTTCCGAGGGGAAATATACTTGAGTGGGCTGATCGATCAGTAGGAACTGAGGAATTGGGCTGTTGTTCTTCGAGGCGAAAAGGTGCAGTGCCAGCAATGCCGACAGGTGGTAGGCCAAGTGGTTCTCACCACCGCCGGTTCGGCTCATGGGAACCGGGCGATCTGGCCGATCGAAAACGATGGTGAGATGATTTAGGTCGAGTCGGGCAGGGAAGGCGCTGAACTCCGCCTTGAAGGCCTGAATGTAACGTGACATCTGAGCTGAGATGTTATTCATAATCGATGTCAGTCGTTCGTGGCTGTCGTCTGCACCAATTTTCTTCTCCAGCTCATCGACCTTGAACTTCAGGCGGCGGTGCTCTGCTTCGCGCGCAATCAACTCCGCATTGGGGACAATATTTTCCAAGAACAAGCTGATGCGACCCACAACCCGTGCCGCCGCATTGTTGCGCGTCCCCATTTGCGCGATCACTTCGTTGGCCGCGATTGCAGCAGACAACTCCGCTTCCTTATTCTTTATTGCATCTACGACCTCGCGTACCTTGTCATCCTGCTCGGCAAGATACGCTTCCAATTTCGGTCGTTGACCCGCGACAATGCTCATTTCTTCGTCGAGTGTTGCCAGTTCTTTGAGGAGCACTTGTGCAACAGGGGACTCCAGAGCCAGGTTTGCTTCGCAGAATGGCCATTGCCACTCACCGGTCTCAGGATTCTTGGGAAGGGCCTTGATGGAAGCGAGTCGATCTTTTTGCTCCAGCGCTTCACTTTCAAAGCCGCCAGCCCGCTTGGAGAACTGACGGGCTGCATCGACCTTGGATTGGACCTCCCGCCGGTCCTTACGCAGTTGGCTAATCTCTTCTTCGAGCCGAGATATTCTTTGACCGTCGTCGTCGGGAACCGAGGCCGGTTTCCATTGCAGGGCAGTACGCAAGGCGTCGATCATGCCATCCGGCCCAGCCTGTTGATTCTCCGGCTGGATGATGCCGACCGCCTTGGCCTCCGAGAAAAGACTGATTCCCTTTTGCTGAGACGTATCAATGGCATCTCGAGCCTGTTCGAGGAGCTTTGCGTTGAGCTTCAGCTCTCGCTGCGCTGCGCGCAGTTTGGCCTCCAGCTCGTACCGATCATTGGAAGAAATGCCCAGAAGGATCGGCAATGTGTCGCGGATCGCCTGTGGCTGAAACGCTTCATTCTGACGATAGAAAAGTTGATCCTTGTTGGCGACAATGCCCTGCTTCTGAAATAAGTAGTAGTACGTGTGCTTGACGTTCGCGTCATAGCTTTCCCGGCTGTGCTCTATCGCAACATCGGTACGGTTCTCCGGGATGCCCAACAGCCGCGACAGCAGCGCAACCACCGCTTCATCATCAGTGTTGACCACCAACTCCTTAAAGTCGGGGACTGCCAGTTGATTTCCCCTTCGCTGCATGGCGGTACTGCAGCTTGTACCACCGGCGGTTGGCGTGGGCTTTGCGATTAGTACCTGTTCCTGGGAGAACTGATAGATCACGGCGAACCATGCCACCTTGTCGCGAATGATACCTTCCGGGACATTGAAGGTTGAGCGCCCCATACAGTATTCGATGATTTCGGAGAGTGCTGATTTCCCGGTGGAGGAACGACCAGTGATGACGTTCAGGCCGTCTACCTTGAACTGAAGATCTCGGCGCTGCCCGTCGTGACTGTAGATATGAATCGATTTGATTTTCATGGGCGTATTCCAAAGGTCGTGTACACGGTCACGCGATCTGCGATGCGCGCAAATTCTTTTCCAACAATGCGTGCGACGCGTTGACAGGAGATGGACTCATCGGTCCCGGTCACGGATTTCCGAACGCGTTTCGGCACAGTCTTCAACCGGCCATCTGGCGACACGTCAAAACATCCTCGCTCCATCAGCACGCCAAAAGCTTCGAGCGCAAACGGCAGCAGATCGCGGGCGCGCTCGGCGAAGCCAACCAGCAACTGAGGGTTCTTTTCGACGATTTTCAAAAGATAGCTGCGAGAACTGCCCGCAATCACTTCGCGAGCGTCTTTCTGCAAACACAGTGGGAGCACGAGCAATGCAAGAGAGAACGGCATGCCATCCGGGTTCTCCTCCTCATAGCCTTGCAATGCCCTGAACAACACCAGGCCGCAGAAGGCTGGATTGAAAAGATTTTTGACTTCAAATGGTCGTTGATCCCACCTTTTCATTCCGCGGCCCCCAACAACTGGCCGACACGGTTAAGGAAACGTGGGTGCCAATAAACTCTTGGAAGTGGTCGGCTGTTTGCAAGGATATGGAATCCGCCGCGCACAACATAGGGCTCGGTCACACGCTCCCGAATGCGAAGGGTGCTGTTATTGCCGCTCTCCAAGTCAGCCCATTGATACAGTGCTTTACCCGCTTCCAAAAGAACTGCATCGGCACTGTCTTCATCAAGTTCCTCGAAGACCACATCCCGGTAGCGACTCCATTCATCAATAAGGCGGTCTTCGTATTCTTCCATTTCTCCCGAGACAAGGAGGTTCTGGCGAGCCCAGGAAGACCGCTGCTCGAAAGCTCGGTAGTAGTCCAATATGGCGTTGCGAATGCGGTTGGAGGCAATACCAATTTCTCGCAGTTGGACAACAAACAGGCGCGGATCATTGTCTGCATCGATCTCTCCAGCGGGCACCTTCCCTCGGAAGGTGATCGGGAGGTTGTCTGACTTGTACTCCTCGGCAAACGCGGAAAGCTTGTCTGAGATTTCGTAGCCGAAGATGGCGTCTGCACGCTTGCCGACCAACAGGTTGACAATGGTGTCATTCCACCAACCTTCGAGGCGCTCGAAGATGGCATCGCGGTTATCGCGCCGGATGCTACGCATGTGCTGATCTTTGATGATCGAAGGCACATCCTCAATACGCGGTGCGGCATCAAATATCACGATGCGCGCGAGAAAGTCATCCTTCTCGTCGTCGTTGAGTTTATGGAACTCGGCAGCGATTTCACCGATGAGTTTCGATTCGGACTTGGCAAGAACATTGGCTGCAATCTGTGACAGCGAATAGGTCTCGTCTTCTGTCGGTGGTTCAAGCAGGAAGTGCCGTAAGAATGAGGTATTTGAAACAGTGCCCGTCGAAAACAGGAAGAAGCAAAGACTGGCCTCGCTGCGCCCATCACGGTTGTATCGGGCAAGCCAGATTCGGACCGACTTCCAGAAGTCTGTTGACAGGTCTGTCAGACGATCACCAGTCCCCTTGTGCTTGAGGGAGGCCAGCGTCTTGACGCCGTCCTTGTCGATGAAGTCAAGGTCGTCGTCCTTTTCAATCAAAACTGACGTGCTCTCCGGCAACTGCAAGAGCTTGAGCAGTGCGAAGCGAGGCTGATAGATGTATCCCAGCCCTTGCTCTCCGGCGGAATACTGATCGAGGGAAGCGGCTTCCATACTAAAGTCCTTAGTCTATTGCCTCTCGACTGATTAGCCAGAGGCGTGTCCTGAGGGAATGCAAGCTTCCAACCATATAATGGTCTTGCGTGACGGTCGCCATGCACAAGCTAGATATCCCCGAGAAGTCAGGAGTTCAGTTGGCGGGTTGGTTACATGGTACAAAAGTCACCAAGCTGGCCGCGATCTTAGCTTCCAAAGATAATATCCAAATACAAGACGGGAAGCCATACGCGATCAGGTCGAACCTACGTCAACGATCCACTGTTCTTCAGCGAATTCGCGTGTGACAAACGACCATTCGGTTTGCGCCATCCGATCCGAACCGTTTTTCAAAGCCGGAGACGGAATTATTAGAATTCAGATAGCCAGGTGTTAGGTCCGGGCGTGTGATTGCCCCCCTGTGCCAATGCAGATGACTGCTCTCGCCCCTACACAGCGGCAGTTAATCTACTGCAATGTCAATGTCTGCAATAGCACCGAGAAGCGGACCTTTGGCTTTACCAAAGAAATGGGATATTTGTGATCCACACTCTAGTCAACCGAGGGATCCATCCTTAGCCACGCCAACGTCATTTGGTAGACACAAGCAGGGAGTCAACCCCAATATCATCGCCCAGAGCTTCTCACGCCATCTCTTCTAATCGCAGTCCCCTGGCAAAATCCAAGTTGTATCCAGATCCGTATCCAAAATGCTGAAAAACAAAAACCGCCTTTCGGCGGTTGATGTAAATCGTTAATTTTATTGGTCGGGATGAGAGGATTTGAACCTCCGACCACCTACACCCCATGCAGGTGCGCTACCAGGCTGCGCTACATCCCGAAAATCCTGTACGGATGGTGCCGTGCAAAATGAGGCGCGAATCTTAGCTGAGTTTCTCTGAAGAATAAAGCCGTTTTGCTTGGGTTGGCTGATTATTTTTTACTTGACCGATGTGGGGCGGGCGATGAGGATGCGGGGTGTTGTATGGGTTACTGGGTGTTTTTTGGAGTTTATTTGTATGAGTCATGGTTTACATACGCACGCACCTCATGATGAGGCCGTGCATGGGGCGGCGCACGGTGGGGGACTTCCGGTTTCTCACAGTTTGAATCAGTGGGTGGCGATTTTTACCGCGTTGATTGCGGCATTGGGTGCGATGGTGAGTTATCAGGGCAGTAATCTCATGAATGAGGTTCTTCTTTATAAGAATGAGGCAGTTCTGAAGAAGACGAAGGCGACGGATGAGTGGAATTATTATCAGGCAGTCAGCACTAAATCCCATTTGATGGCGTTGGCGGTTGATTTGACGACGCCGGATCGCGTGGCGGGTTTTCAAGATGAAATTGCGAAATATAAAACTCAGAAAGTTGAGATCAAGCAGCGTGCCGATGCGTTGGAGAAAGAATCCGAGGCGGCGAATGCCGAATCATTCCGCTTGAATAAACCACACCATGATTTAGAGATTGCGATGATTTTCTTTCAAATTTCAATTTCCTTGGCCTCAATTACCGCGTTGACCGGGCGTCGCTGGTTATTTGGCGCGGGGCTGTTAAGTGCGATGGTGGGCATTGGTTTGTGGGGCATGGCGCTGGTGGCCATGGCATGAGCACAGGCATGAATGCGGCCGCATTTCGCGATTCGATTGGGTATAGCTGGGATGGCTGGAATCAGGCCTTTTTTTTAGGAATTAATGGTGCCCAATGGCCCGGCAAGGATGCTTTGGCGCTGGCGGGCACTTTTGTGGGCGATCATCAGTGGTATCCCGTGTATATCGCTTTGGCATTGACTGTAGCTTTGGCGCGCCCTGCCTGGATTTTGCCTGAACGGGTTGGCGTTTTGGTGTGGGGGTATTTGTTGAGTTGGTGGGTTATTGCGACCTTGAAACCTGTGCTGGATTTACCTCGGCCCTTGGCGGTGCTGGGGGAATCACTGGTGCATGTGGTGGGTCGGCCAGAATATGCGTACAGTTTTCCCTCGGGGCATGCGGCGTTTGTGTTTTTGCTGTGGGCAAGCCTTGCGCCGGGTGCGGCTTGGCCGATCCGCTGGGGATTGGGGGTATTGGCTTTTTGGGTGGCTTGGTCACGCATGGCTGTCGGTGCGCACTTCCCGGCAGATGTGGCTGGCGGCGCGTTGATTGGTTTGCTGTGCGCTGTAGCAATCAGTGCTGTTTGGTGGGTACTGAAGCGATTAAGGCCGAGCTGATTTTATTCTATGGCCGGTGACCCAAAAACACTCTTTCAGAGCCTGTTCATGATATCGATCAAGTGATGCAGCGCAAGGCAAAATGGCGCGAAAAAGCGCAATATACGCAGAGTATGTGCGCATGTTGAGCGTATTTTTAACACAGTAAAGCTTCTCGGCACTTTGTCCGCTGCGCGTCAGGTCTTGGGCAGGGATGCCCAAGCGGCGTGGGAACAGGATGCGCGCTTTAGCGAGGTGATGAACAGGCGCTAGGATCTCACCTTTTTGGGTGCGTGTGGGTTGCTGTGTTTTAAACCCATCTGTTGAATTAAATCCGGCTGCATCAGCTCAGGTTTGCCTAAGTAAAATCCTTGACCCCAATCAACGCCCATTTCTGCCAATTCGTTGGCGGTGGCTTGGTCGGTAATAAATTCGGCCACGGTGATGAGGCCAAGATCTTGCGCCATATCTTGAATGTGTTTCACAATCCGCTTGGCTTTGTTATTGGTGGTGATATGCCGAATGAGCTCGCCTTCAATTTTCAGGAAGTGGAACGGTAAATCCAACAAGTAACGATAAGAGGAATAGCCGCTGCCGAAGTCATCCAAAGCGAGGCGCAGGCCAAAATCGAGTAGGGGCTGCAATGCCCGCAGTGCTTCTTGGGTATCTTCAACCAGTTCGCGTTCAGTGATTTCAATCACGAGCGGTTTAATCTGGCGGCTACTGGATTGATCGGGATGGGTGCACGCGCAGGCGTTCATGGCGTTCTGGATGACTTCGGCAATGAGTTCAGGGTGGTGGAGAAAATCGCCCGAGATGTTAATAAAATGCGAACGGGGCGCGCTGAAATGACTGGTAACACAATAATTGATCGTTTGGTTAATAATGGCTTGATCGATGCGGTGCGCCAGTTGCAATGAGGATGCCGCGGTAATAAATTCGCCGGCCGCAATAATATTTCCTTGTGGGGTAATCATGCGGGCAAGGGATTCGTCGGCAACGATGTTGCCTGTTTTGAGATCAAAAATGGGTTGTACTGCGGCCACAATCCGGTTTTCCGCCAGTGCGGATTCCAGTGTGCCGCCCGTAATGTAAATGGAAGGGCGGGTCAGATGGTGCGCATTCACGGCGCGGTTCCGCCCGGCGCGCTTGGCCTCAAACACGGCGGCATTCACTTCGATTAAGGGATCCTGACCGTTATCGTCGGTGGCCTGAAACGTGGTGTAGCCGACACTCAAACTTAAACGCTCCCCGGGGATTTTTAAGGTCTGCCCCAGCGGTAACTGGTGTGCAATGGTGTTGAATTGTTCGGCAATGGTTTGGGTTTGCGTCACCAGCTTTGCGGGAACCAGTGCCATGAACTCATGTCCGCTCCACCGGGCGAGCATCACCTCACTCGGAATGTCATGGCGGAATGCGTGGCCCAGGGCGTGAATGACCTCATCGCCCGTTTTGTAGCCAAGAAAATCATTGATGATTTTAAGTCGGTCAATATCAATCAAGATGAGTGCACCAAGCCCCAAGCGGCGTTTGATGCCAATTAATTGCAGCATTTGCCCGCGATCCATGAGTCCTGTGAGGGAATCAATCGTCGAGGCGGTGCCGCTTTGGCATAAACTCAGTTCAAAACAGAGACGCTCATTGCCGACAACAGATGATTGCAAGAGGGCATCAACCTTCAAATATTGATTGGAATGCAGGCTAATGGGCAGGGGCTTGTGATGGGTAAGTTCTAGGGTGCGTAGTGGGGTGCCATCCCGCAGGAATAGCTTGCCGAGAATGTCTGCCATCGTGAGCGTATCGGATGGTGGCAAGCCGAACAGCCGTAACGCCCGTGGATTAATGTAGCGAAGCGATTGGGCTTTATCGATGATAAATACGGGGTGCTGCAGGCCATTTAGAATTTCGTAAGCATCCATGGGATAACTATGTCCTGACGAAAATTAATACGTATTGACCCGTAGCATACCCTTAATTTTTTGCTTGAGGGTATTCGTTTATTTATACGGACCTATGTGTCATTAATGGTTGACCTCATTGGTTTGACATTCCCGCTCTTTAAGTGTGTGTTCAATCGCTTTGAGCAAAATATGTTTGAGCGGTGCAATGCGTCCCTCGTCAATGGGGCTGGTCAGTAAACTGTCTTCAAGTTGCCCGGCATAGGTTTGGATTTGTTTGGCCTGACAGCAGGCCGCCGCGCCGCGCAATTTGTGGGCAATGTGTCGAAGCGCGGTGAAATCATTGTGCGGCAAAGAGAGGCTGCGATAATAGATGGGCAATTCATCGCAGAGTAGTGTGTTCAACACGCGATCCGGCTTGGGTTGGCGGCTTCCTGCCGAATCAGCGGGTAGTTCGGGATGAATGGGTTGTAGAAATTGGCTTGTCGCATTGATGAGTTCGCCGAGTGAAATGGGTTTGGTTAATACCATATCCGCCCCTGCGCTGAGGAGGGACTGATGTACCTGTGTTTGAATATTCGCCGTAATTGCAATAATCGGGGTGTGTTTGTGCCGCTCTTGTTTGCGCAGCATCCGTACGATGCCGGTGCCGAGGATGTCTGGCAGGTGCATGTCGGTCAAAATCAAGTCTAAATCAGCTTGTTCCGCGCTATTTAGTCCAGTTTTACCCTCCGCTGCGGTGAGTGCGGTAATGCCGATTTGTGTGAGCAGATTCACCAGATGTGCTTGATAAATACGGTCATCGTCAATCACAAGTGCGGTTCGGCCTGCAAATGAGGGCAAATTTTGATTCATGCCCGATAAATTGACCGGTCGTACGCGTTGGATTGCGGCCGGATTGCCGTGCGGGTTTTGCTGCGCAATTCGGGGGAGCAAGGTTTGCAGTGCGCGCTGACGAATAAATAGGGGGAGTGTAATCTGCGCCCAACTAAAACTGTCCAGCGGCCGCCCGCGAAGGGAGATATGGCGACTCAGCCCAATGATCCGGGTATTGTTCATCAGGGGCCTGAACCAGGCGGGCTGTTCGGTTTGTGCTTTGTGCCAGCTCGCTTCGTCGATAAACAGGCAGTTGATGTTGCGGGTATCTTGCGTGGGGTCAAGCACAATTTCCGAGCCAAACGCCAAGAGATGGCCGCGCCACGCTTGCGCATGAATCGGGGATTGTGTGAGCACAGTGCACCGCTTGCCCTTAAGCCAAGGCTGCCAGGGGTGGGGTGTGCCGAGGATGGGTGCGGGGAAACTCAGGCGAAAACCTTGCCGATGAGGACGCGTGTCACCCACATGAAGTGTGGCGCTGAGTTTTTTGGTCAGTGCTTGAATGAGCCATGCCGTGATTTCTTGGCTCATAAACAAGGGCTCGGTCGACGAGTCGCTGATTTTTTTCCCTTGATATTTAAGCGATTTTGCTAAATCGTTGAGTGGTTCTTCTGTTTTTGCATCAATCATCAATTCAAGATAGGTTGTTGGGTTGGTGGGGGATGTCGGGTCCATCAAACCGCTTTCTTCAGCGTGTTCTGCCACCAATAGAGTCACCGCGCAATCGCTGATACCGGATTGTTGGAGCAGCACTTCAAACAGGTTATCCAATAAGCGCCGCAACAGGCGGATATCAACGGCGACGAGGGTGGGGATGTCTTGAAAACAGATGTACTGAATTAAACCCGCACGATGTTGCGCCGGGATTTGCCATTCGGCGACGGCATCTTCAATTTGAAGGCGAATGTCGGTTTTGCGCGGTGTGGCATTGAGCCGGTCAGAAGAGAGTTCGTAATAATCCAGCACGTTTTCAATCGTGAGCCGTAATTGGGCATTCGCCGCTCGAATGACAATAAGTTCCGGGGTGAGGCGCTCGTTGAGCAGAGCGCTTTCATTGATGACGGCCAGCGCATCGGTGGCGGCTCGAATATGCCCCAGTGGGGTAATCCAATGCTGATTAACTTGCGCAATTTGCTGAGCCGACACTTTAGGGGGGCTGGGTATGCCCTCTTCACGAAAATCGTCCACGCGGGCAGTGCGACGGCGATGACTGAACCCTTGCACCACAAGGGCCAGGGCAATCCACAACCCCAGCCAAGCCAGGCTCAAACCGGCCAAGCTCCCTGGCGTTAGGGTGTTGAGCGGATGATCCGGTAAAACCGGTACCCAAGGCACTACCCCGGACAGTATCCAGGGCGTTAAAAACAACCCGAGCAAGAACGGCCAAATGGGTGGCGGTTGCTTGAATAAGTTCAGCGTATTGCGGGGTGATTTTGAGCGCAATTTAAGCGTAAGCTTCTTCGGCGTGAATTGAGGTAATTGCATAGCCATAAGTCTGGGTCAAAAATGTAGTTTTGAGCCGCCGAGGGCAATTAAATAAGGTGACAGGCGACAATCAGGCTACTGTGCATGAACTTTCAAATAAGGACAATCAAATAAGGAGATTCAAATAAGGTCACATGCGACAATCTATCCACTTTGCATGAACTTTAGAGTCAAATCCATGAACGCTAACGGCTTAGAACGCAGTTTGGGAAATAGCCTGGCCCAATTAATTGGCAATACCCCTTTGGTGCGGATTGGGCGACTTGATCCCAGGGCAACAGCCTGCGGGAATATTGTTTTGGGTAAATTAGAGGGGAATAATCCGGGCGGTTCGGTGAAAGATCGCCCCGCGTTATGGATGATTCAGCAGGCGATGGTTCGTGGGCAAATTACGGCAGGTGATCGCCTGATTGAGGCAACTTCCGGCAACACCGGTATTGCCTTGGCGATGGTTGCGGCATCCATTGGGCTGAAGATGACGCTCATCATGCCGGACAACATGTCGCTGGAGCGGCGGCAATCGATGGCGGCGTATGGTGCGCAATTGATTTTGGTGCCGAAAGCGCAGGGCATGGAACGCGCCCGTGATTTGGCACAAGAAATGGCGGCGCGCGGCGAAGGGGTGGTGCTTGATCAGTTCAGCAACAGCGATAATCCCACCGCGCACTTTGCGACCACCGGTCCCGAAATTTGGCGCGATACCGCAGGTAAAATCACGCATTTTGTCTCATCAATGGGCACGACCGGCACGATTATCGGTACGGGCAGGTTTCTCAAGCAGCAAAATCCGGTGATTCAAATTATTGGCGTACAACCGGCCGATGGCGCGCAAATTCCGGGTATTCGGCGTTGGCCGACGGCGTATTTGCCGAAGATTTATGACCCCAGCGTGGTTGATCGCATTATCGATGTCGATCAGGCATTGGCCGAGGAAACCACGCGCCGTTTAGCTCGAGAGGAGGGTATTCTGGCGGGGATTTCATCGGGTGGCGCGATGGCGGTCGCGTTGCAGGTAGCTGCTGAAAACGAAAATGCGGTGATTGTGTCGATTGTCTGTGATCGTGGGGATCGGTATTTATCGACGGGCGTATTCCCGGCGGGGTAGCGGGTGCGTTACGTGTGCATTTGGCGCGGTGAATCGTTCGATGCGCCATCCGCCCACACGGCTCTTGCGTCTTCAAATTTAACGTCGCCCGCCACCAGCGCGGCCAGTGCAACCGGATAAATCTGGTGTTCCAGTCGATGTACGCGCGCTTTTAAAGATCCAAGTGATTCATGGGGTTGAATTGTTAAAACGCCCTGAATAATCACCGGCCCCGCATCAACGGTGGGCGTCACAAAATGCACGGTCGCACCGTGTTGTACATCGCCTGCCTCAAGCGCCCGTGCATGGGTGTTCAGCCCGGGGTACTTGGGCAGCAAGGATGGGTGGATATTGATGAGTTTGCCCAAAAATCGCTGGACGAATTCGGGTGTGAGGATTCGCATAAACCCTGCCAAAATGACCCAATGGGGTTGGGATTGCCCGATTAAATCTGCCAATGCAGTATCGAATCCAGCACGATCGGGAAAGTTTTTGTGATCGAGTATTGCGGTGGGGATGCCTGCGTTCTGCGCGCGCACTAGGCCGAATGCGTCTGGCCGATTGCTGATGACCTGCACAATGTCGGCGGCGACACTGCCGCGCGCGCAAGCATCAATCATGGCTTGCAAATTCGAGCCATTGCCGGAAACGAGCACGCAGACCCGCGCGCGCTGAGCGGTGGTGGTGGTTATCAACGCGTCGATGAGTTAACGGTACACAACCGGTGTTTGCGTGCCGCGCTCGATCATTTCGCCCAGCACCCATGGTTTTTCGCCTTGGACGGTGAGGGCTGCGAGGCACGCATCGGTATCGGTGGCGGCCACTACAACTACCATGCCGACGCCGTTGTTGAACGTGCGGAGCATTTCGTGCTGTGCCACGTTGCCCTGCGCGGCCAGCCAGTCGAAAATTTCGGGGCGCTGCCAACTGGATAAATCAACCGCTGCGGTTAACTCATCGCCGTACACCCGGGGTAAGTTATCGGTTAAGCCGCCGCCAGTGATGTGGCTTAACGCGTGGACACGCACCTTTTTACGCAATTCCAGAATGGTTTTGGTGTAAATGCGGGTTGGTGCCAACACATGCTCAGCGAGGCTGTGGCCATCGGCCATCGGGGCATTCAGGTCGGGTTGGGCACGTTCGATGATTTTGCGAATCAGCGAATAGCCGTTGGAATGCGGCCCCGATGACGCCAAGCCAATCAAAACATCGCCCGCCACCACAAGGCTGCCGTCGATCATCTCGGCGCGCTCGACCACGCCCACCGCAAAACCCGCCAAATCGTAATCACCGGGATGGTACATACTCGGCATTTCAGCGGTTTCGCCGCCAATCAGCGCACAACCGGCCAGTTCGCAACCGGCCGCAATCCCATTGATCACACGGGTCGCGGTAGGCACATCCAGTTGGCTGGTGGCGTAATAATCCAGGAAAAACAAAGGCTCCGCACCGGTGACGACAATATCGTTCACGCACATGGCGACCAAATCAATGCCGATATGATCATGGCGATCCCAATCAATCGCCAAACGCAATTTGGTACCCACCCCATCGGTGCCAGAGACTAAAATCGGGTCTTTGTATTGATTACCCAATGCGAACAAGCCACCAAAGCCGCCCAAGCCGCCAATCACCCCGGGGCGATGGGTACGTTTCACGGCCGGTTTAATACACTCGATTAATGCCTCGCCGGCATCGATATCCACACCCGCATCGCGGTAGGTAAGCGGGGTGTTATCGGGGGTATTCGAGGCAGATGTTTTGGGATTGGGGTTTGTTTGGGTCATGATGGCGCACAAATGAAATTTGTCGTGTAGTTTACAACACTGCCGCGCTCACGCGGAGCGATAAATTCTGCTGGGTTATCGGGATTAAGTTTGCCTCCCGAGATTCATACGGAACACTTTTTAAGATTTAGACGGCGGAGTTTTAAAGTTATGATGACCCTTTACCAATTTGAATCCTGCCCTTTTTGCTGGAAAGTCAAAGCGTTATTGCATTACGCGAACATTCCGTACACTGTGGTTGAAGTCAACCCGATGAATTCAAAAGAACTCGCCCCGCTGGATTTGAAAAAAGTGCCCGTGCTGATTGATGGTGAGCACATCATCACCGAGTCGTCGGTAATTATGGATCACATCGATAACCACTACGTGCATTTAGCGGCTGATGACACTGTGGCCGAGTGGCGAACTTGGGTGGATAACACGCTGGTGTATTTTCTGCCCCCGATTATTCACAAGGATTTTGGCACCTCGTGGCAAACCTTTGGCCAAGTACTCAAACCTTCGGGGTATGGCGTGTTCAAGCGCACCTTGGTGCGGTTTGCCGGAGCTATGGTCATGTCGCGCGTTTCGCAGAAAAAAGCCCGCGAACGCGGCATCACCGATGCGCCCGCAGGCTTGGCCGCGGCCGTGCAGCACTGGGCAAAAGATGGCTTGGCTGGGCAGAAATTCCACGGCGGCGATGCGCCGGATTTGGCGGATTTAAGCGTGTTCGGCATATTCCGCTCCACGGATGGCCTGGCTGCCGTACGGCTTGCCAATACCACCAGTTCGGAGTTTGCCGCTTGGTATGATCGGCTCAAGGTGATGACGCCATCAACGGCGGTTTAGGCCATCATCGTTTTCCGCCCCGGATTTCAGCAAGCCGTCATCAAGGTCCTCTGACCTATAGTATCTCTACTCTGCGTCTTGGATGCGTGGTATAGCGTGTGTAGTGTTTTACGCTCTGCCCGTCAGGGTGCGCCAAAAAATCCGCGCGGCAGCGGTGAGTTTGGCCATGAGTTTGGGGCGTGTTTCACCCTGATAAGCCCCGGCCGGGTCAACCTGAATTTCTCGGAGCACTTGTTCGGTCCGCGCAATGCATAGGCGGTAGGGCATGCCCGAAAGCCAAGGTCTGCCCAGCATAGCGGCGGCCTGCAATAAATCTCGGCTGCGACGCACATACCGTTCGCACAAACGACGCCAGGCAAAATCGACGGTTTGCTGGGTGAAGTGTGTGGGTGTGACTTTGTATTCGGTGAGCTCGGCGGTGGGTAGACGCAGCGGGCGGCCAGCCAGTGCGTCGCTGCGGGCAGTCAGCAAGCCATCGAGCAACAGCAAGGCCATGATTAAACCGTCGATTTGTGCCGCTCGGGTGGGGTCGGTTAGCCGCAGTGCGGAGTGGTTATTTGGGCGAAAACCGACGAGTTGCTCCCGGTAAAAAGTCATGAGTTCACCGAGTTGCTCTAGCGATTCGGGGGGGGAGCGCGCGGCCAGGTTCGGGTGCGGCCAAAACATAAATCGTAAAACGGAGCGAGTCATGCGGTGTTATTCCTGCGGATGGGGAAGGTCGTCGAGGTTTCAAGCCAGGTGAGTAGATCGGTCGGTTGATCTAGGATGATATCGGCTCGCCAGTCTTCAATCGGGCGTTCGCCATCCAGGTAGCCCCAACGCGCCGCCGCTGATGGCATGTATGCGGCGTGGCTGGCCTGAATATCGCGCTCGTGATCGCCAACATAGATGAGTTCTTGCGGGCGCAAGCGCAAGCGGCCCGCTGCATAGATGAGCTGATCAGGGAAGGGTTTTCGGCGGGGTAGATCATCGCCCGCTACCACGACTGGCGCGGTAATATTCAGTTCTTGCAGCAGCAGCCGTGTGAGAAAACCCGGTTTGTTGGTCACGATGCCCCAGGTTAAGCCGCGTTCGGTGAGCGCGTTTAAAACTGAGGGAAATCCGGCGAATAGGCCTGAAGCGTTGGCAATATCTTGGCGGTAAAGTTGTAGGAATCGATCGCGGAGATGTTCGAATCCGGTGTGTCCCGGGCTTAGGCCGAAACCAATTTCCAGCAGGCCGCGCGCACCGTTGGATACATGTGGACGGATGTGCTCAAACGGCAAGGGTGCGAGATTGCATTCCAGCCGTAGCCGATTGAGGGCGAGGGCCATGTCGGGGGCGGTGTCGATCAGGGTGCCGTCCAGATCGAATAAAATCCCGCGTGGATTATGCCGCATCGCGACGACAGGCCAGTAGGTAGTTCACATCCAGATCGCGGGGGTTGAGCGCATAGCTTTGGGTGAGGGGGTTGTAGGTGATGCCGCAAAACGCAATCGGCGTGAGTCCCGCTTGTCGTGCCATCCGCGCCAATTCGGCGGGTTGGATGAACCGTTTGTGTTCATGGGTGCCAGGCGGCACAAGTTTCAACAGATATTCCGCCGCCACAATGCCGAGTAACCAAGATTTCGGATTGCGATTGAGGGTGGATAAAAATACCCAGCCACCGGGTTTGACCGCCTTGGCGAGGGCTTGCACGATACGGGCGGGTTCATCAACATGTTCCAGCATTTCCATACAGGTGATGTGATCGAATTCGGCCGGGTGCTCATCGGCGAAGGCCAAAATATCGGCCAAGCGGTACTCAATTTCCAGGCCCTGAGTTTCGGCATGATGCCGCGCGGCATCCAGCGTATCGGCCGCGAGATCCAATGCGGTGACTTGCGCACCTGCTTCCGCCAATGCTTCACTCAATATTCCGCCGCCACAGCCGACATCCAGCATGCGGCAAGCATGAACATCGGCATGTTGGGTGATAAAGGCCAGCCGCAAGGGGTTGATGGCATGCAGGGCTGCGAACGCGCCATGCTCATCCCACCATTGATCGGCCAACTGGTTGAATTTTAATAGCTCATCGGCACGAGCACTGGATTCGGGCAAGCGGGACATGAGGAATGTTCCTTGAAATTTTCGGGAAAAACAGATCAACGCAGTGCGCTAGGCCGCTACAGTTTAGCAGGATGATGTCAGAATCATCGGCGCGCAGGAAACCCCCGCCCCTCCGCACCGCGGAAATCCGGTTTTGTGATAAGCTCGATCAAAGGGGACTCAATCCCCTTTATCTGTTTTACCTGTTGATTGTTATCGTTTCAATTTTTTATTGTTTATTCTCTGGTCAGGAGTGACTCGCCATGAACAGCCATTTAATGCCCACCTACAATCGGCAACCCGTCACGTTTGTGCGCGGTGAGGGTGCGCGTTTGTGGGATGAGGCAGGGCGTGAGTATTTAGACGCACTCAGTGGTATCGCCGTGACGGGTTTGGGACATGCTCATTCCGATATTAGCGAAGCGATTTGCGAACAGGCGAAAACCTTGATTCACACTTCAAACGTGTATGGCATTGAATGGCAGGCTAAACTGGCCGACCGGCTGGCAGAGGTCTCGGGCATGGAATCGGTGTTTTTTTGCAATTCCGGCGCTGAGGCAAACGAGGCCGCCATCAAGTTGGCGCGGCTGTTCGCGCACAATAAAAAAGTCGAAGATCCCCACATTATCGTGATGGAAACCAGTTTTCATGGCCGAACTTTGGCCACACTGGCCGCGACCGGCAGCCCGGCCATCCAGAAAGGTTTTGAGCCGTTGGTGGGCGGCTTCTTGCGCGTACCCTATGGCGATTTGGCTGCGATCGAACGCTTGGCCGGGCAGCACGACAATATCGTGGCGGTGCTGGTTGAACCCGTGCAAGGTGAGGGCGGCGTGCGCCCGGCGCCAAAAGGCTTTTTGCGGGGTATTCGTGCGCTGTGCGATCAGCACGATTGGTTGATGATGGTCGATGAAGTGCAGACAGGCATTGGCCGCACGGGACGCTGGTTTGGCTTTCAACACGAAGACGGCCTACTTCCTGATGTGATGAGTTTGGCGAAGGGGTTGGGTAATGGTGTGCCGATTGGTGCCAGCGTAGGTGCGGGTAAGGCAGCGAAGTTGTTTGGGCCCGGTAACCATGGCACGACGTTTGGTGGAAATCCGCTGGTTTGTCGGGTGGGCCACACCGTGCTTCATGTGATTGAGCGCGATGGATTGCTTGAGCGCGCCACGGCATTAAGTGAGCAGATTCGCCATGGATTGATGGCCGGTTTTGAGTCCGAACCTGCCATCATTGAGGTGCGTGGATTGGGCTTATTGATCGGTGTGGTGTTGGATCGCCCCTGTGGTGAATTGGTGCGACGGGCGCTGGATCATGGTTTGCTCATCAATGTGACCGCAGGTTCGGTGATTCGATTGCTCCCCCCCCTGATACTGACCAATGAACAAGCCGAGGAGCTTGTGGCTAAATTGGTTGCGCTGGTGCGGGGTTGGCTGGCCGAGAACGCTGAGCAAGTCACGGATTAACCCCTTCATTTTCGGAGCAAATGCACTTGCTTTGCGTTTGAAAATCAGTTTTCATAACTTTTTGCACGGAACGCACATGATTGCTGCGTTTTGTATTTTTAGAGATTTTTTTATGACGGTACGTCATTTCCTGAGTTTGTTGGATTATCCTTTGGCGGATTACCGCCGTATTTTGGCGCGTGCGGCAGATTTAAAACAGGCCTACGAGGCTGGGATTCGTCCTGCGACATTACGCCAACGCGTTCTCGGTATGATTTTTGAGAAAGCCTCGACCCGCACGCGTCTGTCGTTTGAGGCAGGCATGGCGCAATTGGGTGGTACGGCGATTTTCCTCTCCCCGCGCGATACGCAATTGGGGCGTGGTGAGCCGGTTGAAGATTCTGCGCGGGTCATGTCCCGCATGGTGGATGCCGTGATGATTCGCGCCAAGGATCACGCGATGATTGAGCAATTTGCCGCGTACTCAAAAGTGCCGGTCATCAATGCACTCACCGACATCAACCACCCCTGCCAATTGCTGGCAGATGTGTTCACCTTTGAGCAAAAACGAGGCTCTATTCAGGGTAAGCGCGTGGCGTGGATTGGTGATGGCTTCAATATGTGTCATTCCTATATTAATGCGGCACAAGTATTTGATTTTGAACTGATGATTGCAACCCCTATCGGCTATGAGCCCGATGCGGATATTGTGGCGGCTGCGGGTGGGCGGATTCATCTCGTGAATACCGCCGAGGAAGCCGCTTTAGATGCCGATTTGGTCGTCACTGACGTGTGGGCCAGTATGGGGCAAGAGGAAGAGCGGGAGCGACGCCTGCGTGATTTTAGTGATTTCACGATTGATGACCGGGTGATGGATAAGGCCAATGCGGATGCCCTTTTTATGCATTGCCTGCCCGCGCACCGGGGCGAGGAAGTGACGGCAGGGGTCATGGATGGTCCCCAAAGTGTGGTTTGGGAGGAAGCAGAAGCGCGTTTGCACACCCAAAAAGCGTTGCTTGAGTTTTTGATTTTGGGTGATGTTTCTGCCGATTTATCCAATCCGAATTAACAGGCTGGTGAACAACGTCATGAGCAAAGGCAAGACAAGGCGAAAATGTGCGAAAAACCGGAATGTAGACGGAGTCCATGAGGGTTTTGAGCACGTTTTTAACGTCGTATGGTCGAGCGCAATGGTTCTCCGCCAATCTGTTCGGAATGGCGCTTCATGGATGCGGCAACCTCGATGCTAAGTTCACAGCAAATTTTGGTGCAGGGTCTGCGCGATGCAGTGCCTTATATCCGTGAACATGCCGGCAAGGTATTTGTGCTGGCATTTGGCGGGGAAGCCTTGGATGCTCCCGATCGCTTCCAGCAAGTTGTGCGCGATCTGGTGTTACTGGCAGATTTGGGTGTTCGGCTGGTGTTGGTGCCGGGCGCACGGCCGCAAATCAATCGTCGTTTAATTCAAGCGGGCTTAGCGCCCCAATTCCACCAAGGCCTGCGCATTACCGATTTTGAAATGATCGATCCGGTCACTGAAGCCGTTGGTGCCTTGCAGTTTGACTTGCTCTCGTGGTTATCTACCCGTCTGAGCATGTCGTCAGGGTCGGGCTTGGCGCAGCGGGTTTTAACCGGAAATTTCGTGACAGCGAAACCCATGGGTGTGATTGATGGGGTGGATCTCGGATTCACGGGCTCCGTTCGGCGCATCGATGTGGCAGGTATTCGCGATGCGCTGGGTGATGGTTCGATTGTTGTGCAAAGTAATCTGGGATTTTCTCCCACCGGCGAGCTGTTCAACCTGCGCGCGGAAGAAGTTGCCGAAGCTTTGGCCGTGAGCCTTGGTGCGGATAAATTGATCTTTTTAACTGATCCGGTCGACGACTTGCCCAATGTGATGGGTTTGGCCGATGTACAAAACTTGCTTGACAATCCCTCGGCTGCGCTGTCCGATGAATTTCGGTTGCATCTGGAAAGTGCGATTCGGGCTTGCTCTCGGGGCGTTGATCGGGTGCATCTGGTGGATCGGGATGATGATGGTGCCTTGCTGGTTGAACTGTTTACCCGAGATGGCAGCGGTACGCTCATTTCGGTGGAACCCTTCGAGTGTATTCGCGCTGCGAGTTTGAATGACATCGGCGGCATCGTCGCGCTGATTGAGCCGCTTGAGCAAACCGGGGTCCTGGTACGACGTTCGCGTGAACAGCTCGAGCTGGAACTGGATCGGTTTGTGGTCATTGAGCGGGATGGTGATGTGATTGGTTGCGCCGCGCTTTATCCTTATCCCGAAGCATCAACGGCGGAATTGGCAGCACTCGTGGTGCACCCAGCCTACCAGCGGGGCGGACGTGCCGGGCGATTGCTGAATTTTCTGGAATTGCGTGCTCGAGCATTGCATGTGAAATCGGTGTTTTTGTTATCGACTCAAACCATGGCTTTTTTTAAGGAAAAAGGATTTGTGGCTGAAAGTTTGGCGAGCTTGCCGACAGAGCGCCAAGCGTTATACAACTTCAAACGCAACTCAAAAATTTTTAGAAAATGGCTTTAGGCCCCAACCCCGGCCAAGCAAAAATCCTTCGGTCAGGTCCAGATTGGCATTCACTTATTCGGCTGATTTTGCCTGGGGATGCTTCGGATGAGCTGGCTTTGGCAGCCACTGCCATCGCGCAGCAATTAGCGATTGAATTCGTCGACACTTCGAATCAATCGATTTGCGCCGACTGCTTCCATCTCACTTATACATCCGATGCCTGGCAATTGTATCCCCCTGAGCGGAGCGATGGGCTTGGTAAACATCCCCTGTGGGTTGATTTTGTACAAAATCCCCGGTTTGGTCAGGTACTGACCACGCGTGAGCCCTTGGCAAAAGCAGCGGGTTTACGTGCAAATCAGCGGCCACAAATCATTGACCTGACGGCGGGGTTGGGTCGCGATGCCTGGGCCCTGGCCAGTACGGGGTGTTCGGTGATGGCTTTTGAGCGTCATCCACTCGTCCATTTTTTATTGGCTGATGGATTACGCCGAGCCCAAGCGCATCCCAATACAGAAGCGATTGCGCAAAAAATCTCACTACACTTGGGTGATGCACGTGCGTATGATGGGTTGTTCCCTGGTCAAGAGGATCCAGAAAAATATCCGGTGTGGGTGATGGATCCCATGTTTCCTGAGCGCAGCAAGTCGGCTTTAGTTAAAAAAGACATGCGAATTTTTCATCACCTCGTTGGCCAGGATGATGATGCCGAAGAATTATTTGCCTGGGCACGTACGCGGTCGGGTGTACGATGGATTGTGAAACGTCCACCACAAGCGCCTACCATCAGTTCAGACAAACCCGCCATGGTGATTACGAGCGGACGAGTGCGATTCGACTGTTATCTGCCTACCCGAAAAGCCATCAAAACGTGATTATTTAGCGGCTCGATCCAGCAACCATGTGCGCGCATGGGATACTGGTGCCCGTTGGCATCGAAGCTTGATTTGATTTGCTCGCGCAAATCTGGGTGCGCCAAACGCATGAAATAAAATAACCGGCACCGGGTACTTTCAGTACCCGGTGCTCGGCGGCGAAGATCTGCTCGATCAGTGTTTTGGCGTTTTGTATCTCGTCTCGATAATCAATGCCAATCTGAATCCCAATTCGTCGCGTCGGGTGGGTGCTGACATTCGAAATAGGACTGTTGTAGCGCGCTGCATTAGGCACAATGATTTCTACATTGGCCGGATCTCTCAGGCGGGTTTGGAAAATGCCGATTTCTCTAATCGTGCCCGACATGCCTGCTGTATTGATGAAATCGCCCAATTATAAAGGGGCGGAAGATGAGAATCATCACACCTGCCGCAAAGTTACTTAAGGATTCTTTGAGTGCCAAATCGGCAGCAATGCCTGCCACACCCGCTAAAGCTACTAGCGAAGTGGTATTTAGTCCCCGTTGTGATAACGCGGCGATGGCAATGAATAATAAAAAAACTGTGCGGGCGATTGAAACAATAAATCCAATCAATCTGCGATCAATGTGTGATGTACCCAGAATATATTCCAGCCAGGGAATGCACCAGCGGCTAATAAAATAACCCCCGACGCCAATCGCAAAAGCGAAGCCGATTTTGGCGAGCCAAGGTGTAGCACCAGGATATTTATTACGGTTGAGTCGATCGTTATTGCACGTCTTCGATGAGTTGGGTTGAAACTATTTAAGACAAAAAAAAACACCGCATCCGCAGTGTTTTTAATGTCAGCAAAAGTAGCGAGGCAACTCGCTACCGTAACCTCAAGATTACTTGCCTACGCCTTCAGTTGTAACAACAACGCGACGGTTTTGAGCGCGGCCAGCTGCAGTTTTGTTGGTTGCAACAGGATCAGCTTTACCCATGCCTACAGTTTCGATTTTATTTGCAGGGATGTTGTGTGCAGTCAAATACTTGGCAACTGTATTGGCACGACGCTGTGACAAGCCAATGTTGTATTTCACGGTGCCGATGCTGTCGGTGTAACCCACAACTTTGATTTTGGCGATTGAGTTCATATCGCCCATTTCAGAGATCAACTTGTCCAGAGCCTGTTTGCCCGCAGGCTTCAGGTTGTATTTGTCGAAATCAAAGTAAGTATCAGCCGTGAGGGTGACGGTTTTCATTTCCGGGGCTGGTGGGGCTTCAACAACAGCTGGCGCTGGCGCGGCTTCTTTCGGTTTAGCCAGCATATCCGGATCACACGCCATAATGGCGGTTTCTGGGGTTACTTTGCCAACACCGTTATGGACGCATTTGCCATAAGGGGTCATCACAGGCTCACCAGCACTGTTAAACACATAAGGTGACAGGGGCAGATCGCCAAATTTCTTTTCAGCAGCGAACGCTGAACTGGACATTGCAACAGCAGCAATGACGCTCGCGGCGATTACGGTAATTTTTTTCATCTGTAAGGTCTCCTTTCTCTAAAATGGACTCATGAGAATGTTAAGCATGATGCGGAAACTATTATGCCCGATCCGGGGATGAATAGTAGCTGTTGCCGGGTATTAAGCGCAAACAAGACGTTGAATTTGGACGGAGCGTAGTTTGGTCGCTTGATTTTGGAGCGATTGAGGGGAGCGATTAAACCAAAACTGAGTCGTGCATATCCTCGACCAATGCGTATTTTATGTTTTAACCATATGAATTTAATATAACTATTGTTTTTATATTTACAGAATCCGTTGGTGGTTTGAGTGATGGTGATGGTGTTGTCTTGTTGCAACACGCGTGGTGATTCCGATACGTTTGATGATTCATGTGGGTGCAATGTCGCGTTTGTCTTCTTTATGATGTCTCGAGTCTCACGTGCTTTGGGTATTGTGCGTCTCCGGAGGTATTCCGAATTATGTGTTCTGCGGTCTCATGGTGCGGGCTCAATCCTAGCGTGCGCACCTGTCATCTTGTGGTAAACTTTCGGCTCTTTTTTCTTGGTGTATCGCCAAGTTGTATCGTTGCCCTCAATCCGGATTGGGCGTGAGAAATCTTAAGGATTAATAATGTCTGAATTTGCGCAAGAGGTGTTTAAGGTCAATCTCGAAGACGAGATGCGCCGATCGTATCTTGACTATGCAATGAGTGTGATTGTCGGGCGCGCGCTGCCTGATGCCCGTGATGGTTTGAAGCCGGTGCATCGGCGCGTGTTGTACGCCATGCGCGAGTTGGGTAACGATTGGAACAAGCCTTATAAAAAGTCTGCCCGTGTGGTCGGTGATGTGATTGGTAAGTATCATCCTCATGGTGATACGGCGGTGTACGACGCTTTGGTTCGAATGGCGCAGAATTTCTCAATGCGCTATATGTTGATCGATGGTCAAGGTAACTTCGGCTCAGTCGATGGTGACGCGCCCGCCGCGATGCGGTACACCGAAGTTCGGATGGCGAAAATTGCGCACGAGCTTCAGGCCGATCTCGAAAAGGAAACGGTCGATTTTAACGAAAATTATGATGGTTCAGAGCGCGAACCGGCTGTTTTCCCTGCACGCTACCCCAACTTGCTGGTCAATGGCTCGTCGGGGATCGCAGTGGGTATGGCGACCAATATTCCGCCGCACAATATCAATGAAATTCTGAATGCCACGGTTGCCTTGATTGATGATGCCGCGATCGATGATGAGACGCTGCTCAGTTTTGTGCCGGGGCCGGATTTCCCGACGGCAGGTATTATTAATGGCGCGGCTGGAATTCGCGAAGCGTATTTGACGGGTCGTGGCCGCGTGGTGATGCGGGCGCGAGCGCATTTTGAAGAAGATGATCGTGCCAATAAAGCCATTATCATCGTGACCGAATTGCCGTACCAGGTGAACAAAGCTCGTTTGATTGAGCGCATTGCTGAATTGGTGCGCGAGAAGAAAATCGAAGGCATCACCGAGCTGCGGGACGAGTCCGATAAAGACGGTATGCGTATTGTCATGGAATTGCGTCGGGGCGAACTGCCGGATGTGATGCTCAATAATTTGTATCAGCAAACGCAGATGCAAAGCGTGTTTGGCATCAACATGGTTGCGATTGTGGATGGACAGCCACGCACCTTGGGCTTGCGAGAAATTTTAACCGTGTTTTTACGGCATCGGCGTGAAGTGGTCACGCGGCGCACGCTGTTTGATTTGCGCAAAGCGCGTGAGCGGGCGCACATACTGGAAGGCCTGGCCGTTGCGTTGGCAAATATTGATGCCATGATTGCACTGATTAAAGCGGCGCAAAACTCCAGTGAAGCCCGCGACGCCCTGATGGCGCGTGATTGGGATTCTGGCTTGGTGCGCACGATGCTCGAGCGGGCGGATAGTCAAGCGTCTCGGCCAGAAAGCTTGGCCGCTGAATTTGGCATGCAACCCGATTTAAACTATCGACTCTCCACCGAGCAAGCGCAGGCTATTTTAGAGATGCGTCTGAACCGTTTGACGGGTCTGGAGCAAGACAAGATCATTGACGAGTATCGCGGTTTGCTTGAGAAAATTATTGATTTACTCGATATTCTGCGCTCGGAAACCCGCTTGATGCAGGTGATTCGCGATGAGTTGACTGCGATGCTTGACGAGTACGGCGATACCCGTCGTACCGAGATCGTGTTCGATTACGAAGACTTGTCGATTGAAGATTTGATTGCCGAAGAAGACCGCGTGGTGACCCTGTCGCGCGAAGGCTATATTAAAACCCAATCACTCACTGAGTATCAAAGTCAGCGGCGTGGCGGCCGCGGTAAGTCGTCTACGCGGATGAAAGATGAGGATGTGATTGAGCAATTGCTGGTCGCCAGCACGCATGCCTGGGCCTTGATGTTTACGAATTTAGGCCGGGTTTATTGGCGTAAAGTCTATCAGCTGCCCCAAGGTGCGCGTGGCGCACGCGGTCGCCCCATTGTGAATATTCTGCCGTTACAAGCCGGTGAACGGGTGAATGCGCTGTTGCCGGTACGCGAGTTTGTCGACGATCACTATATTTTCTTTGCCACAGCGACGGGCCAAGTTAAGAAAACGCCGCTGGCAGATTTCTCACGGCCTCGCCAGGCGGGCATTATTGCGATTGATCTGCGTGAGGATGATCGCTTGGTGGGTGCGGCGCTCACCGATGGTTCGCGTGAACTGATGTTGTTGAGTAATACGGGCAAATCCATTCGGTTCGCCGAGGAAGACGTCCGCTCGATGGGGCGGACTGCGGGTGGTGTACGGGGTATTCGCATGGATGATGCGCACCGCGTGGTTTCTTTAATTGTCGTGGGCGAAGGTCAGGTTCTCACCGCGACCGAACATGGGTATGGCAAACGCACACCCATCGATGATTTCCCACTGCAAGGGCGCGGTGGTCAAGGGGTTATTGCGATTCAAACCAGCGAGCGTAATGGTCATCTGGTCGGTGCCGCCTTGGTGCAAGATGATGATGAAGTGATTCTGATTTCTGACGCAGGCACTTTGGTGCGTACCGAAATTAGCCAAATTTCTTCTGTTTCCCGCAATACGCAAGGCGTAATTTTGATTCGCTTGAGTGAGGGAGAGAAACTCGTTCAGTTGGCGGCAGTTGCCGCAGTTGCGGGCATTGATGCTGAAAGTGATCAAGGGACTTTGGCTGATACTGAGTAAATTTTGGTCCTGATTCAATTTTGTATTGGGCTTTTGATATTCAATTTAAATTTAGATGGTTGGGAGTGAACATGGCGCGAGTATTTAATTTTGGCGCAGGGCCTGGTGTGTTGCCTGAAGACGTATTGATGCAAGCTCGAGATGAGATGCTCGATTGCGATGGCACGGGCATGTCGGTGATGGAGATGAGTCATCGTGGCAAAAAGTTTGTGGCGATTGCTGAAAAAGCTGAAGCGGACTTACGCACGCTGATGGTCATTCCTGACAACTATCAGGTGTTGTTTCTGCAAGGTGGTGCTTCTGCGCAATTCGCGATGATTCCGATGAATCTGAAAGCGCGTGGTGACGGTTCTGCCGATTATTTGAATACCGGTCACTGGTCTGAAAAAGCGGTGTCAGAGGCCAGACGGTTTATGACGGTGAATGTGGTTTCGGATACGAAATCCAGCAAATACACTGTGTTGCCCGCGTCGAACGAGCTGAAGTTCAATCCTGATGCGGCTTTTGTCCATTACACCCCGAATGAAACCATTGCGGGTGTTGAATTTGGCTATGTGCCTGAAACCGGTGAGGTGCCCTTGGTTGCGGACATGTCTTCAACGATTTTGTCGCGTCCCGTGGATGTCTCCAAATTTGGTATTATTTACGCCGGTGCGCAAAAAAATATCGGCCCTGCCGGTTTGACCATTGCCATCGTCCGCGATGATTTGATCGGCCATGCCGGTAAAGATGTACCTGCAATGTTCGATTATAAAATCCATGCCGACAACGGCTCGATGTACAACACGCCACCCACCTACGGTTGGTATATGGCCGGTTTGGTATTCGAGCGTTTGCTGGCGAAAGGCGGCTTGGCCAAGATGGCCGAAATTAATGCGCGCAAGGCCAGCAAATTGTATGCGGCCATTGACCAAAGCAACGGTTTTTACCGTAATCCGGTAGCCGTGAATGCGCGTTCGTGGATGAATATTCCCTTTATTTTGCAGGATGAGGCGCTGGATAAACCGTTCCTCGTTGAATCAGAAAAAGCGGGTTTGTCCGCATTGGCGGGGCATCGCTCGGTCGGCGGCATGCGTGCCAGTATTTATAACGCGATGCCTGAGGCTGGGGTTGATGCCTTGATTGCCTTTATGCACGATTTTGCTCAACGCCACGGCTAATCCATTTCCCAAGAGGTTTTTCCATGTTCAAGATTCATACCCTGAATGCAATTTCTAACAAAGGCACCGATCGTTTGCCCAGCGATAAATACATCGTGGGTGCACCAATTGATGCGGCTGATGCCATTCTGGTGCGTTCGGCCAAGATGCACGACATGAACCTGCCTGAATCTGTGCTGGCGATTGGCCGTGCGGGCGCCGGTGTGAACAATATCCCCGTCGACAAAATGAGCGAGCAGGGCGTGGTTGTGTTCAACGCACCCGGTGCCAATGCCAATGCGGTGAAAGAGCTCGTGGTGGCGGGCATGTTAATGTCAATTCGTAACCTGGGTGCCGCTTGGGATTTTGCCCGTGGCTTAACCGGCACGGATGAAGAAATTCACAAAGCGGTTGAAGCCGGCAAAAAAGATTTTGTTGGCTTTGAGCTGCCGGGCCGCACCTTGGGTGTGATTGGTTTGGGCGCGATTGGCGTGCGGGTTGCGAATGCGGCCAAAGCGTTAGGCATGCGCGTGATCGGTTTTGATCCAGGTATCAGCATCGAGCGCGCCTGGGAGTTGTCGCCTGAAGTTCATCAAGCCAGCAGCGTCGATGAAGTCTTGGCTAAAGCTGACTTTGTGAGCTTCCATGTGCCGTTGATGGAGGCTACCCGTCACCTCATCAACGCCGAACGCCTGGCGTTCATGAAAGAAAATGTGGTCGTGCTGAACTTCGCTCGTGAGGGCATTGTGGATGAAGTGGCGATGGTCGCGGCTCTGGATGCGGGTAAGGCGCATGCCTATGTTTCAGATTTCCCCGGTAATTTGACTAAAAACCACCCGCGCTGCCTGACCTTCCCGCATTTGGGTGCATCAACCGGTGAGGCAGAAGACAATTGTGCGATCATGGTGGCCGATCAAATCAAGGACTATCTGGAAAACGGCAATATCCGTAATTCAGTGAATTTCCCCGAGGTTCGGATGACGCGTTCGGGTGAACAGCGTTTGGCCATCGCCAACCGCAATATGCCCGATATGGTCGGTCAGATTTCCCATATTTTGGGCCAGTCCAACGTAAATATCGTGCGGTTAATGAACGAATCCCGCAAGCAAGTGGCGTACACCCTGATGGATTTGGAATCCTCTATTACGGCCGATACGTTGGCGGCCTTGAATGGCATTAACGGCATTCTGCGCATCCGCGTTCTGTAAGGTTTTGCGCGTGACTGACTCACAGGAAGCCGCGGGTGGTTGGCGGGCTCAACAACCTCTACCCACTACGCTGGCTGAAGTCCGGCAGTACATTGATGTTCTTGATGGGCAGTTGATGACTTTGATTTCGCAGCGCGCCCGTCTGGCCGAGCGCGTGGCCGAAATTAAACTGACGACGAACGAACCCCAGTCCTCATTTTATCGTCCCGAGCGGGAAGCCCAGGTGTTAGCTCGTGTTCGCGCGCGCAATCCGGGGCCCCTGCCGGGCGACAGCATGGTGTGGCTGTTTCGGGAGATCATGTCCGCCTGTTTGGCGTTAGAGCAGCCACTCACGGTGGCGTGTTTAGGGCCTAGCGGTACGTTTACCGAGCAGGCTGCATTGCGGGCATTTGGTCATGGCGCGCAATTGGTGCTTGAACCCGGTATTCCTGAAGTGTTCCGTGCGGTTGCCGCTGGATCGGTGGATTTCGGGGTGGTTCCCGTTGAAAACTCCACCGAAGGCAGCGTGTCGCAAACCCTGGATGCCCTGGCGTTTGGTTCAGCTACGCGTGCTTGGGTAGCGGGCGATATTCAAATTTGCGGTGAGTTATCACTCAAGATTGACCAGCAGTTGTTGGCGCGCGCCGATGCGGTTAATACTCGGCCGCAACGGATTGTTTCTCATGCGCAATCGTTGGCGCAATGTCGGGAGTGGTTGGATGTGCACTATCCGGGTATTGAACGAATGGCTGTGCAGAGCAATGGTGAAGCTGCCCGGCTTGCCGCTGAATCGCCAACCACTTTTTCCATTGGGCCATTATTGGCTGCAGAGCAACATGGGTTGCATGTGGTCGCAACCAATATTCAGGATAGCGCCTTTAATACGACGCGTTTTGTGGTGATTGGCCGAGATGCGGTACCGCCTTCGGGTGCGGATAAAACCTCCCTGGTTTTATCCGTCAATAACGAGCCGGGTGCTCTGGCGCGGCTGCTCGCACCCTTGGCGGATTTTGGCATTGATATCACCCGAATTGAATCCCGCCCGGCCCGCGATCGCGCGTGGGACTATGTATTCTTTATCGATTTTGAAGGCCATCAGGCCGATGAGCGCGTGCAGTCGGCATTAACCCGGATGCGCCCGTTTTGTGGCTCATTGCGGATATTGGGTTCCTATCCCTTGGCGGTATTGTCGGCAACAAGTGGTGTATTAGATTGAGGGGAAAAGGGTGAGTCCAGCAGAAATTTTGGGTGCGCATTTGGCCGCGCAGGCGCTTGACTACGTTCAAGCCATTTCACCGTATGTGACGGGTAAACCGGTCGATGAAGTGGCGCGGGAATTCGGCCTGAGCGATATTCTCAAATTGGCATCCAATGAAAATCCGTTGGGCGCCAGCCCGCAGGCGCACGCGGCGATTCACGCGTTCAACGATTTGAATATTTACCCTGATGGCAGTGGTTATGCGCTAAAGGCGGCGATTTCAAAGCATTTTCAAGTCGATGCGGCGTCAATTATTCTGGGCAATGGCTCGAATGACTTATTGGAGCTCGTGGCGCGAGCCTATTTAGCCCCGGGTCGCAATGCCGTATTTTCAGCCTATGCGTTTGCTGTCTATGCCTTGGCCACACAGGCAACCGGTGCGGACGCAAAAATCATCCCGGCCTTGCCGCCAACGCATGCTGACATGCCGTATGGCGCCGATCTGCCCGCCCTGTTGCGCGCAATTGATGCGCACACCCGTGTGGTATTTCTGGCTAATCCCAATAACCCCACCGGTACATGGGTGACGCAAGCGCAGCTGGAAGAATTTTTAGAGGCGGTGCCCCGCCATGTACTGGTAGTCCTCGATGAAGCGTATAGCGAATATGTGGCTCGATCGGCGTATGCCACAGGTCAATTTCCCGATGGGATGGCGCTCGCACGGCGTTTCCCTCATGTATTAGTGACGCGTACGTTCTCAAAAATTTATGGCCTGGCGGCATTGCGCATCGGTTTTGCTGTGGGGCATCCCGCCGTGATTTCTGTGCTGGATCGCGTGCGCCAACCCTTTAATGTCAATAGCTTGGCTTTGAAGGCGGCCGAGGCGGCGTTAGGCGATTCGACTTTTATTGAGCATAGCCGAGCGGTGAATGCAGTTGGGCTTGATTTTATGCAAGCGGCGTTCCGCACGCGCGGGTTGGCCGTGATTCCCTCGCAAGCCAATTTTGTCACGGTGCAGGTTGGTCTGCCGGCGGGACGTGTGTTCGATGCGCTCTTGCGTGAAGGGGTCATCGTGCGTGCCTTGGGTGGGCAAACAGATACCGGCGGGCTCTCTTGCCATATTCGGATCACCATTGGCACACAGGCGCAAAATGAGCGGGTTTTGACTGCCCTGGATCACGTACTGCCCGCGCTCCGAGCATCGGCATGATTGAGCGCTTAGCCTTGATTGGCTTGGGGCTCATCGGCGGCTCGCTCAGTTTGGCCCTCAAGAAACAGGGGTTGGTCGGCGAAGTGGTGGGTTATAGCCGCCAGTTGCAAACCCGGTTGCGCGCCTTTGAGCTGGGCTTGATTGATCGCCCCGTCGACTCTGTGGCTGAAGCGGTTCGCGGAGCAGATGTGGTGTTTATCGCCACCCCGGTGCAGGCAATGGCGAGTGTATTTGCTGAACTGGCTCCGGTACTGGCCCCCAACGCCTTAATCACGGACGGTGGCAGCGTGAAAGGTAATGTCGTGGCGGCGGCTCGTGCAGCATTAAGTTCGGTGCAGTTTGGCCAGTTCGTACCGGGGCATCCGATTGCGGGTACTGAGCGCAGTGGGCCGGATGCGGCCTTTGCAACCCTGTTTGTCGATCACCGGGTGATTCTTACGCCCACTTCAGCCAATACGTCGGCGGTGATTGAGCGGGCTGTGGCGTTGTGGCAAGCGGTGGGTGCGCAGGTCGAGCAGATGCCGGTGCAGCATCACGATCATGTTCTGGCAGCGACCAGCCATTTGCCGCATCTGGCTGCGTTCGGGTTGGTTTCCGCGCTCTCGCGACTGGAAGAGCGCTATGAAGTTTTCCGCTACGCGGCAGGCGGATTCCGCGATTTTTCCCGCATTGCCAGTTCCGATCCGCAGATGTGGCGCGATATCTGTGTCGCCAACCGCGATGAATTGCTGCCCATGCTGGATCACTATCTTGATGAACTGCAGTTGCTGAGGCGATTAATCGATGCGGGTGACAGCGTAGGGGTGGAGCGTGTGTTCGCCGATGCGAAAGCGGTTCGCGATGTACTCTATCGACCTGCATTAACTGAAACGGCCTATCAGGCCGAATAAAATCCTTGAGTATTTGTTATGAACCACGCCACAACCACGGTCACCTATACCACGCAGCCTTGTGCCAAAAAACTCGAAGGAAATTTTCGGGTTCCGGGCGATAAATCCATTTCGCACCGCGCGATCATGCTCGGCGCGCTGGCCGAGGGTATCACTGAAATCCGTGGATTTTTACAGGGTGAAGACAGCTTAAATACGCTGCGCTGTTTTCGGGCAATGGGCGTTGAAATTACCGATCCGGTGGATGGATATGTCCGCGTGGCCGGTGTGGGTCTGTATGGCTTGCGATCACCGAAAAAACCCTTGTACGTGGGCAATTCCGGCACTTCAATGCGGTTGATGGCGGGGATTCTTGCCGGTCAATCATTCGATAGCGTGCTGGAAGGCGATAAATCGCTGGCGCGGCGGCCGATGAGGCGGGTGATTGATCCGCTTAACCAGATGGGTGCAATCATCGAATCTGCAGAAGGTGGCCGTTCACCTTTGACGATTCGCGGCGGCAACGCATTGAACGCGATTGATTATCTGTTGCCGATGGCCAGTGCCCAGGTCAAATCCTGTGTGCTGCTGGCGGGTTTATACGCAAAAGGCCGAACCTGCGTCACCGAACCGGCACCGACGCGCGATCATACCGAACGGATGTTGTCTGGGTTTGGCTATGAAGTCGAACGCAAAGGGTCCACAGCCTGTGTGCAGGGGGGGGGGCGTTTAGCCGCGCGCAAAATCGATGTGCCTGCTGATATTTCCTCAGCCGCGTTTTTCATGGTGGCGGCCAGTATCGCCCCAGCGGCGGAAATCACGCTCGAACACGTTGGCATGAACCCCACCCGGATCGGCGTGATTGAAATTCTCAAAGCGATGGGCGCGGATATGACTGTGTTCAATTCGCGAGAAGTGGGTGGCGAACCCGTGGCCGATATTCGGGTCAAAAGCGCTCGATTGCGCGGCATCGAGATTCCCGAAGCACTAGTGCCGCTGGCGATTGACGAATTCCCGGCGCTGTTTGTCGCGGCCGCCTGCGCCGAAGGCCGCACCGTGTTGACGGGCGCTGAAGAGCTGCGTGTCAAGGAATCGGACCGGATTGCCGTGATGGCCGATGGCCTGCAAAAACTCGGCATCGAAGCCACACCGACCGTTGACGGTATGATTATTGAGGGGCAGGGCGCGCAGGCACTGCCCTTTGGCATGGCGGAAATCTGGAGTCAGGGCGATCATCGCATCGCCATGGCGTTCGCCGTGGCGGGATTACGCGCCAGTGGGACCATCACCATCCATAATTGTGAATTTGTGGAAACTTCATTCCCCGGTTTTGCCGAATTGTTCCGGCGATGCGGTGGGGGGCTGCAGGATGTTGCCGGGCCAGTGGTGGGCGGTGCGACATGATTCCCGTTATCACCATCGATGGACCGAGCGGTTCGGGCAAAGGCACATTGGCACGGCGTTTGGCCGAGCGTTTGGGGTTCCATCTGCTTGATTCCGGCGCGCTCTATCGGTTAACTGCACTGGCGGCACAGAAGCGAGGTCTTGCTCTGGATGCGCCGGAAGTTGCTGAGGTGGCCGAAACCCTGAATGTACATTTTGCCGGAGACGGCGCAGCGTTTCTGGATGGGACATGCGTCGACTCGGTTCTACGCACCGAACAAACCGGCGCTATGGCATCGCAAATTGCCGCCCACCCTAATGTGCGTGCTGCGTTACTGGCTCGACAGCGCGCGTTTGTACAACCTCCTGGATTGGTCGCTGATGGCCGGGATATGGGAACAGTCGTCTTTATCGATGCGCCCGCAAAACTTTTTTTAGATGCCAGTGTGGAAATTCGAGCCGAGCGACGTTATAAACAGTTGATCGAGCATGGTTTTAATGCTAATTTAGCCGCCCTCATCGATGAGATCCGGGCTCGGGATGATCGGGATCGAAATCGGGCGATTGCGCCCCTCGTTCCCGCGGCCGAAGCCCTGGTGATTGATTCCAGTCATCTGTCGATTGAGGCCGTCGAGGCGCAAATGATGGAATTCATTCGTGCCCAAGGTGTTGTTTAAACTACCTTGATTTTATGTTGATTTTCACGTTGTTTTTTTGTGGACTGCCAACCCAGGGACGCGGACTGGCCAGCCTTTTAACCACCACGACAGACAGTCATCCGGAGCGTCTGGTCGTATTTTTTGGAACGAAGTATTCATGTCAGCCCAATTTGAAAGTTTTGCCGATCTCTTTGAAGAGAGTCAAAAAAATGCAGTGATGCAGCCAGGTGCCATTATTGAAGGCACTGTAGTCGCAATTACCGGTGACTTTGTTGTCATCGACACCGGTTTGAAATCTGAAGGTGTTATTCCCGCCGCCGAGTTTTTCGATGAAAACGGCGAACTGACGATTAAAGTCGGTGATAAGGTTGATGTCGCCCTTGAGTCCGTTGAAGATGGATTTGGCGAAACCAAATTGTCTCGTGAGAAAGCCTTGCGTGCTCGTGCTTGGACCACGCTGGAAAAATCATTCAAAAACGAAGAAATCGTTACCGGCCGCATTACCGGCAAAGTCAAAGGCGGCTTTACCGTCGAAATGGGCGAAATCCGTGCGTTCCTGCCGGGCTCATTGGTTGACGTGCGTCCGATTCGCGACACCACCTATCTCGAAGGTAAGGATGTCGAATTCAAAATCATCAAACTCGATCAAAAACGCAACAACGTCGTGGTTTCACGCCGTGCCGTGGTGGAGCAAGAGTACAGCGCCGAACGCGATGCGCTGCTCGATCAACTCCAGGAAGGCATGGTATTGCGTGGCGTAGTCAAGAACCTCACCGATTATGGTGCATTCCTTGATTTGGGTGGCATCGACGGCCTGCTGCACATCACCGACATGGCTTGGAAACGCGTTAAGCATCCTTCCGAAGTCGTCGCCATCGGCGACGAAGTCGATGTTAAAGTATTGAAATTTGACCGTGATCGCAATCGCGTATCACTTGGTATGAAGCAGATGGGTGAAGATCCCTGGAGCGATTTGGCACGCCGCTTCCCGATTGGTGCCCGCTTCTTCGGTAAGGTCACAAACCTCACGGATTACGGCTGCTTCGTGGAAATCGATAATGGTGTTGAAGGTTTGGTGCACGTTTCCGAAATGGATTGGACCAATAAAAATGTCAACCCAGGTAAGGTTGTTTCCGTGGGCGATGAAACGGAAGTTGTGATTCTGGACATCGACGAAGAACGCCGCCGGATTTCATTGGGCATGAAACAATGCCAGGCGAATCCATGGGATGCATTTGCTGCCACTCATCAGAAAGGTGATAAAGTCAGTGGTCAGATTAAGTCAATTACCGACTTTGGCGTGTTCATCGGCTTGGATGGTGGCATCGATGGCTTGATTCACTTGTCTGACCTGTCTTGGAATGAAACCGGCGAAGATGCCGTGCGTCAATTCAAGAAAGGCGAAGAAATTGAGGCGGTTGTTATTGCCATCGATCCTGAGCGCGAGCGCATTTCTTTAGGCCTCAAGCAGTTGGAAAGCGACCCCATTGGCGATTTCTCTTCGGATAACCAAAAGGGCAAAATCATCTCTGGCACCGTGCGCGAAGTCGATGCCCGTGGTGCGGTGGTTGATTTGGGCAATGGCGTCGAAGGTTACTTGCGCGCTTCAGATATTTCGCGTGATCGCGTGGAAGATGCCCGCACCGTCTTGAAAGAAGGCGATGCTGTTGAAGCAAAAGTGATGGGCGTTGATCGTAAAAACCGTATGGTGAGCTTGTCGATCCGTGCCAAAGATTCACAAGAAGAATCTGAAGCAATGGAGGAGATGAGCCGGACAACAGTCAGCAATCCCACCCTGGGTGATTTGCTGAAAGAACAACTGAATCGATCAGAGTAATCTGTTATGTAAGTTGTTGGATTAACGCCATCGTTGAGATGGCGTTTTTTGTTTAAATAGTGAGGCACATGAATTTCTTTCTATGAGTAACGCCGAAAACTCAAGCGAGCGCTTTTTACTTGTTTTTTCTGGGTTACTGAATAGCATGAATAAAGGCTATTGGGCGACCAATGGGTTACGAATTCTGGGTCACTAAAATCAATAAAATAGGATGACTGGCATGACAAAATCTGAATTGATTGACCGATTGGCTGATCGGCAAAAATATCTGTCCATTCGGGATATCGATACCTCAGTGAAACTGATGTTGGATGAAATGATCGCCGCCATGGCGCGCGGTGAGCGCATTGAAATACGCGGTTTTGGAAGTTTCTCGCTGAATTTCCGTAAGCCACGGATTGGACGCAATCCAAAATCGGGAGAAAGTGTCTCGCTGGAGTCTAAATATGTTCCGCATTTCAAACCCGGCAAGGAATTACGCGAACGGGTGAATGAGCAGGCGGGGCAAGCGATTCGTAGCGAATAGAGGCAATGCACTTTGGCTAAACAATCCAGGCTTTATGTTGCCTTAGACTTCGCGGATGTGCTGCAAGCTGAAGCTTTGGTTGCGCACTTGAATCCTGGCGAATGCGGGCTAAAAGTGGGTAAGGAACTGTTTACTCGGGCAGGCCCAGGCTTGGTGCAACGGTTTGTTGCCCAAGGCTTTGATGTATTTCTGGATCTGAAATTTCACGATATTCCCCACACTGTGGCGCAGGCTTGTCGCGCAGCCTGCGATTTAGGTGTGCGGGTGGTTAATGTGCATGCATTCGGTGGCCGTGCCATGCTGGCTGCGGCGCGGCGTGCGGTGCCGCAAACCCTTGATGCGCCAGCATTGATCGCAGTTACCGTGCTGACCTCCATGGATCAGGCGGCACTGGTTGAGGTGGGCATCACGCGCCCCTTGGCTGAACAAGCGCAGCTGCTTGCCCGCCTGGCGAATGATGAAGGTCTGGATGGGGTGGTCTGTTCTGCTTGGGAAGCGGCCGCCCTACGTCAAATTTTCATCCAGGCCGAACCGGTGATCATTACGCCGGGGATTCGACCGGCTGGTTCTGCCTTGGATGATCAATCGCGTGTCATGACGCCGTTAGAGGCAATGGCAGCGGGTGCGAGTGCCATTGTGGTCGGGCGTCCCATTACGCGCGCTGTACATCCTGCCGATGTGGTGCGCTCCATTATGGCGAGTTTGACTGAGCAGAATTCAAGACTGAGTCCGAATGCTCGACAATGAACGAGCCATTCATTTGTTGATTATGTATTTCCACCCAAACCATTAAATCGTGGAGTGCGCGGATATTTTCCACGTACTGTACGGTTTCTTCGCCTCGCGCGAAGCCATTACGTAATTTGGGGTAAATTTTGGAATTCGAAAGCTGGGTCAACCGTTCGCGGATATCGCGCCAGCGATTGGGGTCACCGCTTTGTTGCTTGGTGAGTTTGATCGCATCATTTAAATGCCCAATCCCAATGTTATAAGCGGCAAGCGCCAGATAAGTCAGGTCGGGCTCGGGTGCTTGATCGTCAATTTGCGTCCGCAGATAACTGAGATATTTAGCTGCTGCCAGGATATTTTTTACAGGATTGCCCGGGTCGGTCAGCCCAATATAAGCCGCAGTGGGTGGCATGATTTGCATTAGGCCATAGGCACCTTGTTGCGATTGGGCATCGGGCTGCCATTTCGATTCCTGATATCCCATGGCCGCCAGGAGTCGCCAGTCAATCGCGTATTTTTTACCCGCGGCCTTGAATGCGCTTAAATACGGCGAGATCCGTTGATCAACATCATCGACAAATTGTTGGGCTAATTTTTGATCTAATTGCTCGAATTGCGTGTAATGTCGATCAATGAGATTTTTGAGTTCATTGTTCCGGCGGATTTCTGTAAAAAAATCCACTGCTGCGTCATAAAGTGATTTATCCGCCAATCGTGAAAAAGCCCAGGCGAAGGATACGGGCGGCCCTAAATCCGTGGCAACTCGTATCTTGTTGGACATCTTCTGCCCTAACATCGCTTCATGTGAGAGTACGACCGCATAATCCACCGTGCCATTTTCCAGCGCTTCTAGGGTGTTTATCCCACTGTCTTCAAGCCGGATTCGGATCGCATAGTCGGTCTTTCCTTGGCCTGATTTCTGGGGTGTTGAATCAGTTATATGGTCAAAAGGCACATCCAGCAGGCCTTTATTTGATTGCTCGGTCAGCCAGTTTTGGCTGTTTGAACCCTGCTCAACCGCCAAGGGGGCATCACCAATATCTTGAAGAGATTTGGGTTTTTCTACTCCTTGGCGATAAATGAGTTGCCGCCGGACGGATAAATAACTCGGCCCATAGCGAAATTGCGCTTCACGCGCGAGGCTGACCACTAAGCCTGCGGCGGCAAAATCGGCTTGATTGGTCGCCACCATCGCGTAAGCATCATCAATATTTTTAGCAACAATAAAATGCACGCTAAGACCGAGATAGGCGGCAAAGCGAGTGACTAAATCATATTCAAGTCCTTGGGGATGGGTTTTATCGGGAATATAAATGGTCGGACTGATTAAGGTCGCGACCCGTATATAACCGCGCGTCCGAATTTGTTCCAGTTGGGGGGTTTGGGCGAACGAATGGCTCAGTTCGGCATCAGTCGTCGAGACACCATAAGGTTGAGGTGGGTATGCAGTCAACCACCAGATCAATGGCACAATGACCAGCATCCCTACACCCAATAAACGCAACCACCAAGGCTGGGGTGTGGCTATTTGCGGCGGCTCAGGCAGGCGTGTCACGGCAAATCAGTTCGCTTTAGCCAGACAGGCATCAGTAGATATAGCCGATGTGAATGGCGACCACACCAAGGCTGAGATTATGCACATCAACGCGATCAAAGCCGTTTTCCAGCATGAGAGCTTTTAGCGTTTCTTGATCGGGATGCATGCGAATGGATTCAGCGAGATACCGATAACTGTCGGCATCTTTGGCTAAGATTTTGCCAAGGGCGGGCAGTGCCGTGAACGAGTATAGGTCGTAGACTTTGCTAATCAGCGGGGAAATCGGTTTGGAAAATTCCAGTATGACTGCCCGCCCTCCGGGTTTAAGAACGCGGACCATTTCTGCCAGTGCCATGCCTTTATCGGTCACATTGCGCAGACCAAAACCCATGGTGACACAGTTGAAAGAGTTGCTGGGAAAGGGCAGATATTGGGCATTGGCAAGACAGTAATCCACGTTGCCGACAACGCCCGCATTATCCAATTTGGCTCGGCCTTCGTTTAGCATGCTTTGATTGATGTCGGACAAGAGCACCAAGCCCTTTTCACCCACCAATCCAGCCATTTTCAGGGCCAAATCCCCCGTACCGGAGGCCAGATCCAAAGCCTTCATCCCGCGTCGTAAACCGGTGTGCTCCAAGGCAACCCGCTTCCAGAGCCGATGAATACCCAGCGACATGGCATCGTTCATGACGTCATAGTGATTGGCTACCGAATCAAACACTTGGCCGACCAATTTGGCTTTTTCTTCAATGGGAACCTGGCGATAGCCGAAGTGCGTCTGTTCAGTCATGAGGGGCTCCGGAAGAGGATTTTTGGGCGGATGGTGCATCAGCCAAACTGGCTGTAATCACTGGCGTTGTGGGTCGATCGGAGGGTTTTCGCTCAATTCCGACGCGGGCTAATCGGTCGAGATAACCCTGCCAAAACCGCTCATGGTTCTGGCAAAGTTCATGCAGGGTATGCCAATCATACAGTCCACTGTCATGGCCATCGTCAAAGGTGAATTTGAGGGCATAACGTCCCACGGGTTCAATAGCGAGAATTTTGACCTGCTCCTTACCCAATACCAGCATCGGCTCACCGCCGCCATGTCCACGAACTTCCGCTGAGGGGCTGAATATGCGGAGATATTCTGCACCCAAGGTGTTCTGCATTTGGTCGGCAAAGCGCAAGGAAACCGTGTTTTGCGCTTTATTCCATTTAATTTCGGTCAGGCGGTGTGTCATGCTTCGAGTTTAGAGAATAAAGCGGCTGAGGTCTTCATCTTTGGCAAGTGCGCCCAAGCGGTGTTCCACAAATTCGGCATCAATGGCGACGGTCGCGTTGATCCGGGTATCTGCCGCAAAGCTCAGCTCTTCAAGCAGATGTTCCATGACGGTATGCAATCGACGGGCACCGATGTTTTCGGTACGGCGATTCACTTCAAACGCAATTTCAGCGATGCGCTGAATGGCCGATTCGGAAAACTCCACCTTGAATTGTTCGGCCGCAAGCAGCGCCGTATGTTGCCGGATGAGCGCCGCATCAGGCTCGGTGAGGATGCGTACAAAATCATTGGCGGATAGGGCTTCGAGTTCGACACGAATCGGTAAGCGCCCTTGAAGCTCGGGGATTAAATCCGACGGTTTGCTCAAATGAAATGCGCCCGAGGCGATAAATAAAATATGGTCAGTTTTAACCATGCCGAGCTTGGTATTAACGGTAGATCCTTCGATGATCGGCAATAAATCACGCTGGACACCCTCACGGGACACTTCACCACCGCCTTGCTCGCCGCGTTTGGCTACTTTGTCGATTTCATCAATAAATACAATACCATGCTGTTCGACGTGCTCCAGCGCCTGAGCGCGCACCTCATCTTCATTGACGAGACGGGCTGCTTCTTCATCCGTCAAGAGTTTGAGTGCCTCGGCAACCGGTAGACGGCGGGCTTGCGTCTTGCCTTGGTTCACGTTCTGGAACATGCCCCGGATTTGGCTGGCCATTTCTTCCATCCCCGGTGGTGAGAGAATGTCGATATTGCCCGGGGTTTGGCGTAATTCAATGTCAATTTCCCGCTCATCCAATTCGCCGGCACGCAATTTTTCTCGAAATTTTTCTCGGGTATTGCGATAGGCTTCGTCGCGGTGGGAATCGGCGGTGCTGGCCCATTCGCCATCACGTGGCGCGGGCAGCAGCGCATCGAGCACTCGATTTTCTCCGGCCACTTGGGCTTTATCCCGCACCTCGACCATCGCGCTTTGCCGCTGCATTTTCAAACCGACATCGGCCAGATCACGGATGATGGATTCGACATCGCGTCCCACGTACCCCACTTCAGTGAATTTAGTCGCTTCAACTTTCAAAAACGGTGCATCGGCCAATTTTGCCAGACGGCGCGCAATCTCGGTTTTTCCAACCCCGGTGGGGCCAATCATCAGGATGTTTTTCGGCGTAATTTCACTGCGCAGCGGTTCGGCAATTTGCTGCCGCCGCCAACGATTACGCAGCGCGATGGCCACCGCGCGCTTGGCCGCTGCCTGGCCGACGATATGTTTATCGAGTTCGGCAACGATTTGTTGTGGGGTCAGGTTCATGCGTCGAGTACTTCAATAGTGAGGTTATGGTTGGTATAGATGCAGATATCGCCTGCAATATGCAGAGCAGCTTCGGCAATGGCGCGGGCTTCTAAATCCGAATGGTTGAGCAGGGCAATCGCGGCGGCTTGCGCAAAGGCACCACCGGAACCAATGGCGATTAAATCAGTTTCCGGTTCAATGACATCGCCATTGCCGCTGATGGTCAGCATATGGGTGCGATCAGCCACCACGAGCATGGCCTCAAGGCGGCGCATGGCGCGGTCAGTACGCCATTCTTTGGCCAGTTCGACGGCTGAACGCAGGAGGTTCCCGCCGTATTTTTCGAGCTTGGCTTCAAATTTTTCAAATAAGGTAAAGGCATCAGCCGTCGCGCCAGCAAAGCCAGCCAAGACCTCGCCGTTGTACAGCCGGCGCACTTTGCGGGCATTGCCCTTGACCACGGTGTTCCCGAGCGTGACCTGACCATCACCACCAATGACGGTTTGGTTTTTTTTGCGCACACACAAAATGGTAGTGCCGTGGAAATTTTCCATGGGGTAACGTTCCTGAAAAAATGCTCAAACTGTGAGACTCATTTCTCAATGTGGGTAAGGTTTTGAGATTTTCAATGCCATGAGGGGGCGGATGCGTGAAGAGTTACTCATTTGGGTCGTCTTGATTGGTTTCCAGGGGCTTTTTGCGTTGTGCCCGAGGATGAGCCGCTTCATAGACCTGCGCCAGCCGCTGGAAATCCAGATGCGTATAAATTTGTGTGGTAGCCAAGCTTTCATGGCCGAGCATTTCTTGAACCGCGCGCAAATCGCCTGAGGATTCCAAAACATGGGTGGCAAACGCATGCCGCAGTTGGTGGGGGTGTAGCGCTTGGCCAAGCGCGGTGTGCTGGCTGAGTCGAGTTAAGCGGTATTGCACTGAGCGGGTGGTGAGCCTCGACCCTAACCGATTGATAAATAATGCAGGTTCCGTGAATTCTCGTAACATGCTTTGCCGCAAGGGCAGCCATTCATTTATTCGGTTTAACGCCCGACTGCCCACCGGAACCAGCCGAGTTTTATTCCGTTTGCCGGTGACCCGAGCAATACCTTCACTGCGATCTAGGTCAGTGACATCTAAATTCACCAATTCCGCTACCCGCAGGCCACTGCTGTACAAGAGTTCAAACATGCACCGATCACGGAGTAGCAGGATGTCCTCGGGTAACGGTTGGTCAAGGAGTTGATTGATGGTTTCAATTGCTGGTGCATTCGGGAGCTTTTTGCCGGTCTTCGGCGGTTTGAGGGCCTCAGGATTCGCGGGGCAGAAAATATGCTGGCGCTGCCAATAGCGTAAAAGCCAACGTATGGCTGAGGATTTGCGGGCGATGCTGCGGTTCTCAAGCCCTGTTTCTCTGCAGTGGGCGAGATAACCCCGCAATCGTCGATCGTCTAATGCCGATGGCTCATGGATTTCCTGCGTTGCGGCATAAGCGGCTAATTGATTCCAATCGATCAGATACGCTGCACAGGTTTTAGGCGAGAGCTGGGCGCTCTGAGCGAGTTCCGCGCGCGCTTGCTCAATGGCCAGTGCAAAAGGTGTGTACGTAATGAGGGTGTTATTCACACAAAAAAGAATGAACCAGCTCGCCAATTTGGCTTAAAAATAAAGTGCCTTGGCTCGGATTAAACCCATCCGGCGTGAACCGACCCAAGGCCAAAATCCAGTGCGGTTGCGTCGGCTTTTGACCCATGGCGATGAGGGCCGCCGAGCCGGTATCGGGGAATTTGTTACCAAAGACAGCTTGCCGCTGCGTTTCGTTTAAACGGCCACACAGCGGCGTACTGCTGGTCAGCCAGCCTTCGAGGAGCTGTTTGGTTTGTGAGTCAAGCTCATCATAAACAATGAGTTGAGCCGAGTCCACGGTAAAATGCTGGTGAATCAGGGCGATAACTTGATTGGGATCCCGGTCAGCTGCCCTGAGAAGCGCGCAGGCAAAATTATGTAACACGCGATCCAGTCGGGCGTTGTTTTCCGCGGTGGTACTCAGATCGTTAATTTTATAAGTCAGCCGCGCGAGTTTTTCACGCCACAACCGCTGTTGGGTATGTGGCAAGGAGGCAACGCCATCCGGAGGGGAGGGGAGCACGAGGTCGGCAAGTACCGCGGGTTCTTGTGCCAGCAACGCTTCAAGAACGCCTTTGAGCTCCGTGGCACATAATATGGGCAAAAAATCCGGGTTTGATGCCAAAAAAGCCGAGAGCGCTTGTGTATCCGGTGGGGAGGAATCAGGGGTAATGAGTCGGGCGGTGGCGGCTTCAGTCGTCATGATGCGTCATTTTTAAATTGTGCCGAAGAAAGTTGTTTCGTGAACCATAACCTTAATATCAAAGCGTTGCAATTGCGCGATGGCATTTTAGCGATCGGTTTGGGGTCGATACTGTGCACGGTTATTAACTTGCTTTATGATTGTGCGCCCCGTTCTTTGCCGGTCATGTATCCAGGCGGGGCGAGTGAAAAATTCCAGATTCGGAACACGCTGCCGGTTTACCGACATCCCACCCCGTATCGCCCCTGAAACACGCGGTTTTTAGTAGGAGCCGCCACTGCCAAAGGAGAGCGTCATGCCGACGATTACCCTGCCCGATTCTTCTCAACGAAATTTTGATCATCCTGTCACATTAGCGGAGATCGCCGCCAATATTGGTGCGGGTTTGGCCAAGGCCGCATTGGCTGGGAAAATTGACGGCAAACTGGTCGATTTATCCCGCGTGGTTGATCAAGATGCCGATGTCGCCATTGTGACCGCGAAAGATCCCGAAGGATTGACGGTGATTCGTCACTCGACGGCGCATTTAATGGCACAAGCCGTGAAGCAATTATTCCCCGGCGCACAAGTGACGATTGGCCCGGTGATCGATGTGGGATTTTACTACGATTTTTATTTTGAGCGACCGTTCAATGATGAAGATCTGGCCCAAATCGAGCAACGAATGCATGAGTTGGCCGCGCATGGCGATGTGCTGACGCGCCAAGTCGTTGATCGCGCCGATGCCGTGAAATTTTTTGACTCTTTGGGCGAAGCGTTCAAAGTCGAGATCATTGAAAGCATCCCGGGCAATGAAGAGCTCACGTTATACACCCAAGGCGACTTTACTGATTTTTGTCGTGGGCCGCATGTGCCGAATACGAATGTGCTCAACGTATTCAAATTGATGAAAGTGGCGGGCGCCTATTGGCGCGGAGATTCCAAAAATCCGATGTTGACGCGCATCTACGGCACAGCCTTTGCCACCGATAAAGAGCTCAAAGCGTATCTCACCCAATTGGCAGAGGCCGAAAAACGCGATCATCGCCGGATTGGTAAGCAGCAAAATCTGTTTCATTTTCAGGAAGAGGCACCGGGTTTGGTGTTCTGGCACCCCAAGGGTTGGGCACTGTGGCAGGTGATCGAGCAGCATATGCGCGGCGTGTACCGCCAATCGGGCTATGCGGAAATTCGCTGCCCGCAAATTCTGGATGTGAGCCTGTGGAAGAAATCCGGCCACTGGGATAACTATCAGGAAAACATGTTCTTCACCGAATCGGAAAAACGCACCTTTGCCGTCAAACCGATGAATTGCCCCGGCCATGTGCAGGTATTCAATCACGGCCTGCACAGCTATCGGGATTTGCCGATTCGGTATGGAGAATTCGGTGCCTGCCACCGCAACGAACCCTCTGGTGCACTGCATGGTATTTTGCGCGTACGCGGCTTTACCCAGGACGATGGTCATATTTTCTGCATGGAAAGTCAGATCGAGCGGGAAGTACGTGCGTTTCATGAGCAGGCCCTGGCTGTATACGCCACCTTTGGTTTCACTGAAATTCAGGTGAAGATCGCGTTACGTCCCGATAAACGCTTGGGCACAGATGTGGTATGGGATCAATCTGAAGCTGCCTTGCGCGGTGCGTTGAGTGCGGCGGGGGTGGCTTGGACGGAATTACCCGGTGAAGGCGCATTCTATGGCCCGAAAATCGAATATCACTTGCAAGATGCCATTGGCCGTACCTGGCAGCTCGGCACCATTCAGGTTGACTTCATGATGCCAGAACGCTTGGGTGCGACGTATATCGATGAACACAGTGAGCGCCGTCATCCAGTGATGCTCCACCGCGCCATCGTCGGCTCAATGGAGCGGTTTATTGGCATTCTGATTGAACATCATGCGGGGTTTTTACCGATGTGGCTCGCGCCGGTGCAGGCCGTGGCCATGGGGATTACGGATAAACATGCCGACTATGTTCAGCAAGTGACCGAGCGGCTCAAGGTGGTGGGTTTGCGCGTTGAGGCGGATTTGCGCAATGAAAAAGTCGGTTTCAAAATTCGTGAACATACGCTGGAGCGTGTGCCCTACTTGCTGGTGGCGGGTGATCGGGAAATGGAAACCGATTCAATCGCCCTGCGCACCCGGGAAGGCCAGGATTTGGGCGTGGTGACGGTCGATGCCCTGTTAGCACAGTTGACTGCAGAGGTTCGGGCGCAATCACAGGGTTAGCCCTGAGGCAGTTCAATATCTTGATCAAGTGATGCGGTGCTAGCAGCCTGTCGGACTGAACCATTCGTCACGAAGGAAAGATCCGTTGGAGGCCTGTTTTTCACGCTTTTGCGGTGAATGGTTGCGCCATTTAACGAAAAAGAGGGGGAAATAGGACCAAATCCGGCTTTTCTGCATTAGGACTGCGTTAGGTCCGACAGGTTGCTGGGCAAAATCTTCCGAAAACGGAGTATGTGCGCATTTTGAGGTGGCTTTTAATGCAGCGGTGCCCGCTTCAGCGAGACATGGTGCCCTGCATGTGAAACCGAAGGTAACGGCCTCGGATTAATCAATGGGTTTGGGGTGTCCATGAATTGCCTATTTCATTGACTGGCAATGCGTATTAACATGGCCAACTTATTTAGATCGGGCATGCGCTCGATCTGCAAGGCGATCTTTATCAGGCAGCCGTCAATGAGGCGGCGCTGGTGTTGATTACATATTTCGTATTTTGAGGATAAGAACATAGCTCAGCTCCGTGCACAAACCCCCCCGGCCACGCGTGATCCCGATGAGCCGCGTATCAATGGTGAAATCACCGCCCGTGAAGTTCGACTGGTCGATGAAAACGGCGAACAAATGGGCATCGTGCGAACCCGTGATGCGCTGGATCGTGCCGTTCAGGTCGCCCTTGATTTGGTTGAAGTTTCCGCGACCGCGAATCCCCCTGTTTGCAAGATCATGGATTACGGTAAGTTCAAATATCAGCAAAGTAAAAAACTGGCTGAAGCGCGTAAAAAGCAAAAACAAATCGAGGTGAAGGAAATTAAATTCCGCCCCGGTACCGAAGATCATGATTACCAAGTCAAAATGCGCAGCATTGTGCGGTTTTTGGAAGAGGGTGATAAGGCTAAAATCACCCTGCGTTTTCGGGGTCGGGAAATGGCACATAAAGAAATTGCTGCCGAATTGTTGGATCGAATTGAAAAAGATTTGACGGAATTGGCGGTAGTTGAGCAGCGTCCTAAAATGGAAGGCCGCCAAGTCACAATGGTATTGGCACCGAAGAAAACGAGTTAATTCATTCCGAATCGGTTTGGATTTTACCTTGATACCCCCTTGATTTTGGGGGGGATTACGTTTATTATTTCGCGCCGCTGATCTGTGGTCTATTCGTAGAACCTGTCAGCGCATCCCCGTGGCGCGGGTGGGGGGGTTCCCCGCTTGCGCCATTGACTTGGTGCCAAGAATTTAAAATTTTGAGCCAAGGTTTTGGGAAATCAGCCTCAACTGCGTTATTTAGCTCCGACGCATTGGGTGTCACAACAAACGGTAAAACTGGAGTCGATCATGCCGAAGATCAAGTCTAATCGCGGCGCAGCCAAGCGGTTCAAAATCACCGCTGGCGGTGTTAAGCGTAAACAGTCGCACATGCGACATATTCTGACCAAGAAGTCATCCAAGCGTAAGCGCCAGCTGGGTTCCCCCGCGTTTGTCCACAAGCGTGATGTTCCTTCAATTCACATCATGCTGCCGTACGCGTAAGGAGAACTGAACCATGGCCAGAGTAAAACGGGGCGTCAATGCCCACGCAAAACACAAGAAAGTCTTAGATAAAGCCAAAGGTTACTACGGTGCCCGCTCGCGTACGTTCCGCGTTGCGCATCAAGCCGTCATTAAAGCCGGTCAGTATGCCTATCGTGACCGTCGCGCCAAAAAACGGGTATTCCGCGCCTTGTGGATTACGCGTATTAATGCCGAAGCACGTAACAATGACTTGTCCTACAGCCGCTTGATGGATGGTATTCACAAAGCCAACATCGAGATCGATCGTAAAGTCTTGGCGGACTTGGCGGTATTCGACAAGCCTGCATTCGCCGTGATTGCGGCTCAAGCGAAGGCGGCTTTGGGTCTCTAAGTTTTTGTCACTTGAGTTGACGATATTTGGATATCATCAGGCGCTCATTTGAGCGCCTTTTTAATGTAGATTGGTTTGTTTGGGGTGTTGGTATTTTGATCAGTGCATGGGGTTTGCGTCATGGTATGGCCATTTAGCTGTGCTGATCAAAATATTCCCACGATGTGAATGACGAAAATTTCCACAGGAAATAACCACAATTAATGAACGGTATGACCGCAAAAAGTGAGGAGTGGCTGTGTGACTGATCAATGGGTGACTATCGGAGCTGAGGCAGTGCAACTCATTTCACAAGCCAGTGACGTGGCGACACTGGAAGAGGTGCGGTTACAGTATTTGGGTAAGAAAGGCGCCATCACGCAATTCATGAAAGCCCTGGGTGGGTTGGAGGCCGAAGAGCGGCGCGCCCGGGGTGCTGAAATCAATGGACTCAAGGAGGCCATTGTCGCCGCATTAACGGCACGGCGTCAGGCTCTGGAGCAGGCAGCCTTGGCGCAACGTCTTTCGGCCGAACGCATCGATATCACCTTGCCGGGGCGGAGTCATCCGCCGGGTGCGATTCATCCGGTGAGTCGCATGATTCGGCGCGTTGAGGCGATTTTCGGTTCCATGGGCTATACCGTCGCACAGGGCCCCGAGATTGAAGATGATTGGCACAATTTTACCGCGCTGAATATTCCGCTCACGCACCCGGCACGCGCGATGCACGATACGTTTTATTTTGACGCCGAGCGGTTGTTGCGTACCCACACCTCCCCCGTGCAAATCCGCACGATGCAAGCCAATCCGCCACCACTCAAGGTCATCGCGCCGGGTCGGGTGTACCGCTGTGATTCGGATATGACGCATTCACCGATGTTTCACCAGATAGAGGTGTTGTATTTGGACGAGGAGGTACGCTTTACCGACTTGCGTGCCACGCTGGAGCAATTCCTCGGCGCGTTGTTTGAGCAGGAAGACCTCTCCATTCGGCTACGTCCCTCGTTTTTCCCCTTTACCGAACCTTCGGCGGAAGTGGATATTCAGTGCGTGCAGTGTCATGGCAAGGGTTGCCGAGTGTGCAAAAAAACCGGCTGGATTGAAGTCCTCGGTAGCGGCATGGTGCATCCGAATGTATTGCGTTCTGTTGGGCACGACCCGGCGAAAGTCAGCGGCTTCGCCATCGGCATGGGGGTCGAGCGCCTTGCCATGCTGCGTTACGGTGTCGATGATTTGCGTGCCTTCTTTGATAATGACCTGCGTTTTCTCGAACAGTTTGTTTGAGATTACCGCTGTCTATCCTTACCGCTTAAAATCGCGAGAGTGTTATGAGATTTTCTGAATCTTGGTTGCGTGAATGGATTAATCCCCCCGTTGATACGGCCGGGCTGGGGCATCGCCTCACCATGGTGGGGCTTGAGGTGGACGCAATCGAACCCGCTGCGCCGCATTTTTCAGGTGTGGTAATTGTCGAAGTCCAGGCTGTAGAGCCCCATCCTGAAGCCGATAAACTCAAAATCACCCGCGTGAGTGATGGGGGCGCAATCTTTCAAGTGGTGTGCGGTGCTTCGAATGTTCAGGCAGGGATGCGGGTGCCGCTGGCGAAGATTGGCGCAGAGCTGCCGAGTGGTTTGGTCATCCAATCGGCACAATTGCGCGGTATTGCCTCGGAAGGCATGTTGTGTTCAGCCACCGAATTGGGTTTGCCGAGCGATGTCGATGGCCTATGGGCATTGCCTGCTGATGCGCCTTTGGGTACCTCGATCCGTGATTGGCTGCAATTAGATGATGCCGTGATTGAATTGGGCATCACACCCAATCGTGGCGATGCCCTTTCTGTTTTGGGCTTGGCGCGTGATTGTTCCGCTTTATTCGATTTGGATATCACACACCAGGACACCCTTGCGGCTGCTTTAGATGCCACGGTAGGTACGCAGCTCGCGCGGATTGATGCGACATCCGATTGCCCCACGTATCTGACACAAGTCATCACGGATATTCTGAATCAACGCAAAACGCCGCTTTGGATGACCGAGCGCTTGCGACGGGCCGGTGTGAAAAGCATCGAACCGATTGTGGATGTGTGCAATTACGTGATGCTCGAATTGGGTCAGCCGCTCCATGCCTTTGATCGCGCCACACTGAATGGGGATTTGCAGGTGCGCCGTGCGACATCTCAAGAGCCTTTATTGGCCTTGAATAAACAAGAACTTCTGCTCGATTCCGATTGCTTGGTGATTGCGGACTCACAGGCGGTAGTTGCACTTGCGGGGATCATCGGCGGCCTGGATTCGGCAGTGCATGCGGCCACGACTGCGATTGTGTTGGAGTCCGCGCATTTTACGCCTGAAGTGATTGCAAGTCGGGCCCGCCGTTTGGGATTATCCACCGATGCGTCATTCCGATTTGAGCGTGGGGTTGATCCGGCCTTGCCCGCGCGCGCGCTGGCCCGTGCGACGGCATTGATTTTGGATATCTGTGGCGGTAAAGCCGGTCCAGTGGCTACGGCCATGGGCAGCTCGTCTGAGCTGGTGGCCAAGGTGATTGAATTGGATATGGCTTGGGCGACCCGCCGTTTGGGGTTGGAAATCGCCCCTGAATTGGCAAAAAAATTCCTCAGTCGTCTGGGCTGTGTCATCAAGGAACTGGGAGTGGGCATTTTTCAGGTCACACCGCCCAGTCATCGGTTTGATTTATCGATTCCCGAAGATTTGTTGGAAGAACTCGCGCGCTTGCTGGGATTCGATGCATTCCGCGCGCCCATGGGTCGGGCACCATTGACGATTGGCACGCGGCCAGAAACCGAAAATAGTTCGGCACGTATCGCTGATTTTATGGCCAAACGGGGCTATTTCGAGGCGATTACCTACAGCTTCATTGATCCTGCCGTAGCCGTTTTATTCCACGACGCGCCGTCCATTGCGCTGGCGAACCCCATTTCCAGTGAGATGGCCGTCATGCGCCAAAGCCTGTGGCCGGGTTTGTTACAAGCCGTAAAATATAACCAAAATCGGCAGCAAACCCGGGTCCGTCTGTTTGAATTGGGTCGGGTATTTACCGGCAGCCTGGTTGAGAAAGACTTGGACGGGGTGCAGGAAACGGATCAGTTGGCGGCAGTGATTTGTGGTTCAAGATTGCCTGAGCAATGGGCGGAAAAGACCGTCAATGTTGATTTTTTTGATCTCAAAGGGGACTGTGAAGCGTTACTGCAGGAGTTGGGATTTGCCCTCACGCAGGGTGCCGCTCACGAACGCCCCGTGGTGACATTCCGTGTTCTTGAAGGCGCGGGGCATAAAGCTTTACATCCTGGTCAAAGTGCCGAAATACTGATTAACGGCCATGCCTGCGGTTGGTTAGGGGCGCTGCATCCTGATGTGGCGGAACGCATGGATTTAACCGGTGCCATTTATGTGCTGGCGCTTGATCTTCATGCTGTGAACAAGAGACGGCTACCTGCGAATCGGCCCCGTTCCCGCTTCCCGCATATTCGGCGTGATTTGGCCTTGCTGAAGCCAACCACCCTCTCTGTGGCGGAGTTGTTGGCCCTGATTCAGGCCGATAGCCCGACTTGTTTGCATGCGGTTTCGGTTTTCGACCGATACGTTGGCGCGGGCATTGAGCCCGGTTTTGAAAGCGTTGCAGTCAAACTTATTTTCCAGGAATTTGAACGCACCCTGACGGATGATGAAATCATCGGTATAATCAGTAACATACGCGCTAAACTAGCGCAGCATCATATTCAATTGCGTACCTGAAGGATGGTATTTTATGGCCTTAACTAAAGCCGACATGGTCGAAAAGCTCCACACTGATTTGGGGTTAAACAAACGCGAAGCAAAGGATTTTGTTGATATCTTCTTTGAAGAGTTGCGCGCCACCCTCGAATCGGGTGAAGAAATCAAACTTTCTGGTTTTGGCAACTTTCAACTGCGTGATAAAAACGAACGCCCTGGCCGCAACCCGCGTACGGGTGAAATGATTCCCGTATCTGCGCGCCGCGTGGTGACGTTCCGGGCCGGGCAAAAACTCAAGGCCATGGTCGAGGCCTATGACGGCACTGTCGCTTCCTGAATCGCCGCTGCCGCCGATTCCCAATAAACGCTACTTCACGATTGGTGAAGTGGGTGGTTTGTGTAATGTTAAATCGCATGTGTTGCGCTATTGGGAGCAGGAATTTACCCAGCTCAAGCCCACAAAACGTCGAGGTAATCGGCGCTACTATCAACGTCATGATATTGAATTGATTCGGCTCATTCGTACGCTGTTGTACGATCAGGGGTTTACCATTGCGGGCGCACGGCAGCAATTGGTGCAGGCCCACAAAAATTCTTTAAAAGCGGATTCTATCGTCGGCAATGCGGGTATGTTAGAACCCACATTGGATTGGCACATGACATCTTCTGTTGTCGATGTCGTAGAGAATATCCCTGAACCCACGCTGCTTGCGCGAAAATCAGTGCCAGGTTCGATCCCTGAGATCGCCCCTCTTGGGGGGAGGGCTGAGGTGTCGACTCCGGTTGAACTCAAGCACAATCCCTCGGAATCGTTGGTTTTTTTACCCGGCACCCAACCCCTGGTCCAAGTACGCCAAGCGCTTGAGTTGATCTTGAAGGACTTGGAGTCACATCTGTAATTGAATGATTCTTTTACCGCTGATTGGGCGGGTCATCGGGTATTTTTGATACTGCTTCGGTTTGAGTCCACGCCAAGAATAGACATTCTTCCTGAATGTTTGGGTACGTACCCACCCTTCAGGTATGCAATTCCTTGTCAATTCGTACAGGGTTAAGCGCATTGCCGGGCACGGAGCCGAAGAAATCGAGCAAAAGGCCAAAACGACTGGTGAGGTCTCGCTCATTGTGCGCGTTAGGGGCAATACCAACACAGTTGATCCCGGCCCTGTTCTTTTGCGGTGTACAGGGCTTTGTCGGCGTGCTCAAGTAGGGTTGTTAGTGAGTGATCCGTCGTTAGTGCACAGGTAGCACCGATGCTGACGGATATGTGCACGGGCTCATCCATGCCCAGATCAAATGCGGTTGCCCGCACCACCTGCAAAATACGCTGCCCAATCTGGGTCGCCTTGTCCTGGGGCGTATCATCCAGAATGACAACAAACTCTTCGCCACCGAGTCGACCCAGTAAATCAATTTCGCGGATTTGTTGTTGCACGGTCATGATGAATAATTTCAACAGATGATCACCGGCCACATGGCCAAATTGATCATTGATACGCTTGAAAAAATCCAAATCGAGAATAAAGACAATTAAGGATTGGTGTAAACGCAGAAAGCGTTTGTGCGCATGATTGAGTTGCTCCAAGACCGTGCGTCGATTCGAAATCCCCGTGAGCTCATCCGTGGCAGCCCGGTGTTCCAGTTCACGCTCCAGATTACGGCGTTCGGTAATATCGCGCCAGATGCCTTCCACGCCGGCATATTTACCTTCTTCATCCAAGATAATGGTGCTGCTAATCGAAATATCGATGATATTGCCATCCTTGCGCCGCATTTGGCCGGGAAAATCCCGTACAAAGCCCTGGGCGAGGATGGTTTGTTTTAAGTGTTCCCGATCGGCGGGATTAGGGTAAAATTCGGCCGCCGATTTGCCGATGATCTCACTCGCCTCGTACCCCAAAACGTGCTTCACCGCAGGGCATACGTAGCGGGTGATACCTGCAGCATCCGTGCGATAAAACACATCCTGCATGGTATTCATCATGCGCTGGAAGTGTTCTTCCGATTCACGTAGTCGGTTTTCCAGGGCTGAACGTTCGGTCATATCCATGAATGCGCCCAGTAAGCCGACCGTACCATTGATGGTGTAGGTGGTGCTCATCATGCCCACCACCAGCAACTCACGTTGACAGGTGTAAATTCGGTATTCACTGACGGGATTGGTAAACTGATCGCGTTCGGCCCGCCGAACGCGCGCCAGTACGCGTTGCTGATCCAGCGGGTGCAGAAACTCATTGATGGAGTGACCCAATAAATCGGCGGGTTTTTTAGCCTGCATTAGCAGCATGGCGGCGGGGTTCGCGTAGACAAATTTATCTTGGGCAACAATGATGATGCTCACGGGTAAACGATCCAGTATATCGGGCGGAGCAGTGATCAGACTCTGATCCAGGATTTTTATACTCAAGCGGTTATGCCCTGATGCCTTTTTGTGTGGATGTTTTATTAACGAATGACAATGTGGCATTTGCCTCAATTGTAAGCAAAGATCGCGATGAGAGTGTAATCAAAAGTTTTTTCATTGGTAGACTTATCGGCACAGGGCAACATCGGCTGGAAGAACTTCTCGATTGGATGCGGCGGTATCAGGATTTTGGGGTACATCTGAATAAAAGCGCCCGCCCTGTACTCGGGGCGGGTTGGGGATTGGAATCTATCTCGTGGATGAATAAATTTCCCGTCCTAACCTTCTCCCTTTGCGGCGTAAGTAGCTACACAAGTTTGCATACAATGGTCGTGGCGCAGCCAGCAACCCAGATGCTGAAATACTTGCACCAGATGCCGTGACGCCCTATCTGGGTTACGAGCTGGCATAGATGTGTATGCTTTGTGGGCGGGGATTTATCCCTGATGCGGGCTTACGTCAGCTTTGCGATTGTGCCTCATGCGATGAGCACCATTGTGTGCCAGCGGCGGTGGCGGATAAACGATGGCACCGCGCGTTTGGGTTTATTTAACTCTGCTGTCGGGGATAAATCCCCTCCTACGGGTGTTTGGATTGGAGAACCCCACTCTGTCGGGCCCTCCGAGGGGGTAGGAGTATTAGCATTTTCGGGGTTAATCAGAGGTTTCTTAGGGATGAATCTGTTTGTTTCAGCGGCTGATACGCTTGGGGTTTCGCTACGCCAGCAAGTAGCTCGTGGTGTTGGGGTTGCCGTACTTTGGCTCGTATCGGCCTGGGTGACGCAAACCCTGTTTTCTTTTATGCCAGATCAATCGGTGTACCCCATTTGGCCTGCCGATGCGATTGCGGTGGGGTTTGTGCTGATTTGGGGTTATCGCGTGATCGCTCCACTGTTAATTGCCGTGCTGGTGTGGAACCTGTGGGTGGTCGATCACGCGTTGATATTGTCGCTGATTGGCACGGCGGCTTTGGGTTTCGGCTTGGTTGCTGCATTCCTTTTTCGGTATTTTTTGCAGCACGTCATGCACAGTCATTATGGCCGCCGATTGCTCGGCCTACCGCTCGCTGCTTTGATGTTGGCGAGTGTCATTACACTTGCCGGGGTTTGGCAAAATCCCCTATGGTCAGCACACGATCAAACCATCGGCCTATTTTGGCTGGCCGAGGCGGTTGCATTCCTGACATTGACTCCGTTGGTCATGGCTTGCCTGCAGGAGGGCTGTAACCCATTGTGGCGTGGGTTTTTTTCTGATCTTCGGCGGAATTCTTGGCTGTTGGGATGGACGCTCATCGCCTTGCTGTCGCTGGTCATGATGGCGGGGCTGCGGCGATGGGCTTCGCTTGATTTTAATGCCCCGAGCTTGATTGGCTTGGTGATGGTGGTGCTTGCCGCGCATTCTTTGCCGATCAAGATGGCGCGGTTTTTGATTGCGGCGTATGTGCTGCTGTGGAGCGTGTTAAATGGGCTGGTTAATGCGCATGGTGGTTGGGAATCCAGTCAGCTTCTGGGGGATCAGGCTTTGGTGTTCGTGGCGGCACTGCTCGCAGTCATTGTGGCCGAAATGGTGCAGGGTTATCGACAATCCGAGCAAAAATTAGCACAGCGTTTACATACCGATCCACTCACAGGATTACCCAATGATTTAGGTTTGGCCAGGCAGATTGAGTCATGGCCCAAAGACCTGTCTGGCTCAATGCAGCCCATGGTCGTGATTGGGATTCACCTACCCGATTTAGAAGCAATAGACGCACTGATGGGGCATGAAAATAGTCATCGGGTCGAGCAAAAAATCAGTCATATTATTCATGCTCAAGGCATTGAGCTATCTGCTGCTCGGGTTCGACCGGGTTTATTTATTGCCTGTTTGACGACAGCCACCGTTGGCTTGCGGGGGGCAGAACTTGCCCAGAAATTATGGGCAGGTATTGAATCGGAACGCAATGCTGGTGGGGTGGCTATGCGTCATCTGCGCGTGGGCTTAACGGTATTTAACTGCGCACAAACCCAGGATATTGGGCTGCTTACCTCGGCCGTATTAGCCGGATGCCAATTATCCTTAAACGATCGTAATCACCCCGTGCATGTGGAAGATGACCTTGCCGGGTTACTTGATCACCGGGTTGAAGAACGCTCGTGGGTGCAACGAATGCGGGCAACCTTGAATGGCGATGATCAGAGCGGCCGTTTTATTTTATTTGCTCAAACCATTCGAGACACCCGCCATCCCGATGTAAAGGCCTTTGAAGTCTTGTTGCGCTGGCGCGAACCTACGGGCGACATTTTGCCGCCTGCGATATTTTTACCCATTGCCGAACGTTATGGCTTGATGACCCAGATTGATGTCTGGGTGCTGCAAACCACGATGCATCAATTATCGGAATCGCCCTGGGTGGCTGAAATCAGCAAGGTGTCGATCAATCTCGCCGGCGCCAGCTTGGTTAATCCTAAATTGTCGCGTGAAATTGCGGCTGCGTTGGAATTATCGGGTTGCCGCCCGGAGCAAATTTGTTTCGAAATTACCGAAACCATGGTGATAGAGAATACGACGGCTGCCCGGCAAGCGGTGCTGGCGATTAAAGCCATGGGGTGCAAAATCTCGCTGGATGATTTTGGTACCGGTTTATCCACTTTTTCTTATTTGAAACGTTTTCCCTTCGATTATTTGAAAATCGATGGTGAGTTTATTCGGCATATTACTGAATCTCGCATTGACCGTGCGATTGTCGAATCGATTCAGGCCATTGCGTTCGAAATGAATACGATTACGGTGGCTGAATTTGTAGAGAATACCCAGCAAATGGAAGTTTTGCGGCAAATTGGGGTTTATTATCATCAAGGGTATGGGGTCGCTAAACCTGTGCCAATTGAGGAATTTTTGATTCCTTAACCGGGTGGTGGCTATCTTGGTCGTTTATGGCGCGTCGTGTCGGGGGAATCCTCCTCGACCAAAAATGCGAATTGTCGGAGGGGTTTTAACCCCGACACGGTGCCCAACGCAATGAACTCTATCAAAACGCCGTGTCGCACGGGTTTGGGTGCTTCGGGGCTGCATCGTCGGGGATGAATTCCCTCCTGCAAATTATGCCATATCGCGTGGCAGGGCATTAAACCGGAGGGCACTGTGTCGGGGTTGACACTCCTCCTACCGTACTGCGGTAGATATTAAGCAGGAGAGGATTTATCTCCGACAATCGGTTTCCCATTAAATCAAATTGATATTTTGGCTTTGGGTCAGTAATTCGGTAAATGCCTCGGCGCTCATGGGTTTGCCGGTGAAGTAACCTTGGGATTCATCGCAACCCATTGCGCGCAACAGGTCGAGTTGCTCCTGGGTTTCCACGCCTTCAGCAATGGTTATAAGGCCTAAGCTGTGCGCCATCGTGATAATGGTGCTCACTATCGCCCGATCTTCGGGATCGTCCGTCATATCACGTACAAACGATTGGTCGATTTTGAGTTTATAGAGCCTAAACCGTTTTAAATAACTCAACGATGAATATCCCGTGCCAAAATCATCAATCGAGAGTTTGATGCCATATTGGTTTAAGGTATCAATGATGCGGATGGCCGCTTCGGGGTCATTCATTGCCGAGCGCTCAGTGAGCTCAAGTTCGAGATTTTGCGCGGGTAAATCCGCTTCCTTAAGCGCATTGAGGACGTAATCGGGTAAGTTGGCTTGACGGAATTGCACGGCTGACAAATTGACGGCAATCACAAACTCCGGTCCCGCAGTTTGAAGCCAGGGTTTCGCGGTGATGAGCGCGGTACGCAACACCCAGTCACCGAGGGCGAGAATTAAGCCATTTTCCTCGGCAATAGGGATGAACTCAGCCGGTGATATGATACCCAACTCGGGATGGTGCCAGCGGAGCAAGGCCTCGGCCCCGACGATTTTCTGGGTTTTAAGATCAACTTGCGGTTGATAAACGACATGAAGCTGCTGGTTAGCCAAAGCTTTACGCAGGGCCGTGTCAATTTGCATCACACGATCAGAATGTATCTGCATCTCGGTGGTGAAAAACCGAAAATCGTTCCGTCCCGATTCCTTTGCGCGGTATAGGGCAATATCAGCGTGTTTCGAGAGGCTATCAAAATCGCCGCCATCATCGGGATAAACTGCAATCCCGATAGAGAGTGTGATGTTTAACTCGTGATGCCCGATCACAAAGGGTTGATTAAATTGCTCAATGAGTCGATTCGCCATGCGCGTGGCTGAATCGGCATTACACTCGGGGATAATCAGCGTGAATTCATCACCCCCTTGCCGAGAGAGCGTATCTTGGGGGCGGATCAGGCTTAAAAATCGGTTGGCGGCACTCACCAGCAGCTCATCGCCGATGGCATGCCCCAAGGCATCGTTCACGTTTTTGAAGTGATCGAGATCAATAAACATCAGGCTTAGCGACGTTGTATCACGTTGTGCACTGACGAGCGCATAGTCAACGTGCTCCAGCAACAAGATGCGATTAGGCAAGCCCGTCAGGGCATCAAAATGCGCGAGTTGGGCGATGCGTGCTTCGGTTTCTTTTTGCTGGGTAATGTCGGTGATAAACCCGGTCCACAGCGTGCCGCCATCCGGTTCGCGTTCGGGGAGGGATTGCCCTAAAAGCCATTGGGTTGCTCCGTTGGGGTTTGCCACTCGGTATTCATGCCGCCACGGGGCCAACGAGGCCGCAGATTTTTGAATTGAGGCGCGCACGCGGGGAAGATCATCAGGGTGTATCCGATCAAAAGCCAAGGCTGCATCGTGTTCGAGCTGTGCCGGTTCGAGGTGGTAGATGTTGCGGGTGCCCGTGCTGGCGAAAGGGAAGTACGATGAGCCATCCGGGTTAAGTCGGAACTCATACACCATGCCGGGCACATGACTGGTGATTTTTTCTAGCCGGGCGAGTATCGCCGTGCGCTGGGTCTCGGTCTTGGCGCGCGCGGTTTCACGCGCAAAGTTATGCAGCGCAAAACTGATATCCATGGCCATCTCGGTTAAAAGATTTTGCACGGGTTCATCGAAGGCATTGCACTCATCGGAATAAAGTGAAAACACCCCCACAACATGCGCATCCCGATGTAATGGCAAGGCAGCAGATGATTTCCAACCGACTTGTGCGCCGCGTTCGTGCCAGGCGGCAACCCTCGGATCGTGGATAAAATCCTGGCACCAATAGGCGGTATCGGTTCGTAGCGCGATGCCGGTCGGTCCTTGGCCACTGGGTTTGTTGGGGTCAAGCGAAATATCAATTCCTTCGAGGTATTCGATGCCAGCACCATACGCACTGACTACGCGAACTTGCCCGGTTTCAGGCTCAACTTCACCAATCCATGCCATTTTCATGCCGCCAAAGCGCACGGCATCCAGGCAAATTTGCGCAAAGAGCTCTTCTCGGTTGGTGCAACGCACAATGGCTTGGTTGCACTGGCTTAGCGCGGCATAAAGTCGAGTCATGCGATTGATTTTGGTTTCATGCGCTTGCCGGGTCTCATCCAGTGCGGCTAGCCGATTTTGGGTTTGGCTGAGCCAATCGAGTACGCTGTTTTTTTGTGCTGTGTTGATAGGGATGGTCGTTTTGAAATCGCCCTGGCCGATCTGGCTAATGGTGTGATAAATCGAATCTAAATTGCCGCCTAAAAGCCGCGCCAGAATGTAGTACGTGCGTAACCAGAGCAGGATAAGCGCGATGCCCAAGGCAATAAACACCCAGCGCAGTTGCAGGGCGGTTTGTTCGGCAGTTTGAACGCGTTGTGTCGTGCGGGCCAGGATCAATTCAGTCGCTTCATGAATGGGCCGCATGATTCCGGCTTTGGCATGGTAGTAGGCCGGGTTTTGCAGCAGTTCTATCGCGCGAAGTTTGAGGGACGGGTCGGTATTCGCGCCCTGATCGATCATCGCCATCGCGCGATATTCCAGCGCGGTGAGGGCGTCGGATTTTTGCTTGGATTGGGTCAGCAGGTTGAGTTCCTGTGGGGTAAACCGTGCCGCGCGCATTCGATTCAGTAATGCTGCGGGCGGCAAGGGGGCGGAGATTTCCTGTGATTTCGCGCGTGATTTTTCTGGCTCATCCCCTAAAAACAAATCCCAGAACATATCGCCGTGATTGATCGGGCGAGGAATTTTGCCATCGCGGATGGCCAAAATTTCCTGGTAGATTTTCTTGAAAACTGGCTTGCCCGTGATCGTGTAGGCACGCGCCATTCGCGTCAAATCATTCGAGGCTTGCCGTAATTCATCGGTTAACTGCAGGGACTGCAAACGCTGGTCATTTGCTTGGCCGATGGTTTTTTCGGCATCCACATACACCACAAATGCCGCCGCCAATAGGCCATACAACACAAAGATCAGCCAGATATTGCGGGAAAAATTCGTGCGAATGAGGCGTTTATTCATGCCGTGGACGTGACCTGTCTCCAGAGGTTGTCGATGCGTGCAGGTTATCATTGTCGATAGGGATAAGGTAGTGGCCGCCCCTCGGCGGGCCCATCACCGGCACCTTAAGATCGGGCGAACTGTTTGCGTTTCGGGTCGAACGCCATGCCACAGATAAAAACTTTCTGCCGCTTGTTCAACCAACATGCCGAGACCATCAATCGCTCGTGCGCCGTGGGCTGAAGCCCACCGCATGAATATGGTGGGTTGGTTACCGTAAGCCATGTCGTATACCACGGTATTTGTGGCGATTAATGAATCGGGTAGGGGCAGGTGTTCGTCGCTTAAGCTGGCGGACGTGGCATTGATAATCAGATCAAACGGTTCGGCGGGGATGTCATTGAGCGCACAGGCTTGCAATTGGGTGTTGTGGGCCAAGTCGATAAAATCGGCGGTGAGTGCGGTGGCGGTTTTCTCGCGCCGATTGGCAATCAGCAAGCACGCCGGATGCTCGGCCAATAGCGGTGCCAGTACGCCACGGGATGCGCCGCCCGCGCCCAGCAGCAGGATTTTTTTGCCCTGAAGCGGGATGTGATGAAACGCCAAATCACGCAATAAGCCAACGCCATCGGTATTGTCGCCGAATACGTCACCACGAACATCTGCTGGAAAAATCAGGGTGTTGACCGCGCCTGCCCGTTGCGCCCGTTCGCTGCGCTTCTGACACAAGGCAAAGGCTTCGGCCTTGAACGGTACGGTGACGTTCAGGCCGCGCCCCCCGGCTATCCGAAATTGCGATACCGCGGATACAAAGCCATCCAGCGGCGCCAGAATGGCGGTGTACTCGAGTGCAATGCCGGTTTGTTCGGCAAAAGCCCGGTGAATCAGCGGCGAGCGGCTGTGGCCAACGGGGTTGCCAATCACCCCATATTTGGCTTTAGGCTGAATTGGCATGGGTGTGTTTATGTGTTGGCGTTTAAATTTTGAGGGTACGTACGCCGTTGGCGGTAGCGAGAATCAGGATATCGGCAGGGCGCAGGGCAAATAAGCCGACCGTGACAATACCGGGAATGTTGTTGAGTTCGGCTTCGAGCTTGGCAGGTTCCATGATGTCCATATTATGTACATCGAGAATCTGGTTGCCGTTATCGGTGATATAGCCATCGCGATAAACCGGCTGGCCACCGCGCTTCACCATCTCGCGGGCGATCATGCTGCGCGCCATGGGGATCACTTCAATCGGCAGCGGGAATTTGCCTAAACGCGGCACCAGCTTGGTTTCATCCACCACGCATACAAAGGTTTTGGCCAAATGTGCAATGATTTTTTCACGGGTGAGTGCGCCGCCACCGCCTTTGATGAGCTGCAAATGGGCGTTGGTTTCATCGGCACCATCCACATAAATGGGCAGGGTGCCGACACCATTTAAATCCAGCACATCAATGCCGTGGGCGCGCAGACGTCTGGTGCTGGCCTCGGAACTGGATACCGCGCCTTCAATTTTGTGCTTGATCGTGGCGAGTGCGTCGATGAAGAAATTGACGGTAGAACCCGTGCCAACCCCAACAATACTGCCGGTTTCAACATATTCCAGAGCAGCGATGGCGGCGTGTTGTTTGAGCTGGTCTTGTGGGGTCATGGGCGTGTTCCTTGATGATTCTGCATTACGTGATGAGCCGCATTTGTCAGCGCGTCCCGAATAATTCAACATTCTGTCATGATAGATAGAATTGTGCATCTCTGGATGCAGCCTTTAATTTATGCCATTTATATTCTATCTAATTCTATTTTTTGGGGGGCGCTGGCTTTGTCCGCATTATTACAGGATTACCTGCACCGGATTTTAACCGCCCGCGTCTACGACGTGGCCATTGATTCGCCGCTGACGCACGCGGTGTTGCTTTCCGAGCGTTTAGATAATCGCGTGTTACTGAAACGTGAAGATACCCAGCCGGTGTTTTCATTTAAATTGCGCGGCGCCTACAACATGATGCATCGGCTCATGACGGAAGGCCGCTTGAGTCGGGGCGTGATTACCGCCTCGGCTGGGAATCACGCCCAAGGGGTTGCTTTGGCCGCAGAGCGCCTCGGTGTTACGGCGGTCATTGTGATGCCCGTTACTACCCCTGCGATTAAAGTGGATGCAGTGAGGCGTCGCGGCGCCACGGCGGTATTGCATGGCGATACGTTTGATGAGGCCTTCGCGCACGCCCAGCAACTGGTCGAGGCGCAAGGCCTCGTATTTATTCCGCCGTATGATCATCCCGATATTATTGCGGGGCAAGGCACTATTGGTGCCGAAATCTTGCGCCACCATCCTGATTCAATTTATGCCATTTTTGTCCCCGTGGGTGGCGGCGGATTAATTGCGGGCATCGCGGCGTATGTCAAATCACTGCGACCGGACATTAAAATTATCGGGGTAGAACCCGATGATGCGGCGTGTATGGCGGCCGCATTGGCGGCAGGTAATCGGGTGGTGTTGGATCAAGTCGGGCTGTTTGCCGATGGCGTCGCCGTGAAGCAGGTGGGCGCCTATCCGTTTGCGGTCGCCCAACGGGCGGTAGATGAAGTGATTACCGTCGATACCGATGCGATGACTGCCGCCATCAAGGATATGTTCGATGACACCCGTAGCATCAACGAAGCGGCGGGCGCATTGGCGTTGGCCGGGCTGAAAAAATACGTAAAACAGCACAATGTCAGGGGTGAAACCTTGATTGCGATTGCCTCGGGCGCGAATATGAATTTTGATCGGCTGCGCTTTGTGGCTGAGCGTGCCGATATTGGCGAGCAGCGCGAAGCCCTGTTTGCCGTGACGATTCCTGAACGCCCTGGCAGTTTCCAGACGTTCTGTGAGTTACTGGGGCGGCGGCAGATTACGGAGTTTAATTATCGATATGCCGATCAGGAACGGGCACATATTTTCGTCGGAATTCGCTTGGACGCGCCGAGTGATCGGGCAGCGGTATTTCATCATTTGACCCATGCGGATTATCCCGCGATTGATCTCACCGATAACGAAATGGCCAAATTGCACGCGCGGCACATGGTCGGTGGCCATGCGCGCGCGCTGGCTGATGAGCGGCTTTACCGGTTTGAATTTCCGGAACGCCCCGGTGCCTTGCTCAAATTTTTAACGCATTTGGGCGCGCGCTGGAATATCAGCCTGTTCCACTACCGCAATCACGGTGCGGATTATGGCCGGGTGCTGGTGGGTGTGCAGGTAGCAATACAGGATATGGCTGCATTCAGTACCTATCTTGAGCAATTGGCTTACCCCTTTTGGGATGAAAGCAATAACCCCGTGTACGAACTGTTTTTGGCGTGATGATTTACCCACAATAACTGTGGATAACCTCGTGGATGAATACCGCGCAATGGGCCGTCTGCTTGGTGAATCAAGGGGTTGGTGAGGGTGGTTAAAAAATCAACATCATTCTCTGTCTGGCCTTTTTCTGTTGTTCAAGATGTTGTTTATCAATGATAAAGTGAAGTGAATTTTATTCTTGGCGCATGCTGCTTGAGCTGGGTCCAGCTTCGTGTTATGCGCTTTGAGCCGCTTTGGAATAGGGGGTAATGTTGTGGATAAGTTTTGAATGGATGAGGTAAATCCCCACAGTTCAAGACGTTGCCTTTGGATAAGGCGCGTGCCCTCCTCAGGCGAAAGCGCGAATTCTGCTTGACGCTGATGCGCGATCAGCTGGGGATGAATTTCTGCCATGGCGCAATCCCTGATTTCTTGAAATCGGCATCAACCGAGTTTCGTACCGCACTTGGGATTATCCACAGAATCTGTGGATAATCCTGTGCATGTTTTACGGGTATCTGGGTTGGGTGGCGTTGGATCAATACTTTAAGTCGGTGGCTAAAAAAACCACAACTTGAGACCGCCGCTGATTTTTTTCAATCAAGTGTTTGTTAAATAATGAATTTATTTTTTTGATGTAAAGGGTGTGTTAGCCCCCGGTCAGTCGGTCGGCGTTCTGTTCGGGTGCGTTTTATCGGTTGCGTCGCCAGTGAAGCTGGGGATAACGTGTTTGCTTAATGGCCTCACAGGGTGTGATCTTCCCGCGCCAGAATACGCGCCCAGCTGGATGCGCTGATGGGCATGATCGACAGGCGATTGCCGCGACGCACCAGCGGCAGGTCTTCCAGTGTCTCGTCGCTTTTGAGTTCTTCAAGGGTGATGATGCGGCGCAAATGGCGTTCATAACACACATCGACTTGCACCCAGCGCGGTGATTCGGCGGTGGATTTCGCGTCGAAGTATTGGTGTTCGGGCTGGAATTGGGTCGGATCGGGGTAGGGTGCGCTGCACACGTTCATAAGGCCGACAATGCCCGGTACTTTGATATTTGAATGATAAAAAAACACCTGATCCCCCATCCGCATGGCATCGCGCATCATATTGCGTGCCTGATAATTGCGAATACCATACCAGCCTTCAACTTTTTGGCGGGCCAGATCATCAATCGAAAACATCTCGGGTTCGCATTTCATGAGCCAGTGGTTCATTGTTTACTCCTGATTAAATAACGGGGACTTCCATAAATCCGCTGAAGACGCGCTTGCTGCGTTGAAACAAGGCTAAAAATGCTCATTGACGCGGTGTAAACTCCGCTGTTCCGCCTCATTTTGCCTTGCCCCTGTCAGAATGCTGGTCGCCTTGATCGAATGTATGGAAGTGCCCTGACGATTGGTTTTGACGATTTCACGATTGGTTACGATGTAATCCAAGGGAATATCCCAAGGATCCGCGGGTAGCTGTTCAACTTCTTGACAACTAAACGCAATACCAATGAGTAGCGGTTTGGGATAGCGTAAACCGGCGAGGCTGCGGTCATAAAAACCTGCGCCCATGCCCAAGCGATTGCCCAAGCGATCAAACCCTACCAGGGGAATAAATATCGCATCCAGTTGAGCGGCACGGACGGTGGGTTGGTGTTGGGATTCCAAAATACCGAACCGATTGCGATGCGCTTGAGCGGGTAGCCGGGAGGGATGGGTGAGATTGAACGTGGGGCGAAAGTCCAGATGCAAATTGTGGCGGATAATCGGCAGCCAGATTTTGACTTGGTGTTGCTGTAAAAAAAGTAATAGGTCAGGTTCACCATCAAACGGCATATAAGCACCGATACGACGTGCAAGGCGCAAGGCGGGCATGGCTGTCAGAAAACGCTGAATACGTCGTTGTTGCAGGTAACGGGTGAAACCCTGAAGCGCATTTCTGGCTTGCCGAAGTTGGCGGCGAAGTTGGGTTTTGTTGAGTGGAATGTTCATGAGTGTGTGATGTGTGGAGCGTCTTCCCAAACGCCGTTGGCGGCTCTTCGACCTTGAACCGAGGGTTCAAGCTGGGCGGCGCGCAATGGGTGTAAGGCTTTCCGACGAGGCGGACATGCACACGACCCATTTGATGCACCCCCCATAGTCGCAGATTAAGGCTCAAGGGATTGAGAGCAACCTGACGCACGTCCGAGAAGACTGGGTTAATCCTAGGCCGTGATGCGGATCAGTGCAAGTGTTTGTGCGTAATTTCGGGTTATTCTCATGTGCCCACGGCCGGTTGATTAATCCGGCTGATTTTTGGCATCGGCATCGGTGAGTGTTTTGATGAAGGTAATTATGTCGGCTTGTTCCGCCTGGGTGAGGGCGGGCGCATCGCCTGGGTGGCGATTAAAAGGTGCATCGAAGGTATCGACGTTTTTGCGATATTCAGCCGGAATATCGTTGTATTTAATCACCGTGCCTGCGGCATCCTTGGGGTAAAACCGCTCTGGGTGCAAATCGCGATTCACATACCAATCCATGACTTGGGTTAAATCATGGAATACACCGTTATGAAAGAACGCGTGTCGAGTGGCGGCATTGCGCAAGCTGGGGGTAAGGAATAGGCCGCAATATTGGGTTTGTTTGCTCATGTCGGTGCGGAAGGGGCCGCAAATGCCCATATCAAAAAAATGGGGGTCGCCGTTGGCGGGAATGTTGGGGTTGCGCGGTACGCCGAGCGCTTCATATTGGGCGTCGGTAAATTGTGGCGGCAAATGGTCTCTGGTGGGTTGCGATAAATGGCAGGCGGCACAGTTACCTTTGTTCGGGTCGTTAAACAATAAATAGCCGCGTAACTCGGCGGGCGTGAAGCGCGCCTTGCCCACAAGCCAGGCATCGTATTTACTCGAAAACGGGTGAAAACCAGGGTCTTCGATTTGATAACGGGCGATGGCGAACATCGCTTCAGATACCGTGTGGTTGGGGTTATCAAACACCGATTGGCCGAACAATTGCCGCAATAGGGTGGCGTGTGGGCCAAGTTCTAAAATCGTTGCGACGCGTGCGGGGGTGCCTGCATCCATTTCCACGGGATTAAACAAGGGGCCATCGGCTTGTTGTTGCAAGGTGTTGACACGGCCATCCCAAAACAACCCCCCGTGCGGTACAAGGTTGGCGGCGGATGTGTGCGTGTTATTCACGCTTTTTGGGACGCGCGGGGAATCGGCGGCTTGGGCAGCCTGCTGGCTTAAGGTAACGACCGTATCATTATCGCCCGTAGGGTCGGGTGCGATGGTAAATGGGGGTTGCCGATATAAATAACGTAGCGATGGCACCGCACGAAACCCTGCGCTATGCCCCGTGGGGCCACCGAGCATGACGGGGCCACTGCCCACTGGGGGGCCGTAGGCGTTGTGGGGGTCGTGGCACGAGGCACAAGATTCTTTGCCAGAACCGGACAATGAAGGATCGTAAAACAACGTTTTGCCGAGTTCTGCCATGGCTGATAACGGCGCAATGACCGGCGTGATGAGCTTGACCGGATGCGGGTTGTCACCTTGTGCCAATTTCAAGCTATCCAGCGGATGGATGAGCCATAGCTGCATCGGGATAGGCGAGGCGGCTAGTGCATAAGCACTTAAGCCGATAGCAGCGGTACAACCGATGACCATGCCTATCGTGATGCGAGGTGATTTTTGCATTGTGTTTTTCACTGGATTCAAACCATTTGATTTAAAAAAACCCGAGGGAAGTATCTCGGGTTTTATCGAATTAACGTCAATCACTCCAAGCGATGGGCTTAGTTTTTGAAGCTGGCCGTGGTGATGGTGGGCGCGTTTTGAATGACCGTGCCGGTGGTTGAATCGAGATAAACCGCAGGCGTGCTGCCGCCATTGGTGAAGTTGAACATATCCATTATCGAGCCTGCGCTGGCATCGAACGAACCGCCGCCCAAGCGGGCGCCGCCCAGCCAGTTGTCTTCAATGAATTTAACGACCGAGGCCTGAGAAATTGCGGTGTGGCTCACGTAATTTTTCTTGGCATACGGTGAAATCACCAAGAATGGAATACGTGTGCCCGGGCCGCAACGACCGTTTACCGGCTTGCCATTAACGCCATTAAGCGGGGTGCCGGTACCGCATTTGCCCGCACCATTGAGCTGATCGGCTTGGGCATCGAACGAGGGATTGGTCGGGTTGGCATAGGCATGATCGTACCAACCATCGGAGTCATCCCAGGACACGATGACCGCCGTGTTTTTCCAATCGGGCTGCTGTTGTAGGAAGTTGATGATTTTGCTGGTGAATTCCTGCTCATCTAACGGATCAGAATAACCGGCATGGCCATCCTGGAAGGCAGGCGCTTTGACGTAGGACACGGCAGGGTAATTTCCGGCTTTCACTGCAGCGATAAAATCTTGAGCGCCATATTCATGATTGGCCGGGTCTTTGGTTTTGCCATCTGCTTGGTAGGAATAACCAATCGCTGTTACTGAACTTGGGCGTGCGTGCGTGGGGTTGGCCGTGGAGGCGTAATACTGGAACCAGTTGTGGTGCTGGATGTAATCGCCCATCGGCGCGCCGCCGACCACCGTTGACAGCGTGCTGCGTTTGCAGCCGGTGGTGCCATTGGTATTCACGGTTTGCAGATTAAACCCGCCCATAAACCCGCCCCAGGTAATATTGGCCGTATTGAGTAAATCACCGATATTTTTGCCGGTCATCATCACTTGATCGGTGGTGCTGGAGCAGGTGTCATAGGCAGGGTCTACATCGTTAATCATGGTGTAGCCACCGATACCGTCATTGATGTAATACGAGTAAGTGGCTGTGGTGAAGGGATTTTTGCTGGTTTTAACAATCTGCATGCCATTGGTTTGCCCGGCCACGACTTCGAGCGCGCCGGGGGTCGATGGGCCGTAGGTATCGGTATAGGCGGCATCGCTCATGGCGAAATTTTGCGCGTAATTCCACAGCGCGGTGACGGTATTGCCATCGTAATAACCCATCACCTGGCCTTTGGTGCCAAATTGAAGCGCGCCGCCGGGGGTGCCTTTACCGGTGTACAGCGGGAATAAATCGGCCAGGCCATTATCGTAGGCGAATTCTTCGGCGGTGTACGCGTGGTTTTGATCAGCGGTGGCGGCTTGGCTGCGATCCAAACGGTAGGGATTGGCCGCATCGGTGCCATTGGCTGTGTTGGTGTAGTTACCGTTGTTGCTCAGCAGGGCAGGGGTTAAGCCATTGATATTGGGTGTGCCAGCGGCGGCTTGGAACAGGGGTTCGCCCGTGGGATTGGTCGCATTGGGATAGGTGGCGAAATAATGATCGAATGAGACGTTTTCGTTATAGATGATGACCACATGCTTGATTGGCGTGGCAGTCGTTAAGTTATTTGCAGTGGCGGTGATACCGACGGTCGAGCCTAAGACGGCGGGTGCTACGGGGGTTGTGGTACTTGCCGTGGGGGCGCTGCTGCTATTGCAGGCCGCCAAAGACAAGGTGAATAAGGCCGCTGAAACAGCGACGGCAGTTTTGCGTAACATAATGATGCCCCTGAAATTCATGGATTGAAAGTTTGGTTGGTTCCGATGCAGGGCGCATATTGACTGTCATATATTTCTATATGCTTACAAGTTAATTACATGATCTAATTATTTTAATAAGTTTTATTTAGGGCGTTTATCCGGATGGTTCAGAGGAAGCGGGGATGGGCGTTTCACAGAGTTTGTGCCCCACGTTGCTTGGCGAGCAAAGCGTATTGGCATGCGCCAGGGCGGGAAGGCTCTCCGGATAATCACGGGTGAAGTGCAGCCCCCGGCTTTCATGGCGGGAGAGTGCCGAGCGCACAATCAGGTCGGCGACATCCACCAAATTGCGCAGTTCGATGAGGTTGTTGCTCACCCGGAAATGGGCATAGTAATCCTGAATTTCGCGGCGCAATAGGGCGATGCGGTGTTCGGCGCGTTGCAGACGTTTGGTGGTGCGTACAATACCGACGTAATCCCACATGGCGCGGCGCAGCTCATCCCAGTTGTGGGTAACGATGACGGCCTCATCGGCATCGGTGACCTGGCTATCGTCCCAATCCGGAACGGCGGGAATGGGGGGATTCCGGCTATGGGCCAGGTCGTGGCGTTCGGCGATATGCCTGGCTGCGGCCTCGCCGTAGACCAGGCATTCAAGCAACGAATTGCTGGCCAGGCGATTGGCGCCATGCAGGCCGGTGTGGCTGGTTTCGCCGATGGCATACAACCCGGCAATATCGGTGTGACCGTGCTCATCAACCACAATGCCACCGCAGGTGTAATGCGCCGCAGGCACCACCGGCAGGGGTTGGGTGGTCATATCGTAGCCGTATTGCAGGCAACGCTGATGAATCATCGGGAAGTGTTCTTCGATAAACGCACGGCCTTTGAAGCTGATATCGAGATACACACAATCAATACCGAGGCGCTTTATCTCCGAATCAATCGCGCGGGCGACGACATCACGGGGGGCGAGTTCGGCATCGGGATGGTAATTCGGCATAAACCGCGTGCCATCGGGGAGTAGCAACACGCCCCCCTCACCGCGCACGGCCTCGCTAATCAAAAAGGATTTGGCCCGTGGCTCAAACAGGCAGGTGGGATGAAACTGCATGAATTCCATGTTGGCCACCCGGCAGCCCGCCCGCCAACCCATGGCAATGCCATCGCCCGTTGAGCCATCGGGATTCGTGGTGTACAGATACGCCTTGGCCGCACCGCCGGTGGCAAGAATGACGTGCTGCGCGCGCAGGGCATTGACGCGGTCCGATTGAAGATCGAGCACATAAGCGCCCAAGCATCGGTTGGGTTGATCGATGTGCCCGAGGCGGTGCGTGGTAATGAGATCGACCGCCAGTTGATGTTCGCGCACCGTAATATTCGTGCGCGCATGCACCGTGTCGAGCAGTGTTTCCATCAGGGTGCGGCCGGTGTGATCCGCTGCATGGGCAATGCGCCGTGCGCCGTGGCCGCCTTCGCGGGTGAGATGCAGATGGGTCGATTCACTTGAAAAAGGCATACCCAATGCAAGCAGCCAATCAATTTGTTCAGCGCCCGCTTCCACCACGCGCCGTACCACCGCCACATCGGGTAATTCATTGCCTGCGCGGCAGGTATCCTGAATATGCTGCTCAATATCGTCGATCCCCCCCAGCGCTGCGGCAATGCCGCCTTGAGCCCAGGGCGTGCTGCCGGCATTGATCGAACTTTTGCTGAGCAGCAAAACAGTTAAATACGAAGGTAGGCGCAAGGCTGCGCTGAGCCCTGCGGCACCTGAGCCAATGATGAGAACATCAATAGGGGAATTTAATGAGCTGTGCGGCATGTTGAATGAGGTTTCAATAGGGTTGCGATTGACAAGGCATGGCCGGAGTATACTAGCGCGCTTGCCGAGGCGTCTGCCGGACTTAAACAAATCGGCGCCAAACTGTCTGCCCGGCAGACCGCCGGACTTAATTTTGTTGCTTTTTGGTTAATAGCCATGGCTATTAACCGTTAAAATCGGCAAAATCTGGCCCGAACCCGCTCGCGTCATTGCGGCAGAGGCACCGCGACGATTGGGATAGGGTGGGTCAATCTGGCGAAGACCCAGAAATACGCTGAGCGGCATGCCACGTTTTATGAATGTGTCGATATGCAATAAAGTTTTTTGTTTGAACCCGCCGAAAGGCTGCAGTGCATGAGGCTTTATGGCCACTGAAACGACCCCATCGGTCACTATGCGATCAACCGATCAATCGAAAGATCAACCCGCCGATCAACAACTGGTGTTGCGTGCACAGCAGGGTGACCGGCGCGCGTTCGATTTACTCGTGCTCAAATATCAGCATCGTGTGCTGCGTTTGGTGGGGCGCTTTGTGCGTGATCCTGATCAAGCCTTTGATTTGGCTCAGGAAGCATTTATCAAAGCCTATCGTGCCTTAGCCAATTTTCGGGGCGAAAGCGCGTTTTACACCTGGTTGTATCGCATCGCCGTGAATACAGCGAAAAACCAGCTGGTGGCCACCGCGCGTGAAGGATATTCCGTTTCACTGAACTCTGGCGGTGGGGATGAGTCAGACGAGCCATTACCCGAGCCAGAGGCCTTGCGAGATCATGCAACCCCAGAGGATATGGCGGCATCGCAGGAACTCGAGCAAGCGATTCGCGTAGCGATTAAGGCGCTGCCTGAAGATTTGCGCACGGCGTTAACACTGCGGGAAATGGAAGGTTTGAGCTACGAGGAAATTGCCGTGGTGATGAACTGCCCGATTGGCACGGTGCGATCACGAATTTTTCGGGCGCGGGAAGCGGTCGAAGAACGAATTAAACCGTTATTGGATTGATGCAAACTTGCGCTTGAACCTGATTCATTTCAAGGGGAACCCTATGACTACCCAACACAACGCCCACACCCCCATGACCATGCCGGCAGAAGAGGCGCTTTCGGCGTGGTGGGATGATGAATGTGTCGCGCATCAAGCACAGCGAATCGATCACCTGTTATCGATCACCACCTCGGATGCGCGGCAGAGTTTACGGTGCTATTCCTTAATTGGCGCTGCCTTGCGGCAAGAGCATTTGGATAAACGGGATATTTCCATCTTGATCTCGTCTCGTCTTGCCACGAGTGCGAGCGATGCGAATCCGTTGGCTCACGATCTGGCCGCAACCTCGACGAATCATGGCGTGCTGGTGTTTCCGCAATCGCGGGTACGGCGCGCCATGAATGTATGGCGGGGGGCAATCGCGGCTTCTTTTGTGGCGGGGCTGGTGGGCGTGGGGATATGGATGCTGCCGCAGCAATCCTCTGACATCGCCCCCAATGGGCCTGTCGTGCAGCAAGCGCAAAATTCATCAACCACCTTCAGTCATTCCTTGGCAGCGGGCGCCAGCGCATTGCCTGTCGTTGCCCGGGTGACACCGTCTACCGTCTTGCCCGTTTGGGCGCAAACACCGGCGCAAAAAACCCCCATGGATCCTTATTTGATGACGCATTTTGAATCAGTATCGCCGGATTTATCCGAGGTGATGCCCTCTTTGCGCATGATTAGTTTTCAACCGGAGTAATGAATGACGCGCGTCAGCTTCTTTGGGGTATGGAGCCAGGGTGTATTGAATATGAGTTTATTGAAGGTGGGCTTGCTGGCGGTTAGCTTGCTGGCAACCGTGGGTAATGCTCAAGCAGATTCCTGGCAATTTAATACTTTTTCGGTGCATCTGCTGCAGGTTTCAGACCCTCAAGCGCAGGGCGAGCCATCCCTTGAAACGGTGATGGATTGGCTTGCCCAAATGACGCAGGCCATGCGTCAAACCGATTATGCCGGCACCTATGTGCATGTTCGGGGTGATCAAGTTGATACCACGCGCTTGCTGCATCGCTTCACCCCAAAGGGTGAGCAAGAGCAATTGGAAACCCTCAATGGCGATCCGCATAGCGTGGTTCGTCACGGGGATTCGTGTGAGTGCCAATGGCCGCTGCGCAAAGAAGTCGTATTTGGTGATTTTCCCAGTGTGCGCTCCCGGCTTTCTGGTGAGCGTTTTGCGCATCCGGCTGAACTGACCGCCAATTATCAGATTGTCAGTCTGGGCAGTTCCCGAGTGGCGGGTTTCTCTTGCCATCTCGTGGGGTTGGTGCCGAGAGATGGGTTGCGGTACGGCTACAAGCTCTGTGTCGCTGATCAGTCGCATTTGTTATTGCGGATGTCGATGTACAACGAACAGGGCTTGCCCATCGAGCATGATTTTTTTACCGCAATAGAGCCACGGACCGCATCTGCTACGGCCAGCGATTCACCCGAATGGCCGGAAATTCCGCTGGGATCGCCACAATCGATTCCCCCCGGCTTTAATGTGGTTGAGCAACCCCCTTCAATGCCGCCCAAACCGCTTGCAGCCGATGAGGGTTGGGTCGTTTCCCCCGATTTACCCGGTTACACGATTCAAAGTCGAGTCTGGCGTCAAAATCCTGTGACGCACCATCCCTTCGAACATATGGTCGTTTCTGATGGGTTATCCACGGCTTCCGTATTCATCGAAAAAATGCCCGAACCCAAGGCGCTTGATCCCGAGGCTGCAAAATATGGGATGAATATCGCCGTGCGCCAAGTGGGTCCTGTGCGTCTCACGGTGATTGGAGATTTGCCGATGGCCGCCGTGGAACAAATCTGCCAGAACACGGTGTTGATCAAAAATTCGGCGACAGAACGGGCTGAGCAAAATCCCTTGCATATGCCGAATACAGAGGCACGCTGAGTGAATTCATCGCCACCAACCCCCCGCCCTTCTTTAAAGGAAGCCCCTGTTTTAGGCTCGGTACCGTTTGCCGAACAACAACTGGCCCAATGGGACGCGCGCTCCGGTATTGAGCCGAATGAGCAGGGTGCGGATGAATCCGTTATTCGGGAAGAAGGCATCGTGGTTGCCTTGGTGGCGGGTGGTGTCATTGTCGAAACACAACGTCAAAGCGGTTGTCAGTCCTGCGCCTCTCGGGGTAGTTGCGGGGTGGGTTTAATGCAAAAAGCACTCAATCGTAAGCAGCATCAGGTAACGGCCTTGACGGCCTTGCCGGTTCAAATCGGGGATCGGGTTCGACTGGTTTTGCCGGCCGCAGCCTTGGTGCAAGCCTCGATTTTGATGTATTTATTACCGTTATTGGGGTTGATGATCGGTGCACTTTGCGGTCAAGTGCTGATGAGTTCGAATAGTGCGGCGATTTTAGGTGGGGTTTTAGGGTTCGGTCTATCCCTGCTCTGGATTGCGCGTCGTCAAAATGGGCTATCACTGAGCGGTCGGTATGCGCCCCGAATTGAGCGCCTTTAATGACACCGTGCGCTGGCCGCCGAATCAAAACAATTGTGTGCCCCACAATAATTCGGATTAGGTCGGATTAATTCGTGCATAAAATGCGTGTTTGGCGGAACCGGGTGATAGGATGATTTATCTTTTGTTTTAGGGTGTACGCCAACTGTGATTCCTCGTTTCTCCTCGTGCAATTTATTAGGCCGGTCACGGCAACTGTTGATCCCTCCCCATCGGTCTGCCTTACTGAGCGTACTGCTGGCGGCGGTGTTAACGGTCAATTTAACCGCCTGCGGTGAACAAAAATCCACAACGCAGGTCACGGGTTTGCCCGATTTTTCTGCGCTGGTAGCCGCAAATAATGATTCCGTGGTGAATATCACCGCCATCGCGCCCTTATCGGCGCTGCCGGATTCAATTGCGCCCGAAAAATCACCCTCTAAAGAAGATCAGCTCAATCAATTTTTTCATCAGTTTTTTGGGTTTAACGGTTCTGCGCCCGACGCTGGAAATTCTGATGATTCAACTCAAGGTTCAAGCCAGCCCCCCGAGCCCTCCGATACGAATAGTGGTTCGGGATTTATTCTGAGTCGGGATGGTTATATTTTAACCAATCAACATGTAATTGACGGCTCTACCCAAGTATTTGTGCGGTTGGCGGATGGTCGAGAGCTGAAGGCCCAAGTGAAAGGCAGCGATAAAGCGGGCGATATCGCCTTGCTCAAGATTGATGCCGATCACCTTGAGCCGGTCAAAATTGGTAATTCCGATTTGGTGAAACCGGGGCAATGGGCGGTTGCCATTGGCTCACCGTTTGGGTTCGACCATTCAGTCACGGCGGGCATTATCAGCGCTAAAGGCCGCGCGCTGCCGGGTGATGCCGATCAACGCTATGTCCCTTTTCTGCAAACCGATGTCGCGATTAATCCGGGGAGTTCCGGTGGACCCTTGTTTAATATTCAAGGTCAAGTCATTGGCATTAACGCGCAGATTTTGACCGAGTCGGGCGGCTACAACGGCTTATCCTTTTCGATCCCAATTAATTATGCGATGCAGGTCGCTGATCAGTTAAAGAAAGGCGGGGTGGTTGAGCGCGGCTTTTTAGGCGTGCAAATTCAATCGCTGGATCGAGCCATGGCTTCGGCGATGGGATTGGATCGTCCGCAGGGTGCTTTGATTACGGGCTTTGTTGCCGGTTCACCGGCGGAGCAATCAGACTTGCAACCGGGCGACATTATTGTGGCGGCCAATGGCCACGCCATTACCGAATCATCTGATTTGCCCCAAACCATCGGCGTATTACCGCCGGGAACTGAGGTAAAACTCACCGTGTTGACGCAAGGTAAATCGCACCGCGTTGACGTTAAATTAGGCGTTTTACCTCAGCGTGCACCCACGCAAATTCAATCCATGAAATCGCATGATTTAATCGTAGATAATTTCGGACTATTGCTCACTGACGATGCGGGTATGATCCGTGTCAAAGCCGTGGAGCCCGAGGGTCCCGCCGCCGCCGCCGGGTTGGCCGCGCAAGATATTTTGTTGTCGCTGAATCGGCATCCCCTGGATTCATTGGATGCGGCAGAAACGGCTTTTCAATCCGCCAAGAAAGATGCGCCCAATGCGGTGCTGATTCGGCGCGGTTCATCACAACATTTTCTCGCGTTGTCGTTGCAACCCGATTAGCCCGTCTATTCCAGGGCAGCAGATTTGCTCCTTCATAAGCCGCACTGCGGCGCCAAAAGATAATCGACAGCACGGTACGCACGATCTGGCCGTGCTGTCAGGGATAAGTCCCCTCCTACGGGTGTTGTCAGGCTTGGCGTCGTGCGCGGGAGTTAATCAGGTTCCCTGACACCCGAATCGGTTATACTGCGCCGCTTTTTAATCGGTTTGTTGGATCAAACGCGGTGCGTTGGTCGGTCAGCCGGTTTGTCCACATCGTTCATTTTAAGATTGAGTAGTTTTATGTCCGAACGGCTCTCGCTGATTCGTAATTTTTCGATTATCGCCCATATCGATCATGGCAAATCCACCCTGTCCGACCGCATCATCCAGCTCTGTGGCGGCTTGACGGCGCGGGAGATGGATACCCAAGTGCTCGACTCCATGGATATTGAGCGCGAGCGCGGCATCACCATCAAAGCGCAAAGCGTATCGCTGGATTATCAATCGCGTGATGGCAAAACTTATCGGTTAAATTTTATCGATACGCCGGGGCATGTGGATTTTTCGTATGAAGTTTCCCGTTCATTGGCCGCGTGTGAAGGCGCGCTGCTGATTGTCGATGCGTCACAAGGCGTGGAAGCGCAGTCGGTTGCGAACTGTTACACCGCGATTGATCTGGGTTTAACCGTCGTGCCGGTGCTGAATAAAATTGACCTGCCTGCCGCCGAGCCCGAGCGGGTGAAGCGAGAAATCGAAGATGTCATTGGAATCGATGCGCACGATGCCGTACTGACCTCAGCGAAAACCGGCGTGGGCATTGAGGATGTGCTGGAGCGCTTGATTGAGCAAGTCCCCGCACCGGTCGGTAACGAAGCGGGGCCGCTTAAGGCCCTGATTATCGATTCCTGGTTCGATAATTATGTGGGCGTTATCGCCTTGGTGCGTGTGATCGATGGTGCGATTGTGCCCAAGCGTAAAATCAAGGCCATGGGTACGGGCGACGTCTTCCACGTGGACAAGGTGGGGGTGTTTACACCGAAAACCTTGGCGCGTGAAGGTTTGTTTGCCGGTGATGTTGGTTTTGTGATCGCGGGGATTAAAGACATTGATTCGGCGAAGGTGGGCGACACGCTGACTGACGCGGAAAATGGTGCCACCACGCCATTGCCGGGCTTTAAAGAAATGCAGCCCAGGGTATTTTCCGGGCTGTATCCAGTCGAAGGTGAAGATTACGAAAACCTGCGCGAAGCATTGCGCAAGTTGCGGCTGAATGACGCGGCTTTGCATTTTGAGCCTGAAGTGTCACAAGCCTTGGGCTTTGGCTTTCGCTGTGGATTCCTCGGCCTGTTGCACATGGAAATCGTGCAGGAACGCCTCGAGCGGGAATATGATCTGGATTTAATTGGTACCGCGCCGACGGTGGTGTACGAAATCGTGGAAAACGATGGCACCACCTACCGCATTCATAACCCGGCGCAATTACCTAATGTCACGAATATCAAAGAGCTGCGCGAGCCGATCATCGAGGCCAGCATTTTTTGCCCGGACGAGTACGTTGGCGCGGTGATTGGCCTGTGTATTGAAAAACGCGGCGTGCAGAAAAATCTGAGCTATATCGGTAAACAGGTCACGCTGGTATTTGAATTGCCCTTGGGCGAAGTGGTGCTGGACTTTTTCGACCGGCTTAAATCGGTGAGTCGAGGTTATGCTTCATTTGACTACAAATTCTTGCGATTTCAGGATGCCGATTTGGTCAAGATGGACATGCTGATTAACGGCGAAATGGTGGATGCGCTGTCGTTGATTGTGCACCGCAGTATCTCCCAATCGCGCGGCCGTGATTTGGCTGAAAAACTCAAGGAACTGATTCCTCAGCAAATGTTCGAAGTGGCGGTGCAGGCGGCGATTGGTGCCAAAATTATCGCCCGCAGCACCGTGAAAGCCTTACGTAAAAACGTGCTGGCCAAATGCTATGGCGGCGACATTTCGCGCAAACGCAAGCTCTTGGATAAACAGAAAAAAGGGAAAAAACGCATGAAGCAAATTGGCCAGGTTGAAGTGCCGCAGGAAGCATTCCTCGCGATTTTGCAAATGGACTCGAATAAATAGCCGCATCGGCTTCCGTGTCAAATTAACCGGGGAGAGAGATTTTGGATTTTACGTTGATTTTGGTGATTGGTACGGTGCTGTCCGGCCTCATTTGGCTGACCGATAGCCTCGTGTTTAAACCTGCGCGGGTTCGCCGGGCAGCAACGGGCGAAGTCAGTGACCAGCCCATCATCATGCATGAGCCGTTACTGGTTGATTATGCGCGGTCATTCTTTCCCGTATTGTTGATTGTACTGGTGGTGCGCTCGTTCATTGCTGAGCCGTTTCGCATTCCGTCCGGCTCCCTGATGCCCACTTTGTTGGTGGGGGATTTTATTCTTGTCGATAAATTTGCCTATGGCTTGCGACTACCGGTGCTGGATACCAAAATCCTGCCCATTGGCGAACCTAAACGGGGGGACATTGCGGTATTTCGTTATCCGAAAGACCCGAAAATTGATTACATCAAGCGGGTGATTGGTGTGCCGGGCGACCATATCCGGGTGGTGGGGAACAAGCTGTGGGTCAATGATGTGTTGCAGCCGGAAACCTATGTGGGCGTATATCCGGGGGACGATGGCATGCGCATGGCTGGTGCCGATGTCTATGAAGAGGATTTAACAGGCATCAAGCATCACGTGCTCTTTGAAAAAGATGGCTATCGTCGTGATGGGGAATGGGTTGTGCCGCCGCATGAGTATTTTATGATGGGCGATAACCGCGACAACAGTAACGATAGCCGATACTGGGGCTTTGTGCCGGAAGCCAATTTGGTGGGCAAGGCCTTCATTATTTGGTTGCATTGGGATTGGAAAGACGGCAAATTTGATGCGAGCCGAATTGGTCAAGGTATTCACTGATTTTTGTTTGATTATTAATGGAAGAGGAATTGCGCATGAAGCCTACCCGTTTGAACTTTAACCCTAATCGTCTATCGGGTCGCCAATCGGGGATGACCCTGATCGGTTTGATCATGTACGCGTTTATCGCTTTTTTTATGGCTATTTTGTTGATGAAAGTGGTGCCGTTGTATCTGACGGATCAGAAAATCACGAGTATTTTTACGCAGCTCAAAAATTTTCATGGGGATGCCAGTGCCATTCGATCCACGATCGATAAACAATTGGATATCAATGAAATCAACAATATGACCTCGAAAGATTTCAAGATCACCCCGATGGGGAATGGCGGGGTGAAAGTGGAATATAACTATGATGGCCGCGCGGATATCGTCGGCAATCTGTCCATAGTCGCCTCATTTGAACACCAAGTGAATGTTAGCCCTTAATTCCAGCAATCCGCAGGTGGCGGCGCCCCAAAAGCTGGCGCAACGTCTTGGCGTCACGTTTTCTCAGCCTGATCTTTTAGAGATGGCCTTGCGTCACCGGTCGGCCGGCAACGTGAATAATGAGCGCCTTGAATTTTTGGGCGATGCCATTTTGAATCTGGTGATCGCGGATCGGTTATATCTGTTGCGCACCTCGGCTTCAGAGGGCGAGCTTTCCCGTTGGCGTGCCAGTTTGGTGCGTGAAGAAAGCCTGGCTGTCATTGCCCGGGATTTGTCGCTGGGTTCTTATTTGGTCTTGGGTTCAGGTGAATTGAAAAGCGGCGGATTCCGTCGGGATTCAATCCTGGCCGATGCCTTGGAAGCGACCATTGGCGCAGTGTATCTTGACCAGGGTTTCTCGGTTGCCAAGACCATGCTGGAACGTCTGTTTGAGCCCATGTTGGCCAATTTGCCGGATGCGGCGAGCCTCAAGGATCCGAAAACGCGCTTGCAAGAGCTTCTGCAAAGTGACAAACGGGATCTGCCCGCCTATGAAGTCACCAACACTTGGGGGCAGGCGCATAAACAGGTGTTTGAAGTGACCTGTCGCTTGGCCGATTCGGCAGAAATCGCCATCGGTCGCGGTAGCTCTCGGCGCAAAGCAGAGCAGGGCGCCGCCGAGCGCATGTTTGCGATTTTAACCCACAAGCCCGGGGCTTCCAGCGATCAGGCAGCCCCTCATGAATAATCGGATAAGTTCTTGAATGAAAAATGAATTACCCGTTGATTCGAACGATTTTCCTGAAGTCCCTGTGGGTTCTATACTGGATCAGCGGTTTGGCCAGGTTGCGATCGTCGGCCGCCCCAATGTCGGCAAGTCCAGTTTGCTCAATCGGTTGGTGGGACAAAAAATCAGCATTACCGCGCCCAAGCCACAAACTACCCGCCATCGTATTACCGGGATTTTGAGTGAAGCGCGTGGGCAAATCGTATTTGTTGACACCCCGGGTATTCATCAGGGCGGCAGCGATGCGTTAAATCGCCAACTGAATCGCACGGCGCGCAGTGGCCTTGATGGTGTCGATTTGGTTTTGTTTGTGGTGCAAGCCGGACGGTTTAATGATGAAGACGCTGCTGTATTGGCGCTCATTCGCCAATCGTCACTGCCTACCATCTTATTGATTAACAAGATCGATTTGGTGCGTGATAAGGTCGAGTTGTTTCCTTTTCTTACCGCGATGCAGGCAAGACATGATTTTCTCGCACTGTATCCCATCTCCGCGCGGCGGGATCGTGGGTTTGACGGCTTGCTGGAACTTTTATTCAAGCACCTGCCGCCCGGCGAGCCGATGTACGATCCTGATGAGGTAACCACCATCACCACCCGCTTTATGGCGGCTGAAATCATCCGAGAAAAACTCGCACGGTTACTGCATGACGAGTTGCCCTATAAAACCACCGTACTCATTGAGCGTTTTGATGAAACGTCGACCTTGACCGAAATCGATGGTGTGATTTATGTCGCGCGGGACAGTCAAAAGGGTATTGTCATTGGTACGGGCGGCGCCAAGCTGAAAGAAATTGGTATTCAAGCGCGACATGATCTTGAACAGCTGTTAAATACCAAGGTGATGCTGCGATTGTGGGCGAAGGTACGGGAAGACTGGGCTGATGATGAACGGGCGGTGCAATCGCTCGGCTATCAGTTGCCGGAGTGATGATGAGTCTGTGAGTATGGACGCATTTGTGCTGCATGCGCGGCCATGGCGGGATACTAGCCTCATGGTTGACTGGCTAACCGAGGAATTTGGCTGGATTACCACGGTGCAGCGGGGCGTCCGCCAGATTGGCAAAAAATCTCCACCGCGGCCGATGGCTTTTCACAGGCTAACGATGCAATTAGCGGGTCGCGGCGAGCTGAAAACCGCCACGCAAATTGAGTCAGTTGCCGCCCCCCATCTGTTGACTGGACAGGCGCTGGCGGTAGGTTTTTATTTTAATGAATTGCTGCTGCGCGCTTTGCATCGCAACGCATCATTGCCGGACTTGTTTCACGCCTATGCGCGCAGCCTAGAACAGCTCGCTCAGCCTGCCGTCGAGTTTGGCGTGGTGATTCGGCGTTTTGAATGTGATCTGCTCATTGAGTTGGGTGTGGGGATTGATTGGCGCCACACCGTGGATTCCGGGCAAACCCTGGCGGCTGAACAGATGTATTGGATCGATGCACAGCAAGGCATCCTAAGCGACCACCCCACGGGGTTTTCTGCATCCGGCCGTGTGTTAATGGCTATTGCTGATCATTTACCCCTAGACATTGCCGCTGATCGTCGCTGCGCTCGGGATTTAATGCACTATTTATTGCGCCCCCATGTGGGTACCGCCCTGTTTCATAGTCGGGCATTATGGCAAGCGGGCTTGCCTGCAGCACCTTCAACCTTGATGGAAAAAAATCCTTGAAAACCCTGGGAATAGACACCGTATGACCAATCGCATTACCGCGCAATTGCCCTTGTTGGGGTTGAATATCGATCATGTGGCTACCTTGCGCCAAGCGCGGGGCACATTGTATCCCGATCCCGTGCATGCAGCCTTGTTGGCGGAGCAGGCCGGTGCCGATAGCATCACCCTGCATTTGCGCGAGGATCGGCGACATATTCAGGATCGCGATGTCGTGCGCCTGCGGGATTTATTGCAAACCCGTATGAATTTAGAAATGGCCGTGACCGATGACATGATTGAACTCGCCTGCCGCATTAAGCCCCATGATTGCTGTCTGGTGCCTGAGCGCCGTGAAGAGCTCACTACCGAGGGTGGGTTGGATGTTGCCGGTCAAATTGATCGGATCCATGCTGCCTGCGACCGCTTGCGCGCAGCGGGTATTCGCGTTTCCTTATTCATTGACGCCGACCCCCGTCAAATTGATGCGGCCGTGGCTTGTGAAGCGCCCGTGATTGAATTGCACACGGGGCATTACGCCGACGCGTGTGATGATGCGAGCCAAAAAAAGATTTTGAGTGACCTGATCCGGGTCGCGCGTGACGCAGCCGATGTGGGGCTACAGGTCAATGCGGGGCATGGGCTGCATTATCACAACGTACAGGCGATTGCTGCCATTGGACAGATTGAAGAATTGAATATTGGTCATGCCATTATCGCTCGGTCCATTTTTGTCGGATTGCCCCAAGCCGTTCAAGACATGAAGCAATTGATGCGCTCGGCGCGCCACCCATAAAACGCACCCATGATTTTGGGAATGGGAACCGATCTGGTTGAAATTGAACGGCTGGCGTGGGCTTATGCGCGCCACGGCGAGCGGTTATTGGCGCGAATACTGAGCAAGGCTGAACGCACCGCTGCCCCCGCGGCGGATTCGCCCCGCTTCGCTGCCTGGTTGGCCAAACGCTTTGCCGCGAAAGAGGCGGCGGTCAAAGCGCTTGGCACAGGATTTCGGGATGGCATTACGCTCCACGATATCGAAACAATTCATACCCCACTGGGCGCGCCGGTTTTGCGTTTCTCGGGCGAAGCGTTGCATCGATTTCACACGTTGGGTGGGCAGGTTGCCCATCTCACGGTGAGCGATGAGCGCCTGCATGCGCTCGCCTTTGTGGTTATTGAGGGCCAATTGGACGCTACCGTGTAGTCATCCGCATAAATCAAGTGCTTATCCTTGTTTCACGGGAGAAAACCCCGTAGAATGCGCACCTTCTTTCTCCTGCCTGACCGTTACGCATACGGCAGGCTGCTTTTTTTCAATCCACAGGAGCATTCCATGCGTCACTATGAAATTGTGTTCATGGTCCACCCGGATCAAAGTGAACAAGTCCCCGCCATGATCGAACGGTATCGCGGCATTATCGAAAATGCCGGTGGTACGGTTCATCGCCTTGAAGACTGGGGCCGTCGCCAACTGGCTTATCCCATCAACAAACTCGTCAAAGCGCATTATGTGATGATGAACGTTGAAACTGCGCAGGCCGCGCTGACCGAGCTCGAAGAAGCCTTCCGCTTCAACGATGCCGTGTTGCGCCATCTCACCAGCCGAGTTGATGCGGCAGAAACTGAGCAGTCCATCATCATGCGCGAACGCGATAACGACCGTCGTCCGCGTCGTCGTGATGACGAGCAAGAAGAGCGGTTTGATCGTGATGAAGACGACCAGGTTGAACAAGACGACCGCGTCGAAGCCAGCGAATAAGCCGATTCATCAAGATTAGGGGAGTACACCATGTCACGTTTTTTTCGTCGCAAGCGTTTTTGCCGTTTCACTGCTGAAAAAGTAGTGCAGATTGATTACAAAGATCTCGATACCTTAAAACAATACCTTTCCGAAACCGGCAAGATTGTGCCAGCACGGGTTACCGGTACCGCTGCGCGTTACCAGCGTCAACTGCAAACCGCGATCAAGCGTGCGCGCTTTCTCGCGTTGTTGCCGTACACCGATCGCCATTGATCGGCCCGTAAGGTATTGGCCAAACAATTATAGGAATGCATCATGCAAGTTATTTTGTTAAACAAAGTTGAAAATTTAGGCACCTTAGGGGATGTGGTGAATGTGCGTGCAGGGTATGCGCGCAACTTCCTGATCCCTTATGGTAAAGCCAAAGCGGCGACCAAGGTCAATTTGGCTGAGTTCGAAGCGCGCCGTGCCGAATTGGAACGTCAAGCCAATGAAAACATGGCTGCGGCTATTGCTCAAGCCGCGAAACTGGCTGAAGCGGCTGTCACCATTGCGGTGAAAGCCGGTGCCGAAGGCAAATTGTTCGGTTCAGTCGGAACGGCTGAGATCGCCGATGCGGTGACCAATGTTCACGGCATCGTGATTGAGAAGCGCCAAGTGCGTTTGCCTGCAGGTGCCTTGCGCTCTGTGGGTGAGTTCAGTGTCACCTTGCATTTGCATACCGATGTCGATGTGGTGATTAAAGTGATCGTGATCGGCGAAGAGTAGGCCCCACGAGACGGTAATCACAAAAACCCCTGCCGAGTGGCGGGGGTTTTTTTATGCCGAAAAGAAACGCCGAGCCATTCGGCCCCCCTGATGGGTTAATTACCGCTTCCTGCGTTTCACCCCCTGCCGTGCATGGTTCGATCGCCCCTCCCCGCGCCCGGGGCGGGGATATTTGAGCGCCTCGACACAATTCAAGGCGTCTTCTCCCGCCGTGAATCCGCCTCGCCTACGGCAAAAAGGGATGTGAGACCCTATCCCGGCCTCTCCTTGTCAAGGGTAAAGGGCTTTTTGATCACCTGAGTCAATCGGAGAAGGGACATTGAGCACTTGTGTAGATACACCCGTAGCGTCACAAGCCTGACAGGCTGCCAGGATTCTTATGGCTCAAGAAAACCATCCGCGCGGTACGTGAGCACCAAGGTGTCGCGCCAGCCATGGTGTTCGTCATCGAGTGGCGTAATGGGCGTGCTTTCGTGGATGACGCGGGTGTCATCCATCAGCAACACGCTAAAAGGCTGAGTCAGGGTAAAACGGACACCACGGTGACCCTCCAGCTCAAAAACCCGGGTTTCACCGCCTTTGACTTGATGGCGCGCGATTAATATCACGGCGACAAAGTTTACCCCGTCACGGTGCGCGCCCTCGGGCGTGGGGCGGCCGACGCCGCCTTGCGTGTCAATTCGGAACTGATGCGCTTCAATAAACCATTGTGGCGTGGGTTTGATCTCAGCGAACAACTGCCCCAAGCCCGTCAACAGGGGTGTCCAGAACGATAAGGCCAGAAGCTCGGGTATTAATGGCTCAAAATGGCGCAACATGCCGCCGTGCAGGGCATTGTAGGATGTGGGTTGCCAATGCGGGCGGTAAGACGCAAGTACCAACTCAGATGAGTCGGATTTGGGGGATAACGTTTGCACAAAGCTGCCATGACGGCGTGATCGATAATGCCCGCCATCCTTGAGATAGTTATCGGCAGGCAAGTCATTCCAAAGCGGCACGGCAGCGGCACAGGATGCGGGATCAATGGCCGTGAGTTTGTACAGTTCATCGGCGCTGAGCAGGCAAAAGCCTTGATTGCGAAGCCGGCTTTGCTTGTCGAGCCCAGGGGGCAGGGGCGCACCGAAGCTCAAAGTTTCCCAACCCGCTGGCATGGCATTGATTTCGGGCACTTTGGAATACTCCTTTATAACATACTGAAATTATTAATATTTATTTGTATTTTGTGCAAATATTGGTATTAAAGATACGTCCAGTAGCAACCATTGCGATTGATCCTATGCGTTTGGGATCCCGCTGTTGTTATACCATTCACGTTCACTGGATTGGCTGTCATAAATCAAGTTGGTGTTGGATTATAACTGCTTCGCTTCTTCTTGCTGCAATGCCCACAGTTTCGCATAGACACCATTCGCCGCGAGTAATTGCCGATGATGCCCGCGTTCGACAATCCGGCCTTGCTCCATCACCAAAATTTGATCCGCATCCACGATCGTGGAAAGCCGATGCGCGATCGTCAATGTGGTGCGATTTTTTGCGATTTCTTTCAACTCAGCCTGAATGATTTTTTCGGTTTGGGTGTCCAGTGCCGAGGTTGCCTCATCCAGAATGAGAATGCGGGGATTTTTTAAGATGGTGCGTGCAATCGCGACCCGTTGTTTTTCACCGCCAGATAATTTCAACCCTCGTTCGCCAACGGCGGTGTCCCAGCCATTAGGCAGTGATTCGATGAAGTGTAAAATGTGCGCCGCCCGCGCTGCTTCAATAATTTCTGCGCGGCTGGCATCCGGGCGTCCATAGGCGATATTGAAATAGATACTGTTGTTAAACAACACGGTATCTTGCGGAACAATGCCAATTGCTGCGCGTAAACTTGACTGCGTGACCGTTCGGATATCTTGATCATCAATGTAAATACCACCGTCATTCACATCGTAAAACCGATACAACAACCGCGATACGGTCGATTTACCTGCGCCGCTGGTGCCCACTACCGCCACATTGTGCCCGGCGGCTATGGTTAAACACACACCGTGTAGAATCGTGCGGTTACTGTCGTAGCCAAACTGGACATGATCAAACCGCACTGCGCCCCCGCGCATGATTAAGGGTTTTGCGTCCGGTTTATCTGTAATTTCACGATGCACATTCAGCAACTTAAATAACCGTTCAATATCAGTTAACGACTGTTTGATTTGGCGATACACCACCCCTAAAAAATTGAGCGGGATGAACATTTGGATGAGAAACGCGTTAATCATCACTAAATCCCCCACGGTGAGCTGCCCTGCTGCTACGCCTTGTGATGCGCGAATCAACATAATGGTCATGCCGATGGCAATAATGGCCGCTTGCGCCGCATTGAGCAGACCCATCGAGGTTTGATTTTTAACGGCAGCGACTTCCCACTTTTGCAAACTCGCATCGTAGCGATTGGCTTCAAAGGCTTCATTGCCGAAATATTTCACCGTCTCGTAGTTGAGCAGACTGTCGATGGCTTGCGTGTTCGCCTGCGAATCCATCTCGTTCATTTGGCGGCGCAGCTTGGTGCGCCATTCGGTAATGCTGATGGTAAGCACAATATAAATGACCACCACCCCCAGCGTAATTGCCGCAAATATCCAATCAAACTGGGCGAACAAGATGCCCGTGACCAAGCCGATTTCAATCAAGGTTGGCAGTACTGAAAACAAGGTCATTTGAATCAGGGATGAAATCCCATTCGCGCCGCGCTCGATATCCCGTGTGACCCCGCCGGTTTGGCGCTCCAGATGAAAGCGTAACGAGAGGGTATGAAGATGCTTGAAAACTTCCAGGCCGACCCGGCGCACTGCCCGTTGCGTGACTTTGGCAAACACAATGTCGCGTAAATCCGAAAATACCGTGCTGGCCAAACGCAATAAGCCATACCCAAATAGCAGTGCCAAGGGCACGACCAGCATCGCTTTGGGCTGATTTAAATGATCGACAATGTGCTTGAGGACAATCGGGATTGACACGATCGCAAATTTTGCGCCGATGAGAAAGGTCAGCGCGATGACCACCCGCCACTTAAATTCCCACAAATAGGGCAACAGCAACCGGACGGTTCGCCAATCGGCAGAGCCCGGCTGACCATGATCAGAACCAAAATGGCGCATAGATACTCGATAGGTAAAACGATAAGTTTAGTTAAATATCCCGCCGCCGGGTGATTTGATTTGGGAGAAAATTGCGTGGGTATACCACTCAGCATGCGATACCGATATCTCGACACCCATTCATGACAGTGCATTATTACCCGCAGTCTGCCGGACTTGACGCCTTCCTCAAATCTGGCAGGACTGTAATCCCGCGTTGAATAATGAAGCCAATCAAACTATGATCAAGACCCTATTTAGTTCGCATGCGAACAGATAGCCCACAATACAACTGATCAAGGTAAACCTACACATGAAATCTAAAGCCGCCGTCGCATGGAAAGCCAAACAACCCTTATCAATTGAGATGATTGAGGTTGAAGGCCCGAAATACGGTGAGGTGCTGCTGAAAGTGATCGCCTCAGGCGTTTGCCATACCGATGCTTTTACGCTATCGGGCGATGACCCGGAAGGGGTTTTCCCCGTGGTGCTGGGGCACGAGGGCGGCTGCGAGGTGGTCGAATGCGGGCCCGGTGTGAAAGATTTAAAACCGGGCGATCACGTCATTCCGCTCTACATTCCCGAATGTGGCGTGTGTGAATATTGTCATTCGACCAAAACCAACTTGTGCCAATCGATCGCATCGACCGTTTGGACAGGATTTATGCCCGATAAAACCCGCCGCTTTTCAATCAACGGTAAGCCGATTTATCACTATATGGGTTGCTCGACTTTTTCTGAATATACCGTTGTGCCCGAAATTGCTTTGGCGAAAATCAATAAGGCCGCCCCCTTGGATAAAGTGTGTTTGCTGGGTTGCGGCGTTACCACCGGGATTGGTGCCGTACTGAACACCGCGAAGGTTGAACCCGGCTCGACGGTTGCGGTGTTTGGCCTGGGCGGCATTGGATTGTCGTGTATTCAAGGGGCGGTGATGGCCAAGGCCAAGCGCATCATTGCCATTGATACGAATCCGGGCAAATGGGCGATGGCTCACGCCCTCGGTGCCACTGATTTCATCAACCCCAAAGAATTAACCGGCAGTGTGACTGAAGCCATTATTGAAATGACCCAGGGTGGCGTGGATTATTCCTTCGAGTGCATCGGCAATGTGCATGTCATGCGCGAGGCGTTGGAATGCACCCACATGGGCTGGGGCGTTTCTACGGTGATTGGCGTGGCCGGCGCAGGCCAGGAAATTTCGACCCGTCCCTTCCAACTGGTGACGGGGCGCACCTGGAAAGGGAGTGCATTCGGTGGCGTGAAGGGGCGCAGCGAGTTGCCGGGTTATGTCGAGCGTTATATGAGCGGAGAGATCGAACTCGATAAGATGGTGACGCATACGATGGGGCTTGAGGACATCAATCACGCGTTTGACTTGATGCATCGCGGCGAAAGCATTCGTTCTGTGATTATTTTTTAAGGTGCTTGAATTATGCAACTGATTGAACAGGTTAAAGAATTTGGCGGCTGGCTGAACCGCTACCAGCATGAATCCATCTCCTGTCACTGCACCATGACCTTTTCTGTTTATCTGCCCCCGCAGGCTGAAACCGAACAAGTCCCTGCCGTGTACTGGTTATCGGGGCTGACCTGCACCGATGACAATATGCGTACTAAAGCGGGCGCGCAGCGCTATGCCGCAGAATTAGGCATCGCCTTGATCATGCCGGACACCAGCCCGCGGGGTGATGACGTACCCGATGTGCCCGAGCGCTATGATTTGGGCAAGGGGGCGGGGTTTTATGTGAATGCCACTCAAGCACCTTGGGCCCGGCATTATCAAATGTACGATTATGTGACCGTTGAGCTGCCCGCGCTGGTCGAGGCCAAGCTGCCCCTGATTGCCGGTGTTAAATCCATCAGCGGCCATTCGATGGGCGGCCATGGCGCCCTGATCTGCGGATTGCGCGAACCGGGGGCTTATCGTTCGGTGTCGGCTTTTGCGCCGATTTGTCATCCCCGTATCGCGCCTTGGGGCGAGGGGTGTTTTAGCGCCTATCTCGGCGATGATCGGGCGCAGTGGAATGCCTATGATGCGACTGAATTGGTCAAATCGGGCCAACCGCTCGTACCACTGCTGATCGATCAAGGCACAGATGATGAATTTTTAGCCGAGCAACTGTTCCCGCTTGATTTACAAGTCGCCTACGCCGAGCGCGGCGGTAGTCTCACGTTGCGCATGCAGCCCGGCTACGATCATAGTTATCATTTTATCGCCAGCTTTATCGGCGAGCATTTGGCCTATCATGCGAAGGCGTTACGGCAATAGCGCCACATTCAGCCAACCGGCGAATGCCCGCGCCCCATTCTGCTATGAAGGTTTATGAATCGGCACAAAGACGGGTTTGATCCTTTAATCGGTGGAAACGCAGTCTGCATTGTCGTTACCGCCGGGTCGGCCCCGTTAACGCCCGCGCAAAAGGCGTTTAACACCCTCATTAAACAGATTGAAACGCAGCGTGAAAAGCTCAGCGCATGGGAAATTTCACTGAGCAATGTCCAGCAAAAATATCACCGTGAGCTGGCACCGCTGATTGAGCAAACTACCGATATCACAATCGAAATCGTGCATCGTCTGGATCAGGTTTATGATCAAAAAGGGCTCAGCAAAGTCGAGCGCAGCCATATTGCAGATCTGATTATTGATCTGGCGGGACCGATATTGGCAGAACGAGCGGATGAACGGCTCCAGGCCGTATGCGATAAATACCAACCCATTGACCCAGACCCGCTGGATGAGGCCGAGCTGGCGCGCATGAAAACCCTGTTGGCAGAAATGACGGGGCTTGATTTGGGCGATGACATCGATATGAGCCGCTCCGATGACGTGCTGCGGTACGTTCAAGAACACATGGCTGCGCAAGCAGCGGCTGAAGAAGCCGTGCGAGCGGCAAAAGCGGCACACCAGGCCAAGCGTAAAAAATCCACCAAACAAACCGCCCAGGCGCAAAAACAACAGGCTGAGGTGCAACAACTCAGCCAATCGATTCGTGAGGTATATCGAAAACTGGCCAGCGCGTTGCATCCCGACCGTGAGCCTGATCCAGTAGAGCGGATGCGTAAAACAATGTTGATGCAGCGCGCCAACCAAGCCTACGGAAAAGGCAACCTGTTTCAGTTATTAGAATTGCAGCTTGAGCTGGAACCTATTGACCAAGTCACCCTCACTCATCTCGGCGAAGAGCGCTTGCTGCGGTACAACACAATTCTGAAAGAACAACTGCAGGCGTTGGCGGCGGAAATCAACCAGGTTGAACTCAATTTCCGGCAGCGATTTGGCATTAGCCCCGCTACCCGCTTATCCCCCGCTACCGCCCCGCGGCTGCTGGTGCAGGAAATTAGTGCAACCCAGCAGCGGATTATTATGCTCAAACGTGATTTGGCAGATTTGCGAGACGTCAAGGCCGTTAAATCTTGGTTCAGGGCGATGCGGCGTTGAGGGTGTCCCAAAAATTACGCATGGCTGGCTGAGGTAAGCATCTGCATGACCTGCCCCAGGTGGGTATCCAGCGCCTGACGCTGCTCGTCGGATTGATTGAACCAACTTTTGAGCGCGGCTTGATAATGCGTGCCCTGCCAGTCGATAGCGCGTATGAGCTGATCCCGCGCATGGTTAAAGTTTTGCTGAATTAAACGCGTTTTCGCGCCCGGATTCATCACGATTCCGTCCAATTGCAGACTTAATTGCGCACAAATCCACGGGGATACATTCGGGCGCAGCACATGCAAATCGTGTAAATCGCCCAAGGTGGTTTGTAGCGATTTCAATAAATTCAAAGCCGCCGCAGCGGCAGGCAACTGCGCTAAAGGTTCCATTAAATACCGCATATGTTTGATATGAATTCTGGCTTCGTGAAGGCATACCTCATCGCCATCAAAACAGGTTTTGGTGAGATCGAGCGCGTCACCCAGACGATGAGCTAACCACGGGCCGAAGCACAGTCGCCTCTGCTTGCCGCTACGGGGTCTTAGCGCCCGCACGGGTTGCCGTAGCAACGCGGTGAGTTCGGGGGGTAACTGGGTGGGTTCCCTGTTTTGGTTTGGCGCAATGGGTTCTATCTGTGCGAGCAGGTCGAGCATTACCTCCCGGTCGCGTGCCGCGTTGCTACCCTGGGCAATCGCCCGCAACTGTCGCCGGGCCCGCCGCCGAGTGTGTACCAGATCGCGGGATTGTTGCAGCCAAACCCGTAAACGCCGAACTTCAACCCGAAAATCATGCAGTGCCTCGGGGTGCGTTGCAGGTGCGTTGTCGGCTGTGATTGCATGGGTTTGACGTAACAGTAACCGATGTGCGCGCCGCATATTTTTTTCTATCGCCCCGAGGAGTATGCCAATGACTTGATTGGCGGGGTGTTTCAGGTGTTGCAAGGTGATTTCAGGAAGTTCCATATGCAGAAAGCCTCTCTTACGGATGTCGGTGCGTTGTATCGTGGAATAGCGAATCCTGACACGGGATGATGAAGCATTTGCTAAGATTGTGAAACTTACATGGTCCTCATCTATCGTGCGCGCAAAGCCACGGGGATGTTTGACCCACTTTTGCTTCGAACACTCTGGGTAATCCATGATCGGTGCCACGCTTCCACTGCCCGTTATGCTCGTGATCGAGCGTGCGATCAATCAACGTATTCAGCGAGACGATGCGGCCCGGCAATCCTTGCCGTGGCTGAATGGCCGATTGTTTGAGATGTCACTGCGCGATCCTGTGGTCCGGTTTTTTATCACCATTACCCCCGAGGGGATTTTGTTGTTGCGCGACACGGAGGATTCACCCGATGCGACGATTCGCGCGAGCAGTTTGGGTTTGCTCCGTGCGGGGCGAGCAGCGCATAAAATGGAGGCATTGTTCACCGGTGATATTCAAATCCAGGGCGACCAAGACGCCGCCCAACTATTTTTGCGCCTATTAGGCGATTTGGATTCTGACCCGTTTGCGGCCTTGGCCGAGCGGATTGGGGTTGCGCCTGCCGGTTTGCTTGAGCGCAAGGTCGAGCAAATCAGGCAACAAGCACAAATTTGGCGGCGAACCCGGCAAATTGAATCCGCCGATTTCTTGGTTTTTGAGCGCGCCGTACTCATTGATCGCGCCGGAATGCAGCAATGGCTGGATGAGGTCGACGCCCTGCGGGATCAGGTCGATCAACTCGCCATGAGAATCGACACGCTCAATGCTGACCGGATTTTGACCCAAACGGCACCTCAGGCTTCAACGCGAGAATCAGAATGAAACTTCGCGTAATTTGGCGCCTCATGATTATTCAATACGTTTTTTACCGGCACGGATTAGACGAGCTGGTGCTGACACTGCCGATTTTACGTTCCATCCGGTTTATCAAATACATCTCACCGTGGTATTGGTTCTCAGGCAACCGCAACCGGCCGAACGGCCAGCGACTCGTCGCGGCACTGGAAGATTTGGGACCCATTTTCGTTAAATTTGGCCAAATGCTTTCCACCCGGCGGGATTTGTTGCCCGGTGAATATGCCGATGCGCTCACCGCCTTGCAGGATCGGGTGCGGCCATTTCCGGCAGAGTTGGCGCGTCAACGCATTGAGCGCGCGCTGGGATTCCCGATCGAGACGGTATTTGCCGAATTTAGCGCAGAGCCCATGGCTTCAGCCTCAATTGCCCAAGTGCATGCCGCCACCCTGCATGATGGGGCTGAGGTCGTGGTTAAAATCGTACGCCCTGGCATCCTGCCACGCATTCGCCAAGACCTGGAAGTGTTGTATACCATTGCCCGCTTGGCCGAGCGGTACTGGTCCGAAGGCCCCAGGCTGCATCCGGTTGACGTGGTGGGTGAGTTCGATAAAACCTTGATGGACGAGCTCGATTTAATGCGTGAGGCGGCCAATGCCTCAGAGCTTAAACGCCATTTCCCTGATTCGCCGCTGCTGTATATCCCTGAAATTTATTGGGATTTATGCCGTACCGACGTGCTGGTGCAAGAGCGTATTTTTGGGATCCCTATTGCCCAAACCGATTGCTTGCGGGCCGCGGGTGTGGATATGCGCGTGCTGGCCGAACGGGGGGTCGAGGTGTTTTTCACCCAAGTATTTGATAACAATTTTTTCCATGCCGACATGCACCCCGGCAATATTTTCGTGAATGTGCAAAACCCCGTCCAACCGCAATATATTGCAATCGATTTTGGGATCGTTGGCAGCCTGATGCCTGAAGATCAGCGCTACATTGCCGAAAATTTTCATGCCTTCTTTAATCGCGATTATCGCCGCGTGGCGGAGTTGCATATTGAATCAGGTTGGGTGCCATCGACCACGCGCTTGGAAGAATTTGAATCGGCCATCCGCACGGTGTGCGAGCCGATTTTCCAAAAACCGCTGCGGGATATTTCATTCGGAAATTTTCTGTTCCGCTTGTTTCAAGTAGCGCGGCGCTTCGATATGGAGGTTCAGCCGCAACTCACCTTGTTGCAAAAAACCTTATTGGCGATTGAAGGCTTGGGGCGCGAGCTCTATCCCGATCTTGATCTCTGGGCCACGGCCAAGCCATTCATCGAACGCTGGATGCGCAATCGCATCGGCCCCAAAGCCTTTGTGCGGCGCATTAAAAGTGAATTACCATTTATTTTCGAGCACTTGGCCGAATTACCCCGGTTGCAAATCACTGCCATGAAACAGGCCGAGCGCCAAAGCGAGCTGCTGAAACAGCAAGCGCAAGCCCTCAATAAATTGCGCCTGGACATGGCCGATCAACAGCGCCGCCAACGCTATACCCTCATCGGCGGGGTGTTATTGCTTGCGTTTATGCTGACGCAATATCCCACCGTGAATCCTACCGGCGGTTGGCCCGATTTATCCCTTTTTGCTTGGCTGAATCTATTGGCCAGCGGCTTGTTTATCTATCTGGGGCTGAAAAGCGCACACAAACCCTATGATTCAAAAAGCTGATTCTCCCTGGCGCTTCTGCATTGCGCCGATGCTCGATTGGACGGATTCGCATTACCGGGTGCTGGCGCGGCTGATGACGCGTCGGGCGCGGCTCTATACCGAAATGGTCACCACCGGCGCGTTACTCCATGGTGATGTGGCGCGGCATCTGCGGTTTAATGCCGCAGAGCACCCTGTTGCGTTGCAACTGGGTGGCAGTGATCCCGCCGCCTTGGCACATTCCGCGCATCTGGGCGAAACCTATGGCTATGATGAAATTAATCTGAATGTCGGCTGCCCGAGTGATCGGGTGCAAAACGGTTCGTTTGGTGCCTGCCTGATGGCCACGCCCGAGGTGGTGGCTGAAGGGGTTCGCACCATGCGCGAGGCGGTCGCGATTCCGGTGACGGTGAAAACCCGCATCGGGATTGATCGCTCAGACAGTTTCGAGGAATTCTCGCGCTTTATTGAAACGGTGGCGGGGCAGGGGGGGTGCGAGGTGTTCATTATTCATGCCCGCAAAGCCTGGCTGGATGGCCTTTCGCCCAAACAAAACCGGGAAATTCCACCATTGCGCCGAGATTTTGTGTATCGCATTCGTGAAGAATTTCCGGAATTGACCTTTATTCTGAACGGCAAGCTGGAAACCCTGCCGGAAATGGCGAACGAACTGCATACTCTGCCGGGCGTGATGGTCGGGCGCGCGGCGTACCAACATATCGACTGGTTGCGGTATGTCGATCAAACCCTGTTTGCGGACACCCGCCCGGTCATTGCTCGGGCCGATGTTTTGTCGCACTATCTGGATTATATTGAGCAAAATATCAGCGCAGGACATTCGCTACACAGCATGACCAAGCCGTTATTAACGCTGGTCAATGGATTGCCGGGCGCACGTCAATTCCGGCGGCATTTATCGGAGCAAGCACCCAAGCGCAGCAGCGATACGGATGTGGTGCGTGAGGCCATCGCCTTTTTGGGCGACCTCGAATCCACGGAAAGTGATGAGCTCCACTGGCGCTTAACGGGATTAAAAACCGATCTGAATAGCCGCCGAGTTCCTTTGTTAAGAAACAAGCCCGATGGTGGCTAACGTGAAGCTAAGGGTCTGCGCGCTTTTGCGCGTCCCGCTTGGCCGCAATGTTAGACAGGCTTTATGACCAGCATTTCATTGCCACCTTGCTGAAACTCGTAAGGTACGTGCTTGACCTCTACGTCGAAGCCATTGTTCGCAAGATGTTCGTTCACGCAATGGAGGTGGGGCGATGAAGCACTATCGAGCGTAAGCAGTGGAAATACTCTCACTTCGCGAGACACACGCAACATTTCTTGGAGAGCTCGAAGATGAAACTCTGCTGACAAGTGGGCGCTGTACAAAAACAAGAAATGAGACGACAAGGCGATGTCGAATTTTCCACCTTCAAAAGGTAATGACGGTAACTCCCCCGGGATATATCGGCCTTCGTCCTTTCCTGCATCGAAGTCAGCGAGGAAAGTTTCCATCGCAGACATGCGAAGACTCCCGAGTTGTTCTACCGACTGTAATCCCCATATGGCCTTGGGGGGCATAACCCCAAAACAGAAGTTGCTGCAAGCAGCCTGAATCTACTGCCAAGTGCAGTTATAAATGGGAGGATTACACTCGTTTTGCGCCTTTTGGATCAGCAACGCGGCTCATGAGGAAGTTGATCAGAGGCGTTGGCGGGTGGCTACGATATTCGTACGGTGCAGGAGTTGCTCGGCCATGCGGACGTTTCGACGACGATGATTTATACGCATGTGTTGAATAAAGGCGGCCGCGGCGTTTCCAGTCCGCTGAATATCTAGTATCGAAAGCCAGCATTAACCAGTCGGTGAAGAGCGATTACGCTCAGGGGTTCTGGCGGTCGAAATCGACTTGGAATCCTCATTGGCACGGAGTGATCTGCGGTTTTTCGACCGTTATTACCTTGCTTTTATCGTGGCATTCCTTTGCTCAAGGGGCTTTCCGCCAGCCGGACAACCGACTGAATCCGTTGGTTTTGGCGGTTAATCCTGTGATGTAATTCGGATTTATTCGCGGTTTTCTGCTATCTTTACGGCCATTTTATTGGTTCTGGAGTTCGGTGTGATCGTTGCCCCCTATGATGTTTTGGTTCGTGATGGCTCTTTGGCTCAAAACGCCACCTCAACGGCTGAACATGCGCCCAGGACAGGATTTTCTCGCAAGTTGCATATCAAAACCTGGGGTTGTCAGATGAACGAGTACGATTCGGCCAAGATGGCGGATGTCTTGGGCGCCAACTCTGGGTTTATCGAAACCGCCGATCCGGCGGAGGCCGATGTATTACTGCTGAACACCTGCTCGATTCGCGAGAAAGCGCAGGAAAAGGTATTTTCGCAGCTCGGCCAGTGGCGCTCGCTCAAGGAAAAAAATCCGAAATTAATTATTGGCGTGGGTGGCTGCGTGGCGAGCCAGGAAGGCGCAGCCATTCGCGTGCGTGCGCCGTATGTGGACATTGTGTTTGGCCCGCAAACGCTGCACCGATTGCCGCAGATGGTGGCTGAGGTTGAAGCCAACCGTAAACCGGTGGTGGATATTTCTTTTCCGGAAATCGAAAAGTTCGACAATCTGCCCGCCCCGCGTGCTGAGGGCGTGACGGCTTTCGTGTCCATTATGGAAGGCTGCTCGAAGTATTGTTCGTTTTGCGTGGTGCCGTACACGCGGGGCGAGGAAATTTCTCGCCCGTTTGATGATGTGATTGCCGAGGTAGCCGAGCTGGCCGAGCAGGGCGTGCGCGAAGTGAATTTGCTCGGGCAGAACGTGAACGCGTTTCGCGGCGTGATGCACGACGGGCAAATTGCCGATTTAGCGTTGTTGATTGAATACATCGCGCGCATCGAAGGCATTGGTCGGATTCGCTTTACCACCTCGCATCCGGTCGAGTTTACCGATCGGTTAATCGAAACCTATCGTACCGAACCGAAACTGGCGGCCTACCTGCATTTGCCGGTACAAGCGGGGTCTGATCGCATTTTGGCTTTGATGAAGCGCGGTCATACGGTGCTCGAATATAAAGCGAAATTGCGCAAACTCATGGCGGCGCGCCCCGGTATTTCGTTGTCGTCGGATTTTATTATTGGTTTTCCCGGCGAAACCGAAGAGGACTTTGAAGCTACGATGAAGTTGATTGTGGATATGGGTTTTGATCATTCCTTCAGCTTTATTTACAGCCCACGTCCGGGCACACCGGCGGCCAGCCTGCCGGATGATCAGCCCGAATCCGTGAAAAAAGCGCGTTTATATCGTTTGCAAGCGCAAATTATCGCGCAGGAACAGGCGATTTCGCGCGGCATGTTAGGCAGCGTACAAACGATTTTGGTTGAAGGCCCCTCGAAAAAAGATCCGAACGAGTTAGTCGGTAAAACCGAAAATAACCGCAGTGTGATTTTTAAAGCCCGCCCCGATGTGGTTGGGTTATTTGTGGATGTGCGCATCGTCGAAGTTAAGCCGAACGCGCTGCGCGCCGAATTTGTGGGTATTCACGAGCAGGATCAGGTATTGGCGCAAGCGCGAAAATTGGTTGCCGTTGAATGACGGCCGCCGTTCTGGGTGAAGCGCATCGGCTGGAGTTCTCCCTGGCCCCCGTAGATAACGAACGTCTTGCGAATCTCGCGGGTACATTTGATGCGCATTTACGGGTGATTGAGCGGCGGTTGGGCGTTGAAATCAATCATCGGGGCGCGGCGTTTGCGGTGATCGGTCCGGCAGCGGTCACGCGCCAGGCTGAACAGGCGTTAACGGATTTGTATCAGTTGTCGGAATTCGAACAGATTGATTTGGAAAGGGTTAATTTGTACCTTCAGGCGGCGGGGCTACAGGATGATGTCCCTGCGGATGCGGACGAAGTGCAAATCCGTACCGCTCGCGGCATCGTTCGGGGGCGGGGCGCGCGGCAAATCCACTATCTGCAATCGATCAATCGCTTTGATTTGAATTTTGGCATTGGCCCTGCAGGTACCGGCAAAACCTACCTTGCGGTGGCCAGTGCGGTGGATGCGCTGGAGCGTGGCGCGGTTCAACGGATCGTTTTGGTTCGGCCTGCGGTCGAAGCGGGCGAGAAACTCGGGTTCTTGCCGGGTGATTTGGCACAAAAAATTGATCCCTACCTGCGCCCGATGTATGACGCGCTCTATGAAATGTTGGGTTTTGATAAAGTCAGCAAGCTGATTGAGCGCCAAGTGATTGAAGTCGCGCCGCTGGCATTTATGCGCGGGCGCACCTTGAGTGAATCGTTTGTGATTCTTGATGAAGCGCAAAACACCACCATCGAACAGATGAAAATGCTCCTCACGCGGATTGGTTTTGGCAGCAAGGCGGTGGTGACGGGTGATGTGACGCAAATCGATTTGCCGCGTGGGGTAACCTCGGGCCTGCGGGATGCCATTGAGGTGTTATCGGCGATCGACACCATCGCATTCACCTTTTTCCAAGCGCGCGATGTGGTGCGCCATCCCTTGGTGATGCAGATTGTGAATGCCTACGAGCAACGCACGGATCAGCAGGCCTCCTCGCGATGAGTGTATCAGGTGAGCCAGTTTGGATTAACCGGCAAAAGGCCAGTTCCTTGCGGTGTCCCGGACGTGCACGTTTGAGCTTATGGGCTTCGGCTGCGCTCGTTGCGGCGGGAGTGAATCACCCCTGCGCGCTGACCGTGCGGTTTGTTGATTCCGAGGAAGGCCAAGCGCTGAATGCGCACTATCGTCATAAAAATTACGCAACCAATGTGCTTTCATTCCCCTATGAGCAGCCCGACATCCCGGAAGGTTTTGAGTTGCCGATGGAAGAGGCTCAAGCCGATGAACACTATTTGGGTGATTTGGTCATCTGCATGCCGGTGGTGGGGAATGAAGCGAAAGCCCAACATAAATCCGCTGAAGCGCACACGGCGCATCTCGTGATTCATGGCGTGTTGCATTTATTGGGTTACGATCACGAAAACCCCATCGAGGCGGAACGTATGGAATCGCTTGAGATTCTCGCGGTGCGCCAGCTGGGATTTGCACATCCCTATTTGGAACAGTGTATTCATTAAAAAGGTAGACATCTCAACATGGATAATCGCTATGGACGATGATTCGAGTCCTTCGCGCAGTACCGAGCCCGGGTGGTTTGGTCGGCTGCGCCAACAATGGTGCGTGAATCAAATCAAAAGCTGCGACGATATTCTCACCGTCGTCAAGGCTGCCGCGGAGAAGGAAATTATTCCAACATCTGCCTTGAATCTGATTGATTCGGTGTTGGAGTTTCATGACTCGCGGGTACGGGATGTCATGATTCCCCGAGGCCAAATGGATGTACTCGACATCACGGCGACACTGCCGGAAATTCTCGCCGAAATCGCCGAAACCGGTCATTCGCGTTATCCCGTCATTCTGGAAAATCGGGATGAAGTCGCCGGTGTGCTGTTAGCCAAAGAGTTACTGCATTTTTATGCCAGCGATCCCGCCCCCGAAGCGTTTGCAACGTTCGATTTGCGCAGCCACATGCGCTCGGTGATGTTTGTACCCGAAAGCAAGCGCCTCGATGCCCTGCTGGCTGAGTTCCGCCTAACGCGTACCCATATGGCCATTGTGCTGGATGAATTCGGCGGTGTCGCGGGGTTGGTTACCATCGAAGACGTGCTGGAAGAAATTGTCGGCGATATTGATGATGAATATGACACCGAAGCCCGTGTCCATATTCGGGAACAGGCACCGAATCGATTTACCGTGCGCGCTTTAACGCCGATTGATGAGTTTAACGACCACTTCAGCACGGATTTTCCCGATGATGAGTACGATACGATCGGTGGGCTGATTACCCATGAGTTAGGGCATCTGCCCCGACGCGGTGAAGTAGTTCGCCTCGGTGGCTATGAGTTCAAAATCCTGGGTGCGGATAAACGTCGTTTGCACCTCTTGCTGGTCACCACGCTCACGGCCGCGCAACTTGAGGCCGGTGAACCCACGGATCACGACTGATGAGTGATTCGGCAGGTTTTTTCATGAGATTGAGTTTCCGATGGCGCCTGCTGATGGCGCTTCTTGCCGGGGCCGGTCTGCCGTTGGCTTTTGCCCCGCTGGAATTCTGGCCGCTCAGTATCCTCGGTCCTGCACTTTTACTGCTGTCGCTGCAAGGAGCCTCTGCGCGCGCTGCATTGGGTTTGGGGTGGGCTTTTGGCTTGGGTCAATTTGGTGTGGGGATTAGTTGGCTCTATGAAAGTTTTACCCTGTTTGGTGGCGCGGTGGCGCCGCTTGCTGCGCTAATTACGGCCGTATTCGTTGCGCTGATGTCAATCTACCCGGCGTTAAGTGCATGGCTGACCCAACGTGTGGGTGGCACATTGACGCCCATTTCCGGGAAACAGGTTGCCGCGTTTGCGGGCAGCTGGGTGCTGGTTGAATGGCTGCGTGGTTGGTTATTCAGTGGCTTCCCCTGGTTGGATTTAGGCATCGCGCAAACGGCCAGCCCGCTGGCGGGGTTTTTGCCCATTGTGGGGGAATATGGCACGGGTTTAATTGTTGTGTTTTTGGCCGGGCTATTGGCTTGGCTGGTGCAGTGTTTGGTTCAGGCTCCGCGCCCGGCACTGAAGCCTGCCGTTGTTTTCGTGGGTTTTTTGGCATTTTTCATCGGGATGGGCAGCCTGCTCGGGCGAATTGCCTGGACGCATCCCGTCGGCGATCCACTTTCTGTCGGTATCGCGCAAGCCAATGTGCCGCAAATGCAAAAATTTGATCCGGCATTCCTGGCCAAAACACTGCAAACCTATGTCTCACTCACTGAGCAAATGGGCGCGGTTTCGGTGGTTATCTGGCCAGAAACTGCGATTCCCGATGTGTTCAGTGATTTGGATTGGTTCAAAAAACGGCTTGAAGAACGGGCCCAATCGCATCACCAGGATTTTTTGGTCGGCGCATTCACGCAGGATGATTCAGGCCGTTACTACAACACCTTAGTGGGTGTTCCCGATGGGGTGGGATTCCATCGCAAAGTGCATTTGGTCCCCTTTAGCGAATATATGCCGCTCCGCCCGATTATTGATTTATTTTCCGGCATGATTGATATCCCCATGTCGGATTTAAGTCCCGGTTCGGTCAATCAACCCCTGCAGCAAGTGCAGGGTGTAAAGGTTGGTGCATCCATTTGTTATGAAGCTGATTTTGCTCGGGATATTCGCCACAGCCTGCCTGCCGCGGGATTTTTGGTCAACGTATCCAACGACTCTTGGTTTGGCGACAGTTTTGCACCCCATCAAAATTTGCAGATGGCCCAAGTCCGCGCGCATGAATTTGGTCGACCCATGGCGCGCGCCACGAATACGGGTATTTCCGCTTTTGTGAATGCCGGGGGGCAGGTAGTGCAAAAACTCGGGGTGAACCAAGAGGGAATTTTGATCGGGACTATTCAGCCTTATCAAGGCAGCACACCGTTTTACTGGTTGCAATCCTGGCCGATTATTGCATTCAGCATGTTTTTGCTTGGCGGGGTGGCTTGGCTAAACCGCCGCCAGGCACGCTAAGCTTCTCAAGCAATAAAAATAACCAAGACGGATAGATAGGGAACCTCATTGCCGCATTTGCACTCCAAGTGCGGGCAACTCAACCACAGCGGAACGGCCATGCAACTCGATCCTAAAGATACAGCTCCGGGCATTCAGGCTCTGGCCCTGCAATCGCGCCGGTTCAATCGCGCATTTTTTGCGACGGTTTGGACCTTGGCAAAGCCCTATTTTATGCATTCAGAAGATCGATGGAAGGCGCGTGGCTTCCTGCTGGCAATTATTGCCACCACGCTTTTGCTGGTGACTATTAATCTGCAAATAACCGACTGGTACAACCGCTTTTACAATGCGTTGCAAAATTACGATCAGCCCGGCTTTTGGACGCTCTTGGGCGAATTTGCCTTGCTCGCGTTCGGCGCGATTGCCTTGAGCGTATACCAGACCTACCTCTCGCAACTCCTGGATTTGCGCTGGCGACGCTGGCTGACCGGGGATTATCTCGCTCGGTATTTATCGGCGCAAACCTATTACCACATGGAGGTTTTTCAGCGCGGCCAAGATAACCCGGATCAACGGATTGCCGATGATTTGAATATGTTCTCGCAGCTCACCACCAGTTTGTTTACGGGTATTTTGAGCTCGGTGGCGAATCTTGTGGCATTTATCGGGTTGCTCTGGGTGCTTTCGGCCAAGGTGGTTATTCCTTGGGGCGGCGTGGAACACCATATTCCGGGTTTTTTGGTCTGGGTCGCGCTGCTGTATGCGGTGGTATGGACATGGGTTGCGGCCAAGGTTGGTAACCCATTGATTTGGTTGAACTTTAACCAGCAGCGCTTGCAGGCGGATTTCCGGTTCAGCCTCATGCGGTTGCGGGAGAATAGCGAAGCGGTCGCGTTTTATGGTGGCGAACACAAAGAGCAAGCCCTGTTCAGTGAGCGGTTTGATCGGGTGTTCGATAACTACAAGCGATTGATTTTAAGGCAAAAGCGCTTTAACTGGTTCAGCAGCTACTTCAGCCAGGTGGCGGTTATTTTGCCGTTTCTCGCTGCCGCCGCTGCGTATTTCACCAAAGCGGTGCCGTTGGGTTTTTTAATGCAAGTGAGTTCCGCCTTTGGCAATGTGCAAAGCGCCTTCGCCTACATCGCCCAGAGCTACGATAATTTTGCGCAATGGCATGCGGTGGTTGATCGGTTACACGGATTTCGCCGCTTGGTGACAGAAGTTGAAACCCTCCATCGGGGTGAATTCCAAATTCAACGCTCACCCCTTGCGAAAAATACCGAGGCCGTATTAACGGTGCGGCGACTCTCCATTCATTTACCCGATGGTCGTGCCCTGCTGAATCAGTTTGATTTCACCTTATTGCGTGGCGAGCACGTGTTAATTACGGGTAAATCGGGTGCCGGAAAAAGTACCTTGCTGCGCGGTTTGGCGGGCATCTGGCCATTTGGACAGGGGCAGGTGGCTTTGCCTGCCGGGTCAGGCACGCTATTTTTACCGCAGCGGCCTTATTTGCCACTCGGCACGCTTCGGGATGTGCTGCTTTACCCTCAAGCGGCACAAACCACGGCCGACGATATTTTGGCGGAGGTATTAACTGTGGTGGGCTTGCCCGCGCTTGTCCCGATGCTCGATGCCATTGAACCGTGGCCGCAAATATTGTCGCTGGGTGAGCAGCAACGAATTGCCATTGCACGGGTAGTTCTGCAACAACCGCAATTGGTATTTCTGGATGAAGCGACTTCTGCTTTGGATGAAGCCAGCGAGCAGGCGTTATATCAATTGATCTTCAAGCAGATGCCAAACATGGCCGTGGTGAGTGTGGGGCATCGCACCGCCCTGCACGCGTTGCATGGGCGCCGCTTGATTTTGGATAATGCCCAACTGTCTGAAGACGTTTTATCTTAAGAGCCTGTCAACGGTTTCGATCAGGAAGAGGAAGCGCGCTTCAGCGTGGCCCTGAGCAGGTTAAACCGCGTTAAGCCCGCACATCGACCGCATTGCCCAAATTACTGGGGTTAACAGCGGCGGGGTTGTTTTGTACAACAGAATTGATTAAGGGCAGAATGCCTTGGGCTTGAATGTCGATCGATTTTTTCAACAGGGCCATTTGTGCGGCTTCCTGAACTTGGGATTGCGCCATGCTGCTGATGCCGGATACACTGCTGCTCATAGATAACTCCTGGGTTTTACATGCTCACTGGACTGAAAGGATTCGTGATACGGTTCTTCATGGATGAGAATATCGGCACCGGGGAAAAAACCTTGAATTCGATCGGCGACTTCATCGCCAATCACATGGGCGTGGGCCAAATCCAAATCATTTCGCAGATAAATATAGAGCTGGATGATCATGGTTCGTCCCGCCATGCGGGTGCGGATATGATCGGCTGCTTTCACATCGGGATGCCCCACCGCGATGGCGTGAATTTTAAGTTCACTGCCATCCAGTACTTCCCGATCCATGAGTTGATCCAGCGCCTTGCGTCCCACATGCCAGGCTCCGAATAGAACAAAGACCCCTACAGCCGTACCAAATACCGGATCAACCCAATGAAATCCCTGATTGGCGAGTATCAGTGCGGCAATGGTGGCCGCATTGACGACAAAATCAGACCCGTAATGCGCCGCATCTGCCTTAATGGCAGGTGACTGGGTGATTTTAATGACATGGCGTTGAAACAAGAGCAAGCCGACAGTTGCCAGCATCGAAATGAGCATCACCAGGATGCCTAAACCTGCCGTATCAATCGGTTGTGGCCGAATGAGCCGCTGTGCGGCTTCAAGAAACAAGAAAGCCCCGGAGCCTGCAATAAACATCGCCTGAGCCAAGGCAGCCAACGGCTCGGCTTTGCCATGGCCAAATCGATGATCTTCATCAGGCGGCTGCAATGCAATGCGCACGGCAAAGAGCGTGACCAGGGATGCAAACAAATCCATGGTTGAATCAATCAGTGATGCCATCATGCTGATCGCGTTGGTGCTGATGGTGGCCATTAACTTCAAGACAATCAACAACAAAGCAACCGTAACGGAAGCCGTTGTCACTCGACGAAGTAAGCGCGCCTCACGGCTGGACATAACCCAATTCCTATAAAAACACGGAGTGGCCTTGATTTAGTCTTGACTAAATAATTGCCGCATAACCCAATGATTTAATTGTAACATTCTTGTAGGAGATGAGTGGGTTTTGCTGAGTTCCATCGATCGCTATTCGCTGACATGAAATTGGCTCACCAACTGATTGAGTTTGTTTGCGGTATGTCGCACTTGATCCGCACTGGTTTGCATGCCAACGATGGAGTGATTCATGTCCGTTGTGATGTCCGCAACGGTTTGAATCGTGTGGTTGTATTTATGGCTACCCTGTTCAATCCGTTGGATGCGCTCAAACATGCTTTGGACAATTTCATGCAACTCGATGTTTTCAGATGAGCCGCTTTCAGCCAAGCGCAAACTTCGATCAACACCACCGACACCCTGTTCCATAAAAGCAACTGCTTCCTTGGTTTCTGCCTGAATGTTTTCAATCATGGTGCGGATATGTTGCGTGGCATTGGCGGTGCGTGAGGCTAAATTACGGACCTCTTCGGCCACCACGGAAAACCCCCGGCCGTGCTCTCCGGCTCTCGCCGCCTCAATTGCCGCATTCAGCGCCAACAAGTTGGTTTGATTCGCAATTTCTGAAATCACTTGCACAATATTGCCAATTTCTGCCGTGCGGCCATCCAGCGATTGCACGGTTCTGGCTGAGGTTTCAACCACATCGCGAATGGCTTGCGTGCCCGCGCGCACCGATTCAAATTGAATTTTTGCGTCGGCGACAACCCGTTCCATCACCTGTTTCATTTGATTAGCGGTTAAAGCAGACTGTTCGATCTCAATGAGTTGCTGTTCGATCATGGTACGCATGTGCTTGGCGGCATCCGACACAGCTATTGAGGTCGCTAAAACCGAGCTATTTCGCAGAAACATATGTTCATTGGTGACTTTAACGTCGCTTGCCGCCACGATCACTTGACCCACAATGCCATCGAGATTATCAATAAAACTATTGATCCAGCGACCCATGTCTCCGGTTTCATCGGCCACCATTTTCTCTGAGTCAAGGCGTTGTCGCAGATTGCCCTCACCCTCGGCAATGGTGCGAATGACCTCAGTCATTTCATCCATTTTTTTGGACAATCGCGCGGGCCCCCATCGATAAAACCCCCAGGCCCCTGCCAGAAACAAGAGTAAATTCAGTGCGTCCAATGCCCTGTTCGGCAAATAACCCGCAAGAACGTGTGGGATTAATAGGCTGGAACCGATCACCAATCCGGTGATCCATAAAAACAAACTCATCAGTCGGAAACTGATGGAGCGACGACGGTAAACTTCGGCTAAATCCGCTTCGCACATCATGCCCCAGCGATCCGGCGACCCCGGCAGTTGAAACGTGACCCCCTTGCCGATGACCGGTATATGGCGGTAATCGGAGTAACCTGGGTAGGTAATAAATAAATTCTCACCCTGACGAATGGTTTCCCGGACCCCAGGATGTAGCTGACCGGTGGCCGGGTCGGTGAACCTGAGTTCAAGCTCGGTATGTTCTTTGATTTGAACTGTGCCCCAACGTGTATGAACGCCACTTTTCAGATTTTCCCCATGGGCAAATGTATTGTCTTCAAATCGTGAGCGGGATAATGCGGTGCCTACACTGACGGAGGGATCGTGGCGAGATTCAACCATGAACAAATAATTGTCGCCCGATTCAGGATAAATATGGCCCGCTTCACGTTGAATCAAATCACCAATCACATCATTGGGTACCCGGCCACAAAGACATCCCACTGCCTTATCTTCACGCAGAATGGGCTGGTAAAACATTAAGGTTACGGCATCGTGAAACCGTGAGGTCGAGGGACCAATATCGCGAGTGACGGCATCGGCATAAGGCCCGTGCAAAAAAGGCGCATTTAACCCTTTTTGGATGGATCGGGTGTTAAGTTCGCGTTTGCCGATGCGGTTTGCGTGGCTTGACGCGATCACGTTGCCTTCGGTGTCAATCACAAATAATTCAGAAAAATCAGGCAGCGCTGCGCGTTTTCCTACCAAAAGTTGCGCCGAAATCGCGGGGAATTGATCAACCAGGTCATCGGCGAGATGCGCTAGGTGCGACCAATGATTTTCTGTCCAAAGAAGCAATAACTTCATCCGGGTGGCAGCAATCCCCTCAAATATTTTCTCGACCGCCGGATACGTTTTCCGATTGAGATAACTTGACCATTTAAGAGAAAAAGCGCCATTCGCCCCAAACCAGGGCAGCCAACTGCGTTCTGATTGGGACAGTGCCATGGCTTCACTTTTCAGTTGCATCATGAAAGTACCTGTTGGTGAGTTTCGTGATGTTATAGCAAGTAATAGTCCATCTTTGTGATAATCAAAAAATAATCATTTAAAACAGTGGGATATGATTTTAAAAATGGGTTTGTTTTTAATGGCTTGGATCACTGCGTGAGGTGTCCATGATGTTTCAAGGCGGTAACACGGATAACATATTAAGAAATATCAGGTTTTTGGGTAGAGGGACTGAGACGCGTGGATCATGGGTTCATAATCAATGGTTTGTTTTAGTGCGTGAAAATATTTTTTCGCACCAAAAAAGGGATCAAGGAATCAGTTCACCCGCGACCGAACTGCTTCAATGACCATTTTGCCGATATTCCGATCCATTAACGGCCGCGTTTCGGAAACGACCCGACACAGCCGCATGGATTGATGGCCAATGCGAACGGAGTACAGTGCGACGCCAACCCCTTGGCCGGCACGCACACCTACTTGTAATAGCACATTGGATAACCACGATTGGCTCACGGAATCCAGCACCGTTTCTGTCACGGTGGTGAATGCAATATTGCGCAAAATCATTTGATACAAATGCCAGCGCGCCGGAGCAGAAAGTTTGAGGTTATAAATCAAGGCCACGCGCTCAACCAGGGCGACATTGCGCCAGGCCACCAGTAAAAAATCCAGCAGCGGATAAGGGCTGGCTGCGATAAAAATTCCGGTTCGAATGGCTTCGCGTTGAATGAGCCGGGCGGCTTCCCGATCTTGCGGCGCATACCAGCGCTCCAGATGCTGCGCGAGTTCCGCATACGACCAGCTTTCATCCACCGAGCTGAGCGTCTGCGCCAACTCGGCCTGCAGTGGGCTTGCACGATAAAGCTGCACAATGCGTTGGGTGAGCACGAGCACGCCCGTTTGGGCTGCATAGGGTTGCTGCGCCGCTTTAAACTGAGCTTGAATCGCGGAAATGTCATCGAGCTTTTGTCGTGCCCGCCGTGCCTGCCAGCCGAGCAGGAGGAAACCACTCAAAATAGCGATACCCGCTACGAGTAATACCGTGCCAATCACAACATGCAGCGCCCAGCCCCACACCACGGTTTGTGCCCAGATAACGGTCAGCCAAATCAGCAGGGCGCTGGTGACCAGACGGCCAAACCAATGGCCATGCGGGGCAGGCAAGAGCGGCTCGGGTTCTGCTTCGAGTTGATGATCCCGGCGAATTTGCTCGGCATCAATCGGCGGCACTTGATCGCCTACGGCGTGAATCACGGTGCGCAGAAAACTGTCGGGTGTTTGTGATGAGTCGCTCATGAAAGGTTCCTAGTCGGCCAGCAAAAAAGCCAGGAGTTGATCAATACGCCGCCCGGGAAAGGCCTGCGCGCGGTCTAAACCCGTGGGCGGGGCTAATTGCGGCAAATCCCCGATTTTAAGATTGAGGTTATGTGGCATCGTAGGCGGCAAGCTCGGCGGGGTGAACTGCACCCGTTGGCCGGTGCGTTTATCGCGTCCAATGAGGCTCTGTGTGCCGGATGAATCCTCGTGTACCCGTGCTGATTGCACTGCGGCAATCGCCATCACATTCAGTTCAATCGACTCGGCCGCTAATCGCTGCACGGTTTCATACAAATACGATTCCAATAACGATTGCAGGCGTTTTTGATCGTCAGGGAGCAGGTGATCCATCTTGGTGGCACACACGGCCACGCGCCGGATTTTTCGGCGGAATAAACGCCCCAACCAGTGATCGGTGCCGTAGCGGAAGGGCTGTAAGACGCCTTCCAGGGCGGCGCGCATGTCTTTTAGCGCATCCGGGCCCGCCGTCATGGCGCCCAGCAAATCAATCAAAATGACTTGGGCGTCCACATTCTGAAAATGGCGGGTGAAAAATGGTTTCGCCTCATGATCCCGATAGTTCAGATAATTGTGCGCACACACCGCACCCCAGGAATCTGCGGGAAAGCTCGTCGTCGCGTTGCCGCCCACCAAATCGAGGGCGAACAAGGGGACAAAGGGGCGTTTTTCCGGATGGTAGTGCGCGCCGTTCAGCAAAAAACGCCCCGGAAGATTGCGGCTTAATTGATAGGGCGGCAGGCGACAGTCTGCCAAAAATGCTGCCCAGCGGTGTTGCAATTGGGCAAGATACGCCAAGTCCACCGGCGCATGGGGATCAATGGCGGCAAGTTCCTGAATTAAGTCAGCGGCAATTTCATGCCGGGGTGTCTGGCTGCACCAGGACCAAGTCGCCGCACAAAAGGCGGGGTAATCCCATTCCAATAAACATAAATCCAGCAGCCATTCGCCGGGATAATCCAGCAATTCAATGATACGTCGGCGGGGTTTGGTGGAGTACCACGGGCGATCAATGGTTAATTCGATCTGCGCGATCGACCAATCCGTGGTGGATTGTGGCCAGGCGGGTGGCGTATTAGTGAGCGCATGCAAACCGGCATCGTAATCGAACGCAGGTTCAACGCCGCGCAACCAGTGACCATGCGCGAATTCGTGCAGTACCACTTGCTGCGATAGTGCCCCCCGCCGGATATTTTCCAGATGATTAATCAGCGCGGTAATCAAGGTGGATTTACCTGCTTGGGATAACCCGGTAATACCAATACGCGTGACGGGAATCTTGGATGTGAATAGTGAACGTGCCAATGTGTCCTGCCTTTGAACCGGCTCCAGGATGAGCCACGATGGTCCATCTTAACAGGACGCAAATGCAACCAAGCAAGGCATACAGATTATGATTGCGACAGAATGGTTTCCTGCATATCCGCCCAGTTAATATCGCAGCACACCACCTTAATTCCATGATGCGGCGCATGGGCGCGACAATAGGACAGGGTGCGGCACAAATTGCCGCCGGCAACCGACAGGTACGGGCGGCTAATTTGCACCATGCCCGGCTCAATCATCGCCCGCCGAAAATACGGGCGTTTCGCCCAGCTGGCGCCCTCGGCATTGGCGAGCGGGCGAAAACGATTTTTAATGGATACCGGCGCAAAGGCACCGTGAACCGTTTGGGCATGCTGGCAGCCATCACCATCCAGCACAAACACCCGGGCAACCATATGCATGGATAGCAACGCCTTGGCGGCAATGGCCAAGGGTACATCGCGCTCCAAGGCGACCAGCATGTCTTCAAAACGCTCGGTCACGGCCATAATTTGTTGATGCAGTTCATGATCTGCACGATCAACTTCGAGCGAGGTTTCGAGCAGGCCCTGGCTTAAAAAATCACGATCAAAAGCCTCGGCTTGATTCAGCAAGGCCGGGCGAGCCAAGCCAAAGCCTTGCAATAAATCTACGCCTGAATTGAGTGCAATAGCTAATTGCTGTGGCGTTTCAATGCCTTCTTGAAGCACGAGGCTGCCTGCTTCATGAATCATCGCCACCAAGGAGGGTAGCGTGCGTTGTGCACGTTGCGATTTTTCGGCCTCAACAATCAGGCTGCGATCAAGTTTCACCATATCGGCCTCAATGCGCCAAAGCCGCGTGAACTGCGAGCCGCCCACGCCAAAATCATCCAGCGCAACCAAACAGCCTAAAGAACGATATAACGCAATCGCATCAAGTAGTTGAGATTCATCGGGTAATTCTGCCTCAACGATTTCAACCACGACCTGCCAGCCCTCAATCTGCAACAGCTCAAGAATTTGCGCAAAAAACGGCCCGAATCGATGGCCGTGCATGGCGACGAGCGGGTGCACATTAATGAAAATCCAGCGCGGGTGCAGATTCGCCTGGGCAAAATTTTTCAGATGTAATTCGCGGCATACTCGGTCCAAAGCCACTAACGATTCAATATCTTGTGCCGCATCAAATAACTGAAACGGGGGGATGGCCTGCCCATCGGCGCCCCAAACACGCGCCAGACCCTCATAGCCGACAATCCGTTGGTGCGCCACACTGATGATCGGTTGAAATGCCGAGCGAACGGTAAAATCGTCACAGGTGGCGAAATTTTGACCGTCGACATCTAATTGAATTCGTGGGTTCATGGTTCATGCCAATATAAAAACTGAACCCATCATAAAGCAAATTTCGTACCCAATAATTAAACAGGGTCATTATTTGTGCTTATCGTTATTGCATTGGCAGGTCGGGGTCATGTGGTCGCATGACCCACTGAGCGAAGGTTAATCCCCATCCATGAATGCCGCGTATGTTTCGGCGCGGCTATCGCCATTGGTGTTTTGAATGTAACCGGTGCCTCGACCATTGGCGGAATCTTTGTCACCGACGATATCCAAGTACATGCGGGGGTAATACCCAATTCTTCCGCTTGAGCGGTGACCAGCGCGCAGACAAGGCGCAGGGGGGGCTGGGATTTTGTTAATTATGTTCTATCATTTCCAAACCGAGCGGCGGCGGTGACTTTTTTATTTTCCAAGATTCAATGAATCGAGGAATCAACGCCCGCTCTGGCGTTGCGCTGGGTCGGTAGGAGCGGATTTATCCGCGACAGCACGGCCAAACGCGCATGCACTGTGCCCGTGTTTAACCACCGCGTCGGGGTTACAACCCCTCCTACAATCCGCATCCAACCGCATTCCGTAGATACCGGAAGGGGGGTGACAAGGGCGCGTGCCAGCCCCCCTTCATCCTCCTTCGCCAAAGGGTGATGCCAAGATAAGGGTTGCGGATGAAGCCTCCTCAACGAGAACAGGCTTAGCCCAGAGCTTGCCCGAAATCATTCGAACATTTTGGGGCCGAATCCATAGAATGGCGACCCAATGCTTGGTTAATTTGGAGAATGCTGTGCGCCCCATCGTAATGATTGCCGATGATTTTGGCCTGTCCGCCGAAGTAGACGCCGGTATTTTGGCTTTGGTGCAGCAGGGGCGCCTGAGTGGCTTTGGGTGCTTAACCCAGGTGCCGCGTTGGTTTGAAGCGGCAAAGCCTGCGCAGGGACTGGATTCTGTGCAAATTGGTCTGCATCTGAATTTAACCCAGGCCTTTGGGGTGAATTCATGGTTTCGGCCATTGCCTGCGTTGATTGTCTCGGCCTACAGCGGTTTTTTGCCGCGCCGCAAAATACGCCAAAGTTTGGCCGACCAGTTAGATCGCTTCATCCAGGTCTTCGGCCGTGCGCCAGATTATGTCGATGGGCATCAGCATGTACATCAATTACCCCTCGTGCGGGATTGTGTGTTAGCGCTGCTCGCTGAACGGGGCATTAATCCTTGGGTGCGGATTACCGCGCCGATGATTGCGCCTCAATTGACCGTAAAAGAGTGGCTCATTACGCATCTTGGCGCGCCCACGCTACGTATCCAAGCGCAGCAGGCGGGTTTTCGGGTGCCGCCCGCGTTTGCCGGTGTGTATGGGTTCGATCAAACCGAAGCGGGGTATTTGGCGTTGTTGGATGATTGGCTGAAAGCAGCCCCAGATGATACGGTGTTGATGTGTCATCCGGGCTATCCCAGCACAAAATCCGCCTGGGATCCCATCGCTCCGGCTCGGGCGATTGAATTGGCTGTCTTGCAGAGTGCCGCCTTCGCGGATTTAATCTCAAAAAATCAGCGGGAAATTGTGCATAACCCCACTGCATGACCAAATGGTCATATTGACTTCACTGATTTTGCGGCGTTGTCTCGGCATAATCAGGCTTCATATGAATGGGGAAGCAGGAATGCGCGCAGGATGGTTCTACTCGATTGAGCAGCCGTACAGGCTGGTGAAAAATGGAAAATACGCCGTTATGGCGATGGCCATCAGTGCTTTGCTGGCCGGTTGCGCCCCATATCAGCCCTTAGTCGTACCGCAACAGCCCAACTTTGCGGCTTTGCCCGCTACGGCCCCCATGCCGGGGCACCTTGCCGAGGCCGAAACCCTTACTTTGGGATCTATTCAAACCCTGGTGTTGCAGAATAATCCGGATTTGAAGGCCGCCAAGCGTGGGTTGATGATTGCGGCGGCGCGCATACGCCAAGCAGGCTCGTTGCCCGATCCTTCCTTGAATTTAACGCTGGATCACCCCTTGAATGGCGCGGGCTTGATTAATGCCATGAATCAGGCCATCGGTCTTGATTTATCGGCCATAATCTCGCGTAACGATCGCCTCGACGCGGCAAAAGCCGCACAAATTCAGCAAGAGTTAAACTACACTTGGTTGGGCCTAACCACCCAAATTAAAGCCAGTGATTTATATATCCAGCAGGTGGCCAATGCCGAACAAACGCGCGTATTAACGGTGGAGCTCACCGAGTTACGCGCGCGTCAGCGTCAAGGTGAAGCGGCCTTGGCGAAGGGCTACATCACCCAAGATCGGGTAGTGGCCGATGTGGTACGCGCCGCCGATTTAGCGCGGCAAGTGGATGTGTTGCAATTGCAGGCCATCCAAATGCACCAGAAAATGAATGCCTTGATGGGCTTGGCGCCCGATACGTTTTGGCAGACACGGGGCTGGCCGAATATTGCAACGCCTGATACCGCACAACAAAACTTGATGCTGACACAGCTCGCCGCTCGCCGCCCCGATTTACTCGCCCTGCGTGCTGGTGTGTTGCAAGCCGATGCCAATTATCGGGCGGCCATATTGCAGCAATTTCCCGGCTTGACCTTGGGCTTTAGCCATGCCAACGATACCAGCAATGTGCAAACCGCCGGGTTCAGCGTGGGGTTAAGCCTGCCGATATTCGGCAGTGCCCAAGCGGGCGTGGCGGTCGCCCAAGCCAGCCGTGCGCAACTGTTGGCCGAATTTCAAGTGCGGATTAATCAGGCCGTGAGTGATGTGGCTGCCGTGCAGAGCCAGCTTGCGGCTTATCGCGCCCGCTTAGCGCAAATTGATGCGCGCCTGCCCACCTTGGAGAAAACCGCCGCCAATGCCCAAACTGCGTTGGATGCCGGGTATTTTTCGGCAGGTTCCTATTTGGCCGTGCGCGCAACACTCACTGCCGAGCGATTAAACGCCATTCAAACCCGCCAAGCGATTGTTCAGGCGCAATTGGCTTTGCTCGGCGTGTTGGGGTGCCCAGAGAAATCCACCATGAATACATCCACGGTGGATGAATCCACCATTGAGAAAAAATACTGATGTCCTGGTTATTCATTCCGTGTCAATCCGCGTGGTATAGCAGCCGAATTCAGCTTCATATGACTGCTGGAGGACAGATGATTGCCCTGCTTGGGGTGCTAGCCTGGTTTTTAATGGCACCGATGACGTGCGCCGCAGACGAGCCTACAGTCATCGCCCAAGTGTCGGTTCAACCCCTGCAAATTCAAAGCCTGACCCCCGCGATTGCCGCTTATGGCCAAGTGATTGCCGACCCAACTCATACGCAAAGCATCACCACGCAAACCGGCGGGCAGGTCAGCCGAGTGTTGGTTGAAGCGGGCCAGCGGGTAAAAAAAGGCCAGCCGTTGCTGGTAATGCAAACCGATCCCAATGCGAACCTGGCCTTCCAGCAGGCGCAATCGCAGCAGGTAGTGATGAACCAGGATTTAACCCAAAAACAGTATTTATTCGCGCGACAAATGGCCACCCATCAAGATGTGGTGCGTGCCAAACAAGCCGTGCTGGATGCCGATCAGCGCATCAAAACCCTGGAAAAAATCGGCAGCAACCAACCAGTCCAAACCATCAAAGCCACCGAAGATGCCTTGGTGATGACGGTGCCTGCGGCCGTGGGCAGCATCGTCGCCCCCGGGGGCGCCTTACTCACCTTATCGGCGCAACAGGCGTTGTTGCTGCGGTTTGGCATTGAGCCCGAGGATGCCGCTGTCATTGTGCCGGGTACGCGGATTCGCTTTCATTCGGTATTTGCGGCCCACGGTCAGCAAACCGCTACCGTGCTGCGGGTGGATGGTCAAATTAACCCTGCGACCCGCCTGTTGGATGTGATTGCCAAACCCGACGACCAAAACAGCCCTTTAATTACGGGCACAACCTTGCAAGGTGACATTGATCTGCCTGCACAGCGCGGTTTGCTTGTGCCGACCGATGCGGTACTGATGGATTCCGGCACGCCGACGGTTTTTTGGATCGAGTCTGCGAGCCGTGGTGCCAATGAAAAAATTGCCAGGGCAATCCCCGTCCATGTGGTGCTGCGCGTGGGCGAATCAAGCGTGATTGAACCGCAGGTATCTGGGGCTTTGGGTGTAGGTGATCAGATTGTGACCCAAGGGCAATATGTACTGCAGGATGGCATGGCAGTGCGCATTCAGCCCACTGTGCCGACAATACAGGCACCTAAACCATGATGGCCGTGCGGTTGAATGCCTTCGCCGAGTGGCTGCTATCACATCGTCGTTCGATTTTATTTTTATTGGTGCTGTTGGTGTTGGCAGGGGTGTTTGCGGCCACCAAGATGCCGGTGTCTTTGTTTCCCTCGGTCTCATTCCCGCGCATTGTGGTGGCGCTGGATGCGGGCGACCGCTCGGCTGATCAAATGCAAATGGAGGTGACCATTCCGGTGGAGCAGGCATTGCGCAGCGTGCAGGGTGTGGTGGCGATCAATTCAACCACCAGCCGCGGTTCTGCGGATGTGGATTTGCGTTTTAATTGGGGTAGCGATTTACCGCAAAAAGTCCTGCAAGTGCAAGCCGCATTGGCACAAACGCTGGGGCAGTTGCCAGCGGGGGTGACATTCCAGGTTAAGCGGATGGACCCGACCAAATTTCCCGTCGTCGCATATAGCCTCACCTCAACGTCGGTGGATCCTGTGGCGCTACGGCGCTTTGCGCAATTACAGCTTTTGCCCGCCTTATCGAGCATTCAAGGCGTGCGCCAGGTCACCATTCAAGGGGGGGCAGTGGGCGAATATCGGGTCACGGTTGATCCGATGAAACTCGCCGCGTTAAAGCTTTCCATGCAAGATGTCGTGCAGGCGTTATCGGCAGCAAATACCCTGCAAGCGGTGGGTAAGCTGCAGGCACGCGGTCGGCTGGATTTACTCTTGGCCGATGCGCGTTTTGCGAACATCGATGAAGTGCGCCAAACGGTATTGCGCACGGGCAGTAACGGCGTGATTCGCCTGGCAGAAGTGGCCACGGTGCGCGCAGCGAGTGTACCGCAATATCAAATTGTCACAGCGAACGGCAAGCCTGCGGTGGTGGTGCTGGTACATCAAACCTTGGGCGGCAACACGGTGGCGATCGGCCAGGCCATTGCTCAAAAACTCGATACGATGAAAGCCCAATTCCCCGCCGGGGTTCATCTTGAGCGTTGGTACGATCAAAGCACGGTGATTCTTGATTCAGTGAATTCCGTGCGCGATGCCATTTTGCTCGGCATCGTGTTTGCTACCTTGGTGCTCCTGGCCTTTTTGCGCAGCATCAAGCTTGCGCTGATGACCCTCGTTATGGTGCCAACGGTATTATCAGCCAGTATTTTGCTCTTAAGTCTGTTTGGCATGAGCTTTAATATCATGACCTTGGGTGGAATGGCGGCAGCGGTCGGGCTGATTGTGGATGACATCATCGTCATGCTCGAACAAATCACGCGCCGCTTGCATCAAGAAGGCCTCGGTACCCACACCGTGATGCAAGCCGCGCATGATTTCACCCAGCCACTGGCGGGTTCCAGCACCGCAACTATTATTATTTTCGCGCCCCTGGCTTTTTTGGATGGCGTGACGGGGGCATTTTTTAAAGCCCTATCGCTCACGATGGCCACCGCCTTGATCGTTTCGTTCTTGTTTGTTTGGCTCGCATTGCCACTCATCGCCGATAAGCTTTTGGACGTTAAAGATGCCGCCAACGAATCAACGGGGCGGGTGATGGGCTTCGTACAACGGCACTATCGGCGCCTGATGCAGTTTTTATTCAAAATGCCCCTCGTTATTCTGCCCCTGATTGCGGCGGTGATTGCAGTGGGCGTACTGGCGCTTGGCAAGGTGCCTTCCGGTTTTATGCCCGAAATGAATGAAGGTGGCTTCGTGCTGGATTATCAAACCGCGCCCGGTACCTCTTTGATTGAAACGGATCGACTGGTCGCTCAGGTCGAACAGATTCTAGCCAGCACGCCCGAGGTAAAAACCTGGACGCGGCGCACCGGCACCCAATTAGGCGGCGGCTTAACCGAAGCGAATCAAGGGGATATGTTTGTGTTGCTAAAAAGCCCCGAAGGGCAGGGCGCGGCGATGAACCGCATTGCCGCACAAATTACTGCCGAAGTGCCCGGTTTCCAATTGTTGGACATGAACCAACCCATGCAGGATTTAATTGGGGATTTAAGCGGCTCCCCCCGCCCGGTGGTGGTGGTATTAAGCGGCGTCGATTGGCCATCACTGCAAACCCTCGCCCCCAAAGTGGCTGCGGTTCTGGGACAAGTTTCGGGCTTGAAAGAAATCAATGATGGTTTGGTGATTGCCGGTGGCTCGGTCGATATCAAAATCGACCACGTGAAGGCGGCGCTGGAAGGCATGACGCCAGCAGCCATCACTCAGCAATTGGGGCAATTTTTGAGTGGTGCGGTTTCCACACAAATCCGCGAAGGCCAGCAAATGCTGGGCGTGCGGGTGTGGATCCCCACGGTGGATCGCCAATCATTGGCGCAAATCGAGCAACTGCAGCTGCGCGCGCCCGATGGGCATCTCGTTCCCCTCCAACGCGTAGCTACGCTCACTCGGATTGATGGCACTGCAGAAATTACGCGTCACGATCTCACGCCTGCGGTATCCGTATCGGCGCGAATTGATGGCCGGGGTTATGGCGCGGCTATTCATGATGTGAAAAAAGCCCTGGCGCAACCGGGCTTGCTGCCCCCCGGCGTGCATTACCAATTGGCGGGCTTGTATCTGCAACAGCAACAGGCGTTTTCGGGCTTGATGGGGGTGTTTATTGCCGCCGCCTTGCTCGTGTTTTTGGCGTTATTGTTTCTGTATGAACAATTTCGGATTGCGCTCGCGATCATGGTCGCCCCGATGCTGGCAGTGGGTGGGGTGTTCACCGGTTTGTGGCTGGCCGGACAAACGCTGAATATCACTGCGCTCATGGGCATGATTATGATTGTCGGCATTGTGACCGAAGTGGCTGTATTTTATTTCTCCGAGTTAATGGTGTTGAGAAATTCGACAGGCGCCGTGCCAGCACCCTTGAGTATTCCGATGTTGATTGACGCGGGCAGTAACCGCATCCGCCCCATTGCGATGACCACCTTGGCCGCCATTCTGGCCTTGTTGCCGCTGGGGCTCGGGCTCGGGCAGGGCTCGGCCATGCAGCAACCCTTGGCGGTGGCCATTATCTCGGGACTGGTGATTCAAATGCCGCTGGTGTTGATCGTCATGCCGGTGGTGTATCGATTATTACTCGGACGAAAAGCACTCGCATCCCCGATGTGAAACAGACTTGTCCATAAGTTCGGGGCAATTTGCTATCATGCTCTATCTTTTCGCTTGATTTCTTAAGGAGACGCCCTATGGCGACTGTCAACCGCCGCTCGGTCATGACCTTGTTTACCAACCCTGAGAATCCCGATTGCCATCGCACGCGGATTGTTCTTGCGGAAAAAGAGCTCACAGCGGATGTCATCGACATATCACTTGGCGAAATCCCGGAAGATTTTCACGATTTAAGTCCGGAGGGCACCGTGCCCGTTTTGGCGGATCGTGATCTCGTCATTACCAATGCCCGTGTGATTATGGAATATCTGGATGAGCGTTTTCCGCATCCGCCGCTCATGCCGGTTGATCCCGTGAGTCGTGCCAAGGTGCGCACTGCGCTGTATAGCATCGAGCGCGATTGGTATGGCTTGCTCCCCGAGTTTGAACGGGGCGAAAAAACCGTGTCCCGTGCGCGTAAAACACTACGGGAAGGCTTGCTGGCCCTGGCACCGGCGTTTGGCCATCAGCCCTTTTTCATGAGTGAAGAATACAGCCTTACCGACGTGACCTTATCGGCCTTGTTGTGGCGCTTGCCGGTTTATGGCGTTGAGCTATCCGGCCCCGGTGCCAAGCCCGTGCTGGATTACATGAAGCGCATGTTCGACCGCCCCACCTTCCAAATGAGCCTCACCGAGGTTGAACGCGAAATGCGTGATCGGTATTAAGGTTTAAGGTTCGCGCATGTTATCTAAACGTCCGTATCTTATTCGCGCCCTGTATGACTGGACGGTCGATCAGGGTCATGTGCCGATCATCGTCGTAGATGCCACAGTATCTGGCGTGTCAGTGCCACAAGCTCATGTCGATCAGGGGCAGATTCATTTGAATATTAGCCCCAGTGCCGTGCGAAACTTCTCGATGGATCGCCGTGCGATTGCGTTTGAAGCCCGTTTTGCGGGTAAACCCGAAGCCATTTTTGTACCGATTCGTGCGGTGATTGGTATTTATGACCGGGATTTCGGTAGCGGCGCACAATTTCCGCCTGAGCCGGATGAAGAATTTATGGATGATGACGAACTGGCCGCCCCTGCGCCCAAATTAAGCTTGGCGGGTGTGACTGCTCCGAAGAAGCTGCGGGCGAAACCCAGCGTGACGCCATCGGATGAATCCCCGCAGTCGCCGACTGAAGAAACGCCCGATGATGAACCGCCGCCAAATGCCCCTGCGCCAAAAGGCTCGCGGTTGCGGATTGTTAAGTAGGCCCGTGGCGGGTTTTGAACCCGGCTTGCCCGTTGTGCTCTAGATCACGTCTCTCAGGGACAAACGAGATGAGTGTGCGGTGCATTTTCGCTTTGATTAACTTGAATTTAGTCGGATTTAAATGAGTTCTGCCAAAAATACGGTGTTGTTTCAGCCCCAGCGGATGGTGGCTGATTCGGTTTTGTTTATCTTGGTTCTGTTGACGGGCTATTACGCCTTGTCGCTTTGGACTTATTCGCCCAATGATCCGGGATTCACCACCACAGGGCAGGGGGCGGCGATTCACAATGCGGCGGGTGCCGTGGGCGCGTGGTTGGCCGATTTTTCACGGTTCTTATTGGGGTATGGCGCGTACGCCGTGCCGCCCATGGTGATTGTGTTTGCCCTGCGCCAGTTCGTGCGGTTACGTAGTGACGATCGTTTGCTGGATGTGTTTTTCGCGATTCAAATTGGCGGCGTCATTCTCACTGTGTTTGCGGTGAGTGTGTTGGCAGCGATTCATCAAGCCACACCGGCCAATGCCGCCGCCGGATCGGCGGGCGGTGTGGTGGGCCAAGTTCTGGCGACCGGCGTGATTCATTATCTGGGCGCATTGGGCGCTACCGTGTTGATGCTCGGCTTTGTGATGCTGGCATTTTCTACGGTGTCGGGTTTATCCTGGTTTGCGGTATTTGAGTTGGTAGGCCGTTTTTTCGAGTCAGTCATTCAGTTTGTCTCGCGGCGGTTTTCGGGGCAGCGTCACATCGCGACCGGGGCCGCTGATGGTCAGGCGGCGCCCACCAAAATCCCGACGGTGCAAACCGATTATGTGGCGCCCGCCGCGCGGCGGCGGGCCAACAACGCCCATGATGCATCGGTGCCGTCCGCGTTCATGCCTGAACCGAGTTTTGCTGACGCCGCATCGGCCCACCCCCCTGGCCAGGGTGCCCATCTGGCTGTAGTGACCGGGAAAGCGGCGGCGACTCCGCGCGCTGCCTCCAAGACAGCAAAAATCCCACCCAAACCCCAGCCGGTATTAGGCACAGCGGGCGGTCGCCCCATTGTGGATTTGCTGGATTTCGCGCCGCAACGGCAAACGGGTTTTAGCCCGGATGTTTTGGCATCCATGTCTGAGTTGATTGAAGATCGATTGGAGGAATTTGGCGTGCGGGTTGAGGTGGTCGCGGCCACGCCCGGGCCGGTGATCACCCGGTTTGAATTGCAACCGGCACCTGGGGTTAAAGTGAGCCAGATTTCAAATCTTTCCAAGGACTTGGCGCGCTCCTTGTCGATTGTGTCGGTGCGTGTGGTCGAGGTGATTCCGGGTAAATCGACCGTGGGTTTGGAAATTCCCAATCAAGTGCGCGAGATCATCGCATTGCGTGAGTTAATTGAATCCAGGCCCTATCAAGATAGCCGTTCGCCGCTCACGATGGCACTGGGTAAAGATATCGCGGGTAGCGCAATCACGGCCGATTTGGCCCGCATGCCGCATCTTCTCGTTGCAGGCACGACGGGCTCCGGCAAGTCGGTGGGCGTGAATGCGATGATTTTGAGCTTACTGTACAAAGCCACTGCCGATGAAGTTCGCTTGATTTTAATTGACCCTAAAATGCTGGAGTTATCGGTCTACGAAGGCATTCCGCATTTGCTGGCGCCGGTGGTCACCGACATGAAAGAGGCCGCCAATGCGTTGCGGTGGGCGGTGGGTGAAATGGAGCGCCGCTACAAACTCATGTCCACGTTGGGGGTACGCAATTTGGCGGGCTGCAACGAAAAGATTACCCATGCGGCCAACAAGGGTGAGCCGCTGCGTGATCCGTTCCACAATCCGGCAGAGGCCTTCGACCCTGATTTGCCCGCGCCAGAGCTGGAACGCCTGCCGCACATTGTGATTGTGGTTGATGAATTTGCCGACATGATGATGGTGGTCGGCAAAAAAGTGGAAGAACTGATTGCGCGTTTGGCGCAAAAAGCGCGGGCGTCGGGCATTCACCTGATTCTCGCCACTCAGCGACCCTCGGTGGATGTGATCACGGGGTTGATTAAGGCCAATATTCCCACGCGAATTTCGTTTCAGGTGTCCTCCAAAATTGATTCGCGTACCATTCTCGACCAAATGGGCGCAGAAAGCCTGCTGGGGCATGGCGATATGCTGTATCTGCCGCCCGGAACAGGCTTACCCATGCGGGTGCACGGCGCCTTTGTGAGCGATGATGAAGTGCATCGCGTGGTCGAGGCGCTGAAAGCCTTGGGTGAACCGAATTACATCGAAGCGGTCTTATCGGAGGAATCGGCATCCTCAGTGATGTTGCCCGGTGAGCGGCCGGTTTCCGCTTCCGGTGAGGCGATAGATGAGTATTACGATCAAGCGGTAGCCATTGTCACCGAAACTCGCAAGGCATCGATTTCGTATGTACAGCGTCGATTGAAAATCGGCTACAACCGCGCTGCACGGTTGATTGAAGAAATGGAAAACGAGGGCATTGTGGGTCAATTGCAGGCCAATGGCGCACGGGAAGTGCTGGCGCCACCGCCACCCCGTTAGTTTTCCCGTTTGGTTTTTTACGTATTCGGCATTTTTCACCGATTTCAGGTATTGCACATGGCCCGTTGGTTGATTGTCTTATTATTTGTTATCGCATCGTCAAGCCCTGCCCTGATCGGCTCTGCAATGGCCGATACGCAGGTTTTCCCCCTGGGCGCGGATACGGTTGAGTCCGATGTTCGCCCGCTGACTGAATTCGTTAAAAATCTTAAAACTTTTTCTGCGGACTTCGTGCAAAAGCAAGTCAATGTGCGCGGCCAAACCCAGCCTGGTTCCACCGGTAATTTTGTGTTGTCGCGTCCCGGTCAATTTTATTGGGCGTATGAAAAGCCCTATGTGCAGAAACTCATCGCAAGTGCGGGCATACTGTGGGTCTACGACCCCGATCTCGCGCAGGTTACCCAGAGCCCGCTGGCTGAAAATCGGGGGGCACCGATTGGAATTTTCTTGGGAAATCAACCGCTTGAAAAGGTGTTCGCCCTCAGTAGTATCGGTAGTAACGATGGTTTATCGTGGTATTCCCTCAGCGACCGCACGCAGCAAAGCGATTTTTCCCAAGTGCAAATCGGTATGGATGCCAAAGGTATCAAGGCGATGGTGTTTACCGATAAATTGGGGAACCGTACCACCGTCCAATTTAGCGCGCGTGCGGTAAATCAGCGGGTAGATGATGCTTTATTCAAATTCACCCCGCCTGCCGGGGTGGATGTGGTTAACAGTCGTTAGATCGCGCCCTTGCCCTCGCCGTGACTGATCTATTCGGTAACGAACCCAATCCCTCTATGAAGCCCTTCCCAAGGCAGCCTTTGGCAGAAACGTTAAGACCTTCCTCAATCGAGGACGTGATTGGTCAAACTCATCTGTTGGGTCCCGGCAAGCCCCTGCGGTTAGCGTTTGAGGCGCACAAGCCGCATTCCATGATTTTATGGGGACCGCCGGGCGTGGGTAAAACCACCTTGGCGCGGCTGATGGCACACGCCTTCGATAGTGCGTTTATTGCGCTTTCAGCCGTATTTTCTGGCGTAAAAGATATTCGTGCCGCGATGGATCAGGCCGAGCACAATCTCGTCCTTGGTCAGCCAACGCTTTTGTTTATTGATGAAATTCATCGATTTAACAAAGCTCAGCAAGATGCGTTGCTGCCATATGCGGAATCGGGCCTGGTGACCTTAATTGGAGCCACCACGGAAAACCCTTCCTTTGAGGTGAATTCTGCCCTGCTCTCGCGGGCGCAGGTGTATGTATTGCATTCACTGACCGAGGATGAGTTAGGTCAATTAATCACGCGGGCACAAACTCAGGTCCTGGCTCATTTGGTATTTACGCCAGGAGCCATCAAGGCGCTCATTGATTTGGCCGATGGCGATGCGCGCCGCTTGCTGAATCTGGTGGAGCAACTCAATACCGCCGCTGTCGCCACGCAACGCACTGAAATGACAGCGGAATTTATTCACCACACCCTAACCCAAAGCACCCGCCGCTTTGATAAGGGCGGTGAGAGTTTCTACGATCAAATCTCCGCCTTGCATAAATCGGTGCGTGGTTCGCACCCCGATGCGGCGTTGTATTGGCTGTGCCGCATGTTGGATGGGGGTGCGGATGCCAAATATCTGGCGCGGCGCATTGTGCGCATGGCTTGGGAGGATATTGGTTTGGCTGACCCGCGTGCGCTGCAAATTGCCAATGATGCGGCCACAACTTATGAGCGCCTGGGATCGCCAGAAGGGGAACTTGCTTTGGGGCAGGCGGTGATTTATCTCGCGATTGCGCCCAAAAGCAATGCAGGTTACACCGCGTTCAACCAAGCGATGGCCTTCGTAAAGCGTGATCAAAGCCGCACGGTACCCATTCATCTGCGAAATGCCCCGACTCGGCTGATGAAAGAGCTCGGCTATGGCCATGCCTATCGGTATGCCCATGATGAACCGCACGCCTACGCCGCCGGCGAAGCCTATTTGCCTGAGGGCATGAATGAACCCGCTTGGTATCAGCCCGTGCCGCGCGGCCTTGAGGCGAAAATTGCTGAAAAAATGGCCTTTTTACGGGCGTTAGACGAAGAAGTCACTGGTCCTGCACCGCCCTCGGCCTGAGCCCATTTTAGCCGGAGGGGATCGAACCTTGCCTGTTCTCAGACGGTGAGAGGCGGGGGTTGATCCCCGGCCGATGCGTAGCGCGCCCCCCTTCCGTGATTCCTGACTCTGCGCGGCACAGCATTTCTCTGGGTTCATTGCGTTGGGCTGTGTGTCGGGGTTGAAACCCCGCCTACCGTCGTAGCACCCCGCTGAAAATGACACCGCAAGCAACGATAAATCGATGCGTATCAATCACGCGGCAGCACAACAGCGGCTTTCTCTCCACTCGATTGGTTTGGCTCGGCAGGCGGGGTGTGATTAATTGCGAGGTTAATCGCACTGAGTTGTGGCTCGATTGCCGTCTGCTCCACATACAGCCACTGCTGGGTAATGGGGTGATAGGCCGAGTTTTCCCCCAAGTTGCCCCCTAGGTCGCCCCAAAGGGCGGTGCGAATATGAGCAAGGGTGATTAATGTGGCAGGTTTGGCGGGGAGCCATCCCCCTTCGGCGTCTGCCGTGACTTGATAAATCAACGCGGCTGCATTGAGGAGATCAAGCGCCTGCTCTGTGAGCAGCGGGTCAATTTCGGGCGCTTGCACCAGCCGGTTTTTCAGGGTTTTGGTTGAGGGGGGCGCGCCGCCTTCTTTAAAGCTTGCATCAATCAGAGAGATCGTTTCAAGCGCGGCAACCATCAGCGCATAGTGGCGATTCAAATCGGCGCGCTCAAAATGCCGAAGCCGATCCGTGCTTTGCCAAGCATAAGAAACACTTGCCCCCATGAGCACGATCAACCATGCGAGTTGCAGCCACACCATAAATAAAATCAAAGACGCAAACGCGGAATAAATTGCCGTATATTCGGTTGAACCCGCAATCATGACGCCGAAGGCTAAGCCCACGCCATTCCATGCCAAAGCGGCGGCAATCCCCCCGACCAGCGCGGCAGAAAAATTGACCTGGGTGTTGGGAATGGCGGCATAAATAAACGTAAAGACGGCAACCCACAAAAAAAGCGGGAACAACCAAGTTACCCACGCGATGGAGGGGCTAAATAACGAATGCTGTGTGAGATCAGTGACGAATTGATTTGAGAGCAGGCTGGCAGTTAACCCCGTGGCGGCCAGCACCAATACAGGGCCGACCAATAGCACCGACAAGTACATTGGAATACGGGTGGAGAGTTGACGCAAGCGGTTAATCCGCCAGATGCCATTAAATACGGTCTCGATTTTTTGCATCAACGAGATCACGGTATAAAACAGCAGTGCAATCCCCAGCATTCCCAATACGCCAACTTTGATATTGCTCACAAAACCGGAGATTCGAGCGGTCAGCTCGGGGGCAGAACGCCCCAAAGGTTCAAGCAAGGTGGCCAGAAAAGGTTCGATGACTTGACCGGAGCCAAATGCTTTCAATACAGAAAAGCTCACCGCGAGCAACGGGACAAGCGAAAGCAAAGTGATGTACGATAACCCCAAGGCACTTTGCTGCAAATTCCCTTTAAATACTTCCTGCGCCACATACAGCGTCACCCGGCTGATGCGTTGCGAAATCTTTAAATGGCGCTCATGGGGTTTGGCCTGCCAAATCCAGCGATGGGCGCGCAGGAAGGGGGCAAGCAGTGATTTTTTTTGCATGAGGTGTTTGGGCTTCGGTGATCATGGGACGAGGTTTGACGTTACCCCATCTCGAATCATTTTGCAGTACCCTTTAAGGATGTTCTGAATAAAGCCATCCTTAGCGCCTCTGATCAACGCCCTCGTGCAACGCGAAGCCCGCCGGGTTGCTGCACTCAAGGGCCCAAAACGAGGCAGAGGCTGCCGATCGCAGGTATTCTACGATACCAAGGCCGATACGACGTGTTGAGCCCTGTTTAAACACGGGGTGGAACCCTACGGGACGGGGCTTTGAGGGCGATTTGTTGTGTTGTGAAGTAAAGTGAATAGAATAACTCTTCCCTTCACGCCTTGCATCCCACCCCGCACAGTCCCGGCGCGGCCACGACGGAGTTGATGAGAGGCCCCCTGGATTTGTTCAGCGATCGGAAACCGAACAGGAGATTTTCGGTTTCCACTCTGTTCAATCACTCGGGTGATGTGAATCGGCGTGTGCCCTTGAGTTGGTCAAAGGTGCCTTAATTGATTAATAACCCAGGGTGAATTATGAGTAATTCCGAAATCAACGTCCCCGTCGTTCTGGTTTTTTCCGGGCATGATCCCAGTGGTGGTGCGGGCGTTCAGGCGGATATTGAAGCCATTATCAGCCAGGGCGTGCATCCGGCCACGGTCATCACCGCACTAACCGTGCAAGATACGGTGAATGTAAAGCGCTTTGTGCCAACCGACCCGAGCCTGGTGATTGAACAGGCTCGGGCCGTGCTTGAAGATATGCCCGTCACCTGCATCAAAATCGGCATGATTGGCAGCGTGGCGCTGGTCGAGGTTATTCACAGCATTCTTAAGGATTACCCCGATATCCCCGTGGTACTTGATCCGGTGCTCATTGCGGGCGGCGGCGGGACATTGGCCGATGAAGCCATTGCCAGGGCCATGTTAAATCTGCTGGTCCCCTTGACCACGATTCTTACCCCCAACGCCTATGAAGCCCGGGTACTGGTGAAACTCGCACATGCCGATGGCGATACGCTGGAAGAACGTGGGGCGTCTTTGTTGGCCATGGGGCCGACGTATGTACTCCTCAAAGGCGGCGATGAGCCGGGCACTGAAGTGGAGAACTGGCTGTTCCATGGCCATGCTGCGCCCCGCCGTTTTGCGTATGAGCGGTTGCCGGGCGAGTTTCATGGTTCAGGCTGCACGCTGGCGGCGGCGATTGCCGGATTGATCGCACAGGCATCTGATGCCGATTATGTGAATGCCATTCATGAAGCACAGGAGTACACCGGTCACACCTTGTTTCATGCGGCGCAAATTGGCCGTGGCCAATGGATTCCACATCGGTTGTTCTGGGCCGATTCCGAGGAAGAGGGCGAAGAAACCGCGCCCGTGCCACGTATTCACTAATGCAGCATCCACTGCAGGCACCGGAGAAAGCCAATCCAGCAGGATTGCTGACCTTGCTACGGCGTATTGAGCATGCACTGTACGCTGTGGGGTTAGCCACCGCCGAGCCCTCGCCCAAGGCCTTGGCCAGCACCGTACCTTTTTGTTTTGATACCTTGGAATTTCATGCATGGCTGCAGTGGGTTTTTCTGCCCCGCATGCACAGTACCCTGGTTGAATGTGCCGAATTACCTGCCCGATGCGCCATCGCACCGCTGGCGGAATATCGGTTTGCCGAACTTGCCTGCGATACGACGGAGTTACTTGCGTTAATTACGGCGTTTGATGAATTGGCCAACCAATATTTTGAATTTCCTGATTCTCACCCCGCTAACCAAGATAAATCAGAATAGGACAATCCCATGAATCGTAAAGAAGACCCCGCCTGGCAGCTCAAAACCCGTGCGATTCGCGTGGGTCATCACCCGACAAATGAAGGCGAGCACAGTGAGCCCATTTTCACGACCTCCAGTTTCGTATTCGAATCGGCTGAACATGCAGCCGCCCGATTTTCGGGTGCTGAACCCGGCAACATTTACGCGCGCTTCACTAATCCCACGACCAAAGTGTTTGAAGACCGGCTTGCTGCACTGGAAGGCGGCGAGGCCTGCGTAGCGACGGGTTCCGGCATGGCCGCGATTTTAAGTACCTTCATGGCGCTGTGTTCCGCCGGTGACGAAGTCGTGGTGGCGCGGCAAGTGTTTGGTACCACCAGCGTGCTATTCAACAAATACCTCGCCAAGTTCGGCCTGAACGTGAAATGGGTCGATCTCACTGACTGGGCGCAATGGGAAGCCGCTATCACCGATTTAACCTGTTGGGTGTTTGTGGAAAGCCCGTCCAACCCGCTCTGTGAGGTGGTCGATATTGCCCGGTTGGCCAAACTGGCACACACGCACGGCGCAGGCCTGATCGTGGATAACTGTTTTTGTACGCCGATTTTGCAGCAACCCCTCGCCCTGGGTGCGGACATTGTGATTCATTCCGCAACCAAATATCTCGATGGCCAAGGCCGCGCCATTGGTGGCGCCGTGGTCGGCAACAAAACCCAAGTTGGGGAAGAAGTTCGCGGCTTTTTACGTACCTGTGGCCCCACCATGGCGCCTTTTAATGCGTGGATTTTTGCGAAAGGGTTGGAAACACTGGCCTTACGGATGCAAGCGCATTGCGATCACGCGACGCAGGTGGCGGAGTTTTTGGTTAACCACCCTCAAGTGACCCATGTGAATTTCCCGGGGCTGGCAAACCATCCGCAAGCTGAAATTATTGCGCGACAACAGTCGGGGCCGGGTGCGATTGTGTCGTTTGCAGTGGTCGGGGGCCAGGCAGCGGCCTGGAAGGTGATTAACGCCACCCAAATGATCTCGATTACTGCCAATTTGGGCGATGCCAAAACCACCATCACGCATCCGGCGACCACCACCCATGGCCGCCTCACCCCGCAGCAGCGGAGTGAGGCGGGTATTGGCAATGGGTTAATTCGTTTAGCCATTGGGTTAGAAGATCCAATCGACATTATTCGGGATTTGCAGCGTGGTTTAGACAACGAGTTTTTATTTTCAATGAGCTGAAATCAGGAGTTAATGCCTTATGCGAATGTTACACACCATGTTGCGCGTCCGCGATTTGAACGCCTCGATTGCGTTTTACACCACCGTGCTGGGTATGAAGCTCTTGCGACAAAAAGATTATCCGGCAGGTGAGTTTACTCTGGCCTTTGTCGGCTATGGTGATGAAACGGATCACACCGTGCTCGAGCTCACCCACAACTGGGGCGACCATACCTACGATATCGGCACGGGCTATGGTCACATTGCGCTTGAAGTGCCGGATGTGTATGAGGCCACTGCGGCCATCAAAGCGCAGGGCGGCAAGATTCTGCGCGAGGCCGGCCCCATGAATGCCGGTACCACGATTATCGCCTTTGTGGCCGACCCCGATGGCTATGCCATTGAGTTAATTGGCGCAAAAGATCAAACCTAAATTGCAAGCAGAAAAACCGCTATTTGCGCGATTTTTCTGCTTGACATCATTTAACTATGCACAAAGTTGCCTGTCTGCCATACCGTGTATTTTTTGCGTGTTATAGATCAGTCACTTAGTTTGGTTAATTTATCAACCTATTGTTTTTAATGATTTATTTTTTAAATTTTCGGTGCTGGTTAAATTTTGACCAAAACCTGTAAACACTTGATTGTCCATACCCGAGCGAAAGTTATGCCCAAGGTTATCCACAGTTTTTGTGAATAACCCCATTCGAGGGGATAGATGAACTTTAGCTGATACCTGCATGATGAACTTTTGCCTTTTATGCCGCACACCTTGGCCGCACCTTAGCTAAAAAATGCCTCAATCGCTTGTCAAAAAAAAGTTTCATTGCACTGAGCAAGCGTGGCTCAACCACGAAGCTGAATTGCGCCGATTTGTGACCGGCAAAACGGCGAATCACGCGCATGCCGATGATGTGATTCAAGAGGTATTTTTACGCGCCCTGCAGCAGGGCGCACCATTTTGTTCGCTCACCAACCCGCGTGCCTGGCTGTTTTCGGTATGCCGAAATGTGTTGGTGGATTATTGGCGTAAAGATCACCGGTTAGCGGCATTGCCCGATGATTTTGATGAACTATTTTCAGAAGAAACCCGCACCGATACCCCACTCAATGACTTGCTCGATTGCATAGAGCCCAATCTGGCCGCGTTATTGCCCAGTGATCAGGTGATTATTCGCGCTTGTGATCTGGCGCATCAAACCGTCCAACAGTTTGCCGATGAACGGGGGTTAACGCTTGCGGCGGCGAAATCGCGCCTGCTGCGTGCGCGGATACGGCTACGAGCGGCAATGGTGGCGCGCTGCGGCGTACAATTTGATGAGCAGCACAACGTATGTTGCCGTACAGATTCACCCTGCTCGTAATACGTTTTTAAAAAACACCCAAAACATCTGCATCTTTTTGCCTCGTTTACCGTCTTCTCACCAAGAGCACAGACATTTTCGAGGAATTTATGACTATCGCCCACATCGAACCTACACCTTTTACCCCCGCCGCATGGCGCGCTTGGGTGTGGCCGACCATTTTGGTTACAAGCTGGTTCGTGATTTATTGGAATTTACAACCCGTCACCGATGCGCTGATGTGTTGGATTCCACTCAATCCGCACAGTCATTTATTCAATGCACTTGCTTTTCTGGTGTTTGAACTGCCCAAGGTGTTGTTGCTGTTGGCGCTGATCACCTTTGTTGCGGGCGTGGTACAAACCTTTTTTACCCCTGAAAAAACCCGCGCTTTACTGGCGGGGCGTAGAGCCGGCGTGGGTAATGTGATGGCCGCGATGCTCGGGATTGTGACGCCATTCTGCTCCTGCTCGGCCATCCCTTTGTTTATTGGTTTTTTAACGGCTGGTGTGCCGTTAGGCGTGACCTTTTCATTTTTGGTGGCCGCGCCGATGGTCAATGAAGTCGCACTGGTGCTGCTGTTTGGTTTGTTTGGCTGGAAAATCGCGTTGTTTTATTTAGTGATGGGGCTGGCAGTGGCCATGACCTCGGGTTGGGTGATTGGCCGTTTGAATGCGCGTGAGTGGGTTGAGCCTTGGGTATTCGACATGCCCGTGGCTGCAACCGGGGACGAGGCGCAGCGATGGCAGGCTCGCTTTGCGGCAGGCTGGCAAGGCATGCGCTCGATCGTGCTCAAGGTTGCACCCTATATTTTGATTGGGGTTGGGCTGGGTGCGGCCATTCATGGCTATGTGCCACAAGATTTTATGGTGGGTTTGATGGGTAAAGATCACTGGTGGTCGGTGCCAGCGGCGGTATTGATTGGCGTGCCGATGTATTCCAATGCGGCGGGCATGGTGCCGATTTTGCAGGCTTTGGTCGCCAAAGGCGCGGCGATTGGTAGTGCTTTGGCCTTCATGATGGCGGTGACGGCCTTATCATTGCCGGAGTTTTTGATTTTGCGCAAGGTCATGAAAGTCAAATTGATTGTGATCTTCGCCAGTGTGGTGGCCGTCGGGATTATGCTTGTCGGCTATGTATTCAATGCCGTGATTCACTAAATGTTTAGGAGAGAGCAGAGAACATGACAAACATCAAAATTTTAGGTAGCGGCTGCGCGAACTGCCAAACAACCTTCAAACTCATTGAAGCGGTTTTGGCCGAACACAATCACCGCGCATCACTCGAAAAAGTCGAGGATTTTAAGGACATTATGCGATACGGCGTGATGTCTACCCCCGCCGTCGTGATCGATGAGGTGGTTGTGCACAGCGGCAGTGTGCCTCGGCGTGAAGCAATTTCGGCGTGGTTGGTTGCATCGTCCCCTGGGCCCTGCTGCACGCCCGGCGATTCGGTCTCTTCGTCAGGCTGTTGCCGTGATGGGAACACATCGTGCGGTTAAGCACACCTGGTTACTGATTGTTCTTGAAATTAATCCAAAGAAGAAACGACATGAAAAAACACATGAAAATCATTCCCTCGCTCATTGCCTTTGGTGTGATGTCCGTACTATCTGGCCCTGATTTGATGGCTGACGAGCCCACGGCGACTTGGTCGCAAAGGATCATCACGCCCGAGTTCGCATTAAAAGCGGCAGAAGCCGCCAAAACTGAATGCACCAAACATGGTTGGTCCATCACGGTGGCTGTTACCGATCCTTCTGGCTTGCCGATTGTGGTTTTGCGGGATCGTTTGGCCGGTTGGCATACCTATGATGTCGCAGTTGGCAAGGCCCGAACCGCAGCGAGCTGGCGCAGTGCGACCTCGGCTGTCGCGGAAAACGTCACCAAACCCGATTCGGCTGAAAAAGCCATCATGTCTCAACCCGGTGTTGTGATGATTGGCGGCGGTTTGCCGATAAGTGCGGGCGGTAGTGTGGTCGGCGCGATTGGTGTTTCGGGCGCCCCGGGCGGCGCGAATGATGATATTTGCGGTGCAGCGGGCATCACGGCGATTCAAAGTGATTTAGATTTCTAAAAACCGCCTGGCGATACCGTCAGCGTTCCGTTCAGCGCAGGCAGCTGACGACAGGTTCGTCCCATCGTTGGGCACGCCATGCCTCACTTACGTGGGTTATTTTTTCGGGTGAGAATCAGGTTTAGGTCGGATATTTTGTGACGGCATGAGCTGCTTCACTGTTTTGTCATAGACGGAGATTAAGCTGCAACCCTTAATATCCGCTTTTACGGATGGATGGGCGATGAACCTTCATGATCTGCATCAAAACCCTGAGCTGTTATTTTCGGCGTTATCCGATGAAACGCGATTGCGTATTTTGATGCTGCTCGAATCCGAGCCGTGCTTATGTGTCTGCCATGTGCAAATGTTACTCAATAAACCGCAATCGACCGTTTCGCGGCACATTGGCGTATTGATGGACGACAATTGGCTCGCATTGACCCGTAAAGGCACGTCAAACCTCTATGCGTTAAGCCCAAACATGCCCATGTGGGTGCGGGAAATTTTGCGATTATCGCGTATGAGCTGGTCATTGAGTGTTAATGGCTACCAATTACTGCAACAAGCACACGAGATTTATTTGAGTAATCATGATCTTCTGTCGGACGCCTCGGCGCAAATCGAAGCGCCATCCGCAGAAACCCAGCCTGATAAAGTGTTCCACGTCTTGTTTTTGTGTGTCGCCAACAGTGCCCGCTCGATTTTGGCTGAAGCCCTGTTAAATCGTTGGGGCCAAGGCCGATTTAAGGCATATTCGGCGGGTCAAAGCGCCGCCGCATCGGTGCATCCCATGACGTTTGAGGCGTTAAGGCGTTTCGATTTACCCACCGCGCACATACACGCAAAGCACTGGTCGGTATTTTTAACGCCCGATGCACCAAAGATGGATCTGGTGATTACCGTGTGCGATACCTTGCTCAATGAGGCTTGCCCCGCCTGGCCCGGCCGGCCGATTACTGCCCATTGGGGGGTTAGCGATCCGGTACGGCAAATGGCGGCTCACCCGGATCAGGATCCGGTCAGTGTCTTTATTGAAGCGGGTCGTACCTTGGAAACGCGTGTGCGTTTGCTCACGCAACTTTCCGATTACGCCATCGAAAAAATTCGCATCCGCGATGAAATTAGTGCCATGGGTTTAATGAGTGAATAGAAAATGACGATTCGTGTCGCAATAAACGGCTACGGCCGCATGGGCCGCTTGGCGCTGCGCGCACTGTTTGATCGGCCTGAGCTGGGCTTGTCGGTGGTGCATATCAATGAAATTGCCGGCGATGCACCGTGCATGGCCCATCTCACCGAATTTGATTCGGTGCATGGACGTTGGCCGCAGACGATTTTTGCGGACGAGCACAGCATTACGATCAACGGTCAACGCATTGGGTTTTCAATGTGCAAAACGATTGCCGGACTCGACTGGCGCGCCATCGGCGTAGATGTCGTCATCGAATCGACCGGAAAATGGCGCAGTTTCGAGCAGATCAGCGCCCATCTGACTCAAGGTGCACCGCACGTGGTTGTGGCCGCGCCGGTCAAGCACGCTGCAGTGTTGAATGTCGTGATGGGTATCAATGACCATCTATTCGATGCCGAAAAACACAAAATCGTGACAGCCGCTTCATGCACCACCAATTGCCTGGCACCGGTCGTGAAAGTGATGCATGAGGGCCTGGGCATTGTGCGTGGCACGATGACGACGATGCACGATCTCACCAACACGCAAGTCGTGGTCGATAAGGGCGATAAAGACTGGCGGCGGGCACGGGCATCATCGATGTCGCTCTCACCCACCACCACCGGTTCAGCCAAGGCGATTGGCGAGATTTTCCCCGAATTGAACGGGCTGCTGAACGGCTTGGCGGTGCGCGTGCCGTTGCTTAATGCCTCGCTCACCGATTTTGTGTTTACGCCCAAACGCGCCACCACCGTGGCGGAAGTGAATGCCTTGCTTAAGGCGGCTTCCGAAAAAATGCCGACGATTTTGGGTTATGAAATCCGACCGCTGGTCTCGATTGATTTTGTCAATGACGCGCGTTCGGCGATCGTCGATGCGCCATCGACGATGGTGATTGATGAGCACATGGTCAAAGTGCTGGCCTGGTATGACAACGAATGGGGCTATGCCAACCGCCTGGTCGAGTTGGCCTCGTTGGTAGGCTGTGAGAAATAATCCATGACAGCCGCCCTGCGAAATTATCTGATTATTACGGGCAATTATTGGGCCTTTACCATCACCGATGGCGCCATCCGGATGCTGGTGGTGCTGCATTTTTATCAAATGGGCTATTCACCGTTTGCCATTGCGATGCTGTTCGTGTTTTACGAAGTGTTTGGCATCGTCACCAATTTCGTCGGTGGCTGGCTGGGGGCGCGGATTGGTTTGAACCGCACCATGCAGATGGGCACGGCGCTGCAAATCGCTGCGCTGTTGATGCTGACGGTGCCCAATCCGCTGCTGACCGTAGGGTATGTCATGGCCGCACAGGCGCTGTCCGGTATCGCGAAAGACCTGAATAAAATGTCGGCAAAGGCGGGCGTGAAATTGGTGGCTGGCGCTTCGGATGAGCAGTTATTCACCTGGGTCGCATGGATTACCGGCTCGAAAAATGCGCTTAAAGGCATCGGGTTTTTCGTCGGCGCGGCGTTACTTTCGATCATCGGCTTTCAGGGCGCCAATTTGGCCTTGGCGCTGCTCCTGGTGGTGGGGTTTACGGCCACGCTGACCCTGCCTTCGGGCTTGGGCGCGATGAAGGTCAAAGCAAAATTCAGCGGATTATTCGCGCAGGAACCGGCCATCAACTGGCTTGCCGCCGCCCGATTGTTCCTGTTTGGCGCTCGGGACGTGTGGTTTGTGGTCGCTTTGCCGGTGTATCTCGTCTCGATCGGCTGGGATTTTGAATGGGTCGGTGCCTACCTCGCCTTGTGGGTGGTGGGTTATGGCATCGTGCAAGCCAGCGCACCGGCGTTGTTGCGCGGCCGGAAGCGACCGATAGGGGCGCACACGGCGCTGCTCTGGAGCCTGATTCTCATTGCTACGCCTTTACTGATCTGGGCCGGTTTGGTTGCCGATTTTGAACCCGGTTGGGTGGTCACCCTCGGTTTGGCTATTTTCGGTGCCGTATTCGCCATCAACTCAGCGGTGCATTCCTATCTGATTCTCAATTATTCTTCGATGGATAAAGCCGCAATGAATGTCGGCTTTTACTATGCCGCCAATGCGGGCGGCCGCCTGCTCGGTACGATATTATCAGGCTATGCCTATCAAACGATCGGATTTGAGGGATGCTTGTTGATTTCCGCCGGCTTTATCGTGCTGGCGGCAGGGTTTACCTATGGAATGAGTCGACATCTGCGCACGTCTGTCAACCCAGCTTATTGAATCGGTCCATTGATTTGGCCTCAAGACGTTTGAGTGATTGAGTCTCATGATGGATAGCGTGCGTTAATGTGGGCCGTGCTGTCGGGGATGAGTCCGCTTCGACGGAATTCGGTTGAATGCGGACTGTAGCCAGTAGCCCGGATTCCATTGTATTTCATCCGGGCTACCCACTAGGATTTTCCCAACATGGCTCGAATCCCGGCCAGATGATCGCGGCCTTGCGCCTGGGTGACGGCTTTGGGTTGTTCGATGCCTTCGCCTTGCCAGTGCAGCAATTCGGCGGGGATGTCATTGAGAAAGCGGCTGGGGGTGGTGTCGAGCCATTCGCCATAGCGACGGCGACGTTTGGTGAGGGTGAAGGTGAGCGAGAGCCGGGCGCGGGTGATGCCGACGAAACAGAGTCGGCGCTCTTCGCTGAGGCGGTCGTCATCGACGCAATCGCGGTGCGGCAGAATTTCTTCTTCCATGCCCGCCATGAATACGTGGCCGAACTCCAGCCCTTTGGCGGCATGCAACGTGAGTAACGCTACCGCGTTGCTGTCTTTTTCTCGGGTTTGCTGATCGAGGATGCCGAGCAGGGTCATGCGCTGGGCGAGGGTGGGTAGATCCATTATTTCTCCGGCTTCAGCGCTGGTTTCGCTGATTTTTGCCAGCCAGTCGAGCCATTCTTCAATATTCTGCCAGCGGCGATCGGCGGCCTTGGGCGTGGTTTCCTGTTCGCGTAGATAAGCCGGGTAATCAATTGCGGCGAACACCTGCCGAATCACACCGATGGCATCGGTATCCCGTTGATTACGCATGCCTTCAAGCCAGACACAAAAGCGCTGTAGCCGATCGCAGGCGCGGGCATCGAGCACGGTTTGAATACCCATGGAACGCGCTGCCTGATACAGCGAGCTGCGCCGTTCGCGGGCATAGCCACCGAGTTTTTCGATGGTGGTAGGGCCGATTTCCCTGCGCGGGGTGTTAATCACCCGCAGAAACGCGGCATCGTCATCGGGGTTGACCAGCAACTTCAGATAGCTCATGCCGTCTTTGATTTCTGCGCGCTCGAAGAAGGATTGCCCGCCGGTAAGGCTATATGGGATATTGAGTTTACGCAGCGCTTGTTCAATTAAGCGCGCTTGATGATTACCGCGATATAACACGGCAAAATCTCGATATTCGGTTTGCGCGCGAAAATGGCGGTGCAGAATTTCGGTGGCGATGCGCTCGGCTTCATCCTCGGCGGTGGCGCAGATAATCACCCGATGCGGTTCACCGGCACCGATGTTGCTCCAGAGCTGTTTGGCTTGGGTGGTGGTATCCAAGGCGATGAGATAATTCGCCGCCTGCAGAATACTATTCACGGAGCGGTAATTTTGTTCGAGTTTGATACGGCTTAAATTCGGGAAATCGACCGCCAGTCGATTGAGATTCTCGGGCCGTGCGCCGCGCCAGGCATAAATGGATTGGTGATCGTCGCCCACGGCGGTGAGCGCGCCGAGTTTGCCGACCAGCAAGCGCACCAGCTCGTATTGGGTGGTGTTGGTGTCCTGGTATTCATCCACGAGCAAGTAACGCACTCGGGCTTGCCAGCGTTCGCGCACCGCATCATCTTGTTGCAGCAGTTCGACCGGACGGCCAATCAAATCATCAAAATCCAACGCGTTACAGGCGGCAAGTTGGCGTTGATATTGATCGTAGATGCCGGTTAGTGTCCGCGCTTCTTCATCTTCGGCTTGCTCGAAGCAGGTTTGCGGCGTGCGCAGGTCATTCTTCCATTGCGAGATTTGCCATTGCGCGGCCTTTGGTTCGATGATGTCCTTGTATTCACTGTGGCCGATGAGCGATTTGAACAAGGCCAAACTGTCGTCGGCATCGAACACGGTAAAGCCCGTACGCAAGCCCATTGCGGCATATTCTCGGCGAATAAAATTCAAGCCTAAGGTGTGAAACGTGGAGATATTCAACCCACGCCGGCGTTCGGGGGTGAGGCGTTCGGTGGTTCGCGCCGCCATTTCTTTGGCGGCTTTATTGGTGAATGTCACCGCGAATATATGACAGGCAGGAATGCCTTTTTTTTCAATCAGATAAACAATTTTTTCAGTAATGACGCGAGTTTTGCCTGAACCGGCACCGGCCAACACCAGAAGCGGGGTATCCAGATGGCGCACGGCGGCGGATTGTTGCGCGTTCAGCCCTTGGTACTGATCGGGATTCATGGTTTGGCTTGATCATGAGCCGGGTCTGAATCGGGCTGATGGCTGGTGGCTTCCAGTAGCGCGGCGGTGAGAATCAACCCGCCGCCCATCCAGACCGTGAACGCCGGATGTTCATGCCCAATCCAGATGGCGGTGCCGCTGGCGACCAGCAGTTCGAGTGTCATGAGCACCGCCGAGCGCCCGGCGGGCAGGCGCTCTACGGCATATTGCGTCGCGAGCATGGCACCCAGCAGCAATGTGCTGCCATAGACCACGCTGTGCACCAGGCCGGGCAGGGTGATGGTGTGCAGGGGTTCGGGACACATCATAAGCGCGGCCAGCCCAAACACGACACCACCGAGTTGCATGATCGAGAGCTTCAGCAGCATCGGCTCCGCTTGCAGATAGCGAAACACGACATTGGATGCAGCCAGCGCAAGTCCAGCGGTGAGTGCCGCTAAATCGGCAATGGAAAACCCCCAGTGGATATCCGGGCCGAGAATTGCTATTGCGCCACCAATGGCCAGAATGACCGCCGTGATGCGTAGCCGGGTTAAGGGTTCATGCAGAAAAACATGGCCAAAAATCACGCCCCAAGCGGGAATCAGGAAAAACAGCAGCATCGAACGCACCACATCGCCATACACCATCGCCACGGCAAAACCGATGCCCGCAATGCCGCTCAGCAGCGCCAGTGGCAGCAACCAGCGCCAAGCCAGCGGACGGGCGCTATCCGTGCGCAGACGCGGCCATACGGCGGGTAGCACCCACGGCAGCAGCATCAAAAACTGTACGCCATAGGCAATGACCGAAATGAGAATCGGCCCCACGCCCATGTCATCAATTGCCTTGAGCCAAATCCATGTGATGCCCCACATCGTGGAGCCTGCCATCAGCACGAAAACGGGCGGCGGCACGAATTTCGGCATCGCCCTGTTCATGAGTGACTGTGCGACATGCGCCGCTAGCCTAACCAGTGGCGGGCATTGCGGAACAGCCGCAGCCATGGGCCTTCAGCAGCGTTGCGATCTTCAAATTGACCCTGCGACCACGACTCCGGCTTCCAGGAAAACTGACTGTTGCGCCACACGCGCTCCGGGTGTGGCATGAGAATATTGAAGCGACCATCGGGTGTGGTAAAGCCGGTTTGCCCCCAGATCGAACCGTTCGGATTATCGGGATAAATTTCGGTCGCAATGCCGTGGCCATCCACATAGCGCAAGGTGTTGTAGGCTTCTTCCGAATCGATGGGATTGCGATATCGCACCTGTCCCTCACCATGGGCGACGGTAATCGGCAGAATCGAGCCTTCCATGCCCGTGAAAAACAGGGAGGGGGTGGGCAGTACCTCCACCAAGGCCAGCCGTGCTTCGAATTGCTCCGATTGATTCCGCTCAAATCGCGGCCAGCTGGTCGCACCGGGAATTAAATCATGCAGTTGCGAGAGCATCTGGCAGCCATTGCACACGCCCAGCGCGAAGGTATCTTGCCGATTGAAGAACGTGCTGAACGCATCAAACACACGCGGGTTATAGCGAATCGCATGCGCCCAGCCGGAACCGGCGCCCAGCACATCCCCATACGAGAACCCACCGCAAGCCGCCAAGCCGTGCATATCGGTTAAATCGACGCGGCCGGCGAGCAAGTCGCTCATATGGACATCCACTGCCGTGAAGCCCGCCGTATCAAACGCGGCAGCCATTTCGATCTCCCCGTTCACGCCTTGCTCGCGCAGGATGGCGATTTTCGGGCGAACGCCGCTGTTTATCATGGGTGCGGCAATGTTTTCACGCACATCAAAGGTAGCCTTTGCGGTCGATAAACCGGGGTTTTCTTCATCCAGCAAACGATCATATTCCTCGATGGCGCAGACTGGGTTATCGCGCAAATTTGCCATCAGGAAGCTTGTTTTAGACCAAATCCGATGCAAATCGCCACGTTTTGCCTCAAATAGGGGTTTGCCGTGCCAGTTAATTTGAATGGCATCGCCCGCAACGGGGCGGCCTAACTCATGCAGCGCTTCGCCCAAGCCGACTTGGGCGAATTGATCTTTCACGAAGCTGAGGTCTGCTGCGCGAACTTGAATGACCACGCCCACTTCTTCGTTAAACAACGCAGCCAGGGTGTCGCCGCTCAAGCTGCCACAATCGATGTGAAAGCCACAATGACCGGAGAAGGCCATTTCCAGCACCGTGGTAATCAGTCCGCCATCACTGCGGTCGTGATAGGCCACAATATGCCCCAAGCCATTGAGCAATTGGATGGTGTCAAACAGGGATTTCAGGGGTTTTGCGGCAATATCGGGCGCAATTTGGCCGATGTGACCATGCACTTGCGCTAAAGCCGAACCGCCCAGCCGATTTTTGCCGAAGCCCAAATCAATCAGCAGCAGGTGGGAATCCGCAATCGGCTGCATTTGCGGGGTCAGCACGCGGTTAATGTCGCTCACGGATGCAAAGCCGGTCACGATCAATGACACCGGCGACACGACTTCTTTGGTAATGCCGTTGTCGGCCCAGCGGGTTTTCATCGAGAGCGAATCCTTGCCGACAGGAATGGCAATATCCAGCGCGGGGCAAAACTCCATGCCGACAGTTTTAACGGTTGCATAGAGCGCGGCATCTTCACCCGGATGGCCGCAAGCCGCCATCCAGTTGGCGGAAAGTTTGATATCGGCGGTGGCGTTAATCGGTGAGGCGGCGAGATTGGTCAGCACTTCGGCAATGGCCATGCGGGCCGAGGCCGGTGCGTCGAGCACCGCAATTGGCGCGCGTTCGCCCAGAGCCATGGCTTCGCCGGTATCGTGATAAAAATCAGTTGCCGTGACCGCGCAATCGGCAACCGGTACCTGCCACGGGCCGACCATTTGATCGCGCGCAACCAGACCGCCAACGCTGCGGTCACCAATCGTGATGAGAAAACTTTTGTCGGCGACCGTCGGCAAACTCAAAACGCGATTGAGCGCGTCCTCCAGCAAGATATTTTCGGTTGAAAACGGCTGGAAATGAGTTTTCAGGGAGGCAACCGTGCGCAGCATTTTCGGCGGATGACCGAACAGCGTGTGCATCGGTAAATCGATCGGTTGATTGCCGAAGTGCGCATCCGAAACGCTGAGATGCTGTTCGCTCGTCGCCTGGCCGATCACCGCAAACGGCGCGCGTTCGCGTTCGCATAACTCGGTGAAGCACGGCAGGCTGGCGGGGCGGATGGCGAGTACATAACGTTCCTGCGATTCATTGCACCAAATGGCCAGCGGCGACATGCCGGGTTCGTCATTCGGAATGGCGCGCAGGTTGAACACGCCGCCGAGGCCCGCATCGTGAACCAGTTCCGGGAAGGCGTTCGAGAGCCCGCCCGCGCCGACATCGTGGATGGAAACCAGCGGATTGTGTTCGCCCATCGCAATGCAGCGGTCGATCACTTCCTGCGCGCGGCGCTGCATTTCCGGATTGGCGCGTTGCACGGAAGCGAAATCAAGCGCCGCCGAACTACTGCCGCTGGTTTGTGAGGAGGCTGCACCGCCGCCCAAGCCGATTTGCATCGCGGGGCCGCCGAGCACGATCAGTAAATCGCCATCGGCAATCGGTTGCTTTTCCACCAGGCCGGGACGCATTGCACCGAGTCCGCCCGCAAGCATGATGGGTTTGTGATAGCCGCGCACCGCCGTGTGTGCGCCATCGGTGGTGGTGGGTTGCAGCTCGAAGCTGCGGAAATATCCGGTGAGTGCCGGGCGGCCAAACTCGTTGTTGAACGCGGCGGCACCAATCGGCCCATCCAGCATGATGTCGAGCGCGGACACGATGCGTTCGGGCTTGCCCACAGGCAGCAGGGCTTCCCACGGTTGTTCCTGGCCGGGAATGCGCAAATTCGAGACCGAAAACCCCGTTAATCCCGCTTTGGGTTTGCCGCCGCGCCCGGTGGCGCCTTCATCGCGAATCTCGCCGCCGGAGCCCGTGGCCGCACCCGGATCGGGCGAAATTGCCGTCGGGTGGTTGTGGGTTTCGACTTTGGCCAAAAAGTGAATCGGCTCATCGGTTTGATCGTACTGATTGCTCGCCACATCGACGGAAAAGCGTGTGCCTGGCCAGCCCGCGATGACAGCTGCGTTATCTTTGTAGGCGCTCAAGGTGCCGTTCGGATTGTGCCGATGGGTATTGCGAATCATCGCAAACAATGAGAGGTCATGTTCCTCGCCATCAATCACCCAATCGGCATTGAAAATCTTGTGGCGGCAATGCTCGGAATTGGCCTGCGCGAACATCATCAGCTCAATATCGGTGGGGTTGCGGCCCAATGCGCGATAGGCACCATCCAGGTAGGTGATTTCATCGCTGGAAAGCGCAAGGCCCAGTTCGTGATTGGCCATGTGCAAGGCCGTATCGCCCTGTTCCAGCAAGGGAATATGCGCCAGCGGTGCCGGTTCGTGATGCACAAACAGTGCTTCGCATTCGCCCCAGCCCTCAAACACGGTTTCGGTCATGCGGTCATGCAACAGCGCGGCAATTGCCGCGCGGCCATGACGATCCAGCCGATCCAGCCCGACCAGCGCATATTCAATACCGCGTTCCACCCGCTGCACCGCATCCACGCCACAAATCTGCACAATTTCAGTCGCCTTGCTCGACCACGGCGAGCGCGTGCCGGGACGCGGGGTGACGAGCACACTCACCGCCGAATCCGGCCAATAATCCATCGGTGTGCCGTAATTGAACAGATCATCCAGCCGATGCGTAGCGTGTTCCGATAAATGCGCCTGATTATTGAGTTCAACAAAATGCACAAAGCGCGCAGATAAATGCGTCACAGAAGGCACAAGCTCTTGGATTGATTTAAGTTTTTTGGCTAAACGGAAATCGGAAGCAGCGGCATTGCCGAAAAAAATCTGCATGGTGGAAGCACTCACGTTGCAAGGAATTTAAAGTTGAATGCCACCGCTTGAAACAGCATGGCTAAAAATAGTGCGGGGATTGTACCACTGAGCGGGGGAGCGGTTGATTGTGTTGAGGGGCGGGGGTGAAGCGAATACATTCCGGGCGAGTAGTCCGGGAAAATATCTGGCACCGGCCCCGGATTTCGGCAAGCCTTCATCCGGGCTGCGGGCTATCGGTAATCCGCCTCTGTCGCAATCGCACGGATTTTCTGAATCATCCCCATTAATCCGGTGGCGCGATTGGCGGATAAATGGGTTTTTAAGCCTAATTCATCCAGGAACTCAGGTGTGGTGGCCAATATTTCGCTGGCAGTTTGTTGGCCATACACCCGAAAGAGTAGGGCGATTAAGCCTTTAACAATCGCCGCATCGCTGGTGCCTTGCAGTTCGAGCCGACCGTCTTTCCATTCGGCATCAAACCAGACTTGCGACTGGCAGCCATGGAACTTGTGGGCGTCATCTTGCTTTTCTGCAGGAAAGGGCGGCATTTGCTTGCCCATGTCGATGATGTACTGATAGCGGTCGGTCCAGTCGTCAAAGAATGCAAATTCTTCCTTGAGTTCGGCAATCGCGGCTTGGGGTGCCAAGTTATGCGTCATATTAGGCATGGGCGGGCGTTTCCTTGATGCTGAAACTCTCACCGCAACCGCAGCTATCCACCACATTGGGGTTATTGAACTGCAGCAGGCGCGATAAACCGCTCGCCACATAATTGAGGGTTGAGCCTTTGAGCATGGCAAAACTGGCGGCATCACACACCAAATGCACACCGTGGTGTTCAAACACCAGATCATCGGCTTCGATGGTTTTGGCGAAATCCATGACGTAGCTGTAGCCGGTGCAGCCGGATTTTTTCACGCCGATACGCAGGCCGATGGCCGTGGGTTCACAGGCCAAGGTGGTTTTAATATGAGCGACTGCGGCGGGGGTGAGGCCGATTTGTTCGGCTGCAGGCAGGGCGGCACTGCGCTCAATGGCAGTTTGAATGCGTGAATTGCTCATGGCATTTCCTCCAGTGGGGTGCGTGGGGTTAGCGCGGAGTGGCGGCGACAAAAATCCGGTCGTGTTCGATTTTGATGTCGTAACAGCCAATTGGTTCATAGGCCGGTGCCGAGAGTGCTTCGCCGGTGCGCAGGCAAAACTGGGCGTTGTGGTAGGGACAGGTGATTAAATCGCCATCCAGCGATCCTTCGTCCAGCGGCAGCGCTTGATGACTGCATTGGTTGGCGACGGCCAGAATCACGCCATCGGCATTCACCACCAGAATATCTTGATCAGGCGCGGCAATGACGCGCCGTTCGCCGGGGGCGAGTTCACGTTGCGCGCAAACGGGTAGCCATTCACTGTGTGTTTGTTCGGTCATGACTAAAACATCCCCGTGGCTAAACGCGCTTCTTCCGACATCATTTCCCGGTGCCAAGGTGGGTCGAATACCAGTTCCACCGCCGCTTCTTCGACGGTGGGGATTTCCATAATCCGCTGATGCGCATCGGAGGCAATCACGCCACCCATACCGCAGCCGGGGGCGGTGAGGGTCATATCGACATCAACGCGTCGGCCCGAGATGGGCAACGCTTCGACCTTGACCTTGTAGACCAAGCCTAACTCCACGATATTAATGGGAATTTCCGGGTCGAATACGCCGCGCAGCTGTTCCCACACCATGTGCTCGATGTCGGCATCGGTGGCATTTTCGGGGAGTTCGGGTTTCGGGGGCGGCTCTTTACCCAGCGCATCGGCATCTTTGCCTTCAAGGCGCAGCAAATGGCCGCGCGCTTTGATGGTGAAGCTGCCGCCGAGCGCCTGCATGATTTCGACCGGCGTATCTTTTGAAGCCAGCACTTTTTGGCCGGAGGGCACCATGGTAGCCACACAATCTCGGGTTAAACGAACGCGTTCCAAGGGTTCCATAAGGGTTCTCGAATAATGGGCTCAGGTGAGGAGGGCATGCGCCCGATGTACGGCGCGAATCAGCGCGGCGACGTCATCAAGCGTGTTGTAAAAAGCAAAGGAGGCGCGCACGGTGCCGCTGACTGCGCCGAGCTGCTTCAGTACGGGCATGGCGCAATGCTGGCCAGTGCGCACGGCAATGCCTTGCGCATCCAGCAGGGTGCCGATGTCGTGCGGGTGCGTGCCGTCGATCACAAAGGAAACGACGGGCACTTTGTTCGCGGCTTCGCCAATGATTCTCAGGCCGGGAATGTCGCGCAGCCCGGTCGTGGCCGTGGCCAGCAATTGGGCTTCATGCGCAGCAATCGCTTGCCAATCCAGTGCGGCATGCCATGCCAGCGCAGCCTTGAGGCCAATCGCGCCTTCAATATTGGGTGTGCCGGCTTCAAATTTGGCCGGGGCTGGGGCATAACGCACGGCATCAAAGCTGACGGTTTCAATCATGTCGCCGCCGCCTTGATAGGGCGGCAGCACATCCAGCCAGGGACGCCGTGCGTACAGCGCACCCACGCCGCTGGGGCCGAACACTTTATGCCCGGACATGGCGTAAAAATCGCAGCCAATCGACTGGACATCCACCACGCCATGCGGCAAACCCTGCGCGCCATCGACCAGCACCGGTACGCCGTGCGCTTGGGCAATCTGGCAAATTTCCCATACGGGGTTGATGGTGCCGAGCGCATTGGAGACGTGATTGACGGCAATTAACTGGGTGCGCGGGCTGATTAATGCGGGCAGGGCGGATAAATCCAGTTCACCGATGTCAGTCACCGGGATCACGTTGAGCACGATACCGATGCGTTCACGCAGCAGATGCCACGGCACGATGTTGGCATGATGCTCCAACGCCGAAATGAGAATTTCATCACCCGCATTGAGACGCTGGCCGAAGCTGGCAGCCACGAGATTGATGGCCTCCGTCACGCCGCGGACAAATACGATTTCTTCGACCACGGCTGCATTCAGGCTGCTTCGAACCTGTTCACGCGCAGCCTCGTATTGATCGGTCGCGCGCGCCGACAGCGTGTGCACGCCGCGATGAATATTGGCGTTATCGTGCCGATAAAACTGGTTTACCGCTTCGATCACCACCAACGGTTTTTGCGTGGTCGCGGCATTATCCAGATAAACCAACGGCTTGCCATTCACGGTTTGCTGCAGCGCTGGAAATGCTGCGCGGATGACTGCCACATCAAAAGCCCCATTGTTCATCGCAGGGTCAATCGCTGGCGCCGGAGAAATTAAGGCTGAGCTCACGCCGAAGCATCCATTTGGGCGCTCATCCAGGCGACCAAATCGGGGCTGGGCAACGCATTGACGATCTCTTGCGCAAAGCCTGAAATCAGCAGGCGGCGGGCATCTGTCCGGGAAATCCCCCGGCTTCTCAGGTAATACAGCGCCTCGTCGTCCAGGCGGCCAATGGTCGCGCCGTGGCTGCATTTCACGTCATCGGCGTAGATTTCAAGTTCCGGTTTGGTGTCGATTTCGGCCGTATTGGACAGCAGCAAATTGCGACTGTTTTGGTAGGCCTCGATTTTCTGGGCGTCTTGTGCCACCAGAATGCGGCCTTTGAAAATTCCGCGTCCCGCATCATCGGCAATAATTTGGTATTGCTCATTGCTGGTGGTATGGGGCGCAGCATGCGTGACGCGGGTATGCGTATCCATGATTTGCTTGTCGCGCGGCATCATCAAGCCCAATAAATCGCAGTGCGCGCCGGGTTCTCTGATATCCACATCAATCTCTCGGCGAACCAGTTGGCCGCCGAGTTGAATATTGATTGAGCGATAACGCGCATCACGCAGCAGTGTGACAAAACTGCGGTCGGTCAAGAGTCGCGCTGCACCCGCCAATCCAAGGCTGATGTGCGTGAGCTGACTGTTTGCCGCCTGATGAATGACGCTGACCGCATTGCGCCAATGCGTCGCAGCGCTGGTGGCGTACGTCGATTCAATCACGGTGGCTTCACTGTGGGGCCCAATACGGATCAGCACGCGGGTTTCACTGTGGTTGGACGTGCCGGCATCGTCTTGCCAGTCCAGCACGATGGGGCGGGTTAAACTGGTGTTCGCCGCAATGTCGATGATGAGGCCATCATGGGCGGATGCGGTATTTAAGGCAAGTAACGCATCGTTGGCCGACGCTGCGTTGGGTGCAAATGCAGCGTGGCGCAACGCGGCTTCAGCGGTATTCAGCGCAGTCATCGTGAGGCCATCGGGCAGGTTTTCTGGTATGGCCTTGAGTTTGCCCGCGCTGAACTGGATCACCAGCGCATCGGGTAACACGGTAGCCAGCGGTGAGGGCTGCCATTGCGTGTGTTCAGCGGTTGCGGCAGGCAGGCGCATAATGGCGCGAAGGTTGGTCCAGCGCCATTCTTCATCGCGCAGGGTGGGTAAGCCCCACGTCGTGATCTGCGCTTGCGCGATGGCTTGCACGTCAGCGGGTGCAGCCGATGGCTGGCTGATGGCGCCGCGCAGCCAATCGGGCAAAGCCGCCCGTTCCGGAAGGTTCGGCAAGGGGGCACTCATGATGCGGCCTCAAGAATATCCTGATAACCCTCGGCTTCGAGTTGCAGCGCCAGCGATTTATCCCCCGATTTAATGATTTGGCCTTTGTACAGAATATGCACAAAATCCGGCTCGACATAACTCAGCAACCGTTGGTAATGCGTGACCAACACAATACCGCGATCGGTGCCACGCAGGCGATTGATACCTTCGGACACAATTTTGAGCGCGTCAATATCGAGGCCGGAATCCGTTTCATCCAGCAGGGCGAGTTTGGGTTGCAGCAAGAGCATCTGCAGAATTTCATTGCGTTTTTTCTCACCGCCGGAGAAGCCCGCATTCACGCCGCGATGCAAAAAGGCATCATCCATTTGCATGGATTTCACCAACTCGCGCACCTGTTTCATAAAAACGAAGGTATCCAGTTCGCCCAAACCGCGTGCCGCGCGTTGGGCATTCAGCGCTTCTTTAAGCAGATAGATGTTTTTCACGCCGGGAATTTCGACCGGATGCTGAAAGCCCAGCAGTAAACCCGCGGTGGCCCGATCTTCGGTTTCCATGTCCAGTAAATTCCGGCCTTCAAATTCCACGGTACCTTCGGTGACTTCAAAGCCATCACGCCCGCCGAGCACTTGGCAGAGCGTACTTTTGCCCGAACCGTTCGGCCCCATGATGGCGTGTACTTCACCTGCATTCACGGTGAGGTTGATGCCACGCAGGATGATTTTGTCGCCAATGTTGGCGTGCAGATTTTTGATTTCCAATAATTTCATGGTTTGTTCTCTTGAAAAATAGTCGCCTGATTGATTTTTTTTGGGTCATCCGTCCAATTAGCCCACAGAGCCTTCGAGTGATACCGCCAGCAGGGCCTGGGCTTCCACCGCAAATTCCATCGGCAATTCGTTGAACACTTCCTTGCAGAAGCCATTAACAATCATATTGGTGGCATTTTCTTCTGTGATGCCGCGCGATTTCAGGTAAAAAATCTGGTCGTCGCTGACCTTGGTGGTCGTGGCCTCGTGTTCAATCTGCGCGGTGGGGTTTTTCGACTCAATATAGGGAAACGTGTGCGCGCCATTACGATCACCAATCAAGAGCGCATCACATTGGGTGTAATTGCGCGCATCATCGGCGGATTTGGCGATATGGACCAGGCCGCGATATGCATTTTGTGAGCGACCGGCCGAAATACTTTTTGAGACAATCGTGCTGCGGGTGCGTTTGCCCAAGTGAATCATCTTGGTGCCGGAATCGACCTGCTGATAATTGTTGCTGACGGCGACCGAGTAAAACTCACCCACTGAATCATCGCCACGCAGGATGCAACTGGGGTATTTCCAGGTAATCGCCGAACCGGCTTCCACTTGCGTCCAGGTGATTTTCGAACGGTCGCCGCGCGCATCACCGCGTTTGGTCACAAAGTTATAAATGCCGCCTTTGCCGTGCTCATCACCGGGATACCAATTTTGTACGGTGGAATATTTGATGGTTGCATCATCGAGCGCGATCAATTCCACCACTGCGGCATGGAGTTGATTTTCATCGCGTTGCGGTGCCGTGCAGCCTTCGAGATAGCTCACATGCGCGCCTTCTTCGGCAATAATCAAGGTGCGCTCGAACTGGCCGGTATTCATGGCGTTGATCCGGAAATAGGTCGAAAGCTCCATCGGGCAGCGCACGCCTTTGGGAATGAATACGAACGAACCATCCGAGAACACCGCGGAATTGAGCGCAGCGTAGTAGTTATCGCCCGCTGGTACGACGGTACCGAGGTATTTCTGCACAATCTCGGGGTGGCTATGAACGGCCTCGGAAAACGAGCAGAAAATCACCCCAACTTCAGCGAGTTTTTCGCGGAAGGTGGTGGTGACCGAGACGCTATCGAACACCGCATCGACTGCAACCCCTGCCAATGCGGCGCGTTCATGGAGCGGGATGCCGAGTTTGGCGTACATTTCCAGCAATTTCGGATCGACCTCATCCAGACTTTTCGGCCGGTTCGCGTCAATTTCCGCTTGCTCTGCCTGGCTTTTCGGCGCGGCGTAATAAGACAGGGCCTGATAATCAATCGGCGGATAATGCACATGCGCCCAAGTTGGCGGTGTCATCGTGAGCCAATGCCGATAGGCCTTCAAACGCCATTCGAGCAGGAATTCCGGCTCATTTTTTTTCTTTGAGATCAGCCGTACCACATCTTCATTCAAGCCCGGCGGAATAATCTCCTGCTCGATGTCGGTGATAAACCCATATTTGTATTCGCGGGAAACCAGCGCTTCGATGTCGTGTTGTTCGCTCATCTTGAGTACCTTATCTGTGCAGCGATGCCGCATAAAATGGATCGTTTCAGGTTCATACCGTTATTTAGCCGCGCGGGATGAAAATTCTTGGGGTATTTTGACCCGCTCACCGCCCGGTGCAGGCTTACTAAACCACACGGGTACTGCAAGTTGGGACTCGGGGTTGACCGGCTGAATCAATCGAGCCAACGTAATCTTGTCCAGCAGCGCGTGCATGCCTTGGTTAATCGCTTGCCAATGCGGGCGAACGGTGCAATTGGCCTCGCGATCGCAATCATGGCTGGGATCAAAGCAATCCGTCATCGCGATCGGGCCGTCAATCGCTTCAATAATATCGGCCAAACTGATGGACTCTGTGCTGCGCGCCAAACGATACCCCCCATTTCGCCCTTGCTGAGAAATCAATAAACCTTGTGCCGATAAGGTTTTGAGCAATTTCCCTACCGTGGGTAAGGTGAGCTGGGTGGTGTCAGCCAGTGCCCGCGCGTTGGATTGTGCATTGCTGTGTGCCAGCGCAGTTAACAGCACAATGGCATAATCACTCATTCGGCTAATTTTGAGCATGGTAAATCTGAGTTGGGGACTCTGTGTTCAAGATGTTTAAATTGTACTAGATTGGTCTGATATTTCAACCATAAGAAATCTGGCAAATTGCTCAGTGCCTGTGATTTGGATGTTCCTTATAGAGGCTGCTAGCTACAATAGGTTTACAAAATTTAAACTGTTTTCTCAGGTTCAAGACAACTTGACAGGCCAAATAACTCGTATTGTATGTACACGAAGGGCCTGTTTTACCGCTGTTGAGGAAATTGGACATTATGTTGGAAATTAACGTTATTCATGCGCCATCCCTTCGTCGCTTCACGCGGCATGGCATACTCTTAATCCAAGGGGCCCTTAAATTAATTTTATCTTCGGTGGGGGTTTTATCGATTGTGCTTGCCACGGGGTGCGCGCAAATGCCTTATCAGGGGCAATATTCTCAACGCGCGCCGCAATACCAAAGCTATCAACAGCCTTATGTGCAAAATCGATATCAGGCGCAGCCGCAATATTATCCCGAGCAACCCCAATATCGGCAATACCCACAAAACGCCCAATATCCACAAAACCCGCAATATTCACAAGAGTATGCGCAGCCTAACCAAGGGCAGCAAGGCAACCCGGTAGCGGGCGCATTGGTCGGGGCGGGGGTTGGGGCGCTTGCAGGGCATTATCTCAGCAAAAAAGGCGATAAAACCGGGGGCACGCTCATGGGAACTGCCATTGGCGGGGTGCTCGGCGGCGTGATAGGTAACGGTGTTCAATAGCGCTTTGAGTTGGGTTTAACGATAACCCAAGCATCACAGCAGTTGGGTGTAATGCGGGCAAGCCTTATCGCGCGTACCCAATGGGCATGCTGCCATTTCACCAGGAATCCCATTGACCATCGGTTTGTGATTGCGGATGTACCTGATGGCGTCACCCTTGAGCGCTACGATGCCAGCGCACTGTCACAAGTGGGATACTGCGCAGGGTCACCCGCAAGTGCGTTCGGTGACTTATGGCTTAAAGAAGTCAAAAGTGCAGTTTTTCTGGCGCCATCTGTGGTTGCAAAGCTCGAATGGAATGCCTTGGTTAATCCATTACACCCAGATGCCGCCCAGCTAACTTTCTCCCAGCCAGAACAGGTTATATGGGATAAGCGGCTATTTGAAAGGCGATCAAATCAACTGGGCGTATTTGGCGTTAATTACACAATTAACCGTTAACCGTTGAAATGGTGGCAGCGGGGGCTACGAGTAATTTTGATGGTAGCGGATGGTTAAGTCCGACAGGTTGCTAGCGCGATGAGCAGCAGCATGGGGTCGATGGATGAAGGGTCAAACCCAACGTGTTCGTAGGGGGGGCTCAGAAAACGAAACTTGAAGTACGCTAAGGTCATGCATTGCCCTGATTCTTAAGTAATTTAATTTACGCAAACCTGACGTGGCACCGGTAAAAGCATAAAAATATCAACTTCATGATTTTAAAGCGATAAAAAATCGTTAACATGCCTTAATTTCCGTTTTCTGAATCTACCCTTTAAGTGAAAAGGAAGTTGTGTGGTTTGAGCAACCTTAACTGGATTCGGGGTAAGCCGATGCCAGCCAGGTCAAGGTTGCTCAACATAAGACCGTTCAGGCCTCTCTTCCGAGGTTACGCGAGGTCGAAGCGATCGAGGTTCATTACCTTGTTCCAGGCCGCGACAAAGTCATGGACGAACTTCGCCTGCGCGTCCGAACTTGCATAGGCCTCAACCAACGCCCGCAGCTGGGAATTTGAACCGAACACCAGATCGACGCGGGTGGCAGTCCACTTGCGTTCGCCCGTTGCATGATCGATCCCCTCGAACGAGTCCTCGGCCGCAGACAGCGGCTTCCAGCTTGTGCCCATGTCGAGCAGGTTGATAAAAAAGTCATTCGTGAGCGCCTCCAACCGGCTGGTGAAGACACCCTGCTGGGACTGTCCGAAGTTGGCATTCAGGGCGCGCATGCCGCCTACCAGCACCGTCATCTCGGGCGCGGTGAGCGTCAGCAACTGCGCCTTGTCGAGCAGCAGCTCCTCGGCCGAGACGGAGTACCTGGCCTTCTGGTAGTTGCGGAAGCCATCGGCGATCGGTTCGAGCACGGCGAAGGCGTCCACGTCGGTCTGTTTCTGCGAGGCGTCCATGCGGCCCGGTGTGAACGGTACCTTCACGGCGTGGCCTGCTTTCTTGGCAGCCTCTTCGACACCGGCGCAGCCGGCCAGCACGATCAGATCGGCCATCGAGACCTTCTTGCCGCCAGCAGTGAACTCGCGCTGAATGGCTTCGAGCTTGCCAAGCACGTTGGCCAGTTGCGTCGGCTGGTTGGCTTCCCAGTCCTTCTGCGGTGCGAGGCGAATGCGTGCGCCGTTGGCGCCACCGCGTTTGTCGGAACCACGGAACGTGGATGCCGAGGCCCAGGCGGTCGACACCAGCTCCGACACAGACAGCCCGGTTTCCAGAATCTTCGCCTTTAGCGCCGCGATCTCCTTGTCGTCGATTAGGGGATGATCGACGGCGGGGATGGGGTCTTGCCAAATCAGCTCTTCGGCCGGCACTTCGGGGCCGAGATAGCGCGAACGTGGGCCCATGTCACGGTGCGTCAGCTTGAACCAGGCGCGGGCAAAGGCGTCGGCGAACTCTTCCGGGTTCTTGTGGAAGCGCCGTGCAATCGGCTCATAAATCGGATCCATACGCATTGCCATGTCCGCAGTGGTCATGATGATCTGGACCCGCTTCGACGCGTCGTCCGCCGCCGGTGCCTGATTGCTGCCGGTCTCCCGCTTGGGCGTCCACTGCCAGGCGCCCGCCGGGCTTTTCTCCACGACCCATTCGTTGCCGAACAGCATGTCGAGATAGGTCATGTCCCATTGGGTCGGGGTCGGGGTCCACGAACCTTCCAGACCGCTGCCAATCTGGTCGCCGCCCTTGCCGCTTTTGAAGCTGCTCTTCCAGCCCAGGCCCATTTGCTCGATGGGCGCGGCTTCGGGCTCCGGCCCCACGTTCGTGGCCGGGCCAGCGCCATGGCATTTACCGAAGGTATGCCCGCCACAGGTGAGCGCTGCCGTCTCTTCGTCGTCCATGGCCATGCGCGCGAAGGTCTCGCGCACGTCGCGGCCGGACGCGACCGGATCCGGATTGCCGCCCGGGCCTTCCGGATTGACATAGATCAGACCCATCTGCACGGCAGCGAGCGGGTTTTCGAGATCGCGTTCGCCGGAATAGCGCGCCTTATCGTCCAGCCACTTTTCTTCATTGCCCCAGTAGACGTCGATCTCTGGCTCCCAGATGTCTTCACGTCCACCAGCGAACCCGAAGGTCTTGAAGCCCATCGATTCCATGGCGACGTTGCCCGTGAGAATGATGAGGTCGGCCCAGGAGATTTTCTTGCCGTATTTCTGCTTGATCGGCCACAGCAGTCGGCGCGCCTTGTCGAGGTTGACGTTATCGGGCCAGCTGTTGAGGGGAGCGAAACGCTGGTTGCCATGGCCCGCGCCGCCACGACCATCTCCGGTGCGGTAGGTGCCCGCGCTGTGCCAGGCCATGCGGATGAAGAAAGGTCCGTAGTGACCGTAATCGGCCGGCCACCAGTCTTGCGAGTCGGTCATCAAGGCAGTGAGATCTTTCTTTACAGCCGCCAGGTCGAGGCTTTTGAATTCTTCGGCGTAGTTGAAACCTGCCCCCATCGGATTGGACTGGGGGGAATGCTGGTGCAGGATTTCGAGGCGCAGCTGATTCGGCCACCAGTCCCGGTTCGACGTTCCACTTCCCGATTTATGAACAAACGGGCATTTCGCTTCAGTTGACATATATTTCTCCATTGAGAGTTTGAATTCAACGACTCGGTCCGATTTGGCGTCCGAGTACCCATCTTATGACACGCGGGTCACCGTGAATGTGCCGAACGCGGTTGACGTGCGCCATCTTTTCCATCAGTTGATCGTCTTGCATCAGCACCCGACCGCGCGGGCTGGCGGTGTCGAGTTCTGGTTGCCGGCAACGACGTTGACGACATTGGTCGTCATGCAGGGGCATTTCTCGGACAAGATCTCTCCCCTGCGATAGCGCCCCACAATCGGACTGGTATCATTAAAGCCCACAATCAGAAATTTGTCCTATGAATAGTCTAGAATGGTTCGATTGATAAAATCGAATGGTATTGAGATGACACTGCAAGAACTCAAGTATCTGGTGGCGCTGGCCGATCATGGCCACTTTGGCAAAGCGGCCGAGGCCTGCTTCATCACCCAGTCTACCTTGTCCACCCAGATCAAGAAGCTGGAGGATTTCCTCGGTATCACCCTGTTTGACCGCAGCCTCAAGCGCGTGACGGCGACGGCGACCGGGCGTGAAATCCTTGTCGCCGCGCGCAATATCGTCGAGGAAGCCGAGCGTATCCGCGAACTCGCCAGACACGCGCAGGACCCGATGGTGCGCACCCTCCATCTCGGCGTCATTCCCACCCTGGGGCCGTATTACCTGCCGCTTGCGCTGACGCTGGTGCATAAAAAATACCCCGGTCTGCGCCTGCTGCTGCGTGAAGAAATGACGCCGCAGATTCTGGAGCATCTGAACGACGGCAAGCTGGATGCGGGCTTGCTGGCACTACCGGTGAACGATGAAAACCTGCGTGTCGAGCCGCTGTTCTACGAACCCTTTTTTGCCGCGTTGCCGGCCGGTCATGCACTAGCCAAAAAGGCGACGCTCTTGGTGGCCGATATCATGAAAGAGAAACTGTTGCTGCTCGACGAAGGCCATTGCCTGCGCGATCAGGCGCTTGACGTCTGCGGCACCGGCTCGCGCGGCCGCGAAGAAGTCCGCGCCACCAGTCTGGAGACACTACGCCAGATGGTGGGCATGGGGCTGGGGCTCACCCTGTTGCCTGCGCTGGCGGTCGATGCCGGGCCGCGCACCAGCAGAAAGTCAATTGAAACCCGCCCCTTCATGGCACCGCCGCCAGGGCGCACCATTGGTCTGGCGTGGCGCAAGCGCGCGCCGTTTCCCGAAACCTTCGAGCGCCTCGCGGCCACGCTCAAGGCCAATCTGCCGCCCGAAGTGGCCGCTATCTGATATTCGACCTCAACGACCCACGCGTATTTTTTCCACCGAGTGCACGCTGATGGCGTGGAAAGAAGACCACTCGCCTGCTGTCGCGGGTGGCCGGCTTTTTTACGGAGCAGAAGATACATACGAGTCACGGTAATACGAGGCGAGCTCCGCCTATGCCATCCAACGACCGGATTGAGACATCCGGAAATCCTCGGGCGAGCCTCAATTTCATCCAGACACAAAAACCTCTGCCTTTCGAAAAAACGGGGTTTGTCAGCGGTCTGGTTTTGATAGGACCTGCTACGCCCCTAAGCGCAGGGGCTTTGGCGTATCGAGATGAATTACTTCAGCAAACGGCGATTAAACGGGCCTAAAAAGCCCTTGTTCAAATCGGTGGTGAATGCAACACCGGTCACGGTTTGTTTGCCATCTGTGTAGCGCACCGGGTTGACCTCGCCTGTTTTATCTTTTGGATTGACGGCTAATGCAAAGATATTGTCCTTGTCGGCGAGCCAGGTGCCCACGGCTTTATCTTCGGTTGCGGCCATTTCGCCCCAATTTTTACCAAACACAGTTAAGTGCAGGAATAACGCGCCCTTGTTGTTTTCTTTGGCGAGATCCGCCAGCAACACTTTGACTTCTTTCGCGTTAGTTCCATTGCTCAATTGATCGCCAAATACCAAGGCGACACAGATGCTGCTGTCGTTGACGGCAATACCCCATGGCTTTAACCACGTTGTTGCGAGCGAGGCCCTCAAGTTGGTCGGCATAGGCGCGCACGATCAATTGTTCGCCTCAGGTTAAGGGTTTGGATTCATCAGCCAGAACGGGCAGGGTGATAGAAAAAAGTAGTCATTTATTTTTATGATGATTGATTAGCAAATCAGGCGGCTTTGGTTTTTTTATGTTACGTTATAACAATTAATTTCTATGGCTTTTGCCACACACAATTTCCCCTGAGTGTCGATCTTATGTCTCCTCACAATCCAATCAAACAATCTGCGCATCCCTCTTTTCAGTTTTTTTCTTCGAGCATTCTATTCGCGCTGGGCGCTGCGGCCAGTCATAGCGCGATGGCGGCACCTGTGAGCGATTTAGGGGCCATTTCTGTGACTGCTCCGCTCACCGTTATCGGGATGCCGGGTGCGCCAACCCAAGTGCTTGAGGGGCCGCAATTATTTGAGCGTCAAGGTGCGGGCACGTTGGGGGCTTTGCTTGACGGCTTGCCGGGTGTGAGCTCGACTTGGTATGGTCCCAACAGTAACCGCCCGGTGATTCGGGGTTTGGATGCGCATCGGGTGGGGATTTTTACCAATGGCTTGCCCGCGTTCGATGCCTCTGCCGTCAGTTATGACCACAATGCCCCGATCAACCCTTTGTCGCTCAACAAGGTGGAAATCTTACGGGGGCCGCAAGCCTTGTTGTATAGCGGCGGCGCGGCGAGCGGCATCATCAGGACCGAGAATGATGCCATTGCCACGCAGCCGGTGAATGGCGTGACGGGGCGGGTTCAAACCCAAGGCAATACGGGTGCCGGTCAAACTTCGGGCGCGACATCGGTGGATGCGGGGAATGGTCAGTTTGCCCTGCATATGGATGGGTTTTGGCAAAACGCCGGAGATTACTCTGCGCCGAATGGCTTTACGGGCGCTTCACTGGTGGACGGGAAAATCCGGAATTCCGCCAGTCGGCAGCGCGGCGGGACGCTGGGACTGAGTTATACCGGCGCGGACACAACCTTGGGGATGTCAATTGGCCAGAGCCGGGACATCTATGGCGTGGTGATTGACCCCGCAACCACCATTGAGATGCGTTCCACCACGGTTAACCTCAGGGCGGAGCAACGAAACCTGCCGGGTTTTGTGAAAAAAATCACTTTGGAAGCCAATCAAACCGATTACCAGCACCAGGAATTAAACAACGGCACGCCTGCCACCACGTTTTTGAACAAAGGCAATAGCTACCGCTTGGACTTACAGAGCGCGGCGCTGGGGCTGGATTGGCACTATGGCCTGCAATACAGCGATTTTGATTTTTCGGCGTTGGGTGATGCTTCATTCCTGCCAAAAACCCATACCCGTAATCTCGGTGCCTTTGCCGTGGGTGATGGCAAGAACGGTGCCTGGTCCTACAGCGTTGGCGCCCGCGTGGCGCGCGTAGAGGTTACGTCCGATGGCGCGAGGGATCTCGGTATGGCACGGTTTGGTGCGCCAAGCGAGCATCAGTCCACACCGGCGAGCGTTTCCTTGAGCATGGCTTATCAGTTCCATCCTGAGTGGTCGGTGATGGGTCAGCTTTCACATAACGAACGTGCGCCGGCATTTGATGAACTGTATGCCAATGGCCCGCACGATGCGACGGGCGCCTACGAGCTCGGTGATCCGAATCTCAAAACCGAACGCAGTAATACCATCGAAGCCGGTCTGCAGTGGCAACGCGATTCGGCGAAATTTTCAACCACTGCGTATGTCAGTGAATATCAAAATTACATTGGTTTGCTGGGCACAGGCCAATGCCGCAATGGCGCCGGGGATATTTCGGTTTGCTCAGCCGCAGATGCCTTGCCGGAATACGATTACAGCGGCGTTCTGGCCCGCATTTTGGGGGTTGAGCTCAGTGGTTTGTGGCCGGTATTTGAGCAAGGATCGCATACTGTGAATGTCCGGACGGTGGCCGGTCTTGTTCGGGCGGATAACCTGACCGATGGCGAACCCTTGCCCCGCATCGCGCCGCTCACTGTGACACCTGCGCTCATTTGGCAGCATGATTTCTGGACGGCGCAACTGGAAACGCCGATGGTGGCTCGCCAAACGCGCGTACCCGCTAACGATGCAGCAGGCGCCACACCGGGTTATATGATGGTGAATATAAAATTGGCGCGGCAATTCACGCCACCGTTTGGTGGTGGGAATGTGGCAGGGCAATGGTATGTCGCGCTCGATAACCTGACTGATCGCACGGCGTATGTCGCCAGTAGTATTGATGCCATGCGCTTATTGGCGCCCAAACCGGGGCGCTCATTGTCTGCGGGGGTGCAGTTGCTGTTTTAGGCGCCAACTACACCGCAAGGTTCAGCGGTTCACTTTGTGTGTGATTCACTCAGAATGATCACCGAATGGCGCTCAAGTTTGCCCGGTCCGGTAAAGGCTTCTTTGGGTAACGGATTATTGTGCGATTCGCGGAAATCCGGGCTGCCAACCCAGTTTTCAAAGGCTGTTTTATCTTGCCAATGGGTTAAAACGACGTAAAGACCGTCTTCAGAATCCGGGCGTAAAATCTCCATCCGCACAAAGCCGGGTTGCTTGTCGACTTGGCCTGCCCGCGCCAGAAATCGTTCTTCAAATTGCTCGCGCCATTCATTCGCCACGGGAATACGGTTTGCTACCACGTACATAAGGAGCTCCTGTCAAACATTAAAACGCGCTGGGTAGAGGCATCTGTCTATGGCTGAGTTCCGTGACTCAGCAATAAACTTGTGCGGTGGCCTTGAACAAGATGAGGATCATCAGGGTGGTGGTCAGTTTGGAATCGCTCGTGATTTATGAACGGTTCAGCACCTGATTTTTTAACGGACCAGGACGGCATTGTTTCCGCCGTCGGTAGCCTCGGGGCATCCCAGGACGCATTCCGTGGTGCCTTCTTGCTGGTGGCTGTTGATGGGCCTGATGGCCGCTACTCTGGAACTTCACCACTGCCAGCACCTTGCCTGCCAATTGCCAAACCATATTCAAGCCCCATACTTGGCCATTGGGATGGTTTTCCGCAGGGTAAGCAGGTGCTGCTCGAAACACTGGTAAATCGACCCGGCGCTTTTTTGGCCTCGGGCGATTGCCACGCGAGTTTTGTCACCGCGCATCATATGCCCACTATGGCGATGCCGGTGGTCGACTTTACCGGGCTGGCCATCAGTTCTGGTACCTTCAACAATTTTGTCGAGGGCGCGATCGCCGGTTTGCAGGGTTTGGCCGATATGCAAAAAGCGGCAGCGAATCAAACGCTGCGGTATTCCGCATCCCGTTGATGCGCCCATTATCTTCGCCGATACCCGCAAGCACGGCATCATGGTGCTCTCGGTAACCCAGGCGCAAACCACGGTGGACTATCTGCTGATTGATCAGGCGGCGGCGGTTACGGATTTAACCAATAACCCCACGGCACGTACACCGCAATTTACCCGCAAACGCTTCGCGCTTAACCCGGTCACGGGCGTGGTAACACCAATTAACGCGTACCTATTGGACTGGGAAATCTGGTGGGTAGTCGCTCGGACTCAACGGGTGCTTGCGGCTTTTTTCATGCTTTGATCCGCCGTGAACGGTCTTGGTCGGTGTATCATGAATTTCCGTTTTTTCCGGTTTGTCGTGTCTTATGTCGTCTGATTTTTCGCCGAATTTTTCCCTACCGCCCAGCGCGGAAGCTTTTGCAAATGTGCGCATGCCGCCGCATTCTCAGGAGGCCGAGCAAGCCGTTCTGGGTGGGTTGATGCTCGATCACATGGCGCTCGAGAAAATCAGCGATGTGCTGCAACCCGATGATTTTTATCGTGCCGATCATCGACAGGTTTATACGGCGATTCTGGGCTTGTCTGAAGGCAATAAACCGTTCGACGCGGTGATGGTGGCCGAATGGCTGTCCAAGCGCGATCAGCTGGAAGAATCGGGTGGCGTGCCTTATCTCGTGGCACTGGTGGAAGCGGTGCCGACAGCAGCGAATATCCTCGCTTATGCGCAAATGATTCGCGAAAGCTCGGTGTTGCGGCGTTTGATTGATGTCGGTACGCAGATTGTGACGATGGGGTATCGCCCCGAAGGCCGCGCGGCGGCTGAGGTGATGGAATTCGCCGAACGGGAAATCTTCCAGATTGCCGATGAAGGCGAGCGCCTGCAGCGCGGTTTTCGGCCCATCAAGGAGCTGATGACGGGGGCGATGGATCGGGTCGCCGAATTGTTCGAGCGGGAAGAAGCCATTACCGGCCATGCCACGGGCTTTAAGGATTTCGATGAGATGACCTCTGGCCTGCAGGCGGGCGATTTAGTCATCGTCGCCGGGCGGCCGTCGATGGGTAAAACTACCTTTGCAATGAATATCGCCGAACATATTGCGATTTCCGGCAAAAAAGCCGTAGCGGTATTTTCGATGGAAATGCCTGGCGAGCAACTGGCGCTGCGGATGTTGAGTTCCATCGGTCGAGTCGACCAAACCAAGGTACGTACCGGTCGGCTGGACGATCACGATTGGCACCGGCTGACCTCGGCGGTCGGCATTTTAAGCCAGACTGAAATTCATATTGATGATACGCCCGCCTTGTCGCCGAGTGATTTGCGTTCACGGGCGCGGCGGCTGGCGCGTACCTGCGAACTGGGCGTGATCGTGGTCGATTACCTGCAATTGATGCAAGTGCCGGGCACCAAAGAAAACCGTACCAATGAAATCTCTGAAATTTCCCGCTCGCTCAAGGCGATTGCCAAGGAGCTGAAAGTGCCCGTGGTGGCGCTCTCGCAGCTGAATCGTTCGCTGGAGCAACGCCCGAATAAACGCCCGGTGATGTCGGATTTGCGCGAATCGGGCGCGATTGAGCAAGATGCGGATTTGATCGTGTTTATCTACCGTGATGAAGTCTACGACAAAGAGTCGGCACAAAAAGGCATGGCTGAAATCATTATCGGCAAGCAGCGGAACGGGCCAATCGGTAATTTATTCCTGACTTTCCGAGGGCAAAATACCCGTTTTGAAGATTACATCCCGAACGATGTGATGCCCGAGGGCTATCATTAAATGGCGGAGCCTCAGTCAAAATCAGGGTCGGAATTAGTCCCGGAATTGGTTTCGGAATTCAGGGCGGCTCCGAAGACGGAATCGAGCGCTTTACGCCGTCCGCAACTCACGATGGATTTATCTGCCCTGCGACATAACGCGGTGGTGGCGAAACAGGCTGCAGGCGGGCGAAAATTATTCGCGGCGGTGAAAGCCGATGGCTATGGCCATGGTGCCGCCATGGTCACTCAGGCCATCCGCGAGTCGATGGACGGATTTATGGTGGCGAGTCTGGGCGAGGGCGAAGCGCTGCGCCAAGCCGGGGTGACGCAACGCATCATGGTGTTGCAAGGCGTGATGAGTCAGACGGAAGCCCGCCGGGCGGCACAACGTTTTTTGGAGCCGGTGTTCCATCACGTCAGCCAAATTGAAGCGGTGGGTAGGGTGGGTTTTGGGCTGCCGCTCACGGCATGGCTAAAACTGGATACCGGCATGCATCGCGTCGGATTCACCGCCGATGAATTTCCCGAAGCCTATGCCCGGTTGAGTACATTGCGCGGCGTGCGTCCAAATCCCGGCGTGCTCACGCATTTTGCCCGCGCCGATGAGCCGAACCCCGCGCCCACACACGCACAAATTGACTTATTCCATCAGGTAACGGCGACTGTGCAGGGTGACACCAGCCTGTGCAATTCGGCAGGGCTGCTGGCATTTCCCGATGCGGGTGGCGATTGGGTTCGTCCCGGCATCATGCTCTACGGCGGCAACCCGTTTGTGACGGGCACAGCGGCCGATCATGGTTTGCGCCCGGTGATGACATTGACTACCCGCCTTATCGCCATTCGTACCGTTCAGGCCGGAGAAACCGTAGGCTATGGCGGTCGGTTTACCGCGTCTGAAACCATGCCGGTCGGCGTGGTCGCCATCGGCTACGGCGATGGTTACCCGCGTCACGCGCCGGATGGCACGCCCATCCTGGTCAACGGCCAGCGGGCGCGGCTCATCGGGCGGGTCTCGATGGATTTAATCACAGTCGATTTGCGCGGCATAACTGCATCCGTGGGCGATTCCGTGGAATGCTGGGGCGCACAATTACCGATTGATGAAGTCGCCAGCGCCGCATTGACCATCAGTTACGAGCTGATGTGCCAAATGAGTGGGCGAGTGGCGCGCCGAATCGTTGAATAGGTTGTGATTGTTTGAATGAGGTGTATCCATGCAGATTTTAGCATTTCAACATGAATTGTTTGAAGGCTTGGGTGCCATGGCGCCCTGGTTTGCCGCGCGCGGCGTCACGGTGCAGATGGCGCAGCAATTTTTGCCCGAGCCCGTTGTTTTGCCCGAGCCCGCCTGTCTGGATTTATTGATCGTGCTGGGCGGGCCGATGAGCGTGCACGATACCGCGCAATACTCATGGCTGCTGGCGGAAAAAGCCTATATCCGCGCCTGTTTAGACCTTGGCAAGCCTGTACTCGGCATCTGTTTGGGGGCGCAATTAATCGCGGAACAACTCGGTGCGGTGGTGCAAAAAAATACCCAACCGGAAATTGGCTGGTGGCCGATCGACTGGACGCCCGCTGCACGCCAAATTTGGCCGGATGCCGTACCTGCCTCGACGGTATTTCACTGGCACGGCGATACCTTCGGCCTGCCCGTCGGTGCGGAGCTTCTGGCCAAGAGCGCGGCCTGTGCTCATCAAGGATTTGTATTGGGACAGAATGTCGTCGGCCTGCAATGTCACCTGGAAATGACAGCGGCCACGGTCGAAGATTTGATCGAACACGGTAGCGATGAGCTGATCGACGCGCCGTTTGTGGCTAGTGCCCAAACCATGCGGGCAGAACCCGCTGCGAGTTATCGCATCAACCAGACGCTGATGGCGCAATTGCTGGCATTTTTAACCCGGCCCGGATTGTTCTGAATCTGGCAGAATTTTAATTAAAATAATGGACTACCCATGATTGGTGTTGCTGCTACTCGCATTGCGTTCCAAATCGCCCTGGTATCGCTGGTTTCTTACGCGGCGGGCTTTCAGTTCACCAGCCTGTTTCATGTGGCCTCGGCCAATATCGGCGGGCTTTGGTCGGCCATCTCCGGCATCGTGGTGCTTCAGGCCACGCAGCGCGATACCTGGTCATCGGCATCTTTACGGGTGCTGGGAACCTTCATTGGGGCAATCATCAGCGCGGTTTATCTCACCGTCCTGCCGTTCAGCGTGATTGGTATGGCGGTGTCTGTTTTCGCGACCGTGTTGCTCTGCCAAGTGGCCCGCATTCCCGATCATGCGCGCCTCGCCGCGATTACGGTGGTCGTCATCATGGTTGTCACCAGCATCGACCCGACATTAAACCCGGTACGCAATGCCGCATTGCGCTTTAGCGAATCATTCATTGGTACCGCGATCGCGGTACTTATCATTTTATTGTGGCCGGGATCGAAAGGCCTGTCCCCGGAATCCATCAAGAGCAAACATGAATAAACCGTGCATCAATCGCCCTGACAGGTCGGCGAAAATTATCCTTGATGCCATTCGACGCGCTTGTGGTAAATTCAGTCCACATAAACCAAAGGGCTCTCCTGAGCCATAACCCCGTGGAATCCGCGCCGGTTGTGATTGCCCGCCAATAAAACCTGAGGAACCCTTTAAATGACATCTTTCAAACCCTTCGCCCCTATTGCGGCGGCGGTGCTTTCCTTGAGTCTTGTTGCCTGTGGCGGATCTTCGTCGGCTTATAGCCTCAGCGGCACGGTCTCAGGATTGGATAGCGCGGCATCGGTCACCCTGCTGAATAATGGCCGAGATGCGTTATCCATCTCGGCCAATGGCAGCTTTATTTTCGTCACGCCGTTGGCCGATAGGGCAGCCTATGCCGTAACCGTGGGGACTCAGCCGATTGGTGAAACCTGCACCGTGACCCGCGGTAGCGGCAATATCAATGCCGCCAACGTGACGGACATCACCGTTGTCTGCATGCCCCCCCTGGTTTCCACGCTGGCGGGTTCCACGACCCCCGGCTCTGCTGATGGCACCGGCTCGGCGGCATCCTTTTACTATCCGACCGGCGTTGTGGTCGATGCCAGCGGCAATCTTTATGTTGCCGATACCAACAACTTCGAGATTCGCAAAATCACCCCGGCGGGTGTTGTCACGACCTTGGCTGGCTCGACAACCCCCGGCTTCGCCGACGGTATCGGCTTGGCCGCCGGATTTAACTACCCGACGGATGTAGCACTTGACGCCAGCGGTACCACGCTCTATGTCGCCGATTCCTACAACAATGAAATCCGCAAGATCAACCTGACGACCGGGATGGTCACCACCTTCGCAGGTTCGACGACCCCCGGCTCGGCTGACGGCACCGGCCTGGCCGCCTCCTTTCACTACCCGAAAGGCGTTAAGCTGGATGCCAGCGGCAATCTCTACATTGCCGATTTCAATAACAATGAGATCCGCAAGATCACCCCGGCCGGTGTTGTCACTACACTGGCGGGCTCGACGACACCTGGTGCTGCCGACGGTACCGGCCCGGCCGCCGCCTTTAACCACCCGAAAGGGATTGCAGTCGATGCCAGCGGTACTATTTATGTGGGTGATGTCGGCAACAATGAAATCCGCAAGGTCACCCCGGCTGGCGTGGTCACCACGCTGGCGGGTTCCACGATCCCTGGCTCCGCCAATGGCATCGGCGTAGCCGCTTCGTTTAACGCTCCGAAGGGCGTTGCGCTCAATGGCAACGGCACCCTCCTCTATGTAGCCGATGGCAACAACGAGATCCGCAAGATTGATCTGGCGACTGGGATGGTCACCACGCTGGCGGGTTCGACGACCCCCGGCGCTACCAATGGCCCCGCTGCGTCGGCCTCGTTTAATAATCCGGTGGGCGTTGCCGTCGATGCCAGTGGCAATGTCTATGTGGGCGACACCGATAACCACGAATACCGAAAAATCACCCCGTAATGCGCCTGTCGGCTTGGTGACAGATACACTGCCATCATCTTGCACCATGATAAGGGATGGGCATGGCTGCATGTAATCAAGGAATGATGTCCCCAATGTGTCTTGATGGCGCTACAAAACAATGTAACGGCATTGACACAGGCATTGAAATCCGCAGGTGCTGACATACGACGCTATGGGGCAAGTGGGTTTAACCCCAAATCCTGGACTAACAAGCCACTTTCACTGACCACGGTCTTTCTCCTTAAACGGGCTGAAAAAATCTGGTTTTCAGTTGAAAGAAATGCTTGAACCCATACCCTCTGTAGAAAACCGAAAAAAGTATCCGGCAGCTTGGTTATTTCCCGGGTTTTTGGCATTTCGATGTCAACTCGACCCAAGTTATATCTAAATACAAACAATATGAATTTTAATCGAATTAATCGGCCATGATGCTCGAGATACATGCCACCGGAAAAATGGAGTCAGGTACAAGTTTATTGCTGGTTTCAGTCCGGTAGTAATTCCCCTGCATTTGATATATTAGTGCGATAAATATATTGATTTATATTTTTAAATCATAGAAATCAAAATTTGATTCGTTAACTTTTTCAATGCTTCATCGACTGTATATGATGACTCATTTTTTCAGAAGTGGGGTTCTATCCCAAGCAGAATGTAACCGCCACTGTTACATCAACAAGTCAACCATTGCCACATTATCATGATAGTATTCGGGGCGATGGTGCTTTCAATCGTGTTTATGCGTCGTAATTTATCCCCATGAAATGTCTACCTACCCCCCTTTTGTTCGTGCTCTTGCTTGCGCCGATGATGCTCACGCTTTCAGCCTGTAGTACGCCGCGTACCTTTGCCAAAGATAGCTTCTCGAATGACAGCCCTTATCAAAAGCATGTGGCAGAAGACGCAAAAACCGCCTGTTCAGCGGCGGAGCGCACCCTGCTGGGCGATGGTTATACCTTGGATAACAGCAGCGCCAAGACCGGTACTGTCAAAGGCCGTAAAGCCTATCGCATGGATGGTGGCCGCAGCAGTTTTCTGGAAATGAGCGTGGTGTGTTTGTCGGATGCCAACGGCAGCACCATTTACGCCAACGGATTAATCTCAACATATGATCTGAAAAAATCCGCAAATGCGGCGAGTGTGGGCCTTGCCGTGATCGGTTCTATCTCACTGCCTATTGGGCAAAGTATCGACTCCATGGTTAAAGTTTCGGACGAAACCATCACCGATCGCGTGTTTTATGGCAAATTTTTTTCATCAGTTGAAAGTATTTTGCACGACAACTTTTTAGATAGCCCGCCACCCACACCCAAAACACCCACCCCTAAAACATCGACGCCCACACCGGTTGCAAAACCCGCTGCCGCCCTTGCCACAGTCCCCACACCTGCGGTGAGTTCGGCATCAACGCCTTCTATCCCGATACCCCCTGAGCCCGGACCAACGCCTGCCCCGGTTTCTGAACCTGCAGCGGTTTCTTCACCAGCCGCTGAGCCCGCACAGCTACCCGCTCCATAATCGTGTCGTGTACGTTGGCAGGTGGAGCGCCGCCCCCGTTGGACAACACGGACAGACTCGATTTTCTTGTTGCCCAGACTTTGCACACGCTTTTAAACGGTCAAATAGCGCTGAATGAGTTCTTCGTTGAGTTGATCCATGGCGCCGCTGGCTTGAATATGGCCGCGTTCCATAATCACGAATCGATCGGCCACTTGGCGGGCAAAGGGCAGTTTTTGTTCGACCAGCAACACGGCCAGCCCCAGTTCTTGATTCAGCCGTCGCAGCACATGGCCGATTTCCACCACGATATTGGGCTGGATGCCTTCGGTGGGTTCGTCGAGCAGCAAAATTTTTGGGTCGAGCACCAAGGCACGGCCAATGGCGAGTTGTTGTTGCTGGCCACCCGATAAATCACCGCCGCGTCGGTGGCGCATTTCAAGTAATACCGGAAATAAATCATGGATTTGTGATGGGATTTTACGAATTTTATCGCGCCTTCCGGCCAGGGCCAATTTCAAGTTTTCTTCGACGGTGAGCAGTGGGAATATTTCGCGGCCTTGCGGTACAAAGCCGATTCCGGCGCGCGCACGTTGTTCGGTGGTGTGTTGGGTGATGGTTTGGCCCGCAAAGGTCATCGCGCCGCTTTTAATGCCGACCATGCCCATGATGCTGCGCATGAGGGTGGTTTTGCCCACACCGTTGCGCCCTAAAATACAGATGAGTTCGCCCGCGCCAACGCTTAAGTGGACGTCGCTTAAAATATGGCTGCCACCGTAATATTGATTGATACCGCTTAGTTCGAGCATGGTGTTTCCCCCAAATAAACTTCGATGACTTTCGGGTTGTTTTGCACGCTGGTTAAGCTGCCTTCGGCCAGGACACTGCCTTGGTGAAGCACGGTGACTTTATTGGCAATTTTCCGCACGAAGGCCATGTCGTGCTCTACGACCACGACGGTGCGGGTGCCAGCCAAGCTCACCAGTAATTCGGCGGTGCGTACCACTTCTTCGCCGGTCATACCAGCAACGGGTTCATCGACCAGCAAAATGCGCGGGTTTTGCGCCAGCAACATGCCAATTTCGAGCCACTGTTTTTGGCCGTGTGATAACACCCCCGCAGGGCGATCACGCAGGCCAATCAGTCCAATGGTGGTAAGTACCTCGTCGATGCGGTCGCGTTCGGTAGTTGTGCTGCGCACCTTGAGCATTCGCCACGGGCTGCGCGAACCGGTTAGAGTGAGTTCGATATTTTCGGCCACACCCAATGCTTCAAATACGGTGGGCCGCTGGAATTTTCGCCCGACCATCCCGTTGGCGATTTCGTGTTCGGGCAGTTTGAGTAAATCGATGTTCTGGCCGAAAAATACCCGACCCTGCTGAGGTTTCCGACGTCCGGTAATCACATCCATCATGGTCGATTTGCCCGCACCATTCGGGCCGATAATGCAGCGCAATTCACCATCGTCGAGTGTGAGATTCAGGCCATTCAACGCTTTGAATCCATCGAAACTTAAGGTCACATCTTCGAGATACAAAATGGTGCCGTGACTGATATCCGCTTGGCCAGGTTTTAATTGATTTATGCGTTCGCCCATACCCGCGCTTTCTTCGTAGGCGTCGATCATGGCAGGTACTCCTGTGGGGGCGGGGCGTTATGTTGGTTGGCAATTTTTGAACCCGGATCACGTGGCGTTTCGTTGGGCGGCGCTGCTTCGGTCATACTGCGTTTTTTACGCAGCGCCAGCAGACTGATTAATCCCTTCGGCAAAAATACTGTCACTAAAATAAACAAGCCACCGAGCACGAATGGCCATAAATCGGGGGCAATCGTGGTGAGTTCGGTTTTGCTGTAATTAACGGCAAACGCGCCAATAATCGGGCCAAACAAGCTGCCGCGCCCACCAGTGGCCACCCACGCGACCGCCTCAATCGAGGAGAGTGGCGAGAACTCACCGGGGTTGATAATGCCGACTTGCGGCACATAGAGCGCACCGGCCACGCCAGCGAGCATGGCGGAAATCACAAACACCACGAGTTTGTATTGTGCGACTGGATAGCCCGCGGCGCGGGTGCGTGGTTCGGCATCGCGAATCGCGACCAGCACGCGGCCAAAACGCGAGCGCACAATGGTGCGGGCAATCAAATAGCCCAAGATGAGCGCGATGCCCGCCGCGACAAATAAGCCGACGCGGGTACTGTTTTCGGTAATCGAAAAGCCCAGTATTTCTTTGAAATCGGTTAAGCCATTGTTGCCGCCAAAGCCCATTTCATTGCGGAAAAACGCGAGCATGAGTGCATAGGTGAGGGCTTGGGTGATGATGGCGAAATACACGCCTGATACCTTCGAGCGAAACGCTAACCAACCGAATAAGCCTGCGAGCAAGCCAGGAACGAGCAAAATCATGAGTGCGGCGAACCAGAAATGCTCGAAGCCGTGCCAATACCAAGGCAATTCGTGCCAGTTCAAGAACACCATGAAATCGGGCAAGTTGGGGTTGCCATATTGCCCGTGATCACCAATTTGGCGCATTAAATACATGCCCATGCCGTAGCCGCCGAGCGCGAAAAATGCGCCGTGACCCAAGGATAGAATGCCTGCATAACCCCAAATCAAATCAATCGAAACCGCCAGCAGGGCGTAGCATAAAAACTTGCCGAGCAGGGTGACGGTGTAGGTGGAGACATGCCAGGGGCTACTTTCGTGCACGGCGAGATTGCCGACGCTGACCCACACCAGCATCAGCGCGATGAATAGCATCACAATGAGGCCACCTGTGTCATTACCACCGAGTGATTTTCTTGAAAACATGATGTTATTCCTCAGCCGCACGGCCTTTTTGCGGGAATAATCCCCGCGGGCGTTTTTGAATCACGAGAATCACGAGCACCAGTACCACGACTTTCGCCAGAACCGCACCGGAATAGGGCTCCAGAAATTTATTCAGCACGCCAACGCCCATGGCGGCGACGAGCGTGCCCCACAAATTTCCGACTCCACCCAACACCACAACCATGAACGAATCGACGATGTAGCTCTGCCCTAAGTTTGGCCCCACATTGGTGATTTGTGCGAGCGCCACACCCGCCACGCCTGCAATGCCGGAACCTAAACCGAAGGTGAGGGCATCAATCCAGCCTGAATGCACGCCGCAGGCGCGTGCCATCGCCCGATTTTGGGCCACGGCACGAATCCGCAGGCCAAAGGTACTGTGCTTTAACAAGATCAGCAGTGCCAAGAACACCGTGAGTGAAAAAATCAAGATATACAATCGGTTATAGGTGATGGCGAACACCGGGTTAATCACCCAGCTGTTGCTCATGAATTCGGGTAAGGCCACGGCGCGATTCAAGGGCGTGAAAATGATGCGCGCCGCTTGTTGTAGCATCAGGCTTAAACCAAAGGTGGCAAGCAGGGTTTCGAGTGGGCGGCCATACAGGAAGCGAATCAAACCGCGCTCAATCAGCATGCCAATCATTCCCGCCGCCAAAAAGGCGCCGGGGATGGCAAGAAACAGTGCAGCGGTGAGATGGGTGGGCATCAATTGTTGCAGCAACCATGTCGTGTAGGCGCCAATCATCATCATTTCGCCGTGCGCCATGTTGATGACGCCCATAACGCCAAAGGTAATGGCCAAGCCAATCGCGGCCAGTAACAACACCGAGCCGAGACTGAGGCCGAACACCAAATTTTGTGCAAATTGCCAGCCGGCAACCCGAGAATCAATGGCAGTCAGGGCTTTGATGGCGGTCGCTTTCACGGTGGGATTGGTATCGTTTTGAGCCAGATTAGCCAGTTTGGCGCGAATTTCAGGATCCAGCGCATCGGCCACGGATGTGATGGCGGCAAGGCGAACCGTGGGGTTGGTATCGTTGAGTTCAAAACTTGCCACCAATTTTTTCAGATTGGCTTGAACCGATGGGTCGGTAATTTTGGGTTCTAATGCTTTAATTTCAGATAGAAATTCGGGCGTGAGTCTTGCGGAAAACAAATCATCGGTAGCGGCGCGGCGTTTGGCCGCATCGGGCGATTGCAGGTCATACATATCCATCCGTGGCCGTAATTTAATACGAATCGCGTTATTGATGGCGACCACTTGCCAGGTGGCATCATGGGTGTTGCCCGTTCCGGTGTGGGTGAGCGCATCGGTGATCTGACCCGCAGCATCGGCAATACCCAAACGAGTAACGGGTACGGTTTGGGTGTACAGCAGGCCTTGATCCAGTGCATGGAAAATCGGCTCGGCATCGGCGGGTGGGTTGGCAATCAGCGCATTCAGTGCGGTGGTGCGCGCCATGCCATCATCGCCAGCAATAGCCGCCACGGTGGCGCTGGCGGGGGCAATAGATGGCGCAGCATCTGTCGCAACATTGGGCGCAGGTTCTGGCCTGCCCGCTGGTGCGGTTGCTACCGAACCGGCGCATGCGGGCTGAATTGAGAGTGCCATGCCAGCCAACAGGTACAGCAACAAAATTCGGGCGAACGATGGCCACAGGCTTGTGGCGTCATGTCGCGGTGATTGTTTGACGAATAATTTCATCCGTGCATCCTCACAATGCGACGCGGCGAGGTCATTAGCCCCTCGCCGCGTCCAGCTAAAACTACGATCCTGAACCGGTACACTTTTTCGTGACGGTGTTGTACGCGCCGCAGTTGATCGGTGGCGTCCAGTCCGCGATTAAATCTTTGCTGCCAGGTAGATATTTCGACCAGGCCTCGCCCGGTACTTCAGCCTTGGATTTCCACACTACATCAAACTGGCCATTCGCTTGAATTTCACCGATATACACGGGTTTGGTGATGTAGTGATTCGGCAGCATTTTGGCCATGCCGCCGGTGAGGTTGGGGACTTCGATACCTACGATGGCTTCGATGATCTTGTCGGTGTCGGTCGATTTGGCTTTTTCGGCCGCTTTGACCCACATCTGGAAGGCAATGTATTCGGCTTCCATCGGGTCGTTGGTTACATTTTTTGGGTTTTTGGTGAATTTTTTCCAGTTGGCGATATAGGCTTCGTTCGCCGGTGTTTTGATGCTTTCGAAGTAGTTCCAGGCGGCGAGTTGACCCACCAAGGGTTTGGTATCGATGCCAGAAAGTTCCTGCTCGCCTACCGAGAATGCAACGACCGGAATATCCTGCGATTTGATGCCTTGGTTGCCCAGCTCGCGGTAGAACGGTACGTTGGCATCACCATTGATGGTGGACACAACGGCGGTTGGCTTGCCCGTACTTCCGAATTGCTTGATTTGGCTTACAATTGATTGCCAGTCGGATTGGCCAAATGGGGTGTAGTTGATCATGATATCCTCATCGGCCACGCCTTTTTGCTTGAGGTATGCTTCCAGGATTTTGTTGGTGGTGCGGGGATAAACATAATCCGTGCCCGCCAATACCCAACGGGTGATGCCGAGTTCATTCATCAAATAATCTACCGCCGGAATGGCCTGCTGATTTGGTGCGGCGCCGGTATAGAAAATATTGCGGGAGGATTCTTCGCCCTCAAACTGCACAGGGTAGAACAGCAAGCCGTTGAGTTCTTCAACCACCGGCAAGACTGATTTACGCGATACGGATGTCCAGCAGCCAAAAATCGCCGAGACTTTTTCCTTGCTGATTAATTCCCGCGCTTTTTCGGCAAATAGCGGCCAGTTTGACGCAGGATCGACCACGACCGGTTCAAGCTTGCGGCCCATTACGCCGCCCTTGGCGTTTTGTTCGGCAATCAGCATCAGCATGTTGTCCTTGAGGGCGCTTTCAGAAATCGCCATCGTGCCGGAGAGCGAATGCAAAATACCGATTTTGATCGGGCCTTGCGCGGCGTTGGCGAATTCAATGCCTTTGAGTCCGAATCCGAGCGACAAACCCGTTGCGCCCAAAGTTTTCATAAAGTTACGACGATTCATGGCTACGATCTCCAAGGTTTTTTTCAGACAAGGTTTCAGTCAGGGGTGACCGGATGCCGCCGGTCGCGGGTTCGGAAAGGCGTTCAGGCTGGTGGGCATCATCACGTGCTTGTTGGCGCGCTTCATACAAACGATGCAGGCTGATCTTGCGTACGGATTGCCGGGAAAGTTCGATGTGGGTTTGCATCAGCCGTTTGGCTTCACTGGCGCGGTGCTGGACAATGGCCGTCAAAATGGCGGCGTGCTCGTTGTACGTGGCTTCGACGCGGTAGCTTTCGGTGAAATCGAGTTGGCGCACGATGCGGATGCGCTCGGTCACGCTGGTGTGAATACGCTGTAATTCGGCATTGCCCGTGCCTGCCACCAAGCGGCTGTGGAATTGCTCATCTTGTACGAACACGGCTGGACCATCAGTTAAGCGCTCGGCCTCATTCACCTGCCACAGCGTGATTAATTCGGCAATCCCAGCCGGTTCGGTTTGCGCAGTGAGGCGGTCGATACTGGCCAATTCCACAATCGTGCGTACTTCGTAGAGCTGATCGAAAATCGAAAAATCGAGGTCATTCACACGCCAGCCAGAGCGGTTTTGCACGGTTAAAAAGCCTTCGCGCGCCAGGCGGGTCAGGGCTTCGCGAACCGGTGTGCGGCTGGCTCCGGTGCGTTCGGCTATGGTGTTTTCGCTGAAGCGTTCACCGGGCAAAAGCTCGAAGGCAAATAGCGCGCGTTTTAATTCGGCATACACGCGTTCGGCCAGTGCTAACGTATGGCGGCGTTCGGCTGGAAAGCGTAGTGGTGCGCTCATGACGGCAATTCCAGCGCCATTAGGGGTTGCCCCATCTGCACGAGTTGCCCCGGTGCGCAGGTGCAGTGCGCAATAACACCATCGCGCGGGGCTTCAATCGCAAATTCCATTTTCATGGCCTCGACAATGACCACGACTTGCCCGGCCTGAACTGCCTCGCCCGGTTCAACCAACAGTTTCCAGACATTGCCACTGATGGTGGCGGCTATCGGTTCGCCTTTGATATCGACCTCGGACACCACGGATTCACGGCTGATCAAGCTGCCATCATCCTCCTGCCATAAGCTGATTTCCTGCTGATAGGCAACGGCTTGGCGGACTTGAAATTCGGTAATTTCGGTGTGATTAGCGGCTAAAAATGCTTCATGTTCTGCGAGCCTGAATACGGTAGGTTCGGCTTTAACCGTGAGCGTGCCTGCGGCAAACGCCGATCGCATGCGCGTGAGCTCGGTCTCGGTGACGGGATAAAATTGCACCTGATCAAAAAAGCGCAGCAGCCAGGGTTTGCCGTTCACAAAGCTCGGGTGTGATGGCCGACGGTTCCAGATGGGCAGGGTGCGCCCGACCAATTGATACCCCCCCGGCGAATCCATGCCGTAGATGCACATGTATATGCCGCCGATGCCGACCGTTCCTTCTGCGGTATAGGTGCGGGCGGGATTGTATTTGGACGTCAGCAGGCGATGGCGTGGATCGAGCGGGACGGCGCAAGGTGCGCCCAGATAGACATCGCCCAGGCCCAATACCATGTATGAAGCGGCAAACAGGGTGTCTTTCACCGCCTGAATATTGGGCAGGCCATTGATACGGCGAATAAATTCACTATTGCTGGGCAGCCAGGGCGCGGTATCTCGAACCGATTGGCGATAGCGGGCAACGGCATCCAAGGTCGCGGTATCTTCAAATGCCATCGGTAAATGCACAATCCGCGAAGGCACCGATAAGCGGCGCACATCCGGCAACTGCGCGTTAATCGTCTGTAAGCGGCTGATTAATTCCGCTTGGGGCAGGCGCTTGGGTTCATAGCGAATTTGCAGGGAACGCACGCCCGGTGAACATTCCAGAATACCGGGTACGGGATCGGTTTCAAGATACTGCATCAAGGCATGGACACGGAGACGCAAGGCCAAATCCAGCACGTTTTCGCCGTATTCGAGCAGCACATAGCCATCACCAGCCTGGCGGACGGTGAGACGTGGTGCATCGGCAGTGGCTGGGGTATCCAGCAGAATGCAATGACCCAAATCGGCATGGCGTGACACGCTTTGTTCGGGCGCGGTCAGCGACTCAATCGCTGCATCTTGTTCGGCTTCCAGCGCCCGGGCCTCGGCATAGCTGATCGGCACAAAACGGATGGTATCACCGGGTTTGAGCTGGCCGACTTTCCATAACTCGGCACGCACGATGGTGGCTGGGCAAACAAAGCCGCCCAAACTCGGGCCATCTCGCGTGAGAATCACGGGCATATCGCCGGTGAAGTTGATCGAACCCACCGCGTACTCGGTGTCGTGAATATTGGAAGGGTGCAGCCCCGCCTCGCCACCATCGCGGCGCGCCCAGCTTAATTTGGGGCCTGAGAGCCGAATGCCCAGCCGATTGCTGTTGTAGTGCACGGCCCAGTCGGTCGCGAAAAATTGCTCAATGGCCTCGGGCATAAAATAATCCGGCGCCCCATGTGGGCCGTACAGCACGCCGATTGCCCAGTGATTGCCGAAACTCGGTAATAAAGCCGCATCGGCTACTTTGGGCGCGTAAGCGGCCGGTGTTGTGCCAATCGGCAGAATATCACCGACCTGGAGAATGCGTCCGGCATGGCCCCCCATTTTACCTAGGGCAAAGGTAGCGCGACTGCCCAGATACTCGGGTACGTCAATACCGCCACGCACCGCGAGGTAGATGCGGGCGCCGGTTTGCACTGGGCCGATTGCGAGGGTTTGCCCGGCTTCGACCGCAATCGGGCGACCCGCCTGAACCGGCTCACCATTCAAATGGATTTCAACTGCTGCGCCGGTGACGGCAATCAAACTGTCTCGATGGAATTGCAGGGTTGCACCCACCAGAGTGCACTCCAAACCGGCCGCGTTCGCTGGATTGCCGACGATGCGGTTCGCCAATCGCAGGGCATAATCATCCATCGGCCCGGAGGGCGGTACGCCGATGTGCCACAAACCCAACCGACCGGGAAAATCCTGCACGGTGGTATAGGTGCCCGGTTTAATGACCTCAAACGCGGGCGGCTGATATAAACCAGCGGCTAAATAGTGATCAATACTGCCGGTGCTGTGTGTGCCCGCGATAAAATCGGGCAAGTCGAGCAGTGTGCGTAAAAATGCCAGGTTGGTGGAAATGCCATCGAAGCGTGTGTGTGCCAAAGCTTCGGCTAAATTGGTCAGTGCTTCGCTTCGCGTGTTGCCGGTGACGATGATTTTGGCGAGCATGGGGTCGAACTGAGCGGGCACAAGGGTACTGGTTTCAACCCAGGTATCAACGCGGACGCGTTCGCCACAGGGGAGTGTGACCTGACTTAATTGGCCGGGAGATGGCTGAAAATGCCGCAGGGGTTCTTCGGCATACACGCGCACTTCCATGGCATGGCCTTTGGGTGCAGGGGCGTGCAAATCAAACGGAACACCGGCGGCAAGGCTGACCATCCAGTCGATCAAATCAACGCCCGTGACTTCTTCGGTGATGGGGTGTTCGACTTGCAGACGGGTGTTGACTTCCAAAAAGTAAAATTCATCCCCTGGCGCATCGTAAATAAACTCGACCGTGCCCGCCGATTGGTAGTGGATGGACTCACCCAGCCGTTGCGCGGCTGCCAAAAGTGCGGCACGCGTGGCAGCAGGCAGATTTGGCGCGGGAGTTTCTTCAATCACTTTTTGATTGCGACGTTGCAGTGAGCAATCGCGCTCGCCCAAGGCGACCACACGGCCTTGGCCATCGCCAAAAATTTGCACTTCAACATGGCGGGCGTGGTCGATAAACCGTTCGACAAATACCCCGCCATCACCGAAGAAGCGTGCGCCCATGCCTGCAACGGCTTCGAAGGCTTCAATCAGCGCGGGTTCGTCCGCGCAACGGCGTAACCCGATGCCACCGCCACCTGCGGTGCTTTTGAGCATAATCGGGTAGCCGATGCGGTTGGCCTCAGAAATGGCTGTGGGTAAATCTTTAAGTAAGGCACTACCCGGCGCGAGTGGCACGTTCGCAGTCTCGGCCAGTTCGCGGGCGCGGTGTTTCAAGCCAAATTCACGCAGTTGTGCGGGGGTAGGGCCAATAAACACGATGTTTTCATGAGCGCAGCGTTCGGCAAAATCGGCATTCTCGGATAAAAATCCATAGCCTGGAATAATGGCCTGTACACCGTGCGCTTTGGCGAGTTCTATAATTTTATCGGCTTGCAGATAGCTTTCGGCGGCGGTCTGTCCACCCAGGGCGAGGGCTTCATCACAGGCACGAATGTGGGGGCTATCAGCATCGGAATCGCTGTAGATGGCGACGGAAATAACACCCATTTTTTTCAGCGTACGGGCGATGCGCACCACAATCTCGCCCCGATTGGCGATGAGCACTTTTGTGAACAGGGCATTAGGCATGGGTAATTCCTTTGGGTTGTGGTGCCAGCGGCGGCATCTGACGGGATGCGATATAAGCCCGCCAGCCGCCCAATTCGGTGATATCCCGCGCGCCATCCCGCGCTCGTGGCTCACAGATAAATCCGGTCACGCTGCTGCCATCGGCGAGTGTGAGCGTACCCAAACCCAGTGGTGCTGAAATGTCTTGCAGAAAATCCGCCAGCAATGTCCTGGGTATGGCCCATACTTCGACCGCAATTGCGGCCCCGCTCGAATCGAACACCAGCCCCGGTTTGGGCGGCGTGGTATTGGCCAGTGCATACAGCCGATAAGTGGCCGCTGTGGTGGTGGTTTTGAGCAAACGACCATGGCGTGAGGTCAGTTGGTGATTCAGGGGCATGCCGGTTAAATGGGCGCCGACCACCGCTAGGGCGATTTCATGCGGCTGTACGGTTGCGTTTTCGTTAGCCGGTTTCGTTTCTTGATTCAGCACGTGGCCTATATCGGCCAGTTTTTTATCTGCCCAGGCTTCCGCTATTAAGGTCACACCAAACGGCAAGCCATCGGTCCGGAAATTCGCGGGAATCGCCAGCGCGGATAAATCTGCCAAGTTCACAAAATTGGTGTAGGTGCCAAGTTCGGAATTGCGCTGGATGGGTTCTGCCCGCATTGCCTCGATCGTGGGGAAGGTCGGGGTGGTGGGTACGATGAGCGCATCGAATGGTGCGAGTGCCTCGTGAATCTGACGGGTGAGCGCGGCGCGTTCGTATTCGGCTTTGAAGGTATCGACCGCTGAAAATTTTGCCCCAGATAACACAATCTCGCGCACCACGGGGTGAATCGATTCGGGTTGGTTCGTCGCAAAATCGAAAATCGCCGTCAAGCGCTCGGCTACCCACGGACCGTTGTAGAGCAGGGGGGCCAGCGCAAAAAAAGGTGCAGGGTCGATTTCGGTGAGTGCCATGCCGCGCGTGGCCAACTCACCAACATATGCCTGCCAAGCGGCCTGCTGCACGGCATCACCAAACCATTCCAGCGATGAGAAAGTGGCAAGTCTCAGTGGTTGATTTAGGTTGATATAGGGGATGGATAGCGGGCGGCGCGCATAGGGATCGGCGGCATCATACACACCAGCCACTGTCAGCACCGCTTCGGCATCGACGATGCGGTGCGCGAAAATCGAGACACAATCCAAAGTACGGCAGGCCGGCACTACGCCACCTGTGCTGATGAATCCCCTGGTCGGTTTCAAGCCAACGAGGTTGTTGAACCCGGCGGGCACGCGGCCAGAACCGGCGGTATCCGTGCCGAGCGCAAATGCGACTTCCCCCAAGGCCACCGCGACCGCTGAGCCGGAACTGGAACCGCCCGACACATAGGCATCGTTGAACACCGAATGTGGTGTGCCAAAGGGCGTCCGCGTACCGTTCAAACCGGTGGCGAATTGATCAAGGTTGGTTTTGCCGATGCAAATGGCGCCGGCGGCAAGCAATTGCGCCACCACAAACGCATCATGCTCAGGGGTGAAGGCAAATTCAGGACAACCGGCGGTGGTGGGCATACCCGCTACATCCATATTATCTTTCACGGCAAAGGGCACGCCATATAACGGCCTATTGATGGAATCGCTTTTCTTGAGTTGTTCAATGCGGTGTTTAATGTCATCCAGCGGCGCGAGATAAATCCATTGTGGTGCATCATCGGCATGCCATGCAGCCATTAATTGCTCATGGTTATGAATAAGCAAATCGGTGGCTTGATCGGCGTCACTCCGCCACAGGCATAACCATTCCGATATTGTGCGAATTTTCGGCGTATATATCGAGGCGGGCATTGTGCTATTCCTTCTTGAATATCAACTGGTATACAAGATAGAGCGATTATTGTGCCAAGAATGGTGATTTTTATCTTATGTTTAAAATCAATTAGTTGAAATTATTTTAAGTTAATATGATAGACGTCTTTGCACCTGATCGGCGCAATTCCGCAGCTTTTTACGCACCTAATTGGTGCGCGAGCGTATTTCCATGGTCCGGTATATCACGTATTTACGGACATCTATTGAAAATTGAAATTTTTGCTTTGAGATAAAGACATATTTTGGAAATATTTTGAGTTTAGTATTTTCTGATAATTAAAAATTTATGGGTATTCATTTTAATTGATGTTTGCGCGATATTTTTGTGCGCTAAATATTATTGTTTGAGATTTTCTGGTGCAATTATGTATTTTTACTTTAAGTGCTTGAAAATACTTATGGTATTTCATGGGGTTGGCTTGAGCCGTAAATTGGCGCAGGTTTTGCCTTATGGTTCCCTAGGGTGAGTTGAGATACCGATCAAATTGAGAACGATCATGGATAAAACGAACGAGACGGCTAACCAAGCTAGGGCATTCGATGAAATGTATGGGATGGATGGCACAAGTTTGCGTCATCAATACACTGATGTGGCGCGTCATTTATTGTCGTTGTCATTGGAATCTTTGGGACAGAAGCAGCGCGATGCGGAGCTGTTATTTCGGCGAATGGGTATTACTTTTGCCGTATATGGCGCGGCAGCAGATGAAGAACGCTTGATTCCTTTTGATGTCGTGCCTCGGGTATTCGGCGCGGCCGAATGGCAACGCTTGGAGCTGGGTTTGAAGCAGCGCGTTCGGGCATTGAATATGTTTTTGCACGATATTTACCACGATCAGGAGATTATCAAGGCCGGAATTATTCCTGCGGCTCAAGTGTTGGGCAACAGCATGTACCGCCCCGAAATGCAGGGCGTCGATTTACCCAACCAGGTCTATGCCCAAATTGCGGGCATTGATTTGGTGCGTGTCTCTGAAAATGATTTTTACGTGCTGGAGGATAACCTGCGAACGCCATCCGGTGTTTCGTACATGCTCGAAAACCGCAATACGATGATGCGGTTATTCCCCAATTTGTTTACCCATCACACGGTACGACCCGTGGCGCATTACCCGCAATTGTTGCTTGAAACCTTGCGGGAATCGGCCCCCGCGCATGTGGAAAACCCGGTCATTGTGGTGCTTACGCCGGGTGCGTTTAACAGCGCCTATTTTGAACACGCGTTTTTGGCCAGCCAAATGGGCGTGGAGCTCGTTGAAGGCAAGGATTTGTTCGTCAATGACCACAAGGTGTACATGCGCACCACCCAAGGGCCGCAGCAAGTGCACGTAATTTATCGCCGAGTGGATGATGATTATCTTGATCCGCTGGCCTTCAAGCCCGATTCCATGCTGGGCGTGCCGGGCCTGTTTGATGCCTATCGCCATGGCGGTGTGGCCTTAACCAACGGCGTGGGCACGGGCATCGCCGATGATAAATCCACCTATTTATTTGTGCCGATGATGATTGAGTTTTATCTCGGGGAAAAACCGTTGCTTTCCAACGTGCCAACGTGGCGGCTCGATCAGGCTGAGGATTTAAAGTACGTGCTGGCGCATTTGCCCGAATTGGTGGTGAAAGAAGTTCAAGGTTCGGGTGGCTACGGGATGCTCGTAGGCCCCACCAGCACGCCTGCCGAAATTAAGGCCTATCGTGAGCGAATTAGGCAAAACCCTGCCGGATTTATTGCCCAGCCTACGTTGGCGCTTTCGACTTGCCCGACCTTGGTTGAAGCGGGTGTGGCGCCTCGGCATGTCGATTTGCGCCCCTTCGTGCTCTCAGGCAAAGAAATCCGGCTGGCACCGGGCGGTTTAACGCGGGTGGCGCTGGCTGAAGGTTCTTTGGTCGTCAATTCTTCTCAAGGCGGCGGCACCAAAGATACTTGGGTTTTGGAGGACTAAATCATGTTATCGCGAACAGCTGATCATTTATTCTGGATGGCTCGGTACATTGAACGTGCCGAGAACACCGCCCGTATTTTGGACGTGGCGCATCGCACCGCCATGCTGCCCGATGATGACGAGGGTGCAGATGCCCGTTTGTGGTTTGCGCCCTTGAATATTTGTGGTTCTGCCGAGGGTTACGAGAAAAAATATGGGCTGGTGGAAGCCGAAAACGTCACCCGATACATCGCACTCGACCCCGAAAACCCCTCCAGTATTTATTCGAGCCTGATGCAAGCGCGAGAAAGTGCGCGGGCCGTGCGCGGTGCGATTACCTCCGAGATGTGGGAAATCATCAACAGCATGTGGCTGGATTTAAAACGCATGTTGCCTTCGCTGGATCAAACCAATTTGGATGGTTTTTTTGATTGGGTGAAAGAGCGTTCGCATTTGTTTCGCGGCGTAACACTGGGCACGATTTTAAAAGATGATGCTTTATATTTCATCCGGTTAGGTACATTTTTAGAGCGCGCCGATAACACCGCCCGTATATTGGATGTGAAATATCATATTTTGTTGCCGAGCGTGCAGGATGTCGGCGGCGCGGCGGATTATTACCAGTGGGGCGCCTTGCTCAATTCGGTGAGTGCGCAGGAAGCCTATCGCAAAATTTACCGCGATAGCATCACCCCCATGCGCGTGGCGGAGTTGCTGATTTTGCGGGCCGATATGCCGCGTTCTTTGCACGCGTGCTTGAACGAGGTGGATAGCACACTGGAAGTGATCAATGGTGGCACTGGCCGCGAAGCGCGGCGATTAGCCGGTGAGCTGCATGCCGCGCTGCATTTTACCCGTATTGAAGATGTGTTCGCGTATGGGCTACACGAATATTTAACCGATTTTTTGGCACGCACGCATCAGCTCAGTAACGAAATTCACGATGCGTATCTCTCGTTGAAAGACGACAAAATTCCGGGCGGAATTCGGCCAGATCGATTCCAGTTGCAACTACAATGAGTGCCCTTTTGACTGATAGCGAAGCGCAGCCATGACTTATTGTGTCGCACTCAAACTGAATGCGGGCCTCGTGTTCGCCTCCGATTCCCGCACGAACGCCGGGGTTGATCAAATCTCCAGTTTCAAAAAAATGCGCAGTTTTGTGAATCGCGGCGATCGCGCCATCGTGATTTTAAGCTCCGGCAATTTGTCGATCACCCAGAATGCGATCAACACATTAGAAATGCAGGGGCGGCACCACGATGAGCGCAACATCTGGAATGTTGACTCGATGTTCGATGTCGCCACGTTGTTGGGCGGGTGTTTGCGTTCGGTGCAAAATACCGATCGCCCCTTTTTGTTGGCGGGCAATATTGACGTGAGCGCCAATTTCATCGTGGGTGGGCAAATTGTCGGCGAACCACCGCGATTATTTTTGGTGTATTCCGAAGGGAATTTTATTGAAGCCACTGAAAATACGCCGTTTTTCCAGATTGGCGAAATCAAATATGGTAAGCCGATTATCGATCGGGTCATTCGCCCCGAAACTCAGCTGCCCGAAGCGATTAAATGCGTGATGGTGTCGTTCGATTCAACCATGCGCAGCAATGTATCGGTGGGCATGCCCATTGATTTGGCCTGCTATGTCACCGATAGCTATGTGCTGGATAACCTGCGCCAACTACCGGAGGGTGACCCGTATTTCACCGCCATTAGCGGCAGTTGGAGCGAGGGTTTGCGTAACGTATTTGCCTCCTTGCCGGATCCTGAGTGGGTGTGCCAAACATCCATCCCGGCGGTACCGGATCTGTTCAACCAATCTCAAAGCCAATCCCAGAGTCAAGCCCCAATTCAAGAGATACCGCCATCATGACTATTCGAGTTGCGCTGCATCACAAAAGCCGTTATCTGTTCGACCGCGCGGTCGTGCTTTCCCCCCACGAAATTCGACTGCGCCCCGCCGCCCATGCCCGTACCCCGATTCTGAGTTATTCGCTTACGGTGCAGCCAAGCAAGCATTTCGTGAACTGGCAGCAAGATGTCTACGGTAATTTTGTGGCGCGACTCACCTTTCAAGAGCCTGCGGTGGCGCTGGATGTCACGGTCGATTTAATTGTTGATATGACCGTAATTAACCCCTTTGATTTTTTTGTGGAACCATGGGCCGAGCATTATCCCTTTGCCTACCCCGATGTCATGAAGGCCGAGCTGGCCCCCTTTCTGGAAATAACGCCACCCGATAAACACTTCAAACACTGGCTGAATGTGTTGCGCCAAGGGCTGTCTAAAACGCTCACAATCAATGATTTTTTAGTGCATGTGAATCAAACGGTTCAACGCCGTGTGGGTTATCTCATTCGCATGGAGCCGGGGGTGCAAACGCCGGAAGAAACCTTGTCGCAAGGTTCCGGTTCCTGCCGCGATAGCGCCTGGCTTTTGGTGCAAGCCTTACGCCATTTGGGCATTGCCACCCGCTTTGTTTCCGGTTACCTCATTCAGCTCGTTGCCGATGAACAGCCGCTGGATGGCCCTGCTGGCCCCACCGCCGATTTCACCGATCTGCACGCCTGGTGCGAGGCGTACATTCCGGGCGCAGGCTGGGTCGGGCTGGATGCCACTTCGGGCTTGCTTGCTGGCGAAGGACATATTCCCCTGGCGGCCACAGCGCAACCCTCATCAGCGGCACCGATTAGCGGCATGACGAGTGTGTGTGAATCCGAATTGATTGTGGAGATGACCGTTACGCGCATTCACGAGGACCCCCGCGTTTCCAAACCCTATACCGATACCCAATGGGCGGCGGTTCAGGCCTTGGGGCGCGGGATTGATGTGGAACTTCAGCATGGGGATGTGCGATTAACCCAAGGCGGCGAGCCCACGTTTGTTGCGCTCAATAACATGGACGCACCGGAATGGAATACCGCCGCCTTGGGCGAGCAAAAATGGGCCTTGGCTCAAGATTTAATGCAGCGGCTGTGTGCCCAGTTTGCGCCGGGCGGTCTACGGTATTTTGGGCAAGGCAAATGGTATCCCGGCGAACCCTTACCCCGCTGGGCCTTGAGTGTCTATTGGCGCGTTGATGGCAAGCCCGTGTGGATGGATGAATCCTTGCTGGCAAATCAACCGGCTGCCATTGCGCCCGCAGAACCGGTCGCTGTTCTCGGTTCTGTTCTTCCAGTGACAAATCAGGCTATCCCTCCCGTTGTTCCCTCGGTAATCCCCAAGGTGCGCGCCTACCATTTCGCCCATTTATTGGCCTCACGTTTGCAGCTCAGCACCGATTATGTGATTCCCGCCTTTGAAGACCCACTGTTGACCTTGAGCATGGAAAGCGAGTTGCCGGTGAATATCGATCCGCTGAAAGCGAATTTGAGCGATGCCACCACGCGCGGCCAACTGGCGCGCAAACTGCGGGCCGGGCTCGGGGAAACCGTCGGTTATGTGTTGCCACTGAAAGCTGCGCCCACGGATAAACCCCTGTGGTATTCCAGCCGGTGGCCGCTCAAAACCGAACGGCTGTTTTTATTGAGTGGTGATTCCCCTATGGGTTTGCGGCTGCCGCTCGATAGTTTGCCGTGGGTCGATCCCAAAGCGCAGCCGGTTGATTTCCCGGTTGACCCGTACGCTGTACGCCAAGTGCTGGGCGATTATCCGCGCACGCCGGTCAACACCAAACTGACCGACACGCCCCCGGTGGCGCCTTATATCAGTCCGCAAGAGGTGATTCACACGGCGTTGGCATTGGAAGTCCGTGCTGGATTTTTATACGTGTTCATGCCGCCGCTCACCACGCTGGAATCCTGGCTGGATTTGGTGGCGGCGATTGAATACTGCGCCAAAACCTTGAAGCAGCCGATTCGGATCGAAGGCTATGCGCCCCCGCGCGATGCGCGGTTGCAATCGTTGTCGGTCACGCCTGATCCGGGGGTGATAGAGGTCAATATTCATCCAGTCAGCCGCTGGGATGAGCTGGAAAGCACGATGCACCAACTGTATCAAGCGGCGCGCTACGCCCGGTTAGGCGCAGAAAAATTCATGCTCGATGGCCGGCATACCGGTACGGGGGGGGGTAATCATGTCACCTTGGGCGGCGCCACGCCGAGCGATAGCCCATTTTTGCGTCGACCCGATTTACTCAAAAGCCTGCTGATTTACTGGCAACAACATCCGGCCTTGTCTTATTTGTTCTCCGGGCAGTTTATCGGCCCTACCAGTCAGGCACCCCGCGTCGACGAAGCGCGCGACGATACCTTGGGCGAGCTCGAAATTGCCTTTCAGCAACTCGATCAGCAGTTTCCTGCAGGCCAAATGTCCGAACAGCCGTGGATGATCGATCGCCTGCTGCGGCATATGTTGGTCGATTTAACCGGCAACACGCACCGCGCCGAGTTTTGTATCGACAAACTGTATTCACCCGATTCATCGACCGGCAGGCTGGGCATACTCGAACTGCGCGCCTTTGAAATGCCCCCGCATGAGCGGATGAATCTGGTGCAATCGCTCTTGTTGCGCGCCTTGGTCGCCCGATTCTGGAAAACGCCGTATAGCGGCAAACTCGTCGATTGGGGTACCGCGCTGCATGATCGCTTCATGTTGCCGCATTTTATCGAACAGGATATGCAGGATATTTGCCGTGATCTGCGCGAGGCGGGTTATGCCTTCGATGACGCGTGGTTCGTGCCCTTTCTTGAGTTCCGTTTTCCGCGCTACGGCACCGTCACCTATGAGGGCGTGACCATCGAGGTGCGCCAGGCCATTGAACCTTGGCATGTACTGGGCGAGGAAATGGCGGCAGGCGGCACGGCGCGCTATGTCGATTCCTCGATTGAACGGGTGCAAATCAAAGTGCGCGGCATGATTGGCAACCGCCATCAAGTTGCCTGTAATGGCCGCAAAGTGCCATTGCATCCCACCGGTGTGCCGGGTGAATTTGTTGCCGGAGTGCGCTTTAAGGCATGGGCACCATATTCAGCCCTGCATCCGACCATCGGTGTACAGGCACCGCTTACCATTGATTTGATTGATGGCTGGAACGAGCGCGCGGTGGGCGGCTGCACCTACCATGTCAGCCATCCGGGCGGGCGCGGCTACGAACTGTTCCCCGTGAATGCCAATGAAGCCGAAGCCCGCCGCCGCTCGCGGTTCTGGGATCACGGCCATACGCCGGGGCACTATGTGCTGCGCCAGGAACCCTTGAACCCGCGTTTCCCGCTCACGCTGGATTTACGCTGGCAGCCCAAATGATTTTATTTTTACGCGTTCAGAGAGGAACTCATGTTCGATTCAAATAGCCATCAACGCTTGGGTGACAAACCGAATTCTGCGTTTTTTGAAGCGTATCTGCCGCGCGTGCTGGCCGAACGGGATCGTTGCGGTCTTACCGAGATGATCGGCGGCATTGAAGCCTTGATGATTTCGGTCGAGCCTGGCAAATCACTGGAATATATTGCCGAGCTCGCCTTGATGACACCCTATCACTACCTGGTCACCCTTGATAGCCCCCGGCATCTCACGCATGTGCTGCGTATTGACATGAATTCGCCCGACATTTTGCTGCGGGAAGTGAAAGACCCGAACTACAGCGATATTTTCCGCAATCTTAATGATATGTATCCCGTGGGCGCCCGCCGTCCGCATAGTCGCTATCTGGGTGAAATTTTACGCACCTCCAACCGGCACGATGTTGTCGCTTTGCAGCAAGCGCGCGAATTTCGGTTTTTCCCGCTGGGACAACTGGTGGAGCTGGATTTGCCGCTGAATGTGAGTATTTCGAAGCCATCGCCCTACACACAAAACGTCGTGGGTTACATGGAACGTCCGCAAGATGGCATTCGCGTGTATCAATACGGCGAATCGGTCATTCTGGCGGAGGCGCAAGCCGCTTATGAGCGCGGTAAAGTCATGCAGGAACACATCGGTATCAAGGACATGATTCTGCCGATCGACCATCTGGCCACTCGCGTGTATAGCCAGAACCGCGAAGCCGCGCTGCTCGAATATCTGGCGCTATCAAGCTATTACTACTGGGGCAGCTACGACATCAAGGATCAAAATTCCTCAACCAATGTGACCAAAAATGTGCGGGAGTACCCCGAATCGATGTCACCCGCGAAAGTCTTTACCGCCAATAACACGCCCTATTGCGTGAACCATCTCGATAAATTACCCAGCCCGACTGAATCCTTCGTCCGCAACTACGGCCCCCGGCTGCATCACATGGCACTCACCGTGCGCGATGGCCGGACCAATGGCTTTGAGAATATCGATTTTGTGGTGCATGCCATTGCATCACAGGGCAAAGGCTTCTTGCTCGATACCGTGGGTTCTCGCGAAGAAGGACTCAAACAGATTTTTTCATCCGCCTCGGATTTTTCATCCTTGATTATCGAATACGTGCAACGCTTCGATGGCTTTCAAGGCTTTTTCGCACGGGATAATGTAGCCAAACTCACCTTCGCTGCCGGGTTGGAAGAGGGCGTTCAGGCTGAAGCACCCCGGTGAGATTATGGCGGGGATTGAATATGTTACTCGTGCCGTAACGCCTCTATCGGATCCATCCTTGCCGCTTTGCGCGCCAAGGATGGGTATTGGTCGGCTTGTGAGATCGCGCGGCGGGCGCGTGCTTCTTTCAACCGGCCTTCGGTTTGTTTGACATCTTTATTGTTGGCAAGCGCCCACTGGATGAGCCTGGCCAGCACCGGATCATGAAAAGCTTGCCACCAATGGGTCAGCTCGGCCGCATTGGCTTTGGCCGATACGGGTTCCGGCCCTGATGTTAAAAGCCGAGCCGCCTGCCAGTTTGATGGCACGGGCACCGCCGGTGCACGATAATCGGGGCACAACGGTTGTGCAACCGGCCAGAGTCAGGCTGAGGGCTAAACCCCAAACACCAGTGCGAAGCGAGCCTTGTGGGGACAACATACCTCCTCTAAAGAAAATTCTATCTCAATATACTTTTTTATTAATGGATACGGTTTGCCATCGTAGGCTATTTTTGTGGCGCTCGCATGGGCTGGACTGATGATGGTTTTCGCTAAATTTTGTACGTCGCTTCCCTCTTGTTGCCGATCCATTCTGGTTCAGGAATCGCCCGTGTGTGGGCTATGCCAAAAACTTGTGATATATTTATTTTATATGCATATAAATATTTCGAACCATTCGATGGTTGAGGACGATGGCTCTGGCGAGTGACGCAATATTCGCAATAAATACACATGACGAATTCGTTACACTGTAGGGCTTGAATTTTTGAGTGGGATAGGGCTTCAGCCAGTCGGACTTTAAGGGGGCCAGCAGACGGATTTGCAGCCGATTTCTTTCAGTCCGACGGGCTGCTGGCCTGGATCAGGCAGTTCCACGTGATGGACGATTGATGTCTTTGGGCGAAAGGGTATTGCATGAGTATTTTGAAACTGGAATTTAGTCAGGTGGCCTATCAAATCGATTTGGCCGTTTTTTTGATTATCCCCCTCATGTCACTGGGTGTGTTGTGGTGGGCCTGCCCAGCGGGTGAGGGCTGGGGTGTTTTAGCGGCCTTGATTTTGGGATTTATTGGCTGGACTCTGCTTGAATATGGGTTGCATCGATTTGTATTGCATCATGTTTCACCTTTTAAGCAGTGGCATAGTGCCCATCACGAAGCGCCTGACTTAGCGGTAGGCACCCCGACTTGGGTCAGCCTTTCATTGGTGGCATTGGTGATTTTTCTACCCACTTACTGGTTGATGGGCTTATGGTTAGGCGCTGGGTTCGGTGTTGGATTGCTTATTGGTTATGGCATATACACTTGGTTGCACCATGCTGAACATCATTGGCGCTCGAACGTGCCGTGGTTCAGGCGGCTCAAACGGATGCACGCCATCCATCATCACACTTTTAATGAGTCCAATTATGGGGTTATTACCTTGTTTTGGGATCGAGTATTTGGCACCTATCGTGGAAAATAATTTGCGATTATTCGTTAATTGACCGATAGAGCACTGTCATATTTATTCTGTTTCCCGCTGAGTTAACTGATTGAGCACGGCGGTTAATAAATTTCCCTCGGCATTAGGATATTTTTTGTGTAACCGAGTTAAATCACGCTCGCCTTCAACCATTGCGACAAACGCATGAGCGGCTGACTGTTCAACACCGGCATCCTCAGCGGCTTCTCGCATGCTCGACAGCAATTCGAGTGCGTCAAAGTCGCCCCAGGTGGCGGCAAAAATCATCTGTGCAATAGCCTGTGCTGCTTCCTGCCGCGCCTCGTCCCGCAATGTGTCCAGCCACTCAGGCCGCTGGGTGGCATACTCGATCCCGAACACGATGTGCTGATCCTCGGCATCCAGGCGGGCAATATCGGGCTCTGCACCGTTCAGCCATGTGGTGAGCACATGCGCAAGTTGCACCCAGCCATCGTTTCGATATTGCTCGATGAGTGCGATGGCAGATTCATGAGGTTGCTCCGCACGGCGACTCGCCACGACAGCGGTAATCAGTTCACTGTGCGCGGCACACACTTGGCTGGCAGGTTTTTGCATGAGGGGTTGACTCGTTATTCGAAATAATCGGGGTGAAAGCGGGACATGAAAAAATGATTGTCTATGCTATGGTTTCTGTGGCTCACACAGAGCGTTTTCGGGTTGTATGCCCGCCCATTCTAACGCGTCGAACGGGCGCGCTCCGGTTGACGAAGCACTTTACGGGAGAAATATCGCGTGGAACAACGACAATTAGGTGATTCGAATATCAAGGTCAGCACGCTGTGCCTCGGCACCATGACATTCGGCCAGCAAAATACCGAGACGCAAGCGCATCAGCAACTCGATTATGCCGTGGCGCAAGGGATCAACTTTATCGACACCGCTGAAATGTATCCGGTGCCGCCCCAGGCAGAAACCCAGGGCCGCACGGAGGCGTTTGTTGGTTCCTGGCTGGCGAAACAGCGCCGGGATTCGCTGGTCGTTGCGACTAAAATTGCCGGCCCTTCGCGCGGCATGAAATGGATTCGCGGTGGGCCGCAGGTCAACGCAGTGCAGATCAATAGCGCCATCGAAGGCAGTTTGAAGCGGCTTCGAACCGATTATGTCGATCTGTACCAGATCCATTGGCCGGAGCGGTATGTACCCATGTTCGGCGATCGATATTACGAAGCGTCGAGACAGCATGCGGCAGAATACATCGACAACCAACTCCGCGCGCTGGCAGAACTGGTGCAAGCCGGTAAGGTACGGGCGATCGGTCTTTCCAACGAAACCCCGTTCGGCGTTCTTGCGTTTGAACAGGCCGCGCGCGAGCACAAGCTGCCGCGGGTGGTCAGCATTCAGAATGCCTATCATTTGCTGAATCGCACGTTTGAAACCGGCGGGTTGGCTGAAGTGAGCGCACAGACCGGTATCGGCCTGCTGGCGTATAGCCCGTTGGCGTTTGGTTGGTTGGCGGGAAAATATCAGCGAGACCCTCAAGCGGCAGGGCGGATTACCGAATTCCCGGGATTCGGTCAGCGTTATGCCAAACCGAATGTGCCTGTCGCCGCCCAGGCCTATGTCGATCTGGCGCAGAAGCACGGAATTTCGCCGGCGCAGATGGCGATAGCCTTTGCAAGGCAAAAACCCTTCACCACATCGGTCATTATCGGGGCGACGCATCCCGATCAACTGGCCGAAAACATCGGCGCGGCATCGCTGCAGTTAAGTACGGATTTATTGACCGAGATCGATGCGATCGATCAACGCTGGCCAAATCCGGCGCCCTGATCCCTACGCCTTGCTGGGCCGACACCCCGAGTTGACGCCCTGGGTTGACACCTTGGGGATGCCGGTTGAACTTCAATCCTGCCGCTGTTTCAACAAATCGCGGATTTCGGTGAGCAGCTGAATATCCGCCGCAGGCGGGGCGGGTTCGGCTGGTGCCGCAGGGACGGGCTGCTTGAGTTTGTTGATCACTTTCAGCGCCATGAAAATCGCAAACGCGACAATCGTGAAATCCAGCGCGGTCTGGATAAAAAGCCCGTAGCGAATCGCCACTTCCGGCACCTTGTCGTGCGCCGCCTGAATCACAATGCTCAATTTGCTGAAATCCACGCCGCCGATCAATAAACCAATCGGCGGCATGACAATATCGCTCACCAGTGACGACACAATTTTGCCAAAGGCCGCGCCAATGATGATGCCGACGGCCATATCGATGACATTGCCTTTCATGGCAAATTCCTTGAACTCTTTGATCAGTGACATACTGCATTTCCTTGATTGATTGCCGAAAAATCCCGCCTGGCATTATGCCACGGGCCGACCGGGGCGCATCAAGGCAGGCCCAAACACGCGCCAGGACACGCCAAACCGAACCCCTGCGCTTTTGCCCGGTGTTGCGCTACAAACTCAAGTCGTAGCGGAATCGGCGGGCGATGATTTTATTGGTCTATAGTGACGGGGCAGGTTACCGATTCTGTACGGGTTCGTTTTTTCAGGGGCACAAGATGATTGCTTTTGGGCGCCGCATGCTTGCGGCTTTTGGGGTCGTGGCGTTGTGCGGCGGCGGGTTTGGATCGACAGCTCAGGCGGCGCAATTGCAGGTGGGTGATGCCGCGCCGGGGTTCAATTTGCCGGATCAAGCCGGGGCCTTGCATTCGCTGGCGGATTATCGCGGCAAATGGTTGGTCCTGTATTTTTATCCGAAAGATGAAACGCCCGGCTGCACCACCGAGGCGTGCCAATTTCGGGATGATATCGCCACGATTCAGGGGATGGGTGTGACCGTGGTCGGCGTGAGTGAAGACAGCATCGCCAGCCACGAGCGGTTCGCGAAAAAATATCATTTGCCCTTCACCCTGCTGGCCGACGACGATGGCAAGGTGGCGGCTGAATACGATTCGCTGTTTTCCATGCTCGGCATGATGAAATTCGCCAAGCGGCATACGTTCATCATTAATCCCCAGGGTCGGCTTGCGGCCATCTTCACCGATGTCGACCCGAAAGATCACAGCAGACAAATTATCGAAGCACTCAAAAAACTGGTGCATTGATCTGCGCCTTGCGGCGGGTCGAATAGCCGTAGCGCGGGCACCTCGGGGTGTGGATTCACACGGTGGGATCGTTTGGCGTTCGCCTGACTGGACGCTGCTTGGCTCAAGGTTCGATGGTTGCGTGCCTGATTTTGACTGTTTGCAAGATAAAGAGGGCATGCTCGGTCAGCAGACAACAGTTCATTGGAACCTCCTGTTTGATATATCACCACATCTCGGAAGCCAGTCATTCATCACGGTAACAAACGCCGCCCACAAAAAAGCCCCACTTATCGCGGGGCTCTAAATTTAGCCAGGGGTCAGGCGACTGCTAAACGCTTACGGCACGATTCGGAACACCGTGCCATTGCCACTCGCGCCACCTTGATAGGTCGTGCCATACAGATTGCCGCTGGCATCAAGCACCAAGCCTGCATTGGGGTCAGTGCCATCGGGGGCAGCGCCAAAGGAATACAGCACGCTGTACACATTGTACCCAGCTCCGGTAAGCTTGAAGACCATACCACGACTATTCGAGCCACCGTTCTGAGTCGTGCCATACAGATTGCCACCGGCATCCTGTATCAAGCCCGACGCGGGGTAGGCGCCATCAGGGGCAACGCCAAAGGAATGCAGCGCGAGATATCCAGTGCCGTCGGTGGCAATTTTGAACACCGTGCCATGGCTGCTCGCGCCACCGTTCAGGGTCGTGCCATACAGATCACCACTGGCATCCAGCACCAAGCCCGCATGGGGATTAGTGCCATCGGCGCCACTACTCCCAAAGGCATACAGCACGCTTTCCATGCCTGCGGTGGTGATCTTAAACACCGTACCCTTGCTATGTGCGCCACCGGCATAGGTCGTGCCATACAGATTGTCACTGGCATCCAGAATTAGTCCTGCGTCGGGGTATGCGCCATCAGTGCCGCCGACAAAGGAATGCAGCACACTTTCAGCCCCGGCGGAAGTGATCTTGAACACCGTACCATAGCCATTAGCACCTCCCAGAGTTGTCGCGCCATACAGGTTACCACTGGCATCCAGTAATAAGTTCGCATCGGGATTTGCACCATCCGCGCCGCCGACAAACGAATGCAGCACGCTTTCCACCCCAGCGGCGGTGATCTTGAACACGGTGCCAGTGTTATTCGCGCCGCCTTGTTGAGTCGTGCCATACAAATTGCCACCGGCATCCAGCACTAAGCTCGCATAGGGATTTGCACCATCCGCGCCGCCGGCAAAAGAGTACAACACGCTCTCAACCCCGGCGGCGGTGATCTTAAACACCGTGCCATTGTTGCTACTCGTGCCTCCATACGCCGTCGTGCCATATAGATTGCCACTGGCATCCTGAACCAAGCCCGCAAAATAGGGGTTTGCGCCATCTGTGCCACCGGCAAAGGAATACAGCACGCTTTCACCGGGATTCAAGCAATTCACACCCACATTGGTCACGCTGCTGCTGCCCATGGTGCCCGTGCCATTAGTAACCGCACAGATTTGGCTCATGGGCTGGGCGCCGACTGTGACTGCATAGCTCACCCCTGTAGCCAAGCCAGTCGCAAAGGTAAAGGCACCACTGGCGAGGGCGTTATAGCTATCGCCGCTGTTATCCAGCAATGTCACCGATTGACCGGCGGCTAAGCCACTGACATTGCCGCCAACCGTATAAGTGGCGGGTGCGGGCACCGATATTATTGTGGAAATAGGTGTTGACGAAGATCCACCACCACAAGCCGTTAAGCCTAAGCTCATCGCTACCAGAACGCTGAACGCACTGAATCGTACATTTTGAAGCATTGTTTTCGTCCATGAATGGGTTGAGTAATTAATAAGCCCTGCGCAAGTATGACTCCCCCTTGCTGTCTTAACAATGCGCTGTCCTTGCCCCAATTTAACATATCCCCCAATCGGCGAAGAAGCAAGTAGCTCAGATGCAGCGCAGCGTAATCCGGGGCAAGCGCTGGCAAAGCAGAAAGGTCGCATTCCGCAGAGCCAATTCGTGTCGCTTGGGCCTTCCTCAGGCCGTGTCAACCGTTTCGAGTTTTGGCGTTATACTGCGCAAACAATTTTTTCTGGGTTGAGCTTGCCATGTCAAACGCGGATATATTTGCCCGAATCTGGACCCAATCGCCGGTTTTTGAATCGGTGTTGCGCAGTGTGCAGATTGTGGCGGCAACCGAAGCCACTACCCTGATTCTCGGGGAATCGGGTACGGGTAAAGAGTTGGTTGCCCATGCGCTGCATAGCGGTTCGCGGCGTCATGCGGCGCCCTATGTGGCCGTCAATTGCGCGACCTTTTCCGAATCACTGGCCGAATCGCAATTGTTTGGTCACAAGCGCGGCGCATTCACTGGTGCGCAGGCGGATTATGCGGGCATCATTCGTTCGGCGGATGGCGGCACCTTGTTCCTGGATGAAATCGCAGAATTAAGCTTGCCGGTTCAGGCCAAGTTACTGCGATTTCTTGAAACTGGCGAGATATTGAGCCTCGGTGATACGCGCGCAGAGCGGGTTGATGTGCGATTAGTGGCGGCGACACACCGCGATTTGGCGGAGCTGGTGGTAGAAGGCCGGTTTCGGGCGGATTTGTTTTATCGTTTGCAGGTGGTGCCTATTGAGTTACCGCCACTGCGTGCGCGTCAGGGCGATATTGACTGGTTGCTGGCTCGATTTATGGCTGAATTTGCTCAGCGCTATGATTCGCATTTGCCGCGTTTGACTGCCACTGCGCGCGGTGTGATTCGTCGACACCCTTGGCCGGGCAATGTGCGTGAATTGCGTAACCTCGCCGAGCGGTTGGTGATTCTGCACTCAGGCCGTGCGGTCGATGTGGATAATTTGCCCCATGAGTTGCGTTCGGCTCAGCTTGATGTCGTCAAATCCCCGCGGTTTAATCTGCCAGAAAATGGGGTTGATTTGGAAGCAATCGAGTCTGATTTGTTGCGTCAGGCGCTGGCGCGTACCGGCGGGAATAAAAGCCGTGCCGCACGGCTGTTGAACTTATCACGTGATACGTTTTTATATCGTTTGAAGAAGTTTTCAATTCAGTGAATTTTATTGCCGGTTAAGCAGCAAAAAAACCCGCTATTGATGAGCGGGTTTTTTTATGTTGCCCACCCAAAGCTACCGGGGTGGCCTGTTAGGATTTGGTTTAGAACGAACCGTTCACCTTCGCCCACACCGTCCGTCCGGGTTCATTCACTGTCAGATTCGGGTTGCCGAACAGCGCACTATATTGGCGATTCACGTGCATGGAATAGGTTTTGTCGAATACATTATCGATGCCGGTAGACACCTGCCAGCGCGGGGTTACTTTATAGGCAACATACAGGTTTGCTACACCAAAACCGCCCGTTGCCCCTTTATCCAGACCGCTTTGGGTATCGATTTCAGTGGCGCGTGCGGCAAAGTCCAGGCTGGCACCTGCCTGCCATTTGCTTTGGGTATAATCCAAGCCTACGGTACCCGTGACAGGTGGCATTTGCGGTAAATTTCGGCTATCACGAGTCTCCTTTCCGCGTACATACGCCAGTTGCCCTCGCACGCTGAGTATGTCGGTCAAGGCATACCGCGCGCTACCATCAAGACCGTAGAGTTCGGCGTTGATATTGCGATAGACCGTCGCCAACGGATTACTGCCGACGGCGGCACGATCTTGCAAAATATAATTATTCACCCGATCGTAATAGATGCTGCCATCCCAAGTGAGTGCGCCATTTGCCCCACTCAAGCCTACGTTCATTTGGTTGTGACGTTCGGGGTTCAGATCCGGGTTGCCAATCTGCGCGATGAGGGGTTGCCCCAGTGCATTCTTGCCTTTGAGTAACGAGTAAAGCTGGGTCGCATCAGGCGCAATCGTGGTTCGGCTTAACCCCGCGTAGCCTTTCAAATTGACATTGAACTGATGGTCATAACGCAGCAGTACACTCACTTCGCTTTGGCTTTTATCGATTTTGGCCGAATTTTTCGTGGCTAAGGGTACCAGCGGATCGGTCGCGATACTGTTGCCCAACGCGCTATCCATGCGGGATGAAAACCGATCAACCCGAAGCCCGCCCTTTAAGGTATCTGCAGCACTTAATTGCCAGGTCGCTTCGCTAAACCCGCCGATTTGATCGAGCTGAGTGCCCGGCCATTGGCGGTACATGGGGGGCATGGTATTCGTGGGCGTAAACACCCCCGCATTGCGTTCGACCCGAATAGCATCCAGGCCATAATCGACCCGAACCGGGCCGATGTTTGACGTCAAGGTTACCCGACCACCGGTTGTTTTGGCTGTGGCCGGCGAGTACATTTTCATGCCGCCAAGCGGCACAGGGCGCAGGGTATAGTTGTCCATCAGGTGATCCACCTTCGTCTGATAGACCTCGGCCTTGAGGGCTGAAACCGAACCACTCAGATTCCCAAGCCACCCCTTGAGCCGATACGTGGTAGCGTTATCAAATACGCTATCCATGCCCAATGCGGCATATCGCACGTCAACCATTCGGTTGCGCTCGACAGATGCTTCCACACCGCTGGCATCATCAAACCGATAACCGGCAATTAACGCACCGGTTCGTTGCTTGTAGCTGGCGGGAACCTCCATGCCATTGCCATCGGTGTAGTTGCTGCCATTGGCCATCGTGCCAATAGCGCGCAGATAGGCATGGCCATTGCTGGCGAGCACATCTGCGCCGCTCTGGCCATTTAAGCCGTTGCTGTTCAGGCTGTAATCGACTTTACCCTGAATGCCCGTTTGTTCGGCCAGTGCGGCGGTGTCACGCTCCATCCGCACGGTGCCCCCACTGCCCCCTGCGCCGTATTGCAGTGAACTCACCCCTTTGTCGACGACGATGCGATCGTACCCCATCAAGGTACCAAAGCTCGTGGGCGGATCCATCCGGTTCGGGCAAGCACCTTGAATACTTGCGCCATCCAGCCAGATATTGAGTTGGTTATTGCGTTGACCACGAATAATCAGATCATTGCCATGTCCTGATTTACGGCTGGTCCATACCCCTGCGACACTGGAGAGTTGATCCGTCACATCCGCCCCCGGCGCAAGGATCGGGTCATTGGGTGTCATGCTGGTGGTGTTGGGGTCAATCAACGCATCGGCGGCAATGGTAATTGGAGGCAGGGCCTCTTCAGCAGCAAAAATACCGGGTGCGAAAAGAGCCAGGGCGACAGCCGTCGCCAGGGCGGAAGGTTTGCGCGGGCATAAATTCCGACTGTGATGAGGGCGAGCAGTGCGCGTAGTGGGGAGATTCACCATTTTGTTATCAATCCTGTGTTTTTATATGTACCACCCTTAACAAACCTATGGTCTTGGATGCAGGGTTCTTGTGAAAAGCACTGGGTTTAAGCATGTTTTGCGCCAATAAATTAAACGTTGTGAAACATATGGTTGCTTTATATTTTATGCTGATATTTGGGTTGAATAGCCCATAATTCTGAGTTAAATAGCGCAATCAACGGGTTTAAAGGATATGTATTGACGCATCTCATGCGGCAATGATTGCGGCCGGGAACGGCCCACTTTGTGCGAAAATTCCTTTTTTCCCCGCTTTTTTGAATTTTTTTTGTGCAGGAGATTGTGATGACAGTTCGATCCGACCGCCGCTATGGCCAAACTCATGAGTGGACGATGCAGGATGGCAATGACTGGGTTCTGGGGGTCACTGAACAAGGACAGGAGTTACTGGGTGACGTGGTGTTTGCGCAATTGCCGGAAGTCGGTACGACAGTTCGCCGGGGTGAAGCCTGCGCAACCTTGGAGTCCGTTAAGGCGGCATCCGATGTATTGTGCCCGGTCGATGGGGTGGTTACGGCGATTAATATGACATTGGCCGATTCGCCGGAGTTGATTAATGATGATCCCTTGGATTCGGGCTGGATTTTACGCATCAGCCCGACGGGTACGCCAGATGACTGGATGTCTCCTGAAGAATATCAAGCAGCGCTTGACGCAGGTGCTTAATGACCTCAAATAATCTGGGCTTTAAACGGCTAATCCTGGCTGCTAAATACTCTTGGCAGGGGTTCGCCGTCGCTTATCGCAAAGAAGAGGCCTTTCGGCAGGAAGCATGGCTGGCGATGTTCGCTGTTCCGCTGGGGTTTTACCTGGGACAAACTGGTGTCGAGCGTGCCTTGTTGGTGGGTTCGATTTTATTGGTTTTAATTGTCGAATTACTCAATACCGGCATTGAGAATGCGGTGGATCGGGTTGGATTGGATCCGCATAAACTATCCGGTCGTGCGAAAGATATGGGTTCAGCGGCCGTATTTATGTCGCTGGTGCTGGCGGGGCTTGTTTGGGTGGCAATTTTATGGCCGATATTTATTCACTAGCCGCCTGTTGGGCTTAACCATCCGTCGCTGCGGACAAGCCCCGTTTGAGGCAGATTTTTCATGCTTTTGAGGCGAATGGTTGTCCCATTTAACGAAAAAGAGAGGGAAATAGGAGCAAATCCGGCTTTTCTACCGCAGGACTGCGTCAAGTCCGACAGGTGGCCAGGCTTCACTGATTAACTCAGTCGCTGGCGAATGAGATAAAAAAATAAAAGTATGATCGGCCAAGCTAAAAGGTTACTGAGTGCACGGGCTATATAGTTCAGCACTGTTAATCCATCGGAAATACCCCCTTGCATCCAAAGAGAAAACAGCAGGTACACCACACTTAACCCCGCGATGAATAAGGCTTGCTGAATTGGGCCGGTGACAAATAACATGTGGCGCAACCCCAAAACTAGCGCTGCACTTAAGGTAAACAGCAGCGCATTTGCACCGAGTAACCCCACCGTGCTGACATCAAGTACCAAGCCAAGGAACCAGGCGTATATGAGCCCGACGCGCGTCGGCTCTTGAATACACCAGTACAAGACAGTCAGCAATAACCACTGTGGTGCATCGTGTTGATACCACGCTGCATTGGGAAACAAGGTGAAAATCAACGCCACAAAGCTTGTTGCGATGATGGAAAGCCACTCACCGCGCATGTGTGTTACCTCCATGGGAAGAGGGGGGAGTCACGGTCGCCGCAGGCAAATTTTTGAATCCCGGCGGGAGTAGCAGGGGCACTGTCAGAGGGTCTTTGGCTTTGCCCGCATTAATCAGATTAATGTGGGGTTGGTTTTGGGTCGTTGCCTTTTCGGCCAGGATATTTGGGGGTGGGGGGGCATCAGGCGGATCGGTAAGTACCAGTACTTCACTAATTTGATTCAAATTGGCGACCGGGGTCGCCACGATGTTGATGAAGGCCTGACTTCGATCATCATGGATTTGGCTTACCCGCGCCACAGGATACCCTTTGGGAAAGACGCCATCCAAACCGGTGGTGGTGAGTAAATCACCCACCTTAAGTGGGAAACGATCAGGGATACGGTCCATGATTAAGGTGTTAGGTTTGCCCGTGCCATTCAGTATCCCAACAAATCCGGTGTCACCCAAGCGCACAGAAAGGGCATGACGGCGCGAATCAATTTCAACTACCACAGCACCACTTAGGCTGCTTCGTAAGATTTGGCCGACAATCCCTTGGCCATCAATGACCGGCTGTCCCGGTCTGACCCCATCATTTATGCCGCGATTAATGGTGAAGCTTTGTTGTTCGGGGCCGTCGTTAACCGCAATTAATCGTGCCAGCAAGACGTTGGGAACCACACGATTCTGGCCATGTAGCAACTTTTTTAAATGATCGACTTCTTTTTGAAGATCGAAAAACTGCTGCATCTGCCCTTTTAGCAGCAGGTTTTCTTGTTGTAGCTGCTCGATGGTTTGATTTTTTTTCAGACTGTCCTGAAAGGACGAGGTAAGATTCACACCCCATTGGGCTGGGGTTTGAACGATTCTAACAATACCATCCGTGAAGCTGCCAATACTGGTATTGATTCGATATGCCCAGATATTTCCGGCCCGGTCAAGCGCCATCAAAAGCACAGACAATAAAACGAGCACCATCAGCTTGGTGACGCTGGGGCGATGTGACTCGAATAAGGTCACGAATTCAGATGTCCTGAGGCGTTATTCAGCGGTGAATAACGTACTGTGGCGCTGATCAATCATCTCTAATACCTTGCCGCCGCCCCGCGCTACGCAGGTGAGTGGGTCATCTGCGATCACCACGGGCAGACCGGTTTCTTCGCGAATCAATTTATCAATGTCACGCAAGAGCGCACCGCCGCCCGTCAGGACAATGCCGCGTTCGGCAATATCAGAACCCAATTCTGGTGGGGTTTGTTCAAGTGCCGTGCGCACCGCTTGAACAATGCCGTATAGGGGTTCATTCAATGCTTCTAAAATTTCATTACTGTTCAGTGTGAAACTGCGCGGCACACCCTCGGCCAAATTGCGGCCTTTAACATCGATTTCAAGCAGTTCTTTCCCCGGATACGCCGAGCCGATTTCCTTTTTGATGCGTTCCGCCGTGGCTTCGCCAATTAAAATGCCGTAATGCCGCCGCACGAACGCGATAATGCTCTCATCGAATTTATCGCCACCGATCCGCACGGAAGAGGAATAGACGATGCCATCCAAAGAAATTACGCCGACTTCCGAGGTGCCGCCGCCAATGTCGACCACCATCGAACCGCGGGGTTCATCCACGTTGATACCTGCGCCGATTGCGGCCGCCATCGGCTCTTCGATGATGTACGCCTTGCGCGCGCCGGCACTGAGCACCGATTCCCGAATGGCGCGCCGTTCTACCTGAGTCGCGCCGACGGGCACGCAAACCAGCACCCGGGGGCTGGGGCGGAACCAATGATTGGCATGTACTTTTTTGATGAAGTGTTGCAGCATTTTTTCGGTGACGTGGAAGTCAGCGATGACGCCATCGCGCAGCGGACGCACGGCCTGAATGGATTTTGGGGTGCGCCCCACCATTTGTTTGGCTTCAAGGCCATAGGCTTGAATAGCAGTATGGCCACCTTCATTGCGCAGGGCGACAACCGACGGTTCATCGAGAACAATGCCTCGGCCACTGACATAAATGAGGGTGTTGGCGGTGCCTAAATCAATGGATAGATCGGTCGAGAAAATGCCACGAAATCGCTTGAACATGTAGGGTATACCGGTATAACAATGGATGAGTAGAAACTAGGGTTGCGGCTGGGTTGTTATGATTTTTACGCAATGATCTAGGGGTATTCTGGTTTGATTCAGACGGGATGATTGTCTGCGCCCTGCGCCCGGAGTACTCATCATCCCTGTCAAAAGATTCGCTACGATACCAATCGTTAGATTTTCCAGCAAGCGATCCCGATGCATTTTATGCACTATCGATCTGAAATGGGGTTGTATCGGGGGATTTTCGCGGATATCTGCGGAAAACCGGGCGCTGATGATCCGGTTCAGGGTAAAATCACCCCAGGTGAAATGAGGTTTGAGTCATCTGGTTTCGTGCATCGTTCGGTTGGCTTGTTCCATGCAGGTTCGCCGCTGACTCTGTTTTCATTGGTTCAAATTCAAGGTAATTCGCATGTCGCTTAACGCCACGCAACTGAAACATGTCGCACACTTGTCCCGCATCGCTCTGGATGAAGCCAAAATTCCGGCTTTGGTGGTCGATCTCAATGCCATTTTGGCGTTTGCCGAACAGTTGCAGGATTCAAGGCTTGACGCCTTGGCGCCCATGGCGCATCCCTGGGATCAAAGCCAACCTTTGCGTGCAGATGAGGTCACCGAAAGTGATGCGCGTGAGGCATTGCAACGCGGTGCGCCCGCCGTTGAGCGGGGTTTGTTCCTGGTGCCCAAAGTTATTGAATAGGCTAATTGAGCCGGGTGATTTAGCAGTTTAATCGGTTGAGCCGGAGACGATTGAGTCGGCAATAACACATCCGGCATTGGGTGGCTTGCCCGCACCTCAACCGATATACCGCCCCGTCTTTTTATTCTGGCCTTATCTGTTTAAGAGAAATTTATTGTGTCTTACCATTTAAAAACGTTAACTGAATTGCGCGCAGGCTTGGCCTCGCGTGCGTTTTCCGCCCGTGAGCTGGCAACCTGTTTTTTAAACCGCATGGCGACCCATGACGGGGCTTTGAACAGTTTTATTACCCAAACGCCCGAGCAGGCGTTAGCCGCAGCCGATTTGGCCGATAAGCGACTGGCAGCGGGTGAGGAAGGCGCATTGCTTGGCATCCCGTATGCACACAAGGATATTTTCTGTACGGCGGGTATTCGCACCACCTGCGCTTCGAAGATGCTGGGCGATTGGGTCGCCCCCTATGATGCGACCGTGCATCAAAAGCTCAATGCAGCAGGCGCGGTTATGTTGGGTAAGACCAATATGGACGAGTTTGCGATGGGATCATCGAATGAAAATTCGGCTTTTGGTGCGGTAAAAAATCCCTGGGATCACTCGGCGGTGCCGGGCGGTTCGTCAGGCGGTTCGGCGGCGGCCGTGGCGGCACGGTTGGTGCCAATCGCTACGGGTACCGATACGGGCGGCTCTATTCGCCAACCCGCCGCTTATTGCGGCATTACGGGGATTAGACCGACCTATGGCCGCGTTTCACGCTATGGGATGATTGCTTATGCCTCAAGCTTGGATCAAGGCGGGGTGTTAGCGACTTCTGCGGCCGATTGCGCGGTGATGTTGCAGGTGATGGCCGGCCATGATCCGCGTGACTCGACCAGCGCCAACGTGCCGGTGCCGGATTATGTTGCGCAATTGAACCAGCCGCTGGCCGGTTTGCGGATCGGTGTGCCTCGTCAGTGGTTTACCTCGGGTTTGGATGTGTCGGTTGCTGCGCGAATTGATGATGCGTTATTGGAACTTGAAGCCTTGGGTGCCACTCGCGTGGCGATTGATTTGCCTGATGCCGAGCTCGCACTGGCGGCATATTACTTAATTGCACCCGCTGAAGCCTCGTCGAATTTATCGCGGTTTGATGGGGTGCGATTTGGTTACCGCTGCGCAAATCCGCGTGATTTGAATGATTTGTATGAGCGGAGTCGTTCAGAAGGTTTTGGGCCCGAGGTGCAGCGGCGCATTTTGATTGGCACTTATGCACTTTCGGCGGGGTATTACGATGCATTTTATGTGCGTGCACAGCGGGCAAGACGACAAATTTCAGCGAATTTCGCGGCCGCATTTGCGCGCTGCGATGTGATCGCTGGGCCAGTCGCCCCCACGGTGGCGTTTAATCTCGGCGCGCACAGCAGTGATCCGGTGACGATGTACCTGGAGGATATTTACACCATTCCCGTGAATTTGGCGGGCTTGCCGGGTATGTCGATTCCGGTCGGATTTGCGGGCACTCGCCCCGTGGGTATGCAACTGATAGGCTCGGCATTTACGGAAGCGCGCTTGCTGGCCGTGGCGCATCACTATCAGCAACACACTGACTGGCATCAACGGATGCCCGCCGCTTATCGGGAGGATGCAGTATGAGCCTTCAGTCAGGCTGGGAAGCCGTCATTGGTTTGGAAATCCACACCCAATTGGCGACACAATCGAAAATTTTCTCCGGTGCCGCTACGGCGTTTGGCGCCGAACCCAATAAGCAAGCCTGCGCGGTCGATTTGGGTTTGCCGGGCGTGCTCCCGGTATTAAATGCCGAGGCGGTGCGCATGGCGGCGCTGTTTGGGTTGGCGATTGGTGCGGAAGTCGCGCTGGAGTCGACTTTTGATCGTAAGAATTATTTTTACCCCGATCTGCCTAAAGGCTATCAAATCAGTCAGTTGGCGCAGCCAATTGTACGTGGTGGCACGGTTGTGATTAACGTGGGTGAAGGCGATAAAGCTGTTCAAAAAACCATTAATCTCACGCGCGCTCATTTGGAAGAAGATGCGGGCAAAAGTCTGCACGAAGATTTTGCCGGCATGACCGGCATTGATTTGAATCGAGCGGGTACACCACTCATTGAAATTGTTTCCGAACCTGAGATGAGCTCCTCGGCTGAAGCGGTTGCGTATGCCCGAAAAATCCATGCGATGGTGCAATATTTGGGCATTTGCGACGGCAATATGCAGGAGGGTTCGTTCCGCGTGGATGCGAACATATCCGTGCGCAGACGAGGCGACCCCCAACTCGGGACGCGGACTGAAGTCAAAAACGTGAATTCGTTCCGGTTTTTAGAGCGGGCGATTGATTATGAAATTACCCGCCAGATTGAGCTGATTGAAGAGGGCGGCACCGTGCAGCAGCAAACGCGGTTGTATGACCCCGATAAAGATGAAACCCGCATGATGCGCACGAAAGAAGCGGCGGATGATTACCGCTACTTCCCCGATCCCGATTTATTGCCCGTGGTGATTGCGCCCGAAACCTTGATGGCATGGAAAGCCGGTTTGCCTGAATTGCCCGATGCCAAGGCAGCGCGGTATCAGGCCGAATATGGGCTTTCTGCCTACGATGCGGCCGTGTTAACCAGCACGAAAGAAACGGCGGCCTATTTTGAGCAGACCTTGGCGGCCATGGGTTCTGCGGGGGATGCCAAACTCTGCGCGAACTGGGTATCGGGCATCTTGGCCGCCCAACTCAATAAAGCGAGCTTGGACACCACGCACAGCCTCGTTCGGGCAGAGGCTTTGGGGCAATTGCTCTTGCGCGTGGCTGATAGCACGCTCTCCAATAAGCTTGCCAAAGATGTGTTTGATGCCATGTGGGCGGGGGAGGGCGAACCCGATGCCATTATTGAGGCGCGAGGCTTAAAGCAAATCACGGATCACTCGGTGATTGAAGCCATGGTTGATGCGATTCTGGCCGAACATCCGGACAAAGTAGCCGAGTACCGTGGTGGCAAAGATAAATTATTCGGGTTTTTTGTGGGCTTAGTGATGAAGGCGGCCAAGGGCAAAGCCAATCCGCAGCAATTAAACGAAGTGCTGAACGTGCGCCTCGGCCCCTGTGGAGCGGGAGATTAAGTATGAGTGAATTGACGCGCGCGCAAGCGCATCCAGATACCGATCAACTCGTGCGCTTTGGACTTGCGACAGGCAAAGTTCGCGGTGTGGCGGTGAGCATTGATCACAGCTGGCAAACTGCGGGCGAGCATCATGATTATCCGCCCGCCGTGGCGCAATTATTGGGGCAATGCGTGGCGGCAGCGCTCGCCATGGTCGCGACACTGAAATTTGATGGTCGATTGATCATGCAATTTCGGGGGGCGGGACCCGTGTCGTTGCTGGTGGTGCAGGCGCGCTCGGATTTAACCTATCGCGTCACCGCCCAATGGTCGGATGCATTAGACAAAACCCAACTCGATCAATCGATTCAAGTTCTGTTTGGTCGGGGACAATTAGCGTTAACGCTTGAACCCAACGAAGGCCTGCGCTACCAATCGCTGGTGTCGATTGAAGGTGCCAGTATTGCATCGGCATTGGAAGGGTATTTTCAGCAATCCGAGCAATTGCCCACCCGCCTGGTGCTGGCGGCGGATGCCCAGCGGGCGGTTGGATTGCTGATTCAGCAAGTACCCGGCGAGGGCGGCACACCGATGGTGCGTGCCGCAAAGGCGGATGCCAATTTTGACCACTTATCGATCATGGTGGATACCTTGCTGACGCCAAAAGGCTTGGTCGAAGTGCAAATGACGCCCGTGCCGACGCTGCTTTATCGCCTGTTCCATCAAGATGCACTGGTGCTGACTCAGCTCAGTCCGATTGGCTTTTTCTGCGGCTGCTCCCGTGACGGCGTGGGTCATATGCTGCGTTCTTTGGGGCGTGCAGAACTGGAGGCCGCTTTGCGAGATACGGAGCTGCCGGGCTATGTTTCCGTGCGCTGTGAATTTTGCGGTACGCAATACAACTTTGATGTGGTCGATGTGGAGCAATTATTGCTTGAGCATACGGTTGCCCCCAGCGATACCACCCGGCATTAACAGGGGGGTGAAAAACGTCATGAGCGAAGGCAAGACAAGGCAAAACCGGAGTTTGCGCAGCGTAAATGAGGATTTTGAGCCCATGTTCAACGTCGTATTGCCGAGTGTAATCGTTGTTCGCCATCCTGTTCAGTTGCCGCCGATCAGGAGCGCTCCATGACGCCTCAATCTCGACATGCACATCGCCTGATGGAACTCAATGCCTTGTTTGAAGAGGTGCGGGTTAATATTCTTAATCGACAGCACCCGATCTCCGGCTTGTTGCCCGCCAGTACCGCCGTGAATGCCCACGGTGATTACACGGATGCGTGGGTGCGGGATAATGTGTACAGCATTCTCGCCGCCTGGGCATTGGGCATCGCTTATCGACGGGTGGATAACGCCGATGCGCGGGCGTATGAACTTGAGCAAGCAACGGTGAAAAACATGCGGGGCTTGCTCACCGCGATGATGCGCCAGTCAGATCGGGTTGAGCGCTTCAAACGCAGCCAAACACCCACTGATGCCTTACACGCGAAATACGATACTGCGACCGGCCTTGCCGTGGTCGGTGATGATGAATGGGGGCATTTGCAGCTCGATGCCACCTCGCTGTTTGTGCTGATGCTGGTGCAAATGACCTTAAGTGGCTTGCGCATCATTGCCAGTCGGGATGAAGTGGATTTTATCCAAAATATTGTCTGGTATCTCTCCCGCGCCTACGCCACGCCCGATTACGGTATCTGGGAGCGGGGCAACAAAATCAATCATGGCCAGCGGGAGCTCAATGCCAGCTCGCTCGGCATGGTGTTGGCGGCGTTGCAAGCCGTCAACGGCTTTGATTTATTTGGCGGCGATGGCGATGACAGGAGCCGGGTTTTTGTCTTGGCCGATGATATCGCCCGCACCGAAATGACACTCAATGCGTTATTACCGCGTGAATCGGGTTCGAAAGAAGTCGATGCAGCGCTGTTATCGGTGATTGGTTTTCCCGCGTTTGCGGTGCGCGATCAAGACAAAGTCAAAAGTGTTGATGCGGCGGTACGCGACAAGCTCACCGGGCGATATGGCTGCAAACGGTTTTTGCGCGATGGTCATCAAACAGTGCTGGAAGATGAGCACAAGCTGCATTATGAGCCCAATGAATTGGAAAAATTTGCGAACATCGAATCCGAGTGGCCGCTGTTTTTTACCTATCAGCTGATTAATCATCTGTTTGCCGGAAATCGCCGTGCTGCCGAAGCGGTCAATCAGCAATTGCAGCGCGTGGCGGTGGCGCGGGATGGGCAGTTATTGCTGCCCGAACTGTATTTCGTTCAGTCCGAGGATATTGATGAGGAACGCCGCAGTCCAGGTAGTGCCGAGCGCTGCCCGAACGATAACCAACCGCTGGTTTGGGCGCAAAGTCTTTGGGTGGTTGGGCGCTTGTTACTCATGGATGCGATAGGGGTGAATGACCTCGACCCGGTCAACCGTCGGCATCATATTAGTGGTCAAATAATTAGCCGTGCCGTGTCGGTGGCGCTCGTGGCTGAAACGTCCGCTGTGGATGCCGCGTTGATTGGCATGGGTTCCGATCGGCATACCGTGCTGGGGCAATCACGGGTCAGGGTCGGTTCGGTGCGGGCACTGGTTGAAAATCTGGTGGATTTAGGCGCCAATGCGCGGCTTGGGCTAACGGGGCGACCGCGGCGGCGGGTGCTGGGTTTAAGCACGGCCAAAGTGTATGAAGTTGAGGGGGAACAATGGTTAATTGTCCCGCAACTATTTGATACGGATGATTTCTATCTCACTCAAGATTTGGCGATGCTGGTACAAGAACTGCGTTCAACCATCGCGTATCTTCATCGCTATTGGCAGCAGCCTGGGCGACCGATTCTGACGGTGATGATTAGCGAATGGATGTTGCCATCGCCCGATTTTGTGGTTTTGCTGAGCTTTTTACGTGATGAACTGATGCGCAGTATGGTGGCCGGGGTGCCTGTACACTTGGATCGGGTAGAATCCTTGGTCACACGGGCGCATCACATTCGGCTCCCGGGCATGATGATGGGCTGGGCCTTGCGTCCACAACTGCGGATTCCTCATGCCAATCAGCCCGATGCCCCCGCGATTATCCCCCTGGATGGTACAGAATCAGAGGCAGTACTGTTGGTTCGATTAGCCACCGCGCCTGCCATAACACAGCGTTTGGCCATTTTAAGCGAGTTGGTTCGACGGCGTGGGGGGCACGCCGCATCCGTTTCATCGGTAACGGATGAAACGGGACGGCAATCCACATTAACTGAACTCCTGGAGGGCTTGTTTCGGCAGGCGCAGCAAGCACGCGCGTGGGGCGTGATGCGTCGGACGGCCGAGCTCCTGGGTAAAGTGGATGCGTATCTTGAAGTGGCGCTCATGGATTTGTTGGTGCGACAAAAGCGTCTGGCCGTCGGGCGCTCATACACGAGCAAAGCGCTGATTGTCGAGCCGCTGTCTAACCATGAAATTCTTAATCGAATCAAGGCGTTTTGCGGTGATGACCCGCGTGAGCGGATTCTGACCCAAGAGCTCATCGTACATCTGGGTGGCTGGATTCGCTCGGATGCTGCCTTGTTTACCGATGTGATCACCCTGCGCATCGGGCCTTTGTTGCAAACGCTGATTGCCCTATCGGCGCGCGAGCGTACTGTCGCGCCCGGCGTGGCCTTCGATTGGTTGATGGAGCAGGCACCCAGCGTGATTAGTCTCAAACTACGGGAGGCATTAACCTGGAAAGGTGGCTCCTCGCGGCTTGAATCGTTGCGACTTGCCGACGGTTCGGCAAACTTTGATGCACTCGTTTTTCGTGCCGAGGACGATCCCCAAACCGCCACGGAAGATTGGTTGCAGTGGCGCATGATCGAAGGGGCGATTGGTCGGTTGCCGGACGCATTTTACCGTGGCATTTGGGCATTGATGGCCCATGCACCGACTTTGGTGATTGGTGATCGCTACAATGCGCGGAACACGCTGGATTGTGCAGTATGGCGCAGTCAATCGACGGCGGGCGAAAAGAATTTTGCCCTGACCATTGAACATATTCTTAATCGAATTGTCGCGCCGGAGTATCGTCAACTGGTGATTGAAGGCTTGCAGACGCTGATTCAAATTGCCGAGAAAAACCTTGGGTTGCGCGTGCAAGATGCCCTGGTTATTGATGTGCTGATTGGCCATGCGGTGCGTTTGGCTTGGTGTCACGGACAGCGGGAGGGCCATGAAAGTTACGATGAAGTCCGCGATCAGGCGTGGAATGCGTTTTATCAGCGCCCCCCGCATCAGGTCGCTTATTATGTGACCGAGGCGCTCGAGACCCTGCTGGGCATGGGCGAACATCGAGAATTGATCGAAATGGGAGCTGAAAAATGATTCTTGCGGGTGACATTGGTGGGACAAAAACTTTGCTCGCACTGTGTGATGCCACCGATCAGCGCGTTCTGTGGCAACGTCGTTATGAGAGCGCATCGGCAGCTGATTTTAGCTCGTTATTGGCCGATTTTTTACAGGAAGCACCGCGCCAGTTTTTCAGCGAGACGCCTCAAGTTCAGCAAGCCATTTCAGCGGCAGGTTTTGGCATCGCGGGGCCCATTGGCGGCACACGGGGCGCGCAGCAGGTGAAGGCCACTAATTTGCCCTGGCAATTGGATAGTCAGCAGATTTCTGCACAAATCGGCGGTGTGCCGGTCGTGTTCGCAAATGATTTGGTTGCCAGCGGCACCGCAGCGATCCACGCGCCACCGTCCGCAAAAATTGCACTCAACCCGTATGCGCGTATGCATTCAAATGCCTTTTTCGAGGCGAGTGCTGGCCACGCGGCGGTAATTGCCGCCGGAACGGGCTTGGGCGAAGCACTGTTTTATTTTGATGGCACTCAGCATCACGCCATGCCGACCGAAGGCGGGCACTGCGATTTTGCGCCGAATAATGCCCTGGAAAGCGAGTTATGGGCCTATCTGCGTGCCAAACTTGATGGTCATGTGAGTTATGAGCGCATCCTGTGCGGTCGTGGGTTTGTGGATTTATACGAATTTGCCCGTGCCCAAGGGTTGGCGGAAGAAACGCCGCATATGCTGGAGCGCTTGGCCAAAGATCAAGACCAAAGTGCGGTCATTACGGCTCAGGCTGTTGCGGGTAGTGATGCCTTAAGCGAGATTGCTTGCCGCTTGTTTGCCCGTATTTATGGGGCAGAAGCCGGCAATCTGGCACTTAAATCCTTGCCTTATGGCGGCGTGTTCATCGCGGGTGCCATTGCGGGGCATATTCTGCCGTTTATGCAGCGCGAATTTATGATCGGTTTTCTGGATAAAGGCCGCTTTGCCGAGTTGTTGCAGCACATCCCGGTCTGGATGGTCAGTGATCCTGAACTGGCGCTCAAAGGCGCGGTGCAATTGGCCGTTGCGCGCAGCTCATGAGTTTGTCTGCTTTACCGCTATCCCAGCGCTTATGCGGGCTGTATGTCATTACCGATACCCGGATCGCACAGCGGGCGCATCTGGTTCATGCGGTCGCACAAGCCATTGCTGGCGGTGCACGCATCGTACAATACCGCGATAAATCCACCGATACAGAGCGCCGCTTGGCTGAGGCGGCCGCCTTGCGGGCGCTGACGCTGGCTCATGGTACGGTGTTTTTAATTAACGATGATGTTGAACTGGCGCTCGCTGTCGCGGCTGATGGCATTCATTTGGGGCGAGAAGATGGTGCGATTGCTGAAGTCCGCGCCCGGATGGGCCCGACAGCAATCATTGGCGCCTCCTGCTACAACGACCTTGCGCTGGCGCAACGGGCGGTGTTGGCGGGGGCCGATTATGTGGCGTTTGGGGCTTTTTCCCCAAGCCAGACCAAACCGCATGCCGTGCCCGCGCCCTTGGCGCTTTTATATCAGGCGCGCGCGGCATTGAGCGTGCCCCTGTGTGCGATTGGTGGCATCACCGTAGAGAATGCACCACCGCTCTTGGGTGCGGGCGCCAATATGCTGGCCGTGATTTCGGCGGTATTTTCAGCACCGGATATCGAGGCGGCAGCGCGTGATTTTGCGGCGCTCTGGTCAGATTGCGATCAATAAACACGTGAGAGAATTTTCCTGTTTAAGCATTTTTTGGAGTTGACATGTCCAGTAATCACAGTTTATTTGCGGCCGCCCAACAACATATCCCCGGTGGTGTAAATTCGCCCGTGCGGGCTTTTCGCTCAGTCGGGGGTGATCCGGTGTTTGTCAAGCGCGCGGCAGGGGCTTATTTCTGGGATGAAAATGACCAGCGGTATATCGATTATGTGGGTTCCTGGGGGCCGATGATTCTCGGTCATGCGCATCCCATGGTGATTGAGGCGGTGCGCGAGGCAGCACTCCATGGCTTGTCTTATGGCGCGCCTACGGTGGCCGAGACCCACATGGCCGATAAAATTTGCGCGCTTGTGCCCTCCATCGAAATGGTGCGGCTCACCTCCTCGGGCACCGAGGCGACCATGAGCGCGATCCGCTTGGCGCGCGGCTACACCGAACGGGATAAAATCGTTAAATTTGAAGGTAATTATCACGGCCATTCCGATTCCTTGTTGGTGAAAGCCGGTTCCGGTGCGCTGACCTTGGGTGTGCCAAGTTCGCCGGGTGTGCCAAAGGTGTTGGCCGAACTCACGATCACGCTTGAATATAATAATCTTGAGCAAGTGCGGGAAACTTTCGCTGAAATTGGCCAGGATATTGCGGCCATCATCGTGGAACCCGTCGCGGGCAACATGAACTGTATTCCACCGGTGCCGGGATTCTTGGACGGCTTGCGCGCGGTGTGCGATGAGTACGGCGCGGTGTTGATTTTCGATGAAGTGATGACCGGTTTTCGGGTTGCTTTGGGCGGCGCGCAGGCGCATTACGGCGTTAAACCTGACCTTACTACGCTCGGTAAAATTATCGGCGGCGGCATGCCGGTGGGCGCGTTCGGTGGCAAACGCGCGATTATGGCGCAGATTTCTCCGTTGGGGCCGGTATACCAGGCAGGGACCTTATCGGGAAATCCTGTCGCCATGGCGGCAGGTCTGGCTACGCTGGCGTTGTTGGAGGAACCCGGTTTTTACGACCGGTTAACCGCAAAAACCACTACATTGTGCGACGGTTTGGTCGCCGCGGGAAAATCTGCTGGCGTGCCGGTTGTGATGCAACAAGCGGGCGGGATGTTCGGGTTGTTTTTTACCCAGGATCAAGCCGTCACGAGCTATGCGGCTGCCACGCGCTGCGATACTGCCCTGTTCAATCGCTTTTTTCATGGGATGTTAACCGCCGGGGTGTATCTTGCGCCGTCTGCCTATGAGGCAGGGTTTGTGTCCATGGCGCACAGTGATGCCGATATCAATGAAACAATTGCGCGTGCTGAACAGGTATTCCGCTCGCTCTAATGAATTTTGAATGGATTCCGGTGCGGGCGTCCGGACCCAATCCATTAGTGCTGGCAATAAGAGCTGGCTTATTACTCGGGGATTTTACTATGTGCGGAATTGTGGCAGCCATCGCCCAGCGGCCCGTGTGGCCGATTTTATTAGAAGGCCTGCGGCGGCTTGAATATCGCGGGTATGATTCTGCGGGTCTGGCCGTGCTCAATGCGGCGCAACAGATCGTGTCAAAGCGCGCAGTCGGCAAGGTTCAGGTGTTGGCCGATCAAATTGATGCGGCCAATCTGCGCTCTGGCGGCGTGCCGGGCCTTTCCGGGATTGCGCACACCCGCTGGGCGACGCATGGCGTACCCGCTGAGCGCAACGCGCATCCCCACATGGCGGGTGGGCGCGTGGCGGTGGTGCACAACGGCATTATCGAAAACCATGCGATGTTGCGCACCGAATTACAACAAACCGGCAGGGTATTTAGCTCTGATACCGATACCGAAGTGATTGCACATTTGTTTGATCAAAATCTGGATGCCGGGTTGGCGCCAGAGCAAGCCTTTCACGCGACGCTCGATCGTCTGCATGGTGCATTTGCCTTGGCGATTTTGGCGTCTGACGCACCCGATCAGTTGTTTGTGGCACGCCAAGGCAGTCCGCTGGTGATTGGCGTGGGTATCGGTGAGTTATTTGCTGCCTCCGACGCACTGGCATTATTGCCGGTAACCCAGCGGTTTGTGTATCTGGCCGAAGGCGATCGTGCCGTTTTAACGCGCGCTTCCTTTGCGGTGGTGGATCGCAACGGTCAAGCCGTCGAGCGCCCCATTGTCGAATCTGCGCAGCGTGCCGATAGCGCCGACCGGGGGGGGTACAAGCACTTTATGCTGAAAGAAATTCACGAGCAGCCCCGCGCCATTGCCGATACGCTCGAAAGCCGGATTAGCGAGGGTCGAGTACTACCCGCCGCGTTTGGCGTGGGGGCTGAAACGGTGTTCCGTGATGTGAAGCGGGTGCAAATTGTGGCTTGCGGTACGAGCTACCATGCGGGCATGGTGGCGCGGTATTGGTTTGAGGATATTCTCGGTTTGCCTGCTGCGGTTGAGGTTTCTTCCGAATTTCATTACCGCAATCCCGTGTTGGAGGCGGGTACCCTGCTCGTGATGCTCTCGCAGTCGGGTGAAACTGCGGACACCCTCGCCGCACTGCGGATGGTGCGCAGCCGAATGCCGACAATGCCTGTTCTGGCGATTTGCAATGCACCAGAATCCTCACTCGTGCGTGAGGCTGATTTGGTGCTCATGACCCATGCGGGCCCCGAAATTTCCGTGGCTTCAACCAAGGCATTTTCAACCCAGCTTGTGTCTTTGGCCCTGTTGCTGTTGTCGGTGGGGCGGGTTCAAGGCAGCTTGCCCGAAGCGGATGAACGGCTCATCGTCGCGGGATTGGGGAAAATCCCGAATTTGGCGCAAAACGCGCTCACCCATGACGCGTCGATTCTGGCACTGGCCGAACGACTTGTCGATAAACAGCACGCTTTGTTTTTGGGCCGAGGCGCCATGTATCCGATTGCGCTGGAAGGCGCATTGAAGTTGAAGGAAATCAGCTATATTCACGCCGAAGGCTATCCTGCGGGCGAACTCAAACACGGCCCGCTGGCACTGATTGACGAGAATATGCCGGTGATTACCATTGCGCCACAAAATGATTTGTTGGATAAATTGAAATCCAACATGGCCGAAGTGGCGGCCCGCGGTGCGGAATTATTCGTATTCGCCGATGAGCGTACTGAAATCAAGAGTGAACCCCGTTTGCACGTACTGCCTGTCACCTCTCACGTTGGCCGGATTTCTGCGCCAATTATTTTTAATATTCCCCTGCAATTACTCGCTTATCACGTCGCCGTGCTCAAGGGCACCGACGTCGATCAGCCGCGTAATCTGGCCAAATCGGTAACGGTTGAATGAGCCTATTTTTATGAGCGATCGTCGTTTTTTTGGGGCAAAAAAAGCCCTCTTGTTAAATACCCCGGTGGATGAAACTGCTGAAATCAGCAAAACCGAGCGCAAACGTGATGCCCATGCCGCGCGCGATATCGGTGAGCAGCTCAGTGAACTCACCGATACCCAGCTCAAAACCTTTCCGTTATCGGATACCTTGCTGGCGGCTTTGCGGGAGGCGCGGGGTATTACTGCGCATGGCGCCCGTAAACGCCATTTTCAGTACATCGGTAAATTGATGCGCCAACACGATGTGGCCGCCATTGAGCAGGAATTTGCGCGGATTGATCCCGATGCCCCGCACAATATTCGCCTACAACATGAGAGCGAACGCTGGCGCGATCGGTTACTCAGCGATGAAAACACAGCTGTGACGGCATTTGTTGCGGCCTATCCCAATACCGATGTGCAGGCGTTGCGGCAGTTAGTGCGCGCGGTAGCGAAAGAGCGGGCAGAACAAAAACCGCCGCGTTATTTTCGTGAGCTGTTTCGTTTCGTGCGCGACACCCTCAGCACGATTCCTCATCCCGATATTGAACAGAATTAAGAGCAACTAATTCATGAAAATCACGATTTTTGGCACGGGATATGTCGGGTTGGTGACGGGTGCATGTTTGGCGGAAGTTGGCCATACCGTGTTGTGTGTTGATGTCGATCAGAGAAAAATAGACTACTTGAAACAAGGTATTATCCCGATTTTTGAGCCAGGGTTAGAAGCCATTGTGCGGGAAAATCACGCTCAAGGCCGGTTGCAATTCACCACCGATGCGGATGAGGCAGTCGCCTTTGGCGAGGTGCAGTTTATTGCGGTCGGCACGCCACCGGATGAAGATGGCTCGGCCGATTTGCAGTATGTACGCGCAGTGGCCCGCAGCATTGGCGCAGCCATGACAACGCCAAAAATTGTGGTGAATAAATCGACTGTGCCCGTCGGCACGGGCGATCAAGTGCGTACAGAAATCGAAACCCAGCTTGGCAGGCGAAATGTACACTTGGCCTTCGATGTGGTCTCCAACCCGGAATTTCTCAAGGAAGGCGCAGCGGTCAACGATTTCATGAAGCCCGACCGGATTGTGATTGGCACCAGCAATGCCCTGAGCGAAAAGAAAATGCGCGAACTCTATGCGCCCTTCAATCGTAACCACGACCGGATGATCGTGATGGATCTGCGTTCGGCCGAACTCACCAAATATGCTGCCAATGCCATGCTGGCCACCAAAATCAGCTTCATGAACGAGCTGGCGAATCTGGCTGAGCGGTTGGGCGCAGATATCGAACAGGTGCGTGTTGGCATTGGTTCCGATCCGCGCATTGGTTATCACTTTATCTACCCCGGTTGCGGCTACGGCGGTTCCTGCTTCCCCAAGGATGTGCAGGCATTGCACCGTACTGCGCGTGAAGTGGGTTATGACGCGGTGCTCTTAAGTGCGGTGGAAACGGTTAATAATCGGCAAAAAACCCGTCTGGTTGATTTGATTGAACGTCATTTCAGCGGCAAAGCTGCATTGGCGGGCAAAGTCTTCGCCCTATGGGGGTTGGCCTTTAAACCCAATACCGACGATATGCGTGCCGCACCTGCGCGTGAGGTAATGGAAGCCTTATGGGCGGCCGGTGCAACGGTGCAGGCTTATGATCCGGAAGCCATGGAAGAAACCCAACGCATTTACGGCCAGCGCGCAGATTTGTTGTTATGTGGGACGCGCGATTCTGCCCTGAAAGGGGCCGATGCCCTGATTGTGTGCACCGAGTGGAAAGCCTTTCGTGCCCCGGATTTCGAGCTGATGGCCACCACGCTGAAACAAAAACTTATTTTTGATGGCCGCAACGTTTACGACCCGCAACGGTTGGCTGAACTGGGCTGGCAGTATTACGGCATTGGGCGGGGGTTAAGTATTCATTCGATTTAATGGGCTGGCGGGAACGGGGGTTCCCCGCTTCACACCGGCATCAAGTGATGGGGTTTAGGGTGGGGAGGTTGCGTTTAAATTTAAGCGCAGCGTGAATCTACGGGCACAGGCTACAATAGTCGATTGATTTTTTAGAATAGGTCGTTGCTGATGAAAGCCCCCGAATTGTTGTCGCCTGCGGGCACGCTCAAATCCATGCGGTATGCGTTTGCTTACGGTGCCGATGCTGTTTATGCCGGATTGCCGCGTTACAGTCTGCGGGTGCGAAACAACGATTTTCTTGAAGATAACCTGCGTATCGGCATCGACGAGGCCCACGCAGCGGGCAAGAAGTTTTTCATGACGGTGAACCTCTCGCCGCACAATGCCAAACTGAAAACCTTCATTAAAGACATGGCGCCACTCGTGGAAATGCAGCCGGACGCCTTTATCATGGCTGATCCGGGCCTGATTATGATGGTTCGGAAGCAATGGCCGGACCTGCCCCTGCATTTGTCGGTTCAAGCGAATACCGTGAATTGGGCCACGGTGCAATTCTGGAAAAATGCGGGCATCTCACGGGTGATTTTGTCGCGGGAATTATCACTCGATGAAATCAGTGAAATTCGCGATAACTGCCCCGATATGGAGCTGGAAGTGTTTGTGCACGGGGCGCTGTGTATCGCCTATTCGGGGCGCTGCCTGCTCTCTGGCTATTTCAACCACCGTGATCCGAATCAAGGTACTTGCACTAATTCCTGCCGTTGGGAGTACAAAACTGAAGCGGCGTCAGAGGATATTGCGGGGGTGTACCGCCCACAAAAATCTGACATTTTACCGTTGGAAGCGGTGGGTAGCGCCAGCTTGGAAGGGTTCGATTTTTCTGGTTCGAGCGAATCCAGTTTTGGGCCGACAGGTAGCGATTCCCGCCACCCCAAGGCCGATGAGGTGTACTTCATCGAAGAGCCAAACCGTCCCGGCGAACTCATGCCCATCGAAGAAGACGAGCACGGCACCTATATTCTCAATTCTCGTGATTTGCGTGCCGTCGAGCATGTGCAGGCCTTAATGCGCATCGGGGTCGATTGCCTCAAGATCGAAGGCCGAACGAAATCGCATTATTATGTGGCGCGCACCGCGCAGGTTTATCGCCGCGCGATTGATGATGCGGTGGCCGGTCGACCCTTTGATCCAGGCCTGATTGCCGAGCTGGATAATCTCGCGCATCGCGGTTATACCGATGGCTTTTTCGAGCGCCACCACACCAAAGAGTATCAAAACTATATTGAGGGGGTTTCCAAGCATCGCGAGCAACAGTTTGTGGGCGAAATCACGGCGGTTCAGGGTGCGTGGGCTGAAGTCGAAATCAAAAACAAACTCGCTGTGGGCGATTCGGTGACCTTCATGTTGCCCGATGGCAACCGCATTGAGCAATTGGTCGAAATGCAAACCCTCGAAGGTACGGCCATGGTGGAGGCCCCGGGCGGGGGGTATCGTGTGCGGCTAAAATTGCCCGTTGGCGCCGAATCCTACGGCGACCGATTGAAATTTGGCTTAATTGCCAAACACTTAAACGGCTAAATAAATGCCGATTCTAACGCGTTATTTGTTGCGTGAATCGAGTATGGCTACGATGGGCGTGGCTTTCACGCTCTTGTTGATTATGTTGGCCAATTTGCTGGCGCGCGCGTTGGCTCAAGCAGCGGATGGCACCTTACCCACCAGCTTGATTCCCGCTTTAATGGGGTTTAACACCGTTAAGCTCTTGATTTATGTCCTGCCGGTGGGGTTGTTTATCGGCCTGATGTTTGCGCTCGGCCGTATGAGCCGCGATTCCGAGCTGACCGTATTGCGGGCTTGTGGTTTTGGCGTATCGCACCTAAGCCGAGCGGTACTGTGGCTGGCTATTCCGGTCAGTCTACTCACAGCGGCGATTTCGCTGGTCGGATATCCCGCACTACAGCAAGTGCAAGCGCAAATGCTGGATTCGGCGCGCAACAGCCAACTTGGTGATCAATTACCGGTGGGGCGGTTTATTGAAGATCCTTCCGGCAAAGCCGTGTTGTATGTCGGCAGTAAAGTGAAGGGCGGTTATACCGATATTTTCACCTTCAATGAGCCGATTAAAGCCAAAAACCAGCCAGACGGTAATCCACCTGACCATAATCCGTCCGAACTTGGTTCGACCCATGCGGGCCAAAAGCCTGGGGTTGAAATGGCGCCGTTTGGCAAGTTAACTCAAGATGCCGATGGCCATCGGTATGTGGTGCTAGAGCAGGGGCGACGAATTCAAGGTTTGGCGGGTGAGTCCGATTGGACCGTGGTCGATTACCAAACCCATGAGATTCTTGTGCCGGGCGGCGGGCGTACCGCGGCGAATAAAGAGAATCAGAAATCATCACTGGATTTATTGCGATCACCTGTACCCGGTGATCAGGCCGAATTTTTTTATCGATTATCGCAAGCCCTTACCGTGTTGGTTTTGGCTTTGATTGCCGTGCCCTTGGCGCAGTCGCCACCCCGTTCGGGGCGGTATGGGCGTTTGTTTTGGGCTTTTTTGATTTATGCCATTTATTTTAATGTGATCGCGATGGTTGAAAATGTCATCAAAAGCGGTGACTTAACGTTGCTGGCGGGGTTGGCGATGACCCACGGCCTGTTTATCGGGTTGTGGTTGGGCTTGCTCTGGTGGATGAACGGCGGCGGGCGACGCTTGAAGGCGCACTGGCGCCATTGGTTATCTCCGCGTTTAACCCGTGAGTCACTGTGATGGGGGTACTTGATCGTTATCTGATTCGGGTCGTGGTACTGGGGGGCTTGGCGTCAACCGCCGCTTTTGGTCTGCTTATTCTCGTATTCGGCGCGATTGATGAACTGCCTAAGGTCGATGCCAGTTACAGCCTCTGGGATGCCATTTCGTTCGTACTACTGACTGTACCCGGCTATCTCTATGATTTTTACCCGGCGGCGGTATTGGTGGGGGGCTTGCTGGGTTTAGGCGGGCTGGCTGCGCATTCGGAGCTCACCGTGATGCGGTGTTCGGGTATGTCGATGTTTCGATTGGCACGTCCGGTATTACTGGGGGGCGTTATCCTCGCCCTGCTGGGCATGCTGATGGGCGAAACCCTTGGTGCATGGGGTCAGGAAAAAGCCAACCAAATGCGTGCCGAAGCGCGCGGCAGTGGTGTGAGTGTCAACCTTAAATCGGGGCTTTGGCTGCGCGATGGCGATCGCTTTATCAACGTGGAGCAAGCGTTGGTCGGGGGACGTTTGAATCGCGTGCGGGTATTTTCCATGAACGCCCAAAGCTTGCCTGAGCGCGTGATGACCGCAAGCTATGCGACAAGTGAGGGCGGCGACTTGTGGCGTTTGTATCATGTGCGTGAGTCAACGTTGACCACCGATATGCCGGGGGGGCAGGTCTTGGTGCGCACGGAGCCTGTGCTTAATCACGTACGATTGTTTTCGCAAAAAATCCTGAATATCGCCGTGCTCAATCCGCGGCATATGAATATTGTTCAGCTCAGCGCGTATGTGCATTATCTCAAGCAAAATCAACTGGATGCATCGGCTTATACCTCGGCGCTTTGGGCGCGGGTGTTTGCGCCAATTTCGGTGCTGGTGATGTTGTTTGTGACCTTGCCCTTTGTCTTTGCCCCGCAACGCGGTGGCGGGGCAGGGCGCTGGTTATTTATCGCGATTGTGCTCGGCGTGGTGTATCTCACGCTGGGGCAAATTGTGTCTGCCTTTGCGCCGGTTTATGGCGCTGGCCATGCGTTTGTGCCATTTTTGAGTGCCGCGCTGCCGCCATTGCTTTTTGGCGGCTTGGGCGTTTGGGCTTTACGACGATTTAATCCCGCACGGCGGATCGCCACCTAACTGCCGGAAACGGATGGATTGCCTTGATGAGCTTTGATGAATTACCCCCCAAAAAAATAAACCCAGCCAAATTAAGTAGCACAGAGAGTTTTGAGCGGCGCTCGATTGCTGAGTTTTCTGAGCAGGCGTATCTCAATTACGCCATGTATGTGATTCTCGATCGGGCATTACCCAACGTCTGCGATGGCTTGAAACCCGTGCAGCGGCGCATTGTGTATGCCATGAGCGAACTCGGTTTGAGCGCGGGTGCCAAACACAAAAAGTCGGCTCGGACTGTGGGTGATGTAATTGGTAAATTTCATCCGCATGGCGATTCGGCCTGCTATGAGGCCATGGTGCTGATGGCGCAGCCATTTTCCTATCGCTATCCCTTAATTGATGGTCAAGGCAATTTCGGCTCGCCGGACGATCCCAAATCATTTGCTGCGATGCGCTATACCGAATCACGCCTCACCGCCTACGCCAACAGCTTGCTGGCGGAAACGGAGCAAGGTACGGTTGATTGGCAACCCAATTTTGATGGCACGCTCGAGGAGCCGGTATTGCTGCCTGCGCGCTTGCCGAACGTGCTTTTGAACGGTGGTATGGGTATTGCGGTCGGGCTTTCGACCGATATTCCGCCGCATAATTTGCGGGAAGTGGTCGCCGCCACCATCGCTTTGCTCGATTCGCCCGACAGTACAGTCGACGATTTGTGCCGCCATGTGCGCGCACCGGATTTCCCGACCGAGGCGGAAATCATCACCCCGCCCGATGAATTGTTGCAGATGTATCGCTTAGGGATAGGCTCGGTGCGCCAACGCGCCCGGTTCGAGATCGAGCAAGGCGAAATTGTCATTACCGCACTGCCATTTCAAGTGTCGGGCAGCAAGATTTTGGAACAAATCGCCGGGCAGATGAATGCGAAAAAACTGCCTTTGGTCAGTGATTTGCGTGATGAATCGGATCATGAAGCACCCACTCGGCTCGTCATTATTCCGCGCAGCCGGCAAGTCGATACCGATGCGTTGATGGCGCATTTATTTGCGACCACCGATCTGGAAAAAAGCTATCGCATCAATATGAATGTGATTGCCCTTGATGGTCGTCCCAAGGTCATGAATCTGAAAGAGCTACTGGCTGAATGGCTGGTGTTCCGCCAACGTACCGTTACCCGCCGGCTCACGTGGCGACTCACCAAGCTTGAATTACGGCTAGAAATTCTCGCCGGCTTACTGATTGCATTTTTGAATATTGATGAAGTGATCGCCGTGATTCGTGAGGCCGACGAGCCCAAACCCGAACTCATTGCCCGTTTTGATTTAACCGAACGTCAGGCCGAAGCCATTCTGGAAATTCGCCTGCGCCAATTAGCCAGGCTCGAAGAAATCGCACTGCGCAAGGAACAGGAAGGCCTGCAAGCCGAAGCCGAACATATTCGAGCCTTGCTGGCCGATGAAACCGCACTGCGCGGCTTATTGCGCGATGAATTGCAAGCCGATGCCAAATTGTACGGCGATGTGCGTCGTTCACGGCTCGTGACACGGGATGCTGCGCAAGCGCTGGCCGAAACTGCGCTGATTACCAGCGAGCCCGTGACGGTTGTTTTAAGCAAGAACGGCTGGATCCGCGCGGCCAAAGGTCACGATGTTGATCCGGTGGGGCTGTCCTATAAGGCCGGGGATGCATATCTCGCGCACATGAGTGGCAAATCAACCCAATCCGCCGTGCTCTTTGATGATATCGGGCGGGCGTATACGCTCCCTGCGCACAGTTTGCCTTCCGCGCGGGGGCAAGGTGAACCCCTGACGGGGCGCTTAAGCCCGCCTGCCGGAGCCCAGTTCACCCAACTGATGCTTGCCGATGAGGGTGACGCAATTTTACTCTGGCAAACAACGGGTTATGGATTTATTGTGCCCTTCGCAGAATTGCTCAGCCGTCAACGTGCCGGTAAAGTCATCATCAGCGTGCAGACAGGCGCGACGTTAGGTTCACCCTTGCGCTTGGATCCCACCGTCACGCGCTTGGCATTGGCCACGAGCGATGGTCACATCCTCATCATCGAACGCGCCGATATTCCTCAGCTCACCAAAGGCCGTGGCAATAAACTCATGGGCTTAAAAGCCGATGCCCATCTTGTTGCCGCCTGTGCATTGACGCCCAACGACAGCCTGAAAATTCAATCCGGCGCCCGCTCTGTCACCCTGCGCGGCATCGATTTCGATAACTACTGTGGTGCGCGCGCTGGCCGGGGACGCCTGTTGCCTCGGGGATTTCAGCGCGTAGACGGTTTGCTGGCTACCCAGGAGTAACGTGTGTGGCGAAGGGCGTCCATTAAACGGATTCAGGTTAATGTCGGCTCCTGTGTCCACCTCGTTCCTTAGGGGGAGTCATTTCAAGCCAAGCCCTATCGCAGCGGTCCAAATTGAAACTTCGGTGGCAAATCTTCTACCATCCGCCCAAAAACTTCAGTACAATGCGCCGCCTGCCCGGGTGGTGAAACTGGTAGACACAAGAGACTTAAAATCTCTCGATCGAAAGATCGTGCCGGTTCGATTCCGGCTCCGGGCACCAAACAACTCAACGCGTTGATTAAACTCGTTATGATCTGAACTCGCCCTACACAGCCTAATTCCGCCTGCTTGAGCTGGACGACCAGCAACACATGGAGCGAGCGGCGCAGATAGCCATTCAAGCGTTCCAGCTTGCCTTTGGTTTTTGCTCGATAAGGTCGGCATAACTTAATCACAAACCCCCTGTGCCGGGCGCAATCGAGCCCACCGCAACCGCATGCCCTGTTTTCTTCAAACCTGAATACCCACCTACCTCTCTTTTGTCACCATGGCCGATTCCAAAATCCGGCTATTTTCTCACGTTCGGTGTATCCGGTTTCAATCGGCGCCCTGTATCAATTGACAACCGGCACTGATACAGCCTGCCACCACCGAGGCAGCCCCTCTTCTGAAACTTGCCAAAGTGTTCCATGCGCTTGAATGGATTGAACACGCACGGGTGACCCACTGAATTCCTGCCGCACTTTTGCTTGTGCGGGGAGCAGGGGTAAATATCCTGTTGCCATGATGTCCAACGCATCCGCCATACCGAGTGTTGCCAGATGCTGTTCCGGATCGACAAGAAAGGTTTCCAGCGACATGCCGGTTTGATGGAGTCGGCAGGCTGCAAACACGTCCGCCCATTCATTGATCGCTTCATTTGAGAAAGTACGCATGTTGGCTCTCCGGGTTAAATGTGCCTATTTAGTCGGCGCGTCCAGAATATAGGTCTATATTTTAGACCTGTCAACAAAGATATGTAAAAAATATTGACATCTGTTTTGCTATCTGCACAATGAGGGTCATTACTGAATGGAGGAGAGACGATGGCGAATCGGGACGACGTGGCAGATGCAGCCGGTCTGAAATGGGATCTGCGGCAGCGGCTTAAATTACTGGAAGGCACCCTGCTGCTCACCGGTTGGGTGCGCACCCAGGCACTGGTGGATACCTTCGGCATCAGTCGGGCGCAGGCATCCAAGGACTTTGCGATTTATATGGGGCTACGCCCGGACAATCTGGCCTACAACAAATCCCGTAAATACTACGAAGCTACCTCTGAATTCGTTCCTTTACTGCTGACCGGCAAGGCATCTGAATTACTCGAGGCTTTGCAAGCACTGCAGATGCCCGATGCGCCGGTGGTGACCTTGGCGGCGACTGTGCCAGCTATCGCCCTGATTAAACCGATGGAGCGTGAACTGGATTGGCACACCTTGCGTGTGGTCAGCAGTGCCCTCTGCCAGCAGCGCAAATTCACCGTCGCCTATCAATCCATGAACCGGCCCGAGCCAACGGAACTGATCCTCTCGCCCCACAGTCTCGTCTACAGCGGCTATCGCTGGCACATCCGTGCATATAGCGACACCCACAAGGAATACCGGGATTTTGTCCTGGCCCGGATGCGGGGCAGGGCGACCTTATGGGATGAACCGGCAATCAGCGCCAAAGACGATACCGCCTGGAAAACAGAGGTGGCTATCGTTATTGCCCCGCATCCTGACTTGCCCGTAGCGCAGCAAGCCATTCTGGCCGAGGATTACGGCATGGTGGATGGGCAAAGCATTCAGCGCATCCGGCAGGCCCTCGTGCCGTACTTTCTGCGCCTGATGCAGATTGAACCCGAGCGGCAGCATCCGGATCCCAAGGTGCAGCAGATTGTGCTGGTGAATCGGGCGGAGATTGAACCGTTGATGTGGGGATGACTGATGAGGCGTGAATCACCGTGTTAGAGAGAAGTGTGGAGGTTAGATATAACCAAAATGGAAAGTTTGCATTCTTCAGATCTCAAAACCATCCTGCATTCCAAGCGTGCCAATCTTTACTACCTTGAGCATTGCCGGATTTTGGTCAATGGCGGGCGGATCGAGTATGTCACGGATGCGGGTAAGCACTCGCTCTACTGGAATATTCCCATCGCAAACACCACCAGCGTGCTATTGGGTACAGGTACTTCAATTACGCAAGCTGCCATGCGGGAGCTGGCCAAGGCAGGCGTTATAATCGGGTTCTGCGGGGGCGGAGGGACTCCATTATTCAGTGCGAACGAGGTAGATGTCGAGGTCGCTTGGTTTTCTCCGCAAAGCGAATACCGACCAACGGAATATTTACAAGGCTGGGTACGGTTTTGGTTTGACGATGCTTTGCGTCTCGAAGCAGCCAAGGCCTTTCAGCAGGCGCGTCTTCAAGCCATTGCGGTGCATTGGAACGATAACCGTGTATTGAGTGAGTCTGGCTTTCGCATATCACAAGAGCGGCTGCGTGGCGCTTTGGAGTCTTCCCGCCAGGAGATCGATACGGTTTCTGATAATACTGCCTTGCTCATGGAGGAAGCCCGTTTAACCAAGAAGCTGTTTAAATTCGCCTGCGATGCCACCAAGTATGGCGAGTTCGTCCGTACCAAGGACGGTATGGGCGTTGATTCGGCCAATCGTTTCCTCGATCACGGCAACTATCTTGCCTACGGTCTGGGTGCTACTGCATGTTGGGTGCTCGGGTTGCCGCACGGATTGGCTGTGTTGCATGGCAAAACGCGCCGTGGCGGGCTCGTTTTCGATGTTGCCGATCTCATCAAAGACGCAATCATCCTGCCGCAGGCTTTTATTTCGGCCATGCGTGGCGATGACGAACAGGCGTTCCGTCGTGCCTGCATCGAAGCTTTGACGCGCACGGAAGCGCTCGATTTCATGATCGATACACTCAAGGCCATCGCTACCCGGCTTGGGCGCTCAGCATCATGAATATTATGCTGATTTCTCAGTGCAGCAAGAATGCCTTGGTTGAAACCAGGCGCATCCTTGACCAGTTCGCCGAGCGTCGGGGTGATCGCGCTTGGCAAACACCCATCACTCAAGCGGGTCTTGAAACCTTGCGTCGCCTGCTGCGCAAAACCGCGCGCAAAAATACCGCTGTAGCCTGCCACTGGATACGCGGCAAAGACCATAGCGAACTGTTGTGGATTGTGGGTGATGCGCGTCAGTTTAATGTTAGTGGCGCTACACCGACAAACATTACTCAGCGTAATGTGCTTCGCTGCGAGGACGAAAATGACTGGCACAATCTTCAAGTCATCTACCTGCTTGCCACGCTGGCGGCTCTGCTGCACGATCTTGGCAAGGCCTGCCTCGCCTTTCAACAGCGATTGCATTCCCAGGGCGGGTTTTTGCGCAATCTTTATCGTCATGAGTGGATTTCGTTGCGTCTGTTTCAGGCTTTTGTCGGTAATGACAAAACAGATGCGCAATGGCTTCAACGCCTGATTGGACCGATGGATGACGGTGATGCTCGCTGGTTGTCATCCGGTTTCCGAGATGGAATTGATACGTCGGCTAACGGCAACAATCCCTTGGCGCACTTGCCTCCGCTCGCCCGTGCCATAGGTTGGCTGATCCTTACCCATCATCGTTTGCCAGTCATGCCAGACAAGGACAAACCTAATCAATTGGGTGGCAAGTTACGCGAATTTAACAGTGTTGATCTTAATAACATCCTTGAGCGGATAAATTCGGGTTGGAATGAGTGGGTTCGGCCATCTGAGCGCACTGAGGTTGAAACCTACTGGCATTTTCAGCATGGCCTGCCAACCACCTTACAGCCCTGGCGCAAGCAGGCGGCACGCTTGTCCAAGCGCCTGTTGGCGAATACGCGAAAATCAGATGGTACGGATTGGCTGGATGATCCTTATGTAATGCATCTGGCTCGTCTCACGCTCATGCTGGCCGATCACCACTATTCCGGGTTGACGGAAAAGGGCGAGCGGGAGCCGAGCGACCCCGGCTACCTCCTGTATGCTAACACCAATCGCAAGACCGGCGATTACAACCAGACGCTGGATGAGCATTTGCTCGGAGTCGCCAAACACAGCGGCCTGATTGCGCATGCCTTGCCGGGATTCGAGCGGCATTTGCCGCGCCTTGCCCGGCACCAGGGCTTACGCAAACGTAGTGTAGACCCACGCTTTCGCTGGCAAGATGGTGCTGCCGACACGGCCGCTGCCATGCGTGAGCGCACAGCGCGGCACGGTGCGTTCATCGTCAATATGGCCTCTACGGGCAGCGGCAAGACATTGGCGAATGCCCGCATCATGAATGCGCTGGCCGACCCGGCTAAAGGCATGCGCTGTGCTTTCGCGATGGGGTTGCGCACGCTCACGCTGCAAACTGGGCGCGCCTTCCGTGATGCCTTGGGTTTATCCGATGATGAGCTGGCCATCATGGTAGGTGGTGGTGCGAACCGGGAACTGTTCGAATACTACGAACGCATTGCCGAAAACAGTGGTTCGGCCTCCGTGCAGGAATTGCTGGCTGAAGATGGGCATGTGCTTTTCGACGGCAACGACGACGACCCTTTGCTGCAGCGCCTCGGGCATGATGCACAAACGCGGAAGTTGCTGGCAGCGCCCTTACTGGTTTGCACTATCGATCACTTGACCCCTGCCACGGAAAGCCTGCGCGGTGGGCGGCAGATTGCCCCAATGTTGCGCCTGATGAGCGGCGATCTGGTGCTGGATGAGCCGGATGATTTCGATATCGATGACTTGCCTGCACTGACCCGGCTGGTGCATTGGGCGGGACTGCTCGGCGGCCGCGTCCTGCTTTCCTCGGCAACCCTTCCTCCCGCACTGATTGAAGGGTTATTTCGGGCCTACCTTGATGGCCGAAGCTGGTATCAGCGCAACCGAGGGGAGCGCCCTGGTGAATGGCCCAATATTTGTTGCGCCTGGTTCGATGAATTCAGCCAAGCCCAGCATGACTGTGCCGCTACGGATGTGTTCCGTGCCACACACATTGCTTTCGCCCAGAAACGCCATGTGCGACTGGGTAAGGAAGCCGTCCGTCGCCGCAGCAAACTGCTGCCTTTGAGTTTTACCACGCAAGACATTGTCGAGCGTCGCCAACAATTTGCCGAAAAAATCCGCGACGCGGCCATGGGTCTCCATGCAAGTAACCACAGTTGTGATCCTCTCGGCGGCAAGCGCGTTAGCTTCGGACTGGTGCGCATGGCCAATATCTCCCCATTATTTGATGTGGCGCTGGCGCTTTATCGCCTCGGCGCACCAGCGGGCACGCGCATTCACCTGTGTGTTTATCACTCGCAGTTCCCGTTGTTGCTGCGTTCAGCGATTGAGTATCAGCTTGATACTGCACTCAACCGCCGCCAGCCCAATGCCGTGTTCGATCTTCCAGGGATTCGCCGTGCACTGGACGCATATCCCGAAAACGACCACCTATTTATTGTCTTGGGTTCGCCCGTGACCGAAGTGGGGCGGGATCACGATTATGACTGGGCGGTGGTCGAGCCTTCCTCGATGCGCTCGCTCATTCAGCTTGCCGGGCGTGTTCACCGTCACCGGATGGGCAGTGTCGAACACGTCAACCTGCTGATTTTTCAAACTAATTTGCGCCATTTTGAACAGCCGGGAGATCTCGCATTTTATAAACCCGGCTTCGAGCGTGATGAACCGGGCTTCAAACTCAGCACACACCTGCTGGAAAAATTGCTGGATGAACAGGAGCGCAGCATTATCGATGCTCGCCCACGCATTCTGCCGCGTAGTGAGAAACTGATGCCTACGGAACACTGGGTAGATCTGGAGCACGCCCGGCTCGCTCGGCAAATGCTGCCAGCAATGAACAATGTGCCATCGTCGGGTGTGCGTGGAAGGCAACCTCGTCCCGTATTAAATGCCACTAGCCACTGGATGCAGCCACATGTCTGGCTGACCGGCGTTCTGCCGCAGCAGCAACCCTTCCGCTTTGATCCGATCAAGCGTATTGATCTCATTTTGCTGCCCAATGAAAACGAAGACAACTACGCGCTCTATTCCATTGCCCCCGGCGCACGTAAATGGGAAAAATTGTATGTCTTGATCGAGAGCAAAAATCACCAGGTTGACCTGACCTTCGGTGACCGCATTGCGCCGTGGGGTACGGCAGATTACTTGGAAGCGCTGGCCGATCAGGTTGGCGTATTGGATATTTCGCTTCGCGCCTGTGCGGAACGATTTGGCATTGTCAGCCTGCCGGATGCCACACAGGGGTGGCGATTTCATCCGATACTGGGGTTTACCAGAGCGGTTTAAAGGGGTGCCTGAGGAACAAGAGCTGCCTGTGCGGCAGTGGTGAGTGATGAGGATTAACTCAATAAAATCCGTCACTTATTTTTCTTAGCTGCTTTTTCAGCAGTGTTGTAATAGGGAGTTTAATTTTTCGAGAGATGAAGGGCAAATTTGGTTTGTTAAATAATATTGAAAATCCGTCATTTATTGGTGTTGACTTATATTGAGAGCCTCTTTAGGATGAATGTGCTTCCGATGCTGGTCCAGAGCATCTGAAGCGTTTGCCATACCTTGGCCGACGAGGCGAGGGCGCAACCGCAAGCGTTGATCCGGTAAGGAGGATATAGATGTGACTAAAACTCACATGACCATAATAGCCTGAGGCAGGACAACGGTATTGTCCTGCGACCTGAATCCCCAAGGCATTGCCTCGGGGATTCTACTGTTCTGATCTGTTTGGTAAAAGGAGTTTCTATGTCTGATTTGTTGACAGAAAAAAGTAGAGACCGTTTTCGCACATCGATCCTCCAATTTTTGAGGGGGCGTCTTGATGCCAAGCTTGAAAAACTGGCTGAAGACGATCCAAATCGCGATGACTTGATTGCGCAATATGCCGCCCCGGTCTGGCTTGAAGATGCGGCTCGGCGCGTCAGGCAAATTCAAGTGGTTACTCACTCGCTTAAACCCATCCATCCCGATGCGCGCGGCACCAATCTCTATGTTCTGCCTGAGCAAATGGAAGGGTTGGCGGAGGTTGGCAGTCATGTTCTTGGGCAAGATTTTTCCGGCGATGTCGTCGGCAACGCGGCGGCGTTGGATATTTACAAGTTGCTTAAACTTGAAGTGGATGGCCGTACCTTGCTGGATTGGCTGCTCGCAGGTGATTCGGATGCAATTGCCGCGTTAAGCGATGACTCGGTTCAGGCACAGGCATGGATGGATGCCTTCGCCGGCGTCACTCGCCCGCGCGACGGCGTATTTGCCTCGCACGCCCGCGCAAAACAACTGTACTGGTTCGTCGGGGAAAATCCTGTACTCGACGAGCATTACGAGCTGCTTGCGCCGCTGTACGCCAGTTCGTTGGCACATGCAGTGTTTCAGATTATCAACGAAGATCGCTTCGGGGAGCAGAACAAACTGGCCAGAGAAGCGCGTCGGGAAAGGAAGGATTATGACGACAGTTATCGCTCCTATCCTGATCTGGCTGTGCAGAAGTTAGGCGGTACGAAGCCGCAAAACATCAGCCAGTTGAACAGCGAGCGCGGCGGTAACAATTACCTGCTTGGCTCTCTGCCGCCCGTCTGGCAATCGCGGGAAATTCGAACGCCCTGGCAGATTGATTCAGTGTTTGAACATCTCTATGGCCAACGCCGGGAAGTTTGGTTGATTCTGCGCGATTTTCGGAAATTTCTTGAAAGTGCGCCGCCCTCTACAATGGAAACTCGCGATAGGGTGGATGCTTACGTCGATGTATTGATTGGTGAGCTCGTTGTGTTTGCGGCTGAATTTCAGAATGGCCTGCCTCCCGGCTGGAGTTCGGATCATCAGTGTCGTTTGGTGCAGGCGGAGCGCCTGTGGCTCGACCCGCGCCGTGCCGAAATCCCGAGCGAAGAAGATTTCTACAAGCAGTGGTTGTGGATGGACTGGCCGAAGGGAGTCGGCGCGCGCTTTGGCAACTGGCTGAATGCTCAACTGAATGCCCATGGCAAGTTACCGTTGGGTGATATTGAACAGCGCTATTGGCAGCGGGAATTGCTGCTGGATGAAAGTCAGGATGGCTGGGCGCAACATCTCCGCCAGTTACGCAGGACGCAGGATTCACCGACTTATATCCCAACACGAAATTCAATGGGGGAGGGTATATGAGCACGATGTTTACAGAAAGTGATGGATTGCTGATTTTGCCACATCTGCGCATTCAGAATGCCAACGCCATTTCCAGCCCGATGACGCACGGTTTTCCTTCCATGACCGCCTTTCTTGGCTTGATGTGGGCATTGGAGCGCAAACTGGCGGCGCAACAAATGTTTTCACCTGCTTTTCGCAGCTTCGATAGCGTCGGCGTAATTTGTCATGGCTTCGATGAGCAAACCACTGAGGGTGGTTACGTCAAAGCCTTCCGTCTGACCCGCAACCCGGTGGATAAAGATGGCAGCACGGCCGCCATCGTCGAGGAAGGCCGCATCCACCTTGACATCACTCTTGTGTTCGGCGTATCGGGTGGGTTTATCGAGCACGATGAAGCCATGCGGGAGGAAGTTGCCCGGAATGTGCTCGACGTACTGAGCACGCTACGCGTGGCGGGAGGTAGTGTGTTGCCGCCCGCACCAAGCTTTGGGCGCGCCATCAAACCGGAGCTGATCCGATGGGCTGACGATGTGGATGATGCCCGTAAACAATTTCGCAGGCTGCGCAGGCAATGGCTGCCGGGTTTTGCGCTGGTGTGCCGTGATGATCTTTTGTACGCACGCCTCGATGCCTTGCAGGCCGAAACCCCGGAATCAACGGCGCTGGATGCCTGGCTTGATCTGTCACGTTTTAACTGGCGACCTGTACCTTCTTCTAAAAAAGAAGATGGAAAAATCGAATGGCAGCATGACCGCACCGAAGGTTGGCTTGTGCCGATTCCTGTCGGTTACGCCGCTCTTTCGGACTCTCAACCCGCCGGAAGCGTGCTTAATGTCCGCGACGCACAAATCCCGTTCCGCTTTGTCGAAAGCCTGTATTCCATCGGGCAATGGCTCGGTGCGCATCGTCTGAGCAATGCGCAGCAGCTTCTGTGGTACGCCCAAACCGTCCCCGAAAAGGGGCTGTACCGTATCCGTAACAACTTCGCGCCCCCCGCGCCCATTCAACCCGACTGACCCATCCACACCGCAAGGAGCCCGATCATGATACTCAAAACTGCCTCTGTACTCGCTTTTGAACGCAAACTCGACCCATCCGATGCCCTGTTTTTTTCAGGGCGTTGGGATGCACGGTCAAGCGGGAGTTCGTGGAGCCCCGTAAATATCAAACCAAAATCCGTGCGTGGGACGATTTCCAATCGGCTCAAAGCCAAGGATCAAGATCCTGCCAAGCTCGATGCCGCCATTGAAAGCCCCAATCTGCAAACCGTTGATGTTGCCGCACTTCCCGCCGATGACGATACCCTCAAAGTCAGCTTCACTCTGCGCGTACTCGCCGGTACGGGCAAGCCTTCCGCCTGCAATGACACGGATTACCAAACCAAGTTGACGGACACGGTAAAAGCTTATGTGGAAGCCAACGGCTTTACCGAACTTGCCCGGCGCTATGCCTCCAACTTGGCCAATGGGCGCTTCCTGTGGCGCAACCGCATTGGGGCGGAGCAAGTGGAGGTGCGGGTGGCGCACCTCGTCAATGGAATCGCTGAAAATACCTGGGTCTTTGATGCTCTGGCTTTATCGTTGCGCAATTTTGGTGTGTCAACGCAAGCTCAAAACGACCTCGAAACATTGGCGGGCTTGGTGGCCAACGGGCTGGCGGGCACGCTGCACGTCCTGCTCCACGTCACCGCCTATGTTCGTCTCGGGGCGGGGCAGGAGGTGTTCCCGTCACAGGAACTCATTCTTGATCGAGGCCGTGGTGATAAAAGTAAAACGCTTTATCAGGTCGACAACATTGCAGGCATGCACTCGCAAAAAATCGGTAATGCCCTTCGCACTATCGACACTTGGTACGAAGGCGCGGATGCGATTGATCCCATCGCCGTGGAGCCCTATGGCTCTGTGACCACACTGGGTAAAGCGTACCGCCAGCCGAAGCAGAAGCTGGATTTTTACAATTTGTTGGATAACTGGATCGTTAATGACAAAGTACCCCCGCTGGAACAGCAGCATTTTGTGATGGCGATCCTGATTCGGGGTGGTGTTTTTGGTGAGGCGGGCTGAATATGGATCACTACTTGGAAATTCTTTTGCATCCCGATCCCGAATTTACGGCAAATATCTTGATGAGCGCGTTATTTTCCAAACTGCATCGCGGTTTAGTGAATCATGGCAGTCAGCGCATCGGATTGAGTTTCCCCGATATCCGCCCCGATTCGACACAGGGTAGCCGAACCTTGGGGCAGCGAGTACGCTTGCACGGAAGCCGTGGAAATCTGCATGGCTTGATGCAGTCAGGATGGCTTCAGGGAATGCGCGATCACTGCGAACTCACTGGAATCATGGCCGTTCCCGATGGAGCTAAACAGCGTGTTGTGTGTCGAGTTCAGGCCAAAAGCAGTCCGGAACGGCTTCGCCGTCGTTTGATGATGCGCAAACAGATCGATGAAGTTGCCGCGTGCGAATCTATCCCAGATAGTGCCGCCGAGCGGCTGAATCTTCCGTTTGTCACGTTGTCCAGCGCAACCACCAGCCAACGATTTAAGCTCTTTGTTGAGCACCGGCCGATTCAGGATGTCGCTGTGCCCGGAATATTCAGTGCCTACGGACTGAGCAATACGGCAACAGTGCCGTGGTTTTGACCCTTTTTCCCGGTGCATCTAATACCTTCTGAAAATCATTCGGTTACGCGGGGTGCAGGGGGAAAGGCTTAAAAGAGTATTTGTGCTTACTTTCTTTAACAATTAGCATGTTAGACGTCAAAAACGCTAGTTCACTGCCGCACAGGCAGCTCAGAAAAAATCAATCGACTGAATCAGGGCAGTCAAGTCGTTCACTGCCGCACAGGCAGCTCAGAAAAAATCAATCGACTGAATCAGGGCAGTCAAGTCGTTCACTGCCGCACAGGCAGCTCAGAAAGGTACCGGGCGCATCGAGAGCCGATCATCTTGGTTCACTGCCGCACAGGCAGCTCAGAAACGTGAGGCCACGATGTATGCTGCTGCACCCTAGTTCACTGCCGCACAGGCAGCTCAGAAATCATCGGCGCTTGGTGCGGCCTATATCTACCCGTTCACTGCCGCACAGGCAGCTCAGAAAAAGGTTTAAGGTGTAACTGCCCGCCACGCGGTGTTCACTGCCGCACAGGCAGCTCAGAAAAACAGGAAAATTTAAATCATGAATTCAGTAGGGTTCACTGCCGCACAGGCAGCTCAGAAACAATGGACAGACATGCACGATTATCGGCGCAGGTTCACTGCCGCACAGGCAGCTCAGAAATACGTGAAATAATCTCACCAGCCGCAACATTTGTTCACTGCCGCACAGGCAGCTCAGAAACAAACTCGATCTCGATTTCGATAAAGTGACATGTTCACTGCCGCACAGGCAGCTCAGAAAATCAACCGCTCTTGCATCGTTGATGGAATCGCGTTCACTGCCGCACAGGCAGCTCAGAAAATCAACCGCTCTTGCATCGTTGATGGAATCGCGTTCACTGCCGCACAGGCAGCTCAGAAAGAACTCAACTGCAGAAGATTCTTTAAGCGCGTGTTCACTGCCGCACAGGCAGCTCAGAAAGAAAAAAAGACGAGTCACTTCAACTTTTACGTGTTCACTGCCGCACAGGCAGCTCAGAAATCAAAACACAAAAAAGGTCCAGTCCTTTTGTGGTTCACTGCCGCACAGGCAGCTCAGAAAAGATAAAGATGCTTTATTGGGGTACACGATTGGTTCACTGCCGCACAGGCAGCTCAGAAAGTGTCGATCAAACGCGCGAAATTCACCGGCAAGTTCACTGCCGCACAGGCAGCTCAGAAAAATAATATGGTATGCCCATAATGCGCAATACGGTTCACTGCCGCACAGGCAGCTCAGAAAACTACCGGGGATGGTGCAATAATGATTGATTCGTTCACTGCCGCACAGGCAGCTCAGAAAACTCGGCAAAACCGGATAGTCCACGAAATAGAGTTCACTGCCGCACAGGCAGCTCAGAAAAACCAATAAGGCCGCGTCCTGCGCGACCGTTTGTTCACTGCCGCACAGGCAGCTCAGAAAGATTAATAGCATTTAATTGGATGGGGTTGATTGTTCACTGCCGCACAGGCAGCTCAGAAATGAAGTAGCAGAGGGAATTATTGTTAACGCGCGTTCACTGCCGCACAGGCAGCTCAGAAATACACTATGACAATGCTCACCCACAGGCAATGGTTCACTGCCGCACAGGCAGCTCAGAAAATTTAATCCAAATACTTCAACTAAAAACCAGCGTTCACTGCCGCACAGGCAGCTCAGAAAAGCAATTCGATACGAAATGCCCATTTTTGGGTGTTCACTGCCGCACAGGCAGCTCAGAAAGTGTCGATCAAACGCGCGAAATTCACCAGCAAGTTCACTGCCGCACAGGCAGCTCAGAAAAGTCACAACATTTTTAAATCGTCGTCCGGGAGGTTCACTGCCGCACAGGCAGCTCAGAAAAAGAGTCATTTGCCACGCACTTAACGACATGCGTTCACTGCCGCACAGGCAGCTCAGAAATGCGCAAAACTTGAGCCGCTTTGTTGAATAACGTTCACTGCCGCACAGGCAGCTCAGAAAAACAACGATCGGCTTACCCTGTCTGATCACACGTTCACTGCCGCACAGGCAGCTCAGAAATTGGCCAACCAGCATTGAACGCTGGACAGTGCGTTCACTGCCGCACAGGCAGCTCAGAAAGTGGTAGACGGTATCGCGCACGTTACCCGGGAGTTCACTGCCGCACAGGCAGCTCAGAAATATGACTTGGTTCGGCGAATTGGTTACCCGCGGTTCACTGCCGCACAGGCAGCTCAGAAAGTATGTGATTCGGCCATCGACCACGTCCGGCAGTTCACTGCCGCACAGGCAGCTCAGAAAGATTGGTCGTTGACGATTCGGTGTCGCTGCTGGTTCACTGCCGCACAGGCAGCTCAGAAACATAATTAAAGCCACCCTCCTGTGAATTCATGGTTCACTGCCGCACAGGCAGCTCAGAAATCGACGTATAGCAACGAGCGGAACCTCCCGCCGTTCACTGCCGCACAGGCAGCTCAGAAAGTGAATCGCCTCATCCAAGACGGCGAAGGGCAGTTCACTGCCGCACAGGCAGCTCAGAAAGTCTGTTGGCTCTTTCTGCCAGCGGTCATAGAGTTCACTGCCGCACAGGCAGCTCAGAAATTTCTGGCTCAATCATGGTCGCGGCCGATCGAGTTCACTGCCGCACAGGCAGCTCAGAAAGCCGTCATCCTCGATAACCTCATCGATCTCAGGTTCACTGCCGCACAGGCAGCTCAGAAATGCACATCGGCCAGGATTTTAACGTGTACAACGTTCACTGCCGCACAGGCAGCTCAGAAAAGAAGAATTTGTGCACTGGGCAAAAGCGAGAGGTTCACTGCCGCACAGGCAGCTCAGAAAACCCATACGATGGCCTGCACGCTGGACACATCGTTCACTGCCGCACAGGCAGCTCAGAAACATCCGCGCCAGAGCGATCGGCGGCAGCAGCCGTTCACTGCCGCACAGGCAGCTCAGAAAAGGACGTGTCATCGATATTGACTGACGCGCTCGTTCACTGCCGCACAGGCAGCTCAGAAAATTCCACGCGGAAAGTAGTTCATTACCCCACTGTTCACTGCCGCACAGGCAGCTCAGAAAATAAGCACCAATTAACGAGTAATTCATTTCAAGTTCACTGCCGCACAGGCAGCTCAGAAATGTAGATTATTTTGATTAGACAAAAAGTCGGAGTTCACTGCCGCACAGGCAGCTCAGAAATCAAGAATCAGTATTAATGGCAAATGCGTTAAGTTCACTGCCGCACAGGCAGCTCAGAAATTAGGTGGGCGCCCCCGCCGCTTTTGCGTTTCGTTCACTGCCGCACAGGCAGCTCAGAAATCCTCAATAGTCTCAACGACTTCATCATTGATGTTCACTGCCGCACAGGCAGCTCAGAAATACCAATTCGCCCCATTTATAATCGGGCGACAGTTCACTGCCGCACAGGCAGCTCAGAAAGATTTATTGGATGAAGTAAAAACTGATATTCCGTTCACTGCCGCACAGGCAGCTCAGAAATTATCGTGCGTGATGACACCCCGGCGCGTTCTGTTCACTGCCGCACAGGCAGCTCAGAAATATAAGTGCGCAGGTGAAAGTGCGCGCACTTAGTTCACTGCCGCACAGGCAGCTCAGAAATGTACCACGCGCTTCCGTTGCGGCTCGAATGCGTTCACTGCCGCACAGGCAGCTCAGAAAAGCAAGAAATCTGCGCTCAACGTCTGCCCACTGTTCACTGCCGCACAGGCAGCTCAGAAAAAATCAGCGCGGGCGATCAGCGACGCGGAAACGTTCACTGCCGCACAGGCAGCTCAGAAAAAAGCCATTGATGCCGCCATTGCAATAATGATGTTCACTGCCGCACAGGCAGCTCAGAAAAAGTACCAGCGGCAAGCCTGCCAAATGATGACGTTCACTGCCGCACAGGCAGCTCAGAAAAATGTGTCAGCCATCGGCATCAGCCTGAACCCGTTCACTGCCGCACAGGCAGCTCAGAAAAGCGGCTTCAATGGCCTCCTCAATCACCTGCTGTTCACTGCCGCACAGGCAGCTCAGAAATCGTTCGTTGTTGGTGAAGCCATATTAACAACGTTCACTGCCGCACAGGCAGCTCAGAAAGCTCATAACCGCTCTTAAATCCAGCCTTTTCCGTTCACTGCCGCACAGGCAGCTCAGAAATAAGAGAAATCAAAGGGCTTGCAAGCATCGACGTTCACTGCCGCACAGGCAGCTCAGAAAAATCACATCATCAATATTCGCCTTGATGACCTGTTCACTGCCGCACAGGCAGCTCAGAAAAAGTACATCTGATTCTGCGTCGTCAACCATCCCGTTCACTGCCGCACAGGCAGCTCAGAAAAAATCAGAATCAATATGTTGACTGCGATAAAAGTTCACTGCCGCACAGGCAGCTCAGAAAGTACGCAAAGCAAAAGAGCGCGAGATTTTAGCGTTCACTGCCGCACAGGCAGCTCAGAAACTATTCATTTCCGGGATGCCCTCGCCGCCATCGTTCACTGCCGCACAGGCAGCTCAGAAATCGAGCATCGGCGCAATGCAGAAGCGCCAAGGGTTCACTGCCGCACAGGCAGCTCAGAAAACCGGCGGCAATCACTGCGCCCAATCCAATGCGTTCACTGCCGCACAGGCAGCTCAGAAAACAGTTTCGCCAAATCGCCGCGCGCGGCTGATGTTCACTGCCGCACAGGCAGCTCAGAAACCAACCGCGACCGATGCGCTGATCACCGCCGTGTTCACTGCCGCACAGGCAGCTCAGAAATGCATGAGTCGTGGTCATCGCTGCAGGTGTACGTTCACTGCCGCACAGGCAGCTCAGAAATCGATGCGGAACTGGAATGCGTAGCCGTTGATGTTCACTGCCGCACAGGCAGCTCAGAAAAAACCGGAATGGGCGGCGTATGTGACCGCGCAGTTCACTGCCGCACAGGCAGCTCAGAAATAATTCAATAATGTTTTGGATTGATTCGACATGTTCACTGCCGCACAGGCAGCTCAGAAATTTAATGTCAAACTCATTGAGCAGATATAATCGTTCACTGCCGCACAGGCAGCTCAGAAATGATTGAATTAACGCTGACGCTCCTTGTGACCGTTCACTGCCGCACAGGCAGCTCAGAAAATTATTGATAAAGCCCGGTTGTTGCCATTCCGGTTCACTGCCGCACAGGCAGCTCAGAAATTAGAAATCGCGTCTTTGTTCTCTTCACAAACGTTCACTGCCGCACAGGCAGCTCAGAAAATAAAAACTCCCTGTTTGCAAGCTCTTTTTGTGTTCACTGCCGCACAGGCAGCTCAGAAATTCAGCCGTATATGGCACCGCCTGGCGGGCGAGTTCACTGCCGCACAGGCAGCTCAGAAACGAAGGCAGTCAGTGCAATAAATGATCAACAGGTTCACTGCCGCACAGGCAGCTCAGAAATCGCACATTATCGTCAATATTCGATGAGCATAGTTCACTGCCGCACAGGCAGCTCAGAAAAATCATGCTATCCAACAAGGGCAAACGATAAAGTTCACTGCCGCACAGGCAGCTCAGAAAGGGTCACATCGGCAATCAGTTCGCCAAGTCCAGTTCACTGCCGCACAGGCAGCTCAGAAAGATCAGGATGACGCGGCGTGCCTGCTTACCCAGTTCACTGCCGCACAGGCAGCTCAGAAAGTCACGGAATGCCTTGAACAGCAGATTTACGAGTTCACTGCCGCACAGGCAGCTCAGAAACGGTCCCGTGGCTCATGATGCCAGTTTGCATCGTTCACTGCCGCACAGGCAGCTCAGAAAAGCGGTGCTCGCCGAGACGATGCGCTCGCTCTGTTCACTGCCGCACAGGCAGCTCAGAAAAACGACGATTGGCTTACCCTGTCTGATCACACGTTCACTGCCGCACAGGCAGCTCAGAAATTTTAACGTGGGCGAGATAATGAACACACAAAGTTCACTGCCGCACAGGCAGCTCAGAAAATGCAATGAATACACCGGCCCATCGTCTGACGGTTCACTGCCGCACAGGCAGCTCAGAAAAGATGCGTCAGGAGCCAGCAACAAGACAGTGAGTTCACTGCCGCACAGGCAGCTCAGAAATCACGCCGACATGGGCCGCAGATGAGCCGGACGTTCACTGCCGCACAGGCAGCTCAGAAATCTTGCGTCAGATGAGATTCAAGCCGGGCTCTGTTCACTGCCGCACAGGCAGCTCAGAAATGAATTCAGGTGCGGTATATCCTGACTTTGACGTTCACTGCCGCACAGGCAGCTCAGAAAATGCGGTCGAGGGGTACGCGGACAGTCTGGCCGTTCACTGCCGCACAGGCAGCTCAGAAAGTTCGTGTTAACTCGATCAACGCCAGAATAATGTTCACTGCCGCACAGGCAGCTCAGAAAAATGGGCGATTTGCGGGGTGCGGTGTTAGCCCGTTCACTGCCGCACAGGCAGCTCAGAAAACTCGACCGCATGGGGATTATGACGGGCATCAGTTCACTGCCGCACAGGCAGCTCAGAAAAGAGATTCACGAGCATTTGTTTTACAGGGATAGTTCACTGCCGCACAGGCAGCTCAGAAATCGAAATAGTCCAGTAAAATCTCGTACCCGCTGTTCACTGCCGCACAGGCAGCTCAGAAAAACACCGGCTACAGCTCGGCGGCCACCAACACGTTCACTGCCGCACAGGCAGCTCAGAAATGTGCAAAACTTGAGCCGCTTTGTTGAATAACGTTCACTGCCGCACAGGCAGCTCAGAAAGATTCTGACGAATCACCGCCACGCAAACAAAAGTTCACTGCCGCACAGGCAGCTCAGAAAAATTAATTATCCAGTCGTATGTCAAGCGGGGCGTTCACTGCCGCACAGGCAGCTCAGAAAATCATCGAAGCGCAAGTCGCGCTAACCGGATGGTTCACTGCCGCACAGGCAGCTCAGAAAACATGGGCAGCCGCATCATCCCCATCGGCAAAGTTCACTGCCGCACAGGCAGCTCAGAAAGCTCAGCAGATCATGGGCGATGTGCTGCTCAAGTTCACTGCCGCACAGGCAGCTCAGAAAAATGCCATATGGCGGATCAGTAATAACCGCATGTTCACTGCCGCACAGGCAGCTCAGAAAACCCGGCAGGAACGATCATTTTGCTGGCGTCCGTTCACTGCCGCACAGGCAGCTCAGAAAATCGGGGGGCAACCCTTCCAGACGATCCACAAGTTCACTGCCGCACAGGCAGCTCAGAAAAGATAACCCCGCGCGTCATGGCAGCAGATCGTGTTCACTGCCGCACAGGCAGCTCAGAAATCTGATGGGCAGGCATCGCCGGCGAGGGTTCTGTTCACTGCCGCACAGGCAGCTCAGAAATCTGATGGGCAGGCATCGCCGGCGAGGGTTCTGTTCACTGCCGCACAGGCAGCTCAGAAATGCACAGAATAGCCCGTTATCTGAGTTGAGCAGTTCACTGCCGCACAGGCAGCTCAGAAAGTTGTGAATGTTTCCGGCCGGGGCATCGCCGCGTTCACTGCCGCACAGGCAGCTCAGAAAGATCTGAAGGCACAGCCGCGAGGCGTAGCCATGTTCACTGCCGCACAGGCAGCTCAGAAAGGGCCAGCTCAAGGGCGGGTCAGATGCGTTTGGTTCACTGCCGTACAGGCAGCTCAGAAAGGTAACGGGGGCACCGCTCAGGATGGTGCGGAGTTCACTGCCGCACAGGCAGCTCAGAAAAGACGGTTGAGTATAAGTAATGATCAGTTCCGGTTCACTGCCGCACAGGCAGCTCAGAAAGTTTAGCTAAGTCTTTCTTGCTTTCCACCTTGGTTCACTGCCGCACAGGCAGCTCAGAAATAACCATTGACGGGGGCGGCGCATCGTTGGCCGTTCACTGCCGCACAGGCAGCTCAGAAAAGATGAAAGATCCAGCCCGCTACCCAGCATGAGTTCACTGCCGCACAGGCAGCTCAGAAACAGTTGATTTTTCTCACTTTTCACTCACGCTGGACATGGCCGGACAGTATAACAAACACAAAGTGCCGGCCGCATTTCGCCAGCGAGTGATCGAGGTTGATTTACTCGGCAATATAGGCCAAGACATTGAAGCTATATTAGGAGTGAAAAATGCTCGTCGTGATTGCCAATGATTTACCGCCTGCCGTGCGCGGTAGAATGAAATTGTGGTTTATTGAGCCGCGTCCCAATGTGTTTGTTTCTGGTGTAAAAGATGCCGTTGCCAAGAAAGTGGTGGAGTATTTGTACGATCATTGCCCGCACGAAAGCGGGCTGATGATTTTCCGCCGTATTCCGGAAACGCCCGGCTATGAAATTCGCGGTATCGGCGACACCAAACGCAGTCTTACCGAGATTTCCGGTTTGCAATTGGTGATTGAGAAACAAATACAATTTGAGCCTGTCGCTTGAATTTTATCGTGTTTTAGTTCGATCTGTTTTAGAGGTTTGATTTCTAAAACACAACCAGTTGTGTTTTAATGGCGATCATTAACAATTTGTTGTTGTCTTCCCTACGCCCGTGGGGGTGTTTCTGTTCCGCGTCACCCTCATGGTCGACGAGTACGCGAAGGATCAAGAGCAATTCATCAGCGGCATTCAATGGGTTAATAACATCGACACCAACCTGTCCCTGCACATGATCGAGTCGCGGCTGGCCGCATACAACGAGAAGCCCATCGACTACGACGACATCTGCGCATGGCAAACGACACTGATGAATGGGGTATCAAAGCTGGTCAATGAGAACAAGTCCGGCGTCGACCACCCCATTATCCAGTCTGAACTGGGGCGAATTGTTCCGAAGATCAAATTCGACAGTCAAATTGCCTTGTCACGCATGTCGAACCACGGGCAAACACAAGATCAGACCAGCAAAACCGATTCCCGAGAAGACCAAAAATCAAGCTCATCCGGGCCGAAGATGTAACCGGGAATCGATTTGGCGATTCCGTTTTTTTGGGCTAATTACCCCGGCCGCGCAACCACGACCTGCGCGACATTGGCCCGAACTTATGTTCGGGTTTTTTTTGGCTCGCGTTCGGAGCGTCAATCAAAAACAGTCACACATATTTTTAGATGTGTTCTCCTTGTTGAGACTGTGGATGAAATTCTCCACTTGAAGTCTAGTTTATACACGTTTTTCACAAGTTAAATACTTTATAAATCAATGTGTTGAAACTATACTTAGACGATGGCCTGGATGCCTAACGCCACTGCATTGAATGCCAAGGGTGGGAAAATACGCTTGGGCTAAGAAAATTACTGCTCAATGCTGAAACACACCTTGCGCACTTATCTATTTGACGAAAGATCGTTTGACTAAATGTATTGAATACGATGCAATTCGTGATATATTTACCGAAATTGTATTGTATGCGGTACATAAACATGAATATGTTTGAGATTGGTGCGGTTATTCGAGAAAAGAGAAAGTCTCTGGGGTTTTCCCAAAAAAAGGTCACTGATCCTTTAAGCATGAGTCGAGCGACATTGAGCAACCTCGAAACCGGCAACATTGATGACTTGGGCCTGCGGAAGATTATGAAAATCTGTGATGGGCTTGGGCTTGAAGTCGTTGTTCGTGAGAAGCGGCAGCGTCCTACCTTGAATGACTTGATTGAAGAACAGCGATTGGAGCGAAGCCATGCTTAATGTCTGGGTGGACAAAAACAGGGTTGGTGGGCTTGGAAGGGTGTCAGGTGGGTATCTGTTTTCCTATCAGAACGCCGAACAGGGGCAGGATATTTCATTAACCATGCCCATGACATTGGATGGATATGTGCATCAACATGACTTGCATCCCATCTTTCAGATGAATTTGCCAGAAGGGCGTTTGCGAGAGTCGCTGGAAAACAGTTTTCGTAAGCATGTTCCAGTGTTTGACGATTTGAAATTATTGTCAGTCGTTGGCCGCTCCCAGATTGGTCGTTTGCGTTATAGCGATAGTCTTGAGTCAATTGATGATGTGCCCACGCAGAGTGTGCGGGAAATCCTTGCTTACAAGGGTAGTGAGGATTTGCTTCGTGATTTGCTATCTCGCTTTTCCGGGGTGTCCGGGGTGTCCGGTATCCAGCCGAAGGTTTTGATCAAGGATGAATCTTTGGCGAGCGCACCTCCTGAAAAACTGGTTGTAAAGGGGGCCACGCATATTGTTAAAGGATGGGAGGGTGATGAGTTTCCGAGCTTGGCAGCCAATGAGTTTTTCTGCATGACTGCTGCTCGGGAGTCTGGTCTGGCCACGCCCGACTTCGATCTATCAGAGAATGGGAAGTTTTTTGTTGTAAAGCGGTTTGATTTGTCCGAGTCCGGGCGCTACATGGGATTCGAAGACCTTTGCGTACTGTCCGGCTATGGATCAACTGACAAGTACAGAGGGAGTTATGAGGCCGCAGTCAAAAGGATCGGGGCGTTTGTGAGCGTTGAGGGGTTGCGGGCGGCCAAAGACTCTTTTTTCAGGTCATTGGTTGTTTCCTGTGCGTTGAGGAACGGAGACGCGCACCTAAAAAACTTTGGGGTGCTTTATGAAGATTCCGCGTCTTCTGTTTGCCTCGCCCCGGCCTACGATATTGTGACAACTACCGTTTACATCAAGAAAGACACGCTTGCGTTGACTCTGGGGGGGACTAAGCGATTTCCAGACGCCAAGCGGCTTGTCGATTTCGGGTTCAGACATTGTGATTTATCCCGGCAGCGTGCCGAAACCATCTTAGAGGAGGTGGCCGAAGGGGTTTTGAAAACCAGACGCAGGTTGTCTGACTACCTCTCTCATCATGATGAGTTTTCGGTGGGTCGAGGCATGTTGACCGAGTGGGGTGCGGGTGTTGATGAAGTATGCCGCATATCAAAAGAAAGGATTATCTCTATCCCTGCCGAGGATGACGGGCTTGATGAGTTGACAGTGATGAAGCGAGGCGGCGCCCCCTCTCCCTGAAAACGTGTCGCTGGAATTGGTTTTGTATGTGGTGACGTTTGACGTTAAAACAAAAATGGAGGTTATATGGGGTCAATGTCTCTGTAGAAGGAGATAATGTGAACTATGTTCAGTCCAGACTGAACATAAGCAGTCAATAACTTTATAAATCAAGGTATAGCGTGAAAGCATTGCGACCGTTTTATGTCCTGTGATTGTGGCTACTTTCATTGGGTATCCGGATGAGCCTGACGGGTATTGCGACAACTGCCGTCCTGTGTAGCCTGAAGACGACGAGTAAGGATCTCCTCGCCCCCCGGATGTCCGCATCCACCAATCCAAATTCGGAGATCCCGTCATGATTGCGCCCATTGAAATAAAATCTGCCGACCCGAACATCTTTATCGATGACTTTCCCCAGCTTCGCCTAATCGCGTGGAGCCAGCCTCACACAAAAGTCATGACCGAAAGCGATGCCTTTGGCCTTTATGAGCGCAATTGGCGGTTCATTGACGAGAACACCATGTCCGCCGCCGAGCGGGCGCTTATTGCCCGTCTTGCGATCAAATTTGGCGAGGGATTCCTGAATGTTTAACCGTCCACACCATCAATCAATTGCAAACGTGCTTCAGCGGATCAACTCCGACCTCCTGATGAAAGCGGAATGTTTTTTTGGTGGCGGCACCGCTATCGCACTATCTCTGGACGAGTACCGGGAATCGGTCGACATCGATTTCATGTGCTCCTCTAGAGATGGATTCCGCCTGATCAGACGCTCAATCAAAAACAACACCCTTGGCGACCTGATCTCAGAACCAATCAAACATCTCTGAGATGTGCGCGCCGACATCTATGGCGTTCGCGCGGTCATAGAGATGGACGGCGTACCGATAAAAATTGAATTCCTCAGCGAGAATCGTATCGAGCTCAGCGGATCAATCCATCACGCTTTCGGGGTTCCCACCCTAAGCCGCGTCGATATGTATGCCGAAAAGCTCCTCGCCAACGCTGATCGTTGGGCAGATCGCTCCGTCATGTGTCAACGCCGACTGAAAAGTGACCCCTTTGGCGGTCAAATCGCCGAAATAAAATTGACCCCCTTGGGCTCGTTTACGGTCTCCGGTTGAGTCACGGTACCGGCCTTTCGCTTGTTCCTCAGCCGAT
>JAJYYE010000001.1 GCA_021801265.1 Pseudomonadota bacterium | reverse complement strand
TCTGCGCTTCGGATTCAAGGGAGGCGCATTATATACACCCCTCACTTCCTGTCAACGCTTCCCGTTCAGCGCCAACCCAAACCCTAAGCCTCTCAGCTCAGCCCTGACGCCATCTGCGCTTCAGGGATGGCGAACTATACAGGCTGTAATATTTCCGTCAAGCCTTTGTCACAATTATTTTTGCCATACGGCGCTTTCCTACCTGAATCACATGCGTTCCCAGCTTCAGTGCCTGCCCTTTGTCTGTGACGGCTTCGCCATTTAATCGTACTGCGCCGGCTTGAATGTGCCGAATTGCCTCGGATGTCGAGGCCACCAGCGTGATCTCTTTAAGCGCCTGTACGATAGGTTGGCCTTCTATTAATGTGTATTCCGGCAAATCGTCCGGAATTTCGGCTTTCGCAAAGCGTGCGATGAATCGGTCGCGAGCCAGCACACCCGCCCCCGCCCCATGAAACCGGTCAACAATTTCCATGCTGAGTTCGAACTTGATGTCTCGAGGATTTCTTCCCTGCTGCATTTCTTGGCGCAGCGTTGCGATTTCAATCATTGGCCGAAATGACAGTAATTCAAAATAGCGCCACATGAGCTCATCCGATATTGACATGAGCTTACCGAACTGTTCGTCGGGCGCTTCTTCGATACCAATATAGTTCCCCAGGGATTTGGACATTTTCTGCACACCATCCAACCCCTCCAGCAGCGGCATGGTGATGACGACTTGTGGTGCTTGGCCATATTGTTTTTGCAGTTCACGCCCCATGAGCAGGTTGAATTTCTGGTCGGTGCCGCCCAATTCAACATCGGCCTTGAGTGCAACTGAGTCGTACCCCTGAACCAAAGGGTATAAAAACTCATGAATTGCGATGGGCTGATGATGGGTGTAACGCTGAGAAAAATCATCCCGCTCCAGCATTCGCGCCACGGTTTGCCGACTGGCTAGCGCAATCAGATCAGCCGCGGACATTTGCCCCATCCAGGCAGAGTTGAACACGATTTCGGTTCTGACTGGATCCAGAATTTTGAAGATCTGGCGCTGGTACGTTTGCGCGTTCTCCAAAACTTGCGTACGCGTCAGTGTAGGCCGTGTGACGCTTTTACCCGTTGGGTCGCCAATCATGCCGGTGAAGTCCCCAATAAGGAAAATCACGTGATGCCCTAAATTCTGAAATTGCCGTAACTTATTAATCAGTACGGTATGGCCGAGATGCAAATCGGGTGCCGTGGGATCAAATCCCGCCTTAATCCGCAAGGGTTGCTTGGATTTCAGTCGCTCGGCCAAATCGTGTTCCAGTAAAATCTCTTCTGTGCCCCGGCGAATCTCATCTAATGCTGCAGCAAAATGGTTATCCACAATTCATCTCTCGTTCATTGAAACTTATATATAAGCCTTGTATGGTAACCGTTTATTTGAATAATTCTGAGTGGATGCCGCGCATGAGTCATCGTTATCGATTTGCCAAGAAAAAATCGCGCATCGCACTTTGGCTCAAAGCCGCTGCCTTATTTACTGGCGTAGGCGCTTTAGGCATTGTCATTGCACGAGTATCCCTTCCTACGGATCCCGCACTGGACCGTCGAATCGACCAAAGCATTGCGGAGACCATCGCCCCATTGGAAATCCCTGCGGGCACCCAAGATGCCGCCACACCCAGCGAATGGCCAACCGCTCAGACACACCAGCCGCCTGCACTATCCGACCCAGCGAACACAAGCACCACAGAAGAAAAAACGCTATCGAGCCACGTGATCCATGACACCACAACGACAACCGTGCGCGTTCGATCTGGCGATAGCCTTTCCGTCATTTTTTCACGCCTTGGTCTGAGTGCACAGGAGGCAAACCAAGTGATTGCCTTGGGTGATCAAATCGCACCGCTTGAAAAGATGCGCCCTGGCGACACATTAGATATCCAAATTTCCACCGACCAGAGTCTGATGGGCATCAACTATCAAATTTCGCCAAATCAATCGTTGATGATTCACCGAGATGCAGACCATCAGTTAACGGCAGACCAGATTGTTTTACCCATGGAAACCCGTCTTGCGACGGCAGAAGGGCACATTGATCGCTCACTGTATCAATCAGCCATTGATGCGGGTCTATCGGCCAATATGGTTTTGCAGCTGGCGGATATTTTTGGCTGGAAGATCAACTTTCTGAAAGATGTGCAAAATGGCGACCATTTTCGCATTGTGTTTGAAGAGAAGTTTCTCAAAGGCAAGCGGGTCGATACGGGGCAAGTCATGGCTGCTGAGTTTGTCAATAACGGCAAAGTATTCCAAGCCGTACGCTACACAACACCCGATGGCAAAGCCGGTTATTACGAACCCAATGGGGCAAGCCTTGGCCGTGGTTTTTTACGCTATCCTGTTGAGTTCTCAAGAATTAGCTCTAAATTCTCCCTGGCCCGGCTTCATCCCATTTATGACAAAATCAAACCCCATAAGGGGGTTGATTTTGCGGCCCCCACAGGCACACCCATTCACGCGTCGGGGGCAGGGCGAATTGAGTTTGTGGGCTGGCAGCACGGTTATGGCAAGGTCATAAAAATCAAGCATGATGGCGGCTATGAAACCGTGTACGGCCATATGTCGCGCTTCAACGATACGCTGAAAAAGGGTAGCACGGTAGCAATGGGACAAACGATCGGCTTTGTCGGCATGACAGGCGATGCGACAGGCCCCCATTTACATTACGAGTTCCATGTCAATGGGGTTTATACCGACCCGCTTGTCGCCAAGATGCCGGAGGCCAACCCCATTCCGTCAAAATACCGTAAGGACTTCCTGGCCCAAACCCAGTCGGTATTGGATTTAATGGCACAAAGTGCCCAATCCACACCACTGAACGCAGCGAATACGTCGACAACGATCGTCGCCGATTAAGCCATGATACCGATGGGGGCGGATCTTAAAAATCGCGCCTTGTCCGGGTGCTTTATTGGCGTGATGTCAGGCACGAGCATGGATGCGGTAGATGCCTGTATCGTGGATTTTTCCGCCAGCCGGCCACGCGTTATCACGCACCACGATCTTCCCCTCGATGACCTACGAGATGAGTTACGCGCGCTGGCTTTGGGTGAGCGCCATCTTGCCAAGGGAGATGCGATTGACCGCCTCGGCTGGCTGGACATTCGCATGGCCGAGCGGATTAGCCTCTGCGTCAATGCGCTGTTAAAGCAAAGCGGACGAACGGCACAAGACATTGTCGCAATCGGCTGCCATGGTCAAACCATTCGACACCGCCCGACACAAGAGTACCCATTCACCTTGCAAATCGGCGATCCGAACACGATCGCCGAATTAACCGGCATTCCTGTCATCACTGATTTCCGCCGGCGCGATTTGGCAGCCGGTGGCCAAGGCGCACCCTTGGTGCCGCTGGCACATCAGGCCTTATTTAGCGCCGCCGATCCGACTCAAACTTCATTGATCGCTGTTAACTTGGGGGGCATTTGCAATATCACCGTGATGGAACCTGATACCCCGTTAATCGGCTTTGATACGGGGCCGGCGAATACGTTGCTCGATGCTTGGGTTTCTCGCCATCTACAGCGGCCATTTGATGAGAACGGTGACTGGGCGCAGACCGGCACGCCCAGTACCGTGCTGTTGAACCAACTTCTGGCAGAACCTTTTTTTCGATTACCGCCCCCAAAATCAACCGGCATTGAGCAATTTAATCTGGATTGGCTGACGCACCGCGCGGGAGCCTTGCTTGCCCAGCTTCCGCCGAGCCACGTACAAGCCACGCTCACCGCCCTAACCGCCCATACATTGACCGAGGCGCTTCACCCTTGGCTGAACCGAGCCAATCCGCCGAACGTCGTATTGGCTGGCGGCGGCGCGCGCAATGCGTACCTCATCGACTTAATTCACCAAGCGGTGCAAAAAATCAATCCGAGCGTGGTCTTGCAACTGAGTGACGAGTTAGCCATTGACCCCCAATGTGTTGAATGTGCCGCCTTTGCTTGGTTGGCCCGCCAGTTTTTGCTTGGCCTAGCCGGAAACGCGCCCTCAGTGACCGGTGCGCGTGGTGCGCGGGTCTTAGGTGGGTTTTATCCTGCTTAATACAATGGGACGCACAACAAACCGTTCGACACACAGGTCACCGACAACAAAGCGCCCTTAAGCGCTGCTTTGCATTAAAAACCTAATAGTTATCGCGCGGTCATCGGGCTGTACCCGCGCACCGCATACCCCTCATACACTTGGGTTGGCCGGAAAATTCGGTTATTGCTAATTTGCTCTTTCCAATGCGCCAACCATCCCGCCGTGCGGGAAATAGCAAAAATCGGCGTGAATTGATCGCGAGGAATCCCTAATGCCTCGTAGAGCAAGCCAGAATAAAAATCCACATTTGGATACACACCCTTCGGCGCCAGGCGTTCTTCGGCGCAGCGTTCCAGCGCGCGCGCGATGTCATACAGCGGGGAAATTTGCCCACCTCGATGTGCCCGCAATTGCTCCAGTAGCCCCTGCAAAATATCGGCACGCGGATCCTTAACCTTATACTCCCGATGCCCGAAACCCCACACCACCTGCTTATTCGTCAATCGATGGTCGAGCCAGTCGGACACTTTTGCTACCGAGCCAATGTCATCAAGCATATTCAACACGCGCTGATTCGCGCCGCCATGCAGCGGCCCCGCCAGCGTACCGATCGCCGAGGCGACCACCAAGTTAGGCGGCGCCAGGGTTGAACCACAGACTAACGCGGCAAAGGTGGAGGCATTGATGGTGTGCTCTGCGTGCAACACGAGGCAGGCATCCATAATCCGCGCCTCGACAGGGTCAGGCTCACGTTCATTCATCATATAGAGGAAATTTTCCGCGTAGGTCAAATCCGTTCGTGGTTGAACCGGGTCATCACCGCGCCGGATGTGCTCCCACATCGCCACAAGGGTCGCCATACTGGCAAGAATCCTGACGATCATCTGCTCAACAAATTCACTATCGGCACTGATGCCATTGGCCGTCATCCGCTCTTGACCGGGGTAAAACATCCCCAAACTCGCGACGCAAGTTTGCAGCGCTTCCATGGGGTGGCCATCAATCGGCAAAAATTTCATGATGTCACGGACGTTATATTTAACCCGCCGATTGGCGCGCAACTCCGCATCAAAGCAAGCCATCTGCTCAGCGTTCGGCAGTTCACCATTAATCAGCACCCAAGACACTTCCTCAAACGTACTGTGTTGAGCCAAGTCAACAATCGGATAACCGCGATAGGTCAGCAGCCCTTCCTGACCATCAAGGAAAGAAATGCGGGATTGCGCCGCCGGAACCCCCTGAAGGCCAGGAATGTACTCCATAAAAACCTCTAAACCGAAAAAGATGAACCACAGCCACAGGTTGTGGCGGCCATCGGGTTGCGAATCACGAACTGCGCACCCGTAATATCTTCTTTGTAATCAATTTCCGCGCCTTCGAGATATTGAATACTCATGGGGTCAACCAGCAGAGTCACGCCCGCACGTTCAACTTGCGCATCGTCTTCTTGCGCGGATTCCTCAAACATAAAGCCATATTGGAATCCCGAGCAACCGCCGCCGGTGATAAACACCCGCAACTTGAGGTTAGGATTGCCCTCTTCTTCGATTAACTTGCGCACTTTATTGGCCGCATTGTCGGTAAATATTAACGGGGTATCGGCAGCGGGTGCCTCGAGTACGGCGGTATTCATCAGATGAAACTCCAAAAAATGGTTCTGCAATGATGCGAAATAGATGTGTCAATCATGACGCAAAATGCACGAAATTGCTGAGGTTTTAAGACAATGGCTGCATCCTTGCCCCCATGCGCTTCAAGACGCCTCAAGGAGAGAGCGCAATCAAATCAAGCCCTTGGTTTTCGGGAAACCCCAGCATCAAGTTCATATTTTGCACCGCCTGCCCCGCCGCGCCCTTAACGAGGTTATCAATCACCGAACTCACCACCAACGTGGCGCCGCCTTGTGGCCGGAAAATTGCCATGCGGCAGAGGTTATTCCCCCGCACGCTGCGGGTTTCGGGATGACTGCCCGGCGGCATCACATCGACAAATGGCTCATCGGCGTAATAGTCCTCAAATAGGCGCTGAACATCAACCGGTGGCTCTTTGATGAGTGGCACATACAAACTGGCTTCGATGCCACGCACCATGGGCACTAAATGCGGCACGAAGGTTAATCCCACCGTGCGCTCTGCTACGGCCGTTAAGGTTTGTACCGTTTCTGGCTGATGCCGGTGGCCATTGGCTGCGTAGGCCTTGAAGCTCTCGCCGGCTTCGGCCATCAGCATGGGCAGCTCGGCCTTGCGCCCCGCGCCGCTGCTGCCGGATTTTGAGTCCGCAATTAAACGCGTATGATCAATCCAATCCTGCCCCATCAGCGGCAGCAAGCCCAAGGTTATTGCAGTAACATGGCAGCCGGGGTTCGCCACCAGTTCGGCATTGCGAATTTCATCGCGATACAGCTCCGGCATGCCATATACCGCGCGCTCAACCCATTCTGGGGATGCATGCGTCATGCCGTACCATTGAGACCAAATCGCCAAATCTTTAATGCGATAATCAGCCGCCAAATCAATCACTTTAACGCCCTGCGCCAGCAACGCGGGGGCCTGCTCCATCGCAATCCCATTGGGTGTGGCAAAAAATACCAGATCACAGGCGGCCAAATCGGCATCATCCGGCGCAGTGAAGCGTACATCGACCGCACCACGCAAATTGGGGTACAACACATCGACCGGTATACCCGCTTCCCCACGAGAAGTAATGGCGGCGATTTCCACCCCGCCATGCCGTGCGAGCAGGCGCATCAGCTCAACCCCGGTATACCCTGTGCCGCCGACAATGCCAATTTTTTTCATGCGTGCCTCTTTTTGCTCATTGATTGGCGAAAATTACTTCTCTGCCGCATCATAACAAAGCCCGAATAATCACAAACCCGCTTTCCTGGTGTTTTTCGAAAAATACGATGCGTTCCACAATCCAATCACTGCTTGATCCCCTGAGGTTGCGGCTGGCCGAACCCGATGCACTCATTCCGATGGCCTTTTTGGGGCTGCTTGCCGGTTTGCTGGCCTCCAGCCTCGTCACCGCCTTTCGATTAGCGCTCGAATCACTGCAAATTTATTTTCTCGGCCTGCCGGTACCGGGCGAATATTCAGCACTGCCTTTGGCGTGGCGGTTCTTGCTGCCCGCCTTGGGTGGCATCACTTTGGGCACAGCGTTTCACTATCTGCCCAAGGGCATTCGAGCAGTGGGGGTCGGCCACACCATCATCCGCTTCCATCGACACGAGGCCGATTTACCGTGGCGCAACGCCGTGGTGCAGTTTTTCAGCGCCACTTTTGCCTTATTGGTCGGCATGTCGAGTGGACGCGAGGGGCCAGGCATTCACATGGGCGCGGCGGGCGGCAGCTGGATGGGGCGATTGCTCGGCTTGCCGCACAATAGCGTACGCACCTTGGTCGGTTGCGGCGCAGCGGCGGCTATTGCGGCCTCGCTTAACACGCCGTTGGCTGCCGTGATTTTTGCACTGGAACTGATTGTGCGCCAGTACACCCTCGCCACATTTATTCCCATCATGCTGGCCGCCTCTGCGGGGGCCCTATTTTCCACTGTGTTTTTCGGCACCAATCCCGCCTTTGATATTCAACTCTTGCACAACTTGGCCTTATGGGAAGTACCCATTTTGATCGGTATGGGACTGGTCATCGGCGCATTTTCAGCAGGATTTATTCGGATCACCGACTATTCGATTCGGCGCACGTGGGCATGGCCGGTGTGGGTCCGTTTTGGCTTAATTGGGTTACTTACCGGCCTCATCGGCCTGGGCTTACCGCAGGTGATGGGCATCAGTTATGATTCGGTGGGCTTGGCGGCTGGGGCGAAATTCACCTTGGGCTTTTTGCTATTGCTTATCGTGGCCAAACTGGTACTGAGTGCACTCACGTTTGGCTTCGGCCTCCCTCTGGGGCCGATTGGCGCCACAATTGTCGTGGGCGGATTTACGGGTAGTGCGCTGGGCATGTTTTTGCTGAACTTCACCCAAATCCCGGTCAGTGATGTGGCGTTTTACACCGTGCTGGGCATGGGTGCGATGATGGGCGCGACCTTACAAGCACCCTTGGCCGCCTTGGCGGCGGTGATTGAGCTGACCGGCGACACTGGCGCAATCACACCAGCGCTGATGACGATCATCGTCGCCAGTCTAACAAGCCGCGCCATCTTCCGCCAAGATGGCATCTACGACACCGTGCTGCGTGCCAATGCCCATCACATGCGGGGGCTTTCGCTCTGGCACAACGCCAATGACATCGCCATCAGCAGCATCATCGAGCGCAATTTCACTGAAATCAGCCGGCAATCCACACCGAATGAATTGACCAAGGCGCTGGCCGAAAAACCGGTGTGGTTGGTGGTACGCAATGATGCACGCCACCCCACCGGGATCATCCATCCCCTTGATGTCAATCGTTTCTTGGCGGTCTTGCCCACGAAAGCTGCGGTATGGCACGACGCCACGACTGATCCATTGCATGAAACGCGGCAAGAACCGGTTGATTTCCCGGCCGATCAGCCCTTTGATGTCGCCACTCAATTGACGATTCTGCCCGCCCGCGCAGTCGATATTGGCCTAACCTTAAGTGAAGCGCGTGAACTCATGCTCGCCGACAAGGTCGATGTGCTGATTGGTCAACGCACCACCGTGCCGCCGTTCAAACGTACCTTTGGGGTACTGACGCGTAGCCAGCTGGAAGACCAGACTCAAAATGCCCGTTAACCCCTATGTCCATTTGGTTGATTTTAATTTAGGAAAAAACATGAATTCAAAAATCGCATTTTCCGCCGCCCGACGTGCCCTGCTCGGTGGCGCCGCTTGGGGTGCCTTCAGTCTCATCGCAGGGTGCTCGACTGAAACACCGGTTAAATTGAGCGATCTCACGGTGCAAACTCTCGACGGTCAGCCCGTCGATTTAGCCCGTTTCAAGGGCAAACCTGTTGCCATCACATTTTGGGCAACTACCTGCCCCGGTTGCGTCGAAGAGATTCCGCATATGACCGCGTTGTACGACAAATTTTCTGCCAAGGGTGTACAGGTCATCGGGATGGCCATGTCCTACGATTCATTAAGCCAACTGAAAGCCATGAGCACTGAGAAAAAAATTCCCTATCTCATTTTGCAAGATAAAACCGGTGCCGCCGCTACCGCATTTGGGCCGGTGCGCCTCACGCCCACTTTTTTTGTACTGGATGCCGAGGGCAATATTCGCTATCAAAAAATTGGCCCCTTCGACACGGTGCGGGTCGATCAACTGCTCACCGAATTATCCAAAACCTAACGACCCGCCCCCTATCCACAAAGATCATACCCATGAAAATCATTCTGGTGCATGGGATTTTCGACAACGGGTCACTGTTCAAAACCCTGATGCAGGATTTGGGAAAACACGGGTATGAATGCTTCGCGCCCTCATTGCAACCCGCCGATGCGCGCTTAGGGATTGCCGATCTCTCGCAAAAACTGGATGCCACCATTCAGCAGGGGTGCGGCGCGGAAGAACCCATCGCAATCATCGGGTTTAGCATGGGCTGCCTGATTGCCCGACATTATCTACAGGAGCGGGGAGGGTACCAGAGGACCAAGGCTTTTTTTGCCATTTCTGGCCCGCATCATGGCTCGCTACTCGCGCACCTCTTTACCGGACAAGGGGCAGTCGATATGCGGCCCGGAAGCGCGTTTCTCACCCGCCTTGACACCACTGAGCACCGGCTAAGCCACATGTCGCTGTATGCGTACCACACGCCGTTTGACTTGATGATTCTCCCCTCAAGCAGTGCCGAATGGCCGTTGGCAAACAACCTGAAAGTCAACGCCCTCGCCCACCCATTGATGCTCAGCAATCAGGCCGTGCGTTCACATATCCGAGAAATTCTCGACCAAATAATGCATTGATATGAAAAACAAGGTCATATCATCACTCACTCTGGTATGCCCCCCGGCTACAATTCAACAGTCATCTCTTGAAAAATTACAGCAAGCCAATTGATCGAGCCGGGGGTTTTAACAAGCGGATTTGTTACACTCAACAACCAATTTTTATTCAGCCAGCAGCCAAGCCCATGAGCATCATCATTAAAGCCCCGGAACAGATTGAAAAAATTCGCATCGCCAGCCTGCTCGCCACCGAAGTTTTAAATCTGTTACGCCCTCATGTTCGAGCGGGCATCACCACCGATGAAATCAATACCATCGCCCACAGACACATCACCGAAGTGCAAGGCGGCATTCCGGCAACCTTGGGCTATCACGGCTTCCCCAAATCACTCTGCACCTCGCTCAACCATCAGGTATGCCACGGTATTCCCGGTGACCGGGTGCTGCAAAATGGCGATATTTTGAACATTGACGTCACCGTCATTAAGGACGGCTGGTTTGGTGATACCTCAGCCATGTACACCGTCGGCAGCCCACCGATTCGCGCCCAACGACTGATCGACGTGACCTATGAAGCCATGATGCGCGGTATCGAACAAGTTCGCCCCGGCGCGACCTTGGGTGACATCGGCTACGCCATCCAAACCGTGGCGCAAGCCAGTGGTTTTTCGGTAGTGCGGGAATATTGTGGCCATGGCTTGGGACGGAGTTTTCATGAAGACCCGCAAATACTGCATTATGGCAAAAAAGGCGAAGGCATTCGCCTGGAACCCGGCATGGTGTTCACGATTGAGCCGATGATTAACGCTGGCAAGCGTGACATCAAGCTCTTGAACGATGGCTGGACGGTCGTCACCAAAGACCATTCACTCTCGGCGCAGTGGGAGCACACCGTGGCCGTTACCGATACCGGGGTGGATATTTTAAGCGGCTCCGCACGGCCTGAAGCCGGATCCAAATGACTCAACGCCTACAAGAGCTCGGCGAAATTCAGGCGGCACTTAGCCAGAAAATCACCGGGCATTTGGCGCGCTGGCCGCAAACCCTGCATGTTCCTGGCGGCGCACAGGCATTTCTACAAACCCACAGCAGCCTAATTGACAACTTATTGCGCAGTTATTGGCCACACTCGCTGAGCCATCAAAAAGTCACACTCATCGCTGTGGGCGGGTATGGTCGGTGCGAGCAGTTCCCGCATTCCGATATCGACCTGCTGATCCTGCTCGATAGCCATCAGCATGATGAACTCATCCAGCAATTGCTCTATCGACTCTGGGATGCAGGGCTTGTGATTGGCCATGCCGTGCGTACCCTGGATGAGTGTCTTACGGCAGGGCGCGCTGATATCACCGTATATACCAACCTGCTTGATGCCCGCCTGATCGCCGGCGATATTCGCTTGTTCGACGAATTAACGCAACTCGTTCGCTCTGACCAAATCATCGGCGACTGGCCTTTTTTTCAAGCCAAAATCGAGGAACAAGCTGCGCGGTACCAAACCTTCGATGATGTAGGCGCCAAAATTGAACCCAATATCAAAGAAAGCCCCGGCGGCCTGCGTGATCTGCACACCCTGCGGTGGATTGGCAACCGCGTGGCGGGTGTGAGTAGCTTAAGCACAATGCATGCCACAGGCTTGCTGCGCGACCAAGAATGGCAAACCCTCAACGCGGCGGAAGATTTTATCAGCCGGGTACGCATTGGTCTGCATAGCGTGGCGGGCCGGGCCGAGGAGCGCTTGCTATTACTGCACCAAAAAACCCTGGCCGCCCATTTTGGGTTCAGCGGCGAGCAAGATGGCAACCTGGCCGTTGAACGGTTCATGCAACAATACTTTCGCACTACCATCGAAATCGAGCGACTGAACCAGCTGATTGTGCAGAATTTTCGCGAGCAACTCGATCCGGAACCGCCAACCACTCGCCTCGCCATGAATGCCCGTTTTTGCATTCGCGGGCATTTGCTTGAAACGACCGACACCCAAGTGTTCATGCGTTCGCCCACAGCGATTCTCGAACTGTTTTTACTCCTTTCGCAACATCCCGACATCCGGGGCACCAGCGCCTCCACGGCCCGCCAATTGCGCGCGAACTTATCGGTCATCGATGAGGGATTTAGAAAAAATCCCCAGGCACATCAGCTATTTATGGATATTTTGCGGAGTGATCACGGGGTTTATCGGGCCCTGAAAGCCATGAATCTTACCGGCGTATTGGCAGCCTACCTCCCGGCATTTAGTCACATCGTCGGCCTGATGCAGTTTGATTTATTTCATGCCTACACGGTGGATGCCCACACTCTGCTCGTCATCCGCAACCTGCGGCGCTTTTCCCAACCCCAATTCGCGGATGAACACCCCATGGCGGCCCAAATTTTCCGCCGGATCGAACACCCTGAAGTGCTTTATCTCGCCGGCTTATTCCACGACATTGCCAAAGGGCGCGGCGGTGATCACGCCGAACTGGGCGCGATGGATGCACAAGCCTTCGCCCAAGCTCATGGACTGTCAACCATCGCTACGGCACGACTGGTTTGGCTGGTCGAGCAACACCTGCTCATGTCGTTTACTGCTCAGCGGCGCGATATTGAAGACCCCACCATCATTGAAGAATTCGCCCGCGCGGTCGGCAGCACCGCTCGACTGGATGATCTCTATCTACTCACCGTTGCCGACATTCGCGCCACCAATCCCAACTTGTGGAACTCGTGGCGAGACGCCCTGCTTAAACGCCTGCACCAACTCACCGAAAACTGGTTTGCGCAAGGGGAGCAAAGCCTGCGCACGATTATAGAAACCACCCGTGCTGCCGCACTGAATGAGGGCAGACAGGCCGGCATGCCTGCCCTCAAACTTGCCAACTGGCTTCAGCAGCTCCCGGACGATTATTTTCTGCGTACCGACATTGCGCCCGTATTGCAACATGCCGAGCTCGCACTGGACCTAGCGACGAACAGCGGCCACAAACCGACCGTCTGGATCAGCAACGCTGCAGGCCAACATGCCACCCAAATCCTCATTCTGGCTGACAATCACACCGGCTTATTTGCCCGCATCGTCGCCGAACTGGACCGCAACGGGTTAAATGTACAATCCGCCAACCTCACACTGATCCCGCCCGAAGCCTTGCCCACGATATCGGCGGAGCATCCCGGTCGCGCGCTGTTCGAGTTTTTCATCCTTGATCAACAGGGCTCAGCCACGCTGGACCCTTGGTCGCTGGTCACATTACGTGAGCGGCTTCAAGCCCGATTAATCACGCCCGATACAGTCAGCGCGCGCGTCCAGCGGCGAACCACCCCGCAAATGGCCAGTCTGGATGTGGCCACCCACATCGAATGTCAGCCGGATGACCGCCGCCAGCGTAGCGTCATCCAAATCAGCACCAAAGATCGCCCCGGCTTACTGGCCGACATCACCGCCACCTTCACCGAACTGGGCATCGTGCTGCGCCATGCCCGCATCAGCACCCTGGGCGAACGGGTTGAAGATGTCTTCTATGTCGTCGATACCCATGGCCAACTGATCGACAACCCCAAAACCTGCGCAACCATCAATAGCGCACTGCGCACTGCCATTCAAGGGCGCGCCTGATGGACGCCCAACCCAACGGCGTGACCGACACACTGGAACCCTGGGAACTACTGGCCGAATTGCCGGACTTTCTCATCATCAACAAACCGGCTCGGATGCTCACCCAGCCCGGTAAAGAAGCGCACAAAACCGATAGTCTCATTATCCGCGTGCAGCAAGAATTCCCCGAAGCACGCATCGTGCACCGGCTTGATTGGGATACCTCGGGCATCATGGTATTAGCGCGCCACGCGAACGCCCATCGGCAGCTATCCATTGCGTTTCAAGAGCGGCACACTGCAAAACGTTATGTTGCGCGCGTTGATCAGAGTCCTCATCCCGTGGCGGGACTTATTGACCTGCCCATTGGGGCTGATTCTGCGCAGCGCCCACGCTATCGTATTGATTTTGAACACGGGCGCGCTTCACAAACCCGGTATCGTGTGTTAGAAAATCACCCCCAATACTGCCGCCTCGCGCTCGAGCCCATCACGGGTCGTTCGCACCAATTGCGTGTCCATCTCCTTGCGCTCGGCCATCCCATCCAAGGCGACACCCTCTATCACCCCGAGGCCATCCGGCACCCGCGCCTGATGCTCCACGCCGAGCATCTCGCCTTCCCCGACCCCACCACCGGCCAACGACGCGAGTATCAAAACCCGGCGCCGTTTTAGCCCAACCAAGCGGGTAACCGTAAAGAGGGAAACGCCGCCACCGGCGGCAAAATCAGGCGCATCCATTCAGCCAGCACCGTATTTGCAGAGGATATGCCCACGTCGGCCCTGGTCTTGATGTCGCCCTAAATATTGAGGGTGCCGTTTAATCGGATGATTTATTGCGGCTTTCGACCCGATTGTCGCTATCTTTGTACATGAGTTGGGTGATTTGCTCGGAAACCAAACCGATGAGAAAGATCGTGACCGAAGCGCTCCAGAGAAAGATACTGGCGAGCGATAACCGATTGAATTCACTGTAGGTATACAGGTAATACCCTAGGCCAAGGATGAGGTGAAATACCGCGACCGGTAAAAAGAGTTTGAGTGGGGAATAGAGTGTGCCGATTTTGAAAATAATCAGCAAAAAGCGTACGCCATCCTTAACGAGGCGGATGTGGCTTGTCCCGATGCGTTGCGCGGCGTGTATCGGGATATAGGCGACGCCATACCCGGCGCGGAAAAAAGCCATGGTGCTGGTGGTGGGGTAAGAAAATCCATTGGGCAGCAAGTAGAGAAATTCGCGAAACTTCTCCGCGCGCACGGCACGAAAACCCGACGTTAAATCTTGGATATTTTGGCCCGTCATCCATGAAGCCAAACGGTTATAAAACCCATTGGCCAACCCACGCCCCATACTGGCTTGTGATCCGGCTTGCCGTGCGCCCACGACCATATCCAGCCCTTCGTCGAGCTTGGCTAAAAAGCGGGGAATGTCGGCAGGGTCATGCTGGCCATCGGCATCCATGAATACCAAGATTTCACCGGTGGCATGACGCGCGCCGGTTTTAATGGCTGCACCATTGCCCATGCTATAGGGATGGGTGATCACGCTAGCGCCAGCGGCTTGCGCAATCGCGGCGGTATGATCGGTCGAGCCATCGTTAATCACGAGAATTTGCGCCTCGGGAAACTGGGCGCGAATACCGGCGACGGTGGTGCCCACGGCCCCCGCTTCATTTTTGGCGGGCAGAATAACAGAGAGCGTGCGCGAGGACGTCATGACAGAGGATCCCTTTTTCCGTCGGGGTTGAAAATCGGCATTTCGCGCTGACTACGCAGGCGAACGCGACAGCCATATCGCCAGCCGTGGGTCGAGGTTAACACCCCTCCTACCGCACACCAACCTGTAGGAGGGTATTCATCCCCGACACGGTACAAGCTCAGCCTGATTTACCAAAATGCTGAGCAAGACGGGCGAGTTTTTCCTCTAGGCTCAAATTTTCGACCACCGGCTCTGGTGCGCGCACGCTACGGGTATCAGAACGGGGTGCATTTGCACCCTCGGTGGCTTTGGGTTGATCGCGACGGGCTGGACGATTGCGGGTCGCGCTCGCCGCATTATTTGGGCGCGCGCCCTCGGGGCGATCGCGGCGTGGCGCGCCTGGATTTGCCTCGGCGCTTAATTCTGGCCGTTGAGCTGAAGCGGGCGCGCTTGCGGCTTGCGCTTGTGGCGCGCCGCGCTTGGCTCTGCGCCGTGGGAAGACACGGGGTTTACGCTCGGTGTTATCCGGGCCCGGCCCGGCTAGAGACTCGCCTTCTACCGGAGGGGGATTTTGCGCCGCACGCCGCTCAGCACGTTGCTGCCCAATCGCCAAAATTTGTGTTTTGGCAAACTCCCGGGCTTTTTCATCGACCTCATCGGCCGGTTCGCCCGCCAGCGTAATACGGTGGCTGTTATGGACAATGCCGTAGTGATACGACAGTCGGGACGTATAAAACTTGATACCACTGCGAATGGCTTGGCTATTGAGCCCTTCCAATTCGGCCGGGCGATTGGCCAGAATTTGCTGCAGGGTACCAATCGCCAAGGGCTTGACGGCGCGCGGTTCGGTAAAGAACGCCTGAGGCCACGCTGCCATCAATTGGGTGACCACCGCTTGCGGGGAAATACGCTTTTTCGTGGAACCGGCCAAATCGGTTGCAGTTTCATCGACAGAGACTTCTTCAGGGATTGATTCGGAAGCGGCCTCGTCGCCCGGAACATCCGCTTCGGCCAAATCCGGCTCGATGGGCTGCTCGGGTGCAACACCCATGAGCCCCGAATCTTTCGATAGGGCGTCTGACGGCGCAATCGCTGTGATTGGGGGTTGAGATTCCACCACCGATTCGGTGGTGGGCAGGCAGGAAGATTGCTCAGTCATATTCAAATGCTACAGGCCAAATAGTCTAATAAATCAGGATGCGGAGCTTAACGGTTTAAGAGGTCATACACCACATCAGAAACCACACGACCGGCTAAATTAGCAATAATGACATCCGCACCCACCCGATAATAGGCATAACCGGGGGGTAAGGGCTGGAGATTTCGCACCAAGTCATACGGTAATGGCTCGTAGGCATACGGTGGCGGCCAAGGCGCGCCACGCTGGAGTTTTTTGGCATGGCCCGGCGGAATTTTTCCTTGTCGCGCCAAACCCGGCGGCAAGTTTCGCCGATACCAGTCGTTGATATACATTTGCTCGCGGGAGGTGATGTGATACTGATCGCGCCGAGGGGCTTCATAGTGATTATCACGGGAATAATCCGGGCGATCATGATGACCGTGCCCCTCATCACGATCATGCCCCCCCGCCCAAGGCGGCGGATCGGCTTGGGCGATTGTACCGAAACCAGCCGCTAGGGCCAGCAGGCCGACGCTGGTCAGCGCGACACCGATTCGATGGACTGTACGCATAATAACTCCCCTTAGTGCACTCGATCCAATTGGCAAATCATAGCCTTAAGCCGGAATAAAAGCCAAAGCCCCGGCAATGCGGCCACAAACGTGAGCACGAAAAAGCTCGGCCAGCCAATGACGGTAACCGTCAATCCCGCTACCGGCCCCAAATACACGCGCCCTAATGTCGCTACGGCTGAAAGCAGCGCAAATTGCGTGGCGGAATATCGAATATCGCAGACGGCCATGAGCAGCGCCACAAACGCCGCTGTACCCAGGCCGCCGGTAAAATGTTCCAGGGCAATGACCGGCACCATCACGCCCAAACTCGGCGCCACGGCAAGCAAAGCGTAGCCCAGGTTGGTGATGGCTTGCAGCACACCAAACACCATCAGCGAGCGAAACAGGCCCAATTTCATCATCCATAAGCCGCCGAACAGCCCGCCCACCAGCGTAATCACCAATCCCAACCCGTTATTGATGAGGCCGATTTCCGCCAGGCTAAAACCCGCACCTCGAATTAAAAACGTGGTGGAGAGCGCGCTGGCAAATGCATCGCCAAATTTATACAAGATGATCAGCGCCACGAGCGCCCATGCGCCGGGCCGACTGAAAAACTCGCGCAAGGGCGCCACCACCGCCGCCGCTAAACTCAGGGGTTTTAGGTGTAGCGTATCTCGCTCAGGCGCCAGCAAGGTCGCGATCATGCCGACGCCCATCAACAGCGCCATCACAAAATAGGTGAGCGGCCAACCAAAATATTGCGCCAGAATCATCGCCACGCTGCCCGCTGCCAACATGCCGATACGGTATGCCATCACAAACAATGCGGCACCAAACCCCCGCTCTGGCGGGCTTAGCGTATCGGTACGCCAGGCATCAATCGCAATATCCTGCGTGGCCGATAGCGCAGCCAAAACCAGCGCAACCAGCGCAAACGGCCAGAGCTGGCTTTTCGGATCGGTAAACGCCAACGCCAGCAGTGTCAGTGAAATCGCGAGCTGCATTAACAGTATCCAGCTGCGCCGTCGCCCCAACCAGCGCACGCTGTACCGATCGAGCAGGGGTGCCCAGAGGAATTTCAGGGTGTAAGGCAAACCCACCAGCGCGAATAACCCAATAGTCGCGGTATTGACCTGGCTCACGGTCAGCCAAGCCTGCAAGGTACCGGAACTGAGCAGCAGCGGCAGCCCGGAGGAAAACCCCAGCAGTAACACCGCCAATTGGGTGCGCGAGGTCAACACAACGCGGATTGAAGAGAACCAAGACGATTTCATGGATGGTTTTACGGGGGATTTCATGGCGCGTATCCTCGCATGAAACCCGGGGTTTAGGCCCACTTAGGCGAACAGTCCGGTGAAAAGCGTCATGAGCGAAGGCGGAAAACCGCAGTTTACACACAGTAAACGAGGATTTTGAGCCCATTTTTAACGCCATATCGCCGATATGCAATAGTTTTCCACCAGCCTGTTAAACTCAATGGCCTTAATTTCTTTGACTCGATGCGCCAAACCATGCACTGCACCATTTATAAAAGCCTTAAAAAAGCGGATTTGTATCTTTTTTTACCCAAAGAAACGCTGCCCGAGGCGCTCGGCGCCGCAATTCTTGAGCCGTTTGGTCGGTTAGAAATGGTGATGACACTGGATTTGAGCGAAAATCGACCGCTGGCGCGCACCGATGCCGCCACCGTGCGCCATTACATGCAAACATTGGGGTTTTATGTGCAGCTGCCGCCAAGCAGTCAAAACTGGGCCCATTGGGATAACCTCAAAGCGGGCATTGGCAGCGTTTAACCGCGCATTGGATAGATGTGGATTTTGCAGGGGGGATTCATCCGCGGCAACACGGCCCAATGACCGCTGCCATAGTCTGCGTTAACCCTTGATGCGGCCAAATGTGGCCAATTTTAGCACCACCGCTTTGCCGCTGGGCGCCGTGTCGGGGATGAATGAATTCCCTCCTACCGTGATGGGGATCAACCCCCGCTACGGAGTATCCGGCACAAATTTCAGCACATCGCCGTTGATGCAATAACGCTTGCCCGTGGGTGGCGGGCCATCGTCGAACACGTGACCGAGGTGAATCCCCGAACTCGCGCTCACCACTTCAACCCGGCGCATGCCATAAGCGTTATCCACTTTTTCGACAATCGCGCCCGGTACGGGGTTGAAAAAGCTCGGCCAGCCCGTACCGCTGTTGAATTTGGTATCGCTGCGAAACAGCGGTGCGCCGGTAATCGGATCGACAAACGTACCGGGGCGTTTTTCATCCAGGTGTGAGCCGGTGAACGGGCGCTCGGTGCCCTGCTCGAACGCGATTTCACGTTGCTCGGGGGTGAGCAACTGATACCCCAACCACTGCCAGAAGCGATCTTTATCGCCAGTGTAGCCGGTATAGCGGGAAACCTCTTTACCGTGTTCAAACAACACAATAGTGGGGGTGGCAAACAAGGATTTTTCCAACACCCAGCCCTGTGGCGGGTTGGGATTAAGCGTAGCCACAATCGGCACGGGCGATTGCCAGCCGGTTAAGATCTCTTTTTTGAATTGCGCGCAAAACGGGCAATCAGGCGCTTCAAACACAATTAATTGCCGATCGGCATTCAAACTGGCCGCAACCAATGGCGGGTGCACCACCGCAGGCACGGCGTTTACCGAAGCCGGATACACCACGCCGGTGCCACCCAAACCGCAGTAGCCATCGGGGTTTTTCTTTAAGTAGTCCTGGTGATAACCCTCAGCCACGTTGTAGTTTTTCAGCAGTGCAATGTCAGTGGTGATTTTGCCTAAACCCGCTTGCGTCAAGGCGGTTTGATAGACCGCCTCGGTTTCTAGCGCCACGGCTTTTTGCGCGTCATTACTGTAATAAACCGCGCTGCGGTAATTGGTGCCGACATCGTTACCCTGGCGGTTGCCTTGGGTGGGATTGTGATTTTCCCAGAATTTAATCAGGATGGTTTTCAGATCGACTCGCGCCGGATCAAACGTGACTTTAATCACTTCCGCATGGTTTTTTTCGCCGCCCGGTTTCATCCGTTTTTCCGCGTTCAATACATCTTGATAACCCACTTTAGGCGCATCGCCACCCGCATAACCCACCTGGACATCCACCACGCCGGGAATCTCCGACATACGCTTTTCAGCGCCCCAAAAGCAGCCCATGCCCAAGACAATCGATTCGGTTGTCGGTGTTGGATTCGCATAAGATTGTGTGCCCGTCATCATCAACACCCCCAATAAAGCCCAAAGTAAAAATTTTAGCGGTTGCATGGCCTATGTTCCTCCAAAGTGCAGTTGCCAGACTATAGACCACGAAACGCGTAAAAACGGCTACTCAATCAGGCCGGTACTGATCGGCGTGCTCCACCAGCGAATCCCGGTTCCCCCGAAGTTGGCACGCAGATGCTCGATAATCGCAGCAGCGGTGGCCTCATCGGTATGCAGGCTTAATCGAATCAGCGGCAGCGTGCCCTCCACCTGCTCGGCGACACTCAAACTGCGGTGCGTATCGTTGTGGCCACGCAGGTTGCTGACCATCATGAGGGGATATTCGGCCAGCTCACTCAAGGCATCCACAAGCTCCGCTTCAAGCTCCTGCCCCGCGATGAGGGTGAACATAATGGCATTCGGGGTCATAGAATCTGCTCCGCCGGTGGCGTGGGTGTTGGGGTGCTGCGGGGTTTTTGGCCGAATCGTTGATACAAAATCGGCAGCAAAATCAAAGTCAGTAACGTGGAGGTTATCAGGCCACCAATCACCACAATCGCCAGCGGTTTCTGGATTTCAGAACCGGGGCCGGTGGCAAACAACAGCGGCACCAAGCCCAAGGCGGCGATACTGGCGGTCATCATCACCGGGCGCAGGCGGCGTAGCGCACCTTGGCGCACCACCTCGCCAATCGCCATGCCTTGCGCGGCCAACTGATTGAAGTAGGACACCAGTACGAGGCCATTGAGCACGGCAATACCCAAGAGCGCGATAAACCCAACCGACGCCGGCACCGAGAGATATTCCCCGCTGATGTACAACGCAAACACCCCGCCAATCAAGGCAAACGGAATATTGGCGAACACCAGTAAGGCTTGGCGCAGCGAGTTGAAGGTAGAAAACAGCAGCACGAAGATGAGCCCCAACGCAACCGGCACCACGAGTGCCAATCGAGCAGCGGCACGTTGCTGATTTTCAAACTGGCCACCCCATTCCAGACGATAACCCACGGGCAATTCGACCTTCTGGGCGACTTGCGCTTTGGCATCGGCCACGAAATCGGTCAGCGCACGGCCAGAGACATTGGCGCGCACTACGGCAAAGCGCGAACCCATTTCACGGGTTACGAACACGGGGCCGGTGGTGCGCTCAACCGTCGCCAGATTCGACAGCGGCTGAATCGTACCATTGGGCAGTGCAATCGGCAGCTCGGCCAGTTTTTGCGGCGCATTGGTGAGCGCATCGGCACGAATCAAAATCGGTGTGCGCGCCGCGCCTTCCTGCACCATACCTGCCAGCTGGCCTTCAATTTGCGCCCGCAAGATGTCCTCCAAGCTGCTCACCGACAACCCACTGCGGGCAGCGGCCGCTTGATTCACCACAATGTTCAAATACAGCAAGCCCTCGTTATCGGTAGTAGCGACATCTTGCGCGCCTGGAACCGCGCTGACCACGGTTTTGATTTGATCGGTCAGGGTGTTTAACTCGGTTAAATCACTGCCGAAAATTTTAATCGCCAAGTCACCGCGTGAGCCGGTGAGCATTTCGGAAACGCGCATTTCGATGGGCTGAGTGAAGCTGTAATTAAATCCCGGCAAGGTGGTGAGCACATGGCGGATTTTTTCACGTAGCGCCGCCATGGTGGGCACACGCCATTGATCCTGGGGCTTCATCACCAGGAAGGTATCAGTGTCGTTCAGCCCCATCGAGTCGAGCCCCAGCTCATCGGAGCCCGAGCGAGCGACAATCTGGGCGATTTCGGGCACGCCTTTCATTAAAGCTTGCTGAATTTCGGTATTGAGCTTAATGGTGCCGTTCAGCGTGGTGGAGGGGAGGTTTTCAACCTGCATCACCAGCGTGCCTTCATCCAGACTCGGCATAAAGGTTTTACCGATTTGGGTGTACAGCACTCCTGCCGCAACGAGCCCCGCCACCGCAATGCCAAATACGGGCCATGGGCGACGCAGGGCAAGATTCAGTGATGGCACATAAATACGGTGTAACTGCCTCACCAACCAAGGCTCGTGATCGGTCACTTTGCCTAAAATGAGCGAGGCGATGACCGGGATCAGGGTGAGCGACAGCACAAGCGAGGCGCCCAATGCAAAAATAATGGTGAGTGCGACCGGTGAGAACAGCTTGCCTTCCAAGCCCTGCAATGAAAGCAGCGGCAAGAACACCAGCATAATGATGATGATACCCGAGGTGACCGGCGCGGCCACCTCGACCACCGAGCGATACACCAAATGCAGGCGAGGGCGATTGGGGTATTTGTGCGCTTCGGCCAAGTGCGCCACCATGTTTTCAACCACCACGACGGCGGCATCCACCAACATCCCGATGGCAATGGCCAAGCCGCCCAAGCTCATGAGATTCGCACTCATGCCAAATTGCTTCATCAGAATAAACGTGATGAGTGCGGCCATCGGCAAGGTCAGCGCGACGGTAATCGCCGCACGCACATTGCCCAAAAACAGGATCAGCAGAATGAGCACCAGCACCACGGCCTCAAGCAATGCTTTGCTCACGGTATGCACCGCAGCGTTGACCAAATCGGCGCGGTTGTAGAACACATTGATTTTCAGATCGGGCGGCAGGCTGGATTTAAGATCGTCGAGCCGTTGCTGAACGCCGGCGACGACATCACGCGCATTGGCGCCGCGCAGTGTGAGCACCAGTCCTTCGACGGTTTCGCCTTGGCCGCTATGCGTAACCGCGCCCAGGCGGGTGATCGCGCCGATTTGCACGGTGGCCACATCACGCACATGAATCGGTTGGCCGTTTTGCTGGGTGATGACCAAATTACCCAGGTCATCCAGCGTTTTGATGCGTCCTTCGGCGCGCACCAGCCATGCCTCTTCGCCCACATCCAAACGGCCGGCGCCATCATTGCGGTTGTTTTGCTGAATAACACGCAATAAATCATCGGTGGTGAGCTTGTGTGCGGCCAGTGCAGTGGGGTTTGGAATGACTTCAAAGGTGCGGACATAACCGCCCAAGGAATTGACGTCAGCCACGCCCTTGACCGCGCGCAAGGCGGGGCGAAGCACCCAGTCAAGCAGGTGCCGCCGCTCCATCAGCGAGAGCGTGGGACTCTCGAGTGTAAACATGAATGCCTCACCCAGGGGCGTGGTGATGGGCGCCACACCGCCGGTGGTGCCGGCCGGCAAATCGCCGCGGGCGTTGGAGAGCGCTTCGTTCACCTGCTGGCGGGCCCAGTAAATATCGGTGCCTTCGGCAAAAACCAACGTAATCACGGCAATGCCGTACTTGGAGGTCGAGCGCAACATGGTTTGCTTCGGAATACCGAGTAAGGAGGTTTCCAGTGGCGCGGTGATGCGGGTTTCAACCTCGGTCGGAGTCACACCGGGGGCTTTGAGAATAATTTGGACCTGGGTGGGTGAAATATCTGGATAGGCATCAATCGGGATCGTAGAAAACGCCATCCAGCCGAAGCCGGCGACGAGCATTGCGACGAGCAGCACCAACAAACGTTGGGCAAGCGAAAAAGCAATGAGACGGTTAAGCATTATTCACTCCCCATCCCCAGAGCCAAGGCTTTCAGACGGCTCATGCCATCGGTAACGACCTGATCGTGGGTTTGAAAATCACCCGATACATACGCCATGCCGTTTAATTCGCCGCGCAATTGTACGGGTACGAGGAAATACTGCTCACCCCGCTGCACGAACACCTGCGGCCGGTTGTCCAGCTCTGTGATGGCGGCGATGGGCAGGGCGATGACCGGTTCGACTTGCTGCACCCACAAACTGGCGTTTGTCATTTGGCCGGGGCGCAAACTGGCACAGGCCACCTTCGATTCGGCGCGCAGCGTCATCAGCTGGCTCATCGGATCAACCGTTAAATCAATCAAACGGACCGGCGCCGGCTCAGGACAGCCGGATATTTTGAGTTCAGCCTGTTGCCCCGCCGTGGGTACTTTGGCGGGCGCCACCGCCATAAGCCACCACTGATCACCGCTGGCGGTAATTTCAAGCAAGGCTTGTCCAGCCATCACACGCTCACCGGGCATGATTTTACGCTGGGTAATGACCCCCGTGATGGGCGCACGTACCGCCAAGTTGCTGGTAGCGTTCTTGTTCGAGGCCGTCACGCCAGCCACTTTGAGCCGCGCGGTGGCGGCGGTTAACTCAGCCGCCGCCGATTGCGCCATGCTGCGGGTTTCCTCCAGACGTTTTTTGGCAATTAACCCATCGGCGAATAGCGACTGGTCGCGGCTTAAACTTTGCTGGGCGAGTGAGGCTTTGGCTTGCGCCATCGACCATTGCGCCTGCAAATCGGCCAAGCCTGCGCTGGCGAGCTCAAACAGGGTTTGCCCCGCTTGCACCGTTTGCCCTAACTGCGGCAGATTGCCGATGATTTGGCCATCCGTTGGGGCCGATACCTGGCTGCTGGCTTGATTGCTGGCGGCCGCGCTGATGGTAACCATGCCTTGCGTGATCGGCAGGTTCTGGCTGAATTGAATCGGCACGGACTGCGTTTTTAAATTGGCGCGCATGGCCTCGGGGATGGTAATAGCAGTAGGTAATTTGACTTGTGCAGCCTGATTGGTTGCTACAGGCTCGGGCGATTGGGCAAATGCCGATCTCTCAGGGAGCCCGCACAGGCCGGCAAAAAGAAAGGCGGCAACCAAAGGCGGCAGTGCATTTCGTTGGGTGGTTTGATTCATACAATAATTCCTATCGTTTATCTCTTGGTTATTCTTAAAAGCCTGCTCCACGTCTTGCTGAAGACGGGCATCGTTATTTGACCCGGTGTCGGGGATGAATCCCCTCCTACACAATCTGGCGTCTGGTGTTTAAGGCGTGATGGACGCATCCGGCATCAACCCCAAGGTTTGCTTGAGGCTGCTTTGGTCGGTGGCATAGGCAATATGGGCCAGCCGGGCTTGCAGGCGTGCATCGGCGGCCTCGCGTTCAAAATCGAGCAGGCGGCTCCAATCCAGCTCGCCCAAACGCAAGGCTTTTTGCTTCAACTCAAGGGTTTTTTCGGCTAACGCGGCGCGCTGATCGAGCCGCAACAACCGCTCCGGCCAAGCGGCAATGCGTTGGTGCAAAGCGGTCACGTCACCCAATAATTGCTGGGTGGTTTTAATTAAGGCAACTTGCGCGGTGGCGCGTTGCTGGGTCATCTCCGCCAACGCAGGATCGCGGTATTTCTGGCCACCCAAGGGCAGGCTTAAGGTCACAAAAAGACTGTTATCGTAGGGCATACCGCGATCACCCCGGTCGCGCTTAACCCCCAACCCCAGCTCCGGCGCGCCCGCACCTGCCGCCCGTTCAGCAGAGATACGCGCGGTGGTGAGCCCCACTTCGCTGGCCATTTGCCGTAACAGTGGCTGCTGCGCCAGCAGGCCATCGGGCGTATCGAAGGCCGGATTATTCAGTTGTTGCCGGGTAGCTTGGCTCACTTGCCCCAAATCCACCGGTAATTGATGCATGCCGGTGAGCTGCACCCAGCGGCTTCGCGCGTTATCTCGCATCACCTGAGCGCTCGTCACTGCATCTTGCACGGTCAGGGCGCGGCCTTCGACACTCAGCCGATCCACCTCGGCCGCTTCACCGCGTTTGACTTGCTGAGTAACGGCCTTTAAATCACGCTGCATGATCTCGTTACGCATCACGGCGGTAGCCAGCTCCGCGTCGGCTCGGCGCCAATCCCAAGCCAGCTGGCGCAACGTACCGAACAACGCCAGTCGATTGGCCTGCACCCGGGTTTCCCCGTTGAGCGCAGCCTGCTGAGCCAAGGCGTGCCACGCCTCGGTTTGACCAAAGCGCCGCAAGGGCAAACGCACATCGGCCAGCATCTCCACCGCACCGAAGTTACTCATCGGCTGATCGCTGCGATAAAAGCCATCCAGAATCGGCGCGCTCGCCAGCCAACCATTGGCGCGGGCTTGCTCGGCCTGCACGCGCACCACATCGGCATCGGTAATCAAATTTTGTGACAGCCGCCGTTCGGTTTGCTGCAAGATGGTCGCCCAGTTGGCGGCGTCGCTTGAGCTGGCGACGTTGATTGGTGGCGTTATCGGTTGCCATTGGGCCGCGAAGGCTTGTGAAGACGCCCATCCCGGCACAGCCAGTGCGGCCAGCAACATCCAGCCGACCTGTCGCAGAACCAAAGGCCGATGGGGTTGAGGATGAAGCCAAAGTGGCCGCGATTGGGGTGAGGGTTGTTTGGGCATGTCGTCAGTTCCTTAAGGTAGGCGCATCGAGCGCTGTTCGAGTCTGAGAACTCGGTTCAATGCCTCGATCAAAAGTGATGCGACACAAGGCAAAAACGCCCTGAAAAAACGTAGCATACACAAAGCATGTACGCATTTTTAGGATGTTTTCAACACCGCGAGGCACGCTTCAGCGAGACATTGAACCGGTTCTGAACCCTGCGTGATGGATGCATTAAATAGCACCCCTGTGCCACAGATATTGCAGGGGTGTTTCAATATGTAACGGGCGCCAAGCACCAATTGACGCGCATGGCCGCTGCGGCGACACTGGCTCGCGTTGATGACGTACCTGCCCAGTACCTAATTCGTCAATAGGGTACATTTTCACTTTGAGGCGAGCGGTTATGGCACATTCTGAATTAAGCAACGGTGCCCATAATCCCCCCGTGGGTGCGCCGCACATTTTGGTGGTGGATGATGATCCTGGCATTCAAACGCTGCTCGGTCGTTATTTGCGAGAACAAGGTTTTGTGGTGCGGGTCGTGGGTAGCGGTGCGGCGATGGATGCGGCGCTCTCGGACGATGCGGCGGTCGATTTGCTGGTGCTCGACATCATGCTGCCGGGCGAGGATGGCCTCTCGATTGCCCGCAGACTCGATCCCAAAACCCGCCCGCCGCTCATTATGCTGTCGGCGCGCGGCGAGGATATTGATCGCATCGTCGGGCTTGAGGTTGGCGCGGATGATTATTTACCCAAGCCATTTAATCCGCGAGAGCTTGTGGCGCGCATTAAAGCCGTATTACGGCGGCATAGCCCACCCCCGCCAGCGACAGAATCGCCGCCCGAACTGCCGACCACCGGCAATTTTTGCGTGAATACGCAAACCCATCAGGCCTTTTTGAACGGCCAGCCGCTGGATTTAACCCATGGCGAATGGCGCTTGCTGCAATTTTTCCTTGATCGGCCGAATCGGGTCATCAATCGCGATCAGATTATGGATTATTTGAAGGGGTATGAGCGCGCAGCGTTTGATCGCAGCATTGATGTGCGGGTGACGCGCCTGCGCCGAAAAATTGAGACGGACCCCACCGAGCCGCGTTATCTCGTGACTATTTGGGGCGAGGGATATCTGTTCGCACCATCCGGGCGAAGCCCCCGCAACGATCCCGCCGCCGGATGAGGACCCGTCCGTCGCGCTCATGGAGCTTGTTTTCGAGCACCGCGCTGGCGCTCATTGGCAGTATCAGCATTATTCTCGTGTTTGCACTCACGGCGGTGACATGGTTTGTCATGGTGCCCATGGCCAAGCGGTCGGCCGATGATTTAGCCGCGCTGATTGTGCTGTCGGCGCAAACCTGGACAGAACTCCCCAAAGAGGCGCAACCCCTGCTGGCCGCCGAGCTCAAAAACCAACATGGCCTGGTGATTGAAGAAATTCCCGCACTGAACCGATTGCACAGCACTCGGTTGCCTTATGTTCGATTTTTACACGATGCCGTGGTGCGGCGGTTTAACCAATGTCCGCCCAACACGGTTGATCCCCAAACCGGCGAATGTATTTACATGGGCACACTGGCCGAAGGCGCAGGGTACTGGATCGAAATCCCGATTGCCGACGATGTGCTCAAATTTGAATTTTCACCCAGTCGGGTGGGCTACAAAATCCCCTTCACCCTGGGCGTGATTTTAATCGGCGGCATTCTGCTCACCCTGCTCATCGGCTTACTGCTGGCTCGTCGCTTGACCCTGCCGGTGAGCCGGTTGGCCGAACAGGTTAGCCTGAGCCTGCCCGATGCGCCACTGCCGCTCACCGGCCCCAAAGAAACCCGTGTGCTGATCGAAGCCGTGAACCGGCGCTCGGCTGAAGTGAAACGCCTACTCGAAAATCGCACCGTACTCCTGGCGGGTATTTCACATGATCTGCGCACGCCGTTAACCCGGCTCAGTTTGAGCTTGGCACTGGCGCAAGATGCGTTGGAGGCTGAATTACACGATCAAATGCAAGCTGATGTGGATCAAATGAATCAACTCATTAGCGAAGTGCTACACATCGCACACGGTGTGGGCCAGGCGCCACAAATCTGCGTTGGTGCACGGGCGTGGTTGCAACAGCGCATCCAAGCCGCCGCGCAACGCGGAATTAATGTCACGCTCATCGAGCCCAGCACGGATGCGGTACTTGAGCTTGCCAGCCAAAGCGCACAGCGAATTTTGGATAACCTGATCGACAATGCGCACCGCTATGGCCGCCCGCCCATTGTGTTACGGCGAATAGAAACTGCTGATGCACACTTTTTGTGCATTGAGGATCAGGGGGAGGGACTCACCACGGCTGAAATTATCGCCCTGCGTGAACCCTTTGCCCGTAAAGATACCGCGCGCAGTGGTGTAACGGGCTATGGTTTGGGGTTAAGTTTGGCCGAAGCACTGGCCGAAGCACAGGGATGGACGCTTAATTTATATGAGCCCGGCACGCATCCGCATCGTCAACAAGACCAAATGCCCAAAGGGTTAACGGCGTGTTTGCAATTACCCAAAGGGCACGACGTGCAGAAGTGAAGCTGCATTTGCACCGATATGGTGCGACGCGCTTTCTGTTTTGCGCTTATTGGTGCAGCCATCAAACATCCGACCCGTGCGCGCGTCGGAATTTATAACCGATACAGCCATTACTTATTGTTTTATATGAGTTTAAATTGATAAAACGCCCCGAAGGGGTCTTGACTGAATTTAGGCATGATTCCTGCATTTATTGCCAAAAGACACTTTTGGTTCGATGATGCGCGCTCTGTCGTCTACCCGCATCCCGCGCGTTATGATTGCTTAGTTTTAAACTTGGTTTTTTGGGAGAAATACATGTCTGTTAGTCATGCGATGAAAATAATGGAAGAGAACGGCGTTAAGTTCGTTGATTTCCGCTTTACCGATACCCGTGGCAAGCAACAGCATGTCACTTATCCCGCAGGGCGCGTGGATGAAGACAGCTTTGAATCCGGCATTATGTTCGACGGTTCATCCATTGCTGGCTGGAAAGGCATCAATGCCTCCGACATGATTTTGATGCCCGATGCCACCACTGCTGTGATGGACCCGTTCTCTGAAGAACCCACCATGATTTTGGTCTGCGATGTCATCGAGCCAGATACCATGCAAGGTTACACCCGTGATCCGCGCTCGGTTGCCAAGCGCGCAGAAGCGTATATCCAATCATCCGGCCTGGCCGATGTGGCCTACTTTGGCCCGGAAAATGAATTTTTCGTATTCGACGATGTGCGCTGGGGCAATGATATGTCCGGCTCATTCGTGAAAATCGATTCCAAAGAAGCCGCGTGGAATTCAGGCACGGTTTATCCTGAAGGCAATATGGGTCACCGCCCGGGTGTGAAAGGGGGATACTTCCCTGTTCCGCCGGTCGATTCCCTGCACGATCTGCGCCAAACCATGTGTTTGGTGCTCGAAGATATGGGGCAGACCGTTGAAGTGCATCACCATGAAGTTGCCACCGCAGGCCAGTGTGAAATCGGTGTTGGCTTTAGCACCTTGGTGAAAAAAGCCGATGAAGTACAAACCCTCAAATATGTATTGCAAAACGTGGCGCACAGCTACGGCAAAACCTTAACCTTCATGCCCAAACCCATGTTTGGCGATAACGGTTCAGGTATGCACGTGCATCAATCCATGGCGAAAGATGGTAAAAACCTGTTCTCGGGTGACAGCTACGCCGGTTTGTCGGAAATGGCGCTGTACTACATTGGCGGCATTATCAAGCACGCCCATGCGTTGAACGCGTTCTGCAACCCATCAACCAACAGCTACAAGCGTTTGGTTCCCCATTATGAAGCACCAGTGAAACTGGCCTATTCAGCCCGCAATCGCTCCGCCTCGATTCGCATTCCATTTGTCACCAACCCCAAAGCACGCCGGGTTGAACTGCGCTTTCCAGACTCCACCGCGAATCCCTATTTGGCCTTTGCGGCCATGCTGATGGCGGGTATCGACGGCATCCAGAACAAGATTCACCCGGGTGAAGCCGCCAGCAAAAACTTGTACGACTTACCACCTGAAGAAGAGAAGAACATCCCGGAAGTGGCGTTCTCACTCGATCAGGCCCTGGATGCACTGGACGGCGACCGCGACTTCCTGAAGCGGGGCGACGTATTCAGCGATGACCTGATTGACGCCTACCTCGAACTCAAACGTGGCGAAGTTCAGCGTGTACGGCAATTACCCCATCCCGTTGAATTCGAGATGTACTACAGCCTGTAATTTGACTTGATGCGGTGGCGCTCTTCGCGCCACCCTTCCCAGCCCCCCGGCACTCCCGGGGGGTTATTCCAACATTTGCCCGCCACCCAAACAACGGATGGCCGACGAATACACCTACTGCAGCTCACCCTTGGCTTTATCCTCTTGGGTATCGAACATAAACCCAGCGGCAGCTGAGGTTAAAATCAATAATCCGGTGCCGATAATCCACGCGAAATACCACGGGGCGGAATCGCCCAAAATAATCGCCAGCACAATCAGAATCATGGCGAGCACGAAAAACAATAAAAAATAACCGATCACTTTCATGTTGCAACCCCTTAAATCATTCACAATGCTGAATTAATACGCATGTGGGTCGTTTTCGATTTTGCTCGCATCAACCTTGCCGCGCATCACATAGAACGCCCAACTGGTGTACCAGAGAATCAAGGGTACGAACACGACCGTAAAGCCGGTCATCCACAACAAGGTAGTTTGGCTGGAAATTGAATTCCAGATGGTGAGACTTTGGCTGGGGTTGCTGCTCGACGGCATGAGGAAGGGAAACAGGCTGACGGCAGTGGCGCCGAGTACGCCCGCCCAAGCGAAAATACCGAACCACCAAGCCGTGGCCGGACGATGCGCACGCAGCAGCAAGCCACCGACAATCATGCCGAAAAAACCAGTAACAGGCACGAGCCAGAGAATCGGATACCCTCTGTAGTTGGCGAGTAAGCCACCGGCAACCTGTTCAACCGTTTGGGTGAGCGGGGTTTGAGCCAAGGCCGGGTCTACCGAGTGCACGAGGATGAAGCCGGGCATCAGGCTGACCCAGACACCGCCTGCGGCAAACAGCGCAATCGCGGCCACAATCGCGATAGAACCCGCCGTGCGTGCGCGTTCGGCCAGCGCGCCTTCGGTTTTAATCACCATCATGGTTGCGCCCATGTATAGGGCCAGCGCCAACGACAACACGCCGGCGAGAATCGCAAATGGGTTGAACAAGCTGATAAAGCTGCCGGTGTAGTGCGAGCGTAAATCCCAATCAAAATGGAACGGCACCCCTTGCAGCATGTTGCCCATGGCCGCGCCGTAGATAATCATCGGCAGCGCGCCGGAGAGCAAAAACACCCAGTCGGCGATATTACGCCAAGTTTCAGTGGGGATTTTCGAGCGATATTCAAATGCCAGCGGCCGCATGATCATGCTCCACAAGAGCAGCAGCATCACCACATACAGCCCCGAGAACGCGGTGGCGTAAATCAATGGAAAAGCCGCGAAAATCGCGCCGCCACCGAGAATGAACCACACCTGATTACCATCCCAGTGCGGGCCGATGGCGTTGAGCATGCTGCGGCGCTCCAAATCGGTTTTGCCGATGATGCGCAACAGCGCGCCCACCCCCATATCCATGCCGACCATCACGGCCAGTCCCAGCAGCAGCACGCCCAAGAGCAGCCACCACAATACTTTCAAACCCAGATATAGATCCATCTCACACCTCTTTGGCTGATTGTTCGTCCATGAGCGCCTTGGCATGTACCGGCGCATAACTGCCGCCCAACACCGAACCACCGAGCGACTTATCTTTGGTATGCCCCCCCGTGTTGGCGCCGTGATGCACGTCCGGGCCTTGTTTAATGGCGCGCACCATCAGATACATTTCAATAATGATGAAGATCGAGTACAGGCTGACAAAGCCGATCAGCGAGAACACCATGTAGCTCACACTATGGCTGGAGGCCGACATCCAGGTGGGCAGAAGGTTATATACCGTCCAGGGTTGCCGCCCCAGTTCCGCAGTAATCCAGCCCATTTCACAGGCGAGGAAGGGGACGGGAATCATCCACATCGCAAACCGCAAGTACACCGGATGCTTTTCAATATCGTTACGCAACGAATAGATCACGCCGAAGACAAAGAAGGCCAGCATCAGGAACGCAAAGGCCACCATGATGCGGAACACCCAGTAAATCGTGAACACATCCGGGATCGTATCTTTGGCCGCTTTGGCAATATCGGCATCAGTCGCTTTGCTCACGTCCTGATCTTGCGCATACCGCTCCACGAGAAAGCCGTAACCCAAATCTTGTTCATGCGCCTTGAACTGCGTCATGGCGGCGGGATCGGTGGGATTGGCAGAAAGCAGTTTTAGGGCCTCAACCGCCGGGATGCCATTTTTAATCCGTACCACGTTGTCGGCCTCAATTTCGGCAATGCCGGGGATTTTGGTATCCATGGTGTGCGTCAGCAATGGCGTCAGCAGATACGGAATTTGCAGTGCCCACGTGTTTTCCTGCTTGGCCTGATTCGGCCAAGCGGCCAAATTGAATGGCGCGGGGGTGGGTTCAGTCACCCACATCGCTTCCATCGCTGCGATTTTGGCGGGTTGCGCATGCGCACCAATAAACCCCAGCGCATCACCCAGCGTAATCACACCGATGGTTGAGAGCACACCGAAAATGGTTGCCATGCGAAATGAACGTTTCGCAATTTCCAGATGGCGCTTTTTCAGCATGTAGTACGCGCTTACGCCCGCGACAAAAATCGCGGCGGTCACATAACCCGCAATACTGGTGTGCACAAATTTCGCTTGTGCATCGTGACTAAAAATTAGCGCTGAGAAACTCTGCAACTCCATGCGCAGGGTGACGGGATTAAAAATCGCGCCTTGCGGATCCTGCATAAAGCCATTCGCCACCAAAATCCACAGTGCCGATAAATTAGAACCGAGCGCTACCAGATAGGTTACGATCAAATGCTGACCGCGCGAGAGCTTATCCCAGCCGAAGATCATCAGGCCGATCATGGTCGATTCCATGAAGAAGGCCATCAAGCCTTCAATCGCCAGCGGCGCACCGAAAATATCGCCCACGAAGCCGGAATAAAACGACCAGTTGGTGCCGAACTCAAACTCCATGGTCAGGCCGGTGGCAACCCCGAGCGCGAAGTTGATGAGCAAGAGCTTGCTCCAAAACTGCGTCATCTCGCGGTAGATGGACTTGCCAGTCACCACATACACTGTCTCCAACGACGCGATGAACACGGTCAGCCCCAGTGTGAGTGGCACAAACAAAAAGTGATAAAGTGCGGTCGAAGCAAATTGCCAGCGCGACAGCGCGACAACCGTATCGTTAATCATGGCATTCTCCTATAAACCCTGTGGCGGGGGTGGTACGGTCTGCACGCAGCGGTGAGGCGCGGCAGCATTTGGCATGTGAAGGGTACGCCTCGCTTAGATACAACATTCAATTAATACCCAATAAATTTATTAGCATGGGCTCATGGCGTAGCTTTTACACAACACGCAACTCTCGGCTATCCCTTGATTTCTGGCAGAAAACTTGCGTTTGCAATCCTGTGTAAATTGCTTTGCCATCGCCTATTGATGTAGGGTTAACAAACCTTATCAATACCGCCGAGACCCCCCATGTCATCCCCAACGCCTGCCCCTGCCGCCAAAGCCACTCATGCGCCTTGGGTATTACGTCACTTGAGTGTGATGACCTTGGCAGAAGGCTCCACCCTAATCGCCCTGGTGTTTGTTGCCGTGCCGCTCAAATATTGGGCGGGATTACCCATAGCCGTCAAAATCATGGGGCCGATTCACGGGGCATGTTTCACCTGGGCGATGCTGGTTTTAATCACGGCGGTCGTGCAAAAACATTTATCGATTGGCAGAGCAGCACAAGTCTTTATCGCCGCCCTCATCCCCTTTGGTGGCCTGTGGTCACACCGGCTGATCGATCGGGAAATTGCCAAAAAAATCTGAGCATTTCCATGCACAATTCCCCACAAATTCCGCTGACGGAAATTGACCTCACGGCCATCCGCGCACAAGGCTCGGGTGGGCAGAATGTCAATAAAGTATCGACCGCCGTGCATTTGCGGTTTGATATATCCGCCTCCTCCTTACCCGACGAGATCAAGGCGCAAGTTCTGGCGCTGAATGACACGCGCATCAGCCGCGATGGCGTGATTGTGATCAAGGCGCAGCGATTTAATAGCCAGGATAAAAATCGCAGCGATGCCCTAACGCGGCTGCAGGCACTCATCGATACCGCAACCCGTCCGATCAAATTGCGCAAACCCACCAAACCCAGACACAGCGCACAGCTAAAACGGCTGGCGAAAAAAGCGCAACGTGGCGAAACCAAGGCGCTACGGGGTAAAGTGTCGGATTAATTCATTTGTGGATACCCCCCATGGCGCTCAAAGCCACCATTTTCAAGGCCGACATCGATATTGCCGATATGGATCGGCACTACTACGCCAATCACGTGTTAACCCTGGCTTTGCACCCTTCCGAGACCCAAGCGCGGTTGATGTTGCGCCTGCTGGCTTTTGCGCTGAATGCGTCCGGGTCGTTAAGTTTTACCCGAGGGTTATCGGCGGATGATGAGCCGGATGTCTGGCAAAAATCGCTCACCGATGAAATTGATCTCTGGATTGAAATTGGCCTGCCTGATGAGCGCCGCTTACGCAAAGCATCCGGCCGGTCGAAGCAGGTACGGGTGTACGCCTATGGCAGTCGGGGGCTTGATGTGTGGTGGGACAAATCAGCCAAAGAGTTTAATCGACTTGATAATTTGCGGGTGTTTGCCGTGGATGACGCCACCATCACCGCGTTGGAGGCCTTGATTGAGCGCACAATGCAGCTCTCACTCACGGTACAGGACGGCGATATTTGGCTGTCGAATGGGATCACCAATGTGCCGATCGGCTGGCGGGTACTGAAATAAGCCCGCCCCCTATGGATACGGATATGGGTCCAGTCTCCTGAAGGGTTCATGCGTAGCGCACTTGTGGAAACCTGCCTCCTCCTTTAAAAAAGGGGGATTGAGGGGGATTTTTTAAGCGTCAACAGACCAAACCCATAGCCCTATTTCCGGCCTGATTTCTCACTTGCAGGAGTGTGGGGCTGAACCACCACGGTGCAGGTCATCCCCGCAGCCAAATGCACATCGGCTGGCACATCCTCCAGCGCAATGCGCACGGGAATGCGGCTGGCCAAGCGCACCCAGTTAAACACGGGGTTCACGTTGGCGGTTAAATCGGCCGCCACGGGGTTATCCCGATCGGCAATCGCATAGGCAATGCTGGCCACCCGCCCTTTTATCGGCTGGGTGTCCCCCATGAGCGTGATCTCGGCCGTATCACCCACCCACACTTTCTTCAGTCGCGTTTCTTCAAAATAGCCGTACACCCAAAAGGAATGCGCCGCGACAATCGCCATTTTTGGCGCGCCCACCGCCGCATAATCACCCGGGCGCAATAAGAAATTGGTGACATAACCATCCACAGGCGAGCGCACGGTGGCACGGTGCAAATTGAGCTCAGCCAAATCCAGCGCGGCGCGCGCCTGATCCAGCCGCGCTTTGGCCACCACCGCAGCTTGGTGCGTATCGTGATTATTTTCTTGAGACACCACCTCAGAATCCAGCTTGGCGCGCCGTTTGGCCTGCTGTTCGCGCATCGACCACTCGGCCTCGGCGCCCGCAAGCGCCGCCCGAGCATTGGTGACTGCCAGTTGATAGCGATCGGGATCGACGGTGAACAGCACGTCGCCCTGATGGACGAACGCATTATCGTGCACCGGTACGCTCGTGACGCGGCCACTCACATCGGCGGTAATTTGCACCACATCGGCACGCACGCGACCATCGCGCGTCCAAGCACCATCCATGTAATTGAGCCATAACCGGTAGCCCAAATACGCCGCCACGCCGACCACAAACAGGGTGACAACAAAGCGGCCCAACGCCTTGAGACTCATGGATACCACCATAAACTTAAGCTGCTGAATAAAACCACAAAAATGGCGAATCGAAACAAGGCCGGATGCCAAACATACTGCGCTAAATCCACCGCCTCCACGAGGCGTGCCAACACAAAATACAGCACGGCACTCACAAGCAGAATGAGCAGTACCATGGGAATCAGCGCATCAAAGAACGGAATTTCGCGCGGCATCGGGCGGCACCTCATAGGGTTCATCAGCTGGCGCTGCCTTGGTCGGTGCGGACGGTGGGGTTTGCCCAGGCAACCGAGTCATGAGGTTTTGCGCCAAATATAAGTAAATTTGAATCTGCCGGTTGTGCGGCTCGTCAGCGGCTTCGGGATCGTGCGGAAAATACTGCTCCGCCTGATGTAGCGCCTGTCGCGCCGCCAGCCTGTAATGGCGACTGGGCCGCTGATACAACTGCGCCATGGCACTAATCCATTGGGCGACGTACTCGGGCAAATCGCGTAGTAACCCCGGCTGGGTCGGCGCTGGCTGCCCCTGCAGTGCTGGCGCGCGCCAATATGGCATCCGCCGGCGTGTCTTGGGCGTCACCTTGATGTTGGGCGATATCAGCAGCCACTGCGGCTCAGATAAGGTGACCGACGCGACAGGCTGAGTCAATTTGCGCAGCTCAATCACGATCCGCCCCAGTGCTTGCACGGTCAATGCTCGGCTTAACGCAGCCGTATTATGCGCCGCCTTCAGGCCGGGAATACCCACCACTTGACGTAAAAGCTCGCGGGTGTCGCGTTCAAAGGAACGGCGCAAGCCTTTTAAAGGATGCTGGCAGGCCACCAACAGTTGCTTATCTAGCGCGTGCAGCATGCGGTGGCGCGATAGGCGATTACCGGCGGGCATGAGGGTAAAAAACGCCACAATGAGCAAAGAAATGGCTAACAGCAAGGTGATGGCGTTATTCACGAGTCCCACATAATTAAACAACTGTAACTGATTACCGGGGATCGCCAAGGTGCTAAAAAATATCCCAAAGCCCGCCCCTAAGCCGGTCCATTTCGGCTGCGTCATTAAGTACGCACCCAACATCAAAAACGGCGCAAGCCCGACCGCCAAACCTAAAAAACCATACAGATGCGGCAAAATCATAAAACCAAAGCCAAATGCGAGAGCAATCGACAGCGCCACGCCCAACCCCATCTGCTGTGCTGCTTTTGCAGGATTGGGCACCGTGGAAAACAAGGCACTGATAGCCACGGCGATAATTAATGCCATCTCACCCTTGGGCCACGCGGTGCTCACCCAAAACCAAGACATGATGCTCAACACAATGATCGTACGGAGCGCGGCGATTAAGGGCTGCAACCAGTCGGTTTTATGCCAAAACTGCCGCTCAGCCAGCGGGCGCCGTGGGCTGGGGGGTTGTTCGATCAAAGCCGCATGCTCGGCAGATTGCAGCGCTAAAAAATGCCTGCCATAGCGCATGAGCTCCTGCAAAAACTGCTGCAATAACAAAAAAGTCGCGTCCAGCGCCAAACGCTGTTTCGCATTGAGCTGATCCGTCATCGTCTGGCTAATTAGGGGAATCTGTCGCGTGATCTCCTGCTGCCATTGCGCCAGCAGTTCGAGCCGGTCAGCGGGCGCAGCGGGCGGTTCGGCAGTTAAAATCCGCACCCCAATCGCTAACAAGGGGTCGAGCGTATCGCGCACCGGGTTCATCGCACTGCGGTTCACCCGCAACAGATGCTGATTGAGCAGGTTCAAGGTGCTGGCGGCGGCAATTAATTCGGCACTCATCTGCTGGACAGTTTCGTTTTGGGCGCGCGTTTTTTGATCTTCAAACAAGCCAAACGAGCGGTAGGAATCGAGCTGCATGATGTCGTTGATGGCCTTGAGGTGCAAACTGCCCCATTCGGTTCGCGGTATGCCAAAACCAATCACCCGCCCCGTGGCGCTCATCAAAGAATCAAAGCGTTGGCGAGCAGCGGCCAGCAATAGGCTACGTGATGAAAGCGGAAACACGAGCCCACTCACCACGCTCGCCACCCCGATGCCAAGCATCACCTCACTTAAACGGGTGGTGGCGATGTCAAAGGCGTGTGCGGGGTCCAGCGCGGCGGGCAAGCCCACAATACAGGCCGTGTAGCCCGCCAGCACGAACGCATATGATTGAAAATTGCGATATAACGTGGCGCCCGCCGTTAAAAAGCCCACCCACAATGCAAGTCCGGCCAGAAATAACCCGCGATCTTGCGCAAAAGCTGCCACCAAAAGCAGGGAAACTCCGCTGCCCACCAAGGTACCCAGCGCCCGATAAAACCCTTTGGCCACCACCATGCCCGTGCGCGCTTGCATCACAATAAAAACCGTTACTACCGCTGTGCGGGGCGATTGCATCTCCAAACGATAGGCCAACCACAAGGCAATAAAGGCCGCCAACACGGTTTTGAATACAAACAGCCAGTCGGCTGCCTCACCCAACCAAAATTGGCGCCATTCGGGGCTGATCCGCCAAAAAGTGCGTGGCGCAGGGGGCATGGGTAAGCTCTGCGGGTTCACGCGAGTTGCTCCTGCCCATCAATCACTTTTCTGAGCAAGTGGTTCAGTTGCGCCCGTTCCTTGGCCGAAAGGTGGATAAAGCTGCCTTGTGTCACCTGCACCATATCCGGCAAAACCCGCGTAATAACCACTCGGCCTGCCTGCGTCAACGCGACTTGTACCCGACGCCGATCGTTCGCATCAAACGAACGGGCAATCAAACCCACTTTGAGCAATTCATCACAAATCCGCGTGATATTGGCAGATTTCTCATGGGTCGCATCCACAAGCTGGGAAGGGGTCAAAGTGAAGTCCGCCGAGCCATAGAGCATCACCAGCACCGCATACGCCGCATGGTTTAATCCATGCGCCTTAAGCCCGCCATTGGCCGCATTCGCCAAGCCCTTACTCACAAAGTTAATCAATCTCGCCAAGGTGACGGTTTCTAAATCAAAATCGGGGCTGCGCTCTGCCGTGCGCGCGAGTCGATCATCCGCTGGGCGGAAACTCAGGGCAACGGGCAGGCGGCCCTGCTTGGGTGATTTACTCATACAATGATCCTGCCATGGGCGGCACGGGCCGCGCTTCGGGTAATACCGTGCCGCCGAGCGCGGCGAATAAACCGGCAAAATTGGCTAAGACCTGGCTATCGATCTCGTCCTGCTTTAACTGCAAGGCACACTGCCGATTCTGCGCAGCCAGCACCGGCAAACGGTTACTGAGCCCCGCCGCGTAGCGGCGCTGGGCGATGGCGTATTCTTGATCGGCAGCGCGCACAGCAAGGGTCAATACCGCTTGGCGCGCTTGTAATGTCTGCAGCTGAGTGAGCGCCTCGGCCACCTGCGACAAGGCGGTCAGTAAGGTTTGGTCGTACTGCGCCACCGCTGCGTCATAGCGTGCAGTCTGCGCGCGCAACTGCCCGCGTAAACGCCCACCTTCAAATATCGGCAACGATACGCTGGGGCCGGCGCTGTAAAACGCGGAATTCGATTTCAGAAAGCTCAAAAACCCACCCGACGCGGCAAAACTGCCCAAATTCGCCGCCAGATTAATATTCGGATAAAATGCTGTACGCGCCACCTTGATGTTTTGTGTGGCCGATTCCACCTCCCAGCGCCGAGCCTGCACATCGGGGCGCGCGCCAATCAGATTAATCGGCACGTGATGGGGCACCTGCCAGTTAAACTTGGGCTGACTTTCGCCCAGTAAACTGGGTGGGCGTAGGGGGATACGAGTGCGCACGCCGCGCCCAGTCAATATGGCGATTTGTTCAACGCGCAACTGAAGATCACCATTTAACACGGCGATTTGCTCGGCCACTTGCGCGGCTGACAACGCTGCCAGCGCCACCTGATCGGCATCGGTTAAGCCATGCGCCAAACGGATTTGCTCAATCGCTACCGCCTTATCGGCCGACGCCTGCCACTGAGTCAGTACGCGCAACTGCGTCGTATCGTGCGCATAAAACACATAAGCCTGAACCATCTGGCTGGATAACAACAAAACCGCCGCCCGCTGTGATTCCACACGAGCCCGGGCCAAATCGGTGGCGGCAAGTGCGCGTGCGCGGTTCTGCCCCCAAATATCCAAGGCATAAGAGACCGAAAGATTCGTGAAATTAAACCATGTATCCGCCCCACCCAACGTAGGCGGTGCCAGTGCGTTATCCGCCCAATGCATGCCACTGACCTTGCCCTTGAAATCGACACGAGGTTTGAGGCTGGCACCGGCCACCTCGCCAAGCCCCATCGCTTCACGCACGTGCGCCGCTGCCAACGCGACCGTCGGGCTATGCGCCAGCACCTCATCCATCAAACCATCCAATTGCGCATCGCCCAACATCCGCCACCAATCAGCCTGCGGTTTGGGACTATCCGCCTGTGACAGGTTGACCAGCCCGTGGCTCAAACTAAGCTGCGACAACGGTTTTGGCACCAAAGTGGAATGAATGCCCCCTGTATCGGCACAGGCACTCAGCAAACCGGCACACAGCACAACACCCAGTTTTTGAACAGCGCGCATCACGCCCCTCGATTTATTACATAAGTGAATAATACATAAGTGTAATAAAAATGGAACACGCTTTCACCAAAGATAGTCGACCCAAAACCCAAAGGGTTAAGACAGATGGTAGTTTTAAATATAAATACCAAAGCAAATAAATGTGATAGATTTCTTTTTTATCAATTACTTAAATGCAATCAACACGTCATCAAATCAATACGGATCGTTCATAAAGCGCGCCTAACATGCCCACTCTGAAGTTCACAAGACACACTTAACTCACTCCGATTTAAATGCAAAAACCGATTTGGGAGCCTGAAATGAAAAAAAATGTACTCGCTTTGGCCATTGCCAGCGTTTTAGCGGCTGGTCTGGCCGGTTGCCATAGCACAAACGACACCACCGCAGCGGCAACACCCGCACCAGTTGCCGCAACCGCCGTGAGCGTCACATTTTCTGACACGCCCGTGGCCACCACCGATGTCGATGTGCTGAGTACCTACACTAAATCCGTCGCCATGGTGACTTACTCTGATGGTACGACCAAAAGTATTCCCCTCGCCTACAACACACTATTCAATAACACCGATACCATCTCAACGGTGGGCGGCGTTAAGCAGGCCGCAGCCCAGTTATACGACATGAACATGAAGCCAATCATGGATCCGAATGGCGATCCGGTGATTGCTGAAACGGCAGATGCCAATAGCCTGCTCAAAGTGGGCAATAAACTATTCCTCGTCAATCACTGGGAATATGATGACGTATTAGCCGATGGTCAAAAGGCCTACAAAGTACCGGGCTGGTATAGCCGTATGCCAATGGAAATGAGCCTTTCTGATATCAGTCAGGCAGCCGATGGCAAGTTATCCGTCACCAGCCAGAAACCCGTGGATTTTGCCAGCGTGCAAGGCGGCTGGATTTTCTGCGCGGGCGGCCCCACACCGTGGAACACCCACCTCGGTGGCGAGGAGGACTATGACCTGTATTTTGTGCCTGGTGAGAAAAAGTACACCACCACAGCCGCCGGCTTAACGGCATTGACCGATGTCTATTTTAATAAAACCAAAACAGCTAATCCCTACCAGTACGGCTATCCCGTTGAAGTCGCCGTTAAAGAAGACGGCACTTATGGCGTAACCAAACACTATGAAATGGGTCGGGGTACGTGGGAATTAGCCCGTTTTGCTGCCGATGGACGCACCGCAATTTATGGCGATGACGGTGCTTACTCCGGTTTGTTTATGTTTGTGGGCGATGTTCAAAATAACCCCAAAGCCGGTGGTGTGGTATACGCCGCCAAATGGAACCAAACATCGCCCGATGGCAGTGATGGCGGCACAGCCAACATCACGTGGGTGAAACTGGGTCACAGCACCTTTGATCAAATCAAAGCCTTGATAGATAGCGGCATCACCATCGGTGATATTTTCGATTATTCCATGACAGCAGTGGCTGGCTACGTCCCGACGCGTGCCGGTTCTGCGCAAACCATTTGGCTCAAATTGAAGCCCGGCATGGAACAGGCTGCCGCCTTCCTTGAAACGCGCCGTTATGCCGCCTATCTGGGCGCCACCACCGAATTCACCAAAGGTGAAGGCGTTACATTTAACGAAAAAGATAAAAAAATGTATTACGCGATGAGTTATATCCAGACATCAATGCTCACCGCCGATGGTGGCCCGGTGGATGATATCCGCGTGAAGGCGAATGCGGCTGGCGCAACATATACGTTTGATCTTCAATCGGGTCAGAAAGACACCTTGGGTGCACCCATCAATTCAAACTACGTGGCGGTTAAAACCTACGTAGAGCCCGCATTGCTCGGTAAGCCGATTGTAGCCGATGCAAACGGCAACAAGGCGGACGTTAACTCCATCGCGAATACCGATAATTTGTTCTACTCAGAAGCCATGCGCACTTTGTTTGTGGGTGAAGATTCAGGCAACCACGTCAACAACTACGTTTGGGCCTATAACGTGGACACCAGGCAGCTCAGCCGTATTTTGAACGTGGCTGCGGGCGCCGAGGCTACGGGCTTGCAAATTGTCGATAGCATGAACGGTCACGCGTACATCATGGCCAATAATCAGCATCAAGGGGATTGGATTTCTTCACAACCCCCTGCGCTGACCACTGCGCTGACTGCCAAGGCGATTGAACTGTACGGCGTAAATAAATACAACGTACCAAATTATCGTTTAACAGCCAAGGTAGGTTATATCGGCGGCTTGCCAGCGATTACTGCCAAATAATGCGGTGATAGGTGTTATGCCTTGATTCGAGGTAATGAAAGGCCGGTTTATCCGGCCTTGTTTTTTCGATAGAAATTCAATTTATTCCGGTTTTTATCAAAAGAATTTGAGGGTTACCCAATGAGAATTCATCCGCAGTATTTTTTTGGCTTGGTAACGATGATCTCTGCATCGCTGTTTTTGACTGCCTGTGGCAGCGGATCGGGTGCTGGAGAGTCTGTATCGCAAATACCCCCCTCCGTAAATACCCCCGTGCAATCGGTCCCATTGCGCGGTGAATTTATTAGCCGTGCCACTTTTGCCAATCCTCATGCCCATATACCCGCGCAATGTTTTATTGAAACGGGGGGCGGCACCCAAAATGCCTGCCTGTTTTGTCATACCGATGGGGTCGCCGCACTCAATTTAGGCAATAACAATCCGCAGGCGGGGTTAAATCCGAATATTGGTAATTTACAAGCCGATTATGCGTTTGGCGTGTTCGATTACCCGCAAGTGGCTAACTCCAGTATTAACCCTTGGATTAACACATTAAAACCCGAGGTTTTACGCGCTGCGGTTGATGCGCTCGGTTTTCAGGCCGATACCTGGGATATGCAAACCTACATTCGCCAAAATAACTGGCGTGCAGCCTTTGCCCAGCGCCCCGGTTCGGTTAAAGCATGGGATGCCAAGGTCGACTCACCCTTTCGCTTATTTCCCGGTTTAAATCCGGACGACTTGCCCGCCAAGGCAGATGGCTTTGTCCGCACGCCCCGTGAAGCGGATGGGCTCTTCAATGATGGACAAGGCTTTATCACGGGCTGGCGCGCGGTGAATTTCATGCCCTATGGGATTTTCACGCCCTTGGCGGGTAGCGTTTCGGGGATTTATATCCGATTACCGGCTCAATTTATGCGGGATGCCATTGGCCAGTTTTCGCTCGACACCTACCGCGAGAACCTGGAATTAGTGACGGCCAATATCCAAAATCGGCGCACCGACACACCAACGCATTATGCGGGTGCGGCGAGTTCGGTCAACATTGTGCGCGGGCAATATCCGCTGGGTACCGAATTCGCGCATCCGTTGCATTATGTGGATGTGCAAGCCGATGGCACGAACCCCGCGATTAGCCCATTTCCTGGCACCCGAGCGCAGCGGGTGAAAGAAGTGCGCTGGATGATCAAGTTGCACGAGTGGTATCCCGATGAATTTGGCATGACGCTCAAGGAAGAATCGGCCCCGGTGTATGCCAGTCGCACCGATGGCTGGATCGAGAATGGCACTGGCTGGATTATTGGTGGCTGGATTGAAGACGCTAAAGGCGATTTGCGCCCGCAAACCCCTGCCGAGCTAACTCAGTGTGTGGGTTGCCATTCCAGCAATGTGCGCCAATCCGACATCGGCCAAAACCCCGTGTTCACCTCAGGCACCGGCAACACGATTGATTCGACATGGGCGCTGCCGCGCAAACTCAATGGTGCGGCAGGTTGGCAAGAAATGAATTATTTGGGTTATCAGGCGAGCCCGAACGCTGAGGCCACTCAAACGCCTGGTACGCTCAGCACCAAAGAACCCGCCAATCGCTATGCCAAACAAGGTGAATTCCGGTTCTTCCTGGATCATGTCGTTGGCATCTCCTTGTATGGCGACATACCCCCGACGGTAGATGCATTTTTGGCTCAAAAAATCACCAAGGCGCAAGGGTATAGCCAAAATTGGCCTGATTTGAATGAAGTGATCGTCCGCAACGCGGTGGATACCCTTGCGCGCGCGCAACAAGAGCGCTTGCTCTTAATCCGAGAATTTACAGCCAAGGGCGCCTATTTGGATGCCGAGGGGCGGATGTTACCGACGCTGTTTTTACCCACGCGCGCAAATGCCCTGGAAGCGGCACGACGCTACCGCGAGGTCGTCGTCACCCAGCGGTTTGATTTCGGGAAAGACGTTTTCCCACAAACACCGGTTTCATTGCGTTATTTCCGTCAGGCCGACAAAGCCTATACCCATCAAAATGGCCAGCCTTATGCCGTCGGTGACGTGATTACGGATCGACCGATTAACACCACCGTGGGTGAATTCACGTATGGCATAGGCATCGTACCGACCTTAATCGATGCCGAAAAACCGCGCTCTGCGGGTGGGAATTTTGTTTCCGACTATGTGCCCCTGCTGGCGCCTTGAGGAATGTTCCCATTCCAATGGTGATGACGACGTTAGGTACCAGTCGAACTTAACCAGGCACGTGCCGCGGTACAATCTTGGGTGATCTGCGCGGTCAACGCCACGAGCGAACTGAATTTTTGCTCATCACGCAAGTCATGTAAAAATTCGACACGCACTATTTCCCCGTAAATATCCTGATTAAAATCGAACAAATACACCTCTAAACGGGCGTCTTGACCATCGACCGTCGGGCGCGTACCGATATTGGCCACCCCCGCATGGATCATTCCATCGGGTAGCTGCATTTCAACCACAAATACCCCGCGCAGAGGCGATAGGCGACGATGCAAAGCGACATTGGCCGTAGGGAAGCCGAGTTGTCGCCCGCGTTTATCGCCGTGAATCACCCGGCCACACAAGGTAAATGGCCGCCCCAGCAAGCGCGCAGCTCCGGCAACATCCCGTTGGGCGAGATGCGCCCGAATTCGGGTTGAAGACACCCGCGCATCATCAATCAACCAGGTGGCAGCCGCTTCCACCGCAAACTGATTGACTTCGCCAAACTGGCGCAATAACGCAAAATCACCCCGCCGCCCTTGGCCAAAACGAAAATCATCACCAATCACACATTGCCGTGCATGCAAGGCATCCACCAAAATACGCTGAATAAATTCAGGCGCCGTCATGTTGGCCAGCGCCGTGTTAAAGGGCAGCACAATCAAATAATCGACTAGCCCCATCTCCTGAATAAAGGCAACCCGCTCCCGAAGCCGGGCAAGGCGGGCGACCGGCGCTGCCGGGTTGAAAAACTCGCGCGGCAGGGGCTCAAAAATCAACACAACCAGCGGCAAATGATGGCGCTGCGCGCAGTGTGCCGCTTGCCGCAGCACGGCCTGATGCCCTAAGTGAACGCCATCAAAATTACCCAGCGTAACCACACTACCCAGCGAGAAAGGGGGAATTGCGTTCAGACCACGAATGAATTGCATGGGAGGCTCGGTTTTATAGGGGAAAGAACGGCTGTTTTATGACACATGCGCCGCGCCATCGCAATTTAGCGATTAAATTCAAAAGAATACGTACAACTGAGTGCCGAAATAGCCAAAAGCCCACATGAAAAAAGCCAGTAAGGACACTGGCTCGGGATACAAATAGCAAATAACACATTATCCGTTCAGGTAAAACTCAGAAGGGGATATCATCATCCACAAAATTTTGCTCGGCTTTGGCTGGCGTGCGCGATGGCGGCGCAGGCGGCGTACCATAGCTATCCCGATTACCTGCCGGCCGTGCGGGTGCTGAGGCACGATTGCCCGCACTGCGGGCTGGTGGTGCGCTGCTGTAGCCATCGTCATCCCCACTCATGGATTCGTTGCCGCCCATGCTGCCGCCCTGCCCACCCGGTTTGCCGCCCAGCATCTGCATCTCGCTCGCGACAATTTCGGTCGTGTAGCGGTCTTGGCCGCTTTGATCTTGCCATTTGCGGGTTTTCAGCGCGCCTTCGATATACACTTGGCTGCCTTTTTTCAGATACTGCCCGGCAATTTCGGCCAAACGGTTGAAAAACACGATGCGATGCCATTCGGTGGCTTCTTTTTGTTCGCCGGTGTCTTTATCTTTCCATGTTTCGGAGGTAGCGACAGTGATATTGGTTACTTGCCCACCACTGGGCATATACCGCACTTCGGGATCTTTACCGAGATTACCCAAGACGATGACTTTATTGATTCCACGGCTGGCCATCAGTATTTTTCCTCATGCTATTGTCGGTTGCGCGCTGCGGACTGTTTCGGCGACGCGCTAAAGTCCGTACTATAAATCAGTTGGCCGATACTTTCCTGTTTGAATCGAGCCCACCGTTTTCCTTATTTTAAGCTTACTTTTTGGATTCCCATGGCCGACCCGTTTATCCGCATTCGTGGCGCACGCACGCATAACCTCAAAAATATTGATGTCGATTTACCGCGTGATGCGCTGATCGTCATTACCGGCTTATCCGGTTCGGGCAAGTCGTCGCTTGCTTTCGACACCTTGTTTGCCGAGGGTCAGCGGCGCTATGTGGAGTCGCTTTCGGCCTATGCGCGGCAGTTTTTGTCGCGGATGGACAAGCCCGACGTTGATTACATCGAAGGGCTTTCGCCCGCCATTTCGATTGAGCAAAAAACCACGTCGCACAATCCGCGTTCGACCGTCGGTACCGTGACGGAAATTTATGACTATCTGCGGCTTTTGTATGCCCGCGCCGGGATCCCGCGCTGCCCGGAACATGGCATCGATTTAACCGCGCAAACCGTGTCGCAGATGGTGGATCACGTGCTGGCGCTGCCGGAAGATTCACGTTGGTTGCTGCTCGCGCCGGTGATCGAAAATCGCAAGGGCGAACACGCCAAATTATTCGATGAATGGCGCTCACAAGGCTTTTTACGGGTGCGGATTAACGGCCGTGTGTACGAAATTGATGAGACGCCGCCGCTTGACCCCAAAGGTAAAAACACGATTGAAGTGGTGGTCGATCGGCTCAAAATTCGCCCGGATATTGGCCTGCGCCTGGCCGAATCATTTGAAACGGCACTGCGCATGGCCGAAGGTCGCGCCTTTGTGGTGAATATGGATGACAACACCACCCATACCTTTTCCGCCAAACATGCTTGCCCGATCTGCGGCTACGCGCTCGCCGAACTCGAACCCCGCCTATTCTCATTTAATAACCCGGTGGGTGCCTGCCCGGCCTGTGATGGCTTGGGCGTAAAACAGTTTTTTGATCCTGCCAAAGTGATTGTGAATGCCGAACTCTCACTCGCCGCAGGTGCTATTCGCGGCTGGGATCGACGGAATATCTACTACTTCCAGCTGCTGAGCGGCTTGGCGCAACATTACGCGTTTGATCTGGAAATGCCTTGGCAGGTGCTACCCGAGGAGATTCAGCAGAAAATCCTGAACGGCAGTGGCCGCGATAAAATTGCCTTCACCTATCTCGATACCAAGGGCAAGCCGACGCGCAAGGAACATCCCTGGGAAGGCGTGCTGCCGAACATGGATCGGCGCTACCGCGAAACCGATTCCCAGGCCGTGCGCGAAGAACTGGCGAAATATATTGCCGAACACGCTTGCCCAGCTTGCGGGGGCACCCGCTTGAACGTGGCGGCGCGCCATGTGTTTATCGAAAACGAAAACCTGCCCGCCATCACCCATCGCTCGATTAACGAAGCGTTAACGTTTTTCAAAACCCTGGATTTACCCGGCGCGCGCGGTGAAATCGCGGGGCGCATCGTGCGGGAAATCGGCGCGCGGCTGGGGTTTTTGAACGATGTGGGTCTCACGTATTTATCGCTCGACCGTTCTGCCGAAACGCTCTCCGGCGGCGAGGCGCAGCGCATCCGCTTGGCCAGCCAAATTGGTTCGGGCCTGGTCGGCGTCACCTACATTCTGGATGAACCCTCCATCGGTCTGCATCAACGCGATAACGACCGGCTGCTCGGCACGCTCAATCATCTGCGTGAACTGGGCAACACCGTGATTGTGGTCGAGCACGACGAAGACGCCATTCGCGCCGCCGATTTCGTGCTGGATATTGGCCCCGGCGCCGGCGTGCACGGCGGGTACATCGTCGCGCAAGGCACCCCGGCTGAAATTGCCGCCAACCCGAACTCCCTCACCGGCGCCTATTTATCGGGCAAGAAAAAAATTGCCGTGCCCACGCGCATGGCGCCAAACCCTGAACGCATGCTCAGACTCTACGGCGCAGGCGGCAACAATTTGGTGGGCGATACGCTCGAAATTCCCTTGGGATTACTCACCTGCATCACCGGCGTTTCGGGTTCGGGCAAATCAACGCTCATCAACGACACGCTGTATCTGATTGCCGCCCGTGATTTGAACGGCGCCAGCACCCGACCGGCACCCCATGCGCGGATCGAGCATTTGAACCTGCTCGACAAGGTCATCGACATCGACCAATCCCCGATTGGCCGCACGCCGCGCAGTAATCCGGCGACCTATACGGGGCTGTTCACGCCGATTCGCGAATTGTTCGCGGGCACTCAAGAGGCGCGATCACGCGGCTATACGCCGGGGCGGTTCTCATTCAACGTCAAAGGCGGTCGCTGTGAAGCCTGCGAAGGCGATGGCGTCATCAAGGTAGAAATGCACTTTTTGCCCGATGTGTACGTGCCCTGCGATATCTGCCACGGCCAGCGCTACAACCGCGAAACGCTGGACATTCGCTACAAAGGCAAAACCATCAGCGACGTGCTGGGCATGACCATCGAAGACGCCGCGCCGTTTTTCACTGCCGTGCCCGCCCTGCACCGCAAACTCACCACCTTGCTTGATGTGGGGCTGGGGTATTTAACACTGGGGCAAAACGCCACCACGCTTTCCGGCGGCGAGGCGCAACGCGTCAAACTCGCGCGGGAACTCTCGAAACGCGATACCGGCAACACGCTCTATATTCTGGATGAACCGACCACCGGCCTGCATTTCGCCGATGTCGAACAACTGCTTGCCGTCATCTATCGCCTGCGCGATCAAGGCAATACCGTGGTGGTGATTGAGCATAATTTGGATGTCATCAAAACCGCCGACTGGATTGTCGATTTAGGCCCCGAAGGCGGCAGCGGCGGCGGGCACATTATCGCGACCGGCACACCCGAGCACGTGGCCACGGTAACGGGGTCACACACAGGGCGCTATTTGGCGAAGTTGTTGCACAACCCCTCCAAAAACCCGGTCGAATCGGCTTAAACCCCGCTGCCGGGCACTCGCGCAATACCGATTCTTGCAATTGCATTGCGCTTTAGGGTGTTGGATTTACCCCCAATCGGCGGGGATAACGGGATGAATAACTGCGCTATGGGGTTGCTTTAACAAACACTTAGGGCGCTGGTGATTTTTCAGCCCGTGCCGTTTCGCGCTTTGGGGGATATGTTAAATCGGGGCTGTTTTAACTGTTGTTAACGACTAAGTTAAGCTGCGTGGCACTTTATGCCACGTCGGCTTGAACGACTGGTTAGGCATTCGCTGCTCCGAAGCTAGCAAGCGCCTGCTTGCTGTGCTCCGTATGTTGCTTGGCTTTTTGTGTACCCATCGCCGGCACTTGATGAAAGCTGCTCGATGAGACCTTTACACGAAAAGCCAGAAATACTTAGGTACTGCTTTGCAGACCTCACCGCCTGCTGGTTCCAATCAATGTTTAGGCTATCCACTGCTACAGTAGAATCGGTGATCTTGTAGCCATCTCCGGCATCCGATGAGAGTTGCTGGATAAGCCCATTCCGTGAGAAGCCCGAAAGGCTAATGTACTGCTTCGCAGATCTCACGGCATTACTTTGTGGCCCAGTTAGACTTTGCTGTGCCCATGTAGGCATGGCTCCGAGGGTAATGTAGCCAATAAGCACCATGCCAATCCAGTTCAATACATTCTTCATATCTGTTCCTTTAATGCTGAGGCTTCGACGGGATTATTTGGTTCAACGCTTGAATTGAGCGGCGGCGTAGCCGCCCGCCTCGAATGACTTGTCACAGGCTAGCTCATAGCCCTCTCCCCTGAATTATTTAGTAATGGGACCCAAGCGCCCCAATAACAACACCAAGGATTGCCAGCGCGAGAAAGACCCAGCTGCCGAAAGATTGATACTTGTAGTATTTTGTTAAAATCGCATTGAATTCTGCTGTGGAGAATGTGTTGGGGACTAGCAGAGCCTTGAAGTGGCTGTGGCGATTCTGTGCAATTAGGGCAAAGATTGCTGTCGCAGCGCCACCCCAAGTAAAGAACATTTTTGAGGTGTGGGACGAGCCCTTGAGATGGCAGGCAAGCAGAATTAGCATGACCATAAGGCTGGCAATGGCGCAAATTCCTGTCAGTAGAAGCGTTACCTTGACACGCTGCTCGTAACTTTTCAAGATCACACTCCTTGGCTCAACGCTTGGGGTGGGCATCCGGTTGACCGAATGGCTGGGATCACCCTCGGCCACATTTTAATCGTGCCCACCACGACTTACCCTTACTCACTGGCCTTTCAATGACGCCTTACGCTGTGCCGTCTCCAACTGGCTCGGCGTCATTAGTGTCTCCAGACTGTCGCGCGCATTCGCCGCGGAGGGGGCGCCATAGGCCGCCGCTTTATTCAACCATACATATGCTTCAACGTAGTCGCGGGGCACGCCATCGCCTTTGGCATAAAGCATCCCAATGTTTCGCTGTGCGAATGGATTACCGTGCTGCGCAGCAAGTAAATACCATTTCGCTGCCTTTTGACGATCCTCAAGCATGGCCTGGTCGTCTTCATATGCCATGCCAAGGTCGAATTCAGCATCAACACTACCTTGCGCGGCAGCTTTCTCAAGCCACGCGATACCTTTGTCTTTGTCTTTATTTACCCCGTAACCATCCACATACATTTCCCCAATATTGAGCTCACCATAAAGATTTCCATGTTCGGCTGCTCGCTGGAACCATTTGGCCGCTGTAGCGATGTTACCGTCAGCCATGCGCTCCTCTTTCTCGAATAACACACCAAGCATCACCATCGCTGCAACATTTCCTTTGGAGGCGGCTTGTTGATACCATTTTTTAGCATCGGCGCTACTCCCTGTTAGCAATATTTCACCGGACGGCGACTGGATTACGAAGTTGCCTGCTGAGTCAGTCATAGATCCATTATCTTGATACGGGTCGTAAAGTCTCCCTAGCATTAATTGTGCTACTGGATCCCCTGCGCCCGTTGCGGCATGATAATTTTGCAGCATAAGAACGACGTTCGCTGGCACACCTAGGCCATATTGATATCTAGCGCCCAGTACAGTTTGTGCCGACGCATTCCCGGCACGCGCAAGCAATTGAACTTCGGAGAGATAAGCACCATCAAGCGCGCCGAGCACGATATTAGGCGACCTATCGGTCGGCGCGCCGGCAGCTATCCGTTGCTCGTCGGCATAGATACGAGTGTAGCCAAACGTTGCTGCACCGACGACGATGAGCGCAATAACTATGATCAGCACCATGAGTATTTTTATCTTCATGCCTTTCGCCTTCCGGATTGCTGGAGGAATCGTCGATTGTAAGCCCAGCGTTAAGTTTAGGGGCTGATGCGGGCTGCTTCGTGGCAGTCCCGCTCGAACGTTAGGTTAGGCTTCTTGGATATAAACATAGACTCGCTACGCACAGTTTTTAATGGTTACTCAGCAGCCTGCTTTTAAAACGAAGAACTGAACGCCTGCATCAGTGTTTCTAGTCGCACCAGAGTATGTGTTTAATTCACCATCAAGCAAAACGCTGCCATCAGCAGCAGTTATCTTCACGTTCGTAATGCCACTCAAATCATTCGCTTTTCCTTCAACCCATAAAACCTTGGATGGGTGACTACCTCTGCTGACATGCCCATCAGCACCTTGCACAACCGTATCATTTTCATGTGTGATTTCGATACGTTGAGCCACAAATGATTTTGGTGGATTGCCCGCTGTAGAGTTTTCAATAAGCAGTACGTTTGCAATTTTTTGCATGGCTAAGCCCCTGTAAGAAGTGGTAAGAATGTTGTGTTCGAGATACCGGAATTCATAGCTTTGCCTAGCAGCCTGTCGGACTTAACCATCCGTTACGAAGGAAAGCCCGGTTTGAGGCCTCATTCACGATTTTGAGGCGAATGGTTGTTTCATTTAACGAAAAATGGGGGGGGAGTGGAGCCAAATCCGACTTTTCTGCAGTAGGACTGTGTTAAGTCCGACAGGCTGTCTAGCATTAAATATGCAGAGCTATTTAAGCATATGTAGGCCAACCGTTCTGTATAAGCAGGCCAACATTCTGCAGCCCAATGATATTACTAAGTCGCGAAGAAGTGGCACATGAGTTCTCATTCGCAGGGATCGATGCTTAATTTTTATGAGCAATTTCGTCACTGTAACGAATAAGACCGCTTCCGAGATGGGGTGATATGTTAAACGGGGCGGGGCGTTTAACCGTTGTTTGTTCTGCGTATCAGGGATTTTGACCGGTCAAGATTCATGTTTCTGGCGGCCAATTGGCCGCCAGAAACCCGATAGACGAGAGCGCAAAGCCATCAATCTGCCGCATGAACACTGGTTATTGGTGTGGGTGCGTTTAACATTTTGCGCGTAGCCACTTCGTATCGCTTTCTTCCTGTTCGACTGTTTCAAACTCGGAAATGAGGGGCGATAAAACGGTGCTCATGGCGACCTCCCGATTTTTTGCTTTCCACTGCGTAACGAATTCCCGCGCGGTTGTTGGCAATCATCACTGAGCTATCCCGCTTGATTTGAGCTTCGATTCTACGGTAATCCGGCCTTTTTCAAGGGGGTTGTCGTTTTTTCGCATTATTGATCTGGCCTCATGAAGTTTTAATGGGTAGCGCTACGGAACGTTTCGCTTCCCCCTTTCCCAAAGGGGAGAAGGGTTTGTGATTTATTCAAACTTTGCCATACCGGATCAATATTCCGAAGTCTGTTCAGGTGAGTCAGGGCACGCTCAAAAAACGACCAGACTCCGATTGCGTAGCCCGTGCGTTCCCATGCGAGCCGAATCCCCTACGCCGCCGAGCTTTTCTTGCTTGATGCTGTTTTAATCCTTCAACACCACAGCACATGGCGCAGCGGTTTATGCTGCCCAGAAACAATCCACAACCACGAGTACACACCATGCATATTTGGGTCGACGCCGACGCCTGCCCCGTCGTGATCAAGGAAATTTTATTCCGCGCCGCCGCGCGTACAGGCTTGTCGATGACCTTGGTGGCGAATCAACCGATCACGATTCCGCGTGCCGCCAATATTCGGTTTATTCAAGTCATGGGCGGCTTCGATGTGGCCGATAACGAAATTGTACGAAGGCTGACGGCGGGCGATCTGGTGGTGACGCAAGATATTCCGCTGGCGGCAGAAGTCATTGAAAAAGGCGGTTTGGCCTTGAACCCCCGTGGCGAACACTACACGCCCGATTCGATTAAAAGCCGCCTATCGATGCGCAATTTTATGGAAACGCTGCGCGAAACGGGGGTGAATACCGGTGGGCCCGCCAAGCTCAGCCAGACCGATCGGCAAAATTTCGCCAATCAGCTGGATCAGATTGTGCTGCGATATCGCGGGCTGTAACCATCGGTTGTTCAAGCCTTTACGCGTGGATGCGTGTATTCTTATGCGCCCATAATTCAAGGTTGTGCCCGCCCATGGTTCTGGTTCCCGCTGAAATCGCCGCACACGCAACTGAGGCACTGGTTTTTTTCACACTGCTGCAACTTACCGTCATCATATTGGCAGCCCGTGTTGCGGGCGCGGCGGCGGCACGTGTAGGGCAGGCCGTGGTGGTCGGGGAAATTGTGGTGGGTATTGTGCTCGGGCCTTCGTTCTTTGGCGCGCTGTTCCCCGGCGCATTTAATTTCGTGTTCCACTCCTCCCTGCCTGAACCGATGCTGATGCTGTCGCAAATTGGCCTTGTGTTGCTGATGTTTCAAATCGGGTTGGAATTTGATTTCACCCATTTGGGCCAGCGGCAAAATCGCCGAGCGGTATTCTGGATTGCGCTGGCAAGTTTGTTATTGCCGTTCGTGCTGGGTTTGGCGGCGGGAGTGATGAGCGCGCCCATTTTATCGCCGGATGCGAATCCTTTAGGTTCGGCATTGTTTGTGGCCACCGCAATGTCGATCACGGCCTTGCCGATTCTGGGCCGCATCATGATGGAGTTTGAGATGACGCGCACGCCGCTCGGCGTCATCACCATCAGCGCGGCAGCGATCAACGATGTGATTGGCTGGTTACTGCTGGCCCTCGTGAGCATGCTCACCGTCTCGCAGTTCGATGGCATGAGTTTTGCGCTCAAGGTGCTGTGGGTCCTGGGCTTCTTCCTGCTGAGCTGGTTTGTGATTCGCCCGGTGATGCGCGGGTTGATCCATCGGTTCGATACAGGTAGCGACCACCTGTCCCATAACCTGCTCGGTATCGTGCTGGCAGCCATATTTCTTGCGGCGATGACGACCTACCATCTCGGCATTTTTGCGATTTTTGGCGGGTTTCTGATGGGCGTCCTGCTGCATGCCGAACAGCCGTTTGTGCGGGCGTGGAAGCGGCAGGTCGGTCCGTTTGTCTGGGTATTCTTTCTGCCGATTTTCTTCACCTATACCGGTTTGCGTACGGATATTGGTAGCCTGGACTCCCCAACGGCCTGGCTCTGGTGTAGCGTCATTATCCTCCTGTCCACGGTGGGGAAATTCGGCGGAGCCTATGTGGCGACACGCTTCACCGGCCTATCGCACGCCCAAGGCAAGGTGGTGGGCATCATGATGAACACGCGCGCATTGATGGAATTAATCATCATCAATGTGGGGTACGATTTAGGTGCTATTTCGCAGCAGATGTTCACCATTTTAGTGATTATGGCGATTGTGACCACGGTGGTGACCTCACCCCTTCTGCGGCGCTGGCTACCGGCCGCAGGGATTCCATTGCCCGCGTCATCAACGACGAAACACGATGATGACGATTGATCGATTTTTTGATACTAACCACACCCTTAAATAATAGAAAGCAACCCATGGATTCGATTCAACTGATTCGCGATTTTTTGACCGAGCGGACGCAAACCGATCCGAACCGAGTCACGCCCGAAGCTCGCCTTGATGCGCTCGGTATTGACTCATTTACCTTGCTGGAATTGATTTTCGAATTCGAGGAACGTTGCGGCGTCAGTATACCGACCGATACACAAACGCCCGATACGGTGCAGGACTTGCTCGATATGGTTGAGCGATTCTGCAACCGTACCGAATCCAGGGCGCGCTGATGATGCCTCGGCGGGTTGCCATCACGGGTCTGGGCATGGTCAGCCCGTTTGGCGGCTCGACACAGGATTTTTTCCAGCGGATGCTGGCTGGAGAGTCGGCCGTCACGCACTATGAAACCGACGATAAACCGCACGGACTATCCCTGCCTGCGGTACGGTGCACCCAGTTTGAACCCACCGACCGCATCCCCAGGCCTGTGCTCGGCACGATGGATCGCTTTGCCCAACTGGGCATGGTGGCGGCACTAGAGGCCTGGGATCACGCAGGTCTGGCACGCAGTGCCGATAACCCTGCTGCGGGTGTGGCCTGGGGTACAGCGCTCGGCGGCACGCTGGTTTTTGAAAAAAGTTATCGCGATTTGTGGCTCAACGGCCAGGAGCGCTTACCCCCGACGGCGGTCATAAAAGGCATGAACAATGCCGCCTCGGCGCACATCGGTATTGCGCTGGGGCTGGGTAACTCCTGTTTGACCTATACCGTGGCCTGTGCGTCGGCAGCGGTGGCGATCGGTGAAGCATTTCATCGCATCCGTCATGGCGATGCGGACATCATGCTGGCCGGCGGCTCCGACGCGCCGCTGGCCTATGGCGTGGTGCGCGCCTGGGAAGCGATGCGCGTACTGGCACCGGGCGATGTGGAAACGGCGTATCGTGCCTGCCGACCGTTTCATGCCGAGCGGCGCGGCTTGGTACTGGCCGAAGGCGCAGCGGCACTGGTGCTCGAAGACTGGGATCACGCCATGGCGCGCGGTGCGGCAATTCTGGCGGAAATGGTGGGTTATGGCGCAAGTTGTGATCACACCCATCTCGTGCGCCCGGAGGAACACGGTCAGGTGCGTGCGCTACGCCAAGCACTCGATCAGGCCGGTTTTGCGCCCGAAGCGATTGGCTATGTGAATGCCCACGGTACCGCCACCCGCGAAGGCGACCCCACGGAAATCCGGGCCCTAAAAACCGTATTTGGCGCGCAGGCTGAACACTTGGCCGTGAGTGCGACCAAATCGATGCACGGCCATGCGATGGGCGCGACCGGGGCGATTGAAGCCTTAATCACCGTGTTGGCACTGCAGCAGGATGCGATTCCGCCTACCGCGCATCTGGGTATCATCGACCCACTCTGCGCCGGGGTACGGCACATCACCCATGCGCAACGCGGTACCGGCTTGAGCGCGGCGTTATGCAGCGCGTTTGCGTTTGGCGGCAGTAATGCCGTACTTGCATTCAAAGCGTTTAATCCGGTTTAATTCGCCAAAAAAATATGCAGGGATCAATTGAAATGACAGATACAACCCAAGAACTGGTGGATGAAGTGGCCAACCTGATCGTCGATGGCCTGAATTTAGAGGTCAGCGCGGCGGATATTGATGCCGATGCGCCGCTGTTCGGCCAAGGACTGGGGCTCGACTCCATCGACATTCTGGAAATTGCGATGATGGTCTCCAAACGCTACGGTTTTGCCCTGCGCAGCGACGATGAAGACAACACGCGGATTTTCTCCTCGCTGCGTTATCTGGTGCAGCACATTACCGACCATCGCACCAAATAGGCCGCCTCATGATTTGCTCCGAGCGCATTGGCCGTATCAAGGGTATTCTGATTTTGCTCCTGCTTGGGCTTGATGTGCTGCTGGCGAATTTTTTGAGTCCGAAAGATCGGATTTCCGGCCCGCTGGTAGCCCTGGCCTTTTTACCCATCACCCTGATTACGCTGGATGTGTTGTGGCGGACATTCGGCAAAAACATGGCCTTGCTGACGGCGGCCTTGATAATCGGCGGCGCGCTGATGCTGTTACCGCAACTGCAAACCCGGATCAGCCTGATTTATCTGCTGCAACACGTCACGGCAAATCTGGTGCTGGGGTTCTGGTTCGGCCAGAGCCTGCGCCAGGATCGCGAATCGGTGTGTACCCGTTTTGCCGGCGTACTTCACCCCCACATGAACCCCCTGCTGGTGCGCTACACCACCCGCGTTACCCAGGCCTGGACTGCATTTTTCTTCATCATGGCCTTCACTTCGGTGCTGTTGTATCTGTTCGTGCCCATCCTGGTGTGGTCGGTTTTTGCCAATACCCTGACCCTGCCGTTTCTCGTGCTGATGTTCGGCGTTGAATATCTGGTGCGTCGCCGCGTGCTGCCTCCGGAAGATCAACTGGGCCCGATGAGTGCGTTTCGTGCCTATCGTCGCGCGGCGCTGGCCCGTCGTCAGCCCGTCACGCACCCTGAACCCTAGCCCCATACGATGATATCGCTCCCGCTTGTGTACGCTGATCTGCGGCAGAAAATGTTTTATCGGCCCACGGGCGCCGTGATGGTCGGGCAGTTTATCCGCGATGCTCACGCGTTGGCCGCACAGTTGGGCACGCACGATCCCATCGTGAATATCTGCCAGGATCGCTACCGCTTCATGGTGGGCTTTGCGGCCGCGATTCTGGCGGGGAAAACCAATCTTCTGCCCTCGACCTATACCGAGGAAACATTGCGCCAAATCTTTGCCGATGCACCCCATGCGCTTTGCCTGCACGATCACGATGATTGGCCGTTCCCTTATGCCCATTTTGGGTATCAGGAATACCCCCGCGATTTGCCCCTCGCTGAAACCCTGCCGCAGGTAGCGGCGGCGCATGTGGTGGCACGGGTGTTCACCTCCGGTTCGACCGGCTTGCCGGTGCCGCATGTCAAATCCTGGGACAAGCTGGTGCAGAATATCCAGGCCGGGGCGCGCCAACTCGGGCTCGATGCGCAACCGATGAGTCTTGTCGGTACCGTGCCGCCGCAGCACATGTTCGGCTTTGAATCGACGGTGCTCTTGTGCCTGATCGGCCGCTGCCCGCTGTGGTCGGGCAAACCGTTTTATCCGGCGGATATCGTGGCCGCGCTCGATGCCATGCCCGAGCCGCGCATGCTGGTCACAACGCCATTTCACCTGCAGGCCCTGCTGGATGCAGACATCCCGATTCCCAAAATTGACCGGCTGCTGCTGGCCACGGCACCGCTCTCGCTCGAACTCGCCGCGCGTGCCGAAGCCACTACCGGTGCACTGCTGTTTGAGATTTATGGCAGCACGGAAACCGGCCAGATCGCCACGCGCCGCCCGACGCAATCGGCGACTTGGACATTGTTTCCCGGCATTCAACTCACGCCTGCCCCAGCGAGTCTGGACGACGCATTATTTATCGCCGCAGGTGGGCATATCGAAGTACCGGTGATGTTATCGGACCGCGTGCAGATTGCCCCCGATGGACGGTTTTACCTGCTCGGACGCGTCGCCGATCAGGTCAATATGGCCGGCAAACGCAGCTCACTCAATTATTTGACCGCCCAACTCAAGGCCATCGACGACGTGGCCGACGGCGTGTTTTTTCTGCCCAAGGCGGCCCATACGCAGCGCGCCATTACGCGCCTGTGTGCGCTGGTCATTGCGCCCAACCGCACCGGCGCAGAAATCATGGCGGCCCTGCGCGAACGGCTGGACCCGGTATTCCTGCCCAGGCCGCTGATTCGAGTCGACACCTTGCCGTACAACGTGACCGGGAAATTACCCCAAATGGCCTTGCAGGCGGTATTTGATCGGCATCTCGCCGCCACGGCACCCAAGACGCAAACGACCTGGCATATCCCGGCGGCCCACCCCGTGTTCGCGGGGCATTTTCCGGGACACCCCCTTGTGCCGGGTGCCTTGCTGCTCGATTGGGTCGTCGAGCGCGTCGCCACCCACTGGCGTGTTTCGCCCGCCGGTTTGCGCATCGAACAGGCCAAGTTCTTGCAGCCGGTATTGCCCGATGCCCAGGTGTCACTGGATCTTTCTGCCGATACCGATCGCTGCGCGTTTTCTGTGCGAATGGCCGACGGGGTGGCAGTCACCGGCGCCGTGAGCCGGTCCAAGGGGATTGAGGTATGAGCAACCCCGCGAATGCAACGTGGCAAGGCCGCCCCGAACGCGGCAGCCAATTCATGCTGCGACTGATGCTGTGGCTCTCGCGACATTTGGGGCGGCGGCTGAGCCGATGGGTTTTGTATCCCATCGCGCTGTATTTCTTGTTGTTTGTACCCGCCGCCCGCCGCGCCTCGCAAACTTATCTCGCACGCATTTTTGGTCGCCCGGCTCAGGGCATCGAGGTGTTCCGGCATTTTTTTGCGTTTGCCAGCACCGTACATGATCGGGTATATCTGCTCGACCGCCGCCATGATCTGTTTGAGATCGAATTCGTCAATCAAGAATTATTCGATTCACCGCAGGGTGCGATTGTGATCGGCGCGCATTTTGGCAGCTTTGAAGCCTTGCGTTCGGTGGGCAAGGTCAACGCCAAGCGCCGTGTGAGCATGTTGATGTACCCGGAAAATGCTCGGAAAATTAATGCGCTACTCGCGCTGGTCGACCCCGAGGCCGTAGACGACATCATCCCGCTGGGGCAGGTGGATTCGATGCTGACGGCGCAATCCCGGCTCGAAACGGGCCATCTCGTCGGGATGCTCGCCGATCGCAGTTTGCCGCAAGATATTCTGCGCAAATGCCTGTTTTTGGGTGCACCCGCCGCGTTTGCGCTCGGCCCGTTTCGCGTGGCGGCCTTGCTGAAAAAGCCGGTGTATTTTATGGCAGGGTTGTATTTGGGCGGCAACCGGTATCGCGTGCACTTCGAGCAACTGGCGGATTTTAGCGAAACCGCGCGCGCTGATCGCAATGAGGCCATCATGAGCGCGCAAGATCATTATGTGAAAATTTTGGAATCGCTTTGTCGTTCAGCACCCTACAATTGGTTCAATTTTTACGATTTCTGGGCGCCGCCGCCATCGTCACACAAGAGAGAGCCCGCTGCATGATGCGTCGATGGTTGTTGATATTTTTGTTGGCATGGTTTTTCTGGCCATTGCGGGCGACCGCTGAGCCACCGACAAGTTGGAGTACCGCAACGGTGCTGCAATCGGTGGCGAATCACCGTCAGAGTGCGGCGCGCTTCACGGAAGAAAAATTCATTGGCGTGCTCGATACCCCGCTCCTGTCAGAAGGCAAACTCACGTTCCGCCCGCCGGATTATCTGGAAAAGCACACCACCGCGCCGCGCGATGAGGTGATGATCATTCAAGACGCGGTGCTCACCTACACGCGCCAAGGTCAAACCTATACGCTACATTTGGCCGAGCACCCGGAAGCCACCGCCTATGCCAACAGCATGCGCGGGCTGCTCACCGGCAACGCGGCGATTTTGAAACAAAGCTATGCGCTCGAACTCAGCGGCGACCCTGCACATTGGACGCTGCTGCTCTTACCCACGGATACGCGGATCGCGAGCCTGATTAAAAACATTAGTGTCACCGGCGCTGGCGATAGCGTGCAGATGATCGAATATGATCAAACCAATGGCGACCGCTCGGTGATGACGATCCGACCCGCCTCGCCTTCCGCCCCATGAACCGCTACCCTGCTTTCGAACGGCGTGTACCTGTCATCGGCCTGTGGCTGCTGATTTTGGTCTTAAGCATTACCGTGATTCTGCACACCCGCTTCACGGCAGATATGTCCGCGTTTCTGCCATCGAACCCAACCCCAGAGCAGGCGTTTTTAGTCGATCAAATCAAGAATGGCGCCATTTCACGCATGATCCTGATCGGCATTGAAGGCGGTGATGCACGCACGCGTGCCGAGGCCTCCAAAGCGCTCGGCACCACCTTGCGGCAATCAGAGTTATTTACCCTGGTGCGCAACGGCAATGCGCCTACCCGCAGCGCCGATGAAGCGCTCTTGTTCGATCATCGCTATCTACTGAGTCCCGCCGTGACAGCGCAACAGTTCAGCCCCACGGGCCTGCACGATGCCATCGCCAACGGCATCGATCTCCTGGCCTCGCCGTTCGGGCTGTTTTCGCAAAAGATCTTCACCCGCGATCCTACCGGCGAAACCTTCACCATCGTGAATCAGCTCGGACAGGATCATGCCCCACGCAGCCAGAACGGGGCTTGGGTATCGCCCACCGGCGCGCGGGCCCTGCTGATGTTGCAAACCCGCGATGCCGGTGCCGATACCGATGCCATGGCCAAGGCGTTAGCGCAAGTGCATGCCGATTTTGCCGCCCTCATCACCTCAAACCCGGCGATGGCACCGCTGCGCTTGATGGTTTCCGGCGCACCGGTGTTTTCGGTGGATTCTCGCCGTTTGATTAAGGCGGACGTGGAACGCTTCAGCATCATCGGCAGCGTCGCCATTATGCTGTTGCTTCTGCTGGTGTACCGCTCGGTATCCCTGCTGGTGCTGGGCCTGTTGCCGGTACTGACGGGCATCGCCGTGGCGATTGCGACGGTCAGCCTCGGGTTTGGTACGGTGCATGGCATCACCATCGGGTTTGGCACCACCTTGATTGGCGAAGCCATCGACTACTCGATTTATTACTTCATCCAGACGCAAAACGAATCCGAACACGGCAACCCAACAGCGGGCATGGAACGCTTCTGGCCCACGATCCGCCTAGGCGTGCTCACCTCGGTGACCGGCTTTGCCGCGCTTCTGTTTTCAGGTTTTCCAGGCTTGGCGCAAATTGGGCTCTATTCCATCGCCGGTTTGCTGACCGCCGCGCTGGTTACCCGATTTGTGCTGCCGCATCTGGGTACCGCACGGCTCAATCGGCATTCGCTGGCCGGATTGGGCCGCGGGCTTGCGCCCGTATTTCGTGGCCTGCAACTATTGCGCTGGGGGTTTGTGGTGCTGGCGCTGGCGGGTTTGGTGTTGCTCATCGCGCGGCATGGTTCGATTTGGCAGACGGGTTTATCTGGCCTGAGCCCAATTTCAGCTCAGGCCAAAGCCGTGGATGATGAACTTCGCACGGACATGAGCGCCGGTGATGCACGCTATTTTATCGCGACCACAGCCCAAACCCAGCAAGCGGCCCTGGTAGCGGCAGAACGCCTTGATGCCGCCCTGACGCCACTCGTCGAACAGGGCGTACTCACGAGCTTCGACAGCCCCGCCAAATTCCTGCCGAGTGAAGCAACCCAGCGCGCCCGCCAGCAAGCCTTACCCGATCGCGCCACGCTCACGCAGAACCTGCATGCCGCCGTCGAGGGGTTGCCGATTCAGGCCGCCAAGCTCGCACCGTTCATTGATGCCGTCGAGCAGGCTCGCCAACAAGCGCCGCTCAAGCCCGATGACCTGAACGGCACCTCGTTCGGCCTCGCAATTCATGCCCTGCTGCAACCGCAAAACGATCAGTGGCTCGCGTTGATTCGGCTGCACACCCCAGACGAAGACGCCCTCAAACCGCAGCACATCACGGCTGCCCTAACACGGGCCATGGCGGCCAGCGGCGTGCCCAACGCACTGTTGATCGACAAGGATACAGAATCCACGCGCCTGTTTAATGGCTATCTCAATAATACCATCGCGCTGTCACTCGCCGGGTTGCTCGCCATCGTTGTGGTACTGGGTTTCGTATTGAGAAGCCCGGCACGATTGCTGCGCGTGCTGCTGCCCTTATTGATTGCCGTGATTCTCGTCATGGCGGGACTGAACCTCACGGGTGAGAAGCTCAATATGTTAAATCTCGTGGGCTTGCTGCTCATCGTCGCGATTGGCTCCAATTACGCCCTGTTTTTCAATCAGGGCAAAGCGCCGGATCACCAGACATTGGCCTCGCTCGCCTTGGCCAACCTCACCACCGTCATCGCCTTCGGCACACTCGCCTTCTCGCAATTACCGATTTTGCATGCCTTTGGCAGCACCGTCGCGCCCGGTGCAATTCTGGCCTTGATGGTTTCGGCAGCGTTCGCAAAAACCGACCAACCCCCGGCGGCGGCATGACCCAAGGCGATGCATACTCAAAGGAGGGAATGCTGGATCACGCCGGCATCGCCGCACGCATCCCGCATCAGGGCACCATGTGTCTGCTCGATCGGGTGACGCAATGGGATGAGCACCGCATCGAGTGCGCCGCCACCAGCCACCGCGCGCCGGATAACCCGTTGCGGCGCAATGGCCGACTCGGTGCCGCCCTCGGTATCGAATACGCCGCGCAAGCCATGGCCGTGCACGGCGCCCTGCTTGCCGACGGCCACACCGCGCCCAAAAAAGGCATGATCACCCGCGTACAGCGCATCGCCCTGCACGCCGAACGGCTGGACGACTGCACCGAAAAGCTGACCGTGAGGGCAGAACGAATCATGGGTGATGCCCGGGTGGTGCGTTATGGCTTTGAAGTGCGCTGCGGGCATCATCTCTTGCTTGAAGGCGAAGCCAGCGTGATTCTGGATGCGTGATGAAGCGGTGTTCCGGTGCCAGAGGGGCTCGCGCAGAGCATATTCCGCTCAATTTGCCCTTAAACCATGACTCGGTGTGGTATTGCCAACGGTTTGCCCGCCCATGAGTGGATAACCGAGCGGTCTTGCCCCCACCGGCATACTCGGCGTGGTGTGCAAATACCGTGCGCGGAATAGCGTAAATCGCGTCTGACCCCCTTGTATATTTTCATCATCTCAAAAGAATTCATTCATGACGCTGAAACTCACCCCCACCCGGTTCGATCAACTCGCCGACGCATTGGTCGAGCAGGGTTGGTTTGAATGGCCCCATGCCGTCACGGATGCCTTGTGTCAGGCGTTGCTCAGCGAAGCCGAGCATCACGCGTGCGAGGGGAGCTTACGAAGAGCCGGCGTAGGTCGCGGCGAGATTCACCACGTCAACACCGCGATTCGCCGCGATGAAATCAAATGGCTCGATGGCGCGACACGCGCACAAAAAATCTATCTCGACCAAATGGCCGAACTCCAACAGCAACTCAATCGCGCGTTGTTTTTGGGGCTGTTTGAATATGAAGGCCATTTTGCCGTGTACAAACCCGGCGGATTTTATAAAAAACACTGTGATAGCTTTCGCGGACAGGCAAATCGAATGGTTTCAACCGTACTGTACTTAAACCCGGACTGGCAGACCGATTGGGGTGGCGAGCTCGTGATTTATCCCGAAGATACCGCAAAAAAACAGGTGGAAATTCGCCCAGAGCTGGGCAAACTGGTTGTCTTTATGAGCGAACAAATCCCGCATGAAGTCTTGCCGACCCAACACCCCAGGCTGAGTGTGGCCGGCTGGTTTCGCTGCAACGGCAGCGTAACCGGGAAAATTGATCCGCCGCGCTAACAAGACTTTGCGCTCACATTCGGCAATGTCGCTCAGATGGAGCACAGCGGAATCCGGAATGATACTCGCCAGACTCAGGAAAAATAGTGCAATAAGTCGAGCCTGATCCTATTGATTCAGGTTATTCAAGCCTTAGCGCGAACAGGTGACGGTGCATCACATCAAAGACCCCGGAGATGGGCCACCCGATAGCGCTTTTTCAATCACGGCGGGCAGCCGTTTCGGCGCTTTAATCCGTAATTGTTTGTTGATGTTGAAGCGCCCGAACACCACCTCAATATCACTTGCCGCGACCCCAAACTCTTTTGCCAAAAAACGCACCATATGATCGGTCGCCTTCCCGGCCACCGGCGCAGCAGTCACACTGACCTTAAGCTGATTTCCCTTGGGTTTGCCAATCACATCATGTTTTGCGCTGGGGGTACCCAAAATATTCAGTACCAGAATATCCCCTGCCCAAACACAAAAAGACGTCATGTCGGTTTTTTTAGTAGCCACAAACCCTGTCTCCGTTTCAATACTGTCTTTTCTCATAAAAGCACAATGAGAGGCAGACTCGATTAATCGTGAAATCCAGCCGGATCAAAGTGCTGTAGCTGATGTCCCTGCCGCTGCAGGCCTTCGATAATCACACCCAGGTGGCGCACGGTCATCGGCAAAATATCGTGGAATATCAATAGGGCAGGTTGATCGCTCGCGGTGTGCATGATGCGTTGTACGTGTCGCTCAATAGCGCTTAACCCATTACCCGGCGCGGCATCGCCGACGGTGTACCCGCCGATGAGTTGATAGCCCAGTTGAATGGCTGCCGCGTGCATGGTCGAGGTGTTGAGCAAATACGGGGCACGGAATAAGCGGGGCGATTCTGCTGGGTCCCAGCCGGCCGACATCGCGGCGTCTTCCCAGCCTAGAATTTCTTCACGCACCGTGGGCAGTTGGCGGTAGTGGGGCCAACGCGCCCAGATGTGATGTGCGGTGTGATTGCCGATGACATGGCCTTCATCCTGCACCCGCGCCACGAGTGCAGGATGGCGACGCATGCTGCCCTTGTGAATCCAGACTTCATAGGGCGCGAAGTAGCGCCGCCCCGCCCAGAAGCCCTGCGGTGCATCGCCGACCATGAAAAACCCCGCGCGCACCGGCAGGCCATCTTCACCGGTGTATCGGCTCAAAATATCCAGCACGGCCTCGGTTTTGACGGGCAGTGGGCCGTCGTCGAAGCTCAACATGAATCCGCGCGGTTCTTGTTGAATCACACCATACCGCCATTGACGGAAATCACTTGGCCGGTGATGTAACTTGCGCGCTCGGAAGCGAGAAACGCCACGAGGTCGGCCACTTCTTCGGGCTTGCCCGCGCGCGCCATGGGCACGAGCTGGCGAACTTGCTCGAACGAGAAGACCCGTTCGCTCATGGGGGATTCGATAATGCCGGGCGCAACCGCGTTCACCAGCACACCGCGCGAGGCGCATTCTTTGGCGAGTGCCTTGGTGGCACCGATCAGCCCGGCCTTGGCGGCGGAATAATTGACCTGCCCCCGATTGCCCATCAATCCCGCCACGGAGGTGATGTTGATGATGCGCCCCCAGCGGGTACGCATCATGGGCAGTAACAGCGGCTGGGTGACGTGATAAAACCCGTTGAGTGACACGTCGATGACCCGGTGCCAGCGTTCGGCCGACATGCCCGCCAGCGGAGCATCATCGTGGATGCCCGCGTTATTCACCAGCACTTGAATGGGGTGATCGTCATCCATCAAATCGGCAAGAGCCTGATCGGTCGCCGCAAAATCGGCCAGATCGAAACACACGGCGCGGGCATGTCCGCCTTCGGACTGAATTTTGGCGACCACCGCCTCGGCACGCTCAATGCCCCGATTGGCATGCACCAGCACCTCGAAGCCTTCGGCGGCGAGCCGTTCGCCAATCGCCGCGCCAATCGCGCCGCTGCCGCCCGTGACCAATGCGCGTTTCATGTGTTGGGTTCTCCGGAGATGATTGGTTGCACAGCGATGATCAGCACCTGGGGCGACACATACTCCAGCACCACCGTTTGCACATTCCCACTGACCAAACCCGATGAAAAAACAGATGCCAGGGCAGCGAGCAGGGGCAAGCCGCGCGCGGCCGCGACGCCAATGCGCAAGGCTTCCAGTTCGGGGTTGTCCATCACGTTCACCGTTTGGGATTCGGCCATGCTGAGCGAAATGGATAACTGCGCCATGCTGTGCGGCGTTCGGGCAGGTTGCAGCAAAAAACTCATGCCGAACACGGCGGCAATCGGTTCGGCGGCATCCAGCGGCGGCGGGAAGGGCATGTCGTAAATCACCAGCAGTACCGGAACGTTTTCTGCAACCACCTGGGCGGCGGCTTCCAGCAAACCGGCGCTGGCGGTTAGGTTGTGCAGCGCCACCGCAGTGGCGGGCTGGCGGTTTTGCTGGGCGATGGTCCAGTAACCGGAAGCGGCGTTATGCACTGAATTGTGAAAGCGCATCGGTGAAATCAGGCGGTCGTCGGTAGCGAGCGCGGCGCAAATATCGGTCAAGACTTCCGTATCGCCACTCGTTGAGGCGAACACGGCAGCGGGCAGAGTCGGGTCGATAAAAGCAGACGCCATCGCCTGCGCGGCCAAATCGACCGCAAGTTTGACCGATTTTCCCGCGCGGCGGCGTTCGGTGGCGGGCAGATCGGCCACGTTAAAGTCGGGGAGCGGTGCGTGGATAGCAAATGCCTGCACGCCGGTGAGGGTTTTGATCGCTTCCGACCAGTTAGCCATACCGGGCGCGATCACGCCGATGCTGTCGAGATAGATATTCATGCGTCGAGCCGCCCGATAATCAGGCTGGCGTTATTGCCGCCAAAACCGAAGGAGTTACTCAGTACCCGGGTTATGGGGCGATTTTCATTCTGCAAAACAATCTGGCTGGTAAAGCTCGGATCGATGTGGCGGGTGTTCAAGCTGCCGGGAATCAGGCCGTGTTCAATACATAAAAGGCCAATAAGTGCTTCGGTGATGCCGGCAGCGCCAAGCGTGTGGCCGGTCCAACCCTTGGTGGAGCTGCAGGGGGTGTGCGGGCCGAACAGGCGACTCACGGCCTTGTCTTCGGCGCTGTCGTTGGTGCGCGAGGCGGTGCCGTGCAGATTGATGTAATCAATATCACCGGCAACCAGCCCGGCCCGGTCGAGCGCGCGCTGCATGGCGAGCTCCGCGCCCAGGCCCTCCGGGTGCGGGGTGGACATATGGTGCGCGTCCACACTCTCACCGTAACCGAGCAAACCAATCTTGGCATCGGGCGTATTTTCCCGGCGTTCCAGCAACGCAAAACCGGCCGCCTCTCCAATCGAAATACCGCCCCGATCGGCATCGGCGGGGCGGCAGGGTTCGCTCGCCACCAGTTCAAGCGAGGCAAAACCATAAAGCGTCGTCAAACACAGACTATCCACGCCACCAACCACCACCGCATCGCATAGATCCGCTTGCAGCATCCGCCAGGCACTGGCAAACACCTTGGCGCTGGATGAACAGGCGGTCGAAATCGAGAGCATCGGGCCAGTCAAGTCCAAATAGTGCCGCACAAAGGCGGGAGCGGACGAAAGCTCGTGCGTTTCACGGTAATGCAGGGACGTCGGCAGCGCGCCGGTAACGGGGTCGCGTTCGCGGAACGCGAGTTCGGTATGCAATATGCCGGAGGTGCTGGTGCCGACGATCACCGCGATGCGATCCGCGCCATAACGCGCTTTGGCGGCCACGACAGCGATTTCGAACTCATCCTGCTGCAAAGCGATCTGCGCGAGGCGATTATTGCGGCAATCAAAATCCTTGAGACGGGAGACCACAGGCAGTGCTTCCAGATCCGCCACCCGACCAATATAGGTATCCAGCGTAATATCCAGAAAATCACAGGGCGCAAGACCACTTCGCTGGTTTTTGAGCGCGGAAAACACCGCAGCATTGCCCTGACCCAGTGCGTTGGTCAGGGTGCTGTGGGTGATCGCCAAGGGGCTCATCGGGTGGGGGTGAGAAGAATAGGGCATGGGGCGGCAATCAATGAGGGTAACCGTTCAAAGTGAGCGTGTTTAATGATGTTTTAATCGGCATGCATTGTACGCAGCCGACGACACTTTTTCATGCGACATTGACCAATGTAATGAAAGCAGCGCCCCGGCTGCACCCAGCGCAAAACCGGCCGCAGCATCCCAAAACACATGCTGCTTGGTGGCCATGGTTGAATATACGATGGCCACACACCACAGCGCATTGAAGACCGACATCCAGCCCGGTACACGGATTAATCGCAACAACTGATGCAGCCAAAAGCCGGAAAAAACGGCGGCGGCGACATGCAATGACGGGCAGGCATTGCCGGTGCCATCAACCCCTTTGAGGGCGGCGAAACCGGGGAAGCGAGCCCAGTCGATTTGCGGCGTGGGGACAGCGGTCGGCCACAGCCAAAAAATGACCAAGCCGATAAGGCACACCATGCCCATCGAGGCACCATACCCAAACAAGACCCGCCGCGACAAAATCAGCGCGGGCGGCAGAGAGACATATACCCACAGCGTCAAATAAATCGTCAGACTCCACGGTTCAAACACAATCCAGTGATCCATCGGCGTCAGCGGCATGATCGTGACCGGATTGACCGGATAATGGAGAAGCTGCAAATAAACGATAAAAAACAGGGTCATGAACACCGTGGTGCCGATGGCCTTGTAGGGCATATCCGTCACCAGCCGGTGACCGATGTTGAATACCCAGTGCGTCGGCACGTGACCCGGATGGGCTCGCAACGAGACGGTTCCCTCGGCATCAATGTCTTGCCTGTTCGACTGTTCTGTATCCAAAAGCGAGGACTCCTTGAAAGCTGTGTTGACTTGAGCATCCCGTCATGGGGTGCGGGTGGGCATACCCGCCGATGCGATGCGGCCAGTAATGGTATGATTTGGCGCAACGAAACCCCTGTCTCGGACAATGACCCGAGTGTACCGCGTGCACAGATGAGAAATGTGAGAAATGGCTTCATTCACGACAAGGAGCGCCACTTTGCATACAACGACTGCGGCAACGCACCCGCAACACTGTGATGTACTGGTTATTGGCGGTGGGCCGGCAGGCTCGACCATTGCGCCTTTGCTGGCCGAGCGCGGTTATCATGTGGTGGTGCTCGAAAAAGCGCATCATCCTCGGTTCCATATTGGTGAATCGCTCTTGCCCGCCAATATGCCGCTGTTTGATCGCCTCGGCGTGGGCGATGAGATTCGCAGCATCGGCATGGAAAAATGGGGCGCAGAATTCGTATCTCCACATCATACCCACAAACAGGTATTCGACTTTGCCGACGCCTGGGATAAAACCCTGCCGATGGCCTACCAAGTACCGCGCGCGCAGTTCGATGAAATCCTGATTCGCAACGCCGCGAAAAAAGGCGCGGAAATCCATGAAGGTTACCGCGCCAAAGACGTGACGTTTCTGCCCGATGGCCAGGGCGCGCGGGTCACTGCCGTGCGGGATGACAGCGTGCAAACCGAGTGGCAGGCCAAATTCGTGGTCGATGCCTCGGGGCGGGATACCTTTCTTGCCCATAAAATGCAGATCAAGCACCGTAACCCCAAGCACAACAGCATGGCGGTGTATGGACATATGTGTGGCGCGGCGCGCAATGCGGGCCAGGCCGAAGGCAATATCACCATTTTCTGGTTTGATCATGGCTGGTTCTGGTTTATCCCGCTGAGGGACGGCGTCACCAGTATCGGTATGGTGACTTGGCCCTATCACATGAAAACCCGCGGCGAACGGAACCTTGAACAGTTCTTGACCGATAACGTTCAAACCTGCATGCCCTTGGCTGAGCGACTCCGCGATGCCGCATTCGTCAATACGGTGGCAGCGACCGGTAATTATTCGTATTCATCCCACCGCACGCATGGACAAAATTATGTCTTGCTGGGCGATGCCTATACCTTCATTGATCCCGTATTTTCTTCCGGTGTGCTGCTGGCGATGCAGAGCGCGGTGATGGCCACCGAAGCGATTGATACGGCATTGCGGTACCCCGCAAAGGCCGCTATGGCCTTGAAACAGTTCGATCAACAGATGCGCAAGGGGCCGCGTGAGTTTTCCTGGTTTATTTATCGCGTCACCAATCCGGCGATGCGCGATTTATTCATGGGGCCGAGCAATATTTTTCGCGTCAAAGAAGCCCTGCTCTCGTTACTTGCGGGCGATATTTACGGCAAAACCCCGATTTGGGCATCGTTGCGCATCATGAAAGTGATTTACACCATCGCATCCCTCAGGCATCCCACGCGCGCCTTCCGCGCCTGGCGAACCCGCCGCCACAATATTCGCCCCATTGCCGAAACCGAATCGTCTTCATGAGTGCATCTGAACCCGCTCCCGTCGCCGATGTGCTGCATTTTTCACGCATCAGCGCCAAAGGTTACGGTGACAGCGCGGGCTTTAAGCAGGCGCTGGGGTTGATTTGGTTCGGCGAACCGCCCGAATCAATAGCCGGGCAAACATCCGGGTCAATACCCGATCTGCCGTTTCTGTCCGTATCCATGCCGCTGTTGCTCGGCGAGGCCGCAGGCGGTGGCGAACTCTGGCAAGGCACACCGGGTGCGACTGAACTATTTGACGGTATTCGCTATCGCAGGGATGAAACCGCCTTGTTCGGCGTGCTCACGGTGGATGACAAGGATAGCCATCTCGCCGCCGACAGCCAATCGGTGTATGAGCGTATTTTTCGCCTGCTCGATCACGTCGGTTATCCCCATCTGTGGCGTACCTGGAATTTTCTGGCCGATATCCATGGCAGCGACCAAGGCCTGGAACGGTACCGACAATTTAATATTGGGCGCCAGGCGGCTTACGATGCGTTCAGCCAGCCAGCGGCCAGCACCGCACCGGCGGCATGCGCTTTGGGCATGCCACAGGGCGGTTTTCGTGTCGGTTTTTTGGCGGGCCGGAAGCCGCCTGTTTTACTGGAAAATCCACGGCAAACCAGTGCGTATCATTACCCCGATACCTACGGCCCACGCAGCCCGACCTTCTCGCGCGCCGCGCTCATTCCGCTGGAAAATCGCCATTTGCTGCTTATTTCGGGCACGGCCAGCATTGTCGGGCATGAAAGCCGGCATATCGGCAACGTACGGGCGCAAACGCGGGAAACGCTCACCAATATCTCCGAAATCGTGGCGCAGGCAAATGATCGCCTGCCGAACAATACCGGTTTCTTACTCGCGCAGTTGCAATTACGTGTGTACGTGCGCCGCCCCGAGGATGCCGATGCCGTACGTCGCGAGTTGCGGGTGTGTCTCGGTAAAAAACTCAATGTATGCTTTGTGCAAGCCGATGTGTGTCGGCAGGAATTGCTGGTCGAAATTGAAGCCAGCGGCCTGAGTGTGGGACTTTAGCGGTGCGTTTTGTGCCTGATTTCGCCCCTGTTTTATGGGCTACCTATGAAACCATCGCAATGGTGCTGGGCTTGATGGTCTTCGCGGTGCTGTGCCTCGTCTGGCTGCCCTTCGCCTGGATACTGGGTTTTGTCTCGTCAGGCTTGCGGGGGCGGCGTGTCGGCCGGTGGTTTATTCATCTGGGTTTTCGCCTTTATTTGGGGGGGTTGCGCCTTTTCTGCGCTAACCACTTCGATTTATCCGCGCTAGACACCCTGAAAACTGCGCCACCTCGGGTATTGGTGGCCAATCACCCGTCGTTACTTGACGCACTGCTGATCGTCTCCCGCCTGCCGAATGTCGTCTGTGTGATGAAAGCGGGGCTGATGAATAACATCCTGTTCGGTGCCGCCGCGCGCAGGGCGGGATACATCCGTAACGATGGGCCGCTGGAAATGATTTTGCAGGCCGATGCCGCACTCAAAGAGGGGGCGCATGTGTTAATTTTCCCCGAAGGGGGTCGTACCCAGCATTTTCCCCTCGATGGCTTCGGCAAGAGCGCTGCGCTCATCGCCAAACGCGCCGACGTATCGATTCAAACTGTGCTGATTCAGTTTTCCAGCCCATATCTGGGTAAGCAGTGGCCGTTATGGCGTCGCCCGACGTTGCCGTTGCACTGGTCGGTGCGCTTGGGTCCTTGCTTTGAAAGCCCACGCGAGGTGATCGCATGTACGAAAAAAATGGAAACGACGATGCGCCAACAACTCGGCGCCTCTGAATGACCGAATCCCGCAGCCATCTGGTGTTGATCCCCAGTTATAACCCCGGCGAAAAGGTGTTCGAAACCGTAACTGCCGCGCGGGCGCAATGGTCGCCGGTGTGGGTGGTGATCGATGGCAGCACCGATGGCACCACCGAACAACTGCTGGCCATGGCGCAAATCGATACAGGGATTCGCGTTATCGTTCTGCCGGAAAACCAGGGCAAGGGGTCGGCGATTCTCCAGGGGCTGATTGCGGCAGAGAAAGCCGACTTTACCCACATCTTGACGATGGATGCCGATGGCCAACACCCTGCCAACCGCATCCCCGATTTTATGCAGAAATCCGTGCACAACCCCGCTGCCATGATCTTGGGCAAGCCCGTATTTGCGGCCGATGCGCCCAAATTGCGTGTGTATGGGCGGCAGGTGTCCAACACCTGGGCGAATCTGGAAACCCTGTGGATGGGTATTGGCGATTCGCTGTTCGGTTTTCGGGTGTATCCCATCGCCCCGCTGAAGCACATCATGCAGCAACACCGCTGGATGCGCCGCTTCGATTTCGACCCCGAAGCCGTGGTGCGGCTGTGCTGGGCGGGTGTTGTACCCCTCAATATCCGAACCGAAGTGCGGTATTTCACGGCAGCAGAAGGTGGCGTATCGCATTTTAACTACTTACGCGATAACCTCTTGCTCACCGGCATGCATATCCGGTTATTTCTGGAGTTCATTTGGCGGCTGCCCTGGCTGCTGGCCCGACGGTTGCAGGCGTTACTTCATGGCAATCACATCCCGCCGCGTACGGGTTAAGTACACCACCAACGCCAGAATCACCCCAAGAAAAATCACGCTCGTGCCGGTGGCGCCCAACCCCAAACCGCCATTGGCCACAGGTTGTGATAAATAGTCCCCAAACGAAGCGCCGAGTGGCCGAGTGAGAATATAGGCAATCCAGAACGCCAGCACCGCGTTCAGATTCAAGAAATAATAGGCCGCCGTCATCGCGGCGATAATGCCCGCAAACATCAGCGCAGATAACCCATAGCCCAATTGCAAGCCTTCGGCGGTGAGATCGCCCGCAGCGGTGCCCAGTGCAAAGGTAAACAGAATCGCCAGCCAATAAAACAACTCGCGCTTCCGGGTGTAAATCGAATGAATCGACAGCGTTTTTTCGCTTAAAAACCATGCGGCAAATGTCGCACTGAGCGCAATAGCAAAGCCGATGGTGGCCGCCTGCAAAGGGATACCGAAGTGATCGACCATGTTGTCGGTAAGGAGTGTGCCGACCACACTGATCAACACCACCGCCAGCCAATACAGCCACGGCGTATACCGCTCGGCGCGAACCTGTATCACCAGCACCACGGCCAGTAAGCCGGCCATCACCAAGGAGGTGACCGTCAGGCCGAAATTCAAATCCCTGTTCAGGTAATCGGCGGCGGTTTCACCCACCGTCGTCGCCATGATTTTGATGATCCAGAAAAACAGCGTGACTTCCGGCACCTTGCTCCAAAATTGCGCGGCGGGCGATTGAACGATTGACGGGTGAATTGTCGGCATGACGGCTCCTGGTTTGGATTGTATTGACCCGCACAGGGTACGGATTGCCCTATGAACGAAGCCTGAAGGCCGAGTTACGATTTGGCAATCAGGCCGAAGAAGCCGCTGCGCAGCCGATAAACGTTAGGGAACCTCGATCAAGGCGATGAGGGCAAGGGAAAATACAGCGAAAAGGCGGAGCATACGCGCCGTAGGTGAGCATTTTGACGCAGGCAACGCGGGGGGCTTCAGCAGACTTTATAGAAGTGCCCGTTAAAGGCTGTTTCAGCCCATCTTGCTGGCAGTCTGCCAAGCGCCCACCGCCTGCGTGGTCCGCTTGACGATCAGCTCTTCCGCACGCGCGATGGCTTCCTCCACACCAATGCCGTCCGTGCATAACCCCCAAACGCCCCACAACCCCATCTGAGCCACTTGCTCAGGCGAAGAGTGCACGCTGCCCGCGATGCAGATGACCGGTTTACGGGCGAGCCTGGCGCGGCGCGCCACTTCGGCCACCACCTTGCCGTGGGCGGTTTGTGCATCGAGCGCCCCTTCTCCCGTGATCACCACATCGGCCCGTTCGATCGCGGCATCCAGACCGACAAGTTCGGCCAGATATTCACTCCCGCGATGACAATGACCACCCAGCACCGCACCCAAGGCGAAACCCAACCCACCCGCGGCGCCCATCCCAGATGCGTCGGTTGAACCGTTCAATGGGCGCGCCGCTGCAATTTTTTGGGCAATGGTAGCCAATCGCGCGTCCATCTCACCGATAGTCCCCGGCGCGAGGCCTTTTTGCGGCCCGAACACCACGCTGGCGCCCAACGGACCCGTCAGCGGGTTATCCACATCGGTTAAAAACACGAGTGCCGTGTTTTCGATTCGCGGATCAAGATGTGAGAAATCGACCCGATCCAACGCCACTAAACCCGATGGCGTAGGCGCAAGCGATTTTCCTGTGGCATCCAGAAACACAACGCCCAAGGCCGCCAGCAAGCCCGTACCGGCATCATTCGTCCCACTGCCCCCTAAACCGATCAGGATTTTCTCCGCCCCGGCATCAAGGACATGGCGCAGCATATCGCCCACCCCACGCGTGTCGAAACACCACGGGTCGCGTGCTTCGGGCGCAATGAGATTTAGCCCGCAGGTGCTGGCCGCCTCAACAATGGCCATCTTTCGGGTGGGTATCCAACCCCATTGCGCCGTGACAGCGGAGCCATCCGAACTGCGCACCGATGCGGCACGGCGCTCGCCCCCCAAGGCCCGTGTCGCCAAATCTGCCATCCCCTCACCACCATCAGCCATCGGCTTTAATTCAGTGGTCGCCCGCCCGTCGACGGCACGCACGCCCAGCGCCATGGCGCGCGCGACTTCTTCGCTCGACAAGCTGCCCTTAAAACTATCGGGACACAATAAAACATGCATGGGTGCGTCCATAAAAAATGCTCATTAAACCGTATAGTCAAATTTTCCGGATTTCAACAAAGTTTAAAAATGGGCAATACCCCGAATTCCATGTGCCACAAACCGCCGCAGGTCGGGACATACTTGCTACAATAAACGCCATTTTTGAAATTACCTTTTAATTCGGCGACCTCTCCGTGACTGATTACAAATCAACGCTTAACCTGCCCGATACCCTGTTTCCGATGCGCGGCAATCTGCCTGCCCGCGAACCCGAGCGCTTGGCCCAATGGCAACAGCTTGAGCTGTACCGCGCGATTCGGGCAGTGAGTGCGGGTCGCCCCAAGTTCGTGCTGCATGACGGCCCACCATATGCCAACGGCGATATTCACATCGGCCATGCGGTCAATAAAGTCTTGAAAGACATTATCGTCAAATCCAAACAGCTGGCCGGATTCGATGCGCCGTATGTGCCCGGCTGGGATTGCCACGGCCTACCGATTGAGCTGATGGTCGAGCGCGAACATGGCAAGCCCGGCGTGAAATTGTCGGCGAAAGAATTCCGCGCCGCCTGCCGCAGCTACGCACAAAGCCAAATCGACCGCCAAATGGCGGACTTTATTCGTTTGGGCGTGATCGGCGATTGGGCGGACCCCTACAAAACCATGGATTTTGCCACCGAAGCCGACATCGTACGCGCGCTGGGCGGCATCATCGAGCGCGGCCATCTCCATCGTGGCGAGAAACCGGTGCATTGGTGTGTGGACTGCGGTTCAGCGCTGGCCGAGGCCGAGGTGGAGTACCAGGACAAACAATCCGATCAAATCGATGTGGCCTTCATGGCGGTCGATTCTGCTGCGGTGCATCGGGCGTTCGGACTGGACAGCACCGTACCTGTCGCGGTCGTGATTTGGACAACGACGCCGTGGACGCTGCCTGCCAACCAAGCGGTCGCGCTCAACGCTGAACTGGACTACACCCTCATCGAGCGCGACGACGGACGGCGGATGATTCTGGCTGAAGCCCTGCGCGAATCAGCCTTGGCACGCATGAAATTGAGCGGCACCATCCTCGGCACCACGATCGGCGCAGAGCTTGAAGGCATTCACCTGCAACATCCGTTTTTGGATCGTCAGGTGCTGGTGATTCTGGGCGAGCATGTCACCACCGAGGCCGGTACGGGGGCGGTCCACACGGCGCCCGCCCATGGTGAAGATGACTTCAAAGTCGGCCTGCGGTATGGCTTGCCGGTCGATAACCCGGTGGATGGCAGCGGCTACTTTTTGCCGAATACGCCGCAGGTTGGGGGCCTGAATCTGAAAGACGGTGGCGCGAAAATCCTGGAAATCCTCAAAGAATCCGGCGCGCTCCTGGCACACAGCCGCTTGACACACAGCTATCCACATTGCTGGCGGCACAAAACCCCGCTGATTTTCCGTGCGACCGGCCAGTGGTTTATCTCGATGACGCAAAACGACCTGCGCGATCAGGCGATGGCCGCCATCAAAAACGTCAAATTCATCCCCGCTTGGGGCGAGGCGCGTATCGCAGGCATGATCGAAAACCGCCCCGATTGGTGTATTTCCCGCCAGCGCACCTGGGGCGTGCCGATTGCCATGTTTGTGAATAAGGAAACCGGTGAACCGCATCCCGAAACACCGCGTTTAATGAATGAGGTCGCGGATTTAATTGAGCAAACCGGTATTGATGCATGGTTCTCGCTCGATCCTGAAGATATATTAGGCGCCGATGCCGACCAGTACGAGAAGGTCACCGATACGCTGGATGTGTGGTTCGATTCGGGCGTCACGCATTGGTCGGTGTTGGCGCGCCGCCCCGAGCTCACGTGGCCCGCCGACTTGTATCTGGAGGGCTCGGATCAGCATCGGGGTTGGTTTCAATCCTCGCTTTTGACAGGTGTCGCGTTGAAAGAAACCGCACCGTATCGCGGCGTACTCACCCATGGGTTCACGGTCGATGCCCAAGGCCGCAAAATGTCGAAATCGCTGGGTAATGTGATTGCGCCGCAAAAAATCATCGACAAAATGGGGGCCGATGTGTTGCGGCTGTGGGTAGCCTCAACCGATTTTTCGGGCGAAATGACCGTATCTGATGAAATTTTGCAGCGGGCAGGTGATGCCTACCGCCGCATTCGTAATACTGCGCGCTATTTACTGTCGAATATCAACGACTTCAACCCGAATACCGATTGCATCGCAACGGTTGATTTATTGCCGCTGGATGCCTGGCTCCTAGACCATGCGACTACCCTGCATCAAGCCGTGCTGGCCGATTATGCCGCCTATGATTTCCACAGCCTCGTGGCGCGGGTGCATCATTTCTGCTCGATTGAACTGGGCGCATTTTATCTGGATATTGTGAAAGACCGCATCTACACCGGTCAGAAAAATGCGACCATGCGCCGTTCTGCGCAAACGGTGATGTGGCGGGTGGCTGAGGCATTAACGCGCTGGATCGCGCCCATCACCTCATTCACCGCCGATGAGCTTTGGGCACATTTGCCCGCCCTGGCCGAACCCCGTGCGCCGTCGGTATTTTTAGCCACACACACCGATGATTTGGTCGCGGTGTTATCAGATGAACAACGCGCGTTCTGGTCGAAGTTGATTAACCTGCGCGATGGGGTCAATCGCCATGCCGAAACGGCGCGCAACGAGAAAATCATCAAGGCGAATTTATCGGCGACCGTCACGCTGTTTGTGGATGATGCGCTGGCTGCGTTCCTCAAGCCCGTCGCCGATGAGCTGCGGTTTGTGCTGATTGTGTCGGAACTCACGATTCAGCCACTGGCCAACGTGCCGCAAAACATCCCCATCGACACCCTGCCCACTGGCGAAACCCTGGCCGTGTCAATTGCTGTCAGCGAAACACCCAAATGCGAGCGTTGCTGGCATCATCAAGCCGATGTCGGCAGCCACGTCATGCATCCAACCCTCTGCGGACGATGCATCAAAAACATCGATGGCGCAGGTGAAATACGGAGCTGGGTATGAACGACAACACATTCAAGTCAGGTCAACTTCATTGGCAGAACCTCAACTGGCTCTGGCTTTCGGCGGTGGTGATCGGCACGGACGCCGCCACCAAGTGGGCGGCCATGCGCTATCTGGAATACGCGAACCCGATTCCCGTCACCGGCTACTTCAACTTAACCTTGCTCCATAACCCTGGCGCAGCGTTTTCATTTTTAGCGAATTCAGGGGGCTGGCAACGCTGGGGATTTGCGATTTTGGCGGGTTTGGTCACGCTGGGGCTTGTGGTGTGGTTGTTGCGCACGCCGCGCGTCATGCCGGGCAATCCCACGCGCCGCGGTGTTGGTCTAACCAAAGTGGCGATTGCGCTCATTATCGGCGGCGCGCTGGGCAACCTGATTGATCGGCTGATGCTGGGTTACGTCGTCGATTTTCTGGATTTGCACGCACGGGGTTATCACTGGCCCGCGTTCAATATTGCCGATAGTGCCATCACGGTGGGCGTGGTTTTGCTGCTCGTGTTTGAGCTATTACCGCACCGCGCGCATCCCTTAGAGACCGACCGACCGGATAACCCCCAGCCATGACCGAACCCCGTCAAATACAGATTACGCGGGGCGATGTCGTCACGCTGCACTATGAAATTCGCTTACCGGATAATCGTGTGGTCGATTCCAGCTTTGAAGGCGAACCCATGGCATTTGTGCTGGGCGATGGCAGCTTTGCACCGAAGCTTGAGGAAGCCCTCATCGGCCTGCCCCTGGGCGAGCACACCCGGATTTTGCTCACCCCAGAGTTCGCCTTCGGCACACCTGACCCGGAGATGATTCACGAGCTCCCGCGCAGCGATGTCCCGAACGACTTGGCATTAAGCATCGATGATGTGGTTGAGTTTGATTTACCCAATGGCGATGCGGTCGCCGGTACCGTACGCGCCATCAATGAAGAAACCTTGACGGTAGATTTCAACCACCCGCTGGCGGGCATGAATATTCAATTGATTGTGCATATTCTGGCCATCAATGACCAAGAGGCGCTCCAATGAAACAGGATATGAAAATCCAACTGGCCAACCCGCGCGGCTTTTGTGCGGGGGTGGATCGGGCAGTCGAAATTGTCGATCGGGCGCTGGATTTATTCGGTGCCCCCATTTATGTGCGGCATGAAATCGTGCATAACCGCTACATCGTCGAAAACCTGCGCCAGAAAGGCGCCGTTTTTATTGAAAACCTAAGCGACGTACCTGATGACGCCACCCTGATTTTTTCCGCACATGGCGTTTCCCGAGCCATCGAAGACGAAGCCGAGGTGCGGGGATTACGCATTTTTGATGCGACCTGTCCCCTGGTCACCAAAGTGCACTTGGAAGTGGAGCGGCACGCCCGAGTGGGCCGCGATGTGGTGCTGATTGGCCACGCAGGACACCCCGAAGTCGAAGGCACGATGGGTCATTTTGACCCACGGTATGGCGGGAAAATCCACCTCATCGAACGCATCGACGATGTCGCCCATCTCCGCATCGAAAATCCGCAGGGCTTGGCCTATTCCACCCAAACCACGCTCTCGGTGGATGAAACCCAGTCCATCATCAGAGCCTTGCGGCAACGGTTCCCGCAGATTGAAGGCCCGAAAAAAGACGACATTTGCTACGCCACCCAAAACCGCCAGGATGCAGTGCGCGCGCTCACCGAAACCTGCGATGTGATTCTGGTCGTGGGCTCCAAAACCAGCTCCAACTCCAACCGCTTGCGCGAAATTGCCGAGCAGGCCGGGAAAACCGCGTATTTGATTGATGGCGCTGAAGACATCAGTGACGACTGGTTCGGCCACTGCACCCGCGTCGGGGTCACCGCCGGGGCGTCTGCGCCCGAAATCCTGGTACAACACGTGCTGGAACACCTCAAAAGCCGCTTTAGCGCGCGTCTGGAAGAAACGCCGCCGCACATCATCGAACATATGGTGTTTGCCTTGCCCAAATCATTGCGGCCAGGCGAGTCGGCGCGGTAGGCGTGGATTCATTCCGCGGCCGCGGGACCAAACACACGCCATCGCGGCTTTCGGGCTGCTTGCTAGACGGGATGGATTCAATTGAGTTCCAACAATGCCCCTGACCCAAAGGGATCGTCTTTCTCCGAGTAAATGAGAGATTCCCTAAGCTTGATCCAACACCGCTCTCACCAGCGGCAACGCGCGACGGCTAATTTCCAGAGGCGCGTCCAGCCCCATGATTTCGGCAAAATGCTGGCCTTGGGCGTTGCTGGAAATACCCTGCAAGCGCGCACGGCTAATCAAGGTGTGGCGATGGATGCGCAGCAGATGATCGCCGAATTGGGTTTCTAATTCCTTGAGGCTGTGATCCAGAACCGCTTCGCCTTCGCTGTGAATCAAGCGGGTGTATTTATCCTCGCTGACTGCCGCCAAAAGGTCGCGGGCATACACAAACCGCTGCTGCCGCCCCACCTGAATGCTGAGCTTGGGTTCCTGCGTTTGCTGCGCGCGCGTGGGCTGCCGGGCGCGTTCCAGTGCGGCGGCGAGACGAGCGGGCTCAATGGGTTTGAGCAGATAATCCACCGGGCTGCTCGCAAACGCATCCAAGGCGTGTTGCGGATGCGCGGTGGTAAAAATAATCGCGGGCGGCACCGGGCGCTGGCGCACATGACTGGCCCAGCTCAGGCCCGATTCACCCGGCATTTCAATATCGAGAAAAATCAAGTCCGGTTCCTCACTCAGCACTCTGTCGGCTGCGCGGGCATTGCCCGCCTCCCCGATCACCCGAACTTCGGGGTGGGCCGCGAGCAATCGACGCAAGCGGGCGCGGGCGAGGGGTTCGTCATCGACAATCAAAACCCTCATGCGCGCCGCGCCTTGTCATTCAGCGAAGCATGGGGTGGCGCATCCGGGCGCGGCAACACGAGCTTGACACGAAATTTATGCTCAATCACACCCGCCCTTAAACTGGCGCGATCGCCAAACATCAGTGCCAAACGGTCGCGGATATTTTGTAGGGAAACCCCATTACCCCCATTCGGTGCGCACTCGGGCCCGCCGATCAGCGGGTTTTCGATGAGCACACTGATGGCTCGGGTGCCGATTAGGCATTCAATACGGATCGAACAGGGCTCAGCACTGCGCTCCACGGCATAGCGCACCGCGTTCTCCACCAGAGGCTGCAGGGTCAGAATAGGCAGGTCGATGGACGGCAGCGGCGCTTCAGGCATCACCCAATCCACGGCCAAGCGCTCGCCCAAGCGCCAGTGTTCCAGCGCAAGATATCGTTGGCTTAAACCCAGTTCTTCTGCCAGTGTAGACACATCTCCCGCATACAGCGCCGCACGAAAAATCGAGGCCAAATCCAGCACTGCCGCTTCGGCCGCCTTGGGATCGGTGTCGATCAACGCGGCGACGGTATTCAAACTGTTGAATAAAAAATGCGGACGAATCCGCGCATGTAACGCATCAAGCTCAGCTTTGGTTTGTGCAGTCATGCGACGGGTTTTTGCCCAATGCAGCGAGAAAATCCAAATCCCCATACCGCCAACCACCAGCGCAATCGCTTGATTATGGATAAAGAAGTCGGTTTGACTTTCAAACGGATTCCAGCCCAGTTGGGTGAGCGATTGATATGCCAGCACACTAATTAAGGCGGTAGCAGCAAGGAGAACCGCCATCACCACGAAGAGCAACCAAGGCAAGGCAAGCCGACACAAGGGCTTTTGCAGGGTGCAGAGTACGCCGGTGGTCATCAAGGTAACCCATGCCACAAACCACGCCGTGGTGCCCAAGCGCACCCAATGATCTTCGGCCACGCCCGGCGCAATGGCCAGCAGCAGCGCCACGCCAAAACCGAGCAACAAGGTGATCAGCAGCACACGCGGCGTGCAAAAGGCGGGCAATGCCGATGTGCGCGACCCGGATTGGGGCTGTGCGCCAAGCGGTGAGCCATGCCGTTTTGCTGGCGGGTGAGAATCGGCAGAAGTCATGACGTTGTCCTTGTCGTAAGTGGCCCTGTCGGGATTGGCCTTGGCTTGCACTGGCCTCGGCAAGGTTGATCGTGCAGGCTCAAAAAGCCGGTTGCGATATACTAAACCACAATGAATTCTGAACTTTCAACTCTGCACTATAAGCGAGATACCACCATGATTCGCCCTGATGAACATACCGCCGACCAAACGTCCGACCTGCCCCTAGTGAAAAGTCGGGTAAAACTCTGGGGTGGGCGCTTCGATGAGCCGACCGATGCGTTTGTCGAAGCATTTACCGCCTCGGTAGGGTTTGATCAGCGCCTGTTTCGCGAAGATATTGCCGGTTCCACTGCCCACGCCAAAATGCTGGCGCACGTGGGCGTACTCACGAACGAGGAATGCGACAAAATCCTGCACGGCTTGAACACGATACTGCTGGATATCGAGCGCGGCGATTTTGCCTGGGTGGTGGCGTATGAAGACGTGCACATGAACATCGAAGCGCGCCTGATTGACCGCATTGGCGATGTCGGCAAAAAGCTGCACACGGGGCGCTCCCGCAATGATCAAGTGGCGACTGACGTGCGTCTGTATTTGCGCGGCGCCATTGATCGGATGATTCAGGCACTGAACCGACTACGCGGGGCTTTGGTTGATTTGGCTGAACGCGAAGCCGATACCGTCATGCCCGGCTTCACCCATCTGCAGGTCGCCCAACCCATCAGCTTTGGCCATCACCTGCTGGCTTGGTACGAAATGCTCACCCGCGATGCCGAACGGCTGGCCGACGTGCGCCGTCGCGTGAATATCCTGCCCTTGGGCTCGGCGGCGCTGGCTGGCACCTCGTATCCCCTCGACCGCGACTATGTGGCGCAATTGCTGGGCTTTGAAGGCGTGAGCCGCAATTCTCTGGATGCCGTATCCGATCGGGATTTTGCCATCGAGTTTTTATCCGCCACTGCGCTCATCATGATGCACCTCTCACGCATGAGCGAAGAGCTGATTTTGTGGACGTCGGCCCAATTTGGCTTTATCGACCTCCCCGACCGCTTCTGCACTGGCAGCTCCATCATGCCGCAAAAGAAAAACCCCGATGTACCGGAACTGGTACGCGGTAAAACCGGGCGGGTATATGGCGATTTATTCGCGCTGCTCACCTTGATGAAAGGTCAGCCGCTCGCCTACAACAAAGATAATCAGGAAGATAAAGAGCCGCTGTTCGATGCCATCGACACCGTCATGGGTAGCCTGCGCGCCTTTGGCGACATGATTCCTGCGCTGCAACCGAACCGCGAGCGGATGCGCGCTGCAGCCAAACAAGGGTTTTCGACCGCCACCGACTTGGCCGATTACCTCGTACGTCAAGGTGTACCCTTCCGCGATGCCCATGAAATTGTCGGCAAAGCGGTGCGCCACGCACAAACCGCAGGCTGCGATTTATCCGAACTGCCCTTGGCGGAGCTCCAGAACTTTTCACCGAAAATCAGCGAAGACATTTTCGCCGTACTCACCCTGGAAGGCAGCATGGCCGCCCGCAACATCACCGGCGGCACCGCACCCGCGCAAGTGCACGCACAAGTGATCGCCGCCAGAAAGACGCTGGTTAAAACTTAGCACCAGAAGGGGGGCCTGATTTTTTGAATCCGGCAACCCTCTGGCTGACATTTTACTGCAAGGATTTTGCGGTATTCTGAGCGTGATGCCACGCGTGTGCGTGGCGTCTTACGCCCGATCAATCAACCAAAAAGGAATTATCGATGAAAGACTTGCTGTTTTTTAATGACATGATCACACCAAAAATCATTACCGTGGTGTATTGGTTGCTCTTATTGATGGTGGTGATTGGCGGCTTGGGTTCGATGTTTGCGATGGGGGTTTCGTTTGGCTCGTTCTTAAAAGGTCTCTTCATGATCGTGGCTGGCGGCGTTGGTGTGCGTATCTGGAGCGAACTCATGATCGTTTTATTCAAAATCAACGAGAACATGCAAAAGTTGGCCGATAAAAGCTAGGAAACCTGCTTTAAAGCCCCTCCCTGTGCTCGGGGCGGGTTGGGGGGCAGTTAAGTGTTTCTCCAATGTTCAAATCCCCCATCCCGGCCTTACCCCTCCGAAGCGGGAGGGATTTGCGAAATTTCCTGGCGGATCTTTACTAGGCCGGTATTTTCATATCGCGCGTTCAACCCGCCCTTCGTTGGCGGGTTTTTTGTGCGTGCGCTGATAACCCACGTTGGATTACCCCATCACCGACACGGCATTCATCCAAACCGCCATATCGCCCAGTTCTTCGGGGCAAATGCTATGCGCCATCGCGTAGCGGTGTTGGCTAACTTGAGTTGCGCCAGCGGCGCGAAGATGGCTGGCCATGCGCTCGGCGGAAGCGGATGCAACGACGTCATCTGCATCGCCGTGTCCAATAAAAATCGGCATATCGTAGCGGTCGGCAGGCAGCGTGCAGGTGTCGGGCGCCGGCAACCACGTTGAAAGCAACATCACCCCCGCCGGTACGCGGGCGGTGCAGCAGGCGGCACGCAAAGCCACCACGCCGCCTTGAGAAAACCCCACCAGCCAAAAGGGCTCATCCCCTGCCCGCTCATTAATCAGCAGGGCAATCCGACCTGCGGCTGCTTCGATACCGGCCAAATCGGTGGGTGCGGATCGATCCAGGCCATGAATATCGAACCAACTGGGCATTCGATAACCGTTATTCAGCGTCACCGGCGCCATGGGTGCATCAGGTGCGTGAATCGTGACCCGCTCGGCAGGGATGCCCGCCTGCTCCGCCAACAGACGGCCAACGGGCGCAAGATCATCGCCGCTGGCGCCCAGGCCGTGGAGAAGGAAAAAATGTTGGTGTTGCGCGTTCATGGTTATCCCGTGTCATTATCGGTGGGGTAAAATTCAAAAGGGTTCGTGAGCATAGGTGAAAATCACCTGTGACGTGCGGCCTGCTACACTTCGCTCATTCAATCAAAGGGCGCGCAACCATGACGGATATAACCGATTCCGGCGAATTTGATCACCGCTCGACGCGACGGGATTTTATGTTTGGCGAACTGCATCGGCAAGAACTGTCGCTTGACCCGGTGGCACAGTGTGAAAGCTGGCTCAACGCAGCGCAAGCGGCGGGCAACTTCGATGCCACCGCGATGTGTTTGGCCACGGCCACCCGCGAAGGGCGGCCTTCGGCGCGGTATGTCTTACTCAAGCACCTCGATGCGCGCGGCCTGTGTTTTTACACCGACACCCGCAGCCGGAAAGGGCAGGAGTTGGCAGAAAACCCGTTTGCAGCACTCACCTTTTACTGGCCAGAAATTGATCGGCAGGTGCGGGTCACCGGCAGCGCCGAGCCCTTACCCGACGCAGATAACGCAGCGTATTTCAATCAGCGGCCCATTAAATCACGGATGTCCGCAGCCGCCTCGCACCAAAGCCAGCCGATTGAATCGCGAGCGGCGCTGGAAGCACGGTTTGCCGACATTGAAGCCCGCTATCCCCATGGCGATGTGCCACGCAACCCGGCGTGGGGCGGTTATCGCTTGCACCCCGATGAATGGGAATTCTGGCAAGGTCGCCGCTCACGTCTGCATGATCGCTTTGTGTACACCCGGGATAGCACGGGCACTTGGCAAATTCAGCGCTTAATGCCGTGACGGGTCAGACCCTGACAGATCGGGCATCGGCCGCGCTGGAACCCGGCTGGCAAGCCGCGCTGGCACCGGTACTGGCTTCCGCATCCCTGAATCAGCTGCGCGATTTTTTACGCGCAGAAATCCATGCGGGCAAAATACTGCTGCCAGTCAAAGCGGATTGGCTGAATGCGTTTGTCGTCACGCCCTTCGATGCGGTGCGTGTGGTGATTCTCGGGCAAGACCCGTACCCCACGCCCGGCCATGCGCATGGCTTGAGCTTTTCCGTTCGCGCGGGTGTCAAGCCTTTGCCCAAATCGCTCGTCAATATTTTTCAGGAATTGCGCGATGATTTGGGGATTGAGAATAGTCGAGGCGACTTAACGCCCTGGGCCAAGCAAGGCGTACTCCTGCTCAACGCGGTGCTGACGGTGCCCGCCGGCCAATCGGCTGCGCATCAAAATCAAGGGTGGGAACAGTTAACCGATGCTGCCATTGCCGCCCTTGCTGCCCGCGCACAGCCCTGTGTGTTCGTGCTGTGGGGCGCGTTCGCACAAAAAAAACTCGCGTTAATTGCACCGCACAATCGCGATGGCAGGCATTTGATTATTCAAAGCCCACACCCCTCACCCTTATCGGCTTATCGCGGGTTTTTTGGCTCGCGCCCGTTCTCGAAAATTAATGAATTTTTGACAGCGCACGACGAACAGCCCATTGATTGGCGCACTTAATTCATCCAAAACATGCCGAATCCCTGCCGCACGACCTTAGGCCGCATCCGGCATCGCGTCGGGGTTAAAACTCATCCTACCAACGCTTGGCGCGATATTGGCGTTAACCCCGACCGCATGGGGGCGGAATGTGTAGGAGGGGATTCATCCCTAATGCGAAGCCCGACAGCACGATCACATTCAGACGCAGGGTGCCTTCGCTGAATCCATCACTCCGTCAAATCAGGCCACGCTCGGCCATCGATACGCATTCATTGCCCACAATCATGTGATCGAGCAAGCGCACGTCGATCAAATTGAGGGCATCGCGCAAGCGAATTGTGATATCGCGGTCAGCCAGGCTCGGTTCGGCAATGCCGGAGGGATGGTTATGGGCGAGAATCACAGCGGCAGCATTATGGCGGAGCACGGCTTTCACCACTTCACGGGGATGAACTGCGGCTTGGTTGATGGTGCCGTAAAACAAGCGCTCAAACGCTAGCGTGCGATGCTGGTTATCCAGGAACAGCACCGCAAAAACCTCCTGAGCGCTATCGCGCAAGTGTGCCTGCAAAAATCGCCGCGTGGCATCGGGTGAATCCAGCACCGAGCCTTCGGCCAATTCCTCGGCAAAATGCCGCCGGGCGAGTTCCAGCACCGCTTGCAATTGCGCGAATTTGGCATCGCCCAAGCCTTTGGCTTGCGTAAATGCGGCGTGTTGCGCGTTCAGCAAGCCGCGCACGCCGCCAAAATGGGTGAGTAAATCCCGCGCCAAATCGACCGCCGATCGCCCGGCGACCCCCGTGCGCAAAAAAATAGCCAAAAGCTCCGCATCCGACAGTGCCGCAGCACCCTGATTGAGCAAACGCTCGCGCGGCCGTTCGTCGGCGGGCCAGTCAGTAATCGCCATCGGTTTTCCTCCTTGAAAAAGTCCGTTTCAGCATACCAAAGTTTAAAAGCGATGCGGCCCCACCGTTCAGATCCTGCTCAAGGGCGAGGCCGGGTACCCAGTAGAACCTGATCATCCCGCCATTGCGCCAACTGCTTAAGGGCAAAGGGCTGCAGGCTCGCAACCGGTTGATTGAGTTCTTGGGCTAACGCAGAAATAGATTCTGCACCGGTGAACTCGGGATGTTGATGAATCAATTGCAGCAAGCGCGCACTCACGGCAGAGAGCTCGTGGGTTTGCACAGCACCGGTGTGATCGCGCACGAGGATCAAAAACGTAGGCAATTGCGCAGGATCATGGGGATTCCATGCCACATCATGCACGGGATACAGACTCTCAAACAGCAGGCTATCGGGGTTCAATACGGGGAAAGCCGCCGACTCATTATCGTTTGGGGTTAACGCATCGGGCAAGGGAGAATCTTCGTCGGTTTTGAGCACAAAACACGCCAGCTCGTACGCCGCAAGTTCGTTTTGCCCGTCGGTGAGCGGTACCTCGGTTTGTTCATCGAGAAACTCAATAAAACGCATTGGCACATCAGAAAAATAGGGCGAATGCTGTGGGATGGTCTGGAAAAACCGGCGGGTCAACCCTGACCAGTCCGTGTCGGAAAAACTACTGCGCAGGCGCTCGAACGCGACCTCCAGCACGCCATCAAAGTTATTCAAAAACAAGTGATGATAGTGCCGCATGCGCGTGACATCGCAACCGGGGGGCAGTTCAGCCGTCAAGGGGTTGCGGATATAGGCGGCAAATTGCCGTTGCAGGGTTTGGAAATCGGGGATCATGCCCAGCGGGCCGTCGGGGGGGTGGCCGGAATGCCGGAATGGGCGCGCTCGGCAATGGCCCGAATTTGCGCCACTTCGGCCAGCAGTTCGCGCAGCGGTGGAATCTCAAAATCGCGTTCCAGCAAGGTAGGCACCGGGCCCAACCGCTGGTAGGTGTGTGCCAATAAATCCCAGACAGGATCGCTAACCGGCGCGCCGTGGGTGTCGATAATCAAATCGGGCTCAAGCTGCAAATGCCCGGCCACGTGCAGATAGCGTACCCGTTCACACGGCATGGCATCAATAAACGCCCGAGGGTCGTACTGGTGATTGACACTGTTGACATACACATTATTCACGTCGAGCAGCAGGTCGCAGTCGGCACGCGCCAGAATAGCGGTGATGAAGTCAATTTCACTGAGCTCCGCCGTGGGTGCAGTGTAATACGAGACATTTTCCAGTACCAAGCGCTGGCCAAGCCGATCCTGCACTTGAACAATACGGTCAACCACGTGGTCGATGGCTGCTTCGGTGAAGGGAATCGGCATTAAATCATAAAGATGCGCGTTATCGCTGCAAAACGACAGATGCTCGCTATACAACACTGGTTGATAGCGGTCCAAAAACAGCTTGATGGCGTCGATAAAAGCGAAATCAAGCGGTGCCGGGCCACCAATCGACAGCGAAAGTCCGTGGGTATACAGCGGATACTGCGCGATCAGCACTTCAAACCGGCGTTTGACCGCGCCACCCAAACGCAGCCAATTCTCGGGGGCCACTTCCAAAAAATTGAGCGCAGGAAGTTCGGTTTCAATCTCGTGCATCAGACTGCCTCGACGCAATCCGATCCCGACATCAATAGGCAATGCGGCTGGCGGGTGTTGCACAAAGCGCCTCCAGAAAAGAAATAGCGCGCAAGTTCACCATGGATGGATTGCGCGCACGCATTAACGCCTGGCGGGAACCTTAGCTTTTGCTGCTATCGGTTTTATCGGTGGTTTTATCTTTTTTTATGTGACCGCCACAAGAGGCATTGCCACCGCAGGACATTTCAGCCAGTTGCATGCTGCTGCCCTGTGTGTGGTTGCTGGTAAATGGACTTTGGCCGGTGGCGGCCATGGCCGAACCCGCTGTAACTGCGGCAGCAATCACGGTAGAAGCAAGCAGGGTTTTTTGAATGGAACGTGTTTTCATCAATCAGTACTCCTCGAAACAGAAACAGAAACGAAAGCATGCAATCGCGGGCGAAAATTGCGGCGAAAGATAGAGTTATAGCTCCCGCCCACTGTATACGCAACTTATTCTAAAAAAGTTGCGTATCTTTATGAAAAAATAAATTTAGGGCGCTGCCGGCAGGGCGCGCCTATCGCCGATCAGCACGACTGGTCCCTGCGGTTTACTGCCGATAATGGCCTGCGCAGGCTCAAACGCCACAACGGCATCGGCGTCCAGCAACCCGAGGATATATTCTTGGGGTTCGGTATGATTGATGAGGGGAGCGCTCCGCAGCCAATGCAATGCGTCAGTTCAACGAGGACGCGTCGTACCCAACTTGTCACGGTGTTGAGTGGAATGGAAGGTTTCTCGGCAATTTCCTGATTGGTATCACCATGCCAACCCGCGTAATGAATACTACCGCATTATTTCAGCAAATCACCGGTGGAGGTTATCCGGCAGTCATCCCCTGCGGTCCAGCCAGGAAGATTTGTTACACTATCACGCGGACACGCTTGAAAAGCACAACGGAATTTTTATGATCAACTTGATGCAAAACTACCTGGACGCCTTTATTTTAGGCATCCTAGGATTCATGAGCCTAATTCTGGTTTGGCTGAGTATTGAACGGTTTTTGTATTATCGCCAAGTACCCTTAGGTGAATTCACGGACCGGGAATCGTTAACGATTGCGCTCACGCACCATCTCACCACCTTATCCTCCATTGGTGCGAATGCCCCCTATGTGGGCTTGCTCGGCACGGTATTGGGGATTCTAATTACCTTCCACCAGCTCGGCCAAAGCGGGCATATCGCGGCCAATCAGATGATGTTGGGTTTGGCTCTGGCATTGAAAGCCACGGCCTTGGGCTTGGTCGTCGCAATTCCCGCAATTCTGATGTACAACGGGTTTTTGCGAAAAATTGACGTACTCACCGCGCAATGGGGGCAACTACAACGCGCTCAGGGCAAAATTGCTGTCGATCAGGGCGAACCCCCGCAACGTGAATTGAGGTGAATCATGCGTCGCTTCGATCAAATTAATGTCATCCCCTTTATCGACATCATGTTGGTGCTGTTGGCGATTGTGCTCACCACCGCCACGTTTATTGCCCAAGGGGAAATTAGCGTTAATCTGCCGGAAGCCAAATCTGCGCAACCGGTGAGCAGCGAACCCGCCCTCATGATTACCGTGAATGCCACGGGCGCGTTATTTCTCGATGATGCACCGGTCACGCTGGCGGTATTAAGCGCGCGTTTGGATACGCTGGACAAAACCCAGGCCATTGTGTTCCGCGTGGATCAAAAAACCGAATTTGGGCAGTTCGTAAGGGTGATTGATGCACTCCAAAGTCGCGGTCTTGACCGCCTAACCATTCGCACCGAACCGGCGGCATGACCCCCTCACGAATCGGCTTGCTCATCTCGGTGGGACTGCACGGCACGGTGGTGGGTTTATTCCTGTTTTTATGGCTAGAATCGGAGACGGTACCCGCCCCAAGGCCCACAGAATCCGTCCCGCTGACTTTGGCGATGTTCGCGCCCGCACCAGAACCGGTACCTCAACCAGAAACCAGACCAGACTCGGTGCCTGCACCCATGCCAGAAGCCACACCCGCTCCGCCGGTTCCAGTCACAGAACCGGCGTCCGCGTCGCCCAAGGAATTTGTGAAACCTGAACATCAACCGGCCCCAAACCCCGTCAAGCCCAAGCCGATCGAACCCAAGCCCATCAGGCCAAAACCCCGCGCGCACGCTGAGCACAACGCGCCAACCGAGCCGCCGATTCAACCCGCGTCACAACCATTCCCCACGGCCGAATCGCAAGTCACCGCACCGCCCACGATGACGCCCACAACGGCAGCAGCGCCCACGCCCCCCTTGCCCGAACATAATGCGGCGCAACAACGCGACCAATTGGCCATCTATCAAGCGGCATTGGCCGCAGCCATTGAGCGAGAAAAATTCTACCCGCCCCTAGCGCGGCGTTTAAATCAAGAGGGCATCGTAGACGTGGGTTTTACCGTGCAGGCGGATGGCCGCATTGTGAATATCCATGTGCTGGGGCAATCGCCATCCGCCGCGTTGGAGCGGGGGGCGATTGAGGCGATTGAGCGGGTCGGGAAATTCAAACCCATCCCGCCTGAATTAGGGAAAACCCCCATGAATCTGACGATTAGCCTCGTTTACAAACTTCGCTGACCAGCAACTTTAGACGGCATACACCGCGCAGGATCGGGGGTTTTGGCGCATTGCTCAGCCAATTTGATGCCCTCGTCCAAGTAATACGGATAAAAATCCGGCACCGTAACACCTTTGATTGAGTCGCCGATTTCCCTGCCATCTGGCCCGAAAAATGCCACCATCGGCACCAGCCGCACGTCCAGCCGCCGGGCAAAGTGCATATTGGTTTCCTCGATGCCGTGCCGATCCAGAATGGACAACGGCGCGTCAATCTCGATACGGCGAATAATTAATTTCCCCTGATAGGCGGGGTCATCAAGCATCGGCTGAATAAAACTGCTGTCCACCAGCTGGCAATAACCGCAATAACTGGCGTGAACGAACAGCAGCATGGGGATTTTCCGCTCCTGCATGGCGGCTAGATCCCGTGGAATATCGCTCAAATTCGCCATGAACGGCAGCGTATCAGCCGTTCCAGCCGATTGAATGACCCCAGCTGCTTGGGTGGCACCACTCAAAACAAGCAGCATCCCGAATAACACACCCGGCAGGGCGCTCATCATCCAGCGGCGGCGAGGTAATGTTGTTTGAGGCATAGCAGACGCTCCAGCAAATTTCATAACAAGTGGTCGTGAATCATAGACTAAAAAACCCATCATCCCGTTATGCCGAATTCTTGGGTACCATAACGCACCGATTATTTGGAGAATACCGATGCCACCCATGACCCAACCCCGAGAGCGGGTAATAGAGCGAATTCGAATCGCCACGCGCGAAAGCCCGCTGGCGCTGTGGCAAAGCGAATTTGTGGCGGCTGAATTACGTCGTTTGCACCCCGGTTTGCAGGTAACCTTGATCAGCATGACCACCCAAGGCGACCAATTGCTGGATAGCCCATTGGCCAAAATTGGCGGCAAAGGACTATTTGTTAAGGAATTGGAAGTCGCACTGCTGGAACAGCGCGCCGATATTGCGGTGCACTCCATGAAAGATGTGCCGATGCGCTTCCCCGAAGGCTTGAACCTCATCGCGATTTTGGCAGGCCATGACCCGCGCGATGCCTTTGTATCCAACCACTATGCCCAGCTCGCAGACTTACCCGATGGGGCAGTGGTGGGCACCTCTAGCCTGCGGCGAGAAACCCAGATTCGGGCGCAGTTTCCGAGGCTAACCATCAAAATGTTGCGGGGTAATATCCAATCGCGGCTCAGCAAGCTTGATCGGGGCGAGTACGACGCCATTATTCTGGCGGCGGCCGGCCTGAAACGGATGGGGTACGATGACCGTATCAACGCCATTTTGAGCACAGAAGAATCCCTGCCCTCGGTGGGGCAAGGCGCGCTCGGTATTGAAGCACGGGCAAACGATACGGCTATTCATCAACTCATCGCGCCTTTAATCGACGCAGCCACCAACACCCGCGTGCGCGCCGAGCGGGCGTATAACACCCGCTTGAATGGAGGCTGCCAGGTTCCGATTGGCGGACACGCGGTGCTGCTGGATAACGATCAAATTTGGTTACGCGGCATGGTGGGCAGCCCCGATGGCACCCAGATGCTGCGCGATGAAATCACTGGCGCGGCAGCAATGGGCGAAGCGCTGGGCGTGTTGCTCGCCGAACGAATGCTGGCAGCGGGTGCGGATAAAATCCTGAGCGAAGTCGGGATTCATGCCGACCCGGTGTGATGCCAGCGCGCGCCCAGAGCGCATACCGGGGGCGCCAACGACAGTCCCAACGCCGCTGATCGCGCTGACCCGTCCGGTGGGGGGTAATACTGACTTGGCGACGGCAATTTTAGCGCTACAACCCAATGCACGCCTGATGGATTGGCCCCTGCTGGGGTTCGAGCCCGCAGCAGATCCAGCAGCTACGATTGCGGCCTTAAATCAAATTTCTCCGGGTGATTGGTTGGTTTTCGTCAGTCCGCGTGCCGTGCAATTTACGCACGCGCTACGCAAGTTATCCGATTTACCCGAGTGCCATTGGGCAGCGGTCGGCACGGCCACGGCGGCAGCGATTCGAGGGGTTTTCCCCCGTGTGCCGCCCATCCGAGTCCCCGTCACCACGCAGGATTCTGAAGGCTTGTTGGCCGCGTTGCCCCTGGCGGCCATGGCGAAGCAGCGGGTTTGGATTTTTCGGGGCGAAACGGGGCGGGAACTTTTAATTCAGGCCTTACGCACAGCAGGTGCCCTGGCACAGCCAATTGCCGTATACCGACGGCTTTGCACGGCTTGGCGCGGCGAACCGAGCACGCTGCCCACGGTTTGGGTGGTTACCGCACCCGCTGCGCTGAACTGTCTGCACACAGTGGCCGAACGGTTACCCTCTGCCGACTTGCGGCGCAGGCTGTTACACTGCGATTTGATCGTGATCAATGAACGCACCGCACACCAGGCTCGCGCCCTCGGCTTCACGGGGCGCATTGCGCTCGCTGAAACGCCGGATGATGCGGCCCTGGCATCAACCCTGGCACTGGCGCTGACATCGGCTCTAACGCAGGTTTGCGGCGATCATTCACTCAATAAGCAGGAATAATAAGCCCATGACCCAATCACCATCATCCGATTCGCCTGTGGCGCACGATCGTAAAGAAATCGATCCCTTGGCCCTTGATCAGGCTGCGGAACAAACCGCGGCAGAAGACCGCCCCATCCCGATAGGCCGGGTTTATGCCTATTGGCTGTTGACGCTGTTTGTGGTTTTTTCCGGCTCGCTGGTCAGCCTGTCCTGGATTGGCTGGAAATTATTTCAAACCAATGCCGAGCGGATTGATCAGGTTCTGACCACTCAGCGCGCCGAGCAAAACAACTTAAGCCAAGCCTTAAGCGCAGCCCAACGTGAGTTGATACACGCGCAAACCCAAATTAAAACGGAACGCGGCGAGATCACCCAACTGAGAAGCGAAAGTCAGGCGGGTCAACAGGCGTTAACCGCGCAAATCGGTCAAGTTGAACAAAAATTGGCCGGGATTCAAGATCGGTTGGGGCGTGGTGAAACCGCTTGGCAGTTAGCCGACATTGGCTTTTTACTCACCCGCGCGCAAGAGCGCTTGAGTATCGCCCATGATCCCGAAGAGGCTGCCGTCGCGCTTAGGCTGGCAGATGAACATTTGGCGGCCTTGGCCTTACCGCAACTCTTACCGGTACGTGCCGCGATCAGCGATGCCTTAACCCGCTTGGACACAGTGGCCGCCGCATTTGATCGCGTGGGCATGGCTTTAGCATTGCGTCGTGCCGCTGAACAGGTAACCCTGTGGCCGTTAGCGGGTAGCAAACCCAATAATCAAGCCAGCGCGACCGAGCCAGCGACAACCTCAACGCATACGCTGAGCAATACGCCGGCCGCCGATGCGCCATGGTATATCCGGTGGCCGCGCGCTGCATGGCAACCCGTTGCGGATTGGTTCACGCGGCAATTCACCCTGACGCGCAGCGATGAACCGTTCAAGGCCAGCGCGCGCGGCGCTACCGACCGCGAAACCCTGCTCTGGCTGACCGCCGTGCGTGAGGCCCTGCTCGCACGGGATACGCCGATGCTCAGGGCAGCGCTCACCCAAGCGCAACATTGGATTCTTAGCCACTACACAACGCAGGCACCTGATCTACAGGCGGTGTTAAATGATTTGACCAAAATGCAAGAATTCACCACGACTGCACACTGGCCAGACCTGGCGCCGATTTTCAAGGCATGGCAAGCGGCGGGGTTAACGCCAGTGCCAGATAGCCCAATCCTTTCGGAGGTACAACCATGAAACGATTGGCGCTCATTGTTCTGATTTTGGGACTGGCAGTCACGGCAGGACTTTATTTCATGCGTGACCCGGGGACGGCGGACATCACCCTGCTGGGCTGGCAACTGCAAACCTCTGCCCTTGGCCTGCTGGCGCTATTATTTGTGGCATTTATCGTCCTGACGTTGATTTGGCGCATCATGGCTTCCGTGCTGAATATTCCGACATTCTGGCGGCAGCGCAGTGCGCGGCAGAAACGGGCCGCTGCAGATGAGCAATTGCTGCGGGCTTGGGCTGAGCTGGAGCGAGGGCGCTTTGAGGTTGCCGGAAAACTGGCACTGACTCAGCACGCCCATGCCAGCGTGCCGCCTCTGCATTATGTGGTCGCGGCAGATGCACTGTTAGCGCGTGGTGAAACGCTTGCGGCATTAAATCTACTGGATGAGGTTCGCCACAGCTTTCCGCGATTTGCCGATTATTTAGCCCTGCACTTAGCCAATCGCTTCCGAGCCCAACATAACTTCCCGCCCGCAGTCGAACTGTTGCAGAACCTGGCAACAAGACACCCCAAAGATGAAGCCATTATCTGCGCCTTCGCCGAAACACTCTATACGGCGGCAGATTGGGACAAGCTGCGTACCTTAATGCCCGTATTACGCCGTTTAAAATGGCCGAGCTTGGCCGAGCAAGATCTGTATCGGTATGAACTTGGGGTGTACCGTGGTTTGATGGCCGCGATGGTACGCGCCAAACAACCGGATCAATTAACCGCGCTATGGATTGATGTGCCCAAAACCTTGCGGATGGATGCGAGCTTATTAAACGCAGCGGCGCGGGCGTGGATGCAACTGGGGCAGCCCGCACAAGCGGAACAACTGCTTGAAAAAGCCCTGAACCACACCTGCACCCCCGAACTGCTTCGTCATTGGCTGGCGGTGCCGCCGGCCAACCCCGTTCGCGCACGCGCGCGCTTTCAGGGGTGGGTAAATCAGCCAAACTGCACGGTGGATGAGCCGACTCGAGCCTATGGCCGGGCGTGGCTGGCTTGGTTGAATGATGACCTGGATGGCGCGCAACAGGCACTAGCCCCGATTTTGAACGATCAGCCCGATGTACCGAGCCTGAAATTGGCCGCAGAAATTGCCCAGCGTCAGCGGGATAGCGTGCAGGCATTGGCTTTGTACACGCAAGCCTTCAATCGATTGGCGCTTGAATCCAAAGAAATTCCGCCCCGCCAAGGACCCTCTGATCAAAGCTTGGTGCCGTAAACCGGCAAAAAGGGTCAAACCCATCCGAAACGCTTAGCGATGCGCCATCTCGGTACGATTCCGGCCATTCGCTTTAGCCCGATACAGCGCTTCATCGGCACGCGCCAGGACCTCTTCAGAGGTTTCATTGGGCGCAAATTCAGCCACACCGCAGGACAGCGTAATTTTCAGAGGCTTATCCTTGAATCGAAAGGCGGTGTTGGCCAAGGTTTCCCGAATCCGCTCGAGCACGACAAAGGCCTGCTGCAAATTGGCTCGCGGCAAAATCATGATAAATTCTTCACCGCCGTACCGCGCAACCATATCGACATCCCGAATCAATTTATTCAGGGTTTTGCCCACAACGTGCAGCGCCTTATCCCCCGCCTGATGACCGAAGATATCGTTCACGTTCTTGAAGTGATCAATATCCCAAATGGCTAAACATAAGGGGCCATGTTCGCGTTTCATCCGTGCGATTTCGAGCGCGACGCGCTCATCATAAGCGAGGCGGTTCGGCAGTCCGGTTAACGCATCGCGAAGCATTTTTTGCGTGCTGGCGGTTAATTGCTCCTGCAGACGTGCACGTGACAGCTCGAGCCTGGTGATGTGCTCGCGCATGCCCTGATTTTCCTGTTCAACGATGTTGAGCCGATGATCCTCGGCTTGGCGAAAGCTTTGAATATACTCACTAATGCGCGTAATGCGTTGACGCACCACGCGTTTGAGTTCATCCAAATCGGTGGCATCCGCCACGGTTCGATCAATATGGGCGACTTGCGCGGTAACCGCCTCATCAAGGGCCTTTTGTGATGCGCGCTGATTTTGAATATCGCCTAAATTGGCCAACGTACTTTGATCGATTTCCGACAACGCATCAGTCAGCTGTTGCAAAAACTCAGTCAGCTCGGATTTCTCCTGCTCCAGCGCGCGCCGCATATCGTTGATGAGCGACGCGGCGCGGTCGATTAAAATCGAATTGAGGGTTTGATCGTGCGGATTGTGCAAAATCTCCAGCAGCTTTGCGCGGCGGGCTTCCATGGCATCGGTGAACGCGATTCGTTCCAGTAATAACGGCAAAAAATCCCGCACATCCACCTGATCGGCGGTGTCTTTTTCCGCCATTAATTCATTTCGATCCGGCGCGAGACTGCCCGCTTCAATCCCCCGAATGGCCTCGCCCAAATATTCGATTCCCGGCTGCAACTTCGCTATCGGTAAGGGCTCATCTCCTGTCTGGCGCATAATTTCACGCAGGTCCTGGCAGGTTTTTGCCAACGCGGGATAGGCTTTATCGACTGCGAACAACACCCGATTCAACAAGCTATGCAGCAAATTTTGCTGGCGCTGCATGTTGACCTCTAAATCGCCAAACTCGGTGAGTAACTGCTCATATCGAGCCCGATAATCCGTTTTTACCGTATCGTTCATTCCCTAATCCTCGACGCGATAAGCGGCCTGCTGCTGAATAATGGGCACGCAAGCAGGCAAACGCACCACCATGGCCAAGGGCGCGTGGTCCGAGACGCCATAGGCAAGCGCAGCAACCGACTCGATCTGAACGCGCGTGCTCACCAGAATATGATCGATTGCCCGACGGGGTTGCCAGCTGGGGTAGGTGCGGGGGGGCAGGCTGGGTAGTTTGAGATCCGCCTCAGCGCATAAGCGTTGCAAATCGCGGTTATTCGGGGTGCAGTTGAAATCAGCCATCACAAGGTTGATGCCCGAATGCTCATTGCAGCGACTGATAATCCGATCCAATTGTAGGCTGCGCGCACGATGGCTGAGTGATAAATGACTGACTTGCGCACGCAACGGCTGTCCATGCCAATCGAAATCCGCCAGCAGCACACCGCGCCCTGGAATTCGACCCGGCAACGCATAGCGTTCAATATGAGTGGGTTCACAGCGGGCAAGCAAGCCCAACGCATGTTGCCCCCAGTGGCCGAGGTCGCGGTTAATTCGGGAAGCCCAAAAAGGCAACCCGGCCTTGAGGGCCAAATACTCAATCTGGTTGAGAAAATGGCTGCGCAGTGAACCACCGTCGGCCTCTTGCAACGCGATTAAATCAAACTGGCCGAGCAGTTGGGCAATATGATCCAGATTATGCATCCGTTCCGGGAACGGCAGCACATGCTTCCAGCCATTGAGCACATAATCCCGAAAATGCCGCGTACCAATGCCCGCTTGGATGTTATAGGACAACAGCCTCAAAGTCGGCTCGCCCTCTGGGGCGATGGCGCTTCGTGGCGCCGCCAGGCCAGAGGAAATCAGTGGTGCACTCTGGCTCTTACTCTGGCGAATCGGCAGCGGATTGGACATTGTCATCCCTCGTGCAGCGGTAGCCTGATCAATGTACGGTTTTTTGCTCAGCGGTAATTTTGGCAATCAGCGCGCGCGCAATCGGCAACATGGCTTCATTGCTGCCCGCCATGTCACCGGTTACCAGATATTTGCCATTGATTAACAGCGCCGGCACACCGGTAACCCCTGCGTCTTGCCCCACGGCCTGGGCTTGACGCACCGCATTATCCACGCCGAACGAGTCGTACATTTGCAGGAACTGGTCGCGGTTCACCCCGAGATCGGCGTACATATCGGCAATTTGCTCTTTCGTGACCGGGCGCATGTTTTTTACATGCAGGTCGGCAAATACTTGCACATGGGTTTGCGGCAACACACCCATGAGCTTCGCGGCGTAAAACGCTTTCGTCAAGGGCACCCAAGTTGGGGTAAGAGGCAACGCATACGGTTCGAACTCGACATTAGCGGGCAAGGTTTTGCGCCACGCATCAATCGCAGGTTCAAGGTGGAAGCAATGCGGGCAGCCATACCAGAAAAGCTCCTGCACTAAAATTTTGCCGTCTTTGGGGGGTGTTTCATCAGTAATCACCGCGCGGTAATTCACATTTTCCTGAAGCGTGACGGGCTGCCCATTCGCGGCGGCCGCAATGGACTCAGCCGCGTGACCGGCAGGAGAACCCATCAAGGCAAGTGAACCGCTCAGTAGCAATACCTGACCCAATCGAGCCCAAGTAAATCGACAGGATTCAAGAACAGACATAGAAAACTCCAGAAAAATTGTGAGTTAAACAAGGAAAATGATCAACACCCTCAACCGTTCCCATTGCGTGAGGATTGTACGACATAGACAGCGCAATGCGCTGGATGTTCGATCCTGGCGCAGAAAAAACCCCGCTTGAGCGGGGTTGATGAGGTAGATCCCGAATCATCAAGCCGGGAAATCAATCGGGGAGGTCAAAGCTTACCGTATGAATGCAAGCCCGACAGGAACATATTCACCCCAAGGAAGGCGAAGGTGGTAACAACCAAGCCGCCCACTGCCCACCAAGCCATCGCGGTACCCCGCCAGCCTTTACTTAAACGCAAATGCAACCAGGCGGCATAGTTCAGCCACACGATCAGCGCCCAGGTTTCTTTCGGATCCCAGCTCCAGTAACCACCCCAGGCCTCGGCGGCCCACATCGCACCCAAAATGGTCGCAATCGTGAAGAATGCAAAACCGAGCGCAATCGATTTGTACATGATGTCGTCCATCACCGTCAGCGACGGCAAACGGTCATTCACGCCATCGCCGCCCATTTTCTCTTTCAGCAGATAGGCGACGCCGACCATCGCAGAAATCGCAAAGCTACCGTAGCCAATAAAATTGGCGGGTACATGAATTTTCATCCACCAGCTTTTGAGTGCGGGCACTAAAGGCTCAATCGCATTGGCTGCCTGAGCAAACTGATACCACATCAAGAAGCCAAGTGCGGCGGTCACAACCGTCATCACAAAGCCGCCTAATGCACGGGTTTTATAACGGCGCTCGTAATACAAATACAGAATCGAGGTAAATACGCTAAACACCACGAATACTTCATACAAGTTACTGACCGGGATATGTCCATAATCGAAGTTGATCAGGTATGACTCACGCCACCGGGCAAAAAAGCCGATAAACCCCATTGCAATGCCGCTCCACACCAAGCCGCTACCGACTTTGAGAGTGAATTCAGACCGGCGCCATAGGCCAAAGAAATAGGTGGGCATCGCCAAGGCAAAAAGTGTCACCATCCACATGGTGGCGGCGGGGCTGGACAAAAAGTAGGTCAGAAAAAAATGACCTTCCTGAATATCGTGCAGCTTGATCCGCCCCACTGCGTCACCCCCAGGGGTATACAGGCCGTATTGATATAGTGTCAGCAGTGAAAAAACCGCTACAACCGCGACCAGAACACGCGTCGCAGGCCAGAGCCAACCCAAAAAGGCCAAACCCAAAGCCGCACCCCACAGTGTACCTGAGCCATAAGACCCCATCGCGGCGCTGTAATTCACATAGGCATAGCTTGCCCCCGCCAACAGGATCAGGGCATAAATTCCGTCAATCATGCGGATGCGGCTGGATGGTTTTTTCATCGACGCATCTAGCATCGGCATCATGTGTTCTTTCGGCACAGACATATCGGTTACTCCTGAGGACAGAAACAATTTTAGCCAGATGGCCATTCGCATTTAAGGCAACAACGCTCAACCCATAGTGCAGGCTGTGGGCGTCATTGCGGTCATACCCGATTAAGTCGGGCGCTCTCCATTGACAGGTTTTGACTCTGTCGCCGACATAAGTTCAGTACAAAAGACGGCAAAATCCCGGTCAAAATCAATATTTTTACGTACATCGGATCCGGCAACCAACAGCCGCGCGCCACCACCTTCGGGTTTAACCAAAATCCACTGCCGACGGTAGTGAATATAGAAGCCCATAAAGATACCCACAACCAGCATGATCGAGCCAATGGTGACCCAAATGGCACCCGGTGCGCGCGAAATTTCCAACCCGGTAGACTGAATTTGCTCGAAACTTTTGGGCTGAATCAAGATGGGTGAACCATACACGGGCAATGCAGAAATAGCGTCCATGGCATCATCGAAAAATTTGGCATCCTTGTCGGTAAATTCCTGCTTGTCGCCCAATTGAGTCAGCGTATCCAGGAACGCGCGCTCAAGCACTGAGCGCACGACGCTGATCGAGGCTTGCTCTGCCTGCTTGGTCGCCTCCGGGCTGAGTTTTCGATCCGCCAAAGCCGAACCAATTCTGGCCTGCATGGCCGGGAAACCTTGGCTAACAAACACCCCAACCAATTGCGCAATGGAGGTACTCGCCGCCTGCGTGAGTTGCGCGCTCGTCGCGGCCTCTTTACCGGTGGCGTTGCCCGCATCGCCGATCAACTGTGCGGCAATCGCTTGCATTTTAACCGGGTCAGACAAGGTGGCTAAAAACGCCATGAACGTTTTGATCGAGCCATGCTGATCGGCGGGAATATAGAGAAACTGCTGCTGGTCACCAATGCTACGTTTCACACCGCTCAAGAAATACGAGTGATCTTTAAAAGTAATCGGGGAAAAGTAGTTTTGGTACTCAATCGCCTCACCGGCCGCATTGCGTAACTTGAAGGTAATCGAGGGGCCATAATTTTGTTGATGCACGAGACCATCTGCACCGACGACCGGGTTGATGTTGTACATGCGGAAGTCGGTAAACTCGATCCGATATTTTTGATCATTAAAATCAAAGTTCTTCTTGTCAAACACCGCAGAGTCAATCGGTTGAGCAACACCCGCCTTGCCGTTCAATTGCCAAGCTTCCATTTTCAGCTTGGTGCCGCCATCGCCGAAGCTCGATTGAAAAATGTTGTAACCCATATAGTGAATGGGATGATTCACTTCAATGGTTTGCGTCATTTCCGCACCCGTTTTTTTATTGGTGAGCGTGACATTGGACATATACGACTTCGGCATGCCCGTATCGTAATGCTCAATCGAGAATTTATTGACGAAGACCTTGAAGGGCAATTCTTGCACCACGTAGCCATCTTTCAGGCCAATGAACACCACATCGCCCCACTTATGTTCAGGGATGTTGACGGTACCCCGGAACGCCTGCAAACCGCCGACTGGAATTTTACTGGTGGCGGGCACTTCGCTCACGGGGATGTTCGCAGTTTCCACCTTGACCATGCCGAGCGTGTCCATTAATTTCAGCTGCATTTTGCTGTCTAAAAGGCCGCCCAGCAAAATCACGATAATGCCCAGATGGGTCAGCACGTAACCAATACGGTTAATGCTGCCTTTGCGGCCAGAAATCAGGGTTTCGTGTGATTGTTGCTTTATCCGGCTGTTAAATCCGGCGCTACTCAATACTGCCTGGATTCGCGGCATAAGCGCCTCAGGCGTTAAATCGGTGCGCATCTCGGCCTGGTGAGCAAAACCCCGTAATGATTTTTCCTGGGCATTGAGACGGAAACTTCGCATATCACGCAGGAAACTGGGGGCATTGCGCGCAACACACGAGGAAGTGGATGCCACCAAAAATAGCAAGATCGCCACAAACCATGTGGCCGAATACACATCAAAGAGCGATAAATTTTTGAATACGGCAAACCAGAACGGTCCGAATACATCGAGATAACTACTGAATGATTCATTTTGCTTGAGCACGGTGCCAATCACCGATGCAATCGCCAAGAACACCAGCAGCGTAACGGCCAAATTCATTGAAGTCAGCCAGAGCAACAGCCGCTTGGTCAGCCCAACCTGATGAATAGGCCGTACAGGCGCCGCAGATGAGGAATCCGCCGCAGGAATGGGCTGGCCAGAAATATTCGTGGGATCGGACATGCGCGCTGCCTATGGTCGAAATTAAGTTAAACAATAGCCTAGGAGAGGTGAGAGCGATTCAGGCGCCACAAGTTCCCGAGCGCGATACTTGGCTATTTCAGCCCTGAACCACCAAAGGGAGAAACATTCTCTCGATCAGATCGACTGACCCCAAAAAAAACAGCACTACGTTAATTTCAAGGAAAGGTTGCGACGTGCTTAGCCAAATCGTGCATGTCATCGTCACTTAACTTGCTGGCGATGCTGACCATGATGTCGGCGTGTTCGGTTTTGCGTTCATTGTTACGATAGGCCATCAACGATTCCAATACATATTGCGACGTCAGACCCCGTAAGGCGGGGAAACCAGCGGGTTGATTACCCTGGCCTTGGGCACCATGGCAAGCAGCGCAGGCCGCAATCGTATTGGCATGGCCGCCAAACTTCCATAAATGGGCGCCAGGGATGGAATCATCCGTACTTGCGGTTTTTACCACCCGTTTCTGCGCTGCAAAATACGCCGCCAGATCGGTAATTTGCGTGTCCGTGAGTGCTTTTGCCTGTGGACTCATGAGTACATTGACGCGATTGCCATCGCGAAACGCGTGCAACTGTTCGGCGATATACCCCGCCCCCTGCCCCGCAATAGAAGGAAACATCGGCACCCCGCTATTGCCGTCGGCGCCGTGACAAGCCGCACACGTCTTGCTGGCCTCCAAACCGGCTTGAATATCGCCGCCCGCCATCACAGCCAAGCTGCCGGACAAGGTCAAACCAAGCGCCAAAACGCCGTTAAGCGCGGTTTGACGGAGCACAAAAATGACGAAGGACAAACGTGACTGACTCATAGGGCACCTGTTCAAAATCAATTCAAAAACCATTGGGGTTCGAAAAACCTGTGTATCAAGGACAAGGCAGGCGGAAATATTCACCGTCAAAGCCCCGTGAAAGCCGTTGGGGCGGAGAACCCATCCCTATTTCCAGCCGAAAACCGCTGCAGTTTAACAGTGATAACCGTACCGTGGGATTCGGATCAATCAATACCCACCTAGAAGGGGTTTATTCAGGCTACCGTTCCATTTTCGCATACCCCAGTCTTGGGACGCGTATGATGACCGAAAACTTATGATGGAGAGCTTAGGCGATGATTGATTTCAGGACGGCATTTTTTATTAAAAGCGCACCGTCAACCAAAGAGCTGACTGACGATTTCGGGGCAGAAATCGCGTTCGCAGGGCGTTCGAATGCGGGAAAATCCACGGTGCTCAACGCATTGGTGGGGCAAAAAAGCCTGGCGCGCACCTCCCGCACGCCAGGACGCACCCAGCTCATCAATCTATTTGGGTTGGGTGACGAAACGCGACGTTTTGTCGATTTACCCGGCTATGGGTATGCCAAAGTCCCCGAAGCCATGCGCAAGCGCTGGGGTGATGCGCTGGCAGCCTACTTCGCCGAGCGCCGCTCACTCGCTGGCGTGGTCATCATCATGGATATTCGCCATCCTTTAAAGGAAACGGACCAGCAAATGATTGAATATGCGATCGATCGACAATTGCCGATTTTATGCTTGCTCAATAAGTCCGACAAACTCAGCCAGAATGAGATTAGCAAGGCCGTCTTTGCCCTCAAACGCGAGGCATCCCTCGCGGCGGTGCAGTGGTTGCCTTTTTCGGGGTTGCGCGGGGTGGGCGTACCGCAAACACGGGCTATTTTAAGCGAGTGGCTGGCGTCAGGCATTGAGCCTGATGTGTCAGAGCCCCCAACCCCGGAACCCGGCTTATCAGAATCAGATCCATCCGAATCAGGCGTCCCCCTCGTCCCTGAGGATATATAACCCTAGATTTGCTTATCCCCCCCAATAAACCCTGATTTTTACCCCCACTATTTTCGTTTACACTAATTTACTTAAATTACGTTGAGAGCAAATGGGATTTGCTCTGTATCAAAGTCGTTACGCCGTGCCGCGTTTTTCGTGATACGCATAAAAAATAGCGCGTAACTTTTGTCTTTTTCAAGGATATACACCCTGTATGGCGCGATGGTTGCGTTCGATTCGACTCTTGATTGTTGCGGCGGCTTTGGCTGTTTCGGTGTTGGTGGCTTTGGCCATGTACTGGACGACCGCCGATGTGTTTGATCGCACCGTACGCCAATCGGCAACCGAGATGTCGGCCTCACTGGCGGATGGGACCTTTAATGCCATGTATCAAATCATGCGCCAAGGGTGGACGCGTGCGCAACTGAATGAGTTTTTGCACACCATTCGCTCGCAAGGCGGTGACAATGGCGCGCAGATTGAGCTGTATCGGGGCAGTAAGGTGATTGAACTGTTTGGCCCCATCAGCCAACCCGAAGCCGATCCCTTGGTGGTGTCGGTGTTTTCCACCGGACACACCCAAACCCGAATGAATGATGGCGTGATTCGTTACGATCGCCCCTTGATCGCCGAAGCGCAGTGCCTGCGGTGTCACACCAATGCCCGCGCGGGCAATGTGCTGGGCGTTTTATCCATTGCTCAGCCCGTGGCCGCGTTAACCCAAAAAGCACATCAGGATTTATTTAACCGACTGCTCGTGATTATGCCCATCCCCTTGTTGGCGGCGCTACTGATCGCGGTACTGTTGAGCGACCGGATGGGGCGCTCACTGCGTCGGCTTAAAACAGCGATTGGCCAAGTCGAGTGCGTTGAAGATTTAGCGCATGTCCGATTTAGTGATGCGCATACGGGCTTTTCCGAGCTGGATGACGTGTTGGTTGAAGTGGATGGCCTCACCGATAAATTACGCAACCTAGCAGTGGATCGCAATCTGCTGGAATTTGAAATTCGCTTACTTGAGCGGTTTGTCATCACCTCGGACGTGGTGCGCGATTGGCGGCGCTATGTGCGCGATTTATTGCGAGAGATCAACACGGTACTGCCCATTCACGGCGTATTTACCGCCTTTGCCGTAGGGGATCGACCACCGGGCGTCGAATTGTTTTGGTTTGATACCACTGAAGAAACCGTAGCCGCCACCCTGAGTTTTCGCGTCCAGCAACGTGTGGGGGAAATCCTGGGCCTATCGGCGGCCATGTTGGTACCACGGCAACATCCGATGGATAAATCCAGCAGACCCACACTGACCAATGCCCGTTTGCTCGATATTCGCACCAAAGAGCTCACGATGGATACCCCGCCGATGCGGGGCGTTGTAGGCCTGATTTTGCCGTTCGATCAGGATCAATCACCCGTGGCGCGATTGGTGATTGAATCCATTCTCTCGACCATGCTGAATGTTGTCGGCTCGGTGCGCGCGATCGAAAAGCACACCGAGGATCTGGAGTTTTATGCCACCCGTGACCCACTCACGCAGCTCTACAACCAGCGAATGTTTTGGTCACTACTTGAGTATGAGGTGGGGCGAGCGCGACGGCATGATTACCTGTTCAGTTTACTGGTTATCGACATGGATAACTTCAAGGTAATCAATGACTCCTATGGCCATGCCTTCGGGGATCTGTTTTTGCACCAAGCGGCTGAACAGATGCAGGATACCCTGCGCGCTGGCGATATGTTAGCGCGCTATGGCGGGGATGAGTTCGCGGCTATTTTACCCGAAGCAGGGGAAAAAGAAGCCCATAGGGTGGCGAGCCGCCTCTTAACTCGACTCCGCACCTTGTCGATAAAAACACCCGACGGTCACACCGTCAATGCGTCACTGTCGATCGGCATTGCCATTGGCTTAACCCATGCGGATAGCGCGCGTGGATTATTTGCGATTGCCGATAGCCAGATGTATCGCGCAAAGTTGGCGGGCAAAAATCAACTGTCTTTACCTGACCCTGATGCGCCACTCGCCGATCTGGTCACGCCTTTGGTCGAAGAAAATGCGCTCTTCGATGCATTAAACGAACAACCGCCGCAGTTGTTTTACCAGTCAATTTTTGCCATCCAGGATGCCATCACCGAGCGACTCGAAGACTTGTTAATGCAACGGATTGGGATGGAGTTATTTGCGCAGGTATACGTCGGTCAACACTGGTTAATGGCACAGGAATTTATGAGCATGATTGAGCGCAGAGGCGAGGTCGAGTCGTTCGACCGCGTGGTGATCGCTGAGGTTTTACGCTCAAAAACCACCAATCAATGTGATGGCTTACTATTTGTACATATTTCGCCCCGCACCGTACGGGCGCCCACATTTTTGCAGGACATGGCGGATTTAGCCGATTCAGCCGGCATTGCCCGCAGTCGGTTGGTATTTGAGCTCAACGAACGTGAGTCGCTGGCCGACCTGAATTTATTAGATCGTTTTATCGAATCCTTGCACGGATTTGGTTTTAAATTTGCGATCGACAATGCCAGTTCCGGCCATTGGATTTTTCAGCATCTGCGCCGTTATGCCGTGAATTACGTAAAAATCGATGCGGATTGGCTCGCGAACCGCGAGCGTATCACGCGGGATCGCGCATTTATCGATAGCGTGCTGGGTTTGGCGCGTGCGCTCTCTGTGACCGTCATCGCCACAAAAATCGAAACGCCCGAACACTTGGCCGCCGTGCGTGCTGCCGGGATTACTTGGGTTCAAGGTCACTTGCTGGCCGAAAAACTGCCATTACCCCGTGATGATGTCGCCGCCGGATAACACGCAACCCGGCACCGTTAGGATGCAATACGAATATCCGCCAACACCTTGCGCGCGGAGGATTGCGCGGTATCAACCAATGCAGATACATACGCCAAATCGCGCTCTTGTCTTCGAAAGGCCAAATACAACGTGGCCCTCATCCCCGCTTCCCCCAAGGGGCGCGCAATGATTGAGCCGCGGGCGAGTTCATCCGCCACCGCCCAGGCCGGCAACGCCGCCACCCCACGCTGATTGGCGACCCATTGGGCAATCATCACGGTAAGCTCTGAACTGCGTGTCGCGGCGGGCTCGATGCCAGCAGGTTCCAAAAACCGTGAAAAAACATCCAGGCGATTGCGGCTGACCGGATAGGTAATCACGGTTTGATCGGCGAGCATCTGTGGCGTGATAAACGACTCGGCGGCCAAAGGATGCTGGGGCGCAAGGGTCAAAACCACATCGTAATGAAACAGCGGCACAAAGCAGATCGCGGGGTTATCCACCGGATCCGAACTCACCACCGCGTCCACCAAGCCACGCACCAAGGCATCCAGCGCATCAAAACTATGCGAGAGCGATAAATCGGTGTCGATATTCGGCCATTGTTCTCGGTAGGCATCGAGGGTGGGCAGTAGCCAGGAAAAACAGGAATGGCATTCAAGTGCGATAAATAACCGCCCGGTGTCGCCACCCGCCAATTGTCGCAAATCTCGATCCAGCGCATCCATCAAAGGCAGCACTTGCGCTGCCGCGTGCAAAAACCGCCGCCCGGCGGGGGTCGGCTGCATCGGGCGGGAGCGCCGGGAAAATAGCGGCAGGCCGTAATATGCCTCAATGGCGCGAATCTGATGTGAGAGCGCCGATTGCGTGAGGTGCAACTGCTCAGCCGCCAATGCCAACGACTCGCTGTCGACAATCGCACGAATCGTGCGCAGGTGGCGCGTTTCCAGGAACATGGTTTAGGTATCGCTACGCGGGGTTTTCATCGTCACCAGCTCTTCAGAAGCCGTAGGGTGAATAGCGACGGTGGCATCGAACTGGGCTTTGGTTAAACCGGCCTTCACCGCTACCGCAAAACCCTGGAGCATTTCATCCACACCATCGCCAATCATGTGCAACCCAATCACGCGCTGATTTTCGCCAACGCATACCAGTTTCATCGCGGTTTTAAAGCCTTGGGCTGAGAGCGCGTAGCGCATGGGTGTGAAGCGAGTCTCATAAATTGTCACGGACGTATCGCCGAACTCTGCCCGCGCGGCGTCTTCAGTGAGTCCTACCGTACCAATGGGCGGATGGGCAAATACCACCGTGGGAATAGTGCTGTAGTCGAGCTTGGCGGTCGTTTTTCCATTGAACAAGCGTTCAGCCAATTGTCGGCCCGCTGCAATGGCCACGGGTGTCAGTGGCGCACGCCCGGTGATGTCACCAATGGCATAAATACTGGGCACATTGGTGTTTTGGTATTCATCGGTCGGGATAATGCCGTTGGGTTGCATGCGCACGCACGCCGCCTCCAAGCCCAATTCGCGCGTATGCGGCGCACGGCCTACGGCCCAAATGATGACGTCAAAGGGCCCCAGGCGTTCGCCACTGGTGCTTTCGATGTATTTGCCCTCGGCACCTTGGATCAGTTGCTGCACTTTGAACGGCAGATGCAATTTGATGCCCAAGGTCTGCAAATTTTCGGTCGCCGTTTCACGCAGAATCGAATCAAACGGCGCAATCACGGAATCCAGCATATCCAGCAAGGTCACCGCGCTGCCGAGTGCATGCAACACGCCCGCCAACTCAACACCGATGTAACCACCACCGATCACGGCGACCCGTTCGGGCAGGATTTCAAGATCAAAAAACCCATCCGAGGTAATACCTAACGCCGCACCGGGCACGGGGGGCACCAAGGGTTTGCCACCCGTGGAAAGCACAATGTGCGGTGCGGTATAACACTGACCGTTGACGCTGACGGTATTTGCCCCCGTTAAAACGCCCCACCCCTGAATGATGTCAATACCAAGATCGACCGCATAACCATCCCAAAACTGGGTGATGTTATCGACAAACTGCCGTCGGCCAGCAACCAGTTTGGCGAAATCCACGCGGTCATGCAGGGGTGCAAAACCCCAGCCTTCCGCCTCGTGACGCGCATGCGCCATGTTCGCGGCATACCACATGACCTTCTTCGGCACGCAGCCTAAATTCACACAGGTGCCACCGAGTTTATGCGGCTCAATGACGGCCACGCGCTGACCGTACTGTACCGCGCGTTCAGCCACCGCCAAACCACCCGAACCGCCGCCGAGCACAATCAAATCGTAATGTGTCGTCATGAAGTCGTACCTTAATATTGTGTGAGTATAAAAATCAATCCGAAGCCGAAACGGGCGCGCCCAAGATGTCTGAGTTTGGAATGATGTGCTGGGCACACCCGCTTGAGATTCGGTGTCGGCGCTGTCAGTCTGCCGACACGCAACGCAGGGTTGAACCCTTAGCGCGCCGCCATCCATTCGGCCAAGTTATCGCTACCGCCGATCAGCTTGCCGTCGATAAACACCTGCGGCACTGACTCGGAACCCGTGGCCGCACGCAAGGCGCGCAGATTGACATGCTCGCCCACCAAAATCTCGTCGAAGGCCATACCTGCATCGTGCAACATACCTTTGGCACGTGCGCAGAATGGACAGGTACGACGAGAGAACAACATCACGGAATGGGGTTTAGCGGCCTTGGGCGCCAACCAGTCGAGCATGGTGTCGGCATCAGACACCTCGTAGGGATCGCCTTCAACATTCGGCTCAATGAACATCTTTTCAATCACGCCATCGCGTACCAGCATCGAATAACGCCAGGAGCGCTTGCCAAAACCCAAGTTTTCCTTATCGACCAACATCCCCATGCCAGCGGTGAACTCGCCATTGCCGTCGGGGATGAAGTGGATGTGTTCGGCTTTTTGATCGGCCGCCCATTCATTCATCACGAACGTATCGTTCACGGATAAACAGACGATGTCATCGACACCATGCTGGGCAAAAACCGGTGCCAGTTCATTAAAACGGGGCACATGGCTGGATGAGCAGGTCGGCGTGAACGCGCCGGGCAGGGAAAATACCGCGACAGTTTTGCCTTTGAACAGATCATCGGTGGTGACATCGACCCATTGATTATTTTGGCGGATGCGGAATATGGCCTGGGGTACACGTTGGCCTTCACGATTTTCGAGCATGATGTTCTCCTTGAGTGATTCATAGGGGGGTGGCCTTCCAATGAGTTAAAACCTTTTTCATTGAAGGGTGATGACAATACGCTAAGCCGCTTTTCGTTTGAAATTAAAAGTTTTAATTATTTCAATAGATAAAACCTATCAATATACAAATATTTCTAATTTTATTCTATTGATAATTGACCGGAATCTGCTCATTAACCCATAAGGACTCCGTCGTTTCGCGCGCGCGGATGAGATGCGCGCTGCCTGCATCGATCAGCACTTCCGCCGGACGGCCCCGGGTGTTGTAATTCGAGGCCATGGAAAATCCATAGGCACCCGCACCTAAAATAGCGATGAGGTCACCTTCAGCAAGCGCTAAATGCCGCTCATGCCCCAGAAAATCGCCGGTTTCACAGACCGGGCCTACAATTTCCCAGACAGCGGGCGTACAAACGGGTAGCGGCCGAACCGCCACAATATCCATCACGCTGCCATACAACGCAGGGCGCATCAAATCGTTCATGGCGGCGTCGACAATCGCAAACGACTTACCCTCCGCAGGGTGTGGTTTGAGATACTCCACCCGGCTTAACAGCACGCCTGCGGGACCAACCAGAAACCGCCCCGGCTCCAGCATCAAAGGCAAGCGCCGCGCGATGGGATGTTGATCAATCACGCTCACCACCGTATTCACCCAGTCGGCAGCAGTCGGCGGATGCTCATCGGTGTAGCGAATGCCAAGTCCGCCACCTAGATCCAGATGATGGAGTTCAATGCCTTCCAGAATCAGGACATCCAGCAACGCCAATACCCGCTCTGCCGCAGCGGCAAACGGGCTGACATCGGTGAGTTGCGAGCCGATATGGCAATCGATGCCGACGATACGCAAATGCGGATCACGGGCCGTATACCGATATAAATCCGGCGCTTGCTCAATCGGAATGCCGAATTTATTGTCTTTAAGGCCCGTGGAAATATACGGGTGGGTTTTGGCATCCACATCCGGGTTCACCCGCAATGAGATGGGCGCAACGACACCCAATTCCTGTGCAATGCCGCTGATGCGGGCAAGCTCCGACACTGACTCGACATTCAAGCAACCAATTCCGGCTTCAAGCGCTTGGCGAATTTCCGCCGCCCGTTTACCCACGCCGGAAAACACAATCTTTTTCGGCGCACCACCCGCTTTCAGCACCCGCGCCAATTCGCCGCCTGAAACAATGTCAAACCCGGCACCCAGCTTCGCTAACAGTGCAAGAATGGCGAGATTACTGTTGGCTTTGACGGCGTAACAAATCTGGTGTTTGCGATCACCAAAAGCGGCGGTCAGCGACTGATACGCCTGTGCAATAGCGGCGCTTGAGTAGACATACGTTGGTGTATCAAACTCCGCAGCAATGTGGCTTAAGGGGTAGCCGTCCAGGTTAAGCGCCTGATCGGCATTGCGGGCAAGATGGGGGTACGGTAAGCGGATCATGATGCGGAGATTACTCTCTCAATGGCGGGCGTGGGTTGAACTGAAGCGGACACAGCGGCAGGGACAGGCGTTGGGGCGGCTTGCGTTTGCGGCGGCAAAACCAACGGGCCGTTTTGCCCACAACCCGAAAGGAGCGCCCCCATGAGCACTGGCAGAGCAACCTGACCGCACGCCGCGGCCCGAGAGAAAAACGGTGATTTGAACATGTTGGATAACCGTGCAGAGCGCTGTAAAAAAGCGCCATTTAAAGAATAAGCAATGGAAATGCAGCAAAATTTTGCCGCCGCCCACGCGGTTTGTCGATAGTATCCTGTCATCGGCGTGGGCGGCGAATCGGTTCAGGTTACTGCGGCGCCCGTAATACGGCAAAGAAAAACCCATCCCCGCCGTGGACATCGGGCCGAATTCTGGCCATGCCTTTCGACACGCCATCCCGTGCTACGTCGACGTACCGCACCATTGAATCAGGCAAGTTATCGAGGCCCCAATCGGGGTGGCGCTGCAAAAATGCGTGAACCTGAGTTTCGTTTTCTTCCACCCACAGGCTACAGGTCGCATAAACAAGCAAGCCACCCGGACACGTCACGTCGGCCGCATCATCCAGTAATTGCTGCTGTATGGCGCACAAGGCGGGTAAATCAATGGCGGCTTGCTTCAGTTCAGGGTGCCGACGAAATGTACCGGAACCGGAACAGGGCGCATCAATCAGCACGCGGTCAAACGGCGCGCGCCGCAACACTTCGCGGTCGCGGCTATGGTCGATGGGTTGGCATTCAATGTTTTTCCAGCCCGCGCGGTCGCTACGTTCGGGCAAACGGCTCAAACGCTCAAAATCGACATCACAGGCTAATACGCGTCCGGTTTCACCGACCGCTTGCGCCAAACCCAGAGCCTTGCCGCCCGCGCCTGCGCACAAATCCAGCACACTCATACCCTCATCCGCTTGGCAGGCTTCAATAATCCACTGGCTGCCCGCAGCCTGGATTTCAAACGCACCCGTTTTGAATAAATCCAAAGTCGTCAGTGCCGTGTTATCGGCTAAGCGCAGGCCAAGCGGCAGGCCGGGAATGGGCGTACTGGGGATGCCTGCAGCATGTAATCCAGCCTGCAGCGCAGAGGGCGTCGTCACACGGGTGTTGACGCGAATATCCAGCGGCGCACGCTCAAGAAGCACCTGCCCGACGACAACGGCATCAATACCAAATGCAGTCTGCAGGCGACTCATATCGGCATCGGTGAGGCTTAAGCGCGCCGCCAGTGACAAATTTTCCTCACGGCAGGACGAAAGCGTGGAGCCATTCACGCCGGTCAGGGCGGTCAAGGTGTCATCCAGTTGACCGGCCAACGATAAGGCCGCGCCGAGACGCTGCAAGGATGAGCTACGCTCAATGTCGGCAGGCGCACCCAGCAACGTGTCCAGCAATCGCCAATGACGGAGCACAAAAAAAACTAAAACCTGTAATTGGGCGCGGTCACGCTTACCCATTTTCCGGTCAGCGCGAAATGCGTGCTGCAGCGCGCGATCACTGGGAATGCCTTCCGTTTGAATGCTATCCAGCAAGGCAGCCGCACGCTGAATTTGCACGGGAAATACACGCGCAGTAGTGAGCTCCGGTGCCGGCAATACAGCGGAAGATAAGGGGACTGAATAATCGGGAGTAGGCATGATGACTTCTATGGTGTGTGAGCGTTGGGTGGCGGAGGGCGAATGGCAACCCAGCCAGAGTGGTATTATGCGCAGATTGTTGGCTCCATATTAGAACCTGTTCAATGTCTTGATCAAACGACGCAGCGCAAGGCAAAAGCACCCGACAAAACGCAGCATACACAGAGATATGTGCGCATTTTGAGGGGCTTTTAACGCCGCAATGATTCAAGCGCCTCTCCCCGCATCGCACCTCTTGGGCATCCCTGCCCAAGAGGTGCGAGAACAGGATGCGCATTTCAGCGAGATCGTGAACAGGCGCTTAGCCAACAGAATGATCAAATTTCGCCGTAAGTTAAGGAACTATTTAGCCATGCCACATTCGACAGTCCAGCTCCATTTTGAAGAATCGGGCGGCGGGTTACCCGTGCTCATTATGCACGGTTTATTTGGTTCCCTGGCGAATTGGCGCGGCGTAGCTCGTGATTTAGCTGATGCGTACCGGGTCATTAACATTGATTTGCGCAACCACGGCCGCTCTCCGTGGGCTGAAGGCTTAAGCTATGAGGCCATGGCCGATGATGTGCTGCGGCTCATGGATCGATTAGGGTTAGAGCGCGCGCGGCTGATTGGGCATTCTTTGGGGGGCAAATTGGCCATGGTACTGGCCGATCGGGCGCCAGAGCGGTTTACCCATATGGTGGTGGTTGATATTGCGCCCAAGGCCTATCCCGCATGGCATCAGGATGTGTTCTCGGCACTGCGCGCAGTGGATTTAGCCACACTCACATCCCGAGAATCTGCCCGGGCGCAGATGGCGCCGTTCGTATTTGACCCTGATGTCAGGGCTTTTTTGGCCGCCAATTTAGGCCATGAAACCCAAGACAACCGGCTCGCTTGGCGCTGGCGATTTAATTTGGATACCTTGCAGCAGGCCTATCCCGAAACGTCACTCATGCCCGGGCTGAATGGGTTTTTTTGCGGCCCGGCTCTGTTCATTCGCGGCGCGGGCTCAGCGTATATCGAACCGGAAGATCGTCCGGTAATGGCGCGCAATTTCCCTGGTGGCTGTCTGTACACCCTCAATAACACCAAACATTGGCCACACACCGAGGACCCGCGAGGATTTATCCGCGGCGTTCGCCAGTTTTTTCTGCAGGGTTGCCGTCAATTCGCACCGTTGTGCGATCAATAAACCCCCGCACTACAACCGATGTAGGAAACTTCCTACAAAAAAAACCGCAAATTCTGACGGAACTCGGGCGCGATGACGCTACAACTTGTCATATTTGTTCGTCATGATGCGTTTGTGTTAGGAACACAGCGGCAGGACGCCGGCATGGCTCGCTGATGGATACCGCGACATAGGAAATGATTCGATGGAACGTCGGCAACCCATGGATGGGGATTCGCACCCCCGCTCTGGATGAGCGCAGCAGGGAAGATCGCCCGGGACGGGCAAACAAGACAAGGATACCTTTGATCACGGATGATCGTGACAGGAAGTCGCACATTGATGGGTTCAAGGATGAGACGACAGGGACGAACGCTGGTTGAGGGAATAACCACCCGCTCAAGATGAGCAGCAAAGGATGCGCCACCGGGGACGAAGGATTCACCCCTTGATTGGTTGAATGGTGATTGGATTGATCGTCTGGGCGATAAACCCCATGAATGCCTACGGATGGGCAGTGTTTTACTCAACTCAACAGCCCATGATGGGTGCACCGGGATCGAGCACAGGGATGCGTTCTAGGCCACAGGATGGCTCCCAACAAGAACCACGCACAAACTCAGCACGTTCAAAACCTCAATATCTTCCCCCCAATATTGCTTGGAACCTGTTCAAAATCTTGATCAAGTGATGCAGCGCAAGGTAAAACACCCGAAAAAGCGCAACATACACGGCGTATATGAGCACATACGAGAGTGCTTTTAACGTAACGAGGCGCTTCAGCGAGACTTTGAACAGGTTCTTGTGGGCAGCCGTGCTAAACTTCACGCGCCATGTTGACTCAACTCTTTGATTACCCACTGCCGCAAGAACGCATCGCGCATCGCCCCGCCGAACCGCGAGAATCGGCACGTTTGCTCATTTTAAATGAGCCACCCGCCGCCGGATTTCTCGATAGCCAAATGGCCCATTTTCCTGAGTTACTCCAGCCCGGTGATTTGCTCATTTTAAACGATACCCGCGTCATTCCCGCGCGCGTATTTGGGCACAAAGCCAGCGGTGGCAAGGTGGAAATTTTGGCTGAGCGCCTGATTGACACACAGCGTGTGTGGTGTCATGTGCGCGCCAGCAAATCGCCCCCCGTGGGCAGCACATTATTCATGGATGGCCAGGCCAGGCTCATCGTGACCGAGCGGGACGACGCGTTATTTTTATTACACCTTTCGCCCGACGCCGAAAACCCCGATGTGCTCACATGGCTGAATCGTGCCGGCCACATGCCGCTGCCGCCTTATATCGAGCGGGCCGATGATGGGCGTGATCGGGTTGATTACCAAACCGTATTTGCCCGCCATGATGGCGCCGTGGCCGCGCCAACCGCCAGCCTGCATCTCACGGAAGCGCTATTGGCAAAGATCGCCCAGCGCGGTGTAGAGGCCGCATTTGTTACCCTGCATGTGGGTGCGGGCACGTTCCAGCCAGTACGCGTCGAGAATATTCTTGCGCACAAAATGCACCGTGAGTGGCTGAACGTACCGACAGCGACCGCCAAGGCCATTGCCGATGCGCGCGCGCGCGGCGGGCGGGTAATTTGCGTCGGCACCACCGCCTTGCGCGCCGTAGAGTCGGCTGCACGCGCGCACCCTGCCGCCGCTGCCCGCCGCGAGGTGGTGGCCCATCAGGGCGACACGCACTTATTTTTGTACCCCGGTCAGCCCGTGTATGTCGCGGATGGGCTCCTCACCAATTTTCATCTGCCCCAATCTACCTTATTGATGCTGGTGAGCACATTGGCAGGGCGCGAGCGCATTCTAGCGGCTTATACCCACGCCATTGCGCAAGGTTATCGTTTTTTTAGTTATGGCGATGCCATGTTTATCCCCATTACAGATCACGCCTCGGCTCATCAGGCGCCAGTTATCGACGCGGAAGTTTAAATTTATGCAGTTTGATTTGCTCCATACCGATGGTGACGCACGCCGTGGCCAACTCCGCTTTGTGCGGGGCCGCATCGAAACCCCCGCGTTTATGCCGGTAGGCACCTATGGCACGGTGAAAGCGGTTGATCCGCAAGAAATCGAGTCGCTGGGTGCCGAGATTATTCTCGGTAATACCTTTCACTTAATGCTGCGCCCCGGCACCGAAGTGATTTGTGCGCATGGCGATTTACACAATTTCATGGGCTGGCAAAAGCCAATTCTGACCGACTCTGGCGGGTTTCAAGTCTTTTCCTTGGCAGATATGCGTAAAATCACCGAAGAAGGCGCGAAGTTTCAATCGCCGGTCGATGGCTCCCCCGTCCTGCTCACGCCGGAACGTTCAATGTTGATTCAGCACGCGCTGGGCTCCGATATTGTCATGATTTTTGACGAATGCACGCCATATCCTGCCACCGAAACGCAAGCCGCTGAGTCCATGCGCCTATCGCTGCGTTGGGCGGCACGCTCCCGGGCCGCATTTGATGAATTAAAGCCAGGGAATACCGATACCGCCCTGTTTGGCATTGTGCAGGGCGGCATGTACGCTGCACTCCGCCGCGAATCGGCAGAAGGCCTACTGAACATCGGATTTGATGGCTATGCGATTGGCGGCCTATCGGTAGGCGAACCGCTTGAAGAGCGCAATCACGTACTGGAGACCACCTCGCCCCTGCTGCCCACCGACAAACCGCGCTATTTAATGGGTGTCGGCAAGCCCGAGGATTTGGTGGAATCGGTTGCGCGCGGCGTGGACATGTTTGATTGCGTGATGCCAACCCGCAACGCCCGCAACGCGCATCTATTTACCCGTTTTGGCGACATCAAATTGCGCAACGCACGCTATGTCCAAGATACCCGCCCACTGGATGAAACCTGTACCTGCACCACCTGCCAACGGTTTTCCCGTGCCTATTTAAAGCATTTGGATCGCTGCAAGGAGGTGCTTGGCGCGCGGCTCAACACCATTCATAACCTGCATTATTATCAAACCCTGATGCGCGAGATGCGTGCCGCCATCGCGGCGAATCAATTTGGTGAATTTAAGGCGCAATTTCATGCGGATCGGGCGCGGGGCATTGAATAACTCCGAATGAATTCCGGGGAAAAAGGCTAAAAAACAGGGAACTTGATTCGTCTGTGGCATACTAATCCCCGATTTTTAACAGAGCCGACCCGTTCGGCTACCGATCACAACACACTTAACGAAGGGAAAACCAGCCATGTTTTTTATTTCCGACGCCTTGGCAGAAGCCGCGCCAGCAGCCGCACAACAACCCAATTTAATTGCGACGTTTCTGCCGCTGATTCTGATTTTTGGCGTCATGTATTTTTTACTGATTCGCCCTCAGGTGAAGCGTCAAAAAGAGCTCAAAAAACTCGTGAGCTCCATTGAAAAAGGCGATGAAATCATCACCAATGGCGGCATGTTGGGCCGGGTAATTAAAGTAGGCGAAGCCTTCTTAGTGGTGGAAGTCGCGGACGGCGTAACCATTGTGGTTCAGCGTAGCGCCGTGGCGACCGTCATGCCTAAGGGCACGCTCAAAGATACTCGCGAGGCGTAATTTTATTCCGGCGCCATCCGCGTCGGGCTTGGTCATCAATTGCCCCGCGCGTTGCTAATCCACTGGTTAGCCAACGCGCCCTAACCCGTGTCACGGTCGGCACAATACAGGCGTTCACGATGAATCGTTATCCGTGGTGGAAAAACCTGCTCATTATCTTGGTGCTCTTATTCGCACTTTTTTATGCTTTGCCGAATATTTATGGTGAAAACCCGGCGCTACAAATTTCCAAACGCAATGCCGTGATGGATCAGGCGGCGGTAGATCGAGCCGTCGCGGCGCTCAAAGCCGTGCATATCGCCGTAAAGAGTGCCCGCGTGGAAGACAAAGACGGTCTGATCCAGTTTGACTCCACCGATGCCCAGCTCAGGGCCGTCAATATAGTACGGGAAGCACTGGGCGATGAATATCCCGTCGCCTTGAATCTCGCACCCGCTGCACCGCGCTGGATGCTGGATCTCGGTGCCAAGCCGATGTACTTGGGGCTGGATTTACGGGGTGGGGTACATTTTTTGATGCAAATCGATATGCAGTCTGCGATAAAAACGGCGCTAGAGCGTCGGGTTGATGGCATGCGGGGTGATTTACGCCACGCCAATATTCGCTACATCAGTGCCGATGTCGACAATGACAATGAAATTGCGCTACGTTTTCCCGATACCGCAGCCCGCGATGCGGCAAACAAATCGATGGCAGGCAATTATCCTGAATTAGTCTTCGCCAATGAAGAACACAATGGTCAGCCGTATCTCACCGCTAAATTTACCGATGCAGGCGCGATGGCAGAGCGCAAAGCCGCCGTCGATCAAAACATCACCACCCTGCGCAATCGCGTGAACGAGCTGGGTGTGGCAGAACCCTTAATTCAACAGCAAGGTGATGATCGTATCGTGGTCGAATTGCCGGGGATTCAGGACACGGTGCGCGCCAAAGAGATTATCGGCGCCACCGCCACGCTAGAGTTCCGTTTGGTTTCGGGCACGCCAACCGATTGGATCGACGCCCAGCAATCGGGGCGTACACCACCAGATTCCCGTTTATATCACGAGAAAAATGGCCAGCCTGTCTTGTTAAAACGCCAAGTCATTGTGACCGGCGATCGCATTACCGGTGCCTCATCGGGGTTCGATCAACGCTCCGGCTCGCCTGCCGTCTTTGTGAACCTCGATGGCCAAGGCGCGCGCCGCATGGCCGACATCACCGGCCAAAACATTGGCAAACAGATGGGCGTGGTGTTCATTGAGCATCGTACCGAGACCAAAATGGTCAACGACAAGCCGGTCAAAGAGAAAAAAGTGATCGAACAGGTCATCAATGTGGCCACCATACAGGATCAACTCGCTAATCGGTTCCAAATTACGGGCTTGGACTCGCCCAATGAAGCGCGTGATTTAGCCCTCCTGCTGCGCGCCGGGGCCCTGCGTGCGCCGATGGATATTGTGGAAGAACGCACAGTAGGCCCTAGCCTCGGCGCGCAAAACATTCAAGCCGGGGTCAATGCCTCCATTCTCGGCTTTGCCTTGGTCGCCGCGTTCATGCTGGTTTATTACCGCGTGTTCGGCGTTACCGCAGTGGCCGCCTTAGGTGTGAACCTCATCCTGATTGTCGCCGTACTCTCACTCCTGCAGGCCACGCTCACCTTGCCGGGAATTGCGGGGATGGTACTCACGCTTGGGATCGCGGTGGATGCCAACGTATTGATTAACGAGCGGATTCGGGAAGAGTTACGTAACGGCCTCACGCCGCAGACCGCCATTAAAGCCGGATATGAGCGGGCATTTGCCACGATTATCGATTCGCACGTCACCACGCTCCTGGCTGCGGTTGTCCTGTTTGCGCTGGGCGCCGGCCCGGTCAAAGGCTTTGCAGTGACGCTGATGATCGGGATTTCTGCCTCGTTGTTCACCGCCATCATGGTCACCCGTGCGTTGGTGAATCTGATTTATGGTCATCGGACGCGTTTAACTAAAATTTCCATTTGATGATTTCGTGGCCGCGATTCACGTTTTTAAGAGAACCGTATTATGTTGAATTTGTTTCCGTATGACGCCAAGTTCGATTTTTTCGGCAAGCGATATTACGCCTACGGCCTGTCGTTAATTTTACTGATTGCCTCCATCGTGTCTCTGTCTACCAAAGGCATCAACATGGGGCTTGATTTTACCGGCGGGGTGGTAATTGAAGTCGGCTACACCAAGGCTGCCAATTTGGATGCGATCCGTGATGTCTTGAAGAAAAACGCCTTCCCAGAAGCCGTGGTGCAGTATTTCGGCTCAAGCGAATCGGTCATGATTCGCTTGCCCCCCGCCAAAACCGGCAACCAGAACCAACTGGCCGACCACGTCTTGGGTGTGCTTAAAACCGAAGATGCCGGTGTCACCATGCGTCGGGTGGAGTACGTGGGTCCGGCTGTGGGCAAGGAGTTATTCAATTCCGGCGGCTTGGCCATGTTGGTTGTTTTGAGCGGCCTGCTGATTTTTGTGAGCTTGCGCTATCAGCTCAAAATGGCCACCGGCGCCGTGCTCACACTCTCGCACGATTTAATCATGGTGTTCGGGTTTATCAGCATCACCGGCATCGAATTTAATCTCACTGTTTTGGCGGCCTACCTGGCCTTGGCAGGTTATTCGATTAACGACATGATCGTGGTGTTCGACCGGATGCGGGAAAACTTCCGTAAAATCCGCAAAGGCACCGAAATCGAGATTATGAACATCTCGGTCAATCAAACGATGTCGCGGACGGTGATGACGGCGTTAACGACCTTTTTGTCGGTATTGGCCTTGTACGTATTTGGCGGCGAGACCCTGCACGGGTTTTCGCTCACCTTGCTGGTCGGGATTATCCTCGGCACATTCTCATCCATCTATGTGGCATCCAGCTTGTCGCTAGACCTGGGGCTGAAGCGTAGCGACTTACTGAAAATGACCGATAAAGAAAAGCTGGTCGATACGGCACCCTAATTCGCACCGGATTGGACATAAAAAAGCCGGGGGCGTGAGGCTCCCGGCCTTTTTATGGCGGCCCGCATGATCGCGGGATGTGATGCACAAATCATCGGCCAGAACCGCCGCCAGATCCCATTCCTCCTAAGCCCATGTCACCGGCTGGTGGGTTCGGTAGTCGCGCTCAAAAAGTTGTTTTTCATGGTGATTAACTCCAAAAATACGCAAACGCCCGCCCCTCGAAGGCATGGATATCTACACCCTATATCAATACCCCCTCATCCCGACAGAAATTGCCGGAATAACGGGTTATAAAACTGGCGTAGATGCGTAGCTTGGCAGGCGGGGACTCATCCCCGCCTACGGGTGTTTGCATGGGGGAAATCCCACGCAGTAGATACGCACGCCGAGCCGAGTCTAGGGAGGGCGCTTTGAATCAGAGTTAAGATAGGTATGATTCGATTTTGAGCGTATGCTTTTAGGCCCTGACCACAGCAGAAGGATATGGATTATGAAAACTTGGGTTGTTGTTGCTGATGCGGCACGCGCGCGTTTTTTTCGGGTTGAAGACAATACAGGGGCTCATGGTGGATCTGAGCATGCGCCATCGGTTGCAGCCTCGGCTCATGGTGCTTTGATGGAAATCAAGGATCTCAGCCACCCTGCCTCGCGCCTGTATGACCGTGAACTTGTGAGTGATGCGCCGGGAATTTCCAACGTGCGCGGCATGAGCAGCAGGTTTGGGATGCAGGAGATTGTGCTGCCGAAAGAGGAAGAGGCCATTCGTTTTGCCAAGGAGGTTGCCGACCTACTGAAGCACAATCTCGAAGAATTTGATCGGCTCTATCTGATTGCCGCACCGCATTTTCTCGGCTTGTTGCGCCTTGATCTGGACAAGGGTGTACGGGCGAAAATTGCAGCAGAACTCAACCAAGATCTTTCCGCCCACTCTACTGAGGAAATTCGTAGACACCTGCCCGCCGATTTGGCGTAAATGCCTACTGTAGCGGCCCTTGGGCACCTCTGATTAACTCTGTCCTGACCGAGCCATTGCGGACTTTTGGGCCGCCATCCTCCAAACTGCGGGCAATCGGTGATTCCTGACAACCTGCACAAAGTCTCGATCAAGTGATGCAGCGTGCTTCAGCGAGACATTGAACCGGACTCTCAGGAATCCACGCCCCATTTAGCCAAACGATAACGCAACTGCCGCAGTGTAAGCCCAAGTTGACGGGCGGCTTCCGTGCGATTCCAGCGCGTGTGCTGTAGGGCATTCAGCACTTGTCGCTGCTCTTCTGCTTCAATGGCATTGGCAGCAGGGCTGACCTGCCAAGACCTCATCGAAACCACGGCGGCCGGTTGCGCCTCGTGCTGGGCGGGATTGGGGTCATCGCTGAGCGCAGTGCGGTTCAACACCATGCCCTCGGTCAACGCCAGCGCACGCTCAAGGCGATTTTCCAACTCGCGCACATTACCCTCAAACGGTTGCTCGGCCAGCCAAGCCAAAGCATCGGGGGTTATTTGCATGGGCGCACGCTGTTCGCGGCGGGTGAGTTTTGTCAGAATATGCATGCACAAGGCGGGCAAATCATCCAAGCGCGCGCGCAGGAGGGGTACGCGTAACTCAATCACATTTAAGCGATAAAACAAATCGTGCCGAAAAAGCCCCTCGCGCACCGCCACGTTCAGATCTTGATGCGAGGCGGAGATAATTCGAATATCGATCGGTACCTCAACGGACTCCCCCACGGGACGGACTTTGCGCTCTTGAATGGCGCGGAGCAGTTTCACCTGCAGCCCCAATGGCAGCTCGGCAACTTCATCCAAAAATAAGCTGCCACCTTCTGCTGCGCGAAATAATCCTTGATGGGCGACATGGGCGCCAGTAAACGCACCTTTTTTATGGCCAAATAATTCACTTTCAATTAACTCGGTGGGAATGGCGCCGCAATTGACAGGAATGAACGGGCCACCCGCGCGCCCACTGTGTTCATGGATTTGCCGTGCGACCAGCTCTTTACCGGTGCCCGATTCTCCACAGATAAATACGGGTGCTTGCGAACGGGCGACTTTTTGAATGGTATCCCGCAAATTTTGCATTACCGTTGATGAGCCAATTAAGGGGGAATTGACTGGCGCCGGAAGGCGTTCACTCGCCGTCGTGGCTTGCGCCTGTGTCGCATGAGTGGGCGTTGTTACTCGTTCGGCCGTGGCGGGGGTTAAGACATTGGCTTTTAAGGCATCACGCAATAAGCGTTTTAAGACCTGCTGTTCAATCGGCTTGGAAACGAAATCAAACGCACCCGCTTTGAGCGCCCGCACGGCGGCATCCACCTGTCCATGGGCGGTAATGACCGCCACGGGCAATAAGGGAAACTGTTGGCGAATCTCATCCAATAAATCGAGGCCATCACCATCGGGCAGGTGCATATCGGTTAAACAAAAACTGAGCGTCGACCCGCAGTCCGCCAAAATTGACCGCGCCTGCGCCAGGTCGGCGGCAAGGTGGCAGGTAACGTCCTCACGGCGCAGTGATAAGGCAATCAGGGTGCGGATATCCAGCTCGTCATCAACGATTAAACAGGCGGTCATACTCAAAATCCATTTTTAGTCAGCGGTTAATGCCGGAGCTTGAGGCGCACGCAACCTAAAACACGTGCCTTGATTCGCTCCGGAATTGGCCAAATCGAGCAGATCGGCACTCAGTTGGGCGCCATTGGCCAAGGAGAGCTCGCGGCTAATGTATAAACCCAGGCCAACGCCTTCGGCATGGGTGGTGAAAAATGGCTCAAACAGGGTGGCGTGCGTCGCAGGGATTAAGCCTGCACCCGCATCACACACACTCAGTTCAACCCAACCCGGTTCAATGAATTGGCAACTCAAACGCAGCCGCACCATACCATCGGTACTGCGGCCATGCCGTAGCGCATTGCCCACGAGATTATCCATAATTTGCCAAAGATGCGAGACATCAAACACCAGAGCGCAACCGCTCTGCACCGGCTCAACCTGCCATTGCACCTCGTTTGCGGCCCAATCCATGCGATTGAGTTCAGTGAATTCCTTCAGCCATTGCGCCAAATCAATCCGCGCGGGCTTGACTTGCGGTCTGCGGGCAACATCTAAAATACCCTCGATCAGTGAATTAATCCGCTCACTTTGCCGCAAAATGATGGGAATAAGCTCTCCGCGTTCCTCATCGGAACGGGCATCAGCCAAGAGCTCGGTCGCCTGACGAATGGAAGATAGCGGGTTACGTACTTCATGCGCAATGCTGGCGGTTAACCGCCCGAGTGAGGCCAGTTTATTTTGCTGCACCCGTGCGTCTTCAGCGGCCAAATCGACCAACACCACCAGTGCGCGCTGGCCGAGCTCGGTACGCAATGAATGAAATTCGGCACGAAAGCGATACGGCTGCTCAAATACCCTCATGATCGGTTCGGTGGGTGCAGCGCCCGAGCTGGGCAAATCTCCGGCATACCAAGCCTGTAGTGCCGCGGCCAGATCGGGATGGGCGTCCTGCAGGCGCAAGCTGGTGAATATCGATTCTTCATCGACCGACTTGTCAGCTAAATCGCCCTGCCTTCTCACCGCCAGCAAGTTTCTGGCCGCGCTATTGATATAGTCCACCTGCCCCATGGGTTCGCTAATCAAAACCCCATTCGACGATTGCTCAATAATTTGTACCGCCAGCGTCGATAGATAATTGACCTCTCGTTCTCGTCGCTGGGTGATTCGCTCAACCCGCCGCACCCGTTGTTCAAAGGTGGCTACCAGCATCGCCACGACAAACAGCGCAAATCCGAGAAAACCCGCTGCGGCAAATTGCCGCTCGAAATGATCCACCCAGGTGGCATAAATTGTTTCGCCCAGCACCATGAGCGTTGCGAGTGCGGCATAACCCATTGCGGCACCGGCACCCAGCAACACTGCGGTCAGACCGACAGAAACAATCATCAACAAAGCAATTCCGCCACCGGGGCCACCAGAGGCGTGCATCACCAGCACCAATACAATTAAATCGCCGAGTGCATGCAAATGCGCTTGAGGGCGGAACGGCAGCACATGCAGCTCAAGTAAAAACTCGAACCCCATCGCCAGCACCAGATACCCCCAGGCATCAAACGCAAATAAATAACTGTCCTGCTGGCCGAACACCTGCGGACCGCGCCCAGAAATGGCGGCCGCCACCAGAGCGAATGCTAAAAAAACCCGGTAGGCATTAACCAGCCGGATACCGCGCCAGTTATCCGGTTCTTTTGCCGCCGAGGACTGCGTGAATCGATTCAAGACGTGTGTTGATCGTGCCATGTTTGCGCATGTTCCCAGCAACAAAACGATTGTCCGTCGCGCTTGACCGATTGCTCAACCGGTAAAAATACGCCGCATTGCGCGCAGCGCACTGAATCGAGCGTGTGGATCGGCTGCGACCGAGGCAACTTCGGCGCGGGCCGCACCCGCGAGCGATAAGCGACATACCCGATAATCCCGAGCAGCGCGATGATCCAAAAAAGCAATTTACCCATTGATCCAATTCAACCTAAATTTGGCGCACACCGCGCAACGCCAAGCATACGCGTTTTCAGGCAGGAATGGTTTGGCCAATACCGCCTAACCCGCCGATGAAATCGCATTTACCCATCGTAACAAGAATAATTATCATTAAATAAAATTGCGTTGCGGTGAATGACGTGGCTCCTTAGTTCGCATCAGGGCGACTTACCCTGTTTACACGGGGTGGATACCGACGGGCGTATCATGGCCAAGTTCAACGGTGCACAGCTGGATCAAAAAATTCGCGTGGGCCAACGCTCCAACGCCGATTTGCTTGATGCCATACCGGATGCAAAGCATCGCTGACTCGTCGCTTGATTTTACTCGCCTACACACAAAGCTGCCGAACCGGGATGGCTTGCTTGGCGGTGGATGCCCGCTGCATCCACAATTTCAGGCGAGGCATTGCGCGGCTTAACTCGAACGGGATGCCGTGCCGCGTCATCCGCGCTATTGAACTCGTCAATGGGTGCAATCATAAATTTGTCTTGCGCATAATTTAATGCGGCATCTAATTGATTCCGGCTGAGTTCGTCTCAGCCTAAAAACAATAAACGAATCAATCACCGAGGGAAAAGACCATGAATTCAGTTCGATTATGTTCAATCCCCGGCATCGGGGCGATGCTCCTGCTGGGGGTTTTTAGCGGCGGCGCGTTCGCGGCGTTGCCGAAAGTCGATGACCTGCCGGGGCCGCTGGTTTCGGCCGCATGGTTGCATGATCATGCCCAATCAGTGCAAATTGTCGATCTTCGCGACGATCCTGATAGTCTCGGCAATGAGCCCAAGTATGACACCGAGAACGGCAAAAAGGTGCTCGATCAAATCGGCGGGCATATTCCGGATGCGCTATCCGTGAATTTCTGGGCGTTGCGTGAGCAACGAAAAATCGATGGCAAAACGCTTGATTTCCAGTTTCCCACCGCCGAGGAATTTCAGACGGTGATGCAAACCTCGCAATTGGAAAACAACAAGTCGATCGTGATTGTGCCTACCGGAGATCAAGACATTTCGCTTCAAGAAGCGGCATTTTTGGCGCTGGAATTACAGGTGTACGGCGTGCCTGCCGATCAGGTGGCGATTCTCAACGGCGGTACCCACGCATGGATTGCCGCCGGTTACCCGGTAGTTGTGGATGCCGTGGTGCCGATGACTTCCAGCCATTGGACAGTGGAATCGACGCACACCAATTTGATTGTGCATACCGCCCAAGTTCAGGCCGCGCAAAAAGCCGGCAAGTTGTTGCTGGATGCACGGCCGCTTTCGGAATTTATCGGCGTATCCCGCAGCCCGGTGATCGCCGAGTTGGGACGCATTCCGGGTGCCGAGGCCATGCCCGCCGAAGCCTTGTACTTCCGCGCGGAGGATGGTTCTTGGCGATTTATGCAGGCCGATCGCTACAAGGCTGTCTTGGCCGCACTACGGTTGGACACGGCCAAGCCGTCGATTGTGTATTGCAATACGGGGCAATACGCGGCGGGGGCCTGGTTTATCTTGCACCGAATCATGGGACTCAACAGGGTACGCGAATACGCTGGTTCTATCTATGCGTGGGAGCACCACGATTTGCCCGTGGTCGGGTTGTAAGCCCAACCAAGGATTCGCGCTGGCGAGAACCGCTCGAACAAGCCCCGCGGCTTTGCTATCTTGCACCCTCGGTTGTCACTATCAGGGGCGGGAATATGGCAGATTTTGTGCTGAATAATCAGGATTGGGACGAAACCCGTGCCATTCTACGCGGCATAGCCCAACAACACATGTTGGTCGCTGCCTCACAGGCTGAGGTAAAGGCCGATGGCAGTTGGGTTACGGCTGTCGATTACGCGGTCCAGGCAGCGGTGCAAGGTCATCTTGCCGCCCAATTCCCGCACATCGGTTTTCTGGGTGAAGAAATGACCCCCGAAGCGCAAGACACTGCATGGGCACGTTGCTTGGCGGGAGGGCGCCTCCTCTGGGTGGTTGACCCGCTGGACGGCACCAGTAATTTTCGTGCAGGCTTCCCCGTGTTTTCACTCACCCTGGCCTTGCTCGAACGCGGGCGGGTGGTGGCCGGATTGGTGTACGACCCCGTGCGCGACGAACTATTTCATGCTCAACGCGGGGCGGGGGCATTTCTGAACGACACGCCGCTCAATTTGACACACCAGCCGGAGATCCCCTTGGCGCGCTGCTTGGCTACCGTCGATTTCAAGCGCTTGCCCAAGCCCTTGGCCTGCCGATTGGCCAGCGATGCGCCATTCGGCTCACAGCGCTCTATCGGCTCGGTCGCGCTGGATTGGTGCTGGATTGCCGCCGGGCGCGTGCAGGTCTATGTCCATGGCAAACAAAAACCCTGGGATTATGCAGCGGGGCAGCTTATTGCGCTGGAGGCGGGTGCAGCATCGGCACAATTGGCCGGTATCCGAGACATGCCGGATGCCACACTCACCCTTGCACCGCGCTCTGCGGTCGCCGCCGTGAGCGAAACCTTAATGACCGAATGGCTCGCGGTTCTAACGGATCAGTAATTGAACCGAAAATCCCTATGGGAATGCGCTCAGGCCATGTTTAACGAACAAAACGGCGGAACGGGCGAGGCTATCCACAAACCTACTTATCTATCAATACTTACTATTAGCTAAATAACAGGAGACACCCTAACCTCGGTTTCCTCCCACCAACAACTGGAAGACCATGATGAACCTTTCCCCAGCCTGCCTAAAACACCCGACCCGAAAAACCCGCCTCGCCGCGGCACTGTGCGCGGTTTTATTCGCACCCAGCCTGACCTGGGCGGCCACGCCCACAGAGCAACCCACTGCCCAAGCGGCGCATATCGCCGCACTCATTAAAGAGGCCCACTACCCCCAAGCGCAAAGCGTTGAAGAAGCTAAAGCTGCACACGCCGATGTTCTGGCGCGTTATGCGTTACAAATTAGCGATGTCAACCCCGATCGACGCGGCGAAGTGCTGCATGTGGCCGAACACATACTCAAGCACTATGGTAAAGACAAGGTAGACATTGAAATTGTCGCCTTCGGCCCCGGCATCAAACTGTTAATGGCTAACGATAACCCACTGGCCCCCTTGATAGAAAAGCTCAGCGCCCAAGGTGTGCGATTTTCCGCCTGCGGCAATGCCGTTGGACACATGACATCAGTGCTCGGTTACGCCCCAAAACTTGTACCCGCCGCGCGCATCGTGCCCGCAGGGATCGTACGCGTGCATGATCTGGCCGTTGCGGGGTATTTTTTAGATAAGCCGTAAAAATACCTGTTCTTGCCTGTTTGCCGACGATGAAACCCTGCTGCCCAAAGGCATCTTCGCCCGCCGGCTCACCAACGCAGGCGGCGAGCTCGCCCGCGTCACCGTCTGAATTGGCGACATTCAATGGTGCCCTATCCGGCACCAATGTTAAAACCGCTGGACGGCATCTTACGTCGGAATGCGCTGTTGAACCGTGTCCATTCCGTAGGTGGGGATGCCCCTCCGCCTACACAGGAAAATCCTGCCACTGAAGCCGATCGGCCAACCGCCGATGCGATTGTCGGCAACCCGCTGGATTACGGGCGGCAGCGCACGGTGCACCCCACAGCGTTCAGTGGCAGTAAGAACAGATTCCAAGGAACCCTGTGGCGCGTTTGTGCTCCAATGGCGGTAGGTACGAGTTCGACCAGTTAACCTTTGCGAGGCGCACAATGAACGCACAAGAACACACTTTACTCACCCAGTTGTTGAGCAATTTACAGCAGGCGGCGAGCCAGCTTCCACCGGACGCCCGCGATATGCAGGCCGCGCAGCAGATTGCACAGGCGTTCTCCGCCGATACCAAGATGGCGTATTTACTGACTCAGCGGCATTTATTACTTGAGCAAGCCTTGCAAAATGCCCAAACGCGAATTCAAGCACTTGAGTACGATGCCGCGCGTAACGACCCCGAGGCCAGCAGCTTTTTAGGCGGCGCCCCGCACGGTTGGAGCCAGCCAATGCCAACGGCGACCGCCGCACAGATCGCTGGCAGCCAAACCAATGCCTATGGCCAGCCGATAGTAAATCCGATGGGTGGCGCGCCGAGCTATGCACCCACTGCTGCCATGAGTGCCGTGCCCGCTGCAAACGCAGGCAGCCGTCCAGGAAGCAGTTTGGGCGGCGGTTCATTCTTAGGCACGGCAGCGGCGGCGGCTACCGGCGTGGTCGGCGGTGCGTTGTTGTTCCAAGGGATCGAGCATTTGATGGGCGGTGGGAATCAAGGGCTGATGGGCGGTAATGGGTTCGAAAGCAGCGCGATGCCCACCGAAAACGTGACCAACGTGACCGAAAATTTCTATGGCACCGATACTTCTTCAGGTTGGGATAGTTCGGCGTTTAATGATCCCTCGGCCGACCCGATCAATGATCCAATGGGCGGTAGCGGTGCGGGCTTTGATTCTGCGGCGGATAACAGCGGCTTGTTTGATCAGTCCAGCGGCGATGATTCTGGTGGGTTTTTTGGTGGGTTATTCGGCGGTGGCAGTGGCGATGATGATTGGGTTTAATCATAATGTACGACTGAGCCTTGCTACGTCTTAACCCGCAGCTCTTAACCCCGCCCACACGCGCTTGGGGTGCAGGCCAGCCAGAAATCCGGCCAGTACAAAAACCGTGATGCCACCCCCAATCAGTGCCAAGAGCCCACCCACGCGCATCAACGCATGGGCGTGGGTCCAGTATGCGGCATCGGGGCGAACCCACATCAGCGCCGCCGCCATCACCAAGGTGGCCGCCAGCACTTGGCGAATAAATCGCCATAAGGCGGGATCGGGTTTCCACGCTCCGCGCTTACGCAGAAAAAACGCCAAGAGGATTAAATTGACCCAAGCGGCCATCGCGGTGGTGAGCGCGAGTCCGACATGTGCGGCATAGCCACCAAGCAGAAACATCCACGGCAAGACAATCATCGCCTTGAAGAGCAAATTCGCACCGACGGCAACCAGACCGATTTTTACCGGCGTTTGGGTATCTTGCCGCGCATAAAATCCGGGGGCGAAAATTTTAATCAGCAAGAAGGCCGGTAGCCCGAGTGCGTAAGCAGCCATCGCGAGCGCGACCATGTGGGTATCAAACGCATTGAACGAGCCGTATTCAAATAATGTGGCAAGCATCGGTTGCGCCAGCACCACCAGGCCCGCACAGAGGGGCAAGCCAAGTAACACGGTGAATTTAATTGCCCAATTGAGCGTGCCGGAAAAATCACCGTGATCGGTGCGACTAAACGCGCGGGCGAGTTTGGGTAAAATCACCGTGGAAATGGCGACGCCAAACACGCCCAGCGGCAGCTCCACCAGCCGATCACTGTAATACAGCCACGATACGCTGCCCGCCATCAGCATAGAGGCGAGGATGGTATCGACCAGTAAATTAATTTGAGTGATTGAGGCGCCGAACATAGCGGGCACCATCAGCCGTATGGTTTTGCGCACACCGGCGTGTTTACCGAAACGGGGGCGCGGCAACAGACCCATCCGCGCTAAAAACGGCAGCAGGAAAAATAACTGCAAAATGCCCGCAATAAGCACGCCCCAAGCCAGCGCCATGACGGGTTCTTGGAACAACGGCGCGGCAAGCAACGTGGCGATAATGAGTGTGATATTGAGCCAAATTGGCGCGAGAGCAGGCATCGCAAAGCGGCCAAAGGCATTAAGCGTGCTGGCGGCAAAAGCGGTTAAGGAGATAAAAAACAAATACGGGAACGTAATCCAGAGCATGTGCGCGGCCAGTGCCCGCTGAGCCGGATCGGCTGAAAAGCCGGGAGCAAACAGCATAATCACCAGCGGCGCGGCGCTAATCCCCAACCCGACGACGACGACGAGCACGGCGGCCAGCGTGCCGAACATATGGTCGATGAAGTCTTTTAACTCTTCGCGGGTATTTTTTTCGCGATACTCCGAGAGCACCGGCACAAAGGCTTGGGCAAATGCGCCTTCAGCAAATAAGCGGCGCAGAAAATTCGGGATTTTGAACACCACGAAAAATGCATCAGTGGCGGGGCTGGCCCCAAACACCCGTGCCATGAGCATGTCGCGCACAAAACCCAGCACACGAGAGATCATCGTCATGCTGCCAATCATCGCGGTGGATCGGAGTAAACTCATCGTGAAATCATGGAGTTAAATCACCTGTAGTGCATGATATATCAAGGTGCTCAGCCCCGGTTTTTGAACAGGTCATGAGTGCTTTGGACGAATAATTGATCGAGTACTGCGGCATAAATTTTTGATAAATCAATCAGATGCGCGACCGGAACCTGCTCATCAATTTGGTGAATGGTGGCGTTTAAGGGGCCTAATTCGATCACTTCGGCACCTGTGGGGGCAATAAATCGCCCATCGGAGGTGCCGCCTGCGGTGGAGGGCAGGGGTTTTTGGCCGGTGATGCGCGTCACCGCCACCTCAACTGCCCGCACAAAATCACCTTGGCGGGTGAGGAACGGTTGGCCGGAGAGCGACCAGTTCAGTGTATGCCGTAATTGATGCTGTGCCAGCAAGGCGGCTACGCGGGATTGAATTTTTTCAACCGTACTTTCCGTGTTGAATCGCAGATTAAATTGCACCTGAAGTTCACCGGGAATGACATTGTTCGCACCCGTGCCGGCATGAATATTGGCAATTTGCAGGGTTGAGGGGGGAAAATGCGTGTTGCCCTGATCCCATTCAATGGCCGTGAGTTCGGCCAAAAACGGTGCCGCCCGATGCACCGGGTTATCCGCCAAATGCGGGTAGGCGACATGGCCTTGCTTGCCGTGAATCACGAGGTTGCCGGTGATGGAACCGCGTCGGCCAATTTTGTATTCATCACCCAAGCGCTCGCGGCTGGAGGGCTCGCCCACTAAACACCAGTCAATCTGCTCGCCCTGAATTGTGAGCCAGTCGATCACTTTAACTGTGCCGTTGATCGCCACGCCCTCTTCGTCGCTCGTGATTAAAAAGGCCAAACGAAACGGCGGATTCGGATTCGCTGCCAAAAACCGTTCAACCGCAGTGACCATGGCAGCAATCGAGCCTTTCATATCCGCACTACCGCGCCCAATGAGTACATTTCCGATGATATTCGCAGCAAATGGCGCCTGACTCCAGGCAGAAGTCTCGCCCGTGGGCACGACATCGGTGTGCCCCGCAAAGCAAAATAATGGCCCCGCGACGCCATGCACCGCCCAGAGATTATCCACATCGCCAAAGCGTAGATGTCGAATGACAAAACCCACGGCCGCCAGGCGCTCTGCCAGCAAGTGCTGACACCCTGCATCATCGGGCGTCACGGAGGCGCGGCGGATTAACGCCTGCGCCAGCAGGATGGTGGCATCGGACTGAGTGACTGAATTCATCATAATACCGTTAGCCAGTATTCTGGCTCAAAACCCACCCGTGTCGCCGTTGCAGTCACAAGGATGGGGCGTTTAATCAGGCTGGGGTTCAGCAGTGCCGCACGGCGGGCGCCAGCGGTATCCATCTGCACGCGTTCGGCCTCGGGTAGCGCTCGCCACGCGGTGCCACGCCGATTGATCACCGTTTGCCAGCCGAATTCGGCCAGCCAGCGATCCAGTGCAACCTCAGGCACGCCGGATTTTTTGTAATCGTGGAATTGGTAATCGATTGCCTGCTGATCAAGCCAGGCACGGGCTTTTTTTACTGCGTCACAGTGTGAAATACCGAATAAAGTCATCATGTTAATTAATCGCCATAATTATTGCGCTGGGCAAGTGATTTGTGTTGGCCAGGATAGGAAAGTTTAATCCACCCCGCCGTAACAAAGGGCTAGACTCAATCCCATAACGAAAAAATGTATGCCTGAGCACGCCATCATGCACCCAGAACGGCCCATTAGGCTCACCGCATAAGGCCAGCCTAAAGACGTGAGGAGCCACCATGAATCAGTACCTAATCCTATTGAAATCACGCCGCCAAACCGCCCCTGTTTTGGGCATCAGCCTCCTGGTGTGGGCGAGCTTTGCCAGCGCCCACACGGCTTCCGCCGATACGCACGATCCGAATTGGGGGGCCAGTTTACACACCGAGCACTGCGCCAATTGTCATACTGCGCCGCACGATGCCGCTTTTTACACGTCGCGCCGTGGGAAGAAAATTCAAAACCCCGCGAGCCTGCGCACCATGGTTGAGGGATGCGCCAATCACTTCAATATCGCTTGGTTTGAGGAAGAAAACGAAGCAGTCACGAATTATTTGAACGTAACTTATTATAGACTCAAATAATTCAGCCCGGCTCAACCGGCCAAGTCAACTGGCTCGGCATCGAACCGAAGCGATAAATCGATTGCGCGCACGTGCTTGGTCAGTGCGCCAATCGAGATGAAATCGACGCCGGTTTCGGCCACTGCGCGCACGGTGGTTAAATCAACATTCCCCGAAGCTTCGAGCTGGGCGCGGCCTTGATTCAGCGCCACGGCCGCGCGCAGGCCACCCAAATCAAAATTATCCAGCAAAATGCGCGTCACCCCGATGGACAAGGCTTCTTCGAATTGCGCCAAGGTTTCAACTTCGACCTCTAACGGGATATCCGCATTGATCTTCCGACTCAACGTCACGGCGGCAGTGATGGAGCCCGCTGCCATAATGTGATTTTCCTTGAGTAACACCATGTCAAACAAGCCCAAACGATGGTTTTGCCCACCACCGCAGGTCACGGCGTATTTTTGCGCCAAACGCAGCCCCGGTATCGTTTTTCGGGTATCCAAAATCCTGGTGCGAGTGCCCAGGATCGCGTCAACATAGGCACGGGTGGCCGTGGCGGTGCCACTTAAGGTTTGTAGAAAATTCAATGCAGTACGCTCAGCCGTCAACAAGGCGCGCGCAGGTCCCTCGAGCGAACACAATAACGCGCCCGCTGCAACGCGTTCGCCATCGTGGAATCGCCAGTCGAGCTGAATCCGATTAGATACGCACCGAAAGGCGGTTTCAGTCCAGGCGGATCCAGCCAAAATACAGTCTTCCCGAGCAAAAATGTGCCCCCGCATGAGAAGGTCCATCGGAATGAGGCGAGCGGAGACATCGCCGCTGCCTAGATCTTCAGTCAAGGCGCGACCAACGTCATCAGCAATCTGTGGGGAATCGATCCTAAGCGGGGCATTAATCATGGGGTTCTTTCCAAACTTCGAGGAAACTCACTGTACCGCCCGACCATCGGTGATAGCCAGTCTGGCGCCGGGATTCAATCTGCGACAGCGACATTTTGATCCATCTTGTTGCAAGATGCGACAGAGTGGCGCAAAACATTTACACCAGACCGAATCGGTGAATTGATTTACGTCTGTTAACGCCGAGCGCGTGTGCTACGATCAGGATGATTGTCATATTGTCACAATCGTGTCACTTGGTTGATATTAAATGGTAATCACCTTGCAATACGAGCATTCATCATGGCACTTCGAAAAACAATCCTGATCGTTGAAGATGAAAAACCCATCCGGGAAATGGTAGCGTTTGCCTTGGGGCGCGCTGGGTACGATTTGGTTGAAGCCGGCGATGTCGCGGAAGCATTCGAGCAACTCTCGCGCAAGTTGCCGGATTTGGTATTACTCGACTGGATGTTGCCGGGTGCCAGCGGCATTGAATTTGCCCGCCGCATGAAACGCGACGAGCTGACCCGCGATGTGCCGATTGTGATGCTCACCGCGCGCGGCGAGGAAGAAGATAAAGTCAGTGGTCTGGAAGCGGGCGCAGATGATTACATCACCAAACCCTTCTCGCCGCGTGAATTGATGGCGCGTATTAAGGCCGTGTTGCGCCGCGTATCGCCAGAGGGCGAAGGGGGCATGATTGAAGTCGCCGGATTACGGCTTGATCCGGAAAGCCACAGGGTAACGGGTGGCGATGTCGATCTTGACGTGGGCCCCACCGAATTCCGGCTCCTCACCTTTTTTATGACGCATCCCGAGCGGGTATTTAGCCGCACCCAATTGCTGGACCGTATTTGGGGGCGCAATGCCTATGTGGAAGAACGCACCGTCGATGTGCATATTCTGCGTCTGCGCAAAGCGTTAACCCCCAGTGGTTTTGACGGGTTAATTCAAACTGTGCGCGGTGTCGGGTATCGATTATCCAGCAAAGCGTAAGCATAGTGCACGCATAACGGCGGTGAATAGCCGCTGTTATGCGTTGATGAGCGCTGATTAAAAGCCCCCGCCCCGAGTGCAGGACGGGCTGGCGAGGGGGGATCTATCTCATTGATTATTAAATCCCCTATCCCGGCCGCCCCCTTCGATGGAGAAGGAGTTGCCGGATTTTCCCAGTTAATTAGCGGCCCCTTGAGCATCCCCTTCAATATTGTTCCAGAGTATTGCCTTGACACACAACCCCTCATCATTGCCCTTAAAGTCGGCAGAATCCCAAAAACCCACGGCCCAGCCGCCGTACCGGAGTCGCGTACGGCGGCTGAACGCGGCACGCTGGCGGCAAGAAGCCGCCCTGATCGCCTTCTTCGTGATGCTCGGTGGTCTGGCCTTTATGACACTGGCGAATTTAGGCTGGGCGATGGCGGTGGCGGTGGGTGCCTACAACCTCTCCTTGGTGTATCGACTGATGCGAGTGGCGAGTGGTGCGCGGCGGCAACGGGGTCATGCGGTGTATGGCCTGCCGGGGCTGATTCAAGATCGGCAGCGACGGATTCGGCTTGCCTGGGGGCGGCGGCAACGCAAATTGGTCGAGTTGCTCAAGCGCTATCATCATTCCGCCATGTCGGTGCCGGATGCCATGGTGGTATTAACGCCCTTGCGCGAAATTGAATGGCTGAATGATGCGGCCTGTGAGCTTTTGGATTTAAACCGCAGCGATGTCGGATTGCGAATTGACAACCTGATTCGTGACCCCGCATTTGTGCATTGGCTCAACGACACCGTATCAGGCCGGGGTTTGGAATTTCAGTCGCCGGGTGATGAACAGCGCGCGCTGAATTTACGTCGAGAGCCGTACGGTGAAGATCGGGATTTGCTGATTGGCCGGGATGTGACCGCGCTGTATCGGCTGCAAGGCGTGCGGCAAGATTTTGTGGCGAATGTCTCGCACGAGTTGCGCACGCCGCTCACCGTGCTGGCGGGCTACCTTGAAACCTTGCTCGATAGCGAGGAAGACACCCACAGCGAGATGTTCCGGATTCTCACCAACATGCATCAGCAATCGGAGCGCATGCGCCGCATCGTCGAAGATTTGCTGCTGCTCTCACGGCTGGAAACCACCCGGCCCGATGAGGAATATTTTGAATCCATCGATATGGCCAGCTTGCTTGGCACCATCGCCCACGATGCCCAGCTGCTTTCCGGTCAGGAACAGCATCAAATTATGATGACCATTGATAGCGGCCTGTGGCTGGTCGGCATTATGCGCGAACTGCATTCGGCGCTCTCGAATCTGATTTTTAACGCAGTGAAATACACCCCTGGTGGCGGGATGATTACCATTCGTTGGTTTGAGAATCCGCAGGGACAACCCGTGTTTGAAGTGCAGGATACGGGGATCGGCATCGAGCCCCGGCATATTCCCCGCTTAACCGAACGGTTTTATCGGATTGATGTTGCCCGTTCACGCACCCGGGGCGGCACGGGGCTAGGCCTTGCCATTGTGAAACATGTGATTTTGCGCCACGATGCCCATCTGCACATCACAAGCCAACCCCAGCAAGGCAGCGTATTTCAGGTGGCCTTTCCTGCTGCGCGCGCGGAGCGCCATGGTTCACTCGCACCACAAAAAAGGTGATGCACGCGGCTGTTTGCCTGATGCTATTTCCCCTCAAGGGTGTTTTTGTTGGCGAGTAGCTGTTGCAAGCGATTCGCATCCCGCGCAAATTGCATGACGGTGTCATCACGGCGATCGTTCAGCTCGGCGAGATTTTTTCTGAGCTGAATCGCATCACGTTGCGCGGCAAGGGCTTCAGAAGAATGGGTCGACAGCATGCGTTCTTGCGTGCGTTTAAGCGCGTCTTGCGCCTGATTAATCAGCGCGTCCAACTCCACTAATCGCTGTTTGCGGGCACGGATTAAATCATCGGTTGAGCTGTATAAATCAAGCAGGGCCTGGTCTTTGCGGGCTTGTTCTTCTTGGGCTTTTATAGCGGCAATTCGGGCTTGTTTGGCGGCTGCTTCGGCTGCGATCTCTTGCGGTGTTTTTGCACGATCAAAATGCTTTAAAACGTCACCGGTTAGCGGATTAATCAAATCGTAACCCCGTTCGGCCTGTGATGACGGCATGTTATCGCTGTAATGCAGATCACCATTGGGTGCTGTCCAGCGGTACAACGCCGCCTGTGCGATAACGGGGAATACACCGATACCCCCTCCTATGAGGCCTGTTAATGCGATCAATAACAGAGGACGTGTGTTCGCGCGCCAAACCTGCGGCTTGTCTTGCTGTTTCCGTGAGCGAGTCATCAAGGCCGAGCGCATCATAAAAGCAGCATTCCGTGCAAGGTAGTTGGCGCTTATCATCACTCAGCCGGGTGTTGCCCGCAAGAGGCGGGGGGCTTTCAAACCTGACCGTTACTGTGGAGCAATGACTTGAGGCGAATCGGTTGGCGGTGGCGCCAGTTTGAGCCAGAGGTACAGCCCGGATAGAAACATTGCGACAGCCACGAGCCAGAATGGCAGGGTGAGATTGCCACTCATTTGTGCGGCCAAGCCTAAACAGAGCCCCCCCACGGCATAGCCTAAATCGCGCCAGAAACGATACACACCCAATACGGAAGCGCGTTCAGCGGGCACAGTTAAATCCGCCACCGCCGCGCCAAGCGTGGGGTAGAGCATCGCCATACCCGTGCCGATGAGTGCCAGTTCGATACTCCACAACACCACCGAATCCGTGAAACTCACCGCCAAAACACCCACACCGCACAGCCACATGCCACCCACAATCAGGATTTTGCGGCCGATTTTATCGGATAACGGCCCGGTGATGAGTTGCCCCGCACCCCAGGTCACGCCATAAATCGCGATCAAAGATCCGGCTGCCGCCAAGCTCATGCCATGAGCCAAAAAGAAGATCGGGAAAAACAGCCACACAATCGAATCGGTAAATTTTTCGACAAGGCCCGCCTGATTCAACGCGAGCAAGCCCGGATGCTTGACGCTGGCCTGCCAAAAGACATCCCGCAGGGTTCGCGGTTTGGATTTTTTTGCGGCCTCTGGCGCCTGTGAAAGATGCGCTAATGCCCATGGCCGTGTTTCTCGAACAACCCAGAGTCCGAGTGTCAGTGCCACACTAATGACGGCCAGAGAAAACCAGAACAGCCCCATGCGCGCGCCGATCCAGTGCGCCAAAAATGCCGCGAGTACACCCGCCAGCGCCACGCCCACATAACCGGCAAACTCGTTAAGGCCATTGACGAGTCCACGTTGTTCGGCGCGCGTCAGATCCAGCTTGCTATTGAGCGCCATCGACCATGCCAATCCTTGATTAATGCCCAAAAATACCGTGGCCAGAATAATCCAGCCCCAGCTTTGCCCGAACAAAATCAGAAACGGAATTGGGATAGCCGCGAGCCAACCGAATACCAATACCCGCTTGCGCCCCCAGCGGTCACTGAGCCCGCCCGCAACTAAGTTCAGCAACGATTTCACCAGGCCAAATACGATGACAAACGTACTGAGGGCGAGAAAGGAATGGGCCGCAAGGCCGAAATCGGTTTCAGCCAGCACGGGCAATACCGTGCGCGTCATGCCGACAGTGGCACCGACAAAAAATACTTGCGCTAAGTGCAGCACGAATTGTGGCCAATTCGCACGAATGCCGTGCACGGGATTCAAAACGGACTGAGACATGAGGTGGCTCCAAAAAAATAAGACAGGAATAGTATGCCGGGACTTGACTAAACATTCAATTAAATGATTGAATGACAAAACGAGCCGCGCAGAGTCACGTTTCCCCGTGTACCCCGGCGTGTTTTATCCCTGTGCTCTGGGTTGTTTTTTGCGTTTTATGTCCAAATTTTTGGGAGAACGAATCATGTTTCTTGAGCAAGTTGCCTGTGCCAAATCTTCATTGGCCTATTTGTTTGGTTGTGCGGGTCAAGGATTGGCCATCGCAGTGGATGTGCATGCAGGGGATGAGGCAACGTTCATGACCATGGCCGAACAGCGCGGGGTGCGCATTCGCTATGTGATTGACACCCATATTCATGCCGATCATGTGTCCGGCGGGCGGCGTTTGGCTGAATTGGCTGGGGCGGAATATGGTTTACACGACAGTGACCAGGGTTTGCCGTTTGAATTTTTGCCTTTGGGCGATGGTCAGATTTTGCGGGTGGGGAATGTCTCGGCACAGGTTATCCACACGCCGGGACACACCGACGACAGCATTTGTTTAGCGGTGACAGATCACTCCCGTGGCGATGCGCCGTGGTTCATGCTGACCGGCCACACGCTGTTTGTAGGTGGTGTGGGGCGGCCCGATTTGCATGGCCGCGCCACCGAGATGGCCGAAAAACTCTATGATTCAATATTTGGCCGTATTTTGAGCCAGCCGGACTATCTCGAAATCCTGCCCGGCGCGCAGGCAGGCAGTGTGTGCGGCGGCGGCATCAGCGGCAAGCCGTGCTCGACCATCGGCTTTGAGAAAAAATTTAATCGCAGTTTGATCGGCAAGCGCGAAGATTTTGTCGCCCAAGTGCGCGATGCCGTGCTGCCTGAAGTTGAGGAAATGCAGATGATCGTGCGCGCCAATACCGGGCGGGCAATGTAAAACGCGGGAAAAGCCGGGGCGTATCATTTTGTAGGCGGGGTTTTAACCCCGACGCGGTGCGAAACGAAGGACGTGGCGCCCCGATCAATCCCAGTGCAAAGCGGCTGAAGTCCGCATCGGGGATAAATCCCTGCCTTTGGCAACGCGCGGCAGCGGATGGGTACAGTGCTTTTTAAAATAATAGTTCAGGAGGGGATTATGGATCCCGTTATTCAGTCGTATTTACTCACCATTCTGGCTTTGTCCGTGGTATTTGGCTTGGCCGCGCAGTTTGCGCGCTTTTGTTTGGTCGGTGGGTTGTCATCGATGCAAACCGCGCGCGATGGCCGCCGTTTTGCCGTCTATCTTGGGGCGATTGGGGTCGCAATTTTGGCCACCCTCGCGGTGCAGGCATGGACCGGGGTGGATTTGAATCAAACCAAAACACCCTACCGCACACCCGATTTTGCCTGGGGGCGGTATATTTTGGGTGGGCTTATTTTTGGTGTGGGTATGGTGCTGGCGCGTGGTTGTCCGGTGCGCAGCCTCGTTAAATTTACCCAAGGGAATGTGCAGGCGTTGGTGGCGTTAATCGTGATGGCTTTGAGTGCTTACGCGATGACGCGCACGGAGTTGTTCTCGGTGGCGTTCGCGCCGTGGGTGGGAATGCTGAGTGTGAACTTAACGCATTGGGGCATTGCCCATCAGGATTTGGCGAGCATCGTCGGTGGCGGCACGCTCACCTATCGCATCATGGCAGTGGTAATTGCCGCAGGCTTGCTGTTCGCGGCTTGGCGCTGGTTGCCGCTGCGCAAAAACTGGGTGGGCTGGCTCGGCGCGGTGTTAATCGGCTCGGTGGTGGGCTTGGCGTTTGGCGTCACGGGCGGCAACTTGGGGCAGGCGGCGCAATCGGCATCCGAGATGGCCAATAGCCCGCAGGAAGGCTTGGGCACGCAATCGTTTACCTTCAGCGCACCGATGGGCGATGTGGTGTATTTTTTGCAGCATCCCACACATTTCTCGGATATTACCTTTGGCGTAGTGGCGGTGTTTGGGTTGCTGCTGGGCAGCCTGATTAGCACCGCGATTCGGCGGGAATTCGGGCTGGTATTGCCCACTACCGTGCGCGAATGGAGCCGCACAATCATCGGTTCCGTGATGGTCGGCGGGGGCAGCGTGCTGGCCATGGGCTGCACCGTGGGGCATGGGTTGAGCGGTATTTCAACCTTGGCGCTCGGCTCGTTCGTCGCGTTGGGGGCGATTATGGTGGGCGCGTGGCTTGCCTTGCGTTGGGATAATGCCGGCGCGCGCTGCGCCACCGATTGCGGGGGTTAATTGTTCCCCGGCGTATCGTCGGTATGACACACGCAACCATCGCCCTGCGCGGCGGCCACCAACTCATGCAAAATGCCGCATTCCTGCACACACCGCCCCGAGGCGCAGGTCGCGCGGAGCGTCAGCAATTGGCGCTCTAAATTTTGCAGGCTCGTGAGTCGCTCATGTACCCGCGCCAGGTGCGTTTCAATCAGTTGATCAATCTCGCCACAATCACCACTCGGCTGAGTGGCAAATTGGCGCAGGGCGTGAATATCGGCCAGCGACATATCCAAGGCGCGGCAATGACGAATAAAAGCGAGCTGCTCGACATGCCCTTGACCATACACGCGATAACCATTGGCCTCACGCATGGGCTCGGGCAGTAAGCCTACTTTTTCATAATATCGAATCGTTTCCAGCGCCACACCGCACTGGATGGCCAGCTCGCCAATACGCAATCTCGGGTTCATGTTTTTCTCCGTGCTCAAGTGCATCGATTTTAATTGCTTGACCCTGAAGTGGCTACGGGGTTTTTAATGAACACTCATTTAAATCAGGTAGGAGAACATCATGGCCGGTTGCTGTGACTCGGGTTGTTCAGTGGTATCAACGGCGAGCCCGCGTTATCGCAAGGCATTGTGGATTGCGTTGTGGGTGAATGCAGCCATGTTTGCCATCGAAATTATCGGCGGTGTGCAGGCGGGGTCGGTCTCACTACTGGCCGATTCGGTCGATTTTGCGAGTGATGCCGCCAACTACGGCATTTCACTTGCGGTGCTCTCGATGGGTTTGGCGGTGCGCGCCAAGGCGGCTTGGGTGAAAGGCGTATCGATGCTGGTATTTGGGGTGTTTATTGCCGGGCACGCGCTGTGGTCGGGTGTTTACGGCACAGCGCCAGAGCCGATCACGATGGGCGTAGTGGCGGTGCTGGCCTTGCTCTCGAACGCCGGTGTGGCGTGGCTGCTTTATGCCTTCCGCGATGGCGATGCCAACATGCGTTCGGTGTGGCTGTGCAGCCGTAACGATGCCATTGGCAATGTGGCGGTGTTGCTGGCGGCGATGGGCGTATTCGGCACCCACAGCCGCTGGCCGGATTTAGCTGTAGCGTTCATCATGGCGGGCTTGGCGATTTCTGCGGGCATTTCGATTGTGCGCCAGGCACGCGACGAGTTGCGCGCGCATCGGCAGGCGGATTTGCCTGTCGCGCCGTAAATAACGGTGCATGGTGCTTGACTGTTCATTCAATAACATGATTGAATGAAAACCTGACATCACGCCTGAGGGCAACCATGGCTTTCAAACAAGATTTGAACAATCAATTTGCGCGCATGGGCAAGGTGCTGGGTAGTGGTCGGCGGCTGGAATTACTTGATTACCTTGCTCAGGGCGCGCGGTCGGTCGAGCAACTCGCTACGGTGAGTGGATTGTCAGTGGCGAATACCTCGCAGCATTTACAGAAAATGCAGCAAGCCGGGTTGGTGCGTGCCGAACGCCATGGCAAGCAGATTTTTTATCAATTGGCCGATAATGAAGTGATTGCGCTCATGACCGTGTTGCGCGGTTTGGCGGAGCGCCATCTGGCGGAAGTGCGCGAGATGGTGTCGATGCACTTAACCCGCCGCGATGGCCTGGAACCGGTTTCTGCTGAAGAGTTATTGGCGCGTGCATGGTCGGGATTGGTGACGGTTCTGGATGTGCGCCCACCGGAGGAATATGCCGCAGGGCATGTGCCGGGTGCGGTGAATATCAGCGCCGAGCGGCTTCGAGAAAAAATCGCCATGCTCGACCCGAGCCGTGAAGTGATTGCCTATTGCCGGGGACCGTACTGTACGTTTTCGTTCGAGGCGGTGGCGCTGCTTCGAGCGGAAGGCTTTTCGGCGCGACGGTTGGAGGCGGGGTTCCCAGAGTGGAAACAAGCCGGGCATCCCATAGAAACTGAACACACACCGCTGGAACTCACCCATGACTGAACGAACCTCAATTCAAACCTTGCGCACACATTTAGCGCGACACATTGTGGGCCAACGCGATTTAGTCGATCGTCTGTTGATTGCACTGTTAACGGGCGGGCATTTATTGGTCGAGGGTCTGCCTGGTTTGGCCAAAACCACCGCAGTGAAGGCCTTGGCTGACGGCGTGCATGCCCGCTTCAAGCGAGTGCAATTCACGCCCGACTTGTTGCCCGCCGATTTGCTGGGCAACGAGATGTATCACCCCGAAACCCGCACGTTTTCGTTTGCACCGGGGCCGCTATTTAACGAAATCATCCTTGCCGATGAAATCAATCGTGCGCCCGCCAAGGTGCAATCGGCGCTGCTGGAGGCCATGGCCGAACGGCAAGTGACGGTAGCGGGCGAAAGCCGCAAGCTGCCCGCGCTATTTTTGGTGATGGCGACGCAAAATCCCCTGGAGCAATCCGGCACCTACCCCTTGCCCGAAGCGCAGCTCGACCGCTTCATGCTGCATGTGTCGCTCACCTATCCCGAACGACAAGATGAATACGACATCCTGTCGCGCACGCTGGCAGGCACCTTGGGCGAGGCGAATGATGAAGACTCCACAGGCCTGACCGTGGATGAAGTTTTGGATGCCCGCAGCGAAGTGCGGCGCGTGCACTGTGATCTCGCTTTACAGCATTGGGTGGTGGATGTGGTTGCCGCCACGCGCGCACCCGAAAAGGCCGCGCCATCACTCGAATCTTTGGCGGGACTGGTGCTGGTGGGGGCATCCCCGCGCGGTGCGCTGGCTTGGGTACAATCGGCGCAGGCCTTGGCCTGGTTGAACAATCGGGATTTTATTGTGCCGGATGATTTATTAACACTCGCGGGCGACGTGCTGCGCCACCGGCTAATTTTAAGCCCCAAGGCACTGGTTTCGGGCATCAGCCGCGATCAGATTATTGGTCGGCTCTGTGCCGAAATTGCGCTGCCGTAAGCACGATGTGGCCGTTTCTTTCCCCGCTTTTATTCCGGCGCGCCAACCACCCTGCGGTGCAGACGCCCGCGCAGGGTATTGCGCCACAAGCCGAAGCGGTTGAGCAGGCTTGGCGCTTGGGCGGGCAATTGCCCCCATTGATGGCAGAAAATCTACCGGTGGCCGTGTTATTGCCCGGCGATCAACGCGCGCAACGACTCGGGCAAGGCATGGATTTTGAGTTATTGCGCGCCTACCAGCCCGGTGAACCGGCGCAATTGATTGACTGGCGCATTTCTGCGCGCACCACCGAACCGATGGTGCGTATTTTCCGCGAACCGGCGCAGCGTCAATGTCATATCGTGCTCGACACCAGCGCAACGATGTTTTTCGGCACCCGTCGGCAGCTCAAAATCACCCAGGCACTCACAGTCGCGCATGTATTGACCGCCGCTGCCCTGCATCAAAATTTGGCGGTGTCCGTGCATACGCCGGGTTTGCCCGCCCGCCCCGCCCGCCACCCCAGCACCAGCCGCGCCGCGCTGCTCGATCAATTGCATGGCATCGAAGCCATGCTGGCGCACCCCGCCACGCCGCAGCCCATCGACTGGATGGGCTTTCGCCAGCGACTGCAAGGGTGTATGGCTGCAGGGCAGTTGCTCATCGTAATTGGCGATTTTTACTCGGATTTCACCGAAGATCACAACCTGATGGGCTGGTTGCCATTGGCACAAAAGCACCGACTCATGCTGTTGCCGGTGGCCGACTCCGCCGAACGGGCGCTGCCCGATTTAGGCACGGTCACTTTCGCCGCCACGCCGCCCAAACGGTCGCAACGGCTCGATACCCACGATCCCGCAATTCGGGCAGAACTGGCCACCCGTTTTGCCGAGCGCCAGCGCGCAATCAGGGCATTCAGCCTTGCCGTTGGTGGTTTATCGGATGTGATTGACACCACAACCGAATTGACGGATTTGCTCCCACAATTGACAGAGCTGGTGATGACCGGCCAAGGCGTGCAGGCCGCATGAATGCTGACTGGCTCATGCATCCGCCGGGCGGCCTGCCCGAAGCCGCGCCCAAAGGCTTGGTGGATGTGTGGATGAATATGCCGCCGCCCGCCGCAGAGCAATTCCAACACGCCATGACCGCCGCGCTGCACACCCATGGCGAATGGGTTGCTGTAGGTACCGTGCTGCTGATCTTGCTGGGCTGGGGCGGTTTTTATCTGTGGCGAAATTGGCGAGGCATTATTTTGCGCTGGCAAATTAATCGGTTGCGACGCGTGATGACGCGCGAACCACAGATGCTCCCCGAGCCGGTCGGCGCCGCCTTGATGGGGGCGCTTGCGCGCTATTTCAAGATGTACCCCGCAGTCGATCGACGGGGGCTGCCCTTGGCTTGGCAGGCTCATATCGCCACGTTGGATACCTTGCGATTCGGCTCTGCGCAAGCGGATGTTGCCGATTGGCAGGCGCTGCTGTCGGCCCTGTGGGTGCAAACGCGGATTGCCGACTCGGCATCAAATGCTGCGCCCAAGGCGGTTTCCTCATGAACTGGCCGCTCGTGCTGACTTCACCTGGGTGGCTGCTGGCGCTATTGCCGTTACCCTGGCTCATTATGCCGCTCAAGCGGTATCTTGCCAGGCGGCCGACGGCGATGATGTTGCGCCATCCGCTCATCGATGGCACCGATATCCCCCTAGGCCCGCCCGCCCGCATCAGCCGTTTCGTGCCATTTTTATGGTTGGGCGCGTTCGCCGCGCTGGTGATCGGGTTGAGTAACCCCATCTGGGAAGGCGACTGGATACCTGCACTGCCGCCCGCGCGGTCGATTTTGCTCGTGGTGGATGCCAGCCCCAGCATGCAGGCGGAAGATTTTCCCGCCGAGAAGGGACAATTTATCGCTCGCATCGATGCCATGAAGCAGGGGTTGCTGCGCTTTATCAACGCCCGCCCGCAGGACCGGTTTTCGGTGATTGTCGTCACCGATTCGGCGGGTACATTAATCCCGATGACGCACGATCATGCCGTGCTCGATTACTGGGTGAACCAACTGCGCGCGGGCATTAACGGCAGTGATACCGCCTTGGGTGATGGGCTGGCGATGGCGATTCGCACCATCAGTGCGCACAGTCAGGCGGGGCAACCTGCGCCGTTGCTGGTGGTCTGGACCGATGGTTTTAGCACGGGCGGCCTCATGACGCCTGCCGAGGCACTGGCGATGGCGCGCGCGTATAACATTCATGTTTTTACCGTAAACCTGGCCCCCAAGGGCAGCATACCGGATGATGGCCAACCAAGCCTCGCACAACTGGCCGATTTAACCGGAGGCAAGCCTATTTTGGCGGGGGATATTGCGGCCATGCACGTAGTGACCGATCAAATTGCCTTGAGTGAAACGCCGCACAGCGCCCTGCCGACGGAGCGCCGCCATATGCCCCTCTTTGGCCTCTGGCTAATTTTGGCCGCCGGGTTGATGCTACTGGCGCAAGCCCTGTTGCAGCGCGAGCAAGGGAGCAGCGCATGAATCCGCTGGCGGCGATCTTTTCTGTTCTCGGCTTGCACGATGTCGCCGTGTGGCTTTCCCAGACACCGCTGACTTGGCCGCAGCTAGCCGAGCCTAGGTGGTTGCTCCTGCTTGTGTTGCCGCTGGTGCTACTCGCGTGGCGGCTCAATGCTCGGCAACGATTGCTGCATTACGCCGATGCAGCGTTGCGCCCCTGGGCGTTGGTGCGTCAAAGCCAACAGGAATCGGCTTGGCGGCGGCGCGTCCTGTGGGGGCTGATGGTGGGGTTTTGGCTTGGCTTAACTTTCAGTTTGGCCGATCCACGCGTGCCCAAAGCGGCGAACGATCAAATCCAGACCCGCCCGCCGGTGCTATTTTTGGTGGATACCACGGCCGCCATGAGCGTTGCCGATGTGAGCCCCAATCGCCAAGCCCGCGCCGTGGCGCTGGTCGGCCTACTCGCCAAAGCCCTGCCGGATCGGCGGCTGGGGTTGATGATCGAAACCGATACGGCAGGCTTGCTGCTTCCCCCCGCCGCTGATCCCACCTTATTGCCGTTTTTCCTCAATCAAATCGGGGCGTTGCAACATCCCTTGGTGGCGCCCCGCCCCGATGCGGCTTTTGAATGGATTGCGCAAATGCCGCCGATGTACGGGGGCGCGGTGGTGTGGCTCACGAGTGGCGATGCGGCGAGCTTCACCGGCGAGCTGGGTAGTCGGCAGTTGGCGGCCGCCGAGGCACTTAAAAAGGCTGATATTCGCTTAATCGCGCTCACCGTGGCAGGCAACGGCGGTCCACTGCTCAAAGCCGGGCTGCCGATGAAAACGGCTGAAGAACAAATCATCGAAAGCATCCCCGCCCCCGAACGGGTGGCCGAACTGGCGCGGCTCACGGGCGGTTTTGCCGCACAAACCCGCACCCTGCCCACCGATGTGACCGACATTCAAAAAGCGATTGATGCCCTGCCGAATCGACCACCCCAAATGAATGCGGCGACCCAAACCCGCTCGCTCTATGCCTTGCCGTTACTTTTGGCTTGGCTCTGCCTGCTCACGGCGGGCGTCTTGTTGTTGTGGCGCGGGGGGGGCACTCGTGTGGCTTCGTCAACGCTGGGGCTGGCTTTTGGGGTAACGCTAAGCATCGGTTTACTCCAGCCGCCGCCGGCGAATGCGGCAGAATCGCAGGCTTGGTTGAATCACAGCCTGAATCAAAAGCAAATTCAAACAGGCGATACCGCCTTGCAGCGGGGTAATTACGCCGAGGCACAAGTGGCCTTTGCCGCCGCCAAGGGTTTTGATGCCCGATTGGGGGCGGGTATGGCGGCGTTTCGGCGAGCGGATTACGCGTATGCGGTTGATCAACTCCAAGTGGCGGTGTGGCAGGCGCCAACACCCATGCAATCGGCTCTGGCTGTGTTTAACCTCGGCAACGCGTTAACCATGGCCGGGCGCTACCCCGCCGCGCTCGATGCGTTTAATCAAGTGGTATCGATAAAATCCCTGCCGCAGGCCCTAAGCGATGCCGCATTGATTAACCGCGATATTTTGCAAAAAATGCGGCAAACAGCGGCAAGAAACAGCGAAAATGGCCAAAAATTTCAAGGTTATCAGGCGGCCACCTACGGCTATTATCAAGACCCAAGCAAAAGCCAGATGGATCAAGAAATCCAAAAATCGAGCGGCGCCACCCAAGGCACGGCGGAGGTGACTGCCCCTGCCAGCGCGCCCACCACGCCCTTTGTTTTGAACGAAGGAACGGCCACCAGCGCCCGCGCCAAACTGAACCTCATTGTGGATGCGCCCACCCCGCTGCTCGATGGCCTGCTGGGACAACAGCCATACCACCGCCCCGCGCTGTCTGATGAGTCGCCCACAACACGGCCCACCGTTCCCTCCGCCGGATCACAGGGCAGCGCGCCATGAACGCGCGGCGGCTTTTAATGCTCATCGGCTTTTTTATGATATTAGGCCAAAACGCCGCTTGGGCGTTTGATATTCCGACGCCACAAAATCAGCCCAAGGTGCTGAATACCACGCCCTTCGGCACCGTGAAAGATTTTGGCCCGATTACGCCCTTGGCGCCGATCACCGATATGAATAGCCCCCTCGGCGCCGGCCATCTGCCCGATGGGGTAGAAGTGCGCACCGTGATCACCCCGTCCCAGCAGGGGTTCTTAACCCGAGCCCCCTTTTTGGTGACGCTCACCATCACCGATAAAAATAAATCCATCGCCTCATTAACCTTACATCGACCCTATGGCGATAGCATCGATACCCGCCGCATCAGCATTGCCCAGCGGCTGGAATCCATCGACGGCCGCATGGCGAATGTGCGCGTGTATCAGTTTGCGGTAAGCCCGCTCTCAGCAGGTGCGCTGGAACTGAAATTCGCCGAGATGACTTTCCGGGAAGTGGGGGATGCGAGTACAAACTATGCGTTTATCCCCGTCACCCGCAGCTTAACCGTGCGACCACTGCCGGGTTTTTGGCCGGAGTATGTGCCCGTATCGCCCGCGCTGACGATAACCCAAGCGCCCTTGCCCTCGCTTGTCGCTGGGCAGCCCGTGGATTGGCGCTTACAGGTGAGCGGGCGCGGCTTAACCGAACATGCGCTCAAGCAAATTTTCGATGAGCAACTGCTGGGCGACTCCGCCCTAGCGCTTGGCGATGCCGAGATTCGCTTATCGCCTACCCAGCCCGTACCCAGGGATGATGTACTGGCGCAAACCTTTGATATCCGCATCCCCATCCTACCTGACCCGCAAGGCCAAAACGCCACCAAGGGCCGCTTGCCCGCGCTGCGCTTGCCGTTTATCGACAGCCACAGCGCTGAGCCGGGCCGTACGTTACGTTTTGCCGAACTGCCCACGCAAAGCGTGAAATGGCCAGCTCCGGCGAGCGCCCGTGCGTGGCAAGCGCTACGCTATTGGTGGTGGCGAGCCCTGGTCGGAACATTGCTGCTGTACGGTTTGGGCTTTGCCCTTACGGATGTTTGGCGGCGCATGGCGCGACGCCAGCGTCATCACACGGCCCAACAGAAGTTATCGCTATGCCAAACCCCATTGGAGATGGTACACGCCCTACGGGAAGTCACGGGCGAATCCAGCATCAACGGCATGATTCATCGCGCGCCCAACCCGCGTTTTATGGCCGCGTTACGGGCATTGGATGCGGCCTGCTACGCGCTTGAACCAACTCCGCCTCATGATTGGGAAAATACCCAGCAAGAATTGGCGCGCTGGTTGCCTCGCACGTTCTTTGAATCGTGATGCAAAAAACAGCCAGAATCAACGCATAAAACGCCACCAATCGATGTTCGAGTCTGTGTAAAACGACGAGGCTGTTTAACCTATCGCCACATCAGTGAAGCAAAGACACACTCACCGCACAAGCCTCTCGAACGGGGCTTTTTGCAATGGATGAGTCACAACCCCGGTCCATCCTTGCGGCCATCGCATTTGCTTTGGCCAGGGGTTTTGGCGCAATCGGTGGCGAGGTTGATATCTTGGCTTAAGTAATAACCGTAATAGTCGTAGGCGGTGCCTTGGATTGAAGTAATGCGCGAGCCATCGGGCGCCAGAAACAAGATGTACGGTACACCGCGCACGCCGAGTTTATTGGCCAGATACGGGTAATCATGGGTTTGCCCATCGAGCCCGATGTATTTGGTATCGGAATCAATTTTCACGCGTCGAATCAGCAGGCGGTTCTGGAACTCAGGGTCGAGCCGCATGGGAATCAGGAAGCGATCGTCCACCATGTTGCAATAGCCGCAATAGCTCGCGTGGAAGAAAATCATCATGGGGATGTGTTTTTCCCGCATCACCGCAAAATCGGCAGGCAGGTTGAGGAGGTGATCCACAAAAGCCACCTTGCCGATCATGGCAACGCCGCCATCGCCCCCTTCCGCTTCCGGTGCGCTCGCTTGGGCGGGCAACCCACTGAACTGGGCAAAAAGCAATACCAACCCCAACCCCAGCAACGGGCGCCTGATTCGCGGATTTGGTTTCAGGATTTTGATTTTCATGGAAATTCCCTGTGGTTTGGATTGTTTTTATTTGGCTCATTATGCGTCGGGCAGCAGTTCGTCCGGGTCAAAATCGGTCAGCACTTGATCTTCAAACACCAAGCCCGCGAGCTCCGCCTGCTCTTTGATGACATCGAGCATATCGTAATAGGCCATGATCTCCCCTTGAGAAAACGCATCACCCGCCGCCGCGGCATCAGCCAGCTGGCGTGCGGCATCAATGGCGGCTTTCATCACGCCTTCAAGTATGGCCTGCGCGCTATCGCTCATGTTTAAATCTCCTTCGGTTTTGCTTTAACAGGATGGTGAACAGGGTGACTTTTACCGCTGTGCAAAGCGGTTCATCATCGGCTTGACGCTGACGCCATGCACGATGATCGATAGTGTCACCGCAATCAAGGTGAACTGGATCAGCGTCAGGGCCGTGGATTGAGGCAGTCCGTGCTGGATGGCATACATCAAATAATACAACGAACCGATGCCGCGCACCCCGAACCAACCCATCATACCGCGCGCGCGCCACGCCGTGCGGCTCGCCAGCAGGCCAATCATCACGCTGAGCGGCCGCGCCACAATGAACAAGAACATCGCCATCACCACCACCCGCCAATTCCACGAGTTTTGAAACAGTGTGCCACCCACTAACAGAATCAGAATCACTTCCGATAACCGCTCCAGATGCTCCTTAAATACCAGCGAGCCGCCGCTGACCGTCGGCAGCGATTCCATTGCGGCCCCATGAGTTGAATGCTCGGTCGAACCTGCGCTCACCCTGTGTGCATGCTCGGACGCAAGCGGTCGATGCAGCAGCATGCCATTCAGCCTAAGCTCGGTTTGACGCAGCGCCACGGCCGCAAAAAACACCGCCAGAAACCCCCAGGCATACGCCACCACGCACAGGCCATAAACCACACCAATTAACCCCAAGCCAAGGAAATCATCCATCAACTCATGGCGGTTAGGCCCATTGCGTAATTTAAAGCTGGCCCACGCCAGCGCTGCGCCACTGGCTACGCCGATGGCGATGGCGGCCACCGTGGCCCAAATCACATCGACCCAAAACCAGTGCAAGCCATCATCGCCGAGATCATGTAAACCGAGCAACCCCAAGCCCAGCATCACAAACGGGAACGCACTGCCATCATTCATACCCGCTTCCGCCGTCAGCGTAAAGCGCAGCCGGTCGCGATCGCCCGGATGGCGGCTTTGCACATCGGTTGCCAACACCGGGTCGGTAGGCGCCAAAATCGCCCCCAGCAAAACGCCTGCGCCCAAGGGTAAGTCCATCACGAAATAGGCAAATGCCGCGACCAAACCGACACTCACCGCCATGGATACCGTGGCCAACATGATCGGTGCGCGCCAGCGGCTGATCTTGAACGGTACCGGCATTTTAACGCCGGCAGAAAACAGCGAAATCAGCACCACCACTTCAGTCAGTGCCTCCAACAGTGCTGAATCTTTGAGCGGGTTAAAATGAAACACGTTCAAACCCGAAGGGCCGATCAAAATACCTACCGCCAGATAAATAATGGCAGGGGTAATTGGCAAACGCTTGAGTACCGACGACGTCAACCCCATCGCGAGCAGCAGCCCGCCGACGAGCAAAAACCATTGTGCATGAGTCATATAATTAACTTGGGTTGTGATTGATTGAGCGTGAGACTGGGCCCGCAGGCTGGGGGGAAATGTCACCTGCCTGCTGGCCACAGGCCATCAGTATTCATCCACCACCGCCATTGGCAAGGGTTAATTTGTAGCGATTTCGTAAAATGGTTTGCGGTAAAAGTGATCCCATCTCCCCCTTGGCCCGGCGGCCTGTCGGACTTAACCATCCGTCACGAAGGAAAGACCGTTTGAGGCCTGTTTTTCACGCTTTTGAGGCGAATGGTTGCGCCATTTAACGAACAAGAGGGGGAAATAGGGCCAAATCTGGCTTTTCTGCAGTAGGACTGCGTTAAGTCCGACAGGCTGCCAGCATGTCATGGTGTCAGAGCAAGGGATTTATCCCCGATACGGTGCCAAAATGATCGAATCCTCATGCCGTCATTTTACGTGCCCGTATCAGACCAGAGCGGCATCAGGATTTCCAATTCATTATTGAAGGTAAACCCATGGCCACCCCCAGCCCGTACCCGCCGCATTTTAAGTTTGATCATAGCTTGGCGCGTGCGCTGGACGGTTTTTATGCCCCGGCGCAGGCTGCGCCCGCGCCCGCGCCCCACTTGATTGTATTGAATCGGCCATTGGCGACCGCACTGGGGCTGGATGCAGTCGCTCTCGATTCTGAAATCGGCGCGGCAATTTTCTCGGGGAATCACCTGCCTCACGGTGCAATGCCGTTGGCGCAGGTGTATGCCGGGCACCAATTCGGTAATTTTGTCCCGATGTTAGGCGATGGTCGGGCCATGCTGCTGGGCGAAGTGCTGGGCCGAGATGGCCGCCGCGATATTCAGCTCAAGGGCTCGGGGCGCACTCCATTTTCACGCGGAGGCGATGGCAGGGCGGCGCTCGGGCCCGTATTGCGGGAGTACCTGGTGAGCGAAGCCATGCACGCGCTGGGCATTCCCACCACGCGCGCCTTGGCGGCGGTCAGCACCGGTGAGCACGTGTGGCGCAATGCCAAAGTACCTGGCGCGGTGCTGACGCGGGTCGCCGCCAGCCATATTCGCGTCGGCACGTTTCAATTTTTTGCGGCACGCGGTGAAACCGACAAAGTAAAACAATTGGCCGATTACGTTATTGCGCGGCATTACCCCGCGCTTGCGGATTCCCCACAACCTTATTTGCGCTTGCTCGAAGCGGTGGCCGAAGCGCAAGCAATGCTGGTCGCACGCTGGATGCAGGTGGGGTTCGTGCATGGCGTGATGAACACTGACAACACCACCATGTCGGGCGAAACCATCGACTATGGCCCCTGCGCGTTCATGGATGCGTATTCGGCTCATGCCGTGTTCAGCTCGATTGATCTGCAAGGGCGCTATGCCTACAACAATCAGCCCGTCATGGCACGCTGGAATATGGCGCGGCTTGCCGAAACGCTGCTCCCGCTCATTCATCCCGACGAGAATGAAGCCTTGCGCTTCGCCGACGCCGTGATAGCCGCTTTCCCCACCCGTTATTCAGCGCATTGGCTCACAGGAATGCGCGCAAAACTGGGGCTTAACACCACAGATACCGGCGATACCGAGCTTATTCACTGGCTGCTCGCCATCATGCAAGAACAGGATGCCGACTTCAGTTTGGTATTTCGACGGTTATCGACGGCGGTTCGAGGCGACGTGGAACCCGTGCGCGCGCTGCTGAATCATGCGGCAGATTTTGACGACTGGCTCGCCCGCTGGCTGGCACGCAGAAGGCAAGAAACCAGCCCCGCCCATGAACGCGCCGCCGCGATGGATCGGGTAAACCCGCGGGTTATTCCGCGCAATCACCGAGTCGAAGCTGCCTTGGCCGCCGCCACCGAACAGCATGATTTTGCCCCGTTTCACGAATTACTCGCCGCCATCACCAACCCCTTTGATGAACGCCCAGAATTCGCCCAATACGCCGAACCCGCCCCGGCAAGTTTTGGCCCATTTACCACGTTTTGTGGCACGTAAATGCTGACTGGGCGCGTCTCTGATTCGCCCATCATAAGCGGGGCTACTGAACCCAAAAGCTCAAAACGCGGCTACCCGTCAAAATTGATAACCCACGCTAATGAAAAGCCGCTGGCAATCGCCTGGCAGCCTGCCAGACCTGACCATCCGTCCCGAGGCGGGGTTCCATTTGAGGCAAATATTTCACGCTTTTGAGGCGAACAGGTGTTCCATATTAATGAAAGAGAGGGGGAATATGGCCCAATCTGCCTGTGCCGTCGTCGGTCTGCGTTAAACCCGACAGGCTGCTAGAATGCCAAAGGTTACTTTTTGCCGCCAGCATCCCGCCGAGAACCGCATGATACCACCCCGTATGAAGTCGAGCAGCATCGCCACGCCCACTGCGCTGCCTGCGCCCACCCAGTACCGCATGCTGGGTGCGATTAGCGTGTCGCATTTTTTGAACGACATGATGCAATCGCTCATGATTTCGATCTACCCACTGTTCAAAAGCAATTTTGAGTTGAGTTTTGCGCAAATTGGCCTGATTACGCTCTGTTTTCAACTCACGGCCGCCATTCTGCAGCCCTTGATTGGCCAAGCGATTGATCGCCGCCCCATGCCTTATTCTCTGGTGCTGGGTATGGGCTTTACCTTTAGCGGCTTAATCACCCTGGCATTGGCGCCGAGTTATGGCTTTTTGCTGGCAGGCGCGGCATTGGTCGGGATTGGTTCATCCATTTTCCACCCCGAATCTTCGCGGGTGGCGCGGATGGCTTCGGGCGCAAGGCCGGGGTTAGCGCAATCCATCTTCCAGGTCGGCGGTAATGGTGGTACGGCGGCGGGGCCATTGCTGGCCGCATTAGTGGTCATTCCGCATGGCCAAATCAGTATTTCCTGGTTCAGCATCGCGGCCTTGCTGGCGATGATCGTGTCATTTCAAGTCGGCAAATGGGCCGCCGCGCAACATCGCAAACCCAAGGCCGCCCGCCAACCACCGCCCGTACACCTGTCCCGCCGGGTACGTCTGTGGGTGCTGGCGGCATTACTGACGCTGATGTTTTCCAAGTTTTTGTATTTGGCCAGCATGAATAACTACCTTACGTTTTACCTTATGCACCGCTTTGGTCTCAACGTGCAAGATGCCCAGTTGCATTTGTTCATCTTATTGTTTGCGGTGGCTGCAGGCACCCTGCTCGGCGGCCCCATGGGTGACCATATCGGCCGCCAGCGTGTCATCTGGCTCTCGATTTTAGGCGTAGCGCCGTTTACCTTGTTGTTACCGCATGTGGGGCTTGAGGCTCAATCCGGTTTATTGCTGGTGATCGGGTTTGTCCTCGCTTCGGCCTTCCCCGCCATGGTGGTGTACGCACAAGAGCTGTTCCCCGAACGGATTGGCGCGGTATCAGGGCTGTTTTTTGGATTTGCCTTCGGTACAGCGGGCATTGGTGCGGCTTTGCTCGGCCAATTTGCCGACCACTACGGTATTGGTACCTTGATTTTTGTTTGCGGCTTTTTACCCTTAATTGGCTTTCTTGCCCTGTTTTTGCCCGATTTAAGGTCGGCAGAACCGACAAACGCAGCAACAGCCTAGCGCTTGGTCTGGAGGCAGGTCACCCGGCAATCAATCATCGAAGTGTGACTGGCTGAACGGGTATTGCGCCCGACCCCGGATTCTTGCGTTATCTGTTTTCACTGTGCTGTGCCATGCTGGCCATGTTTGGCAACAGGCGCTCAGTGCCCCCTGATGGAACTCGGCGACCTTTCATGTAGTCCAACGCCACCTGATTTCGTATATTTTCAAGAGTGAATCATGAAGACTCGCGTGTGCATTTTACTGTTGGCGTTGAGTATGCCTGCTTCGGTTATACCAGCCATTGCGGCTGATGAGGACGGATTTGCACCCGGCGGGACGGCAATCAACCAATATTCCAAGCAGTTCCATAATCTTAAAATCGTGATGGATTTGAAGACGGAGCGCCCCTCTAGCATTAAATTTGGCGCGGTCGTCGCATCGCGAATCATGGATCAGCCTAATGCGCAGCTGGTGGTAATCATTGAAGGGCCCGGTGTCAGTGTCTTTGCGAAGAAAAACTATCTCGACCATCAAGGTGATGTCGATAGCTGGGTCGCTTTGGCGAACAGAGGGGTGAAGGTTGAATACTGCGGTAATTCGGTGCATGGCGCGGGCTTGGAACCCGAGGACATGATCGGGCTCAGCCACAAAAATCCTGCCGTCGTCAATCCGGGCGCATATCCAACCCTGGGCCACTACGAATCGCTAGGCTTTAATCCAATTGTGATTACGCCGATGGAAAATTAGAAATCAGTGATGTGTGAGTACGGGCATTAAGACCTGATTCTGCGGTACATGGCGCTGATGTTGTTAAGCTTGACCCAGGCTCAGCCCCGATTAATTCATCAACTGATACCTGAGCTGGCAAAACGTTGCTGCTCCCTGCGCTATTTGATATCCGCGACATCTTTCGCGGTAGGTTTCCGCGCTTGCTGGCGCTTGGCGATGGCATCCCAATCGAGGTTATTGCAGGCTTCACAGGCCTCTTTGAGCACACCGATTTTCACCAAAAACCAATGGATTTTGCAGCCCATACAAAACCCGAGTACAGATTCCAGCCACATAAACGCAATGCACACAAAGACCAATGCGGGAATCCAATACGACATGAAGTTGCTGGTTTCGGGCAATACATGCCGGCCAGTGATGCCGTTAACCCATTCGGCAAACGTGGTGGGATTGAAAAAAATCAGACACAATGCGATAAAAAACGCGCCCAAGCTCCACGCAAAGCGCTTCGGCGTGAGCGGTTTCCATACGGCGGGCATTTTGCGCGCCAAAAAACTGGAGAGCAGGATGGTCGGCGAGAGCCGCGAGGTGCTGACCGTCATGCCGGCCAGCATTTCAAACAAGCCATAAATCAGTACCCACGTTTGAATGGTGTAATCCCAAGTACGGCGAATCACCTGCGCCGAATAAATAATGTGGCCATCAAAATCGGTATCTAACGTGTCGTGCAAGCTATTGCCATCGACAATCCAATGCCCGCCAAAAATGGCCGACCACAGCGTTAACCCCATGTAGAGTGGAATAAATAATAAAAACCCGGCACGAATACGCACTGCCGTATCATTGATCATGATGGGGGATTCTTTGGGATCGCGAAACCAAAGATTTTTGATGATTTGCCACATGTATCTTCTCCTGATAATCACATTTACTTTTTAAACTTTTGATCAGCATGGACCAATTAATAAGCAAATTCTAATTGAGCTTTCTTATGTGGGATACCAACGCGCGGTTGTATTGATTCGGCACTGTTCGGTCCGAAACGGAACGCCCTGCATAAAATGATGGTGACATTTTTTGGCAATGCGTCGAGATCAATAACGGCCTGGCAAAACCCCTTGAATAATGAATGTGCCGTTCGCATCGGGCTGCCCCAACAGGCTGAGCTGTTGGCGTAAGGCGGGGCCGGCTTGCGGGGTGGGCTGCAGGTTGCCGTGTATCTGCGGTGCGGTTTTAATCGGCCAGAGACTACTCAGCGTCAATTCGCCCAAGAGCGGCGCTGTGGCGGTCGCTTGCGGGGCAAGTGTGGCGGTCAGCTGCTGATTCATCACGGTGGCGGTGAACTGTACATCACCCAAGGCCAGCGGCCCGGCGGTGGTGATTTGGGCGTTTTGCCATAGCGCCGAACCACGGGCGGCATGCAGTGCCCAGCCTGCGGGCGTACGCAGAAAATCGGCATCGCCCTGGATTTGGAACGTTCCGCCCAAAGGCCAAGCGGTAAGCGCCCGCAGCGACGGGCTTGCTGCCGCCAGCCGCGCCCGAACCCGAGCAAGGCTTAGCCGTTCCGAATCGGCGGTCACATTGGCCTGAAGCATCACACCCTCACCTTGAGCTTGTACCGCCCACGTCGGTTGCAGCCGCCATAAGGCCCAGGGCAGAAAATCGGTAGTCACGCGCAGCGGTGCGGTATTGGGCAAAACCAACGCCCACTGACCATGCCAGAACGTACCTGAAACAGGGGTGAGCTGCATCCCGGCAGGCAAGGCGTTGGCGGGGAGCCGAACCAGGGTAATGGGCGCGGTAACCAGCAACGTGCTCAGTAAGCTCACGCCGAATACGGCGAAACCGGCCCCTGCAAGCCGGGGTATTCGATTTTTACGTCGCATCGGTGTGGGCTTGACCTGCGCCCGACTCATGAACCGCCGCTCCGCCCCAATTGAATCGTCGCATCGACTAGGCCGGTTCTGTCCGTCGCCTGTGGGGTAACCTCCAAGTGCAGCACGCCAAAACCCGCCGCATTAGCCTGTGCCAGCCAGCGGAGCAAGGTGTCAAACGGCACCGCCACAAATTTCAATTGTACGCGCTGATCACCCTCGGTCAGATTGCCGACAGGTTGGCGCTGGGTGAGTTGCCGCTCAATGCCCATCGACCGTGCCGCTTGCTCGACCCACACCATGAGTGAAATTTGGGGCGCTTGCTCAGCGCCCATCAGCGCTGGGGTACGGGAGAGTGTTTGCTTTGCCTGTGCCGTAAACGCCGCAAGTTTCTGCGTCGTGTCAAGACGTTCCTGCGCCGCTGCGGCCCACTGCTGCACGGGGTTCCAGATCAATTGATAGGCCAGTAGGACGGCCAGCGCGACGGCTGCCAAGCTCAAGGTACGGCGCTCTTGAGGGCTGCGTTGCCGCCAAAATGTGGTGAACATTTGAGAAAAATTGTGCAGTCGGTTCATTGTGCCTGCTCCCTGCTGCCGTGCTCTGGGCGGAGTGGCTCCATGCCAATGCGCATGTGCGCGACCCCGGCATCGACTCCGGCATCAATCGGGCTGACGACCCAGCCGCCCGCCGCCGCGTGCGTGACTTGCAGTTGCTCCAGCAGTTTTTGGAGTACGGTATATTTTTCCGCCACCAAGGCCACGGTGAGTTTGTGCGCGCTAAATTGCAGTGATTGAATCGCCAATTTGGGATCGTTGGGTTGTGCGACACGGTACGCCGCACCAAAAAATGCCAGCGTGGGCAACAGGCCATCCGATTGTGTACCCGAATGACGGGCATCAAGCGCCTGTTGCAATTGCACCTGCACATTCACGATGCGCGTGACTTGCGGCAATGCGGCGTGAACATCCCGCTCAATTTGCACCTGCAGTTGCTGCACTTGGCCATTTTTTTGCCAGGCGCTGATGCCCTGACCCAAGAGCACCAGGCCCAGCACGGCCACCAGTGCGGCTGCAACCTGCACCCAGCGTCGCCGCCAGTGTTGGTCGCCTGCAGCACGCGGTGAGGCAATGGCCGACAGCAGGCGGTTCGTGGTTAACCCCGCTCGCCACAAGACGCACCAATCCGCTAGCGTGGGTTCTGCGTGGGTTTCAAATTCAATCGAACTCGGCCAGTCCGGCGGACGTTCTGTGGCCATCTGCAGAACAACCCGCTGCGGGGGGTGTTCAAGCCGCGTCAAAATCTGGGCAAGTTGCTCAGCGGGATTAACGCCCGCCAGCGACGCAAATGCCATGCCTTCGTGTGGGCCCGTCACCACGCTCAGGCTACCGCTCACCGGCTCTGTCCACACATGAAAGCAGCCCGACTCAGGCACCGGTAATACATCAGCCGCCGCGACGAGCTGCTGCGGCTTTAAACCCAGCACACTCAGGGCATCCAGCACCCGGGTGCGCAATTCGGCATTCACCAGCAACACCGGCCAACGCCCCGGTGTCTGGGGGCGATCACCCAGTACCGTAACCAATTGATCGAGCTCATCCAAGGCCAAATCTTCCAGCGCAAAAGGCAGGGCTTGCAGGGCTTTTTCACGCGATGCTCCGGGAATCGGCACCATCAACCGGCTGCACCCCTGATCGGGTAACAACACGCTCAAGGGCAGCGTCCGGCGTTCGGGGCGCTCGGCGAGCCATTCGCTAAATTCAGCCCAGTCGCCACGCATCGGTGGTGGCGAGGCGGTCGCGCACCACAGTAATTCGGTGGCGGCCAGATCGGTTACAAACAGGATAAGCGGGTCAGACATGCTTGCTCACTCAGGGCAATAAGGCGGGAATTTCCGGAACTCGGGCGTTCAATCATCGCATAACGGGTGCGCGTGACTGTATCCATTTGCACGGTGACGACGCATAAAAAAAACTGGCTATTCACGGCCAGGCCTTCGGGTGGTATCACGGTACCCGCAAATTCGGGCTGAGCCAGAAAATCAGCGACTGAACCCACATTTTTGGGCGGCGGCGCGGTTGTTTGATCGATGGCGGATTGAGCGATCAAGCGGGGGTTTGCCCCCAAGGCTTGCAGAATTCGCGGCGCGGCACTGTTGAGATTAATGGGCGTGCCCACGGGCAACGCGGTGACATAGGGCGCCAATTGTTCGTACATCGATTCGGTGACGCCATGTACTGCGCGCAGTTCGGTCACAGAAATCATCGGCCTGCCTGCGGGCAGGCCGGGCGGGGTATTCGCCTGATAACTGCCATCTTCGCCGCCGCTGGGCTCTATATTTTGATTGGTATCAATCCAGTCAATAATTGCATTACTGATATCCGGTTGAATCTTGAGCACGTACAGCAATTTCTGAAAGCGCTCTTTGGCCACGAGATTCACTTTATCGTCGACGGTGATCAAATTATTCAGGTTAAATCGACCTTGCATATCAATGAGTTGAATTGATACGGTCGCGCCATCCAACGGCACACCGGGCAGAGGTTGCGCCCAGGTATCGGCCGGGCCGTCGATGTTGCGATCATCCTGATCGAGCAACGCTTGCGCCAGAATAAATGCGCTGTTGGCCAGTTCATCGGCCCGTGCGCCGTTTTCCAGCGCCGCCGTGGCATTAAACGCATTTTGATTGCGCACAATCATCGCGGAAGCCAAGCCGGTGGCAATGGCTAAAATCAAGAGTGCGACAATGAGCGCCACGCCCTGCTGTGACTGCCGCAGGCATAGATTCTGGCGCGATCCGCTCATTGTGGCCGCCCCCCTACTTCGGTTTCGATGGTGCCATCCGTGGCGCTCGGTATTGGCGCGGTATCGCTGGCGGGCGCCTGCGCTTGTGGCCAAGCGGACACTTGCGCCACGGTGATACGCAACGGCGGTAAATGGGTTTGCGTCAGGCTGATTTCAGTGGCCTTCGGCAATGCGGCAGTGGGCTGATTCGGCGGCGGCCAAACCTCGAACGCCTGATTATTGGCGTCAAAAAATTTGAGGCTTATCCTCGTTACGCCACGCAGTTGGGTCTGCCAATCCAATGCTTGCACACTGGCATTGACGGTGCCATCCACGGGAAGCAACTCGGCACGCTGCAGATTTGTCCCTTGCAACCGCCACAATACCCGTGCCATTTGCGATTGCGGCAGCCCCCACGGATTGGCCACACCCAGGCGGGTGAGGCTAAATAAATCAAGACCGCCGCCAGTAAAAGCAGGCACTTCGCCGCCCAGCGCATCCCGCACGGGGCGATCCACCGCAAATGTCAAATCCTCACGCAAGCGCCGCAGGCCCGCCTGGGTGGCGGTTAATTGCTCGGTTTGGCTTTGTACAATGGCACTTTGCATAATCACTGTGTTCAACCCACCATAGGCCATGACCGCAACTAACGCAAAAATGGCGATGGCCACTAACAGCTCCAGCAGGGTGAATCCGGTTTGCCCCGTGTTCGGATTCATCATGGTGATGGGCGGTGCGCGGTGGTGACCCGAGTTTGATTCGACGTCGCCCCCGGAGTGGTTGTCTTGGCCACCGGGTTGACGGGCGGGCTCGCAATCTGGCTGCGCGCATAAAAATACGTCACCATGCTGGCCTGTCCTTCGAAGGGATCGGGCGTTTGTACCGCATATTCGATTTTAAGCACGCCCGGTAGCAGCCCCGCACTCACGCTTTGGCGTACACGCCAGCTTTGGCCGTCAATTTGAATGCGGCTGGACTGCGTGCCGACAGCGGGCGCAGTCGCGGCCAATTGCAACCGCGCGCACAAATCTTGGGCAATGACGGTGGCGGCGGTATCCGCACGCAGGCGTTGCAGCATCTGCGCACTTTGACCGCTGACTTTAATCACGGCGCCCAATGCGATGGCCAAAATGACGAGGGCAATCAGCACTTCAAGCAGGGTAAAACCCGACGATGCACGGCACGATAAGTAACCCAGCGCACCCGTTTGGTTCGGGCGCGTCGCCGGTGCAGTTCGCATCGGGGGATTTCCGCCTGACACGCTCATGGTGGCGTCTCGTCAATCGGGGCAGGCGCGAGATCAATCGACCGAGTTTGCGCCTGTTGACCTCGTACCTGCAATTCCGGCTTGCCCTGATTGAGGGATGGCGGTGACGACCATGTACCGTTCGCAGTCACGGCCAATAAAGCATTAACGCGCGGATCGGCGGGATTTAGCCCGGTATTTGCGGCAGCGGCAGGCACGGTTTGAATCTCGCAACCCTGCGGCCAAGCCAACTGACTGAGGGTGGCTATCTGGGCGATGCGGGCTTGGGCAGCAGGTTGCACACTTGCCTGAGTCGACGCTTGGGTAACCGTTGGGTTTGCCACCGGATTTGTAAGCCGGTTTGTTGTCGTTGACGGGGAAATTGGCGCGGCAGCCGACAGCACAAACGCACGCGGCTGGCCGTTATGACTATCGATATATACGGTGCCGCCCTGCAGGTTCGCGGCAACGGCCTGCCGGGATAACCACAATTGCAGTTGATCACGGCACGCATCGACCGAGTCGGGCGCCGTGCGATTCATGCTGATGACCGCAAAACCGACCAAAATGCCAATAATCACAATCACCACAATCAACTCGATCAGGGTAAAACCCCCCGCTCGCACTGTGATGCGTGGTGAACGCCCACATCGAACCGCGCCATTGCGCACGGGGTTAAGCACGGGGCGCGTCACGGGCGTTATTGGCCGCTGGGAGTCATCGCACCACCCAATGAGGTGCTATTGGGGGTGGCGCCGCTTTCCTGCCAATTACCGATATCGGCATCCGCACCCACACCACCCGGTTGGCCATCGGCGCCCAGGCTATAAATATCGAATGCCCCATGTTGGCCGGGGCTTAAATACAGATAAGGATGCCCCCACGGATCAATCGGCAAGCGATCAAGATAGCCACCTTGGCGCCAGTTTTTAGCATTGGCAGGCGGCTTGACCAGCGCATCTAATCCTTGATCGGTGGTGGGATAACGCAGGTTATCGAGCTTGTACAGATTTAACGCCGAACTGATCGCCACAATATCCTGCTTGGCTTTGGCAATGCGCGCATCATCGGGGCGGTCCATGATTTTCGGTACCACGATGGTGGCCAAAATCGCCAGAATTACGACCACGACCATCACTTCAATCAAGGTAAAGCCTCGGTTGGTATTCCTGCGCGGCAGCCAGTTTTTGATGGGATTGTTCATTAGGGAAAGTTTCATCTCAATGCACCATTTGGTTGAGGTCAAAAATCGGAATCAGGATGGCCAGCACAATCATGAGCACAACACTGCCCATCACTAAAATCAAAATCGGCTCGAATAAGCCGAGTAGGGCGTTAATCAGGGTATCGAGTTCACGCTCTTGCTGCACGGCCGCGCGCTCGAGCATATTACCGAGGGCGCCGCTTTGCTCACCGGCAGCAATCAATTGCAGCATCATCGGTGGGAATAAACGCGATTGCTCCAAGGAGCGAGCAATCGGCGCGCCCTCACGCACGCGGTCGGTGGCATCGGCAATCGCGCGACGCATGGGCTCGGAGGCCACCACTTCACCGCTAATGCTGAGCGCTTTAAGCATCGGTACGCCTGCCGCGCTCAAAATACTTAAGGTCCGGGCAAACCGCGCAGCATTAAACCCGCGTATCAGCCGGCCGATCAGCGGTAATTTCAATTGCATTTGCGACCAGCGGAACGCAAATGCAGGTTGCCGCAACCCCCAGGAAAAGCCGACACCTACGGCGACAAAGCCCAAAATAATCCACGGCCATTGTTCGCGCAAAAAGCTGCTGATCGCAATTAGGCCCCGGGTCAGGGGCGGCAAGGCTTGCTTCATCTGCACAAATACCTGCACCACCTGCGGCACCACATAGGTGACCAAACCGATCACGACCGTGATCGCCACCAAGGTCAGCAACGCAGGGTAAAACAAGGCCATCTGCACTTTTTGCGTGGTCGCTTGACGGCCTTCAGTGTAATCCGCCAGCCGTTCCAGCACGGCGGGCAGATGCCCGGATTCCTCGCCCGCCGCCACGGTGGCGCGATACAAGTCCGCAAATGCGCGGGGAAAGGCCGAAAGCCCCTGCGCGAAGCTCTGCCCTTCCACGACCTTTGAGCGCACGGCGGTGATGATGCGCCGAATGCGGGGTGTTTCAGTTTGGCGAATAATGCCACCCAATGCCGCATCAATGGGCAAGCCAGCGGCAATCAGGGTGGAAATTTGGCGAGTAAACAGCGCCAACTCGGTGGGGTGTAAGGTTTGCCAGCGGCTGGCAAAACTGCGCGCTCCGCCCGCGGGGACGGTATCGCTCGCGACGGCATCAATGGTCAATGGCGCCAAGCCTTGATCACGCAGCAGGCTACGGGCGCCGCGAGCGCTATCACTTTCGATCACACCTTTGCGGGTTTTGCCACTCGCATCAAGGGCACTGTATTCAAAAGCGGGCATGACCGCTTAGCCTTCGGCCGCGACGCGAAGCAGTTCTTCGGTCGTCGTCACGCCAGCCAAGACCAAGGCCGCACCGTAACGATGTATTGAGGGGCTGTGTTGGCGCACCTGCGCCTCGATGACGGATTCGGCTGCACCCTCGTGAATCAGGTGGCGGGCTTTGGCATCGATCGCAATTAACTCATAAATACCGGTGCGCCCCAAATAGCCCTGCCCGCGTTGCCGTGCAGACTCCTCAACCCGATACAGCGTAGGCGTAAGCGCCGGATCAAGCCCCAGCAGGGCGCATTCGGCCGCATCCGGCTGATACGCTTCGCGGTAGCGCGCATCCAGCCGACGCACGAGGCGCTGCGCCAACACACCAATCAGGCTTGATGACAACAAAAACGGCTCAACGCCCATATCGCGCAAGCGGGTGATCGCGCCTACTGCTGAATTGGTGTGCAGGGTGGAGAGCACCAGATGCCCGGTCAGGCTGGCCTGAACCGCAATTTCTGCCGTTTCGACATCGCGGATTTCGCCCACCATCACCACGTCCGGATCCTGACGCAAAATCGCCCGCAAACCGCGCGCGAAGGTCATTTCGACCTTGGGATTAACCTGTGTTTGACCAATGCCATCCAGGTAATACTCGATCGGGTCTTCGACCGTGAGGATGTTGCGCTCACGGGTGTTGATCTCGGAGAGCGCCGCATACAGCGTGGTGGTCTTTCCCGAGCCGGTGGGGCCGGTGACCAACAAAATACCGTGCGGACGGTGGATCAGGGCATTGAGGCGCGCTTGCAATTCGCGGGTAAGGCCCAAATTATCGAGCGTGAGCCGCCCCGCTTCTTTATCCAGCAAACGCAACACGACGCGCTCACCCTGCCCCGACGGCAAAGTAGATACCCGCACATCCACCGGCCGGCCCGCCAAGCGCAAGGAAATTCGGCCATCTTGCGGCACGCGCTTTTCGGCAATATCGAGATTCGCCATCACCTTGATGCGCGACACGATTACACCGGCCACCGCGCGCGGCGGCTGCAGGACCTCGCGCAACATGCCGTCGACACGAAAGCGCACCACCATGCGGGTCTCAAAACTTTCGATATGAATATCGGAGGCACCTTCGCGTACGGCTTCACTTAAAAGCGCATTAATCAGGCGAATAATCGGCGCTTCATCATCAGCTTCCAAGAGATCAATCGGCGCGTTCAGCGTATGCGCCAAGGCATCCAACCCACCATCGCCCAGATCATCCACCATGGTTTGCGCCACGCTTGAACCGCCCTCGTAGGCACGCGCCAAGCGGCGTTCAAACTCATCGGTTTCCAACCAATTCAGCGCGAAGCCCTCGGGCAATTTGCGCCCCAGCTCCGCCAGCACGGAGACACCCAAGGGCTTGCAATGCCGAACAACCCATGGAGCAGGGCTCGTCTCGGCCTTGGTCGCCGATTCGATGAGCACACCAAACCGGCGCGCATAGCTGTACGAAATTTCCGGTTTGTTCATCGCCATCATGCCGCTAAGCTCATGGCGCCGTCGTGGCCTCAGCGGTAGGCATAAACTGACCACTGGCGGTGGTTTGCCGCGCCCGATCCTGATCCATCAATTGCTGCATGTTCCCGGGCAGAGGAATGGGCAAATTACGCTGGAAAATCCGCTCGGGCGGCAATATCGACCAATCACGCGGCTCGATTAATGACCGGCTATTAAAGGTTTCTTGCTGGCTATCGCGAATCATCTGATATTGCGCCCGGCTAAATTTGGCCAGCTTGCCATTATCGTTAATCACCAGTGGGCGAATAAAAATCATCAAGTTGCGCTTGGTGGTACTGGCCGTGCGGTAACGAAAGAGGTTGCCAATCACCGGAATATCACCCAAACCCGGCACACTTTGCTGGTTGGAATTGGAAGAATCATCAATCAAGCCGCCGAGTACCACCACATCACCATCATCCACTTGCACCGTGGTGGTCACATTACGCTTGTTGGTAATCAACCCGGCCGAGGTTTGCGCCGCACTGTCGAGGCTGGACACCTCCTGCTCAATTTTCAAGCGCACGGTGCCGTCCGGGCTGATGGTTGGCGTCACCTTGAGCTTCACCCCAATATCCTCGCGGGTAATCGTCTGGAAGGGATTGGTGGGCGAGGTGGCCGAACCGGTTTGCGCATAGGAACCCGTCACAATCGGGATATTTTGACCCACGACGATGCTGGCCTCCTGGTTATCCAAGGTCAGCAGACTGGGGGTGGAGAGAATATTGTTGCCCGCATCGCCCGCCAATGCTGAAACCAGCAACGCGAAATCAGTACCGCCCTGACCAAACCGTCCAACCCCCACATTACCCCCATCACCCAGCGCCGAAGCCAAGCCTAAAGCCAATGCGCTGGACGTGCCGGTTGTGCCCGCCGCAGCCGCTGTGCTGGCCACGCTAGACAGCAGGCCATTGAAGGTTGAAATGCCAATCGGCACGGTGCCGTTATTGCCACCGACTAAAAACTGTGTGCCTATTTTTTTGGTCAAGCCACTCGATACTTCGGCAATAATCGCTTCGACCAACACCTGCTGGCGGCGCACATCGAGTTGGTTAATCACCGATTCAATCGACTGCATTCGATTGGGTGATGCCGTCACCACCAGTGCGTTCAGCGATTTATCGGCTGTCACTTCAAGTTTATTGTCTTGAGGATTACCCGCCGCCCCTTTGCCGGCCATGGCGGTCGCGCCGGTGGCATCGCCCGAGGATTTAACAATCCCTTTCAGCACATGAGCCAAATCTTCGGCATTGGCGTATTTGAGCCGGAACACCCGCGTGTTGCCATAATCAGTTTCCGGGGTATCCAGATTGAGAATAATCGCCCGCATTTTGGCGCGGGCAACGGCATCACCACTCAATAAAATACTGTTGGTGCGTTCATCCACCGCGAACACCGGGACGGCAGAAAAATTCGCCCCGCCGCCGGGGGCCACGCCCCCGGCGGCTGTGCCTGCGCCCGAGCCGCTGGCGCCAAATAGCGCCTTCAAGGTAGCTGCCACCGCATCTGCCGACGCGCGCTTTAAGCGGATAATCTCAACATCGCCCACGGCGGGTTGATCAACCTTTGCCAGAATTTGTTTTAAGCGACCAATGTTGCCCGCCCGATCCGTGATGATCAGCGCATTGGAATCGGGGGAAACCGATAGCGCAGCCTGTTGCGGCATAATTTGGCGCAATACGGTCAACATCGGTGCCGCAGGCACGTAGCGCAGGTGCACCACTTCAGTCACCATTTGATCGCCTTCTACCGCCGCACTCGGATTAACCGGCTGATTATCGGAGCGCGCATTAATTTCGGGTACGATTTTTATAATGTCGCCGGCCGGTACCGCCGCGAAGCCGTTCACCTGCAAAATCGACAGAAATACGTCGTAGAGTTTTTGCGGACTCATGGGTTGTGCAGAAATTACCGTCACCCGCGCCCTAACGCGTGGATCAACGATAAAATTTTTCCCGGTCACCTTGGAAACCGACTCAATCAGGGCATTGATATCCATATCCCGGAAATTCAGCGTCACCTTATCGGTATCCACTGGGGTGATTCCCGGCGGCGGATCGGTCGTAGCAAAGGCCACACCACAGGGAGAAGCGCAGGCCAAAATCACGCCAAGAACCCATCTGTGCGGGCGATAAACATTAGCCATCATCGTAAAGAATCCAAATTAATCGTCACACTCATCGGTTGGCCACCGCGCTCGACCCATACGTTCAATGGCTGGCCAGAACTGAGCAAAGGCATCACACGCGGCAAGAGCGAGGGGTCATTAACCGGCATGCCATCGATAGAGGTCAATACATCGCCCGGAAGTAATCCCAATTGTTGCATAAATGCTTCCTGCCCCGGCACGGGACTCAAGGTATACCCCGTCAATACGCCATTCTCTTGCAGGGGCGCCACGGTCACAAACTTCATCAGTGATTGCGGGTTCCGCATGATTTGGGCCACATCCACGCTTGCGCCCGCCGCAGACCCGACCGTGGCATTGAGCGCTGGACTCACACTCCGCTCGACCCGCGCGGCACTCGGCGGCGGCGCCTGATTGAGTGACATGGGCTGAGGAAACGCGATGGCCTCCAGTCGCCCTTGGTTCGAAATCAGCACGCGATCCGGCTCAATGGCGGTAATGATCACCTGCTGTGATACCGCATCGCCCACTTGCAGCAAGCGTACTTCACTGCCCACCCGTAACATCACCAACGGCGGTTGGGATCCACTCATAATACCTTCGAGCCGCAGGCCCAAACTAGACGGTTGTACGGCGGTTGCATTTTGCGCCTCGGGCACCGCCGCTTGACCAAAAAGATGCCAGCCCGAAATCTGCGTGGCAATCGCCTGCGGTGTGGTTTTCATTGCGCTGGGGGTAGTAGCAACTGTCAATCCGACCGGGGGTTGCGCCGGCGCCAGCCACAACCAGGCGATGCGCGCCGTTAACACCCCCGCAAAACCAATTAAAACGAGTATCAGCACATTCGGCACCCATATCGGGCGGCCACCCAACCAAGAATTTGTCAAAATAAAACCCACTCCAACAGCACCATATCGTCTTTTTACCCAATATATCTATTGTTTATCATACTAACGGGAGGGTGAAACCGACCGAACAACGCAACAGCCACCGATTGAGAAGACATCGGACCCCGCTGAATCCTGCCGAAATAATTCAGGCGTTGCTAACGAACTGAAGTGTACTGATAAACACGCGGAAATGATGATGAATTTTCGCCCCAAACCAGACCCGACGGCCCCACTTCGTTATCAAGGGGGCGCAGTTTGAACCCAGCGCATGAATTTCCCATGACGCGCCCATGTTAACCAGGCGCTGCATTCGCATGACAGGTGAACGAAGAAGGTAATGCGGGGAATCACAGCCATGAGGCGAGGATAAAATGACGCCGAATCATTCTAAACACGAAGCGGCCCCAGACGGCGGAGGTAATGACATCACCCCCTCGAAGGGCACATTAGCACAAGAAAATCAGACTAACGCGGAAACAAGCCACAGGCTCGAAACTGCCAACAATGCACCAATGGCTGCGCCCACCAACACATCCGAAAGATAGTGCAAACCCAGCACCATGCGCGATAACGCCACCATGAGGGCAAATGGGATGACCAGCCACGCTAACGCCGGTGCAAACGCGGTAATCTGAATCGCAAAATTGACTGCGTGAAGCGTATGCCCAGAAGGAAAACTATATTTATCCAGCGGCGTGACGCTTAAAACCAACCCATCATGAACCACTTGCGGCCTTGGTCTGGCAGTGAAATGTTTAATCGTGGCGTAAATGGCCAACCCCAAACCCGCCGACATCATCATGACGCTCATCGGCAACCATGCGGATGATCCACCAAATACGGCCAGCAAAATCGCCAACGTGTACCACGCGACGCCATTGCCCAAGCGACTGCTAACCGCAAAAATTCGCCGCAAACCCCGGATGGCATTCACGTGGTTAAGGCGGTACATAACACCCTCTTCCCAGTGCAGGTATTTATTTAACAAAGACAGCCTACGAAAAGAACGGATAAATGTGGACATTTCAGCCTCCCGGTTTGCCCCGACTCGCCAACCCGCCCGGCGCCCTATGCACCGCCTCAGGTTGCGTCCATACCACGGTGGCGTGCGTGGCCACCACATCCCGCAAATGCTGCTCAAACGTTTGGGTAATTAATCCCCAATCGAATGCCGCCGCAGTGTGGCGGGCTCGGACGCCCATTGAACCCACGCCCTGGATCGAAATCGCCTCAGCGATTTCGATAAATCCCGCTTCATCATCGCAAGCGGCAAGATAGCCATTGATGCCATGCTGGATCAATCGACATCCAGCGGCATAATTAAAACTGATACAAGCTAAGCCGCTGGCCATGGCCTCCAGCACCACGTTGCCGAACGTTTCGCTTTTACTCGGGAAAACAAAGAAATCGGCGCTCGCATAATGCCGCGCCAAGGCCTCCCCACGTTTCATCCCGACAAACACAACCCACGGCAACGCCCTTTCCAAGCGCGCACGCTCCGGCCCATCCCCCACCACCACCGCCACCAGATCGGGACGCGCGACCCGCATGGCAGTGAACGCGGCAATCAGCAAATCCAGATTCTTCTCTGCCGCCAACCGCCCGACATGAAGCGCAACCAAGGGCTCGGCCACTCGCTGACCACCCGCCATCTGCTGCCATTGATTCCGTAAGCCCGAATCACGCTGATCGGGATTAAATAACTGCGTATCCACCCCACGACCCAATACGGTTAGCCGCTCAAACCCCATGCCCCCCAACTCAGAGGCCTGCTGATCGGTGGGGATGAACGTGAGCGCGGTACGGTTATGAAACCAGCGCAAATACCGCATTACCGGATTAGCCAGCCAGCCCACCCGGTAATGCGTCATATAAGTATGAAAATTGGTGTGCAGTGAAGAGGTAACGGGAACGCCCAATCGGCGCGCCATACGCAAGGCAGAAAACCCCAGCGGACCTTCTGTGGCAACATGCACCAAATCGGGGCGATCCTGCCGCCACGATTTCAGTAGCCGGCCTGACGCAGGCAACCCCAGACGCACCGAATGATAAAAGGGCAAAGCAAACCCCGGGACCTCGATGCCATCATCAAGCACGCGTGATTCATCAGCACGCGGGCAAATCACCTGCACACGATGCCCCGCTGACAGCAAAGCGGCGTGCAACTGGGTGAGTGTTGTCGCCACACCATTGATATCGGGATAAAAAGTTTCGGTCACCAGACTGATAAACATCGTCGGCCCCAAGGGTTTGAATAAACACGAATTAGACAACCAGCACATTCGAATCTAACCTTAGAGGGGTGACATGACAAGCCCATGACGATTTTTTGAATAAAACAAGACACGTGCGACCTTGCGCCACATGGCAGGGGATGAGTCCGCGCTGACATTTCCCGTCAAGCAAATTGACTCGACTGTAAAAGAAGCTGCCGCGCTAATGATGATTGTAAACCGCAACCTACAGACGATCGCGGGTAAAAAAACATGCCGACCGCATCAGCAACACAATCGAGGGACACCCAAAAACATCCGCAACTCCGGCATGGCCAAGGAGCCTATCGGCGTTATTGCCGAAATTCATCCCATAAACCCCAGAAATCAAGGTCAACGGGATGAAGAACGTCGAAATTGTCGTCAAGGCATGCCTGGTTTCATTCAACCGATTACTCACGCTGGAAAGATGAATATCAATCAAGCCTGTCACCGTATCACGATACGTTTCCAGTACATCCATCACCGAAATCGTGGATCCTGTCCATCATTCAAATGCGGCTTCAGCCCCCCTCCACCAAGGGTTCGTCGTTTTGCACTTCACGGATGAGACAATGAATCACCTCAGGCGTGAGCGTCTTGTTAGCGGCTGATGTTTTGCTCACGATCAAGCACCCAGCATCTTGGATTGTTCTTAAACCCAATATGCTCGTAGTATGAATTGGCGGCGGGCGCAGCAACTAGTATCAGTTTGCATTTTGGGCCCAATTTCTCTTGCGTGATGATCTGGAGCCTTTTACCGATGCCTCTTTTCTGATATGCCCTGTGAACGGCAAGATCGGAAAGATAACAGGCATAATGAAAGTCCGTCATTGAGCGCGCCATGCCTATCAGGTTTCCATCATGCCAGGCCGTAACCATTAGATTGGAATTTTTCACCATCCCTTCCATGCAATCCCGATCATCAATCGGCCTGCGTTCGCCAAGTGTTGATTCGCGCAGCAGTTCGATGAATTGATCTGAGGTGACCGGTGCGTTCACTTTGAACTCTATGCTCATGCTTCTCTTCCTTAATGCAGCGAATGAAGTGACAGGAAATCCCCTTGAGGGGTCGAAGTCGCATTTTCTCGGGGGGCTTGCCTTTCATCGTCAGCTATTGGGGCATGCCGGGGAAGGTCGACTTTTGCTCATGTTCTTGGCAATGGGGTTTTCTACCGCCTCAACGCGGGGCGAAGGGGCTGCGTGCAGTCCCGCTTGAGCGCAGCGCTTAGAGGTAATGTGCATATGCCCTCGTAACCTTACCCTCCTGGTTGAAATGGAACACCTCTGCGGATGGGCCGCGGACACCATTGTAGTAGAGGGTGATGCTGTTTATGCCGACAAGCGTGGACACCAACTCAAAATGAAGCGTCGGAACCAATTGAAGGGCTTTGGCCCAATAGGAACCGACAGCTTCCTTGCCCTTTAAGGTGCCTGACGGTTCACCGGCCACCCTGATAATTACCGGTGACGTCATTTCAAAATCATCCATGTAATGCGACAGAATGCGATCAAGGTCATGGTTGTTCCATGAGTCAATCCAATCAGTTGCAAAACGATCCGCGAATGCCTTGTCGATCATGGTTATCTCGCTATCAAAGTACGGAACTGCGTACTACTGTGCAGACCCACTTGACTGCCGGGTTAAGCACTTTCATGCAGCAGTAATTCACGCCCGCACCCTCCCCAAAAACGTGAGCCACCAGTTCAAAAACCGTAGCGACCAGATTCAGGGCCGAGGCACGAGCTATCGGCTCCGGGGCGCCATCATCACCGTCCATGAAGCCGTCGACGGTACGGTGACCTGACTCTGTGGCGAGTGTGAACTCACCTATCGTATCACCGTTATTTGTGCCCCCGATTGAAGATGAGAAAAACGTTCACCTGCGTGTTGATCAGGTGAAAACACCGGGTCAAAGGGGCCCAAGCCCTTAAATAAGGTCTAAAGATTTTGCAAACTAAAGGGCTTTGCCCCCTTTAATTCCGAATCAGACCTATTGACATTCTTTATGTGAATCATTATCGTTTGCATTTGCTGTCGTTCCTCTTTATCGCTTCCGGAGTCATGCCCATGTCGTTCTTGAAAACCTGCGTGTTACTGATCGCACTTCCTTCGACCGCCCTTGCCGCCAATGGCGGCGATATTCATCTGATCATCAAGGATCATCGTTTCGAGCCCGCGGAAATTCAGGTTCCGGCCGGCAAGAAGGTCAAGCTCATCGTCGAGAACCAGGACGATACGCCCGAGGAATTCGAGAGTTATGCATTGAACCGGGAAAAAATCATCGCGGGTAAAAGCAAAGCGACGATCTACATCGGGCCGCTGGAACCCGGTCGCTACCCCTTCTTCGGCGAATTCAACGAGAAAACCGCCCAAGGCGCGGTCATCGTGGAGTAAGTGATGATCAGTGCCGCCATTATCGTCTTCAGAGAAACGCTGGAAGCCGCTTTGATCCTCGGCATCATCGCCGCCGCGACGAAAGGCATCCCCAAACGCGGAATCTGGCTGATAGCGGGTGTCGTGGCAGGCGTCGTCGGTGCCCTGCTCGTAGCGAGCATGACCGAGCAGATTGCGGCAATGGCCCATGGCATCGGTCAAGAACTGTTCAATGCCCTGGTGTTGAGCATCGTCGTCGTCATGCTGGCCGGGCATAACATCTGGATGGCGCGCCATGGCGCCCATCTGGCGCGGGATGCCAGGCAACTGGGCCAGGATGTGCGCGCAGGCACCCGGGAACTCCCGATCATGTTTGTGGTGATTGCGTTGGCCGTGCTTCGCGAGGGATCCGAAACCGCCTTGTTCCTGTACGGCCTCGCCATGGGCAGTGATCAAGGTTTGATCACCGTCCTCAATGGTGCCCTGCTGGGTCTTGCCGCTGGGGCTGCCGCAGGCGTCGCCCTCTACCTGGGATTTCTCCGGATTCCATCGAAATGGTTCTTCGCGGTCACAAGCGGTCTGATCCTGTTTCTTGCCGCAGCAATGGCCAGCCAGGTCGCGCGACTATTGGCACAAGGCGATATTTTACCCAGCCTTGCCAGTCCGCTCTGGGATACCTCACATCTACTGTCCAACAGTTCGGCCGTCGGCACCCTGCTTCATACGTTGCTGGGTTATGACGCAAGCCCGGCCGGGATACAGGTTGTTTTTTATGTCAGCACATTCATCCTCATCGTAATGGGTATGCAATGGGCTAAAAAATCCCCTTCCATCAAGCACTAAAAGAGAAAAAACATGAAAAAACTGGCATCCCTCTCAGCCGCCGGGGCCTTGTTCGCCTGCAATATGGCCATCGCTGGCCCTGCCGACTACGTATACACCCCAAACGTGGAGTACGGCGAACGTGAACTTGATTTCAAATTCGGCACCTGGCAACAGAATAACGATCAGTCTCAGGCTGATCACTCACTGGGGCTGGGTTACGGTGTGACGCCGTGGTGGTTTACCGAAATCTATATGAAAGGCCGGAAAATAAACCACGACGCGACCAAATATGAAGCCGCCGAGTGGGAAAACAAGTTCCAACTCACTGAAACGGGGCGGTACCCTGTCGATGTAGGATTCTTGCTGGAAATCGAGCGCCCTGCTGACCACTCGGAAGGCTGGGAGGTTAAATACGGGCCTCTATTTCAAACGGATTTCGGTCTGCTTCAATTAAATACCAATTTTTTGTTTGAGAAAAAATATCGATCAGACTTGCCCAGCGTGACGGAAATGCACTATCAATGGCAGGCCAAGTATCGCTGGATGCCGATATTTGAGTTCGGCCTGCAGGGATTCGGTCAGGTCGGAAAATGGAACGACTGGGCACCTGCAGAGCAGCGCGCCAGTCGTGTGGGTCCGGCCATATTCGGTAAAATCCCGCTCGGCGGGCGACAGGCAATCAAATACAACGCGGCCTTTTTAGTGGGCACCTCTTCCGCCGCGCCCAATCGTAACGTTCGCCTGCAGGTCGAGTATGAATTCTGATAACACATCGCGCCGTGAGTGCGCGTCTCCCTCATCAGGCCGTCACCCTGGCGAGGGATCTTCCCGCACCAGGGATGTGTCATGGCAACAAAAACCGGGCAGTATGTTAGGCATGGTGACGAAATCGGTGCTCAAATGGGTTAAGTACCCTATGGCCACTACCCGAATGGATGCACGGGGTGTGGTAAAAACAAATATTTTTGCGGCGACGTACTTTTGCGCCGTCCCGCTTGAGCGCAGGGTTAGCGCTTGGTTGCAAGGATGACCCCGCTTGCCCAAGACATTTTGGTGATATGAAAGTCGCTACGTTGTTCAAGCGTGGCAATAAGGTGAGCAACTTTTTTGGCGTGCCCTTCTGGCCAATTGGGCTGGGGCAGCATATCGTCAATGACATACAGCCCTGAGGGTCGGACAAGCGACAACGCTTCGTCAAGGAGGCGATATTTCCCAGACCAGGTATCGGCAAAGATAAAGTCGAAACTTTGGCCGTTAAGTGATCGAAGAAATTCATCGCCATCGGCACAAACAACCGTCAGCCGTTGATCCTTGCCGAGAGTGTTTCTGAGGATGGACAGGAGACGGTCATCGTTATCGACGGTAATGAGGCGAGCGTTTATGTCCATGCCGTCGAGAAGCCACGCGGTAGACAGGCCGGTGCCAGAGCCAAGCTCAAGAAAACGACCGCCCGGCTTAGATGCAGCCAGGGTACGCAACAAGGAGCACGCAAGCGGTTCCGACGCCATGGTGAACCCAGCGGCGCGCGTATCGGCCCCTATGGCCTGAATGGATTTCGGTTCGTTCAGATTAGTCAGGTCATTCATCAGTGTGGAAAACCCTAATGTGGAGCCAAGAGGCTGCGCGCTTTTGCCCCATCCCGCTTGAATGCAGGGTTAGGCCTGGCTTCAATGGGAATAAACCACTTTGGTTTGATTCGCCAAAAATCGGTACGTGTGTTTGTTTTGAGTGATTTCTTAGGGTCAAAAACCACCGGGCCGTTTGGGCTGTGCCAAAAAACAACCCAATGCCAAAAGGGCTGCCCATGTTCCCGGTACCACTTAATGGAAAGTAGCGCCAAGTTGGGAAGAATTTCCCATGATGAAAAGGACAGTTCGCCTTCACCGGCTGAAATGCCAAAATGGCCGAGAAGGATACGCACATAGCGCGTATCCGACCAAAGACTGCTGTCTTCGGCGAAGATGCCAAGGCTATTTGCAACAGTTTTAGCCTCCTGGTATGAGAGGCCAGAAAGCGCGGCCACACGGGCTATACCGCAACCTGAGATTTCTTCTTGGGTAACAGGCTTCATAAGCACCTGACGCTGGAATTAGGGCAACCGTTCATAGGGCAATTTTCAGTTTGCGTCCGCCGGTTACGGCAAAACCCTCACGCTCATAAAACGCCAAGGTTCTGTCGAACTGGGGAAGCGGCGGAGTCGTAACCTCTAAACGTGTCCAGCCACGCGATGAACCAAAGGACTTTGCTTGAGACACCAGATGAAGCCCCAATTTATTTGTGCGGTACGCTGGGCGAACGTAAAGCTCGGGTATGGTGCCGAAAGCGCCTTCGGCGTAAAGGGCATAACTTTCATAGAGTGCAATAAACCCTGCCGGACTCAGACTCCCGCTGCGAGCGACAAACACAAAGTATTTCTCATGGTTGAGAAAGTCTTTGAGTCGGGCCGTCGTTTCATCAAGGTCAAAATTGAATGCCTGAACACCAATAGCATTCATGATTTCAGCCAGCAACTCGCCAACCATTACGGCGACTTCTTGCGCATCGTCGGCAGTCGCTCTATGGATTGAGATGGATGTGCTAATTTTATTTGGCCTAACGACGCTGTAGAAAAACCCCTTGAAGGGGAAAAATAGCCATTTTCAAGGGGTGCCTTGCCCCTTCCCGACAGGACGATAGTCGATTATAGAGCGTTTTGGGAAGTCGGTTTTTGCTCATGGTCATGAAAATTTTTACCAATGGGGTTTTTCTACAGCCTCAACGTTCGCCATAACCGGCGGGCAAAAGCAGAGCGAAGCGGCGCTTTTGCCCGTCCGCGTTGATGGCGTTGTTAGGCGCGCTCATAGTTTGAAACCTCAATCAAATTCAGGTCAGGGTCTCGAAAATACACCGATGCGATTTGACCTCTCGCGCCGGTTCGTTGAACTGGCCCTTCAAGCACAGCGACACCACATGATGCCAAATGTGTGATTACGTCAGGGAGCGGAACTGACGTAACAAAACATACATCGGCAGAGCCAGGCGTTGGTTTTTTAGCCTTTGGCTCGTACTCGTTTCCGTGCTGATGCAAATTGATCTTTTGGGCACCAAACGACAGTGCACTTCTGCCGCCACCGAAGCTAATGACGTTCATTCCGAGCACCGTCGCGTAAAAGGTGCACGTTGTATCAATGTCTTTTACCGTCAAGACCAAGTGGTCGATTCCGTCAACGTTCATGTGCGCCAATCCATTTGATACCGACGTCGGCAAACCAGACGTTTTTCCACCGCTGAATCTTTTCTTGATCATTAAGTGTCTTTGGCGAGACTATTGTTTCCTCACCAAAGTCAGCGCCATTTCCAATTGCCTTACTGTTGACCGTGGCGTATAGATGTCCATGTTCCTCATAACAGACGCCTACTAACACACCACAGATTTTGCAAATAAGGCAACTCGCAATCTCGCTACCTTGCCGGTACTTGCCTAGGTTGGCTTCATTCTTGACCAGGATTACCAATTTTCCGTGTGGATCCGATACGTACGAGGCGGCATGTTTACGACAGAAGTCGCAATCACACGCTCTCGGATTGTAAGAGTCTGGTTTGCCCGTAATTTCCATCTCAAGTGCGATGTTTCCGCAATGACACCCGCCTATGTATTTATGTGTGGCCATACCCATGTTTTTGGCGCCTAACATAAATTAAGCATGGGCCAAGCTATGAATGGAGAAGAGACGATTGGCGATGCTTTTCTCAGCAGTTTTTAGATCATAGCTGGCTTGCAAATTGAGCCAATACTGTGGAGTTTGCTCAAAAGCTTTTGCAAACAGCAATGCTAGTTCAGCCGTAACAGGGCGCTTGCCTTTAACGATATGGGAAATGCGCATGGGCGACACACCAATGGTACGAGCGAACAACGCTTGAGAGATATGAAGCTCTTCAAGGAGCTCGGCGAGGTACTCGCCGGGATGGATAGGTGTTAAACCATTGTAGATCATGTTATTCCTCCTAGTGGTAATCCACTATTTCGACATTAAATGCGTCACCATTTTCAAACTTGAAACAGACACGCCACTGTTGGTTTATACGTATACTCCATTGACCAACGCGATTACCTGAAAGAGCCTCCAAGTAATTAGATGGTGGCAAACGTAGATCATTCAACTCTGTAGCGGCATGCAACTGATTGAGACGCATGGCCGCACGCTTGAGAATTTCCGAAGGTAAACGACGCGATTTACCTGTAACGAAAAAGCCTTCGGTTTCAGTGTTGGCGAATGTTTGAATCATGCGCCAATAATAAACATAATGTTTACGATGTGCGAATTTTCTTGATAGCTAACGTGGAGCTAAGGGGCTGCGCGCTTTTGCGCAGCCCCGCTTGAGCGCAGGGTTATACATTTTTATTTTCCACAAGGTAAATAGCTGCCGCGTGGTTCACCACCCATTTGTCCAATGGTGCCAAGATGGGTGACTTTAAATCCCTCCGGGTACTTTAGGCCGTAACCCAACATCCTATCTACGCCAATGTGAACAAACCAAATAAGAGCCAAGGCAGAGAACAAGGCATTGCCCGTTACGATGGCAACAACAGCTAATGCGCTGGGTAACAATTTTGAGTGCGTGATGTTGTACGCCGTTGCGCCAACCTTGGCATTAACGAGATACCCAAGGAGGGCAAGGTCTGGAAGTAATACGGTTGACCAAAACAGTGTCCATCCGAAAGACTGCTGCCAATAAATGACGAGCGCTAAGAGAAAGACAGCGAAGCCTTCGAGCTTTAACAAGACTATCGGTTTTTTGAATACGGAAAGCATAAGTTAATTCCTTTCTGAAAATGTATAACGTTTGAATTAAGCCGCGCCGCGAAGCGATGTCGGCTTGAATGAATTGTTATGCATTATCGTTAGCTTTGTGCTGCCCCCTGCTTTTTAGGTAGCTCTGGGTTCATAAAATCCCAAGGTGCAGCACTACCTACATAGAAATCTAACTTTGGAACATAATTCGATGTGTTATTTAAAGTTCCAGCCTTTATGCCCAGTATTCCTGGCATATTGCTGAACCGAGCGAACAATTGAGAACCACAATTCGGGCAGAAACCTCTTTTGTGCATATTTCCGCTGTCTGCCTGGGACTCGAAATATTTTACTTCACCAGAAACAACAACATCTTTTTCAGGGAAAATCATCGCCGGAATGAATGCACTGCCTGATGATCTTTGACAGTCTTTGCAATGACAATTTCCAGTAAACACTGGCTCAATATCAACTGAATAGCTGATTTCCCCACAAAGACACTGCCCAGAATACTTTGCATTCATAAAAGACTCCTCTATCTGATAATGGGTGCATAACGTGAAGCTAACCGGCCTGCGCGGCTTTTCGCGCAGGTCCGGTTGAGCGCCATGTTATGCACCGGCTGCCTTTGAGCCAACCCTAGCATCGAATTTCTCTTTATTGATGACGAAGCGCTCGTGACGGCCTTTTGAGATGAGGTCTATGCCATCGTGTGCCTCAACAGCAAAGATGAGTTTCTTTCCTTCAACGGCAATCAGCTCAACTGTTGCCGTAACCTCAAGCCCAGGTGGCGTAGCGGCCTCGTGACTTACGTCGATGTGGGTTCCAACGGTTTGTTCTTTCGGCCAGTCGAGGTGGGGGTTGATTGCCTTGATGCACGCCCACTCAAGAAAGCCGACAAGGAAGCCCGTGGCAAAGACTTCGGGCATTGCGACGAACTCTTCGGACTCGGGATAAAGCGCAGGAACCGTTTTTGATGGGGGTACTTTGAACTTGTGCTTGTATTTGATGCCGGGCTTGAGAGATTCCTTCATTTCGTCTCCGAGGGTGTGAGGTTACAAGGGTGGTGAAAGTCAGCGCTGACGAGACGGTGCATAACGCCTAGCTAACCTGCGAGCTACGAGGCGCGAAGCGCCGACGTAGCGAGTCAGGTTGAGCGTAGTGTTATACCTCGGCGTGGCCATTATGGTCGCGTAGCCAACTGCTCATATCCGAGGAGTACAGAAGGACTAAAACCTTCGAACTCCCACCTTGGAAGTTGTCGCGTGCCATCTTGGTAGCTCATGAGCAAAGGCTCTAGGTCTTTCGCAGATTCAATTGCGATTAGGCCTTTCGCATTGTTGAAATAAGCCATTGAAACTGACCGTGCGAACACCTCGAAAGCGCCATTGAAATGCCCAAGCCAAAGCAATGTTTCTGGCCACCACTTCTTGTAGTCGTTCTCGGCTTCCACTTCGGCTCGCATGAAGGCGATAAAGTCTGCCTGCATTAAGTACCGAAATTCGATTCCAGTACCGTTGCATCGCTCTTTCAATAGGTCCGCCCTAAGTGACAGCCTGCGAAGACCCAGTCGCTTGTTACGGTGCTCTAGGGAGCGTAGGTACTCCCTGAGTACAACATAGCTGACCATGATATTTCGCCCATGATCAGAGTTGCCCGGAAGGTAATAGTGTTGTTCTAGGAGATATTTTGCTTGGGCCAATCGGTCATGCTTAATGAACACGGCCAACGCATACAAGAACAGCTCGTGGACCAAGAACTTGAAGTTATCAAAGTCCCATTCGTTGCACTGGTTAATGTTGCTTGGCCGGTGCATGTATGGGATAAGGCTTTCGAAAAAGCGATGAGTCCTCTGCACAAACTCAGTTGTTGGGGAGTATTGAGCAATTGTGGTGAAGAGCTGTATCGCTTCATTACGAAATGGCAGAAACTCTTCAATACTCCTGATTACTGCGTCGTCAAATTCACCGTCAGGTTTCGATAGCCTGAAACGCTCCAGATTCAAAGTAAACGTATTACAGTACTCGTCGTAAGCGCCCGCAGCATATGGCTTGTTGTTCTTTAAAGCTTCAACACAGCGCTTGAATGTCGCCGTAGTACCAAGTGATATGTGCTCTCCTTCTTCAAGGAATGATGGTTTGTTACCGAGTTCTGGTTTGACGTAAAGTGGCTTATCAAAAATCCATCGTAAGAGCTTCTCAAAGTTTTCTGAGTACTTGTCGGCTTCACTCAGGTCAATATAAATCCGAGATTTGTAATAGGTCGGAAGGTATGATTTTCCGTTGCCATCCTTCTCAGAAACTATCGCTACAAATTTCTCTTGGGCTTGGTTTTCATAAACCTCTTTTGAAATGATCTGGGTTTCTGTGCCTACGCCTCCAGCTCGGCCATCTGCTTTCGCGGCATAAGTCTCGTCACAGATGATTGCAACTTTTGTAATGTCTTTGTTGGTGACCATCTGTTCCATGAACGCAACCGCATCGTGACCTTCTTTAAGATCCCATTTGTCCAGAATCACGTCGACGCCAGATTCGCGAAGTCCAGTAGCCAAGTCCACAACCCACTGCTCGTGCTCGGAAGCAGACCAGCTATATGAAATAAATACTTTTGGAGCGGTCATGAAGGCTGCTCTTCGAAGGCATAACGTGAAGTTAACCGGCGGCGCGCTTTTGCGCCGTCCGGGTTGAACGTAGGGTTAGAAGTTTTTAGCTGTGACATAACTAAACCTTAAATTTTGGCCACTTGTTGTAACCGATAGCAGGGTTATTTGCACCATGCTCAGTAATAAACTGCCCCTCGATTTTATTTATTTCCTCTGCACTTTCAGACTCAAAAATTATTTGTTTTCGCACTGAAAAATCACGTTGTTCTTCTTCTGAAAAATCCTGTGCTACCGCCTCACTGTTAACACTACCAAAGTACGTTAGTGAATTAGTAAGGTCTTTGCCAATATAAATTTTCCCATTCGGGTAGGTGATTTTATAAATCACTTTCTTCATACGCTGAGCATTCCCAAAATTTCTAACGTAAAGTTGAGGGGCGCCGCGCTTTTGCGGCGTCCCGCTCGAACGCCGGGTTAGCGTGCATTGGATAGCACCTTTTGAAAAACGGCGACGTTGTTACCACTGCTCGGGTTGTTGAACGTATTGACGTGCGAAAAGCCAAAACCTTCAAACAATGTGCGACTTTCGGTATTGCCATCGCGGATAGTGCATTGGAGCAAGCGAGCGCCCTTTGAACGGGCAACGCGCTCTGCCTCACACAACAATGCCTTGGCGTGACCTTTGCGCGTTTGAGATGCGGCCACGGTAAGGTGCAGAACTTCGGATTGATACCACTGAACACTTTTCACCTCGACACAGGCAACAACGTTATTTTCCTCTGAGAAGCGGCAAATGTAGTTGTCCGCATGTTCAAGAACACTCTCTCGGGTGTACTTACGAGTGAGTTGATTGCGCTCATTCAATAGCGAGGCAATCTGTTCGGCATGTGTGTCGGTGAGAGTCATGTTGTGCTCGCTAACGTGGAGCTAAGGGGCTGCGCGCTTTTGCGCAGTCCCGCTTGAGCGTAGGGTTAGATTTCATTTCGCTAGAAGGAAGAGCAGCCCGGCGAAAACAGCGCCCGCAACAAGCTGCCCCTTAACTTTGCTTGCCTTCACATTTGCAGCCAACTGAGAAACCTGAATGTTGATATTCTCCATGGTTGCGCCCGTAAGTACGAGACCCTGATAGTCGCCAACCCATCGAGGTAGATCACTTGGCTGGACATCCCACATGATTGGAACAAGTTTCTTTTTCCCGAAGATCGCGCCTCCAATTTCTTGCTGAACGTTCGGGGAAGCGAGAGCGTTCTTGCTTGCGAGAAGAAACACCCATTCCGATGCTCTCAGAGATTCGATTATCTGGGGTGTCCAGTGCTCTCCAGTGTTAAGGCTGATGGATGCAAGAAATACATCCAGCTCCTGTGCGACAAGATGGCTGCGCACAAACTGCGCGAGATTTTCATCTTTGGCTGAGTAGCTAATAAAAACGTCAGGCATGGATACCTCTTGTTTTTGAAATCTAACGTAAAAGTAAGGGGCTGCGCGCTTTTGCGCAGTCCCTCTTGACTGCCGGGTTGGGCATCTTACTCACTGCGCGCTCTGTTTGGCCATGTTTTGATACTGCGCCGTTCACTTGCAACTAAGCGTACACGCCAAAGTAAATCGGTAAGCAAGATGGCTACGGCAGCATTAAATCTAGCCCTAGCGGTTGCACCATTTTCGTACTCCGATGGGCCGAGCCACGGTAGCTGACGGCAAAAATCGGCTACGCGACCTGACTCAAACGATATGGTTTGCCAACCGTGCCCGAATTCGTTTCTGATCTTTCGGATGAGCGTGATCTCTTTGAATTCGTTCTCTTGCAATAGTCCAAGAGCCATTGCGGCAGAGGCTCTAGCCGCGAATGTTCCGAGCGGGGCGTTGAACCCAGACAACAAATCTTTTGATGCAGGTGCATCCGTAAAAAAACTGCCGAGCATTTCTTCGAGTCGTTCGTCGATCATGGACGCTGCTACGAGAGCAGCGCCTCGATCACTCTCTTTGTTGAACTCGCTCAGGAACTGAGAAAGTTGTTGTATCTCGAATTCAGTGGATACCATCGTCAAGATGCCCAACGTTCAAATTGAGGGGCGCGCCGCTTTTGGCGCGTCCCTCTCGAATGCAGGGTTGGGCGTCATTAGGCAAGCGCCTCTTCTGCAGCCGCCCGCGCGTGAATGGCCGTGGTGTCAAACAGCGGAACCCCGGAGTCTTGCTGGCTGACAAGAAGGGATATTTCTGTGCACCCAAGAATAATGCCTTCTGCGCCTTGCGATGCCAGGCTGTCCATGATCCGCCGATACTCGCTACGGGACTCAGGCAAGACAACCCCCAAGCACAGTTCTTCGTAAATGATACGGTGGATAGTATGGCGGTCTTCCGCGTTCGGGACGAGCACTTGAAGCCCGTGATGTTCGCTTAAGCGGTCGCGGTAGAAGTCCTCTTCCATCGTGAACCGCGTCCCGAGCAGACCGACGGTGGAGTGGCCTGCTTGTTTGATTTCTCCAGCGGTTGGATCGGCAATATGAAGTAGTGGAATGGTGACAGCCGCCTCGATGCTGGGGGCCACTTTGTGCATGGTGTTCGTGCATAAGACCAAAAAATCCGAACCCGCCGTTTCGAGCGAGCGGGCAGCTTCGGCCAACATAGCTCCTGCAGCTTCCCAATCGCCAGCGTGCTGTAGTTGCTCGATGTCATGGAAGTCGACGCTGTACAGAACGATCTTCGCCGAATGCAGCCCGCCCAAGCGATTCTTGATCGTCTCGTTGATCTGTCGGTAGTACGGGACAGTTGACTCCCAACTCATACCGCCGATTAGTCCGATTGTCTTCAAGAACACTCCTTGTCAGTAAATGTTGACGCCCAACGTAAAGCTAAGGGGCGCCGCGCTTTTGCGGCGTCCCGCTTGAGCGCAGGGTTAGAGAGCACTACCTTGGCCATACCTGAATTACAACTGCAATAGCGCCACAGCCTGCGCCGAGGCCAAACGACGCGACTTGAAACCAGAACAAACCCCAAGTGAAACTACCCAATGATTTTGCCTCATCGCGTAAAACCTGGAGGTCAGTTTCGTCTTTCTCTCGGCGGCGTGCAATCTGTGTTGTTAACCGAAAGTCGCGCAAGCGGTTGACGGAACACCACAACGCAAAAATAACAGATGCAGCAAGAAAGAATATCGATGTGATGGCAAAGCCGAAAGCGCAGCCCAATGACAGCTTGTGGTCAAGCAGAAGCGTTGAATTAAATGCCAAAAGACCAGTGGAAAGAGCAAGTATAAGATTGCACACGGCACTAAATTGGCTGCGCGTAATATCTTGCCAACGGATGAAGCTGTCATGAGTTTCCTGTGCCATATGATGTGCTCTCTAACGTAAAGTTGAGGGGCGCCGCACTTTTGCGGCGTCCCGCTCGAACGCAAGGTTAGGTGAAGTTAATTTGCACTCTACCACAGCGCTACATAACAAAACAAATAATTAAATATAATCAATAAGTTACAAAATAACACTGGCACAGCCAGCACGGGTTTCCGGCTTGCATCGCGCCACACAAATGAACGCCGAACAGGGCGAAAAGCTTTCAGTGGCGTGATGCAAACGGACAGCAAACCATCCTCAACGAATTAAACTTTCAGGCTGGCGGTAGCCCTGACCCTTTTAAACTTTCCATAAACCTGACAATGAAAAGACCTAACGTCTGAATTCACCGGCCTGCGCGGCTTTTCGCGCAGGTCCGGTGGAATGATGGGTTATGCTGCGGTGGTAACGGCAAGATAGATTTGTCTGCACACTTCGTCCTCTCCGAGGGCATTCCAGTCAACGCCTTTCACATTTAATAGGCTGGGGCTGTACTCGTACACCTCATGCTTTGTGACGCCACACCAAATTGGCAATACGAGCCGTGCGTCTTCAAGTATTTCGCGAGTGAATATGGATTCGAACTCCTTCTTTCCCCACCCGCTATTGGCGAAGAAGTTTGGGCTCAGGATAAGAACGCACTTACTGCACTCCTTCAAGCCCTTTTCAATGCTTTGCCGCAAGTTGTCACCGAGCTTCAAGGAAAACTCATCGTACCAAACCGGACACAACTTTCTTTGCAGGTTTAAGGCTATTGGCCTTGCAATCGACTCTTTGTCCTTCGAGTCGTGGCTGATGAAGGCTTGTGGCTTCTCAAACTGACTGCGGCTGAAAGCGTACCCATCTGAGCGGAACTGTAAGTCATGGCCCATTGTGTTGGCCTCGACTTGAAGCCTCTCAATATCAGAAGGGGACAAACTGGTCTCGGAGTAGAAAAATACGCGGCGACTGGTGTGTATTGAGAAGAGGTCTCTCCAAGACGGGTCGCCAAACAGCTGATAATGAATTACGAATGGATTGGAGTTTTCCACTCGCAGTTGCCCAGGGAATTGTTTGGCGCTAGGGAGAACTATTCCTCCATTGAGATTGAGGCCGGTCTCCCCGTAGTTGAGCGACCTGAGAAAGCTCAGAAAGCCTTCATAGGTATGCGCGGTGCCAGGAAAGTAGAACGCGACAAAGGCCGATTTCGCGCTGGCGTCGTATAGGACAGCACCTTCATATGAATCGCCACCAAGGTCGTACTTAATCTTTACCCGGAGGCAATAGTCGAAGTCAGTTTCAAAGTACTGTCTAATAGTAGCCATGGCTAGGTATGAGCGGCATAACGTAAAGTTGAGGGGCTCGCCCGCTTCTGGGCGAGTCCCGCTCGAACGCCGGGTTAGCCATTCGCTACTCATAGTCTGTCGACTTATAGAGTGTATTTATGGATTATCAGCTTATGACAATAACACAATCTTTCGGTCAAAAAGTAAGGCATTTTCGGAGCTTGAAAAGGCTCTCTCAAGAGGAGCTTGCTGATCTTTGTGGCTTACACAGGACATATATTGGTTCGGTTGAACGTGGCGAACGAAATATAACCCTTATAAATGCCGAAAAAATTGCAAACGCATTAGAGCAACCGCTCGCCTCATTTTTCTTGGAGAAATCTAGTGTCAATTGAACAAAATTTAGACGCAGTACTTGAGCGGTATAAAACATCATTTATCGAGAAGGTTTACTCAGACGAGAATGATGACCATGATCTTTTAATGGAAGCGTTTGGTATTTCCCCGTTACTTAAACGCGAAAATCGCCAGTATTGGGGTCGAGAACTAGGGAAGTGCTGGGAATCGCTGGTCATTGAAGCATGTAAAAGAGTACCAACATACCAGCCGGCCTTGCGAATCGGCGGTGATGAGCCATGTGATCTTATTGTTCAAAATTACGCTATTGACACGAAATATCGAATTGGGTCTGGTGATTCTGGGACTTTGAAAAAGTTTAAATCATATGGCCCTTTATTACGGTCGCGGGGATATGAACCTGTTTTTTTATTCCTTCGGGAAGATAACCTACCTGCTGCAATGACAGCATGCCAAAGTGGGACTTGGAAAATATACATTGGCAAACAGTCATTTGATTTCATTAGGGACATTTCTGGATTTGACATGGAGGACTACCTTATTAGAAAAGCGAAAGCATTTCTTGTTGTTCGCTAATCGATTGAAGTCTTTTTTCTATTATCTCGATATAGGACGACTCCACTTCTATACCGATATAATCAATCCCAGCTTGTTTAGCTGCAACTAAAGTCGTACCTGATCCTGCAAAGGGATCAATCACAATAGTTCCTTCTACTCGTGGAACGAAAATATCGACCAGTTTTTTCATAAGCTCTAACGGCTTAACTGTGCAATGGATATTGTAGTCAGGAGTTTTATCACGTTTAATGTTTTCCAATATATTTGATTGGAATCCACCATTTTCTTGTTTTGCGTAAAAGAGCCCAGTTCCATACTCAAGAAGAGTTTGAGTATAGTTATTTACAAGTGGTTTTTGCACAACGCAAATAGCCTCCCATTCACTTCTTAAGCAGCTATGCCAGCCTTCCCAATTTTCGGGATTCGCATAGCCTTTTTGCTCAAGATTTTTTTCCATATTGATACCCTTGGGTATTCCACTTGAACGTCGATACACAATTATGTCTCTGGCATAAAATCCAGCTTTTTCTAAAGCCACTTGAACATGAGCAATAGTTCTAGTGCTATTAAAAACAAGAACGGAAGCTCCAGGCTTACATACTCGAAATAATTCTGTAGCCCACTCTAAACACCAATCTTCATACTCAAGAATATTGTCTCTATTTTTCTTATACCAACGTTCATTTCTAACCCCTCCAGCTAAACCACTACCATAGGGGATATTTTTAACTAGCGTTTTACTGTCTTTGACGCGATCTTTTCTGCGTTGAATTTCAGAGTCATCCCATTTGTGACCAATAAATTCATAGTTATATGGTGGATCTGTAATGCATGCAGAAATAGCATTATCAGGCAGCTCTTTTAAGACATTTCTGCAATCACCCAATAACACTTTATTCTTAAATTTTTCCATCATAGCCTCGTAAAACGATACTCATAGTATGCATTTTAGCGCAAATACTCAACTAGTACATCATGTAATTTTGTGTGCGAGGATCAAATGTTGATGGATGGCTAACGTAAAGTTAACCGGCTCGCGTTAGCGAGTCCGTGTTGAACGCTGGGTTAGCCCGGCAGAATAAAAGAGGATAAAAATGCCGCTGATTAAATTGTACTGTGAAACTGGTTTTGCTGGAGCAAAACATGAGGATGAAGAATATATCGACGATGAATTCTGGAACGCTTTAAATGCGGAAGAGAAAGAAAAATATCTTGAAGAAATTGGAACGGATTTTATGTGGAATAGCGGCATTGAATGCGGGGCATATTTGGCAGATAACAATGAGGGCTAACGTAAAGTTGAGGGGCGCCGCGCTTTTGCGGCGTCCCGCTCGAACGACGGGTTAGAAGAGCCTACACCACACGCTCAACGAATCGCCGCAGCAATGTAAAAATTATTCAATAAAATCAATAACTTGCAATAAACCACGAAACCCAACAACTGCGTGACCGGCTTGCACCACGCCACATATTTTGATGAAGCTACGTTACCACCGCACTGAAAAAAAGAACTGACAGCGTGGCGCAAACGGATGAGGCAGAATCATCAAAGAACGGCACTTTCAAAACCAACTGACCCCACAGGAAAAATTAAATTTCACTGCACTGGGTTTGCTCACCTCTAACGTGAAGCTAAGGGGCTGCGCGCTTTTGCGCAGTCCCGCTTGAGCGTAGGGTTAGGGAAATATTGTTCAGTGCTTCCATAATGTCGGTGCTAACACACACAAAATAAGCAATGGGATAAGGCCATTAACAAAAGCTACAATGCAGATACCATGATTCCATTGAAGCACACCACTCAGCCCTTTGGCTCTGTCTTTAACCGACAGAGATACAGCAACAGCCGCAAGGAAAACGATAATACTCAGAACACTGACCCCACTCAAGATGAAATAGAGACCAATATCCTTTTGGATTTGATAGATGCCCAGCAGAGATGGCAGCACAACAGCACCTCCAAGTAGCATCACGCTTGCAACAGAACATGACCCAACAATGAACCAAGCGAGTTTCTTTCCGGCATTATCTTTCACGGGATATATTTCCCTAACGTAAAGTTGAGGGGCGCCGCGCTTTTGCGGCGTCCCGCTCGAACGCCAGGTTAGGTGAAGTTAATTTGCACTCTACCACAGCGCTACATAACAAAACAAATTATTCAATACAATCAATATGTTACAAAAGAACACTTGGCCCAGCCAGTACGGGTTTCCGGCTTGCATCGCGCCACACAAATGAACGCCGAACAGGGCAAAAAACTTTCAGTGGCGTGATGCAAACGGACAGCAAACTGTCCTCAACGAATTAAACTTTCAGGCTGGCGGTAGCCCTGACCCTTTTTAACTTTCCACAAATTTGCAAATGAAAAGACCTAACGTGCAATATACACCCTGTCGGGTGTATATTTTTTTGGTTGTTCGGTGTATAAAAACATTAGCTTATCCTATCCATTTGTTTTTAATGATGCAAATTTAAGGTATCGGGGATTTACCATGGATTCAAACACACCGATTGCTCCGCCACCGAAATTGCTCGATCAGGTGCGCGATTTGATTCGGGTGAAGCATTACAGCATCCGCACGGAAACACTATATCTTCAATGGATTAAACGATTCATCCTGTTTCACGATAAAAAACACCCACGTGATATGGGTGCGCCGGAAGTGGAGGCGTTTTTAACCCATTTGGCCGTGGTGGGGCATGTGTCGGCCTCAACGCAAAATCAGGCGTTGTCGGCACTCTTGTTTTTGTATCGCGAGGTGCTGGGGGTTGAGTTGCCGTGGCTGGATAACGTGACGCGGGCGAAGTTACCGCAGCGTTTGCCGGTGGTGTTGACGCGGGAGGAGGTACGGGCTGTTTTGGATCGGATGATCGGCACATATGGTTTGATGGCGACACTTCTGTACGGTACGGGGATGCGGCTGATGGAGTGTGTGCGTTTACGGGTGAAGGATGTGGATTTCGGCCGCGGCGAGATTGTGATTCGCGAGGGCAAGGGCACGAAGGATCGGATGACGATGTTGCCGGAGTCGGTAGTCCCCGCGTTGCAGGCGCATCTGCAAAAACGCCGCACCCTGTTTGAGGATGATGCGCGTGCGGGGATGGCCGCAGTGTATTTACCCGATGCGTTGGCGGTGAAGTATCCCCATGCCCCCAGTGAATGGGGGTGGCAATATATTTTCCCTGCGGGCAGTTATTCGGTCGATCCGCGTAGCGGTGCTGAGCGGCGGCATCATGTGGATGAGAAGTTATTGCAGCGGGCGATGAAAAAGGCGGTGCAGGCGGCGGGGTTGGCGAAACCGGCTACGCCGCACACCTTGCGCCATTCGTTTGCGACGCATTTATTGGAGCGCGGACAGGATATTCGCACCATTCAGGAATTGTTGGGGCATAAGGATGTGGCAACGACGATGATTTATACGCATGTGCTGAATAAAGGCGGGCGCGGGGTGGTCAGCCCGTTGGATTTTTAGTTTTACGCGCTATGATTGGGTGCTCTATCTATTAGGTTGGCTGCTATGTCTGATTTCTGGAACCAAAAATACGCAGGGGATGATTATTTCTACGGCGATGCGCCGAATGATTTTTTGCGCTCGCAGGTGTTTCGCTTGCGACCTGGCGCACGGGTATTGGTGGTGGGTGACGGCGAGGGGCGCAACGGCGTTTGGCTGGCGTCGCAGGGCTTTGATGTGACCACGGTCGACTTCTCCGAAGTGGGATGCGAAAAATCCCGCGCGCTGGCCCTGCAAAAGAATGTGTCGCTCACGACACATTGCGCCGATCTCCTGACTTGGGACTGGCCCGTCGCCACCTTTGATGCCGTAGTATCAGTATTTTTGCATTTTATGCCCGCCGATCGCCGGATGATACACGCCAAAATGCAGGCCGCTTTGGTACCCGGCGGTTGGTTGATCATCGAGCTGTTTCACCCCAATCAACTGGCTTACACAAGCGGCGGGCCAAAAAACCGCGAGATGCTCAATACCTCGGCTGAACTTGCGGGGGATTTTGATGCCTTAGACTGGTGGCTAATCGCCGAAGGGGAGACCCGTCTTGAAGAAGGCCCCGGCCACGCGGGCATGGGGTTTGTGAGCCACGCGGTGGGCTTGAAAATATCAATCATCGACATTTAACGATGGCTGCCTTTTGGTTGCTGCAGATTTGCGCCTCTCGCAAATGACTATTGTTCTCATTTGGGTTTGCATGCTACAATTCGCCTTGCTCGGTTTGTTTCCAACCCTTGGTACAATAAGGTAATTGCCATGCTGACGATTTCTCAATTGCTTACTCGGAGCGATGCACACGCGATGACTCTCCACTCTTTGCCCGCCAGCACGCCGGAAACCGGCAGTTTTGGCATTGGTTTGGCGGCCCGGGGCGCGCGGGTGCGCGTCGTCGGCTTGACGGGGGCACATCCGGCGCTGGCGAAACGGTTGGAAGGTATGGGTATTCACGCCGGTAGCGAGTTGGAAATTATGCAGCGTGAAGGCGGTACACTGGTTGTTCGCGTGGGCAATATGCGGGTTGCGCTGGGTGCGGGCATGACGCATAAAATTCTGGTCACTGTGCCGTCGTGAACGAAGTCGTTACGCTACTGGATCTCAAACCCGGTGACAGCGGCATCGTTAAGGGTTTTGCGCCGGGCAATGCGGATTACCGCCGCCGGTTAATGGCGATGGGCTTAACGCCCGGCACACCGTTTACGGTTACCCGCTTAGCGCCCCTCGGTGACCCAATTCAACTCCAAGTACGTCATTCGGCGCTTACGTTGCGTAAAGATGAGGCGACATTGTTGCGCATCGTGCGTGCGGATCCAACCTAGTCCCTGGGGGCAATGGCCTTCTCGCCGTCGCTTTATTTATTTTTTGATGTGAGCACTTATGGCCACTTATACCGTCGGCTTAATCGGTAATCCCAACTGCGGCAAAACCACGCTGTTCAATGCCTTGACAGGGATGCGGCAGAAGGTGGGCAACTGGCCGGGTGTCACAGTTGATCGAAAAACCGGTCTGTTTGATGCGGGTGCCGATCGGATCGAGCTCGTCGATTTACCCGGTACCTATTCGTTGGATGCGGCCTCCAGCGCCTCACTCGATGAAGCCATCGCGCGGGAATATGCCCTATCGGGCGAAGCCGATGTCATCATCAATATCCTCGATGCCAGTAATCTCGAGCGCAATTTGTATCTCACCACGCAGCTGTTGGAGATGCGAGTGCCGCTGATTTTGGCCATCAACATGCTCGATCTGGCCGAAGAAGCCGGTATTCGCATTGATTGTGCGGAATTGGAAAAACGCATCGGCTGCCCGGTAGTACCCATTACTGCCGCCAAAAAACAGGGGCTGGATGCGCTGAAGCGCCGCCTGATCGAGCGCGCTGCCCATGCCGATGAACCGGGCATCAAGATTGAATACGCCGCCTTGATCGAAACCGCTCTGCGGGAACTGATGCCCAAGCTGGAACCCTTGGCCGCTGCACAAAACGTCGACCCGCGCTGGATGGGGGTCAAGCTCTTGGAAAGTGACCGGCTCACGCTCGCCACGGTCGATGGTGCCTTGCGCGCCGAGGTCGAAGCCGCCCAAGCCCGGATTCATGCACACCTCGATGAAGAAGCCGATGTGTTTATTGCCGACGCGCGCTATACCTTTATTCATCAAGTCACGCACGGCAGCGTCACGCAACGCGGACAATTGCGCCGTTCGCTCACCGATCGCATCGACGCGATTGTGCTGAACCGCTTTCTCGGCATTCCCGTTTTTTTGCTCATGATGTACTTGCTGTTTGTGATGAGCTTCAACGGCGGCAGTATCTTTCTCGATTTTTTCGATCAAACCGCCCACACGATTTTCGTCAGCGGCTTTGCGCATGTGTTGCACCGCGTGGATGCGCCCGACTGGCTCATCACCTTTTTGGCGACCTCGGTGGGCGGCGCGATTCAGCTCGTTGCAACGTTCATCGCGCCGATTGGCATGACTTTTTTATTTTTATCCCTACTCGAAGACTCGGGCTACATGGCGCGCGCGGCGTTTGTGATGGATCGCTTCATGCGCAAAATCGGCCTGCCGGGCAAGGCCTTCGTGCCGATGATTGTCGGTTTTGGTTGCAATGTGCCCGCGGTCATGGCGACGCGCACACTGGAAGATCCGCGCGAGCGTTTGATCTCCGCGTTGATGCAGCCGTTTATGTCGTGCAGTGCGCGGCTGGTGATTTACATGGCGTTTGTTGCCGTATTTTTCCGCGAAAATGGCGGGCAGATCGTCTTCGGGCTGTACGTGCTGGGTATTGTGCTCGCCATCCTCACGGCACTGTTGCTGAAAAAGACCGCCCTGCGTGGCGAAGCGACGCCGTTTATCATGGAATTGCCGACCTACCACGTACCCACCCTGCGCGGCCTGCTGCTCACCACCTGGGAGCGACTTTCGGTCTTCATCCTGCGGGTGGGTAAGGTCATTATCGTCGCATCCGTGATCGTCACGCTGTTGTCGAGCTTCAGCACCAGCGGTAAACCGTTGGGTGAAGGCGAAGTGGGCGACTCGATGCTGGGTGCGATTGGCAAAACCATTACCCCGGTGTTTCACCCGATGGGTATTAGCGATGAGAACTGGCCTGCGGCGGTCGGTTTGCTGTCGGGCGTGGTCGTCAAGGAGATTGTGATGGGCACACTCAACGGCGTGTACACCCGCATGGATGCGGGCGATGCGGCCAAAGCCCAAGCGGCAGAACCCAAGAAAGTCGCCTTCGATTTTTGGGGTGATTTAAGCAAGGCTGTTGCCACCATTCCCACCAATGTCGATGCCTTCGCCCACGGATTTTTTGACCCGCTCGGCTTTGGTGGCGTCAAACAGGCGCAAACCAGTAATCTGCAACAAGCCGCTGAACAACAAAAAATCAATACCACGACGTTGGCGCGGATGGGCAGCCTATTCACCGAATCGGCGGCGATTGCCTACCTGATTTTCATTCTGCTGTACATTCCCTGCGTGAACACCATGGCCGCAATTTACCGGGAAACCGGCAGCCGGGCGTGGACGGCATTCTCGATTGTCTGGGGCATTGGGCTGGCCTATGGTTTGGCCGTGCTGTATTACCAATTCGCGAACTTCACCGCACATCCCACACAATCGTTGATGTGGCTGGCCGTCATCGCCGCGGCACTCATTGCGACCATCTGGGCATTGCGCCAAAACGGCACGCGGCGCGCCCAAAATATCGCGAACTGACGACAACAGCACGGGAGACAATCGACATGATGCACCCCGATACAGAGAGCAGAGTGCTGACGCCCAGCAGCGTCAAACACTACCTGCAACAGCGTGGCATGGCGCCCTTGAGTGATGTGATTCATCGGTTCGATGCCCGGTCTGATGCGGTTATCGCTATTCTGAGCTTTTGGCAGCAACGCGGGCTCGTGCGGCGAATTTCTGCCTCACCCGCCGCCAGCTGCGGCTCGGGTTGCCGCAGTTGCAGCACCACGCCCGAGGCCACTGGCGCCTGCCAAACCTCGGTGCCGGTCAATGATTTATTTGAGTGGATAACACCGGATGCGGTACCCGTCGGCTTTGACGTGCTGGCCGACTTCGAAGAGTCCTGGCAGCCTGACTTGCCGAGGGCATCCCCCCGCAGGCCAAACCTACCCGCCCCCTTCGAAGCATGAGTATCTATACACCCTACCATCCCGACAGGAATTGCCAGAGTAGCGGGTTTTAAAACCGGCGCAGATGCTGATGCTCGGCAGGAGGGGTTCAACCCCGACGCGGGCTACGCCAGCTGTGCGTTTGTACCTCATGCGATGACTCCATTTCGCGCCATGCGGCGGTGGCGGATGAACGATGGCACCCTGCAACGGGATCTGGCCGTACTGTCGGAGATCAATCTCCTTCTACACTGCGCTTGAATTGGGGAAACCCCAATCTGTAGATACTTCCCCCACAAGGGCGCCCCGATTACGCCAAGGCTTCATCGGGGTTTCTTGCTAAACCATGCCATTTTGATGTGCACTTGTGAAGATACTTATGCCGTCAAAGGGGAAGGCGTTTTCGCATCGTCGGCATTAATCAGGTTCGCGGCTCGTACGGCATAGACACTTTCATCTCCTGATAAAAAGCCCGTGCTTCGTCGGTTTTAGCTGGTGGTGTGTGGATCATGATCGTCACGAAATAGTCGCCACCCGCCAAGCCGCGCCCACGCACGCGCAACCGCGCGCCCGATTGCGATCCCGCCGGGATGGTCATGTTGATTTTTCCGCCCGTTGGCGTGGGCACGTTGACCTTTTCGCCCAATGCCGCTTCCCACGGTGTCACGGGTAAATCGTACAAAACATGGTTTTCATCAAGCTTGAATGGACTATCGCCCGCTAATTGCACCACCAAATACAGGTCACCCGCCGGCCCGCCATTCACTCCGGCACCGCCCTGGCCGGTTAATCGAATCCGTTTGCCCGGCGCGCTGTCTTTGGGGATGTTGATTTTGAGGGTTTTGCGCCCCGTTTCGGGATGATCTATCGCGAGAGACTTGCCACCGCCTTCAATCATTTCCTGAATACTCAAAGGCAAAACCATTTCAAAATCCGAACCGCGCGCCACACGTGCCCGGCGTGAGTGACCGCCGCCTTGCTCAAAACCGCGATCACCGAACATGCTGCTAAAAAAGTCAGAAAAACCCGAGCCGCCATATTGCCCGCCGAATTGACTGGGATCAAATCCCGGTGGCGGGCGGAAATCCTCACCGGCGTGATAATTTGAACCCAACGTATCGTAGCGTTGACGTTTTTCCGCATCACTCAATACATCATAAGCTTCGTTGATTTCTTTGAATTTTTCCTCGGAACCGGCTTCTTTATTGCGGTCAGGATGCGATTTTTGCGCGGCTTTGCGATACGCTTTTTTTATTTCGTCTTGAGTCGCGCTGCGTTCGACGCCGAGCGTGGCGTAATAGTCGTGGAATTTCAAGGGAATAACCTCATCAGCACCGAATGATTATGGGGATATTTGTGGGGCGCTTTCGACCAAATTTCAAGCTGAGCTTATCATGCCAAGCCGATCTGCCAGACGAAAAAAACCCGCCAAGCGGCGGGTTAAGCGCAGTGGATGGGAACCATCCGACCCAATACGGACATGGGCCTAACGCTGACGCGCCTTAAAACGGGGATTGGTTTTGTTAATAACATAAACCTTGCCACGACGACGCACGATCTGACAATCTTTATGCCGCGTCTTGGCAGACTTCAGAGAAGATAAAATTTTCATAACAGCCTCAGCCTAATCGAATTCGAACCAAAATAGGTTGGGCAAATTATCGCAAACCCGAGCTAAATGCAAGAAATGATTCTGTTTTACCGACTTGGGGAAGGTGGGGCCACCAAGATGCCGCTGACTTTCACTATACTAGGGGCCCTATTTCCGCCCCTGTGACGCCCCCCCATGACCCAGATTGTTATCGCCACCCACAACAAAGGCAAATTGCGTGAATTTGAGGCCATGCGCCTCATGATGAGTCCTGAGTTTCCGGCGCTGAACCACCTCGAATTCGTGCCAATTTCGACATGGGCAGGCGGGCCACCGGAAGAAACGGGCACAAGTTTTTTAGCCAATGCGCTAATTAAGGCACGGGCGGCAGCGGCCCTGACCGGGCTGCCAGCCATCGCCGACGACTCCGGACTCGAAGTCGCCGCACTCGGTGGCGCTCCGGGCATTTTTTCCGCACGCTACGCCGGGGTCAACGCGTCTGATGCGGATAACAATACGCAACTCTTGGCCGAACTTTCGGCCATAGCGCAGGCCGACCGCTCGGCACGATTTGTCTGCGTCTTGGCGATGGTTCGCACCGTCGATGACCCCGCACCGTTAATCGCCTCGGGGTTCTGGGCGGGCGAACTCCTTAATCACCCGCGCGGCGAACAGGGTTTTGGTTATGACCCGCTCTTTTTCTTGGCCGATCAGGGAAAAAGCGCAGCCGAACTGCCCGCCGAACTGAAAAATCGCATCAGCCATCGCGCCCACGCGCTGGCCAATCTCATGACTCAACTGGGAAGTACTCCGTTCTAATGCAACTCTTGCAATTTACTGAAAACCCGCCACTCGCGCTTTATATTCATCTGCCTTGGTGTGTTGAAAAATGTCCGTATTGCGACTTTAACTCGCATGGACTCAAGGGCGGCAGCATTCCCGAGCGTGATTATATCGACGCCCTGCTACGCGATGTGGAGCGTGAATTGCCACTGATTTGGGGGCGGCCCATTGAAACGATCTTTATGGGCGGTGGCACACCGAGCCTGTTCAGCCCCGAAGCGATTGACCGGCTCATGGGCGGATTACGCGCCCTGCTCGATTTGCGTTTTTGCACCGAGGTAACAATTGAAGTGAATCCGGGCACGGAAATGGCTGGGCAATTAGCCGATTATCGTGCGGCTGGTGTGACGCGGGCTTCCATTGGAGTGCAGAGTTTTAATGAGCGGCACCTCAAGCGCTTGGGGCGAATCCACGACGCCAAGGCGGCCTATCGCACGATTGAGGCGGCACAGGCGGCAGGGCTGGATAGTTTTAATATCGATTTGATGTTCGGTTTACCAGAGCAATCAAGCACCGAAGCGTTGGCTGATCTTAAAACCGCCCTGAGTTTCAAGCCGCCGCATCTGTCGTGGTATCAACTCACCCTGGAACCCAACACGCCGTTCGCGGCATTTCCGCCTGTTTTGCCCGATGATGAAACGCTGGATGCCATGCAGGCGGACGGGCTCACATTATTACAGCAGGCGGGTTTTGATCACTACGAGGTCTCGGCCTTCGCCCAGCCCAGGCATCAATGCCAACATAATCGCAACTATTGGGAATTTGGTGATTATTTGGGTATTGGCGCCGGCGCACACGGCAAAATCACCTTGGCGGGCGAAAACCGGATTGAACGCCGCATCCGCACGCAGCATCCATCCGCTTTTTTGGCACAGGCCGGCACGGAGGCCGCCATTAGCGCCCATACCGTCCCCACGGACGAGCTGCCTTTTGAATTTATGCTCAATGCCTTGCGATTGATGGCGGGATTTGATGTGCCGCTCTTTTCTGCGCGCACGGGCCTGTCCATCAAGGTGATTAGCGAGACACTACGTCAATTAGAGCAAGATGAACTCATGACATGGAGTATCGCCCGCATTCAACCCACCGCGCGCGGTGCGCGGTATTTAAATGATGTTTTGCAGCGATTCATCCCCGAAGGATGACAAAAAATCACCCGGTTTAATCCTGGGTTTTCTTTGGGATTTTCTGGGGGCGCAGCCAACCACCGCGCACGACCTGGCGCGCACGGGCAATAGCCAAATGCCCCGCCGGAACGTCATTCGTGATGGTAGAGCCGGCACCAATTGTCGCCCCATCACCAATCCGGACCGGCGCGACCAGCTGGGTGCTGGAGCCCACGAATACCGCATCCCCAATCTCGGTGTGATGCTTGTTCGCCCCATCATAATTACAGGTGATTGTGCCTGCGCCGATGTTGCACTCTGCACCCATCGTGGTATCACCGATATATGACAAGTGATTGATTTTAGAGCCCTTCCCGATAAAGCTGGCTTTAATCTCAACAAAATTACCCACGCGACTCCCTGCCGCGAGGCGGGTTCCGGGCCGTAAGCGCGCAAACGGCCCCACTTCTACGCCTGCGGCCAGCTCTGCGCCATCCAGATGACTAAACGCCCGAATCCGCACCCCATCACCTAAGGTGACATTCCGCAGCACACAATTGGGCTCAATCATCACGTTGTTACCGAGATTCACTACCCCTTCCAGTACCACATTGATGTCAATCACGTTATCGATACCGCTGGTCACCACACCCCGAATATCCAAACGGCTGGGATCGATAATCGTGGTCCCCGCCAGTGCCAATTGCTGGGCTTGTCGCCGTTGCCACGCACGCTCGATCTCGGCCAGCGCCCAACGATCATTCACCCCGGCCACACGCAATGGGTCAGGCTCGGTTCTTGTCGCTATCGTTTTATTTTGCGCCTCGGCCATACTCACGATATCGGTTAAGTACAACTCACCCTGCGCGTTATGTGGCGCCAATTGAGGCAACCATTGACGCAAATCGCCCAACCGGGCGACCAGCATCCCGGTATTGATTTCAGAAATGGCGTGCTCGTCGGGTGACGCATCTCGGTGCTCGCGAATTGCAACCAACTGGCCATCCGAATTACGGATAATGCGACCGTACCCACCGGGCTCATCCAAGATCGTGGTGAGCACGCTGAGGGCGTGATCCCACGCGGTTGCGAGCAGTGGTTCAAGGACATCCTGTGCCAATAACGGCACATCGCCATAAAGTACAAGGACACGATCCTCATCGGTGACGCCAAGATCCGTTTGTTCTAAATTGGCCACCGCACAGGCAACGGCATGACCTGTACCCAATTGTTCCGCCTGCACCACCCAATCAATGCCAGGGCGTGCACATGCCGCTTGGATTTGTTCTGCCGCAAACCCAATAACCACCCGAACTGAAGCAGGGTGCAGCGACTCGGCAGCGTCCAATACGCGATCCAGCATGCTTCTCCCCGCAATAGGGTGCAATACCTTCGGGCGGGCTGAGCGCATCCGAGTGCCCTTTCCCGCCGCCAACACAACCACGTGCAATACAGAACGATTTGACCCAGAATAATTTGACATAGGTACCTCAATAAAAAAGGAGCCGAAGCTCCTTAGTAATATCGATGAATTAACCGTGAGGTTTCCGCAGAAGATTCACCAAGAGCAATTGATCGTTAGTGACGTCCGCTGCCCAAGCCTCGCATGGAACGCACCCATTTCAAGCGTTCAGACGCTTCAATCATAATCGATTGCGCTGACGTGAAATCGAGCTGTCCGCGTTGCTCATAGTCACGCATGTACGTGCTTTCTTCGGCCAATTTAGCTTCGAGTTCATTAGCATCAATTCCGTGCGCATCGGCTTCAGTCAACGCCCAGTCAGCAATCACGCTGACGACCATCGGCTGAACCTCAAGAATGCCAAAACCGACGTAATAACGAACGACTGTGCCATCGGCCAGGTGCACGCGCACCTCGCCAGGTCGCAGAATCGACAACGTCTGTGTGTGCAATGGCGTAATACCCATTTCACCCGCTTCTGTAGGAATCGATACAAAAGTCGCTTCCCCACTAAAAATGGGGCGCTCCATACTCACGATGTCTACACGAATGGTCATAGCCATATCGGCACCTCCAATTAGGCTTTGGCCGCGAGTTTAGCGGCTTTCTCGACCACTTCGTCAATGGTGCCCACCATGTAGAACGCTTGCTCAGGCAAATGGTCGTATTCACCGGCGACAATGCCCTGAAACGCACGAATCGTATCCTTCAGTGCAACGTAACGGCCTGGCGCCCCCGTAAAGACTTCGGCAACGAAGAAAGGCTGCGACATAAAGCGTTGAATTTTACGGGCACGTGACACCGCCGCTTTATCGTCATCCGACAATTCGTCCATACCCAGAATCGCGATGATATCTTTCAGCTCTTTGTACCGTTGCAGCGTCTTTTGAACAGAGCGCGCCACGTTGTAGTGCATTTCACCCACGACTTGTGGATCCAGCTGACGGCTGGTTGAGTCCAAAGGATCAATCGCGGGGTAGATACCCAAGGAGGCGATATCCCGTGACAATACAACCGTTGCATCCAAGTGGGCAAAGGTAGTGGCCGGTGAGGGATCCGTCAAGTCATCCGCAGGAACGTAAACCGCCTGAACAGAAGTAATTGAACCCGTTTTAGTCGAAGTAATCCGCTCTTGCAAGACGCCCATTTCCTCAGCCAGTGTGGGCTGATAGCCCACCGCAGAGGGCATGCGACCCAACAATGCCGATACCTCGGTCCCGGCCAAGGTGTAGCGATAGATGTTATCGATAAACATCAACACATCGCGACCTTCATCACGGAAGAACTCCGCCATCGTCAAACCGGTCAAGGCGACGCGTAAACGATTTCCTGGCGGCTCGTTCATCTGACCATAGACCAGCGCCACCTTGTCCAGAACACCACCGTCCTTCATTTCATGGTAGAAATCGTTACCTTCACGGGTACGTTCACCCACACCGGCAAATACCGAGTAACCACTATGTTCAACGGCGATGTTACGAATCAATTCCATCATGTTGACGGTTTTGCCCACACCGGCACCACCGAACAAACCGACTTTACCGCCTTTGGCAAACGGGCAAAGCAAGTCAATCACTTTGATCCCCGTTTCCAGCAATTCAGTGCTGCTTGATTGTTCGTCAAACGTCGGCGGCTTGCGATGGATCGACCATTTCTCGTCACAAACAACATCGCCTGCATTATCAATGGGATGACCCAGCACGTCCATAATCCGACCCAAGGTGCCTTTGCCCACGGGCACACGAATCGGTGAACCGGTATTGGTCACATCCATACCACGCTTCAAACCATCAGACGAACCCATCGCAATGCCGCGCACCACGCCATCGCCGATCTGCTGTTGCACTTCAACAATCAAGCCCGTTTGCTCGATCTTGATCGCATCATAGACCTTGGGAACCGCGTCACGCGGAAACTCGACATCGATGACGGCACCGATGATTTCGACAATTTTTCCAGAACTCATGTCTGTACCCTCAAAAATATAAATTAGCTAACCCGTTCCGCGATTAAACCGCTGCGGCACCCGATACGATTTCAGAAATTTCTTGCGTAATCGCAGCTTGACGCGCCTTGTTATATACCAGCTTCAATGATTTGATCATGTCACCCGCATTGTCTGTCGCATTCTTCATCGCAACGCGACGAGCTGCCATTTCGCAAGCCACGTTTTCAATGCCACAGGAGACAATTTGACCTGTGATATATCGCTTCAAAACCGCTGTTAACACCGCATGAGAATCAGGCTCATACAAATAATCCCAGTGATGCTTAAGCTCAGGTGCCTCTTGGTACACCAGCGGTGCAATTTGCTCGATGGCCGGGCGCTGCACCATCGAATTCACAAACGTGTTGCGCGCAATTTCGATCCGGTCAACATGACCTTGCTCGAAAGCACCCATCGCCGCTGTAATGACACCACGCATTTTCGCATAGCTGGGCTTGTCGCCCATGTGCGTGACCGAAGCCAACACATTGCCACCATAGCGTTTGAAGAATGATCGACCCTTGGTGCCAACAGGAATGACATCCACTTCAATACCGTGTTTCTGGTATTCCTTGATCTTTAAAAGCACCTGCTTAAGAAGGTTGACGTTAAGACCACCGCACAATCCGCGATCGGTTGTGACAACAATCATTAACACCCGCTTCACATCACGCTCAATCATGAGGGGATGACGGAATTCAGGATGCGCGTTGGTGATATGACCAACAACCTCCAGAAACTTCTCGGCGTAAGGCCGAGTGGCTTCCATCGCCTCCTGCGCGCGCCGCATTTTAGATGCAGCGACCATTTCCATCGCCTTGGTGATTTTGCGCGTGTTTTGCACGCTCTTAATCTTGGTGCGAATCTCTTTGCCTACGGCCATGACATCGCCCCCTGATTAATAAACGCCCTTCGACTTGAAGGTCTCGATCACGTGCTTGATTTGGGCTGCAATTTCATCGTTATAAGCGCCGCTATTACCAATCTTGTCGGCAAGATCTTTGGCATTCGCTGCCGCATACTCATGCAGAGCGGTTTCAAAATCATTGATTTTTTCAACCGCGACATCATCCAAATAACCTTCGTTGGCAGCGGTGAGCGACAGCGCCATTTCAGCAACAGACAAGGGCTTGAATTGTTTCTGCTTCATCAACTCGGTCACGCGCTTGCCCCGTTCAAGTTGGTTACGCGTCACCTCATCCAAATCAGAGGCGAATTGTGAGAACGCGGCAAGTTCACGATACTGAGCCAAGTCGGTACGAATACCCCCTGCCAGTTTTTTAATCGCCTTGGTTTGCGCTGCGCCACCGACCCGAGATACTGAAATACCGGGGTTAATCGCAGGACGAATCCCTGAGTTGAACAAATCGGTTTCAAGGAAAATCTGACCATCGGTGATTGAAATCACGTTGGTCGGAACAAATGCAGAAACGTCACCGCCTTGAGTTTCGATGATCGGGAGTGCCGTCAATGAACCCGTTTGGCCTTGAACTTCACCTTTGGTGAATTCAGCCACATAGTCCGCATTCACACGAGACGCACGCTCCAGCAAACGGGAGTGCAAATAGAACACATCGCCAGGATACGCTTCACGTCCCGGCGGACGACGCAGCAGCAGGGAGATTTGACGGTAGGCCCAAGCCTGCTTGGTCAAATCATCATAAACAATCAGAGCGTCCATCCCACGATCACGGAAGTACTCACCCATGGTGCAACCCGCATAAGCGGCCAGATATTGCATAGCCGCCGGGTCGGAAGCGGTCGCAGCAACCACAATGGTATATTCCATCGCGCCATATTCTTCGAGTTTACGAACGACGTTGGCAATCGATGAAGCCTTTTGACCAATAGCAACGTATACGCAGAATACGCCCTTGCCCTTTTGGTTGATGATGGCATCAATGGCCACAGCAGTTTTGCCGGTTTGGCGGTCGCCGATAATCAATTCGCGCTGACCACGACCAATCGGAACCATGGCATCCAGCGCCTTGATACCAGTCAATAGGGGTTGATCAACACTTTGACGCTCAATTACGCCCGGCGCAATTTTTTCAATGGGCGCGGTCATTCTGGCAGGAATGTCGCCTTTGCCATCAATGGGTTGACCCAAGGTATTGACCACGCGGCCGAGCAATTCCTTACCAATGGGGACTTCGAGAATCCGTTGTGTGCATTTAACTTGATCGCCTTCACGCAGATGATCGTAACCACCCAGCACGATGGCACCAACGGAATCACGCTCCAGGTTCATGGCAACGGCAAAGCCGCCACCCGGCAGTTCGACCATCTCGCCGAGCATGACTTCGTTCAGGCCGTGAATGCGCACAATGCCATCGCTCACAGAAACGATGGTACCAACGGTTTGAGCATCCGCACTTTGATCAAAGTTCTCAATGCGTTGCTTAATCAGACTACTAATTTCAGAGGGATTGATCATGTGATCTCCTTAGCGACTCAACTGAGTGGCCAGTTTATCGATGCCGCCGCGCATTGAGCCGTCAATCACCAAATCTCCCGCACGAATAATGGCACCCCCAATTAAGGCGGTATCCACATGTGTCGAAAGATCGATGGAACGACTCAATCGCTTGTTCAGCGCAGATTTAATATGGGTAATTTCGCTTTCCGTTAATGGATGCGCAGAGACGACGGTCGCGGATATTCTCTGCTCAGCTTCTGCACGCAGCAGCTCAAACTGTGTGGCAACATCGGGAATAAGCCCAATGCGTCCGTTTTCACCCATGAGCCGCACGAGATTAAGAGCATGCGCATCCAGTTCACTAGATACCACAGCCAAAAATCCCCGCGTGCGCGCATCTGAAGCCCGTGACACATCGTCAAGGTAACGTTGCATGTCGGCATTGTTGACGACTTCAGCCAGAAACTGAAGCTGCCTGGACCACGCTGCCGCAGCGTTTGCCGTCATGCTCAGTTCATTAACCGCTTTTGCGTATGATTGGGCAACTTGGATATTTTCGGACATATGCTTACCTTAATATCCTTTAGATGTGCGCAATCAAATCAGCAAGTGCCGCTTCATGATCCTTGACCGTGACTTCACGCTTCAAAATCCGCTCTGCGCCCGTAATCGCGATAGCCGATACCTGGGTGCGCAAAACCTCCTTGGCACGATTCACTTCGCGATCAATTTCTGCAGATGCCTGCGCCACGATTCGCTCAGCTTCTGCTTTCGCATTCACCCGCGCATCTTCAAGAATTTGATTGGCACGGGCATTGGCCTGAGCGACGATATCGTTCGCTTTTTCTTTAGTGTCACGCAGCATTTCTGCTGAGCGCTCTTGCGCTAATTTCAGCTCATGCTTACCGCGTTCAGATGCAGAAAGGCCATCAGCAATTTTCTGGCGACGCGCTTCCATCAATGCGGATAGCGGGGTCCAGAGATATTTGCTGACCAACCAAACAAGTATCACAAAAGCGATAATTTGAGCTACGAGTGTGATATTAATATTCACAGCTTTCCCTCGATTGTTGCGGTTTCATAGTGTTAGACACCCAGCCAAATGGCCGGCGCATTGCTGCCCCGGTCACCTCAGCGCTTGTCTCGACAGATTAGATTGCACCAATCGCGGCTTTCAGTGCGCCAACAAACGGGTTAGCAAACAGGAACCACATTGCAAATGCCAAAATGATGAAAGGGAAAGACTCCATCAAGCCCGCGAAAATGAACATATTTGTCATCAATTGTGGGCGCATTTCTGGTTGACGTGCGATCCCTTCCAATGTTTTAGAACAGATCAAGCCCCAGCCAATCGCTGAGCCCAAGCCAGCCGCAGCCAGAATCACACCAACGCCTACTGCTGTGTAGGCATAAATTGTCGCGAGCATATCAGGGGTCATTTAGAGTCTCCTCAGACGAACAGTTAAAAAACGAAACAAAAAATCCAATTGAAAATCAGTGAGAATCCGCATCAATATGCGCCATACCCAAATACACAATGGTCAACACCATGAAAATGAAGGCTTGCAGTGAAATCACCAAGACATGGAAAATCAACCAAGCCAAATCCAGTACCACTTGCAAGGGGAACCAAATCAATAAACTGGCACTCACCGTGGCGCCCAGTGTCAATAATGCGATCAGCATGAACACGAGTTCACCGGCAAACATGTTGCCGAACAACCGGAGCCCGAGACTAATCGGCTTGGCCAGCTCTTCAATGAGCGTCATCACCACATTGACGGGGATAAAAAACTTGCCAAAAGGATGGAACAGAAACATCTTGAGGTATCCGCCAAAGCCTTTCACCTTGATGTTGTAATAAACAGTTAAAACAAAAACAACCAACGCCATCGCCAGCGGGGTGTTCAAATCTGTGGTGGGAACAATTTTGAGGTGAGAAATACCCAGACCATGTGCGATAGCGGGCACAAGATCAATGGGGATTAGGTCCATGAAGTTCATGAGCCATACCCAGATCAAAATAGTTAACGCGAGTGGGGCGATTAGGGCGGGTGCCTTACCGCCAAATGAATCTTTCACTTGGTTATCAACAAACTCCAAAACCCCTTCAACCACATTTTGAAAGCGCCCAGGCGTCTCCGTCCGCAAATTCTGCCCGATTTTCATCGCGACAAACAAAATCAGTGCCCCCAGCAAAAAGCTGAAAATCAAAGTATCAATATTGAGTTGCCAAAAACCCTGGCCTACCGAGAGGTTGGCCAAATGATGCTGGATGTACTCAACCGAGCTTCCGCCGGCAGTTTCTGTAGACACGAGCCTCTCCTTAAAATCCTAGTTCAAATCTGTTTTACTGGGTGGCCGACCAGAGTCATTCCCTCGTGAGAACAATACGCCCACGATCATGATTCCGATAAACCCACCAACGGTATATGTTGGCAATAATCTCAACCCGCCGAGCGCAATGCCAAAAAGCACAAGAACCATAACAAAGCGCATCACTGCGCCAACGTACATGATATTCATGCTGGCTTGCGGGGCTTCGACGGCAAGCTCACTGGCGCGCTGCATCGTAACCCTCAGCATCAGCATTAATACCATCGCAATGGCGGAACCACCGATTACGCCCGCTAGGGCTTGCGTGCCAGCTAGCACATAACTTAATGCGGCAGACAGTGTGGCTACGATTAACTGAACCGCTATCACTCGCTTTCCGCGTCGCGCGATCCCTTCAGACATTATCGTCATTGTGTTTCGCTATCATTAAACGATGCGCATTGCGCATCCCACCGATAAATCCAAGCAGACCACCGAGCAACATCGCGATTGGTGCGATATCGAGCCAACGGTCAACCAGAAAACCAAGCAATAAGCCCGCAATCACGGTAGAGGCAAACACGTTGCCCGCGCCCACGCTCATCAAGCCCCGCAAGCGAATGGCCAAGTAGCCCTCCTGCTGCGTTTCAGCGGACCTTTCCTTATTTCGCTCGGCCATAAGAATTCTCACGATTTTAACGGCCAAAATTTGGTGGCTAGTGTAACGACATATTCATCCATCAACAACTGTTGGCAAGGCTAAGGATTAAGTTGCGACACCGATATGAACGTTGGGGCATTAATCTTCCACCAGCAATCGTTGCAAAATCCGATCCAATTGATGGGGATCCTCAAAGCGCAGGCTTATCGCCCCCCGTCCGCCGGTTTTCATCTGTATATCGACGTGTACGCCTAATAGATCCGTAATGCGCCGCCGCAAAGCCTCGGTATCCGGGTCTGATTTATCTGTCAAAGTCGAATCTGGCGCGGGCTCATTGAGCTTACGCACCATGGTTTCAACCTGTCGAACCGTCAGTGCCTTGGCGATGATTTTTTCCGCCAGCAATAGCTGCTGCTCCACGGGCAGGGCTGCCAACGCGCGCGCATGCCCGGCATCCAATTGATTGCGCTGCAGTAATGTGCGCACCGGTTCGGCGAGATCCAGCAACCGCAACGCATTACTGACAACCGGACGAGAAACACCCAAAATATCCGCTACTTGCTGGTGGGTCATTTGAAACTCAAGAATCAACCGCCGCATCGCTTCTGCTTGCTCGATGGGATCAAGGTCTTCCCGCTGCAAGTTTTCGATTAGCGCGAGCGCGGCCGCCTGATGATCATCAATTTCCCTGACGATGGCGGGAATTTGCTGCAATCCCGCCATTTGCGCGGCTCGCCAGCGGCGCTCGCCCGCGATTAATTCGTACTCACCTGATCGACGGCGCAGAACCACCGGCTGGATCAAGCCTTGCGCACGGATCGAGTCCGCCAGGCCTTGCAGTGCGTCCTGATCGAAATGGGTACGTGGCTGAAACGGGCTGGGATGAATCAATTCCAATGCGACTTCGCGGTATTGCGCCTCCAGCGCCTCGTGAGATTCGCTGGAGCGGAGCAATGCATCCAAACCGCGTCCTAACCCTTTTTTCTTGACTGTCATCGCCTGCTTCTCGTTATTTTTTCCATTGGTTCATGATGACCGTAAGCTGACCCGTTCGGCTCGCAGTGACAATCGATCGATTAACTCCCGCGCGAGCTCATCATAGGCTTGTGCGCCTGCTGAATTGCGGTCGTAAAACAGGGCAGGCAGGCCGTGGCTCGGCGCCTCCGCCAACCGAACATTTCGAGGAATCAGCGTGTTAAATACCTGCGCGCCGAAGTGTGCCTGCAGCTGTTCGGATACTTGTTGCGCGAGTAAATTCCGAGCGTCGTACAGGGTGCGGAGCACACCCGCCACGCCCAAGGAAGGTTGCAAAGCGAGCCGAACTTGTTCAATGGTTTCCAATAATGAACTCAAGCCTTCGAGTGCAAAATACTCACACTGCACGGGGATTAACACATCATCGGCCGCCACAAGGGCATTAATCGTTAGGGTGTTTAACGCGGGGGGGCAATCGATCAGGATGAAATCGAAATTCGGCAATTGAGGGGCCAGCGCCCGGCGCAATTTAATCTCGCGGCCAATGCGACTAACGAGCTGGAACTCCGCCCCCGCCAGCTCAATGTTAGCCGGCAGCAGACCGAAGCCGGCTGGCTCACTCTTAACCATCACCTCGTCGATAGTCGCTTCATCGAGCAAAACGTCTGCCATGCTGCGCTCTAGCGTAGATTTATCCAACCCCGAGCTGACCGTCGCATTCCCCTGTGGATCCATATCGATTAATAGTACGCGCTGCCCGAGGGCCTGCAACGCGGCGGCGAGATTGACGGCCGTTGTCGTTTTACCGACGCCCCCTTTTTGATTGGTAATGGCGAGCGTCCAGCTCATGATGCGACCTCTTGTTGATAAATCTGCAGATGACGCTGGGCATTCAAGCCCGGCACGACGAGCGGAATGGTTTTTCGGCAAATGAACCGCGATGGCAGCGCGGGGTCATCCTTACAATGATCCTGGCGTCCCTTCATGGCCAACCATTCGCCGCCGGGTCTTGCTAAGTGGGCGGTGAGTTTTAAAAAATCGCTGGGGGTGGCAAACGCGCGCGAAATCACCTGATCGTAAGAGGAGGCCGGAATTGCCTCAACACGGCCCCGAATCACCCGCACATTGTCGATAGATAACGTGCGTACGGCGGCTTCGGCAAACCGGGTCATTTTCAAGTTGGAGTCGATCAAGGTCACATCCAGTGTGGCATCGGCTAAGGCCAACAGGATACCAGGAAGGCCGGGGCCGCTCCCCACATCCACCAGGCTGCCCCCTGGCTTGATCCACGGACGCACTGCCAGCGAATCCAGCACGTGTCGTACCCGCATGTCTTGCACATCACGTACCGCCGTGAGGTTATAGGTTCGATTCCATTTGGCCAGTAACTGAATATAGGCAGCGATGCGCTCTGACGCCAGCGGCAGCAACGTTTGCTGCATGAGCGCCGTATCGGCAACAATCTGCTCGGCAAAGGGACGCGGGGGTGACAGCTGCGCCAAAACCATCAAGCAGATGCCACCAATAAACTGCGCCGCTTGAGATGCACTAACAGCAACGAAATCGCCGCGGGGGTGACGCCAGGCAATCGCCCCGCCTGTCCAATGGTGCTGGGTCGATGGGCGATAAACTTGCTGCGCACCTCGTTGGATAACCCATGAATTTGATCATAATCCAAATCATCGGGCAAAATTTGGCCCTCTTGCTTAATGGAACGGCTGACTTCATCACGTTGCCGATCAACATAACCGGCATATTTCACTTCGATTTCAATTTGTTCTGTAACAGCCAAAGGCAAGGGCCGCTCGGGCGCGAGACTCGGTAACTCAGCCAAAAGTGAATAATCAATTTCTGGGCGGCGTAATAAATCCAATGCATTCACACCCCGACTAATCACGCCGGGCAACCGAGCGGCATCCGGGTGCTCAGGATGCAGCCACAGCCCGGATAATCGGCTTTGCTCGCGAACAATCGCCTCCATTTTTTCGTTGAAAGCGCGCCAGCGGTCTTCGGAAACCAAGCCCATTGCAAACCCTTGGGGCGTCAGGCGTTGATCCGCATTATCTTCCCGCAGCATGAGACGATATTCAGCGCGACTGGTGAACATGCGATAGGGTTCTAGCGTACCTTGCGTTGTCAAATCATCGACCATCACGCCAATGTACGCTTCATCACGGCGCAGGGTGAGCGGTTCACGCCCAAGCACAGATGCCGCCGCGTTCGCACCCGCCATCAAACCTTGCGCAGCTGCTTCTTCATAACCGGTGGTACCATTAATTTGACCGGCAAAAAACAATCCCTCAATGGCACGGGTCTCCAAGGTGGGCCGCAGGCCACGCGGATCGAAAAAATCGTACTCAATCGCGTAGCCGGGGCGGGTGATGATGGCGTTTTCAAAGCCGCGAATTGAGCGGACATAAGCCAATTGAATATCAAACGGTAGGCTGGTGGAAATGCCGTTCGGGTAGATTTCGTTGGTGGTTAATCCTTCGGGTTCAACAAACACCTGATGCGAATCTTTATCGGCAAACCGGTGGATTTTATCTTCGATTGACGGGCAATATCGCGGCCCCACGCCTTCTATCACACCCGTAAACATGGGCGAGCGATCCAGCCCGCCGCGAATAATTTCGTGGGTGCGTTCGTTGGTGTGGGTGATGTAACAGTCAATTTGACGGGGATGATCTTTCACCGATCCCATGAACGAGAATACCGGCTCCGGTGTATCGCCGGGCTGCACTTGCATCACGGATAAATCAATCGAACGAATATCAATGCGCGGTGGTGTGCCGGTTTTTAGCCTGCCAACCCCCAAGGATAAATCACGCAACCGCTCGGCAAGACGCAGCGCCGGCGGATCGCCGGCTCGCCCACCTTGATAATTTTGCATGCCGATATGAATCTGGCCTGCCAGAAATGTACCGGCAGTCAGGACAACCGTTCGCCCTGAAAATTCGATGCCCGCCTGGGTACGCACGCCAACGACCCGGCCCCCATCCAGCAACAAATCATCAATTGCCTGCTGGAATAGCATCAAGTTGGGTTGGTTTTCCAGCATGGCACGAATGGCGGCTTTGTACAGAATGCGATCCGCCTGTGCCCGCGTGGCGCGCACGGCGGGCCCCTTGCGCGCGTTCAAGGTGCGAAATTGAATACCGCCCTGATCTGCGGCCAACGCCATCGCCCCGCCCAAGGCATCGATTTCTCGCACAAGATGGCCTTTCCCAATCCCGCCAATCGCCGGATTGCAGCTCATTTGCCCCAAAGTTTCGATATTGTGCGTCACCAACAAGGTATTGGCACCCATGCGCGCGGCGGCCAAGGCGGCCTCTGCGCCCGCATGACCACCGCCGACAACGATCACATCAAAAACTTCAGGATAACGCACGGACAACTCCGATCAATCAATAACATAACGTAAACACAATGCTTCACCGCACCCAAAATGCGTGGCATTCATTGTTTTGGGCTGTGCATTTTACGACCAACAGCGCATAAAATCGAGAGAAATAACAGAAATTCCTCAGAAAAACAGGGTGATAGATTATCCTCCACCCACGCCCTGATTGGCCCTGCCTCCAACCCCGGAATGCCAGCGGAGACAAGGCGGCTTGAGCTGGCGTCAATGTCCCTATTTATACGGGCCTTTTTTTCGGGCAGAATACCCGGCTCATTCATAAAAAATGAATGGGAAAAGTCACGATTCACGCCCATAGGCTCTGAGTCATCCGACTGAAACACATGCGTTGCTCACAATAAACACGCTAGGCATAAAACGAATGCCACGGCCAAACTGTAGAAACACTGAATCAAAACTCACCGCTTAAATATTTTTTCGAACAAGGCAAGAATGAACACATTGACTAAATCCCGTATTTTTTCCACGCTGATTGCACTCGGTATCGCCTTGATCGCCGCGCTCGCGATCTCCCAAATCCAATCCGCTCAATTAATCGAATCCACAGTACTGCGCTTCATCGCCACCACGGCCATTATTTTCATTGTCATCCTGTTCACGAACCTTCTGCCGCGCAAAACGCTGACGGAAAGCCGACCAACCCCGATGGACGAGGCGATTGATCAGCCGCCCGCCCGCGAAATCGGCCATGTCAAGTGGTTCAATACCGATAAGGGCTTTGGATTTATCGTACGGGAGAATGGTGAAGATCTATTCGTGCACTTCCGCGCCGTAGGTGATGGCTCTACGCTGCAACTCGTCGAAGGCCAAAAGGTGGAATACCATATTGGCCAGGGGCGAAAGGGCCCCCAAGCCGAACAAGTCGTTGTGCTGGATTAAATTCCGACTGACTGGGCTAGATGGCTTGGCAGCAAGCGGGTTTTTGCGCTCGGATCAGTTCACTGAGCAAATTAATCGCCGCACAGCGGGCAAAACGCGCCCGGCTGGCAACGGCCACGTCACGAAAGGGCACGGGGCCATCAAAAGGCAAATACCGAATCAAATCATGCGCGGTATTTGAGGAACACGGCAGTACGGTGATTCCAGCCCCCGAAGCCACCATCATTCGCATCGTTTCTAACGACCCGCCCTCCAAGGTTTTCTGCAAGCATCCCGTGCTGACGGGTTGCGCGCACGTCGGGCACATGCTCAACACCTGATCGCGAAAGCAATGCCCCTGTCCCAGCATCAGCAAATCTTGCTCAGCCAAACGCTCAACCGAGATGGCGTCTCCGTGCACCAGTTCGTTTGCCAACGGATGCTCACGGGGAACCGCCACCGTGAAGGGCTCCCGATAAACCGGCGTAATAACGAGCCGGGGGGCAGTAAAGGGTAACGAAAGCACCACCGCATCCAATGACCCTTGCTGCAACCGATAAGCCAAGTCGTGCGTGAACCCCTCGACAATCTCGATCGGCATACGCGGCGCACGCTGATGGAGCGCGGGGATGAGTGACGGCAATAAATAAGGGCCAATCGTATAAATCAGGCCAATCCGCAACGTGCCCACGAGGGGATCCTTAGCGGCATCTGCAATTGTTTGTAACTGCGCCACTTCCTGCAAAACACGCTGGGCTTGCTCAATAATCGCTTCACCCCGTGGGGTTATCCGCAATTCCGTGCGGCTGGCTCGTTCAAATATCTGCACACCCAGCGTGTCTTCAATGCGCTTGACGCCAACGCTCAACGTCGGCTGGCTGACAAAGCACGCCGACGCCGCCCGGCCAAAATGCCGCTCCCGCGCAACGGCAACGATGTACCGCAGTTCAGTTAGCGTCATGCGGCTTGCGCGTGGCGCGGGTGAAAAATTCAGATAAGTTCATACACGGATCACACTTAAAACTTGCAAAGCAACGACAGCCCATGAACAATTATCACCCATGGCGCATCCATGATCTATCTTCATGGGCAATGATTGACATTTAGGAGTATCACCGTGAGCGACAAAATCGCCTATATCAATGATGGCAACTTCGCCCAAGAAGTTCTGCAAAACGATCTACCCGTACTGGTTGATTATTGGGCGGAATGGTGCGGCCCCTGCCGGATGATTGCCCCAATTCTGGATGAAGTTGCTGAGCAATATGCCGGCAAAATCAAAGTAGCCAAGCTCAACATCGACGAAAATCCCGAGACACCTCGGCAACACGGCATTCGCGGCATCCCCACGTTGATGTTGTTTAAAAATGGCAAAGTGGAAGGCACCAAAGTCGGCGCTGTATCCAAATCACAGCTCACCGCATTTATCGACGGCGCCCTGTAATTTATCGCTACTCGGCGCCCGCCAGTTGGCAGTGCGCTGAATCTGTGCCACAATCATCAAACTCTCGCGATTATCATCGCTTTCATCTGGCGCTCAGCCAAGCACAACTCTTTCCTCACCCAAGCTGTTAAAGCTTCTATCTATAGCTGCATAAATCCATCCGATGAATCTTACCGAACTCAAAGCAAAACCCGTTACCGATCTTGTCGCAATGGCCGAATCATTGGGCATTGAAAATATCGCCCGAACGCGTAAACAAGATGTCATTTTTGCGCTGCTCAAATCGCACGCCAAAACCGGCGAATCCATTTTTGGTGACGGGGTACTTGAAATCCTGCCCGATGGCTTCGGATTTTTACGTGGCGCCGATGCCTCCTACCTGGCTGGCCCTGCCGACGTGTATGTCTCACCATCGCAAATTCGCCGCTTCAATTTACAAACCGGCGATACCATCGCGGGCACTGTGCGCGCGCCCAAAGACGGCGAGCGCTACTTTGCGTTGCTTAAAATCGACACCATCAATTTTGAGCAGCCCAATGTCAGCAAAGGCAAGGTGCTGTTCGAGAACCTAACCCCGCTGCACGCGAATCAGCGGATGCGGATGGAGCGCGGCAATGGCTCCACCGAAGATCTCACCGCCCGGATTATTGATATTGTCTCGCCGATTGGTAAGGGCCAGCGGGGCTTGGTGGTTTCTCCACCGAAGGCCGGTAAGACCATGATGTTGCAGAACATCGCCCAGAGCATCACCAGTAATTATCCCGAGTGTGATTTGATCGTGCTGTTGATTGATGAGCGACCGGAAGAAGTGACCGAGATGCAGCGCACCGTGCGCGGTGAAGTCGTCGCATCGACGTTCGATGAGCCCGCCACCCGCCATGTGCAAGTCGCTGAGATGGTAATCGAAAAAGCCAAGCGCCTGGTTGAGCACAAACGCGATGTGGTGATTTTACTCGATTCAATCACCCGCTTGGCACGCGCCTATAACACCGTAGTCCCCTCTTCCGGCAAGGTGCTGACGGGCGGCGTGGATGCGAATGCACTGCATCGCCCCAAGCGCTTTTTTGGCGCCGCGCGGAATATCGAAGAAGGCGGCAGCCTGACGATTATTGCCACCGCGCTGATTGATACCGGCTCGAAGATGGACGAGGTCATTTACGAGGAATTCAAAGGCACCGGCAACATGGAATTGCACCTGGATCGCCGAATTGCCGAGAAGCGGGTGTATCCGGCCATCAATATCAACCGCTCTGGCACACGCCGTGAAGAGCTGTTGACCGATACCGAAGAGCTACAAAAGATGTGGATCCTGCGCAAGTTCCTGCACCCCATGAGTGAACTCGAGTCGATGGAATTTTTGCTGGATAAACTGCAAAAAACGAAAACCAATAACGAGTTTTACGATTCGATGCGGCGCGGATAACCCACCGACCACACCACAAAAACCCCCGCCATGCTGCGGGGGTTTTTCATTCGGTTACTGCGCCGGAATTAAAGTAATCCCCTTGGGCAAAGCGTCAGGTTCACTGCAAAATAGGCTTCAAGCCCCGCGTGCTCCGCATCACAAGCTGGGGTAGTGATCAGATGATCGGCCAAATTGCTGAAACTCACTTGAATATTGCCATGGAAAAACCAGCAGCAGCCCCCCAACGCATGGGTTTTAATCAGCCCATATGCGCAGGCATTGCGCGCCACCTTGTCGATAATAACTTCCAGCCCCTGCACGGTGAGGGTTGTGGTGTAGGTATACTGTTGATCCATATACGCATCCATCAGGAACAGCGTATCCCAGGCGCGCGGATTCTGGCCGCTTTACATGGCTTGTTCCATGTAAATGACATGGCTTTTGAGATTATTGGCCTGCTCGGTGGTTTGGGCGGAAATCGCCCAGCGCACACTCATATTGGCATCATCGAAGGTCGCCGTCGAATTCGTCGTTCCCGCCTCCGTATAAGCAGCATAGTTGGTGGCAAGCTACGAGATATACGATTCGCTCGGCCCTTTAGCGGCAGGTGCGGCGGCAGACGCCGCCTGAGTGGAACCGCCACCGCACCCCGTTACCAGTAAGATGGCCGAAAACAGGGCAGTAGCGAGATAAAGACGGAAAGGACTCAAGCGGTGCGCCCTCAAAAAATTAAACCCATCGGCACGACATTAATTTATTTTTGCCAGGGCCAATTCGACTAATATCAATGAAGACGGTATCCCGCTTATGTCGTACAGGTGACAAGATGTAACGGGGCGCTTTTACTGCCCGCCCGCTGCCCGCGCCGCCGCCCGCCAGCCAATATCATCGCGATAAAACCCGCCTTTAAAACCAATGGCTTTAACCCCCGCATACGCCGCCGTCTGGGCAGCACGAACCGTATCACCCAAAGCAGTCACGCATAACACGCGCCCGCCCGCCGTGACCACATTCGCACCCGCTTGCTTGGTGCCTGCCTGAAAGGCTTTCACGCCCGCAGGCAGTGCATCTAGGCCAGAAATAACATCGCCGGTGCGAATTTCCGCAGGGTAGCCTTCGGCGGCCATCACCACACCCACCGCCGTTTGCGGATTCCAGTCACACGGTTGTTGATCGAGTGTTCCCGCAATGCCCGATTCAAGTAAACTCACCAAATCAGTTTGCAGACGCATCATGATAGGCTGGGTTTCCGGATCGCCAAACCGGCAATTAAACTCCAGTACGCTTGGCTTGCCCGCGTCATCAATCATCAAACCCGCGTACAAAAAACCGGTATAGGGCATACCTTCGAGCGCCATACCGCGCACGGTGGGCTCGATCACGGTTTGCATCACGATGTCGGCAATTTCTGGGGTGACGACCGGTGCAGGTGAATACGCGCCCATGCCGCCGGTATTGGGGCCGGTATCACCCCGATCACGGGCTTTGTGATCCTGGCTCGTCGCCATCGGTAAAATGTTATCGCCATCAACCATCACGATGAAGCTGGCTTCTTCGCCGGCTAAAAATGCTTCAACCACGACCCGAGAACCCGCAGCACCAAACTGGCCGCCGAAAATATCGATGATGGCAGCCTCCGCCTCGGCCACGGTTTGTGCCACGATCACGCCCTTGCCCGCCGCCAACCCATCAGCTTTGACCACAATGGGGGCGCCATGGTCGCGCACGTAATCGAGCGCCGGCGCCGCCTGGGTAAAGACGCGGTACGCTGCGGTCGGAATGCAGTGGCGCGCCAAAAATTCCTTGGTGAAGGCTTTGGAGCCTTCCAATTGCGCCGCCGCTTGGGTTGGGCCAAAAATAGGCAGCCCGGCATCGCGGAAACTATCGACCACACCCAGTACCAGCGGCGCTTCAGGCCCCACCACGGTGATTGCAATGCCCGCCTGCCCAGCAAAGGCGACCAAGCCCGCGATATCGGTCGCAGCAATGGCCACATTTTCACATTTGGGCTCTGCCGCCGTGCCTGGATTACCCGGCGCAACATATACCTTGGAAACTCGGGGTGACTGCGCCAATTTCCATGCCAGCGCATGTTCACGCCCGCCCCCACCGATGACTAAAATGTTCATTGTATTGCCCCCAAAATATGCTTAAAAACAGAAAAATTGGCGACATTTTGCCACAGTCGCCGGATAATCCCGCCATGATTGACATTGTGCTCTTTGAACCCGAAATTCCGCCAAATACCGGCAATATTATTCGTTTGTGCGCGAATACCGGCGCACGGCTCCATTTGGTTGAACCCTTGAGCTTTTCGATGGATGAAAAAGCCCTGCGCCGAGCGGGATTGGATTATCACGAGTTTGCCCAAATCGAACGCTATCCGGATTGGCAGGCCTTGCGGGCCGCATTTGCGGATCGGCGGATGTTTGCGCTCACCACCAAGGGCAGCCAGCCGTTTCACCAAACCCATTTTGCGGTGAACGACGTTCTGGTCTTCGGTCCCGAAACGCGCGGATTACCGCCCGAGATCTTGGCAGAGTTTGCTTCCGATAAACGACTGCGACTGCCGATGCGGACTGATTCCCGCAGTTTGAATTTATCGAACACCGTCGCGATCGCGGTGTATGAAGTTTGGCGGCAACTGGCGTTTGTGGGCGCGTCCGAGCGGGATTTGCCATGAGCCCGTCCCGAGTAGGATTGGCGCGTCTCGAATTAACCCCCGTTGCCACGGTACAGAGCCCGTTCAAAAGCCGTTTTGGGATTCCCCGTCAATCGGGTTTAGTGCCGGAAGCACCTGGCGTGATTGTGCCAATTACCCCGTGGGATCGGGCTGAGGCGTGGTTTGGCATCGAGCAATACTCGCATTTATGGCTGATCTGGCACGTGCATGATCGCCCACACCAGCCGGTTTCCAGCGTGCGCCCACCCCGGTTAGGCGGCAATAGCAAAATGGGCCTATTCGCCACGCGCTCACCCGCCCGCCCCAATCCGCTGGGGTTGTCTTTGGTGCGGTTGATGCGCGTGGAAAACACGGCAGGGCACGTTCGCATCCATATCAGTGGCCTGGATTTGCTTGACGGCACGCCAATTTTCGATATTAAACCGCATATTGGCTTCACCGATTGCCCCAAGGGTTCAGACAGCGGCTTTGCCCGTGAGGAACCCTTTCGGTTGGCCGTGGATTGGTCTGAAGTTTCGCCAGAACACATAACGCATCTCAACGAACATCAGCGCCGAGTGATTGAGCAAACCCTCGCGCTTGACCCTCGACCAGCCTTCCATGATGACCCCATGCGGCACTATGGCTGCCCGATATTTGAGTTTAATGTACGGTTCCGGGTTCAGGGGAAAACCATTTTTATCATTAACTTAAGCAACATGCGCTCCGAACCGGCAAACGGCTAAACCAACCCATCCCCCACCATTTTCAACGCCGACGGCAATGGCAAAAACACGAATAATCCCTTGAAATCCGCACCCGCAGGGCAGGCCATCGCAACCCTCACCTTAATCAGTGCAGCGTACACACCGCACAAGACCAAACCGGCGACACTCCACACGCCGCAGTGGAGGGACATCCGAGGATATCTCGACGTTAAATTTCGTGATGTCGCGGTTCGCGCGCCAGCAATTGACTGACGGCTTCACGCGCCAACACGCCCTCATACAACACTTGATGCACCGCATGCACGATCGGCATATCAACGCTAAAGCGTGTGGCCAGCCGCTGACCTTCCGCCGCGGCGCCAATGCCTTCAACAGCTTGGCCAATGGCAGCAACCGCCTCATCCCGACTATAACCCTGCGCGAGTTTTAGCCCAAACCGGCGATTGCGCGATTGATCGTCGGTACAGGTGAGCACCAGATCCCCCACACCGGCCAATCCCATAAACGTTTCGGGTTTTGCGCCTACGGCTGCGCCCAGGCGCATTAACTCAGCCAAGCCTCGGGTGATGAGCGCGGCGCGGGCATTGGCACCGAAACCAAAGCCATCGGCCACGCCAGCGGCTATTGCCAACACGTTTTTTAAGCCGCCCGCGATTTCCACACCAATCACATCATGGGTTGGGTAGGTGCGCAATGTGGCATTGCGCAATGTGGCAGCAATCACTTCAGCGGCGCCAGTATCTTGACTGGCCACCGTAATGGCTGACGGCTTTCCCGTGGCGACTTCATGCGCGAAGGTGGGGCCAGATACCGCCACAAAGGCTTGGCTGCTAAACAGCGCCGACACCATTTGGCTGATTTGTCGCCCCGTGCCCTGCTCAAACCCCTTGGACGCATTCACAATAATGGCCTGCGGAGGAAATTTTGCCGCGTGAGCACTTAAAAACTCAGCCAGCGCCTTGGTGGGCAGCACCAACCAAATTTGGTTGGCACGCTGCAAGGCGGTGTCAAGATCGCTGGTGATTGTTAAGTTTGGGGGAAAAGTGCAATCGGGCAGATACCGGGCGTTGATCCGATCCTGTTCGCTGCGCGCGGCCAAGCCGGCATCACGCGCCCACAGCCTCACCGTATGACCATTTTGCGCCAGCACGATCGCCAAAGCGGTACCCCATGAGCCCGCACCTAAAACCGTAATAAATGTCGGAGAGGTCATCGCTCAATGCTCATAAAACGGACTAATCGCCCTGCATTATTGCGGACGTCCGTGCGCTTGTTCCGTTTGCTCCAAAAGATGCTGGGCATACAACTGATCAAAATTAATCGGTTGTAAAATCAATTGCGGGAAGCCGCCTTTCATCACAAGATCGCTGACCGTTTCGCGGATATACGGCTGGAGTAAATTCGGGCAATAGGCACCCAAAATTTGCTGGGCGCTGGCGTCATCAAAACCCGCAATCGTAAAAATCCCCGCATACTGGACTTCGGCTAAATACACGGTTTCATGATTGACGCTGGCCGTCGCCGTTATGGTAAGCGCCGTTTCAAACACGCCCTCGCCCAGTTTGCGCGCATTATTCGCAACCTGGACATTCACCTCAGGCGACCACTCGCTCGCGACAAAAATATCGGGGGCTTGGGGCGACTCGAATGAAACATCTTTCAAGTAGATCTTTTGAATCAAAAACTGTTGCTCAGTCGCATTTTCGGCGCGTGGGGCGGCACCATTGTTCGGTTGATCGGTCATGGAAACAACTCCGTTGTACTAAGGGAAGAAAAGCAAGGGCAAAATAAAAAGGAAGACGTTATAACAAGCCGATATGCCGAATCAATGACATTCCCCGCAATTGTTAGCGCACGCCCTGCTGTTGCAACCAGCTTTCTAGGGCCGTAAGCTGCATTGCGCCAGAGGTTCGTGCCACTTCGCGTCCGCCTTTAAATAAAATCAAGGTCGGAATACTGCGGATAGCAAACTGCGCGGCAGTTTTGGGCGCCTGCTCAGTATCCAGTTTGCCGACACGCAGCGTCGACTGCTTGCGAACAGCCAATTGTTCAAACACCGGCGCCATCATTTGGCAAGGTCCGCACCAAGTCGCCCAAAAATCAACCAGCACAGGCAAATCATTGCGCGTGACCTGCCGCGTGAAATTATCATCTTTCAGCACAATGGGTTGACCGGGAAAAAGCGCGGCACCGCATTTACCACACTGCCCAGATCCCGCGCGCTCGGTGGGGATTCGGTTAACAGCACTACATTGCGGGCAAACAACATGGATTGACGCGGTTTCGCTCATGGGGTGACTCCGTGAATTCTACAAGGATGCTGAGTTGTGGGGACGGAGTCAGCCTTTTTCCAGAGGATCTTCGCCACAAGTCGGTTTTTTTGGTCGTTCTTTCTCGAGCAGTGCGGGCAGTGCACCTGAGGCAACCAATGCCGATAGATCATCGTACCCGCCAACATGGGCCTGGCCGATGAAGATTTGCGGTACGGTCCCACGCCCAGAACGAAACGCCATCTCTTCACGTCGCGATGCGTTGAAATCCACGGAAATCTCTATGAAATCAAGTCCCTGCTGCCTTAATAACCGTTTGGCGAAATGACAATAAGGACAAAAAGCACTGAGGTACACCACTGCCTGCAGCGTGTCAGACGGGGTATTGTGCCGTGGTGAATTAAATGCGGCGCCTGATGAAGTCGACATGCACAATCAGCTTGACACTTACTTGCGCGCGACCGGATAGCTTTCAGCTTTCCACGCAATAATCCCGCCCGCCAAATGCCCCACATTGGGAAACCCCGCTTTGACCAACATGCTGGCCGCCGATGCGGATCGATTCCCCGAACGGCAGTAAAGCAGAATTTGATCCGCTTTATGTGATTCAAGCTCGCCCAGTTTAGCGGCTAGCGTGCCTAACGCCATGTGCCGGGCACCCTTGATATGTTCACCCCGAAACTCATCCGTCTCGCGCACATCCAGCAGAAGCACATTCTCGCGGCCAATCATCCGGGCCAATTCGGCCGCTGACAGATCACGAAATTTCTGCAAACCGCGCGTCATTTCATTCGCGAGGAGCATGATCGTCAGCACTAACGCCGCCAAGGACAAAGCCCAGTGCTGAATCAGAAAATTAATGAATACCTGCATGAATAACCTTTCGTTAAATGTTTGAACGCGCGCTGACTATTGCGCGCGACGCACGCCCAGTTTCACCAAAATAGAATCCATGGGGCAAAAACACGTAATGCCACTTTGAAACAAATTCAGACCAACAAACGCCGTCAACCAAAGCCAGCTGGGCCTGGCCAGATCCGCTTGGCCTGTCACATGCGCCAATGCTAAAGAAATTAACACCATTAAACCCGCCACAATGCGGACAATACGATCAGTAGTCATTTTTCACCTCATGAACAACGCCTATTCGGTAGCCAAACCCACGCGAACAGAAAATCAAATTTTAGTTAAACGGACAGAAAACTTCTTGCATCATGCTGATCAAACGCAAAGTTCTGGCGTCAGAAACGCGATAGAACACCCGATTGGCTTCTTTGCGCGAGGCTAAAATACCCTTATCTCGCAAAATCGCCAAATGTTGAGAGATATTGCTTTGCGTGGTGCCAACAGCATCGACAATTTCTTGCACATGCAGCTCACGATCACCCAAAACACATAAAATTTTCAGCCGCAATGGGTGCGACATCGCTTTCAGCGAACGAGAAGCACGATCAATGTCTTCGGTTCGTGCCATCAGGCGTTCCGTGCCGCAGTCAGTCATTTCAAGAATCATGCGTTGTTCCCGGTCAAAAAATAAGTAACTTCCGATATGCTACCAGACCAGAGCGGGTTGAAGGTTAGAATCACCCACCCAACGATTTGCCTCTGGGCCAGGATCTAACATCAGGCGGGACAGCCGTCAGCAATCGGTTATGGGCAAGTATATTAGCGACACTTAAAGTGCGTGTCGTCAAAAATTGAAATTTCAGGTTAATTCGAGCACAAACATCGGCAATGACAGCTTTTTTTCGATTTAGGAGTTTTTACCCGTCCGTGCTCATTCTCGGTAATGCTCGGCGGGGCATTGTCGGCGCTGGACGACGCTGGGCTTGTTTGATGGGATTGGCGTTATTGGCGGGACTCATGGGATTCGCCCATGCGGCTGATAACCCCCAACAACTCAAAAATGCCATTGACCAGCAGCAATCCGAACTCGATAAAACCCGCTCCGCACAAGACCAGATTCGCAAATCACTCAAGAAAACCCAGCAACAGTTAGTCGAGACAGCGCGGGCGCAAGATGCCCTTGAAGATCAAATTGCGGCAATAGAAATTGAAAAATCTCGCCTTGAAGATGATGCCAACAGTATTTCTACGTCTATTTCCCAACTCAGGCCACAAATCGCAGACAGCTTGAAATTGGCTTACACCTTGGGCGATCAGGCCACGTTGAGCTCGCTTTTTTCCCATGGCGACACGCTGGTTACCGAAAGAAATTTGGTCTATATCAAAATTCTGCTTGCAAAATCGTTAGACCAAATGGCGCAACTGAAACAGGCCGAACGCAATCAAATCAGCAATCAACAAAGTTTGCTGGAAACGCAAGCCAAACTGAGCGCGGCACATGAGGATCTCGAAAAAAACCTCATGCAACGACGCGCTCAGCAAGCAGAGCAAAATCAATTACTTGTAGCGCTCGTCGGCCAGGCAGATCAGCAGTCACAGCACCTAGCGGCGCTACTGGAGCAGAAAAAAGCGCTAGATGCTCAAATTGCCAGTCTCAACGCACAAGCTGCGCGTGAACGCGCTGAGCGAAAGGCGCAAGCGAAGGCCGCCACCGAAAGGGATCGTACCGAACATGCGCGGCAGACAGACATTGCCCGGGATTCGAAATCCAATACCTCGCCCGCCACCAGATCAGCACCCCTTGAGGAGGATGAGTCACAAAGCCTCCCGGTCATTGTTAACCGAGGCAGCGCCATTCCGATTCAGGGCAAGATTATTCGTGGCTTTGGTGCCCCCATCGCAGAGGGCGATATGCAATCCCAAGGGATTTTATTTGCAGCACCGATGAATAGCCCGGTACGGGCGGTGGCGCCTGGAAAGGTGGTGTACGCTGATGTGATGAAAGGCTGGGGAAATCTTGTGATTGTGCGCCATGTGGGTGGATTTTTATCTTTGTACGCCCACAATAGTCGCTTGTTGGTACAAACCGGAACACGCGTCAATCAAGGCACAGAATTGGCACTCAGCGGCCAAATTGACGGCCGTGAGACGGGGCTCTACTTTGAAGTTCGTCACGGCAACGACACGATTAATCCCGCTCGCTGGGCGGCCTATCGCAGTGCTTCCCGATGAATTTTGCCAATCACCGCCGCTTAAGCTCATCCTGCCCTGATTCCTTGCTATCCTTTTGTGAACAACCCTGCGATTTTTCGGTCTGAGTGCTCTGGTTTCACGTTAACCCATACCGTATGAATCACGTTGCGCGCATCACTCATTCATCGCGCTGAATTTATCAATTGTTTTTGGAGTAAATATTCTCATGGCTCAATGGTTACGAAAAACATCTGCCCTCGGTGTGGCCGCCGTATTCGGGTTTTCTGTGGCCCTGGCCGTCAATGCGCTGGCTGACAAAGACCAGGCCAGTGTTTCTGCCGATCAATCGTCTATTCCTTTGAGCGAATTACGCACGTTTACCGATGTGTTAACCCGGGTAAAAGCGGATTATGTGGACCCGGTTACCGATAAGACCCTGATGGATAATGCCATTCGCGGCATGATTGACCGCCTTGATCCGCACTCCAACTATCTGGACAAAGCCGAATTCAAAGATTTGCAAGAAACCACCACCGGAAAATTTGGCGGCCTGGGTTTGCAAGTGGGCATGAAAGACAAAGTCATCACCGTCATTTCCCCCATTGATGACACCCCCGCGCAAAAAGCGGGCATTAAAGCCGGCGATAAAATCGTCAAAATTAATGGCGAGTTCACTCAAAGTCTTGATTTAGAAAAAGCGGTCAAGCTAATGCGCGGCGACCCAGGTTCAAAAATCACCTTGACCCTCGTGCGCGATGGCGTGGATAAGCCGTTTGATGTCACCCTTGAGCGCGCCATTATCAATGTGAAGTCCGTCAAGGCACGGATGCTCGACTCCAATTTTGGTTATGTGCGGATTGCGCAATTCCAGTCGGATACCACCGAACAGCTGCACGATGCGCTCAATCAGCTTGTTAAAGATAACGACAACAAACCACTCAAAGGCTTGGTGCTCGATTTGCGCAACAACCCCGGCGGCGTGCTGCAAGCGGCGGTGGGCGTGGTAGACACCTTTGTGAACAAAGGCTTGATTGTGTATACCGATGGCCGCGATGCAGACTCCAAAATGAGCTTCAAGGCGCACGAAGGCGATATGTTGAACGGCGCGCCGATTGTGGTGCTCGTCAACGGTGGCTCGGCTTCAGCCTCTGAGATTGTGGCCGGCGCAATGCAAGACGATGGCCGCGCCCTCATCGCCGGTGAGCGCACCTTCGGCAAAGGCTCGGTTCAGTCCATTATGCCGCTGACCAATGGCGGCGCCCTGCGCTTAACCACCGCGCGCTACTTCACGCCCGCCGGTCGATCCATTCAAGGTGAAGGCATTAAGCCGGATGTGGAAGTGCACCAATTGAAGGTTTCGGATATCGATAAAGTGTTCTCAATCAAAGAAGCCGACCTTGCGGGGCATATCAGTAATCCGACCAAAAAATCGGGCAACGCAGCCGATGGCAAAACGGATAACACACCCAAAGAAGCGCCAATCAAGCAACTGATTGATACCGATGGCAAACCCCTGGTTGAAACGGATTATCAACTGTATGAGGGCTTAAATCTGCTCAAAGGCATGTCGATCGTCGCTCAGCGAATCGAGAAAACCAAGTAATCCGATCAGGTAACCCGACCTGGAGTTTAATTTTATCCCGCCTCAAGGTACCTTGGGCGGGTATTTTTTTGGTTGCCACAATTTTACCAAGGGAGTTTCAATCATGTCCCCTAAAGCCCTTATTCTCTTAGCACAAGGTTTTGAAGAACTCGAAGCCGTTACCGTCATTGACTTACTGCGCCGGGCCAAATTCCAAGTGGCGGTTTTAAGTTTACGCGAAGATGAAGCCACCGGCTCACGCGGCATCCGCATCATGACCGATGGCAATCTGGCCTTGCTCGATCAGCAAACCGCATTTGATTTAGTGGTACTCCCCGGCGGCCAACCCGGTGCCGATAACCTAGCGGCCGACCCGCGCGTGATTACCCTACTCAAAACCCAAGCCGCCGCCGGACGCTGGATAGCCGCCCTCTGCGCCGCGCCCAAGGTATTAGCCAAGGCCGGTTTAACCCAAGGCAAGCGGATTACCCACTACCCCGGCGCGCTCACCACACAAGAACAACAAGGCACCACCGTCACCGGCAACCCGGTTGAAATCGATGGAAAACTGATTACAGGCCGAAGCCCCGGCACCGCGATGGATTTCGCCTTGGCTTTGGTTGAGCACGTCGCCAATATAGAAACACGCCAACACATTGAGGCAGGTTTGGCGCGGTGATTCCTCGCCCATCACCAAACCCAAGGCAAAAAAAGACCTGACATGCTTGCACAGAGATCAGGTCGGATTCGATACATTTAAGATCGTTTATTGTAACAATGGCTCACCCCCCGGATATTGCAGCAATCCGGGGGGTGAGCGGGGGCTACAACGAGCCGGTGCGACTTTGTGTCATGACCTGCGTAATCAAAGCAAACTGATCTCGTGATTTTGACAATATGTCCAAATAATTCGGCGGTTTAATGAATAAGCTTCAATAAATTAGATTTAACTTTTCAGCAATCAATAAAAAACACCCGCTTTCGCGGGTGTTGATCATGTCATCCTTGATGTGTTGCGTGCTTACACACGCTCTCCATGCTGGTTAATATCCAGGCCTTCGGATTCTTCTTCTTCGGTTACGCGCAAGCCGATGGTCATTTTCAACACCATCAGGATCGCAAAGGTCACAACCGCATCGTAAATAATCGTGAAGCCAACGCCTTTAACCTGAATTAAAAATTGCGCCAGAATGCTGCCGTTCGCATTAGCCGACAAGCCCGCACCGCCGAATACCGCAGCCGAGAAGATACCGGTAAGCAGCGCGCCAACAATACCACCCACGGCGTGCACACCAAACGCATCCAGCGAGTCGTCGTAGCCCATCAATCGCTTGAGATATACCGAGGCGAGGAAAGGAATAATCCCTGCGGCAATCCCGATCACGAAGGCACCCATGGGGCCGACGAAACCTGAAGCCGGCGTAATGGCAACCAAGCCAGCCACCGCGCCCGAAGCCATACCCAACAGGGTAGGTTTGCCCCGCATCATCCACTCGATCAGCATCCAAGACATCGCAGCAACTGCAGTCGCGATTTGGGTCACCGCCATGGCCATACCTGCCGTGCCATTGGCCGCAGCCGCAGAACCTGCGTTAAACCCGAACCAACCCACCCACAAGAGCGCCGCGCCAGCCATGGTGTACACCAAATTAACCGGTGGCATTGGCTCCGTGCCATAACCCTTGCGCTTACCCAATACCAAGGCGGCCACTAAACCCGCCACACCGGCGTTGATGTGCACCACGGTACCGCCCGCGAAATCTTGCACGCCATCGCCCATCAACCAGCCACCGCCCCACACCATGTGCGCAATGGGCGAATAGACCAGAATCGACCATGCACCCATGAAGATCAATAAAGCGGAAAATTTCATCCGTTCAACAATCGCGCCGATAATCAACGCCGGGGTGATGATGGCAAACGTCATTTGGAACGTCATAAAAACTGATTCAGGAATCGTGCCCGTTAAGCTGGTGTAACCCATGCCTTTCAAAAATAAAGCACTTAAATCACCCACATAAGCCCCGGTGCCTTTAAAGGCAAGGGAGTAGCCGACAATGGCCCAAATCACGCTGATGAGCGCGGTCGTTGCGAAGGTTGCGGCGGCAACCGACAACAAATTTTTACGCCGCACCATGCCGCCGTAAAACAACGCCACGCCGGGAATGGTCATCATCAACACTAACGCGGTAGAAGTCAGCATCCAGGCGGTATCGCCCGAATTGAGTACCGGTGCGGGCACGTCGGCATTGGCCGCAGCTGAAAACAGCATGCCCAGCACCGCCATCAATCCCAGAGAACCACTGGGCAATTTTTTAAAACTACTCATGTCACATGCTCCTTAAAGCGCTTCTGGGCCGGTTTCGCCGGTTCGAATGCGGATGGCTTCTTCAATAGTTGAGACAAAAATCTTGCCATCACCAATCTTGCCGGTGCTCGCTGCCTTGGTTATGGCGTCAATCACCGAGTCGACAGTCGTGTCATCCACGACCATTTCCAGTTTCACCTTGGGTAGAAAATCCACCACATATTCCGCGCCGCGATACAGCTCGGTATGCCCCTTTTGCCGACCGAAGCCTTTCACTTCAGTCATCGTGATCCCCTTCACGCCGATCGTGGACAGCGCTTCGCGCACGTCATCGAGCTTGAAAGGTTTAATAATAGCCGTCACCAGTTTCATAGGAATCCCCTTGCTGGAAGTGCGTGATTAAAAGCTCTTGCTGACAGACAGTACCGCTGTCGGGCCGCCCAAGAATTTGCTGCCTGTTCCACCCGAATAGGTGTAAGCGGATGTTTTGGCATTGGTATCCACATACGCCAAACTCACAGCCCAACCTGGTGCAAAGGTGCCCGCTGGCAGTGTGTAGGTTGCACCAAGCAACCAATCGGTGTAATTGTACACATCATTACTCGCCCCCTGAGTGTCTCCTTTAACCCATTGATGACCTACGTGTGCGTTCAGCGTTACGGTATCCGTTAAGGGGTAAGCACCATCTAACTGTAGGTAAGTTGAGCCTTTGCTATTTGGCGTTGAAAAGAAATTGTTTGTGGTGACATTATATTTGGCAGTCAACCATTTGTAGGTCGCGGCCACATGCAACTCGAACGTATTATATTTATTCAAATTGGACGCCTGAGAGCCTGGATAGTAATAATACAAACCGCCCACATCGAAGGAGAGATCGTTATTCAGTTTGTAAACGTATCCACCAAACCAATCGGTTTCCATACTCATCCCATTGTCAGGGCTGGCGTACACATTGGTAGAAACATTAGAACCCCAGAAACCCGCATAAAACCCCGCAGGTAAACCCAGATTGATCCCTACCTGTACCGCTGGTTTTTTGTAGGTTTGTGAAATTCCGCGGAATCGGTAATCACTCACCACCGCTGCACTGCCAGAAACACTCACGGCGGGGGCGGCATCGTCTGCATACACAGCGGGCATTGCCAACGCTGAGAGGGAAGCGACGACTGATGAAGCGACCAGGGTCATTTTAAATTTTTTCATGAAACCATTCCTCATAAAGTCAGATTGTGCGAGTTGCATTCGAGTCATATCAGGAACTGTGCCAAATAGTTAACTGGTTGATATTTATTATTTATATTTGTGGATTTATTTTTAAAAGCGAAGCTACGCTTTTATTTGGTGCGTCGATCATTGGGCCTTTGCTCTATAATTGTGCATAAACTTGCCTTGCAAGAAAGATCGTAATCCCCAAGAATCAATGCTAAGAATCCCTGTGCTTATTCAAGAGGTTAATGCCATGTCACTCGCCCATACTATTGAAGAATTATCCCAACGCATAGAGCAAGCGCTGCCCGAGAGCCTGCGTCAAACCAAAATGGAACTGGATAAAACGATCCGCCAAGCGGTGATGAATGCGTTCCAAAAAATGGAATTGGTTACCCGTGATGAATTCGACATTCAAACCCAAGTGCTCGCACGCACTCGTGCGAAACTCGAAGCCCTGGAACAACGGGTTAGCGTACTCGAGGCCCTAAAATCCACGGGTTCGCCGCGTCCAGAATAAGCATAAAGCACGCTTTGAGTGCGCCCTTACAAGGATTGTCATGTCTATCGCAAAAGTATTCAGCCGCGCCCAGGTGGGTATTGATGCCCCGCTCATTACCGTGGAAGCGCATGTGGCGAGTGGTTTACCTGCAATTACGCTTGTCGGCCTGCCAGAAACAGCGGTGCGAGAAAGTCGAGATCGGGTACGTGCCGCAATTTTATCGTCCGGCTATGAATTTCCGCCCAGGCGCCTCACGATTAACCTCGCACCGGCGGATTTACCCAAAGAGGGTGCGCGCTTTGATTTGGCCATTGCGGTCGCGATTCTTGCCGTCACCGGGCAAATTCCCGGTCAAAACGCCGAAGAATCACTGAATCGACTTAAACGATATGAATTTCTGGGCGAACTCTCGCTTGATGGCAGTGTACGTACCGTCGCCGGGACGCTTTCTGCGGCCATTGCAGCGCGCGATGCCCAACGCATATTAATAGTGCCGAATCAGAGCAGTGATGAAATTGCGGTGATTCAAAATGTATGTGCTTTAAAAGTACCACATCTCACAGCACTCATCGCGCATTTGGCGGGACAAGCCAAACTTGAGGAAATATTGCCCCGCGGAGCGCAGCCCATTGATTTCGCGCAAGAAGGCGATTTTGATGAAGTGCGCGGTCAACCTCGGGCCAAACGTGCTCTCTGCATCGCCGCAGCCGGCGGCCATAATCTGCTGCTGATTGGCCCGCCAGGCGCGGGTAAAAGCATGTTGGCCCAGCGCCTGCCTGGCATATTGCCTCCGATGACCGAGGCGGAATCGATTGAGTCGGCTAAAATTGCATCGGTTTCTCATGCGGGCTTTAAACCAACAAACTTTGGAATTCGCAGTTTTCGTAATCCGCATCATTCCGCCTCTGCTGTCGCCATTATTGGCGGGGGGTCTAATCCAAAACCGGGTGAAATTTCGCTCGCGCATGGCGGCATTCTTTTTTTAGATGAGCTGCCCGAGTTCGATCGCAAGGTTCTGGAAGCATTACGCGAACCCTTGGAAAATGGCAAAATTACCATTTCACGAGCGGCACAACAAGCCGAATTTCCCGCCCAATTTCAATTAATTGCGGCAATGAATCCATCACCGCAAGGGGTGGAAATCAATTCATTAGCCGCACAACGCTACCGCGCCAAACTTTCCGGCCCTTTACTGGATCGAATTGATATGCATCTGGAAATTCCACGCGTACCGGCCGCCGCATTAAGCGAACCCGCCCTGGAAGAATCATCAGCCGTTATTCGTGAACGCGTTTCCGCTGCCCGGTTAATCATGTTAAAACGTCAAAAAATAGCTAATGCGTATTTATCACCGCGTGTTTTAAATGAGGTAGCAAAACTTAATCCCAAAGACCAACTGTTTCTCAATCAGGCCATTGAAAAATTAAAACTCTCAGGGCGGGCACGGAGTCGTATTCTAAAAGTGGCACGTACGATCGCTGATTTAGAACAGAAGATGGATATTGATATGTTGGCACTCAGTGAAGCAATCGGTTATCGAAGTTTAGATCGATTATTTGGTTCACCCTAACCATTTTTATATCTTAGTGGCGATAATGATCGCACGCAGAGGGGATGGATAACCTTCAATTGTTTTTGTTTGATCCTGTGGATCTAAAAAATCAACTAACGAAGGTTTAAAGTCGGTCCATTCCGTTGCACGTTGTTCATTTAATGATGTACGTTCGATGTTGACTATACGAACATCTGTATAACCAATGCGATTCAGCCAAACGGTTAACAATGGAATACTGGGAATAAACCAAATATTACGCATTGCCGCGTAGCGATCTTCAGGGGTTAATATATTCTGTGCATCGCTTTCAATAATTAAGGTTTCAAGCACTAATTCACCGCCAGGCCGTAAGCATTCGCCTAACTCCTGTAGATGACTAATCGGATTGCGTCGATGATATAAAACACCCATCGAAAATACGGTATCAAAAATTGGTTTACGAGAAATATTTTCTAAGGTTGTCGGAATAATCAATGCATGTGGATCACCCAATAGGTGCGCCACCGCATAAAATTGTGCAATAAATGCAGCTGTGGGTTCTACGCCGACCGCACAACGCGCACCAGAACCTAACATTCGCCATAGATGGTAACCGCTACCCGTACCAACATCCAAAACGCGTCGGTCTTTTAAGGGTGTAATATGTAACGCCAAACGATCCCATTTAAGATCTGATCGCCATTCTGTATCAATCGAAATCCCATAAAGTGAGAAAGGTCCTTTTCGCCAAGGAGATAATTTTTTTAATAACTGATTAAGTGACTCTTTATCAAAAAAATCAGGACTGTGTACTTCAACGATGGCTTGATTTATTGTGATAACCCGTTGATCAGGAATTTTTGGCATCGTTGCCAACAACTTAAGCCATTCAGCCCAGTGTCCATGGGTTATTTGATCAAAAGTTCTTAAATTTAATATTAACCAACTAATAAATTCATTATTTATATCCGAATTTATCACCTGAAAAAATTGATCGATCTGGTTTTTAATAACCATTATTTTACCGCTAACCAAGCAGCAAAGGCATAGTTTTTGGCAACTAATGATACCTGTTTAAACCCGGCTTGATTGAATCTCTGAAGATGAGCTGATTCTGTTTCTGTAATTAAAACATTTTCGAGTGCCTGTCTTTTTTGTGAAATTTCCAACTCGGAGTAGCCATTTCGTCGTTTGAATTCATGATGTAGTTCAGTAATTAATGTTTGCATTTTAAGGTTATCTTCATGAATTTTTTCAATCAGGATTAAACCACCACCGTAGTTAAGGCCTGCGTATATTTTTTTAATGAGTTCCATTCTGCGTTCAAGTGAAATAAATTGTAACGTGTACGCTAAAACGATAATTGATGCGTTATTCAGTGTGGTCTCGTTAATATCCTGACAAGCGAATGTAATCGGAACTTGTGCTTGAAAAGCTGAAATATGTGCTTGAGCGCGGTCAATCATTGCGGCTGAAGAATCAATACCGTGAATAACGACATTGCTATTCTCCATACCTGCTGCGAGTACCCCTGCCCGCAAGGCTAAGGTAATTGTTCCCGACGAGCAGCCGAGATCATAAATATTCGAATTGGGTTGAACAAGGAGCTGGGTCGCATCTTTAATCACTTCAAGACAAAACGTGTAGCCGGGCACCGATCGGGCAATCATATCGGGAAATACGGCGGCAACCGCTTCGTTAAAACAAAAAGCTTGAGGTTTTTCAAGGGTGTTAAAAAGCCGATCGCGGGTGCTGGATATTTCTTGATTCATATAAATATGTTTTTATTCAGTTGATATTGTTGATAGTTAGTGATTGGCTAAAACGGTTAAAATTGATAATTACCTATATAATTCATTAAGATATAATAATTTTAAGGTGTTTGTGATGTTTGTTTTTACTTGTGGATAACACGAGCGTAACTGTGGACTGTTTTGACATTTTATTCCATCCACAGGAAGACAGAATTTTATACCAAAGATTGTGCCACTAGCCATTCACGTACACTTTGCTCATTGCCACTAAATAGGATTCGTTCGTTCTTTTTGCTAATTTGGTAGTCATACATTGGGTCATAGTATTCAACTAACATTCTTTTAATCAATAGCTTAAGTATTTCCGTCCTGCCTTGTTCGAAGTATTCGGTCATGCCGGTACCGGCCAAAATGTTCAGTGATCGAAAGCGTTCATCCCCGAGTCTGCGTTGAATTTGTGTCAGGCTTTGAAGCAACTCATCCCGCATATGGATTTGTATCGTTTGTTCATTGGCTAAGCGTTGAGATAATTGCTGCCGCTTTGACAGGATGTAATCATTAAAAACTTGGCTAATTCGTTGTTCTATTGGCATTTCCAGAATAATTATTGGTGATTTGTGCATATGTTGCCACAGCGAATCAGGGACGCGTCGTGCGCCAATATTGGCCCCTTCATCTTCGATCAAAATGGGCGTAGCTACGCCCCTTGTATTCATGCGGAGTAATTGGATTGCTACTTGGTGATCAATGTCGATTTGACTCGGTTGTGGATCAATCTCTTGTCCAAACGCCGACCCTTTATGATTCGCAATTCCTTCAAGATCCATCATTTTTGAATAGGTTTGAATGAATGGGGTTTTTCCACTCCCGGTTCGACCGCCGAGAATAATCAATTTCGCTCGGTTTGATTCATGTTCAAGGCTATTGATTAAAAACCGCCGCATTGCCTTATATCCACCCACAATGCGCGGTACGCTGATACCGGCCTCGGTGGATAGCATTGATTGAGTGAGGCGTGATCTTAGGCCACCTCTAAAACAATACAGCATTCCATGAGGGTGTTCTGAAAAAAACTTCTGCCATTGTGTGATGCGTTGTTGTCGTTTTTCCGCATCCACTAGGGTATATCCCAACGCAATTGCGGCATCTTGGCCATGATGTTTGTAACGGATACCGACCAGATGCCGTTCTTCATCATTCAGCAAGGGGATATTTTGACTCCCTGGAAAAGCACCTGCGTGAAATTCAATTGGCGCACGAACATCGAGCAGAGGAATTTGTTCGATGAAAATGCGGGCGAAATCTGATTCTTTCGGTAATTCCTGAGACATTAGTGAGTGTTAAATGTAATTAGATGATGATTTTCATTGGCTTCAAGCATTTTTCCAATGGGCCGATCGTAGCAATGTTCTTTTTTTAGCAGTTTCTGGACTTCGTCAGCAGCATCTGGGCGAACAGCAATGAGTAAACCCCCCGATGTTTGCGGGTCGCAGACAATAGCTTGCAAATCCTTGGTCATCGCTGCGATTTGTAACCCATAACTGGCAAAATTACGACGGGTACCGCCAGGAATCTGATTTTCTGCCAAATAGAAATCAAGCGATTTAATGGTCGGTATTTGATTGATTTTCAGTTCTGCACGTGTCTGGCTTCCGCGACACATTTCCAATAAGTGGCCACCTAAACCAAATCCTGTGACATCCGTCATCGCCGTAACTTGCTGAAGCTGGCCTAATTTACTGCCAATTTTATTGAGTTGACACATTAATTCTGGGGCACGTTGGCTATCTTCAGGCCGTAACGATCCCGATTTCTGTGCGGTAGTTAAAATTCCAATACCCAAGGGTTTGGTGAGAAATAAAATATCACCTGCTTGAGCCGTGTCGTTGCGTTTTAACGCACTGAGTGGGACTCGGCCTGTTACCGCAAGCCCAAATATCGGTTCAGGGGTATCAATCGAGTGACCGCCTGCTAAAGGAATACCGGCATCCAAACAGGCTTGTTTGCCGCCATCGATGACCCGTGTCGCTATTTCTGCCGATAGTTTATCGATAGGCCAACCAAAAATTGCGATGGCCAACATCGGTTCGCCTCCCATGGCGTAAATATCGCTGATGGCATTGGTTGCGGCAATTCGACCAAAGGTGAAGGGATCATCGACAATGGGCATAAAAAAATCAGTGGTACTGATGATGGCGGTGCCATCACCTAAATCAAAAACCGCGGCATCATCCCGAGATTCGTTTCCAACAAGGAGTTTGCTATTGATTGCGCCGATCACTTTACTTTTTTGCAAAATTTCATCCAGCAACGCAGGCGATATTTTGCAACCACAACCTGCACCATGACTGTATTGCGTTAAACGGATGGGTAAGGGTGGGTTCATGCGGTATCCATTGAGTTGGGGGTGTTTAATTTAATAGTGTTTTTATTCTGTTGTTATTGATGATGATTAGAGACGGGGTATTTTCGATCAAAGTCGCAATTCTTTTTCTTTTTTCGTGGCTTGCATTCATCCGAACCGGTGGGTATTTTTCATTAAACTCTGTGTGTGAACGATGTCAATCTGTGGATAACTTCGTGGTTTTTAATTGTACCCAGTTAATCCCCGTGTTTTCCTTCATGTTGGCGTGATAAGTCAGACCTTAGGTCAATCGATTCGATTTTTAACGAAAAACCGAATTTATAAACCTAAGCTATTATTTTCCAATACAAAAATTACTGAAAATCTCTCCGAGCAGGTCATCCGCAGTAAATTTTCCGGTAATTTGATCCAATGCAATTTGAGCTCGGCGTAATGATTCAGCGGCCAGTTCACCCGCTTGTGTCTGGGTGAGTGCGGTAAGCGCAGCGGCAATTTCTGTTTGTGCGGCGGTTAGCGCATCCAGATGGCGACGGCGGGCAATAAATTGTCCCCCATCGGTGGATTGATAGCCCATGAGTTGCTTCAGGTGGTTGCGTAATTCAGGTAGGCCTGCACCAGTTTTGGCACTGATATTGATCGTGTTATTGGCGGGATTTAAACCGGCTGTATTGCCGGTAAGATCGATTTTATTATGGACTTCCACCATGGGTTTTTGCGGCATTTGTGCCAGGAGTTTTTGATCGTCCAAGCTGAAATGATCCCGATCATCACGCAAGAGCACAATGGCATCTGCCTGATCAATTTCTAACCAGGCGCGCCGAATTCCTTCTTGCTCAATGGGATCATCGCTGTGGCGAAGACCTGCCGTGTCAATGATGTGAATGGGTAGGCCATCAATTTGAATTTCGGCGCGTAATACATCGCGTGTGGTGCCAGGGATATCCGTCACAATGGCACGGTCTTCACCCGCCAATTGATTTAAAAGGCTGGATTTTCCCGCATTGGGTTGGCCGATGATGGCGATGCGCATCCCTTCGCGTAGCAATACCCCTTGCTGCGTTTGGGCAAGGAGTGTTGCTAAATCATGCAGAAGTTGCTGATTTCTCTCCCAAAGTCGGCTGTCGGATAAAAAATCGATTTCCTCTTCAGGAAAATCTAAAGCGGATTCGATATAGACACGTAATTCAATGAGTGCTGTGGTGATTGCGGTCACGCGTTCTGAGAATATTCCGCGCAATGCCCGACTGGCCGCGTGGGCCGCCGCCTGGCTACTCGCATCGATCAAATCAGCCACCGCTTCGGCTTGCGCAAGATCGATCCGGCCATTCAGAAAGGCCCGCTCAGTAAATTCCCCCGGGCGGGCTAACCGCGCACCCAGTTTAAGTAATATGTTGAGTAGTCGATCTAAAACAACCGGGCCGCCGTGACCCTGTAATTCCACCACATCTTCGCCGGTATACGAATGGGGTGCGACAAAGACGATGCAGAGGCCATCATCAATACTGTCGTTTGCTTGAGCATCTAAAAACGGGACATGACGTGCATAACGTACGGGGGGGAGTTCGGGTACGACTTGACGGGCAATTCGGTGGGCTTCAGCACCCGATAAACGAATAATACCGACCCCACCGCGCCCCGGAGCAGTGGCGATGGCAACAATGGTATCGCGTTGACTCATGGGCGCAGCTCTATCGCGTTACAGGGTGCACATCGTAAATTTCACCCGCCTTATTCGGTTTTAGTCAATGCCATTTGTTTTTCGATTTGCCGGGTAATGGTGTATTGCTGCGCGATGGAAAGCAGGTTGTTCACGAACCAGTACAGCACCAAACCCGACGGGAAGAAGGAGAAAAACACGGTAAAGATCACCGGCAACCACGCGAAGATTTTCTGTTGCATCGGGTCAACCGGTGCAGGATTGAGTTTTTGCTGAATAAACATGGAAATACCCATCAGCAATGGCAGCACAAAATAAGGGTCTTTTTGGGATAAATCGTGAATCCAAAAAATCCAAGGTGCCTGACGTAGCTCAACCGATTCAGCTAGTACCCAATACAGTGAAATAAATACCGGAATTTGAATCACAATCGGCAGGCAGCCGCCCAAAGGATTGATTTTTTCTTTCTGGTACAGCTTCATCATTTCTTGAGAAAGTTTTTGGCGATCATCGCCAAACCGTTCTTTCAGCTGTTGCATTTTCGGGGTGACGGCCCGCATTTTCGCCATGGACCGATAGCTGATGGCAGACGGCCATAAGAAAAACAATTTGATGACCATGGTCACGAGCACAATCGACCAGCCCCAGTTGCCCACCCAGTCATAGAACTGTTTGAGCAACCAAAAAATGGGATCGGCAATGACGGTGAAAATGCCGAAATCAATGGTGAGGTTTAGGCCTTGCGCCAGTGGGGCGAGATTGGATTGAATTTTAGGCCCAACATACAAGCTCGAACTGAGCTCACCTTTACTGCCAGCCGCGATGGAGTCAACGGGCGATGACATGCCAATCGTATACAGTGTTTGATTGTTTTTGGATGAAACCAGGGTGTAGAAATTATTGACCTGTTGCCGATCAGTTGGTACCCAAGCGCTCATGAAGTAATGCTGGATGATCGCCACCCAACCATTGCTCAGCGCTTTGGATAAGTTGGTTTTCGCCATATCTTCAAAAGTCACTTTTTGATAGGCGAGGCGATCTTTACTGCCGGATACATCCCCGGCATACACCCCACCGGTGTAAGTGTGAACCAACTGCGTACCGGGCGTGGTACCAAGGCGGGTGAGTTGCCGATATTGACTGGCGCTCCACGGTTGCCCTGTGGTGTTATTGATCTGGTATTCGACTTTAATCGTGTAATCACCACGTTTTACAATGAACCATTTGGTGATTTTAATGCCATCTTTTTCCCAACTGAGCGGGATGCGAAGCTCATTTTGCCCGGGTTGGAGTCGGTATTGGGATTGTTGTGACTGAAATTCGGCGTAATGGTCTGGTGCGGGTGAGCCTTTCTCTCCAAGCAAACCCGACTGCGCGACATATACAAAGCCATTGCTGTCTGTGAGCAAGTGCACGGGTTCAGCTTTATTTTGCTCTTCAGGGTATTTCAGTAAGTCCGCTTCATCAATCACGCCGCCGCGAGGGTTGATTTTTAGAGACAGTACATCGGTTTGTACGGAAATTTTTGATACAGACACGGCGCTGGTTTCGACGTTGGCTGGTTGGCTTGCCACAGACGGTGCCGCATTAGGAAGATCTTTTGCGTGCTCTGGAATAGCCGACGTCGGTATTGATTGAGCTTGTGTTGTGGCGACATTCATGGCCTGTTGCTGATCTTTTGTCCAGGCTTGCCAGAGCAGAATCAATACAAAACCAAGGGCTACAACCAAAATCAGGCGACGATTATCCATCTTTAAGACTCAATCATTTGTGGGGGTTTATAACAGGTGAAGCCGGATCGGTGGACGTTGATGCCCCCTGATCACACGGGTTCTCGTTGACAGGCAAAATGAAATCCGGTTCCACTTGCGCACAAGGCGTTGAGGAATGTCTATTTTGCGTATCGGCAGGTAAGTGTGCCTGAGGATCATGACAAGTGCATGGAGAACCGGGTACGGGATCATAACCGCCCGCACAAAAAGGTTGGCAGCGGCCAAGCCGTTTAATCGCCAACCAACCGCCGCGCCATGCGCCATGGATTTGAATTGCTTCAATGGCATAACTGGAGCAAGTCGGTTCAAAACGACAGCTCGGTGGCAAAACGGGGCTGATCAGCAACTGATAACCCCGTACCAGTTTAATTAGGAGCCAACGCATCGCGCGGCCACCTTTTCAAATAACTGATGCATCATGTGGTTAAGGGCCGGGGGTGATAGTTTATCGGCACCGGATTTCGCCATGATTACGTAGTCTAAAGTCGGTAATTGCGCACGATGAAGACGAAAATACTCCCGAGCAGCGCGCTTAATCCGGTTTCGATCATGCGCATGGCGCGCCTGCCTTTTCGCAATAGCCAAACCCAATCGCGGCGAATCCCCCGCAACAGAGCCAACCACGGCCATTAAATGGTCGTGGTGAATTCGTTTACCAGATTGTAGGACGCGCTTAAATTCATCGGGACGAATTAAACGCGCCTCGACCGAAAAACCAAACCGTTTGGGCGAGGCCAACATGGTTCGGTTAAGGGGCAGATCGATCAGATGGCCGAATCAGACGGCGAGGCGCTTACGGCCTTTGGCGCGACGTGCATTAATCACAGCGCGGCCACCCCGAGTCGCCATGCGGGCGCGAAAACCGTGGGTTCGGGCGCGGTGAATGATGCTGGGTTGGTATGTTCTTTTCATGCTAAAAATTCCTATCGAAAAACCAGCGTACCGAATTGTGCGAAAACAAAAAATTCTACAAACGTCATCCCACAAAACCAGCGAGACAAACCCAATGTGAAAAGCGATCGAACGCGGTATGCCAAAAGGCCAAACATTAGACTGAAAAAATGGACCGATGTCAACCAAGAATCCACATTGAACCAATGGCTTCCCCGTTTTGGTGTGATGTTAAGAGGACTAAAACTGCGAACGGGCAAGGCTGCGCTTCGGCCCGTGTCGGTGATACACTAGAGATCTTTCGCGTAGGTTCGTTTTCCCCGATATGTCGACAATCACTTCAGACCTTTGGCAGCAATGTATTGAGCGATTGTCTCATGAGCTTTCGTCACAGCAGATTAATATGTGGGTTCGTCCCCTGCAGCCAGAATTTAAGGATGAAAACCACTTGGTTCTGTGGGCACCGAACCGCTTTGTCCTGGATATGGTGGCCCAGCAACTTCGGGCAAAAATTTTAGATCAGGCGCAAATTTTATTGCACCGCCCGATGTTGGAAATAAGCTTGCAAGTTGGTAGTGCGCAATCGGCGCCTGCCGCACAAACTGCCACAAATCCAAGAATGTTGCCGCCCCCCGCACCGGAAAAAATTGCCTCTGGGGAGGCGACTCATCTGGCGGCGGCAGGCGGCAATGGCCACAAAGAATTCATTAGCCATATCAATAGTAAATTTAACTTTGAAAATTTTGTCGAAGGTAAATCCAACCAGTTGGCGCGTGCCGCATCACAACAGGTGGCACAGAATCCGGGGGGCGGCTATAACCCCTTGTTTATTTATGGCGGGGTCGGTTTAGGTAAAACGCATTTAATGCAAGCGGTAGGCAATGCGATTCTTGAGCACTCGCCAAACGCTAAAGTGGTGTATTTGCACAGTGAGCGCTATGTACAACAAATGGTTAGCTCGATTAAAAACAATACTATTGAAGACTTTAAGAATTATTATCGCTCTGTCAATGCGTTGCTGATTGATGATATACAGTTTTTTGCGGGTAAAAATCGCAGCCAAGAAGAGTTCTTTCACACCTTTAATGCCCTGATCGAGCAAGGGCAGCAAATTATCATGACCTGCGATCGCTACCCGAAAGAAATTGAAGGGCTTGAAGAGCGGTTAAAATCACGCTTTGGTTGGGGGCTTACCGTTGCGGTAGAACCCCCCGATCTTGAGACACGTGTCGCTATTTTGCAAAGCAAGGCCGAGTTGTCGCAAATATCCTTAAGTACCGATGTGGCTTTCTTCATCGCGAAACGCATTCGCGCCAATATCCGAGAGCTTGAGGGTTCGTTACGGCGGGTTATCGCGACAGCGCAATTTACGGGTCGACCGATCACGGTGGAGTCAACCAAAGAGGCGTTGAAAGATTTAATCGCCGCGCAGGCAAAGCTGATTACACTAGAAAATATTCAGCGTACGGTGGCCAAATTTTATAATCTGAAAGTGACGGATTTGACAGGTATTCGGCGTTCCCGCTCTATTGCAAGACCGCGTCAGGTTGCGATGAGCCTGGCAAAAGAATTAACCAATCATAGCTTGCCCGAAATTGGCGAAGCATTTGGCGGACGGGATCATACGACGGTCATTCACGCCTGTAAAAAAATTGAAGAACTGCGTGAAATAGAAACAAAACTTAATGATGATTACAATTTGCTTCGGCATACATTGAATGTTTGATAATCGAACTAATGAACTAACTTGGGGCTGTAAATAATGCAATTTGTTGTCAATCGGGAAAAGTTTAACGCGGCGATCACCCAAGTTATTGGGGGTGTTGAAAAGCGTCAAACGATGCAAATATTAAGTAACCTGCTGCTTGATGTGACCGAAAGCCGGTTAAATTTAGTCGCCACCGACCTTGAAATCCAATTGCGCACCTCCATTGATGTCAGTGTCCTTGTACCCGGCGCGTCTACGGTCAATGCGCGCAAATTGGCCGAAATTGTTAAGGCGGCTCCAGCAGATGCGGATATCAAATTAAGTCACCAAGAGGGCTGGCTCGATATTGATATTGGTACAGGTAAGTTTCGCTTGGCCACCATTGACGCGGCAAATTTCCCGCAAATGTCGATTGATGCGACGCATCAAAGCACGATCGCCATCTCAGAAAAAAATCTGTACACGCTGATTGAAAAAACTCAATTTTCTATGGCCCAGCAAGATGTCCGCTATTTTTTAAATGGATTGCTTCTTGAGGTGAATCCCACAGAGATTATTGCAGTTGCGACGGACGGTCATCGTCTTGCTTATGCCCAATTGATCCACGATTGCCCGGATCAAGAAAAACGCCAGGTCATTATTCCCAGAAAGATGATTGGCGAAATGCTTAAATCATTAACCAGAGACAGTGAGGTTCTTGTTGATGTTTCTTTACGGGATAACCAGATAGAATTATTAATAGGCGATAATTACTTGATTAGCAAGCTCATTGATGGCAAATATCCTGATTATACGCGGGTAATTCCACAGGCTAACAGTAAGGTATTGATTTCTCCTAAATATGATTTAAAGCTTGTTTTGCAGCGGGCGAGTATTCTGTCTAATGAGCGTTTCGCAGGTGCTTATTTTCACCTAACCCTTAATCAGCTCATGATCGAATCGAGTAATTCAGAGCATGAGTCTTCAAAAGAGACAATGGTTGTGGAATATACGGCCGACGACCTAAAGATTTCATTTAATATTGCTTATTTGCTTAATATTTTAGCAGTGATAGATTCTGAGCGTGTTTATATGGCGCTCGAGGCGCCAGAGTCAAGTGTTTTAATCACGCCAGAAAGCTCGAGCGGTATTAGTACCAAGTATGTTTTAATGCCAATGAAGCTGTAATTCTGTTTGGCGCATATTGCATCCATTTCTGTTACTCATTTTCGTAATTTAAGTATTTCAGATTGCGAATTTTCCTCTGGTTTTAATCTTTTAATCGGAGAAAATGGCGCGGGCAAAACGAGCTTGCTCGAATCCATCTATTTTTTGGGCAATCTTAAGTCGTTTCGTAGCCAGGCCCATCATGATTTGATTGCACAAAATCAATCCTGCGCAGTTGTTCGTGCGTCCGTGCGGGGGGCTGACGAACCTTTTTTTATGGCCATCGAGCGCTGTAAGGAGCGATTTAGATTAAAAGTTGATCATGAAGATATTCCATCAGCCAGTACTTTTGTTGCGCATTTGCCTGTATTGGCCTTGCACGCTCAGTCTGATGATTTGGTTTTGGGCGGCCCTGAATATCGACGGAAGTTTTTAGATCGAACTGCCTTTTATCTTTTTCCAGAGTTCTCTGGGGTTTTCACTCAATTTTCTCGGGTTTTAAGGCAACGAAATGCGGCGTTGAAAAGTGGTCAGTCAACTGTTGCATGGGATGGGTTATTTGTTCAGTATAGTGAGATGCTTACCCATCAGCGTGTTGCCGCTTTGAATTATCTTGCCGCAGTTTTGCCCGATATTTTTTTGCATTTATCGCCTAATTTGTCATTTAAAATCGAGTATTACCCTGGTTATCGGCCGACGGGGTCTTTGTTGGAGTCTTTGGAGCGAAACCGATTGCGCGAGCGTGAACTAGGCCAGACGTTAAGCGGTCCTCATCGGGCCGACCTGCTATTTACCATCAATGATTTCGGGCTTAAATCAACGGCATCACGCGGGCAAATGAAGCTATTCATAGCGGCACTCTATTTAACGGTTGCCAGTGTATGGCGTAATATTTCGCAAAAAACCGCAGTACTTTTGTTTGATGATTTTATTTCCGAGTTAGATAATCTCCACTCTGCATTATTGCTGGATTTTTTATCCCAATTTGGGCATCAGGCCTTTTTCTCTGCGACCGATCGCAACCCGCTGGACTTTAAGTTTGACGCGAAATTCGGTTTGAGCGCCGGTAAGATTACATCCATGTTATAATTTGATCTTTATTTTGCTGTGTGATTGGATGTCCCTTATGAGCGATAACACGAATTACGACTCGACGAGTATTAAGGTCCTTAAAGGGCTGGATGCCGTTCGTAAACGGCCCGGCATGTACATTGGTGATACCGATGATGGCAGCGGTCTGCATCATATGGTGTTCGAGGTCGTCGATAACGCCGTGGATGAAGCACTTGCGGGCCATTGCGATACCGTGACTGTGATAATGAATGCGGATGGCTCAATCTCTGTCACGGATAATGGTCGAGGTATTCCTGTTGATATTCACGCAGAAGAAGGGGTATCCGCCGCTGAGGTAATCATGACTGTCCTGCATGCGGGCGGAAAGTTCGATCAAAACAGTTATAAGGTTTCGGGTGGCTTACACGGCGTCGGTGTGTCCGTCGTTAATGCGCTATCCGATGAGCTTGATCTCAATATTTTCCGTGGTGGCCGGGCGTATCGCCAGTCTTATCGACTTGGTGTCCCCCTGGCACCGTTGGCTGATATCGGGGTTTCGGATAAAACCGGTACGTCCGTTCGTTTCCTTCCGAGTCCAACTGTTTTTACGGATGTGGTTTTTCATTACGATATTTTGGCCAAGCGTCTACGTGAGTTGTCTTTTCTTAACTCCGGCATTCGCGTCCATTTAATCGACGAGATCTCGGGCCGATCCGATATTTTTTATTATGAAGGGGGTATTCGGGCTTTTGTTGAGCATTTAAACAAAGGTAAGACGGCGATTCATAAAAACGTATTGAGTTTTACGGGTCAAAAGGATGCGGTGTTAGTTGAGCTTGCCCTGCAATGGAATGATACCTATCAAGAAAATTTGTTTTGCTATACCAATAACATCCCCCAGCGGGATGGCGGTACCCACTTAACCGGCTTTCGTGCTGCCTTAACGCGTACGCTGAATGATTATATGGAGCGTACCGGTATCCTCAAAAGAGCCAAAGTGGCTACCTCGGGTGAAGATTGGCGTGAAGGCTTGGTCGCGATCATTTCTGTCAAAGTGCCCGATCCCAAGTTTTCGTCGCAAACTAAAGAAAAACTGGTTTCCTCTGAGGTGAAGTCGGCGGTTGAGTCGTTGACTTCAGAGCGGTTAGCTGAATTCCTGGAGGAAAACCCAACGGAAGCGGTGCTCATTACCAACAAGATTATCGAGGCAGCTCGTGCGCGTGAGGCGGCGCGCAGAGCGCGGGAAATGACGCGCAGGAAAGGTGCCCTGGATATTGCGGGGCTTCCAGGAAAGTTGGCGGATTGCCAGGAAAAAGATCCGGCCTTATCCGAGATTTACTTAGTCGAAGGTGATTCTGCCGGCGGTTCAGCCAAGCAAGGCCGTGATCGGCGTACACAGGCTATTTTGCCGCTGAAGGGCAAAATTCTGAACGTGGAAAAGGCCCGTTTTGACAAAATGCTGGCCTCTGCTGAAGTTGGTACCTTGATTACGGCGTTGGGTTGTGGCATTGGGCGAGAAGACTTTAATCCCGAAAAACTTCGATATCATCGCATTATCATCATGACCGATGCGGATGTCGATGGCAGTCATATTCGTACCTTGCTGCTCACTTTTTTCTATCGCCAAATGCGAGAGCTGGTTGAGCGTGGGCATATTTATATTGCTCAGCCGCCACTTTATAAAGTTAAAAAAGGAAAACAGGAACAGTACCTTAAGGATGACTTGGCTCTGAATCAGTACTTGCTACAGTTGGCGGTGGATAATGCCGCGCTGCGGGTCAACGCTGAGGCGCCGCTGATTACCGGCCTCGCGCTCGAAACAATGGCGCGTGAATATTTGGTGGCACAAGCAATTATTGACCGACTGTCGCACCGATATGATGCTGTCGCATTGAAAGCCGTCCTGCATTTGCCCAAAATGACGACAGCAGAGGTGATCGATTCCGATTCATTTAATGCTTGGCTGTCCCGATTCATTTCCCTGATTAATGAATTTGCGGATCCTGGTGTCGGTTATGAAGTTTCGCTGGCATCCGCTGCCGAGGGTGTGTCAGGGATTAAAATCCAGCGTCAGCAACATGGCGTTTCACGTGAAACATTCTTGCCCGCCACTTTTTTTGCGACGGCAGATTACAAGGTGCTGGGTGAGTTGGCTATGCAACTTGAGGGATTGATTGGCTCAGATGCCCGAGTGCTTCGTGGCGAGAAAACCGCGCCCATCACGCATTTTGAGCAGGCAATTGACTGGCTCATGCAGGAAGGTCGTCGGGGCCTAGGTATCCAGCGGTATAAAGGCTTGGGTGAAATGAACCCGGATCAGTTGTGGGAAACAACCATGAACCCACAAACCCGGCGGTTGCTGCAAGTGCGCATCGAAGACGCCATTGCCTCCGATGAGTTATTTACCATTCTGATGGGGGATTTGGTCGAGCCGCGCCGCGACTTTATTGAACGATTCGCGCTATCAGCAGTGAGCATTGATATTTGAAAAATGAAGCCTTAGAGGAACGCATGAATTAAGGATAAGGAGAGCGAAAATGGGCGTAACGATTTCGGTACTTTTATTTTTGGTTGGTTTGATCGTGGTATGGGCGATCATTATGTATAACGGGCTGGTTGTCCTAAAACATAATGTTTCACAGGCATGGTCGAATATTGATGTGTTGTTGAAGCAGCGTCACGATGAGCTGCCAAAGCTGGTTGAGACGGCGAAGCAATACATGCAATATGAGCAAGAGACGCTAGAGAAGGTCATGCATGCGCGATCTGCCGTGCGGGGCGCACAGGATCGGGGCGATATCGAGGGCTTGGGCGCGGCGGAAAACCAATTGCGCGCGGGGTTGGTCGGATTTTACGCGGTGGCAGAGGCGTATCCAGAACTGATGGCTAATGCGAGTTTCCAGCATTTACAGCAGCGGATTTCAGGCTTGGAAAATATGATTGCGGATCGGCGAGAATTCTATAATGCCTCTGTGAATATCAATAATGTTCGTATTGAACAATTTCCGGATGTGTTGATTGCGCAACTGTTTCGTTTCCGCCCTTTTAAGCTATTGACTTTTCACAATGACGAAATCAAGGATGTGAATCTTAAGTCTCTGTTTCAGCCCTAACGTTGCGTTTGTGATATGTCGTCCTATCTTGCCTGGGTTGAACATTTAAGTGTTGGGGGCTATAGAAACTATCTGTTGGTCGTGCTGTTTATTACCCTGGCGCTACTCATTGCCGGGGTTTATTTTATCCGCCGCACGTATTGGATTATCAATACACCGACATCAAAAATCGCATCGGCGCACCAAGGTTATATTGAAATCGAAGGCGTGGCCAAGCAGATCGATTCTGCACCACTCGCCTCACCGCTTTCCGGTGATGCCTGTGTTTGGTTTTGGGTTGAAGTCGCGCAAAAGGAGAATAAATTCGGTGATTCAAGTCAGAGTACGTGGCGGCGTGTTTATTCTCATCAAAGCGATCAATTGATATCGGTGCAAGACGAGAGCGGTACCTGTTTAGTGGATCCCGATCTTGCCCATATTCATCCAGGATTAGTACGGAATTGGTATGGTGATTCAGAGCGTCCGGTGGGTGGCCTCATGGGGGCTGGCGCCCGGTTGTTTGCAAACTATCGTTATACCGAGAAATTGCTATTAGCGGATCATCCGATCTATGTATTGGGTTGGTTTAAAACAATTACCCATGATGCCTATCAGGCAGAACACGAGTCGGTTAAGGCGCTTTTGAGCGAATGGAAGTCAGACCCCGCCAAAATGAAATCCTTTGACCAGGATGGTAATGGGGTGATTGATGGTCAAGAGTGGCATCAGGCTCGTCTTCTGGCGCAGAAAATCACGCAAGAACAGCGCATCACAGAAACCTACGAGCCGAATCACACGCATGTAATCGGCGCAAACTGCCAAAGTCGTCGGCCATATTTGATTTCAGCCGTTGATCAAACAACCCTCGCGCGGCGGTTCCGCCGATGGGGTTATTCGCTCTGGGGGCTGAGCGTGCTCAGTTTTTCCCTACTCATGAATGCTTATTATGTTCGCCCGTGAACGAGGCCACTGGATTGAAAATTGCAACGTGGAATGTGAATTCACTGAATGTTCGGCTTCCCCAGGTACTGGATTGGCTAACACACCATCGGCCGGCGATTTTAGGGCTGCAGGAGCTAAAACAGGTCAATGAAGCCGTTAATTCTGCAGCAATTGAAGCATTGGGTTACCGAGTGATCCTCAATGGCCAAAAAACCTATAATGGCGTCGCCTTGATTTATCAAAGTGCCCTGGGCGAGCCCCAGGATATTGTGTATGACATTCCAGGGCTTGGAGATATGCAGCGTCGGGTGGTGGCGGCGGCATTCGGTGATCTGCGGATCATTAATATCTATGTGGTCAACGGAGAATCCACGGAGTCGGAAAAATTTGAATACAAATTAACATGGTTGGCTGCATTTCACGCGTGGTTGGTGGCTGAAATTATCCGCTACCCCAAGTTAATTGTACTGGGCGATTTCAATATTGCTCCGACCGATGACGATGTCTATGATCCCAAAAAATTTCAAGGCCAAGTTCTGTGTAGTGATCGCGAACGCGCATTCTTTACCGGTTTTCTCGATTTGGGGTTGGTTGACACACTTCGCAGGTTTGAACCCGGGGCGGGTTGCTATACGTGGTGGGATTATCGTGGCGGGGGTTTTCGGCGAAATCATGGTTTGCGCATTGATCATCTTCTGACGAGTGAACCATTGGCGCCAAATGTCACGGCCTGTGTCGTGGATTCAGAGCCACGCGGCTGGGAACGGCCTTCTGATCACACGCCCGTCATGCTGACACTTCAAATACCTGATTCCAGGCACGAATAACCGCAGTGCGCTCCTCGACAAATTCGGCGCATGCGGTGATCAGTGGCTCTTGGTGTAGCGTGCGACGATGCGTGGCATTGCGCAAGTTTTGATATGCCGTCACCAGCGTCTCACTGAGTCGTTCGTCCAAGAGGCCATCTTGAGATAAGGCACGCAGCTGTCGGATATTGTCGGTGTGTGCCGTAATCCTGGGGTGTAGATTGGCGTGGCGGAGTAAAAGATACTGCACAATAAACTCAATGTCCGTAATACCGCCCAATCCCATTTTTAGATGAAATTCATCGGGTTTGGTGTGTTCATGTTCGTGACGCATTTTCTCGCGCATAGCTAACACGGCACTTCTGAGCGCGGCAGCATCCCGCGATTTACCCAAACAGGCGAGCCGTGTTTCAGCGAACCTATCCGCAATGGCGGGACTGCCGGTGATGAAGCGAGCGCGACAAAGCGCTTGGGTTTCCCACAGCCAAGCATGTTCGTTTTGATACTGCGCGAACCCATGCAGGCTGGAAACGATGAGTCCGCTCGCTCCGTCGGGCCGCAATCTGGTATCCACCTCGTACAGGACACCTGCAGGGGTTCGGATACTTAAAATATGAATGATTTTCTGGGTCAGTCGGGCAAAAAATACTTGATTGTCGATGGCTTTCGCGCCCAAAGTCAGGGCATCTGTATCCGTTGAGTCATGCAAGAAAACCAAATCCAGATCCGAGCCATAACCCAGCTCAATTCCACCGAATTTCCCATAAGCAATGACTGCAAAACCGGGCGTATAGCGAGTGCCATCGGGCTTGGTTGCCTGCGGTTCGCCATGTCGCTCAACTAATTGCTGATAAGCACGCCAAACAACGGTTTCGAGCACAACTTCTGCAATCCAGGTGAGTTGATCGGATACGCGCATGACAGGTAAAATTCCCATCACATCAGCCGCCGCAACCCGTAACACAGCGAGTTGGCGAAAACGCCGCAATTCGTCGAATTGCCGCTCTTCGTCATCGGGAAATCGCGCTAAAAATCCGGCCAATTCCGCCCTTAATTCATCTGCACTCGGTTGAAGATAGAGGCTTTGCGCATCAATTAATTCATCAAGCAAAATGGGCTGCTGTCGTAACAGGTCGGCAATCCAGGGACTCGCTGCGCACAGTTGAACCAGCTGTTTTAGGGCTTGGGGTTGCTCAATCAGTAAGGCCAAATAAACCGAACGACTGAGTACCGCACTAATGAGTTCAAAGATCGCGCGGAGCGTTTCGGCGCGCGCATCAGTATCAGCGACTTGGTGCAGGAGTTTGGGGATGAGTAAATCAAGCCGTTGCTGCACGGTATCGGTGATATGGGCGCGCAAGTCGTCCTGCCAATCTCTCAGGACATTTAAGGTGGTTTCAGGTGCACTAAAGCCAGCCTGTCGCAGTGCTTCAATTGCGGATTCACCCGATAGGTCTTTATGCCAGAGGCGGGATAGTGGATCGTTATCGGGGACTTCATCACGACTGGTTTGAAGGACGGCACCAAAATGGCGATGAATACGTTGGCGATGTTCATTTAAAACATCGAGAAAGGCTGTCCACGTCGGGTAACCCATGGCCAGGGATAGTCGGGCACGATCTGTTTCATCTGTGGGTAAGGTTTGGGTTTGCTGATCGCGCATCATTTGCAAACGATTCTCGGCGCGTCGCAAAAAATCATAGCCCGCTTTGAGATCATCAACCATGGATGAAGGCAGTTCTTTGAGATCAAGCAGCACTGTTAATGTGGTGAGAATGCGGCGTGTTTGCAATTGGGGTTCACGGCCACCGCGCAGTAACTGAAAAAGCTGACCAATAAATTCGACCTCCCGAATGCCGCCGGGACCTAATTTGATGTTTTCGATCAGTCCCTTGCGACACATTTCCTGTTCAATCGCCTTTTTCATCTCCCGTAATTGGGCAAAGGCGCCAAAATCCAAATATTTACGGTACACAAAGGGCTTAAGTAATTGGAGTAAACGCGCACCCGCAGCGAAATCCCCGGCAATTACCCGCGCTTTAATTAACGCATACCGCTCCCATTCGCGGCCAAGCGTGGTGTAATATTGCTCAATTGCATCAAAACTCAGGGCGAGCCCCCCTTCATCGCCATGGGGACGAAGACGCATATCCACTCGAAAAACAAAGCCATCGCGTGTGACTTCATTCAGCGATTTAATCATCCGTTGGCCCAACTTAATGAAAAATTCGCTGTTGGAAATCGTGCGGGCGCCATCCGTTTCTCCCTCTTGTTCAAAGGCAAAAATCAAATCAATGTCTGATGAATAATTCAGCTCATGTCCGCCGAGTTTTCCCATGCCTAAAACAATGAGTTGCTGTTCATCACCATCGATGCCGCGGGGGGTGCCGTGGCGCATGATCAGCACACGTTCATGCGCGGTTAACGCGTGCTGAACACAGATATCGGCAAGATCGGAGAGATCATTCAGCGTTTCGTGGGTCGGGGCTAACCCATTGACATCACGCCAAGCAATACGAACCATTTCAGCGCGTCGAATATGCCGCAAGCGCCGATCAAAATCTTCAAGCGAACTCGGGTCGAGTTGCGCGTGGATACGTTCCGCGAGTGGTTTTGTTCCATTTGGCACGCCGACATGAGCCAGAAGAAAGGGCCAAATATCGGGTTGAATCTGCAGACTGTGGGCTACAAAAGGACTCACACGAACCAGTAACCTTAATTGGTCGAGTTGCGCTCTGGTCGCATCGGCCTGCCGTGCCGCATGTTCAATGAGAGATAACTCCTCGGGTTCAATCAAATCACGCATGGGCTTTGGCTCGATAGGTTCAAGGAGGGCAGTGAATTCCTGGGTCATATCAAAAAGCAGGCTGTCACCAATTTATGAGCGGTTAACCCCGGCATTCGATTCATTGATCACCGCATCAGATGATTTTTTATTGATATAAATCAATCGCATACCTCGTATGGCATCGGCTGGACGGTGTGCTTCACGTATTTCTCCGACGGTGCCATAAAAATATTGAGCACCCGCAGGTGCATTATCATCGTAGACGATAACTTGATCATCGGGCGCGACGTTGAGCAATCCCGCGATGGTTAACGATGCCGCGTGCTCGAAGGTGAGTACGGCCAAGCTCGGAGAGCCAAATTTATCCAGTTTCTGAACGAAAACCGCCCTGGGCGTGAACCCACCTCGGCGATCTTGCTGTTCTTGATGAATAAACTGGGCCACATCCTCTGGGCTCATTTGGGACTCAGCGGCGGTATTTTTTAAGGGATTCATGTTAATTGTCGATTAATTTTACCTGCTTTTCTTCGAGCAAGACGATGGATGAGCGAGCCACTAAAACCCCCGGTGAATCGGGTTGGTGTGCTTAGGGGCGAACAAGGATATAACCCGCGTCAACCAGTTCAATCACCCGCACAATACCGGCTGGGACTTTCTTTGCGACGGGATTGAGTGCCGGTTCGTGTCCGAGTCGCTCGGTCGCATTTTTCAGCGCATTCATGCAGGCGGAGAACCGAACACCTTCTTGTGCAAGGGACTCAATACGTTTGGCATGTTCATTATTTGCAAAGAGTAAGCTGATGCCCGGGCCGAAGGTAACCACCTCAATATCGACATTATCTCCATAGGCTTGGAGGAGATTGCTGGCCACGTTTAATAACAAGGTTTGGCGCTGGGGATCGTCCTCGGTTTCCTGCAGCACGATGTGATGCTTTGCTAAAGAGTTTCCGCCGACGGCATCAATTGCCTTGTCATCGGCATTTGCGGTTTGGGCTGTTAATAGGCCACTCATGCCGAGTGCGAAGATGAGCAGAACGGATTGGAACAAACGGGACATAAACATAGCGAGCTCCTTGGGTGGATTGGGTGTCTCTGGATTCTGTTGCGATGACGAATTTTTAATAAGCGGCGTGCAGTTTAAGCGTCGCAATGCCCAAGTGCTTATCAAGGTTTTTAATCTGAGCATGGTTTGGATTTGCCGAAGTGGCCGACGAGTGCTTAAAACCATTTTTGACATCATGTGTTTAGGTGATTTTATCTGGTTCTTGACGAAAATTTATCCAGGCGCCATACTCAAAAAAACTTATCTTCATACTGCCCATGAATTGTGTGATTCACGCAGTGCTTATGCGCTTTCCGCCTGTTTATGTCGCCATTAGGTTCGCGGAACGGGTTTTTTAATTTATCGAACGATTGATCTGCATTAATGACACTATTTAAGCAACTCCTGATTAATTCCGGCGGACGGGATTTTGTCGTGGGCGACCTGCACGGTAATTTAACCCGCTTGGAAAAAGTGCTCGAATATCATCAATTCAAACCGGATCGCGATCGCGTAATTTCGGTGGGGGATTTGATTGACCGCGGGACTGATTCGATGAATACCTTACGGTTATTATCTGAGCCATGGTTTTTTTCCGTGGCGGGTAATCATGAGCGGTTATTGAGTCAATACCGCCAAGCCCTGACGCAGCGTCAGCTGGATCCCTCCGCCCGCAAGCGCCTCGAGGCGGCTGGCGCCCAATGGTTATTGGATGGGTATGATTCGCTCAATGAGGACAAGTGGGCGGATCTCATCACGGAAATCATGAATTTGATCGGCCAAATGCCGTTAATGATTCAAATTGGTAATGGAGCCAATGCGGTGGGCGTGGTGCACGCGGAACTCCCCGATTGGGATTGGAACCGTAATGTAGCCCGTCTGGAGCGCATCAAGAAAGTTAAATTCTGGGATCAGCCTCGTGATGACCCCAGTATTGAGCCGATTTTGTGGGGACGAACACAGTTTCAATCGTTAATGCGCGGTGAGCATCGTGACCGCACGATTAGCGGCATTGCGTGGGTTATTTACGGTCACAGTATTTTGAGCTCACCCCGGCGGGCCGGTAACCGAATTTGGATTGACACCGGTGCCTATGAAAATCAGCCGGATCGCGGATTATCCATTGTTGAAATTGCCCCCACGTTAACAGTGACGACCCACTTCCGAGATTTGCGCATTCGTACCGAGCGATTTAATTTGAATCTTCAGCCCCGTTTTCATTCCGTTTTGATGAGTTGATTTTCCTTTGAACACGACACTGACCACTGAATTGAATGCCCTATCAACTACCGAGCTCGAGCAGTTAATCCAGGCGATTGCCTCCGAATTAACGGTGCGCAGCACCCAGCAGCCCGCCAAGCCGCTTGATGCGGAAGAATTTGCCCAGGTGCTTTCTTTTGAGCTCAAACGGCATCGTAAGCAAAAGGATGAGGTTTTTAATCCGTTTGTTTGATCGGATTGCTGGGCGCCGGTGACGCATGTTGCCCAACCGTCAACTCCAGTGCGGTGAGTGGTCGGGTTTCTGTGGTGAGTGGGGCCAAATTGGGCAGATCATCCCGGTCACTGCGCACCGCGCCCAGTGCTTGAAATTTACGCGCGGTGGGCAGTACCCGACCTTCGAGTGTGCCGACCGACTGGTTGAACGCGCCGACGGCCTGATCAAGATGCCTTCCGACTTTTTGCCAGTGGGTAGCCAAGGTACCAATCCGTTCATATAAATCTCGGCCTAATTCGGCCATTTCCTGGGCATTTTTTGCCAGTGCCTCTTGCCGCCAACCGTAGGCCACCGCTTTGAGCAAGGCAATCAAGGTGGTCGGGCTGGCAGGAATAACCCGCTTTTCAGCGCCATATTCAATCAAAGTCGGGTCTTGCATTAGGGCTGCGGAGAAAAATACCTCACCCGGTACGAACAGCACCACAAATTCGGGAGTGGGGTCGAATTGATCGAAATATTCCTTCTTGCTGAGCTGGGTAATGTGGGTACGCACTTGGCGGGCATGGTCTTGCAGGGCGAGCGCCCGCGCCTCGTCTGTCGTGGCTTCCATCGCGTGCAAGTACGCATTCAACGGCGCCTTGGCATCGACGATGACGCGCCGTCCACCGGGTAAATGCACAATCATATCGGGGCGTAAGCGACTGCCTGAATCGGTCTGGCTGACTTGCTCGTCGAAATCGCAATGTTCCAGCATCCCCGCCAGTTCGACGACCCGCTTGAGTTGTACCTCGCCCCAGCGACCCCGGGTTTGTGGTTGGCGCAACGCGCGGACGAGATCGGCGGTTTCACGGTGCAATTGCGGCAAGTGAATTTGCAGCAGGTCGTTAATTTGCTGAGTCATCGCGCTATAAGCGCCTGTTCTGACTTGCTCAAGCGTGTTGAGTTTGACGTCGAACTGATCGAGCCGTTCCCGAATGGGTTGGGTCAGTTGCACAATCGCCTCTTGGCGCTGGGTTAAATCCTGCGCAGCTCCGGTTTGAAAGCGGCTTAAGTTTTCCTGCGCTAATTTTAAAAAGGATTCGTTATTGGCGCGCAAGGCATCCGCTGAAAGGGCCTGAAACGCTTGCTGCAATTGCGTTTTTGCTTGATCAAGCAAGGCGAGTTTTTCACTGGATGCGCGGCGTTCTTGAGTGAGTCGCTCGTGCAATTCGGCTTGTTCAGCGGATTGTTTTTGTACCTGTCGGGTGAGTTGCTCAATGGTTTGGCTTGCGACTACGCGCTCAGTTTGGCGTTCGGCGTGCAGCGCATCCAGCCGTTGGCTGAGTGCGGCAAGCGTGGCTTGGCTACTGGCTAAATCAGTACCCCGGGTTTCGGCCAAGTGCTGCAGATTGGCCATGGCTTGGGTCTGGCTATTTGCGTGCGCTTGGTATTCGTTGAGCTCATGCTGCAAACGCGCCAGCTCTTGTTGGGTTTGGGTGTTTTTTTGTCGCATCAACAGCAAAAACAGCGTGCCGATAAACAGCAACCCAAGGTTGGTCAGTAATCCCAGCCAAGCCCAGAGGGGTGCTACGGCAGGCAGATCGTTGAAGAATATATCCATTGCGTTGCCCTTGTGTTTGCCGGGGTGCGTGCCCGAGCGAAAATTTGCCGCAGGATATTAATGGCGGAAATGCCGAATGCCGGTGAAGACCATGGCGATGTTGTGTTCATTGGCGGCATCAATGACTTCCTGATCGCGCAGTGAGCCTCCGGGTTGAATGACAGCGGTGATGCCGACCGCAGCAGCGGCATCAATGCCATCACGGAAGGGGAAAAATGCATCGGAAGCCATCACGGAGCCGGCCACGGGTAAACCCGCATCCGCCGCTTTAATGGCAGCAATGCGGGCGGAATAGACGCGGCTCATTTGCCCGGCGCCCACGCCGATGGTTTGCTCACCACTGGCGTAGATGATTGCGTTGGATTTCACATAGTTGGCGACTTGCCATGCGAAGCGCAAATCCTGCAATTCGGCCACGGTTGGTTGGCGCCGGGTCACGATGGATAAATCGGCGGTTACAATCGGCGCATCGTCATTCTCTTGTACCAACAGGCCGCCATGAACCCGTTTGAAATCCAAACGCGGTGGGTTATGTTCTGGCCAGTGGCCGGTGGTGAGCACGCGGACATTTGGTTTGGCGGCCAATTCAATCCGCGCTTCGGCGGTGATTTCGGGCGCAATGACCACTTCAACAAACTGACGTTCGATGATGCTGCGGGCGGTGTGCGCATCAAGTGGGCGGTTAAACGCAATAATTCCACCGAAGGCGGAGGTGGGATCGGTGGCGTATGCGCGATCGTAGGCGATGGTCAAATCCGCGCCGATGGCCACGCCGCAGGGGTTGGCGTGCTTCACGATCACGCAGGCCGGCTCATGGAACTGTTTCACGCATTCAAGTGCGGCATCGGCATCGGCAATATTGTTATAGGACAGCGCCTTGCCTTGAATCATTTGAGCTGCAGCAATGCTGCCTGCGGGGGCGTTGTGTTCCACGTAAAACGCGGCGGCTTGATGAGGGTTTTCGCCGTACCGTAAATCTTGTGTCTTGATTAATTGAAGGTTGAAGGTTGGGGCAAAGGTATTGCCACTGACCATTTTGCCGAAATAATCCGCAATGACGCCATCGTATTGTGCGGTGTGTTCAAAGGCGTGTACGGCCAGCTCAAAACGGGTTTTTCCTTCGATGCCGCCCGCATCGATCTCGGCCAGAATACGCGCGTAATGGGCGGGATTGACGATAATTGTGACATCTTGATGATTTTTCGCTGCCGCACGTACCATGGCTGGCCCACCAATGTCGATGTTTTCGACCGCCTCATCGAAGGGGCAATCGGGCGCGGCGACGGTTTGTGCGAACGGGTATAAATTCACCACGACAAGGTCGATCGGTTCAATGCCGTGTTCGGCCATCACGGCCTCGTCAACGCCGCGCCGCGCCAGAATGCCGCCATGAATTTTTGGGTTTAGGGTTTTTACGCGTCCCGCCATCATTTCGGGGAAGCCTGTCATGTCCGCCACCTCCACCACCGGCAAACCTGCTTCGCGCAGTATCTGGGCGGTACCGCCCGTGGAAATCAATGCCACCCCATGCCGGTTCAAGCCTTGCGCAAAGGCGAGTAAACCGGTTTTATCTGAAACGCTCAGCAAAGCGCGGCGCGGGGTGGTGCGATGATCGATCATGGGAAATCCTATGCGGGGCCGAAGAGTGTGGCGCGTGAAAAACAGGGGGGCATTTTACACGGCAACCCGGCGTTTTTGACGAAAAATCGCGCTTATTGAGGCGGTACAATCTCTGCAAAGAGCGCGCTGTAATCGGCGTCGCTTGCCCCGGTGGTGGTGGCGTGCGTTAGGATGTCCGTCAAGCTGTGCACCATCTGCGTGTTGATCTGGCGGCTTTCGGCCGCCGTCGTAAATAACTGCAGATCTTTTAATAAGTGTTTTAGCGGAAAGTTGGCGGATGCAAAATCGCGGTCCAGCATTTTTTGGAGTTTTTTATCGAAGGTGGGCGCATAAAGCGCGCTCGCCCGCAACGTTTCCATAAATTGGGTTATATCCACGCCTTCGCGTTGCACGAGGCCCACGCTCATTGAAAATGCCGCCGTGAGCGAACCAATTAATTGATTCATTGCAAGTTTGACGGCTGCGCCTTGCCCCACTTCGCCAAAGTGCGTGGGTGTGCCGAGCGCCTGCAAGATGGATTCAGCCCGTTTAATATCTGCCGCATCGCCGCCCAAGAGGATTTGGAGCGTGCCCGTTTCCGCCTGCGGGGTGGAGCCGAGCACGGGGGCCTCAAGATAGCGCCCACCGAGCGTATGGATGGCGTGCGCCAGCGTGCGGGATTGATCAGGCGAAATGGTTGCCCCGTTAATCACCAGCCGATTGCGCCACAGGGGTTGGTTTTCCTCTGCCAATAACACCGCCTCGCAGGCGGCAAAATCCGCTAACATCACCCAAATAATGTGGGCGGGTGCTACGGCCTCGTCCAGTGTGTGCGAGACGACGACGCCTACCGGCCCATCAGTGATCGGGCTGCGATTGTAGCCCCGCACCGTCAAGCCGAACCCCGCGATCCGCTGTGCGATGGCACGCCCCATTAATCCCAAACCCAATATGGCAATATTCATCGTTCATCCCCTTCATCAATTTCGCGGAACACCGATAATGCCTGAAACGCCGCCACAACAGGAATCCGATTTGCCTAACTTCTATCCTTCCCAACCATCCCATCAAAATCCTTGGGCGGTGTGGCTCAATTCGCAGCGCCGCCGCTTGAGTCAAACCGCGCCGGCGTTATTTCACACGGAAACTCGTGCCGAAATTGAGCGCGATTATGACCGCGTATTGTTTTCGACCCCGGTGCGACGCCTGGCGGATAAAACCCAGGTGTTTCCGCTGGATCGATCCGACAGCGTGCGCACTCGGCTCACCCACTCACATGAAGTGGCGAATTTAGCGAGATCAGTGGGGCTGGATTTGGTGTTCAATCGGGGATTGGCGACGGGGTTACCCCAAGCACTGCGTGATGTGCCCGCGCTTTTGGCCACCATCGGGCTGGCGCATGATTTAGGCAATCCGCCGTTTGGTCATCAAGGGGAAGAGGCGATTGGGCACTGGTTCGCCCTAAATCGTGCGGATGTTTTTGGGGATGCGCCTGAACTCACGGAAGCCATGCGCCAGGATTTTTTACGCTTTGAGGGCAATGCACAAACCCTGCGTTTGCTCACCAAACTGCAATTAATTAATGATGATTACGGCCTAAATTTAACTGTGGCGACATTGGCCGCGCTGATTAAATATCCGGTGGGTAGCGATGCGATTGACAAGACCTTCGTGGCGCGAAAAAAACATGGTTTTTTTCAATCAGAGCGGATGCTGGTGGCGGATGTTCAGGCGCGCTGTGGTTTGGTGTCATGGCAGCGGCATCCGCTCACCTGGATTTTAGAAGCCTGTGACGACATCGCCTATTCTGTACTGGATGCTGAAGATGCAGTGAAAAAAGGTCTGCTGTCTTTTTCGGACATTATTGCGTTTTTACGTCATGCGGCTGGGGATGATCCGGTGGTGGCGCAGGTATGTGAAGCGGCGCAATCGGAGCATCGGCGCTATCGCCAAGCCGGGCTTTCTCCGGCGGAATTGAATGATATTTCGATGCAAACCTTCCGTATCCGGGCTATTGGCGCGTTGATGCAAGCGATCGCAGATACTTTTCTGGCTCACACCCCCGCAATTACCCGTGGGGAATTTAATCAGGAATTGATTACAGCCTCCCCCGCTCGAGCGTTATTGCACGCGCTCAAGGAGTGCAATTGGCAGCATGTGTACCGGCATAAATCGGTGCTGAAAGTCGAACTGACGGGGTTTGCGGTGATTCACGGCTTGATGGATGCATTCTGGTATGCCATTACCGATCGTGTCGATCCGCTTGATCCTGCCAGCTCGCGCCGCACACCCTTGGCGAGTTATTTGTACCAGCTCATCTCCGAAAATTATCGCCGCGTGTTTGAATCACCCCATAATCCCATGCCCCTGAGGTATCGCGAAGCGCAGCTGTTAACCGATATGCTGTCCGGCATGACGGATAGCTTTGCGGTACGCTCCTGGCAGCAAATCCAGGAAGCCGGGTTTCGTTCACATATGAAGCAAGGAGTTAGCGCGTGAGTGTGTCCCCACCGCCCGAATCGTCCGCCCCGCAGAGCCACTTTTTCGCGTATTTAGCCCGGATGAAATATATCGTGCGCTGGGGGTTGATGCGCAATACCCGTGCCGAGAATATTCAGGAACATAGTCTGCAAGTGGCGATGATTGCCCATGCGCTGGCCGTGATTGGCAATGATTTGTTTGGTGAACACAACGATATTGGTCGGATTGTCACCGTGGCGCTCTATCACGATGCCCCGGAGATCATTACCGGGGATTTGCCGACGCCGATTAAATACTTCCGCCAGGATATTCTCGATTCCTACAAGGCGCTGGAAGCCCATGCCGAGCGCAAATTGGTGGGGCTTTTACCGGCCCAATTGCGCCAGGCCTTTGGCTCGGTGATTGAAAGCGAGCAGATCGAGCCCGAGGTGGCACGGGTGGTTAAAGCCGCCGATTCGCTGTCGGCTTATCTTAAATGCCTGGAGGAAGGCTTTGCCGGGAATTTGGAGTTTAAAAAGGCGGAGCGCTATTTGCTCGAAAAGCTCGAAACCATGCAGATTACGATGCCTGCCGTAGGGTATTTCCGGACACATTTTGTGGCAGGTTTTGAGCTTACCCTCGATGATTTAAGTCACGATTAACAGGGTAGTGAAAAACTATTGCGCTTGCCCATCCGGCGTTAAAAACGGGCTCAAAATCCTTACTTTATGCGGTGTAAACTCCGGGTTTTCGCCCGTTTTTGCCTTGCCTGTGCTCATGACGTTTGTTACCACCCGGTTAATCGGTTGAATTGGTTTGATAAAAATCCACTGTGCCGCGTAAATAATGCACGGCTCCGGCCACAATCAAGCCGCCCAGCGCCAACAGAAATAAACTCGCCTGCACGTAACCCAGCATCGCAATTGCGGCACCGATCATGCCCAAGTGTCGCCCCAGAACGCAGGTGGCACGCGTAATCACAATACCGAGCGCTGATAGTGCCCCCAACTCCAACGCGAGCAAGACCATCAATCCCATCAAAATATTGGCGTATGCCGGATAAACCACCGTCAATGCCCCCAGCCCAAGCGCCAGCGTCAACACCGCAATAACGACGCGTTGCTGGGTTTGGGTCGGCGTGGACTTGGGCAGATACTCGTTGAGCCTGAGCCATAACATCAGCCCTGCTGCGAAAGTCCATACACCGATAAACAGACTAGTGACTGCAATTAACCGTAAATCCCAAGTGTAAAAACTGTGATCAGTTTCATACCAGCCGGTCAAGCCGAGCAGTGCGACCGATACGCCACCCCCAATCGTAATGAGCGCCAGCCCGCTCAAAATGCTGTCTTGATTGCCTTGGGGTGATGTCGCCGCTTTATTGCGCGAATGATGACGAGCAGTGAACGGCGCAACCGAGCTGCCGAGTAAAATCATGATGCAGGCCAACAGCGTATTACTGCCATCTGAAGTCCAGAGTACCGAGCTCAGCATCAGTATTAGTGCAAACACCAGTAGCCCGACGGCACCCCTTGGCCACGGCGCGTGGCCCGATTTTTGGCCACTTAATCCATGCACTGCCGTGAGAATGGCAATCAGTGCGAACCAGCCGACGAGATCAATTTGCAGGCCGACATTCATGGACGTGCCTCGGTGGGATTGGGCTGCGTAGCGTTTTCCGGTGAAGAGTGACCCGGTGGGGATGTCTCTGGCGAAACAGCGTTGCGCGGGGTGATGGGGGCAGTTCCGGGTTGCGGAATTCGTGCGGCGGGAGCGCAACAGATTTCACGCCACAACAGTGAAAAAGCGGTGGTTGCCGCTTGTGCCGCGAACAGAACCGCCAGCGCGGTTAAAATCATGCCGGCAACGGTGGTGCAATTGACGAGCGCGCTGGTGGCCGCCACGAGAATAAAGCCAGCCAAAGCAGCGGCCAGCAAGAGACTGCGTCCGCGCCTGCGGGCATCGCCGCGTACAAAACCGCTCAACCCCAGCGCAACAGCCAGCAACACGGTGTAAAGGGCAATCACGGGATCCATCAACTTGCTCCTGTGTGCGGGCCTTCCCGCGTGGGGTATTTCAGTGGTTCGCTGCCTTTATTCGAGGCCTTCAAGATAGGTTTTGGCATCCAGCGCCGCCATACAGCCGGTGCCCGCTGAGGTAATCGCCTGACGATATACATGATCCATCACATCGCCTGCCGCGAACACACCGGGCACAGAGGTTGCCGTCGCATTGCCTTGAGTGCCGCTTTTCACCTGAACGTAGCAGCCGGCCAATTCCAACTGGCCTTCAAAAATACCGGTATTCGGCGCATGGCCGATGGCGATGAATACCCCAGTGAGCGCGAGATCGGTGTGATGGCCGCTTTTGGCGTGCTTGATTCGTAGACCTGTCACGCCGGTGTTGTCACCCAGGACCTCTTCAACGGCGCTATGCCAGTGAATCTCGACCTTGCCTTCTTCGACTTTTTTCATCAATCGGTCGATCAGGATATTTTCGGCCTTGAATTTATCGCGTCGATGAATGACATGCACTTTGGATGCGATATTGGCCAAATACAGTGCTTCCTCTACGGCAGTATTACCACCGCCCACCACGGCGACCGTTTGATTGCGATAGAAGAACCCATCGCAGGTCGCACAGGCCGAAACGCCCTTACCTTTGAATTTGGTCTCCGACCCCAGCCCTAAATACTTGGCACTCGCACCCGTTGCGATAATCAGCGCATCACAGGTATAGGTGCCAGCATCGCCATGCAAAACAAACGGGCGCTGTTTGAGACTCGTGCTTTGAATATGATCAATGATGATTTCGGTATCAAACTTTTCGGCATGCGCCTTCATGCGGTCCATCAGTGCGGGGCCGGTCAGTTCATCCGGATCGCCCGGCCAGTTTTCGACATCAGTGGTTGTGGTGAGTTGGCCGCCCATTTCCATGCCGGTAATTAATACGGGATGCAAATTGGCACGCGCCGCATACACGGCAGCGGCATAACCGGCGGGGCCGGAGCCCAAAATCAATAACCGGACATGACGAGTAGCGACTTCAGGCATCATTAATTCCTCATTTTTTAGGGGGCGCTTTTGCGCGTAAACTGCCTACAATTATACGTTGAAAATCAGCCGAAGCCCCAGTCGGCACACACAACCCATGATTCAGAACCAGTTCAAAGTATTTAAGGACACCCGCATGACTTATCAAGGCGAACCCCATTATGCCCACGGCAGCGCCGAGCGTATGGGCGTTTTATTACTGAATTTGGGCACACCCGATGAACCGACCACGCCCGCGTTACGGCGGTATTTGAAGCAGTTTTTATCTGATCCCCGCGTGATCGAGGTGAACAAATTTTTGTGGTGGCCGATTTTGAACCTCATCATTCTCAACACGCGTCCTGCGAAGTCTGCGGCGGCGTATCGGGCAGTGTGGAGCCGTTATGACGAAGGCTCGCCGCTTCTGACCATTGCCCGCGCGCAACAACGCGGCCTGCAGAAACGATTGTCCCAACAGATGGCTGGGCCCGTGTCGGTGGCGCTCGGTATGCGGTATGGCAACCCATCCGTGGCGAGTGCGCTTGCCGAACTCCGCGATGCCGGGGCGCGGCGCATCGTGGTGGTGCCACTTTATCCGCAATACGCTGCGGCGACCACCGCATCCTCCTTTGATGCGGTGTTCGATGAGCTGAAAACCTGGCGCTGGATGCCCGAATTGCGCCTGATTAATCATTATCACCGTGATGAAAACTATCTCAATGCACTGGCTGCGTGCGTGCGCGAACACATTGCCGAACATGGCATGCCGCAAAAATTGTTGATGAGTTTTCATGGCGTGCCCCAACGCTATTTGTTATCGGGCGACCCCTATCACTGTGAATGCCAGGTCACCGGTCGGCTTTTGGCCGAGCGACTGGGGCTGACCCCAGATCAATGGATGGTCACATTTCAGTCGCGCTTCGGTCGTGAGGAATGGCTCCGGCCTTATACCGACGAGACCATGAAAATCCTGCCCGGCCAAGGCATCAAACATATCGCCGTCATCTGTCCCGGGTTTTCGGCCGATTGCCTGGAAACCATTGAAGAAATTGGTCAGGAAAATCGGGAATACTTTGAGCATGCGGGGGGTGAAACCTATCACTACATCCCCGCGCTCAATGAACGGGACGATCACCTGGATGGCCTGGCCCGCCTGATTCGTCGCCATACCCAAGGCTGGAGTGAAGATACCGACTTTGACGCCTGGGCCGATGAGCAGGAACGTGCCAAAGTCCGCGCCCATGCGTTCACGATGGGTGCGGCGCAATGAGTGCACCACCTCAAGTCGGCGTGTTGATTATCGGCGATGAAATCCTCTCGGGGCGGCGTAAAGACACGCATCTGGCGGCGGTGATTGAGCGATTGGCACCGCGTGGGCTGCAACCGACTTGGGCGCAGGTGATCGGGGATGACGCAAGCCGCATCGAAAAAACCTTGCGCGACAGTCGGCAGGCAGGCGCAATCACCTTTTGCTTCGGCGGCATTGGCGCAACGCCCGATGACCTCACCCGGGCTTGTGCGGCCAACGCCTTCGACCGCAGGCTCGCCCGCCACCCCGAAGCCGAACGCCGCATCATCGCCCAATTTGCCGAGACCGCGTTTCCGCACCGCGTCTCTATGGCCGATTTCCCCGAACAGGTTGAATTAATCCCGAATCCAGTGAATAACGTGGCCGGTTTTTATCTGGAAAACCACTTTTTCATGCCCGGCTTCCCGCAGATGGCGCATCCGATGCTCGACTGGGTTTTGGCTAACCCCTTGCAAACCCTCGGCAGTTTGCATTACCGCGAGCAGGCGGTTTGGACGGTGGGTGTATCGGAAAACGATTTATTGCCGATCATGATCCGCCTCTGCGCAGAATTTTCGGATCTCAAGTTTTTTAGCCTGCCCACCGGGCAGGGCGAGCAACGCTTGATTGAATTGGGCTTCAAGGGGGCTGCACCTCGGGTAGGTGAAGCGATGACCGCGTTGCAGAATCAATTGGAAGGGCTCAAAGTTCAGTATCAAGCAGAAAGGCCGCAGCCCATCAGTTCGTGAAAAGCGCCTTTCCAAGGCCGGGTGTTCCAAAGTGATTTGGGAGGAAATTTCCATGCCAGGTCCATCAACTCAAGCTGTGATTTTTGATATTGGCGGTGTGCTGCTGGACGGCGATGCGCCCATGCCCGGTGCCGTGGCCGCGCTGGCACGGTGTCATCGTGCCAATATCCCGTTCTTGCTACTCACTAATACCACCCGCCGCAGCCATGCGGATTTGCACCTGGCATTACAGCGTGCGGGGCTGGATATTTCGTCAGCGCAATTGCTCACACCCGCCCGCGCGGCGGCGGCTTGGCTGGCGGCACATCACGCCCGTGGCTTGCTGCTGGTTCATCCGGGGCTTATGGCTGATTTTGCTGAAGTCGATGCGCAGCCCATCGGTCAAAGTGTCGATATGGCGTTCAGCAGTGCATCAACCCATCACCCTCAATGGGCCGTCGTCGTAGGTGATGCGGGCGAATTTTTCACCTATCACGCGCTCACTGCGGCGTTTCGTGCCCTGATGGCAGGTGCGGCCTTGCTATCGCTATCCGACAGCCGCTACTTTCACACGCTGGGCGGACTATCTCTGGATGCCGGTCCTTTTGTGCGCCTGCTCGAAGTGGCGGCGGGCGTCACCTCGATTGCCTTGGGCAAACCGGGCGCGGGGTTTTTTCAGCAGGCCATCGCGCAACTTGGCATCGCAGCGGCACACATCACCTTGGTTGGCGATGACCTCCACAGCGATGTTCTCGGCGCCTCTGCCGCCGGGCTACAAACCATTCTGGTCCAAACCGGCAAATATCAACCCAGCGACGCCGACCAATTACCGCTCGGTGCCATGTTGGCTGCGGATGTGATGACCGCTGTAGACCAAATTTTAACGGGTTGATGACCGTGTTGTGGTGCCACCGACTGTTCGGTTGAGTGGGTAGACAGGTATTTTTTAGTCCATGGTCGGCCGAAAATGACTGATATGATTCAAATATTGTGGTTGTACTGCTCGGTTCCACTTGATTGAGCTGACAAATCAGCCAGTAGCCCGGATGAAACGCAGTGGAAACCGGGAAGGCGGCCAATGGATTCAAACCTGCGCCCGGATTGTGCCAAGGCCGCATCCGGGCTACCCTTTGGGTTCAATGATGGCGCAAGGGCTCGCAACGAGTGTCTTTCTTATGGCTCAATACCCATTTGACTGCGGTTAAACGCCCATGTCAGCGGCCAATGAACTAATCTTGACGATATCCGTCAGAAACATCATGCAACGGGTTGCTGAGCCGCATTGTTGGTGTGCTTGTACCCGCCGCTCGTTGCGTCGATCGGAATGATCCCTTGTTTTATTCAGCAGAGGTAACGTATGCGAACTCAGATTCTTGCTCAGACGATTCGTGGGCGTGTTTTGGTGGCGGTGGCTTTGATTGCGGCGCCGTTAATGGCCATGACACCCACCACGAGTTTTGCCAATTCGGTGATGCCGGATTACGTGCAGCTCGTCAAACAGTCCAGCCCGTGGGTGGTGAACATCAGCACGGTGTCCAAGCCCAAGCAGCAGCAAACCTTTGATCATGGCAGCAATACGCCCGATTTCCCGCCTGGCCCCACCGGCGATATGTTGCGCCGCTTTTTTGAGCAAATGCCGCAGCATCAAAAAAGTGAGCCGGTGCGCTCATTGGGTTCCGGATTTATTATTTCCGCCGATGGGTATATTTTAACCAACGCACATGTGATTGATGGCGCAGATAAAATCACGGTGCGGATGCCTGATCGGCAAGAGTACACCGCCAAGGTGATTGGTAAAGATAAGCGGACCGACATTGCACTGATTAAAATTGATGCAACCCATCTCCCCATCGCGCCGATGGGTAATTCCGACAATATCCAAGTGGGTGAATGGGTGCTCGCCATTGGTGAGCCATTTGGGCTTGATCACACCGCGACCCACGGGATTGTCTCGGCGATTGGTCGCGATTTGCCGGATGAAAGTTATGTGCCCTTTATCCAAACCGATGCGCCGGTGAACCCGGGTAATTCGGGGGGGCCGTTGATTGATGCTAACGGCAAGGTCATTGGGATTAATTCGCAGATTTACACCAAATCGGGCGGATTTATGGGTATTTCGTTTGCCATCCCGATTAATGTGGCGATGAATATTGTCGATCAACTCAAAGCGACAGGCTCGGTGACGCGGGGTTATCTGGGTGTGTTGATTCAACCGGTTACGAATGAGCTGGCTAAATCCTTCGGTATGACGAATACCAAGGGCGCGCTGGTGGCTAAGGTAGACGCGAACACCCCGGCGGCCAAGGCGGGGCTTAAATCGGGCGATGTAATTTTAAAATTCAACGGCAAAGAGATTAACCGCTCCGGTGAGCTGCCCATCATGGTCGGCATGTCGGCCATCGGCAAACCTGCGACCTTGACGGTATTACGCGATGGCACTGAGCGCGAGATGACGGTCACTGTCGAAAAACTCGATAAGGCGGCGATGGAGGCTGAAGGCGGCACCAGTGCGGCCATCGAAAAAATGGGCCTGAAGGTATCCGCACTGAGCGCCAATGATTTACAGCAACTCAATGTGCAATACGGTGTGAAAGTGGATGCCGTGGGCAATGATTCGCCCTTTGCCACCGTGCTGGCACCAGGAGATGTGTTGCTTGAGGTGAATCGGATGGCGATGAAAACCACCGAAGACCTGAAAAAAGCCCTGGATAGTGCCCCGAAAGATCGGCCCATTGCCATTCGCTTGCTACGTGATGGTCAGCCGTTGTTCTTGGCGGTTCAGCTCGCCAAATGATGATTGTTCGGGGGAAAGTCACTGAATGGAAGGGGCTGATTATTTGAGGAGATTTTTTAGTATCGCGCATTGATTTATTTGAATGGATGCGTGAACTTTTAGCCAGGCGGCCAATCTCATCAAACGGCTCCTCAAGGATGAACCATTGCCCCGAATGATACGGGGCTTTTTTTTGTCTGTGCGATAAGACTTTTGTCTGAGATTTTTCAGTAGAGCCGGCGGCTGATAAACTCCGCGTTCATTTTTATGTGGTGAATTGTGATGCGGGTGATTTCATTCAATGCGAACGGCATTCGCTCAGCGGCCAAGAAAGGTTTTTTCAAATGGCTTGCCACGCAAGATGCCGATTTTGTGTGCATTCAGGAAACCAAGGCGCAACCCGATCAACTGATCGATGCTGAATTTCATCCCGCCGGATATACCTGCCAGTATGTTTCTGCGGAAAAGAAAGGCTATAGCGGCGTGGCCATTTATGCGCGCCGCACGCCGGATCGGATTATGACCGAGCTCGGCCTACCCGAGTTTGATGCCGAAGGCCGCTATTGTGCGTTTGAATATCCTGATTTGATTGTGGTCTCGCTGTATTTGCCCTCGGGCTCAGCGGGTGATCATCGTCAGGAATCGAAAGATCGTTTTTTGGCGGCTTATTTGCCGTTGCTGGCGGCCTATCGGCAGGCGCAAACAAAACCCCTGATTTTGTGTGGCGATTGGAACATCGCCCATAAAGAATTGGATTTGAAAAACTGGCGCAGCAACCAGAAAAATTCTGGCTTTTTACCGCATGAACGCGCGTGGCTGGATGAGGTGTTTGATGCGCTGGGTTACGTGGACGCCCACCGGGTAGTGGCACCCAACCAGGCGATTTATACCTGGTGGTCAAACCGCGCCAATGCGTGGGAAAACAATGTGGGCTGGCGGATTGATTACCAGATTATCACCCCGGATTTGGCTGCGCGGGTGGAACAAGCGTCCGTGTATCGCGGCGAGAAATTTTCCGACCACGCACCCCTGACGATTGATTATCGGGATTAAACATCCAGCCCTTGCGCGGTGAGTTGCGCGCGCTTTTTCCGCATGCGGATATTGAGCGATTCAACCACAAGCGAGAACGCCATCGCCGCATAAATGTACCCTTTGGGTACATGTTGGCCAAAGGATTCGGCGATTAAGAACACGCCGACCAAGATCAAAAACGATAGTGCTAACATTTTGATGGTGGGGTGTTTTTCAACGAATTCACTGATGGATTTTGCAGCCACCATCATCACCAGCACGGCAACGACAATCGCCGCGACCATGATCTCGATGTGTTTTACCAAGCCGATGGCGGTGATGACAGAATCGAGCGAGAATACGATGTCGATCAGGGCGATTTGCATCACCACGGTCCAGAGCGCGACTTTTTTCAACGTGGGGCCCGCGCTGGTTTCCACGTGCCCACCGGACTCCATCGTGTCGTGCATTTCGGTGACGGCTTTGTACACAAGGAACAAGCCCCCGATGAGCAGGATCACATCTCGTCCCGAAAACGCGAGAGCGCCAATATGAAGGAATGGTTTAGTCAGCCCCATCAACCATACCAGCGAGAATAACAGTCCAATACGCGTCACCATGGCCAGTGCCAGACCGAAGAAGCGTCCCGCCGACCGTTGGTGGGCGGGGAGTTTGGAGACAAGAATTGCGATAACAATAATATTGTCGATGCCGAGGACGATTTCGAGCGCCGTTAAGGTGACGAACGCGATCCAGGTTTCGGGTAAATAAAGCAGCTCTAGCATGACGAACCTTTTGTATTACTCAGGATTTTAAGGGGGATTTCGCAGGCAATTTAGCATCACGGGCGGTATTTAAGAAGTTTTACCGTGGCGGATGACCATGAGGTTATCTTGGTCGAGGGGGGCATGTTTTGTGTAATAGTTTCGTATACTGAGTCATTGCGTTTTTTACCATGGAGAGAAAAATCATGTTTTTACGATTAATGTTGCTGAGTGTGCTCGGCGTGGTGAGTGTGCTCTTGGGTGGGTGTGTCACCCCCCTGTCGAGTGATGTGTATGGCCGCAACGCCGCCATGCAGATGCAGACGGTGCAGTACGGCACCATTGAAAGTTTGCGCGGGGTGCAAATTGCCGGAACCCAGTCCCCGTTGGGTATGATCGGCGGTGCGGTGGTTGGCGGTTTGCTCGGCAACAGCGTGGGGGGCGGTCGGGGGCGTGATCTGGCCACCGTTGGTGGTGTGATTGCTGGTGGTGTCGCGGGCTCAGCCATCCAGGAAGGTGTGACACAGCAAAATGGTGTGGAAATCATCGTGCGATTGGACAATGGGCGCACCGTCTCGATTGTCCAGGCAGTGGGTGCACAAATGTTTTCATTGGGTCAGCGCGTACAGGTTGTGACGGCACCCGACGGTACGAGTCGGGTTACTGCAGGTTAATGATGCGTATCACTCAGTTTGCCCACAGGGGGGCGTCGCGTGTTTGGCATTGATATCGCCGCCTTATTGGCGCAATACGGCCTGTTGTTTTTAGCCATTGGCTGTTTGCTGGAAGGCGAAACGGTTCTGGTGTTGGCTGGCCTGGCGGCGCATCAAGGCTTGCTCGGGTTGCCCGAAGTGCTGATTGTCGCCATGGTGTTCGGGTGGATGGGCGATCAGATTTTTTTTTGGCTCGGGCGCTGGAAAGGCGATGCCATTTTGCTGCGCTTCCCCCGTTGGGCGCGACGAAAACCGCGTTTGGATAGGTGGATTCACAAATATCACGCGCCGGTCGTAATCATGGTGCGTTTTATGTACGGCTTGCGCGCTGCGGGGCCCGTCCTGATCGGCCATAGTGGGTTATGCCCCTGGAAATTCATGCTGTACAACGCCATTGGTGCAATAATTTGGGCGGTGCTCTTTATTGGCTTGGGTTGGGTGTTTGGCCAGGCCGCCGAGCAGGTGCTCACCCAAATTAATCACTGGGGGCATTATGTGTTTTACGTGGGCGCAGTCGTGATTTTGGTGGTTGGGATCGGTATTTGGCTCTGGAATCAGCGACGTGCGGCTCGGTTAGCACGGGCGGCGCGCCAAGAATAAACCCGGGTAGCGTATATGGGTTGAGGAGATGAGCGGTGTTGTTGGGTCAGTTGTTTATTATTTCTGCGCCATCGGGTGCGGGTAAAACCAGTTTAATCAAGGCGCTGCGGGCGCAAATGCCCGATTTGGGCTTGTCGGTGTCACACACCACCCGCCCCATGAGGACGGGCGAAATTGATGGGCAGCATTATCATTTTGTCAGCGTGGCGCAGTTCGAGGCGTTAGTCGCCGCCGATGCGTTTGTTGAGCATGCCCGGGTATTTGACAATTATTACGGCACCTCTAAGGCGGCAATTGATGACGTACTGGCGCAGGGACGCGATCTGATTCTGGAAATTGATTGGCAAGGTGCGGCGCAAGTTCGGCGCTTGTTTCCTGATGTGCTCAGTATTTTTATCCTGCCCCCTAGCCTAGATGACCTGGCGGTGCGATTAGCGACGCGCGCGCAAGATAATGCGCATGTGATTGCCCGACGGTTGGCAGAAGCCACCCGCGAAATGCAGGAATATCCGCACTACGACTACCTGATTATCAACGATGATTTTTCTCGGGCACTCAGCCAGTTACGTTGTGTTTTCGAAAGTGAGCGCCTTCGCACCCCGCGACAAGTCCAGATTGAGTCTTTTCGCTTAGAAAATTTGCTGATTGCCCCCAAAAAGCCGTAAACTGTCAGGTCAGTTTCACTTTCACTGGGTAAAATCATCATGGCGCGTGTCACCGTAGAAGATTGTCTTGCAAAGATTCCGAACCGCTTTGAGCTGGTATTAATGGCCGCCCGCCGCGCCCGCCAGATTGAGCAGGGTGCCGAGCCACTCGTGCCGATGGGTAAAGAAAAACCCGTCGTTATTGCCTTGCGAGAAATTGGCGAGGGTAAGATCGACCTGGCCCGTATTGAAGAAATTCAGTCCAACATGGTGGTATTGCGTTCACAAATTTCTGAAGCTGAGATTCGCGCAGAACTCGCCCAGTTTGCGGATGAGGATGAAGGCGGCAGTGTTCGTCGCCCGGTGGCGACCACAAGCGACGAGGGTTAAGTTGCCCGAGGTTTTGCCTTCGGCACCCCTGAGCGCGACGCGGGGAGTGCTCCAGTCGAAACTGGTACTGGTCGCCGATGCGGCCGATGCGGAAATGTATTTCGCGCCGTTGGCGATGACGCTTTCTCCCTACATCGATTCAGAAGGCATCCAGCATGTGCGGGATGCCTTTATTTTTGGTGCGAATGCGCATGTGGGGCAGTCGCGGCAAAGTGGCGAGCCGTATATCAGTCATCCGGTGGCGGTGGCGGAAATTTTGGCTGGCTTGCACATGGATGAGGCGACCTTGGTTGCCGCCATTTTACATGATGTGATTGAAGATACCGCCGTGGTGCGCGAAGAGATTGTGGCGCGATTTGGGGAAGAAGTGGCGCGTTTGGTTGATGGTGTTTCCAAGCTGACGCAAATCCGCTTTAAATCCAAGGCCGAAGCACAGGCGGCCAATTTCCGTAAAATGATGATGGCGATGGTCGAAGACGTGCGCGTCATTCTGATTAAGCTGGCGGATCGGCTGCACAACATGCGTACCCTTGGAGTGATGCGGCCGGATAAACGCCGCCGCATTGCCCGCGAAACCTTGGACATTTATACGCCGATTGCGAGCCGTCTAGGTCTGAATTCGCTACGGCACGAGTTGGAAGACATGGGCTTTGCCGCTCTATATCCGACGCGCTATCGCGTGTTGAGCGAGTCGGTGCGCAAAGCGCGTGGCAATCGTAAAGAAATCGTCGCCGGCATTGAGGAGCGTTTTGTGCGGCGGTTCGGCGAGGAGGCGTTGCGCGCGCAAATCGATGCGCGAGAAAAACGCCCCTATTCAATTTACCGCAAAATGCTGCAAAAACATCTCAGCTTCAAAGAAGTGTTTGATGTGTTTGCGGTGCGTATCGTGGTGCAAAATGTCGATGAGTGCTATCGCGCGCTGGGCATTGTGCATAATTTGTATAAGCCTTTGCCGGGGCGATTTAAAGACTATATTGCCATCCCGAAAGCCAACGGCTATCAATCGCTGCACACCATTTTGTTTGGCCCGCACGGTATTCCGCTTGAAGTGCAAATTCGTACCAACGAGATGCATCAGTTTGCCGAAAGCGGCATTGCGGCGCATTGGCTCTATAAATCGAGTGGCGATCAAGGCACCGTGACTCAGGCCCGTGCGCGCGAATGGCTGCGTGATTTGCTGGAAATTCAGCAAAAAGCCGGCAATCCGCAAGAGTTCCTTGAATCGGTGAAGGTCGATCTCTTTCCCGATGAGGTGTATGTCTTTACGCCGATGGGCGAAATTATCGAGCTGCCTCGCCGTGCGACGGTGGTGGATTTTGCCTATGCCATTCACACCGATGTGGGTAACCGGAGCGTCGCGTGCAAAATTGATCGCCGGTTCGCGCCGCTTTCCACCCCGCTGGAAAATGGCCAGACCATTGAGATTATTACCGCCGCCGGTGCCGAGCCGAATCCCAATTGGCTCTCGTTTGTGGTGACGGCCAAAGCACGCGCCAATATCCGAAATTATCTGAAAAATCTGCAAGATACTGAGGCAATTAAGCTAGGTCATCGCCTGCTGGTTAAAGCGTTAAATGCCGAAAATATCGAGCTGGAAGCCGTGCGCGCGGAGCGAATGACGCAGTTGTTGGCGGAATACCACTTTGAAGGACTGCCGGATTTGTTGCGTGAGATTGGCTTGGGCAACCGGATGGCACCCTTGGTGGCCCGCTTATTGGTGATGGATAACCTGGATGTGACCGTGCAAGCCAATGGCGCGCCTAGCGTCAATTCAGCCCAAGCGCCGATGATTATTAGTGGCACCGAAGGGCTGGTGGTTGATTTCGCCAAATGCTGCCACCCCATTCCCGGGGACGCGGTGGTGGGTTTCCTCAGCACGGGCCGTGGCATTGTGGTGCATCGCTGCGATTGTAGTAATGCGGCTGATGCGGGTATTCACCCTGAGCGTTGGTTGGCGGTGAATTGGTCCAGCGCGCCGATGGGCGAGTATCAGGCGCTGGTCATTGTGCATGCGAAAAATGTGCGCGGCGGCTTGGCGCGCATTGCAGGTTCGGTGGCAGAGACCGGGGCAGATATCGATGATGTCCGTTTTGATGATCGGGATGTGAATCTCACGATTATCACGATTACCTTGCGGGTTGCCGATCGCATTCATTTGGCGCGGGTGATGAGGCGAATCAAGCAGGTTCCCGACGTGGTTAAAGTGATTCGACCTTGAGTTTTTTGAGTTTTTATTTCATTGAGGCTGTGTGATGTCAACCAAAACCATCATTCATACCGACCGCGCACCGCGCGCGATTGGCACCTATTCACAAGCGGTTCGCTGTGGCCAAACGGTGTATCTATCCGGGCAAATTGCGCTCGATCCGCTCACCATGAATATGGTGAATGACACCATTGAGCAAGAGATTCGCCAAGTGTTAGAGAACCTTGCGTCCGTGTGCGCGGCAGCGGGCGGATCACTGGCCGATGTAGTGAAACTTCAAGTGTATCTGACGGATTTAGCGCATTTTGCCAGCGTCAACAGCCTCATGGCCGAGTTTTTGCAGGAGCCCTACCCCGCCCGCGCCGCCATCGGCGTGGCACAATTGCCCCGTGGCGCTCGGATTGAGATGGATGGTGTGCTGGTGCTGGATTAACTTTGGCGCACGGCGATTTGAACTGATAAGCCCTATTGACTGATGTTTTGCGTGTCGGCCAGGTCAGTCAACGGTGCGGGGCTCTGCCCATGCGCAAGGTGCCGATGTCAGTCCGCTCACCCACAAGATGGCCCCGGTTAACATGGCCGAGGGGTGAAAGAAAACCCAAGATATGCGAGTTGGTTTATTCGTCGATCAATCAAAATGGCCAAAAGGTAGCGGTACCCAGGGCCTTCGTGCTGAAAGCCCACCGCCCCTTGTGTGACATCAACAGCATAACCGCAAAATTCAAGATCAATGGCTGAAAATTTAATCGGCTTCTTGGCTGTCGCCAGCAGGAACGCATTGGGTGTACCAGCCGTTGGTGTGTGTCGGCAGGGCGCGGCACAGGTGCAGAAACTGTGCTTGATCAAGATAGCCCCGTCGATTCAGGGCGCAAGCCATCGAGAAATACCGCGCTTCTTCTCGCCGTGCATTGAGTGCGGACGGCGGATTGCGCATCAGCTCGATGGTGTTTGTCGACAGCGCCCAAGCCTCGGCGATGCGTGCGCTGTACGCGGGAACCAGTGCCCGAAATTGCATTAGATAAGTCGCACTAACCGTGGCACCGGTGAGGGGTTTTTGCCGAATCAGCGCGATCAAGCCGGTATGTTCAATCAGCAGCGATAAATACAACTCAAAACCCAAGTTGGCATCGATTTCAGCGACTTGCTGGTTTTGTGATTGCGCGGTTTTATATTTAAGTCCTTGGCGTAACGCGTTGGCAGCACGCAGACTGATGGGCCAAATATCGTGAATCAGTAAGGGATGGACGCCTTCAATCTGATTAAGCTGCGAAATGGGGCTGAACATGGCCGCCGACACCACTTCTCGCATACCAGAGAAGCCGAGCAACATGACCGCTTGCTCAAGTGAGGTGATGTTTTCGCGTCGCACCCGCATCGCCGGGCTGTTGGTCAGCCGAAGCACTTGGGTCGAGATAATGGGGTCAGACTCGATTAATTCGGTGAGGGTGCGTATTGGCGTATCAGAATCATTGAGCACTGTCATTAATTTAGGCAGCACGCTGGGTAATCGGGGCACCAGCTGGGTGAGCTGGGTGGGTGTTTGTTTGAGGTCTTCGGTGCGATCATTGAGCCAGCATGCCTCTTCGGCACTGAGGTGATCGGCCATGTTCGGCAGATGTGCTGGCGCATTCAGCAGTTTTTGATAAAACAACAGGGAGACTTGTTCGGCGCTCGGGAACTGGGGCGCTGGTTGGGGTTCAACGGGATCGCCCGACGATTTAAGCGCTGGCGCGCTATGCGTGACCGAGTGGGTTTTTTTTGGTGCCCATAATGCGGTTAGCCAGTGCCACATGCCGCGTTTACCCCTTAAGGTTAGTGATTGTGCCCAGCGCAGTCCGGGGAGGCGGGGGCCGTACCTTTGTGCGCCCACTCGGCAGTGGTAAAGGTGTGCAGTGATAAGGCGTGCATGCCGGTATCGCGTTCCGCTTGAAGAAGGCTTTGTACGCGGCGATGGCGCGCCAATAGACCTTCCCCCGCGAATGATTCGCTCACGATCACGAGGCGAAAATGCGTCTCTTCTCGTGTGCCGACATGAAGATGGGACTCATTATCGATTTCAAGATGCGTGGGCATCAATGCCGATTCGAGAAGGGTTTGGATACGTTCAGCTCGGGACATCATTCAGTAACCCATGCTTAATGTTATTGATGAATCATAACAACCCAACCCCCAGCATGGGGTAAATTTCTTCTGGTTTGCCGGGGCGGCCCACGAGATACCCTTGAAAAGAATCACAGCCGAGCGCTTCAAGTAGATCACGTTCGGCCACAGTTTCTACGCCTTCGGCCACCACTTCCAGCCCCAAAGCGTGCCCCATGGCAATAATCGCCTTAACAATTTCGAGGTCTTTGGGGTCGTCGAGAATGTCGCGCACAAAACTTTGATCAATTTTCAGTCGATCAAAAGCGAACTGTGTGAGATAGCTTAAGGATGAATAACCGGTGCCAAAATCATCCAGTGCCAATTGTACGCCCAGCGCTTTGAGTTCGGCGAGTGTGCTGGCGGCCGTGTGGGGATCGTTGACGAGTGCCGATTCCGTCAGTTCCAGCTCAAGCAGAGAAGGGTTGATCCCCGACTGCGCCAGTGCGGCGCGCACGCGGCCTACAAAACACGGGGCGTGAAGCTGAATGCTGGATACATTCACCGCCACGGTGATGCACTCGCCGAGCGGCTCTCGCCAGCGGGCAATTTGCAGGCAGGCTTCCAGGAGCACCCAGCCGCCGACGTCAATAATGAGCCCTGATTGCTCCAGTAAGGGCACGAATTGATCGGGCCCTGCCGCAAGATCGGGTGTGTGCGGTGTCCAGCGCAATAAAGCCTCAACCCCCGTAATAGCGAGGCTGTTGGCATTTTGCTGCACTTGATAAACCAGAAAAAACCGGCGCTCCGCTTGGCCTTGCCGCAGTGCCGTGAGCAACATGGCGCGCCAGTTTTGTTGCGCGGCGATGGCGGGTGAGAATACTGCGTGGCCATTGCGCCCTTGTTCTTTGGCGGCATACATGGCGGAATCAGCCTGATGCAATAGTTCCTGGATTGTTTGGCCATGATCGGGCCAGATCACAATGCCAGTGCTGGCGGTAGTCAGCAGGGTGAGGTGTTCAATATGAAAGGGGCTGGCGGCCAGTGCCTTCACACGAGAACCTAACGCATTCAAGGCGGCGGGTGATCCATCAGTCGGTAGTAGCAGCGCAAACTCATCGCCGCCGAGCCGCGCGATTAAAATGCGTTCCACTGAGCATTCATCCCGCAGGCGTAAGGCCATTTGCTGGAGGAGTTGATCGCCACGCGGGTGGCCGTAGCTATCATTAATTGAGCGGAAATAGTCGAGATCAAATTCGATGAGTGCCAGTTTTTGGTTGCTGTCAGCGCCCAGTTCGTCCATCCAGCGTTGGGCTTCAATGTGGAAAAAATGTCGATTCAGCAGGCCAGTGAGCTCGTCCTGGCTCGCCAAGGTTTCGTAGCGCTGTTGCGCCACGTGTCGCTCGGTGACATCTCGGCCGATTATAATTAATACCTTGCGCCGCCCATCCTCATTGAAGGAAGGCAGTTTGAGTACATCGAAAATACGCATGCTGCCATCGGGTCGTGGCACCGTCTCCAGTGCGCGGGTTAATTGCCGTGCTTCCCATGCGTGATTATCGGATGCGATGCAGGTCTCAAGCCCTTCGTGATATAAGAGGGGCGTTAACTTGGCAAGTTCTGCATCGGTTTTACCCCACCAAATTTTCCCTTGCAAGTGGTAAAGCGCTAGCCCTGCCGCGTTGGCGAGTAGCCAGCGTCCGTCGCCATCCTTGATAATGATGATATCGGGGGTGGCATCAATTAAGTTACGCATCAGTTGTTCGTTGTCGCCGAGGGCATATTCCAGCGCTTTTATCTGGGTAATTTCATGGAGCAGAATAAAATCGTGCAGGGCGGCGGCGGGCGGCGCTTGCACGACCATGCGTTGGAAAATTCGGCGGCGCCCTTGCCTGTCGCAGGCGGACTGCTCATTTAAGGCGTGCTGGCCGGCTTCGAATGACGCGTTGTGGACAAGTTGTTCTAACAGTGAGGGATCGCTTAATTTTTGAGCAGCCTGATTGAGAAAAACAACGGCTTGAGATGCATCGCGGCCAACCACGCAATCGGGTAGACGGTCCAGCCAGCCCATCGCATCGGGAGATACCCGTGGGTAGGCCGAAATATGCAGCAAACGCTGCGATCCGCTCGGCAGCTTCGCCGTGAGGTGCTCGGCCACCAAGGGGCGAATTTGCTCGGAGGCCAGCCAGCGGGCGCGCCATATCCAGCCGGTTAGACTTTCCGAAGGGCCTGCACGCCCCGTGGTCTGTGGCCAACCGGGTTCCCCCGCAATCGTGCCCAGAATGAGGTCGAGTTGGCTTAACTCGCCCTGCGTCGCGAGCACCCGCGAGTGTTCAATCCGCCCAACAGAATCCAGATCAAGCCAAACCCAGGCCTCGGTATAGTCTGGATGCGTTGGAATCGAAGTTTGCGGGGCGTTAGGCTCATGGATTGAATTCATCTGGATGGATGCGGGAATTTAAAACGGTCAGACAACATGTGTGTAAATCCTTTTTTATTGTCGGTTGTAATAATTATTCTCATGTAACGAAGCATAGCCAATTAATCTGCTGGGGTATATTTCAATTTCATGAAATTAGGCCCCAGGATTTTCTGCTTTTGCCCTTTCTTGTTTTTCAGGTGTGGCATCTAAAAAAACATGCTCACCTGTGACGCGGATGGGTACCGCCTGAAGATGGGTGCCGGGACAAGGGCCTTGTGTGCACGCTCCCGCCGCCAGCTCGAAGTGCGCATTATGCACGGCACAGCGCAGCTCAATGTCATCGAGTTTATTCACGAGATAACCGCGCTGGGTTTTTGCCAGTGGCGAGCCATTATGTGGGCAAACATTGCGAAATGCGCGTAGCGTTTTGCCCGTACGGACCAAAATCATGCTGGGCACGCCATTGACCGGCAGCACACCCAAGGCATCTGCCGGGCCTAAGTCATCTAAATGGCAGAGGGGCTTTGCGGCAGTATCTTCGGTCTGTGCCAGGCCATCAAAGCCGATTTGTTGGATTTTGCGTTCAGCCAAGCGCACGCCGAACTCAACCGCGTGTGACCAGTCGGTATGTGGGTCGGTTTGATGCAGCCGTGCGTGAATAATCCCTGCAATCAGGGTGTCGCCCGCGCCAATACTATCCACCACGTGCGCGATGGGCTGGCTGGGCAGGGTTTGCACGATGGCGTTTTGCGGTTCAAGCCAATGCGCACCGGCGTCTCCCCAGCCTAATACCAGCACGGCCTGCGGTGCCCAACGATGTGCCTGGGTTAAAAAGGCCTCAGGATCGGTAAAGTTTCGGCCTTCAGCAAATGCGCGGGAGAAAAAAATCACATCGGGGAACGTAAATAACTGCGCCAGAAAGGGGCGTTCTTTCTCAATTTCCAGTGACAAGGTTCGCGTGCCACTCATGCTGCGGGCCAGGGCCAGCATTGCGGCGGTATCCATGCAGTGACGCCCTTCAAAATGCAGCCAATCAAAGGGTGTCAGGTCAATTTTGAGGAAGGCATTGAGGTCGAGTTCAGGTAAATCCCGATAGTGCAAAATGGTTCGGCTGCCGTTGCTGCGGTTGAGTGTGATATAGGAGGTCGGCGCGTGACCAAAGCCGATGCGGTGGCTGGATGATAGATCCAATCCACGCTGGCTGAGTTTTTCTTGAATCAGCTGGCCATTGGTATCTTGGGTGAGTACGGCGGCCAGCGCGCAGTGGTGGTTAAATTGGCGCAGCACGGTGAGCGTGTTGGTGACATTGCCGCCCGTGCGCCGCCTCTGTGCGAGGGCGCGTTGCTCGCTGTCCTCGCTCGGATAGTGATCCACTTCATTGATGATATCGAGGGTGGCAATGCCGATGCCCAAAATAATTGCCATAGCGTTTGTTCGCTCCAACCGGTGCCGTAACGTGCAGAGGGGGACGATTATGCCGAATTCGAGCCGTGTGTGGAGAGGGTTTTTTCTTCCACCCACCAGTGCGCTGCTGTGGCATGAAGCACAAGGCAACCCGCCCCTCCATACGCACGCACTTTGCCTGCCGCCCCCGGATTGAGCACCCAAATGGGCTCTTGGGTGTCAACAACACGATGATGGGTATGGCCGTACACGATCACGCGCGCATTGGGGTGTCGCGCGCGAAGTTTTTCATGGCGCTGATGGGCGGGATTGACGCGATGGCCATGCTCAACCACAAGTACGCCCCCCGGCAACTTCAGCAGGGCAGTTTCGGGGAGGGATTCGAGCAAACGCGCCGTGCCCCGCGGCCACTGTTCGGCCGTATCGTTATTTCCGCGCACCGCAATAATGTGGCCCGATTTCGGGGTGGCGCGGCGCAAAATATCGGGGTCCAAAATATCCCCCGCATGCACGATGACATCGCACTGCTGCATCAGCACGAGGATGGGATTCTCAATCGCACCATGTGTATCGGAAATGATTCCGACGCAAACCGATGCCTGTGATTCAAGATCCACATTCCCTCCTCTGTACACGTTGTTATGTCCGCATTTCTGCAGTAAAAGCGTTCGGCGATCGTGTCATGGGACCTCGTTATTGTGTTGGCGTTCCCCGAGCGAGGTCACCGAATGCCCTGCATCAGGTTCGTAGTATGTTGGGTGGCGTGATATCTGTCATCTTTCGTGTATTTCTGGTTGCGCTTGCCGCGACGTCCATTGATGGGATGCCACTCATTGAACCGCGCCAAGTCAGCATAAGGCACGTATCATGACCAACATTCAATGGCACGGCAGGTTGCCGTCAGCGTATTTTAGGGGCGCAGGGTTTATGAACTATCAACATCATTTTCATGCCGGCAACCATGCCGACGTGCTTAAACATCTGGCATTGCTCCAACTGATTGAATTAATGCAGCAAAAGCCCGGCGGGTTTCTGTTGCTGGATACCCATGCGGGGGCGGGTTTGTATGATTTGAATGCCGACGAAGCCCGTCGTGGGGATGAAGCGCGCGGAGGAATAGAGCGGTTGCGCGCCGCAGTACATTCATCGCCCCAATCAGCGCCCGGCGTGCCCAACGTGATTCTCGATTATCTGAAGCGGGTCGATACCTTCGGGCGTAATCATTATCCGGGTTCGCCTTTACTCGCTGTAGGGGCCTTGCGGTCGCAGGATCGGTTTTTGGGCGTGGAGCTGGTACCTAAAGTCGCACGCGAGCTGGGTCGGAATTTAGATTTATGCCCCCGGGGTGAGGATGGTGTTTCCGATCGTCGCGCGGTAGCCCGCAGTGGTGACGGATTGGGCGCGCTGAAGGCTGATTTGCCCCCACTGGAGCGGCGCGGTTTGATTTTGATCGACCCACCCTATGAGCAAACCCGTGAGCGTGACGAGATTGTAGCCGCACTCGAGGCGGGTTTGATGCGCTTTGAAACCGGCGTTTTTGTGCTGTGGTATCCGATTAAGCAACGCCCCTATTTAAGCCGCTGGTTGAACCGGATTGCCCGCCTCACCGATCGACCCGTATTGACGATCGAGAATTCCATCGTACCGGATGAATCGGGCAACCGGCTCACCGGCTCCGGGTTGCTGGTGATTAACCCGCCCTGGCAGTTTGATACCTTGATGCGTCCGGTGTTGGCGTCTCTCAATAGCGCGCTGCGTGAGGATACCGCCGCACCTTGCACCCTACGCTGGTTGAACCCACCAAAATAAGCACGCAAAAGGAGTGCTCAGGATGAATGGATTTTCGTATGTGTTACGCGGCCTGGCCCTGATGTGGCGCCCCGGTATTCGGCGATTCACCCTGATCCCCTTGGCTATTAATATCACTTTATTTGGCTTGGGTACTTGGGGCGCGGTGCATTACGCGCATCAATGGCTGGATGGCCTATTGCCCCGCTGGCTCGATTGGCTCAGCGGGTTGATTCTGCCGTTGTTGTTTGTCAGCCTGATGTTGGTGGCTTATTTTAGTTTCACGATGATCGCCAACTTCATCGCCGCACCCTTTAATGCCTTGCTTGCGCAAAAACTCGAGATGCAGCTCACCGGCCTGCCCACGCCAGAGGACACAACGCCGCTGTGGCAACTCACACGCAAAAGCTTGGCCGCCGAATGGCGAAAGCTCACATATTCCATTCTATGGGCAATGCCACTGGTGATCGTATCCTTGGTTCCCGTGGTGAATTTGGCCGCACCGTTTTTATGGTTCGCGTTTTCGGCTTGGATGATGACCCTGCAGTATGTCGATGCTCCAGCGGGCAACCATTTCATGACATTTGAAGATCAACGCCGCTGGCTGCGTACCCAACCTATAACGAGTTTAAGTTTTGGTGCCGCGATGACGGCTATGACGCTCGTGCCTGTACTTAATTTCCTCGCCCTGCCGGTCGGCGTGTGCGCGGCGACGCAGTTTTGGGTTGATCGTCGGCCGGCCATGCCGTCGTAACAAAACAGTGCTACTCATGGGTAAATTAATTAATTTGGCAAATAGATTGCCTTGGTATTAAATTAGTCTGGGGTATCTGGATACTGAATTGAGCGGTGACCCGGTGGGACGTCATAATTTGATTGCCACGGCCGTGGGGCAGGTACTACGGCCTTGCTGCTGCCCAGCATGGTAACCGCCGCGACTGATACCTTGGAGAAGGTGGTGTTTGATGCCAAGCATCCCGGCCATTGGACAGTGTTGAGGCGCTTCAAGTGCCCCAACCGAGGGGGCATATGGGTGTGTGGATTGGATTTAAGCGCGTTGCTTAGACCTTTCTGGCGCTGGCTAATAACATCAAACCGCCCAATACGATCGCACCAACACCGGCCCAAACGGGAATGCTTACGGTTTGTTTTTCTGTCACATTCAGCTCAATGGGGCCAATTTTGGCTTGATTGGTTTCTTTGGTGTAGCTGAAGCCGCCATAAACCAGACCGGCAGTGCCGCCAATAATCAAGACAATGGCAATAATTCTCATCGTATTCATGTCACACGCTCCAAGTGAGTACGGCCGTGGGATGGCTATTTAATCCAGTCCCAATCCCAATCTAACACAGTCTTGCTGCCAGCAAGCGCGCTTCAGACATTAACGATCGGTTTTGCGTCCACTTTGCCCGCCCGTAGGTTTGCGCCCGGCGGTTGGTTTGGCGCTGGCACGGGTCGCGGGTTTGGCTGCTGGCCGTGCGGTGAGCGCGCTTTTGCGTCCGCCGGGTTTGCTGGTGGTTTTTGTGCCTGTTTTTGCCACAGGACGTGCTGGTGTTTTAGTGCCGGGTTTCACGGCTTTAGCCGCTGGGGTTCCGCTGGCTTTATTGGGGGCTTGGCCGGATGCGGCTTCCATGCGCGCGCTGCGTTCGGCCTTGGCGGCAGATTTGCGTTTCATGCCGGCAATTTGGCGCTCTTCCTTTTTCTCTTTGTAGCGTTGCAACGGGGTGCGGTTATCAAACTTGCCTTCAAAGGGGTTGCTGTCGGTTTTGAATTCGAGTCGAATTGGCGTGCCCATCAGTTGAAATTCGCGCCGAAACCAGCCTTCCAAATAGCGGGAATAGTTGCCCGGTAGGCGGTCGGTTTGTTTACCGTGAATCACAATAATCGGCGGATTGCTGCCCCCTTGGTGGGCGTAGCGCAGCTTAATCCGGCGGCCATGCACCAGCGGCGGTTGATGCGCAAATACAGCGGCTTCGAGCGAGCGGGTGAGCACGTTCGTACTGATGTCACGCATCGCGGCGGCATAGGCGGTATCGACACTTTCAAACAAGTTACCCACGCCGGTCCCATGCAGCGCCGAAATATAGTGCATCTCGGCGTAATTGATGAAATCGAGCTTGAGGTCGATTTGTCGTTTGACTTCCGCACGGGCATAATCGGTCATGTTGTCCCATTTGTTAATGGCGATGACAAGCGCGCGGCCACGATCATGGATAAAGCCCAGCAAATGCTGGTCTTGTTCGCTCACGCCTTCATGTGCGTCGCAGACCAGAATCACCACATTTGCGGCTTCAATCGCTTGCAGGGTTTTGACAATACTGAACTTTTCGATCATCTCATTAACCCGCGCGCGCCGCCGCACGCCCGCGGTGTCGATGAGGGTGTAAAACTTGCCGTTTTGCTCGAACGGGATGTAAATACTGTCGCGCGTGGTGCCCGGTTGATCGAAGGCCAGCACCCGCTCTTCGCCAAGCAAGCGATTGGTGAGCGTGGATTTACCGACATTGGGTCGGCCAATCAGCGCGACGCGGATGGTTTTTTCGTCGTATTCGGGTTCTGCATCGGTGATGGGGAATTTCGCGGCGAGTTTCAGCTCTACGGCTTCCCACAAGGTACTGATGCCGCGCCCGTGCGAGGCGGTGGTGAATACGGGTTCGCCAATGCCCAGTCGAGAAAATTCGGCTTGTACCAAGGATTCATCGACGCCATCAACTTTATTCACGACCAGTTGCATGATTTTGCTGGTGCGCCGCAGTTTTTCAGCAATTTCTTGATCGGCCATGGTTAACCCTGCGCGGGCATCCACCAAAAATACCACGCAATCGGCCTCTTCAATGGCGGCCCACGCTTGATCTTGCATGAGCGCCTCAATACCGCCGCGCTCGCCGGTGAGGCCGCCGGTATCAATCACGATAAAATCGCGACCTTCATATTGGGCAGAGCCGTATTGCCGGTCACGGGTTAAACCGGCGTAATCAGCGACCAAGGCCGCGCGCGAGCGGGTCATTTGGTTGAACATGGTGGATTTGCCGACATTCGGACGGCCAACTAAAGCAATAACAGGTTTCATGCGGGTTTCCAAGGAGACGCTATACAGAAAATCAAGGCGCGCCGCGTTATGACGCGGCGCATATTGCGCGCGATTATCGCAGTCTTAGGGGAAGATTGCCGAACTATCGACGGGGCGACCATTGATTTGCCAGCCATCTGCCGAATAGCTGATATTCACGGGCGCACCCGATGGCAGGCCGGATGTCGTCGCCTCGCGAAGCTGCGCGTGTACTTGCCAGATGAGCTGAGTGGGCCCGGCAATTTTCCCCTCAACCCGCGGTGCGGTATCTGCCGCAAAACGGGGACCAAAAGCCTGTCCGGATAATTCAAACTGACCGGATGGACCATGCCAGCGTAATGCACCCAGGCGAACCTCGGCCGCGCGCAAGGCGACCAATACCGCAGGCAGCGTATCTTGTGGCAAGGCGCGGAGCATGTGCGCCAGGTGGCGTGTATCGGGCATCTTGGTCGATGCGGCGGCGTGCTGCGCGAGTTGGGTTTGCATATCGGTGATGAGTGTCGCCAGATGGCCGATGAATTCCGGTTCTGCGGCGTCAATGGCAAACGCCAGTTGCCCGCCACCCCAAGGTTGTTGATTCACCTGCACCGAATCTAACGTGCAGGAACCGGTGATCGTGCGTTGTTTACCGTTATCGGAGGGCGTTTGGCGCAGCCGCAGTTGAATGCGATCAATCAACCCCCGCTGCCCGCTCGCCACCCAGCCCAATCGACGGATATCGATGCCGATTTCACCGTCCAACCCCCGCCAGGCCATGACACCCTGCTCTGTGTGCGTCTGAACATCGACATCCAGTGCCGTGCGACCAAATAGGTAGTCTGCCGTGCCGATACGCAATGTCCAGCCGGGTACATCGAGTGAACCTTGCCCTGAGTTCTGCACCGTGTTGAGTATGAGCGATCCCGCATGGGGCGAGTCGGCCAAATAAAAATGGAGCCGTCCCAGCCAATCGACGAGGCCACTCACGCGCAAGGGAGAGGCGCGTGGGGTGATGGGTAAAGACTGGATTTGTACCCGGCTTTCGGGATCCAGCATGAGCTCAAACCCTGCCCATCCCCATTGGTTTCCCATCACATTCGGCCAACCCGGTGGCTGCGATTTCAGACAGATATCCAGTGTCAGTACCGCATTGCTCGAACGCGACTGCCGTATCAGCTGGTAGTCACGCTGGTAGGGGCTTTGCGCCAGCCGAACGAGTTGCCAGTCGGGGTGCATCGCCGCCCAAGAGGCCAAGGCTTTATCGAGTCGAACGCCGGACTGATAGGGGATGACATACCCCCACAACGCAGCCAATAGCAGCAGGAGCGCGGCCATGCGCCACGACCAACGTCGTGGGCGGGTCAATTGCGGGAAGTTATTCATCACTCATGGCGTTAGCGAGGTGCTCATTAATCAGGTGTCCATAAAAATGGACCGCCGAAGCGATCCACATGAATTAATCTGCCCCAATAGCCCGCCGGTTGACGGTTTGAGGTGGTTAAGGAATCTGGAACACCACTAAATCGCCGCCACGTGTTGTGGCCGCCACAGAATCGCCCTCAACCCGCATGGGATCGATGAGGCCACCGCTCACGCGGCTCCGGCCAACCAAGGCACCGGTTTCGGTGTTCAGTACATGCAGGTAGCCTTCCTGATCCCCGACAATGAGTTTGTTATTTTCCAATGCGGGGCCTGTAACACCGCGGTAGGCCAGTGCTGCCTGCCGCCAGAGAGGTTCGCCGGTGCGGCGATCCAGCGCCCAGACAATGCCGCTGGCATCGGTAACATACAAGGCGTGCGCATCGAGACTCATATCGGTATAGCCGGAGAATTTACGGCTCCACAGAGTTTGACCACCTTGCGCACTCACAGCAGCCAATCGGCCTTGGTAGGTCACAACATAGAACATGGCATCCGCGAATAACGGTGTGGCATCAATATCGACCATCCGGTCAATATCGGTGCGCCCCATGGGTAGGGCGATTTGATTTTTCCACAGGGGGCGGCCATCGGCGCGCGAAAGCACGGCAAATTCGCCATCGTCGTAGCCGATGGCGACCGCATCGGGAAACAGAAGCGCGCGGCTTTGGCCTTGCAAGGTCATATTGGGTTCGGCGTGATTCACCGCCCAGGCTGCACTGCCATCACTGGCTTTAAGCAGGCTGACGGAACCATCCTTGGCCCGTACCACCACTTCCTTATTACCCACCGATGGCGCGGCTTCAACCGCAGTCGATACCTGCGCCTGCCATAAGGGTTTGCCCGTGTCGGCGGCCAGCGCGAATACCTTGCCGGTATCCGAACCAAAAACGACCATCGAATCACTGGCGCCACCACCCACGCTTAAATTGGCTTTTAAATTGGTTTCCCACAACCGTTTGCCCGACTTCAAATCATAGGCAAACACTTGCCCCCGTGCGTCGGCAACGATGACCCGGCCACCCGATTCCACCGGTGCAATGCGTAACAGATCGCTTTTTTGACCTGCACCCGCAGAGGCTTGCCATAAAATTTTAGGCGGGAAATGATTATCAATTTGCGTTAATGGTGTGGGCTTGACGAGCTCGCGCGTTTCAGAGCAGCCCGCTAAAAAGGACAGCGCCACGGGTAAAAGCAGTAGGCTCGCTACACGTCGCCACCCATTCTGGCGGGATAAACCCTGATGGCGCGGCGTGGCGTGTGCGTGTGTCGCGGGCTTTTTGGGTGTGCTGTTCATGAGTGGGGTTTTCCTGATACGGGCAGTTCAGTCGCTGGTTTTTCGGTCGCTGAGGGCGCGTTTGTTGCGTCCGCCGCGGGTAAATTGTCGAGTTTAATCTGAACCAAACCGCCGACGGTTGCGGGGTCGCGCAGTGCCAGCTCATACGCGGCGCGCGCAGCGACCCAGTTTTTCTGGCTGGCCTGAATATCGCCGGTTAGATCAGCATAGAGCGCCATATACGCAGCAGGGGGGGGGGCTTGCAGCGTGGCCAGCGCGGCGGCGGGTTGATTTTGCGCCCACTGCACGCGTGCCAAACGCAGTCGTGCCAAGGCAGCCAGTGCAGGCTGGGTGGTACTTTTCATGGCATCCTGCAGATAAATCTGTGCTTTGGCGTCGTCGTTTTGGCTCATGGCTTCATGTGCGCCAAGCAGGAGTGCCAGGGTTGCGTAGACCGAACCCTGATCGCTGGCTGCCAATTTGCGTGCGGCTTCCATGGCCTGTTCGGGCTGATGGGCAGCGCTAAGCTGTTCAATTTGGTGAAAAGCTAATGCGGATTGGGCGTGACGTTGGGCTTGCCAGTTTTGCCAGCCAAACCAGCCGGCCAACATAACCACACCGAAAGTGATACCCATCACGATCGTTGTACCGTATTGCCCCCAAAATTCCTTGATTCTATCGAGTTGCTCGTCGTCTGTTGTCGTCACAGGGCACCTATGGGGTTAGTCATAAAAATTTAAATACAAAATAAGAAACAGAGTGTTAGCGCCGTGATTTAGTGCTTAACGCTACGGTCAGCCACGCCGTGCCCACTTCGGGGTTCACGCTTATATCCGGGATGATTGCCGAGGTCGGCTCATCACGCAATGCTTTGATCGTCCAGGTGGGCATCTGGGCAAGTGGCGCTTCCGTCGGTGGGGTGCTTGGCGCATCAACTATTACCACAAATGCTGCGCCACTGCGATCGGCTCGACGTAATTGGTTTTTGATGCCGCCACCATCCAATGCGCATTGCACCCGCGCATGTGGCAAACTATTGCGCAAGGTATCGGCAGCGCTAAGTGCCCAGCCTTTGCTGCCGGGTTCCGCCCACAGCACATAAATATCCGCGGTGGTCTCATCGTCGGGAAATTGCAGTAATTCTACTAAGCGCTCCAGTCCCATGGCGAACCCAGCGGCGGGGGTGGCTTTACCGCCCAGTTGCGCCACGAGCCCGTCATACCGGCCACCAGCACAAATCGTACCCTGAGCGCCCAGTGATTGGGTCACCCACTCAAACACCGTGCGGTTGTAATAATCCAGCCCACGTACCAATCGGGGATTAACGACAAACGAGACCCGGGCTGCCGAGAGCAGTGCCTGGACTTCAGCGAAGTTTTCTCGGTCGGCTTCGTCGAGATAATCGTGGAGCGCGGGGGCGTTGGCGACAATGGCCTGCACGGCTGGATTTTTACTGTCGAGGATCCGCAGGGGGTTGGTTTGTAACCGTGCGCGGGCTTCGTCATCCAGATGTTCGGCATTGGCTTGCAAATAATCAATAAGCACCGCGCGATGTGCCGTCCGCGCCGCTGAGCTGCCTAAGGTATTGATCTGCAATTGCACATCGGTGATGCCGAGCTGCTGCCAAATGCGTGCGGCCATGAGCATCAATTCGACGTCCAGCTCCGCGCCATTCACGCCAAACACTTCAACACCAAATTGATGGAACTGACGATACCGGCCCTTTTGCGGCCGCTCGTGCCGAAACATGGGGCCGATGTACCAGAGTTTGCGCTGCTGGTTGTGAATCAGGCCGTGCTCAAGGCAGGCGCGCACGCAGCTGGCTGTGCCTTCTGGGCGCAGTGTGAGTGAATCGCCATTGCGGTCGGCGAAGGTGTACATTTCCTTTTCGACGATGTCGGTGACTTCACCGATGCCACGTGAAAACAGCATCGTATGCTCCACCAGGGGCATGCGGATTTCCTGATACCCATATCGACGGGCCGTGTTGGCCAATATGGCTTCCAGGTGTGACCAGCCAAGCGTCTGAGCGGGCAGCACATCGTGCATGCCGCGCAGTGTTTGCAGAATTTTACTCATTTATTTTTTATTGGTCATCGGTTCAGCCGCGAATGCACGCGCGGCAATATGGTCACGAATGGCATGCTCGACACCATCCACTAAATTGGCTTCTGATAATTTCCCGACCGGTTTGCCGTCAACATACAGCAAACTGGGCTGGCCGCCGGTGAGGCCAATCGCCGCCTCGCGCGCTTCCCCAGGGCCATTGACGACGCAACCAATCACGGCAACATCCATCGCCGTGTCAATGTCTTCAATCCGGCTTTCGAGCGCGTTGACTGCCTTGATGACGTCGAATTCCTGCCGTGAACACGACGGGCAGGCAATCAAATTAATCCCGCGATTCCGCAGGCGCAGGGATTTGAGAATATCCCAGCCGACTTTGATTTCTTCCACCGGATCGGCGGCCAAAGAGATGCGAATGGTGTCGCCAATCCCTTCAGCCAAGAGCATGCCCAAGCCCACGGCCGATTTAACCGAGCCCGAACGCAAGCCCCCCGCTTCGGTAATGCCCAGGTGCAGGGGTTGTTCGATTTGGCTGGCCAATTGACGATAAGCCAATACGGTCATCCAGACATCTGATGCCTTGAGCGAGACTTTAAATTCGGGGTAATTGAGTCGATCCAAGATATCGATATGTCGTAAGGCGGATTCGACCATCGCGGCTGGCGTGGGCTCGCCATATTTTTGTTGCAGGTCTTTTTCCAGCGATCCGGCATTGACGCCGATGCGCAGCGGAATGCCTTTGTCGCGGGCGCAATCAATCACGGCGCGTACCCGATCTTCTCGGCCAATGTTGCCGGGATTGATGCGCAGGCAATCAGCACCCAGCTCCGCCACCCGCAGGGCAATGCGGTAGTCGAAATGAATATCGGTGATCAGCGGGATATCGACTTCGCGGTGAATTTTACCGAAGGCCTCGGCAGCTTCCATTGTTGGTACGGAAACACGAACCAGATCAGCCCCGGCTTTGGCTAGCGCCTGAATCTGCGCGACGGTGGCGGCCACATCGCAGGTATCCGTGTTGGTCATGCTTTGCACGGCAATGGGGGCATCCCCTCCAACAGCGACTCGGCCCACATGAATTTTCCGTGATAAGCGCCGAATTGTGGGAGAAGGAATGTGGCTCATTAACCACCTACTTGAGTGCGTGCAACACCGGTGGTTGCATTTGATGTGCCCAATTTAACGGGCTCGCCCTTCCACGTCACCGAGACCGCCGCCGCATTACCCAAAATCACAGAAAACGGACCTGCGCCGGACACGCTGCGCTCGCTGCCTTTTTTCAATACGTCGTATACCAGCCGTTTGCCCGCAGCATCTCGCACTTCTACCCAGCAATCGGCTGTGTTGGCTTTGATGACGAGGTTATCTGCGGGGCCGTTGGCTGGTTTGGTATCGTAGGGTGCCACTGCGGTAACCGCAGTGCTCGCGGATTCCCCTTGCACGCCGCTGGATACGGCCGTATGGGCCAGCGTTTGAGCATCCGGTGTCTGTGGGTTTGTCGTTGCGGGCGCGACGAGTGACGGTGGGGGGGGCAAGCCAGCGAGTGGCTTGGCATTTTCTAAGGGATTCGTGGGTGAAGGCGCTGCCACTGCGCCATCTTGGGCATTTTCGGGCTCAGAAGGGTGTGTGGTTAATCCCAGTGGCTGCGTTTTCGATGCTTCGGCTGCGGACTGAATCGGAATACTGATCGGGATTGGTGCGTCGGCATGCAATGGGATGGTGGCATTCAATGTCGCGCTTTGGACTGAATGGCCGCCCAACAATAAGCCACTTATCCATTGCCGCCAAGGGTTGGGTAGCGCCAGGGCCGCCACGGTCAATAAGCCTGCGACAATGAGTAGTGTTACAAGCCAGCCCCATACACGCCCACTTCGCGCTCGTGGGCGATGAGGTGAGTGGCTTGCTTTGCGGGTTGACATGATCTCCAACGGTGCGCGTGCCGGCGTTTTGAGTATGTCTGTCTTGGGGTTCACGCTACGTTGCGCTTCGAAGGCGGCCAGCCAGAGTACGAGGTCGGCATCTAAAAGCCCTGCCCAATGCTTGAGGTAGGCACGAATATAAATCGGCTCCGGTGCTTCATCCAGGCGATTGGCTTCGATTAATTCGACAATCCTGAGGCTCAAATTGAGCGATTGCGCCAAATCAGCTGGGGTTAACCCTTTCGCCGTGCGTGCCTCCCGGATGAGTACACCCAGATTTTTGTTGCTTGACGCCTCCGATCGGGCGGGCTCGATTGCCGCCGGGCGATTAAATGCCAATGGCGCCGAGCTCGGTTCGTGCGCTTGGATTTGATCTTTGGCCGACGCTTTGTCTGGACTCATTATTTCGCTCCGCTGTCATACCACTTTGTGACGGCCGAATCGGGGAAGCGGCCTTTCAAAATCAATACATGATTGGCCAGTGCCGATTGGTCGCCCGTTGCACGGTCAATGCGAATGGCTAACTGCAAGGTGTCTGGCGAATTGCGGTTGTTGGCCTCAAAGGTTTTCATGGCGGCGGCGGCGGCGGGGAAGTGCCCCTGCTCGAAATTAAGACGCGCCAAACCAATCAGCGCGGGGCCATAGCCGGGTGATTTGTCCAAAGCGGCTTGATATTGCGCCAAGGACTGCGCCCCGTTGCCTTCGGCTTCGTAACACACGCCCGAGTTGGTCAACGCGAACTCCGGCGTTTTATACAAGGGGTCGCTGTAGGCGCGGGCAAAGAGCATTTGGGCGCGCGTGTAATTTTTCTGCCCACACAGATACGTGCCGTAATTGTTATCTAAATCCGAACTATTCGAATCGAGTGTGTACGCTTTCTCAAATTCCACACCGGCTTTTTGGGTTTCCCCCAAGCGATCCAACATCAAGGCGTACGCATGGTGCGCGGGGGCGAAATTATCATCAAAATAAATCGCCCGTTTGATTTTTTCGACGGCGACATCCATATGGCCTTCGTTCATATAACCGACACCCAGCTCGGTGTTGATTTGCGCGGCGCGCTGATTCTCGTTCGGATTGGTGGGTAGGTTATTTGCATTACCGGGTGGATTTTGCCCGACGCTCGCGCAACCGGAGAACAACACAAGGGTTGCCAAGACGAGCAGGGCTCGTGTGGCAGCCAAATTTAAGCGACGAACACCCTGATGCATCAACGATTCTCCAAAGTGATCTTGATTTCTGCCAATCCCATCTGCGCCAGACGTTCCGAGCGCCGCGCCTTGTCTTCAAACTGCCCCACTAATTGGCCGCAGGCCGCATCAATATCATCCCCACGCGTTTTACGCGGTACGGTGTTAAGGCCTGCGGCCTTGAGCGCCGTGCGGAACCGTTCAATCCGATTGCGCGATGAGCGCTGATACCCCGATTCGGGAAAGGGGTTAAAAGGAATCAAATTAATTTTAACCGCGTCTCTGCGTGGGCCCAGCAAGCGAATCAGCGCCTCGGCATGGACGGGCTCATCATTCACACCTTCGAGCATGACGTATTCGTAAATAATGGCACCATGCGGCACGACTTCGGCATAGCGGTCACAGGCGGCCATCAAGTCTTTGAGCGGGTATTTCTGGTTGATCGGCACCAGTACATCACGCAACGCATCATCCGGGGCATGAAGAGAAATAGCCAACGCTACGGGCAGCCGTTCCGCCAGTCGATCAATTGCCGGGACAATGCCCGAGGTGGAAACGGTGACCCGCCGTCGCGACAGCCCATAGGCATTGTCATCGAGCATCAAGGTCGCCGCGTTCACCACCGCCTCAAAGTTGAGCAAGGGTTCACCCATGCCCATGAATACGACATTGCTGATGGCGCGATTGTGATTGACCGCCCGCTCGACCATTCGCTCCGCCAGCCACAATTGCCCCACGATCTCGGCGGTGGTGAGGTTGCGGTTAAAGCCTTGTCGACCGGTAGAGCAAAACGTACAGGCCAGCGCACAGCCGACCTGAGAAGAAATACATAAGGTGGCACGGTCTTCCTCGGGGATGTACACCATCTCGACCGAACCGCCGCCCTCTAATTCAAGCAGAAATTTGCGGGTACCATCGCTGGATTGTTGATCCAGCCGTACGATCGGGGCACGAATACAGGCCAAGGCTTTGAGCTTATCGCGCAGGCTCTTGGCCAGATCCGTCATTTCGTCGAAGTCAGCCACGCGCCGCTGATGCACCCATTTAAGCACTTGAGTGGCGCGAAATGGCTTTTCACCGAGTTCGGTGAACCAGTCCCGCAGGTGTTGCGGACTTAAACCCAGTAGATTGATCTTGCCGTCGGCGCCCGGATTGATCCCCGCAGATGCGGGTGCAACGGCTTCAACGGCAGATGGTTTCTCACTAGACACTAGGCTGACCTCGAGCTCCATCAATTAACGCCGAGCAGTCACTTCTTCAGGCTTGAAGAAATAAGCAATTTCAATGGCGGCATTTTCGGCACTATCTGAACCGTGGACGGCATTGGCGTCGATTGAATCCGCAAAGTCTGCGCGAATGGTGCCCGGAGCTGCTTTTTTCGGATCGGTCGCGCCCATCAGATCCCGGTTTTTCGTGATCGCATCGTCGCCTTCCAATGCTTGCACAAACACGGGGCCTGAAATCATGAAGCTGACGAGTTCACCAAAGAACGGGCGCTCGCGGTGAACGGCATAGAAACCTTCCGCTTGCTCGCGGGTTAACTGCATCATGCGCGCAGCCACCACAGCCAAACCGGCATCTTCAAAACGGGTAATAATTTTACCGATGACATTTTTGGCAACAGCATCTGGCTTAATAATCGATAAAGTACGTTCAACGGCCACGGGGTATCTCCTCAAAACACATTAATTAAAGGGAAGTTTGTTAAAAATCGAAGAAACGAGAGTTTAACGCCTTGCGCGATAACAATCCATGACAGCCGAATACCTGCGGGCCGTCCGCCGGGGGAATCAATCGGGCCAGGCTGAAAATAGTGTAAAAATTAAAGGCGCGCTCCACCGTGTCATGGTGGCGGAACTCTATCGGGATTAACAGAGATCCATGTTAATCCTTGGGTATTAATTCTTGTGCCGCAGCCCCGCGCCCCGAAGACCGGCATCCTGTTCACGCTCACGGGCGGCGTGCAGGGCGCGATCTTGCGTGAGTGCTATGCCAATCAGTTCGGGGTTTGAAATCAGGTCCGCCAGGGAAATCCCCGTGAGAAATTCCCGAATCTGAGTTGAAAGCGCCATCCACAAATTGTGTGCCAAGCATTTATGCCCATTCTGGCAATTGCCTTTGCCTGCGCAGCGGGCGACATCCACTTCTTCATCGACGGCGATGACGATTTGCGCCACATTGATTTCCGAAGACATTCGGGCGAGCTGATACCCGCCGCCGGGGCCGCGAACGCTTTTAATTAAATCTGCGCGACGCAGTTGGGCGAATAACTGCTCAAGGTACGACAACGATAAATCCTGGCGATCCGCAATGTCCGCTAACGCGGTCGGCTCGCCGTGATCATGCAGGGCGAGATCCAGCATTGCCGTGACGGCGTAGCGACCTTTGGTGGTTAGTCTCATGGCAAAATCCTGTGGTTAGCGCCGCGCAATTCCAGTTCCAATTCCAATACATCCGAGTCGATTGATCGAGTGCATGCCTCACAATTGCTGAGGCTGATTCTTGGTTAAGTCATCGTGCAATACAAGTCTAATTTGCGATTAGCGCGGGCGGGATGTTGAATCCTGCGATGGCGTGCGGCCCAATTCCGCATCGGGTGGGCAACCTACCACATCGGCCACAGGACCCGTCACAGGGCTTGGTGCACTGGCCAGATGGCAGCCTGCCAGGCTCGGCAATGGGGGGTCTTCTGAGGGCGCCGAGTCATCGGGTGTACCAGCCATTTGCGCTTGCATCTGCCGTACTCGCGCCGCGAGGCTGGCTAAACGATCATCGCCGGCCTGAACGTGATTGAGTAATCGATCAATCACTTCGGCGACCGGATCGGGCATGTCTTGAGCCACTCCGTAGGCATCAAAGCCTAAGCGCTGGGCAATCCGCGCTTGCTGTTCACTAATTTCTGGCCGTTGGCCAACGATCCGGGCGGGAATACCGACCAAGGTGGTGCCGGGGGGGGCATCTTTTAATAACACGGCATTACTGCCCACGCGCACCCCGTCACCCAGTGTGATGGGGCCCAGCACCTTGGCCCCCGCGCCGACAACCACGCCATTACCCAGCGTGGGGTGGCGCTTGCCTGCCGACCATTGGGTGCCGCCCAAGGTCACCCCGTGATAGAGCGTGCAATCATCGCCGATTTCCGCTGTTTCCCCAATGACCACGCCCATGCCGTGATCAATAAAGCAGCGCCGGCCAATTTTTGCGGCTGGATGAATCTCAATGCCGGTAAGCCAGCGGCTGACGTTGGCGACCACGCGTGCCAGTAAACGCAACCGCCAAAACCACAACTGGTGCGCCAGCCGATGCCACCAAATGGCGTGAATGCCAGGATATGTCAGTGCGATTTCCAATCGGTTACGCGCGGCGGGATCACGGGTAAACACGCTGTCGATGTCTTCTTTGACGCGTTGCCAAGGGCTCATGGCTGAATTCCTGCGGCAGGTTTATTCGTCAAAGCCAAGCGCGGTTCGCGGGGCTCAGTGGCCAAGGCGCGCAACATGCCTTGCATAATGGCCAGTTCATTGCGCAATGGTTGCGCCCGTCGGCACAGTATCCGCAGTTTGCTCATCAGTCGCTCCCGGTTGTCTGCCACGTCGTTTGGAGTCGTCGCGCCGCGCACAAAAAACGGTGTTTGATCCAGCAAATCTGCCAAGCGCTGTTCAAAGGATTGCCATTCGGCCAGTGTCGCCAACGGATTGGCTTCATTGACGACGTCTCTGGGCTCTGGGGCCGCTTGCTGGGCGACATGCAGTTCATACGCCAAAATTTGTACGGCCTGACCCAGGTTTAGAACTGGATAGTCCGGATTAGCCGGAATCTCAATGACCCGCTGCGCCCAGGACAATTCATGATTGGTCAACCCGGTCCGCTCGGCACCAAACACAATGCTGATTAACCCGGTCTGTGCATGGCTGCTGGTCACGATGGCCTCTGCGGCGGCCCGTACGCGCCATATGGGCAAGTGTAATTCTCGTGGGCGGGCTGTGGTCGCCCAAACCGCGACGGAATCTGCCAACGCAGCGGGTAAATCGGCCACATGCCGCGCATTGAGCAAGACTTCAGCGGCATGTTTTGCCGTGGCCAACGCCACGTCATCAATGACTGCAGTGGCGGCCACCAGCACCAATTGGCTCAATCCCATGTTCTTCATCGCCCGGGCGACTGCACCCAGGTTGCCAGGATGCGAGGTGCCACAGAGTACAATTTGAATCGGCAAGGCAGCCCTGCGTTCGGCGGGTGTTGTGACCGAATTCGAGCACGGGCGGTGAAACAAAGGATCTAAATGCGTCATGACGAAAGATATTTTCCAGGATATAAGCCGGTTCGTAGGTATAATGCCGAGTTCTAAATTTTTCTGCTTCGCTAAGTTGATCGAACATTATGCCCCATCCTATGCTGACCATGGCGGTTCGTGCCGCTCGTGCTGCCGGAACCGTGATTTCCCGCGCTACCGATCATGTTGCTGATCTCACGATTGAATCCAAGCAGCGTAACGATTTTGTGAGTGAGGTCGATCGTCAGGCCGAGCACGCAATTATTGACATCCTAAAACGCGCATATCCCGATCATCACTTTTTGGGTGAAGAATCCGGCGATACGGGCAGCGAGATGAGCGATTACCGCTGGATTATCGACCCACTGGATGGCACCACGAATTTCTTGCACGGTTTGCCCCATTACGCGGTTTCCATCGCGCTTGAATACCAGGGCCGCCTCGAGTTGGGTGTGATCTACAATCCGAGCAATCAAGAGCTGTATACCGCAGAACGCGGAGGCGGCGCGTTTCTCAATAATCGGCGGATCCGCGTGGCGGGTTTGCGAACGCTGGAAAGCGCCCTGTTGGGGACCGGTTTCCCATTCCGCCCAGATCAGGATCTCGATTTGTACCTGAAAACTTTCCGCGCCCTGCATGGCCCGCTCGCAGGGATTCGCCGTGCCGGTTCGGCCGCATTGGATTTGGCCTACGTGGCATCGGGCAGGCTGGATGGCTATTGGGAATTTGGGCTATTGCCTTGGGATCTTGCCGCTGGGGTGCTGATGGTGCGTGAAGCGGGCGGTATTGTGATTGATTTCTCTGGCAAGGAAGACTTCATGGCCACTGGAAATGTGATTGCCGCGAACCCCAAAATTACCCATGCCATGCTCAAAGCGATTAGTGCCAGTTTGGCTTGAGCGCTGAAGCGCGCCCATCCCTCAAACACCCATGCGCAAACCCAGTAATACGCCTATTCGAATGTGTTCGATGACGTGTTCTGGGGCCCCCCGCTGCGGTCCAAAGTATCGAGCATCCGCGTGAAGCCGTAGGCATCATCCACTTAAGCCTGGGTGGTGAGCGCTATTGGGGGGGCTACGGCCGCGCCTAGTGTTGCCGCCTACGCAGGACGTCCCGACTTCAATCACATTGATACCGGCGGATCAGAAAATGCATGAAGCAAAACATGCCGGGCGCACTTGCGTTGGCGACAAATTGTCCTCTTCTCACTCGCCATAAAAAAACGCCATGATTTGGGCATTTTTATGTTTGATGTTTTGTTGATGGTCATCTGGCTTAGCGGGTAAAAACTGCTTTCACCCGCGAACCTTTAACCGCGAATCAGGGTGCCGACGCCTTTGTCGGTTAACAGCTCAAGCAGCACGGCATGCGGCACGCGGCCATCGATAATTTGCACGGTTTTGACGCCCCCTCGTACCGCATCCAGGGCAAAGTCGATTTTGGGCAGCATGCCGCCGTAAATGGTGCCGTTGTCGATCAGGGTTTCGACATCCCGAGCCGAAAGTCCCGTCAAGAGCTTGCCTTCCTTATCTAAAACGCCGGGGGTATTGGTTAACAGCAGGAGTTTTTCTGCGCCCAGTATTTGGGCGATTTTACTGGCCACGACATCGGCGTTGATATTGTAGGCTTCGCCATCCTCACCCACGCCAATTGGCGCGATTACCGGGATAAAGTCTTTCTTTTCAAGAACTTTAAGAATCGATGGGTCGATGCTGGCGACCTCGCCCACATGACCCAAGTCGATCATTTCCGGCACCTGCATTTCGGCGGTTTTGTGGCTGAGGGTGAGTTTGCGCGCCCGCACCAAGCCCGCGTCGCGGCCGGTTAGCCCCACCGCACGGCCGCCGTGTCGGTTAATCAGCGCCACAATATCTTTGTTGACCAGGCCGCCCAGCACCATTTGCACCACATCCATGGTTTCGCGGTCGGTGACGCGCATGCCTTGGATAAATTCGCCCTGCTTGCCCAGCTTTTCGAGCATCTGATTAATTTGCGGGCCGCCGCCATGCACCACCACGGGGTTCAAACCCACTTGTTTGAGCAGCACAATATCGCGAGCGAAGGCGTCTTGGAGCGCCTCGTCAATCATGGCGTTGCCGCCAAATTTAATCACAATGGTTTTATCAAACAGTCGCTGAATGTACGGCAGGGCTTCCATCAAGACTTCAGCGGTGATATTGGGGGCGTAGCTCATGATGCTTGCGGTTCCTTAACGTGAATTTGAAGGGGATATGAGGGTGGATTAATCGAAAATCAAACGCGTCCGGTGTGCCCAAAGCCGCCCGTGCCGCGATGGCTGGGGCTAAATTCCTCGACCGCCTCGAAGGCGACCTGCACTACGGGCACCACCACCAATTGCGCGATACGCTCACCAATATCAATCGTGAATGGCGTTTGGCTGCGATTCCACACTGATACGAACAGTTGCCCCTGATAATCAGAATCGATCAAACCGACTAAATTACCCAGCACAATGCCGTGTTTATGCCCAAGGCCAGAGCGCGGCAGAATCACCGCAGCCAAACCGGGGTCGCTGATGTGCATGGCCATACCCGTAGGGATAAGCACGGTTTGGCCGGGCTGTAACGCCAAAGGCTCGTTAAGACAAGCGCGTAAATCTAAACCGGCCGAGCCCGGCGTGGCGTAATCGGGGCGCGGGATCGTATCGCCTAAACGTTTATCCAGCCATTTGATTTCAATAGAGTGCATTGTTTTGCCTTAATGGATTATTTTGTTGATTAATTCAATTAATTGCTTGGCGAGGGTCGTTTTTTCGGTCGGCGGGAAATGCTGCTCGCCCCCCGCCCACAATACGATGAGTTCGTTATCTGGCTGATCGAACACCAAGCCTGCGCCCACCCGATTGGCACAAATGACATCCATGCCCTTAGTGATGCGTTTCTTGGTGGCCTGCTCGATAAGCTGTTCGGTTTCTGCGGCAAACCCCACCACAATAGGTTTTGGATTGCGCTGCGCTACACCGGCAATAACATCGGGGTTTTTGACGAGTGTAATGGTGAGGGTATCGGCATCGGCTGATTTTTTAATTTTGTGCGTGGCAGGCTCGGCAACGCGATAGTCTGCCACGGCCGCCGCGCCGATAAACACATCCATATGGGCGATTCCCTTCACGGCGGATTGCATATCCAGTGCAGTTTCAACGTTAATTCGTGTCACGCCAAATGGGGTCGGAAGCGTATTGGGGCCGCAAACCAGCGTAACCTCGGCGCCTGCCGTTTGTGCGGCTGCCGCCAAAGCAAAGCCCATTTTCCCCGACGAGCGATTGGCAATAAATCGCACCGGATCAATCGGCTCACGTGTGCCGCCGGCGGTAATCACCACGCACTTGCCCTGCCAGTCCACCGACGATTTTGGTGCCAGCAACTGCGCTGCGATGGCCTCGGGCTCAACCATCCGCCCCTCGCCCACATCACCGCAGGCTTGAGCGCCGGAAGCGGGACCAATCACCCGCACGCCACGCGCTTTGAGCGTTTCAAGATTGGCCTGCACGGCCGGATGCGCCCACATTTGCTGGTTCATCGCCGGGACCACGGCTACAGGCGCACGCGTCGCTAAAATTAACGTAGTGAGCAAATCATTTGCCATGCCTTGAGCCATACGCGCCAGCACATCCGCCGAGGCGGGCGCGATGACGACCAAATCCGCCCAACGCGCCAAGGCAATATGATCCATTCCCGCTTCGGCTTCGGCATCGAACAGGCTGGACCGTACCGGCTGACCAGAAACGGCCTGCAAACTTAATGGGGTGACAAACTGCAGGGCCGATTCGGTCAGTACCACGCGCACCTCACTGCCCGCATCGCGCAGGCGCCGTACCAGCGTGATGGATTTATACGCCGCAATGCCGCCGCTAATACCAACCAAAATCCGCATGGGGGTGCTTGCCTCGAAACTTAAGGGTTTATGATGAGCCATAGTGTATCAGCCCCCTTATGAAAACAGGCCGTACCCCATGCCCTTAAAACCCACCGCTGAAATGCCAAATCCCACACCGCCCGTGCCGCCCACTCAATCCAAAAAACGCCGCCGGTGGGTGGGGTTATTGGAAATTGCCGTATTTATCGGGATTTTTTTGGCGGTGCGAACCTATATGGCGCCCCATATTCCGGCGCAATTCACCGAACAGGCGCTGCCCGCAATCACCGTGCCCACCGTGGCTGGCGGCAGCGCAACGCTGGCGGCCGATGGCAAACCGACCCTGATTGTGTTTTGGGCGACTTGGTGCGGCGTGTGTCATGTCGAATTACCCTGGCTCAATGAACTGGCCAAAACCGAGCGAATTTTTACCATCGCCATGCAGTCGGGCAGCACCGATACCGTTCGAGATTTTTTAGCCAAAAATCAACTGAATCATCTCGTTGTCATTAACGATCCCGATGGCCAAATCGCCCAGCGCTTCGGCGTGAGCGTGACCCCGACCTTGTTTTTTCTCGCGCCCGATGGCCATATTGCCCTGGCAGAAACCGGCATCACCAGCCCTTGGGGCATCCGCCTGCGGTTGTGGTGGTTGGGGCATGGGTTCTAGCGTGCAACACCCACTGGCTTGCCTCAATCCGCCCAAATGGATCACCGGTAGCTTGTCGGTCTGGTCGCCTTGTCCACTTTGGACAACCCACTGCACGCAGTTTCCCTTGATGGCGGCGGGCGCTTTGATCATCACGGATTCCATGATGCGCCATGATCGGGCTGATGACCGTTCAGTCTGCGCCCGCGATCATTTATGAATTATTCAGGGGCTCGGTCGGTCAAAACACGCTATCCTGCCAGGTCGTTTATTCACCTAAGATTTCCCCATGATTCAACTTAAATCCGTTAGCCTGCGGCGCGGCACTCAGCTTTTACTCGAAAACGCTAATCTCACCCTGCAACCGGGCTATCGCTTGGGTTTGGTGGGACGCAATGGCACGGGCAAATCCAGCTTGTTGGCTTTAATTGAAGGCACCTTGATGCCGGATATGGGCGAAGTTGAGCGGGCGGGTGGGCAGCGACTGGCCACGGTGGCGCAAGAAATTGATGAGCTGGACGTCAGCGCCGTAGAAAGCGTGCTGTCGGGCGATGTCGAATATGCGCGCATCTCGAAAGCCATTGCGATCGCGGAATTGGCCGAGGATGGCATGGCGCTCGCCACGCTGTATCACGATTTAGATGCGATTGATGGTTTTTCGGCACGGGCGCGGGCCGCGCGGTTACTGGATGGTCTGGGCTTTGCGCCGGATGCGATTGATCGCCCGGTGCGCTCATTTTCGGGCGGATGGCGGATGCGGATTAACTTGGCGCGCGCCCTGCTGGCGCCCAGCGATATTATGCTGCTGGATGAACCCACCAACCATTTGGATTTGGATGCGGTGTTCTGGCTGGAACAATGGCTGATTAGCTATCCCGGCAGCCTCGTGGTGGTGTCGCATGATCGCGATTTTCTTGATCAGGTCTGCACGCACATCGCGCACATCGAAAATAAATCCCTCACCGTGTATACCAGCAATTACAGCGGCTTCGAGTCGATGCGTGCTGAGCGCCAAGCGCAAAATCAAGCGTTTTCGGCGAAAATTGAGCGCGAACGCGCCCATCTCAACGCGTTTGTCGACCGGTTCCGGGCACAGGCCAGTAAAGCCAAGCAGGCGCAGAGTCGGATTAAGGCCTTGGCTCGCTTGCCTGTCTTGGCGGCAACCCATGCCGATAGTGCATTTAACTTCAGCTTTCGCCCGGCGCCCAACGCGCCCGACCCCTTGCTGACGATGGAGCACATTGATCTGGGGTATAACGGCAACGTGCTGCTCAAAAATATCGAGCTGACTGTGCGCGCAGGCGACCGCATCGGCTTGCTCGGGTCGAATGGCGCGGGCAAAACCACTTTGATGCGGGTATTGGGTGGTGCTGAGAAACCCATGGCGGGGAAATTGTTTGTTTCCGCCGGGGTGCGTATCGGTTATTACGCCCAGCATCAATTAGAACAGCTTGATCCGCGCGATACACCCATGTCGGCGCTAGAACGGATTGCGGGGCGTGCCAGCACGCAGGAAGTGCGCAGCTTCTTGGGCGGGTTTGGCTTTATCGGCGATCGTGCCTTTGAGGTTATCGAACCTTTTTCGGGCGGTGAAAAAGCCCGTCTCGCGCTGGCGTTGCTGGTGTGGCAAGCCCCGAATTTGCTGCTGCTCGATGAGCCAACCAATCACTTGGATTTGGAAATGCGCGAATCGCTGGCGGCGGCACTGCAAACCTTTGAAGGCGCGCTGGTGGTGGTGTCGCATGATCGCAGCTTGATTGAAATGGTCTGCGATGGTTTTTGGCGTGTTCACGCGGGGCAAGTGGGGGTATTTGATGGCGATCTGGAAGATTATCGCCGTGCCCTGACCGACGAACGCCGCGCCGCGAATCAGCCTGCCAAATCGGCTGAAAAAGTGGCTGCGCAACCCGTACCCGCAAAAGCGGAGAGTAAACCCAAAGCCGCGCCATCCAAACGCAGCACCGACCGTATCAAGGCAATTGAGTCGCGTTTGAGTGAGGTGGTGAAAAGCCTGCAGGCACTGGATATCCAGTTGGCCGACCCTGCGCTGTATCAGAATCCTGATTCCACCCAAGCGCACACCTTGACGGGCCAGCGCCAAATTTTGGAAGAGGAGCACGCGGCGCTGGAAAGCGAATGGCTGGCGTTGAACGATTAAGGTTTGTTTTGAAGGGGCAAAGGGGCAACTCAAGCGCGCAATGAAGGAATGCCACCCATGAAAACGCATCAAATCATCACAAAATGTCACGATAACACCGAAAATTCGGTGTTAGCATCCGTTCATTGCCATCAAATACGAGTTTAGCCCGCCATGGATGTATTGCTCATTCGCCACGCCCCCGCCGAAGAGCGGGAACAATTTGCGCTTACCGGCCAGCCGGATGAACGGCGGCCGTTGACCGTACGCGGTATTGAACGGATGCAACTTGCCGCACGCGGCTTGATGACCTTGGCGCTGCCGATTGAGCGTTTGATTGCCAGTCCGCTTGTCCGCGCGCAACAAACCGCTGAAATTCTGGCGCCCACGCTGGAAATTCGCCAATTTGATACCGAAGCCATGCTCGCGTCCGATGTGCCTACTGAACATCTGATTGATTGGCTGCGCAAACAGCCGCGTGTCGATGGCATTGCGTTGATTGGGCATGAGCCCAGTCTAAGCCAACTGATGGAAACCCTGATTGGTGGCCGCTCGAATGGCAATATGCCACTGAAAAAAGGTGGCGCGGCTTTGTTGCGTTTCACGGACAATATCGCGGCGGGGCAGGGTCAGCTGATTTGGTTTCTTTCCCCCGGAATTTTGCGTGCGCTGGCGGACTAATCTGCAGATTACGTACGGATGGTAATTAACACATGACTGACGCCAACCAAAAATGGTTCATCACCCTCAGTGTCACCCTCATCGCCGTGGCCATTATGCTGCTGCACTGGGGTGGCGAGTTGCGCTATGCACGCGCCGATATTCTCCACGGACAAATTTGGCGGCTATTGACCGGAAACTTTGTGCATGCCAATTGGCGGCACTTGGCTGCCGATGTCGCCGGGCTGTTGTTATGGACGGTACTGGCCGCCTATCTGGAATCTGCCCGCAGCTATTTCATTGTGCTGATTGGTAGCGGTTTAGGTGTGGGGTTGGGATTATTGCTGCTGGATCCGCACGTGGGCTGGTATGTGGGGTTATCCGGCATTTTGCACGGCCTGTTTGCTGCCAGTGCGATCCGTTTACTCTCGCATCGCGAGTGGCTGGCCGGAACGGCACTTTTGACGGCAATCAGCCTGAAAATTCTCTGGGAACAACGCTTTGGCGATCTCGGTACCGCCAAATTACTCGGCGTACCCGTGCTGGTGGATGCGCACCTCTATGGTGCGATTGCAGGCGGCGTGATTGCGCTGGCACTCTTGTTTTTTCGACGATAAGCACGGGTTATGCGTATTGGCAGAAAAGTTCGGCGGTGATCCGGTAACACGCTCATGAATTGCGATTCGTTTGATTTTCAGGAGAAATGGTTATGTCTCAGCATGAGTTATCGAAATTGTATGCCAGCCAAGGCCAAAGCCTGTGGCTGGATAACCTGTCCCGCGAATTGTTGACTGCGGGGCGTTTGGCCGAGCTGATTGCGCATTTTGGTATTCGTGGACTGACATCCAACCCGGCCATTTTCAAGAAAGCGATTGTTGGCAGCCCGTATTACACAACCGATATCGCCGTTCTGAAACAGCAATACGACGACATCGAATCGGTGTATGAGCATCTCGTTGTCAAAGATATTCAACAGGCTTGTGATGTGTTGCGTCCCATTTGGGATGAAAGTACCGCTGAGGATGGCTGGGTCAGCTGGGAGGCGTCGCCGCGTATCGCACACAACGCGGCGTCAACCATGGTGGCTGCCAGCCGACTCAAACAATTAACCGATCGGCCAAACCTGCTCATCAAAGTCCCCGCGACCGATGAAGGTATTGCCGCGTTTGAGTCACTGATTGCCCAAGGCATTAGTGTGAATGTCACCCTGATATTTTCGCTGGATCAAGTGAAACGGGTGTTTGCCGCTTATGTGCGCGGCCTTAAGGCGTTGCAAGCCTGCGGCGGTGCGCTTAACGAAGTGCGTGCCGTGGCGAGTTTGTTTATGAGCCGCGTCGATACGCTGGTCGATCAGCAACTCACCGCCATCGGCACGGCAGACGCGCTGGCGGTGCGCGGTAAAGCAGCCTTGGCGCTCGGTGGCATGGCTTATCAGCATTATCGCGACCTGTTTGAGGGTGCGGATTTTGCGGAACTCACCCAACTGGGTGCGCGTTCTCAGTACTTGCTTTGGGCTAGCACCGGCACCAAAAACCCGGCATATTCCGATGTGCTGTATGTCGAAAATCTGATCGCGCCCAATACGATCAACACCTTGCCCGAGGCTACATTGCTTGCCTTCGCCGACCACGGCCGGATCGCTTCATCGCTGAAACCTCGTCGCAGCGAAGACGAGGCCGTGTGGGCGCAATTGGACGAAGTGGGCATCGACATGGATGGTGCCGTCGGCCATCAACTGCTGAATGAAGGTCTGGATTTATTCGCGCAGGCATTCGATGAATTGCTGGTCGCGATCGCGCAGAGCTGAGTCTACTTAAGCCTGTTAAATCGCGGAATAGGTCCAGCCTTCCCGGACGCGTTTTGCGACCTGCTCGACGGCGGAGGACGTCACCGTGACATTGGGCAGTAAATTCAGTTTGGCGCCAGATTTTTCCAGATTTTTCACGCTGGTGCCGCACACCATAAAGTGTACGTTGGGATATTTCGTCATCAATGCCTCAATTTGCTGGGCGTAGGGTGAGGTATCCGCCCGCAAAAAATTTAACCCATCCGAGTTGGTCAGGACTTCTAGCTGAAAGCCGGGCTCATGCGCCGACGTTTTGAGCAGGTGCTCCACTACGGTTAAGGTTTTCCTGAATTTTTCTGGAGAATCGGAGCCCAGCCGGAGTATGACGTTACGTGACAGTGCGGCCGGGCTGTTAAAATCGACGGATTGCTCACGGTTGGCTTGCAGCATCGGGACAGCGGTGGCCGCATTCATAGCGGGCGTGGTGAGTTTGCCGGCAAACCACCCTGCCAAGGCGCCAACCGTCAAGAGTGCCGCGGCTGCGAGTGCACCGGGTGTGATAACGTGCATGCGCCATTTTGTGCGGAACCGTTTGGGTTCGGGCACTGTTTGGTATGCCTCGCGAACCCAATCCTGCACTTGATCAATATCGCAAATTAATTGCGTTAGCTCAGGATTTTTTTTGATCCCCTCGCGCACACGCTGGCGATCTTCATGGATCAATTCATCGTCAATAAAGGCATTGATTTCCTCGGCGGAAATGGCGGCGGCGTCCAGTGTGTTGCTGTGGGCGTAATTCATATCACCCTCCTCAGGCGGCACTCGGTTTTGATGCGCTCTTGAGATTCGGCTTTGGCGCCGTCGATCAATAGGTTTCTTAGCGCTTGGCGTCCCCGCGACAAGCGGCTCATGATGGTGCCGATCGGTAAATCCAAAATGGTCGCCACTTCTTTGTAGGCAAACTCTTCCAGATCAACCAAGGTGACGATGATGCGCTGCATTTCCGGCAGGCGCATCACCGCATGACGCACACGTTCGATCATTTCATCGCGTCCATGAATGCTGTCGGGCGATTGATTTTCATCCACAGAGAGCGCATCAGCGACGTCGTCGATGTTCTCGTCGCGCACATGGCTGCGGATGTGATCCATCCAAAGATTCGCCAGAATGCGGATCACCCAACGATCCAAGAGCGCATCTTCCCGAAGTTGGGTTTGTTTTTGTAATGCGCGAATCATGGCTTCCTGTACCAGGTCTTCCGCTAAAAAAGATTCTTTGCACCACGAAAAAGCCAACCGATAGAGTCGGGGGCGAAGCTGTTCCAGGCGATTGTTGAAGGTCAATCGCCCAAATAAAAAAGAGGAAATACCCAATTTATTCTTACCCCCGTGCAAATTGGACCTATCTAACCATGATTGACGAAATCCTGTCCGATTTTATTCCCGATAAAGTCGCGAAAATTTAAATTCATCCATTAATTTTTCCAATGGAATAAATAAAAAAACCAGGGCGTCATATCAAATAGCCCCGCTGAATAACGGTGGCATGAAAAACGTATTTTCAACCACGAGGAATTGTATGTCGCATTTTAGAAAACACGCGGCCATCGCCGCGTTGATGGTCGCGCTGATGAGCGCGGCACCATCGGTCATGGCCAATCCCGCTGCAGAACCCATTTCCCAGGCTGTGCAAGATAAACCCTTCGCCGTTGCACGGGTTGCCCTGCAAATCAGTGATGGCAGTGGCGACAAACAGCAACTTGTGCTCAATGTCGCGGCCAATCTGCTCAAGTTTTATGGCGCGGATAAAGTCGATATCGAGGTGGTGGCTTTTGGGCCTGGGCTGCGTTTGCTGTTCAAAAATAACGCGCTGGAGGATCAGATTCAGTCGTTATCCGCCGAGGGCGTTCGATTCAGCGCCTGCGACAACACCATCGCAGCAATGACGAAAACATTGGGTCACGTGCCTGAATTGTCGCCGGTGGCGAAAATCGTGCCTGCCGGTATTGTTCGGCTCGTTGAGTTGAATAAAGCCGGTTATTTCGTCTCTCGACCATAAAATTAAATAAAACAGGAAATCAGTCATGAATAAAAAAACCAAGAACCTATCCAAAAAAATCGCGCTCGCCAGTTTATGCACTAGCCTTTTTTTAACCGCGCCCCACGCCTTTGCCGCCAACTGGTTAATGCTTCAAGGTACCGAGCAACCGGGTATTGCGCCGCCGGTGAAAATTTTTGGATTTATCCAGCCCACGTACCAAAAGGATTTTAGTGATTCTTTTAATGGGAAGTATTCATCTCCCAAGCTCATTGGGCCAAATTTGGATACCCAATCCTCGTTCAATATTCTGCGGGCGCGCGTCGGTGCACGCGGCGCACCTTTTTCGCTCGATGACAAAATCAACTACTTCATCATGGCTGAATTTGGTAATAACTCCATCACCAACGGCGGGCGTTATGGCAGCTATCGTCCCTATCTCACGGACGCCAGTGTGACCCTGAATTACATCAAAGGTCTGCGGGCGCGGCTGGGTTTGTTCAAATATCCTGGTGCCGAAGAAGGACTTCAGGGGATTAATTCCTTGAATTACATCAATTACACCAACGTCACCAATCAATTGCTGCTGGAGCGCTATCCGACTGCGGGCAATCTGAACATTCTCCCGCAGAGCACGCCCAACGCGAGTCTGAATGGCTTCTCAAAACCCAGCAGTGGCTTTAGAGATACGGGCATCCAGCTGTTTGATGCCTTTGATGTGGGCAGTTGGGAGCACACCTACGCGGTGATGCTGGGCAATGGTCAAGGGGTGCAAATGGCCGATAACAATAGTCATAAAGATCTCTATCTGTATTGGTCTTCAGCGTATTTATTTGATCTGAAAAACAAGGGGCCGATGAGCCCAAGCGTCAAACTGTTTTCCTGGTATCAAGCCGGCAAACGCACCAATGCCTACAACGCGACGCAAGAGCAAGATCGCAAACGTTATGGCGCGGGTGTGTCTTACCTCAAAAAACCCTTTCGTATGACCGCCGAATACATGTGGGGTAAGGGTATGATTTATCAGGGCGCCAATAATCCCCAAACCCTGTTTAACAACAATAAGGCCAACGGGGGGTATATCGAAGGTGGCTGGTTTATTCCGAACAGCCAATGGGAGCTGGATTTGCGCTATGACAAATATGTGCGCAACACGGATTTACCCATTGAAACCCGCTTCAATACCTGGACCGCCGGTGTGCAATACCATTTCAATCCGAAAACGCGGGTGACGTTGGATTACTCAACGCGCGATTACAACTCCGACGCGATAGCCGTTAATAATCAACTCAAAGGCGTGAAAGGCTTGGTGGCGCTGCAGGTTACTGCCATGTTTTAAGTCAGGCTTGACTCATCGGTTTTAAAACAACCCGACCCGGCCAACGCCGGGTTTTTATTGGCTAAAAATCTTCGACACCAGTAGCTGCGTACTCCTCTGAATAAATCCAGTTTAGGGCTTGCGCATTTTGTTTGCGCTTCCGAGTGGCAAAAGGTGGCGCCAGCGCAGGTACGAGCCAAGATGAAATGCCAGTGAAGTCATTGAGCACATTGAAACTGCCGGTGGACAGCATCGCATGCGGAATAATAGGGGGATGATCTTTTCTCGGATTGATTTCGGGGTAGGTACGCGGGGTCGTCGGCTGGATTCCGTACGCACCGGACGCGTCATCAATCACACCGATTACATTGGTAATTCCCGGACTCGTACCCATGCACCGCATCTTATCGGTAGTCAGAACCGGGCTCAGGGTAGTGAATATCAGCCCGGTTTTGCAAATTACTCAAATTAAATCCGGCCCCGTCGGATCAGAAGCTTCAAAAGCTTTGCCCGCATCTGTACAGGCGTTGTCATAATGAAGTTCATTAATGAATGTCGGCATGTTGGCCGATGCCGCATCAGGATATGAGCGCAGAAAGAAATAAGCTCGAAATGCTGATTTAAAAACTCAGGACAGGACAGGTCAGTGGGAATTTGTAGAAATAATTACCCCCGTGCTGTTAATGATTTTTTCATGCAATTGAATGGGGGGCAGGATGTGTGGTTATGAGCGCTATTGACTCTGTTCGGCGGAATAGTCCGGGCTGACGAAAGGGGGGAGCAGGAAGACCGATCCGTTTCGGTTTTATTTTCTTTCATGGGATAATAACCAGAGTTTCCGTGAGTGATCTTTAATTCAAATGGTTTCCATGTGGGAGGCACTGCGTGCAATTCATGCGATTAGGGCTGCGTAGCCTGGGGGTTGTTCTGCTGCTTTCTTTGGCGGGTTGCCTGTTTAATCAAGGTCCTGATAAAGAGGCTATCCGGCAAATTTTGCAGGATAAGCTTGATCCGTCCGGCAAAGTGATTGTGGTGCAAGCCATCAATACCCTGAACGCCGCTGAGCAAAATCAACGGTGGACGGTGGACGTAACGGCCACGCTATTGTTTAAACAAGGTGCGGACGAAGTGGCCAATACGTTGCAGAATGCGAATTCTGTGGCAAATTTTTTAGGTACGGCAGGACAAATCGGTTTGATGTTGCAGTTTGGCAATTTCAAAGCCGGGCAAACTCAAGCGTACAGCACCCGTCTGACGTTGCTTAAAGGCTCGTCTGGCTGGATGCCCATCAATTGACCCAAAGGCGTTCAAGTGAGCCCGCAGCCTGTCGGACTTAACCTCCGTTCCGAAGGCAAGCCCGACAGGTTGCGGGCTTGCCCCTTGCTGGGCCGTTCGGATGGCTACGGAACAACGGGGGTTACTGATATAGTTCTGACCATAGGTTTGATTTTTTGAATGAAGGTTGCTTTATGCCCGACTCCGCCGCGCTTGACCATACCGCTTCATTGGTTGTTGATCTGGGTGATCGCAGCTATCCGATTTATATCGGTACGGATTTGCTCAAAAATACGGAACTACTGGCGCGCCATGTCCCCGGCGATACAGCCGTTATCGTTTCAAATACAACGGTGGCGCCGCTGTATGCCGAGGCGTTGCGCGTGGGATTGTCCGCATTCAAGAACGTTAAGCTGGTCGTGTTGCCCGATGGCGAGCAATATAAATCGCTAGACACCTTGAGCCATATTTTCGATGCGCTGGTGGATGCTCACTGCGACCGCCAAACCACGCTGATCGCACTCGGTGGCGGCGTGATTGGCGATATCACGGGTTTTGCTGCCGCGTGTTACCAGCGCGGTGTGCCTTTTATTCAAATCCCGACGACCTTGCTCTCCCAGGTCGATAGCTCGGTGGGCGGCAAAACCGGGGTGAATCATCCCCAGGCGAAAAATATGATTGGCGCGTTTTATCAGCCGCGCTGTGTGATCGCTGATATCCGCACGCTCTATACCCTGCCGGATCGTGAGCTGTCCGCAGGCTTGGCCGAAGTTATAAAATATGGGCTGCTTTGGGATGTCGATTTTCTCGATTGGATTGAAACCAATATGGCCAAACTGCGCGCTCGGGATGAACAAGCGCTACGCCATGCCATCACCCGTTCTTGTGCGATTAAGGCCGATATTGTGAATCAAGATGAGCGCGAGGGCGGCTTGCGTGCTTTACTGAATTTGGGGCACACCTTCGGGCACGCGATTGAATCCGGCATGGGGTATGGCAATTGGTTGCATGGTGAAGCCGTGGGTGCGGGCATGTGCATGGCGGCGGATCTGTCGCATCGGCTTGAATGGATTAGTGCTGCGGATCTGGCGCGGGTGAATCGCATCGTGACGGCGGCAGGTTTGCCGACGCAAAGCCCCGCTGATCTTGCCATCGAGACGTTGCGCGATCTGATGGATAATGACAAGAAAGTCCAAGGCGGGCGGTTGCGGCTGGTGTTGCTGCACGGTTTGGGTTCTGCCCTGGTCACCGATAAAGCGCCCGAAGAATTATTGCTTGACACCTTGCGTGCGACGCACGCACAGCCTTCGCCTTTATAACCGTCGCATTGATCGACATTGGATAGCCATCGTATGAATACCGCGCAACAACATGCCTTCGAACAAGCCAATCTGATTACCCAGTTGGTGAAATATGCCGACCGGGTCATCTTGGTCGAAAGCGCATCGGCACCCGAGCGGCGCGCATTCGTCAAGCTCTTGGCCGACCAGTTGCCAGGGTCAATTGAAATTCTTGGCCTTCAGGCAAGCCCACATACGATGGCCGCCGCGATCATTCCCCTGGTGAGTGATGCGTTGCAGTTATCCCCGGGGATTGAATCACCTCGGCAATTGGCGAGCGCGGTACATGAGGCCATGGATGCCCAAGGCCGACTCTTGATGGTGATCGAAAATGCGGACGCCTGGATTGATACCCCGCAATGGTCGGGATTACTGGCGAGTCTCCGTGCCGCGCATGATCTCGCCCCAAATCATCTGTTATTTTTGCTGACCGGGGATATCGGTTTAACGGATCAATTGCGGCTAGAGCCTGAACTTTCGGAAATGCAGAGCGAGATTCACCTCTGCCAATTACTGGGCGAAGCCGAGCCAGGCGCCACGCCGCCGCGATCAACTGCTGCGGACACGGCGAATGCATTGAAAGAAGAACCCCTGTTCGCCGATGCATTGGAAGCTAATCGTGGCTTTGTTCCGGACCAAGCCGCCGCGCGCCGCAAATCATTTAGCCCGATGTTGCTGGTTGCCGCTGGAATCAGCGTGGCGATCGTCACCTTTGGCGGCTTTGCTTTGCTGACCAGCACCTCGGATAAACCAATGGGGCCACAAATACTTCCACTCAATTCAACGTCGACACAAACTACGACCCCTGAATTGGCTGGCACAGCGCCGGCCCAAACGGATAATCCCTTACCCAACGATGGCGGGCTGGGCGCGACGAGCAGCTTGAGTGGCGCAGTGCCCGCCGTGACGCAATCGCCGCCAGTTGATGTGCCAGCGGCGCACGATCTTGCCGCCAACCCTGCGCCAACTCCGGCAGCTTTGGCGCCCGTTATTGTGCCAAAGTCCATCGAGCCGCCAGCAGCCGAGTCGCACCCGATCCCTCGGGCCGTTGCAATCCCCTCGTCGGCAGAGAAAAAGCTGATTGCGCCCCGAGAAAAGCCGCCCGTTGAAAAATTACCTGCAGAAAAACCGCTGGCTCTGGCAGCAAAACGTCAGGAGCCAGCCCAGCCTAAGGCGACGATCGTTAAAGGTGTTGATAATGCGTGGTATCGGGCCAGACCGAAAACCCGCGCAGCCATTCAGCTTGGGGCCTTCAATGACGAGAAAGCGGCGTTGAATTTTGTTAAGAAACATGAATCCAGCACGCGTCTGGGCGCCTGGCATGTTTTCTCGCAAAAACGCAATAACCAAATGCTGTTTACCGTCACGCTGGGCGATTTCGCGAATGTCGGCGATGCACGCAAGGCCGCTTCCGAGCTCAGCGAGGCTTTGCGACAGTTCAAGCCTTATCCTCGTAGCTTCGCGGCCATCACCGACGTGCTCAGCCAATAATCGACAGGTTGTTTCGGCGCGCAAATCAGTATTGATGTTGCCAGTTCGGCGGCCTGCCGTTAAAATTCAGCCCCCCATTTTTTCGGGGGTATTGGGGGGTTATCTGCAATCGGTACTGCGGATGCTATATTCCGGTGAGCTTGTCGGCGTTGATTGAATGACGCGATTGTCCCGGATGAAGCCCCACGCCCTGCGTGCGTTTGACGCCCGCCACGCCAAGTAGCCATTTTCCCCATGTTGGGGAGGGGCCAGTTTAGGCCATTGATTTAGGCTCTTATTGAGAATTTGAAGAGGTTTCCCCCCGATGAATCGCGCCCCAACCGCCGGTCTATACCACCCAAGCTTTGAAAAGGACAATTGCGGTTTTGGGTTGATTGCCCATATGGACGATCAACCCAGCCATGCGCTGGTATCGACGGCGATTGAAGCACTGGCGCGCATGACCCACCGGGGCGGGATTTCTGCCGATGGCAAATCCGGTGACGGTTGCGGCATCCTGCTCAAAAAACCGGATGAATTTTTTCGTGCCGAAGCCGCCAAACTGGGTTTCGCTTTGACCGACAATTATGCCGTGGGTGTTGTTTTCGCGGGCTTGGATGCGGCCGATGCGAGTCGGGTGAAAACCACGCTGGCCGAGGCGTTATCCCACCAAGGTTTGCTTGTGGCGGGTTGGCGTGCGGTACCCGTTGATGCCTCGGTGCTTGGGCGGATTTCAGCGGCGAAGCGCCCCGATATTTTGCATGTTTTTGTTAATGCACCGGCCGATCTTTCGGCCCGGGCATTTGATACCAAACTGTATATCGCCCGGCGTGTTACCGAAAAACAGCTGGCGGATGATCCGGTGTTTTACATGCCATCGATGTCCGCGCAGGTCATTTCGTACAAAGGCTTGATGATGCCCGACGATCTCGCGGGCTTTTATCTTGACCTGCAAGATGCCACGCTCGCCTCATCGCAATGTGTGTTCCATCAACGTTTCTCGACCAATACCTTCCCCGAATGGCGCCTGGCGCAGCCGTTCCGTTATCTCGCCCATAACGGCGAAATCAACACCATTTGCGGTAATCGTAACTGGGCGCTGGCGCGGTCGAGCAAATATGCCACCCCGTTGATTCCGGATATGAGTCTTGTCACGCCGCTGGTGAATACCACGGGTTCCGATTCCTCCTCGATGGATAACATGCTCGAAGCATTGCTTGCGGGTGGTGTGGATATGTTGCGCGCCATGCGGATGATTGTGCCGCCGGCTTGGCAGAATGTGGAACACATGGACGCCGATTTGCGCGCGTTTTACGAATACCACTCCATGCATTTGGAACCATGGGATGGTCCGGCTGGCATTGTGATGACCGATGGACGTACAGTCGCTTGTGCCATGGATCGCAATGGCCTGCGGCCGGCGCGCTGGGTGATTACCAAGGATCGCCACATCACCTTGGCTTCTGAAATTGGCGTGTGGGACTACGATCCTGCCGATGTCGTGCAAAAAGGCCGGGTGCGTCCAGGGCAAATTATTGCGGTAGATACGGCGGAAGGCCTACTGCTTGCGCCGGAAGAAGTTGATAACCGCATGAAGCGGCGTCAACCTTATCGTGCATGGCTAAAAGCCCATTCGGTGCGGCTCGCCAGCGCGCTGGATGAGGGCAAACTCACCAGTCAGCCCTTTGATCGCGATACCTTAAGCCAATACGAAAAAGAATATTTGTTGAGCTTTGAAGAGCGTGATCAAGTGATCCGCGTGATGGCCGAAGAAGGCCAGGAAGCCATCGGTTCGATGGGTGACGATGCGCCCATGGCGGTACTCTCACAAACCCAGCGCTCGCTGTACGATTATTTCCGTCAGCAGTTCGCGCAGGTCACCAACCCCCCGATTGATCCCTTGCGCGAAGCGATTGTCATGTCGCTCGAAACCTTGATTGGCCGCGAGCGTAATGTGTTTGCCGAAACGCCTGAACACGCGCATCGCCTGCAATTGGAAACTCCGATTCTGGGCGAGGCCAAATTCAAGGCCTTGCTCGCCCAAACCGATCCTGATTTTGTGCATGGCCGTATTGATCTCAATTACCCATTGCACGAAGGCTTGCAAACCGCTATCGAGCGGGTGTGTGATGAGGCCGTCGCTCAGGTGCGTGCGGGCACGGTTGTCTTGGTGCTGTCTGATCGGGGACTGAGTGCAGACCACTTGCCGATCCATGCGTTGCTGGCGACCGGTGCCATTCATCATCGGCTGATTCGGGACGGCTTGCGCACAGATGCCAATCTGATTGTCGAAACCGCCACTGCCCGCGACCCGCATCACTGCGCTGTTTTGCTGGGCTATGGTGCGACTGCGATTTATCCTTATCTTGCCTTCGAAACCATCCACGATATGCTGGAAACCCAACTCATTACGGTGGGTAACAGCGAGAAACTGGCCAGCAATTTTGTGAAAGGCATGGGGAAAGGACTGAAAAAAATCCTTTCAAAAATGGGTATTTCCACCGTGGCCAGTTATCGCGGTTCCCAGCTGTTTGAGATTATTGGTTTAGCTGATGAAATCGTGAATTTGTGCTTTAAAGACACCACCAGCCGCTTGCAAGGCGCGCGATTTGTGGATTTGGAAGCCGATCAGAAAATCCTGCACAAAGAAGCAATCACGCGCCACAAGCTGCCGCGCCAGGGCGGTTTGCTCAAATACATCGACGGCGGTGAATATCACGCCTACAACCCCGATGTGGTGCAAACCTTGCAGGCGGCGGTGAATACCGGAGACTTTGCGCTTTGGCAGCAGTATTCGGCGCATGTGAATCATCGTCCAATTGCCACTTTGCGCGATATGTTCGATCTGGCGCACGACACGACCCCAATCTCAATCGATGACGTGGAATCACTTGAATCCATTATTCGTCGCTTCGATTCAGCGGGCATGAGCTTGGGCGCGTTGTCGCCCGAAGCCCATGAAACGCTGGCTGAGGCGATGAACCGCCTAGGCGCGCGTTCCAATTCGGGCGAGGGCGGTGAAGACCCTGCGCGCTACGGCACCATGAAAATGAGCAAGATCAAACAGATCGCTTCCGGCCGATTCGGCGTGACGCCACATTACCTCGTCAACGCCGAAGTGCTGCAAATCAAGGTCGCGCAAGGGGCCAAGCCTGGCGAAGGTGGTCAGTTGCCCGGCCACAAGGTCGATGCCACCATCGGCCGATTGCGTTATGCCCGCCCCGGCGTGGCGCTGATTTCCCCGCCGCCGCACCACGATATTTATTCCATTGAAGACTTGGCGCAGCTCATTTTCGACTTGAAGCAGGTTAACCCATCGGCGCTGGTTTCCGTCAAACTCGTTTCCGAACCCGGCGTCGGCACCATTGCGGCGGGCGTGGCCAAGGCGTATGCCGATCTGATTACGATTTCCGGTTACGACGGCGGTACGGGTGCGAGCCCGCTCACCTCCGTTAAATATGCCGGCTCGCCGTGGGAGCTTGGCTTGGCCGAAGCGCACCAAACCCTGCGTGCCAATGATTTGCGCGATAAAGTCCGCCTGCAAACTGACGGCGGCCTCAAAACCGGCCTGGATGTCATTAAAGCGGCTATTTTAGGCGCAGAGAGCTTTGGCTTCGGCACCGGCCCAATGATCGCACTGGGCTGCAAATATCTGCGCATCTGCCACTTAAATAACTGTGCTACCGGTATTGCCACGCAGAACAAGGTGCTGCGTTTGGATCACTTCAAAGGCAATGTCGAGAAGGTCATGAACTACTTCCGCTTTATTGCGCTCGAAGTTCGCCACTTATTGGCGCAATTGGGTGTGCGGTCAATTGATGAGCTCATTAGCCGTACCGATCTGCTTAAAGCACGCAAGCCCCAAACCACGAAACAAGCCAATCTTGATCTCGGCGCGCTGCTCTCGGACGGCGGTCTTGTGGGTGATGCGCCCACGTGCTGCGTTGCGCCGCATAACGTCCCGCATGATCAAGGCGAATTGGCTGAAGAAATCATCCGCCAAATTCTGCCTGCCATTGAAGCCAAGCTGGGTGGTGAATTCAAGTTTGAGTTGCGCAATACCCACCGCTCTATCGGCGCGCGCATCTCCGGCGAAATTGCCAAGCGCTACGGCAACCTCGGCATGGTCGATGCCCCAATCCACCTCAGTTTTACCGGTATTGCCGGTCAAAGTTTCGGTGTGTGGAATGCCGGCGGCCTCAACATGACGCTGGAAGGCGATGCCAACGATTATGTCGGCAAAGGTATGGCGGGCGGCGAACTGGTGATTTATCCGCCAAAAAACAGCAGCTTTACCAGCGGTGATACGCCGATTATCGGTAATACGTGCCTCTATGGTGCAACGGGTGGACAGCTCTTTGCTGGCGGGCAGGCGGGTGAACGGTTCGCGGTGCGCAATTCCGGGGCATCGGCAGTCATCGAAGGCTGCGGCGACCACGGCTGCGAATACATGACCGGCGGCATCGTCACGATTCTCGGCCAAACCGGTGTGAACTTTGGCGCAGGTATGACGGGTGGTTTTGCGTATGTTCTGGATGAAGGCAATGATTTTGTCGATCGGTACAATCATGAACTCATCGACATCCATCGCTTGCAAGCGGCTGAGTTGGAAGGTCATCGTCAGCATTTGCGCGGTATTCTGGTGACGCATCTGACCAAGACCGGCAGCGCTCGCGCAGCAGAAATTCTGGATCAGTTCGAGTTGTACCTGCCGAAATTCTGGCTGATCAAACCGAAGGCCACGGATATCCAGGATTTGCTGGCTACCCTGGCAAACGCCGCCTGAGTTCGATTGTTGGTTGGCGTGAAAAAGCCTTGATCGGAGGATCGAGGCTTTTTGTTATTTCGTTTCTGAAATTACTGATGACCCGCGCGCCAGCCTTGCGCGCGGGTGCCGGGGCTATTCGTGCGGCGATTGTTCAGCGCTTCACTAAAGTTTTTGGGGGATGTGCCGTTAAATCGCTCCTCCTTTTAATTTTTTACAGTTTTTGAAAAACTCAATGCCAAGACACCGATGTCCTCCCGGATGAGTTAAATCCGTTATACGGCCTGCGGCGGATTCGTGGGTGAGCGGACTGGCCATTATTGTTATGAGTCATGGCTCATAAGCGATGGCATGAGTTCATGGTGGGCAAAATTATTAAATTCAAACAAATCTTGCTGTTTTTCTTGCTCATGATCTGCGCACAGGTCATCCCTATGGCAGCGGCTACGGCTGCGCCCATTTTACTCAATGAGTCTCATCTGGGCCCTATTGGTCTATCCACCGGGTTTTATCAAGAAACGCAGGGCAGACTGACGCTGGATGAGGCAATCAACGCCTTCGATTCAGGAAGGTTTTCACCCAGCGACAAACCCGTACTGAATTTCGGCATTGGTTCCAAACCGGTCTGGATACATTTCAGCGTTGAAAATACCTCACCTCAACCATTACGCCGGAGGCTATCGATTGAGACACCTTGGCTTGATCATATTAATCTCTATTTCCGTCATGACGGAAAAACGGTGACCCGTTTTCAGGTTGGTGATACAGAAGACTTTGCCGCGCGCCCCATCAATAATCGATTTTTTGCGTTTGACCATGATTTTGTCCCCGGCCTAAGTGAGGTATTTATCCGTGTACAAACTCCCGACACCATGGTTCTCCCGATCCGCCTCATGCCACCGGATCAGGCGAGGGCGCTGGGAAAAGCCCAGGATTACAGTTATGGCTTTATGTATGGATTCCTGTTTGCTCTGATGATCTACAACGTCATGCTTTATCTTGGGTTAAAAGATGCTCGATACATTCTTTATTCCCTCTATTTGGGCATGTTTCTGCTGATGAATATTTCCTACACCGGCCATGGTTTCGAGTGGCTCTGGCCGACGAACCCGCATTGGGAGCAGTGGTCCATTCCCATTTTTATGACGCTGTATGGGGCAAGCGGTCTTTTGTTCGCATTGAGATTTCTGGATATTCGCAAGCATTTCCCCCGCCTCTGTCAGGTCGTGCCTAGTTATCTGGGATTAGTCGGTATCCTGATGTTGCTGACCATTCTTTTTGACAGTCAGTACGCTGCCTTATTACTCGCCTTTGGGTTCGTGTTTCTGTTCATCGGCATCATGTTGTTTCTGGGCGTGATTACCCTGCGAACTGGGGAAAAATCTTCACGGTATTTTCTACTCGCCACCTTTTCGGCCATGGTGGGCGCCTTCATTACCACACTGGCTAATTGGGGCGCGATTCCATTCAATACATGGACATTCCGGGCGGTTGATTTGGGCATGCTGATTGATGCGACGCTGCTGGCGCTGGCGCTTACCTATCAGTTCAAGATCGGTCAGGAGGCTATGTTCCATGCCGAGCAAATGGCCATGCTGGATCCCTTGACCGGTATCAACAATCGGCGCGCCTTCCGCGACAAGGCAACGCCCGTCTGGAATATCGCACAGCGACAGGATCGCGACCTGTCCATCATTATGTTTGATCTGGACCATTTCAAACTCATCAACGATAAGTATGGTCATGCCTGCGGTGATAAAGCGCTGATAGCTACGGCAGATATCCTGAAAGCATCCAGCAGAACGCAGGACGTTATCGCCCGCTGGGGCGGCGAGGAATTCATCTTGCTGCTTCCTGAAACCGGATGCCCGGATGCGATCCTGATCGCGAAGCGATTAAGAGCCGATATTGCGGCGCTTCGTCTGCATCATGAAAATCACGAGATCAGGATGACGGCGAGTTTCGGCGTGGGGCAACGTGACCCGCAACACCAAAGCCTTGACGCCTTGATTTCAACCGCGGACAACTTCCTGTATCAAGCCAAGGACGACGGAAGGAACCGGGTTGGCCACACGCCAGTCGATATCGTCTGACGCCTTAATTTGACGCGTCAGGCGCGATAACCGCTAGGCGAAACCCTTTATTAAGGCCACGACACATCATGCGTGCGGGGTAGGCATGGTGGCACGGCGCAATCGTCTGGTATTGCACTTCGATGTTTGCGCCCCGCCTACCGCAAAGAGGGCGGTGAAGACCCAACCCGGCTTTCTCTCCCTCTTGGTGCCTTATGGCGTGGTGACCGTGTAGGTATGCGCAGTTACGGTGCCGTCAACCGTATTGGTCGCTGGCTTAATTGCATAGCCTGCGAATTTCAAGGTGTTATCGTCTCTTTCCAGTAGATAGGCGTACCGCATGTCGCCGGTGCAACTCGACGTTTCATCGGCCAGCAGGGCCCCCGTTTTGGTGACGCTCCACGAGGATATGATTGCACCATTCGCGCTGCAGGCAGAGTGATCCAAACCCGTGCCATCCGCATTAAAAGAGACTGAATTATTATTGTAGGTGACCGTTTTGCCCGAGATATCCGCAGTGACAAATGGAATGGTCGCCCGAAGGGTTTCCGGGTAAGTCATTGTGCTGATTTGCACATAAATGTTACTGACACCTGAATCGGCACTATCACCGAGTCCCAGTACCTGAATGGTGCTATTAGTGTGTTGCGTACCGGAAATGGTTATTACCGGGGGTGTTTGAGTGGTATCCAGCGTCCAGGTCCCGGTATCACGGATGGGGGGGGTGCCGCCAACGATCGTTACAATACCTGTATCAGGTGTTGATCCTTGCGCAAAAGTCACAATATTTGTGCCCGAGCTGTCATTGATGACAAAAGTCTTACCCGTTACCCAATCGGTAAGTTGTGCATTTAAATAATTGCTTGCCTCCGTATCCGGTGATTCGCCATCCTTTAGATTTTTATTGTTCGCAAGACCGGATGCGGCATCATCGGCCATCGCCAACGTGTCGGTAGAACCATGCAAGTCTCTCGCGTGTTCTCCCCCATCAATGTACGACTTGATCAAGGTGGAAATCACGCCAACATCGTGCTGCTTTTCTTTTGCCATGCCTTGGGCTTCCGCCTCATCAACAAATCCATCGGTTCCTGCCACCAGGGCGAACTGTGCCGAGGTCAAGTTTGTTACTTGCACGGCTGGCAAATCAGCAGCGGAAACAACATTGTTTTTTGCCGCATTCAGCAGATCCTGCATCGTGCCAATGGCGGAAGCTAATTTAATGGCACTGCTTTTCGTGATAATTAAATTGAGGTAATCCGCTGCCTTGACGCCCCCCCCAGGAATAGACAGCGTATAATTCCCACTGGCGTCAGTCGTCGCGCAAACCGGATTTGATCCGCTCAACACTTCACTGCCGTTTGCATAAAGACACACATTAGCCCCTGAAATCGGGCCATCAACAACAGAGCCATTTATGGTCGTTGATGCGGCCGCTACGCTTGCCGATGGCGAAGAAGAGCCACCACCTCCGCAAGCAGTCAGCATCAAGGCTGTTGAAACGGCAGCGGCCAGTATGGTTGGTTTTGTCAAGTTCATTGTCGCGTCCTTCGTTATGTCCATGAAAAATCGTGGTTAATACCAACACGATCATATACTCGAAAAGCAGGGTTATCAATTAGGCTTGCTATCCTGCCGCTCAGTCGGCGAATGTCTTTTATTAATCCAAAATTTACCCCACATTTGACTCAAGGGTGTGGTGCGGCGGACAGATCATCATCAAGTCCATACCAGCAACCACATGATCGGTTTTTGAGGGTGGGGGATCGTGGATTTGGCCAGTGCTCTGATGGGGTTGCCCAGTCATTCGGGCGGTCATGTGGTCGCAGGATGACCCATCGTGTACGATTTGGCAGATTATCCTGTGACGAGCCCAGCCAAATCATGTGGTTTAATGGGGGTTCCGAGCGGTGGCGCCTAATTTACCGTGGATTGAAGTGAACCCTCATGGCGAAAGCACCCCAGAAAAAGAGCGTGAAAAATAACGACTCCACCGCCAACATCGGCTTCGAGGCCAAACTCTGGCTCGCTGCCGACAAGCTGCGCAACAACATGGACGCGGCGGAATACAAGCACGTCGTCCTTGGCCTCATCTTCCTCAAATACATCTCCGACGCCTTTGAGGAAATGCGTGCCAGGCTGCTTGAGGGCAAAGGCGACTACGAAGGCGCCGACCCCGAGGACGCTGACGAATACAAAGCCGAAAACGTCTTCTGGGTGCCCAGGGAAGCGCGCTGGTCCCAGCTCCAGGCAGCTGCCAAGCAGCCCACCATCGGCAAGGTGGTGGACGACGCGATGGTCGCCCTCGAACGCGACAACACGCGCCTCAAAGGTGTGCTCCCGAAAGACTATGCCCGCCCCGCGCTCGACAAACACCGCCTTGGCGAGCTGATCGACCTCATCGGCACGATCACCTTGCTCCCCTCTCCCGCAGGCGGGAGAGGGGCCGGGGGAGAGGGCGCCTGCGAAAGCACCCACCGCTCGGTTGATCTACTCGGCCGCGTGTACGAATACTTCCTCACCCGCTTCGCCAGCGCTGAAGGCAAGAACGGCGGCCAGTTCTACACCCCAAGTTGCATCGTTCGCACCATCGTCGAAATGCTCGCCCCCTACAAAGGCCGCGTCTACGACCCCGCCTGCGGCTCAGGCGGCATGTTCGTGCAGTCGGAAAAATTCGTCCTCGAACACGGCGGTCGCATCGGCGACCTCAGTATCTACGGCCAGGAAAGCAACGCCACCACCCGCCGCCTGGCCATCATGAACCTCGCCATTCGCGGCATCGAAGCCGACTTCGGCTCCGAGCAGGCCGACACCTTCCGGCGCGATCTGCACAAAGACCTCAAGGCCCAGTTCGTCATTGCCAATCCGCCCTTCAACGATTCCGACTGGCACCGCGTGGATGACGACGTACGCTGGCAATACGGCGTGCCGCCCAAGGGCAACGCCAACTTCGCCTGGGTGCAGCACTTCATCCACCACCTCGCCCCCGACGGCTTCGCCGGCTTTGTGCTGGCCAACGGCAGCATGTCCTCCAACCAGTCCGGCGAGGGCGACATCCGCAAGGCCATTATCGAGGCTGACCTCGTGGACTGCATGGTCGCGCTGCCCGGCCAGCTCTTCTACAGCACCCAGATTCCCGTCTGCCTCTGGTTCCTCACGAAAAACAAGCGCCCCTCGCCCGCAGGCGGGGAGAGCGGAGCGAGGGGGGCGAAGCCGGCTGGGGGAGAGGGTGCACGCCGCGACCGCCGCAAACAGACGTTGTTCATTGATGCCCGCAAACTCGGCACCCTCATCGATCGTGTGCATCGCGAACTGACCGATGCCGACATTGCCAAAATCACCCGCACTTACCACGCTTGGCGCGGCGACCCATTAACGCCCTCTCCCCTCGCGGGAGAGGGCAACCGCAAATTCCCTCTCCCTCAGGGAGAGGGCCAGGGTGAGGGTGGGTACCAAGACATCCCCGGCTTCTGCAAATCCGCCGACCTTGATCTCATCAAACAACACGGCTATGTGCTCACACCCGGCCGCTACGTCGGTGCCGAAGAAATCGAAGACGACGGCGAACCCTTCGAGGAAAAGATGGCACGCCTCGTGGCCGAACTGAATGGGCAATTCGCCGAGTCCGCGAAACTGGAAACGGCGATTAGGCAAAACCTGGAAGGGCTCGGCCATGCCCTCTAGCAAATCCATCACCCATGTAGACTATGCATACTGGCTGACCAATTACCTGGGCGGTAACTTGTGCAAGGGGCACTTGCACAATCGGCTGGCAGGAAACGAAAATGGTTGAATTCGAATACGCCCTGTTTGCCAGTCTGGACAAAACTGTACGGGTGCAACCATGAGCCACTCGCCACAAGATGTTGTATATACCCAGCTTTATGCCAGCATTCGTCAACTGATTTTGGATGCGCGCCAAGCGGTCAGCCGTGCGGTGGACACCTGCCAGGTCATGGCGAGTTTTGAAATCGGGCGGCATATCGTCGAATATGAACAACAGGGGGCGCAACGCGCGGAATACGGCAAGCGGGTACTCAAGGAATTGGCCCATCAGCTTACCGGCGAGTTTGGGCGTGGTTTTTCTCGCAGCAATCTGGAGTACATGCGCAAGTTCTTCTTGCTCTACCGTGATCGCCTGTCTGACAAATCCCAGATGCCGTCTGGGAAATTCCAACCCGCACCGCCGCACAAATCCCAGATACCATCTGGCGTATTGCCCGAAGCCGCGCCATTTGTGCAGCAGCCTGCTGCCCAATTGCCCTTCCGCCTCGGTTGGTCACAGTATGTCTTTCTGACGGGCATCAAGAGCGACGAAGAACGCGCCTTCTACGAAATCGAGGCGGTCAGCAATGGATGGACACTCCCCGAGTTGAAACGCCAATTCAACACCGGCTTGTACGAACGTCTCGCCCTGAGCCGGGATCAAGACGGCATCCGCCAACTGGCTCAGCAAGGTCAAATCGTCACCGCGCCGAAAGACCTGCTCAAAGACCCCTACGTGCTCGAATTCCTGGGGCTGGAAGAGCGCGACCGCTACAGCGAAAACGACCTCGAAACCGCCATCATCGACAAGCTCGAACATTTCCTGCTGGAACTGGGCAAGGGCTTTTTGTTCGAGGCACGGCAAAAGCGCTTTACGCTGGATGGCGACCATTTTTTCGTTGACCTCGTGTTCTACAACCGCCTGCTGCGCTGCTATGTGCTGGTTGATCTCAAGCTCGGCAAACTCGCCCACCAGGATCTGGGCCAGATGCAGATGTACGTGAACTACTTCGACCGTTACGTGAAGCAGGACGACGAGGCACCCACTGTCGGCATACTGCTGTGCAAAATGAAAAGCGACGCGCTGGTGGAAATCACCCTGCCCAGGGACAGCAACATCACCGCCGCGCGCTACCAGACTTATCTGCCGGACAAGGAGACACTGAAGCAGGAACTGCTGCACTGGGCGGAAGAGCAAGGAGAACAAAATGATTGAACTTGATCGCACTCTTGCCATTGTCGATGCGCCCTTTGACGTGGAAGAAACCGAACAGCCTTTTGGCAAACGCTGGGGTGGCGAAGTCATGACCCTGACCAAAGAACATCTGGCCGCTTTGCATAATGGAAAGTTGGTGGTAGTGGATGTGATGAACGAGTATGTTGTGTTTTTGCGGTTGCAGGCTGAGGGTGAAAGAAAATCGGAAGGGCTGGGACATGGCGGCTAGTCTTGAAGAGCTGCCGCTGCCAGACGAACTGCCAGTTATCCCGGATAGCTGGAGCTACATGTCGCTTGGTGACCTCGTTGAAGAACGGGGCGTATGTTACGGTATTGTTCAGCCCGGGAGCGAGGTAACCGATGGTGTTCCGATCGTTCGCGTTAACAATATTCGTAATGGGCGCATAGACACATCAGACATGATGAAAGTCGATCCAGAGATTGAAGCGAAATTTCAACGTTCTCGCTTGCGAGGCGGCGAAGTTCTATTGACTCTCGTCGGGACGCTTGGTGAGACGGCAATTGTCCCGGATAATTTTCGAGGTTGGAACGTGGCCCGTGCCGTTGGTGTGATTCCTGTTCGAAAAGACCCCGGCAGTCTATGGATTTCTATCTGCCTTCGTTCATCGTTTGTCCAGCACTGTATTCGTATGTGGGCAACAACGACCGTTCAAGCTACGTTCAACCTCCGTGATTTGGCAAAGCTTCCGATTCCCATGCCGCCTAAAGACACGCGCAAAGCCATCGCGCATATCCTCGGCACGTTGGACGACAAGATCGAATTGAACCGGCGGATGAACGCGACGCTGGAGGCGATGGCGCGGGCGCTGTTCCAGAGCTGGTTCGTGGATTTCGATCCCGTCCGCGCCAAACTTGATGGCCGCCAACCCGCCGGCCTCGACGCAGCCACCGCCGCGCTCTTCCCATCGCACTTTGAGCACGGCGAAGACGGAATGCTTCCTGTTGGATGGCGGTCGGTCGCCATCGAAAAACTCTGCGCCATCAATGCGTGGACGCTCGGTAAGAATGATGACTTGAAGGTGCTGGAATACGTCGAGATTTCCGAAGTGAATCGCGGCAACATCGCAAACATCGCCACCTACACACGCGGGAAAGAACCCAGCCGTGCCCGTCGCCGCTTGTGCCACGGCGACACTGTTCTCTCAACTGTCCGCCCTGACCGAGGCTCCTACTTCCTCGCGTTGAATCCGCCCGAGAACCGAGTCGCATCAACCGGCTTCGCCGTTCTCACACCGACGAAAGCTCCGTGGTCGTTTATCCATACGGCGATGACTCAGTCCGAAGTGTCAGATTACCTCGGCCAAATGGCCGACGGCGGAGCCTATCCCGCCGTGCGCCCCGAAATCATCGGAGCCATGAAAGTCGCACTGCCGAACGAGCCGAAAATTCTCGAAGCCTTCCACCGCACCTGCGCGCCTCTCTTTGAACAAGCCGAAGCTAACCGCGCTCAATCCCGCACCCTCGCCACTATCCGCGACGCGCTGTTGCCGAAACTGCTGAGCGGGGAGTTGAGTGTGGCCGACGCCAAAAAGATAGCGGGGGGCAGTGCGTGAATACTGCGATAACCGAATTGTCAGCGGATACTCCAGCAAAGAGATCCATTCTCGATCTGTCGGGCGATGAGGCGCGTAAATTCCTGTTGAAGCCAGAGAGTTATTGCAGCCTCGATCTGCCGCCGTACATTGTTTTTGGCGATCTGATTGATAGCGTAAGCAAAATCCTCAACGACAATAGCCTGTCCAGCTTGCGTCAGTCCAATCCGAGAGATCACGACGACGTCAATTACACCATCCTGCACAACAAGGATGGCAAGTATGCGTGGCGCCCCTTCCAACTGATTCATCCGGCCTTGTATGTTTCGCTTGTGCGCGCTATTACCGAAAAAGGCAACTGGAAAATGATTTGTGATCGTTTCAAGCAGTTTGCCGCCAACGAACAAATACGCTGCCTCAGCCTTCCGATAGTTTCTGAATCTGAGCAAAAGGACAAAGCTGAACAGGTATCGCATTGGTGGCATGAGGTTGAGCAGAAATCCATCGAGATGTCGCTTGACTACGAATATCTGATAGAGACCGATATCACTGACTGCTACGGCGCCATTTACACGCATTCAATTGCCTGGGCGCTGCATACAAAAGCGACCGCAAAGAAAAAACGAGATGACCGGCAACTGATTGGGAATGTGATTGACAACCATATTCAGGACATGCGTCACGGACAGACCAATGGAATCCCGCAGGGTTCAGCGCTGATGGATTTTGTCGCCGAGATGGTACTCGGTCTCGCCGATCTTGAGTTGTCGGACAGAATCAAGGCGGAAGATATCGTGGATTACCGGATACTGCGCTATCGGGATGATTACCGCATTTTCGTCAATAGCCCACAAGTCGGCGAGAAGATCGTCAAGTTCATCACCGAAACAACAACGGGTCTCGGCCTTAAACTCAGTCCAGCCAAAACGAAGGCAAGCAGCGATGTAGTGCGCGCTTCAATAAAGAGCGACAAACTGGCATGGCTAGGTAGAAAACAAACAGCAAAGAACCTGCAGAAACACCTGCTCATCATTCATGATCACGCAATTAACTTCCCGAATGCTGGCAGCCTTGTCACTGCGCTGAACGATTACCATACGCGCATCTCAAGGGTCAAGGCGCTTTCCGAAGGCGCCATGCCGCTTATCGCAATCGTGGTCGATATTGCTTATCGCAATCCCAGAACCTACGCCATTTGCGCGGCGATTCTTAGCAAGCTCCTGAGCTTTGTCGAAATTGACGCGGAGCGGCTTTCCATCGCTAAACGCATCAAGAAAAAATTCTCACAGATACCCAATACCGGCCATATGCAGATATGGCTACAGCGTGTGACATTGCAACTCGGCAACGGCATCGCCTACGACGAGGCCATATGCAAATTGGTTGCAGGCGAGAATGTGAGTTTATGGAATATCGATTGGATTTCTTCGGCCACTCTGAAGGCTGCTGTGGCCGCAAGCAATATTGTAGATGCCACGACACGTGACGAAATTGCTCCGGTTATTCCACCGGAAGAAGTTGAGTTGTTTCTCTCGAAGGCTGCTGAGGGCTATTATTGATGGAGACAGACTGATGGCTTTTCAAGGGCTGGAGCCTTCCCGCACCCTCGTCACCCTGCGCGACACGCTGTTGCCGAAGCTGCTGAGCGGGACATTGAACGTGGGCGCAGCGGTTTCGCTCACCCAAGTTGGACACTGATTATGGCGACGACGATTCAACAAATTGACACATGGCGGGCCGCTCATTCGGAGCACCAGCGGCTGGAGTTCAAGGAAGCGAAGACGCAGTTTGACAACCGCAAGCTCTACAAATACTGCGTGGCGTTGGCGAATGAAGGCGGCGGGTATCTGCTGCTCGGCATCGAAGATCAACCACCCCGCAAGGTCGTAGGCACGGCGGCTTTCAATGACCCGGTGGACATGGCGGCCAAGATGTTTCATACGTTGGGTTTCCGGGTGGAAATCGAGGAGGTGCTGCATCCTGATGGCCGGGTGCTGGTGTTCCATATTCCGAGTCGCCCGCGCGGCACGGTTTACGATTTCGAGGGTGCCTACCTCATGCGCGCCGGCGAAGAATTGGTGCCAATGAGCGAGGATCGGCTGCGGGCGATTTTTGCGGAGGGGCAGCCGGACTGGTTTTCTCAGCCTGCCCTAGAGGGTTGCGAGGATGACAAGGTGGTGCAATTGCTGGATACGCAGAGCTATTTCGATCTGTTGCATTTGCCCTATCCGGTCAACCGGGCCGGCGTGTTGGAACGTTTTGAGCGTGAGAAGCTCATCCAGCGCGAAGACGGCGGGTGGACGATCACGAACCTGGGGGCGATCCTGTTTGCCAAGAAGCTGGAGCAGTTCGACCGAATGGCGCGGAAGGCCGCTCGGGTCATCGTTTATGAGGGCAAGAACAAGCTGAAGACGAAGCTGGATAAGCCGGGCACGAAAGGCTATGCGGTTGGCTTTCAAGGGCTGGTGGAGTTCATCTACGGGCTGGTGCCTTCAAACGAGGTGATCGAGCAGGCGCTGCGGCGTGAGGTGAAAATGTTTCCGGTAGTGCGGTGCGCGAACTGGTGGCGAATGCGCTCATCCATCAGGACTTCACCCAGACGGGCACCTCGGTGATGATCGAGATTTACGATGACCGGATGGAGATTTCAAATCCCGGGAAGCCTTTCATTTCGCCGGATCGGTTTATTGACGAATACCAGTCGCGCAATGAGCGCTTGGCTGATCTGATGCGGCGCTTGGGTATTTGTGAGGAAAAAGGTAGCGGCGTGGACAAGGTTGTGCAGGCGGCGGCAGTATTTCAACTGCCAGCACCTGATTTCAGGGTGGGTGAAAAAAGGACTTCGGCGATCTTGTTCTCCCACAAAGCCTTTGAGGATATGGATCGGAATGACCGTATCCGGGCTACCTATCAGCATTGTTGTCTGCGTTATGTGATGAACGAGAAGATGACAAATCAAAGCTTGCGCGAGCGGTTTAACCTGTCGGAGAAGAAAGCTGAAGCAGTATCACGCGCCATTCGCGACTCAGTAGAAGCAGGCAAGATCAAGCTGGCCGATCCAGAGCAGGCATCATTGCGCTACCGGAGCTACCTGCCCTTTTGGGCATAACTTTTATTTAGGCGCAAACCGACCGAGCCTTTGGTTGGAAATTCAACCAATTGATTTAAGAGCTATTTTTTATTTAGACGCAAATCGCCAATGCTAATCAAAGAATCCATCGTAGAAGGCGCTGCCCTGACCTGGTTCGGGGAACTGGGCGATGCCATCGGCCACGGGCCGAATATGGTTTGTTTATGACTGGATTGATGCTTTACACATTTCCACAACATATAAAGAAAAGTGCTATATTCTTTACACGTTTTTGGATCGTGTCAAAATAACGAGTGTTTTTTAACCTATGCCTATTCGCCTCAAGCCCTTGCCGGTGCCTGACACCATTGAACTGGAGACACCCGCCGTGCTGCGCCTGGCGGCGCGTGCGCATCGCGCGCTGGCGGAGTTGAAAGGCGCGGCGGCGACGATTCCCAACGAGACGATCCTGATCGATACCCTGGCTTTGCAGGAGGCGAAGGATTCATCGGCGATCGAGGACATTATCACCACCGAGGATCAGCTATTTCAGGGCGATGTAATCTCGGGGCAATTTCCGAACGCCGCAGCGAAGGAAGTTCATCATTACGCCACGGCTCTGAAGATCGGGCTTGCTCATGTACGCGAACAACGGTTTCTGCGGTTGGACGATGTGCTTGAGATTCAGGCGGCACTGGAGCAAAACCGGGCTGGGCTGCGCAGGCTTCCGGGAACCGTGCTTAAGAATCAGCAGACCGGAGAGGTCGTTTATCAACCGCCGCAAGATCCAGCGGAGATCGAACGGCTGATGGCGAATTTCCTTGAACACTTCCATCGTGACGAGCCGGGCGACCCGGACCCGCTGGTGCGGATGGCGGTGCTGCATTTTCAGTTCGAGAGCATCCACCCGTTTTACGACGGCAACGGACGCACTGGACGGATTCTCAATCTGCTCCACCTGGTGCTGCACGGTTTGCTCGACTTGCCGGTGCTTTACCTCAGCCGCTATATCGTGCGGCACAAGCCGGATTACTACCGGGGACTGCAGGCGGTGCGGGAGGAGGATGCCTGGGAGGCATGGGTGCTCTACATGCTCAGTGCGGTGGAGGAAACCTCGCGCGAGACACTCACCAAAGTACGCGGCATCCGCGACCTCATGCAGGTGACGAAACAGCGGCTGCGGAGCGATTTGCCCAAGCTTTACAGCCAGGATTTGCTGAATAATCTCTTCCGCCATCCCTACACCAAGATCGAGTTCATCGAGCGCGACCTTGGCGTGTCGCGGCCCACGGCAACCAAATATCTGGGAGCATTGGAGGCAGCCGGATTCGTGCGCAAGATGAAACTCGGGCGAACGAACTTTTATATCAACGAACCGCTTTTTAACTTGCTGGGACAATGAGCCTTAACGAATCTATCATCGAAGATGCCGCCCTGCGCGACACGCTACTGCCGAAGCTGTTGAGCGGAGAGTTGAGTGTGGCGGGCGGCAAGCCTCTGGAATTACCGGATAGTTCAACCCGAACAAGGGCGAAGCCATGAAGAACCAACCTCAGCCTGATTCCGACCTCATCTTCTACCAGACGGAGGATGGCCGCACGCGCCTGCAAGTGCGGTTGCAGGGCGAGACGGCGTGGCTGTCGCTCAATCAGATGGCGGACTTGTTCCAGCGAGACAAGTCGGTCATTTCCCGCCACATCAAAAACGTGTTTGAGGAGGGGGAACTGCGGCCTGATGAAACTGTTGCAAAATCTGCAACAGTTCAAACCGAGGGCGAAAAGCAGGTCACGCGGGAGATCGAGTTCTACAACCTGGACGTCATCATCTCGGTGGGCTACCGGGTGAAATCGCAGCGCGGCACGCAGTTCCGCATCTGGGCCACGCAGCGCTTGCGGGAATACATCGTGAAGGGTTTCACGATGGACGACGAGCGGCTCAAGAATCCGCCAGGCAAGGGACACATCGATTACTTCGACGAGTTGCTGGCGCGCATCCGCGACATCCGTTCCAGCGAGCGGCGGGTGTATCTGCGGGTGCGGGAAATCCTCGCGCTGGCTGCGGACTGTGATGCCACGGAGCGAGAGACGCAGGTGTTTTTCCAGACTATCCAGAACAAGCTGCACTTTGCCGCCACCGGGAAGACGGCAGCGGAGTTGATCGTCGAGCGGGCGGATTCCTCACGACCGAACATGGGCCTGATGGCATGGCGCAGCGGCGTGGTGCGCAAGGGCGATGTGACGGTGGCCAAGAACTACCTGCACGAGGACGAGATCGAGGAATTGAACCGGCTGGTGGTGATGTTCCTCGATTTCGCCGAGGATCAGGCCCGACGTAGAAAGCAAATCTTCCTCCAGAACTGGCTGGCGCGGCTCCATGATTTTCTGAATCTGAATGAACGCGCGATTTTGCCCGATGCCGGGAAAGTGAGCCGCGATGAGGCGCACCAATTGGCGGAACAGGAGTATGAGCGCTTCGCCGCCCGCCGCCGCTCCTCACTGGAGGCGCAGGGGGAAGTGGACCTGCTTGGACTGCTTGATGCCGAAGTGAAGAAGCTGCCGAAGAAACCCAAGCCATCAAAATCATGAGCCTCAACGAATCCACCGTCGAAGACGCCGCCCTGGGCTGGTTCAGTGAACTGGGCTATTCCATCGGCCACGGGCCGCATCTGGCCCCCGGCGAACCGGCGGCGGAGCGGGATTCGTTTGGCGATGTGGTGCTGACGGGACGGTTGCGCGAGGCCATCTGGCGGTTGAATCCAGCCATCCCGATTGATGCGCGCGAAGATGCACTGTGCAAGGTGCTGCGCGTCGGCACGCAATCACCCACACAGACCAACCGGAACTTTCACGCCATGCTGCGCGATGGGGTGCCGGTGGAATACCCGCGCGCGGATGGCAGCATCGCGGGCGATCATGTGCGGCTGGTGGAATTCGATAATGCCACGGCCAACGACTGGCTGGCAGTGAACCAGTTCACCGTGATCGAAGGCCAAAACAACCGGCGGCCTGACATCGTAATCTTCGTCAACGGCCTGCCGCTGGCGGTGATCGAACTCAAGAACGCGGCGGATGAGGAGGCGACGATCTGGTCGGCGTTCAATCAACTGCAAACCTACAAGCAGCAAATCGGCAGCCTGTTCCATTACAACGAGGTGCTGGTGGTATCCGACGGCACCAATGCACGTATCGGCTCGCTCACGGCCAACCAGGAATGGTTCAAGGTCTGGCGCACGATAAACGGCGAGGGCGATGCGCCGAAGACCGCACTGGAGCTGGACGTGCTGGTGCGCGGGGTATTCGAGCCGCACCGCTTCCTTGATTTGCTCCAGCATTTCATTGTGTTTGAAGAAGACACGGACAGCGACCGCCTGAATAAGATTATTGCGGGTTATCACCAGTTTCATGCGGTGAATGCGGCGGTGGAAGAAACCGTGCGCGCGAGTGGGATGAGGGACACGCACCACATTCGCGAGGCCGATGGTCATTACTGGGCGGGCCGAATGCACGGCGGCCAGGCGGGCGACCGTCGTGCCGGGGTGGTGTGGCATACGCAGGGTTCGGGCAAGAGTTTTTCCATGTTGTTTTACGCCGCGCGCGTGGTGCGCCATCCGGCGATGCAGAACCCGACGCTGGTCGTGCTCACCGACCGCAACGATCTGGACGACCAACTGTTCGGGCAGTTCCAGCGCTGCCACGAACTGCTGCGCCAGATGCCGGTGCAGGCCGAGAGTCGCGAGCAGTTGCGCGAATTGCTACAGGTGTCCAGTGGCGGCGTGGTCTTCACCACGATCCAGAAATTCATGCCGGATAAGGGCGAGAAGATGCCTGAGCTGTCGCCACGTCGGAACATCGTGGTGATTGCCGACGAAGCCCACCGCAGCCAATACGACCTGATCGACGGCCTGGCGCGCAACCTGCGCGATGCGCTGCCGAATGCGTCCTTCATCGGTTTTACCGGCACACCCATCGAGCAGAACGATGCCAACACGCGGGCAATCTTTGGCGATTACATCAGCATCTACGACATCCAGCGCGCCGTGGCGGACAAGGCGACGGTGCCGATCTATTACGAGAGCCGCATCGCCAAGCTGGCGCTGAATCAGGCCGCGCTGCCGAAGATCGACGCGGATTTCGATGAGATCACCGAAGGTGAGGAAGAAGATAAAAAGCAGAAGCTCAAAACCAAATGGGCCGCACTGGAGGCGCTCGTTGGCGACCCCAAGCGAATCGCGCTGATTGTCGCTGATCTTGTCCAGCATTATGAGCGCCGCCTGGAAGCCATGGATGGCAAGGCGATGGTCGTGTGCATGAGCCGCCGCATCTGCGTTGATTTATACAACGCGATTATCACGCTGCGCCCAGAATGGGCATCGGCCCGTGACGATGAGATTGGGTCAGAGAAGAATCAGTCCTGCGTGGTGAAGATCGTGATGACCGGCAGCGCCGACGACGGCCCGGATTGGCAGCCGCACATCCGCAACAAGCCGCGCCGCCGCGAACTGGCGACCCGGTTCAAGGACAGCCGCGACCCGTTCCGCATCGTGATCGTGCGCGACATGTGGCTGACGGGCTTCGACGCGCCCTGCCTGCACACGATGTATGCCGACAAGCCGATGCGCGGCCACGGCCTGATGCAGGCGATCGCGCGGGTAAACCGCGTGTTCCGTGACAAGCCCGGCGGCCTGGTGGTGGATTACCTCGGCCTCGCCGATCAATTGAAACACGCCCTCGCCACCTATACCGAGAGCGGCGGCCAGGGCAGCCCGAGCATCGATACCGCCCAGGCCATCGCGGTGATGCAGGAAAAACACGACGTGGCCTGCGCCATCATGCACGGCTTTTACTGGGACAAGTGGACGACCGGCACGTCCGCTGAGCGCCTCGGCCTGATTCCCGCCGGACAGGAGCACGTGTTGCAGCAGGAAGACGGCAAGCCGCGCTTCGTGCAGGTAGTGACCGATCTTTCCCGCACCTTTGCGCTGTGTGCCGCGACGGATGAAGCCATCGAACTGCGCGACGACATCGCGTTCTTCCAGGCGATCAAGGCCCAGCTCGCAAAGACCTCCGGCACGCAACGTCCACCGGAAGACCTCGACCATGCCATCCGCCAGCTCGTGTCCACGGCGATCATGGCCGACGAAGGCATCATCGATGTGTTCACCGCCGCCGGATTGAAGAAACCGGATATCTCGATCCTCTCCGATCAATTCCTCGCCGAAGTACGCGGCCTGAAATACAAGAACGTTGCCGCCGAATTGCTGGCCAAGCTGCTCAAGGACGAGATCAAGCTGCGCTCCGTGCGCAACCTCGTCCAGAGCCGCCAGTTCAGCGAGATGCTCAAGAGCACGCTCAACGCCTACCACAACCGCGCCATTGCCACGCAGGAAGTGATCGAGGAACTCATCAATCTGGCCAGGGAAATGGATGCCGCTACCAAGCGCGGCCAGGACCTCGGCCTGAACGAAGACGAGATCGCCTTCTACGACGCCCTTGCGGCCAACGAAAGCGCGGTGCAAGCCATGGGGAATGACGAGCTGAAAGTCATCGCTGCCGAACTCGTGACTCAAGTCCGCAAGAGCGTGACCATCGACTGGTCCGTCCGCGAAAGTGCCCGGGCCAGAATCAAGGTGATGGTGAAGCGCATCCTCAAAAAACACGGCTTCCCGCCGGACCTGCAGGAGGAAGCGACGAAAACCGTGCTGGCGCAGGCGGAGTTGCTGTCAGCCTTGTGGGTGGCGGCATAAAACCTGGAAATGTCTTTGTGTTATGCCTGGATTCAATCGGTCAACGCACCATGCTGTGATTTAATGTTGTTACCGGGGGGCAAGGTGGCACAAAGGGGTAGACCTGGGCTAAGCGTCAAACAGAAGCGAATGGTGTGGCGCAGGTGGCGGGACGGTCAAACACTTCTGTGATTGAACTTGCTCTTGGCAAGCACACCGGATCAATCCTGGTGTTTGTCATCGCACCGGATCCCGGTCTGCACAGGCCTTTACCCGTGTTGAGCGAGAAAACATGTCGCGAGGTTCGGCGGCTGGAACTTCGATGTGCAAACCCGCCTAATACACGGTCCGGTTTTTATTGCCCATGACACACTTCAGAGGGATGCTTATGCCGATACCCACGGCCTTGTCCGAACCGGATTTTCAATTACATCAGTCGGAAATCATTGGTGCCTTGTCGCATGCACTGGATTTGACCGAGGGATTGCCCGCAGGGCATGCGCAGCGTTGTTGCTGGATTGGAATGCACATCGGGCAGGAACTGGGACTGACCGATGATGCCATGAAAGACCTCTACTATGCCCTGTTACTGAAAGACGCGGGCTGTTCGAGCAACTCGGCACGTATTTTCAGTCTATATGGGTGCGATGACCGGAGTTTGAAGCGTGACTTCAAGCAGATTGATTCGGACAGCCTGTTTGAACTGGCCAAATTCACTTGGTCGCATATTGGCTTGGGCGAGTCCTGGCGGTCACGTTTATCTCAGTTGGTGACTCTGGTGGAGAAAGGCGAACAGGTTGGCGAGGAATTATTCCTGACCCGCTGTGAGCAAGGCGCGGAGATCGCGCAGCAGTTGGGATTTTCTGACCGGGTATGCGAAGCCATTCGCGGGCTGGATGAGCACTGGGACGGCAAGGGAAGTCCTCGACGACTGAAAGGCGAGCAGATTCCCTTGTTTGCACGAATTGCCCTGCTGTCGCAAGTGGTGGAAATCTTTTTCGCGGCGGGCGGTCACCGTCTGGCCATCGATACCGTGCGCGCCCGCCGAGGCAACTGGTTTGATCCTGGACTGGTCGATATGTTCGAACGGGTGGCCTTGATACCCGATCTGTGGGACGGGTTGCGTGACCCGGATATTGGTACACGCGTTTTGGCGTTGGAGCCGGTCGAGCATGTGCGCATTGTGGACGACGCAGAGCTGGATCGTCTGGCAGGGGCATTTGCGGGGGTGATCGATGCCAAAAGCCCTTATACGTTTGGCCACAGCAGTCGGGTATCTCAGTACGCACAGCGAATTGGTGCGCAAGTGGGGTTATCTGAACGACAGTTGCTGTGGCTGCGCCATGCCGCCCTGCTGCATGATATCGGCAAGCTGGGCGTCAGCAACAGCATTCTGGATAAACCGGGCAAATTGACCGAGGATGAGTTTGCGCAGGTGAAACTGCATCCGGTGTATTCGATGGATATTCTGTCCAAGGTGCGTATTTTCAAAACACTGGCACCGGTTGCTTCAGGGCATCACGAGCGGCTGGACGGTCAGGGATACCCGTGGGGACTCAAGGGAGAGCAAATTGACCTGGCCACACGGATCATCAGCGTGGCGGATGTATTTGATGCGGTATCCGCCGAGCGGCCCTATCGTGGTGCCATGCCGCTGGATCAGGCGCTGGGTATTCTGGACAAGATGACCGGTTCGGCTTTGGATGGCGATTTGGTGGCCGCACTCCGGCAGGGGTTATAAGCCAGTCCTTCCTGGGGTACCCCTGCGAACGCAGCGGAAAGAATCGGATGCGCCCGAGATGCTGCCACCCAATGTATCGGGGCGTTTGGCATCTATCATCGGCGCAACCGTTCTGCCGCAAGATGGTCAGCAAGGCTTTACCGACAAGATGGAGGTACCCAGTTTGGGTCAAAGTTGGATACCCCATGGAAACCGGATGGTTCCAGAGTAAACCGGACTCAACCCGAATCCTGAGGGCAAATAAAAAGCCCGAGACCGCAGCAGATTGCGATTTCGGGCTTTTCAAGTGGCTGATTCCACCGACGTGGAAACAAGCAGGAAATTCATGGTGGTGGCCAGGGAGGGAATCGAACCCCCGACACGAGGATTTTCAATCCTCTGCTCTACCGACTGAGCTACCTGGCCATACAAGGCCGCGAATTAAACGCGATTCGCTCGCTTTCGTCAAGCCTTTCGCTGATTTTTTTACATGAATTGCTGACGGCGTGCCATTGTCCGTTGTATGCTTGCGGTTCGATTTAACGATAAAACGATAAAACACATGATGTCCGCTCGCACCGCTCAAGTGACTCGCCATACGGCGGAAACGCAGATTGATCTCACCCTGAACCTCGATGGCAGTGGCCGCGCGGTGTTCAATACCGGCGTGCCATTTTTTGAGCATATGCTTGATCAAATTGCCCGCCATGGCGTGATTGATTTTGAGCTTGCCGCACAAGGCGATTTGCACATCGATGATCACCATACCGTCGAGGATTGCGGCATTGTATTCGGGCAGGCCTTGGCAAAGGCCGTGGGCGATAAGCGCGGCATCTCGCGTTATGGTTGCGCGTATGTGCCGCTGGATGAGGCGCTCTCACGGGTGGTGATTGATTTATCGGGTCGCCCCGGTTTGATCTTTTCCTGCAATTTTACCCGCGCGACGATTGGTCGATTTGAAACCCAGTTGGTCGAAGAGTTTTTCCGTGGCTTTGTCAATCACGCGGGCGTCACGCTGCACATCGATAATATTCGCGGCGATAACGCCCACCATCAGGCCGAAACCATTTTTAAAGCCTTTGGCAGAGCACTGCGTATGGCGCTGTCCGAAGACACCCGTCAGGCCAATCAGATTCCGTCAACTAAAGGCACGCTCTGAGCATGGCTGCATCGATCGTCATTGTCGATTACGGCATGGGTAATTTGCGCTCGGTCGCCAAAGCTGTTGAGCATGTCGCACCCCCAGGCACCGCTGTGATCATTACCGATTCAGCCGAACACATTCTCAATGCCGACCGGGTGGTATTCCCCGGCCAAGGCGCGGCGGGGGATTGCATGGCGGCGCTCAAGGCCCGGGATTTGGTTGCGCCGCTGGCCATGGCCGCAAAAACGCGCCCCTTTCTCGGTATTTGCATGGGGATGCAAGTCATGCTCGATCACAGTGAAGAGAATAACGGTGTGCATTTGCTGGGGTGGTTCAAGGGCGCGGTGCAGCGTTTCCCCCATGGGATCGATGCGAATGGCTTGGCGTTGAAAATCCCGCAGATGGGCTGGAATCAAATAAAACAAGTCCGACCACATCCGTTGTGGCACGGCGTAACGGATTTAAGTCGATTTTATTTTGTGCACAGCTATTACTGCGCACCCGAAGATGAGTCGCTTAGCGTGGGCGTGACGGATTACAGCATCACCTATACCTCTGCGCTTGCGCAGGGTTCGGTGTTTGCCATTCAGGCGCACCCCGAAAAAAGCGCGGATGATGGCCTGACCTTACTTAAAAACTTTACCCGCTGGGATGGTCGCCCCGACTGACTCTCAGTTTGAACTTTGCGTGTCGAGGACGCACCTTATGTTACTCATTCCCGCCATTGATTTGAAAGCTGGCCAGTGTGTTCGATTAAAACAAGGCCGCATGGACGATGACACCGTGTTTTCCGATGACCCGGTTGCCATGGCGCAGCGTTGGGTCGATGCCGGCGCACGGCGTTTGCATTTGGTGGATTTGGATGGTGCATTTGCAGGCAGCCCTAAAAATCGCGACAGCATTGCGGCGATTTGTGCGGCATTCCCGGAGTTGCCCATTCAGGTCGGCGGCGGTATTCGCGATGAAGAAACGATTGAACAATACCTTGCGATGGGTATTTCCTATGTCATCATTGGCTCCAAGGCGGTGTCCGATCCGCATTTTGTGAGCGACGCGTGCCTGTCTTTTCCCGGCCATGTCATTGTGGGGCTCGATGCGCGCGAAGGTAAGGTTGCGGTGGATGGTTGGGCCAAAATCTCCAATACGGACGCCACGGAACTGGCGCGGCGGTTTGAGCAGGATGGCGTTTCCTCGATTGTTTTTACCGATATTGCGCGCGACGGCATGATGCAGGGCGCCAATATCATTGCGACCCGCGAATTGGCGCGCGCCGTTCGCATTCCGATTATTGCCTCAGGCGGCATGACTGATATGGCCGATATTGACCACCTGATTGATGCGGGCGACGATGGCGTGGCGGGCGCGATTATTGGTCGCGCCCTATATGAAGGTGGAATTGATTTGCGCGTGGCGCAGGCGCGGGTTGATGAGCGTCGCGGCGTCCCGCCGTTCACTGAATAGCCCACCGAATACCTCGCCGGTTCGAACACTTCAAGAGATCCGCCCCTATGAGCCCTTCCCCATGAGCTTGGCCAAACGCATTATTCCCTGCCTTGATGTGGCCGATGGCCGCGTGGTGAAGGGCGTGCAATTTGAGTCATTGCGCGATGCCGGTGACCCGGTTGAGGCCGCGCGCCGCTACAATTTGGAAGGTGCAGACGAGCTGACTTTTTTGGATATTTCCGCCTCGCACGAGGGCCGGGAAACCCTGCTGCATGTGGTAGAGCAAGTCGCCGAGCAGGTGTTTATTCCGCTCACCGTGGGGGGCGGAATTCGCACGCTGGCCGATGTACGCCGTTTGTTGAATGCCGGGGCCGACAAAATCTCAATTAATACCGCCGCCGTGCATCATCCCGATCTCATTAAGGTAATAGCCGATTCGGTCGGCGCTCAGTGTGTGGTGGTCGCCATTGATGCTCGACGGGTATCCCGAGAGGGTGAGCCCTTACGCTGGGAAATTTTTACCCATGGCGGTCGCAAACCCACGGGACTGGATGCTGTGGAGTGGGCGCAACGCATGGCGCGATACGGCGCGGGTGAATTGCTGGTTACCAGCATGGATCGCGATGGCACCAAACAGGGCTTCGATTTGGATCTCACCCGAGCCATTGCCGACAACGTCCCGGTGCCCGTGATCGCATCAGGCGGTGTGGGTAATCTGGATGACCTGACGGCGGGGATTCTTGTGGGCCATGCCGATGCGGTACTGGCCGCCAGTATTTTTCATTTCGGTACGTACCGCATTGCTGAGGCCAAAGCGAAAATGGCTGCAGCGGGCATTGAAATTCGGCATTGATTTACCCAAACCCCCATAAACCCATCCGGTTTTAGTCAGCGACTGTTATATACTTCGGCACACTTTATTTAATCCTGCGCTACCCGCTGACTGAGAGCCGCCATGCCCCCAAACGCCCCGGAAAATGTCCCTGGCTGGATTTCTGCCATTGTCTGGACTGACGAAGGGTTGGTTCCGGCGATTGCCCAAGATGCGCAAACAGGGCGAATTCTCATGTTCGCATGGATGAATCGTGCCGCGCTTGAGCAAACCGTCGCCACCGGTGAGGCCGTGTATTATTCGCGCTCGCGGCAAAAGCTGTGGCATAAAGGCGAAGAAAGCGGCCATATTCAACGGGTCAAAGATATTCGGCTGGATTGCGACGGGGATGTGATTTTGCTCCAAATTGAACAGATTGGTGGGATTGCCTGTCATACCGGGCGCGAAAGTTGTTTTTTCCGCCACTGGGTTGATGGGCAATGGCAAATGACCGATCCCGTATTAAAATCGCCGGATGATATTTATGGTCAATGAACCCGTACCGCGCACCAGCAATGATATTCTCGAGCAACTGGCCGCGGTGATTGAGCAGCGCAAACACGCCGATCCGGCGCAATCCTATGTGGCAAGCCTGTTTGCCAAAGGTCGCCATAAAATCGCGCAAAAGGTGGGCGAGGAAGGCGTTGAAGTCGCGTTGGCGGCCGTGGGGACAGATTCGAATGCGATTGTGAGCGAACTGGCCGATCTGTGGTTTCACAGCCTGGTGCTGCTGGCTGATGCGGATATTCCCCATCAAGCCGTATTCAATGAATTGGGTCGCCGATTTGGGTTGCCCGGACTTGAAGAAAAGGCCGCGCGCCACCAAGACCACTAAATGATGAATATTTTTTTGAGGAGCACGGAAAATGGGTAGTTTTAGCATTTGGCACTGGTTGGTTATTTTGGCCATCGTCTTGTTGTTGTTCGGCACCAAACGGTTGAAAAATCTGGGCAGTGATTTGGGCAGCGCGATCAAGGGCTTCAAAAGCGCCGTGAAAGATGAAGATAAAAAAGCCGATGAGGCCGCATCTACCGGCACCACACCTGAATCTCTGGCACATAAAAATGCAGATGCGAGTCGGGTGATCGAAGGTGAAGCGGTTCGACGCGACACCACCAACGACTCTACCGGCAACAAACCGAGTTAATGCCGGTTCTCTGCGCCAGCATTCAGGGTTAAGCCGTGTTCGGATTCAGTATTTGGGAAATTTTCCTGATCCTTGTGATCGCCTTGATTGTGGTCGGCCCGGAGCGGCTGCCCGGTTTAGCGCGCACCATCGGTTCCTGGGTGTACAAAGTGAAAAAATTTGTCGCCAATGCCAAAGCCGAGCTCGACAGTGAGTTTAATTTGAGTGATATGAAAAATTTGCTCAATGCCCAGGAGTCGGAGATTTCCAAACTTCGCGCATTGGTGGAAGAAACGCGCCAGGAAGTCAACGAATCGGGGCGACATATGCTGGGTGCGATCGATGAGGCTGAGGTCAGTTTCCGTGCGGCGGCACAGTCCGAGCAGAAGGTGGCTTCGTCTCCGGATTTAGCGAGTAACGCATCACCCGTTTCCGTGGAAAACACCTCGAAAACGGCGGCAACTGTCGAAGAATCCCCGGCACAGCTCAGTTTTGATGATGAAATTCGCGCCCTGGAACAAAGTACTGGCCAGCCCTTCAAGCGCCCGTTCGAAGGGCCCGCCGCAGAAGAGCCCATGGCATCCACCGGTCCTACCGCGTCAACCCCTGAAACAAAAACACCATGAGCGAACGCGATTCGACCCATACGAAAGAGATCCCGGAAACAGCCGCCGCCGATGAAGGCATAGATGCCACGCAAGAGTCGGGTGTTGCGGGGTTCTTGGCGCATTTGGTTGAATTGCGCAATCGCTTGCTTAAATCGGTACTGGTCGTTTTAGTTCTGTTTTTGGCGCTATTTTCTTTCCGTAATGACCTCTTCACTTTATTGGCAGAGCCGCTTTCAAAACACATGCCACCGGGCACGACCATGATTGCGGTGCAAGTGGCCTCGCCGTTTTTTATTCCCCTGAAGCTCACCGCACTCACGGCATTATTTATTGCCATTCCCTTTTTGCTGTATCAACTGTGGGCTTTCATCGCGCCCGGGTTGTATAAACATGAGCGCAAATTGGTGGCGCCCTTGGTGTTTTCCAGCACGATTCTATTTTATCTCGGCGCCGCCTTTGCTTATTTTGTGGTATTCCCCATTGTGTTCGGATTTTTGGCCGCCGCGGGGCCGAGTGACGTGAATTTTGCTCCGGACATCGGCGAATATTTGAGCTTTGTCACTTCGCTCTTTTTTGCGTTCGGATTTGTGTTTGAAGTGCCGGTTGCCATTGTATTGCTGGTCATTATTGGCGTAGTGACGCCGGATAAACTTGCCGAATTTCGGCGTTATGCCATTTTGATCGCTTTTATTATTGCAGCCATTCTCACGCCACCCGATGTGATGTCGCAGTTTATGATGGCCATTCCCATCATCCTGCTCTATGAATTCGGCTTATTGGTCAGCCGCTTTTTTTACAAAGCCAAAATGGCACGCGCCGCCGCACTAGCCGCCGAAGAAGCGGCCGATGAGACGGTCACTGAAGATCACGCCGTGACAGAGCGACATCAGCAATACGAGCAGCAGGCCGCCGACGAGCCATGGGATCTCGATCAAGCTTTTGATGAGGCCGAGGCAGATCAGCGCCGACTTGAGGCACCCGGGTCTCACTCGGCGCAGGATCCAGCGCAAAAGCCAGATTCAGCCCCGGGCGAGCAAGAGTCGCCCCAGGATTCATCCGTCGGCTCGGCATTGGATGCCTCATCCGACGCCCCTGCAACGCAAACCGGGTCGAATGCAGTGCCCGAATCAACAGAATCGGAATCAGCGGAGTCAAGTACTGGGCAACCCTCAGACCAACCGCTTATTCCGCCCGCTGACGTGCCGTACAAAAAGCCGGACGATCCTGCTTGATGCGACCTCATCGGCCGTTGTAATTTCTGACGGGCAGCGAACCTGCCCTGATTTTTTTAAACTCATAAGGAACAACCATGTCACGAACAGCCCCCCGCAATCCGGTTTTGCTCATCATTATGGATGGCATTGGCGTGAATCCCAGCCGTGAAAACAACGCGTTTGCACTGGCACAGACCCCAAATCTGGATCATCTGTTTGCGCATCATCCCCATACGGTCATCGAGGCTTCCGGGCGCGCCTGCGGGTTGCCGGATGGTCAAATGGGAAACTCGGAAGTGGGCCATCTCACCCTGGGTTGCGGTGATTTAATCCGTCAGGATTTGGTGCGCATTGATGATGCCATTGCCGATGGCAGTTTTTATACCAATGCGGCCTTGGTTGACGCCGCACAAAAAGCGGCACAGGCAAATCGGCCCCTGCACTTGATCGGGTTGGTCTCTGATGGAGGGGTGCACAGTCATATCAACCATTTGCTCGCCTTGATTGATTTGGCCAGCCAACATGGCGCCCGACCCTTGGTGCATATGATTACCGACGGTCGCGATACCGCGCCCAAATCGGCGCGCAGTTATTTGCCGGAGCTGGAGGCGCGTTTGAAGGTTGCGGGGGGGGCGATTGCAACGATTAGTGGGCGTTATTACGCGATGGATCGAGATCAGCGTTGGGAGCGGACTGAGCTTGCGTGGCAAACCATTGTGCGCGGAGTCGGTGAGCGGTTTGCTTCGGCCAGGGATGCGCTTGACACGTCTTATGCGGCAGGCAAAACGGATGAGTTCGTTTTGCCTGCCGCACTGGATGCGTTCGAACCACTGGCGCCGAGCGATGCGGTGATTTTTTTCAACTTCCGTAATGATCGCCCACGCCAACTCACCGAGGCCCTGGCTTTGGCCGATTTCATGGGCTTTGATCGCGGGGATTATGAACGGGTGCTGGTGACCTGCCTGACCGAATATGATCCGCGTTTTCTTTCGCCCATCGGCTTCCCGCCCGATCGTCCCAAAAATGTATTAGCTGAAGTGGTGAGTCAGGCGGGCATCAAGCAATTTCATTGCGCCGAAACCGAAAAATACCCGCATGTCACTTTTTTCTTTAACGGCGGTAAGGAAGCGCCCTTTGCTGGCGAAGACCGTTACATGGCCCCCTCACCCAAAGTCGCCACCTATGATTTGCAGCCGGAAATGAGCGCGCATGAAGTGGCCGATGCCACGATTGCGGCCATTGAGCGGGAAGAATATGGCTTCATGCTGGTCAACTTTGCTAATGGCGATATGGTGGGGCACACCGCCATACGCGAGGCCGTGATCAAGGCCGTTGAAACGGTTGATCAAGAAGTCGGGCGATTGGTTAAAGTCGCCCAAGCGCGAGGCCTCTCCATCATCATTACCGCCGATCATGGCAATTGCGATGAGATGGTCGATCCGGTCACCGGCGAACCGCATACCCAGCATACCGTGTATCCCGTACCCTGCTTGCTCATTGATGAAACCGAGCCACGGCTGCGTACGGGTGGCGGAATAGCCAATATCGCCGCCACCGTTCTGGAATTGATGGGGCTGCCTGTCCCTAAGAAAATGAAACGCTCACTGTTGCTCAATCCCATTGGCGCGCCCCTAAACGCGGTGGAATGAAGCTGTATCGGTCACCTTAACGACCTCATGGTTGAATTTGGCGACGTTTAGGTGCCTCCGAGCCGATCAAGCCGCAGACGCGCCCGTTCATCAAACAACCGCCGGGCGCCCAAATGGATAGCCAGCAATGAGCCAAACCCGTTGGCGGCGGTAATCAGGAACATGATTAAAATCTGGTAGCGCACAGCGTCCATGGGGGCTGCGCCTGCCAGAATCTGCCCGGTCATCATTCCCGGTAAGCTAATTAATCCTGCTGCCGCCAGCATATTCAATGTCGGAATCAATCCCGCGCGTAGTGCATCGGCGCGTAATTCTGCGGTTGCCTCATCGGCAGTCTGTCCCAGCAGCAAGCGGGCTTCAATTTTAACCCGGCTCGCCCAGGCGGTTTGGGTGAGGTGGTTCAGTGCGAGGCCAATCCCCGTCATCGTATTGCCCAAAATCATACCCAGCAGCGGAATGGCGTATTGCGGTGTGTACCACGGCTGGGGTTCAATAATGACAATCAGGGCAAATAACGTGATGGTCGCCGCAGTCACGCCCATCGAGAGCAGGCCAATACCGTACCCGTGCCAACCTTTAATGGGGCGCTTTTGCCGCGCAGTGACTTCATAACCTGCTAAAGCCAGCATCACCAACGCCATCAAACTGACCCAACCCAGATTGGCGGCCTCAAATAGCGACTTGAGGACGAGCCCGACGAGCAAGAGTTGTAGCGTCATCCGCACGCTGCCAATGACCAGCGAGCGTAATAGCCCCAATCCCATCATCAATTGCACGAGCCCTAATGCCAGGACGAGCACGGCGGCCAAACTTAAATCGAGGACCGATAATTGCTCAAGGTTCATGGGGTTGGTTGCCTGGTGGGGGGATGATGGCTGACGCGTGAATTTCCAGACTATTTTCGCCAAGGCGGAGGCGTTCTTCTAGACTGTGTGACACCCAGACTGCCGCTGCGTTATGTTCGCGCACATAGCTGAGCACCAATTGCGCCATCGCCCTGGCATTGTGGTCGTCCAGGTTGGCGGTAGGTTCATCGAGTAAGAGAACGCGCGGATTCACCGTTAACGCGCGTAAAACGGCTAACCGTTGGCGCTCACCGGAGGATAGTCGCTCGACGGGGGCGGCGAGTAAGTCCGCAGGGAGTGATAAGGCATCCAGCCATGATTGGGATGGTTTATTCGTGAAATGCGCCACCACCGTATCAGCCCACCAACCAGATTCTGCCGGCACATAGCCTACCCGTCTGCGCCATTGTTCTGGGCGCATCGCAGTTTGGGCCACGCCCTCAAGCAAAACCTCGCCGGTGTGGGGTGATACATCAGCCAGAGCGCGTAATAACTGACTTTTCCCACTACCCGAGGCGCCAAATATGCTTAAAACGGTACCTGCGGTCAGGGTGAAGTTCACGGGGGGGCTGTGGGCAGTGGCGACCTGACGCGCTTCAAGTAGCATATAGAGCGTTCCTTAAAACAAAACACAGCAACAAATAAAAAAACCGCCGGAATTGATGCGGCGGTTTTCTGCAGTTCAGCGGCAACCAGAATCAATCGCTGGCAGAAGCACCCTGTGCGGCCGCTGTGTTCATGACCGCGATATAGTTGGCGAGCGCATCGATTTCGTTATCCGTCAGATGTTTTGCCTGAGGAATCATCGCGTAAGAGTTAGCGCCCATTTGTTGTCCCTTGCGATACAAACCGAGCAAAGAAGTGACGGAAGCGTAGGGCAGGCCAGCCAGTTTAGGTGCCTGGAATAACCGTGCGCCCTCGCCCTCGGCACCGTGACATACGGCACAGGAAGAATAGAGGGAATGTCCCAAGGCGATGATTTCGCTGGATACCATCTTGGGCGCAGCCGCGGCGGCTGGTGCGCCACCGGCTACTGCCGCAGTGTTCGCCTGGGCAGGGGCAGCAGTCATCGCGGCTGCGGGGGCCGTCGCGGCCGCTTCTGCGGTATGCCCACCCAATTCAGCAATATAGGCCGCCAGGTTCGCGATGGCTGCATCCGTTAAACCCGCAGCTTGTGGTGCCATCGTGCTGTACCGCGCGCCCCCCAGGTCGCGTTTTTTCAGATAATCCATATCACCTTTTTTGAAGGCAGTCAGAATGGCTTCTGCATCGGCGGCATTGAGTTTGGTGAGATTGGGGAACGCGCCTCCATTCCCTTTGCCATCGGCACCATGACAAGCCGCGCAGGTGGCGTAGGCGGTTTTGCCTTCGGCGGCGTTGCCCGATGATGCGGCAACAGCAACCACGGCAGCGGGTGCAGGCGTAACTGTGGCCGTAGTCGGCACGGTGTCACTTGCGACCGTCGTGCTGGGCGCGCCTGAAGAAACAGGGGGTTCCACAAACTCTCCCTTGAACGCTGAACGGTTGACGACGCTGACCAGCGAGCTGACTAAGTAGTAAACAGCGGCCAACAATAAAATTGCAGCAACAAAGCCGACAAACTTCGCATTGGAATCAGTCTTGGGTGCATTACCAACGGCCACAGGAACCTCCGATCATCAAAATTAAATGTTCAAAAATTGCGAAAAATCAAATAATTTCATTCGCATAAAGCGTTGAAGACTAACCAGCGGCAAGTTGTACTCGGCGGCTCACGGCATCAATCACTTTTTATATCCGTAAAAGTATATAGTGAATTAAGCTTTTAACCCATATAAACACTTAATCACCCCATTATATTCTGGCTATGGCCGCACCACGAACCCGACCGACACCATTGAAGTTACATCATTCGGTTGAACTTTTGACCGGTGTGGGCGCGCGCGTGGCTGCACAATTAGCCCGATTATCCTTAACCACGATTGGCGATATTTTATGGCATTTGCCCACGCGGTATGAAAATCGGGGGCAAATCTTGCCCTTGGGCGCGCACCTTGTGGGGCAATCGGCACTGATTCAAGTCACCATTAGTGAATCCAAACCACTAATGCGCGGCAAGGCGCGGCAGGTGGCGCAAGGCTTTGATGATTCGGGCGATATTACCTTGTGGCAATTCGGTCGTTTTGGCCCGACCCTGCAAACGGGGCAAACCTATCTTTTGTTTGGTGAAATTCGCGAAGGTGCGCACGGGTTGGAAATGGCGCAGCCGGAAATGATGAACAGCGCCCAATTGGAAGCGATTTTGCCGGTTTACCCCAGCACGGAAGGTTTGAGCCAGACTAAATGGCGGACGCTCGTCGCGCAGGCATTGAATGTGGCGCTGGATGATTTGGATGAGCTGCTCCCCTCGACGCTGCGCCAGCGTGAGGGCTGGCCTTCGTTATTGGTGGCTTTGCAGCGCATTCATGTTCCGACCTTGAGTGAGGGTGTGCCCCAGCGCCATGAGCCGGCCTATGTCCGTTTGATTGTGGAAGAATTACTGGCGCATATGTTGGCCCTGCGGCTCAAGCGGTACGAGTTTACGCAAACGGCGGCGCCCCGTTTTTATCAGAAATCAAATTTATATCAACGGCTTCTGTCGAGGCTGAGTTTTAAGCCGACCGGCGCGCAAGATCGGGTATTACGTGAAATTCAGTCTGACTTGGCCCGGGGGTCGCCCATGCTGCGCCTGGTTCAGGGGGATGTGGGTTCGGGGAAAACCCTCGTGGCGGCGGGTGCGGCATTGACTGCGATTGAACACGGTTACCAGGCGGCGTTGATGGCGCCAACGGCCTTGCTGGCGGAGCAGCATCAACGCAATTTTGCGCAATGGCTCTCGCCATTGGGTATCGAGGTGCAGTTGTTGTCTGGTCAACAGTCGGCTGGCGAACGCCGGGCGGGCCTGACGGCACTGGCCGATGGCAGCGCGCAGCTGGTGATTGGTACGCATGCCCTGTTCCAGGAGCAGGTGGTGTTTGATCGACTGGGACTGGTGATTGTGGATGAGCAGCATCGATTCGGCGTGCATCAGCGGCTCGCGTTGAGCGACAAGGGCACGCATCCGGAGCGCGCCGGACATCGCCCGCATCAATTGGTCATGACGGCCACGCCCATTCCGCGGACCTTGGCCATGAGTGCTTATGCGGATCTGGATGTGTCGATTATTGATGAACTCCCCCCGGGGCGAACGCCCATCACGACAGTACTCGTGCGGGCGGATCGGCGCGAGCAATTGATTGCCCGTATCAGTGCGGTATGTGGGCAAGGACGGCAAGCGTACTGGGTGTGCCCGCTGATCGAAGATTCCGAGCGGATCGAAGCGCAAGCTGCCGAATCAACGGCTGAATATCTGCGGGAATCCCTGCCGCATTTGCGGATTGGCCTGGTGCATGGCCGCATGAATGCGGCCGAGAAAAATGCCGAAATGGCGCGGTTTAAAGCACATGAAGTCGATTTGCTGGTGGCGACCACCGTGGTTGAAGTGGGTGTGGATGTGCCCAATGCTTCCTTGATGATCATCGAGAATGCCGATCGTATGGGCTTGGCGCAACTGCATCAACTGCGTGGGCGGGTAGGCCGCGGCCGTATCGCCTCTTATTGCGTGTTGCTGTTCGATGAGCCCCTTGCTGATAAAGCCCGCGCCCGATTGGGCCTGATGCGTGAAACCCAGGACGGTTTCCGGCTTGCCGAGGCGGACCTCGTGCAGCGGGGCCCCGGTGAAATTCTCGGTACCCGGCAAACGGGGCTGGCTAAGCTGAAAGTCGCAGATTTAGTTCAGGATGAGCATTGGCTGGAATTAGCCCGCACACTTGCCGATGAACTCATTGCCGAACAAAGCCCGGCCATCCCTGCGCTGATTCGCCGTTGGATTGGGGCGGCGCAGCACTACGGGCAGGTCTAGCCGCCCGTCGGACATCCGTGTCGAGGAAAACGCCGACAGGCCGCTAGGCACTCCCCAAGGTGCCGACTTGATTTCGCCCCGCCGCTTTGGCTTGATATAAGCCTTTGTCGGTTAGGTTAATGAGGGCGCTGGGTTCGCAGAATGCCGTTGGTCGCCATTCTCCAACGCCCAAACTGACCGTTATCACCGGCAAGACCGTGCTTGCCGGATGGGGCAGTTCCAGCGACATAATTGTTGTACGAACCCGTTCGGCCACACTTAAGGCGTCCACCAAGGAAGTTTCGGGCAGGATGACGGCGAACTCCTCGCCACCATAGCGCGCGGCTAAATCTTTCACCCGAAATAAGCTGGTGCTCACCGCTTTGGCTACCTTCATTAAGGCGTGATCGCCCGCCTCATGCCCCAGCGAATCGTTGTAGCGTTTAAAGTAATCCACATCAATCAAGATCAGTGAGATGGGTGCGCCTTCTTGCTGCGAACGACGCCACGTCGTCATCAGATATTCGTCGAACTTGCGCCGATTGGCAATGGCGGTTAAGCCGTCGATATAGGAGAACTGCTTGAGTTGGCGATTCGCCTCGGCTAACTGCCGGGTGATTTTGCGCAGATACACCTGGGTGGCCAGGCGAGCGAGCGCGACCGGAAAATCCAAGGGCTTGGCGAGATAATCATTCGCACCATGAGTGAGCGCATCGACGATCGTATCCGAACCATGCCGTGCGGTGACGACAATCACGGGCAATTCGTGCGCAGAAAACCGGCTGCGGATTTTTGCCAGCACTTCTTTCCCGCTCATGTCGGGCATGAGCCAATCGAGCAGGATGACATCGAAGCTGTCGGTTTCGAGCCGGGCCAAGGCATCGCGCCCTGAGTTGCAGACCGTCACCCGATAGCCCTCCCGAACGAGGCGCCGTTGCATGAGTTCAAGATTCTCCGCGCGATCATCCACAATCAACAAATGGCCGTCCGCTCCACTGGTGTCCGATGCGTCACGCGCTTTCATCGTGGCGGGATCGCCCAGATCAACGGCGGGTCGCGCGCTCAGGGCGTCGAGCAGGCCGCGCAAATGCCCAATGGCGGAGCCAATTTTATCGACATCCGGGCAAGCGGATTGCCAATGGGCCTCTACCGTCGTTTTCAGGTGGCTGAAATCGACTTCAATCAGGGCCATTTTGCCGCGCCAGTCGGGAAAGAGGGCATCGAAACGCCCCAAGGTCATGGGGGTTGGGCGGTTGATGGTTTCCAGTAATTGATGGGCATCATCCAGGAGCGTGCGTAGCCGTGTGGTTAATAGGTTGCTACAGGTCGGTGGCAGATCGTCGAGCAACATCTCGGTGTAGCCAATCAGGTGGTTGAGGGGCGTGCGCAGGTCGTGGCGGATGTGGGCATCGCAGGGATGAATGTCGACCATGGTCTAAGTCCTCGCTGCCAGTAGCCGCTCGATTTTATCCAGCAGGCGGGGTAATTCGACGGGCTTGGTATCAAAATCATCGCAGCCTGCTTCCAGCGCTTTACTGCGCTCGCCTTCCATCGCGTGCGCGGTGAGTGCAATCACGGGGATGCGGTGGGTCGTGGCATTGGCGCGCAGCGCGCGGGTGGCCTCCCAGCCGTCAAGCACGGGCAAGCTCATGTCCATGAGAATTAAATCGGGTTGATGGGCTTGCGCCGTCTCGATGGCCTCAGCGCCATCGACAGCCAGCAATACCTCATAGCCACGACGCACTAACCGCCGCGAGAGCATGTCGCGATTCATCTCATTATCTTCAACCAGTAAAATACGGGCCATTGTTGCTTCCTATGCCTCTGGGGTGTCGGGTGTCGAGTCCAGTTTTTTGTGTTTTGGGGCGAAAATTTGCGCCTGTAAGCGCGCGATGATGGCTTCTTCGCTTTGCCCTTGGCGCTCGATGATGTGCAGCGCTCGCGCGGCAAGCCGCTGACGATCTTCATCGGTGAGCGTTTTGGCGGTAAGCACCACCACGGGGAGCTGATCAAATTGCCGGTGTTGCCGCAGGGCATCCAGAAAGGCGAAGCCATCCATGGTCGGCATCATTAAATCGAGAATGACCAAATCCGGCAGGGGGTGGGCGGCCAGCCAATCCAGCCCCGATTGCCCATCAATGGCTTCAGCCACATGGATGCCTTCGGGTTCGAACACCCGTTTGAGTAAATCGCGGTTATTGGCATCATCATCAATCACCAGCACGTGGCAGCCCCTGGCATGACGGGTGTATTGCCGCAGCAGTCCCAGCAAGGCCTCCCGATTCACCGGTTTGGTGAGGAACTGCGCCGCGCCCAAGGCATACCCGAGGCTTTTCTCGTTGGTCATGGTGAGAATAAACACGGGGATGTCTTTGAGATCCGGATCCGCTTTCAGGGTGGTGAGTACGCTCCAGCCATCTATGCCCGGCATCATGATGTCGAGGGTAATGAAGTCGGGTCGATGCGCCCGCGCCATGGCCAAGCCATCGTGCCCATTACTGGCGGTGATCACCCGGTAGCCGGCGCGCCCCATCGATCGCTGGATGAGATCGTGGACCGACGGATCGTCGTCAATCACCAAGATCGTACCGTTACTGCCATCGGTTTGCTCGATGGTAAGTGCCGATGACACGGGGGCTGCGGCATGTGATGCAGATTCCGTCGGCGGCAGCTTCACGGTCAGCGGGAGCGTGACGGTAAAGACGCTGCCTGCATTGGGTGCGCTACGCGCCACGATGTCGCCCCCCATCATCCGCGCAAAATGCCGTGAAATGGATAAGCCCAAACCGGAACCGCCATATTTACGCGTGGTTGAGACGTCGGCCTGACTGAATACCAGAAAGAGACGGCCCAGTTGCTCGTCATTCATCCCGATGCCGGTATCCGCCACGGCGATGCTCAAGCGCTCGTCATCCAAGGCGCAAACCGTCAGAGTCAGGTGGCCTTCGTGCGTGAATTTGGCAGCATTGCTGATTAAATTCAGCAAAATCTGGCGGAATTTTGTTAAATCGGCGGTCATTTGCCCCAGGGATTCCGCACAAATGAGGGTGATTTGATTCCGGTTTTTCTCGATCACGGGGCGCGCGGTGTCCATGACGGATTGAATTTCGCGGCAAACGGGAAAAGGTTCCAGATAGAGTTCCATCTTGCCCGCTTCAATCCGGGAAATGTCGAGAATATCGTTCACGAGCGCGAGTAAGTGTTTGCCGCTATTGAGGATGCGTGCCAAATCGGGGGCATATTGAGGGTTGCCGTCTTCGGCCGATTCTTCTATGAGAATTTCGCTGTACCCAATAATCGCATTCAAGGGGGTGCGCAGCTCATGACTCATGTTGGCGACAAACTGGCTCTTGGTTTGATTGGCGTCTTCGGCCTCATGGCGGGCTTGCCGTGCTTCTTCGAGCAACTGTTGAATTTGCTCGGTACGGTGCAATACGGTGGTATTTAAGTGACGCTCCCGGTCGGCCACCTCGTGCGCCATCACCCGAAAACTCCGCGCCAATTCGCCGGGTTCATCCCCGCGCGTGGCCAACTGCTGCATCGCGGGTTCATCGAACACCGCCAGTTGTTCAGCCGTTGCCGAACCTGCGCTAATAGCACGGGCGGCACCGGTAAGGCGCTGAATGGGGAGAACCACGGCGCGGCGAATCTGCCAGATTAACAGCGCGGTGCCCACCGCAAATACACCGAAGAAAATCCCCATGGCAAGCATTAAATAGTGATGACCCTGCGCAAAGATTTCATCCGAGGGCACATAAATCGTTTGTGCGGCGACAATGTCCCCCAGCTTCCAGTTAAACCCATGCGTACTGCCATAGGCTGCGAGTAAACTTTTTGGCGCGGCCTCGGGCGTGGAGTGACACTGCAAGCAAGAGGGCTGGGTGACGGCCAGGGGGCGGGCGGTGTAAAAAAAAGTGCGCCCACTCTGTTCCCGAAAGCCGGACAACAGCTTCAGATGAGGGTTTTCGCGGAATTGTGCGACCAGATTTTGCTCAAATGCATCGGCTTGGTCTTTCGGGCTGGTGGGGTTCAGCGTGGCTTCTTTATAGGAATAATCGGCAAATTGGGGATCTGCGCGGAAGGTGTCAAACACGGTGCGCGCTGAAAATGCCGGTACGGTTTCAGCAATAAAGGCCGACTCCGGCAGCGATCGCTGGCTGAGTTTCGGGCTGATGTACAGGCTGGTGTAACTGCGCACCGAGTTCATGACACGGGTTAACATCTCGGCGCGCATTTGAATTTCAGCTTGCGCTTTGGCGTCCATCGCGCGGGAGAGGAAAAATCCAGACACGGCAATACTCACCAGAAAAGCCAGAATCAAAAAAGCGGTGAGCTTGGTACCGATACGCAGATTCTGCAGCATGTGTCATCATCCTTAAATTAATTGGGTCATTTTGATCTGAAGTCAGCGCGAAAATGATCGGCGGATACATCCCTCTCGCCTTTCTAAAATATCTGGGCAACCGAGCCATCCCGTGAGGGAAGATGCGCTTTTGATTTGTTTTTTGGCAGCTTCTTCACGTGCCTTCATTAAATTAAATAATAAAGAACAAAATAAATTCAATAAGTTGGCGCCGATTGGATGGCATTGTGACATAAAATTATCACTCAGATATAGTGATGCTACATTGGGTGATCGCCCGCGAGCAAGGAAGTCTCTTTGAAACCAGAATTGTCGATTCCATCTGCTAATAGCGCCACCCTGACGCCGACCGATACCCAGGGATTTATGGGCGCCGCGCGGCACCAGGGGGGGCGCAGCACCCAGCAAGATCAGGTGATTTGCCTGACAACACCGGATCGGCGTCGGCAATTTTTAGTGGTGGCCGATGGCGTGGGCGGCCACTCTGGTGGAGAGATGGCTGCGCAGTGCGTGGTTGATGTGGCTGCCCGCGTGTTTCCCGCCTTACTGAATCAACATCCCCAGCCAGCTGAATTTCTGACGAATTTTTGCACGCTGGCCAATCAGGAAATTCTCGCCCGCGCGGCCTTGGTTGGCTCGGAGGCTTACTCAACTGTAGTGGCTCTATTCACCGACCCGGCGCGCGCTTATTGGGCACATGTCGGCGATAGCCGTTTGTATGGTTTTAAGCGAGGCGAGTTGATGCATCAAACGCGCGATCACTCGCTGGTTCAGCAGCTATTTGAGCAAGGGAAAATCACGGCTGAAGATCGTGCCACGCATCCAGCACGTAATCAGGTGCAACAGGTATTGGGGATGGACGTCACCATTAAACCCACTTTGGGCGAGATGGCGTTGTGTGATCAGTGTGCTTTTTTGTTGTGCTCCGATGGTTTTTGGGATCAAGTATCGGTGGATGAAATGTCGCTCATCTTGGGGGCTTCCGATTTGGCGTTTGCGACGTCTGTCTGGGTGCGGCAAGCGGCGCGACGGGGTGGTACGCAGGGTGATAACATCGCGCTTGCTGTTTGGCGAGCGCCGCCGAAGGTTGTGCGGCGTTGGTCGTTTTTTCGTTGATATAAATCACTACAATCGGGTGATTTTCTTTGCTGAACTGGATTCTTTACGGCAGGTGATTCATGCGTTTTTTTGTGGCCATACCCGCCCAATCGCCCCGGCCGCCGGGTGTATTGTTCATCGGGCTGTTGTTGGGTGTCTTGTCGGGTTGTGCTCAAGTGCCGTCTGGCGAGGGAGACACGTCGAAAGCGGCGGCCCACTCAGCCACCCCGGATCTCAGTTCAGTGGATTCCGCTGGTGATGTCGCGCCCGCACCCCTGATGGATCTTAAAAAAATCATTCACTTGATTGAGAATGGGCAATCAGATTTCGCCCGCCGTGCACTGAAAACCTATTTGGCTAAAGACCCTAAAAACACCCAGGCCCTGAGCTTGCAGCAGCAGTTAACGGTCAACCCGGAAGCCTATCTTGGCAAGCCCACGACGACCTACACGGTGCAGCCGGGCGATACCTTGGGGGGAATTGCGGCAAAATTTTTGGGTAATCCGCTCCGGTTCGTGATTCTTGGGCGTTATAACCAGATGAGACGCAGTAAAGATTTGCAAGTTGGGCAAGTGATTAAACTGCCCGCGCGACTTAAAACGAATCTTGCCGCCCCGGTTGCGCCCGAAAGCCGCCCCGCCGACGTGACGCCCCCCGATGGGCATTCTGTTGGCACCCCGTCGGACCAGGGTGTGGCAGAGCCTGCCCTGTCGGCGGTTCAGGCATCCCCCGCTGACCACATGACACCGACGGCTGTCCCGCCGAATCCGGGCAATAACGTACCGGCCAGTCAGGATCCTGATTTGGCTAAAGTGCAGCAATACCACGAGGCCGCCTTGGTTGCCTACCGTAAGCAAAATCTTGATGAAGCGATTGCGCTCTGGAATAAAGCCTTGGCGCTCGATCCCGATTACGAGCCCGCCTTGGGTTATCGCGCGCGCGCCCTCGAGCTGAAACACCGCCTGCATCAATTGGGGCCGAACTAGCGGGGCAGGATGTGAAACAGTCTTGGAGCCTGCGCATAATCTCGCTCAATCGCGCTTCTTGGTTTGGCCGTGCTGTCGGGGATAAACCCCCTCCTACGGGGGTAAGGTCAAGGTGCCAGTTCCCCACCCCGGCCCGCTTCGAACGCCGGGAGGGCGCTGTTGATCAGGTTCCCTTGGAATTGGGTTTGGCCAAATCCAGTGTGATGGTATGGGCGGCTCGCGGGCGAATCGACTGTTCGCTGATGGTCGGGGCGGTGGTCACCCCGGACTGGATCTCGGCCACATGGGCATCTTGTTGCAGTTGCCTTGCCTCCAGTACATCGGCCATGGCGTTATAGGCAGAAAATAGTCGTTCAAAATCATCGCGCCGATGCAGTCGGATGCGATGTTCGAGATGCCCCAGTTTGATTTGCTCCAGGGCGTTGCTCACCACATCCAGCGGCATTTGAATGCGCCGGGTAAGCCAGTACGTGCCCGCGATCACAATGAGCAAAATCACCACAATCCAGCCCAGCAAGGTGAGTAGGGTGACGCGGCTCGCGGTGGTGAGCGCATCCGTTGCCAGGCCAATGCGCAATTGCCCTACCCGCCGATCCTGGTATTCAATCGGCATTTCAAACACATAAAACGGTGCACCATCGATTTGGCGCACCGCATACACCCGCATGTCACCCCGATTCAGCACCACATGATCATCGCGCAATTGGGTGGCCATTTGCTCGGCCAGGCGATCGCCGCGGGTTTGTGCTTCGGTTCGGCCGCTGAGGTCTTTAATGGACATGTACACAATTTCGCGGTTTTTGCTCATGCTATCGACCCAGGATTGCAGCGCGAGTTTATCTTGCAGGAGTAAATCCTCAGCGGTTTGTACGGCGACCCATTCCGATAAACTAAAGCCATAATCGTAGGCCAGATTGGTCATCGCTTGTTTTTGCTTGTGATAGACCCCGAGCAGGCCCAGGAGCATGGCCGCAGTGACGACCACCGCCATCACCAACGGCCACCGCACGCTCAAAGGGATAATGCGTTTGGAAAACCAATGTTCGGCGCGTTCATTTTGCCGTTGCGCCAGCGAGCGCAAATCGGCGGCCAGCCCAGAGGCGGATTGATACCGGGCATTGGGATCTTTGGCGAGCAACGTGTTGACCAGCTCAATGAGCTCGGGCGGCGTGTGTGGATCACGGGGTTTTAAGCATGGAACCGGATCTTTCAGCGCTTTTTGCCACAGAGCGAAGTGGTCATCGTCTTGAAAGGGGCAATGCCCCGCAACCAACTCATACAGCAAAACGCCCAACGCGTATAAATCGCTGCGGCCGTCGATGGGTTGATCGGTAATTTGTTCGGGCGACATATACTGCGGCGTGCCCGATAAAAAAGCGCGCGCACCTTCGTCGGAGGGCACATCGGTTTGCCGCAAGATGCGGGCAATGCCGAAATCCATCATTTTGATGTCGCTGGTGTCATTGACCAGCACAATGTTGTCGGGCTTGATGTCTTGATGCACCACGCCATGGCGATGGGAAAAATCGAGCGCGTCGGTAATCTGAATCGCGATTTTCAGCAAAATGGGCAAGGGAATGCCTTGCGGCTGACGCTCGGCGAATTGCCCTAACGTGGCGCCGGTTAATAACTCCATCGCAATGAATGGGATACCATCGACTTCGCCGACATCGAAAATCGTGACAATATGCGGGTGATTGAGTGTACCCGCCGCCTTGGCTTCGATCAGAAAGCGCGCGCGGTACTCCGGGTGTGCAGAAAATTCGGGGCGTAAGGTTTTGAGTGCGACGGTGCGCTCAATTTTGGAGTCATACCCGCGATAGATGATCGCCATGGCGCCGCGACCCAATTCGCCTTGAATTTCAAAGCGGCCAAACATTCTCGACATAATCCATCTCCCTCGGATTTTTTGGCGTTCCAGGTATTGCCGGGGAACAGCGCGCTAGGTGTGGTTCCTTAACGTGTCAAAAACCAGCCCAGCGCAACCAGCCCAATCAATCCCATCATGCCCACCACCACCCAAATGCGCGGGGCAGCGTGTGACTTTCTGGTCGAAATGCCGGTGTGCAATTGCAATTCCACGCCGCCAAAGCGGATGCGGTCACCCTCCTTGAGGGGCGCCTCGGTAACGCGCTCATTATTCACGAAGCTGCCATTGGTCGACAAAATATTCATGAGGCGGTAGCTGCCATTGTCTTCAATGACCCAGGCGTGCAGGCTGGAAACGCTGCCATCGGCCAGCACGATGTCGTTATCGTCCCGCCGTCCAATCGACGTTTTGCCGGGGCGCAAAGGGAATCGCCGCGTGCTGAATGGCGGGGTTAACCCAATCAGCGCGGGCTGATCCAAATTAATGGGCGCCGAACCCGCGTCGTCCGTGAAGTCGGGGATCCGCTCGTCATTTTTGGCCACCAGCAACGTGCCTTGTGTACCGGAATATTTGGATTTTGTACTCTGATACGTGTTTTCCATACCTGCCCCCTGTGTGGATTAAGAGATACTGCATTCTACGCGGCTTAAGAGGGGAAATACGGCTTCCGTGCAGCGGTTTGATTTGTAGGGAGAATCTGACCAGCGCGGGTTAATGCGCCTCTGATTAACGCCGAAAATACTAAAACGCCTTCCCCCGTGAAGGTATAGGTATCGACACAACTTTTTCATGGTGTTTTCTCCCGCCTTTTGGCACCAGCCTCTCCCCGTGTGCAGATACTGATGCACTGTAGGAGGGGTTTCAACCCCGACACGGTGCCCAATGCGATGAACGCGGCCAAACGCCGTGCCGCGGGTGCTTCGGATGGGTGCGGGCGTTTGGCCGAGTTGTCGGGCTTCGTCAGCTTAACGCACAGCTGACGTTAGTCCGCGTTAGGGTCGAATCCCCGCCTACACCACACCTGTCTTCGGGTGTTGGTTAATTTGGGGTGTCCGCTGTGGCGGGGCGCTTTAATCCGGTTTCCTAAGGCAGTTCGACTTTGGGCGCAGGCATCCAACCGGCTTGGCGATGCTCGGCGACGACATTGGTGTACACGCCGCCACGCACATTCCATTCGCCGGTCACCCGCATAAAGCGCGGAGAAATCGCCGCGACGAGATCATTCAAAATGCCGTTGGTCATGGCCTCGTGAAAGCCGCCTTCTTCCCGGAACGACCACATGTACATTTTCAGCGCTTTTAACTCCACGCAGAGCTGGTCAGGCACGAAATCGATAAGAATCGTGGCAAAATCCGGTTGGCCGGTTTTTGGGCACAGGCAAGTGAACTCAGGGATGCGCATGTGGATGGTATAGTCGCGCTCCGGAAAAGGGTTTGCGAAGGTTTCAAGCGTTTTGCTGGGACGGGTGCTCATAATCGATGGCCTTTTAAGTGCGTTAAACGAGGGATGACAGATGAATGAATTTCGAGCCGCCATTATAGATACTGTTCCCTGAACTTACGTACTGAAGCACCGTTATGCGCCTAATGCGTTTGTACTTGGCCGGGTTCAAATCCTTCGCCGCCCCCACTGAAATTTTACTGCCCGACGCGCGGGTGGCCATTGTCGGCCCCAATGGTTGCGGCAAGTCAAATTTGATTGATGCCATTCGCTGGGTGCTGGGGGAGTCCTCGGCGCGCCAATTGCGCGGCCAGGCGCTCGATGATGTGATTTTTGCGGGCAGCGGCCAGCGTCCGCCGGCGAGTCTTGCCGTGGTCGAGCTCACGTTTGATAACAGCGAACGCCGCTTGAGTGGCGCATTTGCGGCGTTTGATCACATCATGATTCGCCGCAGCCTGGGACGAGATGGTCAATCGCGATATGAAATTAATCAAATTCGGGTGCGACGGCGTGATGTGGTCGAGCTTTTTTTGGGCACCGGCGTGGGCGCGCGCTCGTATTCGGTGATTGAACAGGGACAAATTAATCGCATTGTTGATGCCCGCCCCGAAGAGCTGCGCGGGTATTTGGAAGAAACCGCCGGTATTTCGCTCTACCGGGAACGCCGTCGTGAGACCGAAACGCGCATTGCGCAAACCCAGGATAACCTCAGCCGGTTAGCGGATCTTGCCGAGGAATTGGGGCGGCAGCAAAGTCAACTGGAGCGCCAGGCCAAGGCGGCCGAGCGGTATCGCGTATTGCAACAACAGCGTCGGCGTCTTCTGGCCGAACAAGCCGCTGTGCAGCATGTACTGGCCGAACGCGCGCGAGCAGTGATATTCGATGCCTGGCAGGCTGCCGACACCCACGCACAAACCCTTGCCACCCAATTGGCCACACTGGAGCAGACACTCGCCGCAGCGGAGCAAACCCGGCAAACCGCGCAGCAGCACCTGCAGCACGTTCAAGCGCAGCAATATCCTATCGCGGCAGAGCGGGCGCAGTGTGAAGGGCATTTGGGGGCGTTGGCAGCCCGACTCGATTCCGTAGTACAACAACGGCAGGATGATTTAGTCCAACGCGAGCGGTTGGCCACGGCCATCACCCAACAACAACGTGAACACACGCAGTGGGAAGCCGCGCGCAGCGCACTCGAGCAACAGCGCCAAGCCCTGCAGGAAGCCCGCGCCGATGCGCAGTCAGAATTGCGTGCCGCCGATGTTCGGCTGAGCGAGATTCGCGACGCTTGGCGTCAAGCGCATGAACAGCTCGCCCAACCCCAGCAGCACTGGGCGGCTGCGCGCGCCGAGCACGCGGCGCTGGATCGTCAACGCCAACGCCTTGAGGCCAGTCCACCCACCGTTGCGGCATCGGCGCATGAAATTGCGGCATTGCAGCAACATGCCCTGGCGCTTGAAAGCCAATTAACGCAGGTCAATTCCGATCAAGCCGCAGTAGAAGCAGCCCTGCATACCCAGCAAGCCGACCTGGCCGAGCAAGAAGTCCAGGGCGCGGCGACACAAGCCCAGGCGCAGGTCGCGCAAAAAACCTGGGATACGCTGCAGGCCGAACTCAAAGGTCTGGAACAGCTGTTGACGCATCAGCCCGCGCATAAATCAGGGACAAAAACGCCTGCTGCCGAATCTCCATTCGAACCCTTGATCGAACGCTTGGCCAGCGCCCGAGCCGATGCCTGGTGGGGACATGCGCTGGGTGCGCGGATTGAGGCGCAGTGCGTAGACGATTTGGATGTGCTGGGGGCCGAGTGGGCGAGGGCGGGAAGCCTCCCCCCGAGCGGCTTTTGGGTATCGCCGCTGACGTTGCCCGAAGAGGGGCCGGAAGCGCCACATCAATCGCATGAATTACCGGCCGCTGTGCTCAGCGACGCAGCCTTGACGCCCTGGTTGACCGACTGGCAGCATAGCCGCCATCCCGCCACATCGATAACCGAGGCCTTGGCTGCCCGTCATCGCCTGCCGCTTGGTCATTGTTTTGTCTTGGCTGACGGCTGGCAGGTGGGGCGGCATTGGTTGGGGCGTGTCGCACACGATCAAGCGGCCATTCGCCTCGCGCAGCATGCGCGCCTGAACGCATTGCATACCGAATGCGCCGCAGCGGAACACCGAGCTCACGCCGAACAGGCGGTGCTTGCCCAACAGCAAGCCGAACTCAACGCGGCGCGTCAGCGGCTTGCCGAACTCAACCGCAGCCTGCTTGACCACGAGCAACATGCCCTGCGCCTGCAATCTCAACGTGCGGATGCCCGCCGAAAATATCAGCATCTCGTGCAGATTCAGGCGGAACAACACGCCAGCGCAGCGCAGCGCCGGGATGAGCTGGCCCGATTGGCCGCCGAATGTGCCGAGCTTGGGCGCACCACACAAGTCTTCGCGCAGGCCGTGGACGCGGCAACGCACACCCGTGACCAGCTGAACACTCAGCAGCAAGTGGCCGAGGCAGCGGTGCAAACCCTCCGCCGTCTGGCGGGGGAAGCGGCGCAGCACACACAAGCGGCTGAACGTGCGGGGGACTTAAATCGCCATCAAATCGCCCAGACTCAACAGTTTTTAGCGCGCGATCAGGCCCAATTAGCCCAAATTGATGCACGCATGACGCAGTTTGGCGACAAAATCGACGCACTCGTCGCTCAAAAAACCGAGCGTCAAGCCGAGCACGCCCGCATCCTGCTCAAGCAGGAAGCCATCGCGATTCAAGAAGCCAGCGCGCTGTCTGAGGTGGCGCAACATACCGAATATCTGCAAAAAAAACAGGCCGAGCGTCAAACCGCCCAGTTCGCGTACAGTCAGGCTCAACTCACTGCGCAAACTGCGGCGATGCAGCACGCGCAAGCCGAGGTGCGTTCTGAGCATACCGAACAGGCGCTTACCGAAGCGCTGATGCCGCTGCAGGATGATCGCGTCACCCTGGATTCGGCCACGATAGAGCGGCTTGCGGACCAACCGGATACCCCCGCGCAGCAAGCCGCGATGCGGGAATCGTTGGTGCAGCAAATCGACCGGCTCGGTGCGGTGAATCTCACGGCCATTGCCGCGTTTGCCGAAACGCACACCCGCAAAACGGAATTGGAAGCACAAATGGCTGATGTACAGACGGCCCTAAGCCAATTGACCGAGGCGATTCGCACGCTGGATCGGCAAACACGCGCCCAATTCCGGCGTGTTTTTGATGAGGTTAACACCCGACTTGGGCCGTTATTTGTGCAATTATTCGGCGGCGGCGAAGCACGACTTGGCCTCAGTGGCGACGATGAGCTGAATGCCGGGGTCGAACTCTTCGCGCGGCCCCCGGGGAAAAAGGTCACCCATTTGTCGCTATTATCCGGCGGTGAGCGGGCGTTGACGGCGGTAGCGCTGATTTTTGCGTTATTCGAACTCAATCCGGCGCCGTTTTGCATTTTGGATGAAGTCGATGCGCCGCTCGATGAGGCCAACGTGGGGCGATTTTGTGCTATGGTTTCGGCCTTGTCAGATCGGGTGCAATTCCTGTTCGTTACCCACAATAAAACCACGATGGCCAGCGCTCAAGCCCTGATTGGGGTTACGATGCGCGAAGCGGGTGTCTCGCGGATCGTCTCGGTTGATGTGGACCGCGCCGTGCAATTATTAGAGTCTTAAAATATGGAATGGTTACGTTGGGTTTTACTGGTGGTGGGTGTTGTGGTGCTCGCGGGCATTGCGTGGGCTTATTTTCGTCACAAGAGCGAACAGGCCATCGAGCTCGGCAGTGGGCGGACACAAGCTAATGTGGATGACCCGATTGATGCACAAATTCGCAGTCAGGATTTTGACGAACCGCTGCCCGCGCGCCAGCCGGACGGGTTGATTGAACCCTTGGACGCGCCATTCGATGCCTTGGTGGGGCGCCGGACCGAACCCCGAATTCATCCGACCGAAAACCCCCTGATCGAACCTTTTGCCGTAGAAGCCGAACCCCTGCGCTGGCAACAACCCAACTTTACCCGCAGCAGTGCCGCATCGGGTGCGTTCGGTAGTCATGACGACGAGCACGATGTCCTGCGCAGTGATGCCGATGGCGTGATCGGCGCCGTTCGCCGCAAGGTACAGGAACATTCGGTCGATCCCGCCCCAGAGCATAAGGGGGGGCTGTTTCGGCAGCGTCAGGCGCCGCGCTTCACTTATCAGGAAAAGCAATCCATGGCTTCGTCCGAGTGGCCGCCTCATGAGGAAAACCCCGTCGCAGATGCGCCGCGTTCGTATCATGAACCTGAGCGAAAATCCGCGCACGAATCTGGAGCAGCCCCGCAGCCGGTGGTGATTCCCTTGCTGGTCGCCAGCCTTACCGGGGCGCCATTCCCTGGTGATATCGTGGAAGATTTAATCGAGGAAATGGGTTTTGAGTTTGGTGCATTATCGATTTATCACTACCCCGGCGAACTGGGCGAGCCCCTGTTCTCGCTGATGAATGGTGTGCAGCCGGGCACCTTTGATCGGGGTAACAACGTGAGTTTTGCCACGCCGGTGCTTGCCTTGTTTATGCAGCTGCCGCTCAATGGCCAGAGCGAAATGTTGGTTCTCGACCGGATGATTGATGTGGCGCGGGATATTGCCGATCACTTGGGTGGTGAAGTGCTGGACGATACGCGCCAGCCTTTGAGTTCGGAATCGATAGATCGTTATCGCGAACAGCTTGATTCTTGAACTTATGGCCTGAATTTATGGCGCCTCTGCTTAACCCCCCTGAGGTATCCCGCCACGATCCCGCCGCCGCCCAAGCCCGCCTGAATGCGCTACGTGCTGCGATCGAGCAGCATAATTTTCGATATTACGTGTTGGATGCTCCGAGCGTCAGCGATGCCGAATTCGACCAGTTATTCTGCGCGCTCCAGGCGCTGGAGGCGGCTCATCCCGAGTGGATTACGCCCGAATCACCCACACAGCGCGTGGGCAGCCCGACCTACACCACCACCTTTGCGCCCGTCACCCATGCCCAGCCCATGCTCTCGCTCGATAATGCCTTCACCGAGGCTGAGTGGGATGCGTTTGCCACGCGAGCGCAAGAACGACTCGGGCGAAATACCCCGCCCGTATTCGCCGCCGAACCCAAATTCGATGGGCTGGCCATCAACCTGATTTACCGTGATGGCGCGTTGGTGCAGGCCGCCACCCGAGGCGATGGCCAAACCGGTGAGGATGTGACGCTCAACGTGCGCACGCTGGCCAATATCCCCCAATTTTTGCCTGATATTCGCCCGAGCTTGCTTGAAGTGCGCGGCGAAGTCGTACTCTCACACACCGCGTTCGCCGCACTCAATGCGGCGGCCGAAGCGGTGGGGGATAAAAAATTTGTGAATCCGCGCAATGCAGCGGCGGGCTCGTTGCGGCAAAAAGACCCGCGCATCACCGCCCAGCGCCAATTACAGTTTTTTGCCTATGGCTTGGGCACGGCTGAAGGGCTGCCATTGCCCGAAAGCCAGCTTGCCTTGCTCGATTGGCTGGCAAGCCTTGGCTTTACTGTGAGCGAATATCGCCAATTGTGCGATAGCCGCGCGGCTGTATTGGCCTATTACCAAGCCATGCAAGCGCGCCGTACGACTCTGGAATATGACATTGATGGCGTGGTGTTCAAGGTTAACAGCCGCGCCGAGCAAGAAGCGTTGGGCTTTATTGCCCGCGCACCGCGTTGGGCCATTGCCTACAAATTCCCCGCTGAAGAAGCGGTAAGCCAAGTGCAATCGGTCGATTTTCAAGTGGGACGCACCGGCGCACTTACCCCGGTGGCGCGCATTGCACCCGTGTTTGTGGGCGGGGTCACGGTCGCCAACATCACCCTGCACAATATTGATGAAATCACCCGCAAAGATATCCATGTGGGCGATTTTGTCACCGTGCGCCGCGCCGGAGATGTCATCCCCGAGATTATCGCTGTGCTGCCCGAGCGCCGCCCTGCCGATGCCGCCGCCATTGCCTTGCCGCGCGTTTGCCCGGTGTGCGGATCCGAGGTTCTGCGGGTTGACGGCGAGGCCATCGCGCGCTGTAGTGGCGGTTTATTTTGTCCGGCACAACGGCGCGAGGCGATTAAGCATTTCGCCAGCCGCAAGGCCTTGAATATTGATGGCCTGGGCGACAAATGGGTCGAGCTTTTGCTCGAACACGGGCTGATCGCGCATGTGGATGATTTGTTTTCTCTCACCGTAGCCAGGCTGTTAACCCTGCCGCGCATGGGAGAAAAATCCGCCCAAAACCTGATTGATGCCATCGAAGCGGCCAAAAACACCACCTTGCCCCGGTTTTTGTATGCGCTCGGTATTCGTGAAGTGGGCGAGGTCACCGCGCGCGCGCTGGCGGTGCATTTCGGCGCGCTTGAACCGTTATTTGCCGCGAGTGTTGAAGAATTGCAAACCGTGCCCGATGTTGGCCCCGTGGTTGCCCAGCATGTTTATACGTTTCTGCGCCAACCGCACAATATCGAGGTGATGAACAACCTCATCGCTGCCGGTGTGCATTGGCCCAAGCCCGCGCCCAGGGCCGCCGCCTTGCCCTTAAGCGGCAACACCTATGTGCTCACCGGCACCTTAAGTACACTCACCCGCGAGGAGGCCGCCGCGCGCCTGCAGGCACTCGGCGCCAAAACCAGCAGCAGCGTATCCGCCAAAACGACTGCCGTGATTGCGGGCGAGGCAGCCGGCTCAAAACTTACCAAAGCCCAGGCCCTAGGCGTGCCCGTACTCGATGAAGCCGCCTTGCAGCACTTACTTGCCATCGCATCGGCTTAACGTTGCCCGCCCATCCCCCTCCCCAACCCCTCCCCACAAGGGGGCGGGGCTAAGTATGTGCCCACTTCCTGCCCACGAGGAGGAGGGCTTTGGCATTAACTCCCTCCCCAATGAATTTTGGGGTTTACTCCCTCCCCCCTTGTGGGGGAGGGCTGGGGTGGGGGATACCCCCTAAAACATAAATTTTATTGCGCGCATTGCCTATCTCGGTGCGTGGTGCATTATCCTTACACTCAAACTAAGCCCACGGCACCCCATGCCCCTATTGAAGCCCGCCCTATGCCCCTCATGACCATCGACCACATCCGTCATCTTGCCGCACACGACATGGCGCAAGTGGATACCGTGATTCAAACCAAGCTCGCTTCCGATGTCGCGCTCATCAATCAGCTGTCGCAGTACATCATTCATGCGGGCGGCAAACGCTTCCGGCCCATGGTGCTGGTGCTGGCGGCGCGGGCAATCGGCTTGCCTTCGCCGTGGGCTGCGCAAATGGCTGCCGTGGTCGAGCTGATCCACACCGCTACCTTGCTGCACGATGATGTGGTCGATGAATCCACCCTGCGCCGGGGACGCGATACCGCCAACGCCCTGTTCGGCAATGCGGCCTCCGTGCTCACGGGCGATTTTCTCTATTCCCGTGCGTTTGAAATGATGGTCGAAGTCGAAGAACCGCGCGTCATGGCCATCCTCGCGGCAGCCACCAACCGCATTGCCGAAGGCGAAGTGTTGCAACTCATGAACATGGGCGACCCCGATGTCGATGAAGCGCGTTACTTGGATGTGATTGTGCGCAAAACTGCCACCCTGTTTGAAGCCGCCACCCAGCTTGCCGCCGTGCTGGCCAAACAACCGCCCGCCATTGAACAGGCGCTTGCTGCCTATGGCCTGCATTTAGGCACCGCGTTCCAGCTCATCGACGATGTACTTGACTACACCGGCGATGAAGCCCACACCGGCAAACACGTGGGCGATGATTTAAGTGAAGGCAAACCCACCCTGCCGCTGATTATCGCCATGCAGCGCGGCGATGCCGCCACGCGCGAACTCATTCGCCGCGCCATTACCGAGCAGGATGCGAGCCAAATGGCCGCGATTGTCGTCGCCATTAACCACACCGGCGCACTCGCCCACACCACGGCGCAAGCGCAAAAGCAGGCGGAATTAGCGCAAGCCGCCTTAGCCGCCTTGCCTGAAAGCCCCTACAAAACCGCCCTCATGGCGCTGGCTAATGCCGCCGTGCAGCGCAATCATTAATGAGTCGCCGGGCAGGCTGGAGAAACATTACGTTGCTCGGACTTCGAGCAGCAGCAACCAATTAACCCTCTATCACACGAGGTGGTATGGCTGGGGTGGGGTGCTGCACAAACACCCTCCCCCTTGATGTGTGAGGGAGTGCTGCACAAACACCCTCCCCCTTGATGGGGGAGGGCTGGGGAGGGGGTGCGGGGTTAGCACCCTCATTTAACGACGCCCCCCACCCCAACCCCGTCCGGGGTCGCGGGGCAACGCGACCCGCTTCGCCCCCCACGAGGGGGGAGGGGCTAAGAGAGAGGCCGCCACCTCACAAGGAAGTGGGGCGTAAACTCCCTCCCCACAAGGAAATGGGGTTTCAACTCCCTCCCCCTCAATGGGGGAGGGTTTAAACCCACAAACTCCCTCCCCCTTGATGGGGGAGGGTTGGGGAGGGGGTGCGGGGCTAGCACCCACACCAAGCTTTAATCCTGTCCACATCAACCACCGGAGCTGGCATGCCACCTCATTCACCGTCTCCCGCCCTCATCCTCACAGGTTTTGGTGATATTGCTGCCCGCATCGCCCACCGCCACCCTTTGCACCGCATCTACGCACTGGCCCGCCGCCCCGCCCCGCGCCCGCACAACCACAGCGGCGCGTGGCACGGCATTTTGTATGATCTTGATACCCCCACCGCGCTGCCTGAACTGCCCGCCCACGCCATTTGGCTTTACCTCGCCCCGCCGCCCAATACCGGTGAAACCGACACCCGCGTAGCGCACTGGCTCACTGCTGCCGGCCAACTGCCCCGCGCCGTCATCTACGCCAGCACCACCGGCGTGTATGGCGATCACCAAGGCGGCTGGGTGAATGAGGCCACACCCGCCCGCCCCGCGCACGATCGCGCGCGGCGCCGGCTGAATGCCGAGCACCAATTCACCCAATGGTGTGCCGCCCGCGCGATTCCGCTCAGCATCCTGCGCATCACCGGCATCTACGCCGCCGATCGCCTGCCGATTGCGCGCATTAAAGCCCGCACCCCCGTGGTGTGCCTTGAGCAATCCCCGTGGAGCAACCGCATCCACGCCGATGATCTGGCCGAAATCTACGCCGCCCTCATCCGCCGAATCGAAGCCAGCACCCCCGTTACCGGCATCTACAACGTGAGCGACAACACCCCGCGCCCCATGACCGAGCTGTATCTGGCCACTGCCGCGCATTTTGGCCTGCACGCGCCGCCCTGCCTGCCGCTGAGTGAAGTGCTCGCGCAATCCACCGCCATGGCGCGGGAGTTTCTCACCGAATCCAAACGCATCGACGCCAGCGCCATCCAACGCGCCCTCAACTGGCAACCGAGCTACCCCAACCTGGCCAGCACCCTAGCGGACACTCCGGCTAATATTCCTCGGGAACACGGCGCACCCACCAAAAACGTCACAAAGTGACAAATCACCCGGCGCAAATGTCACAAAGTGACACCCCCACCCCAACCCCGTCCGGGGTCGCGGGGCAGCGCGACCCGCTTCGCCCCCCACAAGGGGGGAGGGGCTTTAATGCCCAACCCCTTGTGGAGCGGATTGGAGTTTTAACGCCCTCCTCTCAATGCGGGAAGGCTTAAACGCATGAACTCCCTCCCCCTTCATGGGGGAGGGCTGGGGAGGGGGTGCGGGTTTAGCACCATCATTTAACGATGCCCCCACCCCAACCCAGCCCGGGGTCGCGGGGCAGCGCGACCCGCTTCGCCCCCACAAGGGGGCGGGACTTTTTAATGCCCCCGCCCACCCAAATTGGCACAAGCATTGCTTTAATATTCGCGCAGGGCATTTCGCCCCTATCTCAAGTCACAAAGGAGTGATGTCATGTTGAAGCAAATGCAAAAGAACGTGCAAAAGGGTTTCACCCTGATTGAATTGATGATCGTGATCGCGATTATCGGTATTCTGGCCGCCATCGCGATTCCTGCGTATCAGGATTACACCATCCGTGCGCAAGTCTCTGAAGGGATGAGCTTGGCTGATGGTTCCAAAACAGCATTGGTTGAGTTCTATAACAACCTAGGGAAATTCCCCCCAAGCAATGTTTCAGCTGGCTTAGCTAGCTCCCAGTCCATCAATGGAAATTATGTTACTGATGTAAACGTTGGCAGCACTCCTGGTCAAATCATTGTGAAATTTGGCGGGCCAAAAGCCAACGCAGCAATTCCTACGGGCGCTGAAGTTGTCCTTAGTGCGGTTACAGCTACTGGCAGTGTTAAATTCACATGTAAGGGTGCCGGTTCCATGTTGGCCAAATACCTGCCTTCTTCTTGCCGTTAATTCTCGGTTAGCTTGATGGTTAAACCCCGCCTCGGCGGGGTTTTTTATTGCGTGAAAAAACCTGCCCGGCCGCAGAGCCAAAACCGAATGAGGGCTGTTATCGCCCCCCTGCCCATGTGATACGGCACGGCCAAACCCCCACACCCACCCATCCATCCGCAGCACCCCGCACCCCTGCGGCACCGCGTTAGGCCGCGTTCATTGCATTGGGCACCGCGTCGGGGTTGAAACCCCTTCTGCAGCGTACATTTTGTCGGCGGGGGTCATCGCCTGCCGCGGGGTAAGGTACGATGCTTGCTTTTATGAATCGCTTATTTTTGGCCAAGGATTGCTTATGCCCAGTGCGCGCCCTTTTGATTCCCTCTCCCTGCGTGACCGTTTGCTGGTCGTGGCTTTGCTGTTGTTCACGGTGCTGGTGTATTGGCCGGGGCTGGCGGGGGGCTTTGCCTTTGATGATTTCGGCAATTTGGTGGATAACGCGGCGTTTGCGCCGGGCGCGGTGCGGGCGCATTTTTGGGCGGCGGTGTGGTCGAGCGGTTCGGGACCGACCGATCGCCCCCTTTCGATGTTCACCTTCGCCGTTCAGGATGGGTTTACCGGGCTGGCACCCTGGCCGCTCAAATTCGTGAATGTGTTGATTCATGCGGCCAATGGGCTGCTGATTTACCTGCTGACGCGCGCGGTGCTGGGGTGGGTGTGGGCGGGCGGCTTGCCTACACCCCCACCCCAACCCCGTCCGGGGTCGCGGGGCAACGCGACCCGCTTCGCCCCCCACAAGGGGGGAGGGGCTAAGAGCGTGCCTTTTGGTGCCACGGTGCAGCAAGTAAGCGGGGCGTTAACTCCCTCCCCCTTCATGGGGGAGGGCTGGGGTGGGGGGGCAGGGGCCCAAAGCTGGCTAATCGCCCCCAACACGCTGGCCTTGCTCATTACGGCGGCGTGGTTGTTTTCGCCCATGCAGCTCACGGCGGTGCTGTATGTGATTCAGCGCATGGAATCACTGGCCTCGCTGTTTATGCTGGCGGGGTTGTGGCTGTACTGGCAGGGGCGGATGCGCTTGATCCATGGGCAAACCGGTGGCTGGTGGCGCATTTTGGCGGGCTTGCTCGGCGGTACGGTGCTTGCGGTGTTCGCCAAGGAATCCGGGGTGATGTTGCCGGTGTACGCGTTTTTGCTGGAGTGGCTCGTTTTGCGCGGGCGGGTGGCGGCGGGCTTTGAGCCTAAGTTTATTTTGGTGTTCGCCCTTGTGCTGGTGCTGCCGGGCATGGCGGGGCTGGCCTATACCTTGCCGGGTGTTTTGAATGGTACGGCGTATGCGTCACGGCCATTTGATTTGGCGCAGCGGCTGTGGACGGAAGGCCGCGTGCTATTGGATTATGTGCACTGGATTATCGCCCCCACGCCCAATGCGTTAAGCCTGTATCACGATGATATTGCCCTTTCCACCGGCTGGTTTGCCCCGTGGACGACGGCGGCAAGCTGGGCGGTGATTGTGGCGCTGATGGGGGCCGCGCTAAAACTGCGCCAGCGCGCGCCCCTGTTTGCACTGGGCGTGCTGTGGTTTTTTGCCGGCCACGCGCTGGTTTCGACCTATATCCCGCTGGAACTGGTGTATGAGCATCGCAATTATCTGCCCAGTTGGGGGGTGTTTATCGCGCTGTTCGGGCTCCTTTTTGCCTGGGCGCCCAAGGATGCCGAGCGCCGTGCCCTGATGCGCACCCTCACGGTGAGCGGCGTGGTGGCTTTAATCGCTTTGTATGCGGGGTTTACTGCCCTGCGTGCGCACATTTGGGGGAATCCCTATCGGCTGGCATATTTTGAATCCACCACCCACCCGGATTCTCCGCGCGCGAGTTATGAACTGGCGCGGGTGATGATGATTATGGCACCCGGAACAGACAGCCCGATGTTTCAGATGGGTTTTTCGCAAATGGAAAATACGGCAAAAATTCCCGGTGCGAGCATTCAGGCCGATCAAGCGCTGATTTTTATGGCCGCGAAAAACAACCTGCCCGTACAAACCGCCTGGTGGAACCACCTGCGCGCCAAAATCGCCCGCCAACCGATGAGCGCCGAGGATGTGAGCGCGCTGTATAGCCTGATTAATTGCGGCACCAATGGGGTATGTAAATACACGGCGCAAGACATAACCGAACTCGGCCAGACCCTGCAATTCGCCGTGACACGCCACCCCAAAGACCCCGGCATTTTGACGCTGCTGGCGAATTATTCGGCGAATATTTCCCACGATTTCCCGCTGGCCTATACCTTGATGCAGCAAGCGGTCGCGCTGGATCCGAAAAAATTCGATTATTGGAAAAATCTGGTGACGCTGCAAACCGCCGCCGGGAAATTGAGCGATGCGCGGGTGGGCATCGAGCGCATGCGGGAATTAAATGGCAAGGGGGTTTATGACGCGGTGATTGCCGAGGCACAAGCGGCGTTAGTGAAAAAAGAGACCCCCCACCCCAACCCCTCCCCCACAAGGGGGGAGGGGCTTTAATGCGCCTCCGCCCCCAGAGGGGAGGGGCTTAGTGTGTCCCCACCTAACGAGGGGAGAGGCTTTAATGTGCCCAAGGAGGGGGCTTTAACTCCCTCCCCCTTGATGGGGGAGGGCTGGGCCAAAATACTCTCTCCCCCTTGATGGGGGAGGGCTGGGCCAAAATACTCCCTCCCCCTCCATGGGGGAGGGCTGGGGTGGGGGTGCGGCAGGCAAGAATAACGAGGCAAAAACATGACACACGCACTCATCCAAAACGCCCGCGCGTTGCGCGCTAATATGACGGATGCCGAGCGGGTGATTTGGCGATACCTTCGCGCTGAGCAAATGGGCGTAAAGTTTCGCCGTCAAGCGCCTATGGGCCGCTATATCGTGGATTTTGTGTGTTTTTCTCATAGGCTGGTGATTGAGGTTGATGGCGGGCAGCATGCGGATAGCGCCAGCGATAGGGTGCGAGATGCGTTTTTGGTGGCGGAAGGGTTTAAGGTGTTGCGGTTTTGGAATAACGAGGTGTTGCAGCAGTTGGATGGGGTGCTGGAGGTGGTGCGGTTGGCGCTGCTTGAGCGATTGCCCACCTCATCCCCCACCCCAACCCTCCCCCATGAAGGGGGAGGGAGTTAAAGCGCACCTCTTTCAGGGGGAGGGCGTTGCCCCGCTTCCTTGTGGCTCGGGCATTAAAGTCCCTCCCCCATGAAGGGGAGGGGGTGAACATGCGCACAAATAATAAATCCATTGAATCAAGGGAACAGAATGCGTATTGATTGGAAAACTTTTGTCGCTGGGGCGTTTTTGCTGGCGCTGGCTTATGCGGTGTATCTACCGGGCTTATCGGGCGCGTTTTTATTTGATGATTACGGCAACCTGCCGCCGATGGGTGATTACGGCCCCATTAAGCACGCCTGGCAGGCATGGGCCTGGATTACCTCGGGCTTTGCCGGCCCCACCGGGCGGCCAATCTCCTTGGCGAGTTTTTTGATTGATACCCGCGTATGGCCCGCGCCGCCGGAGGTGTTCAAGCAAACCAATGTGCTGATTCATTTAATCAACGGCATGCTGCTGGCCGGTTTGAGCCATGCGCTGGCGCAGGGTTTTGGCTTGGCGCCCAAACGCGCGGCCTGGGTGGCGGTGTTGGCGGCGGGGTGTTGGCTGCTGCATCCCTTCTGGGTGGGTACCACGTTGTATATCATCCAGCGCATGGCCATGCTGGCGGCCTTGTTTGTGTTCGCGGGGCTTTGGGCGTATGTGCATGGGCGCTTGCAACTGGCGGCAGGTCGAACCGTCAGCGGTTATGTCTGGATGAGCACGGGGCTGGGGTTGGGTACGCTGTTGGCGGTGCTGTCCAAGGAAAACGGTGCGTTGCTGCCGCTATTGGCCTGGGTGATCGAGGCCTTTGTGTTTGATGCGGACAACCGCGCGCTCGACCGCCACGGCCAGCGTTTTATCTGGTGGCGACGGGTTTTTATTGTTCTGCCCAGCGCGGTGTTGCTGGCGTATCTGGCTTACCAGTTGCCCCTGCTGTTTTCCGGCCAAACGTATGGGCGCGACTTCACCCCGTGGGAGCGCCTGCTGACCGAAACCCGCATTGTGTGGGGGTATCTGGGCGATTTGTGGTTGCCGAGCCTGCACGATGGTGGCTTGTTCAACGATGATATTCGTATTTCGACGAGCGTGTTTACACCGCTTTCGACGCTGTTTGCCACGCTGGGGATATTCGGGCTCATCGCGCTGGCGGTCCTCTCCCGCCTGAGCAAAACGCCCTGGCTGCGCGCGGTAGGTTTGGCGATTGCATTTTATTTTGTCGGGCAGTTGCTGGAATCGACCTGGTTGCCGCTGGAACTGATGTTCGAGCACCGCAATTATTTGCCCGCCGGGTTGATGTTTTTGCCCCTGGCACTATTTCTGGTGCAGAAAACCGATGTGCATCACCGTTGGCCGGTGTGGGTGGCGGTTGCCATTTTATCGGTGTTTGCGTTGCTGTCACTCAAGCGCGCCGATATGTGGGGCAAGCCGTTTGCGCAGGCCTTGAGTTGGGCAAGCCAGCACCCCGACTCTGCCCGTGCGCAAAGTTATCTCGCCAATTTCTGGGAACAAACCGGCAACTATTCCGAGGCCGAGCGCCTGCTTGATCGCGCCTTTGCCGAACACCCCGATGATTTGCTCGTGCTGGCAAACCGCGCATTTGTGGCCTGCGATATGAATTCGGCACCGGCGGGTCTTCAATCGGCCTTGCGTAACCTGGCGATGCGCGGCGATTTGGCGCAAAACGTGACCGGATACCAATTCGATACGTTTTTAAGCCGATTGCAAACCGATTGCAGCGTGTTTGGTGCCAACTTTGGGATGCAACTGATTGATGCGGCGTTACAAAATCCCGCTGTGGCAAACAATCCGACCGAACAGCGCAGTCTGCTGCACCGGCGTGCGTTGTATTGGCTTAAGCAAAACGCACCGGATAACGCCTTTGCCGATATGAAAACCGCGCTGTTGCTGCCGGGCACCGACCCCGGTTCGCGCCTGTTGTTTGCCGCCGAGCTGGCCTCGGCGAATCAGCAAAGACTCGCGCTTAAATTGCTCGATGAAGTGCCCTCGCCGCTGGCGAATATTACCGGTTGGTCGATGCCCGATATCAACCGCCGGGTGTTGCGCGATGCGGGTTTCTTCAGCGATTCGGAAGCGCATTTGCGGTCGGCATTGCAGCAGGATTTGGCTGCGCCCGCCGATTGATTCGGGCGGCCGAAACGTTCCCCCCTCGCCCCATTGCCGCAGGAGGGGATTCATCCCCGGCGCGGTGCCCCATGTGATGAACGCGGCCTAACGCTGTGCCATGGGGGGGTTCGGGGTGCTTCGGTGGCCTGGGGGGTGCCTCGGGCGGATGGGGCGTTTCGGATGGGTTTGCGCCCTCCCTTGTCGGGGATAAATCCCCTCCGTACGCCGCACAGTCGGAGGCACCTTACCGCTTATCCCTTCAAATTAACCGTTCATGCCCAAGCCACTTGGCAACACGCCGCGGGCGTGGTTCGATGGGTTCGCGAAACAGGACAGCCGTAATGCACACAAAAACCCCGAATGAACTCAGCCCAGGCAAAGCCGAAGCACACCGCGCACGGCGGTACAGGCAGGCGCGTGGCTTCACGTTAATTGAATTGATGGTCACGCTCACCGTGGCCGCCATTTTGCTGGCCATTGCCGTGCCGAGTTTTACCTACCTCACTGTGTCCTCGAAGCTCACCACCACCGCGAATGATCTGGTCGCCGCATTGAATGTGGCGCGTTCCGAGGCGATTAAACGCAATACCGTAGTCAATGTGAATGCCGATGGATCGGTGAGTATCACGGCGGGAAGTCCGGCGGTTACCACAACCTTGCGGGCGGCGATACCGGTGCAAACGTCGGTCATCAATTACGGTAGCGCACAGGCATTAGAGGCGACCCCAATGGGGATTCTGCGCGTTGCGGGCGCGACTGCCGGTTATGGCGGACTCGCCGCTGACATTAACAGCAGCCAAATTTCATCCAATAACCATCGTTGTGTGTATGTCATCACGGGCACGGCGATTAGCAGTTGCACCGATTCGGTGGCCTGTGCAACCGGAGGGACGCCCAATGCGACCTGTAAGTAAAACAAGCATGCACAAATCCCAAAGCGGCGTTGGCCTGATCGAAATCCTGATTGCCGTATTGGTGTTATCCATCGGCTTTTTGGGTATCGCGGCTTTGCAAGCCAAATCGCTTTCCACCAATAACAGTGCGATGGCGCGTTCTATGGCGACCGTTGCCAGTTATTCCATTTTGGATGCCATGCGCGCCGATCGCGCCAATGCTTTGGCAGGTAGTTATAACCAAACCGTTACGGCCAATGCCTGCCCAGCCAAGGGGACATTGGCGCAAATTCAGTTGAATCAATGGTGTGCAGATTTAGGTCTGGCGCTTAGTGCCACGGCGGCCACGACCGGTATCGTTAATTGCACCGCTACGGGCGATTGCACAGTCACCATTCAATTTGACGATAGCCGCGCTGGTCCAGGCGGGGTGGCAAATCAGCAAGTGATCACAAGGGCCATGCTATGAGATTAAATACCCCCCCCGTTGCGCGGCAGTCGGGTTTCACCCTGGTGGAACTGATGATTTCGCTGGTATTGGGTTTAGTGGTTGTTGGCGGTGTGATTAGCGTATTTTTGGCCAATCAGCAGTCATATCGAACCAATCAGGCCTTGGGTGATGTGCAGGACAACTCGCGCACCGCGTTTGAATTTTTAGCGCGTGATATCCGTGATGCCGGGCTTACTGGCTGTGGGAATCTCGGTCGCGTGGCCAATGTGCTTAACAATAGCCCCACCGGTGGTGGCACGGATTGGTGGGCTAACTTTGGCAATGCGGTGATGGGGTACGACGGTGCGGCGGCGGATCCGGCCGTCACCACAGGTACCGCGATCGGCCAGCGTGTTGCCGGTACCGATTCAATTCAATTGATGGGTGCGAGTGGATCGGGATATACCGTTGATGCACCGAACTCAACGACAGCACAATTCAAGCTCAATGAGACGAGCACGGATTTAGCTGATGGCGACATTGTGATTGTTTGCGACCCTAACCAAGCGACGATTTTACAGGTAACCAATTACAACAACGCCAATGTGACCGTTGTTCATAATACGGGTGTTGGTTCTCCGGGTAATTGCTCCAAAGGATTAGGATACCCCACCGTATGCACCACCACAGGCACGCCCTACACCTATGCCAATAATGCGCAACTGGCCAAACTGACCGCGGTGGATTGGTACATTGGTAACTACAACACAACGGGTGGCCGCTCGTTATTTCGGATGAGTGTGGCGCCCACGGGTGGCGTACCTGCGGCCACGCCACAAGAAATGGTACGCAATGTCACCGATATGCAAATCACCTATTTGGTGAAGGGTGCCGCAGCGTTTGTGGCCGCATCCGGCGTAGCAGCGACCGACTGGGCGAATATAACCGCTGTGCAGCTTACCCTCTGGCTGCAAAGTACCGATCAACGGGCGGGCACCAATGTGCAACCATTAACGCGGCAATACACCACCACTGTCACACTGCGTAATCGGGTGAAATGATATGAAAACACCATTTAAACCAAAAGCCAAAACAAAGCCGCGAACCAATCAGCAAGCCGGCGTTGCCTTGGTGGTTGCGCTGGTTTTGCTGGTGCTGGTTACCCTGGTGGGTTTGGCGGCCATTCGCGGTACCACCATGCAGCAAAAAATGACCAGCAATTTTTATGATCGAGAGCTTTCATTTCAAAGTGCAGAGGCCGCGTTGCGCGCCGCAGATACCGCCATTCAAATCAATGCCGCCGCCATCGCGCGCAATTGCGGCTCGGGTGGTGTCGTGTGTTTGGCCAATCCGTTTACCGATCCAAACTTGCCCGCCAACAGTATTCAAACCGTGGTTTCCGGCACGGGCGCGGGGCAGTTCAATCCCGGTGCGATCAGCGCCAGCCAGCCCCAATATGTGATTGAAAACTTCGGCGCGTACCCCGACCCAAACACCAGCACAGGCTTTGGCCAAACGGCCAATGCGGCCCAATATGGCGCACAGGGCGCATCCACGACGGCCATTTATTATCGGGTTACCGCACGCAGCGGTGATCCTGCCTCGATTGGCGATCGCGCGATTGTGACCCTACAAACCATGGTGAAACAATAATGAATAACGCCGCAAACTATTCAGCGAGGAACCCGGATATGAGCACAATTCGATGGATGGAAACCAGAGTGCAACCAGCGAGTGCCTTGCGATCAATAGCGCGGCTGGCCATAGCCGTTTTTATGGCCGCAGCGGCAATATTTGGCTCAAGCGGATTAGCAAATGCTGCCGTAACGGTTGATCAACAGCCGCTGATTATCGCGAAGCCCTTGCCGCCGAATATTGTATTAATGCTGGATGATTCGGGCTCTATGGCCTGGGATTTTATGCCTGATATCTGTTATTTATATGGTGTTGATTGCACTCAAGGCACAATCAACAACGACGCCATGATTAACTCAAGCAATAATGGTGTCTATTATAATCCGTCGATTACTTATCCCCCTCCAGTCAAGGTGGATGGCACTCCTTATCCTAATGCAGCAGGTTTAACCAATGCTTGGATTGATGGATTCAATGTTTCAACTGGTGCGGTTGATTTGACCGCTTATAACGGCACCTATGACACCGGATACGTGAATTATTCAACAAGCTTCACAACCACTACCACCCAGTCATACAGTGGCGTTAGCTCAAAAAGTTCTTGTAAAAATAATTATTATTACCAGGATCCAAACGCCACGGGTTACAGCTATAACAGCGGAACCAAGGTTTGTACTCTTCAGTACCAAAGTACCATCGGATTATTTCAATACTCAACAGGCGCCGCAGCGGGGCCCTACACCGTTCATTATGTGGCCAATACAAATTGTGGCAGCCAAGCGAATTGTGTGATTGCATCCGATACATCAGGGGTTGCTGCGCCTGCGGGCATTGCGGCGGGGCAAAATATCGCCAACTGGTTTTCATATTATCACACGCGTATTTTAATGGCTAAAAGCGGCTTGATGAATGCATTTGTGACGATTGATCCTACCTTCCGTATCGGATTTGGCTCAATCGATGGTGCGAATATCGCAGGCTTACCTTCTGACACCTATAGTTACTACGATGCCTATAACGGGCAGACAAACTACATTGCGCAGGTCAAGCCTTTTGGTGATGGTACATCGGGCACCCAAAAACTTAACTTCTGGAACTGGGTGATTGGAGAGCAGCCCGGTGGCGGCACGCCGCTACGGCAGGCTTTGGATCAGGTTGGGCAGTATTATCAAACCGCACAGCCTTGGCAAACATCCAGTAGCGATACGACTCAATTGGCCTGTCGGCAATCGTATGCCATTCTGACGACTGATGGATTCTGGAATGACAGTTTTAGTGGTCCCGGTAATGCAGATGGTACCAGTGGGCCAACGGTAACAGGTCCCAATAACCAGACTTATACCTACACTGCAGCCGCGCCTTATACCGATGGCTACAGCGATACCTTGGCCGATGTGGCGATGAAGTACTGGAAAACCGATTTGCGCCCTACCGTACTCAATGAGGTTCCTCCCAGTACCGAAGATCCTGCGTTCTGGCAGCATATGACGACGTTCACGCTCGGCTTGGGTTTCACACCAACCGGCATCAGTCCGGCGGGTACCACAATCAGCCAGATTTTTAGCTGGGCGAATGGAGGCGCTGCAATTAGTGGCTTTAGCTGGCCGCAACCTTCGGCCAACTCGATCAACAATATTGCTGATTTGGCGCATGCAGCCGTGGATGGTCACGGTGGGTTCTATTCGGCGACCAGTCCGCAGGCTTTTAGCAGTGGCCTTGCCGATGCCTTAAAACGCGCCTCTGAGCGCGTGGGCACGGGCGCGAGCTTGGCGGCGAACAGCACTAAATTGGCCTTGGGCACGGTAACCTACCAAGCCAACTACTACACCGGTAAATGGAAAGGGGATTTAAAAGCCTTTGCGGTCGACCCGAATACGGGTGCGATCACCACAACCCCAACCTGGACAGCCGTGACCGCACTGCCGACAGCGGCCAATCGCAATATTTACACCTATAACCCTGACGGCAATAATGCAAATAGCCGGTACATCGCATTTCAATCAACCAGTACGCTTTCAAATGCGGAATATACGGCGCTGGGCGGCTCAACCACCGCGAGCAATTCCACAGGCATGATTAATTACCTGCGCGGGGATAATTCTTTGGAGATTAGCCAGGGCGGCACGTATCGCAATCGCGATACCCCGCTGGGCGATATCGTGAACTCCCAGCCGGTATATGTGGGCGCGCCGGATGCCAACTTATTTTATGGCCAAACATTTACCGGCTCGAGTAGTTATGCGGCTTTTGCCTCGACAGAATCAACCCGATCACCTCAAGTTTATGTGGCCGCGAACGATGGCATGCTCCACGCGTTCAATGCCGCAACCGGCGCAGAAACCTATGCTTACCTGCCTGGAGCCGTGATTACGAGTGGTTTGTCTACCTTGTCGAACCCCAGTTACGGGGCGTCTTCAACCGCGCCGCACCAATTCTTTAACGATGGCGAGGTAACCACAGCGGATATTTATGTATCGGCCGGCTCTGGTAGTTGGCACACCATTCTCGTGGGCACCACAGGGCGCGGTGCGGCGAAAGCCATTTATGCACTGGATATTACTGATCCCTCCAGTGTTCAGTTTTTATGGGAGCGCTCCGCCAGCGATGGTAAAACGAATGCTGCCTATATCGGCCAGATGACAGGCAAACCCGTGATTGCGCAAACCGCCGATAAACAGTGGCAAGTGTTGATGGGCAATGGCTATAACAGTACCAACGGTACGGCCGCGCTGCTTCAGTTCGCTTTAACTACATCCGCTGGCGCGCTGGATACGGCGGGTACGTTGTCCGTTGTTACCACCAATACGTCGACAAGCAATGGATTGGCTGCACCGGCAGTCTGGATTGGCAACCCCGCCAACGGGATTAGCACCACCGCCTATGCGGGCGACTTGCTCGGCAATGTGTGGTCGTTCGATTTGGCCAATAATTCCAGCAGCTTGCTGTTTACCGCTAAAGATTCGGGTGGAAAAGTTCAGCCAATTACGGCGGGTATGTTGGCGGGTAAAGATCCGGCCACCAATAATGTGTGGTTGTTCTTCGGTACGGGCGAATACCTGAATGCCGCGGATTTAACGGATATGAGCACGCAGACTTGGTACGGCATTATCGCGCAGGCGGGGGCCGGGCAGCCTGCAAGCCTGGTGACCAATTTAAGCAATGGTCGCAGTGCGCTGGTTCAGCGTAAAATTTTGGCCGAAGTTGCCGCCACCGCGGGCAATGCCACCGCAACGCCCCCGGTTCTACCCACCCTGGGCGCGCGGGGCTTTACCCCGAAACCTACGCCAAGTGATATGACCGGTGAATCGGGCTGGTATATTGATTTAACTTCCCCGGTGAATGGCGCCGAAGGCGAGCGCATGGTCACGCCCAATCAGTTCCAAGGGAGTTTGTTGATCGGCACCTCGCGAATCCCGCAGGCATCCGATGTGTGTAACCCCACCGGACGTGGCTGGATTATGGCGATTGATCCGTTTACGGGCACGAACCCGACATCAAAATTCTTTGATATTAACGGCGACGGCAAGTTTGATTCTGCCGATATGATTACCTTGCCTGATGGTACATCCGTGCCCGTGGGTGGGGTGGGGTTTAACTCGTTACCCAATAACCCGATCTTTGTGGGAAATACCATGCTGGTGAGCTTTGACAATGGCTCAACCTCAAGTGTTTCAACTGCCGGCAGCGTGGGTTCGATGAATCGGGTATCTTGGCGCGAGCTAATTAATCAATAAGGATTGACTATATGGAATCGCATTCAACACAGTTATGCCGCAACAAGGCCTTGATGCGGCCAACACAGGGCTTCACCTTGATTGAGTTGATGATTGTGGTGGCGATTATCGCGATTATCGCGGCGATTGCGTATCCCGCATATATCAACAGCGTGACGAAAACCAATCGGGCGGCGGCTAAAGGATGTTTATCGGAACATGCCAATTTCATGGAGCGGTATTACACAACCAACCTAAGCTATTACAAAGATACTTCGGGCGCGGTAATTGGCGGTGGGCCGACGCTGCCGGCCTTGGGTTGTGACACCGATAGCGGCATGAATACGAAATACGCATTTTCGTTTAGCGTAGCTCCAACGGCCGCATCGCCCAATACCTACACGATTCAAGCCGTGCCTAAAGGCGTGCAGGCAACCCGCGATACCCAATGCGGCACGCTGACACTGGATCAGGCGGGTACGCGTACGGAAAGCGGCACGGGCGCGCTGGCAGATTGCTGGTAACGTTGCTGAGACCCCCCCTCAATCCCCCTTTTTCAAAGGGGGATTTATTTAGGAAGTCAGCTCAATCGCTCGCTTCTAAATCGGCTGTATACCAGGAGGCGCACGATGGAGCGATTTTTTGTGGGTGTTGTGGGCTTCACTACGATCGAGCTTATGGTCACCCTCACTATTTTGGTGGTTTTGATCGGGATTGCCGTGCCTTCATTCTCTGCCATGACGGCGCAAAATCGCCTTGCTACCGCCGCTAATGATTTAAACGCGGCTTTTTCCCTGGCGCGTCAGACTGCTATTGTGCGCAATGCGCCGGTGGCTTTGTGTGCGGGCGATGCGACGGCGGGTTGTCATGCGCCCGCAGCATGGAGTTGGTCGCGAGGCTGGTTGGTGTTTATTGATCGAGATCGGGACGGTACCCGCGATGCCGGTGAACCGGTGGTGCAGATTGGCAGCAGCAGCCCCGTGGGTCTGGTGATTCAGGGTAATGCCCCGATGAGAAAGCCGGTTATTTTCTCCCCGATGGGTTTTGCAACGCAACCCGGCGGCGCGTTCAGCGCGGGCACCGTTCGGGTATGTACCCCAACACGCATTGAACATAATGCCCGCGATTTGATTTTGTCCAAGTCGGGGCGGGTGCGCGTCGAACCGGTCGATTTGGCGGGCGCGTGTTCTCCGCCTTGATGGCACGAGTATTGATACAAATTTTTGAAGGTATCTCCTCCTGTGCAGACACTGATACTGTAGGCGGGGCGGGCTTGCGCCAGCTTTGCGATCAAGCCCCGACGGGGGCACCAGCCATCCGAAGATACTGAACCCCATGCGGCACGGCGTTAGGCCGCATTCAGCGCGTTTGGCACCGTGTCGGGGATAAATCCCCTCCTACAGCGCAAGTGCGGGATTTCCCCCCAACCGAACGGGGACTTTGTCGAAGGGGTACATACCGCGGCGACTTTTCGGATCGCCTATTCTGTTACACCCGGCACCGGTAGGTGCAACAGGGTGTCTGCGCCAGTGCCTTCGCGCACGATCAGCAGCTTTTTACCATCGGGGCTGTAGCTTAGGCCTTCCCATTGATCGATAAAGGGCAGTGCCACTGACCGCACCGGTTTGGCCAAGGCGGCTTGCCAACGTTCTCCGGGTGCGCGTTGGAAGAAAAACAGGGCGCTATAGGTGAGTACCGCCAGTTGGTCACCGGAGGGCGATAACGCCATGTCGGTGGGTTGATCGGCGTAGGGGCTCACGAAGGGGTGCAGCAGCCAGCTGATAAAATCGGGGGCGGGCAGGGGCGGTAAATTGGTAATAAAGTGGGCGGTGATGACCGGCGCTTGCCTAATTTGCTGGCTAAAGCTATCCGTGGCGGCATTCTTGAGTGATATCCGCGCCGAGAGGGGGACTGCAAATAATCGCGCGGGTTTTTCCCGCTTGGTCAGGATGAGCAGCTCCTGGGCGCGCGGATCAAACACCATGGCTTCGGCATCGTGACCACCGCTCCAGCTACCCTGATGGTGTGTTTGCTGATCGGTTTGATGTGGATTTTTCTGGATTTGATCGGGGTAACGAAACCGCAATAATCCACTTGGGGGTACGGTGGCTTTTGGTGTGAGTAGGGTGGGTTCTGGTATAAACCAGAGCCGATAATCCGGCCACGTGCCGCGATTGTCGCCAATATCGCCGATAATGAGCGTGGGTATGCCTGAAATATTTGCTTCGGTGATGGCCTCCCAGTCGCGTTGGTTTACGCCGGCCAAGGTGAGGGTGGCGCGCAATTGTCCGGATTCATCAATCGCAAACACAAGGGGCTGGCTTTTTCGGGATGACGCGGGCAGATCGGTATTGTCGTTGTGCGTCCAGTAGATGTCGGGGTGGCGCAGCGATGCCGTGAGGCCGCTGGCTTCATTGATGACGGCGGGCAGTGCTGCGTTGGCAGTTTGGTCTGCGGTCAGGCTTTGTGGCCAGGCCAAGGCACCCAGGCAGTATAAAGCCGCGGCCCCAATCAATCGGTGCAGCGGCTTGGGCGGGTATGAGTTAAGCACGCGCAAAAATTATTCGGCAGATTTGCCTTTCGTATTCAAGCCAAGCAACGTGTAGGCAGGGCAAAAATTAAACAAGCCGGTCAGCAACGGCACAATACCGATGTAACCCCACCAGCCAATCACATGGAATACGGCCAGCCCGATTAATACGAGGCCAACCCCAATCCGCAGAATTTTATCGATTGAACCCACATTGGTTTTCATTTGATCACTCCAAAAAAAGTAAAGGTGAAGGAAACACGGTTGGGCAATGTTAAGCCATCCTGTTTGGCTATTTGACGCGCGGGTGATCCTTCACCAGATGAATGGCGCGGCCATGCTCAAAATACACGGTGAACTCGGGGTAAATCCAGCGGGTAATCGGTGGTTGGTGTTTGGTCCCCCGAGCGGGGATAGGATGCAGTTTTTTGGCTGGCTGGCCAAATCTTTTGGCAATTTGGTGCATGGAAAGGCCATGCACATAATATGAACTCCCCGGTTTGGCGTGGTTGATATCCGGCCGCATCACGGTTTCTGCGGCGGCGGTATGGGCGCCAAAGCCCAGCGACAGGCCGAGCGCAGCAGCGCATAAACCCTTCGTGACGATTCGATTGATGGGGGTGGGTGGTTGATCCATAACGTGTTCTCCTTGTTGGGTCCTAAGCGTCAATAATAGGCCAGATTGTGGTTTAGCATAACCGAGCGGGTGTGCAGAGTGTAGCGCGGACTGAATCATTTCGGTATGGCGGCGGTCAGAGTGTGGCGCTGGCTGCTAAACTGCCCCCCGTTTTGTTTGGCCGTGCTGTCGGGGATGAATCCCCGCCTACAGGTGGCTGGGGTGACGGGTATGTGTGCGTTTTGAGGGGGGCGAATGATTGCGCCATGCTTTGCTTTTTTGATTTTAACCGATTGATTTGGGCGGATATATCTGAATGTTTCGATCTTTTGAATGGGTGATCGGCCTGCGCTACACCCGCGCCAAGCGGCGGAATCGTTTTGTGTCGTTCATCTCGGCCACCTCGATTATTGGCATTACGCTCGGCGTAACGGCGCTGATTGTGGTGATTTCGGTGATGAATGGTTTCCAGGACGAGCTGCGCCATCGTATTTTAGGGATGACCGCGCACGCCACGATCAGCGAAAGTGGTCACGCCCTGCAGGACTGGCAAACGCTGGCCGAACGCGTTAAGGGCGAGCCGAATGTCTTGGCCTCGGCGCCCTATATTCAGGCTGAAGCGATGCTGTCTGCGCCGCCGAATGTCTCGGGGGCGATTATTCGCGGGGTTGAGCCGGAATATGAGGATGCCGTGACCGATATTGGCAAACACATGGTGGCCGGTACATTAAGCGATTTGAAACCGGGTACTTTTGGCATTGTGCTGGGGGATGCGCTGGCGCAAAGTTTGGGCGTGACGGTGGGCGATCAGCTGATGCTGATTACGGCCAATGTTGCGGTCACGCCCGTCGGTGGGTTGCTGCGCCAACGGCAATTCACCGTGGTCGGCATCTTCAAGGTCGGCATGTATGAATATGATCGCGGCTCGGCGTTTATCGACTTAAAAGACGCGCAGGCGCTGTTTCGCATGGGCGATGGCGTGACGGGGCTCCGCTTGAAGCTCGATGATATGTTCCGTGCGCCGTGGGTGGCGCGCGATTTGAATTTAAAACTCGGCAGCCCCTATGTCGCGTCCGACTGGACGCAAGCGAACGGCAATTTCTTCCGCGCGGTGCAAACGGAGCGCACGGTGATGTTTATTATTTTGTCGCTGATTGTGGCGGTGGCCGCGTTCAATATTGTATCGACCCTGGTGATGGTGGTGACGGACAAACGCGGCGATATCGCCATTCTGCGTACGCTGGGCGCCAGCCCCGGCAGCATCATGCGCATCTTTTTGATTTCCGGCACCATTATTGGTCTGGTGGGCACGGTGATTGGTGTGGCCATCGGCGTGCTGATTGCGGCGAATGTGGAAACCATCGTGCCGTGGATTGAGCATTTAACCGGCACACAATTTATGCCAGCCGATGTGTATTACATCAGTGAAGTGCCTTCACGGCTGGATTGGAACGATGTGTGGCACATCGGCCTCATGGCGTTCGGTCTCTCATTTTTGGCCACCATTTACCCCGCTTGGAGCGCCTCACGCGTGCAACCGGCTGAGGCCTTGCGTTATGAATAAATCCGCCCAAAACAAACTCGGCCAGAATCAGCCGGATCTCAATCGACCCGCGTCAAACATCGTGCTGGAAACGCGCGATTTACACCGCACGTACCGCGAAGGGGATCTCGTGGTGCCGGTTCTGATGGGCATTAATCTGGCCATCCATCAAGGCGAGATGATGGCGATTGTCGGCGCATCCGGCTCAGGGAAATCCAGCCTGATGCAGCTGATGGGCGGGCTCGATCAACCCAGCGCGGGTGAAGTCTGGCTGGCGGGGCATCTGCTGTCTGCCCAAGGTGAAGCCGCGCGCGGCAAGTTGCGCAATCAGCACTTGGGGTTCGTGTATCAGGCGCATCACCTGCTGCCTGAGTTTACGGCACTGGATAATGTCGCGATGCCGCTGTTGATTCGCCGGATGCCGCGCAAAGCCGCGCATGCGCGCGCCAAAGCGCTCCTGAAAGCGGTGGGTTTGGACGCACGCGCCGCGCACCGCCCCGCCGAGCTTTCAGGCGGAGAGCGCCAACGGGTGGCCATTGCCCGCGCTTTGGTCACAGAACCCTCGGTCGTGCTCGCCGATGAGCCCACGGGGAATTTAGATAGCCACAGCAGCGACAGTGTGTTTCAAGCCATGCTCGAGTTGAATCACAGTATGGGCACCGCGATTGTGCTGGTCACGCACGATCGCGCCCTTGCGGGCCGTATGCAGCGCATTCTCACCATGCAGGATGGCTTGCTGGTGGGGTAACAGGGCACAGGTGGGGAAAAACGATTGCGCTCGACAAGACGGTGTTAAACAGGGGTTGAAAATCCCCATTTACTGTATGCCACCGCCGATTTTTCGCCTTGTCATCCCTATGTGCATGACGTTTCCTCCGCCCTGTGAGCGTTCGGCGCGGCGCGGTTCGGGTTAGATTGCCTTGACGCTGCAGGAAGCCCCGCAGCACGACTGCGCCACTTATCTTTATGGCAGATGACGCGTCTTGAAACACAGCACAATCAAGTCAGGATGTGGCCGAATTGAGCGATTGTTCCTCGCGCAGGCTCAAGTCCGCTTGATGCTCGGTTGCCGTGGATTTTGCTTTGCACCGCTTATGCTTTAAATCGGTCTGCACTTTGATCTTTTCAGCATCATGTCGGGCGCACGCTCTCTGTTCATTTCCTTGCTGTGCTAAGGTGCTGACACCGATTGGTCTATTAAATCCGAGGTGTGCCGGTGCCGGAAAAAACTCAACCCCCGTGTTTTGATAAGCCCAAATACGCGGGTTATTCTCCTGCGATGGATGATGTCTATCGGCTGATGGATAGCGCGCTAATTTATTATCAGGGGCAAGCGGTGGGCTTAATGGCCAGTACTGATCATCGGGCGCCTGCCGATAATTACAGTGATTGTTTTGTCCGGGATTTTTTCTCTGCCGGTTTGATTATGTTGCTGGAGGGGCGCGCCGATATTGTTCGGGCATTTTTGACGGTCATCATGCAGTTGCGCGGTCAGCAAGAGACGTTGGAAGGCCAGCAAATTGCCCCCGGTGTGTTACCTGCTTCGTTTCGGGTGTATCGAGATGCCGAAGGGAATGAAACCATCATGGCGGATTTCGGTGACCGCGCCATTGGTCGGGTTGCGCCCGTTGATTCCATGATGTGGTGGGCTGTGTTACTGCGCGCGTATGTGCGTTACACCGGTGATGCGGCATTTGCACAAACCACCGAAATTCAGCGCATGGTGCGCATGATTCTGAGTTTATGTCTGCAAAGTCGCTTTGAAGTGTTCCCAACCCTGTTGGTGCCTGATGCATCATTTATGATCGATCGGCGAATGGGTGTGAATGGTCATCCGATTGAAATCCAGGCGTTATTTGATATGACGTTGTGCTGTGCCGATTTGCTGATTCCCGAAGAAGGTAGCCAATGGCTGATTGATTTGGCGCATCGTCGGCGCGAGATTTTGCGGCATTATCTGCAGCGGTATTACTGGCTGGATATGGATGTGCTCAATCGAATCTATCGTTATTCAACCGAAATGTTTGGCGAAGATGTCGAAAATTTATTCAATATTTACTCCGACTCAATTCCCGATTGGGTGCCGGACTGGTTGCCGGATGGCGCGGGCTATTTTGTGGGGAATCTGGGGCCGGGGCGAATCGATTTCCGGTTTTTTTCACAGGGAAATCTGCTGATGCTGGTTGGCGATTTGGCGTCACCGGAACAGGCGGCGGCCCTGATGAATTTAATCGAACAGCGTTGGGATGATCTGATTGGGCGCATGCCGATGAAGCTTGTTTATCCCGCGATCAAATCGCATGAATGGCGGCTGATTACTGGCTCTGACCCGAAAAATATCCCCTGGTCTTATCACAATGGCGGGAACTGGCCGGTATTGATTTGGCCGCTGGTGGCCGCCGCGCTGAAATCAAATCGACGTGATCTGGCCGAGCGAGCGTGGGCGATTACCGAACAGCGCCTGCTGCGCGATGCTTGGCCGGAATATTATGACGGCCGTTATGGCCGACTCATGGGTCGACGTGCCAATGTGGGCCAAGTATGGAGTGCTACCGGGCTCTTGCTGGCGCGACATTTGCTGGATGAGCCCGATACGCTCGAACGACTGGGATTTGGCCGTGATTTTTCTTGAACAGTATCGGATAAGGGGGCGGGTACTCTTCACTTGAGACGAGACCGCGCCGTGTCCGGAACGTGACAGCAGGAGCAATCATGAAGCAGGAAACGGGGTTATACCTGGTGTTAATGAGTGTGCATGGCTTGATTCGAGGCAGTGATCTTGAATTGGGGCGAGATGCTGATACTGGCGGTCAGACGCTGTATGTGGTTGAACTGGCCCGCGCCTTGGCGCAGCGCCCGGAAGTCGGGCGAGTTGATTTAATCACCCGGCTGATTCGCGACCCACGCGTGGCGGAGGATTATGCCGTGCCAGAGGAGTATTTAGCCGATGACCCCAAGGTGCGCATCATACGTGTGCCTGCAGGGCCGGGTGATTATCTGCCAAAGGAACAGCTTTGGGATCATCTGGATAGCTTCAGTGATCACGCCCTGGATCATATCCGCCAAACGGGGCTGCCTCTTGCGTTGGTGCATAGCCATTACGCAGATGCGGGCTATGTCGGGATGCGTTTATCGCATCAACTGGGTGTGCCGCTGGTGCATACCGGCCATTCGCTGGGGCGGGTCAAGCGGCAGCGGTTACTGGCCAATGGCGAGTCAGCAAAAATCATCGAATCCAAATATGCGTTATCTCGGCGCATTCGCGTGGAAGAAGAAGTCTTGGCTGCGAGTTCGTTGGTGGTGGTCAGTACCCAAGATGAAATCGAAACGCAGTACGGTCTGTATGACTGGGCCGATCCGCAACGCATGATGGTGATTCCGCCCGGTGTGAATCTTGAGCGTTTCGGCCCTGGCTTAGCTGATGAGGAGCCGCCGATTGCCACCGAGTTGCGGCGATTTCTGCAACGCCCTGAAAAGCCCGCGATCCTGGCAATATCTCGACCCGATGAGCGCAAAAATATTGCCACCCTGGTGCGGGCGTATGGCACTAATCCTGAATTGCGTGCGCATGCAAATCTGGTGATTATCGCGGGCAATCGTGAGGATATTCGGGATATGGATGCCGGTTCTCGACAGGTATTGACCGAGCTGTTGCTGCTGATTGATCGCTATGATTTATACGGTAAAGTGGCTTATCCACGCCATCATCAATCACAGGATGTGCCTGATTTATATCGTTGGGCGGCAAAAAATGGCGGGGTATTTATTAATCCGGCGCTTACCGAGCCTTTTGGTCTGACGCTGATTGAAGCCGCCGCCTGCGGCCTGCCGATTTTGGCCACGGAAGATGGCGGCCCGAAAGATATTATCCGCGCCTGCCAAAACGGTGAGCTCGTCAACCCGCTTGATGCCAACGCGATAGGCACGCAATTGCTGGCGCTGATTATCGATCGTTCGCGTTGGCGGCGCTTCGCCGAGAATGGCATCCGTGGGGTGCGTGCGCACTACACGTGGCCGACGCACGTGGCGCAGTACTTGAATGCGTTGCGAGCCTTAACGCCTTCCACTCATCTGTTGACGCAAGAAGCCGGAAGCCAAGTCGTTGCCTATTCATTGCAAGCGGATCGCATGCTCTTGATTGATTTAACCCTGCTGAAAGGTCAACGCGATACCCCCGCGTTTCAGGAACTCACTCGCCAACTGCGTCGCCGCAGTCAGGTGGCGTTTGGCTTGGTGTCCGACCAGCCAAGGCACGCAATACTGGCCGAGCTTAAAGGACTGGGTTTGGCGGTGCCCGATGTGATGATTACCCGAGGTGGCACGCAAATTCATTATGGTGCGCGCTTATCGCGCGATAAGGGGTGGAGTCGCCACATCAGTCACAATTGGCAAGGCGACCGCGTCTATGAGCTTTTAAACGAAACGGAAGGCGTGCGGCTCGAACCGCGCAGTGCGCAAGGCGTGTATGCCGTGCACGCGTTTATTGATCAACCCACGCGCTTTGCTGGCCTGGCCGCGCTGGCCGATGAGCTGCATCAGGCCGATAGTGCGGTACGGCTTTCACCGATTAATACGGATGAGTTTCTCGCCATACCGCAGCGTGCATCCAAAGGGTTCGCCATTCGCTATCTGGCCGTGCAGCACGATATTCCGCTGGAACGTATCTTGGTGGCAGGGAGCCCATCTGCCGACCAGGATTTATTGAGTGGGAATACCTTGAGCGCAAAAATCCCGTTGCCGGGTTCCCCGCCCATGCCGACAGAGTGGTCAGATGACCCTGCGTATCTCGCGACCGAACCCGGCGCGGCAGGTATTTTGGCCGCCATCGAGTATTACGATTTTCTCGGTACCGTCCGGGCGCCCACATCCCGTGCTGAGCCCTGTTGACGATGACGGTCATCAAAACGATATTCCGTGAGGAGGAATTCCCATGCATCCCATAACGCCGCCACTCCAACCTATATTGCCTATATTGCTCTGCTGTGACATGGATCGAACCCTCATTCCCAACGGGGTGCAACCTGAATCACCCGAAGCCCGGCCCAGGCTTCGGGCGTTATGTGCCCACCCCCAGATTCATTTGGTGATGGTGACAGGTCGGCACATTGACCTTGTGCTGGAGGCCATGACGTACTGGGACTTGCCGCATCCCGATTTCATTATTGGTGACGTGGGTACCAGCGTGTACATCCCGGATGAACGCACCAATACGTGGTCGATTTGGCCCTCGTGGGAAGCTGAAATAGGCCCCGCCTGGAATGGGATGACTCATGCGGACATCATTGATCTATTCGCTGATATTGCAGCGATCACACCACAAGGTCGGGATCGGCAGGGTGTCTTTAAGGCCAGTTTTTTCACGGATACGGCGGTGAATACCGAGGTGCTCGAAGCCGAACTCACGCGCCGCCTTTGGACATTGGGCATTGATGCACGGTTGGTTTGGTCCGAAGATGAGGCCGCCGGCACTGGCCTGCTGGATGTACTGCCCGCCAACGCCAGTAAATTGCATGCTATTGAGTTTCTCAGTTATCAACGAGGTTACACGCCCGATCGCACCGTATTTGCCGGCGATTCCGGCAATGATCTGGAAGTGCTTGGTAGCCATATTAATGCCGTACTGGTGGCCAATGCCCCGGCGCAAGTGCGCGCACAAGCCTGTGCGGCGGTGGTCGCGGCGGGTGCAGAAAAAAGCTTATATATTGCCCAGGGCGGATTATTCGGCATGAACGGCAATTACAGTGCGGGCGTATTGGAAGGACTCGCGCATTTTTTACCGGAAACCCAACCCTGGATGCAGCTTTGAGGCCCAATATATGAATAATTCCCCCGATTTCTTAACACAACTCACACACTGGTTGCCAGCCTGGCAAACGCTATTACCCATTTTGACCTTGCTGATCTTGGGGGGTGGGTTTGCACTATTTCTACAGCGACTCTTGGGGCGCCATTTCAATAAAATGGCCAGTCATGCCTCGATATCCCCAAGCACGGTATTTGCACTTAGACGCACGCTTAACCTGGCTATTTGGCTGATATTTTTCTTATTGCTTATGCGTCAGGCTGGCATCAATGTTGATGGCATCTGGGCGCTGCTTGCCAGCACACTGGCTATCATCGGGGTCGGCTTGCTGGCGGTTTGGACGATGGTATCCAACATCACCGCCAGCCTGTTTATCTGGATTTGGCGACCCTATGAGCTGGGGGAGATGATCGAAATACTGCCCGCGAATATCAAAGGCCGCGCTGTCGATCGGAGCTTGATGTTTACGACCATCCGTGAGGCTGATGGCAGCTTGCTGATGGTGCCGAATAATCAGTTCTTCCAAAATACCACGCGGCGGTGGCCAAACCGAACGCAACTGACAGATTTTGAGGCTTGGGAAGCCGAGCAAACACGTGGTGCAAATGGGCAGCATACCGCTGCGGTTGCAGTGCAGCAGCCCCGCGATCTTCAGCCCGATACCACCGGAGAGGGCAATCCCCCCGTGTAATCGGTTACCACGGTTTCTCCTTCCAGGTGCTTGGCCTGTAAATTGCTCTATGTATGGTGATCAAACGATAATCACCTTATCAGGAGTCATTCATGGACACTTTCCAGGCCCGCCATTCCATCAAACGGCAGCTAATCCGCGGTTTTACCTTGATTGAGCTGATGATCGTGATCGCCATTATCGGCATTTTGGCGAGCATCGCGCTGTTCGCCTATCAGGATTATGTCGTTCGCGCGCAGGTGTCGGAGGGCTTGACCCTTGTCGGTGGGCCGCAGTTGGCCTTGGCGGAGTGGCAGAGTTCGCACCCCAGCTTTCCCAATAGCGGTAATCCGGGCAATAACACGTCGCTGGGATTGCCCGCGCCGAGTTCAATTTCCGGTAATTATGTCAGCTCGGTGACCGTGATCGATGGCGGGAAAATTGAATTAACTTATGGAAATAAAGCGAATACGGCCATTGCAGGTTCAGCCAAACTGTGCACGCTGTCCCCCATCACCAGTTCACCCGGCGCGATTCGTTGGAGTGCCGCGTGTGGATTTGACGCGCGCTACTTGCCACAAGCCTGGCGTTAATCAGCGCTTTCCCCAGGAAACCAACCCTGTAGGCGGGGATTTATCCCCGACAGCAGGCTCAGATCAAGGGTGCTGGTGTTTATCCGCGGGCTTGACGCATGGTGTTGAGTGGGGGGTGTCGTATTCTGCGCCCGGTCTGGGTTGAAACCCCGCCTACTGCGGTTCTGGGTGCCCAATCGTTGTACTTGATGAGCCATTGTCATAAATCGACAACCTTGCGTGCGGAACCCCAACAAAAATGTCACGTGTTAACAAAACCGGGGCATCAAAAACTCGTATCCTGTTGGTATGAAATCCCGTCATCCCCTGTGGCACTTTATTTTTCTCACGCTGGGCCTCGTTGTTGGCCTGTTTTTACTGGTGCAAATCTGGTTTTTTGTGCAGGTTTGGCATTTGCGCAGCCATAACCCCGAAAGCACGGCGTTTATGCGTGAGCGCTTGGCGCTGATTCAGAGCAGTAACCCGCGCGCCCAATGGAATTATCAGTGGGTGAATTACAGCCAAATTGCCCCCATCGCCAAGCGGGCCGTGGTTGCCTCGGAAGACGACCGCTTCATGGACCACTGGGGCTTCGATTTCACCGGCATACAAGATGCATTTGAGAAAAATTTGGCGGAAGGTGGATTCGTCGCGGGTGGCTCGACCATCAGCCAGCAACTGGCGCGCAATCTGTTTTTATCGCCCAGCAAAAACATCCTGCGTAAAGGCGAGGAAGCGCTCATCACCGTGATGCTGGAGACGACCCTCGGCAAGCGGCGTATATTGGCGCTGTATTTGAACGTCGCCGAATGGGGTAATTTAATCTACGGCATCGAAGCCGCCAGCCGGTATTATTTCCATCAACCCGCTAGCGCGCTCAGCCCGCATGAGGCCGCCATTTTGGCCGCCATGTTGCCGGACCCGCGCTTTTATCAGGGTAATCCCGGCAGTCGCGGTTTGCAAAAACGTATTCGCGCCATTGAATCGCGCATGAATCAATCGCGTATACCCCATTAAAATACCCGATACGATACCTCCCATGGGTATCGACGGAGTGAGGCGCCTAACCCAAACGCCTGTAGGAGGGGTTTCAACCCCGGCGAGGTGCCCAATGCAATGAACGCGGCCGAACGCCGTGCCGCAGGGGTGCTTCGGATGGGTGGGCGCGGGCGTTTGGCCGTGCTGTCGGGAATGAAACCCCTCCTGCAACATACCCATGCTCGCGGGGAGGGGGTGAACGGATGTTTTCGGGTTGATCGGAATTTTATAAGGAAACGAGGCGCTTAAGGATGAATCAAACTCCGCTTGATGAACGCACTCTGGCCGTGATCGGCCTGGGTTATGTCGGCCTGCCCCTTGCCGTTGCGTTCGGTAAAATTCGATCCGTGATCGGGTTTGATATTCACCCGGCGCGCATTGCCGAGCTCAATGCCGGGCATGATCGCACCCTCGAAGTGGATGCCGAGGAGCTCGCCGAGGCCAGGCATTTGCGCTACGCCACCAATCCGGCCGATTTGCGGGAAGCCACCGTCTTTATCGTGACCGTACCGACGCCGATTGATGCCCATAAACGCCCCGATTTAACACCGCTGATTCGCGCCAGCGAAACAGTCGGGCGCGCGCTCAAACCCGGCGATATCGTGATTTATGAATCCACCGTTTACCCTGGCGCGACCGAAGAAGATTGCGTGCCCGTGCTCGAAAAATACTCCGGCCTGACATTCAACACGGACTTTTTTTGCGGTTACAGCCCCGAACGCATCAACCCTGGCGACAAGGCACATCGCCTGCCAGACATCCGAAAAATCACCTCCGGCTCCACGCGCGCAACGGCAGCCACGGTCGATGCCTTGTATCGGCAAATCATCACCGCCGGCACGCATCTCGCGCCCAGCATCCGCGTAGCCGAGGCCGCCAAAGTCATTGAAAACACCCAGCGTGATGTGAATATCGCACTCATCAACGAACTGGCGATTTTATTCGGCAAGCTCGGTTTGGATACGCAGGCGGTACTCGAAGCGGCAGGCACCAAATGGAATTTCCTCCCCTTTAGGCCGGGTTTGGTGGGTGGGCACTGCATTGGCGTGGACCCGTACTACCTCACCCACAAGGCGCAGCAAGTAGGCCACCACCCCGAAATGATTTTGGCTGGCCGACGCATCAACGATGGCATGGGCGCGTATGTCGCTGGGCAATTGGTGAAAACCATGCTCAAAAAAGGCATTGTGGTCCAGGGCGCGCGCGTACTGATTTTGGGGCTTACCTTTAAGGAAAACTGCCCCGACCTGCGCAACACCCGCGTGATCGATGTGATTGCCGAACTCAAGGAATACGGCCTTGCGGTAGATGTGTTCGATCCCTGGGCCGATGCCGAATGCGCCCACCACGAATACGGCATCACACTCACCTCCGTGCCCGAACCAAATCACTACGACGGCATCGTGCTGGCTGTCGCGCATCGCGAATTTGCTGCGCTGGGTGCGCCAAAAATCCATGCTTACGGTAAACCAAATCATGTGCTTTATGACCTAAAGCACATACTGGCAAGCGGTGATGCAGATTTGCGGTTATAGCCCCCCTCCGCAACACACGGTTCTGCAATAGGTAATTCCATGGGAGCGAATTTTGCAGGAGGGGATTCATCCCCGACAGCACGGCGAACCGATGCCTCCCGCCTTGCTCGATACCGGAGCCGGAATCCTATGATGCCGCACGAATCCCGTGCCCCAAAAAACTCAAACCACGTTATGCTTGCGGCAAACAAACTCGCCCCGGAGCCCCAACATGCCCCCACACCCTGCGCGTAACCCCCTAATCAGGGTTGACGATTACCTTGCCGGTGAACAAGACGGCGAAATGCGCCATGAATACATTGACGGCGTCGTGCATGCCATGACCGGCGCGAGCCGAAGGCACGGGCGTATCAATAATGCCTTGGCCTACTTGCTTACCCCCTTTGCCCGAGGTTGTGGTTGTGCGCTTTTCGCCAACGACATGAAAGTGCGTCTTGAAATCCACGGCAAAACCCTGTTCTATTACCCGGATTTGGTGCTCACTTGCGACCCGGAAGATCGGGACGACTACTTCACCACCCGCCCGTGTTTGATTGTGGAAATATTAAGCCCCAGTACCGAACGCTTCGACCGGCGCGAAAAGCTCTTGGCATACATCACCATCCCCAGCCTGCAAGAATATATCCTCGTGGCGCAAGACGAAAAGCGGGTCGAAATCTACCGCCGGGCGCAGGATTGGCTACCTGAGGAATACACCGAAGGCCAATTCCGGCTTGAGTGTGTTAATGCCACACTGGATGTGGGCGAGGTGTATGCCGATGTGTCGGAATTTTCGGCGCCAGAATAGCAATTTAACCGGCCACCCATGCGTCAAGGAAAGACATGCACACACCGATAAAAACACTGTTTGTGGCCACGTCCTACCCCGCCAATCTGCAAGACTGGCGGGGTTTGTTCATCCGTCACCTTGCCGATGCCTTGGCGCGGCGCGACGATTTAACCGTTTCGTTGTTGGCGCCGCCCGGAGAAACCCATCCCCGTATTACCACCGTTGCCACGTCGAACGAAGCGGCGTGGCTGGCCAATTTAATGCGGACAGGCGGTATTGCCCATGTGGTGCGCCAAGGTGGTTTAGCGGCAATTGGCACACCGATTCGGCTACTTTATTTATTGCGAAAGGCCTATCGGCGGCAAAGCGATGGCGATATTTATCACATTAATTGGCTACAAAATGCGCTGTCACTCCCCGCCAATGGCAAGCCCTTGCTGGTGAGTGTGCTCGGTATGGATATGCAGCTCATCGGTAAACCGTGGATGCGTTTTTTACTGCGTCGCGTCTTTCGGCAGCACCCTACGATGATTTGCCCTAATGCCGAATGGATGGTCGAACCGCTCAAAGCGGCCTTTGCCGATGTGGCCGAAATCCGGTTTGTGCCTTTTGGGATTGATCCGATTTGGTACGCGCTAGAGCGTAAAATTTCATCCGATCTACCGGCAAAATGGTTGGTGGTTTCACGACTCACTAAGCCCAAGCTTGGCACCTTATTCGAATGGTGCGCACCGTTATTCGATGGGCAGTCGCGTGAACTGCATCTTTTTGGCCCCATGCAGGAAAGCCTCGATTTGCCTTTCTGGGTGCATTACCACGGTGCGGCCAGCCCGGAGGACCTGTCGAAAAATTGGTTCCCAACTGCCTGTGGGCTCATCACCTTGAGCCAACATGCCGAAGGCCGCCCGCAAGTGATGCTGGAAGCGATGGCTGCAGGTTTGCCGATTATTGCCTCGCGCTTGCCTGCGCATGAAAATATCGTATTTCAGCCAACAACCGGCTGGTTATGTGATGATGCTGATGATGTCAGAAAGAGTGTTCAATACTTTGAAAATAAAATAGCCAATCAACAGGCTGGTCTTGCTGCGCGCGACTGGGTAAAACGGGAAATCGGCACATGGGATGATTGTGCGGCGCGTTATGCCGCCATTTATGAGGAATTACTCAAAAGGCCGATTCATGTCTGACGCAATCATCGTATTCGGCGCGAATGGCTTTGTTGGCCAACATCTTGTTCGTGCGCTGGCTCAATGTGGTGAGCCGGTGATCGCGCTGGTTGGCGCGCGACCCAAGAACCCGATAGCGGGTGTTGAGTTTGTCACCCGTGTGTTCAATACCCCCGATGCCTTCGCACCATGGCTCAACACAGCGCGCATGATCATTCATGCGGCATGCCGCTCTACGCCGGGGCACAGCGCAGGCAAGCCGCTGGTTGAACTGAACGCCAACCTCACGCCGACACTCGCGCTGCTGGATGCCTTACAGTACGCGCCACAGTGCGATTTACTGTATCTATCTTCGGGCGGCACCCTGTATGGCGATACGACGGCGCATCCAGCCGATGAACAAGACCCCATCCGACCCAAATCCTATTACGGCGCGGGCAAGGCAGCGGCGGAACACTTTATCCACGCCTACGCCATGCAATTTAACCGTGCGGCAAGCATCGTGCGCCCTTCCAACTTATACGGGCCGGGGCAAACTCTGCGCAGTGGTTTTGGGGTTATTCCAACGGCGTTTGATCGCATTCAAAAACAAACGCCGTTGAATATCTGGGGTGATGGTTCTGCTGTGCGTGATTACCTTTATATCGATGATTTTATAAAATTGTGTCTTGCGATCATCGACAAGCCCATGCCCACAGGCAGTCGGATTTTTAATGCCGCTAGTGGTGAAGGTGTCAGCCTGAATAGGCTCATTGAAACCATCCAACGCATCATCGGGCAAACGTTGCTTACCCAGTATGATAACAGCCGTACAGTGGATGTGGCGCGGGTCGTGCTCAATCCGCAATGCGCGGCGGAACAGTTTGGCTGGATACCCGAAACACCACTGGACACCGGCCTTGCCAACACCTGGGCTTGGTGGCAAACCCAGCAAGACAGTCGCGCCCAATGAACCAAGCAGCACAACCGGTTTGCTCCATTTGCATTGCCAATTACAACGGCGTGGCGGTATTGATCGATTGCATCGAATCGGTATTGGCTCAACAAGGCGAAATCCCCATTGAGATTATTATCCATGACGATGCCTCAACCGACGCCTCGATCGAATTCATCAAAACCCACTATCCCACAGCCTACTACCCGCAGATTCGCTTGATCGAAAGCACGGACAATGTCGGCTTTTGCATCAGCAACAACCGTATGGTTGCCGCTGCGCGGGGCGAATATATCCTGCTGCTCAATAACGATGCGGCGCTTGCGCCCGATGCGCTCGACACCTTGCTTGCTGCGGCAGAAAATCAAGACGCGCAAGGCATTCTCACCCTGCCGCAATGCGACTGGGAAACTGGAGCGCTTGTGGATTGCGGCTGTCTGATCGACCCGTTCTACAATCCTGTGCCAAATCTTGACCCCAATCGCAGCGATGTCGCCATGGTTATCGGCGCTTGTCTATGGATGCCCCGCACACTATGGAACGAATTGGGCGGCTTTCCGGAATGGTTCGAATCAATTGCCGAGGACCTTCAGCTTTGCTGCCAAGCCCGCCTATGGGGACACTCGGTTCAGGTTGCCTCAGCCAGTTATTACCGCCACCGACAAGGGGCGAGTTTTGGCGGCAATCGCGTGAACGGCAACCGATTAGTGACTACCTACCGCCGCCGCAGACTATCCGAGCGCAACAAAACCTATGTAATGATTTTGTGTAGCCCTCCGTTACGTCTTGCATTCACATTGCCTTCACACCTTGTTTTAATGGCACTTGAAGGTGCTGTTATTAGCCTGATTAAACGAGATGCCCGTCCGTGGAAAGAAATTTACGTGCCGATGTTCGCGAGCCTTCTTCAGCGATTCGGTCAATTGCGCCGCGAACGCAAAGCTATTCAGGCCAAGAAACACACAGTCAGCTATGGCAAAACTTTTACCTGGCTGCCCCATAAACTCACTCTGCTGCTGCGACATGGCATTCCGAAAATGAGTTAGTGAGCGCGGTAAAACCTGATTTATACTCTTGCTTGCTTTTATCGATGACGCAGGGTAAGAAATGGCCGCTACTGCCACACTTTCTAGCAAGTTCCAAATATCCATCCCCAAAGAAATTCGGGATCAACAGCGTTGGGTCGCAGGGCAGGAGTTTGTCTTTTTACCGAAGTCGGTTAATGGCGGCGTAGCGGTTCTACTTGTGCCGGTGCCCGAATTGACTCAATTACACGGCTTGGCCAAAGGCGCAAACACCGCAGGTTATCGAGATCGGGATGATCGTACTTGAAGCGGGTTTGTTGATACCTCAGCCTGGATTGAATGGCTGATTGACAGCCCAACGGGGCGCAGCTTGTCCGAGTATATTCCCGAAAAATCCCAACTAATCGTCCCTACAATGATTCAATTGGAGTTAACCAAATGGTTGTGCCAAGAGCTGGGAGAGGATCAGGCGGATCAAATGCTGGCGCTCACGGAAAAATGCGTCGTGAGTTCCGACTTGCCACCGCCCAAATACAGGGCGCGGAATTGCTCACCTGTGATGCGCATTTTGAGGGGTTGCCACAAGTCATTTTTCTCAAGAAGTGTTAATTCCTTGTCAATGATCAACGCCCCATCACCGCTGATACGGCGCTGTGTTCGGGGGTACTTTAATATGTAACCACGTTTTTTGGTGAACTTGCAGGCGGAATATGACATTCGCTGCTTCGTGCCTGCCATCTGCTGATGAGGCTTGGCTTGGTTAAGTTGAGCGACTCAATACCGCCCCATGCGGCCCCTCAACCCATGCCAAATGCCCTTTAAGGCCATGTGTAGTGATTTGTTTTTTTGTTTGCCAAAGAGCGTATGTGCGTAAATGGTTTTGGCCCAATACAGACTGTTGCGGGTTTTCCACCGCCAGTCGATGTAATCCAGCCGAAGTAAAGCCACAAAATTCCGTAGGCGATAATAAATTCGTAGTGGGTTATAAGCACTTTCGTCATGCCAGCGGCCATACCAGACTCTTAAGCGTTCATCGCCCATCCGTTGTGCCATACGTGCCCAACCCGTGCCATAAATCCGGTAACCATGTGCACGTGCCCGATGACACCATTCAATATCGACATGATCGATAAAAAAATCCTCCCGCATTGTGCCCACCTCATCGAAAACGGTAAGTGGAATGAGCGTGCCGGAGGTAATCAGCGTGATGGCTTCAATCTGTGGGGCTTCCGGCACGGGGCGCATGTGTCCATAGAAAAACTTGCCTGAAATATGCGCTTGGAATGGATAGGTGAGTTCGGTGTGTAAATCTGCGAAGGTCGGGCCGACAGCGCCCACACGTATGCCATCGGCGGTTAATGTTCGATAGGCGGCTAATAGATTCGGCACCATATCTGCAGCGGGCAGGCTATCTTGATCGCTCAACACCACAAATTCGGCACCCTCGCTGCGCGCAATCTCGATGCCGACATTCAAGGCGGTGGCGATGCCCAGGTTATCGCCCAGCCGCACGATAGCGAACTGATCCAGAGCAAATTGGGTGCGGATTAATTGCTGAACTAAACGATCATCGTTTTTTGGCGTGTTATCGACGATGACAATGCGGCTGACTTGGTCTGAAAACCGCTGAAGTAGCGGAGTGAGGGTGGTTTCATCTGGTAAATAGGCCACGATGACGGCGTAAATTTTAGAGTTTGTCGCATTCATTTTCGGGCAATAAAGGTGATGTACTCACGTTTTTTAGGCTGAACGATGCCGCGCAATTCCGCTAAAATTGCGGCGAAGGATGGTGTGACTTGGTGCACTGCGTCTTGCCCGCATTGCCCACGCGCAATAGCTGCGCTTTGTGCGTAAATTGAAAACAGCACCATGCCATTCCAATGCGGGCTAATCTGGCCAAACCCCGCCTGCGCCAAGCTATTTCGCAGGGAATCTGTATTAAACAAAACCAAATGGCGAGGCGGATCGAGCGCCATCCAGTTCCGACCAAACCGCTTGGCGCCAAGGCTATCTAAATTAGGCGTTTCCAGCCACAGTATCCCACCGGGTTTGAGCAGCCGATATAGGTCTTTGAGTAAGGTGATCGGGTCATGCACATGCTCAATCACATGGCTTAGGGTGATGATGTCGAATTGTTCGTTTTGATCGGATAAATCGGCTGCCGAGGCGCAACGTACATTCAGCCCCCGTGCTTTTGCTACTGCCACCGCTTTGGGGTCAAAGTCGATGCCTTCGGCATGCCAACCCATCTCCGAGGCGAGTTTCAAGAAGCCGCCATTACCAAAACCCACATCAAGTAGACGACCGCCATCCTGGGGTGGGCGCGGTAGATGGCGTAGCTTGGTATCCGCTTTGGCTTTGAATGAAGGTACGAGTGGCACAAGCCAGCGGCCACCAAACCCTGCGGGTTTTCGGGCAAGGCCGTAACGGACGTTGATATAATCGTTCACCCACGCGTGGAGTTGGCGCACCAGCAGGTTTTTAGGTTGCGCTTCGGGGGTATCCTCCGCTGTGTGTGTGTAGTAATTTTCATAAGCAAGCCCGATGGTGGTTTGGTTTGGGCGCGGGTCGAGATAGGCCGATTCACACTGCGTGCAGCGGTAAAGCGTCCATTGGCCGGGCGCGACGTTGAACACGCGGTCGGTTAAATCGTTATAAAGCAATTCGCGCCGACCGTTGCCGCATACGGGGCAGTTCGGTACGGATTCAAGCCCATCCACTGGCCACGGTTTGAGTGTTTGCATGGTTATTCCTTCACTTTGCGTGCCAGTATAAACACAGCCGTGCGCTTGTGTATCGTTGCTGGGTTTTATGTTGGATTTACTCCGGCAGCACGGCCAGGTGTTCCGCACTATGGATGCGAAGCACTCCGAACCCACACATCCGCCCAAGGTTAAGCGGTATCCAGCGGTTTAGGTATCGTGTCGAGGTTGAAACCCCGCCTGCCAGTGGCCGCTACGAAGGCGCTAGCCCTCAGTGCATGAGTATGAACACAGCCGCCAGGATGAGCACGGCGGCAATGGCGGCGGCGAATAGGGGTTTTAGGGTGGGTCTGATGGTGGGGAATTGCACGGTGGCTATCAAATACAGCAGCGCCGTGTCGCAGAGCACGCGGCCAAACCAGGCCATGGCCGCGCCGGTGATGCCAAATTCGTGCGTGAGTATGACCAATCCGACGGCATACAGCGGGAGTTCAATCAGGTGGATTTTGGCGGTGATGTCGGATCGGCCTGCCGATTGGAGCAAGGCAAAAGGGATATGCGCAAACCCGTTGATGAGAATGCCGAGCATGAGCCATTGGGTCATGCTGATGATTTGGTCGGCAAACGCGGTACCAAGCCACAGGGTAAGCAGTTGTGGTAACAGTACGCCGACGAGCAGAATCGGTAAAAACCATAAGCCCAGCATGAGGAAACCCGCACCGCGAATCAGGGCGCGGGCAGATTGGGGCTGAGTTTGCGTGCCCAAATGCGTCAAGGCGGGGAAGGCGGCGTTCATGGCGGCGCTGGGGAGTATGGTGGCGCGCACGAGGGCATCGAGCGGCACGGTGTAGAGGGCGACCAGCGCGGGCGGGAAGATGCTGGCCAAGTAAAATCGGTCGGCATGCACCATGAATGGCCCGACTAAATTGCTCACCGAAAGCCAGCCGGTAAAGCGCCACATGGCGTTGGGGTTGAGTTTTGGCGCTAAACTTTGGGTGAATAACGGGAATAATCGCCACACCAGCAAACCCCATAACACCACGCCCACGGCACGGGTTAAGGCGAGGCTGGCGATCACCCAGCCCAGGTTATCGGTGCATTGCGCGATGAGGGCGGGAATGAGAAAAGTGGCCGCGCCGATGGGCGCGCGCAGTAAATTCACCGCGCGAAAATGTTGCATGCCTTCGAGCACGCCGGTTAGGCTGGTTGAAAGCAAAATCAAGGGCAGGGTGAGCGCTAACCAGTGGATGCCGAGTATTGTTTCATCGGCAATCGCGCCATCGAGATGAAAAAGATCGTGGGTGATGGGGCTGGCCGCCCACCAGAGCGCAAGACCCCAAAATAGGCCCAAGGCCAGTACGGCGCCGAGGCCGCGACGCACTAATCCGGCAATGGCGGGTTGGTTTGAACCTTTGCCTTGCTCGCTGGCGACGGTTTGGGTGAGCGCGCGCCCAAGACCTAAATCGAACACGCCCGCAAAGCCAAACAGCCCCAGCGCCAATGAGAATACCCCGAGTTTGGCTTGACCCAAACCCTGCAGCAAGAGCGGCACGGCGAGCACCCCGGCGACCAGCGGCAAGCTCACACCGATGATGTTCCACGCGGCATTTTTCGCGACGCGCACGCTCATGGTGCGGGGGTTCGCTGGATGGGGGTGTTGCAGGGGTTCTGCATTGTGATCCTTGAGGGGGTGGCGGGCTTTGTTTTTAAGCCAAATTGTTGGGGATGAACCCCCTCCTGCAGGAGATTATGCCACTCAACTGCGCCATAGGAGGGGGTGCGGGCTATTGCCAGCTTCACGGTCAAGCCTCGACATCCTGATACACCTCGGCCACGGTGGTGGTTAGTTTCAGGCATTCGACGGTGAATTCGCCTTCAGTATGAATTTCGGGCAGCCAGTCGGCTCGGCGGCGGTAGATTTCGATTTGGGCGTAATCTTGTGCGACCAACACATATTCTTGCAGGCTCGGCAGGGTTTGGTAGGCCAGCATTTTTTCGCGACGATCGATACGCTCGGTGCCGTCGGACAGCACTTCGATAATCAGGCAGGGATTTTGGCGGTAATGGCTTGCACGATCCGTCGCGTCGCAACTCAGCAACAGGTCAGGGTAATAGAAAATGTCCTTGCCGCCGATTTCAAGTCGCACCTTCATGTCGGCGATGAAGAGCTGGCATTTTTTTTCACGGGCTTGGGATGTGAGGGCGAAGGCGAGCGCATTCGTGATCAAGCCATGGCGATCACTCGCGCCGCCCATGGCGTACACCTGACCGTCGATGTATTCGTGCCGAAGCTCGCTGTGAGCTTCGCCGGTCAAGTAATCCTGAACAGTGAGTTTGGGGTGATGCGCCGATGGCGTGTTCATGCGGGGGCTCCCGTCGGGATAGCGGCGATCGGCGGTAGCGGGATGTCTTGATAAATCTGCGCCAGCGCTAAATCGAGATGGTCATCGGGCAGCGGCAGGGCAAGGACGGATTCGAGTCCGCTGGCTTCATAGAGTGTCCAGTGGTTGTCTTGGGTGCGCACGAAGGCTTCGATGCGGTATTCATCCTGAGCGATGAGTACATACGCGGCCAGGGTATCGATCAGGCGGTAGTGGCCGAATTTTTTACCGCGATCATAGGCTTCGGTGCTGGGGGATAGCACTTCGATAATCAGCTGGGCATCGTGCTTGACCAGCGCACTCGCCGCATCGCCGGGTGTGCAGGTTAAAAAAATATCGGGATAAAAACAGGCATCAGCGGCTTCAACGGCGAGTTTCATATCGGCCATGAATACGCGGCAGGGTTTGCCTTTGGCGTATTCGCGCAGGGCAAGGTAGGCATTGCCTGTAATCAGATTATGGACATCGGTGCCGCCGGTCCTGGCAAAGGCTTCGCCCTCGATGAATTCATGGCGGAGCGGCTGATCGGCTTCCCAGTTGAGAAAATCGTGGAGCGAGAAGGGCGTGGCGTGGGCGGTTGCGGCGGCATTCATGGCATTGACCCTGCTTTTGATGCAATGCCTTGAGTGTACCGTATTTTGGTTGGCGTTATGTGACCTGCGGCGGGCGTAATCGCCCGCCACTGTGGGTGGGGTTAAATATCCCGCAGCAGCGCGTTGATGCCGACTTTACTGCGGGTTTTGGCATCCACTTTTTTTACGATGACAGCGCAGTACAGGCTGTATTTACCACATTTTGAGGGTAGGTTGCCGGATACGACCACCGAGCCTGCCGGTACGCGACCATAGTGGACTTCGCCAGTTTCGCGGTCGTAAATTTTGGTGGATTGGCCGATGTATACGCCCATCGAGATGACCGCGCCTTCTTCGACGATCACGCCTTCAACGACCTCCGAGCGTGCGCCGATAAAGCAGTTGTCTTCGATGATGGTGGGGGCGGCCTGCAGGGGCTCTAGCACGCCGCCGATGCCGACGCCGCCGGAGAGATGCACGTTTTTGCCGATCTGTGCGCAGGAGCCAACGGTCGCCCAGGTATCGACCATGGTGCCTTCATCAACATACGCGCCGATATTGACATATGAGGGCATGAGCACCGCGCCCTTGGCGACAAAGCTGCCGTGACGGGCAACGGCATTGGGCACGACGCGAATGCCGGATTCTTCAAAGCGGGCTTGATCCCAGTTGGCGAATTTGGTGGGTACCTTGTCGAAATAGCGCAGGTCACCGCTTTCAACAACCTGGTTTGGATTTAAGCGAAACGACAGCAACACAGCCTTTTTGAGCCATTCGTTGACGACCCAATCGCCCACGCCGCGCCGTTCGGCGACGCGCAAGCTGCCATTATCGAGCATCCCCAGCACGGTGTTGACCGCCTCGCGCACGGTTTGGGGTGCTTGCGCCGGGGTGATGTTGGCACGGTCTTCGAAGGCAATTTCAATCAGGCTTTTTAAGGTGTTGATGTCGGTCATGGGGGATCTCGGTGGAAAGGGAAAATAAATGATGGCGGCATTCTAGCAGCCTGTCGGACTTAGCGCAGTCCTACTGCAGAAAAGCCGGATTTGGCCCTGTTTCCCCCGCTTTTTCGTTAAATGGAACCACCATTCGCCTCAAAAGCGGGGGAAACAGGCCTCAAACCGGTCTTTCCTTCGTAACGAATGGCCAAGTCCGACAGGCTGCCCGCAGCCTTAAGGGATTGCGGGCGAATGCGACTCTGTCAGCTTTTTGTCAGCTTTTTGCTGAGGTCTTGTCAGGTTGGCGTATTAGGGTGCGCTAATGAAAAAATCGTTTTTAGGGGGCTGTATGCGGCAGGGTTTGGGTGCTTGGTGCGGCGGGTTGGTGTTGGGCATGTGGAGTTTTGGCGTTTTGGCTGCTGCGCCGCCGATGGCAGAGTTCAAGCCCACTGCGGCGCAGATGAAAGATTTAGGTACCTTGAGGGTGACGGCGCGCTCGTTTGCCGATACGTATTGGGCCGATGGGAGCCTCGCCTTTGATGATGATGCCAAAACGGATGTGTTCTCGCCTTTTAGTGGCCGGGTGGTGCGGCTGATGACCAAGCTCGGCGATGAGGTGAAACGCGGGCAGCCGTTGATGGCGGTGGCGGCAAGCGAGATTGTACAGGCGCAGAGTGATTTGCAAACTGCGGATGATGTGCAGGCAACCGCAACGGCACAGGTAAAACTGGCTGAGGCCAATGAGGTGCGGCAAAAGGGTTTATATGAGGCGAAATCGGGTGCACTCAAGGATTGGTTGCAAAGCCAGTCGGATTTGACGGTCGCACAAAATAATTTGAAATCAGCCGCCGCAGGCTTGGCGGCGGTGCGTGATCGACTGCGGGTATTGGGGCAATCGGAACACGAGATTGATGCGATGCTGCGCGCTAAGGTGAAGCACGCGCCGTTGCCGGAGTCTTTCGTGGTTGCGCCGATTGATGGCACGGTGATTGCCCGTCAGGTGGGGGTGGGGCAGTTTATTAACAGCGCGGCCACGGGTGGCAGTACACCGGTGTTCACCATCGGTAATTTGAGCAAACTGTGGCTGATCGCCGGGGTGCGCGAGTCCGATGCGCCTTTTGTTCGGTTGGGCCAGCCAATCCGGGTGCATTTGTCGGCGTTCCCAGGGCAGGAATTTACCGCGAAGGTGCGCTGGATCGCGCCGGCTCTGGATGCCAGTACCCACCGGCTTCCCATTCGCGCCGAGCTCGATAACCCCGATGGATTGCTCAAAGCGGGGATGTTTGCGCAGTTTTCGATTCAAACCGGCTCGCCGGAGCCGACACTGGCCGTGCCGTTGGTCTCGGTAATCCACGAAGAAAATCGCACGGTGGTTTGCGTGGTGCAGTCCAATGGTACGCTCGTGATTCGTCCTGTGACGATTGGGCGGGACGATGGCGTGGGTTTTGTAGAAATAAAATCCGGTTTGAGCGTCGGTGATCGCGTGATTACCCAGGGTGCCATTTTTATGGTGCGCGCGATTGAAGCCGCAGCAGGGATTCAGGAATGAACGCGCTCATCAAGTTTGTGCTGGCCCAGCGGATGTTGGTGCTGGTGCTGTTGATTTTAACGATTGGCGGCGGCGTGGTGGCTTTTACCCAACTGAATATTGAGGCGTATCCCGATCCGGTGCCGCCCATGGTGGAGTTGGTTACGCAGAGCACGGGGCAATCGGCTGAGGAGATGGAGCGCTACATCACGATTCCGATTGAAACCGATATGGCGGGCATCCCGAATGTGACGAGTGTGCGTTCGATTTCGCTGTTTGGTTTGTCCGACATCAAAATCAGCTTTAACTACAATTTTACCCACGAGCAGGCGCAGCAATGGGTGATTAATCGGCTCTCGCAGTTATCGCCCTTGCCCAATGGCGCCCAACCCAGTATTTCACCCACAAGCCCGATTGGTGAAATTTATCGTTATCAGCTCAAAGGCCCGCCGGGGTACTCGGTGCGAGAACTGAAAACCTTGCAGGATTGGGTCTTGCAGCGGCGGTTCAAATCGGTGCCGGGGGTGGTGGATGTCACCGGCTGGGGCGGAAAAACCAAAACCTATGAAGTGAATGTGAATCTGCCCAAGTTGGCGGAATATAACCTCACGCTTGCGCAAGTTTTGCAGGCTATTTCCAACAGCAATAGCAATGTTGGCGGCCAGACGATGGACATCGGTGCGCAGGCAGCGGTGGTGCGTGGGGTGGGTTTGTTTCACTCCGAGGCGGATATTGGCGACACGGTGCTGGCAGCGAACAAAGGCGTTCCGGTGCTACTGAAAGATGTAGCTTTGATCAAGGTCGGCAATGCGCCGCGTTTAGGCGTTGCCGGACTCGATAACGAGGATGACATCGTGCAGGGCATCGTGCTGATGCGCCGGGGCGCTGAGAGTATGCCAACCATCGAGCGCGTGGAAGCCGAGGTGAAAAAAATCAATGCCACCGGCGTGCTGCCCGAGGGCGTGAAAATCGAGCGCATCTATGATCGAAAAAGTTTGATCGAGGTGACGACGCATACCGTGATGGAAAGCATGCTCACGGGCATTATTCTCATTTTTTTCCTGCAATGGCTGTTTTTGGGCAACCTGCGCAGTGCCATCATCGTGGCGATGACGATCCCCTTCGCGCTGGCGTTTGCGGTGATTTTGATGGTGGTGCGCGGCGAATCGGCCAATCTGTTGTCGATGGGTGCGATTGACTTTGGTTTGGTGGTGGATGCCTCGGTGATTATGGTCGAAAATATTTTTCGCCATTTATCCGAAACGGCTGCAGCACGCCACGAAGGCGGCAGTTTGCTGCACCGAATGCGTACACCGATTGGTTTGACTGGTAAATACGGCACGATTGGCAATGCTGCAGTCGAGGTGAAAAAATCGATTTTGTTTTCCGCCGTCATCATCATTGCCGGGTTTTTGCCGCTGTTTACCATGTCGGGCATCGAGGGACATATTTTTGGGCCGATGGCCACGACGTACGCCTATGCGATTGCCGGCGGCCTGATTGCCACCTTTACGGTGTCCCCGGCTTTGGCTTCCCTTATGTTGCCTGAGCATGTTGAGGAAACCGAAACCCTCGTTGTGCGTGGATTGCGGCGGGTATTTACGCCGCTGGTGGCCTTGGCACTGCGCTTCAAGATGATGGTGTTGGTGGCGATGATCGGTATTGTGCTGCTGACATTTTTGCTTGGTCGCACGCTGGGGATCGAGTTTCTCCCCAAACTGGAGGAAGGGAATCTCTGGATTCGCGCCACCATGCCGCTCACCATCTCACTCGATGAAGGCGAACCGTATGTGAACGCCATGCGCCGGATCATCGAAAAATACCCCGAGGTGGATAAAGTGGTGTCGCAGCATGGCCGCCCCGATGACGGCACCGATGCCACCGGGTATTTCAACGCCGAGTTTTTTGTCCCCTTGAAGCCCTTCAATACCTGGCCCAAGGGCGTGGATAAAGAAAAGCTGACCCATGAAATGTCGGCGGAACTCAAGGCCAAATTCCCCGGGGTGGATTTTAATTTCTCGCAATACATTGAAGATAACGTCGAGGAAGCGGCTTCGGGGGTGAAGGGCGAGAATGCGATCAAGCTCTTTGGCCCGGATTTGGCCACGCTGGAGAAAATCGCCGAGCACATTAAAGATACCGCAGCGACCGTGCCGGGCATGACGGATTTGGGGGTGTATAAATCGCTGGGGCAGCCGACCGTGCGCATCGATGTGAACCGGGCTGCGGCCGCGCGCTATGGTCTGAATACCGGCGACATCAACGCGACCATCGCCGCCGCCGTCGGTGGGCAAGCGGCGGGGGATTTTTTCGAGCCGGGCAGTGATCGACATTTCCCCATCGTGGTGCGCCTCGCGCCGCAGTATCGCGATAATTTGGACGCGCTGCGCCGCATTCCGATTGGCGCACCCGATCCATCGGGTAATGGCGGCACCATCCAGGTGCCCTTGGGTGAGGTGGCACGCATTGAACTCGTGTCCGGCGCAGCCTTTATTTATCGCGAAAATCAGGAGCGGTATATCCCGATCAAATTCAGCGTGCGGGGGCGGGATTTGGGTAGTGCGGTGCTTGATGCCCAAGCCAAAATCGCCAAGGAGATCACCTTGCCGCCCGGCTACCGTATGGAGTGGGTAGGGCAGTTTGAAAACTTCAAAGAGGCCATGCAGCGGCTTGAGATTGTGGTGCCGCTGGCATTCCTGTTGATTGGCCTGCTCCTGTACATCAACTTCCGTTCATTTGTGGATGTGCTTTTGGCGGTGAGCGTCATCCCGATGGCCATGCTCGGTGGCATTTTTGCCCTGTTCATTACGGGTACACCGTTCAGCGTCTCGGCTGCGATTGGTTTTGTGGCGTTGTTTGGTATTTCGGCGATGGATGGCATTTTGATGCTTTCGTATTACAACAGTCAGCTGGAAGAGGGGTTGGATAAAGCCTCGGCGATGCTCAAAACTTCGGCCACACAGTTTCGCCCCGTGCTGATGACCTGCATTGTCGCCTCGGTGGGCCTGGTGCCCGCCGCCTTGGCCACAGGAATTGGCTCGCAGGTGCAAAAACCGCTGGCGCTGGTCGTCGTGGGCGGGATGCTGCTCGCCCCCGTGTTGATTTTGACGGTGTTGCCCGTGCTGATTGTGCTGTTTTCACGGCGTAAACCTGTCGTGCAGACGCAGTAAAGGAGCCCGTATGAATCCGTTGAATCGCATTGTCAATAACCAGTTGAATTATTTGGTTTTATTTGTTTCTTTGACCCTGTTGGCCGGTTGCACCCTGGGGCCGGTCGGTGCCCCGCCCACATTGCCAGCGGATGCCGGATACACGGCGGCTCCGGTGGTCCTGTCGCCAGAATCAGGCTTGCGTCTCAGTGCGAATACCGCGCCGGTTGCGCAATGGTGGCAGCAATTGGACTCGCCCCAACTGGATGGCTTGATTGCGCAAGCCCTGCAACATAATCCGGATCTGGCCGCCCAGCAGGCGGCGCTCAAGGCCGCACAGGAATATGCCGCCGCCGGGCAGAGTATGCTCTTCCCGAGCGTACAGGCCGGGTTTAGCCCGAGTCGGCAAAAAGTTGCGCGGGAAATTTCTTCCACGCTCAGTTCCGGCAGCAACCTGTTTAATTTGCATACCGCCCAGGTGCAAATCACGTACCCCCTGGATGTATTTGGCGGTAACCGGCGGCAGGTTGAGGCCGGGCAGGCGCTTGCCGCCCAGCAGGCGGCGCTGGTTGATGCGGCGCGTATCACGCTCATCAACACCGTGATTCTGGGTGCGGTGCAATATGCTGCACTGGTTGACGCGGCCAAGTGCACCGAGATGCTGGTGGCGCTCAATCAAACCGCACTTGATCGTACGCGCCGGCAAATTGCGCTGGGGCAGTTGTCGGCGTCATCGGCGCTGGTGGCGCAAACCGCGCTCGCGCAGACGCAAAGCACCCAAGTCGCTTTACACAAGCAAATATTATTACAGCGCAATCAACTGAACGCCTTGGTTGGGCAATACCCTAATCAACCGTTGGCGCTGCCTGAATCGCTGGCTGAGTTTCACCTGCCGGACGTATTACCTTTGAGCCTGCCGGCAGAACTGGTGCGCAATCGACCGGATATTGTCGCAGCAGGTGCCAGTCTGCATGCCGCCGCCGCGCAAGTCGGCGTGGCGATGGCCGCCCGCTTGCCGCAAATTACGCTCACCGCCGATGGGGGGTATGTGGGATCGGCGCTTGCGGGGTTGCTTTCTTCGCCGAATCAGTTTTGGTCGCTTGTGGGCGGTATGAGTCAGCCGATCTTTGATGCGGGCGGTTTGGCGCATCGGCAAAAAGCCGCCGAAGCCCTGTATGATCAAGCCCGTGCGCAGTATCGTTCCACGGTGCTGAATGCGTTTGTGAATGTGGCCGATAGTCTCCATGCCCTGCAAGAGGATAGTTCGGCACGTACCTTGGCCGCGCAAACAGAGCAGCTCGCCGGGCAAAGCTGGCTGGCGGCGCAAAAACAAGTCGAACTCGGTGCGATTAGCCCGTTCGATGTGCTGAGCGTAGAGCAGAGTTATCGGCAGGCATCTCTGGCGGTGGTGCAATCCGAGGCGGTGATGTACATGGATGTCGCTGCGCTTTATCAGGCACTGGGTGGCACATGGTGAACGGGGGCGCGCGAGCAAGGAGTCGGATTGATGCGGATTTTGTTTATCGAGGATGACGAGCAATTAGGCGAGGTAACGCACCGCGCGCTGATGACCCAAGGCTGGGTGGTCGATTGGCTGCGGTCGGCGGCTAATCTCACGAGTATTCTGCGTCAAGAGGCTTTTGATGTGCTGCTCTTGGATATTGGTTTGCCGGGTATTGATGGCCTTGCCGCGCTGCATTGTCTGCGGTCGGCGGGTATTAAAACGCCCGTGTTGATGTTGACCGCCCGCGATCAGGTAGAAGATCGGGTGCGTGGGTTGTCGGCGGGTGCGGATGATTATCTGGTTAAACCCTTTGCACTTGCGGAACTTTTAGCGCGCGTTAATGCCTTGGTGCGCCGCACTGCGGCATTTGTGACCAATGAGATGACGCTGGGCAATCTGACCATGGATTTGTCGGCAAAGCGCGTGTTTGTGGCCAATACGTCGATTGAACTTTTGCCGCGCGAATGGGCCGTGCTGCATTATTTGCTCCGCAATATCGGACGGGTGGTGAGTAAAGAACAAATTATCGATGCGATTTTTGGTTGGGACAACCCCCCTTCAGCCAACGCCGCTGAAGTGTATGTATCCCGTTTGCGCGCCAAGCTGAGTGCGGCGGAAATTTCGATTCAAACCGTACGCGGCTTCGGGTATATGCTCACCAACCCCGCCGACCGAGCCTGACTTCCGTGTACAGTTTAAAACGCAGCCTGCTTCTGTGGCTGATTATCCCGCTTTTATTGATTTTACCCGCTGTCTCCGCCATCCAGTATTGGTTGATTGTGACACCGGCAAAGGCCGAAATCGACGCACAACTGGGCGACTTTGCGCTGGCGCTGGCCCGATTCATTCATGACGATAACGGCACGGTCACCTTTAAAATCAGCGCACAGGCCGAGAAACTCCTGCTCACCGACCAATCGGATAAAGAATACTTTTTGGTGCTGGATCCGGCGGGGCGAGCACTGGCCGGCGATGAGCAATTGCGTGATCCGCCGCTTGTGGTGGCACCCGATGAATGGCAGTTCATTGATGGACATTTGCATCAGCACCGCTTGCGCATCCTGGTGTTTGGTACGCCTTGCGGTGCGGGGGTTTGCCAGATTCGCATTGCCGAAACCTTCGTTAAACGCAATCAAGTGCGTATTGATGCATTGATTGCCACCATCGGGTATTCCTTGCTATTTGGGTTTATTACCCTTGTTGTGATGGTGCTGGCCGTGCGCCGCGGCCTCGTCGTGCTGACTAATCTCAATGCGCATATTCTGGCGCAAGATCCCAATGATCTGATCTTATGGCAGGGTGACCAACTCCCCAAAGAGCTTGAACCCTTGATCGCATCATGGAATCAACTCATCTCAAAACTCAAGGAGGCGCATCGTGCCCAGCAACAACTGATTGCCGATGTGGCGCATCAAATGCGCACGCCCTTGTCCTCACTTAAAATGGAAGCGGAATTGGCGCTGCTGGAGCCGCACCCGCCCGCCGTGCACGCCGCGCTGGAAAACCTCAATCGGGCCGCGAGCCGGGCAGTGCATTTGGCGGCGCAACTGCTCACACTCGCGCGTGCCGATCAGGGCCTGCAGGCCGTGGGGCAATGGCAGGTTATTGATTTGAAAACAGTGGTGTCCGCACTGGTCGAGGAGTGGTCACGCCGCGCGATGGCGCAAGCGATTGATTTAGGGTTTGAGCTGGAATCCGCTTTGATTTTCGCCAATGCCTCACTCCTCACCGAGGCCATTTCCAACTTGCTGGATAATGCGTTTGAATATGCCGGACCCGGCAGCGTGGTGACGGTGCGCTGCCGACAGGCTGGCGAGCGGGTATTTCTGGATGTCGAAGACAACGGCCCCGGCATTTCGCCAGAACACCGCGAGCGCGTATGGCAACGCTTTTATCGTGCCGACAACGCGCCGGGCCAAGGCATCAACCAGGGTTCCGGGCTGGGCCTTGCGATTGTGGCGGAAATTGCCAAACGCCATGATGCCGTTACGGAAATTTTAAGCCCGATGGTCGGGCGCGGTACGCGGATACGTTTGAGTTTTCATGCCATTTGAGCGCATTGGTGCGCGCGAGCGATTGCCTGTTTCTTCACCGTAGGATGAGTACAAGCCCCGTTCGAACGTCATCGCGCAATAATTGCCCTTCCTCCTATAGCCCCCCATATCAACTGTGCAGGACGAGGCTAAAACGCCAGATGGGCGCGCATGCCGAAGGCATTGACCGGTCCGCGCTCGGGATTATAGGCGGGGTTGACCATATGCTGATAATCCAGACTCACCGCAGCAAACTTGTTGACGGCAACGGAATAATAGGTTTCAAACACGCGCTCCGGGCCATATTTTGGCAATTGGCCATCACCGATAAAGGCACCTAAACCACCGGCGGCAAGATAGGCCCGATGCCGATGGGAGATCCCATTCTGCGCGACGGCCAGCCCCCAGGTATCGGCGCTACGCCCCCAGCTTGTGCCTTGAATGGCTAATCCAGCCGATACTTGATGTTCAATTTCGCTAAAGGCAAAAGTTTCATAACGGCCATCATTGCGGCTGGCACGAACGAACATGCCCACATCGGGGGTGATGTTTTGCTCGATATTGAGTGCATAGGCAATTTTGACGTGCGGCGCCCGCACGTTCGCCACATCGGGTACACCCTGCCGGCCGTGGGCATTCCAATAAGCCAAGGCGTCGGTGTAGCTGCCCATGCGCGCGCGGTTGCGCATCATCAGTACCCGCACCGCACCCGGCTGATCCAACAGCAGGTGGTCGTGCTCGATTTCCAACTGATCGCCGTAGGTGTTCACCACTTGATTGTTTAAATTCGAGCCGTTTGAGGTTGATGGCTGCAAAAACCGCCCGTAGCGGAGCGCCCAGTCATCCCAATAGCCTTCAATCGCCGCACCTGAGGTATAGCCGCGCGCATCGCCCGCGTAGTCATATGCCCCATCAGCTAAAAATGACCAGTTAAAAAACTGGGTGCGTGGATCACCGGTGAATTTATTGGTATCAAAAATATCCGTCAGGGCAATACGCCCTAAGGTGAACACCATTCGGTGGCTGGCGACTGCTCCAGCCAGCTGATTTTGATCGTCGTCCACGGATTGTACCGTGCCGCCTAAATTCCAGGTTTGCCGCACAAATAGCCGCGCCACATAAACATGCGGCTCCGCACCGCCGCCGCGCTGGTTTTCGCCATTGGTCAGCCCGCCCAAACCCAGAAGGTTTGAAAACGGTTTGCCAGAGAACACTTCCGGGTTGAAATAAATTTCGGTGTTGGGTAAAAGGCGCGCCCCAAAAAATGCCGTGCCTGAAACCGAAAAACCTTGTTCAGATTGCGGGATCAGACTGTTATTGCCGGTATATGGTGCATTAAAGCTCGGGTGGTATTGCCCAATCCCTGTGGTTTGAACATGCGTCTGCCAGTTTTCGATGGGGGTGTTGCTCTCGGTCGCGGGTTCGGCGGCCTGGTCGATCTTGCTGGCAGACATAAGCAGACTCAGCAGCAGTATTCGCCCGATGAGCCCTGCGGTTGTGGCTGGTCGGCTGGTGATCTGGGGGCGTTGAACAGGAGGCATTAAGACACGACTATCTAAATAATAATTGTTCGCAATTGTATTTGCTTTGTGTGTGATGTCAAGTGTTCATCAACGGATTCATCGGTGGTGCTGGATGTCCAAAACGCTTGGGTTCACTGCCAGCCATACCTGCGAACGTAGAAGCCTTTCATCGCTTGGGTCAGCACCATGTAGCTGAAAATAATAAAGGGCAGGATGGCAAAATACAGCAGCGGTAAGGGTTCCATGCCAAAATAACCCGCCAAAGGCCCCATCGGCAAAAAGATGCCAAATGCCACGATTACGGTGGTCATCACCAACAGCGGCAACGCAGCAATGCTCTGAATAAACGGAATTTTTGCCGTGCGGATCATGTGCACGATCATGGTTTGGGTAAGCAGCCCTTCAATGAACCAGCCGGACTGAAACAAGCTTTGGTGATTTGGGGTGGTCGCACCGAATACGAACCACATTAAGGCAAACGTGACAATGTCGAAAATTGAGCTGATCGGGCCGAAAAAAATCATGAACCGGCCAATATCGGCGGGGTTCCATTGTTGCGGTTTTTTGAGCTGTTCTTCGTCGACGTGATCAAACGGCATGGTGGTTTGAGAAATATCGTAGAGCAGGTTCTGCGTCAGAATTTGTAAGGGCAGCAAGGGTAAAAAGGGTAAAAAAGCACTCGCGATTAGCACGGAGAATACATTGCCGAAGTTCGAGCTCGCGGTCATTTTGATGTATTTAAGCATGTTGGCAAACGTACGTCGGCCTTCGAGAACCCCCTCTTCGAGCACCATCAGGCTTTTTTCGAGCAAAATAATGTCGGCGGCTTCCTTGGCAATATCCACGGCGGTATCCACCGAAATACCAATATCGGCGGTGCGCAACGCGGGGGCATCGTTGATGCCATCGCCCATAAAACCGACTACATGCCCATTGGCCTTGAGCAATCGCACGATGCGATCCTTGTGGCTGGGGGTGAGCTTGGCAAACACGTTGGCGGTTTCAACCAGCCGGGCGAGCTCGGCATCATCCATCCGCTCGATTTCCCCACCCAAAACAACGCGGCCGCCGTGAATTTCGAGTCCCACATCACTACAGACTTTGGCGGTAACGAGTTCATTGTCGCCGGTTAATACTTTAACGGCCACGCCGTGTTCGGCCAAGGCAGCGAGCGCGGGGGCCGTGGTTTCTTTCGGCGGGTCAAGGAAAGCGATATAGCCAATTAGGGTGAGCTCCGCCTCGTCGCTCACGCCATAGGTTCTACCACTGGAGGGGAGTTCTTTGGCGGCTACCGCAACGACACGCAGCCCTTCGGCATTGAGATCACGGGTAACCATGCGCAGTTCGGCCAAAAGAGACGGCGTCAACACTTCAATTTTGTCGCGGTGCTGGACGCGGGTACATACATCCAAAATTTCTTCAACCGCGCCCTTGGTGATCAGCGTGTCGCTTTCCCCTTGCTCGGAGACGACAACCGACATGCGGCGACGATTGAAATCGAACGGAATTTCGTCGACTTTACGATAGTTGCGGGTGGGATTGAGTTCCTGATGAACTTCGGCGTGTTCAAGTACCGCCACATCCAGCAGGTTTTTGAGTCCGGTTTGGTAGTAACTGTTGAGGTAGGCGTGCTCAAGGACTTCGTCCGATTCATCGCCAAATGCATCGACGTGTCGCGCCAGAATAATTTTATCCTGGGTGAGTGTACCGGTTTTGTCGGTGCAGAGTACATTCATCGCGCCAAAGTTCTGGATGGCATCCAGGCGTTTCACGATGACTTTTTTGCGGGATAAAATGACCGCGCCTTTGGCGAGTGTCGACGTGACGATCATCGGCAGCATTTCAGGGGTTAACCCCACCGCAACCGAGAGCGCAAAGAGCAAAGCTTCCGTCCAGTTGCCCTTGGTAAACCCATTAAGCAGTAACACGATAGGCGCCATCACAAACATAAACCGAATGAGCAACCAGCTCACTTTGTTCACACCGCTTTGGAACGATGTCGGTGCGCGGTCGGTGGCGGTAACGCGTTGCGCCAACGCACCAAAATAGGTGCGGTCGCCCGTATTGACGACGATGGCGGTGGCCGAGCCGGATATGACATTCGTGCCCATGAACACGATGTTATCGAGGTCCAGCGGATTGGTTTGTTCAGGGGTTTTTAGTGTGGCGTATTTCTCAACCGGCAAGGACTCACCAGTCATGGCTGATTGACTGATAAATAAATCTTTGGCAGACAGTAGTCGGCAGTCGGCGGGAATCATATCGCCAGCGGAAAGTAGCACGATATCACCGGGAACCAGGTTCTTGAGCGGGATTTCCTGTTGTGCCGCTGCCTTGGCATGAAGGTATACGCCATAATATTGCGCGAATACCGGTGCGGCTTCAGTGGAAATATCCCGACGAAGTACGGTGGCCGTGTTGCTGACCATGGCTTTCAAGGAATCAGCGGCTTTATTCGCCTTCATTTCCTGCCAAAAACGCAACAGGGTGGAAAACACCACCATGAAACCAATGATCAATGCACCCGTATCATCACCGGTGAGTGCAGATACGCCCGCCAAGATGGAAAGCAGAATATTGAATGGGTTCCGGTACGCAAACCATAAATGGAACCACCAGGGCAGCGGCTTTTCATGACCGACTTCGTTGTTACCGACTTTAGCGCGAACTTCCTCGGCCTGGTTATCGGTGATGCCATCAGGATGCGACTCAAGTTCACTCAATAAATCGTCAGGGGTAAGATTCGCGGCTCTAATCAGTATTTGACTCAACGAAGTGGGAGCCTCGCGGCTCACACCGGTTTTTGTGAGTGATTCGAGTAATAATAAACGCCGAAAATGTCGGTCGATATGCCGAGTCCGTAAAAAAACGGCAAATAACCCTTTGAGCCAATTGAGTGACATGACTCCCTCCATAAAACAAAAATCACGCTGGGTCAGTTTATTAGACTGGCGAATTATTGTATGTGATTTATATGACAGCGAGCCTTCAAACGGCTGTCAGTTTGCTGTCATTCGCTGGTGGTGCATGGCGGTGATGAATCCCCCAAAGGCGTGGCACTCGTCGAATCAGTTCATGGCCAGCGCGTTACCTCAAAAACGCCCGAATTCGCTGCGCAGCATCGACACAATCCGCCCGTTCTGCTACCAGCGCCATGCGGATAAACCCTTCGCCGGGATCGATGCCGGCGAAAGGACGCGAGAGGTAACGACCGGGCAGCACGGTGATGGCTTGCTCGGCGAACAGGGTTCGGGTGAACTCGCGCTCATCGCCACTGCCTTGTGCGCTCACATCCGTCCAGAGGTAAAAGCCCGCATCGGGACGAACAACGGGCAACACCGGTGCGAGAATATCCAGTACGGCATCAAATTTTTCGCGGTAGTGTTGGCGGTTTTCCTGCACATGCGCTTCGTCGCTCCACGCCGCGATGCTGGTTATCTGCACGGGCAGCGAGAGCGCGCAGCCTTGATAGGTGCGGTATTTAAGATAGCGGCTCAAAATCTCGGCATCGCCCACCACAAAACCCGACCGCAGGCCGGGCAGGTTGGAGCGTTTCGAGAGGCTATGGAATACGACGAGTCGGGAAAAGTCGTCTCGGCCGAGTTCATGCGCGATTTGCAGGAAACCCGCCGGTGGGGCGTCTTCATTGAAATAAATTTCGGAATAACACTCATCGGCAGCGATGATGACATCATGCTGGTCGGCTAAATTGAACAGGGTTTTGACCCGCGCCCGATCGATGACGGCGCCGCTGGGATTGCCGGGTGAACACACGTAAATCAATTGTGCCCGCGCCCAGATTTCGGTGGGGATGGCGGTAAAATCGGGTAAAAACCCGGTATCGCGGGTGGTCGGGTAATAATACGGCTCTGCACCGGCCAAAAACGCTGCGCCTTCGTAAATTTGGTAGAACGGGTTGGGCATCAGCACGATAGGCCGCGGGGCGGTCGGGTTTTCTGGCCGGGCAACGACGGCTTGAGCGAAGGAGAACAAGGCTTCGCGCGTGCCGGCAACGGGGAGCACCTGATGCTCAGGGTCGATCAGCCCGGTGGCCAAGGCAAAGCGGCGGGTGATCCAGTGGGCAACGGCGGTTCGCAAGGCGAGCTCGCCTTTGGTGAGCGGATATCGCGAGAGCCCACTCAAGGCATCGGCCATGGCGCGCAAGGCCACGGTCGGTGGGGCGTGTTGCGGTTCACCAATGGACAGCGCAATCGGCTTGGCAGCAGTGGCGGGCGTGATGCCGGCCTTGAGTTCGGCCAGTTTTTCGAAGGGATACGGGTGCAGGCGGTTAAGGTCTGGATTCATGGCCAATAGTCAACATGATGAAACAAGGTAGGCAGTATACGTGATGACAAATCAGACAGCGGCAACGCTCCGCATCGAATCGGTGGACCATGTGAGCGTGCTGGTGGCGGATGTGGTTGCGGCGGCGCAGTTTTATCAAACGGTGTTGGGTTTGAGCGAGGTACCGCGCCCGGATTTGGGCTTTCCCGGTGCTTGGTTGACGCTGGCATATGGTGTGGATTTGCATTTGCTGCAACTGCCCAATCCCGATTCCATCCATGAGCGCCCGACGCATGGCGGGCGCGACCGGCATGTCGCGCTGCGCGTGGCAGCCACCGCACCGTTTGCCGAGCGTTTAACCGCGCGGAACTGGCCGTTTACGCGCTCTTATTCCGGGCGGGATGCCCTGTTTTTCCGCGATCCCGATGGCAATGCCTGGGAGTTGGTGGCGCGCGCGGATTTATAGACTTGCCCTACAGTTTTTTGAGCGCCTGATCCGCCTGTTGCCACAGTTGAAAATACGCTTGAGCGGCCGGGTGTTTGGCATGGCTGAATACAATCGGCGCTTGGCTATCGCCCATGTGTTCGACAATGGCGGCGTAGGGGATTTCGATATCCATCAGTTCCGGCATATCCCGCAGATGCGCTTGGCGAAAATCCCGATGTAGGGCGCGTCGTCGATCGACCATGGCTAAAAATCCGGCCAGTTTGCCGGGGGTGATTTTTTCCGCCACTAAATGGGTTTTGAGCTGAAACCAGGTGCGCTCGGAGAGATGGGTGGGCACGATGGGCACCAGCACCAGATTGGCAGCACGCAGGACGTTGTCCCCCAGCAAGGTGATGCCCGGCGGGGTATCAATCCAGATTTCATCAAAATCTTCGGTGAGCCCATCCAGCACTTTGGCGATGCGAAAACCCGCGTCTTTTTTCTCGGCCAAGCGATGCTCCATGTCGTGGTAGCGCTGGTCGGAAGGTAGTACGGTGAGGTTGCGGTGTTTGGTCGGGCGTAAACCCTCCGCTACCGATTTGGCCTTGAGGAGGTGTTGTATCTTGGGGGCTGATTCCGGTTCGGTCTGCAGATACCATGAGGCGGCACCTTGTGGATCGAGATCCCACAGCAACACCTTTCGACCTTGAAGTGCAGATAAAGCGGCCAGATTGACGACGGATGCGGTTTTACCCACGCCACCTTTAACAGAATAAAGGGCGATGATTTGCGCCATAAGTTTGCCTGCACCGGATGCGAATGTGCTGACATGATACGGCATTTGTCAGTAATTCCGCCCGGTGTTATGCGTGCCCCGAGCCTTTATTCAGCTTGATCTTCTTCCCCATCGGCCAGTTCTTTGAGCTTGCGTGTCACGGTGTTGCGTCCCCAGCCAATGAGTGCAGCGGCTTGCTGTTTATGGCCACCGGTAAAATGCAATGCCGCTTTCAGCAAGGTGCGCTCAAATGTGGGCCCGGCAATGGCGAGTAAATCTTGATCGCCCGCTGCCAGCCGCGCATCCGCCCAGCGTTTGAGATCGCCGGTCCATTGCGTGAGCAGGGCATCATCGGTCAGCGCGATGCCTTCAGGGGTAAATCGGCTGAGGTTGTCGGGTAAATCCTCCACGCCAATTTCGTGTCCCGGCGCCATCACGGTGAGCCAGCGCGCGGTGTTTTCCAGTTCGCGCACGTTGCCCGGCCAGTCGTGTTGCGCCAGTTGCGCCATCGCTTGGCTGTGGATGGATTTGACGGGGACCCCCAGTTCCTGCGCTGCCCGCTGTAAAAAATACCGCAATAGCTGCGGAATATCCTCGCGCCGCTCGCGCAGGGCAGGGAGTTTTAAGCGAATGACATTCAGGCGATGGAATAAATCTTCCCGAAACTGGCCACTGGCCACGCGATCTTCGAGCCGTTGGTGGGTGGCGGCAACGATACGGACATCGGTGCGAATCAGTTGGGTGCCACCCACGCGGTAAAATTGGCCATCGGCCAGCACGCGCAGCAAGCGGGTTTGCAAATCCATCGGCATGTCGCCGATTTCATCCAGAAATAAGGTGCCGCCATGGGCTTGCTCAAACCGCCCAATGCGCTGCCCCGCCGCCCCGGTGAAGGCGCCTTTTTCGTGACCAAACAGTTCCGATTCGAGCAAGTCTTTCGGGATGGCGGCGGTATTCAGGGCGACAAATGGGCCACTGCGCCGCAAGCTGTGTTGGTGCAGGGCACGGGCGACCAGCTCTTTGCCGGTACCGGATTCCCCATTAATGAGCACCGTGACATTCGAGCGCGCCAAGCGGCCAATTGCGCGGAAAATTTCCTGCATGGCGGGCGCATTGCCAATCAGGTCGGTTTGGGTGGCCGTTTGGGCGGGGGTTTCTGTACTGAGGGGCGCCGACTCAGCCGGCTGGCGCGAAGCCAAAGCGCGTTGAGCCAGGCGCACCGCATCATCAATATCAAAGGGTTTGGGTAAATAATCGAATGCGCCGCCTTCGAAGGCACCGACGGCGCTGTCTAAATCCGAATGTGCGGTGATGATGATGATTGGCAAGTCGGGATGCGTTTGGCGAAGCGAGGTCAGCAGGCTTAAGCCATCTTCGCCGGGCATGCGGATGTCCGAAAAAATGACGTCGGGTGTGCCAATCCGCAACCGCGCACGTAGCATGGCGGCACTTTCAAAGGCCTCGACGGTGAAGCCGGCGGATTTCAATGCGCGCTCGAGTACCCAGCGGATGCTGTGATCGTCATCCACTATCCAGATTTTTGCTGAATTTTTCGCGGTATTTGGGGGGGGCTGTGCGGTGAAACTCATGATGAGTGTGCCTCTTGGGATTGCGGTTCAGGTGATTTCGGTTCGGGCAGATTTTGCGCAATAGGCAGAACCAGCGAAAACTTAACCGCGCCAGGTTTTTGTTTGAATTCAATCATGCCTTGATGTTGTTCGGCGATGGTTTGTGCAATGGACAGGCCCAGGCCTGTGCCGTGTGCTCGACCGCTGACCATCGGTAAAAACAGGCTTTCAATGAGCGAGTCGGGCACCATGGGACCGTTGTTTTCTAAATCAATACGCAGCACCAGTCGGTGACGTTTCTGATGAATGGTGTATTGCCGCAATACGCGAGTTTTGAATCGCAAAGTGGGCTGCTGGGTCTTGTTTTCGCTCATGGCTTGCAGTGCGTTGCGTCCGAGATTCAGCAGTACCTGGATCAGTTGGTCACGGTCGGCCAGGATGTCGGGAATACTGGGATCAAAGTCGAACTGCCACTGCAATGGGGTATTGAAAGCGGTTTCTTCTGCCTCAATGGCCAGTAACTGCCGCACTTGTTCAAGTGGTTCGTGCACGTTAATCAGGGTTATGTGCGGGCGATTAATGGGGCCGAGCATCCGGTCAATCAGATTTTTTAACCGATGGGTTTCATTGAGAATGATTTGTGTGTACTCCCGTAATCCCGCATTCGGGAGTTCCCGTTCAAGCAGTTGCGCCGCCCCTTGCAGGCCGCCCAGTGGGTTTTTGAGCTCATGCGCCAATCCGCGCACCAGCTGCCGGGTAGATATTTGCATGGCATGCAATTGGGCGTCGCGGGAAATGCGGACATGCTGCTCAATATCGGTGAGTTCCAGCAGAAGAGCGGCCCCCTCGATATCGGGATCCGGGGTAATGGCGCAGTCGGCGATATGGGTTTGACCATGTGGGCCAATGAGCTCTGCTTCGCGTAATGTGACGACTTGTTGCGTCGTCTGGGCTTCGGACACGGCGTTGGCCAATACGGGGTTATGCGCAAAAAAATGCGTAAATCCCTGCTTAAGCACGGCGGCATAGCTGGTATCCCAAAACTGTTCGGCCGCCGAGTTGAGGTAGAGCAATTGTCCGGTTTGGTCGAGAACGACAATGGCGGTGTTCAAGGCATCAGCCAAGCGCGCAGGGCGGATAGGGGATTGATTTTCGGGCTGGGTCACAGTAACTCCTTATGCGCGGTTGCCCTGAAACGGTTCGATGATGCTTGTAACGCAAAGAATATGCCGAATCGCGCACCAGAGCACGTATTTTTAATAAAAAATACGTTAAATCAACAGGTTGTTTTATTTATTCTGTGGCTTGATATTTTTTAAACCTGAATAAGCCCGCTTTCGTGGCAACGGTTTCTGTCTCATTTGGATTTTATGCACCAATAAAGTTCGATAGAGCGATAATTTCAATTATTTTGGTGCATATGCCGTGATCTGGGCAGGGATTGGCTGATATTCCGCCCAATCCAATGGCTGGCATGGACATCTCGGATACGCGTTCGGCCGATGGGCTGCCTGGTTTTAGCGTCCGCCTGCCAGCGTAATGTTCACCGGGTTGGACTGAAAGATGTTTTGTCCGTGACGCATGATCACGGCAATGATGCTGTGAGGGCCATTACGCATGTCGTTGAGGAGAAATCGCTGGCCGGTGGAGTCATCAATGCGGGTGTCGCCATCAATCAGAATCCGCATGCGGTCGCCCGCGCCGATATCCAGCGCGGGGGTGAGTTTGACTTGCACGAAAATGGTGCCGCCCTCGCGGGCGACGACAGGACCGCTCAGCGGCTCGGTGATGGCCAGCGATTGATAGTGCCCATTGGGGGTGAGTTGAGGGTCCACCTGAGTTGAGACGGGTGCCGGTGCTGAGGGTGTCATGGGGATGTTGGCCGGTGCAGGCGCAGGCGTTTCCGCTTGCGGGGTCGGGTGTATCTGAATCGAGGGCGCGAGCGGTGCATTGGGTATGGCGCTGGTGGCTGGCGGGATGGGCGTGGACGGCGGAAGGTTGATTGGCGTGAGTGGAATAACCGGTGGCGGGTCAATGATAATTTTTTGCGCACCTTGGGTGGGTTGATCGGTAAATACCGTGTCCCCTTGGCTATTTGTGTATTTGTAGATCGTTTCAGCCTGCACGGAGGGAACGATGCAGGCGAGAACGCTCAGTATGCTTGCGGCAGCCTTCACTCGGTTAAACAAGTGAATCCGTAGCGTTTTAGGTCGTGGTTTGGGTAATCGTGGTTGCATGTGGCTCATGGATGTCTCGCTCCTTGACAGTGCGTGTAAATACAGCAGAACCGTTCCCCTGATGGTGCCTCTGATCCTATTGAGTCAGCCGTATTGATTTTGGCTGAATTAATTGCCGTGCCTAATCAGCTGTTCAACTTGCGCAGCGCGCACGCGACATTCGGTTTGCGTGTTGCCGACAATATTCAGGTGTCCCAGTTTACGTCCCGCGCGGGGCTCTTTGCCATAATCGTGCAGGTGTACACCGGGGATCGCGAGAATAGCGCGGTGCGATGGCATTTTACCAATCAGATTCAGCATCATGCTGTGGCCGATGCACTCGGTGCGGCCCAAAGGCCAACCTAAAATGGCGCGTAGGTGGTTTTCAAACTGTGAGGTGACCGCGCCGTTTTGTGTCCAATGCCCGCTGTTGTGTACGCGCGGTGCCATTTCATTGGCGATGAGTTGCCCCTTGTGTTCAAAAAACTCGATTGCTAAGACGCCGACGTAATCCAACCCACTCAGCACCCGGCGTGCATACACCTCAGCCTCAGCTTGGGCGGGATCCGCTGGATGTATTTCTGTACGCTGCAAAATGCCGGAACGATGTTGGTTTTCACCCACGGGATAAAATGCGCATTCGCCGGTCAGCCCGCGTACCGCGATGAGAGAAACTTCCCGGATGAACGGCACCATTTTTTCTAAAATGGCGGGATGGTTATGCATCTGCGCCCAAGCATCGGTTAAATCTGCCGCCGATCGAATCAGCGCTTGGCCTTTGCCGTCATAACCTAGGCGGCGTGTTTTCAGGATTGCTGGATAACCGATCATGAGCACAGCCGCCTCAAGCGCTGCCAAAGAATCGACGGGCTGATAGGTCGCTACCGGAATACCCAAGGACTCAAAATACTGTTTTTCATGCACGCGATCTTGTGCGATGGACAGTGCACGTTCTCCCGGATGGATTTGATTGTGCCGACCCACGCTGGTTACGGCTGATACCGGCACATTCTCAAATTCAAGCGTGATGACATCACATTCAACCGCGAGTTGTTTCAGCGCTAATTCGTCATCATATTCCGCTTGAATATGCCGGCCCAGCTTGCCCGCAGGTGCCTGTGAGCTGGGATCAAGAAAGGTAAACCGCTGCCCCATCGCAATACCCGCTAACGCCAGCATTTGGCCGAGTTGCCCCGCGCCAATAATTCCAATATGGGCCTGGGTTAATTCTGATGTCCGTTGGTGTTTTGCGGGTTCGTGCATGGTGTGGATTAATCTGGTTAAGGCGTAACGGGGGGTATGCGCGGGTCGGTGTGGGCTAATACCGTTTCGGTTTGTGTTGCGCGATAGGCATCCAAACGTTCGGCAAGCTGTGGATCGGATACGGCCAATAGCGCCGCCGCCAGTAGCGCCGCATTCACGGCACCCGCTTTGCCAATCGCCAAGGTGCCGACGGGAATGCCGGCAGGCATTTGCACGATTGAAAGGAGCGAATCCCATCCAGACAGTGTTTTGGATTGCACCGGTACCCCGAGCACGGGCAGTCGGGTTTTGGCAGCCAACATGCCCGGTAAATGTGCTGCTCCGCCCGCGCCACCAATGATGACACGTAAACCGCGTCCAATTGCCGTTTCAGCGTAGTCGAATAAACGGTCGGGGGTGCGATGCGCAGAAACGACCTCTGCTTCAAATGGAATTTCGAGCGCGGTGAGTGCCGCGCAAGTGTGCTGCATGGTTTCCCAGTCCGATTGCGAACCCATTACCACACCCACCTGGGGCGCTGGGTGGTTGGGTGCGATGATTAACTGTGCGGAAACACTCATGCAGCCGATCCGCTTGTGGTGGCCGCTTGCGCTGTGAAGAATGGTGTCGGCGTTTTCAGAATGCCGACCGCCGAAATATAAAGAAATAGCACAATCGCCAGTACCCAAGCACTACCGCGTATGGCTTTGGTTTTACCCAAGCGCAAGGCAACTAGCCCGATACCGATATAAGCCAGCAGGCCCACCATCATGACGGTGACGTAATTAGGGTTCACGCCGCCACGCCAAAACATTAAATAACTGGCCACAAGCGCGCTGAGTAACAGAATCGTATCGACAATATGTGGGGTAATTTTGACCCAACGCGCCTTGAGGCGAGCGGAGTCTTGGAGCATCCAGATGCCCCGTGTCACAAAACCAATCAGGGATAGCAGCACAGCAAGCCCATGAATATGAACGGATAGTTGGGCGATGGTCATACGCACTCCCGGTGGTGGCGATTTGAATAAGCGCCCCATTAAACACTAAGATTTTTAGGAATGAAAGAGCCCGACCAGAATGGCCGGGCTCGACAATTGATATGCACTGATTTTATTCCAAAGTTTGCTCAGGAACGCAGATTTCCTTTCTGAGTATGGCAATGACTGTTTTGCCCCCCCCAAATAAGCAATCAACAGGCCTGAAAACCCAGACAAGAACCGACTAAGTCGCTATAAAGTACTTGGCCTGTCAGGGCGCCGCATGGTGAGCGTGGCCATGGCCATGGCGGCGATCGGGAAGGGTATCGGCGCATGGAAGAAATACCGATTCATTAAGATCGTTAACAGCACGATCCAGAAAATAATACCGACGCTGAAAAAGAACCATGAAGTCTGAGTATGTCCCATCACCGGTGCGGCGCTGGGGACCAAAATATTGCCCACAATGGAGGTGAACCAGGCAGGGTTTGAATGGTGAATCTTGAATCTTTCGTGATGAACCAGTCGCTTAAAATAATCAGCGTGAACACGAGCTGAATGGGTGCACCGATGCCCCAAAGCAAGTGCCAAGTCTGGTTGAACGTCAGTGCGATGATGCTTAACAGGAGCACTTCTGGTAGAAGTAGCGGGGAAAAAACTTAAACGCACCACGTGGTTGAATTCAGCACGGACTTCATCGGGGTGCCGCAGCAGCTGGGCAAAATACGCGATGGTCAATAGGCCGAATAAGCCATACGTAATGACCGTGAATACCGTGCTGGCCAAGTGTGTCCACTATATTAAGAGCATTTCGCCCTTGTTCATGGCAATTGTGAAACCCGCCAAGCCCATCACCATGCCGAACATCGAAATCGGCATGTGGGCAAGGCGACAATGCGATGTGTGGGTATCTGGCGCGTGTGCGTATGAAAATGACATTTTTTGCTCCAAATTGAAAGAGGGAGGGTAGGCAAGAATAGGCGAAGTGGTCATTAAGGGGGGCAATGGCCATTGACAAGCCATCATTGTTAAGAATCATGTATCTACTCGTCTGTGGTTCTATCCTTTGGGTTAATCGTGTCGGCCATTAACGGACAAAATGATGAAAATATCACATCGGGTAGATTGACTTCCCGCAGAGGCTAATTCAGCGTTACCGCGTATTTTGGGTCGCTGCGAGATGGGGTGCGGGGATCTCTGTCGATTTAATCGGATGCCGAAATTAATTTATAGTAAGTAAAAAAGAGGCAAGGTCTTGAATGTATCGGATGGTTTGATCTCTTTCGAGGCGGCATTGTTGGGCTGGATAAGCCTTGGTGTGCTGCTGGGGTTCTGTACGGCCAAAGCGCCTTGGCGTGCGCTTTGGCAGTCATCCGTACGGCAAAATTTGTCGGTTGGCAGTGGGGTGTTTTTATTGCTGCTCTGGCTATTCCATGCTGATGCCTTGCCGGGATTATCCCTGCATTTTTTTGGGCTGACGGCGGTGACCTTGGTGATTGGCTGGCAATTGGCCTTGCTTGTGTCCACGCTGGCGGTTTTGATGCTTGCTGGCATCAACCATGCAGGATTCGCTGCGGTGGGGTGGGCTGTGTGGGGTATGGTGGTTCCGCCCATTGTGATAACCACTTGGGTGAACCGTTGCGCGCAACGGTGCCTGCCGCCCAATTTTTTTATCTATTTATTTGTGAATGTTTTCTTTGCGGCAATTTTGGGCTTCATTGCGGCGGCGCTGGCCAGTGCGGGGCTTATGTCGGCGCTCGGGATTTATCCTTGGCCCGTGTTGGTCGATAGTTATCTGGCTTTACTGCCCATCCAAGTGATCCCCGAGGCGATGATGAATGGCATGGTGATGCTTGGCTTGACCTTGCTTCGACCCGATTGGGTCATATCTTTTGATGATCGTCGATATTTCAAAAATTAACCTCAGTGCGGATTGCAAGCCGAATTGGATGGGTGCAATTTGCAATCTTGCACCTGGGGCGGGTTGTCGGTTCGGGGTGCCAAGACCTCATTACCCGGGGGTTTTTTGCTTTGATCCCGTTTGGCATGAAAATTGGATTAAAATACGCACTGCTCACCCGTTTGAGCGCTAATGTTTAGTGCAACGCCCCCCCTTTTCTGGAGAAACTTGATGAAAAAGATGACTGTAATGATCCTGGCTGCTGGTTTGATGGCTTCTGGCGCGGCAATGGCTGCAGGTGATGCGGCTGCAGGTAAAACCTTGTTTGATGCTTCTTGTGCTTCTTGCCATGGCATGCAGGCTCAAGGTCAAGGCATGTTCCCTAAATTGGCAGGCATGACTGCGGCTGATACCAAGGCTACCTTGGTTGCTTTCAAAGCTGGCGATATGGCCACTTTGAACAAGCGTAATCTGGGCGGCGCTAATTACGCCATTATGGCGCCAAATGCAGCAGGTTTGTCTGAGCAGGATATGGATAACTTGGCTGCCTACGTTGCGACCCTGAAATAATCCTCGGATTACCCACAAGCAAAAGCCCCAATTTCCGGGGCTTTTTTTTGTATCTGCTGCTGCAAGCCGCGTTGTACAACTTCTTTTAAGCGCAATGCAAAATCCGGCTTAAATTTGTGTGCGTTGTTTGTCGCGCGACAATTCGCCGTGCCGAACATCATGGCCCTTTTGTTGGAATATGACGTATTCGGCGATATTGGTGCAGTGATCACCAATCCGCTCAATGGCACGCATGCAACTTAACATCCGCAAACTCACTTCGGCCGAGTTGGGGTTTTCTGTCATGAATTTCAGCAATATGCCGTGTACTGCGTTGTATTCCTGGTTGACATGGGTATCACGGCGAATGATCTCCTCGGCAGCAATCGCGTCCAAGCGCACGAAGGCATCCAGCGCATCGTGGAGCATGCCGCTCACAATGCGCCCCATGACACGAAAATGGCTCACAAAATCCGTTGTGCGCAGAGTCGGGCCGATTTCTTCTGCAATGCGGGCAAGCTTTTCTGATTTATCGCCGATGCGCTCGAGATCAGTGATGGTTTTGACCACAGACATGATGGTGCGTAAATCATTGGCTGTGGGCGAGTAGCGCGCGATGATCTGAATGGCCAGTTCATCAATAGAGGACTCTAGGCGATTGATTTCATAATCTTGGCTGATCGCACGCGCGCCGCGAATGGCATCGGCATCCAGTAGATACGCCAAGGCATCGGCAAAATGCTGCTCCGCCATGCCGCCCATATTCATCATGAGTGTGCGTAGGCTGTTTAAATCATCGTCGAAGCGCGTGAGCGTGTGCGGAGTACCGTTATAAGATTCCATGAAATCGATTTTCTCCAAAAAGTTTGTTGAAGCGAGCGGGGTGGGCGCGTCACCGAGTTGTCACCGACCTGTTTCATAATGACACGAGTGAGATGGGCGCTTAAAGAAGAAATTTGCATCCTTCTGTGTGACTATAAGCACGCCAGTAATTCCTTATACTCATTCTAGTTCAACCAAGTTGCGATTTTATGACTGAAAACCCAGAACAATCTATTTCTCCTGTATTCATCAATCGTGAATTGAGCCTGATTGCCTTCAATCGCCGCGTGCTTGAGTTGGCGCAGGATGTCAGTGTGCCCCTGCTGGAGCGGTTGAAGTTTTTATGTATTTCGTCGTCGAATCTGGATGAGTTGTTTGAGGTTCGAATCGGCTCACTCACCCAGCAATTGCGGGTGGGTTTGAGCCGTCCGGATGATTCCGGTTTAACACCTGAGGAGCAGCTCACCCAGGTGTACACGAAAGCACATGAGTTGGTTTACGACCAATATCACACGCTCAACGATGAGATTATTCCCGCACTGGCCGAACAAGGGATCGATTTTCTCCGCCGTACCCATTGGAGTGAAGCGCAAGCGTTATGGGTGAAGCAGTTTTTTCGGCGCGAACTACTCCCCTTGCTGACCCCCTTGGGACTCGACCCCTCGCATCCTTTCCCGCGCATTTTGAATAAATCGCTCAATTTTGTCGTCTCGCTGGAAGGGACGGATGATTATGGCCGCGAAGCATGGATGGCGATTGTTCAGGCGCCGCGCGCGCTTCCTCGGATTATCCGGATGGATGAAGAGGCTTCCGGTAGCACTTCGAGTTTTGTGTTTCTGAGCTCAATCATTCACGCCCATGTGCATGAGTTGTTTCCGGGGATGACGGTGACGGGCTGCTACCAGTTCCGGGTTACCCGCAACAGTGATCTGGCCGTTGATCTGGATGATGATGAGGATTTGCTCAAAACCTTGCAGGGCGGATTGTTTGAACGTAATTACGGTGATGCCGTGCGGCTTGAAGTTGCCGATAACTGCCCGCAGGAAATGATCGATTTTTTGTGCGACCGCTTCAAATTGGAAAACCATGCGGTATTCCAGGTACACGGCCCGGTGAATCTGAATCGCTTGATGGCATTGTACGGCTTGGTTAATCGCGCGGATCTGAAGGATGTCCCTTTTACGCCAAAGCTTAAAAATGAGTTAAGCGGCGATGCGAATATCTTTGAAACCATCGAACAACGCGGTTCAATCTTGTTGCATCACCCCTATGAATCATTTTTGCCCGTGGTCGAATTTGTACGCCAAGCGGCCAGCGATCCGAAGGTCGTGGCCATTAAAATGACGCTCTACCGCACCGGGCGTGACTCGGCGATTGTCGATGCATTGGAGGCGGCGGCCCGGGCGGGCAAGGAAGTGACGGCGGTTGTTGAGTTGCGTGCCCGCTTCGATGAAGAGGCAAATATCGACATCACCACGCGACTGCAAAAAGCGGGTGCCTATGTGGCGTATGGCATCGTAGGCTACAAAACCCACGGTAAAATGACCCTGGTTTTGCGTCGCGATGGCTCGCGCTTAAAGCGCTTTGTGCATCTGGGTACAGGCAACTATCACCCCGGTACTGCTCGAATTTATACGGATTTCGGTTTGCTGACTGATGACCGGTTTTTCGGTGACGATGTCAATAAACTGTTTATGCAGCTCACCGGGCTGGGGCGGGGCATGCGGCTCAAGCGTTTGCTGCAATCGCCCTTCACCTTGCATAGCGGTATGTTGGAGCGGATTGGGCGAGAGATGGAGCACGCAAGGGCAGGGCGCAAGGCGCTGATCCGCGCCAAAATGAATGCACTAATCGACCGCCAGATTATCGAGGCCTTATATCAGGCCTCTCAAGCGGGTGTGGTGATTGAACTGATTGTGCGCGGTGTCTGCTGCTTGCAGCCTGGTATTCCCGGGTTATCCGAAAATATCCATGTGCGCTCGGTGATGGGGCGGTTTTTAGAGCACCCCCGGGTGTTTTACTTCTTGAATGATGGCGATGATGAACTGTTCTTATCCAGCGCCGACTGGATGCCACGCAACTTCTTCGTGCGCCTGGAAACCTGCTTCCCCATCGATTCGCCCGAGTTGAAGGTGCGGGTAATTAATGAGGCGTTTGAGCGTTATCTTAGCGATAACACCGGCGCATGGGCGCTTGAGGCGGATGGGTTGTATCATCGGGTCAAACGACATCACAATGCCAAGCCACGCTCCGCGCAGCAATCGCTGCTGGATGATTTAACCGGATAACTTGGGATGATACTGGTTGGGGCGAAACATATCGCGCTGATGGGATGTGCCCGGCTTAAAGTAAAACTAGATTATCGCGGTGAACCAGCTCGTCTTCTTCAACAAAACCGAGTAGCGCCGCAATGGCGTTGCTGGGTTGCCGGCAGAGTTTTCGGGCGTGCTCTGTGCTGTAATTGGTTAAGCCTCTGGCGAAATCCTGGCCCGATGCATCGACAATCCGCACTAAATCGCCTCGGGTAAACTCGCCTTCTACCTGAGTGACGCCGATGGGTAAAAGCGAGCACCCCCCTTGGCGCAAAGCGGCTGCCGCGCCAAAATCCACATGCAGCGTGCCGCGTGCGCGCAATTGCCCCGCCAGCCATTGCTTGCGCGCTGCCAGCCGATTCTGCGCTGGTTGGAACACCGTGCCGACATCCGGTTTGCCTGCTGCCAGTTGAAGCAGCACCTGTGGCGTCGCCCCCGAAGCGACCACGGTGACTGCGCCCGATTGAGCGGCGCGTTTGGCGGCGATTACTTTGGTATACATCCCGCCGCGCCCGAGTTTGCCGCCTTCGGCTGAGGCCATGCTTTCTAATGCAGGATCGCCTGCGGTGACTTCGGTGAGCAATCGGGCGGCGAGATTTTTGCGCGGGTCTGCATCAAAAAGCCCGAGCTGATCGGTCAGAATCACCAAGACATCGGCTTCCACGAGATTGGCAACCAGTGCGGCAAGGGTGTCGTTATCACCAAAACGAATTTCATCGGTGGCCACGGTATCGTTTTCATTGACCACCGGCACCACGCCTAAATCCAGTAAAACCCGCAAGGTGCTGCGCGCATTCAAATACCGTTGGCGGTCGGATAAATCATCGTGCGTGAGCAAAATTTGCGCCGTGTGAATGCCGTGGCGCAATAGGACATCCGCATAGGCCTGTACCAACCCCATTTGCCCCACGGCGGCGGCGGCTTGCAATTCGGGCAGGGCAGCGGGGCGATCTTTCCAACCCAAGCGCGCCATGCCCTCGGCCACCGCGCCGGAGGTCACAATCACAATTTCCCGGCCTTGCGCCCTTAAGGCTGCAATTTGCCCCGCCCAGTGGTCGATGGCTGCTAAATCCAAGCCGGCCCCATTACCCGTCACCATGGCTGAGCCGATTTTAATCACCCAGCGACGATCAGTTTTGAGATGTGCTCGGGCGCTCACGGGGTGATCGATTCGACTCATGGGGGATTATTCCTCCGTCCACTCAAGATTAGGGTTTTTATAGACCGAGGGCGCTACTGCAGGGGTTTTCGCCTTGGTGGTTTCAGCCAGTAAGTCTGCCGCGCGCGCCGCTTCCATAAACTCCATAATGGCCCAAACCAGTGCCGTCGTACCTTGTTTATTCAGCGCGCTGATCGCAAAAATTGGCCCTTTGAAATCCAGCTCGGTACGAAAACGCGTCGTCAAGGCGGCGATTTCTTCGGTCTGCTCTTCCTCAAGCCATTGGTCGATCTTATTCAAAATTAACCAGCGAGGCCGCTCAGCGGAGTTGGTGAAATGGCTTTCGTCATAACGCACCAATTCTTCTTCAATAATGGCAACCGATTCTACCGGATCCACTTCGTCCAGTGGGGCCACATCCACAATATGCAGCAGCAAATTGGTGCGCGCTAAATGCCGCAGGAACTGATGGCCCAGCCCCGCACCTTCGGCCGCACCTTCAATGAGGCCCGGAATATCTGCCATCACAAAACTGCGGTGCGGCTCAGGTGCAACTACGCCTAAATTGGGGTGCAGGGTGGTAAACGGATAATCGGCGACTTTCGGTTTGGCTTGAGAAACCGCGCGAATCAGGGTGGATTTCCCCGCGTTCGGCATACCCAGCAAGCCGACATCGGCCAACACGCGCAACTCGAGAAGCAGTCGGCGTTCATCGCCCGGTGTGCCATCGGTTTTTTGGCGCGGGGCGCGATTAGTCGAGCTTTTAAAACGGGCATTGCCCAACCCATGCCAGCCGCCCTTGGCGACCATCAGGGGTTGGGCGGGATCGAGTACTTCACCCAGAATTTCGCCGGTGTCGAGATCATGTACCACGGTGCCCAAGGGGACCCGCACCCACAAATCCTCGCCTTTGGCACCCGTTTGGTTTGCACCGCTGCCGTTTTCACCGCGCTGGGCTTCGTAATGCCGCACAAAGCGAAAATCTGCCAAGGTGTTGAGATTGGCATCGCCGGCAAAGTAAACGCTGCCGCCATTGCCGCCATCGCCGCCATCAGGGCCGCCGTTCGGTACATATTTTTCCCGCCGAAAGCCGATCACGCCATTCCCCCCATCGCCGGCTTTTACTTTTACTTTGGCTTCATCTACGAATTTCATGATCTATCACCTAGGCCGTGGTTCGGGGCATGAACAGGATCAATCCGAAAGCAGCCGAAAACACAAAAGCCCCGCAGTGTACGGGGCTAAAAACTTGGTTGCCCAAGCAAGAAAAATTCACCGCAGCCGAACGGACGAACCGCTGTGGCCGGCACCATTTATACGGTGGGTACGATGCTCACAAAGCGACGCGATTTGTCGCCTTTTACTTCGAATTTCACCGCGCCATCAACCAGTGCGAACAGGGTGTAGTCACGACCACAGCCCACATTCGCGCCCGGGTGAAACTGGGTGCCCCGTTGACGAATAATGATACTACCCGCGTTGATGACTTGGCCGCCGTAGCGTTTAACGCCCAAGCGTTTGCTTTCGGAATCACGGCCGTTGCGTGACGAGCCGGCTGCTTTTTTATGTGCCATGACAAAACTCCAAACAGTGCATTAAGGCGGGCAGAGGCGCCGCCTTACGCGAAATTAACCATTAATGCTGGTGATCTTGATCTCGGTGAACGCTTGGCGATGACCTTGATGCTTGCGATGATGCTTACGACGACGAAACTTGATGATATCAATTTTCTTGCCGCGGCCCTGGCCAATAATTTCAGCGGTGACGGTGGCGCCAGCCAAGGTGGGCGAGCCCACTTTGATGGCTTCGCCGTCAGCGATCATCAACACGCGATCCAAAGTGATTGCGGTGCCTTCTTCGCCTTCTAATTTTTCAACCCGGAGCCATTCGCCAGGTTCTACGCGATATTGTTTACCGCCGGTGACTACTACTGCGTACATGTTGGTATTTAACCTTTGTTCAGGTCGCGCACGCTAGCTTGTTATGTCAGCCAGACACGCACTGTGATCTTATGGAAAGGCGGCGGATATTAGCGGCACATCGAGGCGCCGTCAAGTGGATTCCTCGATTGCTGCATAGTCATTGTGATGGAGTCGGGATTGCAAATGTCTTGAAGCTCATCGATACTCTGACTCATGAACCTCAGACGCTTCATTTCGTCGATTATGCTGCTGTTCGCTGTCTGGCTCCCGCTCGACAACGCGCTGGCAGCTGCGGTCATTGAGGGCTGCCCGATGATGTCTGATGCGTTTGCGCGGGGCTGGCAAAATACGTGGCAGCCTCAACCCGCACCACAGCAGCCTCATTGTCATGAGTCGGGTTTGGCTGGCGCCATGGTGATGAGCGATGACAACGCGCAGCCTGTGGCTTACCACTGTGTGAATGGTTGCGAGCATTGCAGCCTGTGTTTATTACTGGGTTCGGTAGCGCTCCCCTCGTATAACACGGTGCCTGTCGTGTCGCCGGTACTTTCTGAAAAACTATCTGCTGCATTGGCGCACGCACATCAAGGTGTGACCGCTATCCTCTTTCGTCCCCCCATCGGTTAATCCACAGCGGGCTACTACGCCCAAAATTCGCCCTAAACGCCCTTTGGGTTGCTTGGATTTATCCAGGTTATCGGTGCGATTTCGCGGCAGTTAGCGCAAAAATTCGGGCAGGCCTTGCTGTCGGTGCCGAAGGCGTTAATTGATTGTTGGCTTTTGATGGGGTTAATCATGAACCTATTTTTTCGCAGCGTTTTTTTTGCGCCACGGGTCAGTTTGATTTGCGTGGCGTTGGTATCGTCGAATTTAACCGGTGTGGCCTTGGCTGGCCCGCCGAGTCCAGGCACAGCGTCGTTGAGTTTGCAACAAGCCGAAGCGTTGGCTTTAACGAGCGATCAAGGGATTGAAGCGGCGCAGCACCGCCGCGCCGCCGATGCCCATGATGCGGGCGCTGCCGATCAGTTGCCCGACCCGACCGTATCGGTGGGACTGCAAAATTTGCCGCTCGATAATTTCAGCATGACCCGACTGCCCACCACGATGGTGGCGGTGAGTTTGAGCCAGACCTTGCCGCCCGGCGATACCTTGGCGCAGCAAGCCTTGGCGGCGGATGCGCGCACGGCAGCGGCAACCGCTGATATCACGGTGAAGCGCCAGTTACTGCTACGGGAGGTACGTCGATTTTGGCTGACGGTGTATCGGGATGAGCAAACGGTTGCCCTTTTACGCAATGAACAAGCCCTGTACCGACGGTTGTTAAGCAGCGCACAAACGTCTTATAGCGCGGGACGTGCGCGGGCGACTGATTTGGTGCGTTTGCAGGTGAAGGTGGCCGAGTTGGATGATCAAGTTGAACAGAAGCAAGGAGATGCATCCGCAACGCGCGCCCGTCTTGCGCGCTGGATTGGTGATCGAGCCGAGGCTGCGTGGCCCGCTGATTTGCCTGCCGGGTTGCGCGATGCGCCGCAGGGCGCAATCAACAATCAGCCGGAACTGGCCGTGTTGCGGGCACAGCTCGGTGAAGCTCGTGCCGATATCGGGGTGGCGAAAGCGGCCTTCAAGCCGCAGTTTGGCGTGGAAGTCGGTTATGGCGTGAACGCAGGCACGATGCCCAATACCGGCTCGATTGGCATCTCGATGAGCCTGCCGATTTTCTCCGGTGAGCGTCAAGTGCCGCGTTTAGCGGCGGCCCAGCAGCGCGCGGCGGCCCAGCAACTCGCGCTGGATGATCGTGCGGCGCAACTCCATGCCGAGGCTCAATCGCTTGAGCGCGATTTTACCAGCCTCAACCAGCGCATTCGTGGGTATGACGAGCGCATCTTGCCGCAATTGCATCAGGTGTCGAAATTGGCGCAAAGTCAGTTTGGCGCGGGCGGCGGCGATTTCACGGCGATTATCGATGCTGAACAAGCACTCATTCAAGGCCAGCAACAACGGCTGGATTTAACGATCGATCGCGCCAGTCGCTTGATTGATCTGCGTTACCTTTTGGAGAACCCCGCATGAACAAAGCAACCCTGATTGGCCTCGTGGCCACCGGCGTGGTCGCGAGCGTTACGGCCAGTGCCGTGACATATACCTTGATTGGCGCATCCCCAATCCGCACGGCGGTCGCCGAAGCGCTGCCGGGCATGGATATGAGCGACGGCGCGGCAAGCGGGCTCAATGGCGCCAAGCCGACCGTGACAAATCAGCCCGCTACAGCGAGCGTAAAAACAGCGGCGGAACCCAAACTCGTCACTAAATATACCTGCCCGATGCATCCGCAAATTATTGAGGATCACCCCGGCCATTGCCCGATTTGCGGCATGACTTTGGTGCCGAAGTTATTTCCAGTGGGTACCCGTGATACGGCAGGGGGTACGGTCGAGGCGGCAATGAGCGGATCGGATCAATCCTCCGCGCCACAAGTGCAAATGCCAGCAGCTGTTGCGCCACAACCCGCGCAAGCCAGTTCCAGGGCAGCGGTTACGCCCCAGTTCGTCACCAAATATACCTGCCCGATGCATCCGCAAATTATTGAGGATCATCCCGGCCATTGCCCGATTTGCGGCATGACCTTGGTGCCGAAGTTATTTCCAGTGGGTACCAAGGATACCGCCGGAGATAGCGCCCATTCGGGAAATCCCGTGATCGCGCAGGTCAATCGAAGCACCGCGAACCCACCACTTGCCGCGCCAGTCAATATGCCTGCCGTGAGCGTGGCGCCGTTGACCTTGCGCTATATGAATGTGGTGCTCGCCCCCGTGCAATGGCGCAATCTGACGCGGCAAATTCACAGCGTCGGGTTGGTTGATTTTGATGAAAATCGCCTCGCCCATGTGCATCCGCGCGCCAGCGGTTGGGTGGAGCAACTCAATGCGCGCGCGCTGGGTGACAGGGTGCAAAAAGGGCAGGTGCTGCTCACCATCTATTCGCCGGACATTTTGTCGGCCGAAAAGGATTTTCTGGTCGCGCAAAAAAGCGGCATGGCAGAGCTGCGCGATGCCGCCAGGGAACGGTTGCGGTTGCTGAATGTGCCGGAATCGATCATCAATCAAGTCGCGGCCAGTGGCAAGGTGGCACGCACCATCCCGGTGCTGGCACCGCAGGCGGGCTACATTTCGGCGATTAATTTGCGCGATGGCATGTATGTCACGCCCGATCTGGATATGTACACCATCGCCGATGCGAGCAAGGTGTGGGTGCAGGCAGAAATTTTAGCGCGCGATATGAACCAGGTGGCGGTTGGTCAACCGACGACAATGACGGTTGATGGTATTCCAGGGCGCATTTGGCACGGCACCGTGGATTTCGTGTATCCCGAGCTCGATCCCAAATCGCGCACCCTCAAAGCCCGATTGGTGTTTGAAAACCCCGATGGTGTACTCAAGCCCAATCAGTTTGCCGAAGTGGGCATCAGCGGCGCGCCGCAGGCCGATGTGCTGACCGTGCCGACATCGGCAGTCATCCCCACACCGAATGGTGCGCGCGTGGTGCGCAAAAATGCCGATGGCAGTTTTCAGCCGGTGTTGGTGACCGTGGGGCAGTCGGCGGATGGCTACACTCAGATTGAGCGCGGATTGGCGCCCCAGGACGAAGTTGTCGCCTCCGGTCAGTTTTTGCTGGATTCCGAAAGCAGTCTGCAAGCCTCATTTGAACGCATGACCGGTGACACGGGCGCTCCGCCTGCCGTTGCGCCCGAAGCCGCTTCTTCACCACATCAGAATGCACACTAGGGGGGGCTTTGAACATGCTTAAATCCATCATTGAAGCCTCGATTAAAAACCGCGTGCTGGTGCTCTTGCTGGCGGCAATTCTGGCCGTGGTCGGTTGGTATTCCTGGCGCGCCACGCCCTTGGATGCCATTCCGGATTTATCCGATACGCAGGTGATTATCAAAACCAGCTACCCCGGCCAATCGCCGCAGGTGGTGCAGGATCAAGTCACCTATCCCCTCACCACGACCCTGCTTTCCGTGCCCGGTTCAACCGCCGTGCGCGGCTATTCGTTTTATGGTGATTCGTATATTTATGTCACCTTCAAGGACGGCACCGATTTGTATTGGGCGCGCGCACGGGTGCTGGAATATTTGAATCAAGCCAGAGCCAGCCTGCCTGCCGGCGTGCAACCGCAGCTCGGGCCGGATGCCACCGGCGTGGGTTGGGTGTATGAATACGCGCTCACCGATCCCTCCGGCACCATGAACTTGTCGCAACTCACGACCTTGCAAAACTGGTTCATGAAGTTCCAGTTGCAAACGGTGCCAGGTGTAGCTGAGGTCGCCACCGTCGGCGGCATGGTGCAGGAGTATCAAATCGTGGTGGATCCCGATCGACTGCGTGCGTTTGGGGTTTCGCTCAACACGCTGAGGGCGGCCGTGGCGGCGGGTAATCAGGAAGTGGGCGGAGGCGTGCTCGAATTGGGCGGCGCGGAATATATGGTGACGAGTCGCGGCTACTTGAAAAGCGTAGCCGATATAGAACGCATCCCGGTGGGTGTCACCGCAAGCGGCACGCCGATACTGGTGCGTGATTTGGGCACCGTGCGTCTGGGTCCTGCCGGGCGGCGCGGCATTGCCGATTTGAATGGCAAGGGCGAGGTGGTGGGCGGCATTATTGTGATGCGCTCGGGGGAAAATGCCCGTGCGGTGATCGAAGCGGTGAAAACCAAGCTCGACCACCTCAAACCCAGCCTGCCCAAGGGGGTGGAGATTGTGCCGGTGTACGACCGCTCCGGTGTGATTGACCGCGCGGTGGACACGTTGAGCGGCAAGTTGCTGGAAGAATTCCTCGTGGTTGCCCTTGTGTGTATCGTGTTTTTGTGGCATTTCCGTTCTGCGCTGGTGGCGATTGTCAGCCTGCCGCTCGGGGTATTGATGGCGTTTATTGTGATGCACGCCCAAGGCATCAATGCCAATATCATGTCGCTCGGCGGCATTGCGATTGCCATTGGCGCGATGGTCGATGCGGCGATTGTGCTGATTGAAAACGCGCATCGGCATTTGGCGGCTTGGCGGGAAGAACACGGTAGCCCGCCAACCGGTGAGGATCATTGGCGGCTGATTGCGAAAGCCTCCGGCGAAGTCGGTCCGGCGCTGTTTTTCTCGTTGCTGATTATTACGCTGTCGTTTATGCCAGTGTTCACCCTGCAGGCGCAAGAGGGTCGGATGTTCGCGCCACTCGCCTTCACCAAAACCTATGCGATGGCCGCCGCCGCCGGCTTGGCGGTGACGCTGGTGCCGGTGCTGATGGGGTATTTTATTCGCGGAAAAATTCCACCGGAGACCAAAAACCCCCTCAATCGCGCCTTGATCGGGTTATATCGCCCGGCCCTGCGTGTCGCCTTACGCTTCCCGAAAACCCTGATCGCCCTGAGTCTGGTGTTTGTGGTGTCGATGGTATTGCCACTGTCTGGCATCGGCGGGTTGCTTGCCCCGCTCAAGTGGGCGGGCAGCGCCGATTGGCAGTTGCGCGTCACCCATTGGCAAAGCGATTGGGCGAAGGGTTGGGAAAACAGCTTCGCCGCTGTACCGAAAATCGCGGAACTGGGGCGGGGTTTGGGTAGCGAATTTATGCCCACACTGGATGAAGGTGATTTGCTGTACATGCCCACCACCGCGCCAGGGTTATCGATTGGCGATGCGCGCCTGCTCTTGCAGCAAGTAGATAGCCTCATCGCGCAGGAGCCGGAAGTGAAATCGGTATTTGGCAAAATTGGTCGCGCCGATACCGCCACCGACCCCGCGCCGCTGGAGATGATCGAAACCACCATCCAGCTTAAACCGCGCAGCGAATGGGCAGCGGGTATGACGTTGGGCAAACTCATTGATAATCTCAATGCGAAGATCCAGTTTCCCGGCTTGAATAACGCCTGGGTGATGCCGATTAAAACCCGTATCGACATGCAAACCACGGGCATTCAAACGCCGATTGGCGTGAAAATCACCGGACCCGATTTGGGTGAAATTGCCCGCATTGGCCAGCAGGTCGAATCGGTGTTGTTGCATAGTGTACCGGGCACGCGCACCGCGTATGCCGAGCGCACCACCGGCGGGCGTTATATCGAGATCACGCCCGATCGCGTCAAGGCGGCGCGTTTTGGCCTCAATATCGCCGATATTCAGGATGTGATTAATTTCGCCGTCGGTGGCGCGGAAGTCACGCAAACCGTCGAAGGTTTGGAGCGCTTTCCCGTAAGCATTCGTTATCCGCGCGCCGACCGCGACAGCATCGAGGCGCTGAAAGACCTGCCGATTGTGACGCCTGCTGGTGCCACCGTGGCCTTGGGGCAGGTTGCCAGCATCGCTGTCACTGATGGCCCACCGATGATTCGCTCTGAAGACAGCCGCCCAGCCGGGTTTGTATTTGTCACTACCCACGGTGTGGATTTGGGCGGTTATGTCAGCAGTGCACGGCGGATTGTTGATGCGCAGGTCGCCCTGCCGCCGGGTTATGCCATCAATTGGACGGGGCAATATCAATACCTGCAACGCGCCAGCAAACGACTGGAGCAAGTGGTGCCGCTGACTTTGGCGATTATCTTCGTGCTGCTGTTCTTGATTTTCCGCCATGGGGGCAAAGCCGTGATGATTATGGGCAGTTTGCCGTTTGCGCTGGTGGGCGGATTCTGGCTGTTGTGGGCGCTCAATTTTGAGTTGTCCATCGCGGTGGCGGTGGGCTTTATCGCCTTGGCGGGCGTTTCGGCGGAATTTGGCGTCGTGATGCTGATTTATCTGGATCATGCCATTGATGATCGCCGCCGCAACGGCACACTCAATACCCGCGCCGATTTAGCCAGTGCCATCATGGAAGGCGCGGTGCTGCGGGTGCGCCCCAAAGCCATGACCGTAGCGGTGATTCTCGCCGGGCTCATCCCGATTCTGATCGGCCACGGGACGGGGTCGGAAGTGATGTCGCGCATCGCCGCCCCCATGATCGGCGGCATGATTACCGCACCGCTCTTGTCGATGTTCCTGTTGCCGGTGATTTATTGGCTGTGGCAGCGAAGGGGTTTGCCCAGCGCGGGTGGTTGAGCGCTCAAGTGGCTCGGATGGCGCGGTAACGGAATCCCCGGATTTCATCCGGGCTACTCGCCAGGGCACAGTCCGTGCGAACCTGGCGCTGGCCGAAGATACAATAAGCCCAGCCGCCCCATCGCCCCCGTTATAAATTCACGATGATCCCTATTCCCGCCCCATGTTTTACAATCCTGGATTGAGAGGGTACTCTGCAGCAGGATGAAAATCGTATGCCGATTAATCAATAAGCCTATCAATCAACAGGAATGGATTTAGGATGAAAATTTATTCTATAGCGCTGATATCTATCGTTGCAGCGCTTGCTGCGGTACAGCCCCTGAACGCGGATCAAATGTCGCCAGCCAAACAAACCCAGACCCCGCCGAGAGTGGTGTATGCGCCGTTCAACCTGAAATATATCAGCGCTGACGATCTGGCAAAAAATCCGGACGCGTATACGATTATCGATACTCGATCCACGTTTAGTTACAACGTGCTGCACATCCGCGGGGCGCAATCAGCCCCCGTGATTTTACCCAAGGATGAATTTCTGGCAGCCGTGCGCCACATCATCGGCAACTCCAAAAAACCGGTGGTGTTTTATTGCATCGGACCTGTTTGCATTATGGCGTTCAAGGCAGCGGTGCTGGCCACACAGGCGGGTATTCCCGATGTGCGAGTCTTTGATGCGGGCGTTTACGCTTTTGCGCATACCCATCCGACCGAGTGTGTGTTGAATGGCGAACCAATGCGCTCGGCGGATCAGCTGATCTCAGATGAGGAGTTCGGTGCCCATCTTCTCGGGCCGGATGCAATTTTAGCCAAACTAAACAATGATCCGAAGGCGGTGGTTATCGATATCCGTGCGCCGTGGCAAAGGGCGGGGATTTCTTTATTCCAGATGCGGGATCAGAATATTCCATTGCAGGACGAGGCAGCGCTCGCTGCCGCCATCGAGCAGGCCAAGCGTGATGGCGTGGCGTTATATTTCATTGATGTCAAAGGTATACAGGTTCGGGCCTTGCAATATTTTCTGCGCGCGCATGGCGTGCATAATTACTGGTTTGTTCGCGGCGGGGCCCAGGCAATGATGGACGGCCAGTAACGATATTTTGTTACTGGGTGCCAAGGGGCGTTTCCTGAGAGGCCTCGCTGATTTATCATGAAAAAACCGCCAGGCGAAGCACGATGGTCCTGTGTTTAAACCCGCTTCAGTGTGGCGCGTAGCCTTCTTGTACCGTGAAGGAATTAACCTGCCTGAATATTCCAAATTGCCATGCCCATGGTATAAAGCCCGAAGCCGGTGACGGCGGCGCCAGCAATCCAGCGCACCCATTTTTGGCGGGTGAGGGCGGAAAGCTGGGCGGCGAATGCGCCCATGAGCAGTAAATTCGGCAGGGTGCCGAGGCCGAAGCCCAGCATGAGCAGCGCGCCTTGGGTGGCACTGCCTGCTGAAAGGGCCCAAATCAATACGCTATACACCAAGCCACAGGGCAGCCAGCCCCACACAAAGCCGAGCAATAACGCTTGCTTCGGGTTTTTTACCGGCATGAGCTTGCGGCCAAACGGTTCGATATAGCGCCATAGCCGAGAGCCGACACGTTCAATGCGCGTTAGGCCAAACCACCAGCCGCCGACATACAGCCCCATCAGCACCATGAAGCCACCAGCAATCATCAGTAAATACAGCTGGGCGTGTTGCATGGGGATGAGTGATAACCCCAGCGCGCCGATTAATCCGGCAATCGCCCCGGCGAGTACATACGAACTGATGCGGGCGAGGTTGTAGGCCAGTAAATAGGGCATCAGCTGCTTGGCAGTGGCGCGTTTTTCGGGGGGCAAGCCGAAGGTAAGCGCGCCCACAATGCCACCGCACATGCCGATGCAGTGCACGCCGCCAAAAAATCCGACCAGTAAGGCCGCCCAAAAAGTCATATCTGCGGGCATGAAATCTCCTCGATAAAAATTTGCAGGCATCATTTACCGGCGGGCGGGCTTGATTCGCTCCGGTCTATCCCCAACACTGGCGGCATGACTATGCCACAACCTGAACCCAGACCCCCTTTGCTCACGGCACCTGAGCCGATCTCCACATCATCTGCGGATGTTATCGCGTTTTTGCGCGCGCATTTGGATGATTTGCCACTGAGTGATCAGGCCGCTTTAACCCGCCGCGTCGACCGTGCCGAGCGCGAGTTGCGCCAGCATCGGCTCGATAGCGCTCAGATCACTGCCTTGGTTGATGCCTTTGAAGCCAGCGCGGCGCTCATCAGTGCGCGGCGTGCGGCGGCGGTGGTGTTCGATTATCCCGATGATTTGCCGGTGAGTGGTCAGCGTGCTGCCATTATGGATTTGCTGCGTGCGCACCAAGTCGTGATCGTTGCGGGCGAAACGGGGTCGGGCAAAACCACGCAACTGCCCAAGATGCTGCTCGAATTGGGCTATGGCATCACAGGGCAGATTGGTCATACCCAGCCGAGGCGGATTGCGGCGCGCAATGTGGCCAGCCGTTTGGCGGAAGAGCTCGGTGTTGTAGGCGCAGGCGTAGTCGGCTACAAGGTGCGGTTTTCCGATCAAACCCGCCATGAGGGCCGCGTGGCGGTGATGACCGATGGGATTTTGTTGGCAGAAATTCACAGCGATCCGGATTTGCTGCGGTACGACGCGCTGATCATCGACGAGGCGCATGAGCGCAGCCTGAACATTGATTTTCTGCTCGGCATTTTGCGTCGTTTGCTCGATCGCCGCCCCGAATTTCGGCTGGTGATTACTTCCGCCACCATTGATACTGAACGCTTCGCAACCCATTTCGCGCAAAAAAATGCTGACGGTACGTGGCAGAATGCGTCGATTGTGACGGTGGCGGGTCGCAGTTTCCCCGTTGAAGTGTTGTACCGCCCTTTGGATACTGCACGCAGAAACAATGACGATGTCGGTGAAAAACAAGCCGAAGAACAGGATCTGGCGACGGCGATTGTGGCAGCGGTCGATGAACTACAAAGCCATGGTCATGGCGATATTCTGGTGTTTTTACCTGGCGAGCGGGAAATCCGCGATTGCGCGCAGCGTTTAAGCCGCCACGGTTTGCGCCACACTGAAATTCTGCCCCTGTTTGCGCGGCTTTCGGCGGCCGAACAGCAGCGGATTTTTTCCCCGCACACCGGGCGGCGCGTGGTGCTGACGACCAACGTCGCTGAAACCTCGCTCACCGTGCCGGGTATTCATTATGTGATCGATTCGGGGCTGGCGCGCATCGCCCGCTACAGCCCACGCTCTCGGGTGCAGAAATTGCAGGTCGAGGCCATTTCTCAGGCATCGGCCAACCAGCGCACGGGGCGCTGCGGGCGCATTGCACCGGGCGTGTGCATTCGTTTATACGATGCCACCGATTTTGCCGCCCGCCCGGCGTTTACCGATCCCGAGATTTTGCGTACCAACCTCGCTTCGGTCGTGCTGCGGTTGATTGAGCTCAAACTCGGTGAGCCGGAACATTTCCCCTTTATCGAACCGCCCGATTCGCGGCAACTGACAGCGGCGCGGCGGTTGCTGTTTGAATTGGGCGCGCTGGATGCCCATCAGCGCATTACCAGCCTGGGGCGGCAATTGGCGCGTTTGCCAGTTGACCCCACACTGGGGCGCATGCTGCTGGCGGCTTTGCCGGATTCACGTGTCGGTACGGATACCACGGCGGCGGATGTGCTGATTGTGGTTTCGTTTTTATCGATTCAAGATCCGCGCGAGCGCCCGGCTGAACACGCCCAAGCCGCCGACCAGGCCCAGCAGGGCTTTCGGGTGGCGGATTCTGATTTTGGCGGCATTCTGGCACTGTGGCATGCGTGGCATGCGGTCGTGCGGCACGAGAATCAAGGCCAGCGTCGCACCTGGGCGAAAAAGCATTTTCTGTCATATAACCGGCTGCTCGAATGGCATGATTTATTCGGCCAACTGCGCGAGCAGGCCGATGAATTGGGTAAAACCAAATTGCCAGACCCCATACCCTTGCCACCCATTGTGGCGGGCGATGAAGCCCCGCTGCGTGCACGGTTGGATGCCCTGCATCAAGCGATTTTGCCCGGTTTGCTGGCGAATATCGGCCTGCGTGACGAGGCCACCCGCACCGATAAAAACGAGACAAACGATGGTAAAGACAATCGCGGCAAAAAACAGCGCACGCCCACGATGTATATCGGCGCGAACAACCGCCGCTTTCAGATTTTCCCCGGTTCGGCACTCGCCAAAACCCAGCCCAAATGGCTGATGAGCGCTGAAATTGTTGAAACCAGCCGGGTGTATGCCCGCATGGGCGCGGCGATTAATCCGCGTTGGATCGAAGCGCTGGCGATGCATTTGACCACGGTGGAGCATAGCGAACCCCGTTGGGATGAGCGCGCAGGCCGCGTGGCCGCCTTTGAAACAGTAAGGTTATTCGGTTTGCCGATTGTGACCAAACGGCGTATCGACTTTGGCCGCATCGATTCGCTGGCCGCCCGGGAGATTTTTATCCGCGCTGCACTGGTGGAAGGTGCGTTCGAGAGCACATTGAAATTTTGGCGCGACAATCAGTCCCTGATTGATGAAATTCGGGAAATTGAAGCCCGCAGTCGTCGTCCGGATTTACTGATCGACGATAAAACCCTGTTCGATTTTTATGCCACGCGCCTGCCTGTCGATGTGTTCGACACGCCGGGCTTAATCCGCTGGCTGAAAACCGTGACGCCGACGCAACCCGATATCTTGTGCATGACCCGCGAAGATTTAATGGCGCGCGAACCGGATCGGCACGATCCGGCGGGCTTCCCTGACCGCCTGCAGATGGGTGCATTCAGCTTGCCCTTAAGCTATCACTTTGCGCCGGGCAGCGCCGATGACGGTGTGACCCTGCGCCTGCCGTTGGCCGCGCTCACGCAGATCGATGCCGACCGCGCGAGCCACCTGATTCCCGGCTTGCGTCGCGAGAAAATCGAAGCACTGATTCGCGGCCTGCCCAAAGCCGACCGGCGGCATTGTGTGCCCGCGCCGGAGTTCGCAGCGGCGGTGGTTGAGCGCATCGGCATGGAGAAGGGCGCACTGATCCCGCAATTGGCCGAGCAATTACAGCGCATGACCGGGCATAAATTCGCGCCGGAATCGTTTGATGAACGCAAGTTGGCAACGCATTTGCGGATGCGCTTCGCGGTGGTGAATACCGCAGGCGAGATCATGGATGCGGATCGGGATTTAGCGGTATTGGTGGCACGTCATCAAGCGGCTGCCGAGCAAGCCTTCACCGAGCGTACCCGTCATCGGCTTGAACGGGACGACTTAACCGATTGGTCGCTGGGCGATTTGCCCGAAGAATTGATCGTCGATGAGCAGGGCGCGGCGCTGACCGCGTATCCGGCATTGGTTGATCGTGGCGAGCGGGTGCGGGTCGTGTTGTTGGATTCTCTGGCGCGTGCCGCTGGGGCGCACCGCAGCGGGGTTACTCGCTTGCTGCTTTTGGCTTTGCCGGAACAGGTTCGGCATTTAACGCAATATTTAAAGCAAGAACGCAGTTTGGATGCGGCGCGTTTGCAATACGCCCAATGGTCGGTGAATCGTCCTTTGCCGGAGTTTGGCCTCGTGTTGCCGAGTCGGCGCGATACTGCCTTTGATGCCGAATTAATTGCCCGCGCCGTAGCTCAGCTGGCAGTGGATGGGCAACCCCGCGTGCGGGATGCAGTGACACTTGCCGCGCGGGTATTGCTACTTAAACCCGCTTTGGATGAGGCGGTTCGCCAATTGGCCAGCCAGACGCGGCAGGTGTTCACCCAGCATCAAACCTTGCGCGGCAAACTCAAAGGCCGCTTGCCGCTCTCGCAGATTGAGGCCGCGCGCGAAATCGCCGAACAATTCGATGCCTTGTTCTACCCCGGTATGCTCTGGCACACGCCCGCACCCCTGTTTGCACAATTGCCGCGTTATCTCACCGCTGCCGAAAAACGGCTGGAAAAAATCGACCGCCACCCCGAACGCGATCGCATGCTGCGGGTGCAGTTCATGCCGCTGGCCGCCCAGGTCATGGCAAGGATTCAAAGCAGCAGCAAAGACCCCGCGCAATTCGCACAATTGTCGTTGTTGCAAGAACAGCTCGAAGAGTGGCGTGTTTCCACGTTCGCCCAGGAGTTGGCGCGTAAAGCTGCGCCGAGTGCGAAGGAAATCGAGCAGGCGCTGAAAGCATTGGCAGGTACGTAGTTCAAATCAACCGAGCGGAACCTTCGGCGACGCGGGGTGATTCTCCAGATTGCGTTTGGCTGATGTTTCGGTGAATCGCTTGCGGCCCGCTGGGCGATGCCGCATATTTAACGCATCAACTGGGGAGGAGGGTGGATCATGAGCCGACATTTGCCTGTTTGGGGATTATCGCGTCTGGTGGGTGTTTTCCTGTGTGTCGGTGTTTTCTCTCGCGTGGTTTTGGCCGAAGAGACCACGGTATATCAGTGCAAAGACAAAAATGGCTTGGTGATTTTTTCGGGGTCGCCTTGTGGCGTCGATGCCAGGACGCGGGTGATTGATGCACCGAACGCGGGCACGGGCGGTGATAATCAGGGGATTAACAGCCTCGCCAAACAATATGATCAGCGCCGTGAGCTGGCGGCGAAAGAGGCGGCTAAAACCGCCCGGGCGCAAGCCGCCGCCCAAGCGGCCGAGGCCGCACGCCCAAAGTATTTTCAGCCCCCCCTCATTCTCGACAACACGTACGGCGGCTACCCCGCACCCGGGTATTACCCCGGTAGCGGCTCAACGGGTACCTCGTGGCGGGTGAATGGGGGTGCCGGGGGCTGGTCAATTGGCGCGGGCAGTTATCCGCCCCCCTACCAACACAATCCCGTCCCGCCCGAGCCTTATGTGTATAAGGACCCCGGCATTTCAGGCCAATTCCCCGGTGGTGCGCCGGGTTCAACGGGCTCGAATTTTCAACGAAAATAAGCACTGGTTTTGTCGGCAGTCCCTAGGTCGAGGTTTTAGGGGCGTAGGGTGCGAGGAGCTCGCTTAGTGGCGCCAATTCGGGGATGTCCGCCAAAGCACGCTGCACATGTTTCCAGGTAAGCGGCAGGTCTTTGAGATAACCGTGCTTACCATCGCGAATACTCAACCGCGCGAAAATCCCTAATACTTTCAAATGCCGCTGCACCGCCACCCACGCAAAATCGTGCCGAAACTGGGTCAGCGATTGCGCCTGCTGTAATGGCGCGGGCAGGCTGTTCCAAAATAGTTCCTGCATGGCTGCGACTTGCTCGGCGGGCCAGTCGATGTAGCTGTCACGCAGTAATGATACTAAGTCATACGCCAAGGGCCCACGCACCGCATCCTGAAAATCAATCGTCACGAGCTGGCCTTGTGCGCGCTCGTCCTGAACCATTAAATTGCGGCTGTGATAATCTCGATGTACAAACACCTGCGGCATGGTGTGTAGTTTGGCGCTGATTCCATCACGCAGACGCTGCCATTGCTGGCTGTGCTCGGCTGAAAAGGGCTGACCGTGATACTGCGTGATATACCACGTGGGGAGGAGATCCATCTCGGTATTGAGGCGTGCGCGATCAAATTCAGGCAGACCGGCCTCATCGGCGGCCGCAATGCTCGGCAATAAACGTACTGCGGCTTGCAGTTGCGCGTTGACTGCGGTGGTGGAATGCCCATGACGCCATTGATAAAACGTACAGTCGCCGAGGTCTTCGAGAATCAGGAACCCCTGTACTGAATCTTGCGCAAATACCTGCGGCACGGGCACATTCGCTGCCCGCAAGCGCTTTTGGATGGCGATAAACCCGGTGATATTTTCGCCGGGCGGTGGGGCATCCATAATCATGCGGGTGCTGCCATCCGCCATCCGCACCCGCCAGTAGCGACGGGCGCTGGCATCAGCGGAGGCCAACACCGGTGGTGCCGCCGCATTGGGCAGGTGCTCGTGTAGAAACTGCGTTAAGGCAGGGATACGGGAATCAATCAAAGCGCGCGATGAATGAGGCATGGTGGTTCTTTGCAGGGTGGTTCTTTGAATGAGGCAAGATATACAGCATAGCGGGCTTTGGAATTGCCGGGAAAAACTATTGGCCACTGAAGAAAAAATAGGGGAAAAGTAGGTAGGCAATGCGTTATTTTGTGTATAAAATAACTGATACACCCATAAACACACCAAGGGGCAGGGCATGGCGATTTTCAAACAGTTATTTGATGAACCCACATCGACGTTCACCTACCTCATTGCTGATGAGCAGACTAAGTCGGCCCTGTTGATTGACCCGGTACATGAGCAGTTCGACCGCGATATGTCGGTGTTGGCCGAACTGGGGCTTACGCTGAAATATGTGCTGGAAACCCATGTGCACGCCGATCACATCACCGGCGGCGGGCGTTTGCGTCACGCGACATCTGCTGAATTTGTGGCGGGCAAAGGTACCGGTCTTGATTGCGCGGATCGCTTGATTGCCAACGGTGAAACCATTCAGATGGATTCCATCAGCATTCACGCACTGGCAACCCCCGGTCATACCGATGGCTGCACCAGCTATCGTTGGGAAGATCGCCTGTTTACCGGTGATACGATTTTGATTGATGCCTGTGGCCGTACCGATTTTCAGCAAGGCTCGCCTGAATCGCTCTATCGCAGCATTCAACAGCTGCTCGCGTTTCCCGATGAAACACTGATTTATCCCGGTCACGATTACAACGGCAAACGGGTGAGCAGTGTCGGGCAGGAGCAAACCATCAACCCGTATATTGCGGGTTTGGATTTGGCTGCTTTTGTGGCGAAAATGCAGGCGCTCAATTTACCCAAGCCGCACCGGATTGACGTGGCCGTACCGGCGAATGTGCTTTGCGGCGGTGCCGCGGCGCCGCGCGTACCGGGCGAGACAGAAGCCGCATGAACGTGACTATGAATAAACGCATCAGCGTGATTGGTGCAGGCTTTGGTGCCGTCACCGCCATTAAAATGTTGCGTAAGCACAGCCCTGATGTGTGCATCACCTTGATTGCGCCCGCCCCGACCTTGCAATATTACCCCAGTCTCATTTGGGTGCCCGCCAAGCTGCGCAGCCGCGCCGACATCATGGTGAATTTAAAACCGTTACTGGCGCGACTGAATGTGCAGTATCAACCCGGTCGGGTGGTTGGGGTGGAAGCCGAAGGTCGGCGCGTCATGGTGGAACACGACGGTGTTACCTCAGCGGTAGATAATGATGGCTTAATCATCGCGAGCGGCGGGCGATTCCTGAAGCGCCTGCCGGGGATTGAGCATGCCATTGCCGTGTGTGAAGGGATTGATGCCGCTGAAACGATCCGCGATCGACTGGCCACCATGACTGGCGGCACGATTGCGCTGGGGTTTGGGACTAACCCGAACGAGCCTTCGGCCGTGCGGGGCGGGCCAATGTTTGAGCTCTTGTTCGGCATCGATCGACTACTGCGTCAGCAAGGCCGCCGGGATCAATTCAAACTGGTGTTTTTTAATCCCTCGTTTCGGCCAGGTAATCGGCTGGGCGAAGCGGTGGTCGACCACCTCTTGGCGCGCATGAAGAAATTCGATATCCAGACGCAGCTCGGCGCAAAGATGGTGCGATTTGAGGCCGATAAAATCGTCACAGAAGCCAGTGAGTTCGCGGCTGATCTGATTTTGTTTATGCCCGGTATGACCGGCCCCGCCTGGCTGGACAATGCGCCGTTTCCGAAATCACCGGGCGGCATGATTCGGGCCGAGGCCACCGCCCAGGTCGCAGGTTTCGAGCGGGTGTATGTGGTGGGGGATTCGGGCAGTTACCCCGCCCCCGATTGGGCACCCAAACAAGCGCATATGGCAGATTTAATGGCGGTGGTCGCCGCGAAGAATTTGCGGGCGGAGTTCGCGGGCAAACCCGCGAATGAAACCTTCGCATGGGAATTGATTTGCGTGATGGATATGCTCGATCGTGCCGTGGTGGTGTTCCGCAACGAAAAACGCCAATTCATCTCGCCACCATGCCGCTTGTTGCATTATGGTAAGCGGTTGTTCGAATGGTGGTATTTGCGCGCCATTCGTTGAGCATCATCAGTAAAAAACCGCCGCCCCGGCATGGGGCGGCGGTTTTTTACTGCCCACCGTTATCCCAGTGGGCTTTCGATGCCTGAATGCAGCGCAAAATATCATAGGAATAGGCACTCTGCAGCGCGTCGAAAACGGGTTTCACCCCGGGTTCGGTTTGCACGCGCATCACCGAAATGATGCGGGTAATTTCTTCGGGCGAAAGTTCGACGACTTCCGCCAGCGTTGCATCGCCTTTCTGAATTAATTCAGCCAAATGCGTATAGATGGTGGTGGGTTTCAGCCCGCGATGCTGGGCAATGGCGGGGATATTCATGCCGCTGCGAAATAGGGCGAGCGTTTCCTCGGTCGTTTCGCGCAAGGCGGTTTTGACAGGGGTTGCCCCTGCGCCGGGTTGATCGACAAAGGGCGTGATAACGGCTAAAAAGGCTGCGCTGTAGGCTTCCTGTTTGCGCGCTCCGACGCCAGAGATGCGGGCAAATTCGGCAGGCGTTGCGGGGCGCGCATTCAACATGTCGAGCAAGGTGGTATCGTGGAAAATGGTGAACGGCGGCACGCCCTGCCGCAAAGCCAAGGCTTTGCGGCAGGCGCGCAACGCTTCCCACAGCGCGGTATCTTGGGGCGAGGCGAACTGAATGCTGCCACGCGGTGGGCGAGCGGTTTTTTCGGTGGATTTGGTGTCGCGGCGCAGCCAAACGGCTTCTCGCCCTTGTAATACCGGGCGGCAACGCTCGGCCAAGGCCAGGCCGCCATGGCCCTGGGTATCGACGATGAGCAAGCCTTGGGCAATCAATTGGCGATACAGGCCGCGCCAGCTATCTGCAGATAACGCATGGCCGATACCAAACACGCCCAGTTGATCGTGACCGAACTGGCGAATCCGCGCATCGATTTTACCACGCAGGACATCAATCAAATAATTCACGCCGAAGCGTTGCCCCGTGCGATGCACGCAGGAAAGCGCCTGTTGCGCCGGTAGGCTGGCATTCCAGGTTTCGGGCGGGTTTAGGCAGTTATCGCAATTGCCGCAGGGTTCGGCCAAGTGTTCGCCGAAATAACCCAGCAAGGTCTGGCGGCGGCAGGCAGTCGCTTCGGATAAGCCCAGCATGGCATCGAGTTTGTGTTGCTCAATGCGCTTGATGGATTCCTCGGCGGTGGACTCGGCCATCATTTGGCGCAGGGTAATCACATCTTGCAAGCCATAGCGCATCCACGCGTCGGCGGGCAGGCCATCACGTCCGGCGCGTCCCGTTTCTTGATAATAGGCTTCGATGCTTTTGGGTAAATTCAAGTGAGCCACAAACCGCACATCGGGTTTGTCGATGCCCATGCCAAAGGCGATCGTGGCCACAACGATGACGCTGTCTTCATCCAGAAAGCGCCGCAGGCAGCGTTCGCGCTGCGCCGACGGCAGGCCAGCGTGATAGGCCAGGGCGGTTAACCCTTGGTTGCTTAGCCACACGGCGATTTCTTCGACGCGCTTGCGCGATAAGCAGTACACGATACCCGCCTCGCCCGCGTGGTTGCCGCGGATGAACTGCAGCAGTTGTTCTCGTGCACCGATCTTGCCGCTGTTTTGGTCGATGTGATAGCGGATGTTGGGGCGATCGAATCCGCTGATAAACACACGGGCATTCGTTAAACGCAGCCGCTGATTCATCTCGTCGCGCGTGGTTTCATCGGCTGTGGCGGTGAGTGCGATGCGCGGCACGTTGGGAAAATGGTCGGCCAGTTCACCCAGGCGAATGTATTCGGGGCGGAAATCGTGCCCCCATTGTGAAACGCAATGGGCCTCGTCAATGGCAATCAGGTTGATTGTTACCGTACTGAGCAGGGCGAGTGTGGCGGGTAGCAGCAACCGTTCCGGCGCAACATACAGCAAATCCAATTGACCGGCGCGTAACTGGGCTTGCACGGCGCGCGATTGTTCGGCGGTTTGGGTTGAATTCAGAAACGCCGCAACCACCCCTGCTTGGGTGAGCGCCGCGACTTGATCCTGCATCAGAGCGATCAGCGGGGAAACCACAATCGCCGTTCCGGGCAAGGCAATCGCAGGCACTTGATAACATAACGATTTACCGCCACCGGTGGGCATGATCACCAGTGCGTCGCGGCCGCTCATGACCGTATTGATGACGGCATCTTGCGGTTCGCGAAAGACGGTGTAACCAAAAATGGTGTGCAGGATTTCGATGGCTGAGCGTTGATTCATGGCGGTATTACACCACGAGCAGTCGGTTTCACGGTAAATCGCTCGGGTTGCGCGTGTACTATAGCATGCTGTTTTGACGTGAATTTGTGGTGCTGTTTCTTTGCGCAAGGACTTTCGGATGTTTGACGTGCTACGGCAGTTCGCACTGCTTTTGCTGCTGCGTGTAGGGCCTCAGGATATGCCTGTCGGCTGGCGGATGACGACGTGGGCGGCGTTGTGGTTTGTGCTTTGCGGCTTGATCTTAGGGTTTGTCAATCAAGACGAGTCGGCCGATTGGGTAAACACGGCAGGGCAAGGCGTGCTCGATAATGTGCTCGACATGGCGTTAATCGGCGCTTACTCAGGGAGCTGGGTGTTTTTTCGGCAGCGCTCTGCACGATTGGCGCAACTCTTGACTGCCCTGCTCGGTGCACTCGGCATGCTGGGTTTGGTATTGGCCCTGATGTGGCTCGTGGTGCCGATGCCAGCCGCGCTGCCTGACACCATGGGCGTGAGTGAATGGCTGATGATGGGCCTGTTTATTTGGAACCTGGTGGTGGTGGGGCAGATTTACCGGCGCACGCTGGAGGTAGGTGTTGGGCCGGGTATATTCATCGCGCTGGGTTATTACATTATTTCTGCATTGGTTGTTTTACTGGCAAACTCGCTGTTTTGATCAACCATTTTATGGGTACTGGGATGAGCGTATTGTGAAAAAAATTCACATTTTAGGGATTGCGGGCACCTTTATGGGCTCGTTGGCGCAGATCGCCAAGGCAATGGGTTATGAGGTGTCTGGTCGCGATCATGCAATTTATCCACCGATGAGTGACCAGCTCGCTCAGGCGGGCATTGCCGTGCAAACCGAGATGAATGCCCCCTTGCCGCACGATGCGGAAATTATCGTCGGTAACGTGATGCGCCGCGATATGCCGGTGATTAACGAGATGTTGTCCGGTTTCTATCGGTATCGTTCTGGCCCGCAATGGCTGGGCGAAGAAGTTCTGCGGGATAAATTTGTGCTGGCGGTGGCGGGTACCCATGGTAAAACCACGACCAGCGCGATGTTGGCTTGGATGTTGGAGTTCGCGGGGATGAAACCGGGCTTTTTGATTGGCGGTGTGCCGGCGAACTTCGGCGTCAGCGCACGCTTGGGGCAAACGCCCTTTTTTGTGATTGAAGCCGATGAATATGACACAGCGTTTTTCGATAAGCGCTCAAAATTTCTGCACTACCGGCCACGCGGTGCAATTCTGAATAATCTTGAGTTTGATCATGCTGACATTTTTCCTGATTTGGCCGCGATTGAGCGGCAGTTTGCGCACTTGTTGCGGATTATTCCAAACCAGGGCTTGGTGGTGATGGTGGATCAAACCCCTGCCTTGGAGTGGGTGCTGGCACAGGGTTGCTGGTCGCCGGTAGAACGGTTTGGCAGTGCGGAATCGGCGCAGCCCTGGCGATTAGCGGGCCGTACAGTCTGGTTAAATAATCAGCCGCTAGGTGACATGCCGCCCAGCATTTTGGGGCGGCATAATCGGCTCAATGCCTTGGCGGCGCTGGCTTTGGCGCGGTTTGCGGGCGTACTGCCAGCGCAAGGACTGGCGGCCCTGGCAGAATTTACCGGCGTGGCACGGCGTTTGCAAAATCGTGGGACAGCAGCGGGCGTTACGGTGTTTGATGATTTCGCGCATCATCCCACCGCCATTGTTGAAACCATTTCGGCCCTGCGCGAGGGGTTTGAGCAACAACCGGGACGGTTGATCGCGGTGGTCGATCCCCGTTCAAACACCATGCGGGCGGGTGTTCACAAAGATACCTTGGCGAGCGCGCTCAACGATGCCGATGCCGTCGTGTTTCATAGTCCGGAAAATTTGGATTGGTCGCCGCAAACGGCATTGGCCGAACTGGGCGCGCGCGCCCAGTTTCCGTCCACGGTGGACGGTGTGCTGGCTGCCGTGTTGGCCCTGTGCCGACCGGGTGATCGGGTATTGGTGATGAGCAATGGGAGCTTCGATGGTGTGCATCAGCGTTTGCTGGATGCCTTGGCCGCCGGAGCAGCAGGTTTGGTGGTGGCGGGCTAAAGTTTACGCTTGCCGATGACTGAGGATGTGCTGGCATGACTACCCCCCAAATTCTGCCCTTGTTCCCGCTGCATACCGTTTTATTCCCCGGCAGCTATTTGCCCTTGAGAATTTTTGAAACCCGCTATATCGACATGGTACGGGCGAGTCTGCGAGAATCGCGCCCCTTCGGGGTGGTGCTCATCATGCAGGGCGGTGAAGTGCTGTCCGGCGAGGCCGACTTTGATGCCACCGAGTTTTATCCGGTAGGTACTACGGCGGAGATCGTGGATACCGATTTAGCCGCCGATGGCATGCTGCATATTGATACGCAGGGATTGAGGCGTTTCCGGGTGAACCGATCCTGGATTGAGCGGGATGGCCTGATTCAGGCAGAGGTAACGCTATTGCCGGTCGCACAGTTGACTGAATCTGCCGAGGCAGTGGATCGGTTGCGCAGTTTTTTACGGCGGATTATGAACGCTGACGACTCAGCACCCGAACCCATGCAACGGGAGGATTCCCGCTGGGATGACCCCGTTTGGGTGGTGTACCGTCTGGTGGAGCGTCTGCCAATTAAGTTTACAGATCGTCAGCGAGTGCTGGGCGCCGAGCGGCTTGATCTGACGGTGCGACATCTTTCTGCGATGATTGCCGCCTTCGAATAATGGCACTGCTTAAATTTTTACCCCAAGTTAAGCCCAAATCTTAACGCAATTTTTAGCTTTTGGAGACCTGCTAATGACCATTCATGAAGCCACCTTCGCCACGATTGACCGCTTGATTAGCGATAATGATGTCCTGATTATCGATTTTTGGGCGCCGTGGTGTGGGCCCTGCCGTTCGTTCGCGCCGATATTTGAAGCAGCGGCCGAAGCGCATCCTGATGTGGCGTTTGCCAAAGCCAATACCGAAGCTGATCAGCAATTAGGCGCCTATTTCCAGATTCGCTCAATTCCGACCTTGATGGTGTTTCGCGAAAAAATTCTGCTGTTCAACCAGGCCGGTGTGTTGCCGCGCCAGGCCTTGGATGAGTTAATCGGCAAAGTGAAAGCGCTGGATATGGATCAAGTACGGACCGAAATTGCGCAATCTCAAGCCGAAAGCCAGCAGCAATAAACCTGGGAAATAAGCCTGCGCATCAAGCGTCGGCATTAAAAATAGCGAAGGAGCTCGGGCATGGTGAGTGTCATCGCGCAAATGGCATTCACCATCGGTTTGGGGGTGCTCTGGCGGTATTTTGGTTTTGGCGGATGGACGGCCGAGCGAGCCCGTGGGGCATTAACCACGGCAGTGTATTACGTGTTTCTGCCCGCACTGGTGCTGGCGGTTTTATGGCGTGCGCCACTGGGCGTGGACACCGTTAAAATTGCGTTAGCGGCGGCCACCGGTGTGCTGGTCTCAATGGCTGCGATGGCCGTGGTTGGGCGTTGGATGCACGTGTCCCGAGGCCAATATGGTGCGTTGTTGTTGGCGGCCAGCTTCCCGAACGCAACCTATATGGGATTGCCCTTGTTGGCCAGTTTGTTTGGTGACGAAGGCCGAGCCATTGCGATTCAATATGATCTGTTCGCTTGCACGCCGCTCTTGCTTTCGTTAGGTATTTTACTGGCGGCGCGATTTGGCACGCATCAGGAAACCATTCATCCGCTTAAATCGCTGCTCAAGGTGCCGCCGTTGTGGGCCGCCGTAATTGGTACACTGCTAAATTTGGTCGGTGTGTCGCAGCCTGATTGGGCGGGTGCCTTTTTAGATCGGCTGGGTGCGGCGGTAGTGCCGATTATGCTGATTGCGTTGGGGATGAGTTTGCGTTTGGCAACGCTTACGCCGAAGCATTTGCTGAAAGTCAGCCCTGCGTTGTCCATCCAGCTGGTGCTCATGCCGCTGGCGGTGCTGCTGATGGTGACGGCCTTGGGTTTGTCGGGTGATACCCGTATTGCGGTCGTGCTGGAAGCCGCCACACCGACAATGGTTTTGGGGTTGGTGCTCTGTGATCGATTTGGGCTGGATACGGAAATGTATGCCACCACGGCCACCGCCTCGACTTTATTGGTGTTGCTGACTTTACCCCTGTGGCACCATTTCCTCATCTAAAAATAAGTTTGTAAGGTGTTATCGATGCAAATTGAAAAAAATGTGGTTGTTCGCCTCGAGTATGTTTTAACCGATGATGACGCGGCAGTGATTGATACCACCGAAGGTCGGGGGTTTGAATATATTCATGGCTACGGCAATTTGATTGCCCCGTTAGAAGCCGAGCTCACCGGCAAGCGGGAAGGGGATGCATTTCAACTCACCGTCGAGCCAGAAGACGCATACGGCTTGCATGATGACAGTGCGGTAATTACCGTGCCGCGCGCGCAGTTTGCGCCAGAGGTTGCGTTGGTTGCAGGCAATATGGTCGAAACTCTTGGCCCCGATGGCCGAATTGAGTTGCTGATTCTCGCGGTGGCGGATGATGAGGTGACCGTCGATTTGAATCACCCGCTGGCGGGGTTGCGCCTGAATTTTTCTGGAACGGTTGGCGTGTTGCGCGCGGCGCATCCCGATGAAATCAAGCATGGACGCGTTCACCCCGGTGGGCATCATCTAATGGTGGGCGATTCCACCTACATGGGCGATTGGGTGGATGAGGGGCAACCTGAAAATCATGCCCATGATGAGGTCGGTGAGGGGGGGCGACCAGATTGACGAACTCGGTGCAATACACGCTCAGCTTCGCGAGGGCCGTATCGCGCTACATTGATGTGCGCATGACCTTGCCCGTCGATTTCCCCAGCGCCGACCAGCAAGAAGATTTCGCATGGGTATTCAGCTTGCCAGCCTGGATTCCGGGCAGCTACCTCATTCGGGATTTTGCCAAAAACCTCGTTGGCATGACCGCCCGAACCGTGGGCGGGACCCCTGTTCCCATCACGGCTCTGGATCAGCAAACCTGGCAAATTTCACGGCAATCCTCGCCGATCGTGATTGACTATTCAGTGTATTGCGCCGATTTTTCCGTGCGTACCGCGCATGTGGATTTAAATCATGCTTTTTTTAATGGCAGCAGCGTTTTTTTGCGGCTGCATGGCTTGGAGTCTGTGCCGCATTTGGTTTTTCTGGATGACGTCGGCGCACCCGAGCACTGGCACGTTGCGACCTCGTTGCCGCCCATTAACACGGATGAGCGGGGCTTCGGCCATTTTAAGGCGGACAACTACGAAGCCCTGATTGATTATCCCGTCGAGATGGGCCGATTTGAACTCATTCGCTGGGAAACCTTGGGTGTGCCGCATCGCATGGTGTTCAGCAACCCCCATCCAAAAACCGATTTCGCGCGCATTGCCTGTGATGTTGCCCGTATTTGTTCGACTGAAATTCGTTTTTTTGACGGAGCCCCATTCACGCACTATCTGTTTTTAGTCGCACTGGATGCGCAAGGTTTTGGCGGACTGGAGCATCGGGATTCCACCGCATTGATCTTCCCTCGCCATGATTTGCCCTTGCTTGGTGAAACGGGCATGCCCCCCGCCTATCAGCGTTTTTTGAGTCTGTGCGCGCATGAGTACTTTCATGCCTGGCACGTCAAACGGATCCGACCTCTGGCGTTTACCGGGTTGCCGCTGTCGCGTCCAGCCCCTACCCGGTTATTGTGGTTATTTGAAGGGTTTACCAGTTATTTTGATGATTGGCTGGTACGGCGTGCGGGCTTAATCGACGAATCAGCCTATTTGGATGCGTTGGCACAAACCATCAATCGGGCCGTGCGCGGCAAGGGGTGGTCGCGGCAAACGCTGGAAGAATCAAGTTTTTATGCGTGGACGCGGTTTTATCAACAAGATGAAAACGCCGTGAATGCCATCGTGAGTTATTACACGCGTGGCGGGTTGGTCGCATTGATGCTTGATTTGAACTTTCGGCGTCATGGTGGCAGTTTGGCCGAAGTCATGCGGCAACTGTGGCATGACTTCGGTGTAAATCCGCTGCCAGAAGGGGAAGTGATTGAGCGATTTATCGCGGCGTTGGCACCTCATTCGCTGGGTGAGGGCGCAGTGAACGATTTTTTTGAGCGCGCGCTACGCGGTCATGAACCCTTGGATTTCAGTCCATTGCTTGCTGAGTTCGGTATCACCGCCGAACCCGTCGCGGAACCCGCGTTTGCAGCGAATGATTTTGGCGCCGTGGTCGGCGGTGATGATCCGCGCATCGCTAAAGTACAGATTGTATTTGAAGATCGGCCGGCTGCGCGCGCGGGGCTGGCGGTGGGTGATGAACTGGTGGCGCTGGATGGTTGGGCGATTGCGGGCGTGAATTGGGGTGAGCGAATTCGCCGATATCAGGCGGGGGATCAGGTGTCTGTTCACGGATTTCGCCAAGGTCGGTTCCAGCAATGGACAATTGAACTTGCCCCGCCCGTGTTAAACCAATGGCGGTTGCGCCCCGCTCCCGTTGTCGCAGCATGCGCGCGGCAACGGCGCGCGGCGTGGTTGATCGTAGATGACGGGATCTAGTGACCGTGCCCCTTCCCGGTCATTTAAGCGCCAACACAACCCGTTGCGCCAATAAGGATATGAATTACGCCGAATTGCGCGTGCGGTTGGCAACTTGGGCCGCACCCTTGAATGGGCAGGTGGCGGTGTGGCACGAAGTCGCTTCCACCAGCGATTATTTGCGCGAACATTGGCCCCAGCAGGCAATATCGGGTGCCGCATGGTCGGTGTGCGTGGCGCAAGCGCAAACCGCAGGCCGCGGACGGCACGGTCATATATGGCAAAGCGATCCGGGCGCCGGGTTGTGGTTCTCTCTGGCAGTTCCCGTTGCCGCGCCAAGTGCGGCCAATGCGCCACCACCGCTGAGTTTGGTACTGGCTGCCGAGTTGATCCAAGCGCTACGCAGCACCCATTTTCCGGTCAACCTGAAATGGCCGAATGACCTCTGGCTGCACGGAAAAAAAGTGGGTGGTTTGCTGATCGAGCAGCTAGGGCGCGCCGATGCGCGTTACTGGTTGGTGGGGGTGGGGATTAATTGGCACGCCCCCGTGGGCTTGATGGGAGATAAAACAGGCGTCATCCCCGCTGTAACCGGGTTGCTGGATGAATCATTGCGACCGAATATTTCACGAGAAGATTTATCGATTGCCCTGATTCATCGGACGATGGCTATCGTTCAGTCACCCGATGAATGGCAAGAGTCCATGCGTCATATCAATCAATTTAACGTGTTGTCAGGACGACGGATTCAGGTGTGGGAATCCGATCGCCCCCTTTTCCAGGGTGTGGCTACCGATATCCTGCCCAGCGGGGAATTAACCTTAATAACCGACGAGGGCCGTACACACCAGATTGGTGGCGCGTTCAGCGTGAGAGTGCTGACATGAAGTGTTATATCGACGCGGGCAACACCCGCATAAAATGGCAAATTGGTCCCAAAGCTGTGATGCAGTCACTTGCATGGTCTGAATGGGACGTAGGCTTGGATCTTTGGGTTGATCGTTTGAACACGCGGGCTCAGGGCAAGCCGGTGGTCGATCGTTTTATTATCGCTTCCGTCGTGCCACCGGCTCGGCAAACGCAATTAGCCGAAACCATTACGCAGCATTTCCCCCATGTGCCCGTGCAATGGATTCAGAGCCGCGCACGGTGTTGCGGGATTCAGTTCGCTTATCCGGATATGACGCAATTTGGTGTGGATCGTTTCTGTGCCTTGGTTGCCGCGCGTCGCCGTTATCCTCGGCAGGCAGTGATTGTGATTAACGCAGGGACTGCTGTCACGGTTGATTATCTGCGGACGGATGGGGTGCATGAAGGTGGTGTGATCATGCCATCGATGGCTGCTATGGCTGCGGGGCTTAATCAGCTGGCCCCAAATCTCGCACCGTTTTGGACGCAAGGGCCGCAATCGGGGGCTGGGGGAATGGGAGAGGGGAAAATGCTGGCGACCAATACGGCAGGCGCGTTACAGCTTGGATGTCGTTGGATGTTGGCCAGTGCGCTCGCCCAGATTGTCGAGGCCCTGAGTGATGGGGCGAAGCAAGAGCTCGCCGAATCAATAGCACCAGCCACCGTGGTAAGTGGCGGCGGCGCGACGGTATTAATGCCCTTGCTCAGCCCAACCGCGCATTGGATGCCGGATCTTGTGATGGAAGGTATCCGCCTTGCCGCGCGTCAACCGCTACCCACGAAAACGAAAAAGACATCAGAAAAAGATCAAGGGGTGATAAACCTATTGCCAAGTGATAACAACTGCGATTAGAATGCGCGCCCATTGCCGCTTTAGCTCAGTTGGTAGAGCAACCGCCTTGTAAGCGGTAGGTCGTCAGTTCGAATCCGACAAGCGGCACCAAATTAAGCCTGGCGCGCAGGGCTTAAGTTAAAGAGTCTTCAACCATCAATTTGGGTCAAGTGAATTGACTTGCGTTATGGGCTCATGAAGAATTGCGCGATCTCGGTGGGGTACCCAAGCGGTCAACGGGAGCAGACTGTAAATCTGCCGGCTCAGCCTTCGAAGGTTCGAATCCTTCCCCCACCACCAATTTCGCCGCCCTGAATATCGGGGCGGCAAATGTTTGCGAGTGTAGTTCAATGGTAGAACCTCAGCCTTCCAAGCTGATGGCGTGGGTTCGATTCCCATCACTCGCTCCAAATGATAAAAGTTTGGAAAATATTTGCTCATGTAGCTCAGTTGGTAGAGCACGTCCTTGGTAAGGACGAGGTCAGCGGTTCGACTCCGCTCATGAGCTCCAAATGCGTGATGCCAAGTATGTGATTGGTTTAACTTAACGGGCGTTGGTGGAGTAAAGTCATGGCAAAAGAGAAATTTGAACGGAACAAACCGCATATCAACGTAGGCACGATTGGCCACGTTGATCACGGCAAGACAACCCTGACAGCGGCGATCACCAAAGTGATGGCCGAATTGCATGGTGGCGCTTCACTGGCCTATGACCAAATTGACAAGGCGCCCGAAGAAAAGGCGCGCGGCATCACCATCAACACCTCCCATGTTGAGTACGAATCAGACAACCGTCATTACGCCCACGTTGACTGCCCCGGCCACGCTGACTATGTTAAAAACATGATTACCGGCGCGGCGCAAATGGATGGCGCGATTCTCGTGTGTTCGGCGGCTGATGGCCCGATGCCCCAAACCCGCGAACATATCCTCTTGTCGCGTCAAGTCGGCGTACCCTACATGGTCGTGTTCCTGAACAAGGCCGACATGGTGGATGATGCAGAACTGCTTGAACTCGTGGAAATGGAAGTCCGTGACCTCCTGACCCAATACGAATTCCCTGGTGACGACACCCCCATTATCACCGGTTCAGCGCTTAAGGCCCTTGAAGGCGACACCAGCGAAATTGGCGTTCCATCAGTTGTTCGGCTGGTTAAAGCCATGGACGAATACTTCCCCGAACCCGTACGTGCCATTGACGGCACCTTTTTGATGCCTGTGGAAGACGTATTCTCAATTTCTGGCCGTGGCACCGTAGTGACTGGCCGAATTGAGCGCGGCATCATCAAGGTGGGCGAGGAAATTGAAATCGTCGGCATCCGCGACACCGTCAAAACCACCGTCACTGGCGTTGAAATGTTCCGCAAACTGCTCGACCAGGGCATGGCAGGCGACAACGTTGGTATCCTGCTGCGTGGCACCAAGCGTGATGACGTCGAGCGCGGTCAGGTACTGTGCAAGCCGGGCAGCATCAAGCCCCACACCAAGTTTGAAGCTGAAGTATATGTTCTGTCCAAAGAAGAGGGTGGTCGTCATACCCCTTTCTTCAATGGCTATCGTCCCCAGTTCTACTTCCGCACCACCGACGTAACGGGCTCATGTGTATTGCCTGAAGGGACCGAAATGGTCATGCCCGGTGACAATGTTGCCATGACCGTCAGCCTGATCGCCCCGATTGCGATGGAAGATGGGCTGCGGTTCGCGATTCGTGAAGGTGGCCGTACCGTCGGTGCGGGCGTCGTTTCTAAAATTATCGAGTAACTCACACGGGTTGTCATGAAGCGCGAAGTCGTGTAGACTTCGCGCTCTTTTTTCATCTGTGGAAAAAGAAAAAATTTTAGGTCAGTAGCTCAATTGGTAGAGCGACGGTCTCCAAAACCGTAGGTTGGGGGTTCGATTCCCTCCTGGCCTGCCATTTATTATGCCGTCAAGTAGCAGCGTTTTATCTAAATAAGGCGAGGCGATTGAATTTATCGTTCAGTTGATTAATGTGAGCCACAATAATGTCGGAAAAAACGATAGAGCCATCCGCATCCTCCGGGTTGGAGTCAGCCAAGATTGGGCTTGCGATCATTCTGTTGGTCGGCGGTATTGCAGCGTTTTATTTGCTGGACAAGCAGCCCTTGTTTATGCGCGTTGGCGCTTTGCTGGCAGCCCTGTTGGCGGCTGTCGGTGTGATGTATATGACCGCGGTTGGTAAAAGCATTTGGCAGTTTGCTTTCGATTCTCGAGTGGAAGTGCGCAAAATGGTTTGGCCCACTCGGCAAGAAACAACCCAGACTACTTTAGTTGTTGTTCTGCTGATTGTTGTGATCGGTCTGTTTATGTGGGGCGTTGATTCGCTCCTGGCTTGGATTGTTCGCAGTATTGCGGGCTGAGGGAAGACGGATGGCCATGCGGTGGTATGTTGTACAGGCGTTTTCACAATTTGAAAATAGCGTGAAGAAAGCCTTGGAAGAGCGTATTGAACGTGAGAATCTTCAATCCTTGTTTGGCGAGATTTTAGTTCCATCAGAAGAAGTTGTTGAGATGCGTGATGGCGTCAAACGTAAATCTGAGCGAAAGTTTTATCCTGGTTACGTACTGGTTCAGATCGATATGACCGATGAGGCTTGGCATCTGGTCAATTCTGTGCCGCGCGTTTTGGGTTTCGTTGGTGATTCCGGTGGTAAGCCAACCCCAATCAGCAGTCGTGAGGCGGATGCCATCATGGCGCGTGTTAAGGACTCTGCGGACAAACCGAAGCCCAAGACATTGTTCGATGTCGGTGAAATGGTTCGGGTATGTGATGGCCCGTTCAACGACTTTACAGGCGTCGTTGAAGAGGTTAACTACGAAAAATCTCGTCTGCATGTGGCCGTGAGTATTTTTGGACGCTCAACTCCGGTTGAGCTCAGTTTTGATCAGGTTGCTAAAACTTAGTTTTAAAGGTATTGCGGCCTGATTTTTCATGAATGGGGAGCTGTTTGACATGTTCGGCAGCGCTTGAACCCAATGCGAGGGTGTTATGGCTAAGAAAGTTACGGGTTACATCAAGCTCCAGGTTAAGGCCGGTCAGGCGAATCCATCGCCGCCAATTGGTCCGGCCCTGGGTCAAAAGGGCGTCAATATTATGGCGTTCTGTAAGGAATTCAATGCGGCAACCCAAGGTATTGAGTTGGGCACGCCAACACCTGTGGTGATTACGGTCTACGCCGATAAATCCTTCACCTACATTATGAAAACACCGCCCGTCAGTTTCTTGTTAAAGAAAACTGCTGGCATTAAGGCAGGCAGCGCGATTCCGAACAAAACCAAGGTGGGTTCCTTGACGCGCGCTCAGCTGGAAGATATTGCCAAAATCAAGCAGCCGGATCTCACGGCGAAAGATATGGAAGCAATGGTGCGAACAATTGCTGGTAGTGCCCGGAGTATGGGTCTGACTGTGGAGGGTGTGTGATGGCTAAGTTATCAAAACGTCAGAAGGCGATTGCGGCCAAGGTAAAACCTAATCATACCTACCTCGCTGCGGAAGCGTTTGAATTGCTGAAAGAAGTTTCCAGTGTGAAATTTAATGAGGCGGTTGATGTGGCAGTACAGCTCGGTGTTGATCCCCGTCGTTCGGATCAAATGGTTCGCGGTGCTACCGTTCTGCCCAACGGCACGGGCAAGTCGGTGCGGGTTGCCGTGTTTGCGCAAGGCGCGAATGCAGAGGCCGCAAAAGCCGCTGGGGCTGAAGTGGTTGGTTTTGAAGATCTGGCTGCCGAAATTAAGCAGGGTCGGATGGATTTTGATGTGGTTATTGCCTCACCCGATGCCATGCGTGTCGTGGGGCAGCTGGGCCAAATTCTTGGACCGCGCGGTTTGATGCCAAACCCCAAGGTGGGTACAGTAGCGGTTGACGTGGCCGGCGCAGTCCGCAACGCGAAGGCCGGCCAGGTTCGCTATCGGACGGAGAAAGGCGGCATTATTCATTGCACCATCGGTAAAGTTGATTTTACCCCTGACGCCTTGATCGGGAACTTAAATGCGCTGCTTGCGGATTTGAATAAAGCCAAGCCTGCTGCCTCAAAAGGTATTTATATGAAGCGTGTGAGTGTTTCCAGCACGATGGGCCCTGGCCTGGTGGTGGATTTGGGCTCACTATCCGCTTAATGATTATGTGCCCGCAGTTGTGGGCAAAATCTTTGGTCTGCTGTCATCTCATTGTGATGATGCAGCGGCGTCAAAGACCGTCGGTGTCAATTTCGGATTGACTTAAACCCACCGCCGACGCAGACGGTACCAGTTTGATATTTATTTGTCTGGCTGGCCGTGTGAAGGTGCGGTATTTCAGCTGAAATACCGCGAAAGGTAACTGGGGAGATCCCCAAGCAACCGTAGGTAAAACACGTGGCTTTAACCATTGATCAGAAGCAGTTAATTGTTGCTGAAGTTTCAGAGGTTGCCGGTAAGGCGATGTCTGCTGTGGGTGCGATGAATAGTGGATTGACGGTCGCCCAAATGACTGCGATGCGTGTAAAAGCACGTCAAAGTGGTGTTTATTTGCGCGTCATTAAAAATACACTGGCGCGTCGTGCAATGGCAGATACCCCGTACTCTTGCATGTCCGAGGCCTTGACTGGCCCATTATTGCTGGCGTTTTCGATGGAAGATCCCGGTTCAGCTGCTCGGCTGATGCGCGATTTTGCTAAAGATTTTGCCAAACTGGACATCAAGGTTATCGCCTTGGGCGGCAAGCTCGTTCCTGTGACTGATATTGACCGTGTGGCCAGCCTGCCGACGCGTGAAGAAGCGTTATCGCAACTTCTCTCTGTCATGAAGGCGCCAATCGGCAAACTCGCACGCATCCTCAACGAGGTGCCGAGCAAGTTGGTTCGAACGGTCGATGCCGTACGCAATCAAAAGCAAGCAGCTTAATTAACATTTAACTTTTAGGATTTTTAACATGGCAATTTCAAAAGACGATATTCTCGATACCATCTCTAACATGACTGTGATGGAAGTGGTTGATTTAATTTCTGCAATGGAAGAGAAATTTGGTGTCACTGCCGCGGTAGCGGTCGCTGCGGCCGGTCCTGCGGCCGGTCCTGCAGTGGTTGAAGAAGAGAAAACTGAATTTGACGTCGTAATGACTTCATTCGGCGCGAACAAAGTTGGCGTGATCAAAGCAGTGCGCGAATTAACCGGTTTAGGCTTGAAAGAAGCCAAAGACATGGTTGAAGCAGTTCCCGCTACCGTTAAGGAAGGCGCGAACAAGGCCGATGCTGAGAGCATTAAAGCAAAATTGACTGAAGCAGGCGCAACGGTCGAAATCAAGTGATTGAAATCAAGCGATAAGGCTTGATTTGTTCGGCTGGCAGTGAAAACTGCTGGCCTTTCTCCGTTGGTTTTTTCTGAAGTAATGCGCCTACATTAGGATCTGCGTGGCGCGTTACTTAAGAAAAGTCCAAAGGAACCCTAAAAAGTACCTGGCAATCCCCCTGCTAAGCGCCACTGTGCGCCGCGCAATCCGTTTTTTCCGACGAGGAAGGCAGATGAGCTATTCATTTACTGAAAAGAAGCGAATCCGCAAGGAATTCGGCCACCGTGCCGATATCCTGCCGGTACCGTATTTGCTGGCGACTCAAGTTGAGTCTTATAAAGCATTTTTGCAACGGGGCATCCCGGCTAAAGCCCGGGCTGACGCTGGTTTGCATGCCGCGTTAAGTTCAGTTTTCCCGATTCGAAGCCACTCGGGCAGCGCAGAAATCGCGTATGTGGACTACCACTTCGGTGAGCCCGCTTTTGATGTGCGTGAATGCCAGATCCGTGGTTTAAGTTATGGTGCGCCGCTACGGGCGAAGTTGCGTTTGGTCATTTATGATCGTGAAGCGCCAGCGGGCGCCAAAGTCGTGAAGGATATTCGAGAGCAAGACGTTTATCTGGGTGAAATCCCATTGATGACGGAAAGCGGCACGTTTGTCATCAATGGCACGGAACGTGTGATCGTTTCCCAGTTGCATCGCTCACCGGGCGTATTTTTTGATCACGATAAAGGCAAGACATCCAGTTCCAAGAAAATTTTATTTTCGGCGCGGGTGATTCCTTATCGCGGTTCCTGGTTGGATTTTGAATTCGATCAAAAAGATATTCTTTATGCACGGATTGATCGTCGTCGTAAAATCCCAGCGTCAATCATTCTACGCGCATTGGGTTATACCAATGGCGATATGCTCAATATCTTTTTTGAGCATGATGAGTTTCGCGTTGATCCTGCGGGGGGCTTGGCGCTGACCCTGGTTGCCGACCGCTTAAAAGGTACGGATGCGGCATTTGATATTGATGTGGATGGTGAAAACCTGATTAAAACGGGTAAACGTATTACGGCGCGGCATGTGCGTGCTTTGGTTGCGGCTAATGTGACCAGTTTGCCTGTGCCGCTTGAATTCATTGTTGGGCGTGCGTTGGCCGAAGATGTTATTGACCGTAATACTGGCGAATTATTGGCGCGGGGTAATGACGAGCTGACCCAGGATTTGGTATTGAAATTCGCCAAGGCGGGTATTACTTCCTTCAAGACGTTGTATTTCAATGATGTCGATCGTGGTCCGTTTATGTCGCTGACATTGCGTGCTGACCCGTCAACGACGCCTTTAGAAGCCATGGTCGAAATTTACAAGATGATGCGCCCCGGTGAGCCGCCGACGAAGGATTCTGCAGAAGGTTTGTTCTATGGTTTGTTCTTCACCGAAGACCGCTACGACTTATCTGATGTGGGGCGGATGAAATTTAACCGCCGCATTGAACGGGGCACCGATGTCGGTCCCGGTGTGCTGTATGACGGTAAATATTTTGCGCATCTCGCTTCACAGGGTAATGAATCTGCAAAACAGATTTATAAAGAGCAAGGTGATGTTTCAGACATTCTCGATGTCATGAAAACGCTGATTGACATTCGAAATGGCAACGGCAAAACCGATGATATCGATCACCTCGGTAATCGGCGAATTCGTTCCGTGGGCGAGATGACCGAGAACGTTTTCCGTATTGGACTGGTGCGTGTTGAGCGTGCGGTTAAGGAGCGGCTGACTCAGGCAGAATCTGAAGGGTTAACGCCGCAGGATCTCATTAACGCCAAACCCGTCGCAGCAGCCATCAAAGAGTTCTTTGGTTCGAGTCAGCTGTCGCAGTTCATGGATCAAAACAATCCCCTGTCGGAAATCACGCATAAGCGCCGTATTTCTGCGTTAGGTCCCGGTGGCTTGACCCGTGAGCGTGCCGGTTTTGAAGTGCGCGACGTGCATACCACGCACTATGGTCGAGTCTGCCCGATTGAAACACCGGAAGGCCCGAACATCGGTTTGATTAACTCGCTGGCAACCTATGCCCGTACAAACCATTACGGCTTCCTCGAAACCCCCTACCGCACCGTTAAAAATGGCGTGGTCAGTAAGGAGGTTGACTGGCTTTCGGCGTATGAAGAAGAGAAATACACGATTGCCCAGGCCAATGCGCCGCTAGACGACAACGGAGTTTTGCAAGGAAACCTGATTTCCGTGCGCCGTGCGGGTGAGTTCATGCTCGCCAGCCCGGCGGAAATCCAGTATATGGATGTATCGCCCAAGCAGATCGTTTCAATCGCGGCGTCGATTATTCCGTTCTTGGAGCATGATGATGCGAACCGTGCCTTGATGGGCTCGAACATGCAACGTCAGGCCGTACCCACACTCCGTGCGGACAAACCGCTGGTGGGGACGGGGATGGAGCGTGTGGTTGCAACAGACTCGGGTTCTTGCGTTGTTGCGCGCCGTGGTGGTGTGGTGGATCGGGTGGATGCGGCTCGGGTTGTTGTACGGGTGAACGCATTAGAGGCGAGTCAGGGTGATGTTGGGGTAGATATCTATAACCTCACTAAATACACCCGTTCAAATCAGAACACCTGCATTAATCAAACCCCGCTGGTGAAAGCGGGTGATGTCATCGCCAAGGGTGATGTTCTGGCCGATGGGCCATCGGTGGATATGGGCGAATTGGCATTAGGACAAAATATCCTGTGCGCGTTCATGCCGTGGAATGGCTATAACTTCGAAGATTCCATTCTCTTGTCTGAACGGGTGGTTCGTGAAGATCGTTTGACCACGATTCATATTGAAGAATTGAACTGCATTGCGCGGGATACCAAGCTCGGCTCTGAAGAGATTACCGCAGATATTCCCAATGTCGCCGAAAGCCTGCTGAACAAGCTGGATTTGGCTGGTGTGGTGCATGTCGGCGCCGAAGTGCGTCCGGGTGACATTCTGGTCGGTAAAGTGACACCGAAAGGTGAAACCCAACTCACGCCAGAGGAAAAACTCCTGCGCGCGATTTTCGGTGAGAAAGCGTCGGATGTGAAAGACACCTCCCTGCGGGTACCCCCTGGGATGGAAGGTACCGTCATTGATGTCCGCGTATTTACGCGTGATGGCATTGAAAAAGATAGCCGCGCTCGTTCAATTGAAGAAGCTGATCTCGAAGCCGTCCGCAAAGATCTTAAAGATCGGATGCGGATTATCGAGGGGGATATCTATGCGCGGGTTAAATCGGTACTGATCGGCCAGGTGGCTGTGGGCGGCCTTGGCGTCAAAGCCGGCAGTAAAATCACTGCTGCCCAGCTGGAAAAAATTGACTCGGCAAAATGGCTTGAGATCCGTGTAGAAGGCGAGGAAGCAGCTCAGGCACTGGAAGAGTACAACGCACAGTTGAAGCAAGCTCAAGCCGATATCGACAAACGCTTTGAAGAGAAGAAGAAGAAAATCCAGCAGGGCGACGATCTGGCGCCCGGCGTGTTGAAAATGGTTAAGGTATTTGTGGCAGTTAAGCGCCGGATTCAACCGGGGGATAAATTGGCGGGTCGCCACGGTAACAAGGGTGTGGTCTCCATGATCGTGCCCGAAGAAGACATGCCGTACATGGAAAATGGCCAGCCGGTTGATATCTGCTTGAATCCACTGGGTGTACCTTCGCGGATGAATATTGGCCAGATTCTGGAAACCCATCTGGGCTTCGCTGCGCGGGGACTGGGCCTGAAGATTGAGCAGATGCTCAAGCTTGAGCGCGCCAAGGCACTCGTCGAACTGCGCGCATTCCTTGAGCAGGTGTATAACCACAAAGCACACAAACGCGTGGATCTAAACGCGCTCACCGATGATGAGTTGATTGAGCTGGCTCGGAATCTGCGCGGTGGTGTGCCCATGGCAACACCGGTGTTTGATGGTGCCGCTGAAGAAGATATCAAGTACATGCTGAAACTGGCTGATCTGCCAACTTCCGGGCAGGTTCAACTGTTTGATGGCCGAACGGGTGAACCGTTCGAGCGTCAGACCACGGTGGGCTATATGTACATGCTGAAGTTGAACCATTTGGTCGATGACAAAATGCATGCTCGTTCGACTGGCCCCTACTCGCTGGTGACGCAGCAACCCCTGGGTGGCAAGGCGCAGTTTGGTGGTCAGCGTTTTGGGGAAATGGAAGTGTGGGCACTTGAAGCCTACGGCGCAGCATATACCTTGCAGGAAATGCTCACGGTTAAATCCGATGATGTGAATGGCCGGAACAAAATGTACAAAAACATTGTTGACGGCGATCTCAAAATGGATGCAGGTATGCCGGAATCCTTTAATGTGCTCCTCAAGGAAATCCGATCACTCGCGATTAATGTCGAGCTGGAGCTGGGTAAAGAATAAGTGCAGGCCGGGGTTTGTGCCCGGCGATTTTTCCCACTGGCCCCTATGGTCCTACTAGATATGTTGTCTTAATAGCAAGGCAGGTAAGAACTCAATGAAAGAATTACTCAATCTAATGAGTCGTGAAGTGACCGATGATGACTTCGATGGTATTCGAATCTCACTGTCCTCCCCGGAAATGATCCGTTCATGGTCTTATGGTGAAGTCAAAAAACCAGAGACCATCAACTATCGCACCTTCAAACCGGAGCGTGATGGTTTGTTTTGCGCCAAAATTTTTGGCCCTGTGCGCGATTATGAATGCCTGTGCGGTAAATATAAGCGGTTGAAGCACCGGGGTGTGGTCTGCGAAAAGTGTGGCGTTGAAGTCACTTTATCCAAGGTCCGCCGTGAGCGGATGGGTCATATTGAGCTCGCCTGCCCTGTTGCGCATATTTGGTATCTCAAATCGCTGCCCTCGCGAATTGGTTTGTTACTGGACATGACCCTCCGGGATATTGAGCGAGTCCTCTATTTCGAGGCGTTTGTGGTGACTGATCCGGGCATGACGACCCTGACCAAAGGGAGTCTGCTGACAGATGAGATGTACATTGATGCCCTAGAGCAGTTCGGTGACGAGTTTGAAGCCGATATGGGCGCTGAAGCGGTTCAGAAGCTGCTCAAAGACATCGAGCTTGATTCGCAAATCATCAGCCTGCGAGATGAGCTGGCTGAGACCGGCTCGGAAACCAAAATTAAACGGTTATCCAAGCGCTTAAAATTATTGGAAGCCTTTAAAGAGTCCGGTAATCGTCCTGAGTGGATGGTATTAACCCAGTTGCCGGTATTGCCACCTGATTTACGTCCCTTGGTTCCCTTGGATGGCGGTCGGTTTGCGACCTCCGATCTCAACGATTTATATCGGCGGGTCATTAACCGTAACAATCGCTTAAAGCGTCTGCTTGAAATCAATGCGCCGGATATCATCCTGCGCAATGAAAAGCGGATGTTGCAGGAATCAGTGGATTCGTTGCTGGATAACGGTCGTCGTGGCCGCGCCGTAACCGGTACCAACAAGCGTCCGCTGAAATCACTGGCGGACATGATTAAAGGTAAACAGGGTCGTTTCCGTCAGAACTTGCTCGGTAAGCGCGTTGACTACTCGGGTCGTTCAGTGATTGTGGTAGGCCCGACCCTTCGTCTGCATCAGTGCGGTCTACCGAAGAAAATGGCGCTTGAATTGTTTAAGCCATTCATTTTCGGAAAACTGCATCGTCGTGGCTTGGCCACTACAATTAAAGCGGCCAAGAAACTGGTTGAACGGGAAGGCCCGGAAGTATGGGATGTACTCGAAGAAGTGATTCGCGAGCATCCGGTGTTGCTGAACCGCGCACCTACGCTGCACCGGTTGGGTATCCAGGCATTTGAACCGATCCTGATCGAAGGTAAAGCGATCCAGTTGCATCCACTCGTTTGCTCTTCCTATAACGCCGACTTTGACGGTGATCAGATGGCCGTACACGTGCCGTTATCACTGGAAGCGCAGGCCGAGGCGCGCACGTTGATGATGTCGACGAATAACGTTCTGTCGCCAGCCAACGGCGATCCGGTCATCGTGCCCTCGCAGGATATCGTACTCGGGATTTATTACATGACCCGCGCGAAGGTGAACGGTCGCGGTGAAGGCATGGTGTTTGCCGACCTCGACGAAGTACAGCGCGCGTACGATAACCATCAGGCAGAAATTGGTGCGCAGATCAAGGTTCGAGTCAACGACTGGATTCGTTATGACGATGGCCGTGCCGAGTCGGTGCGTCAGATCGTTGAAACAACCGTCGGTCGGGCGCTTCTATTCCGCACCTTGCCTGTCGGTGTGCCGTTTGCACAAATCAATAAAGATATGGGTAAAAAGGCCATCTCTGCCTTGTTGAATTATGTCTACCGGCAGTTGGGGCTGAAAGATACGGTGCTGTTTGCGGATCAGATGATGTACACCGGTTTCCGGTTCGCTACCCGCTCTGGCATCTCGATTTGCTCCGATGACATGCTGGTACCGCCATCCAAACCTGCAGAACTCGCGAAGGCCGAGGCCGAGGTTCAAGAGATCCAGACTCAGTATTCTCAGGGCTTGGTGACCGAAAAAGAACGCTACAATAAAGTGGTTGATATCTGGTCGCGGGCGAATGATCAAATTTCACGCGCGATGATGGAGCAGTTGGGTTCCGAGAAAGTGGTTGACCGTCACGGTGAAACTGTCAAACAAAGCTCGTTCAATGCGATCTTTATGATGGCGGATTCGGGTGCGCGGGGTTCGGCCGCGCAGATTCGTCAATTGGCCGGGATGCGGGGCTTGATGGCCAAGCCGGATGGCTCGATCATTGAAACGCCGATTACCGCGAACTTCCGTGAAGGTTTGAATGTACTTCAATACTTCATTTCAACCCACGGTGCGCGTAAAGGCTTGGCCGATACCGCATTGAAAACCGCAAACTCGGGTTACCTCACCCGTCGTTTGGTCGATGTGGCGCAAGATTTGGTCGTGACGATAGAAGATTGCGGCACGACAGCGCCCGGCCTAAAAGTGACCGCCGTGATTGAAGGCGGTGATGTGGTTCAGGGTCTTGGCGCACGAATTCTGGGGCGCACCACGTCACAGGATGTGTTGAAGCCCGGTTCTAATGAAGTGCTGGTGGCATCGGGTACGATTATCAACGAACTCTTGGTCGTTCGTCTTGAGGAATCAGGTGTCGACGAAGTGTGGGTTCGCACGCCGATTGCCTGCGAAGCACGGCATGGTATTTGCCAGAAATGCTACGGTCGGGATCTCGCCCGCGGCAAAATCGTCAACATTGGTGAAGCGGTGGGCGTTATTGCGGCGCAGTCGATTGGTGAGCCAGGAACCCAGCTCACGATGCGGACATTCCACATTGGCGGCGCGGCCTCGCGTTCGGCGGCCATTAGCTCAGTGCAGAATAAAGCGGCAGGCATTGTGCGGATGCATAATCTGAAAACCGTAATCAACCGGGATAACGATCTTGTCGCGGTCACGCGATCGGGCGAACTCGGCATGGTTGATGATCAGGGCCGTGAGCGTGAGCGTTACAAGGTGCCCTATGGCGCGGTGATTCGTGTCAAAGAAGGCAGTAAAGCGGCGGCGGGCACCACGTTGGCTACATGGGATCCACATACGCATCCCGTGGTCAGCGAAATGCAAGGCCAGGCACGGTTCTCCGATTTCGCCGATGGGTTGTCAGTCAAATTAGAGACCGATGAAATCACGGGTTTATCCGCACTCATCATTATCGATCCTAAGCACCGCAGTACGGCAGCGGCTAAAGAAATGCGGCCAGCAATTTCGCTCGTGGATGGTTCAGGTAATCCCATCTGCTTGATTGGTACCGAAATTCCTGCGTTCTATGTACTCCCTGCGGGCGCCATTATCGGGATTGAAGACGGGGCCATGGTCCAAGTGGGCGACATCATTGCGCGCATCCCTCAGGAATCATCAAAAACCCGCGATATTACCGGTGGTTTGCCGCGCGTCGCCGACTTGTTCGAGGCGCGTAAGCCGAAAGAACCTGCGATTCTGGCGGAATATACCGGTACCATCAGTTTCGGTAAGGAAACTAAAGGTAAGCAGCGTCTGGTGATTACCGATGAACACGGCGAAGCCCATGAGGAGCTGATTCCGAAGTATCGCGTCATTAACGTCTTCGAAGGTGAGCATGTCGCACGGGGCGAAGTGATCGCAGACGGTGAATTGACGCCACACGATATTCTGCGGTTGCGCGGCATTCCTGATCTGGCGGCCTACATCATTAAAGAAATTCAGGATGTATACCGGTTGCAAGGGGTGATCATCAACGACAAACACATTGAAGTGATTGTGCGTCAGATGCTGCGTAAGGTCGAAATTACTGAAACCGGTGATTCGGGTTACCTGCGCGGCGATCAAGTCGATAAGGCCCGATTGTTGGAAGAAAATCGCAATCTCGACCTTGCCGGTAAATTTTCGGCCAAGTTTGACCCCATGTTGCTGGGTATCACCAAGGCATCCCTGGTCACCGAGTCATTTATTTCTGCGGCTTCATTCCAGGAAACAACACGAGTGCTTACGGATTCATCGACTCGCGGTGCGCGCGATGAATTGCGTGGCCTGAAAGAAAACGTCATTGTGGGGCGCTTAATCCCTGCAGGGACTGGCTTGGCTTACCACCAAGAACGCCGTCGACGTCGTCATCTGACGATCGACTCGGCAAATTCCTTATTCATGGACAACGATTCTACCGAGTCGCGTGTGGATGAGGGAGAGAACGTCGCGTGATCTGTTACTGATTGGATTGACAGAATCTCGAACACTGCTTAAAATCATTGCCCTTTGCGACGGGTATCAGCCCGTCGTGCTAGTTTTTGGTCGGAGAAGACATAACCATGGCTACTGTAAATCAGCTCGTGCGCAAGCCGCGCAAGCGACTGGTCGAAAAGACCAAAGTACCTGCACTCGAAGGCTGCCCGCAGCGTCGTGGTGTGTGTACACGTGTTTATACCACGACACCGAAGAAGCCTAACTCGGCTTTGCGTAAAGTGGCGCGGGTGCGCCTCACATCCGGTTTCGAAGTGACCGGCTACATTGGTGGTGAAGGCCATAACCTCCAAGAGCACTCCGTCGTGCTGATTCGTGGTGGCCGTGTGAAAGATTTACCCGGTGTTCGTTACCACGTCGTTCGCGGTAGCCTGGATACCCAGGGTGTCGATAAACGCCGTCAAGGTCGTTCAAAATATGGCGCTAAGCGTCCTAAAGCTAAATAACGGTTGGATTTGAAATGCCAAGAAGAAGAGAAGTCGCGAAGCGTGAAATTTTGCCCGATCCAAAATACGGCAATACCACAGTCGCAAAATTCATCAACATGATCATGTTGAGCGGAAAAAAATCTGTTGCCGAGTCGATTTTATACGGTGCCATGACTATTGCTGAAGGAAAAGGCAAGGGTCACCCGGTAGAATTGGTCGAGCGTGCGCTGGAGAATGTCGCGCCATCGGTCGAGGTTAAGTCTCGTCGTGTGGGCGGTGCCAACTACCAAGTACCAGTTGAAGTGCGCGCGGTTCGCCGCTCTTCTCTTGCCATGCGCTGGTTGATTGACGCCGCGCGCAAGCGGGGGGAAAAGACCATGGCAGCCAAGCTGGCCGGTGAGATTATGGATGCGGCAGATAGCCGTGGTTCAGCTGTGAAGAAACGTGAAGATACACATCGAATGGCAGAAGCTAACAAAGCATTTGCGCATTTCCGCTGGTAATTTAAGAGGTAAACCCTGTGGCCAGAACCACCCCGCTCGAGCGCTACCGTAATTTCGGCATCATGGCGCATATTGACGCTGGAAAAACGACCACCACCGAACGCATCCTGTTCTATACCGGTGTTTCGCACAAAATCGGCGAAGTCCATGATGGTGCTGCCACCATGGACTGGATGGAGCAAGAGCAGGAGCGTGGCATCACGATTACCTCTGCTGCAACCACGGCCTTCTGGGGTGGTATGGATAAACAATTTGAACCCCATCGGTTCAACATTATCGATACTCCGGGTCACGTAGATTTCACGATCGAAGTTGAGCGTTCATTGCGCGTTCTTGATGGTGCCGTATTCGTTTTGTGCGCTGTGGGTGGTGTTCAGCCACAATCCGAGACCGTATGGCGCCAGGCGAACAAGTACTCCGTTCCCCGCCTGGCATTCGTGAATAAAATGGATCGTCAGGGCGCCGATTTTTACCGTGTGATCGAGCAGCTTAAGAAGCGTCTTGGGGCAAACCCCGTGCCCGTAGTTCTGCCTATTGGTGCGGAAGAAGGCTTCGAGGGTGTTATTGATCTGCTCCGCATGAAGGCAATTTACTGGAATACCGACGACATGGGTATGACCTATGACGCCAAGGAAATTCCTGCTGAATTACGGGCTAAAGCCGAAACTTATCGCGAGCAAATGATTGAAGCGGCCGCTGAAGCCAATGAAGAGTACATGGAAAAGTATCTCGAAACGGGTGTGCTGAATGATGATGAGATCGTTTTAGGTCTGCGGGCGCGAACCTTGCGCAACGAGATTATTCCCGCCTTGTGTGGCACCGCCTTCAAGAATAAAGGCGTGCAGAAAATGCTGGATGCGGTGATTGATTATTTGCCTTCTCCTTTGCAGGTTCCCCCGATCAAGGGTGAGTTGCCTAATGGTGAGCCGTCGGTCCGTAAAACGGGCGATGACCAGCCGTTCTCCGCGCTGGCGTTTAAAATCATGACGGATCCCTTTGTGGGCTCGTTGACATTTTTCCGTGTTTATTCCGGCGTGGTCAACGCGGGCGATGCGGTCTTAAACTCAACCAAAGACAGCAAAGAGCGCATGGGTCGTATTTTGCAGATGCATGCCAACACGCGTGAAGAAATCAAAGAAGTTTACTCGGGCGATATTGCTGCTGCGGTCGGTCTTAAGAATGTCATTACGGGTGATACCCTGTGTGATTTAAGTGACCCTATCGTTCTCGAGCGCATGATTTTCCCGGAGCCCGTCATTTCTGTCGCAGTTGAACCCAAAACCAAGGGTGACCAAGAAAAGATGGGTATGGCTCTGGGCCGATTGGCGCAAGAAGATCCATCGTTCCGTGTGCGCACCGACGAAGAGTCTGGTCAGACGATCATCGCGGGCATGGGTGAGCTGCATCTTGAGATTCTTGTTGACCGAATGCGTCGCGAATTCAAAGTTGAGGCCAATATTGGCAAGCCCCAGGTTGCCTATCGTGAAACGATTCGTGGCACGGTTGAGCAGGACGGCAAGTTTGTGCGTCAGTCGGGTGGCCGGGGTCAATATGGCCATGTAAAAATTCGGATCGAGCCACTTGAAGTCGGTGGTGGTTATGAATTTGTCAATGGGATCGTCGGCGGCGTGGTGCCGCGCGAATACATTCCGGCTGTGGATAAGGGTATTCAAGAACAAATTAAGAATGGTGTTATCGCGGGTTTCCCTGTGGTCGATGTTAAGGTGACGTTGTTCGATGGTTCTTATCACGAAGTAGACTCAAATGAAATGGCGTTTAAAATCGCCGGCAGCATGGCTTTCAAGGAAGGCGCAGCCAAGGCCAAACCGGTATTGCTTGAGCCGATGATGAAAGTCGAGGTCGAAACACCGGAAGATTACATGGGTGATGTGATTGGTGACTTGAATCGTCGTCGTGGCATTATTCAGGGCATGGATGACACCACAGGTGGTGGCAAGCAGGTTAGGGCTGAAGTTCCCTTATCTGAAATGTTTGGATATGCGACCGATCTGCGTTCTGCGACACAAGGTCGCGCGACCTACTCGATGGAATTTGCGCATTACTCTGAAGCGCCAAAACATGTTGCTGATGCGGTCATTAAGGGCCAATCTGCTTAAATCTTATTCACTGTATTAAATTATTGAGGCTTTTATCATGGCAAAAGAGAAATTTGAACGGAACAAACCGCATATCAACGTAGGTACGATTGGCCACGTTGATCACGGCAAGACAACCCTGACAGCGGCGATCACCAAAGTGATGGCCGAATTGCATGGTGGCGCTTCACTGGCCTATGACCAAATTGACAAGGCGCCCGAAGAAAAGGCGCGCGGCATCACCATCAACACCTCCCATGTTGAGTACGAATCAGACAACCGTCATTACGCCCACGTTGACTGCCCCGGCCACGCTGACTATGTTAAAAACATGATTACCGGCGCGGCGCAAATGGATGGCGCGATTCTCGTGTGTTCGGCGGCTGATGGCCCGATGCCCCAAACCCGCGAACATATCCTCTTGTCGCGTCAAGTCGGCGTACCCTACATGGTCGTGTTCCTGAACAAGGCCGACATGGTGGATGATGCAGAACTGCTTGAACTCGTGGAAATGGAAGTCCGTGACCTCCTGACCCAATACGAATTCCCTGGTGACGACACCCCCATTATCACCGGTTCAGCGCTTAAGGCCCTTGAAGGCGACACCAGCGAAATTGGCGTTCCATCAGTTGTTCGGCTGGTTAAAGCCATGGACGAATACTTCCCCGAACCCGTACGTGCCATTGACGGCACCTTTTTGATGCCTGTGGAAGACGTATTCTCAATTTCTGGCCGTGGCACCGTAGTGACTGGCCGAATTGAGCGCGGCATCATCAAGGTGGGCGAGGAAATTGAAATCGTCGGCATCCGCGACACCGTCAAAACCACCGTCACTGGCGTTGAAATGTTCCGCAAACTGCTCGACCAGGGCATGGCAGGCGACAACGTTGGTATCCTGCTGCGTGGCACCAAGCGTGATGACGTCGAGCGCGGTCAGGTACTGTGCAAGCCGGGCAGCATCAAGCCCCACACCAAGTTTGAAGCTGAAGTATATGTTCTGTCCAAAGAAGAGGGTGGTCGTCATACCCCTTTCTTCAATGGCTATCGTCCCCAGTTCTACTTCCGCACCACCGACGTAACGGGCTCATGTGTATTGCCTGAAGGGACCGAAATGGTCATGCCCGGTGACAATGTTGCCATGACCGTCAGCCTGATCGCCCCGATTGCGATGGAAGATGGGCTGCGGTTCGCGATTCGTGAAGGTGGCCGTACCGTCGGTGCGGGCGTCGTTTCTAAAATTATCGAGTAATAAATATGGCTTCCCAAACTATCCGCATTCGCCTGAAAAGTTTCGATCATCGTTTGATCGACCGTTCAGCGGCTGAAATTGTTGAAACTGCACGTCGTTCCGGTGCTCGCGTGAAGGGGCCGATCCCTTTGCCGAGTCGGAAGGAGCGCTTCACGGTCCTGGTTTCTCCGCATGTGAATAAAGATGCGCGCGACCAATATGAACTGCGTACCCACAAGCGGGTGCTCGATATTATTGAGCCAACAGATCGTACGGTTGATTTGTTAATGCAACTGGATCTGGCTGCAGGTGTGGATGTTCAAATTCGGTTGAATTGATCCGGGGTGTCAAATAGCGCTTTACGTTCTGTTTGATTGCTGGTAAATTATCGACCCTTCTCGGCCCGGTGTTGTTGCACCGGGCTGGTTTTTTCAGGTGAACCGGTCAATCGTAATCGGCGCCTTTCATAAATTTAGAGGTATTAACCATGTCTTTAGGTGTTGTCGGTCGCAAGGTCGGCATGACCCGCATATTTGACGATTCTGGTATTTCAATACCAGTGACCGTCATCGAGGTCGAGCCCAATCGCGTGACTCAGTTGAAAACCCCTGAGGTGGACGGTTATACCGCCATCCAGGTGACCACTGGCGTTCGTCGCGCATCTCGTGTGACCCAAGCCATGGCGGGCCACTATGCCAAGGCTGAAACCACTTCAGGTCGCATGTCGACAGAGTTCCGTGTCTCTTCAGAAGTCTTGTCTGGTTATCAGACGGGCGCAGAGATTACTGTCGCCATTTTCGAAGGCGTTCCCAAGGTTGATGTTGCCGGTCAAAGTAAAGGTAAAGGTTTTGCCGGTACGGTGAAGCGGCATAACTTCCGAACACAGGATGCGACGCACGGTAACTCACGTTCGCACCGTGTTCCTGGTTCTATTGGTCAGAATCAGACGCCGGGTCGTGTATTTCCCGGTAAGAAAATGTCGGGTCATATGGGCGACGAGCGCGTTTCGTCCTTGGGTCTGAAGGTGGTTCGGGTCGATATTGAGCGTGGGCTAATCCTCGTGAAAGGCGCCGTGCCGGGTTCAACGGGTGGCGACGTGATTGTTCGTCCTTCTGTCAAGATTAAGGCCTGAGGCACGTTATGGAATTACAGGTAAAAGATGGCGCTTCAATTAGCGTTTCAGAACAAATATTTGACCGTTCATATAACGAAGGTCTGATCCATCAAGTGGTTGTCGCTTTTATGGCCGGCGCACGCGCTGGTACCAAGCGCCAACTTACCCGTTCAGAAGTTTCTGGCGGTGGTAAAAAACCTTGGAATCAAAAGGGTACAGGTCGTGCCCGTGCGGGTACAACGCGTTCGCCCATTTGGCGTACCGGCGGTGTTACGTTCGCTGCGCGGCCGCGTAACTTCGAGCAGAAAATCAATCGTAAAGCGTATCGCGTTGCGATGGCTTCGATTTTCTCTGAGTTGATTCGTCAAGACCGTTTGGTTTTGGTTGATACCTTGGCTGTTGCAGCACCAAAAACCCGTGAAGTGTTGGGCTTGATGAAGAACCTCGGTGTTCAGTCTGGCCGGACACTGTTGGTGACAGAAGCTTTTAATGAGCATTTGTTTTTAGGGTCTCGTAACGTGATTGAATTAGGTTATCTCACTGCTGATACGCTTGATCCAGTGAGCTTGGTTGGTGCGGATCGCGTTGTGATGACCCGCGCTGCTTTGAAGATGGTTGAGGAGTGGTTGTCATGAATCAAGAAAGAATTTTTGATGTGCTCCGCGCACCGATGGTTACAGAAAAGACAGCACGTGCAAATCAAGAGAACCAATATGTTTTTCGCGTTGATACTTCAGCAAACAAAGCTGAAATAAAGGCCGCTGTAGAGCAGCTGTTTAGCGTCCAGGTTCTTGCGGTGCAAACCTTGAACGTTGCGGGTAAAACCCGCCGTTTCCGGGGTGTAGCAGGCCGCCGCTCGGACTGGAAAAAAGCCTATGTCACTCTGGCGGAAGGTCAAGTAATTGATCTCGGTCAGGTTGGTTAAGTAAGGAACCTATCATGGCATTGAAAATTGCAAAACCAACATCGCCGGGCCGCCGTGCGGTTATCGAAATTGATCGCTCACATTTGCATAAAGGTGAGCCCTATGCGCCTTTGCTGGAAAAAAAGCACAATACCGGCGGACGTAACAACCTAGGCCGAATTACCACACGTCATATTGGCGGCGGCCATAAGCAACATTATCGTTTAGTCGATTTCAAACGTGGCAAAGAGGGCATCCCCGCCACTGTTGAACGGATTGAGTATGATCCAAACCGTACGGCGCATATCGCTTTGATCATGTATGCCGACGGCGAACGGGCATACATTATTGCGCCCCGTGGCGTTGTTCCGGGGCAAGTCGTGCAGTCGGGTGTTGAGGCCCCCATTCGTCCGGGTAACTGTCTCCCCCTACGGAATATCCCCATCGGTTCGACAATTCACTGTGTCGAAATGAAACCCGGTAAGGGTGCGCAGATGGCCCGCAGCGCTGGGGCTTCCGTTCAGTTAGTCGCTCGTGATGGCGCCTATGCGACTGTTCGCTTGCGTTCTGGTGAGATGCGTAAGATATTGGCAGATTGCCGCGCAACACTGGGCGAAGTCAGTAATCACGAGCATAGCTTGCGATCATTGGGTAAAGCGGGTGCAAATCGGTGGCGCGGTATCCGCCCAACCGTCCGGGGTGTGGTGATGAACCCAGTGGATCACCCGCATGGCGGTGGTGAAGGCCGTACTTCGGGCGGTCGCCATCCTGTTACGCCTTGGGGTGTGCCCACAAAAGGCTACAAAACACGCACGAATAAGCGCACGGACAAATTTATTGTTCGCCGTCGTTCGAAATAATTGACTTACATAGAGGGTTAAAAGGTGCCACGTTCACTTAAGAAAGGTCCATTCGTGGATCATCACTTGCTGAAAAAGGTGGAAGAGGCTGCTGCGGCCAATAACCGTCGGCCCATAAAGACCTGGTCACGCCGTTCGATGATTCTTCCAGATTTCATCGGTTTGACCATTGCGGTTCATAACGGTCGCCAGCACATTCCAGTTCTTGTCAATGAAAACATGGTCGGGCACAAGCTCGGCGAGTTCGCCCCAACCCGGACTTACCGGGGACATGTGGCAGACAAGAAAGCAAAGCGCTAGGAGAGATAACATGCAAGCTACTGCTTTACATCGCTATGCGCGGATTTCTCCCCAGAAGGCGCGATTGGTCGCTGATCTTGTACGGGGTCAAGGTGTCGCTCAGGCGATTGAAACCTTGACTTTTAGTGACAAGAAAGGGGCTGAGTTAATCAAGAAAGTGCTCGAGTCTGCCATTGCGAACGCAGAAAATAACGAAGGCGCTGACGTTGATCGGTTGCATATTGCAACGATCATGATTGATGAGGGGCCGGTTCTTAAACGTTTTCGTGCACGGGCAAAAGGCCGTGGTGCGCGGATTCTGAAAAAAACCAGTCATATTCTAGTCACGGTCAGCGAACGGTAAGGGGAGAGTTATGGGTCAGAAAGTACATCCGGTAGGCTTCCGGCTCGGGATTTCCTCTGATTGGACATCCCGCTGGTATGCCGACAGTAAATTATTTCCTATTCAGTTAAATCAAGACATTCGTACTCGTGCGTATATCAAGGATAAACTGAAAGAAGCTTCAGTTTCACGGATTCAAATCGAGCGACCTGCTCGGTCTGCCTCGGTGACAATTCATACGGCGCGTCCAGGGATTGTGATCGGTCGCAAAGGTGAAGATATTGAACGTCTGCGCACTGAAATTGCACCTTTGTTGGGTGTCGATCGCAACGCAGTGAAGCTTTCGGTTGAAGAAATCCGCAAGCCAGAATTGGATGCCCAGTTGGTTGCGGAATCGATTGCACAACAGCTTGAGCGTCGGATTATGTTCCGCCGTGCAATGAAGCGCGCGGTCCAAACTTCCATGCGCTTGGGCGCCGGTGGAATCAAAGTCAATGTGTCTGGTCGGTTAGGCGGCGCTGAAATCGCCCGTAACGAATGGTATCGCGAAGGCCGTGTGCCGTTGCACACCCTCCGTGCCGATATCGATTACGGCTTTGCTGAGGCCCAAACCACCTATGGCGTTATTGGCGTCAAGGTTTGGATTTTTAAGGGTGAAGTGTTTGGCGTTCCGGGTAACCGGGATGGCAAAGCAGCGATAGCCTGAACCGAATTTAAAAAGGGTAAGTGGAGCTTAAATTATGCTGCTGCCAAAACGTACAAAATTCCGCAAGCAGTTCAGGGGTAAAAACCGTGGCCTTGCGACGACAGGTAATAAAGTTAGCTTCGGTGAGTTCGGCTTGAAAACACTAGAGCGTGGAGAAATTACTTCTCGGCAAATTGAATCCGCGCGTCGGGCGATTTCTCGCCATGTCAAGCGCGGCGGAAAGATTTGGATCCGGATTTTCCCGGATACGCCGATTACCAAGAAGCCACTCGAGGTTCGAATGGGTAAAGGTAAAGGTAGCGTTGAGTATTGGGTGGCCAAGGTCCAGCCCGGTAAGGTTCTTTATGAAATTGAAGGTGTGGCTGAAGACATTGCGCGTATGGCGTTTTCATTGGCATCCGCCAAGCTTCCAGTTAAAACGACCTTCGTAACGCGGGTATTGATGTAATGAAAAATATCACCTCACAGTTGCGTGAAAGATCCCCCGAGAGTTTGCGTGATGAGCTTCTCGCGATCAAGCGCGAGCAGTTTAATTTGCGCATGCAAAAAGCGAATGGTCAAGAATCGAAACCTCATTTGATCAAGGTGGCACGTAAAAACGTCGCTCGAATCAAAACGATTCTGACAGAGAAGGAGCAAGGCTGAGATGTCTACTGAAACAAATGAGAATGTCGTTCGTACCCGCGTGGGTCGAGTGACCAGCGATAAAATGGACAAATCCATTACCGTCGCGATTGAACGTCGTGTAAAGCATCCCCTTTACGGTAAGTTCATTACGAAAACAACGAAGTTGCACGTCCATGATGAAGAGAATCAGTCTCACATTGGTGATCGTGTGGAAATTCGCGAAACCCGGCCGATTTCAAAAACGAAATCTTGGACCTTGGTTCGCGTCATTGACCGCACAACCGCGTAAGGAGAAAGATTGTGATTCAGATGCAAACTATTTTGGATTCTGCTGATAATAGCGGCGCCAAAAAAATTCAATGTATTAAGGTGCTGGGTGGTTCACACCGTCGGTATGCCGGCATTGGTGACATCATTAAAGTGTCCATCAAAGATGCTATTCCGCGTGGGCGTGTCAAAAAGGGTGATGTCTACAATGCAGTTGTTGTGCGTACTGCTAAAGGTGTTCGTCGTGCCGATGGTTCCTTGATTCGTTTTGACGGCAATGCCGCTGTTCTTTTAAATAATAAACTTGAGCCAATTGGCACTCGTATCTTCGGCCCTGTCACGCGTGAATTGCGTACAGAGAAGTTTATGAAGATTGTGTCTCTCGCTCCCGAAGTGATTTGAGGTTATCGCCATGCGTAAAATTCGACAAGGTGATGAGGTTATCGTGATTGCAGGCAAGGATCAGGGCCGCCGTGGTACTGTTCTGCGTGTCATTGATGATGGTGCACGTATTGTTGTGGAAAATATCAATAAGGTGAAAAAGCATCAAAAGCCAAATCCAACGATTGGGCAGGTGGGTGGGATCATCGAATTTGAGAAATCCATTGATATTTCTAACGTAATGCTGTTTAATCCCGCCTCCGAAAAAGGTGACCGGGTTGGCTTCAAGTTTCTTGAAGATGGCAAAAAGGTTAGGTTTTTTAAATCCAACGGCGAAGTCGTTGATACAAAATAGGTTGAAGTGAAATGGCTCGTCTTCAGGAATTATATTCCAATACGTTGCAAGCAGAGCTGATGGCTAAGCTGGGCATTCAAAACGTGATGGCAGTTCCGAAGCTGACCAAGATTACGTTAAACATGGGCTTGGGTGACTCGGCTCGTGATAAAAAAGTAATCGACAGTGCAGTGAACGAAATGGCAGCAATTAGTGGTCAGAAACCCGTTGTGACTTACGCGCGTAAGTCAATTGCCGGTTTTAAACTGCGCGAAGGGATGCCGTTAGGCGTCAAGGTCACCCTGAGAGGACGTACAATGTACGAATTCTTCGATCGGTTGATCCACGTCTCTATCCCCCGTGTTCGTGATTTCCGTGGTCTCAATCCTAAGTCGTTTGATGGCCGGGGCAATTACAGTATGGGCGTGAAAGAGCAAATTATTTTCCCTGAAATTGATTATGACAAAATTGATCAAATTCGAGGAATGGATATCACGATCACAACTGCCGCTGCGAATGATGACCATGCACGAGCTCTGCTCGATAGCTTTGGTTTTCCGTTCCGCCGGTAAGGAGTTTTAAATGGCTAAGAAAAGTATGTTGAATCGGGAGCACCAACGTCAAAAGTTGTCTGCCCGATTCGAAGCGAAGCGGGTTCTTCTGCGTGCGGTCCTGAATGATCAAAATGCAGAATTCGATGCAAAAATGAAAGCGTCTGCAGAATTAAGTAAATTGCCCCGCGATTCATCTGTCTGTCGTCAGGTGCGCCGTTGTTCAATTACCGGTCGACCTAAAGGCGTATATCGCAAATTTGCGTTAGGTCGTAATAAATTGCGTCAATTAGCCATGTCTGGAGAAATTCCAGGCTTGCGCAAAGCAAGTTGGTAATGGGGTGGCACTATGAGTATGAATGATCCAATTTCCGATATGCTTACCCGTATACGTAATGCCCAAGGCGCACGTAAAACGCAAGTATCCATGCCTTCGTCTAAATTTAAGTTATCTATTGCCAAGGTTCTTCACGATGAAGGCTTCATTGGTGATGTGACTGTTGCTGGGGATGTTAAGCCGGTTTTAACCATTGGCTTGAAATATTTCCAGGGCAAGCCCGTTATTGACACGATCAAACGGGTATCTAAACCGGGTTATCGTGTATTTAAAAATGCAGCCGAACTGCCTACCGTTATCGGGGGTTTGGGTGTGGCAATTGTTTCAACGTCACAAGGTGTTATGCCCGATCGCGAAGCGCGTCGAAATAATATCGGTGGCGAAATTATTTGCCTCGTGTCTTAATTGGGAGTGAATTATGAGTCGTGTTGCTAAAAAGCCCGTCGCCATTCCCAAGGGTGTCGAGGTCAAATTAAACGGACAATTGTTGTCCTTCAAGGGCCCTAAAGGCCAGCTTGAATTAAATCTGCACAAGTCCGTTAAAGTTGACGTTGCAGCTAATGAATTGCGGTTTGAGCCTGAGTCGTCTGAGTTTATTGCAATGGCGGGTACAATGCGTGCCCTTGCGAATAATAATATTCAGGGAGTGGCCTCGGGTTTTGAACTTAAACTCCAATTGGTTGGCGTCGGTTATCGGGCCCAGGCACAGGGTGCGGTTTTGAACCTGGCACTCGGGTTTTCCCATCCGATCAATTTTGCTGTCCCTGCTGGCATTACCGTTGAAACCCCGACACAGACTGAAATTATTGTTCGTGGTGCTGATCGGCAAATGGTAGGTCAGGTGGCTTCTAATATTCGTGGTTTCCGTCCGCCAGAACCTTATAAAGGGAAAGGCGTGAAGTATCATGATGAAGTCATCTTCCGTAAGGAAGCGAAGAAGAAATAAGGTGTAACTATGAACGAAAAAACCCAAAATCGCTTGCGTCGTGCGCGACGTTCGCGTTCTAAAATTACCCGCCTTGGTGTTCATCGTCTTACGGTTTACCGTACAGCCCAGCACACTTATGCGCAGATTTTCACACCGGACGGATCTTCTGTCGTGGTTTCATCTTCTACATTACAGGCAGGTGTGCTCGAAACGGGTAAGCACGGCGGTAATGTTGATGCCGCTAAGCGTGTCGGCGCATTGGTTGCCCAAGCTGCTTTGGCTAAAGGTATTACCCATGTGGCTTTTGATCGGTCAGGCTTTATTTTTCATGGTCGGGTCAAGGCGTTAGCTGAATCTGCTCGTGAAGCCGGTCTCCAATTCTAAGAGGTTATGCAATGAGTAGAAATTCTAACGAAGTTGCGACCGATGGCCTGATCGAAAAGCTCGTGGCTGTAAACCGCGTAGCAAAAGTCGTTAAAGGTGGTCGTATTTTTTCATTCACCGCATTGACTGTCGTCGGTGATGGTGAGGGTAAAGTAGGTTTTGGTTACGGTAAGGCCAAAGAAGTCCCTGCCGCAATTCAAAAAGCTATGGATCGAGCTAAGCGCAGCATGGTTGATGTTCCGTTGCGTGATGGAACGCTTTTTTATGCCGCTAACGGTAAGCATGGTGCGGCTAATGTATTTATGAAGCCTGCTTCTGAAGGTACTGGCGTCATCGCCGGTGGTGCGATGCGTGCTGTTTTTGAAGCGGCTGGTGTGAAGAACGTTTTGGCTAAGTGTATTGGCACGCGGAATCACATGAACGTCATTCGTGCGACTGTCAAGGGTTTGCAGTCTATTAACTCTCCCGAGTTAATAGCCGCCAAGCGTGGCAAGCGTATTGAGGAAATCGTGGGGAGTGCAAAATGACTCAGCAAGCAACCGTTCGTATTAAGTTGATTCGTTCAACAATTGGCCGTTTGGCGGCGCATAAAGCATGCGTGCGTGGATTGGGTTTGTTGCGAATGAATCAAGTCGTTGAAGTTATTGATACCCCTGAGAATCGTGGGATGATCAATAAAGTCACCTATTTGCTCGAAATTCAGGAATCTAAGTAATGCGTTTGAATACATTATCTCCTGCTGATGGCAGTCGTAAGGATCGTACTCGTGTCGGTCGTGGCGTTGGTTCAGGTTTGGGTAAAACTGCTGGACGCGGCCACAAGGGTCAAAAGTCCCGCTCGGGTGGTTTTCATAAAACTGGTTTTGAAGGTGGTCAAATGCCAATTCAAAGACGTCTTCCTAAAATGGGTTTTCGTTCTTTGCGCGCTTTGGTTACAGCAGAAATTCGCACTTCTGAATTAAATGTTTTAGATGGTGTCGTTTCCGTCGAAACTTTAAAGGCTGCGGGACTCATTCGTAACGATATTCGTTATGTCAAGGTTATGTTGTCAGGCGATGTGACCAAGGCATTGCACATACAGGGTATACGGGTAAGCAAGGGGGCATTAAGTGCCATTCTTGCAGCCGGTGGTAAATCGGAGTAACCCGTGGCTCAATCGAATGCAAGCATTTCTACCCTGGCGGGTGCGGGGCGTTTAACCGAACTCCGTCAGCGTATTTTTTTCGTCATCATCGTGCTGGTCGTTTATCGAATTGGTACTTTTATTCCATTACCCGGAATTGATGTTGGTGTGATGCATTCTTTGTTTACGCAGCATTCGGGCGGCATACTCGGGATGATGAATATGTTTTCCGGTGGCGCCCTGTCGCGGATGTCGTTATTCGCGCTTGGTGTCATGCCCTATATTTCTGCGTCAATTATTGTCCAATTGCTGACTTCGGTTGTGCCCGCGCTCGAGAAAATTAAAAAAGAAGGTGAATCAGGTCGTCGAAAGATCACTCAATACACCCGATATGGCACGCTTGGTCTTGGTCTGGTTCAGGCCTTGGGTGTTTCAATTGCATTGCAAGGTCAATCAGTTGCTGGGCAGGCTCTTGTTTACGCGCCGGGTTTCGCCTTTTTGTTTGTTGCGACCATGACCCTGGTCACGGGGACAATGCTCTTGGTCTGGCTTGGTGAGCAGATCACCGAGCGTGGCGTGGGTAATGGGATTTCGTTGATTATTTTTGCCGGTATTGTGGCCGGATTACCGACAGCTATCGGGGGGACGGCCGAACTTGTGCGGACGGGTGAGCTGGGTGTTATTACATTGCTGATTCTGACCGTCTTGATTGTTGCTGTGACTGCCTTTGTTGTTTTTGTCGAGCGTGGTCAGCGTCGAATCACGGTAAATTACGCTCGACGTCAACAAGGCCAAGGTATGGCGGGTCAGCAATCTTCCCATCTCCCCCTTAAGTTAAACATGGCGGGTGTCATTCCGCCCATTTTCGCTTCGAGTATCATTTTGTTTCCTGCGACACTGGGTAACTGGTTGGGGCAGCAGGAAAATATGTCCTGGCTGCGGAATTTATCTACCGCGCTTTCACCTGGCCAGCCCTTGTATGTCGGTCTTTACGCGACGGCAATTATATTTTTCTGTTTTTTCTATACGGCATTGGTCTTCAACGCTAGAGAAACTGCAGATAATTTGAAGCGTTCTGGGGCATTTGTTCCCGGTATCCGCCCAGGTGAGCATACAGCCCGATACATTGATAAAGTGCTTACTCGCCTAACTTTCTGGGGTGCGTTGTATATCACCGCTGTCTGCTTGTTACCGGAATTTCTGATTTTATATTGGAATGTTCCTTTCTATTTTGGTGGGACCTCGCTGTTGATCATTGTAGTTGTTCTGATGGACTTTATGGCCCAGGTTCAATCGCATTTAGTCTCCCACCAGTACGATAGTTTGGTGCGTAAAGCACACTTTAAGTCTGGTCTCTGAAAATGTTGCAACCTTCTACTTGATTCTGCATCGTTTTTGTTTTATTGTTTCGCGCTCTTTTTCAAGGTGATCTTCGATGGCACGTATCGCGGGAATAAATATTCCAGTGCAAAAACACATTGTTATTGCACTTACATCAATTTATGGCATTGGGACGACTCGTGCCCATAGTATTTGTCAGTTAGCCGGTGTGGAGCCGAGTCGGAAGGTTCGTGATTTATCCGAATCGGAAGTCGAAGCTTTGCGCGCCGAGGTTGCTAAATTCGTGGTGGAAGGTGACTTGCGTCGTGATGTTTCAATGAACATCAAGCGCCTCATGGATTTGGGCTGTTATCGTGGGTTGCGACATCGTCGCGGCTTGCCTCTCCGTGGCCAGCGCACACGGACTAATGCACGGACTCGTAAGGGTCCGCGTCGCATGGTTAAGCGCTAACCATGCTTAATATTCTTCGATTTACGAGAGTAGGATTATTGAATGGCTAAATCTAATGCCCCCGCGCGCAAGAAAGTAAAGCGCGTGGTTACCGATGCGGTGGCTCATGTCCATGCATCATTTAACAACACGATCGTTACGATTACTGACCGCCAAGGTAATGCCCTGAGCTGGGCCACCTCGGGTGGCTCTGGCTTCCGCGGGTCACGTAAATCAACCCCCTTTGCAGCACAGGTTGCTGCCGAGCGTGCTGGCGAAGCGGCAAAAGCCTACGGTGTCAAGAATATTGATGTCGAAATCAAAGGCCCAGGCCCTGGTCGTGAATCTACGATTCGTGCGCTCAATTCGGTTGGTTTTAAGGTTGGTGTAATTACTGATGTGACTCCGATTCCCCATAACGGTTGCCGCCCGCCTAAAAAGCGTCGTGTCTGAGAGGTATTAGATTATGGCTCGTTATCTTGGCCCAAAATGTAAATTAAGTCGCCGCGAAGGTACTGATTTATTCCTGAAATCTGGCATTCGTTCGCATGAAGACAAATGCCATCATGCGACTCCGCCAGGTCAGCATGGGGCTGCGCGCAAGCAGAAAGTGTCTGATTATGGTGTACAACTTCGTGAGAAGCAGAAGCTTCGTCGTATTTATGGCGTCCTTGAGCGTCAGTTTGCCAATTATTTTAAAAAGGCGGCGCAGCTCAAAGGTTCTACCGGGGAAAACCTGTTGCAACTTCTCGAGTGCCGTCTGGACAATGTGGTTTATCGGATGGGCTTTGGTTCTACGCGTGCTGAATCTCGGCAGCTGGTTTCCCACCGTTCGATTATGGTCAACGGTTCCATCGTGAACATTGCCTCATTCCAAGTTGCTGCTAATGATGTCGTTTCTGTTCGTGAATCTTCACGCAAGCAAGATCGGATCAAAGTTTCCCTGGAATTGGCTGCGCAGCGCCCAACCGTTGGGTGGATTGACGTCGACTCAACGAAAATGGAAGGCACGTTTAAATCGGCTCCTGCGCGTGATGAGTTGCCTGCAGAAATCAACGAGTCTCTCGTTGTTGAGTTGTATTCCAAGTAATTTAACGGGGGTTCGTCATGCAATTGGGTTCTACCGAGCTGCTTAAGCCACGATTGGTTGATGTCCAGGTATTGGATGCAACTCGTGCCCGTGTTGTTCTTGAGCCGCTAGAGCGTGGATTCGGCTATACGCTGGGTAATGCTTTGCGGCGTATTTTACTTTCCTCGATTCCTGGTGTTGCAGTTACCGAGGCAGAAATTGAGGGTGTCGTTCATGAGTACACCACCATCGAAGGTGTCCATGAGGATGTTCTTGAGATTTTGTTAAATCTTAAAGGCCTGTCTGTTCTATTGCATGGCCGCGATGAAGCGGTGCTGAGTATTAAGAAAACGGGTGCTGGTGCAATTACTGCTGCGGATATTAAGGCCGATCATTCGGTTGAAATTATCAATCCAGAGCATCATATTGCGACCTTGAATGATCAAGGTAGCTTGGTCATGACGTTTAAGGTTCGTCGTGGTAAAGGTTATGTACCTGCCAGCTCTCGCCGTGAAGAAGCGGGTGGTCAGATCGGTCGGCTATTGGTCGATGCATCTTTCTCGCCTTTACGCCGCGTGTCTTATTCGGTTGAACGGGCGCGGGTTGAGCAGCGGACGGATTTGGATTCACTGGTTCTGGATATTGAAACCAATGGTTCAATATCCGCTGAGGATGCGATTCGTCAGGCTGCGGGTATTTTAGTTGACCAGCTTTCTGTCTTTGTTGATTTAAAAGCTGAGAAATCAGAACCAGTTCTTGAGCATGTGCCGACAGTTGATCCAATTTTATTGCGTCCAGTGGATGATCTTGAGTTGACTGTTCGTTCAGCTAATTGCTTGAAAGCTGAAAATATTTACTACATCGGTGATTTGATCCAGCGTACTGAGATTGAGCTTCTGAAGACGCCTAATCTGGGCAAGAAGTCTTTGACTGAGATCAAAGATGTTCTTGCTAAACAGGGGTTGTCTTTGGGCCAACGTCTTGAAAACTGGCCACCTGCGGAGCTCTTAAACCTCGCTGAGTCGAAAGTTTAAGGCTATTTGAATTTTTTGGGGTATTTGACATGCGTCACCGTTTATCTGGCCGTCAATTAGGCCGTAATTCCGCTCAGCGTAGTGCGCTGATGCGTTCGTTAACTAATTCTCTGCTTGAGCATGAATTAATTAAAACCACGCTACCCAAGGCCAAGGAGTTGCGCCGTTTCGCAGAACCTTTAATCACTTTGGCAAAAGATGATTCTGTTCACGCGCGCCGTCTTGCCTTTGCACGGACTCGGAACAAAGAGATTGTCGGGAAGTTGTTTACCGATCTTGGTCCACGTTTTCAATCTCGTCCAGGTGGATATGTCCGCATTTTAAAATGTGGTAATCGCGCCGGTGACAATGCACCAATGGCTTATGTAGAATTGGTTGAACGTTCAGCGCATGTGGCATCTGCTTAATTATTCGTGATGTTCTGAGCAAAGCCGGCTTCTGCCGGCTTTGCCGTTTAAATCCCGCTTGCACAGCAATTGTTTTTTTAAGTAGGTTGCAGTTGTTATTTTGCTCGGCCTTTGTCAGACTCACCAAACTTTGGTTTGTTTAATTTATTAATTGGGGATACAGATGTTTACTCAGGTTAAGAATCGGGGCTTCCGTCAAACTGCTTTAGCGGTCGGCGTGGTGTTAGGGTTAATGTCTGGTGGCGTGATGGCGGCGGATAGTGCTTCTGCACCTGATGCGAATGTTCCGCCCGCAGCCGCGCAGCCTGTTATGCCGACGTTGTCGCCTGAACAAATGAAGATGATGACTGATTTCAAGCAAACGCGTGAAGCCATGGACGCCCTGGAGCAGCAGCTGCAGGGCATTGAGGCCAAGGCGTATGAGAAAAATCCTAAGTTGGCAAAAGATCGAGATGGTTTGCGAGATGCGATTAAAGTCGCCATGTCGGATAAAACTTTTGATGCTCAAGCTAAATACGATGAGTTGAAAGCTTTGGTGACTAAAATTCAGGCCATGCCCGATTCTGATCCACAGAAGTTGAAAGATATTCAGACTTTCCGTGCGGGGCAGCAGGAATTTGAACAACGCCAGGAAAAAGCATTCCAAGATCCTAAAATTCAACAGAAATCCGAAAAATTACGTACGTCCGTGCGTGCGGAAATGATTAAAGTTGACCCTAAGTCCAAGCAACTTTTTGTCGATCTGGATGCGAAGGAAAAGCATATGCGCGAGCTTCAGCAGCAGGCGATGCAAATGCATGGTGCAGAGCAGCCGATGGCACCCACTAAATAATCTATCTGATTTACCATTTTTCAGACTAAAACCCGCTTTAGCGGGTTTTATTTTGAGTGGACAGTCGCCATTTTGATCTTAAGTGCGATGGATTCAACTGTAGTCAACGCAGTTATGTGGCTATACGGCGTCTGAAATAATAAGCTGCTCACGCCATTGGTGAATTTGGTCGCGCAGTTGGGCAGCCTGTTCAAACTCTAAATCGCGCGCCAGCCGGTACATTTTTGCTTCTAGTTCTTTCAGTAGTTTGAGAATCTGCTCTGGTGTTTTCGGTGTGCTATAGCGCCCGTTCTCTTCAGCTGCCTTCAGTGCACTTTTCGCTTTCTGGGCATTTGGTCGAGATCCTGGAATTCGGTAGTCACCAGATTGCAAAATATCCTCAACCCGTTTATTAATTCCCCTAGGGGTAATGCCGTGGTCGATGTTGTGCTGAATTTGTTTGGCTCGACGGCGATCAGTTTCGTCAATGGCTTTACGCATTGCCTCTGTTAGGCGATCGGCATACAGAATGGCCCTGCCTTCGAGATTACGGGCGGCGCGGCCAATGGTTTGAATGAGCGAGCGTTCCGAGCGTAAGAATCCTTCTTTATCGGCATCAAATATGGCGACAAGCGAGACTTCGGGAATGTCCAGGCCTTCGCGTAGCAAATTAATCCCGATCAAGGCATCAAATACCCCCAGACGCAAGTCTCGGATAATTTCGACACGCTCAACCGTATCAATGTCCGAGTGCAGGTAGCGTACCCGGACATCGTGTTCGCTCAGATAGTCCGCGAGGTCCTCCGCCATGCGTTTGGTGAGGGTGGTGATTAATACACGCTCACGGCGGCTGGCGCGATCGCGAATTTCAGATAACACATCGTCAACTTGGCTGGCCACAGGACGGATTTCGATTTGTGGATCGACGAGACCGGTTGGCCGGACGACTTGTTCGACCACCTGAGCAGAATGGCTTCCCTCATACGCGCCTGGTGTCGCTGAGACATGAATGGTTTGCGGCATCATTCGTTCGAATTCGGTAAATTGTAATGGCCGGTTATCCAATGCAGACGGCAGACGGAAGCCAAAATTAACCAGTGTTTCCTTACGCGAGCGGTCTCCTTTATACATGGCGCCAAGTTGCGGGACGGTCACATGTGATTCGTCAATAATCAGGAGGGCGTCAGAGGGGAGATAATCATAAAGGCAAGGCGGTGGCTCACCCGGTAACCGCCCGGACAAGTACCGTGAGTAATTTTCAATACCGTTGCAATAACCCAGTTCGTGCATCATTTCAATATCAAATCGAACACGTTGCGCGAGTCGTTGAGCTTCGACCAACTTGTTTTCACGCTCCAGGGCGCTTAATCGGTCTTTGAGTTCGAGCTTGATGGATTCAACTGCAGCCAAAATGCGCTCTCGCGGTGTGACGTAATGAGATGAGGGATAGATCGTGTAGCGCGGAAGGCGACGGCGGACGACACCCGTCAATGGGTCGAATACGGATATTTGTTCAATTGCGTCATCAAATAGCTCAATACGAACGCCTTCATCATCCGATTCTGCCGGATGGATATCGATCACATCGCCGCGGACCCGATACGTTCCTCGGCGGAATTCGAGATCATTTCGGGTGTATTGCATCTCGGCAAGCCGACGGATAATTTGTCGTTGTTCTGCTTTTTCACCCCGTACCAAATGTAAAATCATTTTCAGATAGGCATCAGGATCCCCCAGGCCGTAGATCGAAGATACCGTGGCCACAATAATGACATCCCGCCGTTCGAGCAGCGATTTTGTAGCTGACAGCCGCATCTGCTCGATATGCTCATTGACGGAGGCATCCTTTTCAATGAAGGTGTCCGATGCGGGAACATAGGCCTCGGGTTGGTAGTAATCATAATAAGAGACGAAGTACTCAACCGCGTTGTGCGGGAAAAATCCCTTTAACTCACCATAAAGTTGTGCCGCTAAGGTTTTGTTGGGTGCTAAAACCAACGCGGGGCGTTGAAGGCGATGGATGACATTGGCAACCGTAAATGTTTTGCCGGAGCCGGTAACGCCGAGCAAAGTTTGTTGTGCCAAGCCATCTTGAAGGCCTTCAATCAGGCGCTCAATGGCAGCAGGTTGATCCCCGGCGGGTTGATAATCGGTGACGAGTTGAAAGCGAGTGTCTTGCATAGGGAGTGAAGTATAGAGGATTGGTCATCGGTAATCGGTTGAAATGGATTATCATGTTAAATTGAATCAATAAATAGACATTCAGTTTTGGGATGCGGTTTGATGGCCCTATGGGCAACTGTTGTCACCGCGCCCGATTTATTTTAAGTTTTCACAGATTAAGGTTTCCATGACTCAAGAGACGGTAGCAGATCCGAACGCAGTCCAAGAGGCTGAAAAGTACGACAACCCGGTAGCAAGTCGCGAATTTATTTTGCAGCTGCTGTCGGAGCAAGATGGCCCACTCACACTCAATCGCATGATTAGTCATCTGCAATACGATGGGGATGATGAGCGGATTGAAGGTTTGAGCCGTCGCTTGCGCGCGATGGAGCGCGATGGTCAAGTGATTCGCAACCGCCGCGGTGGTTACGTGCCGGTTACCCATGCTGAACTTGTGCGTGGACGAGTTTTGGGGCATCGCGATGGTTTTGGTTTTCTGGTGCCCGATGATGGTGGTGATGATGTATTTCTCTCGCCTCGGGTGATGCGGGCACTGCTCAATGGTGATCGCGCTGTGGTCCAGGTGACCGGGCTCGATCGGCGCGGGCGCCGGGAAGGTAACCTCGTTGAGGTGATTGAGCGCGCCAATGCGGAAATTGTAGGACGCATTGTGCTGGAAGCGGGTATCGCATTTGTGGTGCCGGATCACGCGCGGATCACCCAGGATATTCTCGTGCCGATGACCGATCTGAACGGTGCGCGGGATGGTCAAATTGTGCGTGTGGCACTGGTTGAACAACCGACGTTGCGCCATAAGCCCGTGGGTAAAGTGGTCGAAGTGCTCGGTGATCACATGTCCCCCGGCATGGAGATTGACGTCGCAATTAACTCTCACGGGATACCGCACGAATGGCCTGAAGCCGTATTGTCGGCAATTGATGGCCTGAACCCAGAAGTGAATGAAGCGGATAAAGTCAGTCGGATTGATTTGCGCCATCTGCCTCTTGTCACCATTGATGGCGCGGACTCCAAAGATTTTGATGATGCCGTGTATTGTCAGCCCGTGCCGGAAGGGTTCCGGCTTCTGGTGGCGATTGCGGATGTGAGTCATTATGTTCGCGTGGGTTCGCCGCTGGATCGGGAGGGCTTTAATCGAGCCACCTCCGTATATTTCCCTGGGCGCGTTGTACCCATGTTGCCGGAAATTCTTTCCAACGGACTCTGTTCGCTGAACCCTGCCGTTGACCGATTGTGCTTGTGCGCCGATATGGTGATTAACCCTGACGGCAAACTCGTCAAGTTCCGGTTCTTTGAGGGCGTCATGCGCTCGGTTGCGCGGTTAACCTATGATCTGGTCGCAAAAATTCTGGTAGATCAAGAGCCAGAGGCGCGGGAAACTCATCGTGCGGTGCTTGAGCCACTGGAATCGCTTTATGCGGTCTATCGGGTGTTACGCGCTGAACGTGATCGGCGCGGTGCCATCGATTTTGAAACGGTAGAAACACGCATCGTCTTTGGTGAAGGTCGCAAGATTGAGGCTATCGTGCCGTATGAGCGTAATGATGCCCATAAAATCATTGAGGAATGCATGATCGCAGCGAACGTCGCAGCGGGTCGCTTTGTATCCGATCAGAAAATCCCTGCGTTGTATCGAGTGCATGATCGCCCAACCTTAGAGAAAATGACTGACTTGCGCAGTATGTTGGCCGAAAAAGGTCTAGCGCTGGGTGGCGGCGATGAGCCCAAGCCGCGAGATTTTAATGCCTTGTTAAGCACTGTCCAGGGGCGGCCTGATTTCCTCACCATCCAAACCATGATTTTGCGATCTCTGCGCCAAGCCGTTTATTCACCGAATAATCTGGGTCACTTTGGCCTTGCGCATGAATTCTATGCGCACTTTACCTCGCCCATTCGTCGCTACCCTGATCTCATGGTTCATCGGGCAATCCGCCATGTATTGCGAACAGGGGGTGCGGAACGCTTCCCCTATAACCATGATGAAGTGGTGATTATTGGTGAGCATTGTTCCAATAATGAACGCCGTGCCGATGAAGCGACCCGTGATGCGACCGACTGGCTCAAATGCGAGTTTATGCTGGATAAAGTGGGTGAAGTATTTGAGGGACGTGTGGCGTCGGTGTTGGGGTTTGGCTTATTTATTGAGCTTAAGGACTTTTTCGTTGAGGGCTTGTTGCATATTACCGCGCTGGCCAAAGATTATTATCACTTTGACCCCGCGACGTTATCTTTGCGTGGCGAGCGTTCGGGGCGCGTGTATGCGTTGAATGATGAGATTCGTGTCCGTGTGGCGCGCGTTGATTTGGACGAGCGCAAAATTGATTTTGTCCTGCCAGACGATGCGGAAGCCATGGCTGAAGCCGAGTTCGAGGATGAGCCGGACCAAGAAGGCGAGGATGAGGCAAGCAAAAAGAAACGTAAGCCCCGCCGTCGCCGTCGCAAAAAGCCAGCGGACGGGGCGGATTCTGATGTGAACAACGAGTCTGTGGCGTCGGGCGCTCACGTGGATTCGAGTGGCAATGAATCGGCACAGAGCGGGGTTGAACTTCAAGCTGAGGCCATTGAACCCGCCGCCACGCCCTCATCACCTGACACCCATCGCCGCGATGATGGGGCGCATTGATTATGGCCGAGCGCCACGCCCCTGCGGCAACACAATGGTTAAGCGGGTTTCATGCGGTTGAAGCGGCTCTGCAGCATGATCCATCGCGGGTTTTATCGGTTATTTTTGAGCAGGGCCGACAAGATAAACGCGTGCAGCAGTTGCGGCAGTTAGCCCAAACCCAAGGCGTATCCATTGAAGATGCGCCAGAAAAGATTTTTGCCGATCGCGTTCGGGCCGACCGTGAATTAGCGCGTCATCAGGGCGTGTTAGCGCGTTATCAGCCTGCGCCGGCGGGCAATGAACATGATTTATTCGCGCTTCTTGATCACCTCAAAGAACCCGCGTTTTTGTTGGTGCTGGATGGTGTGACTGACCCGCATAACTTGGGCGCTTGCTTGCGCAGTGCCGAAGCGGCGGGCGTACACGCGGTCATCGCACCGAAAGATCGTGCCGTTGGTTTAACCCCGACGGCGCGTAAGTCAGCCTCTGGTGCGGCTGAGCGGGTGCCGTTTATTCAAGTCACTAATTTAGCGCGCACGCTAAGTGAGCTTAAAGATCGACACATTTGGATTGTCGGTGCGGCAGGCGGCGGGATGGTGAGCTTGTACGAAACTGATTTCGCCGCCGAGCCGGTGGCATTAGTGATGGGTAGTGAGGGTGAGGGGCTTCGTCGGTTAACCCAGGAGCATTGTGATCAATTGATTTACATTCCCATGCGCCCGCCCGTTGAAAGCCTGAATGTTTCTGTGGCTGCTGCGGTGTGTTTATTCGAGTTTCGCCGTGCCCGTGATTTGATCGGGCAAGCTAAATAAGCCGCTATCCGCCTAGGTCCAATTTCGGTACCATATCGGGCCATTTAATTTTTGTGTTTGGCCAATTACTGCTGTCCTATCGATCGTTGGACATCGAGCAATCCTGAGGAGTTTTTTGCGATCATGATCCTTTCAGACCGGGTGCGCCGCGTGCGCCCATCCCCGACGTTGGCTGTGGCTGCGAAGGCTGCAGAATTAAAAGCACTCGGCCGCGACATTATCAGCCTAGGCGCGGGTGAGCCAGATTTTGATACGCCCGCACCGATTCGGGCGGCGGCCATTGAGGCGATTAATGCAGGGTTTACCCGCTACACCGCCGTCGAGGGTATTTTGAGCCTGCGGCAAGCGATTGCGAAACGCCTGCGGGATGATCAGGGTTTGAGCTATAGCCCGAATGAAATTATCGTTTCAACGGGCGGTAAGCAAAGTATTTACAACCTGTTTCAGGCCGTATTGAATCCGGGTGATGAGGTGATTGTGATGGCGCCGTATTGGGTGTCCTACCCCGATATGGTGCTGCTGGCTGGTGGTGAGCCCGTGATTGTATTGGCGGGGCAGTCTCAGGGTTTTAAAGTCACGCCCAGCCAATTGGCGGCCGCGATTACTGATCGGACGCGTATTGTGATGCTCAATAGTCCCTCGAACCCGACGGGCGTGGCTTATACCCGCGAAGATTGGACGGCGATGGCGGAAGTGCTGCGCGCTCACCCTAAGGTGCTGATTGCCACCGATGACATGTATGAAAAAATTCTTTGGTCGGATGAACCCTTCTCGAACATTGCCATGGTGGCGCCTGATTTGTTACCCCGCATCATCGTATTGAATGGGGTGAGTAAAGCTTATGCGATGACGGGTTGGCGAATCGGTTATGCCGCAGGCCCGGCGCCCGTTATCAAGGCGATGAACATGATTCAATCCCAAAGTACGTCGGGCGCGTGTTCGATTGCCCAAGTTGCAGCGCAAGCTGCCATCGAAGGCGATCAATCGGAAATTCAAATGATGGTGCGCTCGTTTAAAGAACGACATGATTTTGTGGTACATCGCCTGAATGAGATCCGTGACGTGGTTTGTTTGCCAAGCCAAGGGGCATTTTATAGCTTTCCCGATGTCAGCGCGGTCATTGCTCGGCTGAATCTGACGGACGATGTTGCGCTAAGTGAATTACTTCTTGAGCAGGCTGGGGTCGCTGTCGTTCCGGGAACCGCCTTCGGTGCCCCCGGATACATTCGACTCAGCTATGCCACCAGCATGGCCGCATTAGAAGAAGCCCTGCGGCGCATGGCCGTCGTGATGGGCTAAATGGTTTTTCTCTTAATAATTTGTTAAATCCATTCAACTGAAGGTACCCCATGGACGAAAATCGTAAAAAAGCCCTCACGGCCGCCTTGAGCCAAATTGAACGTCAATTCGGCAAAGGTGCCGTGATGCGGATGAACGACACGGCGGGCGTGGATGTGCCCGTAGTCAGTACGGGTTCGATTGCCCTAGATGCGGCGCTGGGGATCGGTGGCCTGCCTCGCGGGCGGGTGGTCGAGATTTATGGTCCCGAATCATCGGGTAAAACCACGCTCACGCTGCAAGTTATCGCACAAGCGCAAAAAACCGGCGGTGTGTGTGCCTTCGTCGATGCCGAGCACGCTCTTGACCCCACCTATGCGCAAAAACTCGGGGTAAATGTTGATGACCTGCTCGTCAGCCAGCCCGACACCGGTGAACAGGCGCTGGAAATCACCGATATGTTGGTGCGTTCTGGCGCAGTGGATGTGGTGGTTATCGACTCGGTAGCCGCTCTGGTTCCGAAGGCCGAAATTGAAGGCGAGATGGGCGATACGCATGTCGGTTTGCAAGCGCGGTTGATGAGCCAGGCGCTGCGGAAACTCACCGGGAATATCAAGCGCACCAATTGCATGGTGATTTTCATTAACCAAATTCGAATGAAAATTGGTGTGAGCTACGGCAGTCCTGAAACCACCACCGGCGGTAATGCACTGAAATTTTATGCGTCTGTTCGTCTGGATATTCGTCGTGTCGGTGCGGTGAAAAAAGGCGAAGAGATTATCGGGAACCAAACCCGCATTAAAGTCGTGAAAAATAAAATGGCGCCGCCGTTCAAAGTGGTGGATGTCGATATTCTTTACGGCGAAGGGATCTCGCGTTTGATGGAATTGATTGATCTGGCCGCTGTGCATGGCTTGATTCAAAAAGCGGGTGCCTGGTATTCCTGCGGCGATATTCGCTTGGGACAAGGTAAAGACAACGCGCGGCAATATTTTGTCGAGCATCCTGAGCTTGCTGATGAAATTGAAGCCAAGTTGCGGGCGCAAATTCTGGCGGGTGGCAGCTCCAGCAAGGCGGCCAGTCGGCCGGTGGATGATGACGATGTGCCGAGCATGGATGAATAACATCCTGTGTTGCCATGCGCGCGTCGACAACCCGCAGTGATACCCCCGCAGCGGCGGAAAAAATAGCCATCGGGTTGTTGGCGCGGCGCGAGCATAGTGCATTTGAGCTGCAGCAAAAACTCAAATTGCGTGGCTTTGCTGCTGAAATCATTGGTGTGGTCATTGAACGCCTTGCTGCGCAAGGCTGGCAATCGGATGCGCGGTATAGCGAAGCCTATGTGCGGATGCGGGTGGCTCGAGGGTATGGTCTGGCCGCAATTCGTGCTGAATTACGGCAACGTGGCGTCGCGGCAGATTGCGTGAGCACTGCGTTGGCTGAGGCGGACGTTGATTGGCTGGATTGCGCGCAACAGCACGTGGCGCGGTATTATCAACAGCCGCCAGCAGATCGCGATGCGTTGCTGCGCCGTTATCGACATTTGCTTAATCGCGGTTTCTCGCCCGAGCAAGCCCGTCAAGCCAGTGTGTTCTGGCCGGATGAAGCGTCAATGAAGTCTCATTGGGCAGTGCCCGATGATTTCGCTTAACCCGGCTCATCTTCGCGTTACAACGTGTCCTTACCTGCATTTGTCATATTCAATTGTTACCGCTTTCCGGTACACTCGCAGGCATTGAATTTTAACCTTTTGAATTTGTAATCCTTCCTATGATGAAAACTACCGCTGAACTGCGCACCGCTTTTCTGGGCTTTTTCCATGCCCAAGGTCACGAAATCGTGCCTTCATCCTCTTTAATTCCGGCGCACGATCCCACCCTGCTGTTTACCAATGCGGGTATGGTGCAATTTAAGGATGCATTTTTAGGCCTGGAACATCGCACCAACCCTCGGGCAGTATCCTGCCAACGTTGTGTTCGGGCGGGCGGCAAGCATAATGATTTGGAAAATGTGGGTTATACGGCGCGGCATCACACTTTTTTTGAAATGCTGGGCAACTTCAGTTTCGGTGATTATTTCAAGTCTGAAGCGATTCGGTTCGGCTGGGATTTTCTCACCAAAACCCTGAACTTGCCCGCCGAACGGTTATTGGTCACGGTGTACCACACCGATGATGAAGCTTATGCGATCTGGTGTGATGAAATTGGTTTGCCTGCAGACAAGGTTCGCCGCATCGGGGATAAACCGTCGGGTGGTTCGGATAATTTCTGGCAAATGGGCGATACCGGCCCTTGTGGCCCCTGCACCGAAATTTTCTACGATCACGGCGCGCATATTCCCGGCGGCCCACCGGGTTCGCCAGATGAAGACGGTGATCGGTTCATCGAAATCTGGAACATCGTGTTTATGCAGTACGATCGTTCTGCAGATGGCCGACTTCATCCCTTGCCCAAACCTTCAGTCGATACCGGCATGGGCATGGAGCGCTTGGCCGCGATTCTGCAAGGCGTGCACAGTAACTACGATATTGATATTTTTCGGCACTTGATTGATGCCGCGCAAGTGGCGACGGAGGCACCCGATCGAAACGCTAATTCTCTGAAAGTGCTGGCGGATCATATTCGTTCATGCGCGTTTTTGATCGTCGATGGCGTGCGCCCCGGCAATGAAGGCCGGGATTATGTGTTGCGGCGCATTATTCGGCGCGCGGCTCGGCATGGTCATAAATTGGGTGTTGATGAGCCATTTTTTTATCGCTTAGTTGCCCCCTTGGTTGCGGTGATGGGGGAGGCGTATCCTGATTTGACTGAAGCTCAGCCAGAAGTTGAGCGGGTTCTGCGTCAAGAGGAAGAGCGTTTTCTTCAAACGCTCGCCTCGGGTATGCAGGTGTTGGATGCCGAGCTCGTTAATGTGCCAGCGGGTGGCACGATTGCAGGCGATGTGGTGTTTAAACTCTACGATACCCACGGTTTTCCGTTTGATTTAACGGCAGATATTGCTCGCGAGCGCGGGTTCTTATTGGACGAAGCGGGTTTTGAACATGCCATGGCCGAGCGACGTGCGCAGTCGCGGGCAGCGAGCCAATTTTCACAACAAACCCATGTGGTGGATGTCTCGTCGGCGACCTGTTTTGAGGGTTATACACAAGACCAGGCCCAAGGGGAAATCATGGCGCTGGTGCATGATGGTGCACCCGTCGAAGTATTGGAGGCGGGGCAAGCTGGGGTGCTGGTATTGGATCACACCCCGTTTTATGCGGAGTCCGGTGGGCAAGTGGGTGATACCGGGGTGATTACGACCGCTTCAGGCCGCTTCGTTGTTACGGACACACAAAAGCAGGGTGGAAACTTCCTGCATTTGGGCGAAGTGATCGAAGGTCGTGTCACGCTCGGTGATGTTGCCGATGCGGCGATTGATACCGCGCGGCGCGCGGCAATTCGGCTCAATCACTCCGCTACCCACCTGTTGCATGCCGCCTTAAGGCAAGTTTTGGGCCCCCATGTGCATCAAAAAGGTTCCCGAGTGGGTGCGGAATCGCTGCGATTCGATTTCTCGCAACCTGAACCGATTACCGATGCCCAACTGCGTGAGATTGAGCTTATCGTGAATGCGCAAATTCGCGAAAATCACCCCATTGAAACGCAAGAAATGCCCGTCGATGAAGCCCGTGCCGCGGGTGCGATGGCCTTGTTTGGCGAGAAATATGGCAATGTGGTGCGGGTTGTCACCATGGGCCCCTTCTCGATGGAGCTGTGTGGCGGCACACATGCTCGCCGCGGTGGCGATATGGGCCTGATTAAAATCGTGGGAGAGACCGGTGTGGCTTCGGGCGTGCGGCGTATCGAGGCAGTGACCGGCGCGGCTGCGTTTGCGCTACTCACACAAACAGAAAATACACTGGCAGAAATCGCGCAATTAGTGCGTGGCTCGCGCCAGGATGCGTTAAGCAGGGTGGGGCAAATTCTGGAGCGTAATCGCCAACTTGAGCGAGAACTGGTTGACATGAAAACGCACCTGGCCGTGCAGGCCGGTGGGCATTTACTCAGTTCCGCCGTCGCAGTGGGTGACGTCAAATATCTGGTTGCTGAGTTGCCCAATGCGGATGCCAACACCCTGCGGGACATGGTTGATCAGCTGAAAAATAAACTCGGCACCTCTGCAGTGCTTTTGGCGAGTGTGGAAGAGGGCAAAGTACGTTTGATCGCCGGGGTGAGTAAAGATCTCACCGCGAAAATTAAAGCAGGCGATCTGGTCAACATTGCCGCACTCCCTGTGGGTGGAAAAGGGGGAGGGCGGCCCGATATGGCCCAAGCAGGCGGCTCACAGCCTGAGCACCTCGATCATGCGCTGGCCGATGCCCGAACCTGGTTGCATGCCCAGTTAAGTTAAATTTGTTGATCGACAGCCCCTGGTAATTGAATCAGGGTTTGGATGAGTGTTATTCTATTTTTTATCTCGTATAATGATTTTTATTCATTATTGGATAATATGACTGTTTTGTAACAACTTGAAGCGTGCAACCTGCGAGTAACTTGAGTAGACTGCGCGCCTATTTTTAATCGATTAAGGAAGCGGAATCCGCTTCTGATTAACCCGGATCTGAAACAGGCATGGCTTTAATCGTCCAAAAGTATGGTGGCACATCCGTCGGCAGCGTCGAGCGGATTGTGGCAGTCGCTGAGCGGGTTATTCGCTCCCGGCAGGCGGGTGATTCAATTGTCGTGGTCGTTTCAGCGATGAGTGGCGAAACTAACCGCTTGATTGGACTTGCTAAACACATGCAAGAACGCCCGAATGAGCGTGAGCTCGATGCGTTGGTGTCCACCGGCGAGCAAGTGACTACTGCGCTACTGGCGATGGCACTCGAGGGCCGAGGCCAACCCGCACGCTCATATACCGGCACGCAAGTGAAGATTTTGACGGATAGCGCGTTTAATAAAGCGCGGATTCAGGCGATTGATACCCAATCGATTACCGCCGATTTGGCCGCTGGGCGTGTCGTGGTGGTCGCGGGGTTTCAGGGGGTGAATTCCAAGGGAGATATTACGACGCTGGGGCGGGGCGGTTCAGATACCTCGGCGGTTGCCTTGGCCGCCGCGCTGAAGGCGGACGAATGCCAGATTTACACCGACGTGGACGGGGTGTATACCACCGATCCGCGTGTTGAACCGCGTGCGCGCCGCCTCGATAAAATCACATTTGAAGAAATGCTGGAAATGGCGAGCTTAGGCTCAAAAGTGTTGCAAATTCGTTCCGTTGAATTTGCTGGAAAATATAATGTCCCACTGCGGGTACTGTCCTCGTTTGTGGACGGGCCGGGTACGCTGATTACGCTGGAGGATGAAATCGTGGAACAAGCGGTCATTTCGGGTATTGCCTTTAATCGGGATGAAGCGCAGCTCACCATCAAAGGTGTGCCTGATAGTCCGGGGATTGCTTATGCCATTTTGGGGCCGGTCGCAGAAGCCAATATCGAAGTCGATATGATTCTGCAGAATATCGGCGCTGATAACACCACCGACTTTACATTCACGGTGCAGCATGTTGATTATGATAAAACTTTAGATATTTTGCGTAGCCAGGCTCAAACACTCGGCGCGCGTGAAATTTCTGGCAACCCTAAAATTGTTAAGATATCGTTGGTTGGCGTGGGGATGCGTTCACACGCGGGCATTGCCGCTAAAATGTTCAAGGTGCTTGCGGACGAGCAAATCAACATCCGCATGATTTCCACCTCTGAAATTAAAATTTCAGTGGTGGTGGATGACAAGTATCTCGAACTGGCGGTGAGAACCCTGCATGATGCCTTTGAACTCGACGCATCGGGTGCGTTTGTCGGCTAGATGATTGGATCTAGAGGAATTTTAATTTTCAACTTTTGCCCACCCCGCAAAAGCTTATGAAATAAGGAGTGTTGATCTATGTTGATATTAACGCGTCGAATCGGTGAAGTCCTTCGTGTCGGTGATGATGTCTCCATCACGGTACTGGGTATTAAAGGCAATCAAGTCCGTATCGGTATTGATGCCCCCAAGGATGTTTCGGTGCACCGGGAAGAAATTTACCAGCGCATTAAAAACGAAGGCAATTCGCCAGAAGGTACTAACCAAGTGCCTGATGCCGATCATGACGAATATTGAGTCGTATTGAATTGTTCAGGAGTGAAGCCGGCGCGTGAGTCGGCTTCTTGCTTTAACGTCGCTTAGAGTTCAGGGATTATCATGGAAACCCAGTCACTAATCAGTGCCATCGATGTGTTGTTTGTTCTGGCAGGTGCTGTGATGGTGCTTGCGATGCATGCCGGGTTTGCCTTTCTTGAAGTGGGTACCGTACGGCGAAAAAACCAAGTTAATGCTTTGGTTAAGATTATGGCCGATTTCGCGGTATCCACCATCGCGTATTTTTTTATTGGTTACTATGTCGCTTATCACATCGGGTTCTGGGATTCCGCGAGCCAGCTGACCGTTGATCACGGTCACGAATTGGTCAAATTTTTCTTTCTGCTTACGTTCGCTGCCGCAATACCGGCCATTATTTCGGGCGGAATTGCTGAGCGAGCCAAGTTTTACCCCCAGCTTGCCGCTACATTTTTGATTGTTTCGCTTGTTTACCCGTTTTATGAAGGCTTGATCTGGAATAACAACTTTGGTTTCCAGAATTGGCTAACCCATCAATTCGGCGCGCCATTTCACGACTACGCCGGCTCCATGGTTGTGCATGGCATGGGCGGTTGGATTGCCATTGCGGCGGTCTGGTTGCTGGGCTCTCGGCACGGGCGCTACGGTAAAAATGGTGAAATATTTGCGCATCCGCCCTCCAATATTCCGTTCTTAGCGCTCGGCTCTTGGGTGCTCACCGTGGGCTGGTTCGGTTTTAATGTCATGTCAGCTCAAAATATTGCGGGCATATCAGGGCTTGTGGCTGTTAACTCCCTCATGGCAATGGTAGGTGGCATTTTGTCCGCCCTCGTTGTGGGCCGAAATGACCCCGGCTTCTTGCACAACGGCCCGCTAGCCGGTTTGGTCGCCGTGTGTGCTGGCTCTGATGTCATGCACCCCATCGGGGCATTAGCCACCGGTTTAATTGCGGGCGGATTATTTGTTTGGTTGTTCACCTTCGTGCAGAATCGTCTCAAAATCGACGATGTGCTGGGGGTCTGGTCGCTTCATGGGGTATGTGGCGTATGGGGCGCACTGGCTGCAGGGATCTTTGGGCTTAAAGCCTTGGGTGGTACCGGGGGGGTGAGTCTGGCCGCACAAGTGGCTGGCGCATGGGTTGCGATTCTGATCGCACTGGCTGCTGGCTTTGTGATTTACGGCTTGCTCAAAATGGTTGTCGGCATTCGTCTGACAGAGGAGCAAGAGTTCGAAGGTGCGGATCTGACCATCCATCGGATCTCCTCAACCCCAAAATACGATCAATAATCCGCAATAACCCAGACCAAGCCATAATTGCATTGCGTCGGATGGCTTGAGCCGCTAGAATGCACGCCCGTGGAGAAATGGCCGAGTGGCTGAAGGCGCACCCCTGCTAAGGGTGTATAGGGGAAACTCTATCGAGGGTTCGAATCCCTCTTTCTCCGCCATTTTCTATTTAAAGCCATTTATTCTAAATGGCTTTCTCAAATTAGTTTCACGCTAAAAAGCGATCGGCTTACCGAAGAAAATCTGCTGGTTTGGTTCTGCTTGTGATAAAGTCCTCAACAAAAAACCGCCAATCGACGCGGCTTGTCTGTCATAACAGATAAGCATCATGCCGATGCAATTCAACTTGAGTCGAGCCATAAGACGTCAGTCAACGATTTTGCCTACTGGGGTTCCTCCTCACTTGAATTTCGTGTAATGGAAACTGTATTAAGCAGGGTAGCTGATTGAATGAACACAATGTAACCGCATCAATGATGCCTCTGAACAATGCATTGGCTCATTTCGCCGGTGAATGATCAATGTCGGTAATGTGCTGTCGCAATATTTGTGGGTGTTTCAGTGTTTAGTGGCGTGCCAATGCGATAGGTTTTGTTCGCAATTGCGCGTATTGGTTATGATGTGCGCGTCATGGGTATTGGCGTATCGAATCTGCTCCATTGGAGCCTGTTATGAAAAAAGATCAAGAATCAGCGCATTACTATCAACGTGGGCGCGGGAGTGATGCATCGCATCGGCGCGATCAGGCATTGTTCCAGCAGCTATTGGCCGAGCATCGGGCCTTGAAACGGGTATCCGAGCTTTTACCTAACGGTATTCGGGTGCAAACCACCAGTGAGAATCCTGAGCTGGCCAAGGTGATTCAGACGCATGTCGAGGGTATGAAAATCCGGTTCGCTCATGATCGATCAATTCGGTCCTGGGATCCGTTATTTATCGCTTTGTTCGATTATCGGCACGATATTCAGATGGTGTACCACAATATTCCGACTGGGGTCGAGGCGGTGTTGACGGCGGATGAGCCGAAGGTAATCGAGCTGATTCACGCGCACAATAAAACACTCCATCAATTTATTGATTACGGCTTTGAAGCGTCTCAGAACCCAAGCCCTGCGCCGGATTGGGCGAAGGCGGAATATGGTTCAGCCTAACGTTGTGCCGTTTGTGGTGGGCGCGCGATTCGTGGTGGGGCAACCGTAGCGCATATAGAGCTTTTCTTGCTCGGTTTCAATCCAGTGTTCGATTTCGGCGCTGAGCACGTTAGCGCGTTTTCCTGCCACGGGAATGGGGGCGCCAATTACCACATGAATGACGCAGGGGCGTTTAAGAAATTGCCCTTTCGGCCAATGACAGCCGCTGTTGAGCGCGATGGGGATGACGTCTGCTTTAGCCTGAATGGCGAGCATGGCCGCACCGATTTTGTATTCGGGCACCGCATCGGGGCGATAGCGCGTGCCTTCGGGGAAAATAATGACATCTCGGCCTTCAGCGATCGCGGCCTTCCCTTGTTTTAAAATGTGTTTTAGCGCTTGGCTGCCCGCTTTGCGGTCAATGGCAATCGGGTTCATCCCGGCTAATCCTGTACCGAAAATCGGTATCCAGAGGAGTTCTTTTTTTAGCACGAAGGCGGGTTTGTTCAAAATTGTGGGCAGAATCATCGAATCCCAGGTGGATTGATGTTTCGACGCAATCAATCGTCCCGATGCACCGGATAAATGCTCTAACCCTTCAATCTGCCAACGGATGCCCGTAATGAGTCGTGCCAGCCACATGACAGTGAAGCCATAGCTGAAGACGACGTAATATCGCTGCTTGAACGGCAGCAATCGCCCAAAAATCAAAACCGGGGCGAGCACGATGATCGCGATGTAACTGAACAATGCAAAAATAATTGAGCGAAATAAAGCCACGAGCATGGCACGGAATCCTTACGGTTCTAATGACCTGAATAGAGGTTTCGATGGTTTTTAACGATGGGTAGGTGAGTATAGTGATGCGCCTATAACAAACAAGTGGGTTATAGGCCCGCGGCCGAGATAATTACGGGTCAATGTGCATTCTGGCGTAATCTTGTTGAATGCCGGAAATAAAAAGGCTCCTTACTCCACTGTCGGCGGCGTTCGGTTGAAAAGGTATCGGTTTTCGGAGCTGGATAACGTTCGTTGCCCGGCTAAATAAAGACTCACGTGGTGGATGGAGACTACCATCACGACGAGTATGGGTACTGCAAGAAATACACCGGCAATCCCCCATAACCATCCCCAAAACAGGACAGACAAGAAGATTAATGCCGGATTAATAATGAAGAGCTTCCCCGTGAATATTGGGGTAATAAACTGGCCTTCAAGGACATTGAGCGAGAGTACCAGTAGTGGTGGCAAGATGGTTGCGCCAATCGTGTTGAACGTGAGCAAAGAGACTGCCAAGACAATTCCAATGCTGATCGCGGCACCAATATAGGGGATGTAATTGAGCATGGCGGCCAAAACGCCCCAAATAATTGGGTTCGGTAAACCGGCGAGCCACAGGGCAATCGTTACGCAAATACCCAGACCGATATTGATCACGGTGATTAACAGTAAATAATGGCTCACCTTGTGCTGGGCGTCTTTAGCGACATGAATCACAATTCGGTGATAGCCGCTACGGCGCAATAGCGAGGTAAAGCTTCTGGCCAACGTATGGCCAAATGAAAGAAACAAGTACGTTAAAACCACCATGGTGACCAAGCCAACCAGAAAATCCTGTGCGTTATTGAATAGGCGAAAGAGCATACCGGGTTCCTTGACCGTAACGATTTTTGAGGCGATTGTCACGCCGCTGCCTACGTTCGATATAGCATCGATTTTCTCGGTGGTCCTTTGAACGCTTTCCAGTGAATGTTTAACCCCCTTGAGCTTGTAATCAACTTGGTAAATTAGGGTGGGTAAGCGTTCCATCCAGACGGTGACCGGATCAGATATAAAGCGAATTAACGCGCCCATGCTTCCGATAATTATTATCAGTATCAGCGCGCTGCTCACGGTTCTTGGAATATGAAATTTAAGTAGATATTTCACAATGGGGATCAAAATAAACGCAGTGAAGATCGCAAAGAAGATCGGGATGACGATCGATTGGGCGAAATAGAGAAAAACAATGATCAGTGCGATGAAAATCCCCCAAATGGGTATACTCAGCAGGGACGTCTCGTTTTTTTTCATGGGATGAGCCTGCTTTTTTGAGAGATTAATGTACGCGTAAAAACAGCTGACTTATTATCTTGATCGCGTTTCTTGATGGGCTCCCTCAGGAACCTCCTGGTAATTAATCTGCGTTAAGTCGGCGATGCCCGAGAAAAGGGCTGCGGTTTGTTGCAATAACGCCAGCCGATTTTGCCGAATGGCCGCATCATCCGCCATCACCATCACGGTATCGAAAAAAGCATCAATTGGGGCGCGCAACGCAGCTAATTCTGTTAAGGCTTGGGTGTAGGCGTGTTGTTGTGTGGCCGTTGTAATACGTGGCGTAATATCGGTGACGGCGGCAAGCAGTGCTTGCTCCGCAGGTTCGGAAAGCAGTGTGGGGTTCACGCCGCCGTGTATCGCATCATCTTGTTTTTTTAGAATATTTTTGATGCGTTTGTTGCCGGCGGTCAGCGGTTCGGCGTCGGGTAAATTCAGAAACTCATTCACGGCGACCATGCGTTGCTCGAAATCGAGCGGGCGCGTGCTGCCTACGGCGGCGGCGGCGGCAAACACATCGGCGCGGATGCCGCGATCGAGGCTGTAGCGGTATTGTCGTTCGGTGATAAATTCAAACACCGCCAATACATGCTGATCGGCTTCTGGAATCATAGAAACCAGGCCTTGTGCCGCTAATTCCAGCAGGGCTTTTAAATCGACATCGAGTTTTTGCTCGACAATAATCCGCAGTACACCCAAGCCGGTGCGACGGAGCGCAAACGGATCTTTTGCACCCGTGGGGGCTTGGCCGATGGCGAAAATGCCCACGAGCGTATCAAGCCGATCTGCCAGTGCCACGGCCTGGGATACGGCATCGGCGGGCAGGGCGTCACCGGCGCGGCGCGGCAGGTAATGGTCATCTTGCGCCTGTGCGACAGCGGCTACCTCGCCATCGTGGGTGGCGAGGTAGCGCCCCATGATGCCCTGTAATTCAGGGAATTCGCCGACCATTTTGCTGTGCAAATCGCATTTGCACAGCCGCGCTGCACGGCGGGTTTGCGCGGCATCGCCGCCGATTTGCGCGGCAATCGCCATGGCGAGGTGTTCGATCCGAATGGTTTTGTCGAACAAACTGCCCATGCGCTGCTGAAAAATCACGGTTTTGAGCGATTCCAGATGCGACTCGAGCGACTGTTTGCGGTCTTCATTCCAGAAAAACAGCGCATCGGCAAAGCGCGGGCGAATCACCCGTTCATTGCCTTCACGCACGGCGGCCGGGTTGCGGCTGTCAATGTTGGCGATGGTGATAAACCAGGGCAGCAAGCGGTTTTGCGCATCGATAAGGGCGAAGTATTTTTGATTGTCCTGCATGGTGGAAATGAGGGCTTCGTGCGGTACTTGCAGGAAGGATTCTTCAAATTGCCCTGCGACCGCGACCGGCCATTCGACGAGTGCGGTCACTTCATCGAGTAAATCGGCGTCAATCCGTGCTGTGCCGCCAAGTTTTTTGGACATCGATTCAATCTGTGCCCGAATTTCGGCGCGTCGTGCGGCAAAATCAGCCCGCACAAAGCCGGTGGTTTCCAGCAAGCGGGCATAATTCGCGGGCGCATCAATGTTGATGGCGACCGGGTGATGGAAGCGGTGGCCGTAAGTTTGTCGACCGGCCGGTACCCCGAGAATTTCGGTGTCGATGATGGTGTTGCCATGCAGTACCACCGCCCAATGTACGGGGCGAATAAACTCCATCTCGTGGCTGCCCCAACGCATCCGCTTGGGCGTGGGCAGCTTATCGAGCGCGCGGGCAATCGCGGTGGGGATGATTTCGCTGGCGGTTTTGCCCGCCTGCATGGCCCGATGCACGAGCCAGGTGCCTTTATCCGTTTCGACTTTTTCGAGTGCGCCCACCGCCACACCGCAGGATTTGGCGAAGCCTTCCAAGGCGCGGCTGGGTTTGCCCTCGGCATCAAACGCTGCTGCAAATGCGGGACCTTTGCGTTCAATGGCTTGCGCGAGCGTGCTGTGCGCCAGGTCACGAATCAACACCGCCATGCGGCGCGGCGCGGCGTAGGTGGTGTGTTCACCAAAGGTCAGACCCGCCTCGCGTAAACCGGCTAACAGCTCGTTGGTTAAGGCGTTGCTTAAACGCGACAGGGCTTTGGGTGGCAGCTCTTCGGTGCCCAGTTCAAATAAAAAATCGGCGCGATCGGTCATGACACATCCAGAAAATTCGTTAATTAATCAGTATTAGGCAACAGTATTTCGTACCAGCATCGGGAAGCCCAACGCTTCACGGCGGGCGTAATAGGTTTCGGCCACACCTCGCGCCAAAGTGCGCACGCGCAGAATAAAGCGTTGGCGCTCGGTCACTGAAATGGCGCGCCGCGCATCCAGCAGGTTAAAGGCGTGGGAGGCTTTGAGTACCTGCTCGTAGGCGGGCAGCGGCAGACCAAGTTCGACTAGGCGCAGTGATTCACCCTCGGCCTGATCGAACACTTGGAACAAAAATGCGGTATCGGCATGTTCGAAGTTGTAGGTCGATTGCTCGACTTCATTTTGATGGTACACATCGCCATAGGTGATGATGCCCGCATCGCTTTTGCTCCACACAAGATCGTATACGCTTTGCACGCCCTGCATGTACATGGCAAGGCGCTCCAGCCCGTAGGTAATTTCACCGGAAACCGGGCGGCAATCCAGCCCGCCGATTTGCTGGAAGTAGGTGAATTGTGTGACTTCCATGCCGTTGAGCCACACTTCCCAGCCCAAGCCCCACGCGCCGAGCGTTGGCGATTCCCAATTGTCTTCGACAAAGCGAATATCGTGCGTGAGCGGATCGAAGCCCAGCATGGCGAGCGAATCCAGATAAAGTTGCTGGATGTTGTCCGGTGAGGGTTTCAGCAATACCTGAAACTGGTAGTAATGCTGCAAGCGATTCGGGTTTTCACCATAACGACCATCGGTGGGGCGGCGTGATGGTTGTACAAATGCGGCACGCCACGGCTCGGGGCCAATCGCGCGTAAAAAGGTGGCGGGGTGAAACGTGCCAGCGCCCACTTCCATATCCAGGGGTTGCAGCACGGCACAGCCTTGGTTCGCCCAAAACTCGGAAAGCGCGAGAATTAATCCCTGAAAGGTCGATAAATCGTGATGGGTGTGCGGTTCAAGCGGCATAACAGGCTCATCGGCGGCGAAAAATGGCGTTTAGTATAATCGACGAGCGGCGAAGAGGTAGCGTGGGGCGCGTGCGGCATGCTATTTTCCTTCATCTTCATTCAGTCAAACTTAAGCCTTTATTAAAAGAGCCCCTATGGATATTAGTCAAGCCATCGCCCACGCCGTTGAACGGCGTGATTTATCCCGAGCAGATATGCACGCCGTGATGCGGCAAATCATGTCGGGCGGCGCAACGCCCGTGCAGGTGGCCGGATTCATGGTGGCGTTGCGCATGAAGGGCGAAACCGTCGATGAAATCACCGCCGCCGCCGAAGTGATGCGCGAATTGGCGGTCGGCGTGCGCGTCGATATGCCGAATTTGGTGGATATTGTCGGTACGGGCGGGGATGGTTCGGCGCTGTTTAATGTTTCCACCGCATCAGGATTCGTGGTCGCGGCAGCGGGTGGCCATGTTGCCAAGCACGGCAATCGGTCGATCACGAGCAAGTCCGGCAGTGCCGATATGCTGGAATCCGCCGGCGTGGTGCTGGATGTTTCTGCCGAATGCGTGGCCGATTGTGTGCGCGAACTGGGCGTGGGCTTTATGTTCGCGCCCAGGCACCACGGCTCGATGCGCCACGCCGCCCTGCCGCGCAAGGAACTTGGCGTGCGCACCCTGTTTAACGTGCTGGGGCCGCTCACCAACCCTGCCAATGCGCCCGCCATGGTGCTCGGTGTATATGCCGAACATTGGGTAGAGCCGCTCGCGCAAGTGATGCAGCAATTGGGCGCGCAGCACGTGCTTGTCGTGCATAGCCACGATGGGCTGGATGAAATCAGCCTTGCCGAAGCCACCGAAGTGGCGGAATTGCATCGCGGGAAAATCAGCCGTTATCAAATCGCGCCAGAGCAATTTGGCATCCCGCGTCAGCCACTTGATTCGATGATCGTTTCAGGTCCCGAGCAAAGCGTGGCCTTGGTGCGTGCCGCGCTCGGCGGGCAAGCGGGGGCACCGGCCGACATGATTGCCCTCAATGCCGGCGCGGCCATTTATGCCGCCGATTTGACCGCCACGCTCGCCCAAGGCATCACCCGCGCGCAAGAAATACTCTGTTCGGGTACGGCCTTGGCTAAGCTCGATGCGCTTATCAGAAAAACGCAACAATTCGCGCCGAAAACCCAAGGAACGGTATGAACAACACGCCCGACATCTTAAAAAAAATCATCGCCCGCAAATTTAAAGAAGTGGCCGAGCGCAGCGCCCTGTGCCCGATCGCCGAGCTCGAACGGCAGGCCGCCATCGCGGATGCACCCCGCAGATTTGTCGCCGCATTGTGCGCCAAAATTGCCGCTGGGGATGCCGCTGTGATTGCCGAAGTGAAAAAAGCATCCCCGAGTCGCGGTGTATTGCGCGACCCCTTTCACCCCGCCGAAATTGCCCGCCAATATGAACAAGGTGGCGCGGCGTGCTTGTCGGTACTTACTGACCACGATTACTTCCAAGGCCATGAGGATTATTTGATTCAAGCTCGCGCGGCTTGCACACTGCCTGTGTTGCGCAAGGATTTTATGGTCGATGCCTATCAAATCATCGAAGCGCGCACCTTGGGTGCCGATTGCATTCTGCTGATTGCCGCTGCGCTCACCGATGCAAAAATGGCTGAACTGCATCACCACGCCACTGCGCTGGGCATGGACGTGTTGGTCGAAGTGCATGATGCGTCTGAATTGCAACGGGCGCTCGCGATGGGGATCGACATGGTCGGCATCAACAACCGTGACCTGCGTACGTTCGATGTCAGCCTCAACACCACGCTTGATTTGCTGAACCAAATCCCGTCGGGTACGTTAGTGGTCACCGAAAGCGGTATTCTCACACAGGCCGATGTTGCACTCATGCGTGAGCACGCGGTGCATGCGTTTTTGGTGGGTGAAGTCTTGATGCGTGCCGAAGATCCCGGTGCGGCGTTGCACCATTTATTTCGCAGCGATACCCAAAATCTGTAGGAGCGGTTTTAACCTCGCCCCATGTGGTTTAATTTTTGGTGTAGATCATAAGTTTTAGCACTGCGTCGGGAATGAATTCCCTCCTACCCCGATCATTCAGGAGAACAAGATGAAAGCACGCGTGAAATGGGTCGAAGGCATGGCCTTTATGGCCGAATCCGATAGCGGCCACGGTATCATGATCGACGGCTCGCCCGATATTGGCGGGCGTAACCTCGGCGTGCGGCCGATGGAAATGGTGTTGATGGGCTTGGGTGGCTGTACCGCGATTGATGTGATGGTGATTCTCGGCAAACAACGCCAGCCGGTCGAGGACTGCTGGATCGAGCTCGAAGCCGACCGTGCGGCCGTCGCCGCGCCGAAAGTGTTCACCAAAATCCACCTGCATTATGTGGTGAAAGGCACGGGGCTCGACCCCAAGCAAGTCGAGCGCGCCGTGAAACTATCGGCGGAGAAATACTGCTCGGTTTCGGCGATGCTGAAAGACAGTGTGGCTATTTCTTATGATTTTGAGGTTCGGGCGTGATTTTGCCTTTCCAGTAGGCAGCCCGGATGAAACGGAGTGGAATCCGGGGTAGGTGAACGACTTGATTAACGCATGCCCAGAACATGCGTGAACGCGTAGCTGGCGCTAGCCCGCTTCATCCAGGCTTACAAGCCCATCGCCACCAATTCCACCGGATGTACAACCGGTGCGCCCAGTCCGGCCGCGATATGCGTGGCGCAGCCGATATTCGCGGAAACCACGAAATCTGGCTTTAATTCATTCAGCTCGATCAACTTCGGCGTCCGCAGGGTGTCGGCTTGTTCGGGGTACATGAGCAGATGCAAACCGGCCGCGCCGCAGCAGCGATTATTTGTCGCCAGCGGTACAATCTTTAATCCGGGAATTTTTTGGAGCAGGCGTTCGGTGCTGGCGGGCTGTTTCAACATGCGGGTTTGGCTGCACGGCAGGTGAATTGCCACCCGCGCTGGATTCGGTGGCAGGGGCGACCATTCGGCATCGGGAATTTCGGCTAAAAAGTCGGTGATCTCAATGACGGGTACTGAATTAGCCTCCCGCAATAGTTCCCCGGCACAGGCTGTGCCAATTACAAGGAGGGCGGTTAAATCCGCTCCGCCAAACACGGTGCGGTTTTCAGCACGCAGCGCGGCTGCGCGTTCCAAATCACCACCGTGTTGGTGCATCGCGCCGCAACACACTTGCACCTTGGGGATTTCCACGGCATAACCTAAGGCATTCAGCACCCGAATGCTGGCGCGCACGGCATCACTGTTTAAGGACTCGCCAGTGCAGCCAATGAATAAACCGACTTTTTTGGCGTTGGCGGGTTGAAGATTAGCCACTTGGTTTGGGCGGAACCGGCGCGGCAACCGAGAGGGTGTCTGGGGCGGTAAGGCTTGCCCGAATCGCCCACCGAACCGTCGAATAAACCCGCCGAGGTGCATACGCTCAAAAAAGGTCAGCACCGCCCATAACCGCCCAAAGGTTTGCCGTTGGCTAAAGATGCGGTTTCGCCACAGCGTCCAGCGGTGTTGTGCGGCTTTCGGTTGAGTGGATTCATTAAGACTTGTGGTGGCGGAGAATACATTCTGTGCCAGTGCACCACGCACCTCATCAATGAGCGCGCCATACTGAACCTGCGACGGGCACACCGATTCGCAGGCGCGGCACGTCAAACAGCCATCCAAATGTGCAACCACATCGGGGTTGGCGGCGAGCGTGCCTTCCGCCAACCCCAAGGCAAGGCTGATGCGCCCACGCGGGCCATCGGCTTCGTTGCGCGATAGCGCAAAGGTGGGGCAGTATGGCACGCAGATACCACACATCACGCACTCTGAAGCGTATTGCCGGATTTGCGCTCTTTGGGCGGTGCTATGCGGGGATTTTGACGCGATGCTCATCGGTACATCAAACCATGCACGATCCGGTGAGGCAAGCAGTGCGGTTTGTCCTTATGCTTTTTTGATTGAGGGGTTTGCATAACTAATCTATTAGTGTATTCTAATATCCTTAATTGCTGATTTCCTTTGGTGGTTCTAGTTGCCGGTGCTCGCACCGGCTCTTTTTTGCCCGTAATTTGGTTAAAACAGCAAGAATTTACGTTTGGCTAAAAGCGCCGCTTGCCAGCTGGGCGGAATTCCGCTAGTATCTCGCGCCTTTGAATGCTATTGAGCGTCCGATTTTTAGGAGAACCCCATGGCCAGAGTCTGCCAAGTCACCGGCAAACGTCCTGCCGTTGGCAACAACGTATCGCATGCGAACAACAAAACCCGTCGTCGTTTCCTGCCAAACCTGCAACACAAGCGGTTTTGGGTAGAAAGCGAAGGGCGTTTTGTCAGCCTGCGCGTCTCAACTAACGCGATTCGTACCATTGATAAAGTGGGTATCGACGTCGTTCTGGCTGATTTGCGTGCGCGTGGCGAAAAGTTTTAATTTGTACTTATTAACTTGAATTTTGTTCGATTTGGCGATGTGAATCGCTGATCGATAAAGGTAAATCATCATGCGTGATAAAATTAAACTCGTATCAAGCGCGGGCACTGGCCATTTCTACACCACGACCAAAAATAAGCGCACCATGCCGGAAAAACTGGAATTGAAGAAATTCGATCCCGTTGTTCGTCAGCACGTGCTGTACAAAGAAGCCAAAATTAAATAGTTAAGCTCGCTTAGGCTAGGTTTTGCCTGGGCTACCCGTTTTTATTCTTGTTTCAAACGCCCGCTCAGCTGTGCTGTGGCGGGTTTTTGCTGGGTGAGTATTTATGCCCGAATTGCCTGAAGTCGAAACCACCCGCCGTGGCATCGAACCGCATGTGTTGGGGCAGCGCATTTGCCGTGCAATAGTTCACGATCCGAGACTGCGTTGGCCGGTTCGAGCGGATCTCCCCGAATGGCTATACAACCGCCGCATTGATGCGGTCGAACGTCGCTCGAAGTACTTGCTGCTTCGATTTGAAAACGGTGAGCGATTGCTGATTCATCTGGGCATGTCGGGCAGTTTACGGTTGGTCGAACCCGGTGTGCCGAAGAAAAAGCACGACCATGTTGAAATTACCTTGGAAAATGGCAATACCCTGCGGTATCACGATCCGCGCCGGTTTGGCGCATTACTCACCGATCATCAGGAAACACCCCACGAGCGGCTGCAGAATTTAGGCCCGGAACCGTTATCGATGGAATTTTCCACCGATTATCTTTGTACGCAATTTCACTCGCGCAAAGCACCGGTCAAGCCGCTATTAATGAATGCGGCTATTGTGGTGGGCGTGGGTAATATTTATGCGAATGAAGCGGTATTTTTAGCCCGCGTTCACCCGCGCACGCCTGCACATACGCTGAGCCTGGCGACGGTTACGCTCCTCGTTGACGCCATTAAGGATGTGTTGACCCGCGCCATAGCGCAAGGCGGCACCACCTTGCGTGATTTTGTGCGTGAGGATGGGCAACCGGGGTACTTTAAGCAAACCTTGGCGGTGTACGATCGGGGCGATCAGCCTTGCCGAGTTTGTAGCTCGCCGATTGTGCGCATGGTGCTGGCGCAACGCGCCACCTATTTTTGCCCTGTTTGCCAGCCTGGACCGGCTTAATTGCCGATTGCACTTGACATTCACGTGAAGCATGGCAAAATCACGCGCCTTGAAAACGATTCACCCAAACAAGATTTATTTAAGACACGATTTTAGGAGTTTGATCCGTGGCAAATACCGCACAAGCTAAAAAGCGCGTTCGTCAGGCGGAACAAGCCCGACAACGCAACATGGCATTACGTACCCGTGTTCGTACTGAATACAAAAAAGTTCTGAAGGCCATTGCTACCGGTAGCGTTGAGCAGGCTAAAACTGCATACCAAAGCGCGCAACCTGTCATTGATGGTATGGTAAACAAAGGTATTTTGGCAAAAAATACGGCGGCACGTCGTAAGTCAACTTTAGTGAAGCGGATTAAAGCGTTGTCCGTTGCTGCTTGATTTTTAAATCGCACCAAAAAAGCCCCTCAGCGATGCGGGGCTTTTTTATTGATTGATTCCGGTTCTCTTATGATCCAGGGCTTTTATCGTTCGGCGCCGCGCCGATTCATCGCGTCATCCGACATGGATTGACGCGTCCCGACTTTCCCCGAAAGTTAGGCTGTGGTGCCATATTCAGCGCGGTAGGCACTCATGGTGCTGCCGGCATGCTGTAAGTTTGCGTTATCGGTGCAATAGGCAATTAAATCATCCAGGCAGGCAATCGTAATGACGGCCAGGCCATAATCACGTTTGAGTTCGCCGATGGCGGAGCGTGCTGTTTGGCCGCGCTCCTGGCGATCCATCATGACGGCGACGCCAATGGCTTCTGCGCCTGCCGCTTGGATTAAATTGAGTGATTCCCGAATCGCGGTGCCTGCGGTGATTACATCGTCAATAATCAAAACGCGCCCAGTCAGAGGCGCACCGACTAAATTGCCCCCCTCGCCATGATCCTTGACTTCTTTTCGATTAAATACCCAGGGAATTGATTTGCCAGTTTTTTCGGCCAGCGCGATGCTGGTGGCTGCCGCCAAGGGGATGCCTTTGTAGGCGGGGCCAAACAGCACATCAAATTCAACGCCGGAAGCCATAATTGCCTCGGCATAAAACTGTCCAATGGCACCCAAGGCTTGCCCTGTCGAAAATGCGCCCGCATTGAAAAAATAAGGGCTAATACGCCCTGACTTCAACGTAAATTCGCCAAATTTCAAGGCATCGTGGTCAAGTGCAAATTGAATAAATTCTTGGCGGTAATCGATCACAGTGAATCCTTGCAGGTTAAATGGGGTTAATTGTGAATGCGTGATTTTGCCAGAAATATCAATGGAAAACGCCAACCCGAGATGTAAAAAAGCCCGTCCCGATAAACCGATGCGGGCGGGCTTTGCATCAGTTATCGTGGATTAGCTTAAAACAAGCTGCCCGCCATCGGCATCGACCGTGATTGTGCTGCCAGGCAGATACGCGCCTTTGAGAATGGATTGCGCCAATGCGTTTTCGAGCTTTTGCTGAATGGCACGCCGCAGTGGCCGCGCACCATAGACCGGATCGAATCCCGCTTCACCCAGTAAATCGAGTGCCGCGATGGTGAGTTCCAGATGCAAATCGCGATCGGCCAGCCGTTGACGTAAAAAGTTGATTTGAATATCCACAATTTTGCGGATTTGTTCGCGTCCCAGCGGATGGAACACCACCACTTCATCAATGCGATTGATAAATTCTGGGCGGAAGTGACCGCTGACCACCTCAAGTACAGCCGCTTTCATTTCGGCATAGTCATTATTTTCTGCCATTTCTTGAATGCGGTGGGAGCCCAGATTCGAGGTCATGACAATCACGGTATTGCGGAAATCGACCGTGCGGCCTTGTCCATCGGTCAGCCGGCCGTCATCCAGCACTTGCAACAGCACGTTAAACACATCGGGATGCGCTTTTTCAACTTCATCCAGCAAAATCACGCTATACGGCTTGCGGCGCACCAATTCGGTGAGGTAGCCCCCTTCCTCATACCCGACATAACCCGGTGGCGCGCCAATCAAGCGGGCAACCGAATGCTTCTCCATGAATTCGCTCATGTCGATGCGCACCATGGATTCTTCGGTGTCGAACAAAAACGCCGCGAGTGCTTTGGTGAGCTCGGTTTTGCCCACGCCGGTGGGGCCCAAAAACAGGAACGAGCCGTTGGGGCGACTGGGATCGGATAAGCCTGCGCGGGAGCGGCGAATGGCATCGGCCACAGCGGTCACCGCCTCGGCTTGCCCAACTACCCGTGCGCCTAATGCTTCCTCCATGCGCAGCAACTTATCCTTTTCGCCTTCCAGCATTTTGGCCACCGGGATACCCGTAGCGCGCGCCACGACTTCGGCGATTTCTTCTTCACCAACCTTATTGCGCAGCAAGCGCGGTGTGGTTTCTGATTTTTCTGCCGATTGCGCTTGCTGTAATTGACGCTCCAACTCCGGAATACGGCCATACTGCAATTCGGACATCCGTGCCAAATCACTCGCCCGCCGCGCGGTTTCAAAATCGATGCGCGCCTGATCGAGTTGTTCTTTGACCTTCGCGCTGCCTTCAACCATCAATTTTTCAGCTTTCCAGATTTCTTCGAGTTCGCTGTACTCACGGCTCAAGCGTTCAATTTGTTCTTCTAAATCTGCCAAGCGTTTGCGGCTGGCTTCATCGGATTCCTTTCTCAACGCCACCTGCTCGATTTTGAGTTGAATCAGCCGCCGCTCCAGTCGATCCATTTCCTCGGGTTTGGAATCAATTTCCATGCGTAGGCGAGAGCCCGCTTCATCAATTAAATCAATGGCTTTGTCCGGTAATTGCCGGTCGGTGACATAGCGGTGTGACAGAGTCGCTGCCGCCACAATGGCCGGATCGGTGATTTCAATGCCGTGATGCACTTCATAGCGCTCTTTCAGACCGCGCAGAATCGCAATCGTGTCCGCCACACTCGGCTCATCGACCAGCACTTTTTGGAACCGACGCTCCAGCGCGGCATCTTTTTCGATGTATTGACGATATTCATCCAGCGTCGTGGCACCAATGCAATGGAGTTCACCGCGTGCCAGTGCCGGTTTGAGCATATTGCCGGCATCCATCGCGCCCTCGGCCTTGCCTGCGCCGACCATGGTGTGAATTTCGTCGATGAACAGAATCACGCGGCCTTCTTGTTTGGCGACATCATTCAGCACGCCCTTCAAGCGTTCTTCAAAATCACCCCGAAATTTCGCCCCAGCCAACAACGCACCCATATCAAGCGATAACACCCGTTTATTTTTGAGATTTTCCGGCACTTCGCCATTCACGATGCGTTGTGCCAGACCTTCAACAATCGCGGTTTTACCCACGCCCGGCTCACCAATCAGCACGGGATTATTCTTGGTGCGGCGCTGTAACACCTGAATCGCGCGGCGAATTTCTTCATCGCGGCCTATGACTGGGTCGAGCTTGCCCGCTTCGGCGCGTGCGGTGAGATCAATACTGTATTTTTCCAGCGCCTGGCGCGATTCTTCGGCATTGGCATCATTCACGGATTGCCCGCCGCGCAAGGTATCAATCGCTTTCGTTAGCGCTCCTTTGCTGGCGCCCGCTTTTCGCAGCAATTCGCCCAGCGCACTTTTATCTTCTACGGCTGCCAGCACGAATAATTCGCTGGAGATGAATTGATCTTTACGTTGTTGCGCGAGTTTGTCGGTGACGTTGAGTAAGCGTGATAAATCATTAGAGATATGTACCTCGCCCGCTGCCGCGCCAGAAACCGACGGCAGGTGATCGAGCATCTCGCCCAATTGCGAGCGCAGTAAACTCGTATTTACGTCCGACTGGGTCAGCAAGTGCCGCACGGTGCCGCCTTCCTGATCCAGCAGCGCGGTAAATAAATGCACAGGCTCAATGAATTGATGATCGCGCCCAACGGCGAGTGACTGAGCATCGGCCAATGCCATTTGGAATTTTGCGGTTAATTTATCCATTCTCATGATGTGTGCATCCTCATAAAATTACGTGTCTTCGCCAGAATATGACGGCTGTCTTGATAAATTCAAGAATAATCCCTATTTTTTATCCGGTATAAAACTGGAGTAATTTGCTCTAGTATTTTGCCGGCTGTTTTATTACAATTATTGATGCCATATAAGTAAAAAACTCATTGAAGGAATTCAGATGCAACAGACCCACTTTGATGACAAATACCCTGTCTTTGAACTCGAAATTAAAAAAACTGAAACCACGGCGACCTGTGCCAGTGATCTGATCGCGCGCTTGAAAGTAGAAGTCGATGCACATCCCAGCGTCGCATTCATTAGTGTATTTGATCATTATGCCCACACCAAAAGCCTGCCCATGGGTGACGTGGCCGAGGAAATTATTGCGGCGCAGAACATTATTTTCTGCTTTGGCATCAAGTTGCCGAAAAATCCCCGTGTCATGGCGATTCGCCCCCGTTCGATTGGCGTCACCGAGTTTGCTGACCATTTTGTGGTGAATTTTATGGAACCTCCCCTGCCGATTGTCACCATGGCGTTGGAAGGCTGGGTGAAAGCGCTACGCGACCGTCCCGCCACCGCTTGATTTTTTCCTTGAATCAAACACCTGCCTCATGCAAACGAGTGGTAGGCGTTTTTGGGGTAATGGTTTGTTAGGAATGGGCGGTTTTCGCGTTAACAGGTTGCGTTTTGGGGTTAATCGGCGCGGGGGAGGGTAGTGATTTTAAGGGCGCGCTCAGATCCAGCCGCCGGGCGCTTTCTTTTGCCCAATGGACAAGTTCCAATTGACCATCCCATTGTTCGACAATCGCGGTGCAATGCTCAACCCAGTCGCCTGAGTTGGCGTAGGTTACGCCCGCATCTTCACGTAAATTGGCGTGGTGGATGTGCCCGCATACAATCACATCGACGCCCTGTTCGCGGGCGTGACGCAGGGCCGCTGCTTCAAATTTTTCGATATAAACGCGCGCATTCGGAACCTGATTTTTAATCGCCAGTGAGAGCGACCAATACCCTTTCCCCAGCACGCGCCGGATATGGGTGCTTGCCCGATTCAACCCCATTAGGGCTTCATACCCTGCATTACCCATCCATTTGAGTAAGCGGTTATGACGAACCACACCATCAAACTCATCGCCGTGTAAAATCAAGGCCTTACGTCCATCGGCCAGCGAATGGATAAAATCACGGTGAATCTGCACCCCGCCGAGTTCCGAGCCGAGATAATCCCGAAAAAATTCATCGTGGTTACCTGGCACGTAAATCACTTGCGTTTTTTGTGCGGCTAACTCCATCACGCGTTGCAGTAATAGGGTATTAAGTAACGGCCAATGCCAGCGGCTGGTTTTCATTTTCCAAATATCAAACACATCGCCATTAAGAAATAGGTATTCACAGCGAACGTGCGCCAAAAAATCGAGCAAATATTCAGCGCGCGCATCCTTGGTACCAAGATGCACGTCGGAAATAAACACGCTGCGGTAGGTCAATGCGGGGTTGTGCTGCGGCATGGGTCGGTCACTCCGGTGAATTTACCGATGACCGTTATGCCTTATTTTGGTGACAGCAGGATGTTGATTTGATGTCTGTTTTTTTACAGTGAAGAGGCCGGACGGTTTGCCCCTGTACTGAGTTGAAAAATTTACACAGCCCAGAAACATTTGATCATCGCACACGTAGCTAAAGGCATAGACTGGGCAAAAGCGCCGTGTAGCGACGACCCACCAAAAACCAAGGACTTTGAACCTGCCGGGGGGCACATGAACACTCGTTCCATAGCAAACCTGATTCGCAGCATCTTTCTGCTTGCCGTGGTGCTCCCTGCGGCCGTGTTGACCCAAGCGACCCCCGAAAAAGCCGGCGCAGAAGTGATTTATCCGCACTACGCATCCCCCAAAGTGGTGTATGACTTTTATTTCGATCAACCGGAAAAGATTAATGCGGGCTTGTACTGGATTCGTTCGCTGATTCAGCCTTTAATGGATGATCCGTACAATGAAGCGCCGGAAATGATGAATATCGTCGTGGTGATTCACGGTACCGAGATTGTGACGCTCGCGAGGAAAAACTACGCCAAATATAAAGATGCGGTGGATCGGATGCGCTATTACCATGATTTGGGCGTGCAGTTTCATATCTGTGCGCTGGCAATGCACGATTACGATTACACGCCCGCCGATTTCCAGAGCTTCGTCAAAATCGTGCCTTCCGCATTTGCCGATCTCGCCGGGTTGCAACAGGCGGGTTATGCCCTGATTACGCCGCGTATTTTTAGCAAGCGTGTTGATATTCAGGCTATTCGCTAAGTTGGGTTTCGCCGTTTCAGATCAGCGTGGCGGCTGACTAACCGATCCAGAAATAAAATGCCATCCAGGTGATCAACTTCATGTTGCGCGATGCGCGCCTCAAAGCCCGTCATGGTGAAGGTGCAGGGTTTGCCAAAGCGATCTTGCGCCTTGATTTCGATTCGTTCTGCGCGAATCACTTTGCCGGTGTAATCCGGTACGGAAAGGCATCCCTCACGCCCCACGGCAAAGCCATCCCACGCGGTAATTTCCGGGTTGATTAACACCAAATGGCCGTGGTTATCCACTGGCCTCCGCGCCTTGGTGGCATCAACAATGCAAATGCGCTGCAACATCCCCACTTGCGGCGCGGCAATACCGACCGCGCCGGGCCCATTCGCACAGGTTTCAATGAGGTGATCGATAAACGATTGCAGTGTCGGATCGAACGTATCGACAGGCGCGCAGCCCGTTTTTAAGCGTTCGTCGGGATAGGTCAAAATTTCCAGACTGGTCACAATTAACCCCGCACCGTATCCAGCGGTGTGATCCGCACGGAAAGCCCCTGCGCACCGAGGGCTGCAATTGCCACTTCGATGGCATGAATACCTTGGCGCGCTTCGCCCTCGATTTGCATGATGTAAATTGGCGACGCCGCCGTGCCCCCCACATCAGAGCGTAAATCCAAAATATTAAAACCCGATTCGACCAGCGCTGCGGTCACTTCAGCCACGATGCCCGTGCGATCCGCGCCATGCACGGTGATCAGTACATCGGGCTCGCGGGCTTGATGCAAGGCTGCATCGGTTTCATCGACATGAAGTTTAAGGTCGAATGTCATCCGCACCGATTCGAGCAAGCCGATCACATCTTCAGGGGAACCTGCGCCACGTACCATCATCATGATGGCAAACTGGTTACCTAACCGCATCATGGCGGCCTCGCCCAGCTCTGCGCCCACCGCAAACAGCACCCGCGTGACATTGGACACAATGCCGGGACGGTCTTCACCCACCAGGGTTAAAATTAACCAATTATTTTTCATATTGTGCTCCTTCATGGTTTGCTTATGCCTTGAACTGTGGTTCCGAGGGCGCCTTGCCGGGATTTTGCCGGAAAAACCAACTTATGCCGAACGCCAAACCAAGGTGGCCATGCGGCCCGTGCGACCGTGATCTCTGCGGTACGAATAAAATCGTTGCGCATCACTGAAGGTGCACAACCCCCCGCCATTGATATAACACACCCCCGCTCGATGCAGCCGTAACCGCGCGAGGATAAACAAATCCGCACAGTATTTGCCCGGCACCGATGTTGGGTTAAAACCCTGAGCTTCATCAGCATGTGCGTCGACAAACGCCGCACGCACTTCCTCGCCTACCTCAAACGTCGTGGGCCCAATCGCTGGCCCCATCCACACGTGGATACGCGCTGGCAGTGCGGTGAATCGCGCCACCGTGGCTTCCAGTACCCCTGCGGCCAGCCCGCGCCAACCGGCATGTGCCGCAGCAATTTCGAGGCCATCATCACTCGCGAAGACGACTGACAAGCAATCTGCCGTCAAAATCGCAAGCACGGTGTGGGGCTGATCGGTATAGGCGGCATCGGCATCGGGCAGGGGGGATGTTCCGGCTTCAGCTACCGTCACACCATGGACTTGATTTAACCAGAACGGTTCGGCAGGCAATGAAAATGCCGCGCGCAGTCGCTGCCGATTTTCCGCTATCGCCTGCGCTTCGTCGCCGACATGGGTGGCGAGGTTCAAATGATCAAATGGTGCGGCGCTCACACCGCCCATCCGCGTGGTACAGCATGCATGTACGCCCGGCGGCGCTAGCCAATCCGCGGGGATGCTCTCGAGGTTATTCGTCATCGCGCACATAAATAATTTCTGCTTCATTGCCGTCGTCTGCGTCATCATCGGCCGCGCGGTGATAAATGCCATCACGGTATTCGGTCAATAACGCCATTAAATCGCGCATATCGTCGGGTAGGGGTGCCTCAAAGCGCATGACTTCGCCCGTGACGGGATGCGCGAGTGTCAAATAACGGGCATGCAGCGCCTGGCGTTCAAAATGCCGCAGTACATCAATCAAGGCTGTCGAAGCCCGGTTGGGGATGCGAGGCCGGCCCCCATAGACCGGATCACCGATCACTGGATACCGAATATGCGCCATATGGACGCGAATTTGGTGGGTGCGGCCGGTTTCGAGCTGCACGCGCAGCCAAGTTTGTTCGCCATAATGCTGCAGCACCCGATAATGGGTAACCGCATGCTTGCCCGTGGCCGTCACTGCTTGGCGCTGCCGATCACGGGGATGGCGGCCAATGGGCGCATCCACCGTACCGCCCGCCACCACATGCCCCATCACAATCGTGTCATATTCGCGCCGAAGTTTTCGGGCGGCCAAATTTGCCACCAGCGTTTTGTGTGCCGCCAGCGTTTTCGCCACCACCATCACGCCCGAGGTTTGTTTATCCAGACGATGCACGACCCCTGCACGGGGTACTGTCACTAAACTCGGGTCATGAAACAATAAGGCGTTCACCAGGGTGCCGTCCGGGTTGCCCGCAGCGGGATGTACAACCATGTTGGCCGATTTATTCAGCACAATGATGGCATCATCCTCAAAAATAATATTCAGCGGGATGTCTTGTGGCTCGGCGGTCACGGCTTCTTCAATTTCGGCCAGTAATTCAACCTGCTCGCCGCCCAGTACCGTGGCGCGGGGCCGTGCAATGGTGCCATCCAGTAAAATTTCGCCGGATCTAATCCAATCTTGAATGCGGCTGCGCGAAAAATCGGGCCAGCATTTTGCCAGCGCTGAATCAAGGCGTTGTCCGGCACAGTCCACCGGGATAATCAGGGTTTGTTCAAGATGCATGAGTGGTTCCAAAAGAGCGCATGAAGACGATCCGACCGATGTCGAAAATTAAAGTGCAAATAACGAGGGGATTGCTTGGTTTATCGATTTGAATCTGCGAACATAAGCCGCTTAGATTCTACCCTCAATGCCTATTTTATATTTCAGGATTCCCCTCAGTATGTCTGCCCGTACCCACTGGTATCAAGTTTTCCGCGCCAAAAAATTTTATGGCAGCCTGGTTCTCGCCACCGCCATCGCGTTAACCAGTGGTTGTTCGTGGTTTTCCAAAGGCGATAAAGATAAAGCGGAATTATCCGACCCCACTATTTCTGCTGCGCAATTATATGATGAAGCGTCGAGCGCCATGCGCCGCAGCGATTACGGCGTGGCGATTAAAAAGTTCGAAACGCTCGAAGGCCGTTATCCGTTTGGCGCCTACACCGAGCAAGCGCAACTTGAAGTGGCGTATGCCTATTACAAATATGATGAACCCGATTCGGCCATTGCTGCGGCTGACCGTTACATCCAGCTGCATCCGCAAGGGCAAAGCGTGGATTACGCCCTGTACCTGAAAGGCCTGGCCAATATGGATCGCGGCGATTCACTCATTAATAAAATCGCAAAACCCAATTTGGCCTACCGCGATCAAAGTATTCTACAAAACGCCTACGCCGCCTTCGCAGAACTCGTGAGCCGCTTTCCTAACAGCAAATACATTAATGATGCCAGCGTGCGACTGGTTAAAATTCGCGATTATCTGGCGCAGCACGAAATTTATGTGGCGGATTATTACATGCAGCGTGGTGCGTGGTTAGCCGCTGCGAACCGTGCGCAAACGGCATTGAGCAAATATAACGGCTCTACCGCAACGATTCCCGCGCTGGAAATTCTCATCGCCGCCTACAAAAAATTAGGCCTGGAAACAGAAGCCGCCGATGCCGAGCAAGTGCTCAAAGCGACCCGCGCCGCCAACAATATCCCTGCGCCAAAAGCGTAAATAAAACCCGTGCCATCCTCCGTTGCAGCGGAGGTTGTCGGGTTTATTTTGGTGCACCATTGGCTCCTCGCCAAAGAATCAAGCCTTTAAGGATTCCCTGTTATGGCCCATAGCCCTGACACAACGGTCAATCGCTCGCCAAATTCTGCCGGGCGAATTTTGTTTGCGAGTTTGATTGGCACCACGATTGAATTCTTCGATTTTTACATTTACGCCACAGCCGCCGCGCTGGTGTTCCCTCGCTTGTTTTTCCCTGAATCCGATGCCGCGACCGCGACCTTGCAATCGTTGGCTACCTTTGCCTTGGCCTTCTTTGCGCGCCCGTTGGGTGCGGCGTTATTCGGCCATTTTGGGGACCGGATTGGCCGAAAGGCAACCTTGGTGGCAGCGTTGCTCACGATGGGTCTATCCACTGTGGCCATCGGCCTGTTGCCAACCTATGTTTCGATTGGTATCTCAGCCCCGATTTTATTGGCGATTTTTCGGTTTGGCCAAGGTTTGGGTTTGGGCGGCGAATGGGGTGGGGCGATTTTGCTGGCGACCGAAAACGCACCGCCGGGCAAACGTGCGTGGTATGGCATGTTTCCGCAATTGGGCGCACCCTTGGGCTTTATTCTCGCCACCACTTCGTTTTTGCTCCTCACCACATTCTTAAACGAGGCGCAATTTTTCAACTTCGGCTGGCGCATCCCGTTCCTCGCCAGTGCCTTGCTGGTTATCGTGGGGCTTTATGTGCGGTTGCAACTGAACGAAACCCCGGTGTTTCAGGAAGCGATCGCACATAATCAACGGGTTAACATGCCGATTGTCGAGGTGCTCCATCGGCACGCAAAACCGTTGTTTCTCGGCACGCTGATTGCGCTGGCTACTTTTGTCACGTTTTATCTGATGACGGTATTTGCGCTGACTTATGGCACTGCGAAAAACGGCCTCGGTTATAGCCGCGAAACGTTTCTGCTGGCGCAGTTATTTGGCGTCGTATTTTTCGCGATGACGATCCCGATTTCCAGCCTGTTGGCCGACCGTTACGGACGGCGGCTCACTTTGATGGTAGTCACGGTTGCTATTTTTGGGTTCGGCTTCGCCATCGCCCCTTTATTCGGTTCGGGCAGTCTGGCAGGCGTTTTAGTATTTTTGGCACTGGGTCTCGGGCTGATGGGGATGACCTACGGGCCGCTGGGCACGACCCTGTCCGAATTGTTTCCCACCGCCGTGCGCTATACCGGCACATCAATGGCGTTCAACCTCTCAGGTATTTTTGGGGCATCACTGGCACCCTATCTCGCGACTTGGCTCGCGAATCATTTTGGGTTGGCGTATGTGGGTTACTACCTTTCTGCGGCAGCGCTGCTGACGTTAGCGGGTTTGATTTCCATCAAGGAAACCAAAGGCAACTCACTCGAGCGTATCTCCAGTCAATAACGCGGCATAGGGAACCCCAGCCGCGATAGGGATGCAAATTACTGCAATTGGGATGAACTGACCTTGCCGGTAATAACGGGAATCAGCATGTCTGCTGGTCGATAACCGGGTACAGCGCTGCCATCGGGTAGAATAATGTAGGGCGTGCCGCTCATGCCGAGTTGCTCGGCCAATTGCATGTTTTCATTAATCATTTTATCTTGGCACGCGTCGCCGGATAATGTTCTGCCTGCCATGGCTGTATCAATGTCCGCCGGTTGCTGCTTGCCACACATAATTTGTGACGATTCAACATAGCCCGGTGAACCCGCCCCCGCCCGTGGGGTCAGAATAGTTTGCACTTCGATGCCGGCTTTTTGCAGCGCGGGGATTTCACGGTGCAGCTTTTCACAAAACGGGCAGGTGGGGTCGGTCAAGATGGTAACGGTGCCTTTTTTCGCTCCGTCTGGCGCATAAATAACCTTATGGCTGGCGGGTACGGATTTGAGCAAAACCAGACGCTGCTGATCTTTGACTTGCCCCGTCAAATTGACCTGATTTTTTAAATCCAGCAAATTGCCCGCAAACAGATAGGTTCCATCGGCGGTGACATACGCGATTTGGCCTTTGGAAATAATTTGGTAAATGCCTTTGATGGGCGTTGGCGACACGGTATCAATCGGCAAGCTGGCCATATATTGGCTTAAGTTTTTGCGAATTAATTGCTCGTCGGCGGTTTGATCGGCCAGAGCCGATTGCATCGAAATCACCAAGGTCGAAACGGCCAGCGCGCCAAGGGTCAAAGAACGGGAAAACATCATAACGGGTTACTCGGGTTGGGATGGGTTAAAAAATAATTCGGATAAGCATAACTTATCCGCGCGGGTGGTGCGCGGCGTGCAGCGCTTTAAGTCGGGTGGTGGCCACATGGGTGTAAATCTGTGTGGTCGATAAATCCGAATGTCCCAACAGCATCTGCAACACCCGTAAATCCGCACCGTGGTTCAATAAATGCGTAGCGAAGGCGTGGCGCAAGGTATGCGGTGAGGGCAGTCGGGCTAGCCCGGCTTTTAACGCGTGCAATTTAATGCGGTACCAAAACGCTTGCCGTGTCATGCCTTCACCGCGTTCGGTGACAAATACCGATCTCGACTCCCGCCGCCCCAGCAGGGCGGGGCGCGCCGTGTGCAGGTAACGCCCCAACCAATCCACCGCCTCATCGCCCACCGGCACCAAGCGGTCTTTATTGCCTTTGCCGGTAATGCGGAGCACACCCTGCACGAGATTGATCTGACCAAATTGCAGGCCAATCAGTTCCGAAACCCGCAAGCCACTGGCATACAGTAATTCCAGCATGGCACGATCGCGTAGGCCGAGCGGTTCGGTAATCACAGGCGCGGCGAGCAAGCGCTCGACTTCAGTTTCGGAGAGTGAGTGCGGCAAGGTGCGCGGCAAGCGGGGGGCGGCGAGGGTGCTGGTCGGGTTGTCGGTACGCAGGTTTTGCCGTTGTAGCCAGCCGAAAAACCGCTTCAGCGCCGAGCGTTGCCGTGCGATGGATCGTGCGGATTGTCCCGCAGTTATGCGCTCAGCAAATAAGCGGGGGAGATGCGCTGGCGAAATGTCGAGCAATGACACCCCCAACTTTTGCACATCCATCGCCGCTTGGCGCAAATCGGAGCGGTAGGCCGATTGGGTATTTTGGCTTAAGCCTTCTTCCAGCCACAGCGCGTTGATGAATGCGTCGATCCGGTGTTCATCCTGCGCTGCGGGTTCTATTGCGGGCTTCAAGGCGGGTAATCCCTTGTTGTTCAAGTGGGTAAAACGTGGCCGAACGGCGGTTGTTTGAGCGGGCTGCGTTGACCGATGGGATGCTGCCACAAAATCAGCGGGACCAGCCAGAACACGGGAAAATTGGGCGCATGGGGCGGAAATTGCCCCGCGAGATCAGTGCAGTAGACCAGTGCATCTACGGTGGCATCCCCCGCGATTCGCGCGAACACGGGGCGGAAATCGGTACCGCCTCCCGCGCTTATCTGCGGCAAGGTGGTGATGCCGAGTATGCGTTCATCAGAATGAATGCGGTTATCACAGGTAATCAGGCGCAATTGCAGGGGGATTTGGCTGCGCAATTGTTCGATTCCACTCAAAAACTGGTGTATCCATTCGGGTGCAATTGAACCGCTGACATCGACTGCGAACACCACATGCAGCCGTCGCCCAGTCAAGCGAGGCAAAATAAACGGGGGCGCTTGCCGCCGTGAGGGGCGATCAAACTGCCAGCGTTGATAAGCACGTTGTGTTAACCAGATTTGGAGCACTTCCCGCCAATCGGTGGACGCAATGGCAGCGGTGTTTGGCTCGGTTGGCTTGACGCCGGGCTTGTGCGGAAATCCGATTTGGCTTTGTGGACGGGCATTGGCAGCGCGCTCGGCATCAAAGTCGGGCAATGCGTCGTCCGGCAAAGGCTCTGGCGCGGATTGGGCATCCTCTTTGTGCGCCGTTGGGGGCGATTGTGTGGGCTTTGGTTCATCTGTAGTCAGGTCGCTTTGCGCGCCGCGCGCCATCAGGGCTTCCCCCGGTTCGTTGACGGGCACATCGGGCCAGGTGCCGTGGTGGTCTGCTTGCCAATGGGTATCGCCTTCATCGAGTCCGAGTGCCTGTAAAAACACCTGTACCGCCGCATCAAGTTGCGCGTCTACCGATGCGGGATGCCAGCGCCACGGTCGATGCCCCAAGGCGGCATGGGCGCTCAAATGCAACAGGGCGTGGCGAAGCTCGGTGGTATCGGCTTGGGTGAGCCAGTCCTGGTGGAGCACCACCGCCTCATCGCTCAGCCCAATGGCCGCACCGCGCCCTACAATTCGTAGCTTATGAGGTAATGCACGCAATAAACTCGGCCAACGATGAGTCAGTACGTCACGCTGGCGGTGCCAATGATCGACCCGTTGCCCAGCCCATTGTCGACGCGTGTTCACGCACCGGCCCTGGGGCCCATGGCGGGGAATTGCCCACCCCGCACCGCAACCCAAGTCGAAAAGGCCGGTTCATCGAAGAGTCGATCACCCACCTCTTGATGCAATTGCTCAATCAAGCCGAAACTCAAGCGATCGTCGCCTAAATTGATTGCCAGATTCAAGGCATCGTTCAGACTGATGCGGTGTTGCCCTAACGCCGCACGAATCGCTTGTACTGCATCCACTTGAGCGGCCAAGTCAGTCACTTGGCGCAATGTGCCGGGCTCTGCCAGCCAATCGGTCACTGGATTTTTTTCGCCGGCAAATTCGCTCAAGGCTGTTGCAGCCGATTGTCCAACGCAGGCGGCGATATGGGAGAATGTGGTGGCGTCAATCAGTGTGCGTCGGGAAATAACCCGATCGGCAAACGCCCAGCTGCGGGGGCTGGGGAAGGCTTTAATTTCTGGCTCGGGCGTGAAGCGCGCTAACCATTCAGGGTGTGCGGCAATAAAGTCTTGGAGTAAGGGTGCAATCGTGTGGCGCTCGGCCCAGTCGAGCCAGGCCTCGGCATCGGCACGCAGCTGGATGTGCATAAATCGATTGGCCAGTGGTGCGGGCATGGCGTAGGTAATGCCGCGATCATCCAGCCGATTCCCCGCCGCGATGATGCTCCAGCCCTCGGGTAAATGATAATTACCCAATCGCCGATCCAAAATCAGCTGATACGCGCTGGCCGCAACCGGCGGTGGGGCCGCATTAATTTCGTCCAGAAATAACACCCCGCAGGCGCCATCACGCGCGGCGTTGGGTAGTTCATCGGGCGGAGCCCAACGGACTGTGCCATTTTCATGCAGTGGGATGCCGCGCAAATCGGTCGGCTCCAATTGCGATAAGCGTAAGTCGATCAGTGCTAACCCTTGAGCCGCTGCGGCCTCGCGCACTAAATCCGATTTCCCAATGCCCGGCGCGCCCCAAATCATGAGGGGGACGGCGTAGTGAGGCGCCGCGAATGTTTCGCGCAGTAGCAGCGCTAATTCAGGGGCGTTCAGCGTCGGAATTGTTTGCTCAAAGCTCATAAAAACTCACTTAAAACGGCCGGTAGCGGGGTGGGGGAACCCATCACAATGATGGTCAAACCCAGTTCCATTTGGCAAAATGACGGGCTGTTACAAATCCGGTTGCGCTACGCCCAAGGGCAGACTTGGGGCCAGGCGTTCAACCCATCAGGAATACGCTATGAATAATCTCGAATCAATTCTAACGGAAAATCGGGTATTCCCGCCGAACCCAGCCTTTGCCGCCAAAGCGCGCATCGGCTCCCGAGCCGCCTATGATGCATTAGTTGCTGAAGCCAATTCCGATTATGAAGGTTTTTGGGCGCGGTTGGCACGTGAGTTCGTCACCTGGGATACGCCGTTTTCCACCGTGCTGGATGAGTCGAATGCACCGCATTATCGCTGGTTTACCGAGGGTAAACTCAACGCTTCGGTGAATTGCATCGACCGACATCTGCCCACCAAGGCAAGCAAGATCGCAATCATTGCCGAAGCTGACGACGGCAGTGTGCGCGAAATTACCTATCAGCAATTGCATGATCAAGTTGTCGCGCTGGCCAATGGCCTCAAATCCCTCGGTATTACCCAGGGGGATCGTGTCGTTATTTATATGCCGATGATCCCCGAAGCCAGCATTGCCATGCTGGCTTGCGCCCGGATTGGCGCGATTCACTCGGTCGTATTCGGGGGGTTCTCTGCCGAAGCGTTGCGCGACCGCATCAACGATACCGGCGCCCGTTTAGTGATCACCGCAGATGGCGGGATGCGCGGCGGTCGCATGGTACCCCTTAAAGCGGCTGTGGATAAAGCGATTGAGAATGGCTGCCCAAATATCGAACAAGTCGTGGTATTTGAACGGCTGGGCAACGCCACGTTAATGGCAGAGCGTGATATCACCTGGTCGGCGCTCACGGCGGGCCAACCCACCACCTGCCCGCCGGTGATGGTGGATGCCGAACATCCCTTGTTTTTGTTGTATACCTCAGGTTCCACTGGTAAGCCCAAAGGCGTGCAGCATGCCACCGGTGGGTTCTTGGTGAATGCAGCCATGACGAACGCGTGGGTATTCGATCTGAACGATGATGATGTGTACTGGTGCACCGCCGATGTCGGTTGGATCACCGGTCATAGTTATGTCACCTATGGCCCTATGGCGTTGGGCGTGACGCAGGTGATGTTTGAAGGCATCCCCTCGTATCCCGATGGCGGCCGGTTCTGGCAAATGATCGAACGGCACAAGGTATCCGTGTTTTACACCGCGCCCACCGCGATTCGCGCACTGATGAAGTTGGGCGACGAAGTGCCGGCAAAATCTGATTTATCCAGCCTGCGCCTACTCGGTACGGTGGGTGAACCCATCAATCCCGAGGCGTGGATGTGGTATCACCGCGTGATCGGCGGCGAGCGCTGCCCAATTGCCGACACCTGGTGGCAAACCGAAACCGGTGCCCACATGATCGCCCCGCTGCCCGGCGCCATTGCGACTAAACCGGGTTCCTGTACCCTGCCGTTACCCGGTATCATGGCAGCCATTGTCAATGATGAGGGTGAGCTTATTGGGCCTAATCAAGGCGGTAATCTCGTGATTACGCGGCCGTGGCCCTCCATGATTCGTACCATCTGGGGTGACGATGCTCGCTTCCAGCGCAGTTATTTCCCCGAAAAGCTCAAAGGGTATTATCTGGCAGGTGACTCCGCACGCCGCGATAACGAAGGTTATTTCTGGATTATGGGGCGTATCGACGATGTGCTGAATGTCTCAGGCCATCGGCTGGGTACCATGGAAATCGAATCGGCCTTGGTCGCTCATCCGCTGGTTGCCGAAGCGGCCGTCGTAGGGAAACCCCATGAGATTAAAGGTGAGTCGATTGTTGCCTTTGTGGTGTGCAAGGGGGATCGTCCCGAAGGTGTCGCTGCAGAAGCCATGGTCAAAACCTTGCGTGACTGGGTGGCTGAGCAAATTGGCCCAATCGCCAAACCTGATGAAATCCGTTTTGGCGATAACCTGCCAAAAACCCGCTCGGGCAAGATCATGCGCCGCTTATTGCGCGGCATTGCCAAAGGTGAGTTGCCGGAAGGTGATGTCTCAACGCTGGAAAATCCGGCGATTCTCGAGCAGTTACTCGGTAAATAAATACTCAAACCAAGGGGCATGAACTGTCCCTTTTTTATTTCGTACTCAAGATTCAGGAAATGATCATGAACGACCCCAAAACACCTGCTACATACACCGTCAAAGTTTGGGATCTGCCCACCCGCCTGTTTCACTGGTTGCTTGTCATCGGCATCTTTGCCATGTGGCTCACCGCGGACGTGCTCGATCGCCTCGGGCTGCACATGGTGATTGGTTACACCCTGATTGGATTGATTGTATTCCGAGTGCTTTGGGGTATCTGGGGTAGTGACACTGCACGGTTCAGGCACTTCATCAAGGGACCTGGCAGCATCACCAGTTACCTGCGTAAACCCGACACCACAGTGGCGTTAGGCCACAACCCCTTGGGTGCTTTATCGGTGTTGGCACTCCTGCTCGTTATCATCATTCAATTGGGAACAGGGTTATTCGCCAGCGACCAAATCTATAACCAAGGCCCGCTCTCTGATTATGCCTCCGACAAAATGGTGGACTTGCTGACAGGAATTCACGAAATTAACTTCTATGTGCTGCTCGGGTTAATCGGTCTGCATCTTGCCGCTATCGCCTTTTATCAGTTCAAAAAACACGAACCGCTGGTACTTGCCATGATTACCGGCAAGCGTGTCATCAAAGAAGGCGAGGTTGTGCAAAACGCCCACTTGCACTTCGCGGGGATCATCGTATTTGTGATTACCGCTGCAATTGGTATAGGGGCTTGGTATTTAATCAGTCACCAGTCGAAACTTCTGGCCGGTTGGCTGGGGCTGCATTAAATCAGCGCCCCCTCCAATTGATGAATCCTGTGCCGTATGGGGGCGGGGGATTCATTTGCTGCGGGGATCATCGGTTGGGTTAAGGCGAGTTCGCCATGGTGGTGTGAGTAACGCTCAAGGGTCAGGTTAATCCTGAATTCTCGTGGGTAATGCGCTTTTATCTGGCGCCGCCATCTTGGCTGCGACATCTGCCAGTCGTTCCCATGCCAACCTGGGTTTGTTTGGGGTTAATGGGGCTGATTTAAAGCAAGGCAGCCGACGCTATATCAGTTGATCATTGCTTGAGTATAAAAAAACCCACCACAATGGGCGGGTTTTTTGTGTGCCCGATAAACGGGCAAGGCGAGGAATCAACGCTTGGAGAACTGAACCGCGCGACGTGCTTTACGCAGGCCGACTTTCTTGCGTTCCACTTCGCGCGCATCACGGGTGACAAAACCTGCGGTACGCAGTTTGCCTCGGAAGCTTTCGTCGAAATCGATCAAAGCGCGGGTCAAACCATGACGAATCGCGCCCGACTGGCCGCTGGGGCCGCCGCCTGCAACAGTGCAGAATACATCAAAGCGGTCGCCCACTTCAAGCAGAGCTAAAGGCTGACGTACAATCATGCGTGCTGTTTCACGGCCGAAGAATTCTTCGATCGTTTTGCCATTGATGGTGATTGCACCGTTGCCGGGGCGAAGAAAAACCCGTGCCGCTGAAGTTTTGCGACGACCGGTGCCGTAATTTTGGGTGACTGCCATGATGAGGTCTCCGATCAGATATCAAGCGGTTTAGGTTGTTGCGCGGCGTGATTATGCTCGCTGCCCGCATATACTTTAAGTTTGCGGAACATGTCGCGACCCAGCGGGTTTTTAGGCAGCATGCCTTTAACCGCCATTTCGATCACGCGCTCAGGCGCACGCTCAATCATCTTTTCAAAGGTGAAGTGCTTCATGTTGCCGATAAAACCGGTATGGAAATGGTAGGTTTTGTCTTGGGCCTTATTGCCAGTGACTTTCACTTCTTTTGCATTCACGATGATGATGTAATCGCCCGTGTCTACGTGGGGGGTGAATTCAGCCTTGTGCTTGCCACGCAAGCGGCGCGCTACTTCAGACGCGAGCCGACCCAGTGTTTTGCCCGATGCATCGACCACAAACCAGTCGCGTGTCACTTCAGCCGGTTTGGCGGAAAATGTTTTCATTTTTTATAAGCTCCCAAAGAAGCGAAAAGAGTTCATTAATTCAAAGAGGCGGCGATTTTAGCGAAATACGCCCGGCATGACAAGCGATTATTTGCAGCAAGGTCCGGTGTGTGTCGCTGCATAGCACTGCGCCTGGATTTGTTATTATCATGCGTCTTATTTAATCCATCGTGATCGAGAGTTTTATGACTTCTGCCGCTACCAAACGTCCCATCGTGCTCTCGGGGATTCAGCCCTCGGGGCAACTGTTGATTAGCCATTATGTGGGTGCGATGCGTAACTGGGTGGCGATGCAGGAAACGCATGATTCCTTGTTTATGCTGGTGGATTTGCACGCAATTACGGTGCGCCAAGACCCTAAGCAGTTTCGCGCACGCTGCTATGATTTTGTGGCGCTGTATCTCGCCTGTGGGCTTGATCCGCACAAAAACACCATCTTTGTACAATCGCATGTGCCCGCGCATGCGGAGCTCGGTTGGTTGCTCAATTGTTACGCATACATGGGTGAATTGGAGCGGATGACGCAGTTCAAGGATAAATCGACTCGACCGGATGCCAGCATCAATGTGGGCTTGTTCGATTATCCGGTGTTGATGGCCGCCGATATTTTGTTGTATCAGGCCACGCATGTGCCGGTTGGGGCGGATCAAAAACAGCATCTGGAGCTTACCCGTGATTTGGCCCTGCGGTTTAATCATATTTATGGCGATGTGTTTACGGTACCCGAGCCGTTTATCCCTGAAACGGGCGCACGGATTATGTCTCTGCAGGAACCCGCCAAGAAAATGTCGAAGTCCGACCCGAGTGAAGGCAGTTTTGTTGGCTTGCTGGATGAGCCGAAAACGGTTTTGAAGAAATTCAAACGCGCGGTGACTGACTCGGATATGGATATTCGGTTTGATCTCGACAATAAGCCCGGAGTCTCGAATTTGTTGACCTTATTGTCGATTTTTTCTGGTGAATCGATTCCCGCGCTGGAATCACGCTTGGCCGGACAGGGTTATGGTGTGCTCAAAGTGCAAACTGCCGAGTCGGTGATTGCCTTTCTTGAACCCATCCAGGCGCGATTCCATGCGCTGCGGGCAGATGAATCTGCCTTGGATCAAATTCTTGCGGATGGCGCGGCCAAAGCGCGGGTGCGCGCAGAGCCGACCTTGCACCGCGCATTTGAGGTGCACGGCTTTTTGCCGCGCCGTTAAATGCCCCATTCTTCTTCTGCATCAACCGTCATGCCGTGCCTATATTCTGCTGAACAATTGCGCGCGCATGAGCGGGCCTTGTTTGCCCAGGGTGGGACCGCTTTTGGTTTGATGTCGCGTGCGGGGGCAGCACTTTGGGCGCAACTCCGTCGGCATTGGCCCAATGCCCGGCACATCGGTGTGTTGGTGGGTTCCGGGCAAAACGCGGGCGATGGCCTGGCGCTGGCGCGGTTGGCGTTGGCGGCGGGGTATACCGTTCGGCTGTTTGGTTGGCTCGATGTGGCTTCGGCGCGCGGCGCGGTGGCAGACGCTTGGGCGGCTCTGCAGCGTGATCACTCCCCCTGCGTGGTTGATGGGCATTGCGTCGAGATACGGGATTTTGATGTGATTGTTGATGCGGGATTCGGGATTGGTTTATCCAAAGATAGGCCAATTGAGAGCCCCGCCGCAATGTGGATTACGCAGGTGAATCGCGCCCATGCGCAAGGCACGGGCGTGATGGCAGCCGATTTACCTTCGGGCTTGCAGGCCGATACCGGCGCGGGTGATCTCATCATCGAAGCGGATGTCACGGTGTGTTTTCTCGCCTGGAAACTTGGTTTATTTACCGGTCGGGGGCCTGCGGTAGCGGGCAAGGTGATTCTCGCGGATTTAGCGCAGCCTGCTCCGTCAAGTCGTGCCATGGCGCAATTAATATTGAATGTGCCCCCCTTGCCGACTAAATCGCGTGATGGACACAAGGGGACATTCGGTACGGTATTGGTGATTGCGGGGAATCGAGGCATGGCGGGCGCGGCCAGGATGGCAGCCGAGGCGGCATTGCGTGTGGGTGCGGGCAAGGTGATTGTCGCCACGCATCCTGAGCATGCCGCTATGCTGGGAATCGGACGGCCAGAACTGATTGTGCACGGTGTGGCTGATGCGCGGGCGCTGGACTCATTGCTCCCATTGGCGAGTGCGGTGGTATTGGGACCGGGTTTAGGGCAAGACTTATGGTCTCAGTCGCTGGCTGAAGTCGCGTTTGAGACCCGTTGCCCTATCGTGGTGGATGCGGATGGCCTGCATTTTCTCTCTTCGTCAACGGCTTGGACCAGACGCCAGCCTGCGGCCTTGCTCATGACGCCACATCCGGCCGAGGCGGCTCGGATGTTGGGCTGCACCACGAGAATAATTGAACAGGATCGGCTGCATGCGGCGCGTAGCCTGTCTGAGCGCTTCGGTGCGTTGACCGTGTTGAAGGGTGCAGGCAGCGTGTTGGCGTTGCCGCATCGTTTGCTGGTTTGTGGCCGAGGTGATCCCGCCCTGGCAACCGCAGGTTCGGGTGACGTGTTGGCGGGTGTGATAGGCGGACTCTTATCGATTAGTTCGGCTATGGGCCTTGACCCGGCCGATGCACTGATCCGCGCGGTATGCTGGCATGCCATCGCGGGGGAGCTGTTAGCGGCAGAACGAGGGGCTTGGGGCGTTGCGGCTTCGGATTTGTTTGAGCCGATTTGTGCGCTGATTAATGGGCGCATTGCCCTCGATTCTGCCCGTATTTTTGGTGTTACTTCGACATGAATGTGCTTGAATTGCCCCGATTAGATGAGTCCGCAGTCACCACGTTGGCGGGTGCACTGGCTCAGACCGCGCCACACACAGGGTTGATGTTTCTTGAAGGCAGTTTGGGTGCCGGGAAAACCACCTTTGCCCGGGCTTTTTTACGCGTGCTCGGGGTAAGTGGCACGGTACGTAGCCCTACGTACACCCTGATTGAGCCGTATGATTTGGCCGATCGACGGGTGCTGCATCTGGATTTGTATCGGTTAGCCTCGCCCGAAGAATTGGATGATTTAGGGCTGCGGGATGAGTTCGATCAGGCCTTGATTCTGATTGAGTGGCCCGAGCGCGGGGCGGGCGAATTACCTTTGGCTGATATCTGTGTCACCCTTGCACCGGTAAAAGGTTCAGCAAAGAATGCGGTGCTCGAGCGCAATATTCACGTAACTGCGAATACGCTGAAGGGAACGCAGTGGCTGAATGCCTGCCAAAGTGTGGGTCAGGGCGAGGCTACGGATATTTAGGAGGGTGCAACGTGGATCAAGCCGTATTGCTGTGGGGGTTGCTATTTGGCTCGATTGGGTTGGGGTTCTTGATCTATGCCAAGCAACAGCGCGCCGTTGTGCCACTGGTTGCAGGTTTGGCCTTATCCATTTATCCCTTTTTCGTGAGCAATGTGTACGTACTGGTACTGATTGGGCTGATTTTGACCGTTATCCCTTATTTCATTCGGATTTGAGATAAAAAATAACGGAATTCGCATTCATCGTGCACGTTGCGCTCCGCGTAGTCCGTTAATACCTTATGGGGATAGGTGGCAGATCGACGCCTTACAACCATTTCATTAAGCCCAATTCATACGGATGCAATTGAGCGGGGTGGTACGGCACCAAACGGAAACGGAAATTCTGCAAACCAGCCAGTGAAACGGTAAGCGCGAACCCATAAATTTGCGTGGCCGGAGGCGAATTTGGTGCGATTGCTGGGGCGCTGATCGTACTGCTAAATCGCTGGGAAGTGACCCAGTCGCCATGGGCTTCGAGGTGGCCAAACAAGCACTCGACCGCAATTTCATTCGGATTTAACCCATTGAGTGATACTTCGATATTGAGGTGCAGGACTTCCCCGCCATGTATTTGGGCGGGTGTATCGTTGATTAATTGTCCGCCGACCCCTGGCCAGGCAGCACGGACCCGGTGTTTGAAATCTTCCAGCGTTTTGGCCAATGCACGATCGTGTTCACGGAGTTTTCGGCCATATCGCGCGGCCAGCAGGTAGTGGTGTGTGATGTAATCGCACACCATGCGGGCTGAATTGAATTGCGGCAGAATGGTGCGGATGGCCATTTTTGAGTTTTGGATCCATCGGTTGGGCAAGCCATGCGGATCACGTTCAAAAAACATCGGTTTGACTTCTGTTTCGAGCAGCGTGAGTAAATCTCCCGCTTCTTCGGAATCGCAATACTCGTGATTAAAGCTGCGGTTGTAGGGTTTGATTGACCAGCCATTGGAGACCCGCCCCTCGCGCTGATAGCCTTCGCCCCACCAGCCATCGGCAACCGATAAATTCAGTGCCCCATTGAGTCCGGCCTTTTGCCCCGAGGTGCCGGAGGCTTCAAGCGGATATTCCGGGTTATTCAGCCATACATCGCAACCGGTAACCAGTTTGCGGGCGAGGGCCATATCGTAGCCTTCGAGCAGCAGCACCCGGCCATGAAATGCCGGTTCATTCGACATCTGCCAAATGTCGCGAATTAAGGCCTTGCCGGGTTCATCGGCGGGGTGCGCTTTACCCGCAAAAACAAAAATAATCGGGCGGTCTTCATCGGCTAATAATTTGGCCAGCCGCTCTCGATCACGGAACAAGAGATTTGCCCGCTTATATGTCGCAAATCGGCGGGCAAACCCCACCAGAAGCAGATCCGATTCGGGGCGATTGAGATAGCGCAGCGTACGTTCAATCCGAATGTCGCTTAAGCCATCTTCCGCCAGTTGCACACTGAGGCGGCGGCGGATATCCTGAATCAACTCCGCTTTGATGGCGGCACGAACTGACCAAAACCGATCATTCGGGATGGCATCGACAAAATCCCAATAGGGTTGATTGCGTAAATTCCAGCGCCAATCCCGATGCAAGCTGCTGAACAGCTGAGATAACTCACGCGCCAGAAACGTATCGACATGCACCCCGTTGGTGACATGGGTAATGGGATTCTCTGCGGCGGGAATTTCGGGCCAAAAATCCCGTGCCATGTCGGCAGCCACTGTGCCATGAATTTTAGAAACCCCATTGTGTTGACGCGAACCGTGAATCGCCAGGGCAGTCATGTTGAACCCCGGCTCATTGGGTTCCCGCCCTAGGGCGAGGAAGTTATCCCGGGTGAGATGCATTTCCGGCCAGAGCGCACTGAAATACTCATCCATCAGCTCATCGCTGAACACATCGTGTCCGGCGGGCACTGGCGTATGCGTCGTAAATACCGTTGAGGCAGCCACGATTTCGAGCGCCACAGCGCATTCCTCGCCCGTCGTTACATGCTCCCGTAAGCGTTCCAGCACCTGAAAAGCGGCATGGCCTTCATTGATATGCCATGCAGTGGGTGCCAACCCCAATGCCCGCAACGCCTGCACGCCGCCAATGCCCAGCACAATTTCCTGCTCAATGCGGGTGCGCCGATCACCGCCATAGAGCCGATACGTGATTTGGCGATCATCCGGGTTATTGCTGGGCAGGTCGGTATCCAGCAGAAAGAGACGAATCCGCCCCACCAGCACTTGCCAAACCTGGGCATTCACCACGCGCCCCGGGAAATTTAAACTGATACGTACCGCATTGTCTGCCGCATCGGTCGCAGGGCTGATAGGCAAGGTATTGAAATCAATATCTTGATATGAGGCAATCTGATTGCCCTGCGCATCGATCGATTGCTTGAAATAGCCTTGGCGATACAGCAAACCGACCGCCACAAACGGCAGACCCAAGTCCGAGGCGGCTTTACAGTGATCGCCCGCCAAAATACCCAACCCCCCCGAATAAATGGGAAGTGACTCATGAAAACCATATTCCGCGCAAAAATAGGCAATCAAATCATCGGGCTGGATACGCCTAATCAGTTCGGGCGGTATCGGCTGTGCTAAATAGTCATCAAAATGCCGACAGGCATCATCGTAGTCGGCTAGAAATACCGGATCAGTGAGCACCTGATCAATGCTCGACTGCGCCACGCGTTTCAAGAACAAGCGTGGATTATCATCGGTTTCCTGCCAGCACACGGGGTCAATTCGGCTGAATAAATATCGGATTGAGCGGGCCCAGCTGTAATACAGGTTATTGGCCAAATCCTCCAAACGCTTGATACGCTCGGGTAAACGCGGGGTGATTTCCAAGGTGTAAATCGATGCATTCATGGTCTGAAAAATTCCCAATATGAAATAGGACAGCGTGAACCGCACGAAAAAAACCGGCCCACTCGACTTCATGGTTATACCGCATTCATTCGAACGGGTCATGTCAAAAAATGACCCATCAAGAAATTGAGGGCGTGGCACCGTGGCGCGCACCGCGTGCAAATCGTTTTTATCAAAGGAATCGAACAGGGCTCAAGTTTTGACTTATCCGGGCGATAAGCGTTTGGGCCTGCGGAAAACCCAAAGAGATTGAAGAAAAAATAATTTTCAAAAACCCCTAAAGTTTTGCCAAAGCCCACCGATAAAGTAAGCACAGATCAAGCTCATTGGCCTATTGCCAAGTAAACACCCACAAGAGGATCGAGATCATGTCAAATGTTATTAATACCAATATCATGTCGTTGCAAGTTCAAAATGCACTGAGCGTGAACAGCAATGCAATGCAAACCGCCATGCAGCGGTTGTCCACCGGTCTGCGCATCAATAGCGCGAAAGATGATGCAGCAGGTTTGGCGATTACTGATCGGATGACAACGCAAATCAATGGTTCGAACGTGGCTGCTCAAAATGCCAACGATGGTATTTCAATGGCGCAAACGGCCGAAGGTGCGATGGGCGCATTGACATCCACCTTGCAGCGGATGCGCGATTTGGCAACTCAATCGGCTAACGCGACAAACAGCACCAGCGATCGTCAAAACTTGCAAACGGAATTTTCTCAACTGCAAAGTGAATTATCTCGGATTATTAACAATACGCAGTTTAATGGTAAAAATGTATTGGCTGGAGCCATGAGTGGTTCTGCCAATGCCAAGTTTCAGGTTGGTGCCAATACGTCGGCGGGTAACCAGATTGCGTTCTCAATTGGCAACCAGGCGACGCGCGGCACGGCAAGCGGTGGTATTAAATCAGTTTTAACCGGTATCTCGATTGGTTCTAACGCAACTTTCACCAAAATCATGACGGCCATGAGCAATATTGATAAAGCCGTGACTTCGATTGATACCACCCGAGCCAAGTTGGGTGCGGTGCAGAATCGGTTTCAAGTGACCATTGATAACCTGAATACTTTTGTGGTGAACCAGTCGGCGGCACGTTCGCGGATTCTGGATACCAATTTTGCGCAAGAAACTTCGAATTTGTCGAAGGCGCAAATTTTGCAACAGGCGGGTAATGCCATGTTGACTCAGGCGAACCAGGCCCCTCAATCGGTGTTGACTTTGTTGCGTTAAGCTAAGATGGTGATGCGATTAAAGATGATTGCATAAACCAGTAAAATCGCCGCTGGGGTTGATCGATGGATTAACCCTCTTTGGTGAGCGGGGGCATCATGAGTGTCATTAATGCGATAACGACTGCGAGCATCTCTCCTGTGGTAACGGGACGGGATGCTTCGTCGTCTCTATCCAGTCCGGTGGCGCCGCAGGTGGCGATGCAAATTGATACACCGCGGGATGTTGCCGCGCGTGCGGCAGCGCAAGATAGGCTTGTCTTGCCGCCGTCCAAGGCGCAGGTAAATCAGGCGCTTGAAGATTTGATTAAACGCCAGCAGGACTCGCCCACTTCGGTGCGGTTTTCTGTGGATGAGAAGTTAAATCAAGTGGTGATTAAAGTGGTTGATCCCGCCACGCAAAAGGTGATTAAGCAGTTCCCAGCGGAAGCCATTCTTAAAATGCGTGAGGAAATGCTGGATTTTGATACCAAACCGCCCGCTGGATTGCTTTTGTCTGAAAAAACGTAACGAGAATTCATCATCGAGCCCCTGCCGTAGCAGTAGACTCAGGAGGTTACAATGTCCGCAACAGTATCTACATCCTCATCGACTTCACCGAGTGGGATTTCTTTTTCTGGCTTGGGTTCTGGCTTGGATATTCAGGGCATTGTTACCCAGCTAGTGAAGGCGGAGGGTGGTCCGCAGCTGCAATTGCTCACAAACCAACAAACGAGTCTGAATACAACATTGTCGGCGCTTGGGCAGCTAAAAAGTGCTTTGTCGAGTGTGCAAACCGCGACCGATGCGTTTCAAAATTTAGATACGTTTCGCGCACGCACGGTCAGTGTTGCGAACGCCAGCTTGTTGAGCGCCACCGCCATTCCCGGCACTGCGTTGGGTACTTTTCAAGTGGAAGTCGATCAACTGGCCACAGCCCAAAAGCAGGCATCTGTAGGCTTTGCGTCTGCCGCCAGCACGGTGGGCTCCGGTACGCTCAATTTTAGCTCGGGCAGCGGTGCGTTTGCGGTGAATGTCGCCGCTACCGATACCCTGACGAACATCCGCGACAATATTAACGCCGCTACGGGTAACAAGGGGGTGCAGGCATCCATTATTAATGTGGATAACGGTTCGGGCGGTATAGTATCGAAATTGGTGCTCACGGCGCTGAATACGGGATCCAGTAATGCCGTCACCGTGACGGCGAATGATTCGGATGGCAACAATACCGACACCATTGGTTTGTCGGTCCTGGCCTCCAATAACCTGACTCAAATCAGTGCGGCGCAAGATTCAATTATCAAAATTGATGGGATGCAGGTGACGAGCGCGACCAACAGTGTGTCTTCAGCGGTGACGGGGTTAACGCTGAACTTGACTCAGGCGCAAGTCGGCGTGACCACGGCCGTTACGGTATCCAATGATACGAGCCAAGTGACGAAAGCGTTGCAAACGTTGGTGGCTAACTACAATGCCTATCAACAGACCTATAGCGGCTTAACCTCGTATGACCCTGCCTCCAAGACGGCAGGGGCTTTATTGGGTGATGCGACGGCGAGCTCAACCAATGGTGTATTGCGGTCATTGTTTGGCAATAATTTCACCACGGGCAGCAGCAGTGTGCAGAACTTGGCAGATATCGGCATTCAAATCGACAAGAATGGCGTCATGTCGTTAAATACCACCCAATTGCAACAGGCATTAACGACGGACCCGAATGCGGTACAGAGTATGTTGGCGGGTGGAACAACCGGTTTAAGTGCGAAAGTAGATACGGCGCTCAATCCCTATCTGCAATTTGGCGGCACGTTTGATAGCCGTACGCAAAGCATTAACAGCCAGTTACAATCCATTACGCAGCAGCAATCGGCTTTACAGTTGCGGTTGAGTCAATATCAAACCTCGTTGATGGCGCAGTTTACTGCGATGGATTCTTACGTGGCGCAAATGAATTCATCATTGGGTTTTTTGTCGAAGCTGAATTAACCGCCTCAAGTTCTTGGGTGATTGGTCGATAACCCAATTAGAGCACATCATCGGTTTTTGTGTATTGCATCCGGTGATTCCTGCTTGTTCCATTAAGATTAAAATATCTGGAGTTTAATACCATGCACGCCAAGGCTTATGCGCAAAATTACCGCCAAATTGATCTTGCGGCTGAAGTGGAGCAGGCTTCACCGCACCGATTGGTGACGATGTTGTTCGAAGGGTTTCTCACCCATGTTGCGAAGGCGAAACTGGCAACCCAAGCGGGTCAGTACGATGTCAAGGCGCGGAATGTGCAGTTTGCGATGAACATTTTGGTCGGGTTGAAAGGTGGCTTGGATAGCGAAGCCAGTCCGGAATTGGCTGAACGTTTGTTCGAACTCTATGATTACTGCGAGCGTCGTTTGCTGGATGCGAGTGCGCGTCGAGATGTAGCGGGTTTCGATGAAGTGGATCAGCTGATCCGCCAGATCAAGGGGGCTTGGGAGGCCATCGGCTCCTGCGACGACGTTCGTCAAGCTGAAGCCGTTTTGGCCTGAGTGCGGTTGAGTTGTTGTAATGCCTGCATTCTCGCATGATGTGTTGTCCAGGGTTTTGCTGGATCGTCTTGCCTTGCTTCGGCGATTGGGCGATGAGGTTGATGCTGAGGCTGCCCGGTGGTTGCTCGACCAGACAGGGGCTTCCGATCGGGCGGCCCTCAGCTCGATTGCCGAAGCGCGCCGGGTGATAGAGCTCACGGTGGATTTGGCTTTGTCGCAAGGGTATGCGAATCATCCTGATGTTGTCGCCATGCGTGCGGTTTGGGAGCAGCGGTTTTCCCGAATGAGTGCAGCGATCCAGAAAAAACACACTGTCTTGAGTCAATCAGCGCAAATGCACACCAAGCAAACCCGCGCCGCTCAGGCGTACATCGGTACAGAGGGCCTGAGCGGCTAACTGCCGTTTGCCGGCTTCATGCCTGCCAGTAACTCTTGCAATGCATTGCGCAGGCCAGTTTGTTCGGAGGGCGCGCAATAATCCACCAGGCTTAGGCACTGCTGAACCCCTTCCTCTGAACCCAGCCGATTGAAGAGAGCCGCTAACTGCCGGATACGTTGATGATCCCCGGGGAATATGGCCAGGTAATGCGCGTAGGCTTCAACTGCATGGCTATAATCGTTGCGTAATACAGCAAGATTTGCGCTGAGCGGCCAATGGCTGGGGTTGAGAAGCGAGGCCGTATCCAATGCTTGATTGGCTTGGGCAGTGTCTTCTAGATTTAGGCTTGCGGCCGCTACCCTGAGCAGGCAATGTTCCAGCAAAGTCGCATCTTTGCCTGCATCCGCGTGGTTCAGTACCTGTTCATAAGCAGGCAGTGCGATATCGGGTTTCTGATTGAGTTCTGCTTGCAAGCCCAGCAGGTACGCTGCGTAGGGTTTCGCCCGCTCGGTTTCCGGGTGGTTGACAAGTGCCCGTTCAAGCGTGGCAAGTGCTGCTCGATTGTGGTGAGAAAAATGCATTTCTGCCAAACGAAGGCTGGCCTTGGGCGCCCGTTTTGCGGTGTTGCGCTCGCGATCTGCGGCAATCAGCTCGGACAGTTTTTCTGTGTACGTTTTTTCGGTTTTTTCGATTATTTCCGCGGGCAGCTGCCAGTTGGTTTTGAGCCAGAGCGCTCGTTCCGGTTCATCTCCCTCGATATAACGCGCGAGAATTTCTTCGGGGTCTAATGGGGTGTTTTGTTCCAGCCGTCGTGTTTCAAGCCGGTAATCCAGATTCGGGAACAGGGCTTGCAGGAATTTGGCCGCGCGTTGGATGGCGTCATAAAAACGGTGGGCGAGGTTTTCGGCCTGACGGGCATCCAGCGCAAAAAAATCATGAGGCAAATCGGTGGCAATCAGCTCATGTTGCGCAACGGCTTTTACGAGTTGCTCTGCCTGGGGTAACCGTGTGCGCATGAGTCGGTCGATAGCCAGCATTCTGCGGCGGTGTAGTACTTGTCTTGAGGGGGTGACCATGTTGAAAAAGGCGCGATTGGATTCCATGGCCAGTTGAGCCAGCCGTTCAATTTTGCCGATGTTTTTTGACATGGTGCGCGTTGCGGTGCGCAGAAGGTCAATGTGCCGCACGATTTCATCGGGTGTATGACTCAACTGGGCATCCAGCGCCTGGCGATTGAAAGCCTCTTGTGGCCAGGAGATTTCTGTCAATGGCCGAAATGGCACGTCTTTGATGGCGGCACCATGACGGGATGGGTTGAAGAGGGTCACCCCTTTGTGTGCAAGGTAGGCGGCGAGGTTTTCCATCGCCTCAATGCCGGCAAAATAATCGGGTGTGGTCCAAGCAAAGCCGCCCAGGTTGGTGCTGACCTTGACGGCGGTGTAATCCAGCAACGGGCCTGAGGTGGCTTCGCTACTGCCTTGGGCATGGGTTTGCCCCTCAGGCGAGTGGCAAAGATCAAGGCCGGCGAAGGCAATCTCGGCAAACCCCAGATAAGCCGCCAGCATGACGCAGGTGTGCGTCACGGTGGGGCCGACCGAAACCACATTATCTTTGGCGTTGATGGTATCCTCCGGGTTGTCTTGGTTCGGTGATTCATCCCAAGGCAGGAGCAAGTCGGTGTGTAGCATTTTGTGCGGCCAGCGGTTCACGATGCCGGGATAGGCATGGTTTCCGGCAACCAGGATCGTGCGCGGTTCGAACTCGAACATCTGGCGGCTGACGGTCAGGCTGATCGGATGCGGATCGACGGTGACGACAAAATCCGGGTGAATACCGGTTGCCAGCAGTCTGGCGCTAATCCGTGAAACAGCAATCAGAAACAAGCGATCACGATGGGCCTTGATCCACCCAATTTCATCATCCAGCGAGGGGCCGCCCGCCAGAATCAGGGCTTTTTTGCCCTGGAAGATACCCTTGAGCGGTACGAGGTTGGCAAAGAAATTCGGTATGTTGCCGAGTTGCGCCCGGATAAACGGCATTTTGCCGAGGTTGGCGACGGTAACGTATCGGCGGCGGCTGAGTTCCGCGTCCAGCTCTCCGGCCAGTTCCAGATAGTCTTGTGTGGTGTGATCCAGCGCCGCCAGCGAACGTTCGAACACAACACCGCCGATTCTGAAATAGTCGTCAAGCAAGAGCAGCTTGGCTGTTTCGGGCCATTGATCGGGTGTGATCAGATGAACATAATCATCCAGCAAGGGGCGTATTTCTGGTGCATCGCGCAAGGCGCGGGCAATGGGGGCTGGCTCAATGAATATCCAGCGCGACCCTCTGGGCAGGGGCGCTTGTGACTGCACAAAGCGAATTAACTGTCCTGAATCACTGCCGACAACAATAAACAAGCGATCTTGTTGATGCAAGGCGTTGCCGAAATGCTTTTTGATGACGTGTTGGGCAACACTCGAATTGGCTGTCGGTGGCTCTGTGTTTATTGCGCCAAAGTGCAGGCCATTCAGTGTGGGGATGATCCAGTCGCCATAGGCGGTCTGCACAAGTTCATACGGGTTTTCCTCACCCTGCCATCCTGCGGGAGACAAATCAGAGTTATGGGTCGCTGACATATTAGCCATCATGCACACTTTACGGTTGGGGGTGAAACAGGGGAAAGGGTATCATGGTGCCGATATTTTTGATGAAACCGGGTACGCTGTGGTGGCTGGCCGGTTTTATCGGCTTGAATGGTGTGATTTGGCTAAATGTGTGCAACACGCACACTATTGATACACGGATTTTGCGATGACTGACTCAGTTTTACGGGCATATCAACGTGCATTGGTCACCGGTGCCGATGGTTTTATCGGCTCACATCTTGTGGAAATGCTCGTGGCCAGAGGCTACGAGGTGCGGGCCCTGGCGCAATACAACAGTTTTAACCATTGGGGCTGGCTGGAGGATGTCGACTGCAAGGCCAGTATTGAAGTCATCTCCGGCGACATCCGCGATGCGCATTTTTGCCGTCACATGATGGCGGATGTCGATATCGTGTTTCATCTGGCGGCGTTGATAGCCATTCCCTATTCTTACATCGCGCCCGATAGTTATGTCGATACCAATGTGCGTGGCACGCTGAATGTTTGCCAGGCGGCGCTGGATGCCGGGGTGAAACGCGTGATCCATACCTCAACGAGTGAGGTGTATGGCACGGCGCGCTATGTGCCGATTGATGAAAAACACCCGCTTCAACCGCAGTCGCCGTATAGCGCCTCCAAGATTGGCGCGGATGCGATTGCGCAGAGCTTCCAGAACAGTTTTAGCCTGCCGCTCACCGTGGCACGACCATTTAATACTTACGGGCCGCGCCAGTCCGCTCGGGCGGTCATTCCGACCATTATTAGTCAGATTGCATCCGGCAGGCCACGGATTGAGTTGGGAGATTTAACGCCCACGCGTGATTTCAATTATGTGGAAGATACCTGCCGAGGTTTTATTGCGCTGGCCGAATGCGATGAGGCGGTGGGTGAGGTGGTGAATATCGGCTCAAATTACGAGATTACGATTGGCGATACCCTGCATCTGATCCGCGAACTGATGGACAGCGACATTGAGGTCGTGCATGACGAGCAGCGGATTCGCCCGCAAAATTCCGAGGTGTTTCGCCTCTGGTGCAACAACGCCAAAATTGAGTCATTGACCGGCTTCGGGCCGCAGGTGGATATCCGCGAGGGGCTTGCGCGCACGATTGCCTGGTTCACCAATCCCGATAATCTGCGCCGTTACAAAACGGATATGTACAATGTCTGAAGCTTTTGTCCGCCTGGTTCGCGAGATTTACGCCGAACCACGGGCGCCCATCCCCTTGCACGCTCCGGTGATGGGCGCGCTGGAAAAGGCGCGCGTCGGCGAGGCCATCGACTCAACCTTCGTCTCCAGCGTGGGCACATTTGTGACCGGGTTCGAACAGGCCATCGCCCGCTTCACCGGGGCGAAATACGCGGTGGCGACCGTCAACGGAACGGCCGCGCTGCATATCGCGCTCTTGGTTGCCGGGGTCGAGCCCGGCGATCTGGTGATTACTCAGTCCTTGAGCTTCATCGCGACCTGCAATGCTATCCATTACTGCGGCGCGGAGCCCGTGTTCGTTGATGTGGATGAAGAAACCCTGGGGTTATCACCAGACGCATTGCGTGCCTGGCTTGAGGTTCATGCCGAGCGCCGGAGTTCAGGGGGCGTCGACCGCGCTTCGGGGCGACGTATTCGAGCCTGCGTGCCAATGCACACCTTGGGGCATCCTGCCCGGATGGATGCCATTACCCAAGTTTGTGCCGATTGGGGACTGATCCTGATTGAAGACGCAGCGGAATCGCTGGGCAGCTATTATAACAACCAGCATACCGGTACCTTTGGTTTGCTCGGGGTGTTCAGTTTCAATGGTAACAAGGTCATTACCACGGGTGGCGGCGGGATGATCGTGACCGATGATGAGGCTTTGGCAAGGCGCGCCAGATATCTGACCACGACAGCTAAAAAGCCGCATTCCTGGGCGTTCGAGCACGATGAAGTGGGATTCAATTACCGGATGCCCAATCTTAATGCCGCCTTTGGTGTGGCTCAGATGGAACGTTTGCCGGGGCTGATCGCCAGCAAGCGGGTGGTTGCTGAGCGCTACGCCGAATGGTGCAGGGCGAATGGTTGGCATTTTGTGCGTGAGCCGGAAGGCACGCGAAGTAATTATTGGTTGAATGCCTTGCGTTTGCCGGATGCCGAGGCGCGAGATGCTTTTCTTGATGCCACTAATCACGCCGGTGTGATGACCCGCCCGTTGTGGGCACCGATGCACCGTTTGCCGATGTATGCCGACTGTCCGTGCGGCCCGTTAGCTGTAACGGAGCGGCTGGCGGACTCCCTCGTCAATATCCCCAGCTCGGCCTTGGATAACGGTTTGGCATGATGCGCCGAATTGCCGTCATCACCGGGACTCGCGCCGATTATGGCCTGTTGTACTGGTTGATTCACGATCTCGCTTTGGCTCAGGATATTGCGTTGCAATTGGTTGTGACCGGTATGCACCTGATGCCGGAGTTCGGACACACGATGGATGTGATTGAGCGCGATGGCTTCCCTGTGGCCGCGACGGTTGATCTGCAGTTGACCACCGATACGCCCGAATCGGTGGCCCGCTCGATGGGGGTTGGGATGATGGGCTTCGCGGAAGCTTTTGCCCGTTTGCAACCGGATCTGGTGGTGATTCTCGGGGATCGCTTCGAGATGCTGGCCGCTGCCAGCGCCGCTTTTGTGCAGCAGGTGCCGATTGCACATATCCACGGCGGTGAGCTGACCGAAGGCGCGCTGGATGAAGGCTTTCGGCATGCCATCACAAAACTTGCCGCGCTGCATTTTACGGCGGCTGAACCGTATCGGCGGCGTGTGATCCAGATGGGCGAGCAGCCCGAAAGGGTTTTTAACGTGGGTGCGCCGGGGTTGGATCATATTCGTCGAACAACGCTGCTATCGGCGGACGCGCTGGAGCAGGCGCTCGATTTCTGCCTCGGGCGACAAAACTTTCTGGTTACTTTTCACCCCGCCACACTGGATACCGAGGGCGCCGCAAGCCAGTGTCGGCAACTGCTCGCGGCATTGGATGCCTTCCCTGAGGCGCGTATTGTCATCACCTTGCCGAATAATGATCCGGGTGGGTGGGCGATGATTCCGTTGCTTGAGGCGTATGCGGCACGCCACTCAGACCGCTGTCGGCTTTACGCCTCGCTTGGGCAGTTGCGTTATCTCTCGCTGATGCGACAGGTTCAGGTCGTGATTGGCAATTCCTCCAGCGGCATTATCGAAGCACCCAGTTTTGGTGCTGCGACGGTGAATGTCGGCGATCGACAGCGCGGTCGGCTGCGCGCAATCAGCGTGATCGACTGCGCGCCAGAGTGCACTGAAATTGAAAAAGCGATTGAGTGCGCCTTGGCGTACTCATTTCAGGCACGATTGGCCCGGGTAGAAAACCCCTATGGTGCGGGTGACGCCGCCGGGCGCATGGTGCAAATTTTGCGGGGTGCGAACCTCCCCGATCTGCGCCGCAAGCCCTTTTATGATCTGCCATTTTTTGATTACCCCATGAGCAACACCCATGAATCCATCTAGCAGCCTGTCGGACTTAACGCATTCCTATTGCAGAAAAGCCCGATTTGGTTCCATTTCCCCCGCTTTTTCGTTAAATGGAACAACCATTCGCCTCAAAATCATGAAAAATAGCCCTCAAGCTGGACTTTTCCTTCAAGTCCGACAGGCTGCCAGGACGCCCGCATGAGTCATCCTCTGGTCATCGCTGAAGCCGGTGTTAACCACAATGGCCACGCTGATCTGGCCTTCGCTCTGGTCGAAGCGGCGGCCAAGGCGGGCGCGGATGTGGTCAAGTTTCAGACCTTCAAGGCCGAGCATCTGATTATACCCGACGCGCCCAAAGCCGAGTATCAGCAACGCACCACCGGGGCGGGGGAGTCTCAATTCGCCATGCTCAAGCGGTTGGAGCTATCCCTCGCCCTGCATCATGAATTAAAAGCCGAAGCAGAGCGGCACGGGTTGGCTTTTCTCTCCACTGCGTTTGATTCAGGCAGCCTACGGTTTCTGGTTGAAGATATGGGGTTGAAGTTGCTCAAACTGCCTTCGGGTGAGCTGACGAACGCGCCCTTTGTGCTTGAACACGCGCGTACCGGGGCCGAACTGATTATCTCGACTGGCATGGCGACCTTAGGTGAGGTGGAGCAGGCGCTAGGTATCATTGCTTTTGGACGAATCGCCGGGCTATCTGAAAAGCCCATTATGGCGGCGTTTCAGGAGGCTTATGCTTCAGCCGATGGGCAAGCGGCACTCCGCTCGGGCGTGACCTTGCTGCATTGCACCAGCGATTATCCGGCTGCGCCGGAAACCATTAATTTACAGGCGATGGACACACTGGCCGCTGCTTTCGGTTTGCCGGTGGGGTATTCCGATCACAGTATGGGTTCGGCGATCAGCATTGCGGCGGCGGCACGCGGTGCTTGCGTGATCGAAAAGCATTTCACGCTCGATTGCCGTATGGCAGGGCCAGACCATGCCGCTTCATTGGAACCCGAAGCACTGGCCTCAATGATTCGCGACATTCATGCCGTGTCGGCCGCCCTCGGCGATGGCATCAAGCGGCCGCAGCCTGCGGAGCTTTCTACCGCTCGGGTGGCGCGTAAGAGTCTGGCGGCGCGGGTGTTCATTCGCGCGGGGGAGACATTTACGGAAGAGAATCTTGCCATCATGCGGCCCGGCACGGGCATGCTTCCGCTGCATTATTGGGATGTACTCGGCCGTCCATCCCGTCGTGATTACGATGCCGGGAGCCTGATCGATGGCTAAGCCCGTCGTTATCCTCGGGCATGGTGGACATGCGCGGGTGGTGCTGGATGTATTGCGACTTCTTGGGCGCGAGATTGCAGGCGTGCTCACGCCGGATTTACCGCCAGGTGCGCGCTGGTTTGAGATCCCCGTGTTGGGCGACGACAGATGGCTGGGGTGTGCCGAGGCTGATGGATATGCCTATGTTTTAGGTATAGGGGCGTTGCCTCATCGACCCGGAGTGCGCACGCGGTTGTTCTGCCAGCTCCATGCACGCGGGTTTGATTTACCCGCCCTCGTGCACCCATCGGCGGTCGTCGCGGCCGACGTGCCGATGGGGCAGGGCGTACAAATTATGGCGGGTGCCGTGGTGCAACCGGGCTGTGAGATCGGGGATGACGCATTGCTCAATACCCGCGTGAGTGTGGATCATCATTGCCGAATTGGTGCCCATGCGCATCTTGCACCCGGCGCGCTGCTGTGCGGTGAGGTGCGAGTGGGTGAGGGTGCGTTTATTGGTGCGGGCGCGGTCATTATTCAGGGGTTGAGTGTGGGCCCAGGGGCGCAGGTGGCGGCCGGTGCCACCGTTATTCGCCACATTGCTGCGGGCATTCGGCATATTCCGGGGCATCCGCCTATCGCAATTGAGCAACAGCATTCAGGAGTCAGGGCATGAGTTTCAATTGGCATAGCGTTTTGCTTAGCCCCGAAGACAGCATTCGCCGGGCGATTGAGGTCATTGATCAGGGGGCGAAACAAATCGCGCTGGTGGTGGATGCCGAGGAGCGTTTGCTGGGTACGGTGACCGATGGCGACATCCGCCGGGGCATTTTGCGGCATCTGGCGCTGGAATCCCCGGTTGCACAGGTGATGAATGCCCGACCATGCACGTTGCCGAGCAATTACCTGCGTTCCGAAGCATTGCAACTGCTGGGCAGCGCGCAGGTCATGCAGGTGCCTATCGTGAATGAGGCCGGTGTATTGGTTGGTCTGGAAACCCTGACCGATTTGCTCAAGCGTCCTCGGTGCGAAAATCCGGTGTTTTTGATGGCAGGTGGATTTGGCACCCGCCTGCGCCCGCTGACCGACACCTGCCCCAAGCCGATGCTGCCAGTGGGTGGCAAACCGATGCTGGAGCACATTCTGCAAGACTTGATCGATTATGGTTTCTACCGTTTTTATATTTCCGTGCATTACCTGCGCGAGCAGGTGATCGCGCACTTTCAGGATGGCAGTCGCTGGGGCGTACATATTCAGTACATTCATGAAGATGCACCACTCGGTACGGCTGGGGCGCTGGGGCTGTTGCCGAGAGATGCCGTGCAGCGCCCGATCATTGTGGTCAATGGCGACATCATGACGCGCGTGAATTATGAAGCGCTGTTGCAGGATCATGATCGGCACACGCCAGCAGCCACCATCTGCACCCGGCAGTACGATTTTCAGGTGCCTTATGGCGTGATTGAGCACGAGGGGCAACGCATTCACAACCTCATCGAAAAACCCGTGCATCACTTTTTTGTGAGTGCGGGGATTTACGTGCTGGCACCTCAGGTGGTGCACGCCATGGTGGCCAATACACGCATCGATATGCCCGATTTGCTCAAAGCCGAAATCACCGCCGGACGTGAAGTGCGGATGTTCCCGGTGCATGAATACTGGCTGGATATTGGCCGTATGAATGACTTTGAATTGGCGCAGAATGATGCGGCGGCAGTGCTCAGGCATGATTGAGTCCACGGGGGGCGTGCTTGCGCTGATTCCCGCGCGCGGCGGCAGCAAGGGATTGCCCGGCAAGAACATTCGCCTGTTACATGGTAAGCCCTTGATTGGCTGGAGTATCGATGCAGCGCGTGCGGCGCGGTATGTTTCGCGGGTGGTGGTTTCTTCCGAGGATGCGGGGATTCTCGAAGTTGCTCGCGTACAGGGCGCGCAAATACCGTTCGTGCGCCCGGCGGAACTGGCGCGCGATGAAACCCCGGGGATGGATGTCGTCCTGCATGCGCTGGATCAGTTGCCGGATTACGAGTGGGTGGTGCTGTTGCAGCCGACTTCGCCACTCCGTTTGGCGGCAGACATTGATGCGGCGATAGAGTGTTGCCTTTCAACCGGTGCGCCGGCCTGTGTCAGCGTGTGCGAGTCTGCCGCCAGCCCGTGGTGGATGTTCCGTTTGGATGATGGTGGGCGAATGCATTCATTTCTGCCCAAAGAGCAACGCACTGTGAGGCGACAGGATCTGCCCGAGTTATACGCCTTGAATGGTGCGATTTACGTGGCGCGTACGGCATGGCTGCGTGAGACGCGCAGTTTTTTAAGCGATGACACCGTGGCCTATGTGATGCCCACAGAACGCTCGGTCGATATCGATACACTGTTCGATTTCCAGTTGGCCGAGTGTTTGTTGCGGGGCTGAGTGCGCCCCGTCATCGTTCGGTGCCCGTGCCGTACCTGGATTCTTTTACAGGTGTTGGGCAATCCAGCCCACGAGCTGTTCAACGGACACGCTATGGTTGGCCGATTCCCGCCGCAGCCGGACTTCGTACTCCCCGGCTGCCAAGCCGCGTTCACTTACCACAATCCGCAGCGGAATGCCGATGAGTTCCATGTCGGCGAACGCGACGCCGGGGCGCAGGCCGCGATCATCGAGCAGCACGCTGTGCCCCAAGCCCGTGAGCTCGGCCTCCAAGCGTTCGGCGGCGGCTTGCACATCGGGCGCGCGGTGGCCGTTGATGGGGATGATGGCGATGGCGAATGGCGCGAGTGGCACCGGCCACACAATGCCGTTGGTATCATGGTTTTGCTCGATGGCGGCGGCCACAATCCGCGATACCCCAATGCCGTAGCAACCCATGATGGTGGTGCGGGGTTTGCCCTGTTCGTCCAGAATCTCGCAATTCATGGCCTTGCTGTAGGTATCGCCGAGCTGGAACACATGCCCCACTTCAATGCCGCGGGCGATGGTCAGGGTGCCCATGCCGTTGGGCGCGGGGTCGCCTTCGACGGCATTGCGCAGGTCGGCGACGACCGGTTCCGGTAAATCGCGCCCCCAGTTTGCGCCTGTGATGTGCACACCATCCTCATTCGCGCCACACACAAAATCGACGCAGTCGGCGGCAGCGAAATCGACAATCACGGGTAGGGTGAGATTCATGGGGCCAATCGAGCCGACAGGTGCACTGGTCAGCGCCATGGCCTCGCTGGGCGTAATCAATTCAAATGGATCGGCAATCAGCGGATGTTTGGCGGCCTTGATGTCGTTGAGTTCATGATCGCCACGCAGCACGATGGCCACGGCAGGTACGTTACGCCCCCGCACCAGCAAGGTTTTGAGGATTGTGTTCGTGGGCATATTCAAACATGCCGCCACTTCTTCAATGGTTTTCGCATTTGGTGTTGCCACGCGATTCATTGCCGCTGTGCCGGTAGCGCGACCCGGTTTTGAGGGGAATGTCGGCGCCATTTCGACATTCGCGGCGTAATCGCCTTCAGTGGCGTAGGCAATCGCGTCTTCGCCCGAATCGGCCAGCACATGAAATTCGTGCGAACCATTGCCGCCAATCGAGCCGGTATCGGCTTCCACGGCGCGGAATTTAAGCCCCAAGCGGGTGAAGATGCGGCTGTAGGCGTCAAACATGGCTTGGTAGGTAGTGCGCAGCGAATCGACATCGGCATGAAAGGAGTACGCATCTTTCATGATGAATTCACGCGCCCGCATCACGCCGAAACGCGGGCGAATCTCATCGCGGAATTTGGTTTGCACCTGAAAATAGCAAATCGGTAACTGGCGATAGCTTTTGAGTTCGCGGCGGGCGTAATCGGTAATCACTTCTTCGTGGGTGGGGCCCACGCAAAATTCGCGATTATGCCGATCTTTGACGCGCAGCAATTCGGGGCCATATTTTTGCCAGCGGCCGGATTCTTGCCACAATTCGGCCGGTTGAATGGCGGGCATCAGCAGTTCGAGTGCGCCAATACGTTCCATCTCTTCCCGCACGACAGCCTCGACCTTACGCAGCACCCGCAAACCGATCGGGCCCCAAGTATATAAACCGGAGGCTAATCGGCGGATCATGCCGGCGCGCAACATCAATTGATGGCTGATGACTTCAGCTTCGGTCGGGGTTTCTTTGAGTGTGTTGAGCGGAAATTGCGAGCAGCGCATAGGAAGGGGGCGTTCCAAAAAATAAAGAAAATAAAGAAATCGCTTGGCTTAAACGCTTGGCGACAGAATTAAGGGCTTTATTTTGGCATGATCACCACGATTGTGCGCGGTGATTTGTGAGACGTTTTGGCTGAGGTTTTGAATAGGGGGTTATTTTACGCACGCTTTATCAGCCACTGCTTGTGCCTGTTTGAGTCTTCCGGCGATTTCTTCCGTCGTCAATGCGCGGTATTTGCCATCAGAATCTTGCGTCATCAGCTGATTTTGTGGATTTTGTAGTGTTTTAATTTGGGTTTTTGCGGCTTCGCAGGCTTTTTCAGCTTCTTTTTTGTTCACTACGGTGATGGGTTTATTGGGGGCTAGCGGTTCCTTGGCGGACTCGGAAACCGCAGCTTTAGGCGGCACATCGGGTTCACTCGGAACCCCAGGCGTTGCAAAATCGGGGTTGATTTCCTTGGCTTCCCCTTGGGCGGGGGGTAACTGGCTGAAATGGGTTTCCCCTTTCTTATCGACCCACTTATAGATGTGAGTCGTGTCTTCGGCGTGGCTGGTTATCGATGCACATAATACGCTTGTGCCAATTAAAGACATCAGCGCGATTTTCCTTAAGCCTTGCATACTCTCTCGTCCCTTGATGATGTTTAGGTCACTAAGCATAACGATTTATGTCAATTCTTCAACTGGTTGAGTGCGCCCGAAGTTGTACTGAGCTTGTCTATTTCTGCGGGGTTTGTCGCAAATGATAAATAGGCTTGATACACTATCCTGATTGATAACACGAAGGTAGGTTTTCGCATGGCTGATCGACGTCTTAAGGTGTTTAACACCGTAGCGCGCTTACTGAGTTTCACCAAGGCGGCCGAAGCCTTGCACATGACTCAGCCTGCAGTGACTTTTCAAGTGCGCCAGTTGGAGGAGCATTTCGATACGCGCTTGTTTGATCGCACACACAACCGCGTTACGTTGACCGATGTGGGTCATGTGGTCTATGAAATTTCCGAGCGAATGTTCGAGCTGTACGACGAGATGGATCGCCGTGTTAAAGAAATGACTGGTGAAGTCGGCGGTTCATTGAACGTAGGCGCCAGCATGACAATCGCCGAAAACATGCTGCCTGCGCTACTCGGCAAGTTCCGGGTGAAGCACCGCGATTTGGCCATCCGGCTGAAAGTGGGTAACACGGAATCGATTGTGTCGATGGTTGAGCATAATGTGGTCGATTTGGCGATTGTCGAAGGCACCATCAGTAATAAAAATCTACTGGTTGAAACCTGTCGCCGTGATGAGCTGGTTGTTATTATGCCGCCTGATCACCCCTTGGCAGATGTTGAGGCGCTCGCGATTGAACAGCTCATGTCGTATGACTTTATTTGTCGAGAGGAAGGGTCGGGTACGCGTGAAATGGTGCTCAACTATATGATCGATCATGGCTTCTCTGAAGGTTGGGAGGTATGCATGGAGCTCGGCAGCCCCGAAGCAATCAAAGGCGCTGTTCAGGCAGGCATGGGCCTGTCGATCGTTTCATCGTCGGGCATTTCCAAGGAGCTGAAGCTCGGCTTGCTCAAAGCAGTACCACTCAAACCGCGTTTGTTCCGTGATTTTTCGTTTGTGCGTCAACGGCACAAATTCCGTTTGCCAGCGATGGAAGACCTGCTTGAGTTTTCCCGCGATTATTGTCAGAACAGCTCGCCGATGCAGGATCTGGAAGTGATTCAGAAGAAAAATATGCCGGGTTGAATGGTCGCTCGTGCTTGATGGAAAACCGCCTCGCTTGAAGGCGGTTTTTTTTACGGGTGCGTGACGTTGATTAAGGTGGAAAGCAATTTTTCGGATGTGTGGGCACCGTTGAATCAGCGGATTTTTTGAGGCGATGGCCTTCGTGCGCACTATTTTTGTCGTGTGCTGCATTACGTGATCGAGACATTGAACGGGTTCTTGGCGTGGGTTGGCTGCGCGGGAATTTGGAAGACGGATTCGGAATTAACCTGCGCAATAAAAAACCTCGGAAATTCCGAGGTTGTGTGTTGTCACCTGGCGGCGAACGCCAGGTCCTCCGAGATTAGAAGCCGCCGTGGGCGCCTGCTTCCATCATTTTGTGCATTGAGTCGCGAACGTGTTGCGCGTTGGTCTTGAACGGCTCGGGGAACTCCTTGCCGCCATGAACGAACATGTCCATGTTCAAGCCATACAACCAGTAACGACCTTCTTTGTCTTCGACGACTGCGATACGGCACGGCAAGTAGGCTGCAAAGTACGGGCTCCAATCTGTTGCTTGACGGGCAATGGATGGGCTGCAATATTGATAAATCATCAAGTAGCGCTGGGGTTTGCCCGTTTCCAGTTCCAATTGCTTGGACAAGGGCATTTCACCCACGTTCTTCAAGCCGGTGCCGACAGAAGCGGAATCGATACTGTTTTTGATGTCCTCAGGGCTTAGACCCTTGTCCACTTCCATGCGCCATACGGTCGCCGCACCCAAGTCGCCACCGCTAGACACGAAACGGTCATACATACCGCTATAAACATCCATGGCTTGGGGGTCAAGTTTGTCTTTAATCGACAAAAAGCCGCAGCCAGAAAGAGACATGATGGCCACACCCAGTACGGATGCTTTCAAGAAATTACGCATTAGACTCACCCCGTGTTGTTGTTTCTATCTATTAGCCCACTCATTGTTACTGTATTAGTAAACCCTGACAAACTGATTTAGTTCATCAAGAATAAACATCCTTAATATAGTGATTTTCTTATGGACTAGGTCGCTGACCGGCATCGGTACAAATTTCCATCCTGTGCATGATTCCATTCAGTACGATAAAAAATCACTTTATAGCGACATATCAACTCGGACTTAAATTCGACAGGCTGCTAGAATCGACGGTATGTCATCAAACTCCACAAAATCCCATGTCATGATGCAAACACAATTGATCGTCAATTTGTTTGGCCAGCTGACTGCATCCCAATTGGCCGACCTGCTCGGGTTGATCCAACAGCAGCAATGCCGCGCGCTGGATAGCCATCTGATGTCATTTGAGCAGCGAGTGGCCGTATCCTTGCGCATTGCGGGTAATTGGGATCGGGTCACGCGGGTCGAGTCGGCCTTGCGTGAGTTTGCCCAGAAGCAGGCACTTGAGATCAATGTACATCATGAGAAAACCGCCACCGAGCGTGAGCCCGTGTTGCCGTATGTGCTTGATGCCATTGGCCTTGAATCGGCGGATATGTTGGCTGTGATTACCCGCTTTTGTGCGAAGCAGGAGGTCGTTTTGCGTGAAATTTCGACACGTGCCTACCGCCCGGCGCGGAGCAGTGAGCGGTTAATTCAGCTGCGTGCGCAGATTGAAATTCCCGCGCGCTGCCATTTGGGGCAATTTAAAACGGATTTTTTTGATTTGTGTGACGCGTTAAATTTAGATGCGGCGATTGAGCCGGAACGGACTTTCTAGGACCGGCTTTTCAGCGTGAGTTGTTAAGAACGGATTGATAACTTTACTAAGGAGTGGCTGAATGCCGCAACTGACTTTGAATCAAGTGATTAAGCCCTTCCGTGGTCAAACTGCGGCGGGGCTTTTTATTGATGAGCAAACCTATGTGGGGCAGTGGCTCGTGCTGTATTTTTATCCGCGCGATAACACGCCAGGCTGCACGCTTGAAGCCCTCGATTTTCAGCGGTTATTGCCTGAGTTTGCGCTAGCGAATGCGGTAGTGATTGGCGTTTCACATGATGACGTGGTGAGCCATGGGAAATTTTGTGGCAAGCATGGGTTAACTTTCCCGTTAATTGCCGATACCGATCAGCGGGTTTCACAGGCATTTGATGTGATTCGTGAAAAAAAGATGTACGGCAAAACATTTGAAGGCATCGAGCGCAGTACTTTTTTGATCGCGCCTGATGGCTGTTTACGCGCCGCGTGGCGCAAAGTGAAGGTGGAGGGACATGCCGCTGCGGTGTTGGCGGCTATTCGTGCTGGCACCTAGTGTTGTGATGAGTTGATTGTTCGGGAAGATAAATCCACTGCCGCCCCGGGGCTTATCCCAAGGGCTTACTAAGAGGCTAAGCGTTAAATGATTAACAACACCCGCCAAAAGAAATGTCTGTTCGTGCTGGATACGAATGTCTTGATGCACGATCCGACATCTATTTTTCGGTTCATGGAGCACGATATTTATCTGCCCATGGTCGTGATTGAAGAGCTGGATAACGGTAAAAAAGGCACTACGGAGACAGCTCGCAATGTGCGTCAGGCCAGCCGTTTCCTGGATGATTTGTTGCAAGATGCTGATTTGGCGAATATAAATCAAGGTTTGCCCATTCAGAGTCCGTTGCTCAGCAAAAATAATGAGCGCGCAGGCGTGGCTGGGCGATTGTATTTGCAAACCGAGATCGAAACGTTCGATTTACCCGCGGGCATGCCGGGAAATCGGCCCGATAACCAGATTCTGGCGGTCACACTCGCTTTACGTCAACGGATTACCGACCGCGAAGTGATTCTCGTCTCCAAAGATATCAATTTGCGCATCAAGGCAACCGCGTTGGGTCTGAAGGCGGAGGACTATCACAATGATCAAGTGCTGGATGATGTTTCGCTATTGCATAGCGGCATCGTGCCTTTGGCGCCCGATTTTTGGGAAAGCCACGGTAAGGCGCTCGAATCCTGGCAGGAAGAAGGTCGAGCATTTTACCGCGTGCATGGCCCCCAAACGGCCGATTGGTATGTGAACTTGTGTGTGTTCATTGATGGCGTAACCCCATTTTCAGGCATTGTGCGCGAGATTGACGCTGATGGTTCGGCCGTGGTCGAAAGCGCAATCAATTTTCAGCACGAACGGCAATCAGTGTGGGGCATCACCGCGCGTAATCGTGAGCAAAGTTTTGCCATGAACCATTTGATGGATCCGGATGTTGATTTTGTGACCTTGCTCGGGCAAGCCGGCACGGGTAAGACATTGATTACATTGGCTTCTGCGCTCGCACTGACGTTGGAGAAAAATCGCTACAGCGAAATCATCATGACGCGGGTTACGATCCCCGTGGGTGAAGATATTGGCTTCCTGCCCGGCACCGAAGAGGAAAAAATGACCCCATGGATGGGGGCGCTGATGGATAATCTTGAGGTTCTCGCGAAAACGGATGTGAGTTCTGGCGGCGGCTGGGAACGTGCGGCGACGAACGATTTACTGCGTTCGCGGATCAAGATTCGCTCGCTCAACTTCATGCGCGGGCGTACCTTTCAGAATAAGTTTGTGATTATTGACGAGGCGCAAAACTTAACCGCCAAACAGATGCGCACCCTCATCACCCGCGCGGGGCCGGGTACCAAAATGGTATGTTTGGGCAACGTGGCGCAAATTGATACGCCGTATTTGACCGAAACCACATCGGGTTTGACCTTTGTGGTGGATCGCTTCAAGGGTTGGCCACATGGCGCGCATATCACGCTGGCGCGCGGCGAACGCTCCCGTCTGGCGGAACATGCGGCGGAAGTGTTGTAGGCGGGATTTTCATCCCGACTCATGCGGCGAAATCAGGATTCGGTGTGATCGTTTGGCACCTTGCCTGGGAAAAATCCCCTCCCTATCTGGCGATGGGTAATAAAAAAGCCCCCTGGCCATTCATTGGCGGGGGCTTTTTGCTTTTCAATGAACGTTAGTTCAGTGCTTTACGCAGCTTGAGTGCCACGGCGACCATGGCTTCCAACGACGGAATGACTTCCGTCCAGGTACGGGTTTTAAGGCCGCAGTCCGGGTTGATCCATAACCGCTCGGCGGGGATTTTTTCCATGGCCAATTTTACGCGGGGTTCAATTTCTTCGACGGTCGGGATTTGTGGCGCGTGGATGTCGTAAATGCCGGGTCCAATCGCATTGGGGTAGGCAAATTGTGCGAAGGCATCAAGTAATTTCATGTTCGAACGGGTGGTTTCAATGGTGATGACATCTGCATCCAGTGCGGCAATCGATTCGATAATGTCGTTGAATTCGCTGTAGCACATGTGGGTGTGAATCTGCACATCGCTCGGCGCATCGGCGACCGAATGCTTGAAGGCGCGTACTGCCCAGGCGAGATAGGGTGCCCAATCTTTTTTGCGCAGCGGCAAGCCTTCGCGGAAGGCGGGCTCATCAACCTGAATCATGCCAATACCTGCTGCGGCCAAGTCATTGACTTCTTGGCGCAAGGCTTCGGCTATTTGGTAGCAGATGGCTTCGCGGGGGAGATCATCACGCACGAATGACCAGAATAGGATGGTGACCGGGCCAGTCAGCATGCCCTTTACAGGCAGTTGACTTAACGATTGGGCGTAGGCGCTCCACGCCACGGTCATCGGTTTGGCGCGATGGACATCGCCCCAGATGATCGGCGGTTTCACGCAGCGCGAGCCGTACGATTGCACCCAACCTTCTTGGGTGAAAGCAAAACCATCGAGCTGCTCGCCGAAGTATTCGACCATGTCGTTGCGTTCGGCTTCGCCATGCACCAGCGCATCCAGGCCGATTTTTTCCTGAATTTGAATCACGTGCTTGATCTCGGCCTTCATGCTCGCTTCATATTGATCGGCAGAAATTTCTTTATTTTTAAATGCCTTGCGGGCGGCGCGAATCTCATGTGTTTGCGGGAATGACCCAATGGTGGTGGTGGGCAGCAACGGCAGGTTGAAGCGCGCTTGCTGGGCGGCGGCACGCGCGACAAATGGCTCGGCGCGATTCGAGGGGCGGGCAGTGAGGGTTTCAATGTGGGCGCGTAAAACGGGATTCACCCGACCCGGTTGATGATCCAGTTCAGCGCGCGCGGCTGTGGCCTGTGCCAGTTCGGCGGCGACTGCGGCGGCGCCTTCGGTTAAGCCCCGTGCTAAAATCGCGAGCTCACCGAGTTTTTGTCGGGCATAACTTAAGTTGTTACGTAAAAAATCCGGCGTCTTGGTTTCAAAGTCGGCATCGACGGGTAAATGCAGCAAAGAGCAGCTTGGGGCAAGCCACAGGCGTTCTTGCAAGCGGGCGTACACGGGGGTGAGGCGTTGCAGCAGCGTCGCCAAATCGGCACGCCAGATCGAGCGACCATCAATAATGCCAACGGATAGCACTTTGTAGTCGGGCAGGCGATCGGCTACGGCAATTAAATCGCTCGTCACGGTGGCATCAATATGCAGGCCATCGACCGGCAAGCTGGCCGCTAAAGCCACGTTGCCATTTAATTCGCCGAAGTAGGTGGTGAGCAATAGCTTGATGCCAGCGACTTTGAGTCGATGGTAGGTGGGCTCAAAGGCTTGCAGCCAAGCGGTGGGTAAATCGAGTGTCAGGATGGGTTCATCAATTTGGACCCAAGTCACGCCAAGGGTTTTGAGCTCACTGAGTAGTTGATGATAGGCCGCCGCCAATGCATCGGCTTTTGCCAGCCGTCCCGCTTCATCCAGCCCGCGACTTAAATACAAAAACGTGAGCGGGCCGACCAGCACAGGTTTGGCTTGGGGGTTTATGGCTAAGGCTTCGCGCACTAAATCTAAATACCGATCCGCATCCAAACGCACGGCTTGATCGGCTTCAAGCTCAGGTACCAGATAATGATAATTGCTGTTAAACCACTTTTTCATCGCCAGTGGCGCGATATTGTGGCCGTCGATATTCTTGCCGCGGCCTAATGTGAACAGGTTTTCCAGGGTATTTGCTGTGCTGCCAAAACGGCTCGGCACCTGCCCAAACATGAGTGCGGTATCGGCAATATGATCGTAAAACGAGAAATCACCGACCGGCGGGCGGGTAATATTCGCCTGCGCATGATCATGGAGTATCTGGCTGCGGTTGCTTTTCGCCGTGGCCTGAAGTTCGGCGGCAGATAAGGTGCCGCGCCAATACGATTCCAATGCCCATTTGAGCACGCGGCGTTCGCCTATGCGCGGGAAACCGAGTGTGTGGGTCGTCATTTGAGTTGATTGCGTCATGTGGTGTTCCTTAAATCGGGCAGCAAGATTAACCTCACCCACGATACTGGAATTAAATATGATTTATATTGACGATTATTTATCAATAGTATGAATTTAATGCAAGTAAGTGGCGTAGTGAGCTTGATGGCGCCGGGATCGCTTGCGGTATTAGGCGCCATAGCCAATGCTGAACGACTTTTATTTTTAACAGGAATCATTTATGGCTTGGCTCATCACCAAATATGCGCTCACTGCGGCAGTGATTGTGTTGGTTTCAGAAGCGGCGAAACGCAGCGATAAACTCGGCGGCCTGCTCGGAGCGTTACCGTTGGTGACCATCATGGCGCTGATTTGGCTGCATGTAGGCCAACAGTCTCAAGAGAAAATTGCCAACCATGCTTGGTATACGTTTTGGTATGTACTGCCCACGCTGCCGATGTTCTTGGTGTTCCCGTTCTTGCTGGGCCGGATCGGTTTTTGGCCAACATTGGCGGTGTGTGTCGTATTAACGATGGTGTTATTTGGCGGCTTCGCATTGTTGGTGCGCCGGTTCGGGATTGAATTGCTTTGATTGTTTGCGGTTGTTCTCGCTAGATTCAATGGCCAAGAATTTGGATTTTAGCCGCGCAGTTACCGCGCCGACCCGGTGCAAAGCTGGCTGGTTTCGGGAAGAGGGCGAGTTTTTCGGTTGGAATCGTGAACCAAATCTCGGTCAAAATATTTTTTACATGACTATCTGGGTGCGATTCGCACTTCAACTGCATAGCGCTTGCGTCGCGTTGCTTGAAGCCAAGGGCGAACGCATTTAATAGCGCCTGACGGGATACGGTTTTGCCGCGATGCGCGCCCATCCAGTGGGCAAATTCGCTGTGGTTGAGTGCATCGATCATGGCGGTGGCTGTGGTGAAGTATTGCGCGGGGTTGGGGCCAAAGCAGGCGATATGCTTGGTGTATTCATGCCGATCGAGGTGCGTTTGCGTGAGCGGCATCACGCGGTTGAGGTGCTGTTGCAGGCCATCGGGCAAAAGGATGGGCGGCAAGTCGGCACTTTCAGGGATTTTTTTATCGGCGTCATACCAATAGCAGCCGTAGCGCCACCAAGTGGGCGCATTGTGGCCATCCTGGGTAAACGATTGTGGTTCGCTCGGCCACAGGCCGTGCAGGGTGAAGCGTTGATTCACTTGCGGGTTATCGCGCTCTTTTCCGCATACCTCGCCCACATTAGTCCACGCTTGGCAAATCCCCGGGAACCACATGGCCGCGAAGGTGTAGTGGCCAAATGCCATGGCCGAATCGGGTTTGATACCCTCTAAAACAATCGGCTGGGATGCTTCTTTGGCAAAAGTTGCGGGGGGGCATGCGCCGAATATAAGGATACTGGCCAGACTAATCCACGCCCAAGCTGCACGCCTCGATCGCGGATTAATTGCCTTGCCGTTACGGTTTACGGTTTTACTTTTCATTGTTGCCATGGCCCAAATCCGTGAGGGTAACTTCGTGTGACCACAATACCTGGCCTTCTACGCTTTTGGTTTGCAGGGTGAGTGTGCGGTTTTTGGTATCGCCTGAGAATTTCAGCACACCGTAATTGCGTGCTTCTACCAAGGTATCTGGCACGCGATTGGGGTTTTGATCCCCTTTAGCGGGGCTAGAGTTTAAGGGCGAGGAGGTGAATTCGATTAACGGGTAATCGTGCTTGGCGGAATAACGCGGGCGCGGGTAGCGAATTAATTCGGTGATGTGGCGATCGCCGGATAAAAATAGTACGCCGGGGATTTGATATTGCTGTAACCAGCCTAAAAATTCGGCACGCTCGACCGGATACTGGTTCCAACCTTCATACATATCATCGTCGTTAAAAAATTGCCCACCCGCCACTATGATTTTGAACGGCGCCCTGGAAAAGAGCAGTGCATTTTTAAGCCATTCAATTTGCGCCTTGCCGAACATGGCTTTTGAGATATCGCCGGGGCTCGTTTTATCGGCAGACCGCCAGTAGCGATCATCCAGTAAAAAGAAATCGGCATCGTATTGGCTGACTTTGGTAAACACGCCCGGTGTTTGCACGGTGCCATAGGAGGGGTTAGCCCAGTAGGTTTTGAATAGGCGCAGTGCATCGTCTTTGAACTCGAAACTCATTTCGCTATCGTTAGGGCCGTAATCGTGATCATCCCAAATGGCAACTTGCGGGCACGAGCGTAAAAAGGTTTGCAGCGGCGCAAAAGCGCGATCTTTGAGGTAGCGCTGCGCCATGCCTTGCGGGCTTAATAAATCGGCTTCGCGGAAATAGAGGTTATCGCCTAGCCACACCATTAAATCGGCATTTTCTTGCGTCATGGGGGTGTAGATTTCATAGCCGCCGCCATAGCTGTTGCCGGGGCGATCATGCAGCGGGTCGCTAATATAGGCGCAAGAGCCGGTTAACACGGTGAAATCGGGCGCGGGGCTGCGGTATTGCCAAATTTTTTGCGTGCGCAGGGTGATGGGTTTGTCGCTAACCGGCTGATTATTCACAAAAGCAATGCAGCGATAACTCACGCCTGGCGTTAAGTTATCGCACACGATATGCGTGCAAAACTCATTCGTGGCCAGCGTTTTAATGGGGGTGGTCCGCTGTTTGTTCTCAAGGCTATCCACCGGGGCAAACTCAATAAATACCTCGGCCGCACCAGGGGTTTGCACCCACACGATGCCAGAGCGCGCGGCCACATAGCCTTGCATGGGGCCGGCGTGCAGCGTGCCGGCGGGGGCGGGCTTTGCCCAAGCCTCGGGAAAGGGCCAAACACCCGCAGCCAAGAGGGCGCTTAGGGCGGCGCTGTTGCGTAAAAATGCTCGGCGATGTAAATCGGGCAATAGTGGATTGGGCATGTTTTCCCCCGCGATGAGCATGGCTTGGGCGGTACTCAGACTGAAGCCTGCGCGCCGCTGAATTTCAAAATGATCAATTTGATTTTGTCGCTGATACGCTCAACCCGGTTCTGAAACAGGTTGTAAAAAATCAGGCCGTAGAGGGCAATGCCAATGCCGAGCGCGGTGGCGTAGAGCGCCGTCCCAATGCCCGCGCTAACTGCGGAGGGATCGGAAATGCCCGAGCTCGCCAATGCGGCGAAGGTATCGATAATGCCGAAAATGGTGCCCACCAAGCCCAAGAGGGGCGCTGCGGTGACGATGGTGTCGAGCGCCCACAAATGATGCACCAATTGCGTGCGCACTTTGATGTAGCCGGATTCTGCTAAATCTTCCATTTGATGGCGGCTAGCGTGCCGATTTTCTGCATTTTGAAGCGGCGTTACCATATCCGCCACCACGCTTTTGGGGCTTGGCGCTGCGTTTTGTAAACACAATCGCGCTTGGCGAATGGTGAAGGTGAAAAAAATAATGCGTTCAATGGCGATAAAAGTTACCACGGCGGCCATGGCGTACAGCAAGTAGAAAACGACGTTGTGCAATAAATGAATATTGAATTCCATAATGAATTGAAGCCGGATTTCCCCGGCCCCTCCTGTTAGGTCTTAAGTGATGGATTACTGGAAGTCAGCCGAGAACGTGATGCTCGCAAAACGCGGTGCCGCCGGCATGTATGTGGGTGCGCTGCCTTTGTAGGTTTGGTAGCCCAGTGCGGTGACGGTGGTGCCTTCAATCGAGTTCAAATACTGGCGATTGAAAATGTTGGATACATTAAATCGCAGTGTCGGGTTCTTAAAGTAACCCGCATTGGCGAACTTGTAGCCGACCGATAAATCGTTGGTGATATACCCGGGGATACTTTCATCGTTCAGCACAGTGGAATAACGCATGCCGGTGTAGCGCGTTTTGAAATTGCCAAAGAAGCGGCCTTGCTGATAATTCAAATCAACAGCGGCTAACCATTTGGGCGCATTCACATACTGTTTGCCCGAGGTCGGAATAACCACTGGCTTGCCTGCAACGTAGGTAACGTAATTGGAGGCGGTAACCGCATCGGTATAGGTAAGCGAGCTGTACACGCTAAAGCCGTTAATGGGTTTGGTGCCGGCCTCTAACTCGATGCCTTTGGTATGTACGTTGCCCACGTTGTAGTTTTGGAACACCCCATTTGCATCAACAGACTGCGCTTGACGATTCTTGTAATTAACGTAGAAAGCCGTTGCGGATGCCGTTAGCAGGCTGCTGTCATAACGATAGCCGGCATCAATGTTTGTCGATGTTTCGGGCAGGATGTCTTGCGCGCGTGAGGGCTCAAACAAGGTGTAGTTTGCCGGTGCGCGGAAGTTTTTCGTCACATTGCCGAACACCGATTGTTCTGGTGTTAAGTAATAGGAGGCGCCCACGCTCGGCAGCACTTCGTTATAGCTGCGACTTACTTCAAAATAGTCGTTTAAACCTCTGCCAGCACTGGGGTAATTGGTGCCACTGCGGGTGGTGTGCGGCATGCGTACTCCCACATTCAGTTTTAAGCGGTCGTCAGCCAGCGTCATGGTATCCATGATGAAGGGCTGAACCACGGTGGTGATGGTTTGGTAATTGCGGCCTTGATAAATATTACCGTTGCCATCCAGCGCATAGGCGCTTTCGCCCCAAATGCTGATGGGGTTGCCTGATGCATCAACACTGGTCACGGGTTGGGTTTGTTTGTGATCGGCTCGCTCATACCACAAGCCCAACACTACTTTATGCACATCGTTTTGCCAGTTGAGCTTGGTGGTGATGCCCGGGCGGTGGGTTTGGGTAACCGATGACCGGTACATCAATACGTTATCTAAGGTATCGCCATCGCCATTGAGATCGCGCACTTGAGTCACAGGAACGCCTTTCCCGCCTTCTTGCAAATAGCCACCAAAGCTGCCGCTCCCATAGCCGTACCAATAATAGGGGCTGACATCTAAGCGAATATTATTGGCTAGTTGAAAGCTGCCATTTAAGGTAACTAATGCATTTCTGAATGGGTTGACTTGCAAGGCATAATAATCAGAGCGCGAGATACCATTAACTGATTTTGATTCATCTTGTTTTGTGCCATTAACGGGTGTTAACCGGCCGGGGAAGGTGGTGGCGTAATCGTAATTGTAATTGCCTTTATCATATTGTGATTTGGTTACGCGCTTAAAGAAATTATTGGTGGCATCATTATAAAGAATACCCATGGAGATTTGATTGCCAGGCGATAATTTAGTGACCATCTTGGCATCAATATGCAAGCGATCCGCTTTGCCATCGCCCCGCCATTTATCGGCGGCCGATTTAGACACGGAGAAATAGGCGGTGGTTGTGTCATTGAGCATTTTTCCCGTATCTAACCGCGCAAAGGTTTTATACATATTGAGCTGGCCAAAGGTTTGCTCGCCCTTCATGCGAAAATAATCTTTCGGGTTACTGGAGACAATACCAATATTGCCACCCGTGGCACCAATATGTGGGGCATCGGTATCGGTTGAGCCTTGGGTTACAAATATTTGCTCTAAATTTTCAGAATCGACATATTCCTGCGGGTAAACCGCGTAGTTGCCCGAATCATTCACCGGGGCGCCATCAATCGTAAAGCCGATTTGATCGCTGTTAAAGCCGCGAATACTTAAGGTACCGCCGAACAGACCCGTCGCATCTTGCGAGGTAGCATTCACGCCGGGCAGCATATCAATTAATTGATACGGGCTTTCGGTGGGCAGCGCGTTATCAATTGCACTTTTGGTGATCTGGCTACGCGCCTTATCGGAATCTTCGGCCACAATTTGCCCGGCGCCAACGGCTTGGCCTTGAACATCAATTTTGCCCACATTGGTGGTGGTTACGGTGTCGGCAAAGGCTGCGCCTGAAGAAATCAGGCTCCCAATGACAACGGATAACAATCTCTGCTTAAACATTTCAAATTCCTCAAATTAAATCACGGGTTAAATAACGAGTTAAATCATTGGGCGGGTTGGTAATTCATATCGACAGTAAAACGGTGCGAGGCGACGCCAGGCCATGAATCAGCCGGGAACGCATCAAACGTGGAGCGCCGCACCGTGCTGAGTGCGGCTCGATCTAGCAGCATGGCGTGGGAAGTTTGCTCAACGCCGGAATCGATGACTTCACCTTGCCGATTGAGCACCATCCAGACGCGCACGGTGCCGGCGGGTTGGGTCAAGCTGGCTTCGCGCCCGGTGGGGTATCGCTTGTTCGCATTTAAATCGGCACGAACTTTGGCGGCATAACTTGCTTCAGCCGCCGCGCTCAGATTCGGTTTGAGCTCGGGTGTGGTGGGTTGGGGCGCCAGTTGTTCAGCCGCAGGGGGCTTAGGGGGAGCCGCAGGCGCTGCCTCGGCCTCTGGAATGACCTTGGTTGGCGGTTCCTTGGCTGTTTCTTTGATTGCCGGTTTTGGTGGTGCTTTGTGTTCTGTCGGTTTTTTAGGCTCGACAGGTTTTGGTTCTTTGGGTTTGGGCGTTGGTGGCGTGGGTTTTTTGGCTTCGACAACGGGCGCAGGCGCTTCTTCAGGCGTTGCCACGATCGGAGGCAAAGGTTCTTCTGGCGCTGGCTCGATTGGCTCCGGTTCGGGTTCCTTGGGCGGCTCCACAGGCGGTGCGGGTGGTGGCGGTAAGCTGACCATCGACACTTGCATGATTTGGCGCGCAGCGGGTTTTGCCTCTAACACCTTGACGGTTTGCGTACCTAAAATCACCAAAATAAGGGCGATCAGTGCGGGAAAACTCGCAAGCCATTGGCGAAGTTTAAAAATGCGTTCGATCATTTTCCATAACGCCGTTATTTTGACTTCGTGGCAATTGCAACAGAATTAAACCCATCGGATTTAATGATATCCATCACGTTAATCAGTGTTTGCAGATTGGCCGATTTGTCACCATTGATAATAAAATTCGGTTTTTTATCCAAATTTTTGTAGCTGTTTAATTCGGCAGATAAGTTGCTTAAATCGACCAATTTGCCATCAACTTGCAAGGTGTTTTCATTATTTATCGTAATAATGATGTTTTTGGTTTCACTTATTTTTTGCGATTCGGATGATTTGGGCAGCTGTGTTTTAATACCCTGCGCTGGAATAACATTTAAGCTAATCAGTACGAAAAAAATCAGCAAAAACATCATGACATCAATCATGGGGATGATTTCAATTCGTGCCTTATTCGGCGGTGTTTCTTGCCAACGACGCATTTCTTGCTGCTCTTTGTAAACGAGTTGTGAATCATGCGGCGCATTTGTTACATGCTGGTTTACAAATGGTTACATTTTGATGATGTGGTCGTATGGCTTGTGTGCGTTGAACAACCACTGTCCAATGAGGCTACCCCAGAACACTGGACCATTTGGCATTGGAATTTTCGACTGGGTTTTTGAGATGAGTGCGTCATATGACTCACACTGCGCTATTTATGTGCCGATAGGGGGTTGAGTCGCTTTGAGGGTACGTCGATCAATCCACTGAAGCGGTTTTTCGGGTTGAGCGTGCGCATGAGCAGCGTGTCAACGCCACCTTTCCTATCTTTTCGCCTTGCCCTCATCGCCTTGATTGAACGGATTGATGTGCGCCCTGGCCCATCAATCCGGTACGCGGGGGCTTAGACGGATGATCCCGCTGGCGGCTTGGTGTTCACCCGCATGGGCGCGCGGCCATGGGTGGTGGAGAAGTTATTCATGATGCGGCAGAACAGCTCGGCGGTTTGCTCGGCATCGTACAGTGCGCCGTGGGCTTGGGTGCTATCCCAGTGTAAACCGATGGCTTCCAGGGCTTTGGCGAGTACGGTTTCGCCCACGGCCAGCGCAGAAAGTGTGACTGTATCGAAGGTCGAGAACGGATGAAACGGGTTCTTTTTGTTGGAAACGCGCGCGCAGGCGGCATTAATGACGGCCAAATCGAAGGCGGCGTTATGGCCGACCAGAATAGCCCGTCGTGCGCCATTGAGTTTAACGCGTTGGCGAATGGGCTGAAAAAACTGGTGCAGGGCTTCGGCCTCGTCCAGTGCGCCGCGGAAGGGGTGATCGATATCAATCCCGTTGATTTTCATGGAGGCGGGATTGAGATTGGCCCCCTCGAAGGGTCGCACATGAATATGCACGCGATCAACGGGGACAATTTTGCCGCTGGCATCGACATCCAGGAGGACGGCAGCCAGTTCAAGCAAGGCATCAGTTTGGGGATTCAGGCCGCCGGTTTCGACATCGACCACCACCGGCATAAAGCCCCGAAAGCGTCGCGCCACGTTCCAGTCGTTTTTACCGGGGTGTGTTAGGACGGCAGCGAAATCAGCAAAATCGTTGACATGGGTGGGTGCAGAATCGTTCAAAATGCGCCCGCCGATCGCGGGGTAGCGGGGGGGTGGACGAGTTGATTGGTATGTGCCCGCCAAGCTTGTACGGTGTTATGCATAAGCATCGCAATGGTCATGGGGCCAACGCCCCCCGGCACGGGCGTAATCCACGCCGCGCGCTCAGCGGCCACGGCGTAATCCACATCGCCACACAGGCTGCCATCCACTTGTCGATGAATGCCGACGTCAACCACGATGGCGCCGGGTTTGATCCATTCCCCCCGAATTAAGCCGGGTTTACCTGCCGCAGCCACCACTAAATCAGCGCGTGCCACATGCGCGGCTAAATCACGGGTGAACCGATGCGCGACGGTGACCGTTGCGCCGGCCAGTAATAATTCCAGGGCCATGGGTCGCCCCACAATGTTTGAAGCCCCAATGACCAATGCTTCCAACCCATAAAAATCGACGTTCGCTGTTTCGAGCAGTTTCATCACGCCCCATGGAGTACAGGGGCGTAGCGCAGGTTGGCGAATCGCGAGCTTGCCGATGTTTTCAGGATGAAAGCCATCGACATCTTTATGCGGTTCGATGCGTTCGATCATCTCGCTGGCGTTGATGTGGGCGGGCAGGGGAAGTTGCACGAGAACACCATCGATGCGGGGGTCGGCATTGAACTGATCGATCAAACGATTTAATTCGGCTTGGGTGATGCTGCTCGGTAAATCAATCGACTGCGAATAAATCCCGAGTCTTTCACAAGTTTTGCGTTTGCTCGCTACGTAGACACTGGATGCGGCATCATTTCCTACTTGCACCACCGCAATGCCCGGCGGACGAATGCCTTGCGCGGTGGCCGCTTGGATTTCTTCCGTGAATGTGGTTTGCAGCGAGGCGGATAACGCTCGACCATCCAGAATGTGTGCCGTCATGTGGTTTTTTGCCCTGTGATATTGGCGGGGTGAAATGGGGGGTGAATTGTCGCATGAAGGAGCGGATCCGCTCAATTTTTGCCGTGGGTTGTTTTAGGCTGCAGCGCGATCGTTTGGCGCCATGTCGGGGATAACCCCCCTCTTGGGGCCTGTTCATCATGTCGATCACAGAGATGCAACGCCAGGCAAAATGGCGCGAAACAGCGCGGCATACACAGCGCAGGGGCGCATGTTGAGCACACTGTTATCGCAGCGAGCTTCGTCCGCTGAGCGTTAGGTCCTGGGCAGGGATGCCCAGGCGGCGTGAGAACAGGATGCGCGCTTTAGCGAGATGATGAACAGGCTCTTACGTCTTGGGTATGGATTCCTGAAAAAATGCGTGTACATCAATCGGATCGCTGGTCCGACGCATCGGCGGCAGGGCATCCAGGATTTGTCGCCCGTAGCCGGTGCTTTGCAGGCGCGGGTCGCAGAGCACCAATATGCCGCGATCAGTGACATCGCGAATCAACCGCCCCACGCCTTGCTTGAAGGTGATGATGGCCTCGGGCATTGCCATGGCCGCGAAGGGCGAATGTCCAGCCTCTTTGAGTTGGGTTTCGCGGGCGCGGCGTACCGGGTCATCGGGCGAGGCAAATGGAATGCGGTCGATCATGACCACGGACAGTGCTTCGCCGCGCACATCCACGCCTTCCCAAAAACTTTGCGTGCCCAGCAGCACGCCATTGCCGGACTGGCGGAATTGTTCCAGCAGGGTCGCTTTGGCCTGCATGCCTTGCACGAACAGCGGAAACGGCAGTTTCCCTTCTAAAATTTCAGCCGCTTTTTTCAGTTCGCGGTGGCTGGTGAACAGTAAAAATGCCCGCCCGCCGCTGGCTTTGAGCACCGGAAATACCCGCCGCAAAATTTTGAGGGTGTAGTCGGAGTCGGTTTTCGGGTCGGGCAGGTCAGGTGGCAAATACATCAGCGCTTGATTGGGATAATCAAATGGCGAGGGTGTTTGCTGGCACAGCGCTAAATTTAAATTCAGGCGGCGGGTGAAGTGCGAAAAATCTGCACCGGCGGCGAGCGTGGCGGAGGTAAATACCCATGTGCGGGGCTGGCTTTCCACCACATCGGAGAAAGTTTTGCCCGCATCCATCGGTGTGATATTGAGGGTGAACGATTTTTCACGGCGCTCTAACCAACGCACTTCGGTGTCGGTGTCTTTACTGCTGCGAAAACTCGATAAGCCTTGGCGCATCTGCACGGCGCGCTCATGGCAACTGGCCAGGCCTTTGCCGCGGGGTGCGGCGATTTCGAGCGCACTGGTGAGTTCTTTGAGGCATTCATCGAGTGCATTGAACGTGGCTTGAATGGCGGCATCCTCGGCAATTTCTGCCCAGGCAATGCGGTCGGTTCGGGCATTTTTGAGCGCCAGAACGCAGGGGTCGAGTGCGACCTCCAGCTGATGTGCGACCACGGTGATATCGCTCATGTCGGCAGCTTCGGCTTGCTGCTCGCGGACGGTATCGCGGACCAAATCAATCATTTGGCCGCTACTGAGTGCGGAGCCAAAAAACAGGCTGGCAATTTCGGGCAGCTGATGCGCTTCATCCAGCACGACCACATCGGCCTCGGGCAGCAATTGGGCGAAACCACTTTGGCGAATCGCAATATCGGCGCAAAACAAATGGTGATTAATCACCACAATTTCCGCTTCATGCGCGGCCTCGCGCGCCTTCACCACGAAGCACTCATCAAAGGCGGGGCATTCTTTGCCCAAACAATTCTCGTTCGTGGAGGTGACGAGCGGCCAAATGCCATGCTCCTCGGTCACCATATCGCAGCGTGAAATATCGCCATCTCGGGTGCGTTCAGCCCACGTTTTGATGCGCTGCAGCGCGCGCACCCAATCGGGGCTTTGCAGGCGGCCTTCGGCAATCGCGCGATCCAAACGATGCTGGCACAAATAATTAGCGCGGCCTTTGAGCAGGGCGGTGCGGGCGTTCGAGCCCATCAAGGCTTTAATTTGCGGTAAATCGCGGCTGAAAATTTGATCTTGCAGATGCTTGGTGCCGGTCGAAACAATGGCCTTGCGCCCGGCGAGCAGCACGGGGGCTAAATACCCAAAAGTTTTACCGACACCGGTGCCCGCTTCGATGACCACCGTGCGGGAATCGGTAATGGCATCGCGGATGATTTCGGCCATTTGCATTTGGCCAGGACGCGGTTGGTAGCCAGCAAATGCTTGCGCCAATACCCCTTCGTGACCGAATACGTCATCGAGTGTGGTGGGCCTGGGCGTGTTGGCGGCGGGATGATGGGTCAAGGCGGCGGCTCCGTTTAGCCTTGGGTCTGGGCGGGCGTGGCGGGTTGGTAGCCCGCTTTGCGGCGGGCGTCAGCGGCACCCTGGGTATTGCCTTGGGCATCGCGGGCTTTGGCGACCATCAGCCATGCGGCACGCAGACCGGTATTGCCTTGGGCATATTGCACGGCGCGCAGAGCGAACTGTTCGGCTTCGGCAGGCTGGTTTTGTGCTAGCCGTAACTGGGCAAAATCGAGCCACAGGCGGGCATTATTCGGCTGAATTTGTACCGCGCGCTCCAGAGTCGCTTCCGCGCCACCCAAATCACCGGCTCGGGTTTGTGCTTCGGCGCGGGTCACCAAGGCGATGACGGCTGGCGCGCTGGCGGTGGGCATGGCTTGCATCATGGGCGTACCGGGTGTTTCGGGTGGGTTGGCGGTGTAATTATTGTTGTTCGGTAGCCGTTGTTCTTGCATCTCCCGCATGATTAACGGGTGGGCTTGTACTGCGGGTGGAATCGGTGGTTGCGGGTAAATGGGCGTTACTGGGCGCATGGCTTGGCGCGGGGGGGCGCTGGCGCAACCGGCCAGCAGGCTTAGGCCAATCATTACGGTAGTGATGGCCGTGGCACGGCGCAAAGGCGTCGTGGGTTTATGGTTTGGCGAGGCTTTGGTCGGCATGGGGGTTTGTCCTTAACGAAAAAAATTGAGAATCGAATTGAGCGGGTTGTCGCCAGATTGATTGTTGGGCGCATGATTGGGCGTATTGGTGTTCGCTTGGCAATCAATCACCGTCCGTGGCACAAATCCGCTCATGAACGGCATTAACACACCGGGGCATTGGCTGGGCACCCGGGCTTGTTGTTGCACATCGACATTCGCGAATGTAATGCCTTTGGGCGGCGTCATATCGCGGGGTTTGTTGTACAAATTTTTGAATGCGGCTGCCCAGATCGGCAGTGCGCCACTCGCACCGGTGAGGCTGGTCGGTTTGTCATCATCGCGTCCTACCCACACCACGCCGACGCGGTTGCCCGTAAAGCCCGCAAACCAGGCATCGCGGCTGTCGTTGGTGGTGCCGGTTTTGCCTGCCACGCCCACCGAGGGCGGAATGGTTTTGTTCAGGCTCGCCGCTGTACCGTTGGCGACAACATTTTGCATGGCATATTGTAATAAATACAATGAGTTGGGGTCGGCTACCTGGGTGACGGTCAGCGGGTAGCGCGAAAGCGGCCTGCCGCCGGCATCCACCACGGTGCGAATGGCGCGCAACGGACTATAAAATCCATCCGAAGATAGGGTTTGATAAATTTGTGCCACATTGAATGGGGTCATGGTCATCGAGCCCAACAACATGGAGGGGTAAAACGGCTTGACTTCCGGGCCACCCAGTTTGTGCAGCGTATCGGCGACGTTATCCAGGCCCACCTCCAGCCCCAACCGAATGCTCGGCACATTGCGCGATTGCGCCAAATCGATATACAGCGGTGTGGGGCCCAGGAATTTTCGATCGTAGTTTTCGGGGTTCCACGGTTTTGATCCGGGCTGGTCGACGGTAAGTGGCGAGTCATCCAGCGGCGTGATCAGCGAGAATTTAGTGGGATTAGACAGCGCAGTGAGATAAATCGACGGTTTAATGAGCGATCCAATCTGCCGTTGGGCGTCAAGCGCGCGGTTATAGCCCTCAAAGGTGGGGTCGCGTCCACCCACCAGCGCTTGTACTTCGCCCGTGCCGATTGAGGTAATAATACCGGCGGTTTGCAAGGTGTCGGCGGGGTATTTGCGCGCTTTTTCAATTGAACTCAAAACGCCTACCGCCTGCTCAAGGGAAGCTTGCACGCTGGGGTGCAGGGTCGTGAAAATTCGCAGCCCTTTGGTTTTGAGATCTTCGGGGTTGTATTGCTGCGCGAGTTGCCGTTGTACGAGGTCTAAAAAAGCCGGATGAGCGGAGGTCGTGCCTTTTTCCTTGAGCACGCCCAGCGGTTTTTGTTTGAGCGTTCCCGCTTCGGTGGGTGTAATCAGGCCGTTATTGGCCATTAAATCGAGCACCGTGTCACGGCGTTCTTTGGCGCGCTCTGGGTTATGGCGCGGGTTGTAGTAAGACGCGCCTTTGACCATGCCGACCAGCAGGGCGATTTCTTCGGGGCGCAGTTCATCGACCGGGCGGCCAAAATAATAGCGGGCGGCCAAGCCAAAACCATGAATCGCCTTGCTGCCATCCTGGCCGAGGTATACCTCGTTCAGATAACCCTCTAAGATTTTATCTTTGGGGTAATGCCACTCCATTTCGAGTGCCATGATCATCTCGGCCAGCTTGCGTTCGTAGGTGCGTTTGGGGGTTAGGAATAAATTTTTCGCCAGCTGTTGGGTGATGGTACTGCCGCCCTGCACGGTATGCCCCGAGGTGAGGTTGACAAACAAGGCGCGCAACACAGCCGAAGGCACGACGCCGTGGTGGGTGTAAAAATCCCGATCTTCAACGGTAATCAAGGTTTTAATTAAGAGTGGGGCATCTTTCTGTACCTGTTCGGCATTCAGTAAGATGCGGTCCTCATTGATATCGGGATACAACTGCCCAATCATCATCGGCTCAAGCCGACTAATGCCCAAATCGGCGCCGGCCGCATCGGTTACGGCTTTCACCGCATCATTCACAAACACGACGCGCACTTGTTTATCGGGCTCGTTGCCATCGGGGAAATCAAACGCGCGGCGGTGAATGCGAATTTCGTTGCCGACGCGGGCAAAGGTGCCGGTTTCGACTAAATCACTGCGGTCTCGGTAATGCAGTGCATCCAGATCATCGACCAGCTTATTGGGCGACAAGTGTTGTCCGACATAAATCTCTTGTGGCGCGGCATAGACCGTCGCGGGCAATTTCCAGAGGGTGCCGGAAAAACGTTCGACCACCCGTTCATTCAAAAAATAGGCCCAGATGGCTAACAGCGCCACGCCGACCAAGGCCAGTACCAACAAGCTTTTTAGCAGTATTCCCTTTAAATCAGGCCCGCGTGCAGGTGATTTTTTAGCCGGTGGGCGTGCACTTTTTGCTGGAGTTTTAGATGATGCTCTTTTTGTTTGTGCCACAGGTACTATCCACGCTGTTAAACTAAATGAAATTTTTTATAGGTATGCCGCAGTTTAACAGTAACCCGCGCAAGTCATGTGTTTGACTCGGATCGGGTTCTAACCGACGGTCAGGCCGCGCAGTAAATATGCCCCTTGAATATGCCCGCAGGATCCCACTCATGACTACATCGCCCTTGCCGCTTGAACAGTTTAAACGCCACTTGCATGATCGCTATGGCGAGGTGATGCATCTGCAAACCCATATTTCGCACGTGTTTTTAGCGGGTGATTCGGCGTATAAAATTAAAAAACCGGTGAATTTTGGCTTTCTGGATTTTACCGACCGCGCCCAGCGGCTATTTTTTTGTGCAGAAGAAATCCGACTCAATCGGCGTTTGGCACCCGAATTATATTTGGGGGTAGTCGGCTTGGATGCGGCCGGCCAGATTACCGCGCAGGCCGATGCCACGGTGGAGCCGATGATTCACATGCGCCGCTTCGATCAAGCTGATCGTTTGGATCATTACGCCCAAACCCATGGCCTGGATGACGCGCTGATTGATGAATTGGCAGATCAAATTCATCAGTTCCATCAAATTGCCGCCGTCGCCCCGACGGCCAGTCATTTTGGTACGCCAGAAACTGTCTACTTCCCCATTAACCAGAATTTTGAGCAAATTCGCGGATTTTTAACCGAAGATACTGACCAAAATCAAATCGACCGAATTGAAGCGGCCAGCGAGGCGGCCTTCCTTAACCTGCAACCGACTCTGGTCGGGCGCAAACAAAACGGCCATGTGCGCGAATGCCACGGCGATATGCACTTGGGTAATATCGCCCGCATCCAAGACGCGGTCGTGATCTTTGATGGCATTGAATTCAACGAAGATTTTCGGTGGAGCGACACCGCCAGTGATCTGGCTTTTTTATTGATGGATTTGACCGATCGTACGTTTTTCGGCGCCGCGCGGCGGTTGCTCAACACCTATCTTGAAGCCAGTGGTGATTATGCGGCGCTGCCACTCATTCGGTTTTATCAAGCCTATCGTGCAATGGTCCGCGCCAAAATTGCGCTGTTTGAGTTGCGCCCGGATATGACGTCCGCCGAGCAAGCCGCTCAGTGGTCGACGTTCCGCCGCTATGCCACTTTAGCCGAGAACGTCCTCACCGAACACAACCCGGCATTGTGGATAACGGTCGGATTTTCCGGTAGCGGCAAATCGCTGGCTGCGCTAGAGCTCGTGCAAGCGCTGGGCGCGGTGCGCGTGCGCTCCGACGCGCAACGGCTGCGGCTATATCCCGAACGCGGTGATCGCTACAGCGCGCAAGCCAATGAATTTATTTATGCCCAATTGGCACGGATTGCGCGGATTGGATTAGAAGCCGGCTGGCCAATGGTGGTGGATGCGACATTTTTAAAAGGGGCGCAACGCGCCGCATTTGCTGAAATTGCCGATGAATTGGCTTGCCCGTTTCATATGCTGTTTATTGAATGCGCCGCGCCGACGCTGCGCCGCTATCTGCGCGAGCGTACGGCGGCAGGCAAGGATATTTCCGAGGCGAATGAAGAAGTTTTGGAAATGCAATTGCAGCAATTACAACCCCTCACCGCAGCGGAGCGGGCATACACATTTCGCTTGCGCTGTGATGCGCCCTTTGGTGGACAAATCACGGATGTTTTGGCATCGCTTTAATGCTTGATTTGATTGCCCACGACACCCCCCACCGCAGCGCCCCCCACCACGCCCAGCGTATCGCCACCGGTCAGTAACGCACCGCCCAATGCACCGGCCCCAGCCCCGAGCGCTGTGTTGCGCTCACGCGGGGTCATATTGGCGCAGCCGGCCAGGCTGAAAAAAACCAAACCCACGGTAATCAATTTAAGCGTACCCATATTGGCATCTCCTGTCGTTGGTTAAAAAAGCCAGAATTTCAGTGCGTCTATCTTATGCCATCCATAAAAACGCCGGTTGATTTCTTAGAGCCTGTTCATAATCTCGCTAAAGCGCGCTTCACTACGTTAAAAGTGCGCTCAAAATGTGCATACACTCTGTGTATGCTGCGCTTTTTCGCGCCATTTTGCCTTGCGCTGCATCACTTGATCGAAATTGTGAACAGGCTCTTAAACCGGTGTTGGCATTTCAGGGAATCAAACGGTGATTTAGCCAGTTCAGCTTATGCCCCGGATGCCGTTTCCACTCCATCCGGGCTACGCACTGATTAGAACGAATCTATGGGCTTGTTTTTCCACTCGAATAACAAATCCAGGGCCTGTCTGGGGCTTAAGGTATTGGGGTCGATTGCTTCAAGTGCCTGTAATACCGGATTCGGTTCTGCTTCAAGTAATTCAGGCCAGTGTTCAACGATCGGTTGGGACTCGGCAAATAAATCGAGCTGCGGAATGACCGCTGCCGCGACCGGGGTTTGTTGTTCGAGCTTTTTGAGCACCTGTTGCGCGCGACGAATGCACGATTTGGGTAGGCCTGCGAGTGCGGCGACCTTGATGCCGTAGCTTTGGCTGGCCGCCCCTTCTTTCACGCTGTGCAGAAAAATCAGCTCGTTTTGATGCGTGACGGCGTCGAGATGCACGTTAACCACCGAGGGAAATTGTTCGGCCAGTTGGGTGAGTTCAAAATAGTGTGTGGCAAACAAGGTCAGCGCGTGGTTTTGGCGGACCAACTGTTCCGCGACGGCCCATGCCAACGCCAGTCCGTCAAATGTCGACGTGCCGCGACCAATTTCATCAATCAACACCAGCGATTGCGCGGTGGCGGTGTGCAAAATTTCGGCGGTCTCAGTCATTTCAACCATAAAGGTGGAGCGACCTGAAGCCAGATCATCGCCCGCGCCAATGCGGGTGAAAATACGATCAACCGGACCGATGCGTGCGCGCTGTGCGGGTACAAAAGAGCCGATATGCGCCAGCAGCACGATCAGCGCCGTTTGCCGCATATAGGTCGATTTTCCGCCCATATTCGGGCCGGTAATCAGCAAGAGTTGCCGTGCAGGATTTAAGATGGTGTCGTTGGGCGTGAACGGCGTGGGGCTGATGGCTTCAATAATCGGGTGCCTGCCAGACTCGATCTCGATGCCGGGTTCGGTGCTGAGTTCGGGCGCGACCCAGCGGTGCCGTTCGGCCACGTTGGCGAGGCTATGCAGGGCATCGGTTTCGGCGATGGCTTGGGCAAGGGTGCGCAGGATGGTTTGATGGGTGGCCAGCGCAACCAGCAATTCATGAAACAGCCATTGCTCACGCGCCAATGCACGGTCGCGCGCCGACAGCACGCGGTCTTCAAAGGTTTTGAGCTCGGCGGTGGTGTAGCGCTCCACGGCTTTAAGTGTTTGACGGCGAATAAATTGCGGCGGCATTTTTTCGGCCTGCAAGCGACTCACTTCAAAGTAAAATCCTTGTACACGATTGTAGGCTATTTTGAGGCTGGGAATGCCGCTCTGGCGCCGCGCTTCGGCTTCAAATGCGGTTAGCGCGTCGTCAGCATGCAGCGATAAATGGCGTAGTTCATCCAGTTCAGCATCAAAGCCTGCCGCGATGACGCCGCCGTCACGCAGCCATACCGGGGGTGCTTCCACCAAGGCGCGCTCAAGCAGATCACAGAGTCCGGCTGGGGTGTTGAGACGCGCGGCAAGGTTTTGCCAAAGCGGTAAATTGAATTGATTCAGTAGACGGGTTAATTCTGGCAATGCGGTGAGGGCGGCGCGCAGCCCCGACAGGTCACGCGGACGGGCGCTGCCCATCACGATGCGGGTGGTGATGCGTTCAATGTCGTTGATGCCGCACAGTCGTTCGCGCAGGGCATCGATTTTGCGGCTGTCGATGAGCTCGCCGATGGCCTGCTGGCGGTGGCGCAGCACGCTGTGATCGCGCAATGGGCGGCCCAGCCAGTGTTTAAGCAGCCGCGAGCCGTGCGCTGTGAGCGTGTTATCCATTAAATGAATCAGGGTGGCTTGCGGTGCACCGCTGGTATCGTTCGCGTTATCGAATAATTCCAAATGGCGGCGCGTGTTGCGATCAATCAGCAAGGCATCGCTGAGATTTTCAACCCGTAGCCGTTCGATCGGCGGCGCTGCAGTTTGCTGGGTTTCCTGGACATAAGTGAGCAGTATCGCGGCAGCACCCAAGGCCGGCGTGTGACTTTCGTGAATGCCAAAACCGTGTAAATTGAGCACCTGCCAATATTTTTGCAGTGCGGTTTGACCGGCTTTCGCATCAAATTGCCAGGCGGGACGGGCGCGCCAGCGTTTGGGTTCGATGCCCAACAAGGCCGCAGTATCCGCGGCCTCGGCCAATGACTCTGGCAGCAATAATTCACGCGGATGAATTCGGGCAAGTTCGGCGGCGAGTGCGGATTCGTTCAAGCGCAGCAGTACGAAATCACCCGCCGCTAAATCGAGATGTGCGAGGGCAAATTCCGTCGAGTTGATTGGGGAGAGCGCCGCCAGGCGACAACCCTCCCGCTGATCGAGCAGCGCCTCATCCGTAACCGTGCCGGGTGTGACAATCCGCACCACCGCGCGCTGCATCGGGCCTTTAGCCGAACCTTTGGTTTGGGCTTCGCCGATCTGCTCGCAAATGGCGACCGATTCACCGGCGCGAATCAAGCGGGCCAGATAGTGTTCATAGGCATGCACCGGCACGCCCGCCATCGGGATGGGCACGCCCGCCGACTGACCCCGCGTGGTCAGGGTTAAATCCAAAATGCGCGCGGCTCGCTCGGCATCCTGGTAAAACAGCTCGTAAAAATCGCCCATGCGATAAAACAGCAGCCCATCGGGATGGGCGTGTTTCATTGTCCAAAATTGTTGCATCATGGGGGTGTGTTGGGAGAAATCGGGCGTAGTCACGATGGCTTTTTTCTGGCTAAAACGGGTAATCAGTGTACGGGAATGAGGGCGGTACGCATGCAAAAAATATCGGCACAAAAGAAATCGGCACGTCATGATGAACGCCTGATTTTATCGTTGCAATTGGGTGAGGTATTGCAGGCCAAAAACCAGCAAATTTGCGTGGCAGAATCCTGTACGGGCGGCGGCCTGGCGGCAGCGATCACCGCCGTAGCGGGCAGTTCGGCGTGGTTTGAGTGCGGTTTTGTGGCCTACAGTAATGCCATCAAAACCCGCCTGCTCGGCGTGCCGCCGACGATTTTTTCAACCGTCGGCGCGGTCAGTGCGGAATGCGTGGCGGCCATGTCGGCTGGTGCGTTGGCCGCGTGCGAGGCGCACTATGCCGTAGCGATTAGTGGTATCGCAGGTCCCGGTGGCGGCACGCCGACAAAACCTGTCGGCACGGTCTGGATTGCCTGGCGCTATCGTGCCGATAAGGGGATGCCGGTGACCGATAGCCGGCTGAACATCCAGCAGTTTTTATTCACGGGCGACCGGCAAGCTGTGCGCCGCCAAGCAGTGGTGGCAGCATTGCGCGGGGTACTGGATCAATAATCAACGCCATGTTGTGTCGTGCAGTAATGGTGATCACGATGGAGGCTACGGTGCTGATTTATCCCCGGCAGCGCGGTTAAACGCGCGCTCCATCCATCCGAAGCAGCCCGAACCTATGCGGCACGGCGTTGGCCGCATTCAGCGCATCTGGCATCGTGTCGGGGTTGAAACCCTTCCTGCAGGAGAGGTCTTTTGCCGGAAGGATTTATCCCCGACGTGGTGCTTCCTGTCGCTGTGTCAATCGGTAGAATGAAGCGCAACCAATGATTAAATGGAGGGTATCTCATGATTGTTGACCCCAAAACCGAAACCATCAGTGGCGTTCGCCTGGTGCGTTCGCCTTTTTGTGATAATCGTCCGGCGGATATGGCGGTGTCTTTGGTGGTGATTCACGGCATTTCTTTGCCGCCGGGCGAGTATGGCGGCGATGGGATTGAGCGCTTGTTTACCGGCACGCTGGACCCGAACGCCCACCCGTACTATGCCGAAATTGCGCATTTGCGTGTATCGGCGCACCTCTTGATTCGGCGTGATGGCACGATGATTCAATTCGTGCCATTCACGATGCGGGCATGGCATGCGGGGGTGTCACAATTTAGTGGCCGTGAACGCTGTAATGATTTTTCGATTGGCATTGAATTGGAGGGCACGGATACCGATCGTTACACTTCAGTGCAATATGATCAACTGATTGCGGTACTGGCGGCGCTGAAACAGCGCTACTCCACTATTACCGATGTGCGTGGGCACGCGGATATTGCGCCCGGACGCAAAACTGATCCGGGTACGGTGTTTAACTGGGGGCATTTGGCGGGCCGTTTGCCCGATGATCTTCGTATCGCTTAAGGAATAATTCAATGAAATTAATGGCTTTGATTGTGGTGGTACTGCTGGAGCGATTCTGGCCCGCGTTAAGCCGATGGCGAGCCGACCGCGCGGCTGAGCGATTAATTCATCGTGCGCGAACGCGTCTCGCTGACGGGGTGGGGCATCCGGTTGCGACGGGTATTCTGTGGCTGGGTTTGCCCATCGTGCTGTATGGTGTGCTGACCTTGGTCGACCACGGGGTTATGGGCGCTCTGGCCTATATTGGGATTTCCATCGGTGTGCTTCTATTAATGCTCGCGCCGAGGCAAGCGCATCGACATGTGGATGATTTACACCGTGCCTGTGAGCATGGTGATGAAGCTGCTGTACATAGCGCGCTGGCCCAATTGGCCGAAGGAACCGAGCTGGAGTCCGAACCCATTGTTGAAGCATGGAGCACGCAGACTTTGGCTGAGCGCATTATCACCCTCGGATTTCACGAGTGGTTTACGGTATTGTTTTGGTTCGTGCTGGCGGGGCCGGTGGGCGCCCTGTTTTATCGTTTAACTGATTGGTTCGCGCGGCCGCCGCACGAACCAACCGAGCCCAATTCGTTAGGTTGCATGCGTCTCGCCCAATTGCAGGCATGGCTTGATTGGCCGGCAGCGCGTATTTATGCGGTGCTGTTGCTGTTGGCTGGCGGGTTTAATCGCGGGCTGGAAGCCTGGCTTCAGGGCGGCGATGCCGTGCAAGGCACCGTAGCGCAACACAATAGCGCGCTGATTGGTCGAGTGGGTCATGCCGCGTTAGAGCTTGAGCGTGAAGATGACTGCGATTCAGCCACTTTGTGCCTTGCTGATCAATCCCGCTGGATCAAAGGCGCGACGGCGATTGTGCTGAGGTCCTTGTTGCTGGGTCTGGGGCTGGTAGCACTATTTACTTTGTCGTCATGGATTCGCTGATACCCGCAGTGGCCGCCCAAGCCGCTGTCCGCATTGACATCATTCGTCACGGCGAGCCCGAGGGCGGCAAGCGGTATCGCGGCGATAAAATTGATGATCCCTTGAGCGCCAGCGGTTGGGCGCAGATGCACGCGCGGGTTGATCGATGTATTGCTGCAGGCACCGATAACTGGACTGCATTGGTCTCCTCGCCGCTGGTGCGTTGCCGCGCATTTGCCGAAAAACTGGCCACCGAGCGGGGCTTGCCCCTCATGATTGACCCGAATCTGCGCGAGCGCGGCTTCGGTGTTTGGGAAGGGCTGACCTGCGCTCAAGTACAGCAGCGCTTCCCCGAGCAATATCGTAACTACAAGGCCGATCCCGCACTGAGCATGCCAGAAGGCGGGGAAGCGATGGATCAGTTTTACCCGCGCGTATCACAGGCCATCGAACAATACGCCCGTGCGCTGGCTGCGATGGGCGGCGGCGCCATGCTCATTATCGGCCATGCCGTCATGATGCGAACCGCCGCCGTGTGGGCGCTACAAGCCCCACTGTCGGCTACCCGACTGGTCGATACCGAATACGCCAGCCTGCTCAGCTTGCGCTGGCGGGGAAACCAGGCGCAATTGGTCGGACTCAGCAATGAATGAAAGCATGGGGTGAGCAAGTAGTCCGGATGGCAGCAAAGCAGAATACGTGCTTGAATCGCAGGAGGGGTTTCAACCCCGACGCGTTGCTCAACGAACGCTGCGGTGGCGATGAGTGCGTACACGGTTTGACGAAGGGCCAATATTTGGCCGTGCCGTCGCGGATAAGTCCGTACCCACCTACTGGACGAAAATCCCCCCAATGAGGCGCGATTAACTGCGGTTATCCGTGGCCTATTTCCGAGAACATCAAAACATGCCCCACATCCACGTCACTATTTTAGGGTTGCAGCCTGAACCCGCCGGAAACAACCTAACACCCCCCTCGCTTCTGCAAGAAACTGTATGGCAATGGCCGCCGCCCGCGCAAGAAGCGCTCATCAACGCCGAAGGGTACGCACCGCCAGCCCCTTCAAACAGTCAGGGACGGGGTTTGGGCTTTATTGATCATTGGGATGTGAAAAACCCTTCAAACCCGGGTGCTGGCCCTGGCCCCGGTGCGACGATCAGCCCAATCGCTCAGGCCATGCAACGCGGTCGTCGTCGCCCTATGAATGGCGCGCCGTCAAAAACCTGCCCTGATGACCCCGAAGCGCGCCTGTTGGCACGATTTGCACCTGCCGCAACGGTCAGCGAGTCCGCAAGACTGGCTTTACAGGCCGATTTGGCCACCGATGCCGCACTTCAAGCCGCCCTCGTGCAATGCCCCGATTTAGCCGCCATCAGCCGAATCGAGCCCGTGCATTTGCGCGCAGGAGCCGATCACGCCATCGTCATGGGGCTGCGATATCTTGCCTTAACGGACGAAGAATGGCAGCCCTTGGTTCATGATTTAAATCAATGGCTGGCACAAGATGGCCTAACCCTCTTCAGCGCCGCATCAGGTCGGCATTATCTGGGCTATACACCAGCGGCCCTGGCGCGCATGGGTGCGGATGACCTGCCTCCTTTGGGCTGCGCCCTCAACCGCAACGCCCAACCCTTATTGGCAGGCGATGCCCTGCGCGGCATGCGTCGCTGGCTGACCGAAGTGCAAATGTGGCTTTATGCCCACCCGATTAATGCACACCGCGCCGCGCGTGGCCGACCAGAAATCAACAGCCTCTGGGTATGGGGACGAAGCAGCCCCGTCACGAACGCGTTATCGCCTGAATTAACTGTCGGGCCGGTGAGTTTAGCGCTGCCGACCCGTCACTCGAACCCGATCCAACCTTTGATTTATACCGACTCACCCCATCTTGCGGGCGAGCTGATGGCCACACAAGGCGCGGACGCAGTCGTGCTGGCGCAATCAAGCCACCCTCGCTGCGACGAGCTGCCCGCCAACATATTCAATTCAGCGCGGCCATTACATCTCGTATGGAGTGAACCCGCCTGGTGTTATCTGGAAGGTGATATGGCCGGATGGGTGCAAGCGCTGGAACATGTTGACGATTTTTTGCACTGCTTCAGCAAGCGAAACACGTCTGCCCTGAAAATCACGCTGGATGATGGTGCCAGCCAGCGATGGCGCCCTGCCCGCCAAGGTTTAATGGCCTTGTTACCGTTTTCGTGGTGAGCGGCGCTTTAGGATATATAGGCGGGTTTCAACCCCGACAATGCGGCCAGATGCGTTAGCGGCGCGCCTCGTTAAACGCTGAGTTTATTCGTTACCGCTATCGTGTTCATTAGGCACCACGTCGGGGGTAAATCCCCTCCTACGATTCAAGCACGTATTCTGCTGCGCTTTTGTGGGGCATTTGCCTTCCTTGTGTTGTGACGTTGCAACAAAAACCGCCTGTTATGTTGTAAAAAAGTAAGCCGTTGCTTGTTTGAATTCTTAAGACCGCTACTATTGCCTACGTACCCAGATTGCTGGGGAATATTGCTAGTTTCACAACCTCACTGGAGATCGAACAGATGAAAAAGAATATCATCGCACTCGCCGTTGCTGCCGCCCTAATTGCGCCAGCAGCTGCTATGGCCGACACCACCCTGTACGGCAAATTCCACGTGTCTTATGACTTCCTGGGCGGCAGCAAGGCAGCCAGCACAACTGGCGGCTTCTCGTCTAACTCTTCGCGCCTTGGTATCAAGGGCAAAGAGAAAATCAACGACAACCTGTCAATGATTTACCAATACGAAACCGGTTTTGATGCGGGCCAAAATGGCGCCTTGCGTTCAACTACCGCAGGTGGTTTAGGCGGCCAGCGTAACACCTTCATCGGCGCTACCGGCACCTGGGGTACCGTCATCACTGGTCGTCATGACACACCATTCAAAAACATGGGCCGTGACTACGACCTGTTCGACAGCACCATCGGCGATTCCCGGAATATCATCAGTGGTCCTAAAACTAGCCAAGGTTCAGACACCAACTGGGATCTGCGCCCAAGCCAAGTTATTGCGTATGCCACACCGGATTTGATGGGCTTCCATGCAATGGCCGCTTATGTCAATAGCTGGTCTGTAAACGACCCGTTCTATGCCAATCCTCCGACCGCTAAAACCGCTCCTTATTACACACCGAGCAGTGCGTTGAGTTTGAGTGCCGGTTATAAGATTGCTGGCTTCGGCTTAGATGCCGCTTACGAAAGTCACCGGCATGGTGGTGCTAATCAGGTTGGTGTCACGCGGAGCCAAGATGCCTACCGTCTCGGTGCCAACTACAGCATCGCTGGTGTGAAAGTTTTAGGTTTCTATCAGGACATCAAGAATGTTCGTTTCAGCAATGATTCCCAGAAGACCTACGGCGTTGGTGCAGCGTATACCTTCTTGGGTGCCAACACCGTTAAGGCGCAGTACTACAAGGCTGACAGTGTTTCCAACACCCAGAGCACCGGTGGCGACATGTGGGCCGTTGGTTATGATTACAAGCTGAGCAAGCAGACTAATGTATATGCCATGTATGCACAGACCAGCAACAACAGTAACGCCACATACACTATTATGAATGATGGCCATGACTATGCTTATCCTGGCACTGGCGCTAAGGGCGCTCTGTTACCTGGTAAGAAGTCTTCAGCTGTATCAGTTGGTGTTGAACACAAGTTCTAATGGCTTGGGGGTGTAATCAAAAGACTGCCCCTCACACCAAACTTTGTTGAACCTTATCAAGGCACCTTCGGGTGCCTTTTTTATTGCCTGCTCGAAAATTGGGCTTCCTTTAGCCCCTCAGTGGTGAGGGGCTCGTACGCTTAGCCCCTCCCCCATTTGAAAAAGGGGGATGGAGGGGGATTTAAGTGCATCGCATCATGAATGTGGCCGCGTGCTCGCATACAATGGCTACCCGTCAAGCATTCGGAGTGCGCCTAGTGGCTGCATCACCTTTGGGGCAAACGCAAGTTAATGCCCTTGATCCTTTCACTTTTCCGTTAAGCGGTAGCCGCTTAATTGAGGCCAGTGCTGGCACAGGCAAAACTTTTACGATTGCCTTGCTGTATTTGCGCCTGATTCTGGGACATGGCACCGCGCCTTTGATGCCGCCGCAAATCCTGGTGACTACCTTTACGCAGGCGGCCGCCGATGAGCTCCGTGAGCGGATTCGGGCGCGTTTGGCCGAGGCGGCTCAAGCGTTTTCTGAGCCTGAATGGATGGGGCGCGATGAGCATTTAGCCGCCTTGTCGCAGGCCTATGCCGAGCCCACCGCGCGGCGGCAAGCGGCCTGGCGGTTGACGCAGGCGGCCAACTGGATGGATGAAGCCGCTATTTTCACCATTCATGGCTGGTGTCAGCGGATGCTCACCGAACATGCATTCCATAGCCGCGCGTTGTTTGAACAAACGGTGCTTACCTCCCTCGCTCCGGTGATTGAACAGGCGGTGCAGGATTACTGGCGCATTCATGTGTATGCATTGCCTCAATCGATGGCTGTATTTGCTGCGCGGTGTTTGGGCAATCCGGCGGCGCTCGCCAAAAAACTTCAATCCTTATTGCAGCGGGATGGCTCGACGATTTGGGTTGATGGCGCAGCGCAATTACCTGCTCATCTGGATTTCACCCAGCTTATTGCGACCTTGGCGGTGGCTGAACAGGCGATTGAGCAGGCTGAGGCGCATGCGTGCGCAGCTTGGCTCAATGCCAAAGACACATTGATTCTGCAGTGGACACCGCTGATTGCGCAGCTGAGCGGCAGCGTGCACAAGACGCTGAAAAACCGGGCTGATTTTGCCAGTGTATGGTTGGCGTTGGATGCTTGGGCGGAGCAGGGTGTGCCGTTACCTTCTGAGGTAGTTAAATTTTTAACCGAGCCTAAATTCAATAAAAATATGGAGCGCCCGGACCATCCCGCGCTGGTGGTGTTTTCGGCATGGTCGGAAGCCATCGTTGTCGCAAAAAATAGTGAGCGCGATACGCTCAATCGCCTGTGGACGCACGCGGCGTACTGGACTCGCGACCGAATTAACACGGTATTGCAGCACAATGGTGAGATGGGGTTCGATGATATTCTGCTTAATTTTGCCCAGGCATTGCGTGGCGATGCGGGTGAGCAGTTAGCGTTGAGCTTGCGTGTGCAATACCCGGTGGCAATGATTGATGAGTTTCAGGATACCGATCCGTTGCAGTTTCAGATTTTTGACCGGGTGTTCCAAATTACGCACGCGACGCGTGCGGGAAATGATGAACCGGCAGGCACCGTGGTGCTGATTGGGGATCCGAAACAGTCGATTTATCGCTTTCGCGGCGCGGATATGGAAAGTTACCTGAGTGCGCGCAGGGCGACCGACGGGCGGCATTACACCCTCACCGGTAATTATCGTTCCACACCAGCGTTGGTGGCCGCGGTCAATCATCTGTTTACCCACGCTGAAACCCAACCGCAGGGCGCGTTTGGATATAAAGAAGCGGCGGATAACCCCGTGCCGTTTGTGCCGGTACAGGCGCAGGGCAAGGCGCGGCGGTTACTGTTGCGCAATATCCTGGATGAAACAGTCGACGCGTGGGCGGACGTGCCCGCCTTGACGTGCTGGGTTTTGCCCTCGGCAGAGGTGCACTCAGCGGGGGAGTTCGAGTCGATTTTGGCCGAGCATACCGCCAGTGCGATTGCTCAGCGATTGAATCAGGGGCAGGCAGGGCATTGTGTGTTTGAATCGGAATCAGGCGCAGTGCAGCCGCTTGCACCTCAGGATATCGCCGTATTGGTTTCCAAAGGCACGCAGGCCGCTTCAATTCAACGCGCCTTGAATCGGCGTGGGATTAAAAGTGTTTTTTTGTCGGATCGACACCGCTTGTTTACCTCACCTGAGGCTGCCGATGTCTATCGCTGGCTGTTGGCCATGGCCGAGCCGCAACAATTGGGCCGGGTGCGTGCCGCGTTGGGTTCGGCTGCGTTGTGTCGCAGTTGGACTCAATTGGATGCGCTGCGTGATGATGAGCTGCTGGATATCGAAGTTGCGCGGTTTGTGCGTTATGGTCAGCTATGGCAAACGCGCGGCGTGTTGGCGGCAATCTATCAGTTATTGCACGATTATGCCGTGCCAGCCGCACTGTTGGCGGCGCCGTTTGCGGTGAGTTCGGGTGAGCGGCGGTTGACCAATGTGCTGCATTTGGCCGATTGGGCGCAAAATGAACAAGCGCAATTAGCGGGCAGGGATGCCCTCTTGCAGCGGTTTGCCGTGGCGCTCAACACCGCACGGGATGCCGAGCAGGAATTGCGGCTGGAGCAGGATGAGCATTTAGTGCAAATCATGACGATTCATTCAGCCAAGGGGTTGCAATATCCGGTGGTGTATTTGCCCTTTTTGCCGTTGATTCAGGGCGATAATTCACAGAAAAAAGCGATTTCTACCCCATGGCGCAGCACAGCGGGACGGGTGATGAGCCTGGGGGATTTTCCCGCTGCCGCTGCCGCCGAGAAAAAAGAGCGCTTGGCTGAGGGTTTGCGCTTGATTTATGTGGCACTCACCCGGGCTGAGTCTGCGTGTTATATGGCGTTGGGGCCGGTTAAGTTCGGCAGAAGCAAGCACCCGAATCAAGAGGATACGCCGCTGGGGTATGTCCTGGGTTTGTGTGGCAAAGATGAGTTTGCGGCAAGTTTTTCTGCGGCACAACAGGCGTTGGCCGCTTGCTCGGCCATCGAAATTTGTGCACCACCACCAATTAACCTTGCGCACTATTCCGCCCCTCGCCCTGATACGTTGCATCCGGCACGGGCCGCAAAACCGCGCTTGATAACCGATTGGCGCATGAGTAGTTTTAGTGGTCTCACTCAGCACCTGCATGATGGGCAGGCCCCACTGCCGATGGCGGGGGCCTTGCGCGTTGATGTACCAGAAACCCCTTCGCAAGATCGCTGGCAAGATGCGTTCGTTGAAGGCGTGCAGATTCAGGCCATCCTCACCGAAACGGCATTGAGTGAGCAGGTTACTAATGCACCTTCGCCTGAATCATCCTTGGCCGCACGGGTGAGTCGTTTGCCGCGCGGTACAGTGTTCGGCACGCAGCTGCATCGGTTGTTTGAGTTGGCGGGTGCAGCCGGGTTCTCACACTATGCGACCCCGAGCACCTGCACGGCCTTATTGGCTGAGACGGATTTAGCGGCATTGATGCTGAACCCGGAGCAGCATGCCACGCTGGCCGAGCTCGTCCAGTGGATATTGACGCTGCCGCTCAGAGCCAACGGTTCGAGCGCGGACGCCGCAATTCAGTTGGTGGCGTTGCACCGCTATCAAATTGAGCTGGAATTCTGGCTGCCCGTGAGTCAAACCCAAACAGCCGCTATCGATGTCTTGCTGTGCGCATCGATACTGCCGCAGCAACCCCGTCCGCCCTTGGCGCCACAGGCACTGCATGGCCAAATCAAAGGATTTATGGATTTAGTCTTCGAAGCCGATGGTCGGTTTTACGTGCTCGATTACAAATCCAACTGGCTGGGCGATACTGCCGATGCCTATGCACCTGCGCGCCTGCGCGAAGCGATGCTGGTGGCGCGCTATGATTTGCAAATGGGGCTATATCTTGCCGCCTTGCACCGGCATTTGCAGGATCGTTTGCCAAACTACGATCCCGCACAACATTTGGGCGGCGCGTTTTATCTGTTTGTGCGCGGAATTGATAGCCCTGGCGCCGGCGTGTTTTTTGCACGCCCCGATGGAGCGGTGATTACGGCACTGGATGCATTATTGCAGGCAAGCCCCGACCCGCAAGCGGAGGCCGCATGAGCGCGAGCTCGGAGAACACCCTCTACCCAACCGTCGGACAAATGAGCCTGGATTTTACGGGCGATGACCCTGCCGCGCCCCGGGCGGTACCCATGGTCGATCTAACGCATGAGCATCTGAAGGAAATTCTGGATATTTGGGTGGCGGCAGGGTGGCTGCGATCGGTGGACCGAGCGGTAGCGCGGTTGATGGTCAGAGCAGTGCCGACGATAACGCCGTGGGCGGTGCTGGCGTTGGTGTTTGCCAGCCACCAGGCGGGGCAGGGGCATGTCTGTTTGGATTTGGCTGTGTGTTTGGCCGATCCGGATAACCTGCTGAAAATGCCGCCGAAAGATTCAGCGTGGGCGATTTGGCGGCAACGCATCGCGCGGGCTGACGCCCTGGATATCAATCAAAACCCGCTGCGTCCAGCGCAGTTTTTACAGGGCGTCACCTTGTCGGATTGGCTGGTGGTGCTGGATGGCTGTCCCAAAATAATCGGTAGGGCGACGGGTTTCACGGCGTACTCCTCACATGAGGATGGGGAGAATGAATCGGATGATGGGGCAACCCCCTTTATCCGCGATGGCGCGCGTCTGTATTTGCGTCGATATTGGCAGCAGGAACAGACGGTAGCCCGTCAACTGCGCCAGCGCGTGCAACCGGCCACTCACCTGCCGGAGTCCGGCCTCATTCGCCCGATATTAGATGCGCTATTCCCCGCAAATCCTGCTGTTTCGGATGAACCCGATTGGCAAAAAATTGCCTGTGCGGTGGCGATTCGCCATCAATTTGCGCTGATTACCGGTGGGCCAGGTACGGGAAAAACCACCACGGTGGTGAAGTTTTTAATACTCACCCAACTGCTGGCCCTAAGCGCCGGTTTATCGCCTAAACGAATCCGGCTGTGCGCGCCAACCGGCAAAGCGGCGGCACGGTTGCGCCAATCACTGCTCAGCCAGATTGATACCTTGGTTGCGCCCTTTGCGCAGGTATACCCCGAATTGCGCGCGGCATTGCCCGATACGGTGGAAACCGTGCATCGGTTAATCGGTATTCGCCCCGATCAAATTCAGGCGCATTATCATGCGGGTGCGCCATTGCCTGCCGATGTGGTCGTGATGGATGAGGCCTCGATGATCGGGCTTGAACTGATGGCGAACACCCTCGCCGCGCTCGATTCTGAAACGCAACTGATTATGCTGGGTGATAAAGACCAGCTCGCTTCGGTGGAGCCGGGCGCAGTGTTGGGGGCGTTAAGCAAGGCTGCGGCAATGCACCCAGGCGCGTACGCGCCGACTACCGCCGAATGGATTTTTGATGTAACGGGCACGGTGGTTGCGGTAAACCCCACGCAATCGCCGCTGGCAGAGGCGACTGTGTGGCTGCGCCATAGCCACCGATTTAACCCCGCAAGCCCTATCGCAAAGCTTGCGCATGATGTGAACACAGGCGATGCGGCTAGTGCATTGGCCTTGCTCACCGCACAGGGCGAATCGCCATCTGCCATTCGGTTGCTGCGCGATGATCCCACACGCAGCCAACTTCGGGCAGCGGTGTTAGCCGCCCTTGGCCCGTGGTTGCAGTTAGCGGCTACCCCCTGGTCATCCGCTAGGTCAGAACATGATTCCATCGATGATTGGGCATTGGCGGTATTTGCCGCGCATCAACAGGCGCAAGTGCTGTGCGCCCTGCGCAACGGGGCGTATGGCGTGGTGGGGCTGAATGCGTGGATTGAACACCTACTCCAGCAGGCGGGTTTGATTGCGCCGGCAAGAACGCCCGGCGGTTGGTACGCCGGGCGGCCAATTATCGTGACGCGAAACGACGCGGCCCTGCGTTTGGCCAATGGCGATGTGGGGCTGACTTTGCCCTATATCGACCCTGATATTAACCTTGACACACCCACGCCGCCGCCCCAATTGCGCGTCGCTTTTTTAAGTGATGCGACGGCAGGTACTGGCTCGCCCGCCGTTCGCTGGATGAGTCCCAACCGCCTCGTTGCAGTTGAAACGGCTTTTGCTCTGACTGTGCATAAGGCGCAGGGCTCGGAATTTACCCACAGCATTCTGGTTTTGCCCGCCGTGCCGAATCCGGTGTTGACGCGGGAATTGATCTACACCGCCATTACCCGCGCTCGCTCGGCGTTCACCCTGGTGGTTGCGGCGCAGGATTCATCGTTGAATGTACTGCGCCAAGGCGTGCTGCGCCAAGTAAAGCAGTCAGGGCAACTGGGCGAGTTATTGCAGAATTAAGGCGGGGGTTTATGCTGCATTTGGCGCGTCTGAGCGCGCTGTTGCGGATGAATCTTATGCGAAGCCCGCGCCTACACCCGCCATGTGTGGATGGTCGGTGGGCTATGGTTTTGGGATTCGTGTCACGACGGTGCCTAGCCAGCGGTCAATCAGGCTGCGTTTTTCAGCATCTGCCTGGGCAAACCAGAACGGGATTCCTGCCAGAAGCACGCTGCATAATCCGCCGATAAAGCGCAGTACAGCGGTTCGGTAACCCGCTGTGGTAGGCATCAACACGCGAATATGCCAGACTTTCATCCCCGGTGTTTGGCCGCCAATGCACCAGAACAGGCTGAAGTAGGCGCCGACCCAGAACAGCAAATAACCTTGATATAACCACGCAATCAACCCCTGTTGCGGTAATGCTTCGCCTCCGTTGAAGGGTAGCAGAATCAGGGTGGCCAGCATGAGTAGGGCGATTACGAAGAGGCCATCGTACAGCAACGCAGCAGCGCGGCGCCAAAGCGGGGCGGGATAATTCCCGGCATGTATGCCGGATGCGGTACGCGACGTTGGTTGGCTTGCTGGGTTCATGCGGGGGTGAGTTCTTGCATCAATCGATTCACTAAGCCCGTGCGTGCGGCTAAATCGTCCAGCGGCTGGGTGATTTTCAAGGTATCGGCGGTGAGGCGATATTTGCTGGGCTCGGTTTGAATGAGCTTGACGAGCTTAATCGGATCAATCGCCGCCTGTTCGCTGAAAATGAGCCGCCCGCCGCCGCTGGCGCATTCGACTTTGCGGATGCCCAATGCGCGGGCGCGCAAGCGCAGCCGATGGGTTTCGATCAGGGTTTGGGTCGCATCCGGCAGCAAGCCGAAGCGGTCGATCAGCTCAACCTTCATGCGATCAAGCGCGGTTTGATCGGCGCAGTTGGCGAGGCGTTTGTACAAAATGAGGCGGGTATGCACATCGTCGACAAAATCGGCGGGAATCAGCGCGGGTAGGCCTAAATCGACTTCACTGGTTTGGCGTTCCAGCGGACCTGCCAAATCGGGTTGTTTGCCAGATTTCAGCGCCTTGACCGCACGGTCGAGCAAATCCATATACAGCGTGTAGCCGACTTCGTGCATTTGCCCCGATTGGCCATCGCCCAGCAACTCCCCTGCACCACGAATTTCCAGATCGTGCGTGGCGAGCGTAAAGCCGACGCCAAGTTCTTCGAGCGCAGCCAATGCATCCAGCCGTTTGACGGCATCAGGCGTCATCTGCGCCGGTTCGGGCGTGATGAGGTAGGCATAGGCGCGATGGTGCGAACGCCCCACCCGACCGCGCAACTGGTGCAGCTGGGCGAGGCCGAATTTATCGGCGCGATGAATGATGATGGTGTTGGCGGTGGGGATATCGATGCCGGATTCAATAATCGTGGTGGACAGCAGCAGGTTGAAGCGCTGATGATAAAAGTCGGCCATCACCTGCTCAAGTCCGCGCTCGGAGAGCTGGCCGTGCGCGATGGCAATGCGGGCTTCGGGGATTAAATCCGCCAGTTGTTTGGCCATCCGTTCGATGGTTTTCACTTCGTTATATAAAAAATAGACCTGTCCGCCGCGTTTGAGCTCGCGCTGCACGGCTTCGCGGATTTGCGCGTCATCCCAACGCAGCAGCAGCGTTTTGACCGACAGCCGTTCACGCGGCGGGGTTGCAATGATCGATAAATCCCGGATGCCGGACAGGGCCATATTGAGTGTGCGCGGAATGGGCGTGGCGGTGAGGGTGAGTAAATCCACCTCGGCGCGCAGGCGTTTGAGCTGTTCTTTGTGGCGCACGCCAAATCGTTGTTCTTCATCGATAATCACGAGACCCAAGTCTTTGAATGCGAGGCCATCGCTGAGCAGTTTGTGGGTGCCAATCACAATGTCGACTTGTCCGGCAGTGATATCGCTGAGCACCTCAGTGGTTTTTTTGGCATTGTTCATCCGTGAAAGCCCTTCGATGCGCACCGGCCAACCGGCGAAGCGGTCGCGGAAATTGCGCAGATGCTGTTCGGCGAGCAGGGTGGTGGGTACCAGCACGGCGACTTGCTTGCCATTCATCACCGCCACGAACGCGGCACGCATGGCGACTTCAGTTTTGCCAAAGCCGACATCGCCGCACACCACGCGATCCATCGGCTGGGCGCGCCCCATGTCACCCAACACGCTATCAATCGCCAATTGCTGATCAGGGGTGGTTTCAAAGGCGAAATTGTGGGCAAATCGGGCGTAGTCGTCTTCGGGAATGGGCAGTGCCTCGCCGCGTTTGGCGGCACGTCGGGCATGGATATCCAACAATTCGGCGGCGACATCGCGCACCTGTTCTGCGGCGCGCCGACGGGCTTTTTCCCATTGGCCACTGCCCAATTTATGCAGCGGCGCAGTATCTTCGCTGCCACCGGTATAGCGCGCAATGAGTTCCAGCGAGGAAACCGGCACGTAGAGTTTGTCGTCGCCCGCGTAATACAGAATCAAAAACTCTTGCGCGAGATTGTTCATTTCGAGCGTAATCAGGCCGCCGAACCGCCCGACACCATGGGTTTCGTGCACCACGGGCGCGCCGATGGCCAGTTCGTTGAGGTTGTTGATCAGCGCATCGGCATCGCGGGTGCGCACACTGGATTTTCGCCGCTGGGCGACGCGCTCGGCGAATAAATCGGTTTCGGTAATGAGCGCCATCGGCGCATCAATATCGGGTAGATGCAAAATCGCGCCCTGTTCGATGGACGCCACCAATAATCCGATGGGCGCATCGCTCTTGAGCCAGGCGGCGAAATTGTCGAATACCGGCGCAGCATGACCGGCTTTATGGAGTTGCTCGGCCAGGGCTTCGCGGCGCCCCGGGCTTTCTGCCGTGACGAGAATACGCCCCACAAAATTGCTGGCAAAGGTGCTCAGACCCGCCAGTTCCGCATCGCTACCCTGGTTGCCTCCTTGTTTGACCGGGAAATTCGGGCTGGTCAGATTCGGCAGTGGTTTGTGTGGCAGAGCAATGGCTTGCGGTAAGCCAGGATGCGCGGCATCAATTGTGATAAAGCGCGGCCAGTTTTTCAGCTGTGCCTGATACTCGTCCGCTGTTTGATACAGCTCATCCGGACGCAATAACGGGTGGCTGACATCACCCGCCCGTTGGGTGAACCGATGAATGGTGTCGTTAATAAACCGACTGAGCGATTCATCCACGCCGGGCAGAGTAAACAGCAGCGCGTTTTTCGGCAGGTAATCGAAGAGGGTGGCGGTGTGTTCAAAAAATAGCGGCAAATAGGTTTCGATGCCCGTCGGGATCAGGCCATCGCTGATTTGTTTGTATACCGGGCTGCGGGCCGGGTCGCCTTCAAAACGGTTGCGCCAGTTGCGCCGAAATAGGGTGATGCCATCGTTGTTCAGCGGATACTCGCGCGCAGGCAGCAAGGTGATGTCAGTGACCGGGTCGGAAGATCGCTGGGTTTCGGGGTCGAATAACCGCAGGGTTTCAATGTCATCGTCAAACAAATCAATGCGGACGGGCTGGCTCATGCCCATCGGATATACGTCAATCAGACCGCCCCGAACCGCAAACTCACCCGGCTGTGCTACTTGCGATACCGCGAGGTAGCCCGCATCGGTGAGTTGCTGGCGGTAGGCATCACGGTTGAGTTTATCGCCCGCTTTGAGCAAAAAACTGTTGCCGGTCACAAACGCGGGCGGTGAAAGGCGCTGCAATAAGGTGGGCGCGGCGATCAGGGTGATGCCACTCTGCGCGCGGGGCAGGTGCCACAGTCGCGCTAACCGGTCAGAAATCAGTTCTTGATGCGGTGAGAATCGGTCGTAGGGCAGCACTTCCCAGTCGGGGAAAATCTCCGCTGCGCAACCGAATAATGACAAAGCTTCGGCCATTTCCGTCGCGCTGCGGCTATCCGGCAAAATTGCCAAAATTGCCCGGGGAGTCTGCAGAGCCAAATCCGCCAAGGTTTGGGCGGCACCCAGAAAACTGGCGCTTCGCAGGAATAGCGGGTCAAGAGCAGATTGAGGAACGGCTATGCGAGGGTATTTGGAATGCGCCATGTCGGTATCGATTGTGGGTTCTGAAAAATATCGCACAGGATTGTGGCGCATTTAGGGCGAGTTCGCATCTCTAGAGCGGATTTTTTGGCGTATTGCATCGGTCATCAATGACGCAGCCAAGGCCAAAAATATTTTAGGAAGAGGGGCTCACTTGAGGCGGTACACGCCCCAACGGCGGCGAGTTTACGCGCGCACGTCCAGCAAATAGCCAATATTGCGGGTATCCGCGGCATTGCTGATACCTTGCTGACCTTGTCGCGCAGCAGCAATTTGCTCTGGGCTGCTGATCCGGTTAGGCGTTTGAGCCGCGACAGGTGTGTTGCGGGCTTGGGCTGAAGCAAAGTTCCGGTTTTGTGCCGTGGCTAGGCTGAGCGCGCCATCGGCAACCGGCGTATTACTGTACTGGTTGGGTAGATTAATCAAGGTTACTTTCCCGTTAATTGGGTTGTTGCATGTGGAAATTCTAGCACGCGCCAGGCCATGGCAACATGTTGATTCCCAATTTATTCTCGTCCGGTCAGTAGAAAGTGTTCCGCGCTATCCAGTTCTTCAGGGGCGCCATATAAGGTCAAGGTATCGCCTTCTTGCAGCACCGTATCATCTTGCGGGGATTCGCCCCGAATACCCGAACGGTTGATGGCATCCACGACAATGGTTTTATTGCTCGGGATGGCGCTGGCCAGGGGCTTGCCAAGGGCATACGCGCCCGGCACCAAGGCAATATTGCGTAAAGTACGCGGGGCCAAGGGGATCAAGTCGCTGGTGTTGCGGGCACGGTTGCCCGCATAGGTGTGCCGCAGTGGTGCGTAGTTTTCGCGCCGAATTTCTTGAATTTGCCGAATGATTTTGGATACAGGGACATTCAACGCCCGCAGCACGTTGCCCGAGAGCACAAGGCTCATTTCATAAATGCTTGAAACCACCTCTGTGGCACCTGCGGCAAACAGCGGATCAAGTTGCTCGTCGGTTCGGGCGCGTACCATAATCGGAATTTGCTTGGATAAACCCCGCGCCACCTCGACCGTTTTGAGCGCCGAGGTTTCATCCAGGTGTGATACCACCAAAACGCGAGCCCGGCTCAAGCCCGCCGCTTCCAGAATATCGGCGTGGGTTGAGTTGCCAAAGTGTACGGGCAGCCCCGCTTGGCGAGCCTGGCGGACAATATCGATGTCAATATCGATCGCAGTGTATTCAAAGCCCTCGCTTTGCAAGAGGCGCGCAATATTTTGCCCCACGCGGCCGAAGCCGCAAATCACCACATGACCGGCCAAGGTGTTGGCGAATTGATCGATAATTTCAGTTTGCGCTTGGCGCTGCTTTTGGTAACTCGGCACGATGCGCTTGGCAAGGTAGCCGTTAAACTTCACCAAAATGGGGGTAAGCACCATCGAGAAAATGACGACTGCCAATACAATTTGCCGTTGGTAGTCTGTCATGATGTTGGGCGCGGTAAGGGCCAACATGGCAAAGCCAAATTCCCCGCCCTGCGCGAGTACCAACCCCGTGCGTAGCGCCACACCGTGATCTTCCCCCATGGCGCGCCCAATCAAAAAAATGATGACAGTTTTAACCAGCACGACCAGTGCTAACAGCAAAACGACCCAGCCTAAAATCAGGGGGAGCTCGCGTACGTTCAGCATCATGCCAATGGTGATAAAAAACAACCCCAACAGCACATCACGAAACGGGCGAATATCGGCTTCAATTTGATGCTTGAATTGGGTTTCAGACAGCGCAATGCCGGCTAAAAATGCCCCAAGCTCATAGGATAAGCCCGCCTGATTGGTCAACCAGCCCGCACCAAGCACCACGAGCAGTACGGCAATGGTGAAAAGCTCAGCCGAACGGGCGCGCGCAATTTCCCGGAAAACCGGTCGCAGCACCCAACGCCCGCCAAAAAACAGCACCCCCGCTGCCAAAACCCCAAAGCCAATGGTGGTCGCAATATTCAGGGCAATTGCGGTCGTGTCTGTATTCCCTTGTTGGCCATAGGTTGCGCCAAGCACCGGGATAATAATCAGAAAGGGAATGACCGCGAGGTCTTGAAATAACAAGATGCCGACGGCGTTATTGCCATGCCGACTATTGAGTTCAAGTTGTTCGCCCAGCTGTTTGATGACGATTGCTGTGGAGGACACCGTAAGCACCCCCGCCAACACAAAAGCCGCGGCAGGCGAAAACCCCATCAACCCAGCCGCAATACCCGTCACCAGCGCGGTGGCCAGCACCTGCGCGCCGCCCATTCCAATGACCGCACGGCGCATGGCAATGAGCCGCGGCAGTGAGAACTCAAGCCCCAGCATAAAGAGCAAAAATACGACGCCAAATTCGGCAATGATATGAATGTCTGACTGATCTCGAATCCAGCCCAAGCTATAGGGGCCGGCAATCACGCCAACGGTGAGGTAGCCCAAAATGGCGGGCAAGTGCAGGCGTCGGAACCCGACAACGGCAATCACTGAGATAATCAGTAAAATCAGTAGAGAGGCCATGACATCGTGTTGCATCGTTGATTGTGCGCCGTTAGCGTTAGGTTGAACCCCGAGGGATTATGAACATCGTGATTAACCCTGATAATCAGGGCACCACTGTCATTCGTCAATCGCAAATCGTACTTGCCATGCTGGTTTCCCAGCTTTTTTTCAGGCGGTGAATGAAATAACTGCGTGACCACTCTTGCGCGCCGAGGCTGAGTAAATGACGGGTCGTAAACTGGCAATCCAGAAAATCAATCTCACCCCAGCAGCCATCAACCAAAATTGCAGTGAGGGCGAATTTGGACGCATTCGGCGCCCGGCTGAACATCGATTCACCAAAGGCCACCCGGCCAAATTTCGCGCCAAATAAGCCGCCCACCAATTGATGCTGATCCCACACTTCCACCGAATAACCCAATCCGGCCTGGTGGAGTGCGACAAAAACATGAACCATCTCCGGCACAATCCAGGTGCCATCCTGATTGGCGCGGGGTGCAGCGCAACCGGCCACCACATCGGCAAAGGCGTGATTCACCGTGATACGGTAGCGCCCTTGCCGCCGCCATTTTTCAAGCGATTGAGATACATGAAACGCGGTTGGTGTGAATACGGTACGCGGATCAGGTGACCACCATAAAATCGGATCATCTGCACCAAACCAAGGAAAAATACCGCGCTGATACGCTGCCACCATACGCGCCAACGATAAATCACCACCAACCGCCAACAAGCCGTTGGGCTCGGTTAGCGCGCGATGAGCGGGCGGAAAGTCGGTGGGGTCTGCATGCGTACCCTCGCTTAAAAAAGGCAGAATCATTGAGGCGTTATTTAAGCTTCCGGTTACCCGGTTTTTCAGGCTTGGGCAGAATTAACCGCGCGCCATCGGGATGAGGGCGATAAAACACGGCCATATGCCCTACGGTCTGCACCAGTTCTGCGCCGGTTACGGTGGCAATGTTGAGCATCATGGATTTTTTGTCGTCGCGATCCTGACCAGGAATCCGCACCTTGATCAGCTCATGGATGCCCAAAGCCAGCTCGATTTCAGCCATAACGGCCTCAGTGAGTCCGTGTTGACCCAACAAAACGACCGGTTTGAGATGATGTGCTTGCGCACGGAGAAATTGCTTTTGTTTCGTTGTAAGTGCCATGCTGATCTTGTGTGATGAGGGGGTGAACCGCGCAAATTTAAACAGTGTGTGAAATCACACACTGTTACTCGTGCATATAGGCTGGCATATTAACGGCTTAATCACTTTTAACCAATGAGTTCGCGGCGCAGTTTTGCCCCGATACCGAGGTTGGCGGGTATAAAAGTGAGCGTCTCTAGAGGATATCTCGGTGTTCATGCAGCCACAATCACAGTCCATCCGTTTTTTAATCACCCATGCCAAATTTCGCAGGGCTCTGTTTTTTAGTGTCGTCCTCTTGGGCATGACGTTGTCGGGCACCGCCTGCAGTCAGAACGCGCCGAATGGTAATGTGAATGAGCGCGCGGTCAATATGGCGCGATTGACCGCGTTTGCATCTAAGGATCTGTTGGTGCTTCGATCCGTGACCACGCCAATTAGCGTGCCAGCCGCTGACTTTATGAGCGCTACGGGTGCCGTTTCAACACCGGCGCTTTTTAAGGACCATTGGACCTTGTTTTATATCGGCTACACTTTTTGCCCGGATGTATGCCCTACCGAATTAACCGCACTGGCAGGTTTGTTGCCAAAACTTCAAAAATCGCTTCCGGAGGTGAAATGGCAAGTGGTGTTTCTTTCAGTCGACCCCGCGCGGGATAATCCCAGGCGCATTGCCGAATATGTCCATTATTTTGATAAGCAATTTTTTGGTATGACGGGTGAGCGCAGCATGATTGATGCGGTTACCCAGCCGCTCAAAGCGGGTTATCGCCTATCGCCGCACGCGCCGGGCGATCGGTTCTATGAAATCGATCATGATACGGCGTACCGGTTAATTTCTCCTGAGGGCAAAATGGTTGCGATTTTGCCCTCACCGCATGATCCGGCGGCAATGGATCAGGCTTTAGTTCGATTTTTTAATGAGGTAGTGCAATGAAAGACAAGTCAATGAAACATGGGCTAATCGGTACTGTGTTGATGGTTGTCAGTGGCGTGGCGGCCGCAGCCCCGGTTATTTCTGAAGCGTGGATTCCCGAGCAACCGCCTGGCGCGATGGCCAATGCGGTGTTTTTGGATATGAAAAACGGGACCGATAAACCTGAAGTTTTGGTGAAAGCCGCGGCACCGGGCTTCAAGGAAGTGCAACTGCATAAATCCATTGAGGTCAATGGCATGCACAAAATGATCGAGCAAAAAGAAATTGTTGTGCCTGCGCACGGTGAAACCAGGCTCGCGCCTGGCGGCTTTCATATCATGTTGATCGGCCCAGAGAAAGCGCTGGTGGCGGGCGAAGCCGTACCCGTTACACTCACCTTCGCCGATGGCAGCACCGAAATCATCACCGTACCGGTGAAAAAACGCAGCATGATGCCCGGTAGGATGAGCCACTAATCTTCACTATCCGCCCGTTTCAACCGGCCAAGGGCCGGTTTTTTTTGGTTTTTTTAGATAATTAAAGTTTCAGAATTTGGCTAAGTTATTTAAAAAAAGGATAATGCGCGATTGTTTTTTGGTTAGAGGTGCCTATGGCACGGTCGGGTAGCAGTCAGCGTTGGTTGGCTGAACATTTTCGCGATGAATATGTCCTAAAGGCGCAGCGTGAGGGCTATCGCTCACGGGCGGTTTATAAACTCATGGAACTGAATGAGCGCGACCATTTTTTGAAATCGGGGCAGCGCGTGGTGGATTTGGGCGCCGCCCCGGGGGGCTGGACACAATATGCGGCGCAAGTCATTGGTGATAAGGGGCATATCTTCGCGCTTGATCTATTGCCGATGGATCATTTCGCACACACCACCGTTATTCAGGGCGATTTTTCGAGTGATGCGGTTTTGGCCGACCTCACCGCATTATTGAATAATGCGCCGGTAGATCTTGTAATTTCCGATATGGCACCCAACATGAGTGGAGTGGAGTCAGTTGATATTCCGCGCGCGATGTATTTGGCGGAACTTGCTTTGGATTTCTGCCATCAGATGCTTAAACCCGATGGCGCTTTTGTGACTAAACTCTTTCAAGGCATTGGCTTCGATGACTACATGAAGCAGGCGCGCATCGCATTTAAGAGTGTGTCGGTGCGCAAACCGAAAGCCTCGCGCCCGCGCTCCAAAGAGGTGTATTTGGTGGCGCAGGGGCACCGCGTGGTATAAGGTGGGATTATAAATTTCTTATTGGGGTATGGCTTCCCCATAGGCAGCAGAGGTGGTGTGTTGAACGATTTAACGAAAAATATTTTGGTCTGGGTTGTGATTGCGGTTGTGTTAATGACTGTATTCAACAGCTTTAGCACCCACTCAACCGCCTCGCAGCCGATGAGTTACTCCCAGTTTTTGAGTGATGTCAAAGGCGGTAGCGTCGATTCCGTGATTATTGAAGGCAAGACCATCACCGGCAAAACCAGTTCGGGCGCGAGTTTTGAGACTTATAGCCCTGAAACGGACAACCGGGCGATGGTCGGTGATTTGCTCAGTAATAACGTCAAAATTGATGCGATGCCACCTGAGCGCCCCTCTTTGTTGATGACCATTTTTATTCAATGGTTTCCGTTCCTGCTCTTGATTGGTATCTGGGTATTTTTTATGCGCCAAATGCAGGGTGGTGGTGGCCGTGGCGCCATGAGCTTTGGTAAATCCAAAGCGAAGTTGTTGGGTGAAGATCAGGTCAAAGTCACGTTTAATGATGTTGCGGGTGCCGATGAGGCCAAGCAGGATGTGGTTGAGTTGGTTGATTTTTTGCGCGATCCCGGCAAGTTTCAACGTTTGGGTGGTCGAGTGCCGCGGGGTGTATTGATGGTCGGCCCACCGGGGACCGGTAAAACCCTGCTCGCCAAAGCGGTTGCGGGCGAAGCGAAGGTACCGTTCTTCACGATTTCTGGTTCTGATTTTGTTGAAATGTTTGTTGGCGTAGGCGCATCACGGGTGCGTGATATGTTCGAACAAGCCAAGAAACAGGCACCCTGCATTATCTTCATTGATGAGATTGATGCCGTTGGTCGTCACCGCGGCTCTGGCATGGGCGGGGGACATGATGAGCGCGAGCAAACCTTAAACCAGTTGCTGGTTGAGATGGATGGTTTTGAAGGAAATGAAGGCGTCATTATCATCGCGGCGACGAACCGACCGGATGTACTGGATAAAGCGTTGCTGCGTCCTGGCCGGTTCGATCGACAAGTGGTCGTCGGCCTTCCGGATGTGCGTGGCCGTGAGCAAATCTTGAAGGTTCACCTGCGCAAAGTGCCCGCAGCGGCGGATATTGTGCCCAGTTTGTTGGCGCGTGGGACGCCTGGTTTTTCGGGCGCGGATCTTGCGAACTTGGTCAACGAGGCGGCCTTGTTCGCTGCCCGGGCGAACAAGTCCGAAGTCGTCATGGCAGACCTTGAGCGCGCCAAAGATAAAATCATCATGGGCGCTGAACGTAAATCCATGGTGATGAGTGAAGATGAGAAAAAACTCACTGCTTATCATGAGGCGGGACACGCGATCGTTGGTCGTTTGGTGCCCGAGCATGATCCCGTGTATAAGGTGTCGATCATTCCCCGTGGTCGTGCATTGGGTGTCACGATGTTTTTGCCCGATCAAGATCGTTACAGTTACTCCAAGCGCAAATTGGAATCCAATATTTCCAGCCTGTTCGGTGGGCGAATTGCCGAAGAACTGATTTTTGGCGCCGAAGCGGTCACGACGGGCGCATCCAATGACATTGAGCGGGCAACAGAAATTGCGCGCAATATGGTTACCAAGTGGGGTATGTCCGATAAGCTCGGTACCTTGACTTATTCCGAAGAAGACGGTGACATGATGTTTGGTCGCTCCACACCGGGCAGCTCTGTTTCTGATGATACCGCCAGTGTGATTGATACAGAGATGCGCAGCGTGATTGACCGCAATTACCAGCGTTGTAATCAGTTGCTGACGGATAATATTGATATTTTACACGCCATGGCGCAGGCCTTGATGAAGTATGAAACGATTGATTTGGCGCAAATTGACGATTTGATGGCGCGTCGCCCCGTGCGTGAACCGGCGGATTGGGGCCAGAGTTCCGATTCTCCAGGGAAAAACACGCCCACCAGTGGCAATACGCCCGAAGTGGTCGCGCCCCTGGAACCGATACCTGTCGTGGAAGTTAAGCCCCCTTCGGATCCTGTTGGTGGTCCTGCCAATCAGCACTAAGGATAAGCACCCCCCTTCTGCGGGGTTGTTGCGGATGCTTCATATGGAGCATCCGCTGATTATGGCTATTTTGAATGTGACCCCCGATTCCTTCTCGGACGGGGGTCTTTTTTATTGTTCAGAGAAATCAAATGTAGCCAGGGCCATTGATGAAGCGGCTTTAATGCTGGCTGAAGGCGCGGATTTAATTGATATTGGCGGAGAATCCACCCGACCCGGCGCGGCGCCAGTGAGCGCCGATGAAGAGCTTGCTCGAGTGGTCCCCGTGATTGAAGCCTTGCAGCGCCGCTTCGATGTCCCCCTGTCGGTTGATACAAGCCAACCCGCTGTAATGACTGCCGCCGTCCATGCGGGTGCGTCCCTCATTAATGACGTCCGTGCGCTAACTCGCGATGGGGCATTGGCAGCGGTTAAGCAATTGGTGCTGACTCATGGCGTGGCTGTATGTTTGATGCACATGCGGGGTGAGCCTGACACCATGAATGAACGCGCGATTTATCAAGATGTGTTGCGAGAAGTTACTGAAGAACTTGGTGCGCGAGTGACAGAGGCGGTTGCCGCCGGGATTCCTCGCGCGCATTTGTTGCTTGATCCGGGGTTCGGTTTTGCGAAAAGCACAGCACAAAACCTACTGTTGCTGAAAAACCTTGCGGCGCTGAATGAATTGGGCTTGCCGCTTTTAGTGGGACTATCGCGCAAACGCATGATAGGGGATGTGATCGGCCGCCCAGTCTCCGAGCGTCAGGTGGGGAGTGTCGTTGCGGCAGTGATGGCGATAGCGCGGGGTGCACGCATTGTGCGGGTCCATGATGTGGCTGCAACCCGAGATGGTGTGCGGTTGTTCATGGCGCTTCAATCGGTTTGATTTTCCTGGCAGAGCCATCTGGTTATATATTTATTTTCTAGGGCATAAGTCTCATTCGTTTGTCCATCATTAGTATTCTCTGATACTTTACGCGTGGGGGTATTTGACTCGATTGGTTTGTGCCTAAAATCCGCAGGCCAATTGAGTTGTCTTGCAAATAATGAGAGAGAAATTATGAAAATGATGCGTCGTTCGCTGCTGGCTGTTGTGCTGGGTGGTTTAATGGTTCAGCCGTTGGTTTCAATGGCTGCCGGTGATGCGGCTGCAGGTAAAGCTAAATTTGCTACTTGCGCTGCGTGTCATGGGGTTGATGGTAAAGGTAATGGCGGCGCTTTCCCGGCGCTGACTCATTTAACCGCTGTTGATGCGGAAGCCGTCCTGACGGCCTTTAAAAAAGGCGATATGGATTATTTGAAAAAACATAACCTCGGTGGAGCGCGCTACAGCACGATGGCACCGCAGGCGGCTAACCTATCTCCGACAGACATTGCTGATCTTGCAGCGTATATCGCGGCCACTTTCGGTGGCGGTACGGCTCAGGCTGCAACGCCGGCTACTGCCGCTGCTCCTGCTGTTACACCAGCGCCAGCGGCCAGCATGATTGTAGCCGACGCGAACATTGGATTCGGTCATGCCTTGTTCTCATCGTGTGCGGTTTGCCACGGAGCGAATGGCGAAGGGGCTAAGCTGTTAAATGCACCTAAGTTGTCTGGTTTGCCTGTATCTGCAACGACCTCTATGCTGGAGATGTATAAGGCAGGCAAGCAACTGGGCCCTTATTCCTACGTCATGGCTGCCCAGGCGAAATACCTGACCCCTGACGAGATTCGTGACCTTGCTGCTTATATTTCGCAGATGAATGTGCCTGGTGCGCATAACAACATGGCTCAAACCGAATAAATTCCCGGTTCACATTCAACATCAATAAAACCGCGCCAAATTCACTTGGCGCGGTTTTTTGTTTGGTGATCATTTAGGGCTTGGGTACGATGTCTGCCGGTTATTGATGAGAATGGGATGGCGATTATGAAAGTATTTGGAACAGACGGCGTACGTGGCGCGGTGGGACAATGGCCGATGACACCTGAGTTTGTGCTCAAGCTGGGTTGGGCGGCCGGGATGGTGCTCGGGCAAGAAGGCCGTCGCCGAGTGCTGATTGGCAAGGACACACGTATTTCCGGGTATATGTTTGAGTCCGTACTTGAGGCGGGTTTCTCTGCGGCAGGCGTCGATGTGCGCCTGCTCGGGCCTATGCCAACCCCCGCAATCGCCTACTTGACCCGTACGCTACGGGGCTCTGCAGGCGTGGTCATTAGCGCTTCACATAATCCATTCCACGATAATGGGGTTAAGTTTTTCTCTGCCAGTGGGGAAAAACTGCCGGATGCGGTTGAGGCTCAAATCGAAGAAATGTTGGAATCGCCCCTGACGGTGGTGCCCTCAAACCTGCTCGGCAAAGCGCAACGAATTGATGACGCGCCCGGTCGGTATATTGAGTTTTGTAAAAGCTCGGTCGATATTGGTTTATCGCTTTCAAATTTGAGAATAGTGGTCGATTGTGCGAACGGTGCGGGTTACCAGGTAGCGCCCAGAGTGTTTACTGAGCTGGGTGCTGAGGTTATTCGCATTGGTGTTGAACCGGATGGGTTGAATATCAATGCGGGCGTGGGTTCAACTGAACCTGCCGCTTTGCAGCGCGCGGTAGCCGAATTTAGGGCTGATTTGGGCGTGGCGCTCGACGGCGATGGGGATCGCGTGCTCATGGTCGATGCCGAAGGCCGCGTGCTGGATGGCGACATGCTCCTGTACATTATCGCAGCTGATCGCGTACGGCGATCCGGTTATTCCGGCGGGGTTGTTGGGACGCAGATGAGTAATCTCGGTTTGGAGCTGGCAATCAAAAAACTCGGGTTGCCCTTTGTGCGTGCCAATGTGGGTGATCGCTATGTTCATGAGGCGTTAAAGCACAATGGCTGGTTGCTGGGTGGTGAATCGTCAGGGCATATCCTGTGTCTTGATCGCCATACTACGGGGGATGGCATTATCGCAGCCTTGCAAGTTTTATCGGCCATGAAGCACGCGGGCAAACCCTTGCATGCGTTGGCTGCGGATGTTCAAATTTATCCACAAACCTTAATCAATGTGCGTACCGATCAAAAAATTGATCTGAACAATCCAAGAATCACCGGAGCTGTACGTAAAGTGGAGCAAACGCTGGGTGATGGTGGACGAGTTTTGCTGCGGGCATCAGGTACAGAGCCGCTGGTTCGTGTCATGGTCGAGGGCGCTTGTGGGGATGAAGTCGCATTGCATGCGCAGAATTTAGCGGCTGAAGTCCGCATGATTGCCCAACAATGACGGATGACTCACGGGCAATCCGTTTGAAAGATTGATTTAACTGGTCCGTGCAAGTAATCTTAGCGGCCTTTTTGGGGGCTGGCACGGCGTGCCGGGGTGCTTGAAAACTCAATGGGCTGCTTGACTAGGGGAATTAAAACGGCATGCGCAAGCCAATCGTACTCGGAAATTGGAAACTTAACGGCACAACGGCCGCATCTGAAGCATTAGTCGCCAGCATCCTTGCCGGGTTGATAGAATGGGATGCCGTTGATGTTGGGGTTTGCCCGCCGTTTATATTAATTCCTCAAGTCATCCATCAGGCGGCACATACCAATCTCGCCGTGGGTGGTCAGAGCTGCTCTGAGTACGTGTTGGGCGCGTATACCGGGGAAGTGTCGGCTGACATGCTGCGCGAGGTGGGTTGCCGCTACGTTTTGGTTGGGCACTCAGAGCGGCGCGCCTTGTTTGGTGAAACGAATGAAATGGTTGCCCGTAAAGTAAACATTGCGCTGAAGTCGGGTTTGACACCGGTGCTTTGTGTCGGGGAAACGCTTGAAGAGCGCCAGTCTGGCCGAATGAATGATGTGGTGCGAGGTCAGATCCAAGCCGTGTTGAATGTGGTGGGTATTCGTTCATTTGAGCGCCTTGTGATCGCCTACGAGCCCATTTGGGCGATCGGGACGGGACTCACCGCTTCACCGGCACAAGCGCAGTCAATGCACGCGATGATTCGGGGTGTTTTGAGTGAGCATGATCCGGCGGTTGCCCGCGGCGTTCGCATTCAGTACGGCGGCTCGGTAAAAGCAGATAATGCGGCTGAATTGTTTGCCGAGCCGGATATTGATGGCGGCTTAATTGGCGGTGCCTCGTTGAAAGCGGAAGATTTTCTGATTATTTGTCGCGCTGCGGCCGACTCGTTGAGATTCATATAATGCAAACTTTGATATTAATTATCCATGTGCTGATTGGGCTGATGCTGATTGGACTGGTACTGATCCAGCACGGTAAAGGTGCGGATGCAGGTGCTGCGTTTGGTTCTGGTTCATCCGGTACGGTTTTCGGTGCACGCGGTGCGGCGACCTTCCTGCAAAAGCTGACAGGGTGGTTGGTCGTCGCTTTTTTTGCTACCAGTTTGTTGCTGGCCTACGTCATTAATACTTCACATAGCCCGTCTAGCGTGGTAAATTCTGTGCCCGTTTCATCAACGGGTTCAGATGGGGTGCCTGGGCAAAACCCCTCGGCATCTGCGAATCCTGATGCGGCTAAATCAGAGCCAGTGAAGCCTGCGGATGTGCCATCCACACCCGGCAGCGAATCGGTAGCCCCTGCGGTGGTTCAGTCCAAGTCTGCAGATGTGCCAAGTAGCAACCCCAGTCGGTAATTTGGCGTTGCGGCCTCAGAGAAAGACTGAGGCACATATCCGGTTCGGCAAAGCGTTTGAACTTTGCACGAATCCGGGAAGAATTTAGCGGACGTGGTGGAATTGGTAGACACGCTATCTTGAGGGGGTAGTGGCGAAAGCTGTGTGGGTTCGAGTCCCACCGTCCGCACCATACATGTTTTTATATCATCGAACCAAGCCAGTCCGCAGTCTAAACTGTGTGCTGAGTTTTAGTTTGCGCGCCAAAAAACCAGCGAACCAGAGTTCGCGCTGACCGTGAGGGTGCCCCGTGTTAGAAGGTTATCTTCCCATCCTGATTTTCTTCGGCGTTGCCGTATTGTTTTCGCTGGGGCTTTTGTTTGGTGGTAAATTGCTGGCCCCTCTGCGTCCCGATCCCGCTAAAAATGCACCGTATGAGTGCGGCTTTTCTGCATTTGAAGACGCGCGCATGAAATTTGATATTCGCTACTATCTAGTTGCAATTCTATTTATTGTTTTCGATCTGGAAATTGCATTTTTGTTCCCCTGGGCGGTCGCGCTGGATCAAATTGGACATTTTGGGCTGATCGCGATGGCGATTTTCCTGGGCGTGCTGGTTGTCGGCTTCATCTACGAGTGGAAGAAGGGGGCGCTGGAATGGGAATAGAGGGCGTTTTCGAAAAAGGGTTTGTTACCACGTCGGCAGATAAGCTGATTAACTGGGCTCGAACCGGGTCCCTGTGGCCCATGACCTTCGGGTTGGCGTGTTGTGCTGTCGAGATGATGCATGCCGGCGCAGCGCGGTATGACCTCGATCGATTTGGTGTCGTGTTCCGCCCCAGCCCCCGCCAGTCAGATGTCATGATCGTTGCGGGCACCTTGGTGAATAAAATGGCCCCCGCTTTGCGCAAGGTATACGACCAAATGGCAGAGCCCCGCTGGGTGATTTCCATGGGGTCCTGCGCGAATGGCGGTGGGTACTATCATTATTCCTATGCGGTGGTTCGAGGATGTGATCGGATTGTTCCGGTCGATATCTACGTGCCGGGCTGCCCGCCCACTGCCGAAGCCTTGTTGTACGGCATCATTCAGTTACAAAACAAAATTCGTCGTACCAATACCATCGCGCGCAGCTGATTGGTTTGATATCAAACTTGGGGTGAAGTGACCACATGACTGTGCAGCAAAAACTCAATCCAGCATTGAAACCCGCATTGGAATCGACCCTCGGTTCGCTATTGGTTAATTTGACGCAGGCGTTGGATGAAATAACGATTGAGATATCGGCGGGCAATTGGTTCGCTGCGGCTAATTTGTTGGCAAGTTCTCCCGCAACGGCATTTAATCAATGTGTCGACTTGTGTGGCATGGATTACTTGGAATATGGCCAGTCTGAATGGGCCGGTGAAGAAAGCGTCTCGTTCTCTGGTTACAGCCGCGGTGTCGAGCCGGCGAGCAGTGCCCGTTTGAAGTTCGGTGAAGCATTGGATTTTGGTGCACAAGATCGCCCGCGTTTTGCCGTTGTTGTCCATTTGCTTTCCTATACCCACAACTGGCGTTTGCGGGTACGTATTCCTTGCCTCGATGCCGATGCACCCGTGGTCCCCTCTGTGGTGAATGTATGGCCAACCGTCAATTGGTTTGAGCGGGAAGCCTTCGATTTGTTTGGTATTTTGTTTGACGACCACCCTGATATGCGTCGTATTTTGACGGATTATGGATTCGTGGGGCATCCATTCCGTAAGGATTTTCCGTTGATAGGGCATGTCGAGGTGCGCTACGACCCCGAAAAAAATCGTGTGGTTTACGAACCGGTTTCAATTGAGCCCCGGGTGCTGGTGCCGCGCGTTTATCGCCACGACAGTCGCTATATTGGCCATAAGGGAAAGTGAATCATGCCGGAAATCGCTAATTACACCCTGAATTTTGGCCCGCAGCATCCCTCTGCGCACGGCGTTTTACGTCTGGTGCTTGAAATGGATGGCGAGACGATTGTCCGTGCCGACCCGCATATTGGTTTATTGCATCGCGGCACAGAAAAGCTGGCTGAAAGTAAACCGTATAACCAGTCAATCGGGTATATGGATCGGCTGGATTATGTGTCCATGATGTGCAATGAGCATGCGTATGTGCGTGCGATCGAGCAACTGGTGAATCTAGAGATTCCCGCGCGCGCGCAGTACATCCGCGTCATGTTCGACGAAATCACCCGTATTTTGAACCATTTGTTGTGGCTCGGTGCACATGCACTCGATATTGGTGCGATGACGGTGTTTTTGTATGCCTTCCGCGAGCGTGAAGATTTAATGGATTGCTATGAGGCCGTATCGGGTGCGCGGCTGCACGCTACGTATTATCGCCCCGGTGGCGTGGCGCGAGACCTGCCGGATTCTATGCCGCAATATCAAAAATCTCAATGGCATAGCGAACGCGATGTCAGCCGGATGAACGAGTCGCGTCAGGGCTCATTGCTGGATTTTCTCCAAGATTTTACCCAGCGTTTCCCGGGTTATGTTGATGAATATGAAACTTTGTTGACTGATAATCGAATTTGGAAACAACGGACCGTCAATATCGGCATTGTTACCCCAGAACGCGCTATTGCACTTGGTTTTACAGGGCCAATGTTACGTGGCTCGGGCGTTGCCTGGGATTTGCGTAAAAAACAGCCATATGCGGTTTATGACCGCCTGGATTTTGATATTCCCGTTGGTGTGACGGGCGATTGCTACGATCGGTATCTTGTGCGGGTTGAAGAAATGCGCCAGTCCAACCGTATCATCATTCAGTGTATCGATTGGCTGCGTAAAAACCCTGGGCCGATTATGGTGGATGATCGCAAGATCGCGCCGCCGCGCCGGGAAGAGGTTAAGGCGGACATGGAGTCGCTGATTCATCACTTCAAACTGTTTACAGAAGGGTACTGCTTGCCTGCTGGCGAAACCTATGCAGCGGTGGAGCACCCCAAAGGTGAGTTCGGCATTTATTTAGTATCTGATGGTTCGAATAAACCCTATCGTCTGAAAATTCGTGCGCCCGGCTTTGCCCATTTGTCCGCGTTAGATGAAATGTCGCGTGGGCATATGTTGGCCGATGTGGTGGCCATTATCGGTACCCAGGATATTGTTTTTGGTGAGGTGGATCGTTAATGAAGATCAGTAAAATCCATTTATTGACAGAGCACACGCGCCATGAAATTGACCGTTGGGTGCGTAAATATCCGCCAGAGCGAAAGCAATCGGCACTTTTGGCTGCGCTGCGTGAAACTCAGCACCAAAATAAAGGGTACTTGACCACTGAACTGATGGATGCCGTGGCGGAATATCTCGAATTGCCTCCTATATCAGTATACGAAGTGGCGACGTTTTATTCGATGCTCGAAACCAAACCCTGCGGTCGGCATCACGTGTCGATTTGCACCAATATTTCCTGTGCTCTAATGGGTTCAGACGACATTGTGGCGCATTGCGAACGCAAACTCGGCATTAAATTGGGGCAATCCACACCCGATGGCCGGATTTATCTCAAGGTAGAGGAAGAGTGCCTTGCTGCCTGCGATGGCGGGCCAATGATGCAAGTCGATCACGTTTATTATGAGCGGCTCACCCCGGAAAAGGTTGACGCCATTCTTGATCAGCTGGAGTAACGCGATGACCGAACAAGTCTGCTTTGCCACTATGCAGTTCGAAGCGCCTTGGACGCTGGAGAGTTACCTCAAAATTGGGGGGTATTCGGCGTGGCGAAAAATTCTGGCTGAGCATACGGATCCTGCCCTGATTATTGAGGAGCTCAAGGCCTCCAACTTGCGCGGCCGGGGCGGGGCGGGTTTCCCCACGGGCTTGAAGTGGTCGTTTATGCCGCGTAATGCACCGGGGCAGAAATATGTCGTGTGCAACTCAGACGAGTCCGAGCCGGGTACCGCGAAAGATCGCCAAATTCTGTTGAATAATCCCCATGCGCTGGTTGAAGGCATGGCCATCGCCGGTTATACGATCGGTGCAACCGTTGGGTATAACTACATGCGGGGGGAGTTCACGGATCTCGTGTTTCGCCGGTTTGAAACGGCAGTCAAGGAGGCCTATGCCCTAGGCCTGCTGGGTAAAAAGCTGCAGGGTTCGAACATTGATTTTGATTTGTATGGCACCCTTGGCGCGGGCGCGTATATCTGCGGCGAGGAAACTGCGCTGCTGGAATCCCTTGAGGGTAAAAAAGGCCAGCCGCGCTTTAAACCGCCATTCCCCGCGAATTTTGGTTTGTACGGCCGACCAACAACGGTGAACAATACTGAAACCTTGTCGTCGGTGCCGGCAATTATGCGCAACGGTGGCAAGTGGTTTGCTGATTTGGGTGTGCCTAATAGCGGTGGGCTTAAGCTCTTTTCAGTCTCTGGCCATGTGGCTAAACCGGGCGTGTTTGAAATTCCGATGGGGACGCCATTTGCCGATTTATTGGCTATGGCGGGTGGCGTACGTGAGGGGCGGAAACTCAAAGCCGTTATTCCCGGCGGATCATCGACCCCGGTGATCCCTGGCGAGATGATGCTGAAGACGCGGATGGATTATGACTCCATCGCCAAATCGGGCACTTTTTTAGGCTCTGGCGGTTTGATCGTGATTGACGATTCCGCGTGTATGGTGCGTGCCTTGCAGCGCATTTCTCGGTTTTATTATTCCGAGTCTTGTGGGCAGTGCACGCCTTGCCGTGAAGGCACAGGTTGGTTGTATCGCATGTTGACACGGATTGTTGAAGGCAAGGGCGCAGTCGCCGACCTCAATCGGCTGGATGATGTGGCCAGTAAAATCGAAGGACGAACCATTTGCGCTCTGGGTGATGCGGCAGCGGTTCCGGTACGGAGCTTTCTTAAACATTTTCGTCACGAGTTCGAGTATTACATCGAGCATGGCCACAGCATGATTGCTGATGGTTTGGCGACGGTCTAACTGATACAGGGTTAAGTCTTTGAGTATTCATGACGATTTGATCACCATTGAGGTGGATGGCCATCGCTTGCAAGGTCGCAAGGGCGACGTACTGATTGAGGTAACCGATCAGGCAGGCGTAACCATTCCGCGATTTTGCTATCACCGCAAGCTATCCATTGCGGCGAATTGCCGGATGTGTCTGGTGGAAGTTGAGCGTGCGCCCAAGCCGCTCCCTGCGTGTTCAACGCCCATTTCCGAGGGGATGCGCGTGCAAACCCGCAGCCCGAAAGCATTGGCAGCACAGCGCGCTACAATGGAGTTTTTGCTGATCAATCATCCGTTGGATTGCCCGATCTGTGATCAAGGGGGGGAGTGCGAGTTACAGGATTTGGCGATGGGTTATGGCGAAGGGGTCGGCCAATATTCCGAAGCCAAGCGCGTGGTCAAAGATAAAGATATCGGCCCTTTGATTGCCACCGATATGACCCGTTGCATTCATTGCACGCGTTGTGTCCGGTTTGGCGAGGAAATCGCCGGGCTTAAAGAACTTGGCGTGGTGGGGCGGTCAGATCACATGGAAATCGGCACCTACATTGCCAAAAGTGTGAACTCTGAGCTGTCGGGTAACGTGATTGATCTGTGTCCAGTGGGTGCGCTGACGTCAAAGCCCTCACGCTATACCTTCCGACCCTGGGAATTGGTGCAACAACCGCACATTTCCACGCACGACGCATTCGGCTCAAACCTCTATTTGCACACGCGTGAGAATAAGATCATGCGCACGGTGCCGAGGGATAATGACCTGATCAACGAAACGTGGCTCGCGGATCGGGATCGTTTTGCGTACACCGGCCTCTTTACAGAAGATCGCCTCACTCAACCGCTTGTTAAGCGAAACGGCCAGTGGCAGCCCGTTGATTGGGACACGGCATTGGCCCAGGTTGCGGAGTCTGTGCAAGCCATTGTGCAACAACAAGGCGCGAATGCATTGGGTGGTTTGATTTCGCCCAATGCCAGTTTGGAAGAGCTGTATCTATTCCAGAAATTGATTCGCGGTTTAGGCTCCAACAATATCGATCATCGCTTACGCCAAGTTGATTTCTCTGCCGATGCGGGCGATCCGATCATGCCGTGGTTCGGGATGGATATTGCTCAGATGAGCACGCTGAATGTGGCACTGGTTATTGGCGCGACTGTACGAGAGGAGATCCCGCTATTCGGTCATCGCCTGCGCCAGGCGGTGATGAAAAATCGTGCCAAAGTCCATGTCGTTCATCCGTACGAACAGGCTTTAACCTTTGACGCCTCACAATGGCCTGCGGCGCCGAGTGGCGGTTTGCTGGATGTGTTGATTGCGTTGGTCCGTTCGGCAGGTATCGCTCTTCCGGAAAATTTGGTTGAATCTGCCCCGATAGATGACGACATGATTAACCGAATTTTGACGGATCTCAGGAAAGACAAGCGCACCGCTATTTTCCTCGGTCATCTGGTACAAAATGATCCGAATTTTGGGGCAATACGCTATTTGGCGACGCAATTGGCTAAGGCTACAGATGCCGCCCTGGGGATGTTGCCGCAAGGGGCAAATCAATCCGGCGCATGGTTGGCGGGCGCGGTGCCGCATCGTATACCCGGCGGGAATCCCGCCATTGGCTCAGGCGTTCACGCCTTAACCATGCTGCATGAGCCAAAATCCGCCATGCTGCTGCATGGATTTGAACCGGAGTTTGATACCAGTGCGGGCTTAGCCGTGATGGACCGACTGAAATCTGCCGAATTCGTGGTGTGCTTTACCGCTCATGTGACCGATAGCCAGTTGGATTATGCCGATGTGCTCCTTCCCATTGGTACGCCGGTTGAGTCAGCGGGTACCTGGGTTAATGGCGAAGGCCGTTGGCAGCCCCAGCGCGGCATTGTCCGCTCGTTTGCCGATTCACGACCGGCTTGGAAGGTGCTTCGTGTGCTTGGAACCCTGCTTGATTTAGGTGGTTTCGAGTATATGGATGTGGCGGAAATTCGTAGCGATTTACAGGCACAATGCGCGAACATCAACTTAAGCAATCATAGTGAAGTGCTCGGTGCCGTCACGCGTTTATCTGAAGTTGCGGAGCCCTCTGCAAAAGTCTGGACGCGAATCGCCCCTACTGCAATGTATGGCATTAACGGCATCGTGCGCCGCGCTGCGCCATTGCAGAGCACAGCATTGGCGATCAAACAAAATCATTGCCTCGTCAATCCGGATGATGCGGCAACACAGGGTTGGGAAAATGGCGACCTGCTGGAAATCAGGCAGGCGGGTTGTACCCAACAATTACCGATTCAGATCGAAGAAGACGTACCTGCGGGTGCGTTGCTGATTTATTCTGGTGCGGCGACCTCTGGATTGCCGGCTGTGGGTGGTATTGTCGAAGTTGAGCGGGAGGCGGTGACATGCTAACGCAATGGCTGTCCTCCGTGCTGGGGTGGATGTCTCCCGCATGGCAATACCTGACTATCAATACCCTACTGGTGTTGGTTGTCTTATTGCCTTTGGTGATCGCAGTCGCCTACCTTACCTATTTCGAACGAAAAGTGATTGGATACATGCAGGTGCGAATCGGCCCGAATCGCGTTGGGCCTTATGGCTTGTTTCAGCCCTTCGCGGATGTATTCAAGCTGCTATTCAAGGAAATTATTACGCCCAATGTGGCCAATAAATTCATTTTTTACTTTGCGCCCGTATTGATCCTGGTTGCATCATTTGTCGCCTGGGCGGTGATCCCATTTGATAAAGGTTGGGTGCTGTCCAATATTAATGCGGGTTTGCTGTATGTGTTGGCTATTAGCGCAGCCGGCGTATATGGCGTGATATTGGCGGGTTGGGCTTCTAACTCCAAATACGCACTGCTGGGTGGCATGCGGTCTGCCGCGCATAAAGTAGCCTATGAACTGGCGATGGGTTTTGCGCTCGTTGGTGTGTTGATGGCGGCGAAAAGTCTCAATTTGACGGAAATCGTTGAAAAACAAACAGGGAGCATTTTTAACTGGTACTGGTTGCCCTTGCTGCCCATGTTTGTGGTGTATTTCATTTCAGGCGTAGCCGAAACCAACCGCGCACCGTTTGATATTTCTGAGGGTGAATCCGAAATCGTCGCGGGCTTCCATGTCGAATATTCCGGCATCACCTTTGCGTTGTTCATGTTAGCCGAATACGCCAGTATGATTTTGATTTCTGCGCTCACCGCCCTGCTTTTCCTCGGCGGCTGGTTGTCGCCGTTCCAAGGTACGCCGTTGGACGCGTTGACCCATTTTATTCCCGGGATTTTGTGGTTTTTCCTCAAAATTGTGGTGCTGTTGTTTCTCTTTCTGTGGTTCCGTGCCACGTTTCCCCGTTACCGCTATGACCAAATCATGCGTTTAGGCTGGAAGGTGTTTATTCCGGTGACCATCCTCTGGATTTTTGTTGAGGGTGTGTTGGTGTACTTCAAAGTTGGGCCTTGGTTTGCCTGACTCACAGCCAGAGGTATCGAAATGACGGCATTAAAGCAATTCGTTAAAACCTGGTTCCTATGGGAGTTATTCCTTGGGTTATCGGTGACGGGTAAGTATTTTTTTGGGCGAAAATTCACGGTGCAATATCCAGAAGAGAAAACCCCCATGTCCCCTCGGTTTCGTGGGTTGCATGCGCTACGGCGCTATGCCAATGGGGAGGAACGCTGCATCGCGTGCAAATTATGCGAAGCGGTTTGCCCGGCGTTGGCAATCACGATCGAGTCCGAGTTGCGTGAAGATGGCACGCGCCGAACCACACGCTACGATATTGATTTATTTAAATGTATTTACTGCGGTTTTTGTGAAGAGGCCTGTCCGGTGGACTCCATTGTTGAAACCCGAATTTTTGAGTACCACTTCGAAAATCGGGGTGAAAACATCATGACCAAAGAGCGCTTGCTGGCCATTGGTGATCGCATGGAGCCCCAAATAGCCGCTGATCGCCTGGCCGACGCGCGTTACCGTTAATATTGCGCAGCTTAGGCAACCTGTTAAGGATTAATACATGACTTTGTACCAGTTTTTGTTTTACGTTTTTGCCTCGTCTGCCGTGATTTCGGCGATTCGGGTCGTCACGGTCAAAAATCCCGTTCACGCGGCCTTATTTCTGGTTTTGACCTTCTTTTCTACCGCCTTGGTATGGGTGCTCATGGAAGCGGAGTTCCTCGGTATTGTTTTGCTGTTGGTGTACGTCGGCGCAGTCATGGTGCTGTTTTTATTCGTCGTCATGATGCTGGATGTCAATCTGGCACCTCTGCGCGAGGGTTTTGTGCGGAACTTGCCCGTGGGCGTATTCGTCGCCCTTGTCATGGTCGTTGAGTTAGGTGTGATTGTGGGTGCCCACAGTTTTGGGTTGAGTGCCTTTCCCGCACCCGCACCAGCGGTAGCTGATGCCTCTAATACACTGGCCCTAGGCTCGGTTTTGTATACCAAATTCGTTTATCCGTTTGAGATTGCGGCTTTTATTTTGCTGGTCGCGATTGTTGCCGCCATTGCGCTGGCGCACCGCAAACGGGAAGGCGCGCATTATCAGGATATCGATGCCCAGGTTCGGGTGCGGCGGGATGATCGGGTTCGTATCTTGAAAATGGCCTCAACCGTCGCCGACTTCACTCAAAAACCTGCAGATTTGCCCACCACAGCCGGAGAAAAGCGTCGTGATTAGTTTGTCTCAATTTCTCCTGTTTGGTGCAATTCTGTTTTCTATTAGCGTAGCGGGCATTTTTTTGAACCGAAAAAATGTGTTGGTACTATTGATGGCCATTGAATTGATGCTGTTGGCCGTGAACGTCAATTTCATCGCGTTCTCACATTTTCTTGGCGATATTGATGGCCAAGTGTTTGTGTTTTTTGTTCTGACCGTGGCAGCGGCAGAGGCCGCCATTGGCTTAGCGATTCTGGTCACCTTGTTCCGTAATCGACGTACGATTAATGTCGAAGACTTAACGGCGATGAAGGGGTAGCTCATGGAAAAAATTTACCTCGCCATCGTGTTGGCACCCTTAATTGGTGCCTTGATTGCCGGACTGTTCGGCCGAAAAATTGGTAACGTCGGCGCACATTCCGTCACCATTCTTGGGGTGGCGATTGCGTTCGGTTTATCGCTCTACGCGTTTTACATGCATGTTTGGGGCGGGCTGCCGACCTTCAGTGCGGCGGTCTACACTTGGGCGGCCGCCGATTCATTCCATTTTGATATTGGATTCATGATTGATCACCTTACCGTTTTAATGATGGTGGTGGTGACTTCAGTGAGTTTGATGGTGCACATCTACACCGTAGGCTACATGGTGGGTGATCCGGGGTATCAGCGGTTTTTTAGCTACATTTCCCTATTCACATTCTCCATGTTGATGCTGGTGATGGCGAACAACCTGTTGCAATTGTTCTTCGGCTGGGAAGCTGTCGGTTTAGTGTCTTATTTGCTGATTGGCTTTTGGTACAAAAAAGAAACAGCCATTTTAGCCAATCTCAAAGCGTTCATCGTCAACCGGGTCGGTGATTTTGGCTTTCTGCTGGGTATCGCTGCTATTTTGATGTATGCCAATACCCTGGATTACGCGACTTTTTTTGAGCGTCTACCCGCGTTAGCCGGTGTGAAGGTTGAGTACTGGCCGGGTGTGGAATGGTCGTTGCCCACCGTCATTGCCATCTTGCTGTTCATCGGTGCGATGGGTAAATCGGCGCAAGTCCCTTTGCATGTCTGGTTGCCGGATTCCATGGAAGGCCCAACCCCTATTTCTGCCTTGATTCACGCGGCAACGATGGTCACTGCGGGTATCTTTATGGTTGCGCGGTTTTCGCCGGTGTTTGAGCTATCTGATGCGGCACTGTCATTTGTGATGGTGATTGGCGCCATTACTGCCCTATTTATGGGGCTGCTGGGTATTGTTCAAAACGATATTAAACGGGTGATTGCTTACTCCACACTCTCTCAATTGGGTTACATGACGGTAGCGTTGGGTGCTTCAGCCTACTCGGCGGCGATTTTCCACTTGATGACACATGCGTTTTTCAAGGCGCTCCTGTTTCTCGCGGCTGGTTCGGTCATCATCGCCATGCATCATGAGCAGGATATCCGTAAAATGGGCGGTCTGTGGAAATACATGCCAATTACGTTTGTTACCTTCCTGATCGGTTCACTCGCGCTGATTGGCTTTCCGGGTACCTCGGGATTCTTCTCCAAAGACAGTATTATTTTGGCCGTGCAAGCTTCACATTTGCCGGGGGCGACCTTCGCTTATTGGTCGGTGCTCTTGGGCGTATTTGTGACTGCGTTTTATACCTTCCGGATGTTCTTCCTGGTGTTTTTTGGCAAAGAGCGGATGGATGCACCTACGCGCTCACATCTGCACGAATCGCCAAAGGTCGTTACCCTTCCGCTCATTTTGCTCGCGATCCCCGCATTGCTTGTGGGCTATTTCACTATTGATCCGCTGTTATATTCGGGGTTTTTTGGGACGGCCATTGAGGTGTTGCCCGCACATGATGTCATGGCGACCTTGCATGAACATTTCCATGGGGCTGGGGCGATGATGCTGCATGGGTTCACCAGCCCAGTCGTTTGGCTCTCATTCCTGGGTGTTGCCCTTGCGGGACTGATGTATCTCGTATTGCCGAATCAATTACCGATGTTATTTGCCCGAATTTTTGCCTGGCCAAAACGGGTATTGGATGGCGCTTATGGTTTTGATGATTTTAACAACGTCATATTTGGTGGCGGTTCGCGTTTATTGGGCCGTGGTTTTTGGCGCATCGGCGATGTTCGGTTGATTGATGGTTTAATGGTCAATGGTACAGCCCACCTGATCGGTGTTACCGCGCTGCAATGGCGGAAAATTCAGACGGGTTATTTGTATCACTATGCCTTTGTGATGATTTTGGGCTTGATCGGGTTGATGACCTGGATCGTGTTTCTTCGTTGACCCTTTTCGAGATGGACACCGGTTTAATGTTTTCTTCTTCTTGGCCGATTCTTAGCCTGATTGTGTGGCTCCCGATCATTGCGGGTGCCTTGGTAATGTGGTTTGGCGCTGGTCGTGCGCAATGGGCACGTTGGTTTGCTTTGGCCAGCTCCGGGGTTGTTTTTGGGTTAAGCGTTGCCTTATTGCCCCGCTTCGATACGCACACCTATGCCATGCAGTTTGTGGAGCGGGTGGCCTGGATTCCTCAATTGGGTATTCACTACCATCTGGGCGTGGACGGCATTTCCCTGCCGCTGCTGATTTTGACGACCTTTACCACCGTGCTGGTCATCATTGCGGCGTGGGAAGTCATTAAAGAAAAAGCACATCAATACCTTGCCGCCTTTCTGATTATGGAAGGCATGATGAACGGCACGTTTGCCGCGCTGGATGCCATTGTGTTCTATTTCTTCTTTGAAGCCATGCTGATTCCAATGTTTGTCGTGATTGGGATTTGGGGTGGCCCGAAGCGGGTTTTTGCGACGATCAAATTCTTTTTGTATACGTTTTTAGGATCGGTGTTCATGCTGATCGCCCTGATTTACATGTACTTCAAGGGCGGCAGCTTCTCAATTCTCGCCATGCAGCAGCTTCCCCTGTCCTTGACCGAACAAGTGCTTATCTTCTTGGCTTTCTTTATTGCCTTTGCCGTCAAGATTCCGATGTGGCCGGTGCATACGTGGTTACCCGATGCCCATGTTGAGGCGCCCACCGGGGGGTCGGTCATTCTGGCGGCCATCATGCTCAAGATTGGGGGCTATGGTTTTCTGCGATTCTCGCTCCCCATCACGCCCGATGCCGCCGCATTGCTCGATGGCATGGTTATCGCCTTCTCGTTAATTGCCATTGTCTATATCGGCTTTGTTGCCCTGGCGCAAAGCGATATGAAAAAACTGGTGGCCTACTCATCGATCTCGCACATGGGATTTGTCACCCTCGGTATATTTGTGATTTTCATGATTGCCGAAAACCCGTTGAATGTCGGCGGAAGTGGTATTCGGCTGGCGCTCGAAGGCGCCATGGTGCAAATGATTTCCCATGGCCTGATTTCAGCCGCCATGTTCTTGTCCATTGGTGTACTGTACGACCGTCTCCATTCCCGCGAAATTTCAGCCTACGGCGGCGTAGTCAACACCATGCCCTGGTTTGCGGCGATGATGGTCGTATTTGCCATGGCAAATGTGGGTTTGCCGGGAACGTCAGGTTTTGTCGGCGAATTTATGGTGATTCTTGCCGCATTCAAAGCCAACTTCTGGATTGCCTTCTTTGCCGCACTCACGCTGATTATTGGCGCTTCCTATACCTTATGGATGGTGAAGCGGGTGTATTTTGGCGAAGTTCAACATCAGGGCGTCGCCGAGCTTAAAGATGTTAATCCTCGTGAAGCCTGGATGTTGGGGAGCTTGGTTTTCCTGATTATTCTCCTCGGGGTATGGCCGAACCCGCTGCTCGATTTAATGCACGCCACGATTGAACATCTTGCGCAACAAGCGCTGACCTCCAAGCTGTGAACCCTGTTATGCCGAATGTACTCCCGACGATTGCAGCCTTGAATCTCATGCCGATCCTGCCCGAAATGATCCTCGCGGGCATGGCGTGCCTGATTTTATTGATCGATCCCTTTTTACCCCGGCACGGGCGTAATGTGAGTTATGCGCTGACGTTGCTGACGTTGATTGTGTTGTTTATCGTCACCCTGCTGCACATGTCTCCCGAGGTGCGATTGAGTTTCGGTGGCATGGTCGTCAACGATCCCATGTCTGACCTGATGAAACTGGTTTCCTATGTGGCCCTCGCGGCCGTACTGGTGATGTCACGCGGGTATCTGCGTGATCGGGGGATGGATAAGGGCGAGTACTACATGCTGGCGCTGTTTGGTTTGCTCGGCATGATGATTCTCATCTCAGCGAATCATTTGCTTCTGATTTACTTGGGGCTCGAGCTTATGTCGCTGGCGATGTATGCCATGACCGCCTTTAAACGGGATGATGGTCGTGCATCGGAAGCCGCGATGAAGTATTTTGTTCTGGGCGCATTGGCTTCAGGGATTTTGTTGTATGGCATGTCATTGCTGTATGGCGTGACGGGCGGCCAATTGATGTTGACGGACATCGCTACTGCACTCACGCATGATTCACCCTCACTGGCACTCAAGGCGGCAGTCGTCTTATTGGTTGTCGGTGCTGTGTTTAAATTAGGTATCGCGCCGTTCCACATGTGGTTGCCCGATGTGTATGAAGGGGCGCCCACAGCCGTTACACTGTATTTAGCCACTGCGCCGAAAATTGCGGCACTCGCCATGGTGATTCGGTTGTTGGTTGATGGTATGGGGGGGCTGATGTCCGATTGGCAACCCATTCTCATTGTCACCGTTGTTCTTTCTCTGGCCATCGGTAACGTCGTGGCCATTGCACAAACGAGCTTCAAACGCATGCTCACCTATTCGGCGATCAGTCATGTGGGTTTTATTATGCTCGGTATTTTGGCGGGCACCCAGGCAGGCTATTCGGCGGCTTTGTTTTACGCTATCGCCTATGTCGTGATGTCGATTGGTGCTTTTGGCATGATTTTGCTCCTGGCAAGGCAAGGTTATGAAGCGGAAAATCTAGATGATCTGAACGGTTTGAATGATCGTAGCCCGGTGATGGCCTTTGTATTCTTGTTGTTGATGTTCTCCATGGCCGGAATTCCTTTCACTTTGGGTTTCTGGGCGAAACTTGCGGTGCTGCAAGCTGTCGTAGGGGTGGGGTTGTGGTGGTTAGCGGTGTACGCCGTGGTAATGGCCGTTATTGGGGCTTTCTACTACTTGCGTGCCGTCAAATTTGTTTACTTTGATGCACCGACCGATACCACGCCAGTCAATGCGGATTGGAATGTTCAAGGGGTTTTGGCCCTGAGTGGCCTGTTGGTGCTTATTTGGGGGCTGTTTCCCAGTGCATTGGTTGGGCTAGCCACTCGAGCATTCGGTGGATGATTTCCCCCCTGTACTCGTTTTTTGGCTTATTTTGGGAGAGATGTGATGGTTAGCGATACGCTGGTTCAAGGTTATATTCTGGCGCTACTCGTCTTGGCCAATGTGCCATTTTTCAATCAACGACTCTTTTTGTTCATCCCGGTGGTTGCTGCGGGTTATTTGAAACCGTTCTGGTTTCGGTTGGTTGAATGGTTTGTCCTGTATGGGGTCGGGATGGGGATTGGTTTTTTTCTGGAAAACCAAATCGGTGGCATTCAGCATAAGCCGTGGGAGTTTTGGGTAGTCACCCTGTTCATGTTCGCCACCTTGGCCGCGCCAGGGTTTGTTTGGCAATATCAACTTCGTCGGCAAATCTCAGCTTCTGCCCGGTAGGCTGCCCACGCATCCCCTGGAACAGGGGGGCACCCCACCCCCCGTAGGCCCTAGGCGTGCCCGATGCTGAGCTTACGTGCGGCGTCAAGGTACTTCGCCCGCCGGAGTACCAGTGACCATCGATTGCCGCCCACCTGTCGCCATAGCACGGTAGCGCGGATTGCCGCCAGTAACAGGCTGCGAATTTGATTGGAAACCCGCGGCTCTTCCAAAAACCGCTTTTCGCCATTAATCACAATCCGCACGGGCAGATTGCTGATGGTTTCACGGTACAGCTGGTTGAGGTCGGTCATCAAGCCATCATCCACCCCGTGCTCAGTGAGCGAAGGTTTGAGGGTTTCAAGCCGCGCAAACACCTTTTTCACCATCTCCGGTTCATTCAAAAAAACCTTGGTTACATTAATCAAATTCACGGCGTAACGAATCATTTCGGTATCCGATGGCTGGCGATCGGCGCCGGATAGCAGCTTTAAGAAGGTTTCAAATCCCAGATTTAATTCATGAACCCCGCCGAAGGTATCTGCGGTGTCTTTGGGATCAAAACTAAACAGCGAGCGAATATTGGTTGCCAACGCATGTTCGTGCTCGACTTTACCCATATAGGCGAGTTGGTGTATGAGGCGACAGCATTGCAAAATGCCGGCGATGGCGATGGATTGGTCTTCGATGGTATTCATGATGTGTGTGTTTGTATGGAAGAAATGGGCACTAAAGCAATAGGCAGGATTCTACGCGAATGTCCGTAGTGTCGGCATTAAATGACAGCGGCTTCGATCACCGCGCCGCCCAGGCACTCTTCCCCTTGGTAAAATACGACGGATTGACCGGGGGTGATGGCGCGTTGGGGTTGGTCGAATTCCACCCGCAGCAGGTTTTCGTCGATTTGCCACACACGACACGCCTGATCGGGTTGGCGATAGCGAATCTTGGCGGTTACCTGAAGGGAGCGTTCGACGGGTTCGTTAATCCAGTGAATTTGGCCCGCATGTAACGCCGGGGCGAACAAGGCGGGATGATCCTGACCTTGCGCCACAATTAAGCGGTTACGCGCTAGATCTTTGGCGGCGACATACCAGGGCTTGTCGCCTTGATCGCGCAATCCGCCCACCCGTAAACCCTGCCTCTGACCAATGGTGTGATACATCAAGCCCTGATGCTCGCCAATGACTGCGCCGCTTAACGTAACAATATCGCCCGGTTGCGCGGGCAGGTAGGTTCTAAGAAAATCGCTGAATCGCCGTTCGCCAATAAAACAAATACCGGTTGAGTCTTTTTTGGCAGCAGTTTTAAAGCCCGCCACTTCCGCCATTTTACGCACGTCGGGTTTATCGAGTTCACCCACGGGGAACAATGTTGCAGTTAATTGTTCTTGGTTTAACGCGTGTAAAAAATAACTTTGATCTTTATTCGCATCCAGTCCTTTGAGCAAGCGGGTATTGCTGCCGGGGACTGCGTTTGCGTGAGTGACCCGAGCATAATGCCCCGTGGCAATAAAATCAGCACCTAGCGTTTTGGCATGATCAAGAAACGCCCGGAATTTAATTTCGCGGTTACATAAAATATCCGGGTTTGGCGTGCGGCCGGCTTGATATTCCGATAAGAAATGCGCGAAGACGCGATCCCAATAATCCTGGGAAAAATTGACGAAATGGAACTCAATGCCTAAGCGATCTGCGACGGAAAGTGCGTCGAGCATGTCGGCTTTGGCGGCGCAATACTCATCGTTATCGTCGCCTTCCCAGTTTTTCATGAACAGGCCTTCAACCTGATAACCCGCCTCCAGCAAGCGCAGCGCAGCAACAGAGGAGTCGACTCCGCCCGATAAGCCGACAATGACGCGGGTATCCTGCGGTGCCTTGTGTGTCACAGTCATCGTGCGGCCCCCGTTAGCGAATGCAGGGTGGCGAGATCAAACCGCTGCCCCCGCAGATAGTCTTGGATGCACAAGGTGACGAAGGGTGAACGCAATGCGGTCCGTTGTGTTTCAATGGTTTGGTTGTCGAGCCAGTGTACGGCAAGAATCCCACTATCCAAGGGATCAGGGTCAGGTTCTGCATCGACTGATCCGATGATGGCCACCCGAAGAATGCGGTGCCCCTCAAGCGGATTGCTGTGATAAATCCCCAGCAGTGCTTCGGGATAAAAGCGATATCGTGTTTCCTCTCGGACTTCTCGCACCACGGCGTCGATGAGACATTCTCCGGGTTCAACGTGCCCGGCGGGCTGGTTGAGTTTGCTTTGCCCGGCAATGAATTCTTCAACCATCAGGAATTGATGATCGCGATACACAATGCCAGCAACGGTAATGGCAGATAAGGGGCGTTCAGGAAGGGGATTCATGCGTGAATTATACGGGATTATCAGCGTGTCTTCTGTTGAAAATCCCGCATAAATTGTGTTAATTGCTCAACGGCGTTGAGTTCAAGGCCATTATAAATGGAGGCACGGACCCCACCAATCGCACGATGCCCCGATAATCCCGAAAAACCGGCCCGTTGGCTGGCCGCTAAAAATTGTTGCTCGCGCGCAGCGGAATCCAGATTAAATACAACATTCATGAGTGATCGATCTTCCCGCGCGGTGCGGCCCCGATAAAATCCATCGCTGTCATCCAATGCGGCATAAAGTAGGGCAGCTTTACGTTGATTGATGGCACTCATGTTGGTCAATCCACTGACGTCGCGGAGCAACCAGCGGGTGACCAGCAACACCACATAAATCGCAAACACCGGCGGTGTGTTGTAATTGGAATGCGCTGTGATATGGCTGCGATAATCCAGCCAGCCGGGTAGGTTGTCCGGCATGTCGTGCAGCAGTTCATCCCGAATCAGCACGACCGTGACCCCGGCCGGGCCAATATTTTTTTGCGCGTGGGCGTAAATCAGGGAAAAACGGTCGGCTTCACACGGTTTGGATAAAAAATCTGACGACATATCACACACACGCGGCACGTCGTCCCGCCCGAGCACCCGATTAAATTGCAAGCCCTCGACCGTTTCATTTGAAATGTAATGGAAATAGGGCGCATCAGCAGAAAATTGCAGCTCCTCATCCCTCGGTAGGCGTGAGAACCCTTCCTGTTCGCCGCTCCATAATACCCGCAGTGGCGTTTCGTGGCGGGCCTCACCCAGTACTTTGCCACTCCAGTAGCCGGTATGTAGATACTCGGGCGGTTGAGTTTTGCCGTGAAGCAAGGTCATCGGCACCATTGAAAATTGTTGCGTGGCGCCGCCCTGCAAAAATAAAACGTGATAGGACAAATCAAGCCCAAGGAGTTGTCGGATATTGTTTTCCAGCTCTTGCACCACGCCAGCGAACCAATCCGAGCGGTGGCTGATGCCCAATACGGATAACCCCACTTCGGGTACATTCAGAATGGCGTCCTGGACTTGCGCGAGCACCGCTTGCGGCAATGCGCCCGGTCCTCCGGAAAAATTCAGGGCATTATTGGGGTTGATGCGGGTTGAGACGGGCATTATTGATCCACAGGGTTAGTTAGGGTGTGTGGGCGATCGATGAGCAGAGTGAGATGCCAATCGGTCGAGTACCATCTGCCGGAAGGCAGTTTGGATGCGCTTAATCGGTTCGGCCTTGTAAGGGAATAGGGTGGGAAGATCCATGGCATGGACGACCATGACATGATCGATTTCAAAAATCAGTAATCGGCCGTCTTGGGTTTCAGCCCCATCAAAACAGACATAATCCAACCCCATCCGTGCAGAGATCGCCTCGAGTGCGGCACGATGGTGTAGGCTGAAACCTGCAAATTGAGTCATGAATTGCGCTTCTTCATCCCGTTTATGCGCATCCTCATACATGCCCGCGTTCACATAATGGATCATCCAGTGGCTGGAAATCGCCATGTGCGCGACAAATGGCTCGCCATTAACCAGGGCAATCCGAAATTTGCGGAAAAGGCCATCGGCACTACGGTAATCAATAAATCGTGCGATGAAAAATTCAATCGCCTCGACGCGTGCCAAATATGCCTCCAATGCCGCCGAATCCTCGATTTTGTCCAGGTCACGTCCGGCATGAGAATCTTGCGGTCTGACGATGACGGGAAACTCCAGCTCAGCTGCAATGCAGGTTAGCTTACGTGAACCCTGAGCCACGCGCTCAAGCTCAGCCCGTGTTGCTGCTATGGTCGATGGCATTAGAACCCCAGGAATGTCTTGCAGTAATTGGCTGGCTTGTGCGCGTTCCGTATGGGGGATTGCCTGGGGTGGATTCAGCACGGGCTTTGGCCAGTACGCAAGCGTGGATGCTAACGCGGCCAGAATCGGTCGATTTTCTGGGGTGTCGCCCAAGGCAATAAACACCGCATCATGGGGGGGGATTGGCGTTGGTAGCACGGCATCAGGCAGCGTGAAGTAAACCCGTAAATCGATATCACTGTGTTCGAGCAAACAGTCGAGTGGCGTATTTGCGGCCACGTCGCCAGGCACCATCAATAACAGTAGGCGCAACCGCGCAGGTTGGATATCGGCTAATACGTCAAATTGCCTTTGCAGCGCCAATGCCTGGTTTTGCGTCGCAAAGCCGGCCTCACGTTGACCCAGGCTGAACATCAAGGTCGAGAGATTGAGCCAAAGATTTGCCTCGCTGGGATTTTGTCCCACGCCCTCAAGCGTCGTCTGCGCGAGGTGACGTAAATCAATGCCCGCGATGCTGGCGCGCAAAAAAGGTGCCAGGCCCACGTAGGCCGTCGGCGATGGGTGAGTGGTTGGTGCGAGTGAGTAATCCATAAGCCATTCTCAATCAAGGGCGCATGACTACCAAGTAAAATATCATGCCCTGCCTGCATAACTAAACTTGGATTGATCGCCCAATTTAACTGACTCGTTGGCGTGATCAGGGCGTCATGGATGGATGGGTGTCGCATCAGCAGAATTATTTTATGAGTCAGCGAACTTTCCTGGCGCTGGCCTATCCTATGTGCATAACTTGTACATTTGCTTAGCTCATTATATAAAATTGTGTTTATTGGGTTTTATTCCGTTTTAATTTGATAAATCGGGGGCTTGTAACGCACTGTAAATTGTGCAAAAGTTATACAAATATTTAACTCAGGTATCCACCCGAACGCGAGGTTAATCGCATGGCCCGTATCACGCTGCCCCTGGAACCGTTTAATTCTTTACTTGAATTGTCCATTGGGCATGAAACGGATGCCACCAATCTCCCTGATCAGGAAGACTTTGACGCGGAGTTGGATTTGGCGGAGCCTGAAGTCGCCGATGAGATTAAGCTTGATGTCGGTGATGCACCGGACTTTGCTAAAACCTTCACAACCGCCGATTCGGAATCGGTCGATCCGGTGCGGTTGTATCTGCGCGATGTGGAAACCGAGCGTTTGCTCACCGCTGCAGAGGAGGTGAGTTATTCCCGGCTTGCTCAAGCGGGCAATGAAGCCGCACGGCAGAAGATGATCGTCTGCAATCTACGTTTGGTGATTAAAATCGCCCGCCGCTACATGAACCGCGGCCTTGATTTGCTCGATTTAATCGAAGAAGGCAATTTGGGTCTCATGCGTGCGGTCGAGAAGTTTGATCCCGAACGCGGCTTCCGGTTTTCGACTTATGCGACTTGGTGGATTCGGCAAACCATTGAACGCGGGCTGATGAACCAATCCCGCACCGTACGGTTGCCGGTGCACGTGGTAAAAGAAGTGCACAGCCTGAATCGCACTGCCCGTAAAATTGCGCAAAATCAGAATTCGGAAGTCACCGCAGCGCAAATTGCCGACCATCTGGATCGCCCCGTGGATGATGTGCTCAAAGTCATGGCCTACAACGAGCGTCAGTCGTCGTTTGATAGCCCACTCAAAGGTGATGGTGAGTTTTCCTTACTGGATTTGATTCCCGATGAAACCAGCAATCAGCCGGATGAAATTTTGCAAGATAGTGGCGTCAACGCCTTGTTGAGTCAACTCCTGGCCCAACTCGATTCAAAACAGCGAGAAGTTTTGATGCGGCGCTACGGGTTACGTGGCTTTGAGACGCAAACCCTGGAAGAGGTCGGTGTGTTTTTGGGCGTTACCCGTGAGCGGGTGCGGCAAATTCAACTCGAAGCCGTGCGACGGCTCAAGCTGTTGGCGAAGAATTCGGGTGTGACTGCCGACGGTATTTTTTCGGAATAACTTCCCCCTGGCGATTGGTTAAAACACCACGTTAAAATTGACTATCATGACACCGCCCGGCGCAAGCCTCGGGCGGTTTTTTTATTCGTGAACAATCATATTCCAGAATAAATAGTTCGCTAGTTTATGGAATAATCGAAGACTGGTGTACTCTTCACCTATGCTTGATGAACACCGATCATGGAGTCGTGTAACCCTTTATGTCTACAATAGAATTTGACATCTGCGCCGAAAACCAAATGCCGATTCTTATGCTGAGAGTCACCCAGTTATGGCGGCAACTCATGGATGCCGAGCTTGCCCACCATGGGTTAAGCCAAGCCAAATGGCGTACCCTGGCGATTTTGGCGATGCACCCGCAGGGGATGATTCAATCCGAATTGGCTGACGAGTTGGCCGTAGAGGGCCCCTCCTTGGTCGCCATGCTCGATCGATTATCAAAAGATGAGTGGGTGGCGCGCATCCAGTCGGATGTGGATCGCCGTTGCAAAATTATCCAGCTCACCCCGCGCGCATGGCCCTTAATTGAAGACATTCGGCAGAGCTCCGAAAAAATTTACCAACGCACCATTGCCAAAGTCGATGTGGCACCACTGGCTCTGATTGAAGCCTTCTTCCTTGAACTGCGCGATCGGTTATACGAAGACTTGCCCGAGAAAAAACGTCATCACCGCCAAGAGCGCCGCGCCGCGTGCAACTTGCCCAGCAGCCAGGATTGGTCAGCCGAATAATACGCAGTAGAGGCGGCATCCCCGACAAGGCCGGCACCGAACCCGGCCGCAGCATTCCGAACCGCCCTGTCAAAGCTTGAGTAAAAACCTGAACCGTGCTCGCCTCTTTGGGCACCGTGTCGGGGATAAATCCCCACATACAGAAGCAATTCCCACCCTTAGTTCAGATGCTGACGAATTAAATCCACCACCGTTCGGGGGGATTTGCCCGCTGTTTCAATCATAAAATCAGCCGCCGCGCGATACAACGGTTCTCGGGTGTGCATTAACGCGCGGAGCGTGCCAACTCGATCGGGCGTTTGCAGCAAGGGGCGCTGCGTATCCTGCGCCGTGCGCTCGGCTTGCTGGTGAACGCTGGCATGCAGGTACACCACAAACCCACGCTCAGCGAATAGTTTGCGATTCTCCGCCCGTAAAATCGCCCCGCCGCCCGTGGCCAAAACCCAGTCATTGCCCCGTGTAATTTCCTCGATTACCGCCACCTCCCGATCCCGAAAGCCCGCTTCGCCCTCAATCTCAAAAATCAGGGGAATCGTGGCACCGGTGCGTTGCTCAATTTCCTTATCAGAATCCAATAAGGGTAAATCTAAGCTATGCGCCAGCATTTTACCAATCGTGCTTTTGCCCGAGCCCATCGGGCCGATGAGGATGATATTGTTTTTATTCATAGCGGCGTATTTTAACTGAATTCATAAAAAAGCCCCGCTACTGCAGGGCTCTGTATGGCGCGCTTTTATACGCTTAGGCGGTTATGGCACGATGGTGCAATCAGCGCCATTGGTGGGGTAGATGCTGGAGCCTGCTACATTAGGGCCAAATGGGCTTGGGTTGCCCGCAGGGCCTGATACATTGCTAGCCGCAACATCGGCAGCCGCCACAGGCAGCCAAAAGTTAATCGTATTGGTATTGGCTGTTCCCGAAACCTGTACGGTGGCAGAGAAATCATAATTCACCCAGCCCGCGTAGGATTGGGGGTACGTTACCGTGACCGTGGCGAAGCCATTCGCGTTTGTGACAGGGATGGCTGGGCTGAAGGTAGCCACCGCAGCAGGGGGTGCAATCACAGGAGTGCCGCTGCCATTAGCATTCGTCACGGCGCGTTCTAAATAAGGTGCTTGTGGATCGAAAATACCATTATGGTTGGCATCGTTATCCGTGCACACATCACCTGTTGCGGTTGCTGGGGGTGTAGTAATGGGGGTGGATGTGCTGTTGATGGCATAACTTAACGCACTACCACTGTTACCTGCTTGATACCAACCCGTAACTGTATTGAGTTTCCAGGTGCCTTGGGCGTATTGTTGCGGAATTAAAGCCAAGTTAATAGCCTGGTTTGCTATCGGTGCGCCATTGGTGTCAGTTACAAAAATGCTATAAGTTTTAATGTAGTTCGGGATTACCGTTTGTATGGTGTTATCTGTGCCAATAGCGATTGATGCAGTTTTGTTGGCAACAGACATATAGGGCGTTACGCCTGTCACTCCATCCGCGGTATCGTTTGCGGTAATTTGGAATTGACTATCCGTATTGGGTCCTGCCGTAAAGGTGGTGGTGGCTATGCCGATACTATTGGTTACGGCTGAGGTAGGGAACAGGCTACCGCCAGATTTATCATTAGTCGTAAATGTAACCGTTTTGCCCACGACTACATTGTCAAGATTATCTAACAGTTGCGTTGTAATGGTGCTGCTGCCATTAACACTTAAGTTGGTTGGGTTGGCTTGGACAATGGCATGGGTTGCTAGAGGTGCGGTAAAGGCTACTTGGCGGGTGGTGGTAATGCCACCATAAGAAGCGGTGATGGTTGCAGGGCCTGCGGTTGAGGAGTTAATGCTCACGGTTGCATCACCTGCTGCATTGGTAACTACGCTTGGGGCGCTTAATGTGCCGCGTGTGGTATTCAATGCAACCGACGCATTGGCCGCTGGCGCCCCTGCTATGGTGACATGCACTACCATGGTGTTGGCGGTGTTGATGTTAAATAACGCCGAGGCATCCGGGTAGTCTGCTGTAGGCGTGGTGAATTGCGCCGTCGTGGTATTCACCGCCACATTCAAGGTGCTGCTGGCATTCAATGTGGGTGACGCGATGGTTAGGGTTGTGCTTGCGCTGGGGGTTAGGCTAAAGCTGGCTTGCCCATTCGCATTCGTTGTAACTTGGGTTAGATTCACCGCTCCTGAAGTGGTGCTGATGTTGAGGGTTTGGCCGTTAATTGGGTTGCCGTTGCCGTCGAGTAGCGTCAGGCTGTAGGGAGTAACCACGCCCGTGGAAGCGGTGGTTGAGCCATTAATGTTAATCGTGGTGCCAGACAAGGTTAAAACAGTTGGGAGGGCGCTAACACCACCGGCACTGGCGGTGAGGTTAATGACGCCGTTTTTGAATACATTTTGAGTCGTCAAAGTGGCGGTTAAGCTGCCATTGGCGCCTGTTACTGCGGGATTGGGCAGTAATAAATTGCCTTGGTCTGCGGTAAGCGTAACAGGCACGTTCGGGAGTAGGTTATTGCTGGCTGATTTAACAAACACAATGATCGACGTACCCACTGTGCTATTGGTGCCGATCTGATAGGCCGAAGTTTGAATGCCAACAGAGCCGACATTCACACCGCCTGTTACGGTAATCGAAGTTGATGCGGATACAGCCGTACCATTTGTTGGGGTAGCTGTTGCCAGAATACTATCCGTGCCTGATGTGCTGCCTGCCGTGTAATTAACCGAGGCTGTGCCATTAGCGGTTGTGGCCGATGCGGCGGATAATTTTCCGCCTGATAAATTTGTACCAAGCACAAATGCGACAGTCACATTTGTAACAAGAGCGCCCGAGCTGTCTTTGACGGTTGCAGTTAGAACTGTGCTGGCACCAGCTTGCACGCTGCTTGCTGCAGGTGTTAATGAAATAGTATAGGAACCCGCAGTAGGGGTAGTAGTGGGCGTTCCGCCTGTTGACGGCGCGCCAGTCAAGCTCGAGCCTGCACCACCGCCTCCACAAGCCGCTAATGAGAGAAGAGCAACCACGCTAAGCGCGCGGTTGAGTTTTCGAAATAAGTTCTTAACCATTTAAATGTGCTCCAGATCCTTGGTTATTGCGAAATTAGTTTGAATCACTAACCAGCTGTTGGTTTGAATCGATGATTTTGGGGGTGACAAAGATGAGGAGCTCCAAACGTTGTTTGTTGATTTCCCGATCCTTGAATAGATTGCCCAGGCCCGGTAGGTCACCCAGGAAGGGCACCTTGTTGACCTTGTTGGTATTCTGGAATTGATAAATACCGCCTAACACTACCGTCTCGCCATTTTTGACTTCGACTTTGGTCTTGACTTCCCGCGTGTTGATGGGCGGGTTGGTTGAGCCGGGAAGCATGTTGGTGTAATCCGGCTCATCTTTTTTCACGTTAATATCCATGATGATATTATTGTTCGGCGTGATTTGCGGCGTAACCTCGGTTGACAGAACCGCCTTTTTGAAGCTCACGGTATTGCTGGCGACTCCGCCCGCTGTTTGCGTTGCAATATAGGGAATCTCGGTACCTTGGGAAATCAGCGCCGGGTGGCCGTTTGTCGTAATGACTTTCGGGCTGGAAACAATTTCACCCGAGCCTTCCGATTGCAGTGCCGAGAGCTCCAGATCAAGCAACACGTTTGAACCCAAAATTGCCAAGCCCAGCCCGCCGGTGGGTGCGCCACTAATCGGGGTATTGAAATTGAAGCGATTGGCCAGAGCGGGAATGCCAGGCGCCACACCCGACGCGACATTATTAACCATGGTATTGGTTGCGTTGGCATTACCGCTGGCCATGTAGGTGTTGCCTTGGCCGGTTCCGGTACCTGTTACGCCCCAACGAACCCCCAGTTGGCGGGCAAAGTTATCGGTGGCAATCACGATGCGGGTTTCGATCAGCACTTGCCGAACGGGTTTGTCGAGCTTCTTGACGAGGTCACGGATGCGATCCAGCGCCCCCGCTGTATCGGTAATAATCAGGCTGTTGGATCGGGCATCGACCGTGATATTGCCACGATCGGAGATAAAGCGCTGCGAGGTATCTAGCGCCGCTTTGCCATCGGTACTGCCACCACCTTGCTTGGTTTTCGAGGTCGATTCGAGCAGTTTGTAGATGTCATCAGCTTTGGCGTAGTTGATTTGAACAATATCCGTGATCAAGGGCGCAAGTTGTTGGGTTTGCTGACGCGCTTCCAGCTCGGCTTTGTCCCGCGCGACGATGTCTGCCGTGGGGGCCACGTACATGACGTTGCCGTTTTTACGCATCGATAAGCCCTTGGTTACCAGGATGAGATCCAGCGCCTGATCCCACGGCACATTTTCCAGACGTAGGCTAATCGAGCCTTTCACATCATCGCTGACCACGATGTTGTTGCCGGTAAAGTCGGCAATCAATTGCAGTAAGGGGCGAATTTGGATGTCCTGGAATTTGAGGGTTAAACGTTCACCGGTGAATTTTTTCTCACCAACGTTTTGTGCTCCCTGGTTTTGTGGCACAGGCTTCACCTCGACAACCAGCCGATTGTCCGTTTGGTAGGCAAGGTGCTCGCCCGCGTTGCGGGTTTGCAGGGTGACGCGGCTGCCATTGCCCATGGGGCGGACATCGACGTTTTCGACGGGTGTCGCGAAATCCTTGACATCAAAGCGGCCTGCTTCTACACGGGTGTTCGGCAGATCAATAATGATATTGCTGCCTTCACGGCGCATTTTCATCGGGGCATTAGGTCCCGAGGTTTGAATCAGTAGGCGCCCTGCGCCATCTTCGGCGCGGCGGAAATCAATATTCTGTCCGCGATCCATGGCCGTGATGGGGTTGTTGGCCGCGGTTGTGCTCACGGCTACGCCTGCGGCTGTCTTGCTGCCAATGGCTGTGGGTTTGAAGGTGACGGTCAGCTCGTTGCCCTGGCTGTTGATTCCATAAGGTGTGGCTTGCGTTAGGTTAAAGACAACTCGGGTTTTGCCACCGGCTTCGGCCATTATGAGTGATTTAACGGGACCTAAATCGATTTTTTGAGTCCGCTCGCCCGTTTTGTTCTCGGTGCCAGGTAAATCAATCGCTAATCTGGCCGGGTTATCAATCTGGAAATTATCCGGACTGCCGCTGAGCGGCTCGGATAGTTTAAAATGAACCAGAATTGACCCATCAGCAGATCGCTCGGTACTGATTGCATCGAGATTGCCCGCGAAGGCAATACCGGGCATGAGGAGTGAAATCGACAAAATTCCCAGCGATTGCCTGATGGCCGTGGTGAGTGGTCGGTCGTGTGTTTTTGCATCCATAACGCTTTTCATTGCTTTCTATCCCCTTGAATCATTTGGTCGCGTTTTGCTGGACAATCGCTGATTGTGTGCGCCAGCCGCCCTGTCCGTCGGGCACGATTTCTTCGAGCGTGATCTTATCGGTCGAAATCTTGACGACTTTGCCGTAATTCAGCCCCATATAATTACCCACCTGAATTTCGTGGATGACCCCATCGCCATCTCGAACAAGGGCGTATAGGGTGCCTTTGTGTTCGATAATCCCTTTCATGGCCAATGCGTCGAGGGGATACATTTCCAGGGGTTCTTTGGGGCGATTCATGTCTGGTGTAATGCCATTGCTCTTCGTTGCTGTTTGGGTTACTGCGGGCTGGAACGGGGTGCGCTCCTCCGTTTCTGTGTAGCTGTATTTAGGCAGTGGCTTCATTTCGGGGATGGGTTCAATTTTCCCACCGGGGCGCGCCAGAATTTGATCGACTTGGTTGTGCAGGTCGCCCATGTGGTTAGCACAGCCGTTGAGCAGGAGCGTTAAAGGCACAAGCCCGACCAACCATTTGATCGACCCAAGACGTTGAGGTTGTGTGCGCTGAGATGGCAGGTGACTTTGTTTCATTGTCCCGCTCCTTCGTTTTGCTCAAGATAACGATAGGTTTTGGTTACGATGGTCATGACCAGTGGCGGGGACTTCATGTCCTGTTTATCTCCTTGTTCTGGCTTGATCGAAGGATTGTGCAGCGTTACGATGCGCGGTAAATTGGCGGTGTCGCTGACGAACTTGGCCAGTTGGTTGTAGGTGCCTTGTAAAGTCAATGTGTACGGTGTTTCTGCGTAAAACGTGTGTTTTATTTCAGTGCCGGGTTGAATTTGCTGATTTTTCAAACCATTTTTCAAAGAGGTTTGTGCGACATCGATAATTAAGTTCTCAGCCTCGCTTTTATTGGGGAGCTGCCTGAGCAGCTCACCAAAACGGGCTTGCATTTCCTTGAGCTGGTCTTGATAGGCGTTTAAGTTGGCCGCTAATTTTTGCTTGGTGGTGATGGTTTCAAGCAAGCTGATTTCCTGGCTTTTCTTTTGAGCGAGTTCGTCGCGTTGGGGCAGGGTATCGAAATAAATGATGGCGCCCACAATCAAGGCAATCACAAACAAAAATATGATGAGTCGCGTGCCGAGGGACGCAAGCCCGATGGTTTGAAAATCAAGGCTTTTTAATTCGTTGAGATCCATCTCTTAATTCTCCTTGCCCGCATCAGCGGATTTGGGGGCTTGAATCGTGGCAGTAATCGAAAATACATACCGGTTCGATGAAGGCGAATTTTTACCCGGTTCCTGAGCCAAAATCCCTGATCCAACAATCACGGCATTTTCAATATAGCTGGAACCATTGAGTTGTCTTAAGTAGTCAGCCACCCGCGCCTGGGCATCCGAGTATCCTTGCAAGGAGATGGTTTTATCACCTGTAATGCTGATGTTGGTGAGTTGAATGCCATCGGGCAGTGTTTTGACGAAATCTTCCATCAGATGCACGATGATTGGGCGGCTGGATTGCAGTTTTTCAATGACTTGCATCCGTGCAATCAGTTCTTCCTTTTTCTTTTTCAGCTCGTTGATGGACTGAATTTTACGATCCAGATCCTTGATGACACCATTGAGATACTGGTTGCGCTGATCCTGGAAATCAATTTGGTTCTGTTCATAGAGATGGATGCCGCCGCCAATGATTAAGGCCGCGACCACAGAGCCTGCCAAATGAAGGACGAAATTTCGTTGCAGGGTTTGGCGACGTTCATCGCGCCAGGGGAGGAGGTTGATTCTTCTCATTGGTCGAAACTCCGTAATGCGAGACCACACGCGATCAGCATGGATGAGCCATGGTTGGCTAACAATTCCGCTGAAATTTTTGATCCCTGGCCGATGGTGACAAAGGGATTCGCACTGCGCGTCCGAATACCGGTTTCATTGTTAATCCGTTCAATGGCACCTGCGGTGTTCGCCGTGCCACCGCCCAGGAGGATGAGCCCGATGGTGCCCGCATTGGTTTCGGCATAAAAATACTGAATAAATCGCTCAACCTGCATGGCCATATTGTCGATAAATGGCTGTAACACTTTGCGGTGATAATCGTCGGGTAGCGTATCGTTGCGTTTTTTCTCTTCCGCTTCATCCGGGGATAGCCCGTAATAAAGCGAGATATCGTTGGTGAGCAACTTGCCGCCAAAGGGATGCTCTTTGCTGTAAATAATGTTATCGCCATTGAACACATTGATGGTGGTGGTATTGGCACCGATATCCAGTAAAGCAACGGGTTGTGCCCGATCTTCTGCGGTTAGGCCGGGGGCGATGATTTCCGTAAAAGCATTTTGGATGGCGAATGATTCGACATCCATCACATCCACGGTGAGCCCCGCCGCCTCCGCAACAGCGATACGCGCTTCGACATTGGTAGAACGTGTCGCCGCCATCACGACGCTCAAGGTGATCTCTTCCCCTGCTTTCTTTTTCTTCGCCTGACTATCGAGGCGGCTATGCAGGGGCTCGAAATCAAGGCTAACCTCATCAATTGGAAATGGAATGTATTGATCGGACTCCATTCGAACCTGCTCTTCCAGCTCGAATTCATTCCCCGGGTTTTGGATGTTAAGCACGCGACTCACGCTGGCCCCTGTGGGTACGGCCATGACGACGTGTTTGGTTTTCGCCCGGGATCTCGACAAGGCGCGACTTAATGCGCCTGCGACAACATCAGGGTCGGTGATGGTTTTATCTTGCACCGCGCCTGCTGATATGGGCTCAATGGCAAATGCGGTCGGTCGATACCCATTGCGATGCTTTTCGAGCATCAGAACCTTGACGGCGGTTGAGCTGATGTCAACGCCAAGACGATGGGTTTTTGATGTAAATAATGGCACGGTCATTCCCTTCCCTTTGGGTGTGCGCTATGGTTGCACGCGCACTTTTAAGTCCACCGACGCATCCTAGGCCAAAACCTGTGGGTTTGTCGAATATTCTTGTAATCTTGTACTCTTCGTTGCAAAAAAACATGGCTTGTCTCAATTAAATGAAACTTATCAAATTTGTGTTGTATCTGTTTGGTTTTTTATCGATTTTTGCCATTGGTGGGGTAGGGGTCGTGTATCAGATATACAACAGCCAGCTGCCGGATGTCGGTGAATTGTCGACAGTTCAATACCAAATTCCAATGCGGGTTTACGACGCCGATGGTGGGTTAATTGCTGAGTTTGGTGAGCGGCGCCGCTTCCCGGTGACATTTGAAGAAATCCCTAAAGTCGTTGTCGATGCCTTTACTTCTGCCGAGGACGATGGGTTTTTTCAGCATGGCGGAGTAGACGTTCAGAGCTTGTTTCGTGCGGTATATGAGTTGGTTAAGACGGGACATAAAGGGCAGGGCGGCTCAACCATCACAATGCAAGTGGCGCGGAACTTTTTCCTGGGCAGGGAGAAAACGTATAGCCGTAAACTGATGGAGATCTTACTGGCAATCAAAATTGAACATGCGTTGACCAAGCCGCAAATCATGACGCTTTATCTCAATAAAATCTTTCTGGGTAATCGGGCCTATGGCGTCAAGGCGGCGGCGCAGGTGTATTTTGGAAAGCCGCTGGATCAGTTAACTGTGGCTGAAGCGGCAATGCTGGCTTCTTTGCCCAAGGCCCCCTCTTTGGTAAACCCGGTTTCTAATCCGGATAAGGCGCTGGCACGTCGTGCTTATGTGCTGGGAAGGATGCTGGCCTTGGGCCATATTGATCAGGCGGCGTACGATCAGGCGATGCAAGCGCCACTACCGGGACATTTATTTGCCAGTGCGGTGATTCAAACTCCGGCGCCATTTGTGGCCGAAATGGTACGGCAGAAAATGGTGGCGCAATATGGTGATCAAGCCTATGAGATGGGATTGAGCGTTCATACCTCGATTGATCCAAAAGCGCAGCAGGTAGCGCGCGCTGCGTTGCGTGATGATTTGCTGGCTTATGATCGACGGCATGGTTATCGCGGTGCCGAGGATCAGTGGGGTTCCTCGCTTGGTAACTTGAAAACGCTGCTGGATAAGCTGCAGTCAACGCCTGTGGTTGGGGGGTTGGTACCGGCCGTGGTGCTGTCGATTGAGCCGACTGACGCGACCATTTTAATGAGTGATGGTTCGCGGCAGACATTGGGATTCGATGCGGTCAGTTGGGCTTGTCATTATGAATCAGAGAATCGTTGCGGACCCAAACCCAAAGTAATGGGTGATGTGCTTAAAGTGGGGGATTTGATTCGTTTGCAAACGATTGATGACACCCATTGGCGGTTGGCCGAGATTCCGGCGGTTAGTGGGGCATTTGTTGCGCTGAACCCCGATACGGGGGCGATTCGTGCCTTGGTGGGTGGGTTTGATTTCGATCACGACAGTAAATTTAATCATGTCACTCAAGCTGAGCGCCAGCCGGGCTCAGGATTCAAGCCGTTTTTATATTCTGCCGCGTTGGATCATGGTTTTACTTGGGCCACGCTGATTAATGATTCTCCTGTGGTGGTGAAAAATGGGGTGAAACAGGGGGTCGATTGGCGGCCACAAAATTATGAAAAGAAATTTGGCGGTCCCATGCGGATGCGGATGGCCTTGGTCCATTCGGTCAACTTGGTATCTATTCGCCTGATTGACGCGCTGGGTCCGGAAAATGTACTCAAATACGCGACCCGCTTTGGGTTGCCTACGCAAAATTGGTCTGCGACGCCTTCAATGGCACTGGGGAGTTATACCCTCACACCACTGGAATTGGTGGGTGCTTTTTCAACGTTTGTGAATGGGGGGTTCCGTGTCACCCCGTATGTCATCACCGAAGTGGATAATGGCGATAACGTTGCGCTCTATAGTCATCCTTCCGTGCATCTCTGTGATGACTGTTCGCTCGATTCACCGGATCCCAGCGCGGCGCCCCGCATTATTTCTGCCCAAAATGCCTTTTTGATGCGCTCAGCTTTACGTGATGTCGTGCGAATGGGGACGGGTGGCGCGGCCTATCGTGCGCTGAAACGTAACGATATTGGGGGTAAAACCGGCACAACCAATGAACAGCGTGATGCCTGGTTTACCGGGTTTGGGCCGGGTTGGGTGGCCACGGCTTGGGTGGGCTTTGATGACAATACGCCCTTGGGCCACCGTGAGGTCGGCGGCACGGCCGCCTTGCCTATTTGGTCAGAATTTATGAAGGCAATGCTGCCACCGTCTAACGATAAGCCCGACGTTCCGCCGCCGGGTGTGGTTGAGGTCATGATTGATCCACAAACGGGAGATAAAATCTCGTCAGGAAGTTCGGGGGGGGTGCGGGAATATTTTGATACCACGCGTGGACCGGCAGATGAATCAACGCTCTCGGCGCCCATTCCGGTCGATGCCTTGCCGCAAAATTTAGTCAATGATTTGTTTTGAGCTGAGTTGAGGGGCCACGCCCCAAACGCCTGTAGGAGGAGGGGATTCATCTCCGAACAGCACGGCCAAATTCAGGCGCACGGTGTTATCGTCCGTTCGCCACCGACGCAGGGTACGCAACAGGGTTCATCGCAGGGGGTTACTGCGTCGGGGATGAATCCCCTCCTACAAAACATACGCACCTGCCTGCCCGTTGTATGCAAACTGATGTAGATACTTATGGTTAGAAGGGAGGAGGGGGTTGCTATGGCCGTATCGCGAGGACCTGCCGCGCAATCTGTTTTACGTGCGGCGGCACAGATGTGCACCGAAGATGCTTCGCTGGATCGAGCCTCGGCGCTGCGGCGTTCGGCAGCCCGGTTGGGCGTGACGCTGGATGAGCGATTCATGTCGGTGGACTGTACCCGGTTGGAATCGGAAATTCGCCAATATCAATTGATTTTTCGTCCCGAACAAAACGAAATATTGCGCACGTTGCGGAGCGAGGCCTTAAAGGCCATGGCGTTTTTTGATGCGTTTTCCCCGCGATTGGTGGGGTCGGTGTTATCGGGTACGGCAGATCGTGAGTCGAAAATCACCTTGCATTTATTCGCGGATACGCCGGAAGAAGTGATGACGTTTTTGATGGAGAAAAATATTCCCTTTTCCGAATCGGAGCGGCGATATCACTATCGTAACGGGCGGCAGGAACGCGCATTGGTGTTGAGTTTTGTGGCGTTTGAGGTGCCGTTTGATCTGGTGGTGTTTGACCGCGCGGCGATCAAAGAAGCCCCCTTGACATCCAGTCGGGGTGGGTTGATGCCCCGCGCATCACAGGCAAAATTAAAATCGCTGTTGAATGAGCCCGAGCCCGTTTAGGTGCTCGGGGCATGTGTCCCCTGTGTTTGAAATGTTAAGCCATGTGGTACGGGCGGCTTAAACGATGCACGGCGTTGACTAAGGTGGCCACTTTTTCTGGGTTGACGTGTTGATGGATTCCATGGCCCAGGTTAAACACATGCCCTGTGCCCGCGCCGTAGGATTGCAAGATTCGGGCGACTTCCTGTTCAATGACTGCATCCGGCGCATACAGCACGCTGGGATCCAGGTTCCCTTGGAGGGCCACGTGATGCCCCACCTGTTGGCGAATCTGGCCAATATCCACGGTCCAATCCACGCCGATACCGTCGGCACCTGTGGCCGCAATTTCGGTGGCCCAGTGGCCACCACCTTTGGTAAATAAAATCACCGGAATGCGCTGACCTTCATGCTCACGAATCAGGCCGCTGACAATTTTTTCCATATAAGCCAGTGAAAATTCGCGATATTTTTCGGGGGAAAGTACGCCACCCCAGGTGTCGAAAATCATCAATGTTTGCGCGCCGCGCCGAACTTGGGCGTTGAGATAATCGGTCACTGCCGTGCTGAGTTTATCCAGCAGGAGGTGCGCGCTGGTGGGATCGCTGTACATCAGGCCCTTGATGTGGGCGAATTCTTTGGTCGAGCCGCCCTCAACCATATAGGTGGCGAGTGTCCAGGGGCTGCCCGAAAAACCGATGAGGGGCACGCGGCCATCCAGTGCTTTGCGAATGGTACCTACGGCATCCATCACGTAGCGAAGCTCATTCTCTGGATCGGGGATCGGGAGCTGCTCGATCGCATGACGGCTGCGCAGCGGGCGTGCGAACACCGGACCTTCGCCAGTGGAAAAAGTCAGGCCCAGTCCCATGGCATCGGGAATCGTCAGGATGTCGGAAAATAAAATGGCCGCATCCAGGTCAAATCGTTCCAGCGGCTGAAGGGTCACTTCACAGGCGAGATCTGCTGAACGACACAAATCCATAAAGCTGCCCGCTTTGGCGCGGGTGGCTTGATATTCCGGCAGGTAGCGCCCGGCCTGACGCATGATCCAGATCGGGGTGCAGTCCACCGGCTCGCGCAGCAGGGCGCGAAGGAAGCGGTCATTCTTAAGGCCGTACTTGTTCGCTGGGAGGGTGGATTCGCTCATGCTATAAAATGCCTCGGATTGAATTTGGCCAATGTGGCGAGCAGGGGGGCGGCGTCAGGCTTGCGGCGGTGTGTCTAGACCTCGAGATAGTCCAGAATTCCAAAGCCTGCATTGCGCCCTTCAAATACGGCGGTAACGACCAAATCAGAGCCACGGACCATATCCCCACCCGCAAATATCCTGGGGTTTGTGGTTTGGAATGCAGGTGTGCTCGGGTTTTGATTGGCAACAACGCGACCGCTATTGTCGACTTCGATGCCGATGTGCGTGAACCATGGCGCGGGAGAGGGGCGGAAGCCAAAAGCGATCAGTACCGTATCCGCTTCGATAATGTGTTCCGAATGCGGGATCACTTCGGGTACGCGCCGACCTCGATTATCCGGTGCGCCTAACCGAGTGTTGACAAATCGAACGCCCGTCACTTGACCATTTTCACCGACGATTTCAACCGGTTGACGGTTGAATAAAAACTCAGCACCTTCCTCGCGCGCATTAGCCACTTCGCGGCGAGAACCGGGCATGTTCTCTTCATCACGGCGATAAACGCAGGTGACGCACTCGGCCTGTTGGCGCAGTGATGTGCGGGTGCAGTCCATGGCGGTATCGCCGCCACCCAGCACGACCACGCGTTGTCCGGCGACATTAACAAACGGATCTTGCCCGGCATAATCCATCACATGATTGATATTGCCAATCAGGAAGGGCAGGGCTTCGTGAACTCCGCTGAGGTTTTCGCCGGGAAAGCCGCCACGCATGGCGGTGTAGGTGCCCATGCCGAGAAAGACGGCATCGTATTCGGCGAGCAGCGTGTCCATGGAAATATCTTGGCCAATGGTGGTGTTGAGTCGAAACTCAATGCCCATGCCTTCAAAAATTTCACGCCGGGTTTGTAACACGGTTTTTTCGAGCTTGAAGGGGGGGATGCCGAAGGTCAGGAGGCCGCCGATTTCCGGGTGGCGATCAAATACCACCGCTTTCACGCCATGCCGCGCCAAAATATCGGCGCAGCCTAACCCTGCGGGACCGGCCCCCACAATGGCCACACGCTTAGTTGTCGCGACTACCTTGGATAGATCGGGGCGCCAGCCTAATTTGAAGGCTTCGTCGGTGATGTATTTTTCAATCGAACCAATTGTGACCGCACCAAAGCCATCGTTCAGCGTGCAGGCACCTTCGCAGAGTCGATCTTGCGGGCAGACCCGACCACAAATTTCGGGCAAGGAATTGGTTTTGTGCGACATTTCTGCCGCTTCAAGCAACTTGCCTTCCGCGATTAATTTCAACCAGTTGGGGATATAGTTATGGACAGGACATTTCCACTCGCAATACGGGTTACCGCACTCTAGGCAACGGTCCGCTTGATCACTGGCTTTCTCAGGTGTGAATTGGCCATAAATTTCGTTGAATTGCTGAACGCGCGCGGTAGCCGGGGTTTTTTCCGGATCCTGTCGTGGCACGTTCAAAAATTGAAAATGATCACCCATTGCCCATTACCTGCCAATTATTCTGCCAATATTATAGAAGTGGTTTGTTACCTTAACCCGCTGGCGACGGTGGCGGTTTTAATGCCGCCCAGCAAGCATGGTCTAGTTTATTCCGGCTTGCAGCGAATGCGCCAAAGATTTATTCAATGCAAACACTGGGCGGGCGCCGATTGAGCGCGCCAAGCGTCGGGCTGATTAGCCGTTGAGCGCCGCTTTAACCCATTGACTCACGGCGGCAAGATCAGTGCGACCCGCCACTTTGGCCCGAACGGCATTCATGACCGCGCCCATTTGAGTCACGCCCTGTGCACCCATTGACGCAATGGTCTCGGCAATAATTTGCTGAACTTCTGCTTCGCTGAGTTTTTCTGGAAGGTACGTTTCGATCACTTGAAGTTCGTATTGCTCCGTGGCGACTAAATCGGCACGGCCAGCCGCTTCAAATTGAGCAATGGACTCGCGCCGTTGCTTGGTTTGTTTCACGAGGATGGCGAAAATGTCATCGTCGGTAAGCGTTACGCGCTCATCGACTTCTTTTTGCTTGATGGCCGACAATAGCAAACGGATAACCCCAAGGCGTTGTTTATCGCCTGATTTCATCGCCTGCTTCATGTCGTCGGTTAGCCGGGCTTTCAAAGGGCTTATTTCGGCGCTCATGACAGAATTCCTTGGTGGCGCCCGCGAGCGGGCGCTGGCATCGCAGTGTGCTTAGAACAAACGAACGCGACGAGATTGCTCTTTAGACAGACGCTTTTGGTTGCGTTTAACGGCAGCCGCGTTTTTGCGCTTGCGTTCGGTGGTGGGTTTTTCGTAAAACTCGCGCTCACGGAGCTCGCTGATGATGCCTGCTTTCTCGCAAGAGCGCTTAAACCGACGAACTGCAACTTCAAAGGGCTCGTTGTCCCGAACACGTACTGATGGCATGAAAATGACTATCCTATTGAATTGATTGGCTGAAAATTGCTTCTAACGCCATTCGCCTCTCCTCGTTAACACGGAATTAACTTAAAGCTGAGAACGGTTGAGCAATAAAAAGGCCTTGTATTATAGGGCGGTTGATTTAAGACGCAAGCATTGACGATGGCTTTCATGCTGCAGACGGTATGATGAGCGCTTTATGACTGTTCTGTTGTTCGTATTTTGATAACTATTCATGCCCAAAATTCACGCTAATTTGCCCGCTTCAACGCCTTCCCACTGTTGGCTGGTTGCGTTGCCCGGGCCTTTGCGGCAATTGTTCACTTACTCGGTACCCGAAGATTTTGTGGTTCATGCGGGCGCACGGGTGCGGGTGCCCTTGGGGCGAGGTTACCGCGTGGGCGTGCTTTGGGCGCCGACCCAGACTGTGAGCGATTGGGTGATTAAACCGATTGAATCGGTATTGGACGCCGAGCCGCTTTTGGATGCACAGCTCCTGAATTGCCTGGCGTGGGCAGCAGATTATTATCATTTTCCCCTGGGTGAAACGCTGCTGACGGCTTTTCCACCGAGCTTACGGCAGGGCGACGCATTACAGCGTGCGGCTTTGAGAGTTTCCGCCTCCGGTGTGGTGGCCTTGGCGAATGAATCAATACGTGGCGCGCGTCAAAAGGCGTTGATGCAGCTGCTGGCGGCGCACCCAGAGGGCCTGCCAGCACGGGATGTGTTGGATTTCCCTGCCAGTGTGCGCCGTCGTTTGCTTGAGCTGGGTTGGGTTGAATCGTTCGATTTGGACGTTGCACTGACTTGGCCTGAAGCTGTGCCATCAGGTGTACCGACTGTTGCGCCCGTGCTGAATCATGCCCAAGCGGCGGCGGTGGCTTTGGTGTGTGCATCGCTCACGCGCTTTGCGGTGTGGTTGCTGGACGGCGTGACGGGTAGCGGCAAAACGGAAGTGTATTTAAACCTGATTACGCCAGTTTTGGCGGCGGGGCAGCAGGTGTTGGTGTTGGTGCCAGAGATTGCACTGACACCACAACTGGTGAGGCGATTTAGCCAGCGTTTGGGGTTGCGCCCGGCTGTGCTGCATTCGGGCTTATCTGATGCGGAGCGATTGCGGGCCTGGCTGGCGGTGCGTTCGGGGCAGGCACGGGTCATTATTGGTACGCGCTCGGCGGTGTTTCAGCCGTTTGCACATTTGGGATTGATTGTGGTGGATGAAGAGCATGATACCTCGCTCAAGCAGAATGAAGGTTTTGGCTACCATGCTCGTGATGTCGCGATTTGGCGGGCGCGGGCGCTCAATATTCCCATCGTGCTGGGATCGGCAACACCCTCGTTAGAGTCGATGCGTAATCTTGAATTGGGGCGTTATCAGGGCTTGAGTTTGCCAGAGCGGGCGGGGGGCGCTGCGCTACCAAAGATTTATCCGCTGGATGTGCGCCAGCAACGGATGCAGGGTGGCTTGTCGGATGTACTGCTGGCGGCGATTGAACAGCATCTGCTGGCGGGCGGGCAGGTCATGCTGTATCTGAATCGTCGGGGGTATGCACCGAATCTCTTGTGCCATGCCTGCGGTTGGGTGGCGGAATGTCCGCACTGCGATTCGTTCATGACATGGCATCGCCAAGCTCAGCGGTTGCGCTGTCATCATTGCGGGCATGAACAGGCTGTGCCATCGCGCTGCCCGGGTTGTTCGGCTTCCCTCTCGCCACGGGGTTTGGGTACCGAGCAGCTCGAAGATGTGTTGACTGCGCTCTTCCCCGGATTTGGTATTGAGCGACTCGATCGAGACGCCTTGGGGCGGGTCGGTGAGCTCGATCGGCGTTTGGCGCGAATTCATTCGGGTGAAGCACGGTTGATTGTCGGTACACAAATTTTGGTGAAAGGGCATGATTTTCCCGGTGTGTCGCTGGTAGGCGTGGTCGATGCCGATCAAGCGCTGTTTGCGAATGATTTTCGGGGCGCCGAGCGGTTTGCGCAGCACCTGATTCAGGTCGCCGGGCGCGCAGGTCGGGCCGATCGCGCTGGCACGGTACTGGTGCAAACGCATCATCCCGAGCATCTGGGTTTAAATCAGCTGATTAAAGAGGGCTATGGCAGCTTTGCCCGCGCTTTGCTGCAAGAACGTTTGGAGATTGGCCTGCCGCCTTTGCGGATGGCCGCTTTGATTCGCGCGGATGGCCGGGATGCGGATGCGCCTAAATATTTGCTGCAAACGATGGCCGACTGGTTGGCGCAAACGCTGGGGGACACCTTAGTGATTTGGGGGCCGGTGGCTGCGCCGTTAGCCCGTCGGGCTGGGCGATTCCGCTACCAGTTGCTGTTGTTGGCCGATGAGCGCCGTACGCTGCATGATGCGCTCAATCAGCTCGAAGCGTGGCAAGGCAGCCGTCGTCCATCGGGTATTCGGTGGTCAATTGATGTCGACCCACTCGATATGGCTTAATATCCCCCTGAACTCGAACACAATTAGGACATGCGCATGAAAAAGATCGAAGCCATCATCAAACCCTTTCGCTTGGATGACGTGCGCACTGCACTCATGGAAATCGGTATTAATGGTATGACCGCCACTGAAGTCAAAGGGTTTGGCCGGCAAAAAGGCCACACCGAGTTGTATCGCGGCGCTGAGTATGTGGTGGATTTTTTACCGAAAATAAAACTTGAAATCGTCGTGGCCGATGAGCAAGTGGACGCGGTGCTGGATGCGATCATTAAATCGGCGCATTCCGGAAAAATCGGTGATGGCAAGATTTTTGTGTTCCCGGTTGAGCGTGCGGTACGGATTCGTACCGGTGAAGAGAATGAGGATGCGCTATAAGAGCCTGCTCAATGACGCACTAAAGCGGGGCTGTGGCGCAACGCGCTGCGAAGATGCGTTAGAACGGCGTAGGGCGATCAATCCGGTAGTCGTGTAAATCCATCATTGTCGGTCGCCCCTGAATTAAATCCGCCATGATTTCCGCCACGGCGGGCGCCATTGCCAGCCCATTGCGATAAAAGCCGGTACCTATCCATAAACCTGCAATATCCGGATGCGCAGCAAGATACGGGATTTCATCTTGCGTGCCGGGACGTAAGCCCGACCACTGTTGTGCGATGGGCGTATGGGCCAAATTCGGCCATAGCTCGACGGCCTTGCGATGCAGATGATGAATCGCTTCCTCGGTGTTGTGTTTATCAAATCCCACATGCTCGACCGTGGAGCCCACCACCACGGAGCCATCCTGACGCGGAATCAAATAAATACCCTCATCCAGCAGGATGGTTTTTAACCCGGCGGATGGCGCTGTATCAAATCGAATCATCTGTCCCCGAATCGGGAAGATATGTGCGGGGCTTAAACCCGGCACCAATGAGCCAGACCACGCGCCCGCCGTCACAATCACATGTTCTGCGTGATGTGTTGCACTATCGCACCGCACGCCAATCACGCGCTGTTGCGCAACACGGAGTTCTCGGGCGGGTTGATACTCTAAAATGGTCACGTCCGCTTGGCGCACCGCTTCGATTAACGCCCGTAGCAAGCGGGGATTGCGCACGGTATTAATTTGCGGCAACCACAGCGAATTGTCGTGCGGTAAATGCGGGAAATGGTCTTCGGCTGCTTGCCATTGATGCGGGTAAGTGTACTGCTCTGCCCATGCTGAAATGGCGTTGGCATCATGCGCGTTATCCACCGGATCAAGAATCAACATCCCACTGGTGAAAAACTCAGGGTCAGTTGTTTGCGTGTCTAATAATTCACTAATGAAGGCGGGGTAACGTGCCATGCCCGCTGCTGCCAGTCGCATTACCGGTTCCGGGTAGCGCCAAGCGTAGAGGGGGCACAATATGCCGCCACCGGCCCATGAAGCCTCGCGGCCAATTCTTTCGCGCTCCAGGATGGTGACGCTAAAGCCCGCTTGCCGCAGTCGCAGGGCAGTGGCTAATCCGGCTATTCCGCTACCGATGATGATGCAATCCGTGTGAGGCAAAATTACACTCTCGAATGGTTTTTGTGCGATTAAGTATCGCTGTTGGACTCGGATTTTGCCGATGATTTATGGCAGGTATACAGCCCAGAATTTGGAGCGGGTGAAGGGAATCGAACCCTCGCTATTAGCTTGGGAAGCTAAAGTTCTACCATTGAACTACACCCGCGAAGCCCTGCATTATCAGTGCAACCCTAACCTGCTGGCAAGGGCTAAGGATCTCTCTAAACACTGATGCCGAAAAAATGACCGATAACCGAGGTGGCCGCCATGGCCAGGGCGCCCCAACTCAGAACCCGCGAAGCCCCGCGTACCATGGATGCACCGCCGGTCCACGCGGCCAGACTGCCCAGGATTACCAGCGCCAACAGGGTCATGGCAATCACCCCGCCAAATAACCAGGCTTGCGGTATTAGCAGGGCGGTAAGCAGTGGCATTCCTGCGCCAACGGAGAAGGCGGCGGCCGATGATAGGGCGGCTTGCATTGGACGGGCGCGGCTAATTTCATGTAATCCGAGTTCATCCCGCGCATGGGAACCCAGGGCATCATGTGCCATTAATTCTGTGGCCACCTGATCGGCAAGCGGTTGGGATAAGCCACGCTCAACATAAATGGCACTCAGTTCGCGGCGTTCAAAGTCAAAGTTATTTTTAATTTCATGTGCTTCCTGTGCCAAATCGGCTTGTTCGGTATCTTTTTGCGATTGGACTGAAACATACTCACCGGCGGCCATCGACATGGCACCGGCGACAAGGCCGGCCAAGCCTGCCAGCAGGATGGTGTGGTTGTCGGCATTTGAGGCGATAAAACCCAGCATCAGGCTGGATACAGATACGATACCATCGTTGGCGCCCATGACCGACGCCCGCAACCACGAGTTACGGTTAACGCGGTGATGTTCAGCGTGCAAATCAAAATTTTCAGGGGTAGACATGGTTGTCTGGCTCCAGAGAAGGCGGCATTGAGTCCGCGTAATGAGAGATCGGATTAGACCATAAAATCGGGGTGATCTGCGGTTTCTGCGTCTGCATGAAGCCAGTGTAGTATGACAATTTGATTGTGGTGTATTTTAAAGACCTTGTGTGATGCCTTGATGTGAGGCATTGGGTTGTCTGAGAGTTGATGTATGCGGTATGCCCTAGATGCGTCGAACGAATCGCTGTGTGAAGAGCTGCGCATGCTGACGGCGGGTGATGCCCAAATTCAAGCGGCTTGCCAAATGGCGGGCGCGGTGTGGGATGGCAACGTCACGCGGGCTCGAGGGCCGCGGGCGGCGTTGGTTTTGCTCGAAATCGGCGCGGATCGGGATACGCTCATCGCGTGTATTGTGTCGGATCCCCGCTTGCTGGGGCAGGTGGATCATGCTGCGTTGATTGCCCAATTTGGCGCTGTCGTGGCCGATCGCGTGGCACAGATGCAGGGTTTGCTGCAGCTGGGAGAGCAATATCGCAGTGAACAATCCGCAGACTGGGTTGAGAATTTACGCCGTTTATTGTTGAGCGCGATCAGCGATGTGCGGGTGATGATGATTCAGTTGGTTCATCGGCTGGAACGTTTGCGCGGCTTGGCTTTTGAGCCCGATTCAGACAAGCGCCGCCAAATTGCCGCGGAAACGTTGGATGTCTATGCGCCGATTGCACATCGTTTGGGTTTGGGGCAAATCAAGTGGGAGCTGGAAGATTTAGCCTTCCGCCATCTGGAGCCGGCGACCTATAAGCGAATTGCGAGTTTGCTCGATGAGCGGCGCGATGAGCGCGAAGCGTATTTACAGCAGGTGCGAACGGTGTTGGAATCGGCGTTGCACGCGGCCGGCATCACCGCCAAGGTCTATGGCCGCCCCAAACATATCTACAGCATTTGGGGCAAGATGCAACGCAAAAAATTGAGTTTTGATGCCTTGTTTGATGTGCGCGCTTTGCGGGTAGAAGTAGATACCCTGGCCGATTGCTATGCCGCATTGAGCGTGGTGCATCATGTATATACGCCGATTGACAGCGAGTACGACGATTACATTGCGCGCCCCAAAGACAACGGATATCAATCGCTGCACACCGCTGTGCGGACCCGGGATGACAAAGCGGTTGAAGTGCAAATTCGCACCCGTGCCATGCACGAGCAGGCCGAGCTTGGGGTGGCCGCGCACTGGCGCTATAAAGAAGGCGGCCAAAAGCCGGGGGATTCGGGCGGCGAAGACCCGTTCATGGCGGAGTTAAACCGCTTGCGCCAAGCGCTGGCCGCAGGTGGCCCGGCGGCGCCCATGGCTGCGACTGTGTATGTGTTCACGCCTGAAGGGGATATTTTTGCGCTCCCCCAAGGCTCGACCGTGCTTGATTACGCTTACCGGGTGCATACCCTCGTGGGGCATCGCTGCAAAGGCGCAAAAATTAACGGTCAGATTGTGCCGCTGAAAACCGTGCTGAGCCAGGCCGATCGGGTGGAAATTCTCACCCACCCGACGCCCGCGCCCAGCCGGGAATGGGCGTTAGCCAATGCCGGATTTTTACATTCGGCGAGTGCGCGGGCCAAAGTGCGCAATTGGTTTCATCATCTGGATCAATCGGTGGCGCGGGAATCAGGTGAGGCGCATTGTGATCGACTCTTTCGCCGGCTGGGGTTCAATCGCAATGCGCGTATCCAGCTTTTGGCGGCGTTGCGGTTGAAAAGTGAAGAAGCTTTGTTCGATGCCGTCGGACAACATCGAATTGATGCCGCTACCTTGCTTAAAACTGCGCGGGGGATTCTTAAACCGGAACATGCCATCGATGCCAAAGCCCCTGTGTTTTTGGATCAATCCCCCGGCATGGGCTTATCGCTTGATGGCATGAAAGCGCATCCGGCGGGGTGTTGCCATCCGCGCCCCGGTGATGTGGTACAGGCATTCATTACGCGTGGCCAAGGGTTAAGCCTGCATAAGCAAGACTGCGCCAACCTCAACCATTTGGCGCAGCAATTTCCTGAACGAATTTTGGCGGTGGATTGGCCCAGCCATCAGGCATCCTGGGCGCAAACGCTGCGGTTAGATGTTTTGGTGGAGGACATGGCGCGTTTTTGGTCTGATCTCGGCCCCATACTCGTGCCATTTAAAGCGCGTATTGTGGAAAGTCGCAGCCGCTTGGAGCGTAACAGCGGGCTAACCGATGTGGCGCTGCAACTTGAGTTACCGGGTGCCGTGGATGCGGCGGGCTTGGTTAAACGTTTGCAAGGTTTGTCTGCTGTTGAATCCGTGCAGCGTCGTTCGGGGTGATGCGCTCGCGTGTGGCATGATGCCTCCTTTGATACGGTCATCGGAACATCTCTTGAAGACAGTGCTCAGATGGCGGTCTTAACTCTCATAATAACGGACGAACGAGCACAACGTGCATTTAACAGATATTACGATGTTTTGGGGGCCCGCTTCTGGCGGGGTGCGCCGGTATATTTTGGCCAAGCGGGCGTATTGCGCCGCGAATATCGGCTTGCGGCATAGCTTGGTGGTACCGGGTGCGCAGTTTTCCCGTCGAGACGAAGGCGCGTTGACCACGGTCACGGTGCCTGCTTTCCCCTTGCTGGCAGGCAAGGGTTATCGGTTTCCACTGCGGGTGCAGCCCTGGATTGATGTGCTCACCGAACTCAAACCCGATGTGATCGAGGCTGGCGACCCCTACCGTTTGGCTTGGGCCGCGGTGCGAGCGGGGCGTCGGCTTGATATTCCTGTGGTAGGGTTTTTCCATTCCGACTTAATGCGGATGACTGCCTTGCGGTTTGGTGGCTGGACGAGTGCGCCGATTCAAAGGTATATCCAGCATTTGTACGCGCAATACGATTGGGTATTCGCGCCCAGCCAGATTATGACGGAGCGTTTGCGCGACTTGGGGTTAAACCGGGTGAGCACGCAACCTTTGGGTGTGGATACGGAGTTGTTCAACCCTGGGCGTTGCGATCCGTTGATGCGTGCGACACTTGGCATTCCGGCCGATGCACGGCTTTTGGTCTACGCCGGGCGCAATGCGATTGAGAAAAACCTCTCGGTATTATTCGATGCGATGCGGCGCTTGGGTGCGCCCTATCACTTGCTGTTAATCGGCCCCGATATGCCGCGTCCGGCGGACATCGCGCTTACCGTGGTGGATTTTGTGGCCGATCCGCAGGTATTGGCGGGGTTACTGGCGAGCGGTGACGCCTTAGTGCATGCGGGCGATCAGGAAACCTTTGGTCTGGTGATTGCCGAAGGCATGGCGGCGGGCCTACCGGTGATTGGCGTGAATGGCGGTGCAGTACCGGAACTGGTGGATGATTCGGTGGGCGCGTTGGCTATTCCCAATAATCCGGCATCGTTTGCGATGGCAGTGGACTCTGTATTCGCCCGCAACCCGGCTGCATTGGGCGCAGCGGCACGGGCGCGGGTGGTGGCACAGTTTGCGTGGTCAGCCCGGTTTGAGCACTTGTTCACCGACTTGCGCCAACTGCGGCACCGTGGTGTGATTGAACCCGCCTCAATGGAAGTTCATCCATGAATTCACCGGTTCATTCAAACGCTAATCCACAGGCTGGCTTGCTTGCCTGTTCACGGGCGCCAGCGGCGTTAGTGCTGCATGATGTGGCGCCGAGAACACACGCACGCTGCATGGCGCTGCTGGGTGCACTTGCCCCCATGATTACCCCCCATGGCCCGATGCCCGTCACCTTGCTGGTGGTGCCGCGTTATCATGGCGATTCGCCCCTGGCGGAACATCGGCAATTTCGTGCCTGGCTGGATAGTCGCCTCGCCTTGGGTGATGAAGTGGTGCTGCATGGCTACCATCACGCCGATAATCAGCCGGTAACCGGACCGGTGGATTGGGTTCGGCGGCGCATTTACACCACTGAAGGGGAATTTGCCCGATTAGATACACCCACCGCACTGCATTTATTGACGCAAGGCCGCGATGAGCTGACTGCCTGCGGCTGGGCAGCACGCGGATTTGTCGCGCCCGCTTGGCTCACCAGTTGCGGTACTCAAGAAGCCCTGGCGCAATTGGGTTTTGATTGGTATGCCACGCGTACGGGATTGATTGATCTGCGCATTAATCATGAAACTGCCGCCACCTCGTTGGTCTGGAGCGTGCGTGCGGCATGGCGGCGGCAGTTATCGAAAATTTATAACGAACGGTTGTTGCGCCAATTATTCAATCCGGCGCGGCAAAATACCCCGATTCGCTTAGGGTTGCATCCCGTCGACGCCGATTGGCCACAGGCCGTGCTGTTCTGGCAGAACGCGTTGGCAGCGGTAGTGGCCGAGCGTCCTGCAGTGACCAAATCACGCCTCGTTTGGTCGAGTTCGGGTGCCTCAAACGGGGAGGCATCAATCCCCGCACCATTGAGCGCGGTGACATGGCGCTAAACCGGCATCGACGTCGGCTGATTTGGATGCTGGCATTGGCGATTGTCGCCAGTCTCGCCGTACCGTTTCTCTTGGGTGGGCGCAGCTTACTGCAAAATTTGCCGAAAATTCGGGCCGACTGGTTGGCCTTGATGATTGGCATGGTTCTGTTGGGTTGGGTATTCAATAGTTTTCGGATGCAGATATTAGCGAAAGGTATGGGCAGCCGCTTGCCAGCGGGCTGGCGCTTGGGCGCGGTGATTGCCACGGAATTTGCAGGCGCGGCATCGCCCGCGGGTGCGGGCGGGGCACTCACCTATGTGGCCTTGTTGAAACAAAAGGGCATTCGTACCGCTCATGCGGCGGCAATGTATGCGATTGATCATTTCATGGATGGGGTGTTTTTTGCGGTGGCGTTTCCGGTGGCGCTGCTGTCGCTGGCGTTGCACGGTGGGTTTAGCGATCCCGCTTGGTTGGTGGCCGTGACGTTAAGTCTATTCGGCCTGGGTGCGGTGGTGTTTTGGTTGCTGTTGCGGCAGCATCGGTTATTGATTCGGTTGTTGGGCCGCGTGTTGAATCCCTTCCGGCTCTCGGTGCATCGGCAACGGCGTCTGGCGCGTTGGCTCATGCAGTTTCGGCAAGGCGTACGTTTGGTGTTGCAGTTGCCCCGTTGGCAATTATTGTTGCTATTTATGTTTTGCGCCGCGCACTGGCTCTTGCGTTACAGTATTTTGGCGGTGGTCATTAGCTTGATTGGTGCCTCGGTGCCATGGTCGTATTTGTTCGCGGTACAGGGCGTCTTGCTTCTGTTTGGTCAGATCAGCGTATTACCTGGCGGCGCAGGTGGGGTGGAGTTGGGTTACGCAGCCTTGCTGGCCCCATTTTTGGATGTGGCGAGTATTGGTTTTTCACTGCTGTTGTGGCGGTTGATGACTTATCACTTTTACTTGGTTGCCGGACTGCCTGTATTTCTGATGATGCTGGGTGGCCGCGCATGGCGGCTGCTTTCGCCCGCTGATCGTTAACAGCCTGGTGAACACAATTGCGTTCGGTAATACGGCGCTGAACATGGGCTAAAAATCCTCATTTACTGTGTGTAAACTCCGGTTTTTCGCCCATTTCCGCCTTGTCTTGCCGTCGTTCATGACGTGTTCACCAGCCTGTTAAATCCGCAAAATAGACTGGTATTCAATTCATGCGGCTGTTTTTAAGATAAACACGGCGCTGTCATCGTTTGTTCATAAAAAGTTCACGAAAAGTTCATGAATACTATTGATAGTGTCTCCTCTCATTAAGCAAGATTATTAATTTGTCTTGCTTTTTGTTTTATCAGGCATATCAATGACGGGGTGATTTATGGCGAAAATGTTTGGCAATACGTTACGGTTAATAGTGGCGAGTGTGGTGACTGGTTCTGCGATGATGTCTGCTGGTGCGGCCTCGGCGGGGACGGTGTCGGTTTTGGAAACTGGGTCAAGCCTGTTGTATCCGCTGTTTAATTTATGGCAGCCGGTGTACACGAGGGAAAACCCCAGCGTGCAGCTCACCACCGCCAGCACCGGTAGCGGCACCGGCCAGGCACAATCAATGCAAGGTCTGGCACAAATTGGCGCCTCTGACGCGTATTTGAGCGATGCCCAAATGAAGCAGCACCCCAGTATGCTGAACATCCCAATGGCAATTTCTAGCCAGATGATTAACTACAACGTGCCGGGCTTGAATAATGAGCATTTGAAGTTGAGTGGCCCCGTTCTGGCCGGTATTTATAGCGGTAAAATCACGCACTGGAATGATGCCTCAATCGCGAAATTGAACCCCGGCACTCAGCTGCCCGATCACGCCATCGTTACTGTGCACCGCACCGATGGGTCTGGCGATACGTTTATTTTCACCCAATACCTCACTGCTTCAACACCATCATGGGCGAGCGATTACAGCTACGGCGTGACGGTGAGTTGGGCGCCGGTGCAGGGTAATATCGGCGCGGTGGGTAACCCCGGCATGGTTGATGCCATCAAGAACAACCCATACTCCATTGCCTATATTGGTGTCAGCTTCAAGAAGCAGATCGGGGACGACAAATTGGGCGAAGCACTGCTGGAAAACAAAGACGGCAAATTTGTATTGCCCGAAATTAAAAACGTGAAAGCCGCCGCGGCAGCGATGGTGCCAAAATCACCCGCTGATCAGCGCGTTAGCTTGATTTTCGCGCCGGGCGCTGAAAGTTATCCGATCATCAACTACGAATATGCATTGGTTGATGCCAAGCAACCTTCTGCTGAGATGGCCGCCACTTTGAAGAAATTCCTGACTTGGTCGATTTCGCCTAAAGGCGGCAATGCCGAACACTTCATGAAAGAAGTGAACTTTGTGGCGCTACCTCCGAGTGTGGTTAAGCAGTCTGAAGCGCAAATCGCCAAGATTAGCGGCTAAGTAACAGGGTTTAATGACAGGGTTTTCCCTGTCGTTTGCCGCGGTAATACAGCGGGCACCGAGAGGGGCTCGCTGTATTCGTTTGGAGCCAACCTATGCAAAATTTGATGGATCGTCTCCGGTTTCATTGGGGACTGGGGGCAGTTGCTGCGCTACTACCGTTATCACTCATTGTGATTGTGGTTTTTTTATTCATTTCAGCCTGGCCTGCGATTAAATTCAATGGGTTGGGTTTTCTGATTCATAACAGTTGGAATCTCGGCAATATGTACGCCGATCCGATTACCGTGCATGGGACCGAAGTCTTGCCGCGCGCTAATTATGGTGTGCTGTTTCTGATTGTAGGCACCTTGCTCACTGCGCTCATTGCGCTGGTTCTGGCCGTACCCATGGGGGTGTATGCCGCTATTTTTCTGGCCGAAGGCTTGGGCGGCTGGACGCGAGCGGTGGGTTCATTTCTGGTGGAACTTTTGGCTGCGGTGCCCAGCGTGGTGTACGGTTTGTGGGGTTATCTCGTGCTTATCCCGTTCTTGGGTAAAGAAGTTTTCCCATGGCTGGAACATACGTTTGGCTCGTTTATCCCGGTCTTTCGGGGGCCTGTCGGCAGTGGCTACGGTTTACTCACCGCCAGCATTGTGCTGGGGTTTATGGTGGTGCCACTGATTACCGCAAGCTTGCGCGATGCGATTGTCGCCACGCCAGCGGCGTTGCGGGAAGCGGGTGCGAGTTTGGGCGCTAGCCGCATGGAAGTGGTGCGGCGGATTATTATGCCGGGACAAAAACAACTGCTGATTGGGGTGTCGATTTTGGCGCTCGGGCGGGCATTGGGCGAAACCATGGCCGTGCTGATGGTGAGCGGCAACGCGCTCAATAGCCTACCGGGCAATATTTATGATCCGGTGTCCACCATGGCTTCGTTCATTGCCTCGCAATTGGATAGCGCCATGCAAGACCCAACCGGCATGGCGGTGAATGCGCTGGCTGAAATTGCGTTGTTGTTGATGGTCATTTCAATTTTGGTGAATGCCGCTGCCCGTGGCTTGCTATGGCTGTCGGGGAACCGGACATGAAGGAGATGACCGCGCGCCAACACACCCAAACGAAAATCAAATTATTCGCCATCAGCCCGCTTCGGCGCATGGTTGATGCCCTCACTTGGGGGCTGGCGGCGGTGAGCTTTGCGATACTGGCGTTTGTGTTGCTGCACATTCTGGTTTATGTGTTTATCAAGGGCTTGCCCGCGCTGAATCTCAAAATTTTCACTGAAGATACCCAAGGTATTGCGGGCGGATTACGCAATGCGCTGTTGGGCTCGTTGGTGCTTTCTGGCTTCGCGCTGGCCATCGCTGTGCCGATTGGTGTGAGTGCGGGCGTGTATTTATCGGAGCACGGCGAGGGTTGGATCGGTAAAATCTCGCGGTTTTTATCGGATGTGCTGGTCGGTGTGCCGTCCGTGGTCTTGGGCTATTTTGGTTATATCACCCTGGTGATTGGCTTTGGCTGGAAGTTTTCCTTGCTGGCAGGTTCCATCACGCTCGCGATTTTGATGTTGCCCTACATCGCGCGCACCAGCGAAATGGCCTTGCGGGCCGTGCCCCAGAGTTTCCGCGAGGCCGCTTATGGCTTGGGTTGCTCCGAATGGCGGTTGATTTGGCAGGTGTTACTGCCCGCCGCGCGCATTCCGATTCTAACCGGCGTGCTAATGGCCTTGGCGATTGCCTTGGGCGAAACCGCACCGTTATTGTACACCGCCGGTTGGTCGAATTATCTCTGGACGGGGCATTTCACCCACGAAGGGGTGGGCTATCTCACCTACGTGATCTGGAGCTTTATCGGCGAACCCTACGAGTCGGCGCATCAACTCGCTTACGCGGCTGCGTTTTTGATTACGGGGATGGTGCTGATGATTAATATCAGTGCGCGGTTGTTGTTGCTGACATGGCGGCGGTAAATTTGATTGATAGATCCGCATAATGAGATTACCTATTTGTCATCTGGCCGCCATGCACTGGAAATTTTCCCTTGAGTATTCTGAACTCCTGTCAACACACGGTTGACGTTCATTAATCATTCAAGAGGTCGGTACCATGAAATCTCGTTTTTTAATTGCTGCAATGACTGGCGTTGCTTTGTCGGTGGCCGGAATGGCCGCCGCCCAGGCCTACACGGGAGAATCCTTTGCCAAGAACGCTAAGGTGAGTATCACGGAGGCCCGTACCATTGCGCTTAAGGCGTATCCCGGTAAAATCACCGATGAGGAATTGGAAAAAGAAGCCGGTGGCAGCGGGCTGCGTTATTCCTTTGATATCCAAACCGGCACCGTGACCCATGAAGTGGGCGTCGATGCGCAATCGGGGGCAGTTCTGGAAAACAAAGCGGAAGGCCCAAATCCCGATTAATCAGGAAGACTGATTAATAAAGCGCCTGTGATCGGTTTTCTTCACCGATCACTTTTTTTTGTGAGCTTAATTTGGGGATGGTGTATGCGACGCATTTTCTTGGCTTCTCTGGCCGTTATGGCCTGCACTGCGCCCACCGTGCATGCCGATGGGCTCAATTGGAATTTGATTTTAGGGGGATCAAGTGACGGTGGGCGTGACTACCACCGCGAACCACCACCGGCCTATGTCATTGTGGCACCGCGGCGGGAGTATGATGCGCCGGTTTATGTCTATCCCGATGAGCGCCGTAACCGTGATGACCGATACTGGCGAGATCGGCAGGACGAGCGTCGCCATGATGATCGAAGGGATCATCATGGCGACGGCCATCACGACGAAGGCGGCGACTAATCGCACATTGAGTTAATGCGCGCGGCTGTGCTGAAATGTTGTGTACGCCGAACTCAATAAAGTGACCGTGAGTGCGACAATCAGCCAATCGGGGGCGATAAAACCGATGGCCAAGTTGCCTAAAGCTGCACCGGAAATGAACCGGCCGTCATACCGAAAAAAGCGGCTGTTCCCGTTTGAGTACACCAAAATGGCCCGATTGTGAGTAGCGCACAAAGCTGACGAGTATGGTGGGTAATGAGATGGCAAGCGACAGGCTGCCCGCCAGTTTGATGTCGATAATCAAACCCGCAATTACACCAATCACCCAATGTAAAGGGCCATCGGGCGCCAGCGCGCCGCCAATCAGAGCAGTTTGAAACATGCCCGCCGATCACGCCGATCGCCAGTCCCGCGAGCGGGAAGATCATGAGTTTATCCAGCGCGGCGGCTTTGATTTTCATGGCGGCACCGTCGATAAATCCTTGTGTGGGGCGTTTGAATTTCCCCATGAATACTCCCTTGATCAATAACGATTCATTGATCCATCAACGCGGCGGTTTTCACCAAGCCAAATACGCTTTGTCCTGCCGCCAAATCAAGCGTTGCTACCGAGCGACGGCTGAGTTCGGCGATGAGGGTCTGGCCGTCATCCAGGGTTAAAAATACGGCTTGTCGGTGGGTTTCTGGATCGGCTTCGATGCGGTCAATCGTGGCGGGAATTTGGTTTAGCATGCTGATGTCTGAATAGCGCTGGCGGGCGATGGCAACATCCCGCGCCAATACGCGCAACCGTGCCTGTGTTTTCGGTGTTTTCGGTGTTGGCGTGTTGGCGTGCTCCGCCCGATTCAGCCAAAAGGTGAAGACATCAGCTTTGGTCGATTCAAAGGCAATCAGGCCGTCATCATCGATTGCCCCCATCACGCCGTGCAGTACCGATACGGGACCTTCTTCGGTAAACAGCGGCGAGTCGATGCGGGTGGTGGCCTCTGTCAATGATTCGACCGAGGTAATCCGGCCATCGGCCATAAACACTACACGGCTTGCCAGCCGCTCGACCTCCACGGGGGTATGGGTGATGTAGAGCGTGGGAATTTGGTAATCGGCAATCACCGATTCAATCAGCGTGAGTAACTCGGTTTTGGCGCGCCAATCAAGGGCGGACAACGGTTCGTCCATCATCAGCAGTCGTGGGCGGGTGAGCAGGGCGCGGGCAATGGCCACGCGCTGACGTTCGCCGCCGGAGAGGTTATCGACTGACCGGTCCAGCAGATAACCAATCCCGACGCGATCGATGATTTCCTGCGGTGAAGGACCATGGGCGCGGCCCTTGGGCACGCGCTTGATGGCGTAGTCCAGGTTGCTTTGCACGGTTTTGCCGGGTAACAGGGCGGCCGTTTGAAACACAAAGCCAATATCTCGCCGCTCAACCGGCAGGGCTTTTCGGCCGTTTTGCCATACCTCGTTGCCAAATTGCAGCGTGCCACGGGTGTCTTTATCCAGCCCCGATAGGGCGCGCAGCAAGGTGGATTTGCCAGAGCCAGAACGGCCGAATAAGACAGTCACACCAGTTGAATCGAACGCAAATTTGCCGGAATCGAGTGTGAAATTGCCCAATTCGAGCTGTAAATTACCTTTAAACATGGGGTTATGCCTGCTTGATTTGAAGCTTGCGATTGAGTGCATAGACAAACATCAGCACCAGCATCGAGAAAATCACCATGATGATGGACAGCATATGGGCATCAGCATATTCAAACGATTCCACATGGTCGAAAATCGCAATGGATACCGTGCGGGTTTGGCCTTCGATATTGCCACCGACCATCAGCACCACGCCGAATTCTCCCACCGTATGCGCGAAGGTGAGCACTGATCCCACCAAAAAACCCTGGCGCGCCAGCGGCACAATTACGGTGAAAAATCGATCAAAAAACGCGGCGCGCATGGTGCGGGCGGCGTCGACGATTGGCATGGGCAGGGCTTCAAACGCCGCCATAATGGGTTGTACCGTAAATGGGAGCGAGTAAACCACCGAACCGATCACAAGGCCCGTTTTGCTGAAGGTAAGCTGTTGGTGGATGCCGATATCGCGCAGCAAGCTGGCGATGGTGCCGTCTGGATTCATGGCGATAATCAGGTAAAAACCGAGTACGGTCGGCGGTAATACCAGCGGCAGCGCGACCAGGGCTTCCAAAAAAATGCGGGCGCGGGAACGCATCTGTGACAAAAACCAGGCAATGGGGGTACCAATCATCAGCAATACCACCGTGGTGATGGCCGCCACTTCCAGGGTGAGAAGAATGGGATCCACATCAAGTGGGTAGCCGAATATCTGCATGGTCAAGCTCGTGTTGGTTGGGGTGATTGCCCCGGGCTTTTAGGGTTTTGGCTGCATTGGTCGGGGTTGAAACCCCTCCTGCAGCGCAGGGGGTATTTCCGACACGGCAGGGCATGATTCCGATTATTTCGGAATTTCGTAACCGTAACTTTCGATGATTTTTACAGCAGCCGGGCTCTTCATGAACGCCATAAAACTTTTGGCGGCGGCGGCATGTTTGGAGTCTTTAATCAGTACGGCCGCTTGATTGATGGGCGAGTAATCTTCTTGTGGCACGAGCCAGAATTCCCCCTTGCCATTGGCCGGGCTTTCGGGGTCTTTAATTTGCGAGAGTGCCACGAAGCCGAGTTGGGCATTGCCCGTCATGACAAATTGGAAGGTGGCGGTAATGCTTTCCCCTTGGACGATTTTTTTCTCGCTATCGAGCTTTTTATACATATCCATTTTTTCGAGCACTTGCACCGCCGCGCTGCCATATGGGGCACCTTTGGGGTTAGCGATGGCCAGGAATTTATAGTCGCCGCCTTTGATGATGGCGGTTGGGTCCTTGGTAACCGGCAAACTTGTACTGTACAGCGCGAGTTTGCCTTGGGCGTATGCAAAATAATCGCTGGCCTTGCCTTCATCGACGAGTTTTTTCGGGGTTTTGGTGTCGGCAGAGAAGAAGGCATCAAACGGTGCGCCGTTGTTGATTTGCGCATACAGGCCGCCCGTCGGGCCAAACGAGAAATGCACCTCGTTACCGGTTTCTTGTGTCCATTCTTTGCCGATTGCCCCGATTGCCTTGGTGAAGTTGGCGGCAACGGCCACCGTGATGGTGTCGGCTTGGGCACTGCTGAAGGCGGCGGTGATGGCAAAAGTGGCACCGATGGTGATGTTGAGGATTTTTTTCATGGATGATCTCCGATGTTTATTAAGATATATATCGAATGGCGAAAAAAAAAAGCACGCCCAACAGAGCGTGCCACGGCGAAACTTAGTTATCTATACCCACAATGATATGACTGGCTTTGATGATCGCGCAGGCTTTGTCGCCGACTTCCAGTCCTAGTGATTGGGTGCTGCCTTCGGTAATCATGGCGGTGACTAAATTGCCACCGGCGAGTTTAATCACGATTTCGGCATTCACCGCACCATCGGTGACGCGCTCTACCGTGCCGCACAACTGGTTGCGCGCCGAGGTGGTCACAGGTTCTTTGGATACGATTACAAAGCTGGATTTAATCAGCGCGTACGCGGTTTTGCCTACGCTCAGCCCCATGTTTTCCACGCTGCCGTTGGTGATGATCGCGATGAGTTCATCACCACCTTGAATATGTAAAACGACTTCACTGTTCACAGCGCCCGGGATGACAGCTGTTACGGTGCCGGAAAAGGTATTGCGTGCGCTGGTTTTCATCAAAATACTCCGTAAATCGTGGGTGAGATGTTCGATTTGGTGATGTTGAAACAGCGCCGTGAGCTCGGTCTGCATGGCGGCCAGCTTGCCAAAAGCGGTAATCAGCTCCACACCATAGACCGATAGCACCGCGCCACCCCCGCCCGATCCGCCATGCTGGGCAACCACCACGGGTTTGGCCGCGAGGTTGTTGATGGCATCAATGGCATCCCAAGCGGCTTTGTAGGTCATGCCGATGGCTTTGGCTGCACCGCTGATCGAACCTGTGTGGCGCACGGCTTCCAGCAGCTTTAACCGCCGATTTGAAATTTCCTGCCCGCCCAGACGTAGGGCTAACGGCAGGACAAATTCACCAAAATCACCTTCACTATATATCGACATTCTGAGTTACTCAAGACCAATTAATCCAATTGCAACAGTTGCTCAAATAACGCATCTGCCTTGATGTCTTCGCCGCTTAACGCCATGGCGAGTAATTCTGCACCAATCACGGGCAGGGCCAGCACCACATCGGGGTGAACCCGCTTAAGCTTATCCATGTTGTGCGCATCACTCACGGCGGCCACGGTTTTGATTTTTTCGTTCACATCCTTGGCCGCGAGAATAATGAAGGCGTTATCGGAATCATCATCGGTCAGCGCCAGCACAGCGCGGGCGGTATCGACTTGCGCTTGCAGCAGAATCTCGCTGTCGCTGCCATCGCCAATGATTAAATCACAGGGTAGATCGGCACACTCGGGCGGTTTGGTTGGCCAAATCACGGTGACGCTCAGGCCGCGTGTTTCCAATGATTTAGCCGCATTGCGGGCGAGTGAACCATTGCCCACCACGATAATGTGATCTTTGCGCTGCATCGGTTTTCTCCGGGGTTGAATCAGGTTCAGTAATTGTTTGTTCATCATTGGCCCTAAAATGGCCGTCAGTGAAGTCGCAAACACCAATAAGCCCAAGATCACCAAACTGATGGTAAACAGGCGGGCTTCAGACGTGATGGGGATTATGTCGCCGTAACCCACCGTAGACATGGTGACAATGGTGAAATACAACGCGGTAACGAAATCAGGAATCCCGGGTTTGAATTGTGCGCCCAATACATATGCGCCAACCACACCAAAGCTGATGGTAAGCAGCATGCCGGTGGTGGCAAACAAGGTGCCGGTGGCCAGACTGGCGCGCTGGAAGTGTTCACGCGACAAGATCAGTAAAATCAATAAGCTGCCGTGAATAAATTCCAGCCATAGCGGTTGCGATGCATAGGGGCTGAGTTCCAGCAGTAAACTTGCCGCAGTCATCAGCAAGGTGACCATCCAGGCGAGGCGCGAGCGCATGATTAAGCCAATGGACATCATCATTAGCAGCACGCCAATCACATCATGTGGCACGCCGCGAATGGCTGACGCATCAAACCCTTCTGTGAGGCGGGTCAGCGCTTGTTGCGGCAGGGTGATGAATTCACTGACCACCGTTAAGGTTTGGCGGATTTGCAGGAGCCCGGAAAGCCCTACGGCCAAAGCCAGCGGAATATGCGGAAACCAGGCCGCCATCCACAAGTGGCGGTATAGACGATGACCGAAGGATTTCAGTGCGCGCAGCAGGTGATGGTGGTGCGGATACATCAGGTGGTTTGAAAACCGATTTTAGAAAAGGAACGATTCTGACAGATTTCAGTCGCCGTTGAGTGATCGCTGCTGAGAAATCGTCGAACCCCAGACGGCTAATATTTCTTAATTTGGGCAAAACTCGCCAACGCACGTGCGCGGCTGCCCGCGAGTTCCGTGATGGGTGTAGGGTACGTCGTGCCCAAAATAATTCCGGCGCTAAGCAAGTCCGTACTGCGGGCTTCCCAGGGTGCAAATAAGGTTTTGGTGTCGGCGCGGGCGAGTTCGGGTACCCAGCGTCGGATAAACGTGCCCTCGGGATCAAATTTTTCAGCCTGCAACATGGGGTTGAAAATACGGAAGTATGGTGCGGCATCGGCGCCAGTGCCCGCCGTCCACTGCCAACCGGCGGTGTTGGACCCCAAATCCGCATCGACCAGCGTATCCATAAACCACGCCGCACCCAGCCGCCAATCGATGAGCAAGTTTTTGGTAAGCATTGAGGCGACAATCATCCGTGCGCGGTTGTGCATCCAGCCCGTTACCCACAAGCAGCGCATCGCGGCATCCACCACCGGAATGCCGGTTTGGCCGCGTTGCCAAGCGCGCAGATCATCGGGGGCATCGCGCCAGGGGAATCGGTTGAAGCGTTTATCGAGCGGTGTATCAACGGTGTGCGGGAAGTGGTAGGCGAGGTACACGCCAAATTCGCGCCAGCCGAGTTCGCGCATGAAATGCGCCACCCCACGCGATTCGAGTACAGAACCGCGCATATCCAGAAGATGTCGAATGATCTGGCGCGGAGTGATTTCGCCAAAGTGCAGATGCGCGGAGAGTTTGGATACGCCCGTACCGACCAGAAAATTACGCGCCTCTGCGTAGTCGTCGATTTTCGGCAGAAATTGTTCAAACCGGGTCCAAGCACCGGCTTCGCCGGGTATCCATTCGAGGTAAAAGTTTTTATCCCACGGGATATTTGGCAAGAGTTCGAGTGCTTCAACCGCAAGACTTTCGAGTCGCTGATCGACGGGTGGCAGACTTGGCGGTGCAGGTTGGATAGAAAAATCTAAACCGGCGGCGATTTTGGCTTTCCAGTAAGGCGTAAATATCTGAAAAGGCTGGCCTTGTTTATTCAAAATTTCCCAGGGTTCATGTAGGTAATTGCCGTTGAATGAACGTGCGTTCATGCCATCGGCCTTGAGTGCTGCTTTAATGATTTGATCGGCTGCAATCGCCGCAGGTTCAAGACGGCGATTCCACACGATGGCCGTAGCACCCGTTTGAAGGATCAGTTTTTGCAGCTCAGCCAGTGGCTCGCCTTGGCGGATGATGAGTCGGCTCCCCAGCGCGGCGATGCCACTTGCCAGATCGCTGAGGCTGTGATGCCGCCACCAGCGTGCCGCGCTGCCTTCGCGTGCGGTATCCACGTCACCGGCTTGGATATAAATCGGTATGATGTGGCCATCGTTCAGGGCTGCGGATAGCGCGGGATTATCCTGTAAGCGTAAATCTTGGCGAAACCATACGAGTGTCGTCATAACATTATTTAAGCGGATTTATTGAAAGCTTTGAGTATGGCAGCGCGGGGGCGGTTTTTCGCGGCTAAGTGAGTTTGGTGCCATTTGACGCGTTAGCGTTATGAGATACAACAGGTTGAAATTTATGATGGAACAATGCACACGGCCAGGGCGAAATCTGGGCGTAATGATGGTGTTGGCTATGGTGTTGGCGGGCTGCAAGAGTGAGCGGGCGCCGGTAGAGACGCCGCCGCCTGTCGTGCGGGTGGCGTTGATTCAAGCGGGGGCACTGGCGCAGCCAAATTTGACGGGTACGGTGGTGTCGGCCACGCAAAGCGTGGTGGGTTTTCAGGTCGGCGGGCGGATTGCTGCGCGCTTGGTCGAGCGTGGCGCGTCGGTTCAGGCTGGCGAGGTGCTGGCAAAATTAGACCCCGCAGATTTGCAGGCTAAAGTGGCGGCAAGTAGCGCACAAGCCCGGCAGGCCGAAGCGCAGGCGCGGTTCGCCCAGCAAAATTTTGAGCGAATTCAATCCATGGTCGCCCAAAAACTCACCAGTCCGCAGGATTTCGATCAGGCCAAATCGAATGTGAATGCTGCCAGTGCCGCGCAAACTGCCGCGCGCGCGCAACTTGATCAAGCACGGCTGGCCTTGGGTTATGCGGAATTGAAAGCGCCGTTTGCCGGGGTCGTCGTGTCGGTGGATGCGGATCGCGGTGCGGTCGTGGGTGCCGGGCAGCCGGTAGTGACGCTGGCGGGTGCGCGTGATCGCCAAGCTTTGGTTGCCGTGCCGGAGCAGCGTTTGGCCGGTTTGCCTCATTTGGCCAAGGCGCAAATTTTTGGCCAGACTCATTCGCTGGATGCAACGTTTGCGACGGTCGAAGGCGCAGTCGATGCCGCAAGCCGCACCTGGACGGTGCGGTTTGATTTGCCGCAGAACCCAGTGACCGCTTCGGGTTTAGGTCAAACGGTCACACTCTCGTTTGCCGATCAAACCGTGTCAAAAACGGTACCGATTGGTGCGATTTTAGGGCAGGGGGATCGGTCGGGACTATTCGTGGTGCGTGATGGCAAAGCGGTATTCACGCCCATTCACGTCTTGAGTTTGGGGCATGAGCAGGCGGTCATCAGCACCGATTTACCCACGGGTACGATGGTGGTTGCATTGGGCGTGAATCGTCTGCATGACGGCGAGCGCGTACGCATCCAGCCGGGGTTGGGTTCATGAGCGATCCCAAACTGGTTGGATCAGGGCAACGCGAACCGAATCGCGCCAGTTTTTCGGGATTTAACCTCTCGGCGCTGGCGGTACGTGAGCATGCCGTCACCTTGTACTTCATCATTATGGTGGCCTTGGTCGGGGTATATTCGTTTGTTTCGTTGGGGCGCGCCGAAGACCCCACTTTTACGATTAAAGTCATGGTGGTGACGGCGCAATGGCCCGGCGCGACTGCACAGCAAATGCAGGATCAAGTGGCGGATAAGCTGGAAAAGGCCTTGCAAGCCGTGCCCTATTTTGATCGGGTTGAAACCTATGCGCGCCCGGGAAGCATCCAGATGCGGGTGGATTTGCGTGAAGATACGCCGCCTGATCAGGTGCAAAACGCGTTTTATCAGGTGCGTAAGCATTTAGGCGATGAGGCGCCCAACCTGCCAGCCGGTGTGCAGGGGCCTTTTTTCAATGATGATTTCTCCGATGTCTATTTCACGCTGTATGCACTCACCGCGCCCGGCTTGCCCGAGCGGGATTTAGCGCGGGAAGCCGAGCGTTTGCGCACCGGAGCTTTAGCTGTGCCCGGCGTGGCCAAAGTCCATATTCTGGGTGAGCAGCCTGAGCAGGTGTTTGTTGATTTGGATCCCAAAAAACTTCAAACCATGGGGCTGACACCTGCCGCCATTGGCCAGGCGATTGCCGCCCAGAACACCATCACCCCCGCAGGTTTGGTCGAAACAGCCGGACCCCGCCTGTATTTTCGGGTGGATGCGGGCTATGCCGCGCGCACGCCGGGCATCATTGGGCGGATTGAAAACACCGCCTTGGCCATTGATGGGCGGGTGATTCGCCTGGGTGATATTGCGACCGTGCGGCGAGGTTATGCCGATCCGCCGAGTTTCATCATTCAAAACAATGGCCAAAACGCGGTGATGGTCGGCGTGATTATGGCGAAAAACGCCAATGGTTTAGCCTTGGGCGAGCGCTTGACTCAGTTTGAGAAAACCGCACAACAGCAACTGCCGCTGGGCGTGACCTTAACCAAAGTCACCGATCAGGCGAATGCCATTAAGCTGGCAGTGAATACCTTTCAATGGAAGTTCTTCATCGCGCTGGGCGTGGTGATGCTGGTGGGTTTTATCGCGCTGGGGTTGCGTGCTGGCTTGGTGGTGGCGTTGGCCGTGCCGCTGACCTTGGGCATTACCTTCGGCGTGATGCTGATGACCGGCAAAAACCTCGATCGTATCACCTTGGGCGCGCTGATTATCTCGCTCGGTTTGCTGGTGGATGACGCCATCATCGCTATCGAAATGATGCTGGTGAAATTGGAAGAGGGTTTATCCCGCACCGAGGCCGCCGCCGCCGCCTGGCGTATTACTGCTGCGCCGATGCTGGTGGGTACCTTGATTACCGTGGTGGGTTTTGTGCCGATTGGTTTTGCCCAATCGAATGTGGGCGAATATGCGGGCAACATTTTCTGGATTTTAGGTATTTCTCTCATCGCCTCCTGGCTGGTTGCGGTGGTATTTACGCCGTATCTCGGGGTGCATTTTCTGCCCAAAGTCATCCCGCATCCTGCGGGCGGTAGCGGAATGTATCAAAGCCGCATTTATCGCGGCTTGCGTCGCGTGGTTATTTTTTGTGTCGATTACCGCTGGCTGGTGGCGGGTACCACCGTGCTGTTGTTCCTGGCTTCCGTGGCGGTGATGGGTAAAGGCGTCGCAAAACAATTTTTCCCCAGCTCCGATCGACCGGAGCTCTTGATTGATATTGACTTGCCTGAAGGCTCATCCATTGCAGCTACCGAAAAAGTCGCACATCGGTTGGAGGCCGCGATCAAAGGGGCACCGCAACTTGCATCACTTTCAACCTATATCGGCCAAGGCGCCCCGCGGTTTTTCCTCGCATTGAATCCCGAATTACCCAACCCAGCGTTTGCCAAAATTATCGCTGTAGCGCATAACGCCATCGAGCGGGATGAACTGCAAGTCATGCTGCAGAAAAAAATCGACGCAGGCGATTTCCCTGAGGCGCAAGTGCGGCCTCACCCGTTGTTGTACGGCCCGCCCGTTATCTGGCCAGTGCAATTCCGAGTCATGGGTCCAGATATCGATGAGTTGCGCCGTATTGGCGATCAGGTACGCGCCGTGATGGCCGAAAACCCACACACTATCAACCCGCATTTGTCATGGGGTGAAAAAATGCCGGTGTTGAGTCTCAAACTGGATCAGGCCCGGCTGGCGGCTTTGGGCCTGACGCCGCAAGCGATTGAGGCGCAAACCCAAACGTGGTTGTCTGGCACACCGGTAACGCAACTGCGGGTGGATATTCGTACCGTAAATCTGATGGTGCGCGGTTCGCCCCTACCCGCGCGCGATTTGGCGCAGCTTGAAACCTTGCCGATTCGATTGGCTAATGGCCAAACTGTGCCCTTGGGGCAGCTTGGACAAATTGAAACGCGGTATGAGTATCCGGTCATGAAGCGCCGGAATCGCGACCCGTCGATCAATATCGATGCAGAAGTCACCGGCGCACAACCGCCCGATGTCACGGCGGCTGTTTGGACTAAGCTGGATAAAATTCGTGCTGATTTACCGCTGGGATATGACATCCAGATCGGTGGCTCGGTTGAAGAATCTGCCAAGGCGCAAGCCTCGATTGCCAAGGTGATGCCGGTGATGGTACTGCTGATGCTTACGTTGATCATGCTCATCATGCGTTCCTTTCCGGGGCTGCTCATGGTGCTGCTCACCGCCCCACTGGGGCTGATTGGTGCCGTGGCCTCCTTGGCGATCTTCAATCAACCCTTCGGCTTTGTGGCCTTATTGGGCCTGATCGGCCTAGCGGGGATTTTGATGCGTAACACGCTGATTTTGGTCGGGCAGATCAACGAGAATGAACGCCATGGACAGGATCGCTATACCGCTGTCATCGAGGCGACCATTCGCCGCGCCCGCCCGGTCGTGCTCACGGCACTGGCCGCCGTACTGGCCTTCATTCCGCTCACCGAAAGCACGTTTTGGGGCCCGCTGGCCTACACGCTGATTGGTGGGATTTTTGGTGGTACCTTCCTCACTATCCTGTTCCTGCCCGCCCTGTACGCCCTGTGGTTCCGGGTGCGGCGGCCGGTCTGATCGAGCTTTTATGTTTCGGGACATTTAAGGTAGGCGGGGTCTCTCCTGGCTTCAAACAAGCAAACTTGCCCAGGTGGCGCTAAGATTGCCTCAGCGCAATAAATATTCGCGATTGATTAGCTAAAAAAGCCCCAAAACGGGGCTTTTTTTATTCACAGTGAATTTGAATGCGCTAGTTAACCCACGCATTCAATGGCAATTAAGCGGTGTGGTAGTCGAGCAGCACTTGCACTTCGTTTTTAGAGCCCAAAATCACCGGCACGCGCTGATGCAGTTTGTGGGGTTTGATTGCCATAATGCGCTCTGGGCCGGTGATGGCCATGCCGCCAGCTTGTTCGATAATCATGGCCATCGGGTTGGCTTCATACATCAGGCGCAGTTTGCCGCCTTGAGCACGGATTTTGCTGTCAACTGGGTATAGAAATACACCGCCGCGCGTCAGAATGCGGTGAACTTCAGCCACCATGGAGGCAACCCAACGCATGTTGAAGTCTTTACCGCGCGGGCCTTCCTTTCCGGCCAGGCATTCATCAATGTAGCGTTTGACCGGCGCGTCCCAAAACCGCTGATTTGACATATTGATGGCGAATTCCTTGGTGTCTTCTGGGATCATGATGTCGGGATGCGTGAGTTTGAACTCGCCAATATCCATATCCAAGGTAAAGCCATCGACGCCCTGACCCGTGGTCAGAATCATGATGGTAGACGGGCCATAAATGCAGTAACCGGCGGCTACTTGCTCGGTGCCGGGTAACATGAAGTCCGCTTCGGTCGGGTTCTCGACGCCTTCAGGCGCCCGCAGAACAGAGAAAATCGTACCGACGGTGACGTTCACATCAATGTTAGATGAGCCATCGAGTGGATCATACACACACAAATACTTGCCGCGCTTGGCACCTTTGGGCAGGTGATAAACTTCATCCATTTCTTCAGAAGCCAAAGCTGCGACCTGAGTGCCGTTCATCAGCGTGTTGGTGAATACATCGTTGGAGATGATATCGAGCTTCTTCTGGGTTTCGCCTTGAATATTCTCAGTTTCAGCGGAGCCAAGAATTCCGATCAGGTTGCCCTTGTTGACATAGCTGGAGATGACTTTGCAGGCAGTGACAATGTCATTCATCAGTAAGGTAAATTCACCTGAAGCGCCTTCGTGGTCGCGCTGGCGTTCAATTAAACAATGGGTGAGGCTGGTGCCGATCTGCATCCTGAACTCCTAAAAAAGTAAGCAATCATTTGGTTATGTCCGTTAGGCATAATAGCCTTATGTCCTTTAAGCCACAATCGTTCATCCGAGGTTCTATGCCACACAACGTTTTGTATGCCCAGTCCGGTGGGGTGACGGCTGTTATTAATGCCAGTGCCTGCGGCGTGATTGAAACGGTTCATCGTCATCCAGAGCATTTTTGCAAGGTGTTTGCGGCGCGGGACGGCATCCTCGGAATTCTGCACGAGGAGCTTTATGATCTCGCGCTTGAAACACCCTCGGAAATTGCCGCTTTGCGCCATACGCCGGGCGGTGCATTTGGTTCTTGCCGTGCCGACCTCGGTGAACCGGATACACACCCCGAGCAATATGCGCGTTTGTTGGCGGTGATTCGTGCCCATGATATTGGTACATTCATTTATAACGGGGGCGGTGGGTCAATGCTGACAGCGGCCAAAGTGGCGCGGTTTGCTCGTCTCAATGACCTTGACTTGAACGTGATTGGCGTGCCCAAGACCATCGATAACGATTTGCCAAAAACTGACACCAGCCCCGGTTTTGGTTCGGCGGCAAAATATATCGCAACCAGTGTGCGTGAGGTGTCGCGCGATTTGGCGGCGATGTCCGGCACATCGACCAAGGTATTTATCATGGAGGTTATGGGGCGGCACGCAGGCTGGCTGGCTGCTGCTGCGGGCTTGGCGTTTGAAACAGAGGATTTCCCCCTGTTGTTGATGTTTCCAGAAACGCCCTTCATTGAGCGTGATTTTACGGCCGCCTTGCAGGAATATATCGCGCGGTACGGTTGGTGTATTGTCGTTGTTGCAGAGGGATTGCTCTGTTCAGATTTGTCGTTTTGTGTGCAGGCGCAGCGGAGCATGACATTTGGGCATGAACAATTAGGGGGGATGGCCCCCCAACTGGCCACGTTGACCCGCAAACTGGGGTACAAAACCCATTGGGCGGTTTCGGATTACTTTCAACGTTCGGCGCGTCATATCGCTTCAAAAGTGGATGTGGAGCAAGCCTATGCCTGTGGCGTCGCTGCTGTTACTCACGCGATGTCTGGTCGATCGGATGTGATGGTGTCTATTCGGCGTACATCCGATGAGCCCTACCTTTGGACACTGGACGCCGTGCCATTAGATGAAGTTGCCGATATGGAACTGCCCGTTCCCGCGGAGTACATTCGTGCCGATGGTTTTGGGATCACGGCGGCGGCTAGACGCTATATGCTGCCGCTCATCCAAGGAGAGGATATCCCCCCTTTCCGCGATGGGCTGCCGGTATTTGCCGAGCTTAAATTACAGATGGCGGTAAAATGTTTACCTGATTGGGCGTAGCGCTGCTGAAAACTCACGGAAATGAGAGCTGCCTCTGTATATAATCCCGAAATTGGATTTTTTTGTCCGCCTTAAGAATTCTCTCTGCGCCCCGGCTTGTTCAGCCCGTTACAGGGCTTTCAAATTTGTGCAGAAGGTTTGTCGGCCCCTGGATTGGCGGGCTTTAACTACCCACTATTTTGCTGATTGTTTTTACCGAATGTTTTACCTTGGGAAGTTCTCACCTTATGAGCCAGACAAAATGAGCGAGGCAGATGTCATTATTTCTGCGCGTAGCACTCGGGTTATTGACAAAATTCTGGCGCGGCATTTCGAAGATCGCGGCCATTTTTGGTTGATTCCCGAGGGCGACGAGGCCTACCAAGTGGCGGTAGCCATGGTGGGGAATGATCCTGATCGACGGAAAATTTTGCTTGATCAGCCCGATGCCATCCATGTGAAGCATTTGCGATCGGCGGAACGCATTCGAGTGCAAGCGGTGGTTGATCAATTGGTATCATGGTTCTATGTTGATGATCTTAAAGGCAAAGTAGAGGGGGATGACCGTTATTTTGAAGTACCTTACCCCACTCAGATCGATCGGTTGCAACGGCGCAATGTGTTCCGAGTGGGTATCCCTCCCGATGTGATTGGCGTCGTGGAGTTTTTCCAGCCAACGACCAGCACGCTGTGGGTCGGGCGTGTGGATGACCTATCGGCTGGCGGTTGTGCAATTGCCGTGCGACCAGATCAGGCGGTGGGTCTGGATGTCGGTGTCCATTTGACGCCGGTTAAACTGTGCATTGATGGGCTTGCAGATCTGTCTGTGACGTTAGTGATTCGCAATCAACGAATTATTTCGCCAGGTGAATGGGTTTTTGGTGTGGAGTTTGTCGATTTGTCGCCTTTGCAGGCGCAGCAGCTGGATCGGGCTGTGATGCGATTGCAACGGATGATGTTGGGCTAAGCCTAGCCGATTTCGGGCTGAATTTCCGGGCAAGCAGTGGATGAGTGCCCCGTTAACACGGCCCCCCCGTCCCAATTTTTGGCTCAAGCGCGCCACGACTAGTCCAGACGGCGAATTGACACGGTGGTGCCTAGGATTTTGCGCGCTCCGGGCGCAATGGAGACTGTATCGTCCGCCGCATTCACCGCTTCAACACAGACCATTTGCCGTGATTCGTCGGGTCGCATGCCCGTCGGTACATTCTCGTCGGGATTCCAGACGACGGTTGAATGACTCCCCTCTTTTTCGACCAGAATAATGCGGTTGCACACAGTGTCTTCAATTTCTATCGCATGGCTGGTGCCAAAATAAATGCGATCTAATGCGCCATTAATTGTAATGACATCATCTTGTTGGGCGCGGGCAAACCCTTTGAGCTTGTCGAGGTAATACCCTCCCTCAAGACCACGAATGACGACGCTGTGCGTGTCGCCCACCTTAAAGTAGGTGTGTAGACCTTGGGTGATGCTGAATGATTCTGAGCCTGTGTTATGTGTGACCAATTGTACGCGCAACGTGCGGCCAAGATGCATGATGACATCGAGCTCAAAGGGATAAGGCCACAAAGCCATGGTTTCGGCGCTGTCGGTGATGCGCCAGTGCAGGCTCATCAGGCCCTCTTTGCTGCACTCTGCATTGATCAGTTGCCATTCCATGGTGCGCACAAAGCCGTGCGCCATGGGCAGCGTGGCATGGTTCCCAAACCATGGCCAGCAAATCGGGATACCCCCACGAACGGATTTCCCGGTTTCGTAGCTGGGCGCCTCAGCGCGCCAAACGACGAGATCCTCTTCATCGGCAGGCTTCCATTCAACGATTTGTGCGCCTTGCACGGCAACCATCGCGCGGGCGAGTGGCGTATCGATTTTGGCAAGGATTAAATCACCAATTTTGATAAATTCAAGGTCGGGGCAGCCTGCAAACTGCGCGTTGAGTGCTTCAAGTCGATCCATGGGGCTTTTCTCGTCAAGCAAAATAAAAAACCAAATACAGCAATGAGCAGGTTCTTAGGTATGAACTATGCTGTTGGTGTCGTTGCCGAATGGGGTAGGAACGTATTCATCCGCCGCATCATCATTGTGCCAGCTGGTCCCATCGACCAGATAACGGAACTGATAGCGATGATCGGTTGGCAAGTCGAGGGTCACACTGAATAGGCCATCTGCTTTGTATTTGAGCGGGTGGCTGGTTTCGGACCATTCATTAAAGTCACCGACCAGGGTGACAGTTTTGGCATCCGTGCTCACGGCTGACGGCAAGGTGAAGGTGACTTTGCAGACCGGGCGGGTTTTCAGCGGCTTTTTGATAAGGGACATATGATTAATTCTCCATGAATGTGATCGAGTTGACTATTCAAACTGGGATGTCTGCATTCCTGTTTCGTTGTAACTGTTTTATTTGACAGGATCATCACAAAAAATAATCTTTTAAGCAAAAGTTTTAACTTGAGTTTTGAGTTTACTTTTTTTCAATGAGTCGAATCAATCGGCCTTCATTGGCAAGTCCCACAGTCACGAATAGGAGCAGTAGCAAGAGTAATGCGCCAATAGCCAAAAATAAGATGGGGGCAACAATCGATAGGAGTGATTGAGTGGCGCTATCTAGGCCATTGGTTTGGATGAGATGGATGACGTGCAGGGGGTTGACGAGAATCGGTTGCTGTATAAATGCCCAAGCGTAGAATCCGAGGGTAATGCCTGCGACGGTAAGTGCAATCAGTGGCCAGCGTTGAATAAACTGTTGGCGTTTTGCCAGCATAAGTGGGATGTCTGAATTCATTGCGTATCTCGTTATCAATTAGCCGCCGGTGACCGGTGGAAAAAATGCGACTTCATCCCCATCACGCAACGGGTGATCAAACCGGACATATTCGTGATTAACCGCAGCCAGAATATTGGCCGGATGAGGTTGAGCGGTGGCGCACAGCCAGGCATCGTTCACGGTGGCTGGCGTGGGTGTGATTTTGAGTTCGTCCTGCAAAAATTGTTCACGCAGGCTGGCAAAAAGTTTAATGGTGATGCCCATAGGTTTTAGCTCTATCTTGGCGAGATGATGTGGACTCATACAGAAGCGGTATTGTCTGTTAAAGTCACGTTCAAGCAAAGAAGCGCGGTAATAATTCAAGGTCTCAGTAGGGTATGGATTTATTAAGATATTGATATCTATCGGTTTATCCGAAAAAATTTCGTAATGAGGGTATGGGGATGCACTGGCTTAAACGGGGTATTATGTTGCTGGTTGCGATGATTGTGGTGGCATTTATTGCTGCCTTCGCTTTTGTGGCGACATTTAATCCCAATGATTACAAAGACCAAATAGCGCACTTGGTGCAGGATAAAACGGGGCGAAGCGTTCAGTTCGCCGGACCCATTACCGTTACCCTGTTCCCGTGGCTGGGCGCGACGCTTAAAGATGTTTCTTTGGGGAATGCGCCAGGTTTCAGCGAAAAAAATATGCTGAATGCCAAAACAGTGGAGGTCAAGGCCGCGCTCTTGCCTTTACTTAAGGGGCAATTTGAAATCGGTACGCTGGTGTTGGATGGTGCAACCATCCACCTCGCACGGGATCGCAATGGTGTGACAAACTGGGCGGATTTATTCGCGCATCAGTCGAGTTCTGCGGGGTCCGTATCAACAACACCTGCGGGCGAGCAGAAAAAGAGCCCGATCAAGACGTTGGCGATTGGTGGGATAGCCATTCATGATGCGACCCTGGACTGGCAGGATGCGGTGACGGGACAAACCCTGTCTTTACAACAGCTGAACTTGGAAAGTGGTCAAGTACAGCTGGGCCAACCTGTCGATCTCTCACTTAATTTCGCGTATGCATTGCTGGAGCCCAAGCTGGGCGCGTTATCCGGTACCGTGCGTTTGGGGGGGGCGCTAGAAATGGATGCCGCCATGCAGCACTTGACTGCCAAAACGCTAAAATTTGAGGGATCCGTTTTGCCGAGTGCCCAAAGCATGGGCGCACTTGCTGCTCTTCCCAAACAAACGCAATTGATCCTGACGAGCCCGCAACTGGAGGTGGATTTAGCCAAACAGACTGCTGTTTTGCCAGCGTTTAGCTTGGATCTTACGGCGGAGCGTGGTTTTGGGCTGACTCATGCCGCGTTGACAACCACGGGCGATTTGACTGCGAATTGGCAGCAGGGTGTGTATACGAGTAAAAAAATAGCGTTTGATGGCAGCGTCCAAGGGATTGCGACCCACTCGGGCGAACTTAAATTCACCGCTCAGGGTGAGTTGGACGCAAAAATACCGCCGAGTTCTGCCGCCCCCTCGGCGCAGGCTGTGATCAATCTCCCGAATTGGCAGCTGGAATCAGCGCCGCTAATGATTAAAACCTCGCTCAAGGTAACGGGTTTGGATCAAGACATGGTAATCACTGGTCCGCTGGCGGTTACGCCGTTCAACCCGCGTCAATTGGCAGAAGCATTTAAATACCGAGTGCCCGCCATGCAATCGAAGCAAGCGTTGACGCAATGTTCGCTCACCGGGATGCTTAATATGACGTCCGCGCAGGCGATGTTGAATAATCTGGTATTCAATTTGGATGGACACGATGTGACCGGTAGTGCGGGGATCAGTGACCTCAAAACCCAGCGAATTTATGTGCGTTTGACCGGTGGCGTCTGGGATTTAAACCCGTATCTGCCGCCGGGTAGTATGCAAAAATCCACGCTATCCAATACGCAGTCGGTTGGTGCACAGGGCACGATGGCTGATCACCCTCAGACGGGGGCGAGTGCTGATGCTGAAATTCCCTTGCCTATCCCATTCTTGCGCGCACTTAATGCGGATATCGCGCTGAATTTTGCGCAGCTCAATTATCAACAATATCAGCTGAGTCAAGTGGTGCTGGCGCTCACGGCTGGGGGTGGGCAAATTCAGTTAAAGCAACTCGATTTCAATGCTTTTGGTGGCACCGTGCAAACCCATGCCGGGCTTGATGTGCGCAGTTCAGTACCGGATTGGCAGGGGGTTTTGGCGACCAAAAATATCGCCCTGCAACCCGCTTTAACGGCAGCGATGGGCGAGGAGCGGGTGTCAGGTACAGGTGACATCAATTTTGATGGCCGCGCGCAAGGTTCTAGCCTGAACAAACTCAAAGCGACGTTAGACGGTAAAACGAACTTCGCGCTGAGAAACGGCAAAATCAAGGGCATCGATTTGGGCTACATGTTACGCGCAGCCCAAGCGCGTCTGCAGGGTGACACGGCCGCCGTTCCTAAACAAGAAGTCACCGATTTCTCTACGATCACGGCCAGTGCCACCATCGTGAACGGCATCGCACACAATGATGATTTACAAGCGGCTTCCCCCTTGTTGCGTGTGACCGGTGCAGGTGATGTCGATCTGGCGCGCGAAACCATCAATTACGTATTGAATGCCATTGTGGTGAACACCGCGACCGGTCAAGAAGGTAAAGCCTTGGAGAAACTCAAACAGTTGAGCGTGCCGATTAAAATCACCGGCACGTTTGCCCAGCCAAAATTTGGGATTGATTTGCAGGCGTTGTTTAAAGATCAAGCCAAGCAGAAAATCGAAAATAAAGTCAATCAGGCGCTGGATAAACGATTGGGTACCGAGGCGGCACCAATTAAAAATCTGCTCAAAGGTTTGGGGCTCTAACTTCATGATCGCGCATGAGATTCAGACGGCCACGAATCAGCCCGTATTTTCTGAGCGATTGCTGGCTTGGTTTGATGTGCATGGTCGGCATGATTTGCCCTGGCAGCAACCACGCACTGCTTATCGGGTGTGGATTTCGGAGGTGATGCTGCAGCAAACGCAAGTGGCTACTGTGATTGATTATTTTAATCGATTCATGCAGCGCTTTCCCCAGTTGGGGGATTTGGCCGCCGCGCCGCTCGATGATGTTCTGGCCTTATGGTCGGGTTTGGGATATTACGCGCGTGCACGAAATTTACATGCCGCCGCTCGGGTGATGGCAGCCGAAGGAATTCCAGACTCTTTAGTGCATTGGTTGGCTTTACCCGGTGTGGGCGCATCCACGGCGGCGGCGATTATGGCGCAAGCTTTTGATGCGCCCGCCACCATTTTAGATGGTAATGTTAAGCGGGTGATGGCGCGCCACGCGGGCATTGACACGCCCATTGAACAAGCGTCCACCATTCAGGCGTTGTATCACGTCGCTAAAAGTCATACCCCGACTACCCGACTGGCTGATTACACGCAAGCGATCATGGATCTAGGCGCAACCTTATGCACACGTGGCCAGGCAAATTGTGCGCGTTGTCCCGTTTCGACGGATTGTGTGGCCTATTTAACGGACCAGGTAGCTCAATTGCCGACGCGCCGAGCCCGAAAACCTATCCCAACCCGACGGGCAATTTTTTTGCATATTGAAGACGACGCGGGGCGATTAATGCTGATTCGTCGCCCACCCTCAGGTATTTGGGGTGGGTTGTGGTGTTTGCCAGAATACACGCCGATTGAGGCCCAGGAATTGCAACAAAGCCAGCATTCAGAGAGTGCTGCCCGCCAAGCGATGCTCTCGCAGTGGTCATTTGCCGTGCAGGGTGAGGCGGTTGAAATTGCCGCCTTTGAACATCGGTTTACGCATTATCTTTTGAATGCCACTATCGAACGCGTTCGAGTGGGCACGTATTCATATGCGCAAGACACACCGGATGTGCGCTGGTTTCATGTTTGCGATTTACCCGCCGCACTTCCGCAGCTTGGGTTACCCAAACCCATCGCGCGTTTTTTGGCAGATTGCTCTGTCCCTCTGGAGGAATAAAGCGTCTGATCTCAGCGTGCTCTTACCCAGCCGCTCATTGGGTTTTTTATTGATTTTTCACATATATGTTTTAGAGCGGTAATTTAGCGATGAGTCATTCAACCACCAGTACCTCGCCACTTCTGAATGAGCGCGTTGTGTTTTGCGCACGCCTGCAGTGTGAAGCCAAAGGCTTGGTTAAACCACCTTATCCCGGTGCAGTAGGGCGGCGAATTTTTGATCAAGTTTCCGAGTCGGCTTGGCTGGCTTGGCGGAGTCATCAAACGATGTTGATTAATGAGTACCGTTTGTCACCGATCGACCCTAAAGCACGTAAATTTTTGGAAGAAGAAATGGAAAAATTTCTATTTGGCGGTGAAGTGACCCAGCCAGAGGGCTATGTTCCGCCAGTGTCTGATTGATTTTTATTAATCAATGAGTTGTTAGCGATATTTGATTGTTCGGTTTCTCCCTGATCAGAGTGGATTCCCAGAGCCGATTAATGCGGATTGATTTTGGCAGCGACTTGGCCCAGCCTCAGGGGTGATGCTGCACCGACTGTTGGATTGGTCGACTCATGATCGATTCATTCATGGCATGGTGCGGGTATGTGGGGCTCGATTCCCGTGATTTGACCATCGTCATTAAAGCGAAAATCTAGTGTTTTTTCTTTTTGGGCAGTGTGAACCGACTCCGATGGTATGGCGAATGCAAGCGCGATGGCGAGGGAATCGGCGGGCAGTGGCGAACCGCGACGGTCGTTATGGCGGAATCTTAACCAGTTATAAACTGCCCACAGGATGAACATAATGCCGCCTAGGCTGATAATCACTGAGAACGCCACTAGGGTTTGGATCGTTTGCGCGGGATCCGTGAGCACGAAGATATCCATGCGCTGATAGCCAAACCACCAAGCCAGCATGGCGGCCAGGGGCATGAGCATGTACAGCCAAATCAGCCAGCCAATGGTTGCAACCAAAGTTAAGGTGCCTTTCTTCGCCGCATCAATCAGGTCGGGGCGATGGATGATCTCGGGAATGCGCGGGCGAACAATGGGGGTGTTCATAGTTTGGTCGGCCCGTTATCAGTGGCATCACTGCGAATGCCCCGATCGGGGCTCATCCAGCGGGCGCGCTGGCCACGTTTTTTGAGCAGGGTCTTCGGCACCGCCACAATGGTTGTCAGCATAATCAGCAGCCAAAAGGCCAGTGGGTACCAGATGATCCAGAAATAATTGCGAAAGAAGCGTTTTTTCGGTTCGTAGCGCCGATCAATCAGCATGCTGACCGCAAATTGTGCCATGGCCGTCACGCCCAACATGACCCCGTTCCACTGGGGTAGCAGGGTATCAATGTGCCATTGTGGCGCGAGCGGCACGAATAGCCCGACAAAATACAACACAATCAATAGAAACATTATGTACGCCCAAGCCACTGAGGCCAAGTATTCAAGAGCAACCGCCCAAAAGCGCCGCCGCCGCCAGATGAGCAAATCCCGGCCATGTTTGAGCAACACCTCAACGCCGCCTTGTGCCCAGCGCAGGCGCTGTTTCCATAAGCCTTTGAAGGTTTCGGGCATGTAGATGTAGCAGAGGGCATCGGGCTCATAGCGAATGTCCCAGTGATCCATTTGCAGGCGCCAGGAAATATCGATATCTTCGGTAATCATATCTTCCGACCAATAACCGATCCGGTGCAGGGCAGTGCGGCGATAGCCGACGATGACGCCCGACACGGTAAACAGTCTCCCGTATACGCGTTGTGCGCGTTTCATCAACCCGATAATCGAGGAAAATTCGCCAACCTGCAGTTTGCCGAGCAGCGATGAGCGATTGAGGATGCGCGGGTTGCCGGTGACCGCGCCGACACGCTTGCCTGAGGCCAAATGCACCATCATCCATGCGACGGCGTTGGGATGCAGCAGCGCATCGCCATCGATGCAAATCAAAAATTCATGTTGTGCAGCGATCGCCCCGGCACGCAACGCCATGGCTTTGCCTTGGTTGGTGGTGAGGTGTACTACACGCAGACGGGGATTGAGCGCAGCAAGTTCGTCTAAGATTGCTGCGGTACGATCTGTGGAACCATCGTTGATTGCAATCACTTCAAACTCGGGATACTCCGTAGCCAATGCATAGTGGATGGTGTCTCTCACATTTTGTTCTTCATTGAAACAGGGAATGAGGATGCTGGCGGGTGGCCGACTGGCAGTAGCCGGCGGGAAATCGGGGCCCAGATCGTAACGGTTTTCCCAGCGCAAGTAATACCAAATCCCGCCAATCATCCACATCCACGCCATAATTAGCGGATAGTAAAAGGCGTAGCCAAAGAGTAAATCGTGCATCGTCATTGTGCTCAACGCAAAGATCAAATCCATTTGAATAAAAAAGGGTGCCATTACGGTTTTACCGGGTAATAGGGAAATTCGTTCAAGCTAATGCCTTCAAAAGTCGGTTTGAAGGGGGGGTGGTTATCAAGAAAATCATCGGGGTAATAGGCTAAATTGACCGCGCCTAATCGGATAAGCATTTGCATCCAATTTTTCAAGGTTTCGCCTTCAATCCACTCATTGGTTTGCCAATTTTTGGTTTGTAATTCAAAAACTACTTTTTGTAAGGCATCAGGCGTTTGTGCGACTGTTTGAGCCAGGTTTTGTAACCATTGTGCGGGGGGGGCGTCGGTGCCATCAAGATATGGCATGGCCATGAGGGCGATATGATCATACTGTTTAAGAAATGGGTCGAGTGCCTGGGCGAAACGCGCTTCGGCATGGGGATCAAGAACCACACGTGCATACAGGTTGCGTGCCACACTGAATTTTGTAGAGCCATCGACATAAAAAGCGAGCCGATCACTCACTGCTTGGCCGAACGCAATTAATGCATCGGTTTTTTGGCGCGGGGCGAGCATGTTGCTCGGTAATGGTTGGTTGGTGCCGGGCCAGCGAGCCGATGAGTCGAGAACTGAGGCATCCTCGTCTTCCGCGAGATAAGCGTCGTCGTGAATCAATACGCCGTGAATACCGGTGCAGCTTTTACCGAGGTCGGCATAAATTTGGCCAATGAGTGCGAGCGATTCGGGCAAGAATGGACTCAAGCGGTGATAATCCCGCTTGGCCGGTATGATTTGACCATCGGTATTTTTGATTTTGACCGCAAGGCGCGTTTGCTGCGCGGCATCGGGCAGCTGATAAGCCAGTAGCGGTAGCCAGGCGAATACCCGTACCCCTGCCCGGGTTCGCAGTTGCCACGCAACCCGGTTGAACAGGTCGGCCCGCATGGGCAGCACGCTATTGGGGAAATACAGTTCTTTGGGTGTGCCGGTGCCCTCGGGGTCAGCAAAGGCTTGCAGATAAACCGTTCGTACGCGCAGGGCTTTGATGCGATCCAGTAACTTGCCCAAATTGTCATTTGCTCGTTTGGGGTCAGCATCGTAGAGGTAATCCATATCGACTTGCACCGCCCGCTCGATGCCGGGGCGATGGGTAATCGATTGTGATACCTGTTCTTCAATCGATACCGGCGAGGGATCGTTCATGACGAGCAGTCGTCCATAAGAACGTGTTTTCTGGGTTTGATTATCCAGCTTGCGATCACCCAAACCAAACGAGACAAATAACCCCGCTTCGATGGCAATGGCTTCAACTTCTTGATTCATAGCGCCATAAGGCCAAACAATCGCGCGGGGCCTTACCCCCACTTCGCGTTGGATAATGGCGGCACTGGTCGTTAAATCATTTAAAATCCGAGCATGAAATTCACGATCGGTTTCATAGCGTTTGAGCACACTTAAATATTGCCGCGTGATGGTGGCCGGTTCCACATTGCCTTGGGGGTTGGCCAAGATACCGTGGTGCTGATCGTTGGTGTGTGAAGCGAATTCCACCAGCCCCGAGGCCTGCATGTCGCGCAATTGTGCCCAAGTGGCAAATCCGGTAGCGCCCATTTCGGTGCCGTTGTACAGCACCTTATTCGGTTCGACAATATTGCCCGATTGCTTGGCTTGGCGCTCATCAAGGGCCAAAGCCGGATTGGTTGAGCTGTCCGGCTGTTTGCTGGCGGCAGCACCTTCACCTTGGTACGCTACTTTCTCACCACGCTGTACGCGGGTAATCCAGTCCGTTTCAAGCGCGAACATCCCCGGGAAGCCATAAGCCTTGAGCAATGGGAATACTTTGCTGTAGATACTGGTTAAGCCATCATCCCAAGAGAGTAGCACGGCGTTATCAGGCAGGGCGGCTTTGCCCGCATGAGCATCCAGCACCTGCTGCAGGGAAATTGGGTGCCAATTATTTTGCTTCATCCAGTCGAACAGCGCAGCGAGCCGTTGGGTGTTGATGGCATAGGGATCTTTATCGCGTGGGGTAACATCATCACGGACATCGTGCATACATAAAGTGACGAACTGTCCTTTGGGAATTTGCACGGTAATCAGCGACTGCTGTAAATTGGCCGTTTGAGGCTCGATGCGACCATCGGCCAGAAGGCGAGGCGATAACGATACCGTGAGGGTCGCCAGCATGGTTTGTAAAAAGGCCCGACGTTCCATTAAAACACCCCTCCGAAGCCTACTAGGCCGTATAAGCGATGTTCGCGCCCGCCGTCGTATACAGTACTGCCCCAGCCAACCCCATAGTGCAAATCCCAGGTGCGGCTGAATTTCCATTTGTGTTCGTACAATAAATCGACCACGGGGCTGCCACCAAATCCTGCTTGCCAGCCATAGCCAGCGGATGCTTTAAAATATTGCGTTAATGAGCGCTCGTAGTCGCGCCAGGTGATCCACTGGTGTTCAAGTCGCAATGAGGCGCTTTCGCTATTGGCCGGATTGAAATAAGCGCCGCCGGGCTGGCTATTGTGTTCGACAAAAAGATCGATGCCGCCCGAGGTGATGTGGTGCGGGCTGGCGAAGAGGCGCTGTGTGATACCGGTCGCAAGATCTACCCGTTTATTGCCATCGCTAATGGCCAGGACGCTTAATGCGCCGTAGGCCGAATGCGACTCACTTTGCTGCCAGTTGATTTTGCCATTGAGGGATTTGCCCGATAAACCGGCTTGTTTGGCGCGTAGCGGAGTGCTAAGGGAATAGGTGTTGCCGCTTAAGGTGTATTGCCATTGATCGTTCAGCCACTGCGACCAGCCCGCGGCCACGCCCACATGCTGACCGTTCAGTTGATCGTTTTGGACCATGGCCCAAAAATGCTTGCGATTACTGCGCCATTCGCCACCCACGCCGACTCGGTTGTAACTTAACGGCCCCTCGGCATAACTCGACCAAATATAGTGTTGATCGATAAAAGCCCGCCCACCCTGAGCGTTCCAGGCAGAATTTAATCGGGTTTGCAGTTCCTGGTCCCGATTGCCGATTACTGGATTGCCGTTGGCAGTTCCGCCCTGACTTTTGCCGGTGGTGTATTCCGAGATAATGGAGGGGTGTTTGCGGTCATTCCATTGTGCCAGGCTTTTTTGAATACTGGTGTCGGTCGGAAAATCTTGGTTGAGCGCGGTAATTTCACGCCCCCAGAGATTGAATTGTTCCAGATCGCGGTGGTTATCGGCGATATTGATACGGGTGTCTTTGCTTTGTGGGGCATAAGCTCGTGTGAGCAAGGTGGTTTGCATGGATTGCTCAGGCCATCCGCGCCAACGTTCCACCGTGGCTTTGGCATTCAGCAAGCTGGTATTGCGTGGCGCAAGGTCAACGAGTGCGCTCAGGCGCTGATAACTTTGTGCCTCGTGATTGCGGTAGGCGGCGTCCATTGCCCAGAGTTGATCGACATCCAAACGCTCGCTATTTTCCGCACCGATTTTCCCACCGATCCATGTGGGCGTAACCCGATGAATTTTCGCCAAAAGCTGCTCTGCTTTGGTGTAGCGCTCACCATCGAGGTAGGCGTAATACAAGGCAATAAACAGTTCAACATCGGCTTTTGGGTTTTCGGCAATTAATTCCTCATAAAGCGCCGCCGCCGTGTGTGGCTGATGCAAATAAAGATAGGCATCCGCCGCCGCTCGGCGCACATAACCAGGAATTGTGCGCAGTTCGGCGTTATGTGCCGTCGTGGGGTGCTGGGGAAGGCTTTCAAATTCGGCAATCGCTTGTGGCATCAGTTCGAGTGTACGCAGGACATAGATTTGATCATACCGAGTGCGCAGTTCTTGAGTCGCATCCTGCGAGAAGGCCATGCGATTAGTGTGTAGGGATTTAAGGGTTTCTCGGAGCGGAATGTCTCGCTCGGTATATCGGTAGAGATCGTCCAGACGTCGCCGTTCTTGGACGGCATCACGGATACGTACAGTGGTTACATCGGCGATGAGCTTATTCATGGCTTCAGGTGTAAACAGGGTAGGGCTTTGTTGGGTCTTTTTTAGCGCCAGAGATGCAGCGCCCAAATCAGAGAGCGCGAAGACTTCTTCGCGCAGCGCTTGCGGATTATGAGCGGTTAAGCGCAGCGCTTGTTCGCTTAAAGACAATCCCATGGCGGGGTTGCCCGCGCGCCGCCACACATAGGCCATATTGGCTAAGTCAACGGCACGCAAACCGGCTGCATGCCTATCGGGTAAAGCGACAACAGCAGCTTTCGGGTCGCCACTTTCAAGCGTGGTCATGGCATACAGAATTTGCGCGGGATAACCCAGCGTGTGGCATTTGTTGGCAAGCACACTGCGGGCACGGGCGAATTGCTTTCCATCCCGTAATGCCTGTGCCCAATCCATCAGCGCATAGGGGGGGAGATCAGCGGGCTTCAAATTTTGCGTTAACAGAATAATCGCTTGGTTTTTCCCGGCCAGGCGGAGCAGTACGATTAAATCAGCGGTGACCTGTCCATCGTCTGGGTTTGCTTGATGCAATTGCTGAAGTTGGGTGATGCCAGCGTCTAAATGGCCATTTTTTGCGATGGAAACAGCTGCTTGCCGCGCCTGTAAAAGCGAAGGACTTTCTGCTGCACTTGCTGGGTGGAGTGCGGCATAGCTGACCAGCAGCAGGCTGAGTATGATCGAATTCGGTCTGGGCATAGATTAAAGTCCGAGGGCGCGCAAAATGTTCTTAGACATTCAAAGATCCTGTAATTGCTCGTTGTCTGGTGAAATTCAAGTGATTGTTAGAATTTGACAATCATTGGCAAAAAATAACATTCTTTTGTCAGAATTTGTCCGTAAAAACAGATTTTTAACTCTGATAAATGTAATTACCATTTGATTTAGCAGACATTGTGCCAATAGTGAGTTCGCGTGCAGCGAGGTTGCTTTTTTTTAGGGGTAACATTTTGAATTATCGTAAAAAACCCCGCGAGGCGGGGGTGGGGTGAAGAAGTTTCGGAGATTTCGAGTGGGCTAATGCCGCCGCATCTTTGTCCGCTGCTCCAGTGTTGGCATCGCAAGCGTAATAATTAGTCAATATTCCAATTTCTTGCTCGGTTAACGGCTGGGCGAATTGACTCATGCCATGTGCGGTGTCGTTGTGGCGGTGGCCATCGCGACACTGTTCCATCGTGCCGATGAAATACGCCTTCGGCATACCGCGCAATGCGGTGGTTTCATTAATGCCGCCTTGGCCGTTGGCGCCGTGACATACGGTAATCAGGCACTTGGGGGCGCTGATAGTCGGCATATGATCTGTCCGTGGAGCCCAATGTACTGGATCAACGGGTCCATGCCCCGCATTGATATTCAGGCATCCAATCAGGCCTGGGTAGTGAATATCACCGATGACATCGTCGGGTTTTATAACGCCCAGCGAATCCACTCGACTTTGGGGTGCCTGCCGCCCAATACCTTCGAGAAACTCAGCGCAGACAACAACCTTGAACACTCAAATAAGGTGTCCGAAAAAACTTGACCACGATCGTGTTCAAAGATCCAGCGATGATTTGATTGCTTATATCAGCAATGGAAAAATGGATACGGGAATTGCGCCTGACAGGTAATCTGGAATTTTAGTGTTGCAACAGATCCCGTTCATTATCTTGCCGAGTCAATCAAACTTGTTGTCGGCGCGCTAAACGCCTAATCCAAGGCAGGCAGATCACCATCATGAGTAGCGCTGGACTTCATTTGGGTGTGGGTGGATGCCTGACTGGCTGAAGCGCGTAATTCTTCTTTGCTGCTACCAAAATTCATCCGCCATTCAAGATTGGCTCGGCTATCGGCGCTTTTGATGGCTTCTTCCCGATCAATTCGGCCGTTTTTCCACAGCGCATGCAATGACATATCAAAAGTTTGTGAGCCATCCAGTTCATTTTTCTCCATGGCTTCTTTCATTTCATCAATTTCGCCCCGCTTGATTAAATCAGCAATAAAGGGCGTGTTTACCATGATTTCGACCGCGGGCACCCGTAAACCCTGATTGCCGATGACCAGCCGTTGCGAAATGATGGCGCGCAAGTTTAAAGACAGATCCATGAGGAGCTGATCACGGGCGTCCGAGGGGAAAAAACGAATCACGCGATCAAGTGCTTGATGTGCATTGGTGGCATGCAATGTCGTCAAGCATAAATGCCCCGTATCGGCATAAGCGAGCGCATGCTCCATGGTAGCCCGGTCGCGCACTTCCCCGATCATGATGACATCGGGGGCTTCGCGCAGTGCTTCTTTGAGTGCTGCGGCATAGCTGTGCGTGTCCATGCCGACTTCACGTTGATTGACGATTGAATTACGGTGGCGGAGTTCGAATTCCATCGGGTCTTCGATGGTGAGAATATGGCCAGGCTTTGCTTCGGCTCGGTAGTCCACCATCGCTGCCAAGGTCGTGGATTTACCTGAGCCGGTGGCGCCCACCACCATAATTAACCCGCGACGCTCTTCAACCAGTTTTTCAATGATTGCAGGAAGGTTGAGATCAGAAATTCGGGGGATTTCACTTTTGATAAACCGGATAACAATCGCCCATTCGCCCCGCTGCATGAAAATGTTAACCCGGAATCGGCCCAATGAGGGGCGACTCAGTGCCAAATTAAGCTCAAGCTCTTGGTGAAATTTATCAATTTGATCGGGGCTTAGTACAGATCTGGCCAGTTCTTCCACCTGGCCTGGTTTGAGGCGTTCCTTGCCAATAAACCGCAATTCCCCCTGGATTTTGATTGCGGGCAGGGCGCCGGTACTGAAATAAAGATCGGAGCCTTCTTTTTCAGCAAGGAGCTTTAGAAAGGGGTCGAGTAGTGATTCATTCATGACGAGTGCACCTCATGCAGGCTTTTAGTGGGACGTGATCGCGTGCGATTGAGTGGTAAGGCGTGTTGCTTAAGTCCGCCGTACCAATTTGGCGGCGGGGGTATTAATCTTCTTTTTCAACCCGAAGCTGATCATCATCGTCATTCAAGCCCTTGGGCAAGCCCCGCCGACTGTGGAGCTTGATACTCAACCGAAGGTCGTTTTGTGAATCCGCATTGCGTAAAGCTTCCTGATAACTGACCAGTCCTGAATCGTACAAATCCAGCAAGGCCTGATCGAAAGTTTGCATGCCGTGCTCACGCGAACGTTTCATGACTTCTTTGATTTCATGGACATCGCCTTTGAAAATCAAATCGCCAATCAGCGGTGTATTGATAAGGACTTCTACGGCGGGCACACGGCCAACCCCATCTTCTTTACGCAGCAGGCGTTGCGAAATGACTGATTTCAGATTCAGTGATAAATCCATCAGCAGTTGATGGCGCCGTTCTTCCGGGAAGAAGTTGATGATGCGATCAAGTGCTTGGTTGGTGTTGTTGGCGTGCAGGGTTGACAAGCACAGGTGCCCGGTTTCCGCAAAGGCGACCGCATGATCCATGGTTTCCCGATCGCGGATTTCACCGATCAAAATCACGTCCGGTGCTTGGCGCAGCGTATTTTTGAGCGCGCTTTCAAAACTATCGGTATCAACTCCCACTTCGCGCTGGGTGACAAGGCAGCCCTTGTGTCGATGGACGTATTCAATCGGGTCTTCAATCGTGACGATATGGCCAGCCGAATTTTCGTTACGGTAATCCAGCATGGACGCGAGCGAGGTGGATTTACCGGAGCTGGTTGCACCGACAAAAATCACCAAGCCCCGTTTGGTCATGGAAATGTCTTCAAGGATTTTAGGCAACAGTAGCTCAGCAAATTTAGGTACATCCGAGCGAATCAACCGCAGCACCATGCCGACGCTGCCGCGTTGCATGAAGGCATTAACCCGGAATCGCGCCACGCCGGGCAGTGAAATAGCGAAGTTCGCTTCGCGGGTTTCTTCAAAAGCAGCCACTTGCTTGTCGTTCATGATGGACCGAACCAACATTTGGGTGTGGTTGGTTGATAAGCCCGTTTCAGATAGATGGACAATTTCGCCATTGATTTTGGCACTGGGCGGAGCGCCAACGGTGACGAATAAATCAGAGGCGTCGAGATCTACTGCCTTGCGCAATAAACCTTGGACATAATTGGCCGCTTGCTGACGATCCATGGTTAAGCGTTCCTTTGTCGGTGTTGTGAGTAGTCGCTTGCGAGAAATTGCTTCACAGGGTGGTGAAAAACTATTGCGCTAGCCAATGCTGCGTTAAACACGGGCTCAAAATCCTCATTTACTCCGAGTAAACTCCGGTTTCTCGCCCATTTTCGCCTTGACTTACCTCCGCACATGGCGTTCCTCACTACCCTGCCCTGTAAGGTAAATTACATAAAATCTGCCTTGTTTTGCGCGCGCGCACGGGCTTCATCCTTGGCAACCAAACCCCGCTTAACCAGTTGTTGCAGGTTCTGATCCAGGGTTTGCATGCCTTGGGTTTGCCCTGTTTGAATGGCGGAGTACATTTGTGCGATTTTATTTTCGCGAATCAAATTACGAATCGCGGGGCTGCCGAGCATGATTTCGTGCGCGGCGATTCGCCCACCCCCAATTTTCTTCAGTAATGTTTGCGAAATGACCGCGCGCAATGATTCTGACAGCATGGAGCGCACCATATCTTTTTCAGCAGCCGGGAATACATCCACCACGCGGTCGATGGTTTTGGCCGCGGAGCTGGTATGCAGGGTAGCAAAAACTAGGTGCCCGGTTTCTGCGGCGGTGAGGGCGAGTCGAATTGTTTCCAAATCCCGCAGTTCACCCACCAAAATAACATCGGGATCTTCACGCAATGCCGAGCGCAAAGCCGCATTAAAACTGTGGGTATCTCGATGTACTTCACGTTGATTAATCAGGCATTTTTTACTGTTGTGAACGAATTCGATCGGGTCCTCAATCGTCAGGATATGGTCGTTTCGGTTTTCGTTGATATGGTTGATCATCGCGGCCAAGGTTGTCGATTTGCCCGAGCCTGTAGGGCCGGTGACCAGTACGATCCCGCGAGGGAAGAAGCACAAGTCCTTGAATACGTTAGGGGCAGCGAGCTGCTCAAGTGTCAGGATCTCGCTTGGAATGGTACGAAATACTGCAGACGCTCCGCGCTGTTGGTTGAACGCATTGACCCGGAAGCGGGCGACGCTGGGGAGTTCGAATGAAAAATCCACTTCCAGATTGTCTTCATACTCTTTGCGCTGCTTGTCGTTCATGATGTCGTACACCATGGCGTGCACTTCTTTGTGCTCCATCACGGGGACGTTCACTTTGCGAATGTCGCCATCAATCCGGACGCGAGGCTGTTCGCCAGCAGAGAGGTGAAGATCCGATGCGCCATTTTTTACCGAAAAGGTAAGAAGAGAGTCAATACCGCGTTGTTCAGCCATGATCGGAGGTCCTTTTGTGTACTAATCCTTAAATTGATCTCTGCGCGTGCTTTTTTAACCCATGTGTTGAGTGCATGCAAACTTATCGCAGTGGCGTTTAGTTTACTCGAAGTTTAATCGAACATCATGCGGATTCAATGGGTTTCAAGCGGTGAAGAAATGATAGTCTTAAACGGGTATTGTTCACAAATCGAATGGTAGTGGGGTAAAGCGTGAACGCACTTGAGGCGCGATTTTCGTCGATAAAATCAAGTATTGTCGCCTCGACTCTGGCCGCTAAACGGCTGCCGGATTCGGTGACTTTAATTGCGGTGAGTAAGCAGCAGCCCGCTTTGGCAATAGAAGCACTGACGGCGCTGGGCCAGCATGATTTTGCGGAAAATTACGTGCAAGAGGCGCTGGCCAAGCAGGCTAAATTGGCTCATACCCCCATGGCGGGGAAGATCGTATGGCATTTTATTGGCCCGATTCAGTCCAACAAAACCCGTGCGATTGCGGCAAATTTTTCTTGGGTACATAGTGTCGATCGGCCAAAAATTGCCGAACGGTTGAGCGAGCAACGGCCAGATAATTTACCGCCGCTCAAGATATTTATTGAAGTGAATATTGATAATGAATCGACTAAGGCGGGCGTGTCTCCAGCGGAATTGCCCGCGATGGTGGCTTTATGTCAACGCCTGCCTCGAATAGAATTAGTTGGCTTGATGGTCATTCCGGCGCGTGGATCACCGGATGCGTTTACGCGTACGGCGCAACTTAACGCCCATTTGCCTTCCGCACTCCCCCTGCTGTCGATGGGCATGAGTGGTGATTTTCCTGCCGCGATTGCTGCGGGCAGTACCCATGTGCGGATTGGTACGGCACTTTTTGGCGTGCGTCAGATGACGGCGGAATCATAAGGCTTCTGCCGCGTGGTAATCTACAAGGCATCGGGTGCGTGATCGCTCTTGGAGCAAACGTCATGCCATCCAAAATGGTTGAAAATTGCAGAGGTATCTATGCAAGCGGCACAAATTGCTTTTATTGGCGGTGGCAATATGGCTACGGCTCTGATTGAAGGCTTGCGCAACAATCAGGCGAGTATGATGTCGGTCGTGCAGCCCGTGTTGATGGTTGCTGATCCTTCAGAAGCCCGCCGTACGTTACTGGCCGATTTATACGGGGTTCAAACCGCTGCGGATAATGCCGAGGCTATCGCGAATGCCAACTTGATTGTTCTTGCGGTAAAACCCAATCAAGTTCGTGCCGTAGCCGAGCAGATCCACGGCCTGTTGACGCCTAGCCAACTCGTCGTTTCCGTTGCTGCGGGTATCACGGTCTCGGCGTTACAACAATGGCTTGGCGGCCATCAAGCGGTGGTGCGGGCCATGCCCAATACACCGGCGATGGTTGGGTCGGGTGCCACTGGCCTGTATGCGCCCCCTTCTTTAACCCCGCAACAACGCAATAGGGCCGAGTCCCTGATGCGGGCGGTGGGGTTGGTTCAGTGGGTGGATAGCGAGGCGGATATGGATGCCGTTACCGCACTATCGGGGAGTGGCCCAGCTTATATTTTCCTGGTGATGGAAGCCATGCAGGCTGCGGCAGAGCAATTGGGATTACCCGCTCAGACGGCGCGGTTGCTGACGTTGGAAACGGTATTTGGTGCAGCACGTTTGGCCATGACGGCAGATGAATCTCCAGCGCAGTTGCGCGCACGGGTCACTTCACCGAATGGCACCACCGAGCGGGGGGTCGCAGCGTTGGAGCATGCGGGCTTACGTGAGGCATTTATGCATGCATTAGCGGCAGCGCATCAGCGCAGCGTCGAGATGGGGCGCGAATTGAGTACCGATCAGGGGGCAGCATGAGTGGTAGTTTTGGTGATCCTCTGGCGTTTTTGGTTCGAACCCTGTTTGAACTGGTGATTTTTATCGTCTTGGTCCGTTATTTTTTACAGGCTTTTCGCGCGAATTTTTTTAATCCCATCACGCAATCGCTGGTCAAAATCACCGACCCTGTACTGAATCCGCTGCGCAAACGCTTGCCACGCACAGGCAGGCATGATTTGGCATCGGTGCTCGTGGCATTGGCTTTGATTGTCCTGATGGTTTGGGTGCTGGGCATGATGCGAAGCGGCGGTATGCCGGTGATGGCATTGATTTTGACTTCAGTTTATTTCGTGTTTTTGCTGGTGACGGATTTGTTTTTCTGGACCATTCTGATGCGCGCTGTGGCGTCGTGGGTGGGTAATAATCGCTCGCCGGGTATTTCACTGCTTGAGGATTTAACCGATCCGCTGTTGCGGCCCGTGCAAAAATTTCTGCCGCCGCTGGGTGGTTTCGACTTAAGCCCCTTGGTCGCGTTGATTGTGATTCAAGTACTGCAGATTGCCGTTGGAAATGTATTGTTCGGCTAATTGTCGGCGCTGTTTTTTGGCTTTTTGAATAAGTGTAAGGTGTCTGGATTGAGTGATGCATCCCACAAAATAACCGCTACCGGTTCGAACCATTCGGTGGGTATTGTGCAGCCGCAACATGCTGCGTTCACCGAGCCATTGGCACTGGATTGTGGCCGAAGCCTCCCCAGCTATGCGCTCGTTTATGAAACGTACGGCCAATTAAATGCGATGGGCAATAACGCGGTTTTAATTTGTCATGCGTTATCGGGCGATCACCACGCGGCAGGTTTCCATGCTGAAACGGAGCGCAAGCCGGGTTGGTGGGATTCCGCTATTGGGCCCGGCAAGCCGATTGATACCAATCGGTTTTTTGTGGTGTGCCTGAATAACTTGGGCGGCTGCAAGGGCTCAACTGGGCCCTTGAGTATTGATCCGGACACCGGAAAACCCTACGGCCCCGATTTCCCGATTGTGACTGTGCGCGATTGGGTCAATGCCCAGCATCACTTAATGCAACATTTGGGTATGGCCAGTTGGGCGGCGGTGATCGGCGGCAGCCTGGGTGGAATGCAAGTGTTGCAGTGGTCGATCAGTTATCCCGAGGCCATCGCGCATGCCATTGTGATTGCCGCCGCGCCGAAACTTTCGGCACAAAATATCGCGTTTAATGAAGTGGCGCGCCAAGCGATTATCACTGACCCCGAGTTTTTTGGTGGCCGCTATGCTGAGCAGGGCTCAATCCCTCGGCGGGGCCTGATGCTGGCGCGAATGCTGGGGCATATCACGTATTTATCGGATGACGCGATGCGCGCTAAATTCGGGCGTGAGTTGCGTTCGGGTCAGGTTAATTACGGTTTTGATGTCGAGTTTCAGGTTGAAAGCTATTTGCGGTATCAAGGCACGAGTTTTGTCGATCGCTTTGATGCCAATACCTATCTGCTCATGACCAAAGCCTTGGATTATTTCGACCCCGCGCATGATTACGGCGATGATTTGGTTGCAGCGCTCACGCCGGCTCAGGCGGATTTTCTGGTTGTTTCATTTACCTCCGATTGGCGTTTTGCGCCCGAGCGCTCGCGAGAAATTGTGCGGGCCTTGCTGGCGGCAGGAAAGCGAGTGTCTTATGCAGAAATCGAATCCAATCACGGCCATGATGCGTTTTTGATGACGATTCCTTATTACCACCGCGTACTGGCAGGCTATATGGCCAATATTGATTTAACCGGTTCAAATCAATCGGGTGCCTTATGATTCGCCCTGATTGGCATATTGTTGAACAGTGGATTACGCCGCGCAGTCGCGTGTTGGATTTGGGGTGTGGCGATGGCTCTTTGCTCTCACATTTAATCGAGCGGCGGCAGGTTTCAGCCGTGGGTTTGGAGTTGGATGACGACCAAGTGGCCGCATGTATTGAGGCGGGCCTGAATGTTATTCAAGAGGATTTGGACAGCGGCATTAGCGACTGGTTTGCGCCGATGTCTTTTGATTTTGTGATTGTCAGCCAAACAATTCAGGCCATGCGCCATCCTGAGCGATTGTTGGCCGATATGCTCAGTATCGCCCGTGAAGGTATTGTGACGTTTCCCAACATGGGCTACTGGCGCAATCGTGTGCAGCTCGGGCTGCTTGGGCACATGCCCTTCAATCGTGCGCTACCGAATCCATGGTACAACACGCCGAACATCCACCTGTGCACGCTCACGGATTTTGAGACGTTATGCGATGAGTTGGGGTTGGAGATTATTGATCGTGCGGTGGTGGATAGTGCTCGGCGAGAATCGGCCTTATTGCGCGCTTTCCCTAACTGGTTTGGAGAGCATGCGATTTATCGGATTAAGCGGCGAGTTTGATTTCGAAGCGGGTTTAAAATAATCGGGCGCGTTTGAATAAATAGATAAGTAAGCCGCCGATCAACGCCAAAAACAGTGAGAATAGGGAAAACGCCCAATCCGGTGACTGATTGCCCGGAATTCCTGCGATGTTGACCCCGAACAAGCCGGTAATAAAGGTCAGTGGCAGGAAAATGGCAGAGAGCGCCGTCAGGAAGGTGAGCTGTTTGTTCAGTTGGTTGCTTGAACGCATGTGGAGCTGTTCCTGGATAATCCGCATTTGATCGCGCGAGGCGTCTAATACCTCGATATAGCGGGTGAGTCTGTTTTCCGCTTCGCGCAGACGCTGAATTGTGCCTTTCTTGACCCAGCTTAAGTGACTGGCGACCAAGGAAAGCAAGGCATCGCGCTGTGGGCCGAGATAACGCCTTAGCGTGAGAATCGTGGTGCGGAGATCAGCCAGCTCCCGATCGGAAACCGGCTCAACTTCTTTGCTCACGAGCATGGTTTTTTCGTAATTATCTGTCAGCTCATCAATTTCTTCGATGACATCGGCCATGTTGTCATTGAGTAATTCAACCAATCGAATGACAAATTGCCCGGCATCTTTGGGCGCATTGTTGGATTCCATATCCCGTTGCAATGTATTCACAGCGCGCAGCGACCGCAGGTGGGTACTGATTATGCGGCGGGGAGTAATCCAGAGCCGGATGCCAATCATGTCATCGGGTTCTTGTCCCGGATTGTGGTTAATGCCGCGCAGGGTAAGAAGCAATCCTTGCTCCAGAATCAGCGCGCGGGGGCGGGTCACTTCAGCCAATAAGGTATCTTGAACCGTGGCATCTAAATCGGTTTGACTGCGAATCCAATCCTGTACTTCCGGCTGGCTGTAATTAAGATGAATCCATACTGGCCCAGGGCAGGGGGTTTCATCGGAGAGTGGCAGCAGTTGGGCGCTGCCATCGCCCTGCATATGCCAAGTATAAAAATCAATTGCCACGGTATTCAGTCTCGGTCGCGGTCATGCCGGAGTGACGCATGAGTTCAGTAAAAATATTCAAGTTCAAAGGGGGTGCTTATTCCTTGACGGCACGATGCACCGTGTAATCTTGTCCCTGTTTGATTTTGTCATAATTGCCAAATTGCTCTTTAAATGTCCGTTTAAAGTAATCGCGCAGGCCATTGATACTGACAAACCAGATATCACCGCCCGGCGTCAAATTTTGCCAGGCATCAAACAGCATGATCGACCAGAGTTCTTTGCCGACTTTAGCCGGTACATTGGACACAATCCGGTCGAGTTTTGTGTTCTGTACGGCGCTCAAACCATTGCTGAGTTTGACGGTGACATTGGCAAGGTGATTGCGGGCGGCATTGGCGGCTGCAAATTCACAGGCCACAAAATCTTTATCCAGCAAAATTAACGCGGCGCTGGGCTCTGCTTTGGCAAGCGTTAGGCCAATCGGGCCGTAGCCGCAGCCTAAATCAACCACCGTTTGCCCCGGCTTGGGCGCGTCCAAAAAATCAAGCAGGAGCCGCGTGCCATCATCAATTTCGCGCGGCGAAAAAAGCCCCCAGGTGGAATGCAGGCTAAGATTTTGCCCCATTAAATTGACGTGTTGAGTGAGATCGGCACGCAGTTGTGCAATTTCTTGGGGTGTGGGCATGGTAAAAGACCAATGTGAGCGTGCAATAAAAAAGTGGGCGGATTTTAACGCGATTGGCGCCGCATCGGGGGGATCTTTATTCAGTGATGCCCTGATGTGTTTGACAGTGAGTGCATACGCCATGAAGTTCGACGGATTGCCTGATGGTTTTAAATTGCTGTGCCCTGCTGATTGTGGCGATCAGCACGTTCAGCGCATCGCTGGATTGTTCATTGATCGTGCCGCAGTGATCGCAAATCATCAGAATGGCTTGATGCTGGGTTTCCGGATGATCGCAGCCAATGAAGGCATTCAGGCTTTCAATTCGATGAATCAAACCATGGGCGAGGAGAAATTCGAGCGCCCGATAAATAGTGGGTGGCTTGATTAAATTGCCCACAGTGGACATTCGAGAAATAAGATCATAGGCCTTGGTTGCTTCATGTCCTGTCCAGATCTCGGCTAAAACCGCCCTTCTGATGGGGGTGAGTCGTGCGCCACGCGCTAAGCACACCCGCTCGGCATGTTCTAGCGCCCCGATGGTGCAATTATGATGGTCGGTACAGTTCATCGTTTTTCGTTTGCCTGAATGTAAGTTATCGTCGAATTGTACGCGTACGGATGAATTCTGCAGAACTTGGGCATCAATCATCATTTGATGCCGGCAGATCCATCGGGATAAACCCAAGCCGTTTCAGGGATTTATTAAAATAATTTATAATTAAGGTATTGAATTGTTTCATGGTGCTGAGCAAGATAGATCGCGGAACAGTCCGATTAAATCTGACCCAGTGCGCAAGGAAGGGCGCAGGCGTATATCAATCAAAGAGAGTGACGCTATGCAATCTAAATCATCTGCTCTGCTGCCCCGGCGGCGTTTTCTACAAACCGTAGGCACCGCGACGGGGTTCACAGTATTGCCGCTTGCGTATGCGTCTCGCGTTTTTGCCGAAGAGAATTCGGTTATTTCAGGACCGAAAGTGCCTGATATTGCGGCGACCAAACTCGATGAGCAGGTTTATTGCGTGATTTCACCTTGGGGTTTCCCTTCGGTCGAAAATCAGGGAATGATGAGCAATGTGACCTTCGTCACCACGCAAAAAGGGGTGGTGGTGATAGACAGCGGCGCCTCAAGACAAATTGGGGAAATGGTACTCCGGCAAATTCGCAAGGTTACCCCAAGCCCGATCGCGGCGGTGATTAATACGCATTATCACGGCGATCATTGGCTGGGGAATCATGCGTTTGTGAACGAAAATCCCGATGTGCCAATTTACGCCCATGAGAAGACCCTTTTGGCGATTAAAACAGGTCAGGGGCAGTTTTGGACTCACTTGATGGAGCGTTCTACCCACAATGCTACGCTGGGTACGGTGGTCACGCCGCCCAATAAAATCGTTGCCCACGGCGATGTGCTTGATTTTGGGGATACTCAGATCAAAGTGCATTTTTATGGTACCGCGCATACGCCTTCGGACATCAGCCTTGAACTGGTGGGGCGAAAAATCGTCCATGTGGGTGATGTCGCCATGGATAATCGAATTGCATTCATGGATGACGGCAGTTTCCGCGGGACCTTTAAAAATTATGATGCCTTGGAGGCTGCCGTGCCGGGCGCACTGTGGATTCCAGCACACGGTAATCCGGGCAAGCAGGTTTTGGCGCATAACCGCGAGTTATTTGAAGGGATTTATCAATCAGCCGAAAAAGCGGTGCAGGAAATGTCTGGACAAGAAGGCGCCAAGGCGCTGGCCTTGGATGATTCTCGAGTCAAAAAATACGCGCCTGTCACGAAAGGATTTGATGAGAATATCGGTAAATACAGCGCATTGGCCTACCTGGAGGCGGAATCGGCTTCTTTTTAAGTTGCGCGTCTGTGCTAACGCGGTCATTTCTATGAATTGCTGAATGATTTATAGGATATGTGAATACTTGAATAAAACATATTGATTGGGAGAAAAGCATCTGTTTGAGCTAAAAAGTAGCGATGCTTATTAAATAAAATCATCAGGAGTGATGCATGTCTGGATCTTCCCCGGTTTGTTCTTCTGTTCGCCCCTTGTGGCCCCCCTTGGTCGCGGGCTTGGTGCTGGGTTTGGTACTTATTCTCACGTTCGTGTTGGTTGGCAACGGTGTGGGTGCATCGGGCACATTTGCGAGTATTGCGGCTTGGCTGGGGTTCCAGTTGGCGCCAGCAGCCACTGAGTCAAATGGGTATCTCGGGCACATGGTGGCAAACGGTGCCAATCCTTTTGCCAGTTGGATTGTGGTTGAGGTGATCGGTGTGGCGATAGGCGCGCTTTTGGCGGCTGTCAGTGCCGGGCGTTTCAAAGTCAGAGTGGATGTTGGTGCGGGGAAAATTGGCGTGATGCCGCGTTTGCTACTGGCATTAGCTGGCGGGCTTCTGGCCGGATTTGGGTCACGCTTTGCTGCCGGTTGCACGAGTGGCGTGGGGTTATCTGGCACGGCCATGCTGGGCATGGCGGGGTTTATTTTTCTGGTTGTTTTTTTTGTGGTCGGCCTTGCGGTTAGCGCGCTTATGCGGAGAGTCTGGTAATGGATTACGGTGTTGCAGGTACGGCGTTAACCTCCGGTATTCTCTTTGGCTATGTGTTGGAGCAAGCGGGTTTTGGTTCGCCCTGTAAATTGACGGCGCAATTTCGTTTAACGGATTGGTCTGTTTTTAAAGTCATGTTTACGGCAATTTTGGTTGCGGCATTCGGGATTTTGTTGCTGCAAAGCGGCAATTATTTCGGCTCCAGTGGTTTTTTTGTGCCCACAACCTTTTTTTGGGCAACAGCTCTGGGTGCGGCCTTAATTGGCGCGGGTTTTGCGGTTGGTGGTTATTGTCCAGGCACATCGGTGGTCGGATTCATGTCGGGTCGAATCGATGGGTTGGTATTCATGCTGGGGATGGTGTTGGGTATTCTGGGCTTCGCCGCAGTTTACGATGCCCCTCTGACCCAAACCATTTTGCATACTGCGCAAATTGGTGCAAAAACGCTCCCTCAATGGCTCGGTGTTTCCCCTTGGTTTGTGTTGTCTGCCATGGTTATCCTTGCCGTGGGTGGATTTGTGCTGGGTAGAATGATGGAGCAGCGCTCACATGGGGTGCTTACGGCGGAAGATATTGTTGAGGGTGTTGATCCGACCATTGAGTCATCTGAAAAAGGCAGTGCCGTCCACGGTAATCTGGGCGTGGGGTCGGTGTCGCATACCCGTGCAGTTTAATTGTTGGAGGTTTCTATGGCTTGCGGTGACGGATAGAAATGCTTTAATGTTTTTTGATCATCGCTTTTTAATCGTATCTTCTTGGGAGTTATTTTGAAATGAACCGCCATGAGAAAACCCCAGCCCGTACCAAATCCCGTCGTTTTTTGGCAGTGTCGATTCCTGCTTTAGCCGTCGCTATGTCGGGTGCTGCTATCCTGCCATCACCGATGGATGCGTTGTCGATCATTCCCGCTGCTCATGCGCGAGGGGATAATCCCTGCGCGCCGGCCAGCCGTGGGGCGAACCCTTGTGCGCCGGCCAGCCGTGGGGCGAACCCTTGTGCACCAGCCAGCCGTGGGGCGAACCCTTGTGCGCCGGCCAGCCGTGGGGCGAACCCTTGTGCACCAGCCAGCCGTGGGGCGAATCCTTGTGCACCGGCCAGTCGCGGGGCCAATCCCTGCGCACCTGGTGGTCGTTAATTGCGTTCATTGCCGCCGGTCTTTCGCTAGCCAGTGCGTGATACCCCGCATGTGCCGAGCAAAATGAGTTTGGATCCCAAGGACGCGGTACCTGGATATCGTGACTGGCTCCAAGGCCTATCGGACGATGCCTTTGATGAGGTGCTGGTATCCGCAGATGAGTTTTTCGCCATTAATCGGGCGCTGGTCAATGATCAGCAAACGATTTTGAGTGAATTGCTGCGAGACGCGTCCGGCGCATCGCTATCACGCTGGCAGCATTATCCCGCTGATGATGTCGCGGATCCTGAGTCGGGTGCGATGTTTTATTACCATGCCCATGATGCGGGCGAACGTCCTGATGGTGAGCATGGACATTTCCATTTATTTATCCGACCGGAGCCTAGGGCTGAGTTCAGCCATTTCGTGGCGCTCTCGATGGATGCACAGGGTGGGATCCGATCGATTTTTACCACTAACCGCTGGGTCACAGATGAGCAGTTTCGCCCCGCGCAAGCACTCATTGATCTGTTGCCCGATGCCTTTGTGATTGATCGGGCGCGTCCCTCTTGGTTGGTTTCTCGCTGGTTGATGATGGTGACTCGACTGATTCAGCCGCAAATTAGCCGCGTGCTTTTGGCAAGGGATTGCGCCTTGACCCGGTCGGGAGCGCAGGCTCTTGACGAGCAATCGGGCGAAGATCGGGCGCGTCATGTATTAAGCGAAGAGCCGGTGGATATATTGGGTGTTTTGTCGGTGATTCAATCCGTTGGTCAGAAGCGTTATCAGGTATAAAAAAACTTATATTGTTGGTCTGTTGGGGGCATGTTTTGATGGGAGAGCGACTTAAGTGAGTTGCGTGTTTTTTGGTGTGGTAGGGTCACCATGAGTGATATTTACCGGTTTAGAAGGAGTTTGGACGAATGAATTTCAAGAAGTTTGTATTTGTACCCGTTGCTTTTGCCGCTGCCTTTGCAGCTCAGAGTGCCTTTGCGGTTGACGTACCGGGCCCATTGGTTGATCCGGCTTGGTTAAATGCGCATTTGAATGATGTAAAAGTACTGCAAGTTAGCGGCCCGATGAAAGATTTTACTACCGCGCCAGAGATCAAAGACGTTAACGGTAAGAAGGTTGCCGTCAATGTGTCAGGGCATGTGCCAGGGGCCTCTTTCGTAGATTTTAAAGCGATTCGCGTTGAGCGGGAAATCGATGGCAAGAAAGTCAAAGATATGATCCCTGACAAGGCAGCATTCGAAAAATTAGTTCAGGCGTGGGGTGTGAACAAGGGCCAGGCGATTGTCATTGTGCCGAAGGGGTTATCCACGCCTGATGTGGATAAAGCGACGCGCCTGTATTGGCAGCTGAAATACTACGGTCAAGACAACATGGCGATTTTGAATGGGGGTATGGCGCAATGGTTGGCTGATGGGATGACGGCGGCGACTGATGCACCGAGTGTTACCGCTGGTGATTGGGTCGCCACGGCTGAACGAAAAAATATTCTAGCAACCTATCAAGATGTTAAACGTGCCGTAGAACATCCTGGCAGTGCTGAGTTCGCTGATGCTCGGCCATCAAATCAATATATGGGTGTGTTTACTAAACCTAAAGAACGTTCCGGTCACTTGCCCAACGCTAAGAATGTACCCCCTGACTTATTAACATACGCGGATGGTTCTTCTGCCCGCTTCCTGCCGAAAGCCAGTTATGAAGCCATGCTCAAGCAGGTTGGTTTGAATCCTGGTAAGGAAATTATTGATTATTGCAACACTGGCCATTTGGCCTCCGGCCTGTGGTTTGTCACGCATGAAATTGTCGGAGACAAGAAAGCCCGCTTATATGATGGCTCTATCGTTGAATACAGCATGTATGATGGCGCAAAAATGACCAACCCGGCCAATCTAAAATAAATCAATTGGTTATCTAAAGAAAACGCCCCGAAGTTCGGGGCGTTTTCGTTTTTTGGATTCGAAGGTGTTCGGACGATTAACCCGGCAACCGATCCATCTCAACTGAATCAACTTCAGCCAAAGAATGTCGAGATAACTGAGGCTGAATCATCGCGTTGTCGTGGTGACGTCCTCTGTGGATTGCGGGGTATGGGCGATATTTAGCCGCTTTAAGTTTTTAATTTCAAAACACTTGAACCGTGATGAGCTGCACTGCTGTAAACGGCGCCATCATGGCGTAATACAGCCACGAGCCATGGACAATGATGTGGTTGTGCGCCAAGCCTAAATTCAGAAAAAACATGCCGAATACGAAAAATGCGACCCCTGGGCACACCAAGGCGGATGAATCCGCGTTGCCTTACTGTGGCAATGATTAAATGGGTTAATTCATTATCAATCAACAGATTGGAAATCTCTAACATAATAACTACTTTAGCAACATGGTGATTTTATATCAATGGATTTGGCGGATTTATGGGGTCTTGTACACTCTGGTGGTTGATTTGCCCCTCATTATTCATGACACTGAAATACCCTAAAACACAGGTTTTTCTTTGCGATAATTCGCGGAATTTGGCATTCTGATTACGCTTTAATTCTCGATTAAAAGGATGCGTTGATATGACCTTGTCCGCCTTGGCCGGAACCTTGCCCACACCTGCAATGCTGGTTGCCGTGCCCGAATTGGTGAGTGCGTATTACACGCGGCAACCCAATCCCGTCAATCCCGCTGAACGGGTCAGTTTTGGCACATCAGGACATCGGGGAAGCAGTTTGAATATGGCGTTTAATGAAGCCCATATCGTGGCCATTACGGCCGCGCTGATTGAATATCGCCGCGCGCACAACATTACAGGTGCGGTGTTTATCGGGTTTGATACGCATGCGTTATCTTGGCCAGCGTTTGTGACAGCCATTGAAGTGCTGGCTGCCGCTGGTGTGATGGTGCGCCACCAGTCGGGTTTTACGCCGACGCCGACACCCGTCATTTCGCGTCTGATTATTGTGAATAATGCGCGCGTCACGGATGGCGTTTTATCCGACGGCATCGTGATTACCCCTTCGCATAATCCGCCTGCAGATGGTGGTTTTAAATATAACCCAACCCACGGCGGCCCCGCCGATACCGATGCAACGGGTTGGATTCAAAATCGGGCGAATGCGCTGTTGACTGACTGGCGCAACATCGCGCGGATGGATTTTTCTGCCGCTTTAACGCAGCCGCATATCGTGGCCGAAGACTTTATTGCGCCGTATGTGGACGAATTAGAATCCGTGATTGATTTCGCCGCGATTCGGCAGTCGGGTATTTCCATTGGGGTCGACCCGATGGGCGGTGCGGGATTGCCCTATTGGGTACCGATTGCCGAACGCTATCAGTTGGACTTAACCGTGGTTAATGAGCGCCTTGAGCCGGATTTCCGTTTTATGCCGCTGGATCATGATGGTAAAATTCGGATGGATTGTTCCTCGCCCTATGCCATGAAGGGTTTGCTCGCGATTAAAGATCGTTTTGATGTGGCGTTTGGCAATGATACGGATGCCGACCGGCACGGTATTGTGACCCCCGATGGCGGCTTGCTGAACCCGAATCATTATTTGGCTGTGGCGATTGATTATCTGTTTCGTCATCGTCCGCATTGGGACGCGAATCTTGCCATTGGCAAGACGGTGGTTTCCAGCTCGTTGATTGATCGGGTGGCAGCGGGTTTGGGTCGTGATGTCTTTGAAACGCCGGTTGGTATTAAATGGTTTCAACCGGGTTTAACCGCCGGAAGCTTGGGTTTTGGTGGTGAAGAATCCGCCGGCGCCACGTTCTTGTGTCGTGATGGTGCCGTCTGGACGACTGATAAGGATGGTTTGATCTTAGGCTTGCTCGCGGCAGAAATCCTCGCTGTCACGGGTAAAGACCCTTGGGTTTATTTCAATGACCTGGTCGATCAATATGGTCAGCCATTTTATACCCGCGTCGATGCGCCGATTAGTGCTGAACAAAAAGCGCGTTTCAACGGTTTGACCACTGATTCTGTCGCCGCAACCGTGCTGGCGGGTGAGGATATTATCCGCGTTATGACCCATGCGCCTGGCAATGACGCACCGCTCGGTGGGTTAAAGGTGGAAACCGCCAATGGTTGGTTCGCGGCGAGGCCTTCGGGCACTGAAGATATTTATAAAATTTACGCAGAAAGTTTTATTTCCACCCAGCATCTTGATCAAATCTTGAATGAGGCTAAAACCTTGGTGAGTCAGGTGTTAATGAGTTGATTCTTTAAGTGGTTTCCCGGTTTTATTCATAGACAGACCCCGCATGGATTGTCACAATGCGCCGAATTTATTTAGGCATTTTTTGAGGTTTGAGCGGGATGCTGATTGCCTTTGTTGTCTTGTATTTGGTAGTTTCCATTGGCATTGGTCTACTCGCTGCGCGACGGGTTCACAATACCGCTGATTTTATGACCACCGGTCGTTCGCTCTCGCTCCCCGTCGTTGTGGGTGTGGTGTTTGCGACATGGTTTGGCGCCGAAACCGTGCTGGGGATTCCCGGCACTTTTTATGAAGATAATTTAGGCGGTTTGATTTCCGATCCCTTCGGCGCGGCCTTATGTTTGGTTTTGTTTGGCTTGATATTCGCCCGTCGCTTGTATCGGATGAATTTACTCACCCTCGGAGATTTTTATCGGCAGCGATTTAATCGCAAGGTTGAGGTGATCGCGGCGATTGCAATTACCTTGTCGTATCTGGGCTGGGTCGCCGCACAAATTACGGCGCTGGGCATGGTATTTAATGTGCTCACCCAAGGATCAATTAGTGAACCAGCCGGAATTTTGATTGGGGCATCCGTGGTGTTGCTGTATACCGTCGTTGGTGGGATGTGGTCGGTGGCGATGACTACTTTTTTTCAGATGATTGTGATCGTCGTCGGGCTCACGATTATCGCCTTCATGCTGGGCGATCGGGCGGGCGGGATTGCGCCTGTGGTGGAACATGCCGCGGTGGCGGGGAAATTTGAATTCTGGCCAGCACTGAATTCTGCGGCCATTTTGGCGTTTATTACGGGGCTGCTCACGCTGGGCTTTGGTTCGATTCCACAGCAAGACGTGTTTCAACGGGCCAATTCATCACACACCGAACACATCGCCGTGTGGGGCAGTGTGCTGGGCGGGGTGCTGTATCTGCTATTCGCCGCCATCCCGTTATTTATTGCCTATTCCGCCACGGTGATTGATCCCGCTTTAGTCGCGCGCTTAATTCATGGTGAAGCCGATAAAATCATGATGCAGTTAATTCAAAACCACTTGCCGCTGTGGGCGCAGGTGGTTTTTTATGGTTCGCTGCTGGCAGTGATTATGAGCACCGCCTCGGGGACGTTGTTAGCCCCGTCCGTCACGATTGCCGAAAACTTGTTGAAGGGGTGGATCGCACCCAATGGCATGAGCGATCAACAATTTCTGCGGCTTACCCGCTGGGTGATTGTGGGGTTTGCACTCGCAGTAACCGGGTACTCACTGTGGGAGCACGCCGGTAATACGTCGATACATGACATGGTCGAAAATGCGTATAAAGTCACTTTGGTGGTGGCTTTCGTTCCCCTGTTCGCTGGGCTATTTTGGAAACGGGCAAATTTGGTCGGTGCGTATTGGTCCATTGGTTTGGGGCTGCTGACCTGGTTGCCATTGGAATTTTTGTTAAAAGACCCGATGATTCCACCACAATTCTACGGCTTTGCGGCCAGTATCACGGGTATGGTGTTGGGTTCTTTGCTGAGTCGTCGTGTTTGACGGTGGGCCAAATTAATTTGGGCGGCTTCTCTCTTCTTCACGCACCAAATTGGGCCAAAATTGGCGTAACGCGTCCATGGGGACAGGGGAGGCCGATTGCAGATACACTTCCGCACCTGCCAGCAGGCTGGGGTGGCGCTTAGTCATTGCATGCATCCAGTTCAAATCACGGAACGACAAAAAACCGTTATGCAACCGCACCGACCACGATAGCGTTTTAGCAATCATTTCTGCGGGCGTTAAGCTAAACCAGACTGCTGCCACGAGTACCGGAATGCCCAACCAGGGATAACCCTTAGCTTGGTCGGCCAGCAGCAACCATTGCATCAAGAAAAATCCCCCCGCCAAGGCCATGAGTGTGGCGTAGGTGAAGCGATGCTGGCTGATGACCGCATACAAATGATTCAGCCGATCAATCAATTCAGGTTGATAGTTGAATTCATCATGTAAATCGAACATAGGAACTCCCGATGCAGCGTGCTGCTATCTAAACGATATGACGATGATATGACATGCAGCGCAGGGCTGCCACTTGAACGAGAAAGTTCGGTGATAAAGAGCTTAGGGCCTGCGCGTGGTGATGCGCTGCCAAGTCATAAAGCTGTACGAGAAGGGATTGCTGGCATCTGCGGGATGGGTTTCTTCGACCGTTAAACGCCATTCGCGTCGGTTGTATGCGGGGAAAAAGGCATCGCCATCCTCAATTTGGGTATGAACTACCGTTAAGAATAGCCGATCTGCACGGGGCAGAAATTGATAATAAATATTCGCGCCGCCAATCACCATCACTTCGGGCGCGTTCTCGGCGGCTTCAATCGCGGCATCCAAACTATCCACGACAGTAACGCCCTCGGCGTGAAAATCAGGATTGCGGCTAATGACGATGTTCTTTCGCCCCGGTAATGGGCGGCCAATCGAATCATAGGTTTTGCGCCCCATGATGATGGGCTTGCCCATGGTGATATTTTTAAAGCGTTTGAGATCGGCAGGCAAATACCAAGGCAAGGTATTATTTCGTCCGATCACCTGATTGCGGGACAGCGCGGCCACTAACCCAATTTTCATGATTGATCCGGTGAACCGCCAGGAAATTTAGCGGAACTGTATTTAATAATGAATATGGCGACAGCCAGTACGGTAATGGCGCCCGCATAAGTAATGATGGTGGCGTTACTCATGGTTTTGACATCGACCACCAAGACACGGGTAATGGCAGTAATCGCGATATAAATCAGAAACCGTACCGGCATCCGTTTGGTTTGGAAGTAAATCCCGATCATGGCCAGAATTTCGAGATAGATGAAAAACAGCAGTAAATCATCCAGTGAGGGTGTGCCTCTGTGCAAAATATCAAATACGGAAGCGGCGGTGGACCACAGCACCGCGATCCACAAGATAAATAGCAGCAAAAGATGGGCGATGTTATTGAGCTCATTGCCCAAGCGCTCAATAAATTGGTGACCCGAGATTAATTTAGAGTTGGGATCAGACATGGGGGTGTTACCTACTAAATTCCTGGATGAGTTTGATTATACGGCAACGGGTGCGGCAATATGTGGCCACGGTTCGTAGTCTTCGAGGGTGAAGTCATCGAAGGCAAAGTCTTCGATGCGCGTGCGCTCGGGGTTTATGACCATGCGGGGCAGTGCACGCGGACTGCGTTCGAGCTGGGTGTGGGCTTGCTCGAAATGATTGTGGTAAATATGCGCGTCACCCAGTGTGTGGACAAATTCGCCGGGCTGTAAACCTGTGACTTGCGCGATCATCATCGTGAGCAGGGCGTAGCTGGCAATATTGAATGGGACGCCCAAGAAAATATCGGCGCTGCGCTGATATAACTGGCAGGAGAGTTTGCCATTCGCTACATAAAACTGGAACAGCAAATGGCAGGGGGGGAGTGCCATATTGGGCACGTCACTGGGGTTCCACGCCGTCACAATGAGACGGCGTGATTCGGGATTGGTTTTAATATCGTGAATCACTTGAGCGAGCTGGTCGATGGTTCGGCCATCAGGTGTCGCCCACGAGCGCCATTGCTTGCCATACACCGGCCCCAAATTCCCCTCGCTATCCGCCCATTCATCCCAAATTCGCACACCGTGTTCTTGTAAATAACGAATATTGGTATCGCCTTGGATGAACCATAAAAGCTCGTGGATAATTGAGCGCAAATGCAATTTCTTGGTGGTGAGCGCCGGGAACCCCGTATGTAAATCAAAGCGCATCTGGTGGCCAAATACCGAGCGGGTGCCTGTGCCCGTGCGGTCGCCCCGATCCACGCCATGGTCCAACACATGACGAACGAGGTCTAAGTAAGCCTTCATGACGCATTCTCCTTAGCCTTGATATCGGCTGATTGTACTGGCCGATCCCTGATGTTCTTGTGATAGGCATACCAGAGCAGCGCAAATCCAATCACAATCATCGGGAAGGAAAGCACTTGCCCCATCGTGAGCCAGCCATCCCATAAATAACCGAGTTGTGGGTCGGGCTCGCGCACAAACTCCACCAAAAAGCGGAACGTGCCGTAAAAAATCAAAAACATCGCTGAAACCGCCATGCGCGGCCTGGGGTTTAATGAAAAGAAAAACAAAATTAAAAACAATAGAATACCTTCGGAGAAAGCCTCATACAGCATCGAGGGATGACGCGGCAAGGGGCCGCCGGTCGGGAATATCATGCCCCAAGGCACGGTCGTCACTTTGCCCCATAGCTCGCCGTTGATGAAATTACCGATTCGGCCCGCAAATAGGCCAATAGGCACGAGCGGCGCGACAAAATCCATCAAGGTGAAAAAGTGAATACGGTATTTTCGGGCAAACAGCGCCATCGCCGTCATCACGCCAATCAGTCCGCCGTGGAAGCTCATGCCGCCATCCCACACCTGAAAAAGCGTGATGGGATTGGTCAGGAGTTCGGGTGTTTGATAAAACACCATATACCCGATGCGTCCACCGAGAATCACCCCCATCGCGCCATAGAAAATTAAATCATCGACCTGGATGGACGTCAGCGGCCAGTCGGGTTTCGCTGCACGATAACGCCCCAGCGCCCAAGCGCCAACAAAGCCGACCAGATACATCAGTCCGTACCAATGCACTTTCAGTGGGCCAAGGGCGAGGGCAACGGGATTAATGTCGGGATAAGTCAGCATACAGGGGCTCTTGTTATATCGCGCGGCGGCGTAAATTTCGGGCTAAACTCTAACAGGTCTTGGGGGTATCGGCATTCGGAATTCTCACGCCTTTTGCCGCAACTTTTTGATGAGGGCAATCACAATGGAAATCTCTCTGTATCGCAATGACGCGTTGGCAACCGAATCTCGGGCACTACGCGCCCAAACCTACAATCTTGGCCACACCTTATGGGCAAAAAACAGCGATGGCGTCGTGTTTATGCCGATTCGCCGCATGCAGTTTCTGGCGATCTTGGATGCCGAAGAATGGGTGTTCGTCGATGGGGAAAACAAGCATTTGATTGAACTGGCTTGGCAGAAGTTCCGCCCGCAGGCACGCCATGCGATTGATGACGCCGTGCCATTTGATGTCGTGTTTTATACCGAGGCAAGTGTGAATTTAATGCCGCGCTTGGAAGCAGAGCTGCATGTGGTATTGAATGATGCGGTACACCGAATGCATGCCGCCCATCGACGGGGTGATGTTTTGCCTTTCAAACAGTCAAATTCGACGGCTTGATGGCATACAACGTATCGAATCAATCATCATCCCCCAGTTCGGGATCCCAGCCGTTCTCGCGGCCACGGGTAATGGCTTCTTCCTGAATGCGCATGTATTTGGCTTGTAGTTCAGGCGGTAAGCGGCTGGGCAGATGGGCGTAGGGTTCCCAGGCCGCATAGACTTTTTCATACAATACATGGATTTGCGCAGGCAACCAGCCTTCGCAGGTTTCGGTTTCGGGCAACAAATCAAACACCCACGCATCGCGGATCACTTTGCCGATGTGGGTCATGCCGCCTTGGATATCGTGGTCAATACCGATGTAGGTATTTTTGTTCATGAATTGCCTCTGGGTTATAAATTTTAGGTTTTGAATCAAAAAAATTTGAGGCGCCTTTCAGCGCCCCGAGTGTGGATTGTGATCTTAACGGGTGAGGCCAGCATACAGCAGCGGCAGTTTTTCTGGCAGGCGCTCGACATGATCGACCACCATGTAATTGCGCGCACCGAAAATGCGCGAAACATATTGATCGGCACGTGGGTCGAGGCTCATGCAGTAGGTGATGATTCCGTTGCGGGTGGCCTCTTCAACAGCTTTTTTGGTGTCTTGCCGTAAGTATTGCGGGTCGCGTACATCAATATCTGCCGGTTCGCCATCGGTAATCACCAGCATCAGTTTTTTCGTTGAGCGTTGCTGTTTCAAATAATGGCTGGCATGGCGAATCGCGGTGCCCATGCGGGTGGAAAGCTGGCCGGTCATGCCCGCGAGCTTGGCTTTGGGCACTTCATTATAGGTTTCATTAAAGTCTTTGAAGCGGTAATACTCGACATCGTGCCGTCCGTCGGAGCAAAAGCCGTGAATTGCGAACGGATCGCCGATTTTGGCAATGGCGTCGGCGAGCAGTACGCAGGCTTGACGCGTTAAATCGAGCACCGAAAAATCTTGCCCCGCGACTTTATCGTTGGTTGATTCGGATAAATCGAGCAACACCATCACCGAAATATCGCGGGTTTTGCGTACCGACCGCATCATGATGCGCGGATCGGGCTGGCGGCCTTGGCGGAGGTCAATCATGGCGCGAATCGCGGCATTGATATCGACCTCATCACCGTCCTCCAATTTGCGAATGCGCTGCACGCCCTGGGGCTGCATGGCATCAAGCAAAAACTTCATGCGGCTGATTTCACATTTGTAGCGCGCCGCGATGTCATCAATCACCTCAAGCTCACCCAATTTCGGACGCTTTTCGAGTACGGTGGCCCAACTGGGACGTTCGTGCTGAATTTGGTAATCCCATTCAGAATAATGAAATGGCGCGGAAACGGGTTCTTTGCCTTCCCTGTCGTTGAAACTGACGCCCATGTCCTCGTAGGGGAACAGCTCGGTGCCTAAAACCCAGACTTCTTGCGGGTTGTCGTCAATCAGCTCGCTATCGATTTCATTGACCATTTCCATGACGGAAACGTGTTTGCGGACCGTTTCCGTCTTGTTGTAACCCGCCTCGGCCGCTTGATCGAAGTCGAATTCTTCAAATTCCCAGAAATACCGATTGTCATCGCGGTAGGGTGCAGTGAGCACATCGGTGCGTTGCTGAAAGGGAATGCGTAGTGCCATCAATTCGTGCGCGAGGATAACGCCGTTATCCCAGGCAAACCGGTTATCGTTCAGGCGATACCGTTCAGCGGCGAAGAGTTCCTGCGCCCGTGCGACGACCGGGTGATGATCAACAAAGTTGGGGTCGAGCAAGGCGCGTGCAATCCGGTTCAAATAGTCGCCAAGCGTATTGCCTTGGGTCGCGGGAATCGTGTGAAACTGCGCCCAAATAGGCCGCAGACCCGGAAAGTCCTTGATGGCCAGCGCTTCGATGCGTGCATCTTCAAACACCGATATCACGGCCATTTGCAGGTTATTGAGGTTTTCGGCTGAAATTGGGGTTTGGGTATACACCACATGGGCGGCGCTATGCGCCGCGGCAGCGCGGTACAACGTTAAGCCTGAAATGGGTTCGTGACCTTCCACCACAAAATCATCATAGGCATCGGGCAGATGCAGCAAATAGTCTTCAATGTACGGGCGATAGCCTTCGCGTTTTTCAAAATCGCCCGAGGTGGGGCGCATGAAGAAATCCCGTGCCCATAACGCGCGCAAATACATATTGATGCGACGCTGCACATCGACGAATAGCGTACCTTTGCGCTCTTGCTGCATCATTGCCTGCGATTCGTTCGAGGCGAGGCTGAAGTAGCTTATTTGCTCAGCGTAATTGGTGCGATGCACCTGCGCGCCCCACGCCGCCCAGCGGCGCAGCCCCCCCAGCGTGAGGTGCGCGAACAGCACATCGAGGTTTTCCAGCATCGGGCGAACACCACGTGGTGCGCTGGCGACCAAGTTGTTCAGCAGTTGCAGGTATTTTTTGAACAGATCGGCATCGCCCAGACGTTCGGCGGCCGTGGGTGCGGTGGCGAGCACCAGCTCAATCACGGTGCCACTGGTTTTCGAGGCCATCATCAGGGCGTTTTCGATTAAATCGGGAATCACATCCTCGCCCAGGGTGCGGGCAATGCCGGGCGCATTTTGGATAAAGGTGGATACCAATTCATGACCGCGGCCGAGATTTTTGAGCGATAAGGCGCCGCCCAGATAGGCATCCAGCCCCAGCGGACTGAATACCCGTGCGGCTTCTTGCCATGAGGCGTGCAGGATGTCGCGCGAGTGCTCGGAGAGTGAACCGAGTTCTTCTGCGTATTCTTCAAGTTGAACAGACATGATGCGCCTCCGAAATATCGAACCGTGTGGGGTTAAAAAACCACCTACCAAGAGTTAAAATGGCGTTTAGGGAATGTTCTGATTAAAAGCCCTCCCCCATCCCAACTTTCCCCCATCAAGGCATGCATATCTACAGAATGGGGCTCCCCAATCCAAACACCCGTAGGATGAGGATTCATCCCCGGACAGCACGGCTAAACCACGACGCACGGTGCCATCGTTTTCTGCCACCGCCGCATGGCACAAAATGGCGTTCATCGCCTTAGGCACAAACGCAAAGCCCGCGTCGGGGATAAGTCCCCTCCACCAAAGCATACGCAGCTACGTCAGCCTGTAATCCAGATCAAGCGTAGCGCCATCTGGGGTTCTTGTTGCACACATGCCCTTATCTGCAAACTTGTGTCAATACCTATGCCATCCCAGGGGAAAGGCACAGCCAGTTTTATGTGCCAATCAGTCTCCTTAGAAGAAGGTGGCTACCGCCGCATCCAAGGCATCGCGCATGTCGGGGTCGTCGGTAATCGGCCGAACCAGCGCCACACGGCAGGCGGAACTGGGGTCAACATTTTTAGAAATGAGTGATGCGGCGTAAATCAGCATCCGGGTTGAAATACCTTCATCCAGACCGTGGCCCTTGAGGTTACGCGCCCGTTCGGCAATCGATACGAGCTTGTCGGCGATGTCTTTAGAAACCTTGCCTTCGTGCTCGACAATCTCGGTTTCAATCGCGTGTTCGGGGTAGTTGAAATCCAGCGCGCCAAAGCGTTGTTTGGTCGACTGTTTCAAATCTTTCATCAATGACTGATAGCCGGGGTTATATGAAATCACCAATTGGAAATCGGGGTGCGCATGAATCAGCTCGCCTTTTTTCTCTAACGGTAGCTCGCGGCGCGCATCGGTGAGTGGGTGAATCACCACGGTGGTATCCTGGCGAGCTTCGACGACTTCATCGAGGTAGCAAATGGCGCCATGACGGGCGGCCACGGCCAGCGGGCCATCCTGCCACCGAGTGCCTTGAGCATCCAGAAGGAAACGGCCGACGAGATCGGAGGCGGTCATGTCTTCGTTACAGGCCACGGTGATCAGTGGTTTGCCGAGTTTCCAGGCCATGTATTCGACAAACCGGGTCTTGCCGCAGCCGGTCGGGCCTTTGAGCATCATGGGCATGCGAACGGAATAGGCGGCTTCATACAGCTCTACTTCGTCGGCAACGGGACGGTAATAGGGCTGCTTTTGCACACGATATTGGTCCATAAGATCAGACATGACGGCTCTCCTGTTGATTTGCGGAATCACTTTTGCTGAATGGTCGGCGCGAAAACCGGCAGATTGACTTGATTTCAAGTCACTCCATACGCAGACAGTTCAGAAAAAGTGGTTCAGGAAGGGTTTCCTGGAAATCCCGCCCCGAAGGGCGGGTCAAATTCAATCGCTTGAATTTATCGGGTCAATTACACGGTCTTGCCGCGGTAAACAACCATTGAAGTGCCCTGACTCTGCGTGAAGTTGTTGTAGCCGATCAGACGAACGTGGTTGTTCGGATTGGCCTTGTGGCAAGCTTCCGCTTCACCCAGGATTTTGTCGACGTCAGTTTCGCCGAACATCGGCAGTTTCCACATGTACCAGTACGAATCCATCAGGTGCTCTGGCTCGGTGTGTTCGATCGCTGGGTTCCAGCCCCGATCGACAATGTACTGAACCTGCTTCTTCATCTCATCTTTGCTCATGGCCGGCAGGTACGAGAAGGTCTCGAACTTGCGGCTGGCCGGGTCGCTCAAACGCGATTTGTAATCTTGCATTTCGCTCATGGAATAACTCCTAAAAATTAGTGGCTACCTTGGGCCATGCCGGACCCGCCCAAGGGAACGGCATTACTTGTGGGCAACATCCAGTTTGTCGACGGTGTCGAATTCAAACTTGATTTCTTTCCATGTTTCCATGGCGATTTTCAATTCCGGGCTGCTCTTCGCTGCTTTTTCCAGAATGGACTTGCCTTCTTTCTCAATCTCAACGCCTTCGTTTCGTGCTTCAACACAGGCTTCCAGTGCAACACGGTTTGCTGCCGCGCCCGCTGCGTTGCCCCAAGGGTGGCCCAGGGTGCCGCCACCGAACTGCAAGCAGGAGTCGTCGCCGAAAATGTTCACCAGTGCAGGCATGTGCCATACGTGGATACCACCAGACGCGACAGGGAATACGCCCGGCATTGAACCCCAGTCCTGATCGAAGAAGATACCGCGTGAACGATCTTCTTTAATGAAGCTGTCACGCATGATGTCGATCCAGCCGAGCGTGGCTTCACGGTCGCCTTCCAGCTTGCCGACGACGGTACCGGAGTGCAGGTGGTCACCACCAGACAGGCGCAATACTTTGGTCAGTACACGGAAGTGGATACCGTGGTGCGGGTTACGGTCGAGTACGGCGTGCATCGCGCGATGGATGTGCAGCAGCATGCCATTATCACGGCACCAGTTCGCCAGACCTGTGTTGGCAGTCAAACCGCCGGTCAGGTAGTCGTGCATGATGATCGGCGCGCCGATTTCTTTCGCGTATTCCGCACGCTTGTACATTTCTTCCGGGGTCGGCGCAGTAACGTTCAGGTAAGAACCCTTACGCTCGCCGGTTTCCGCTTCAGCCTTCAGGATGCCTTCCATCACGAAATCGAAGCGATCACGCCAGCGCATGAACGGTTGGCTATTGACGTTTTCGTCGTCTTTCGCGAAGTCCAGACCACCGCGAAGTACTTCATATACGGCACGGCCGTAGTTCTTGGCAGACAAGCCCAGTTTCGGCTTAATGGTGCAGCCCAGCAGAGGACGGCCATACTTGTTCAGCTTGTCGCGCTCGACCTGGATGCCGTTTGGCGGGCCGCCGCAAGTCTTGACGTAAGCGATCGGGAAACGAACGTCTTCCAGACGCAAGGCACGCAATGCCTTGAAGCCGAATACGTTACCAACCAAAGAGGTCAGTACGTTTACCATTGAACCTTCTTCGAACAGGTCGATCGGGTAAGCAATGAAGGCGTAGAAGCAGGTATCATCACCTGGTACGTCTTCGATGCTATACGCACGGCCTTTGTAGTAGTCCAGATCGGTCAACAGATCGGTCCACACGGTGGTCCAGGTGCCGGTTGATGATTCGGCGGCTACTGCTGCAGCGACTTCTTCACGGTCAATACCGGGTTGTGGGGTGATCTTGAAGCACGCCAGGATATCGGTATCCAATGGAGTGTATTCGGGCATCCAATAGGTTTGCCGGTATTCTTTAACACCAGCGCTATATTTCTTAACTGCCATGAGTTCCTCCTGCAAAGGGGTCTGTTATCCGTGAAATGCCCCAACGGCCTGACACGTGAATGCATCATGCCGAGATAAAATCATCAATAACAGTCGATATTTTCTATCTTAAGAATAGAATTCTATCTATGATTCAAATGATATGAGGAGCGGCTAATGCGCCACTACACCACCTTCCGGCAACTCGAGATTTTTGAAGCCATCGCCCGACTGGGCAGCTTTACCCGTGCCTCCGAAGAACTGTATCTCACCCAGCCTACGGTATCGATGCAAATCAAAAAACTGACTGATATGGTTGGCGTGCCACTCATCGAACAGGTCGGCAAAAAAATTTACCTCACCGAAGATGGCCGCGGCCTCGCGCAAGCCACCCGCGAGATTTTCGGCATTATGGATCGGTTCACCATGTCGGTGGCCGAGCGCCAAGGCTTAAAACAAGGCCAGTTGCGCCTGATGGCGATTACCACCGCCTCGTATTTCGCCCCGCGCTTATTGGGCGAGTTTGCCAAATTGTATCCCGGCATTGATGTGAGCTTGCACGTCACCAACAAAGAGCAAGTGCTCGCCAGCATTGCCAATAATCTCGATGATTTGTATTTGCTCGGCCAGCCGCCCGAGGATATCGACGTGATTGCCACGCCGATTATGGACAACCCGATTGTGGTACTGGCCGCACCGGATCATCCGCTGGCAAGGCAAAAAAATATCAGCCTTGCGCAACTGGCCGATCAACCGTGGTTAATGCGCGAAGCCGGTTCCGGTACCCGAACCGCCATCGAGCGCCGTTTCGCCGAACACAACATCACCCTGCGCCCCCGCATGGAATTGGGTAGCAACGAAGCCATCAAGCAGGCGATTCTGGCTGGTCTCGGTATCTCCGCACTGTCCCAGCACACCCTCGTGCTGCACCAACCCGAGCAATTCGCCGTGCTGGACGTCGAAGGCTTTCCCATCCTGCGGCACTGGTACGCCGTCTACCCCGCCGGTCGCCAGCTTTCCGTCGTGGCGCGGGCATTTTTGGATTATTTGTTGGCGCGGCCGGAA
>JAJYYE010000011.1 GCA_021801265.1 Pseudomonadota bacterium | reverse complement strand
GGGGTTACGGTCCGGGCATGATGGGGGGTTATGGTCCGGGCATGATGGGGGGTTATGGTCCAGGCATGATGGGGGGTTACGGCCCGGGCATGGTGGGTGGCTACGGCCCGGGCATGATGGGGGGTTACGGTCCGGGCATGATGGGGGGTTACGGTCCGGGCATGATGAGGGGTTACGGTTCGGGTATGGCGGGTGGTTACGGCAGAGGCGATTGGCGAAACGGATCAGATCTAACTGAAGCCCAGCGAACCCAAATCAACAAGATTCAGAACCAGACTCGCAAGGAAAATTGGGCTTTGATGGGGGAAATACAGGATCAGCAAGCAAAATTGCGTGATTTGAGTGAAGCTCCGAAACCTGACAACGCGGCCATGGAGGAAGCCTACAAGGCTATCGGCAAACTCCAGCAGCAGATGCACCAAAACTTAGTCGATGCGCATAAGCAAATGGATGCAGCCCTGACAAAGTAACATCAGGAAGAATACTGGTATTTATTTAACGAAGGGGTAGACCTGTCGGTGTACTCGCAAGAGCTAGTGGGTGAGATTGCCTGGAATTTGAACACACGTCCGAGCAAGCCGCTCGGACGCCGATAGATATCTACACCAAGCGCCTGCTCAATATGGAACTCGCGGAAACAGCAACTACACATTAACTGTTCCCCTTGGTTCTTGAATCCACCTGTTATACCCAAAAAATGCCAAGGCTAGTCGGTATTAACCGTTGGTAGTGTAGTCAAATAAATCAGGCAAATTATGCTTTATCCTGACCTAATGTGATATTAAGTTATTCTTAACGGATTGAACCGTTGTGTATGCCTAGTATCACGGACAATGTTAAGGTGATGCTCTTTCATATCAATGGCTACTGCACCACCGGAACGATGTCGCTCATTATGCGTGATTTTGGCTATGTAGCCCTTAACTCACGCACAATACGGAAACCATTTTTTGGATAACCCATTCATTATCAAGACTGTCCGAAACTGGGTAGAGCAACTCGTTATCGGATTCAATCTCTGCCCTTTTGCCAAACGGGAGTTGGTGAAAAACCGAGTGCGTTTTATCGTGAGCGATGCCATTGATGATGAGCAACTGCTGGCCGACTTAGAGACCGAGTTGGCATTACTCAATCAAGATGACCGCATCGAAACAACCCTGCTGATTCATCCCAATGTGCTACAGGATTTTTTCGATTTCAACCAATTCCTGACCCGCGCCGACGATCGATTGATGCAGTTGAAACTCAAAGGCATCTTCCAAATTGCCAGTTTTCATCCCGATTATCAGTTTGGCGGCACCGAATCGGATGATGCAGAAAATTACACTAATAAATCGCCCTATCCCGTACTACACCTATTACGGGAAGCGAGTTTGGATTTGGCCATCACACACTACCCCGATGCCGGCTTGATTCCGGACCGAAATATCTCCCTGCTGGAAAAAATGGGGCAAGACACGTTGCAGGTATTGCTAAAAAAGTGTTTTCAGGACGAAAAATCTTAAGCGCCTATTTTTAACAGGGTGGCGAAAAACCGTAGTTTACGCCGAGTAAATGAGGATTTTAGCCAATTTTTAACGCCTTATTGTCGAGTGCAATGGTTTTTCACCGGCCTGTTAAGAGCGAGTATTTGTATTAATAAACTTTTATATAGTCGATCGAGCAATTAAAACGTAACTGAGGCGGCTGCCCGAACAAGGCTAATGCCCCCTCAAACTCTGCACTGTTGGGCTTTGAAAAAACATCGGTCACCATGTGTTAATTGGGCCGATGCGTTGTTAGCCATTCTGTAAAAAATATGGATGAATTGCTTTTAATTCGCCAATCCATAACGATGATAAAGTTGAACTTATGGATAGTCTTGACGGGTCGGGCGTATCATCATGTCACTAATGTGAATATGAGGGGGTTGGCTCACCACATGGTAAATGGCATTGGCAATGTCCTCGCCATAAAGAATGGGGCCAAAGTTTGTCTCAAAATGCGCCACCATGTCATCGCTATAGCCAGCGGCGTCTTGAAAGCCACTCATCACAATGCCGGGCTCGATCAAGGATACCCGTACGCCGAAGGGCCCCACTTCACGTCGGAGCCCTTCGGCCAATGAATGTACGGCAAACTTGGTTGAGCCATACACGGCGCTGAATGGAGAAAGGTTACGCCCCACCACGGAACCGATAACAACAATATCTGCAGCCCTATTGGGAAAGTGGGTTGCTTGGACTTCAACCATGCTTTTCGCCGCTTTTTGGATTAGGTTTAACGCACCCACCACATTGATTTGCAGTACGCGTTCAAATTCCGTGAGGTCGGCATCTTTAACCGACCCACCCAATCCACGTCCGGCATTGGCAACCACAATGTCTGCCGGTTGACCAAAATGCGTGGTGGCCGCTGCAAATAACTGATCAATCACTGCATTATCGCTCGCATCGCCGGCTACTCCAATAAAGGCCGACCCCAGTTCCTGGGCGAGTGAATCGAGCTTCTCAACCTTTCGACCATTACCGATCACGGCATAACCATTGGTAATAAACTTACGAACCGTGGCCTCACCAATACCCGATGAGGCGCCGGTAACAATGGCGACCCGCCGATTTGATTCAGTTGCCTGGGGTATTTTTTGAGCCATGAGCATGCTCCTTCCAAAAGCGGATAAAATGAAAGCGCGGGATGCGTGATGACCAACCCATCAGGGCAGCCCGCTCAGAATGATTGCTTGGTTAGCATAGTAATGTTGAGCAAGCCAATCAACCGCTCATCTGCAGAATTCATTTGTTAGCAATTGAAGTGGCATGATCTGGTCATGACAATTTTGGTTTATTGAATGAAGTACTTGCAAGGACCTCTGATATCCGTGCGTGTCACCCCGAAAAGATTGATCGTTGTCGTTTTGCAGCAGCTCGGAGTACATCCCATTACAATGAAGATGATTTTAGGCATGGAAAACACTTTTGATGCCTTGTGATTGTGTTTTTTTACTCCCATGAGAATTTAAGTCCTAAAACAGCCCTTATATGAAAATACCTAAACGAATCCAACCCTTAGTTGATGATGGCCTTATTGATGAGGTGATCCGCCCGTTGATGAGTGGCAAAGAAGCCGCTGTTTTTGTTGTCCGCTGTGGTACGGAAATTCGCTGCGCCAAGGTGTACAAAGAAGCGGATAAGCGCAGTTTCAGGCAAGCCGTGCAGTATCAGGAAGGGCGAAAAGTGCGGAATAGCCGTCAAGCACGGGCCATGGAGAAAGGTTCACGATTTGGCCGCGACCAACAGGAGGAGGCCTGGCAGAATGCCGAGGTGAATGCGCTGTATCTTCTGGCTGATGCCGGTGTGCGCGTCCCCCAACCCTATGGCTGTTTTGACGGCGTTTTGTTGATGGAGCTGATTACGGGTAGTGACGGTCAAGTGGCGCCGCGTTTGAATGATGTTGTTATGTCTTGTGCGCAGGCACGCCAAGATCATGCGACCCTCATTCAGTATGTGGTACGCATGTTGTCTGTTGGGCTGGTGCATGGTGATTTGTCGGAATTTAATATCTTGGTCGATGAGCAGGGGCCGGTGATTATCGATTTGCCTCAAGCGGTGGATGCGGCGGCCAACAATAATGCGCAGTGGATGCTGGCTCGGGATGTTGATCGCATCACGACATATTATGGTCAATACGCGCCTGAGCTACTCGATACTCACTATGCGAAAGAGATTTGGGCCTTTTATGAAAAGGGCGAACTGCATCCGATGATTGAGCTGACCGGTCAGTTCGTGGATACCACGCCTGATGCAGATGTCGATACCGTGCTGCAAGTCATTCAGGCGGCGATAGATGAAGAGACCGAGCGCCGGCGGCGTTTACAGGATGCGTCCTGATTTGTGCATGGAATCAGATGAGATCAATTGTTTTAATCAGGTAAATGCCCTTTATCGGGCCATTGCAGCAAGGCATTGCAGCAAGGCCGCACCATCGGGCGCGGCGTTATCTCGTTGCGCCCGCCAGAGGGCTTCGCTCAAGCATTCCATCATGAGATGTTCCGCAGCTAGCGCATCGCCAGTTTTTTTGCATAAGGTCACGTAGCTTTGCTTAAAACCTGCGGGCTGATCAATTTCCACCATTTCACGAATCGAGAGATGAAAACCCAAGTGCAGGAACGGGTTGGTCTCACCGTGTTCAGGCGGCCAATCTTGCGCTAACGCTCGCTCGGGATCTTGCAGAAGGGTGTGATATTCAGGATGTTGGCCAATGACGTCGCTGATTTTGATTTCCAGCGCCGTCATGGGTAGGTGTTCGCGGTGTTTCTTCCAGGCATCGAGAAAGGGCTGACGCATTTGGCGCCGATCATTGCTGTACATGGGGTTTATCTCCCGCCGTGGCATATTTTCCGGTAAATTCTGGATTGCACTGGGTCGTTTTTTGGTGGTAATCGCACAGATCGCACACAATACAAGCGCCACAATCGGGCTTGCGTGCTGTACAGGTATAGCGGCCGTGCAAAATTAACCAATGATGCGCATCGTGCATGAACTCTTTAGGAATGTGTTTCATTAAACCCATTTCAACCGCCAGTACGGTTTTACCCGGTGCGAGTTTGGTGCGGTTGGCGACACGAAAAATATGGGTGTCGACCGCCATAACCGGTTCGTGGAAGAGGGTATTCAGCACCACGTTGGCGGTTTTCCGTCCTACGCCGGGCAATGCTTCTAATGCGGCACGGTCATGCGGCACTTCACTGCCGTGCTGATCGCGCAGTATTTGACAGGTGGCCAAGGTATTGCGGGCTTTGGACCGATATAATCCTATGGTTTTTAGGTAGGATTCCAACTGCACTTCGCCCAAGGCCAAAATGGCCTCAGGGGTATTGGCCACCGCATAAAGCTGCCGGGTGACTTTGTTGACAGCTACATCGGTCGATTGCGCGGAGAGCAGTACCGCGATCAAGAGCTCGAAGCCGGTGTTGTAAATTAATTCGGTCGTGGGGTGCGGGCGTTGGGCTGCCAAGCGTTGGAAAAAAATTCGGCGAGTGGTTTTATTCATAGTTGAACTAATAATTTAGACTGTGCTCAATTGAAAGGGGGATAATCCCAACGGGTTGGGCTATGGTACCGATAAATCGATCAAATAAGGCTTCTCGCCTTGTTGCACGCGGTCAATGACGAGGGATAAAGATGCAAATTTTTTTAGGGCGCCTGGGCGCGGTTTGGGGCATTGTGGGGCTAACTGCCTTGTTGGGTTGGGCCGTGTTTCGCGTGTATCCCTTTGCATTGGAAGCAACACATCAACCGTGGCGTTGGTATGAAATGGCTTTTTTTGCGTTTTGGATGATTTTCATGCTTTATGGCGAGGGATATAAAGGCTTTCAGAAAGGATTTTCGCCGCGTGTGGTCGCACGTGCAGTGCACTTATCCAAAAATCCGGTGTGGTGGCATGTGGTGCTCGCGCCGCTGTATTGCATGGGGTATATCCACGCGACGCGCAAACGCCGCATCGTTGCCTTGTCTGTGACCAGCGGCATTGTCGTGCTGATTGTCGCGGTTCATTGGCTGCCACAACCTTGGCGGGGTATTGTGGACATGGGCGTGGTGGCGGGGTTGTTATATGGCGTGCTGGCGATGTGGGTGTATGCCATTCATGTGTTAATTGGGCGAGAAGTGAATCATCCGATTGATTTGCCGAGTAATATTTCACAACGATCTTCGGTGACATGATGAGTGAACCTGCCCGTTTATCTCGCATTGTAACGCGCACCGGTGATGGGGGTTTAACGGGCATGGCCGATGGGTGCCGCTTGCCAAAAACGCATCCTCGGGTGGTCGCTTTGGGCGCACTTGATGAACTTAATGCCCATATCGGTTTATTGCGTTCTGTTCTGGGTGATTTGGCACAGGGTGAGTTTCTGGCCGAGCAACAACATGCCTTATTTGATTTAGGCGGATTTATCGCGATGGCGAGCATGGCGCAAGATGAGATGTTGCCCAGGTTAGACCCGTTGGATGCGTGGATTGAACACCATAATGCGAATTTGCCGCCCTTGAAGGAATTTATTTTGCCCGGTGGTTCACCTGCCTTGGCGCAGACCCACATTGCGCGGGTGACGGCGCGCCGTGCTGAGCGGGAGCTTTGGGCGCTTGTCGCCGAAGACACCGCCATTGAACCCATCGCGGTCTATCTCAACCGCTTGTCTGATGCTTTATTCGTGCTTGCGCGAGTGCTTGGGCAGCAAGATGGCAGCGTGGTGTACTGGCGGCGTGCTGTCAAATCAGTCTAATGTTTTGCTGGCAGCGAGGGCCTTATCCCGCCCAGTAGTCAACCGTTACGGTTCGGCGATTCGGCTTTCTTTCCGGCATATCAGGTGCCGCAGTGCCTATATTCACCATACCAATGAGTCGCTCATCTGTGCCCAAGCCTAAGCCATCCATCACAAAGCGATCATAAATCCGGCTACCGGTGAGCCAAACCGTACCGTAGCCAAGGTAATTTGCTCCGAGCATCAGGTGTTCCGTTGCGGTCGCGGCGGTAAGTAATTGTTCAATCTCAGGGGTTTTGGGGTGATTCGGCGTGATACGGGCAATGGCTGCGATGAGCATTGGTGGGCGGAGTGCGCGCTCACGCTCACGTTCCTGCAGAGCCGGTTCGGTGTGGGGTTCACGGTGTAATAACGCGCGCACGAACAGATCGCTTAGGGCTTGACGCTGGTCACGGGTAATGACTAAAAAACGCCAGGGCTTAAGTGAGCCGTGGTCGGGTGCGCTTTCTGCAGAATTGATAATGATATGGAGCTCATCTGGACTTGGTGCTGGTGCCACGAGGTATTTAGGTGGTATGGAATGGCGCTGCGTGATGAATTCTATGAAGTCCATGTTTTTCCTTAAAATTTTCTGAAAGGGGTATTTTGAGTGAATGTTGGGATCATTTTAACGGGCTGGTCGGGCAAATTAAAATGAATGCTTGGCGCAGGTGGCTTTTTGATTGATAATTTGCACCCAATTTAAAGCATGCTGGATTTATGGCAAAAGAAGATTACATTGAAATGCAAGGTACTGTTGTAGACACCTTGCCCAACACGATGTTCCGCGTTGAGTTAGAGAATGGGCATATTGTAACCGCCCACATCTCTGGCCGGATGCGTAAGAACTACATCCGTATTTTGACGGGTGATAAAGTTACCGTGCAATTGACCCCTTATGATCTGACTAAGGGCCGCATTTCTTTCCGTGCCCGGTGAGCGTCCCGCATCGGTTTAAGCGTCAGCCGCTTGAATACCCAGTTGTGTTTCCCTGCACCGATTAAGATTAAATTTAGGCGCCGGCGCATCTTTCCTGATGCAGCCGGGGGTTTATTTTAGCTGGGTGAGGTTTCGACTTGTGGCTCTTCATGGGCACAAATGGACAGGGCAGGTTTGCCTGATTCATCCAAGGAAAAACGAATCGTTCCCCCGTGTTCGGCCAGTGCGCCGAATAACAACTCTTCAGCCAGGGGGCGTTTGATTTTTTCTTGGATCAAGCGCGCCATGGGTCGAGCACCCAGTATCTCATCGTAGCCTTCTTTGCCGAGCCATTCACGCACTTCGTCGTCGATTACCATGTGTACCTTTTTCTCCTCTAGCTGCTGTTCAAGTTCGAGTAAGAGTTTGTCCACTACATTGGCAATCTGCCGTGGCGCAAGCGATTTAAATTGAATAATGGCATCCAGGCGATTGCGGAACTCGGGGGTGAACCCGCGTTTAATCGCATCCATGCCATCTGGGCTGTGATCTTGTGCGACGAACCCCATGCTATTACGCGCTAAAATTTCCGCGCCGATGTTGGATGTCATGATGAGAATGACATGCCGGAAATCGACCTGCCGCCCGTTGGTATCCGTCAGCATGCCGTTATCCATGACTTGCAGCAGTATATTGAATACATCCGGGTGCGCTTTTTCAATTTCATCCAAGAGTAAAACTGCGTGCGGGGTTTTGTTGATGGCTTCGGTCAGCAAGCCGCCTTCATCAAAGCCGACATAGCCCGGCGGTGCGCCAATCAGTCGAGAGATACTGTGTCGCTCCATATACTCCGACATATCAAATCGCACGAGTTGAATACCCAGCAATCGAGCCAGCTGTTTACTGACTTCAGTTTTGCCCACACCGGTAGGGCCGGCAAATAAATACGAGCCGATGGGTTTATCTGCTGCGCGCAGGCCGGAGCGGGCAAGGCGAATAGCCGTGGTGATCTGTTCAATGGCCTCTTCCTGACCAAATACGACGCGATTTAAATTGCGATCCAGGTGACGTAACACCTCCAGATCGGAGGTGGACACGCTGCGCTCGGGAATGCGCGCGATTTTAGCGACAACACGCTCAATATCGGCAGCCACTATCCGATTGCTTGCGGGTAAGGGCAGGGTAAGCCGGTACTGCGCGCCGGCTTCATCAATCACATCAATGGCCTTGTCGGGCAGATGCCGATCCGAAATATGCCGACTGGATAAACGCACCGCAGCCTCTAGTGCTTCATCGGAATATTCCACACCATGATGTTGCTCATAGCCAGTGCGCAGACCGTGTAAAATGGCGATAGCCTCGTGTTCACTGGGCTCTGGGATATCTACTTTCTGGAAGCGACGGGTAAGGGCCGCGTCTTTTTCAAAAATGGCCCGGTATTCCTGATGTGTCGTGGAACCGATGCAACGTAAATCACCATTGGCAAGGGCGGGTTTGATGAGATTTGACGCATCCATTGAACCGCCAGAAGCTGAGCCTGCGCCGATGAGCGTGTGAATTTCATCAATAAACAAAATGGCATGGGGCAAGGATTTGATTCGCTTTAAGACCACCTTCAGGCGCTTTTCAAAATCGCCACGATATTTGGTTCCCGCAACGAGTGAGCCTAGATCCAGTGAATAAACAACTGCATCCTGTAGTGTGGCAGGTACATCGCCTTCGATAATTTTGCGCGCCAAGCCTTCGGCGATCGCGGTTTTGCCCACGCCCGCTTCGCCAACCAGCAAGGGGTTGTTTTTACGGCGGCGGCAAAGAATTTGCTGCACGCGTTCAATTTCAAGACTACGCCCAATGAGCGGATCAATTTTGCCTTCACGGGCAAGTTGATTTAAGTTGACGACGAAGTTTTCAAAGCTGTTTTCATCGGGTACTTCAGACTTTTCCCGTTCTTTTTCACGATCTTTGTCGGGGGTTGTTTCGCCGACGCCGGACGTATCTTGCGCCATGCCGTGGGCGATGAAATTAATCACATCCAAACGCGTGACACCGGCTTTATGGAGTAAATGTACGGTATGTGAATCTTGTTCGGCAAATAAAGCGGCCAGTACATGAGCCCCCGTCACCTCAGTACGCTGCGCTGATTGCACTTGCATCACTGCGCGTTGCAGCACCCGCTGAAACCCTAGGGTGGGCTGAGTTTCTCTGCCATCGTTCTCGGGAATGCGGGGCGTGGTGTGGCGAATATGGTTTTCTAAATCGACCGCAAGTTGCGACATGTTGGCATTACAGCCCTCCAAAACGGCACGGGCATCCGGATCCTCGAGCAGGGTGTGGGTAAGTGCTTCGAGCGTGACAAACTCATAACGCTGTCGACGTGCCCGGTCGAATACACGGCTGATGGTGGTTTCTAAGGCTTTGCTTAACACTCGGAGCTCCTTGGATAACTCGGATAACGGTTGCGTCACTGATCTTCAGGGCGCAGGTTCCATCACGCACAATAAAGGATGTTCGTTTTGGCGCGCCACTTGATTGACCTGCGCCACTCGGGTTTCGGCAATTTCTCGGGTGAAAATACCGCACAACCCGCGTCCCTTATGATGGACTTCTAACATAACGCGTTCAGCCTGTTCGGTCGATAAATAAAAGAGTTCCACCAAGACGCGCACCACAAAATCCATGGGGGTGAAGTCGTCATTCAGCAGAATCACGTGATACATCGGTGGTTCTCCGATGTGGGCAACGGTTTCTGTTTGGTTCTCAATGTGGGTAATTTGATCGACCATGGGACAAATATCGCTTAATTTTAGGGTAGAAGTCTGGGGCCGAGGTTATCGGACCAAAGACTGGTTAACGATTGGCTGATTTGGGTTGATGTCTTGCCCAGGAGTTCCTCAAACGGGGATTTATTGGGGGTTAAATTAATTTCATGTTCCAGATGGAGTTGATCGCGTACCACACTGCGCACCGTGCCTAATCCATCGATCAAGCCATTTTGGGCAGCCCGCGTACCGGTATAAATTAAGCCGGAAAACAGGTTCGGGTCACTGGCGAGCCGATCACCACGGCCTTTTTTAACTGCGTCAATAAACTGTTGATGGACCTGATCGAGCAGGTCCTGCATATATTGTACCTGGGTGGGATTTTCTGGCGTGAAGGGGTCGAGCATGGCCTTATTGGCGCCGGAGGTAAGCAAGCGACTTTGAATCCCCAACTTTTGCATGGCATCGACAAAACCAAAGCCATCCATGCGTACACCAATTGAACCCACCAATGAGGCCTGATTGGCATAGATCTTGTCAGTGGCCGCAGCGATGTAGTATCCGCCTGAAGCGCAGATGTCTTCGACCACCGCATAGATGGGTTTGGCCGGGTATTCTTTGCGCAGGCGCACAATGGCGTCATAAATTTCCCCCGATTGCACTGGGCTACCGCCGGGGGTATTCATCCGCAGCACAATGCCTTTAATTTGCGGGGCTTTGAAGGCGCGTTCAAGCACGGGGATAATTTCATCGGCTGAAGCATCCTGCCCGGTGGCAATCACGCCGCTCACATCAATAATTGCTGCGGTTGGGTGGCTTAACGAGAGTGATTTGGCGTCATTGAAATCACCTTTCAACGCGATCCAGGCGAAAATCCATAGGACGAGGGCAAAACTGATAAGCCGAAAAAACAGCCGCCAGCGACGGGCACGTCGCTGCTCGATTAACCCTTGACGAGCCAGATCAATCAGGGCATCGCGCGCCCAGCTATCGGGATGGGAATCATCGCTCTTGGTCCGGTTTTTGGGCGATGCAGCGGAATTTGTCGAGTCAAGATTCGGTTCGATTCGCAGATCATCATTCGGAAGCTGAGGTGCTGTCATTTGAATTCATCTCGTTTGGCGTTGGCATCGTGGTATAGGGGGAGCAGGCTCGGTAAATCGTCAATGATGATGGCAGGTTTTGCTGCCAACAACCGCTCATAATTATGCGCACCATGGCTGATGGCGATGGGGATGCAGCCGGCATTGTGCGCCATGTGAAGATCAAAGTCGGTGTCGCCAATCATCCAGGCTTGTCCCGGCACCAAGCCAAATTCATCCAATAACTCCATCAACATTTTGGGGGAGGGCTTGGATGCCGTTTGTTCCGCCGTGCGAGTACCGAGAAAGTAGTGTCTCAAACCTGTTTCCTCCAGGGCCTCGTTGAGCCCCCGATTGGATTTACCTGTCGCGACGGCGAGCCAACAGCCTGCTTCACGCAAATGGCTCAAAACGGCTTCTGCGCCGTGATACGGGGCGAGGCGCTCGGTGCGCGTAAAATAAATTTCACGATAGGTCTTTGCCAAGGAGTCCGCTTGATGCAGGTCGAGATCTGGAAACAAGCATTGGCAGGCTTCAAGCAGGCCCAAACCAATAATGCCTTGAATTTCATGAGCCGGTAGGGGCGTCAGACCCTGCTGAGCGATGGCCCGTTCAAAGCAGCGAACAATATGGCCGGTTGACTGGACCAGCGTACCGTCCCAATCAAAAATAATGAGCTCTGGCGCGGGTAGATCGACATAAATTGTACGATTGACTGAAGATATGCACGCATCACTCATTAAAGATTGGTTCCATTGGGCAAGGTTAAATTGAGTAATTGCGTGATGGGTCGCCACGGTGTCGGTATCGGTGCAGAGAGCGACAGTGGTTCATTCGTTTGCGGATGCATAATCGCCAAGCGATAGGCGTGCAACAGTAACGGCGGGCGACGGGCGGTTTGCGGCAAGAGGCGTTTATCCAACTCTCGCTGGCCATATTTCTCATCACCGACAATCGGGTAACCGACATGCGCGGCGTGGACGCGAATTTGGTGCGTGCGTCCCGTTTCCAGCCGCGCTTGCAATAAGCTGGCATGCTGATTGGCCGCGAGAATTGCAAAATGAGTGATCGCTATTTTGCCATTGGGATCGACTTCTACCCGATGGGCTTCGCCTTCGCCCTGCCATTTTTGCAGCGGATCATCCACGCGGGATAAATGCTTGGGCCAATGCCCATGCACAATGGCCAGATAAGTTTTGGTTGCATGGCCTTCGGGGCGAAATTGCATTTGCAGCGATTGCAAAGCCGCTCGGGTTTTGGCCAACACAACCAAGCCGCTGGTGTCCCGATCAATCCGATGCGCGAGTTCAAGGCGCTCACCCAGTTCGGTGTATTGGCGCATCAACTCAATCAATCCGAAGGGAATACTTGAGCCCCCGTGGACGGCCAAGCCTGCGGGCTTATTTACCGCCAAAATACTGTCATCTTCATACACGATGAGATCCGGGGCACGCGCCAGCCAGGCAGGTGAAATGGCATCGGGTGAACCATGGACGGATGCAACCTGCAGTTTGATGGGGGGGATGCGAATTTCATCCCCCGCAACCAAGCGCGTGGTGGGCTTGACCCGGCCGCTATTCACCCGAACTTCCCCGGTACGCAGAATGCGGTAAATAAACGAACGTGGCACTTCGCCATGGGTGGCGCCCAATTCGCGTAGAAGAAAGTTATCCACCCGCTGCCCGGCATAGTGGGCGTCAACAATCACGCGGCGAACGGCGTGCACGAGGGTATGGTCTTGAGGTTTGTGTGTGTTCATGGGCGGCATTATGACGTATTTCCCATGAGTTCGCGTGGGTGCGCGTGATGCTTTCATGCGTTTAAACTGTGTTACAATCATGGTCGCCTGAATGGTTGTGTCAGATGAAAAATTCGGTTTAACGGTGTGGAGTCAATTCCATGAGCGAATTTTTTGAGGTGAGCAACTTCGCGCAAATCAGAGTGATTCTTCCCAGGATACGGTTAAGTTCTTGGGTTGTGATGGAAATACTGGGTTGAACTGGGAGATTGGCTCAAATTCCATGGGTTTCCTGATCGAAATGACGCTGATTAATATTTTCAGTGAACGCTTTATTAAAGCGTTCCAACAAAAATTTCTTAAGGATTTATGCGCCTAATTTGGCTGGTGACACTGGTTTTATTCCCCGATTTTGTGCCGCGTTTACGCGGTGCAACAATCCGTTACGCTTTGGTTTCTGCCGCTGCACTGGCTTTAGTGCCCGTCAAGCGTCAATTATCGAAGCGGATCACGTATCCGGTGCGAGTGAACCTGCAGTCGAAGACGCATCAATCTTTCCTCCCCCTTACGGCATCCCCGAAAAAACCTCATAGGACGCAGGCAGTAGTCTTGCGCGGGTTTTGCCTTGTCCGAGAATTAACACATGAAAAGAATGCTAATCAATGCCACCCATGCCGAAGAGATCCGGGTGGCGCTTGTCGATGGTCAAACCCTCTATGACATCGATATAGAAACCCCAGGCTATGAGCAAAAAAAATCCAATGTTTACAAGGCATTAATTACCCGAATCGAGCCCAGCCTCGAGGCGGTTTTTGTCAACTATGGTGGTGATCGTCACGGTTTTTTACCCTTTAAAGAAATATCCCGTGTGTATTTCAATCCGGATGCAGTGGATGACAAAGGCCGTACGGTCATCAAATCGGCTTTAAAAGAAGGCCAGGAAATTATTGTTCAGGTTGAAAAAGAAGAGCGGGGCAATAAAGGCGCCGCACTGACCACATTTGTGAGCCTGGCGGGCCGTTATCTGGTTTTAATGCCCAATAATCCCCGTGCTGGTGGGGTATCACGCCGTATCGAGGGTGATGATCGCGCTGAAATTAAAGCGGCTTTGTCAGAACTGGTCGTGCCAGAAGGCATGGGCTTAATTGTTCGTACGGCAGGCGTTGGCCGTGAACCGGCGGAATTGCAATCCGATCTCAATTACCTGCAACAGGTTTGGGAAGCGATTTTGAAAAAATCGGAAACGCGCAAAGCCCCCTTTTTGATTTATCAGGAAAGCGATCTCATTATTCGTGCGCTGCGCGATTATATGCGCAACGATATTGGTGAAGTGTTGATTGATGAACCCGCCATGTATCAGCAGGCACTTGATTTTATTAATCTCGTGTCGCCGGATGCGGCCAGCAAAATTCGTTTGTATCAAGATCGGACGCCATTGTTTACCCGCTATCAAGTCGAATCACAAATTGAATCGGCGTATGAGCGCACAGTCACCCTGCCGTCCGGCGGTGAGTTGGTTTTTGATGCGACGGAAGCGCTAACTTCTGTGGACATTAATTCGGGGCGCAGCACCAAAGGTGCCGACATTGAAGATACCGCATATCACACCAACCTCGAAGCAGCTGAAGAAATTGCGCGGCAATTGCGCCTGCGGGATTTGGGCGGTTTGGTTGTGATCGACTTTATCGATATGGGCCAACCCAAACATCAGCGGGAGGTCGAAAACCGGCTGCGTGATGCCCTTAAAATGGACCGGGCGCGGGTGCAACTGGGGCGGATTTCGCGTTTTGGTTTACTTGAAATGTCCCGTCAAAGGCTGTCTGCTTCTCTTGAAGAGGCGGCGCAGCACGTTTGCCCGCGCTGCATGGGGCAAGGTCATATTCGCTCGGTTGAATCACTTGCCTTATCGATTTTGCGGTTAATGATCGACGAAGCCATGAAAGATCAAACCGCTCGCGTGATTGCGCAGTTGCCGGTCGATGTCGCGACCTATCTTTTAAACGAGAAACGAGAGCAGTTGCGCGTGATTGAACAAGATCATGATGTTGAACTGCTCATGATTCCGAATATCAACCTGGAAACGCCGCATTTCCGCATTGATCGCCAACGGCGCGCTGAAATCGGTGATACCCTCCCCAATTCGCGGGCCTTGATTGAGCCCCTGACTGCTGTGATGCCAGAACTTGAACGCGCGCCGCGCCGCAGTCCGGCACCGGTTTCGGCCGCCCCGAGCGCGCCTGTTTCTGTGACTCGTCCTGCGGCGCAACCTGTATCTAACCCAGTGGCGGCGCGCCCTGCGGCCGCACCCGCCACCGCTGTCAACACCACTTCAGAGACCGGCAACGGGCCGCTTGACTTGCTCAAACGCGTGATTGGTCAACTGTTTGGTGGTTCTGCGAAAACGGCTGACGCTCCCGTGCCCGTGACGAAAGCTACGCCAACCGAACGGATTCCCCGCGATGGCCAACCACGAGACAGTTCGTCTCGTGGTATCTCGTCTAGGGATGGATCCTCAAGGGAAAACTCTTCTCGGGAGAATCAAACCCGAAATAATCAATCGCGGCCGGCACACACCCAAGAACCGCGAAATGCGGCGGCGCGAGCGCCCGTTAAATCGCTTGAAACGGAACCTCGGCGCAATGAAATGCAGGGCGCAGATGTGGCGAATGATGTCGTTAAGGCGGAAGGGACCAGCAGCCGTCGTCGGCGCTCGCGGAGCAAAAAATCGGCGGAAGGCCAGATGATTAACCCCGGCATTCAGGCGGATGACTCAACGCTGAGTTCGGGCGCGCCGGATGGGATGGCGCAGGAGAAAACCACGAATGAAGCTGCCCCAGCAAGAATCCGCGAGCCGCGCTCGGCAGATTCAGCTGTTCGCCCACTGGCCGCACTTGAGCAAACCATGGTCGAGCAGCAACTTAATGCGCCCGTGGCAAATCGTCAGACCTTGCCTTTGGATGTCGCGGTCAAGCAAGACCCTGCTGAAAAATTGGCGCCAAATGCTGCACTCAACCTGTTGCGTGATGATCGCGTTGTGCCTGCTCCCGTTCAGCTTGCCGGGCAGACTGGGGCCCAAGCTCCTGTTGTGGCGGCAGTGGCGTTCCAGGATGCACCTGAGCTGGTTGTTGCCAGCGAATCGATGGCCGTGGTACCGGCCCATGCAACGGTGGAGGGGAATGAGCAGGCCAGTCACACGTCCTTAGCCGTGGTCGAGTTGTCAACGGTGGATCATTCGGTTCAAAACGCTATTGATCATCCGATCGAGCCTACCCCTGAGCCCATGTCGTCCCTATCAACGGTGTCTGAAATTGCACTACCCGCTCTGCAGGAACAGGCGGCACCCGATGTATTACCCATCAAGCAGGCCACTATCCCTGATCCGGCCATGACCCACCCCGATGAGTTATCGGCACCCATCGAGAAGCTGGCAATGGCGTTGCCTATTGAAATCAGTGAAGCGGCTGAAGAAATTGAAGCTCAGCCTTCAGGTAGTTTGCAAGCCATAGCAAACCTGGATATGGCGGTCGTGGCGCAGCCAATACCCGAACGGGGTGCCGTGGTACCGGTTGCGCCTTCTGCGCAGGAAGCCTTGGTGTTTGATGCGTCTCCACTCACGGTGAATACGCCGTTTGAAAACAAAGAACCTATTGTTGGCACAATCGAAGCGACACAGCCATCTGAACCGTCGCGTGCTATTCAGGAAGATGCCGATGATCTTAAAAAGCCATTGACAACGGAAGGAATTGTCGGCACTGAATCAGTGCCAGCGACTGAGGCATTCCAAGAAATATCCGCTGAACACACGGATGATTCCGGAGTGGTTAAACCCTCCTGACTTTGATCGTTTTGATCTCAATAAAGTACCGTAATCAGACGGTGTCAAAACGGTCTGCGACAGATCAAAAGCGACGCCCCCATTCATTTGTGGGGCGCTCAAACTGCTGACAAAGCATCCACGAGTTGGGGGCCTTGTCAGCAGTTTGAGCAGGCATAGCCCACTCCATGTGTACTGGCTTCCATTAACTTGTATGTTTGATCAATTCATCGCGCGCGGCGCTACACAGGGTCGATGCCAATAATTCGGCAGGTGCCGCCGTTTCCGCCACCCAATCCTGAATGCTGCTGACAGGGCAGCCAAACGCTTAAGCCAACTCGGCCGACATCCAAAAATCCGACACCGCCCCGCCCTTGGCGGCACGCACTCAAGTGGTTATCGTATGATGCATTACAGCAGATACGAGGCTGATGGTTCATTCTGATCAGGACCGCCAAAACCCCAGAGGAAATGATTTGGATCGTCTGAATATGCCTCTATTTTTATGGCACCCGGCATATCCGTTCGAGCGGTGAAGTTAGGGCACCTAACCAATTTGAACTACTATTTCGTAAACCTGCCTAACAGGCTGTCCGGTTTTTATTGATCATTGCAGTCGAGACTGCTACAACGTATTGTTATCGTTGACTTGCAATAATATTCGGTTATCGATTTTGCTTGCTGAGAAGTATGCAGCGCACATAAATGTGAGCGTTGTCAGCAAATTCAGGCTAGCATCACATATATCCAAATATATGCACAGGAGGGTATCTGTGACCGCCAGATTCGCGTTAGTGCGTCACTCTGCGATGTGTTTGCTGTCCAACCCATGAATGGTGCTGTACCGATTGTCCAAGGTCAGCAGATACCGCTCCTGGTGTTTACACAGGGGGCGTGGCGGTGTGCGCTCGACATCTCGGTGGTGGATCGGGTCGTATCTATGGTTGAAGTGACGCCGTTACCCAAGGGACCTGATCGTGTGCTGGGCGTGATCAATGTGCAGGGGATCGTGGTTCCAGTCATCGACGCCCGTGCCGGGTTCGGTCAGTCGCCCAGGGATGTTGTTCCATCGGACCTGCTCATCATGGTGCATACGACGCGGCGAACGGTGGCCTTGGTGGCAGACACCGTGGTCGATGTTGTGTCGTTTTCTGACCTGGCTCAGGTCGATATGGCCCATATACTGTCCAATGCTGGGTATGTTCAAGGTATGGTCAAGCTCCAGGATGGCCTGATCCTGATCTATAATCTGGAGCAGTTCCTCTCGCTGAACGAAGAGGAATTACTGAGTCAGGCATTGGGTCGTCTTTAAAAGATGCAATCTGCTCATATCCATCTTTCCGATACGCTGCTATCCGAGCTGAGTGATTGTATTTCGGAACAAATCGGGTTGTATTTTCCCAAGAAGCGTTGGGCCGATTTGGAGCGCGGGCTGGAGGCCGCAACGCGCCAGTTCGATCAACCGGATTCGCTAAGCTGTGTCCGGTGGCTGCTTTCCGCCCCATTGTCCCGCGACCAGATTGAGGTGCTCTCCCGCCATTTAACGGTTGGAGAGACCTATTTTTTTCGCGAAAAGCGGAGCTTGGACATACTTGCAGAACAGATCATTCCCAGTCTATTGAATGCGCGCGCGTCTACCGATCGACGGCTACGGTTCTGGAGTGCGGGCTGTAGTACGGGTGAGGAGGCCTACTCCATCGCCATGCTCCTGGATCGGGTCATTCCCCGTCCCGACCAATGGGCGGTTTCAATCCTGGCCACGGACATCAATCCGGTAGTGCTGCGCAAGGCGAGGGCGGGCGTTTACAGCGCGTGGTCTTTTCGGGATACGCCCGATTGGATGCGAACACATTATTTCGCGCGGACAAAAGGGGATCATTATGAAATTCACGCTCGTATCCGAGAGCTGGTGACATTTTCCTACCTGAATCTGGTCGATGATGCTTATTCATCGATAACCAATAACACTCATGCCATGGATGTAATCTTATGCCGAAACGTATTGATGTATTTTACCCCGGCTCAGGCAAAGAAAGTCATCGACCATTTCTACGACGTACTCGTTGAGGGTGGGTGGCTGATTGTCGGCGCCGTTGAAACCTCTCTTACCCTGTTTTCCCGCTATACCGCCGCCGGTTTTCCGGGTGCGGCCATCTACCGGAAGTGTGCCAATGCCGAGTTACCCACGGTTCAGCCCGTTGACGAACAACCTCATCCCGCGTATCAGCTTGATGAGCCTGCATTACCGAGGAATCTCCTTGCTGCAGAGGCGCTGGCGTTTGTGGATGCGCCGCCCGATGGTTCGATCGATCCGGCCCGGTCTGTATTACCCGTGGCCGATCTTTTTATGGTGGGGGCGGTGCAGCGAGAAGATCTGGCCCAACAGGCATTGCTCTGTGCCAACGAAGGCAGACATGATGAGGCCGTGGTTTGGTGTGAACAAGCGATTGCTTCCGACAAATTCAATCCGGTATACCTGTACCTGCTTGCCACGATCCAACAGGAGCAGGGCCAGTATGATTCTGCCCTGGAATCGTTAATGCGTGCCCTCTATCTCGATCCCGATTTTGTACTCGCACATTTTGCCTTGGGCAATCAGTGCCTGCAGCTTGGTCGCCATGCTGAAGCGGAGCGGTATTTCAGAAATGCCCTCATGCTTTTGAATCGGCAGCCAAGGGATGACCTTCTTCCTTCGTCGGACGGATTGACCGTGGGGCGGTTGATCGAAATCATCACCGGGCTGTTGCCCGAACTTCCTCATCGGGGCGGTCGATATATGAACATGAGTGGTACACCATGAGCGATGCAATATCATGAGTCCCTTAGAGATTTCTCCGGAAAAACCAGGAAAGAGTACTGTCGCTCTCGGGAATTCGGTCCCGCCTTCCCGAGAGGGGAGCGCTGCTATTGAGCATTGGGCGACACATTCGCCCGAAGAGGTGAAAAAAATTCTGAAATCGCGGGCAGTGAAGCTGGCTCAGGAGCCCGTCCCGCAGGAATCTGCCGAGACATATGTCGAGGTCGTTGAGTTTCTGCTGGCGCATGAGCACTATGCGCTCGAATCCCGCTATATTCGGGAAGTTCTCCCTCTGGAGCGTCTTACGCCGCTACCGTGCACACCTGCGTTCGTTCTGGGGATTATCAACCTGCGCGGCGAGATACTTTCCATCATCGATATCAAGAAATTTTTCGATTTGCCGGAGCTGGGGTTTACTGATCTGAATAAAGTCATCGTGCTTCAATCCGAGTGCATGACTTTTGGTGTTTTGGCGGATGAGGTTATTGGTGTGCACTGTATTCCGACCATGAAAATTCAATTGGCGATCCCCACGTTAACGGGTATCCGCGCGGCTTATCTACGGGGCGTGACGTCAGAGCAGATCGTGGTTCTTGATGCCGAAAGAATCCTTTCCGATACGCAAATTATTGTGCATGAATCAGTCAGTGGATAGAGACAAGATATAAGGCATATGCCGCAGTACATTACTTGGAGGACAGTTATGAAATGGACCATTGGCACAAAGATTGGCGTGGGCTATCTATTAGCACTATTTATGCTGGTCGTTCTTGGCATGATCGCCTACTGGAGCACGACCAGCTTCGTTGAAGCGTCACGAATGAAAGTGCACTCCTATCAAGTGCTTGATGATTTGGCTGACATGCTTTCTTCGCTGAAAGACGCCGAAACCGGGCAGCGCGGTTATCTGCTGGTCGGTGATGACAGCTATCTGATGCCCTATCGGACCGGGACGGTGTCCATCCAAAAAGACTTGCAGCGTCTTCGGGTGCTTACCCAGGACAATCCTATGCAAGAGCAGTTGATCACAGCGTTGGAACCGCTCATTGCGGCCAAGTTGTCCGAACTCAAGGAAACCATCGACCTAAGAAAGAGCAAGGGATTGGATGCAGCCATGCAGATCGTTCAGACGAATAGCGGAAAGAAGGCGATGGATGAGATCCGCGTACAGATTGCGGCCATGGATCAAGAAGAACGAAAATTATTGCTACAAAGAGATGTCGCGGTCCGTTTCAGCGCAAGGAGTACATTGGCCAGTATCATAATCGGGATCCCTCTGGCCTTTATTGTGTTGGGGGTGGTCGGTTTTCTGATTACCCGCTCCATAGGCCAGCAGTTATGGGGAAGCATTACCTTGCTGACCTCTTCGTCGGCGGAGATCCTGGCCACGACGAGTCAAGTGGCATCGGGCGCAGCGGAAACGGCCAGTGCGGTCAGCGAGACCACCGCGACTGTTGAAGAAGTCAAACAGACGGCACAGGTGGCGAGCGATAAGGCACGGTATGTGTCCGATAGTGCGCAAAAGACGGCGCTGATTTCACAGACGGGGCGAAAATCTGTTGAGGAAGCCATTGTGGGTATGCGGCATATCCAGGAGCAAATGGGCTCCATTGCCGAGAGTATCGTCCACCTGTCGGAGCAGAGCCAAGCCATTGGCGAGATCATCGCAACCGTGAACGACCTGGCCGAACAATCCAATGTATTGGCCGTGAATGCGGCGATTGAGGCCGCGAAGGCGGGCGAACACGGCAAGGGATTCGGGGTGGTGGCCCAGGAGGTCAAGAGTCTGGCCGAGCAGTCCAAGCAGGCTACGGCCCAAGTGCGGGTGATTCTGGGTGATATTCAAAAGGCCACCGGCACGGCGGTGCTGGCGACCGAGCAGGGCAGCAAGGTGGTCGAGGCGGGCATGAAGCAGACCACGGAGACGGGAGAATCCATTCGACTGTTGGCTCAAAACATCAATGAAGCAGCGCAGGCCGCCACACAGATCGCTGCGTCGAGTCAGCAGCAGATGGTGGGTATGGATCAGGTGGCGATGGCGATGGAGAACATCAAACAGGCCAGTGTTCAGAATGTTGCCGGTACTCGGCAGGCGGAGAAAGCTGCCCAGGGTTTGCATGAACTGGGGCAAATGCTGGCTTCCATGATCGGGCGAAAGCCCCTATAGCCGGGACAATTCCGATGAGTAGTTTTGCCTCCTGGATATGCTCGCCTCAGGGAAGATCAATATGGCCAAACACAACGATGAATTCCTGAAACGATTGCTGGCGACCTTTCGAATCGAAGCGGACGAGCATCTTCAGTCGATATCGTCGGGTTTGTTCGAGCTGGAGCAAAAGCCCTCGGATGCCCGGCGAATGGAAATCATCGAGCGGGTTTTTCGCGAGGTGCACAGCCTCAAGGGCGCAGCCCGTGCTGTGGATCTGATTCAGATCGAATCGGTCTGCCAGGCAATGGAAAGTGTGTTGGCGCGATTAAAGGGCGGTCAATTGTCACTTTCAGCCCCCTTATTCGATCTTCTGCACCAAACCATCGATATGCTGGGTGGGGTACTTGTTTCATCAGCCGAAGGTTCCGAGGCGCGTAGCTCAGATATCGACAGACTGGTGCGTCAACTGGGCGGGGCACTGGCGGGGCGATTTTTCGAACGGCTCCCCTCCAGCGAAACCCCATCGTCGGATACTCAGCCCATTTCCCCGTCGGACGTACTGCAGGAAGCGAGCGGTGACGTACCCATGCCGATCTCGCCGCCACATGATTTTCTCTCCGCGACCGTCCGGGTATCCACGGCAAAATTGGATGGTGTGATGAGGCAAACGGAAGAATTGCTCTCGCCCCGGCTGGCATCCAGTCAGCGTGCCCAGGAAATTCGTGAGGCTGCGACCATACTTTCTGTTTGGAAGGCTGAACGAAAGCGAATCCAGCCTCTCATTCGGCAAGCCGAGAAATCCGATCCGTCCGGGCGCCATACTGCAGGAAAAAATGATCAGGTTGTGCAGAAACTACTGGGCTATCTTGATGCCGATCAGCATTTCATCAAAACGCTTGAAGATCGACTGGTCTCTTTAAAAAAATCTGCTGAACAGGATCTCCGTACCCTGACGGGAATGACCGATAGCCTGTTGTCGGACGTCAAGGAGATGCAGTTATTGCCGTTTGGATCACTGCTTGAAACGCTTCCACGGTTCGCTCGGGAATTGGCACGGGAACAAGGAAAGACTATTGAGGTAGTCTTCCAGGGAGGGGAGATTGAAATCGATCGCCGTATTCTGGAGAAAATGAAGGATCCTCTGATTCACCTGTTGCGCAATGGTATTGATCACGGGATTGAACAACCGATCGAACGACAGGCGCGAGGGAAGCCGAAGCAGGGAACAATCAGTATTGCTATCGCTCAGCCCGATAGTGGCAAGATCGAAATCCATGTGTCTGACGATGGAATGGGGATCGATCCTGCCCGAGTGAGGACGGCGCTCGATAAAATGGGACTGGTTTCCCCCGAATTAATGGCGCAACTTGGCGATACAGACGTCCAGGCGTTCGTTTTTCAATCGGGTGTTTCAACCAGTTCGATGGTTACGGATGTTTCCGGGCGCGGACTGGGTTTGGCGATCGCGCAGGAAAAGGTTGAACAACTGGGGGGGAGCATTGTGCTTTCATCCACCCTGGGTGTCGGTACAGAGTTTCGGATTATCCTGCCACTCACGCTGGCCAATTTTCAAGGCGTCATCGTGCGTGCAGGCGGACAACAGTTCATTATCCCTGCAATCAATGTGGACCACGTGATACGGGTTGACCGACTGGCCATTAAGACGGTTGAAAATCGGGAATCGATTTCATTCGATGGTCAGGTGCTGGCCCTGGTCTGGCTCAGTGATGTGCTGGAATTTCCGAGAAAAGCCCCGATGGGTGAATCGACAGACACACTCACCGTGATTGTACTGGCACTGGGCGCGCAACATATCGCATTTTGTATCGAGGAGATCGTCGGTGAGCAAGACGTCCTTGTGAAGTCGCTGGGCGCGCAACTCGAGCGCGTCCGAAACCTCTCTGGGGCGAGCGTTCTGGGTACAGGGGAGGTGGTACCGGTACTCAATGTTTCCGACCTGCTCAAGTCTGCCGTGAACCCTGCTGCATATCCGATCGTTCCCGGCGTGGTGCGACAAGCGCGCAAGAGGGAACAATCCATTCTTGTCGTCGAGGATTCAATCACCTCCCGTGCCTTGCTGAAAAATATCCTGGAAACTGCAGGCTATCGGGTGACTACAGCAGTAGACGGTATGGATGCCTTTACGACGCTCAAGACCGCTCATTTCGATCTGATCGTTTCGGATGTGGAAATGCCCCGTATGGATGGGTTTGATCTGACCGCAAAGGTCCGTGCAGACAAGCAACTTTCGGCCCTTCCGGTCGTGCTGGTCACCGCGCTCGGAACACGCGAACATCGGGAACGGGGTATTGATGTCGGAGCCAACGCTTATATTGTCAAAAGCAGTTTCGAGCAGAGTAATTTACTGGACATTATCAGCAGGTTTATTTGACTCATGAACGTCGTGTTGAGGAATCACGATCAATATATGTTTGCCTGATGATGGCAAGGCAGCGGCGTTGTATCTTTGCGCAGGAAGGACCTTTGGGTGAGCCTGCCGGAACGCCAGAATCTGAATCCATAGTTATGATGAGGCGGCCCCCTTGATCAATGTCCTGATTGTAGAAGCTTTGTCGGCAGAGCAAGCATTGCTTATCCACATACTCAGCGCTGATGCGCAAATCTGTGTGGTTGGCATTGTGCCGGATGGCGCGGCGGCACTGGATGCTGTTCGCCGCTATCAGCCCGATGTCATCGTAATGGCACTTCACTTGCCGAAAATGAATGGCTTGGAAGTTACGCGCCGGATCATGGAAACTGATCCCCGTCCCATTATCGTCATGAGCGGAAATAACAACCCCGAGGTGACCAAAGACACATTCGATGCCATGGAAGTCGGCGCCTTGGCGGTACTGCCTCGTCTGGTTGGTGTCGATCATCTGGATCATGAAACCGCCGTGCAGGCATTGGTACAGACCGTGAAATTGATGTCCGAGATTAAGGTGGTTCGCCGCTGGCCCCGTCGTTTGGTGTTACCAATAACTCGTGCGGTTGACGCGAAATTGCCTGTGGCCCCGGCAAGGATGCGCATTGTGGCGATCGGCGCCTCCACAGGCGGGCCGCCGGCACTTCATACGCTGCTTGCAGCATTGCCCAGGACCTTTCCGGTTCCTCTATTGATTGTTCAGCATATGGCTGTGGGTTTTATACAGGGGTTTGTGGATTGGTTGGGACAATCCTCCAGCCTGCCCGTGCAGATGGCCAAACAGGGGGATCGGCTTCTGGCGGGGCATATTTATGTCGCTCCAGATGGACATCAGATGATGATCAACCACATGGACAGAATTGTCTTGACGCAGGATGACCCAGAGAATGGTCTTCGTCCGTCCGTGTCGTATCTGTTTCGCTCGGTGAACGCAGTGTATGATTCGACGGCCGTCGCCATTTTGCTCAGCGGTATGGGGCGCGACGGCGCGGACGAGCTGGCCTTGTTGAGGGAAAAAGGCGCGATCACCATTGCTCAGGACAAGGCAAGTTCAGTTGTGCACGGTATGCCGGGCGAGGCGATCAAGCTTGATGCGGCAAGGTATATCCTTCCTCCGGAGGAGATTGCTTCTGTCCTGGTGAAACTGGTGAGTTACGGTGGCAGCAATGCGAATGGAGTAACGTAATGAATCCTGCAACAAATAGAAATGACGGCATTGAAATCCTGATCGCTGAGGACAGCCCGACTCAAGCGGAAAAACTACGTTACCTACTTGAGGAACAGGGGTTTACGGTTGTGGTTGCCCCTAATGGGAAACAAGCCTTGGAGGCCGTTCGGCGACATATACCCTCACTCATTATCAGTGATGTCATGATGCCGGAGATGGACGGGTTTTCGTTTTGTGGTGCGATCAAGCAAGACGATCAGCTTCGGCGCGTGCCTTTTATCCTGCTGACTACATTGTCCGATGTCCGGGACATCATGAAAGGCTTGGAGTGCGGGGCTGATAATTTCATCCGCAAGCCTTATGAAGAGCGCTATCTGATGGCGAGGATTGATTACCTGCTGATGAACACTGAGTTGCGCAAGACTCAGAAAATGCTGATGGGTGCGGAAATCCATCTTGGCGGGCAAACCCATTTTATCACCGCCGAACGACAGCAAATCGTTGATCTGTTGATTTCAGTCTATGAGGATGCTGTGCACATCAGCGATGAACTCAAGGAGCGGCAGCGCGACCTGGCTGACTCAAACAGCAGATTAAGTGGCCTTTATCACATTGCCGAGGGATTAAACCATGCGGTGAATGAGCGTGAAGTCTGCGACAAGGCGCTGGAGCATGCTATGGAACTGCCCGGCGTGCGGGCAGGGTGGATTTCATTATGGGAGAACGGTAGTTTCCGGATGGCATCGGTCCGTAATTTGCCTCCTGCGCTCCTCGGCGAGGGGGCAATGGATGGGCTTTGCGAGTGTCGCCGTCGTTTTCTTGCCAATGAGTTGGATCATGCCGCCAACATCCTCGAATGCGAACGTTTGAAATTTGCGCAGGGGGATACCTGCGGCCTGCGTTACCACGCGAGCGTGCCCCTGTGGAGCGGTAGCTACACAGCAGGGATCATGAACCTGGTCGGCTCCGAGCAGGGTCTATTCAAGGATGAGGACCTGGAGACACTTCATGGCGTGGGTCATCAGGTGGGCATCGCGCTGGAACGGGCACGACTACATGACAACCTCGAGCAGATGGTGGAGGCGCGCACAGCAGATCTGACCGCGGAGATTGTGGCGCGACAGCGTATCCAAGAAGATCAGGCACGTTTGGTGGCGATTATTGAAGCCACGCCCGATTTGGTGGGTACTACAAGTCCCGAAGGTAAATTATTTTATCTCAATCAGGCCGGCCGGAAGATGTTGGGGTTTGGTGACAATGAGGACATCAGTACTCAACGGATCGAGGATCGCCACCCCGAATGGGCCGCCAAACTGGTACAGGGTGAAGGCATTCCCCATGCCGTTATGAATGGCATTTGGAGCGGAGAAACCGCTTTTCTTCGGCGCGATGGACGTGAGATTCCGATTTTGCAAGTCATTATTGCGCATAAAGGGCCGGATGGGGCATTGAAATACCTATCCACCACCGGGCGTGATATTACACAGCGGAAAGCGTATGAGACGAGGATTTTGCGTCTCAACCGGATCTATGCGGTGCTCAGTGGGATCAACACGACCATCGTTCGGGTCCGGGAGCAGCAGGAGCTGTTCAATGAGTCCTGTCGCATCGCCGTTGAGAATGGCAAATTTGTGTTTGCCTGGATTGGGATGCTTGATCTCGACGCCGGAGAAATCGTTCCCATTGCGAGAGCGGGGCACGATGAGGGTTATCTGGATCAGATCCGTCTCACCGTGGAGGAAACACCGGGATTCTGTCCATTGACCGCGCGCGCACTCACTCAGGGAAAGCCCGTGATCTGCAACAATATTGCCACGGACCCGTCCATGGTGTCGTTACGGGACGAAGCACTGAGTCGGGGCTACCGGTCCGTTGCCCTGTTCCCCCTGATGATGGAAGATGAGCCGGTTGGGGTATTAACGCTCTATGCGTCGGAAGTTAATGTGTTCGATGCTGAAGAGATGAAGTTGCTCATTGAAATGGCGGGGGATATTTCATTTGCGCTCAACCATATTGAAAAGGACAAGCGCTTCAACTATCTGGCGTATTTCGATGCCATAACGGGGCTCCCCAATCGCACGCTTTTTCTGGACCGAGTCGCGCAGAAGATCACCGGTGCCGGGCGCGACCACAAGAGGCTGTCCGTGATTATGCTCAACCTCAATCGATTCAGCGATATCAATGAAACCTTGGGGCGTCAGGCGGGTGATGAGTTACTGCGTCAACTGGGGTTGCGGTTAAAAGGGATGATGACCGAAACGGATGTGTTGGCCCGCTTTTCTGCCGATCTCTTCGGGATCGCAACCCGCCCGGAGGATGCCGATGAAGGGATTCATCCGATTATCGAGCGGATCCTATCGGTCATCCAGAATCAACCCTATCAGATTGGTACGCAGGAACTGCGGGTTTCGGTGCGTGCCGGGGTATCGGCCTATCCGACCGACGGTGGTGATATCGAAACTTTGTTACGCAATGCGGAAGCGGCACTCCGTAAGGCCCGACATTCCGGGGATCCCTATCTGTTTTATGACCCGGTGTTCAACGCCCGTGTGTCTGAAAAGCTATTGTTGGAAAACAAGCTGCGGCAGGCGTTGGAACTGAAACAACTGGTTTTGCATTACCAACCAAAAATTGACCTCAAGACGGGTTCGATTTGTGGGCTTGAGGCATTGATGCGCTGGAACGAGCCGGATTCTGGCTTGGTTCCGCCCATTAAATTTATTCCCTTGCTGGAAGAAACCGGAATGATTCTGGAAGCGGGGCAATGGGCGCTGGAACAGGCGATCAAGGATTCTCAGGCATGGTCCGCAAAAGGACTTAATCCCCCCCGGATCGCGGTCAATGTTTCCCCGATCCAACTACAAAGGAATAATTTTGTCCATATGATCGATGAGGTCGTGAAGGGCGATGCAGATATCGCCAGCAGGTTGGAGCTTGAGATCACCGAAAGCCTGATCATGCAGGACATCGTGGCCAATATCGAAAAACTGCACTTGATCCGGGCCATGGGATTGACGGTGGCCATCGACGATTTCGGTACCGGCTACTCTTCGCTCAGTTATATCGCCAAGTTGCCTGTCAGCACGCTGAAGATCGATCGCGCGTTCATTATCAATCTGGCCAGCAGTGCGGACGATCTGAGCATCGTCTCCACGATAATTTCTCTGGCACATTCCCTGCACATGCAGGTAGTGGCCGAAGGCGCAGAAACCCAAGAACAGGCCAGACTCCTGCGCTTGCTCAAATGTGATGTGCTACAGGGTTTTCTGTTCAGCCCGGGGGTTCCTGCCGACATGATCGAGCAGTTCTTGCGAGAAGGGAAAACTCTGGTCGGATAAGCGTGTGCCGGGCGGATGGATCGCGCGCTACCCCCTCTTGAGTACGCCGACAAGGCCCTGTACACCGCAAAAGAACAGGGTCGGGATCAACTCTGTTGGTATTCCGTGCCCCCCTTATAAAACGGAATTTAAAGCATGGGCTGGTTATGCATGGGTCAAACGGGCATTACGAAACATGCTCCTTGGAGCAGAGCCTAGCTAGCAGCCTGTCGGACTTAACACAGTCCTGCTGCAGAAAAGTCAGCATGGTCAATTTCCACTTGAGCTTATTAGGAGATTATTAAATAGAACTTATTGATATAACTGAATTATTTTAATGTTGACGGTTAAAATGATGAAGCCTAGCTTTACGGCAGTTGTGTAGAGTTCCCGTACCCAGGAGGCAGTGATGACCATTAATTACAGTCTTATAGACGCGCTCATCAAATTACCCGGTGTCGTGGCGACGGGGGGCTTTACTTATCGGGGTGACCAGACTGTTTGCCATGGTCAACTCAGCGAGATAGAAGCCGACACGCTCGCCAAGGCAGCTCGCGCTACGCTTGAGGTGATGCGAATGCAGGGGGATATCTTGCAAATGCTCACTACCGTGTGTGCCCCCAGGGTCAAGGACTGTGGACTTCAAGGGGGCAAGGGTTTTGCGTTCCGCGGCCCCTTACGCACGGTTTGTGTCGTCTCGAATGTTTTCTGCATCATCAACAATAAAGAAGCTTCTCTGACCCCCGTGTTGCGTCTCATGCTTGAGCGTCAAGCCGATGCCGCTGATGTCTTGATTTGAACCCAAGGAGAACCCCATGAATGAGCAAATTCTTACCCGTGTGCCAGGTGCTTTGGCTTGCTTTACCTTCACCAGAGAGGGGCAGCGACTCGACAGTGTTTCTTCCGATCCCGGACGACTTGATGAGCATACCCTCGATTTTTTGGGGCATGTGTGCGTCGCCGATCAGGCAATCGCCAACATGGAGGCGCGGGGCTGGGAAGGCATCAGCGACATTACCGGATTTTACCCCATTGAGGGGTTTGTGTTTGTCGGTACAAATCTATCCGTGGTAGCGCGGGATTATCGAGCCTTTGTGCTTGAGAACGAACATGCTGATTATGAGGCGGCGCACCGTGTCCTGTCCGAGTGGGGGGAATGACATGCTCAAACATATGCTGGAAATTCCGGGCGTCATCGCCTTGGCCCAATATAAAGACTGTACCACCGCTGATTTAATGCAGACGTATGGATCTCTGGAACAGTCTGGTTTTGAGCGCTTGGCACGTTTCGCCTACGATCACAAGCGCATGGCGCAGGGCATGATTGATGTATTCGCACTATTAACGCCCACGACACCCTCAATGGATTGGACGCCAATACGCGGTTGGGCGGTTCGCGGCAAGATACACTCAGTATGTGGTTGGGCGGGCTTGGTTTGCCTGATCGATAACGATCAGGCCAGTTTGAATCAAGTACTTAAAAAGCTTAGAGAGATCGCTTTCCTTACCTGATTTGTCTCAGGATCTTGTGCAACGGTTTAGTGAACCTTTAGGCGCGACTGGCATACCGCCAGTCGCGCAACATAAGAGTCATTGCCGCTTTGCAGTGAGTGTCGATATTTTACACAATAAATTCAACAAGTTGTACTATTGCCATGGGGCGCGCTCTGAACAGTGTCGATCCCTTACATCATTGAAGGAGTCAGATCATGTCCCACATGAACCGTCGACCTTTCCTCAAGTTCACGACCGCAACCGGGGTCGCCTTAGGACTATCGGGGGCGAGTGCAGTAGAACCCACGTCGGGACCCATACTTCACCCAACCCATGAAATGGAGGTGATGGATTCAGCCGGTCAGTGCAACGCTTCGTTAAATACTTGGGCTGGGGGTTTAAATCCCAAGGTTTTTTAGCTTTGCAGCGATGTCACCCAGTTGATTTTGGCTGAATATTGCCAACTCCGTACCCTTTGGAAAGTATAGTCTGAGCAGATTCAATCTTGCGAATGTGCAACTTATTGAGCAATGGATCAAGGCATTGGGCAAGCAAATTTAGCTTGAGGTGATTCCATTCTAAGCGACATTTCTGGTGGGCAAGCGCCAGCCTGACCCTCGTCATGATTCATGATCAGGGTCGCAACGTTCTGAGTACCACAAGGAGACTCACATGGATCAAATCAATATTGCCGTCATTGTCGGCAGTCTTCGCCGCGAGTCATTCAATCAGAAATTGGCCGATGCCATGGCCAGACTGGCACCGCCGGAGTTGGCTTTTAAACAGGTACAAATCGGCAACTTGCCACTCTACAATCAGGATGACGATGACCATCAGGCGAATGCCGTCAAGCAATTGAAAGCCGAACTCTTGGCGGCTGATGGTTTTCTGTTTTGCACCCCTGAGTACAACCGGTCAATCCCTGGGGTACTCAAAAATGCCCTTGATCATGCATCGCGGCCTTACGGTCAAAATGCTTGGCAGGGCAAGCCCGCCGGGATTATTGGCGTATCAGTGGGCGCCATTGGCACCGCCATGGCGCAACAGCATCTGCGTAACATTCTGTCCTACCTGAACGTGCCAACCATGAGCCAGCCTGAAGCCTTTATTCAAGCCAAAGACGGATTATTTGATGACTCCGGCAACATCGGCGCGGCCAGTCGCGAGTTTCTCCAGAGCTGGATGAATCACTATATGGCATGGGTCAAAATACTCACGTCTCATTGATTCATTCGAGAGGTTTCTCGTGTCGATGATGGCTTGGAGGATGACCATAAAGTATCCGGTGGTAATTGGTTGGTAATCAGTTGCTGCCAGATCTCCTCCGATTTAAAACCCGCCTCGGCAGACGCCTTTTGCTCATCCGGCTATTGCAACTGAGCCAACCACCACGCTATTCCAGCAGGATTGGTTTCCGCCGTTGGCAGAAAAACAAGGGGCACCCCCAGCAAGAATCGCCAATCCTCTGAATGATTGCTCGGAGCCACTCAGTCGCATAAAGCGGGTAGGTATCAAGCAGTTTAAAAAAATCCTGCTCTGGTTCATCTCCACGCGGCAAAACCCAAGCGTGGATTCTTCGTGATCCATGTTTTTGACAAAAAAATACCGGGAAATCAACCCGGTATTTTTATCGTTTGGTGGAGGTGGCGGGAATTGAACCCGCGTCCGCAAATCCTACGCTGTCGGTACTACATGTTTTTCCTGTTTATTGTTTTAACGGTACGCAACCCAACAGGCAGGGAAAACGCAACGCGATTCCGGTAAGGTTTTAATCAAGCCGCGCCGGACGCACTTTTTGACGATCTTGTGAGATTCGACGCCTGAAACCTGAACGCACAAGCACGGCTTCAGTCAGACGGCGCCCTACTGGGGTTTAAGCAGCGAGCGCGTAGTTGTCGTCGTTGGCAACTAAATTTTTTGCAGATTTTAACGAGGCTCTACCCCTCGACATGCACCTAGAGTTTCGTGATCCGCGTCGAAGCCATGTCACCCCCCTAGATTATTCGATGTGGTGGCGATAATGGGTTTTTCAACCCCTCAAATACATAGTCACAACGAAGGCCTGCATTGTCCGCTGATGTGTGATTTTGTCAATCGGGGATATTGGCTCCCAAGCGGGAGAGTGTTTCTGCTTCCATGTCTTTGAGGTCATCAAGCTCTTCCTGCGTGAAGCCAGCGGCGAGACGACCGGGTTCGTCGTAGGGGCCGCGAATACGCCCATTCATGTATTGATTGAGCAGGTCGCGGAAGGTATGGCGTGCATTTAGGTTGCGGGCTTCGGCGCAATACCGGAACCAGCGTGTGCCGATTTCGACGTGGCCGATTTCTTCATCATAAATAATGCCTAAAATATCGGCGAGGCGGTGATCGTTGTTGCTGCGCAGTTTTTGAGCGATGGCGGGGGTAACGTCCAGCCCGCGTGCTTCGAGAACACGCGGTACGAGCGCCATGCGAATCATGACGTCGTGGTCGGTGCGGCAGACGGTTTCCCAGAGGCTGTCGTGCGCGGGAAAGTCGCCGTAGGCTGCTTGATTTTCAGCAAGGTAGTCGGCAAGCATTTGGTAATGTTTGCCTTCTTCTGCCGCGACACGCAGCCAATCACGATAGTAGGCGGCGGGCATGTCGTTGAAGCGGTACACGGCATCGAGGGCGATATTGATGGCATTAAACTCGATGTGCGCGAAGGCGTGCGCCATAATGTTGCGACCGGCTTGGGTGTGGGTGATTCGGCGGGGGAGGTTGCGTGGCGCCACCAGTTCGGGGCGAGCAGGGCGACCGGGGTCGAGCACGCGCTCAATAATGTTCGGATTTGCCTGTGTGACACGCGCATCCTCTAGGTTAAGCGCCTGTTGGTAGAGCTCGGCGGCACCGGCGGCTTTTTGCTGCGGATCGGCCGTCATCAACCAGTGCTGTGCCTGTTCTCGTATGCCCGTGTCGGTGGAACGCGTCATAGGTTAATGCCTTGGCTGCGTTGTGCCACAAATTCGCGGAATTCCTGTTCGAGCGCGCGGTATTGTGCAACGGCATGTTGCCCAGCATCAGTGAGTGAGGCATGACCACCGCCCGCGCCGCCGACTTCCTTGGTGACATAGGGTTGCGCGCCGATTTGGTTGACTTCTTCGATGAGTGTCCAAGCGCGTTTGTACGACATATTTAAGTTTTTTGCAGCTTGACTGATGGAGCCGAGTTCATCGATCAATTCCATTAAATGCACCTTGCCCACGCCAAGGTAATTTTTTTGATCGGTGCCGATGAGCCAAAGGCGCGCGTGGATCTGGGTGCCATATGCGTCACCAGGCAGGCGATTCAGGCGAGATTTTTTTGGCATGTTGGATATTCCTTGGCAGCTGTCCTTAAGGGGTTCGGCTTGCCTGATTAAGATTGAGCGATATGTTTTTATATCATAACCGACTGGCGTGCAGTCTATTTGCTGATGAGCCGTGAAGCGCTGGGTTGAGGCTGATACACTTTGCGTGCTGTTTTGGGCGCATTATTTTGGGCTCATTATTTATTGCGCACTATTTATTGAGGGGCTGTTCATGAGCATCACGCAAGTTCTGGGTAATCTTTCGACGGAAGATTTTTTGCGACATTACTGGCAGAAAAAGCCGCTGTTGATTCGTCAAGCCATGCCGGGGTTTGTTTCACCGCTGTCGCCAGAGGAGTTGGCAGGTTTGGCCTGCGAGGAAGATGTGCCCGCGCGTTTGATTCTCGAATCGGCGGGGGAACGTCCTTGGATGTTGCGCCATGGCCCCTTCGCGGAAGACGATTTCACGAGTCTGCCTGAAGCGGGTTATTCGCTGTTGGTGACCGATTGCGAAAAATTGATTCCTGATTTGATGACGCTAGTCGAGCGTTTTCGTTTTGTACCGGATTGGCGTATTGATGATTTGATGATTTCTTATGCGCCAGCGGGCGGTTCAGTTGGTGCACATATTGATGAATATGATGTATTTTTGCTGCAAGGTCTGGGTACGCGCCAGTGGACGATCGAATATCCCCCGAAGCACACAAGTTTTGTACCGGGGTTGGATATTCGGCTGCTGGAACAGTTTGAGCCAACCGAAGAATGGGTGCTGGAGCCGGGGGATATGTTGTATTTGCCACCGGGTGTCCCGCATCACGGTGTGGCCCTTGAGCCGTGCATGACGTATTCCATCGGTTTTCGTGCGCCACTCGTCCAGGAATTGGCGGCGGGGGTGACTGATCGGTTAATCACCGGTATGAATCAAACCGCACGGTACGGTGATTCGGATTTAAAAGTTGGCTCGAATCCGGGGGCTTTAAGCCCTGCGACGCGAACAAAATTACGCGGGCTGTTGCATGATTTACTCAATCAAAATGATGCCGTATTTGATCAATATATTGCCGAAACACTCACGGAACGGCCCGTGGATCATGCCGCTTTTTATCCCGAGAATGAGCCACTCAATTCGGTCGCGTTGCGCGATGAGCTGATTCATAGTGGCGATGCGCTCATGCGCACTCCCGCAGCGCGGTTGTTGCTCGTGGAAGCGGTTTGCCCCGTGTTGGCGGTAGATGGTCAGAGCATTGCGCTGAATGAAGAAACCCTGCCGCTGGCCCAGTTGATTACGCGACAGGTATTTTTTGATACCCGCGAGTTGTCAGCCGTCATTGAGCACCCCGCAGCAGCTGAACTTCTTGCCCATCTGTATGCGGAAGGCGTGGTGCAATGGCGCCCTAATGCGCTTGAGTTTTAATAAGCAAGTAATTGTTTTTATGGGTTTTTATGAAGATAGATAATAACGATTCCCTTTTAATTGAAAAGTCGGCACCGGTTGTATTGGTGGGTGTGGGTGAGATCGGCCACGTGTTGGCGACAGGTTTTCTGAAAGCTGGGCATCCGGTGATACCCGTAACGCGGGCACAATCCTTGACGGATGTGCTGGCCGCCACGCCTGATGCCTGCGCACTGGTTTTGGCCGTGGGTGAGAAGGATTTGCTCGCTGTGCTTGCCAGCATCCCGCCCAACTGGCATAACCGCCTGGTTTTGCTGCAAAACGAGCTATTACCCAAAGACTGGCAAGCGGTAGGCATCGAACATCCCACCGTAATTTCGATTTGGTTTGAAAAAAAGCCGGGAAAACTCGTAAAGGAGCTGATGCCAAGCCCCGTTTGGGGTACCCATGCAGGGCTAATTCAGACGGCATTGGCGGCGGTTGGCCTGCATGGGCGTATCGTGCCTGATTTAATCGCGATGCAACATGAGCTCGTCATCAAGAATGTGTACATTCTGACAACCAATATCGCTGGGATTGTGGTGGGCGGAGATGTTCATACCTTGTGGCAAGCGCACGAACCCTTGGCGCGCGCGATAGCGAATGAGGTGATTATCCTGCAAGAAAAGCTCGTTGGTGAATCCCTGGCGCAAGCACCCTTAATCGCGGGGATGCTTGAAGGGTTTGCGGGCGACCCCACGCACAGCTGCACAGGACGCACTGCAGCGGCTCGGTTACAACGGGCTTTGACCCTGGCTCATGAGCACCAGCTCAATCTGCCCCAACTGACTGCCATCGCCAAATCGTTCGATCAAACCTTGGTACACGGTTGATACTCTCTATTTTTACCGTCCGATGTAGGTTGCTGGGCGTGCTGAGCGTTAAATAAAGCCACGATTCATTTATCCCTCTCGGCCTTGCATTTATCTATGGCACGAAATAGAGGGTTCAGGGTCTGATGAGGGTAGACTGTTGAAAGCTTTTCCATAATTTTTGAATTGCCAATATCAAGCTGATTAAACCTGTTCAAGGAGTGAGTCCATGAGTGAACCGCTCGATACTACCCCGGCAAAGCCTTTCCCGGCACAATCGGTTCCCGGGAAGGCCATTCCGGTGAAGGGCCTCACTGAAGCTGAAGCCCGGCAGCGGCTCGCGCAATACGGCAGCAACGCGATTCCCGAACAAAAAACCAACCCGCTCAAAGCGTATCTCCTGAAGTATTGGTCGCCTGTCGCTTGGATGCTGGAAGCCGTGGTTGTGCTTGAGTTGGTGCTGCGTCATTGGACTGAGGCGTTCGTGATTGCCTTGCTTCTGGTTTTTAATGGCACGTTGGCGTTTATCAATGAACAACGGGCGCAGACCGCACTCGCCTTGTTGCGGCAACAATTGCAAATCAACGCACGGGTGCAGCGCGATGGCGTGTGGCGGACCGTGCCAGCCGCCGAGGTGGTGCCGGGCGATTGGGTGCATGTGCGCGCCGGTGACATCACACCGGCTGATTTGCAGGTCCTGGATGGTCATATTTCACTGGATCAATCTGCGCTCACAGGGGAATCATTACCTGTATCAGTAGCAGTCGGCGCGACGGCCTATGCCAGTTGCACCGTGCGCCAAGGCGAGGCGACGGGTTGTGTCACGGCTACCGGCGCTAAAACCGCGTTTGGTCGTACTGCCGAGCTCGTGCAGACCGCATCGGCGCCCAGTCATATGCAGCAAATAATTCTGAGAATTGTGCGCTATCTCGTTATTTTTGATGCATTTTTATCTGTGATCGTTTTGGGTTATGCCTTTATGACCGGCATGCCTTTGCTTGATACCATTTCGTTTGTGCTGATTTTGCTGGTGGCTTCGGTGCCGGTCGCCTTGCCCGCGACGTATGCCCTGGCTACGGCGATGGCCGCGCAGGAACTCTCTCAGCGTGGAGTATTGGTAACACGCTTGGCAGCGGTGGAGGATGCTGCCGCAATGACAACCTTGGTTTCGGATAAAACCGGCACGCTCACGCAAAATCAGCTGAGCTTGAGCAAAGTTGAACCCGCGCCCGGCGTGGCAGTGGCAACCGTGTTACAGGCTGCCGCGCTCGCCAGTGATGCAGCGACCCAAGACCCAATTGATTTAGCCATTCTGGCTGCACTTTCCGACAATCCTGCGGCTCAAAAGCTGAGTGATCCCAGCCTGAAGCCCACCAGCTTTGCGCCGTTTGATCCGGCTACGCGGCGCTCCGAAGGCAGTTACAGCCGGGCGAACACCCCCTTGCGATTTATTAAAGGCGCATCAAACGTCATGGTCGATGTGGGTGCCGTTCCGCCCGCCGATTGGCTGGCCGAAACTGAAGCCAAACTGGCCGCGGATGGTGCACGGGTGCTGGCTGTCGCTGCCGATGAGGGCAACGGCATGAAGTTTTTAGGTTTGATCGCATTGGCTGATCCCGCACGGCCTGATGCCGCCGCGCTCATTACTTCCTTACGGGATTTGGGTGTGCGCGTACGCATGGCGACGGGTGATGCCGTTGAAACTGCCCGGGCGATTTCGCGTGAACTTGGCATGGGCGAGAAGATTTGTGATCGCAGTGTGATTGAAGGCCTGCCGCAAACATCCACCCCAGGCGGTGCGTATGGGGCGACAAACCGAGTGGCATATAGGGGGTATAAGGCCTCTGAGCATTCCGTTGCCGATAAGGCCCAAGCCAATGCGGCCATGGCCTTGGGGAAAATAGCGATTACCGACTGCGATGGGTTTGCCCGCGTGTTGCCGGAAGATAAATATCGCCTCGTCACCGCCTTACAAAAACAGGGCGAAATTGGCGGAATGACGGGTGATGGCGTGAATGATGCCCCGGCATTGAAGCAAGCCGAATTGGGCGTAGCCGTGTCGAGCGCGACGGATGTGGCCAAAGCAGCGGCGGGTGTGGTGCTGACGCAACCCGGTTTGGCGGGTGTGTTGGACGTGGTGCGTACGGGGCGTGAAGTACATCGGCGCATGCTCACGTATACATTGAACAAAGTCGTTAAAGTGCTTGAAATTGTTGTGTTTCTCACCATTGGTGTTCTGATGACGCACGATTTTGTAATTAGCCCGGCGCTCATGGTATTGCTGATGTTCACCAATGATTTCGTCACCATGTCGATCGCGAGTGATCGGGTTCAGCCTTCGCGCTTGCCGCAACACTGGCAGGTAAAAAAACTCATGATGGCGGCGGCGGTACTGGGCATCGCCTCTTTGGCGTTCTCATTTTCGGTGTACAGCTACGTGCGTTTGCACCTTGATTTGAGTCCCGCGCAGCTGCAAACCTTCCTGTTTTTGATTTTGGTATTGACGAACCAAGCCAGTGTGTACGCACTTCGCACCGATGGCCCACTCTGGCAGGTGCTGCCCGGCCGTTTACTGGCGATGGCCAGCATCGGCGATATTTTGATTGTGAGCTTGCTTGCCACAATGGGATGGCTCATGGTGGCCATCCCGTTCAGCCTTGTTCTCACGGTAATTGGTTTGTGTGTGCTATTTGTATTGGCGCTGAATCTCATCAAGCAGTGGGTATTCCCGCGGTTTGGTTTGGCGGCCACCGTTTAAGCTTTGGGGTAATTGATAATCCGCATCGGAAATGATTGATAAATCATTAATATGCCATTGGTTGGCACACATTGTTCTTAATGTGGATTGGTTCGATCGGCGCTCAGTTGCTCGTGTCGAGGATTGATTTTTTACAGGAGATCCTTATGTTGATTACTTTTTCAGCCAAAGCCTATGCAAACATCTCAATGTATGCGACGGATGCGTTTAACTTGCTGGGGAAAATGGGCCAAAGCACAGGGGTTCCGGGTTCGATTCTCGCGCCGGATGTGCCTGTGGCATTAAGTCGACTGAAAGCAGCAATTGAGGCGGAAAGTCAGCCGCAAGCGACTGAACCTCATCCCGATGATGATTCGTTTGTTGATGCGAAAACCCGCGCAGCCCCCTTGATCGCTTTATTAGCGGCTGCGGCCAAAGCGCATTGCAATGTGATGTGGTCAGAAGCATCGATTTTAGATTAAAGGAGCCTTGAGATGAGTCACATTGAACAGATTGAGATGGATGAACACCGCAAGCAAATGTTGGGTGATGTACGGCATCTGGTTGAAAAATATCGTGCAATTTTCGATTGGGATATCCCCGGTGTGAATCAGCCAGAGGCTGATCAATTGATTATTCAAGGTATCCATGCGGCGCTGGATGAAGTTGGACAAGAATTAACCCATTTGAAGGCGAGGCAAGTGCTATAAAAGCCTGAAAATTTAATTAGCCCTGCGAAATTTTAGATTGTTTGCTAAATAAGTAGGGCTTTTTTACGCTCATCAATAATCAAAGACGGGGAAATTTAAAACCATGACAGCCACAATTCAGATGAAAGCCATTCCTTACACGCTTGATGGCGTCACCATGCAAGGTGGCTTGGCGATAGATTCTGCGCAATCCGGTCTGCGTCCCGCCGTGCTGGTGGTACACGAATGGTGGGGGCGCAATGCGTTTTCCGACGACCGTGCGCAAGCCCTAGCGAAATTGGGTTATGCGGGATTTGCCGTGGATATGTTCGGCGATCACGCACAAGCGGACAATCCTACTGACGCATCGGCATTGTCTTCCGCTGTGAGCGGTAATTTGCCTTTGATGACCGGGCGCTTTATGGCGGCCATTCGTGCGTTAAAACAGCAGCCAGGCATTGATCCCGAACGTATCGCCGTGATTGGCTATTGTTTCGGTGGCACGGTAGCGTTAAATATGGTGCGCCAAGGGGTTGATTTGGCAGCGATGGTAGGGTTCCACGCGGGGGTGGATGGACTGGCTCCGATTGCACATCTGTCGATTAACACCCCGATTCGGTTATTCACCGGCGGGGATGATCCCTTTGTGCCAACCGAACAAGTGCAAATGACAGTTGCCGACATGCGGGCAGCTAAAGCCGACATTGAGGTTGTGACTTACGCGCAGGCCAGACATGCTTTTACCAATCCCGCCGCGACGGAAAAAGGCGAGCGTTTTAATTTGCCACTGCAATACAACGCACACGCTGCGGATGATTCTTGGCAGCAGATGCACACGTTTTTGCGGACCGTATTATAAGGCTTAATTCTCAGCCAGGATCGTATGACGAGAACCCACCTGTTGCCTCGCTCCACCACTTCATGCGGGGGCCGGTGGGCGATGGGGTTTGGTTGTTACGCGTGGTGACGAATGCCGTGCTGTTCGGCGTAAGCAGCCAACAATGCGTAATAGCAGAACGCACCGCAAGTGTGCTGTATACCGCGAATTTGGTCCATCGTGAAGCGGAAGAATCAGGTGCTGGATTTTAATTTATTATGTGATACTTATCCAAGCAACTGTTATGTATGATTTATTTATCTTTTGGCGGTGTTATTGAAAATTGGCATGAATATCGCTATAAAGAAATTGCCAAGCAGATTGCATTGAAGGGTGCTTCTCCCTGTCATCCTTTGATGAAATCCCGCGTGGCAGCGTCTGACTCCTCCTGTTATTGTTGGGCACCCATTTTGGGTGCCTTTTTTTATGCCTGGCATGAACTGGCTAAAGATGATCAAAATGGGCTAAAAATTCTTATTGACGCTGTGTAAACTGCGATTTTTCGTCTATTTTCGCTTTGTCGCCCCAGGGCGTATGACGTTTTTCACCGCCCTGTTGAGTGGCGTTATTTTTTATAGAACCTGTTCAAGGGAGCAGACATGACTGCATTTGGACCATTGATGGTCGATGTTGCTGGATTGAGCTTAACCGATGCTGAGCGCGTTCGATTGCGAAATCCGGCGGTGGGTGGCGTGATTTTATTCGCGCGTAACTTTGCATCTACCGAACAGATAACGGCGCTTACCGCCGAAATTCGCGCCTTGCGCCATCCGCATGTGCTGATCGCGGTTGATCAAGAAGGGGGGCGGGTGCAACGCTTCCGAGCGGATGGTTTTGTGCATTTACCGCCCATGGGGCGATTGGGTGCGTTATTTGAACGTGATCGACAGGCGGGGCTAGAAGCGGCAAAAAGCTTGGGTTGGCTGATGGCAACGCAACTGCGCATGGTCGGCGTCGATGTCAGTTTCGCCCCCGTGCTGGATTTGCATCGTGGGATTAGTGGCGTGATTGGTGATCGTGCCTTTGCCCGTGATCCTTCCGCAATTATTGCACTGGCGATTGCGTGGACTGCGGGCATGAAGGAAGCGGGTGTAGCGGCGGTGGGTAAACATTTTCCGGGGCATGGCTCGATTGCAGAAGATTCGCATAGTGCGCACCCCGTCGATCATCGCAGTCTTGCTACCATTGAGCGAGAAGATTTACGTCCCTTTCTGGCCATGATCGAGCGCTTTATTCCCGCTTTGATGATGGCGCACGTGGTGTATCCTCAAATCGATGCCCATCCTGCGGGCTTCTCAACCGTTTGGGTGAATGAATTACTGCGGCAACGCTGGCATTATCAGGGCGCGGTATTTACCGACGATTTAACCATGGCGGCAGCCTCGGTCGTGGGTGACATTACTGCGCGGGTCGACGCTGCGCTGGCGGCAGGCTGCGATATGGCGTTAATTTGCAATCATCCCGAGTGGGTTGATGAGGTGTTGACGCGCCGAAAATTCGATACAGACCCGCTACGGGAAGTGCGATTGGCGCATCTGATTGGGCATGGCATGGTGCCCTCAGCCAATCGCTTTCACCACGACCCCCGCACTGCGGCAGCCATGGCTTGGGTCGACCGCTTGAAAGATGCGAGAGCCGATGCGGACGCCGGTTGGTTTTTGAACGAGGAGTAACCCGTGATGTCAGAAAAATTGGATCATCAGGAATCGGAACATGTGGCGGCGGCACGCGCCCAGGCTGCCGAGCTGGAGAATTTGTTTAGTAGCTGCGATTGCCTGATTACCGCAGAGGCAATGCAAACGGTCTATGACCGGATGGCCATACACATCACCCAGGCATTGCATCACCGGCTGCCTATTGTGTTGGTCGTCATGAATGGTGGTTTAATCGTGGCTGGGCAATTACTGCCGCGTTTAATGTTCCCGCTTGAAGTGGATTATCTGCATGCCACCCGTTATCGCGGCACTACGACCGGCGGGGCGCTTAAATGGTTGGCGCAACCCGAGCGGGCATTTACCGAGCGCGACGTGTTGATTATCGATGATATTCTCGACGAGGGCGTTACGCTCAAAGCGGTGCGCGACTGGTGCTATCAAGCGGGGGCGGCCAAGGTGTGGATTGCGGTTGCCACCAACAAAATTCATGACCAAAAAGTAGCCGATATCCAGGCAGATTTTGTGGGCATCGATGTGCCAAATCGGTATGTTTTTGGTGAAGGTTTGGATTATCACGGTTTTTTTAGAAATATAACCGGAATTTACGCCCTGCCTGAGGTTCACCCTGAGGCGCTACCAGCAGCCCTGTCCTAACAAAAAAGAGGTAAATCATGCATCTGGCTATTATAGGCGGCACGGGCTTAAGCCAACTCGATGGCTTGGAAACCGTTCGGCATCAAGTGGTGTCCACCCCCTTTGGCGAACCTTCTGGCCCGTTGAGTATTGGCCGGATGGCGGGCTGTGAAGTCGTCTTTCTGCCGCGTCATGGGTATAACCACCGAATTCCTCCGCATGAAATTAACTATCGAGCCAACATCTGGGCGCTGAGAGAAATGGGGATTACCCGTATTTTGGCCGTGTCATCGGTTGGTGGAATCACGGCCTCAATGCAGCCCGGTACCTTGTGTCTACCGGATCAAATTATCGATTACACCTGGGGGCGACCGTCCACCTTTTTTGAGGGTGATCTGGAATCCGTGACCCATATTGATTTCAGCTATCCCTTTTCGCAGCCACTTCGGGAATCGTTTCTGCGCGCAGCGGCTACGCTGAATATTCCGTTGATTGATGGGGGGACCTATGGCGCCACCCAAGGCCCTCGTTTGGAAACGGCTGCAGAAATCCTTAAGTTCGAGCGCGATGGCTGTGATGTGATCGGCATGACGGGAATGCCCGAGGCCGTGCTTGCTCGAGAAAGTGACATGCTTTATGCCAGCTTGAATGTTGTGGCTAACCGTGCGGCAGGAAAAAATGGTGGCGGCACAGTCGATTTTCTGCAAATGAACCAAACGATTGCCCACACGATGAGAGATGCGCGCCAAATACTCACCTACATTTTACGCACCCGCGATTGTGCCATTTGCACGGATGAATAATTTCACTCATGCAAAAGCGCGCAATGCGGCGTAAAATGCGGGGTTTATTTTTGATTACCCATGCGTGGATATGTTTTCCGCGTTAAATTAAATTTATTTATTACTTTGTGAGAACCTGATTCCCATGTCGCAAGCACAGCGCTACACCGGTCTGATTGACCGCTACCGTGATCGTCTGCCCGTTACTGATTCCACCCCCGTGATCAGTTTGGGAGAAGGCAATACCCCATTGATACGCTTGAATAATATCCCGAAAATTTTGGGCCGGGCGGTAGATATCTATGTGAAATACGAAGGCTTGAATCCCACGGGATCATTCAAAGATCGCGGCATGACCATGGCCGTCACCAAAGCTGTTGAAGCAGGCTCGAAAGCCGTCATTTGCGCGTCAACCGGTAATACCTCCGCCTCGGCGGCAGCGTATGCGGCACGTGCGGGCATCACCGCATTTGTATTGATTCCCGATGGCAAGATTGCCATGGGCAAACTCGCGCAAGCGATGATGTACGGCGCCACCACCCTGCAAATTCGCGGAAATTTTGATGACGGCATGCGCTTGGTCAAGGAAGTGGCCGAGCATGCGCCCGTCACGATCGTAAACTCGGTAAATCCGTTCCGCCTGCAAGGGCAAAAAACTGCGGCATTCGAGATTGTCGAAGAGCTTGGCCGTGCGCCCGACTTCCATTGCTTACCGGTCGGCAACGCCGGTAACATTACCGCGCACTGGATTGGCTATTGTGAGTATTCGGCGGTGCAGGGAGCAAAACTCACTGAATCCTGCGCGCTTTGCGACGGCAATTGCCCATTCGTTACAGGTGTGGTTTGCGGCAATCGCCCGAAAATGATCGGCTACCAGGCGGCGGGTTCTGCCCCGTTTATTCGCGGCGCAATGGTGGATCACCCTGAAACCATTGCCACTGCCATTCGCATCGGTCACCCCCAAAGCTGGGATCGTGCCTGGAAAGTGATGAGTGAATCCGGCGGCTGGTTTGCGGAAGTCACTGATACCGAAATTCTTGCCGCCCAGCGGATGCTCACGATGCATGAGGGCATTTTCTGTGAACCGGCCTCCGCAGCGTCGCTGGCGGGCTTAATCAACGACATTAAAGCTGGCAAAATCCCCGAAGGCTCCAGTGTGGTGCTCACGTTAACCGGCAATGGCTTAAAAGACCCTGATACCGCCATTGCCCAGTGCCAAGGCGCGCAAGGGGATGTCGAAAAGGCGCGGATGCTGACCATCGATGCGAATTTGGATTCTGTGCGTAGTGCTATTTTAGGCTTTATGTAACTCAGCGTTTTAACCCCCGTGTGAACAGTGATCACGCGGTTTTTTCATCTCTATTGACTATTGCAGGATTACCGTGAACGACAATTTCGCCCGTATCAACCGCTTGCCGCCGTATGTATTTAATATTATTGGAGAATTAAAGGCGAAAGCGCGAGCGGCCGGAGAGGATATTATCGATTTCGGCATGGGTAATCCTGATCAGCCGACTCCACCGCATATTGTGGAAAAATTGATTGAAGCGGTGCGGCGGGGCGACACCCATCGTTATTCGCAATCCAAGGGAATTCCGCGCCTGCGCAAGGCGATTTGCAATTGGTACAAAACCCGCTACGACGTGGATTTCGACCCCGAAAAAGAGGCGATTGTCACCATTGGTTCCAAGGAAGGCTTGGGCCATTTGGCGATGGCTACGATGTCGGCGGGTGATACGGTACTCGTGCCGAATCCTGCATATCCGATTCATCCGTATGGCAGTGTAATTGCCGATGCGGATATTCGCCATGTGCGCTTAACGCCAGATGTGGATTTCTTTGAAGAGCTGGAGCGTGCGATCAAAGAAACTTGGCCGAAGCCCAAGATGTTGATTATCAACTTCCCCGCTAATCCCACGGCACAATGTGTGGATCTTGAGTTTTTCGAGAAAGTCATTGCAATCTGTAAAGAGGCGGGGATTTGGGTGGTCCATGATTTGGCCTATGCCGATATTGCCTTTGATGGCTACAAAGCACCGTCCATCATGCAAGTGCCGGGCGCAAAAGATATCGCCGTGGAGTTTTTCACCCTCTCAAAAAGTTACAACATGCCGGGTTGGCGCGTGGGTTTTATGGTGGGTAATCCCACTCTCGTGAATGCCTTGGCGCGGATGAAATCCTATTTCGACTACGGCACCTTCACGCCCATTCAAGTAGCGGCCATTTTAGCCTTGGAAGGCGACCAAACCTGCGTGCAGGAAATCAGCGATATGTACCAGAAACGCCGCGATGTGTTGTGCGAAGGTTTGCATTCGGCTGGCTGGAATGTCAGCATCCCCAAGGCCACAATGTTTGTTTGGGCGAAAATTCCTGAGCAGTTTTCGCATATGAAATCCTTGGAATTCACCAAGCATTTATTGCAGGAAGCCAAGGTGGCCGTATCACCGGGCGTGGGTTTTGGTGATTATGGTGATGACCATGTGCGGTTCTCACTCATTGAAAACGAACACCGTACCCGTCAAGCGATTCGCGGTATTAAGGCCATGTTCCGCAAAGAAGAACTCCGTCAGGCTGAATGGCACGGTAAAGAATCGGGGACGAAAGCATGAGTCAGCCGAAAGAGGCGCTGCCACCGGTTCGGGTGGGCTTGCTCGGTTTAGGTACGGTCGGCGGCGGGGTCGTTAATGTGTTGACGCGTAATGCCGATGATTTATCGCGGCGGGCAGGTCGGCGGATTGAAGTCATTCATGCTTCGGCGCGAAATTTAGCGGCTGCACGGATTTGTTCGCTCGATCGCATGGTATTAACCACCAATCCCATGGAGGTGGTGGAAAACCCTGAGGTGGATGTCATTGTTGAGGTGATGGGCGGCATGCAGCCCGCAAGTGCACTCATTCGTCGTGCCCTGGCATTGGGTAAACCGGTCATTACGGCCAATAAGGCACTGCTTGCACATGAGGGTAACGAGCTGTTCGCTCTGGCCCAGGCCCATGGCACGGTGGTGGCTTTTGAGGCGGCTGTTGCAGGCGGCATTCCGATTATCAAGGCAATCCGTGAAGGCTTGGCAGGTAATCGCATCGAGTGGTTGGCGGGCATCATTAATGGCACAGGTAATTTTATTCTCACGGCCATGCGCGATGAAGGCCGCAGCTTTGCCGATGTGCTGGCTCAAGCGCAGTCTTTGGGTTATGCCGAAGCTGATCCGACCTTTGATGTCGAAGGCATTGATGCCGCGCATAAACTGACTATTTTGGCTGCGATTGCCTTTGGTATGCCGCTGAAATTTGAGAGCGTCTACACCGAAGGGATTAGCCAGCTGCAAACGGAAGATGTGCGCTATGCCCGCGAGCTGGGTTACCAAATCAAGCATCTCGGCATGGCACGGCGTCATGCTAATGGGGTGGAATTGCGGGTTCATCCCACGTTAATTCCGGAGCGGCGCCTGCTTGCGAATGTGGATGGGGTTAAAAATGCGGTGCTGGTGTGGGGCGACGCGGTTGGGCCTACCCTATATTACGGCGCGGGTGCGGGCGCTGAGCCCACGGCGTCCGCTATCGTGGCCGATCTGGTGGATGTGGTGCGCACGCTCACTGCTGACCCCACGCATCGCGTGCCGCATTTGGCTGTGATGCCCGATCACGTGACCGATTTGCCCATTCTGCCGATGAGCGAGATTCATACGGGCTATTACTTACGGTTAACCGTACTCGATCAGCCGGGTGTATTGGCGAATATCGCGCGCATTTTGGCGGATCATGGCATTAATATCGAAGCGATGATTCAGAAAGAAGCCAGCATTGAAACGGCACATTTACCGATTGTTTTGCTCACGCATCCCTTGAAAGAAGCCACGATGAATGCGGCGATTACCGCGATTGAAGCACTGGATACCGTACAAGCACCCGTGATGAGGTTACGTGTCGAATCTTTGGCGGGTTGAACTTGCCCCGTGATATGCTGGGCGAAGCGTGTAGTTTTCTTAACGTGCGCTTCGATTTTTATAAAATTTATAGTTATATATCAATCAGTTAATTATGTTGTCTCATTGGTGGCATGACTTGTGCTCTGGCTTAGGTGATTCCTAAAGTTAACGAGAGGCACTTCATGGCCGCTTACCGCACAACGCTCCGTGATTCTTTAATTGAGCCGTATTCCTGCCGCTTACCTTTGGCTGCGGTTACACCAGCCCGTCATCACTTACCTGCTGATACGACGGCTTTCAGTTTTGAGTTGATGTTGGCGGCTCAACGTTGCACCGATCCTTTAAGCGTGCTGAATGAATTGTTTGATCGGGTCAGTCAGTATCTACCGATTGACGGCGTTGCCTGGCGACAAGAGCATGACGCAATTTATACCCAAAATTTTACTACGGGTACGGATTTTTCTTCGCCAGCCCAGTGGGTTGAGTTAACCCATGTTGATGTGCGCTTAGGCAAGCTTGGTGTCAGTGCGGAGCGGGTGCTTTTGGCCTCGGAACTTGTCTGGTTGCATCAAGTGGCGCAATCAATTGCATTTTCTTTGCGAAATAGCATGTTATATCAACGGGCTTTGTCCGAAGCACAGCAAGATCCCCTAACCTGCTTAAAAAATCGTCGGGCATTCGATGTGCAACTGATTCGGGAGCACGCACAATGTGTTCGATATGGCATTAAATCCAGCCTTGTCGCGATGGATCTCAATAGCTTTAAATCGATTAACGATACGTGGGGGCATGATGTCGGCGACCGGTTGTTAAAACTTTTTGCCACCGGTTTAAGCCAAATTTTGCGGGAAACTGATCACGCGTTTCGCTTTGGTGGAGATGAGTTCTGTGCCATTTTGCCGGCAACCAATGCGTATGGCGCCAAAAAAATGACGGATCGACTTAATGCCTGGCTGGGGCAGCATGAGCTGCAGTTGCAATCGGGTGAACAAATTTCCATTCACACGGCGTTCGGCGTGGCGGAATCCGAATCCGGAGGCGACGAACGTGACTGGTTTCGACGAGCGGATCAGTCCCTCTACGATAACAAACGCGCGCTAAAACGTGTGGCAGCCTAAGATATTCACCCCATTGGATGAAAACCCCATGTCAAAAAGCCATATGAAAAAGCAGGGTGCTGCAGTTAAGCTACGCCTCGTGCAGTAAAGATCGGTGCGTTACGCTGCAGATTTTTTCACGAATGATTGTCAATTGATGTGTAAATTTAAAAGGGAGTAGGAATATGGCCAAGGCACAAGTCACCACAGAAGAAGAAGCCCCCAAAGCCAAGGGTGGGAATAAGCTTATTCTGATTCTGATGGTGGTCATCATTATCTTGTTATTGACAGTGGTGGGCGTGGGCGCCATGTTCTTGCTGAAAAAACCCGCAGTTGATGCTGGTGCCGCCGCACCTGCGGCGACGGAGCAGAAAGCCGATGCGCATGGTGATAAAGCAGCGGACGGTCATGGTGGCGATACCAAAAAGGGTGCGCCCATTACCATCCCGTTGGGGCAGCCCGTAACGGTTAATTTGGCTGAACCCAACGATGCCAAGCTATTACAGGTTGAACTGGATTTGATTACCTACGATCACGCGGCCGATATGGCAGTTAAAACCAATCGGGCAGAAATTATCAATAACATCATGCTGGTGTTAAGTGATGTGAATGCCGCCAAGCTGCGCACTCGTGAAGGCAAGGAAGCATTACAGAAAGCATTGAAAGACGCGATTAATGGCGTACTGGAAAAACGTGCCAGCTTGAAAGATGCGATTGATGATGTGTATTTCACCAAACTGTTGATGCAGTAGGGGTTAAGCGTGAGTAGTGCGGACATTCTCTCACAAGATGAAATTGATGCCTTACTGAACGGCGTTGATGAAGGTGATGTAGCGACCGAGCAGGGTATGGGTGATCCTCGTGAGGCGCGCGCCTACGACCTGACGACCCAAGAACGGATTGTCCGTGGCCGTTTGCCTACCCTGGAAATGTTGAATGAACGCTTTGCTCGGAATTTCCGGATTCGTTTGGTTTCGATGTTGCGCCGTACCGTTGATATTTCCATCGAAGGCGTGCGGATGATGAAATACGCCGAATACTCCCACGCATTGTACGTGCCGACCTCCCTCACGTTGGTGCACGTGCGTCCGCTCAAGGGTGTTGGTCTGTTCATGATGGAGTCGCAGCTGGTATTCAAGCTGGTTGATAATTTTTTCGGTGGTTTTGGTCTGCATGCCAAAATCGAAGGCCGGGATTTCACCCCGGCAGAGTTGCGCGTTATTACGCGGGTGTTGGAACAGGCCATTGATGAAGTGCAGCGATCATGGGCGCCGGTTTACCCCGTTAGCTTTCATACTGTGAGCCATGAAATGAACCCGCAATTGGCGAATATTGTTTCCAGTACCGAAGTCGTGGTGGTGAATAGTTTTCGGATTGAAGTGGAAGGCGGTGGCGGTAAATTCGATATTGTGTTCCCGTATTCCATGATTGAGCCGATCCGCGATTTACTGGATGGCGGCATGCAGGGCGATCGGTTAGAAGTCGATGAACGTTGGACGTCTGCACTGAAGCGAGAATTGGGTTTGGCAGACATCGAACTCGTGGCGCAATTGGGCGAAACCCGGATGCTCATCTCGGATATTGCCGACATGGAAGTAGGGCAGATTCTTCCCTTTGAAATGCCTGAAAAAATCACCCTGACCGCAGAGGGTTTACCGCTCTATCAAGGTAAACTCGGCGTCCATCGCGGCAACAAAGCCATTCGAATTGAATCACCGGTTAAGGAACGCTTGGAGCGGAGCGTTCGCCCGAATGATGCCTTGCGCGCCAAGGCGAAAGCTAAAAGCAACAATGAATCGATTGAATAATCTCAGAATAATGCGTGCGAATAGTTAATGGGCAATGGTAAATAAAGGCAGCGATATGGCAGAAAATTCCGAACAAGCGACCGATGGCATGGATGACTGGGCGGAAGCCATGGCTGAACAAGCTGCAGTCGAAGCCAAAACTGATGCTCAGGATGGTGCGAAGTCCGCTTCGCTGGACCAATTTGAAACGCAATCCGCGCATGGGAACAAAGAAAACCCGATCAATCTCGAAGTATTGATGGATGTGCCGGTGACCCTCTCGATGGAAATTGGCCGAACGAGCGTGAGTATCCGCAGTTTGTTGCAATTGAATCAGGGCTCTATTGTGGAGCTGGATCGGTTGGCCGGAGAACCTTTGGATGTGCTCGTTAATGGCACCCTGATCGCGCGCGGTGAGGTGGTGGTGATTAATGAAAAATTCGGGATTCGACTCACGGATGTGATCAGTCCGGCTGAACGACTGAGGAAGTTACGTTAATCATGCGTTCAGTTGATTTATGTATTTTATGCGGCCATTGATGGTGTCAGTGGGTTTAACCGAGCCCATCTCGATGGGGCACCCCGTGCATGCTTCGCCCGGGTTAACGGCTGTTTTGCTTATTGGCCTGCTGTGCAGCGTCTCGCCTCAAGTGCAAGCGGCAGAGCCTACTGCATCGGTAAACCCAAGTACCGAATTATTGATTCCCCCCCCCTCCACTACGACAAACCAAAACATCACAACACGGGTCTTCTCTGATCGCAGCAATACAAATCAGAACACAGCAACAGCCGAACCTGCTGTGTTTGACCCCCTCAGTTCTACCTATCTGCTTAAACTGGTGTTTAGCCTGCTCTTGGTGTTGGCCTTGATGTTTGTGGTGGTTTGGTTACTCAAGCGATCTGGTCGGTTTAATGGCCGCGCGGGCCGCTACCCTTTGCAGGTGTTAACACAGATGCCGATTGGTACGCGAGAGCGGGTGCTTTTGATTGCCGTGGGGGATCGGCAGATGTTGGTTGGCGTGGCGCCTGGGCAAATTGAAGCCTTGGGCTGGGTTGACCCCCCGTTGCAAATGGATGCAAGCGCGAACCTTACCCTGCCCGATATTCCATTCGCGCGTCTGTTGCAGCGACAGATCAATCGGCAGCGCGCTAAAAATCCCGCCGGGATGCAGGCTGAAGCCGGTGTATCGGAGTCCAAATTATGAACCTTACTGTTGTCCGGCATTCATCCGTAGGGTCGCGATGGCTTGGATTGATTGGGTTACTTCTGGCAGTACCTGTCATGTATTTTCTCCCCCATGCGGCTTACGCCGCTCCTGCGCTGACGGACGCAATCACTGCCCCCGGTTTGCCCGCCGTTACCTTGACGACCAATAATCAAGGCACGCAATACAGCTTAACCTTGCAAATTCTTGCGTTGATGACGGTGCTTACCCTGCTGCCGTCCTTGTTGCTGATGATGACATCCTTCACCCGTATCATCATTGTCTTGTCTTTAATGCGTCAGGCATTGGGTACGGTACAAACCCCCTCGAACCAAATCTTGATCGGCTTGGCCTTATTTCTCACGCTTTTTATTATGGCGCCGGTGTTCCAAAAGTCCTATGACGAAGGCGTAAAGCCCTATATGGATCAAAAGATTACCGCGCAGGTGGCTATTGAGAAAGCGGCGGCTCCGTTACGTACATTTATGTTGAATCAAACCCGCCAAACCGATATTGCCTTGTTTCAGAATATCGGCCATTACCCCGCGTTCAACACCCCCGAAGATGTGCCTTATCCCGTACTGATGGCTGCGTTTGTTACCTCAGAATTAAAAACGGCATTTCAAATTGGCTTTCTGATTTTTATCCCGTTTTTAATTATTGACCTCGTGGTGGCTTCAGTATTGATGTCGATGGGGATGATGATGCTCTCACCGATGATCGTATCCTTGCCATTCAAGCTCATGTTATTTGTGCTGGTGGATGGCTGGACACTCCTCATGGGTACGCTGGCATCAAGCTTTTACATGGGGGTGCCCCTTGGCGGATAACAGCGGTGGATAACGCGGGAGTGGTACAAGCATGAGTGCGGATACGGTTTTAGACATTACACGCCAAGCCATGGTGTTGATTTTGCTGCTGTCAATGCCGATTTTATTAACGGCACTGGCGGTTGGCTTATTGATTGGCATGTTTCAGGCCGCTACTCAAATCAATGAAATGACCTTGAGCTTCATCCCGAAGTTATTTGCTGTGGTGGTGGCTATTTTATTGGCGGGGCCGTGGATGTTGCACTTGCTGATTGATTTCACTCTGAATTTATTCCACCGAATTCCCAGCCTCATCGGTTAATCATTCCCTCATGACCCTATCACTGGCCGAAATCATGGGTTGGGTCGGCACCTATCTTTGGGTACTCATTCGGGTGGCCGCCGTGTTAATGGTCGCGCCGGTTTTTGGCGCACGGGGCGTGCCGAAACGCTGGCGCGCCTTGGCGGCGATGGCGTTTAGCCTTGTGATTGCCCCCACCTTGCCCGCGCCGCCCGCGATTGATCCCCTATCGGCCTTGGGTATTTTGCTGGTGGCTCAGCAAATCGTGATTGGTGTCACGATGGGATTTGTTTTGGGCATGATTATCAGCGCGTTTATGATGGCCGGCGAGGCCATGTCGCTCGGTATGGGTTTAGGGTTTGCCCAAACGGTTGACCCTCAAAACGGGGTTAGTGTGCCGCTTGTCTCGCAATTTCTAACCATTGTCGTCACCTTGCTCTTCATCGCGTTGGATGGGCCGGCATTAACCGTCAAAATGCTGGCAGATTCGTTTTTATGGCTGCCCATTGCACCAGTCGGCCTAACGGCGGCAGACTTTTGGCGTGTTGTCGGCTTTGGTCAGGCGATGTTTGTGAACGCGGTATTGATTGCCTTGCCGGTCATTATTAGTTTGCTGATGGTCAACATTGCAATGGGTGTCATTACGCGCGCCGCGCCGCAGCTCAATATTTTCTCGATTGGTTTCCCGGCTACCTTGCTGATTGGTTTTTTCCTTATCTTGGTATCGAGTCCGGTCTGGCTTCCAAATCTGGAACATTTCCTGCAGCAAACACTGCAATTTTTAAGTGATTTGTTGAGGCACACGCATGGCTGAAAATGAAAATGGCCAAGAAAAAACCGAAGAGCCCAGCGAAAAACGCTTGCGTGAAGCACGGGAAAAAGGCCAAATTGCCCGCTCGCGAGAGCTCGGTTCATTGGCACTAACCGCCGGTTCCGCCATCGTTTTTTTAGTCATGGGGGGGCAGATGCTCTCCAGCTTGGCGGCGATGATGCGTCAATCTTTTATCCTTTCCCGGAATGAAATTTTTGATCCAGCGACAATGTTTCATCGTCTGGCCTTGATGTTCAGCGATGGGTTCCTGGCCCTGTTGCCATTATTTATTGCTACTGTTGTGCTCGCTTTTGCGTCCACGCTTTTGGTGGGTGGCTGGAATTTCTCGACCCAAGCACTCGCGCCGCAATTAAACCGTTTGAATCCGCTATCGGGATTGAAACGGATGTTCTCGATGAAATCCCTCGTGGAATTACTCAAAACCCTTGCAAAATTTGGCCTAATTATGGCGATTTCGTTCGGTTTGTTTACGGCTTTGGAAAAGGATTTTGTTGGATTGGGATTAATGAGCCTGCATCCCGCGTTGGCGCGAGCCGGTGAATTGTTGGCTTGGTCCTTTTTAGGGTTATCGTCGGGTTTATTGATTGTGGCACTCATCGATGTGCCGTTTCAATTGTATGAATACAAAAAAGGCTTGCGGATGACACGCCAGGAACTCATTGATGAATATAAAGAAATGGAGGGAAAGCCAGAAATCAAACAAAAAATCCGCCAGCTTCAGCGGCAAATGTCACAACGTCGCATGATGGAGGCGGTGCCCACCGCCGATGTCATTATCACTAATCCCACCCACTTTGCGGTGGCGCTGAAATATCAGCCCAAGGGTCATGATGCGCCCCTTGTGGTGGCCAAAGGGGCGGACGAAATGGCGCTAACGATCCGGAAAATTGCGCTGGCGCATCATGTGCCACTGTTTGAGTCACCACAGTTGGCACGATCCTTGTTTGCACATGTAGAGATTGATCAGCCCATTCCCTCGGGTTTGTATACCGCGGTGGCTCAAGTTCTGGCATATATCTTCCAGTTACGAACCGCCGAAGGCTCGACGGCGTCACCGGAACGCCCCGAGCCGGTCGTGCCTGATGAGTTTGCTGCAAATATTGATGGTCGTCCTCAAGGCTAAAACCGCGTTGGGATGCTCTGCCTGGAACAAGGATTTTGATGATGAAAACACTTCTGGCCTCTTTTGATTGGCGCGCAGCGGGGCAGGGTATTCGCAGCTACCGAGGTCAGGGCATTGGCCCGCCGGTGATTATTGTCATGTTGCTGGCCATGGTGATCATTCCCTTGCCCCCTCTGGCGCTGGATGTGTTGTTCACTTTCAACATCACCCTGTCAATCATGATCGTGATGGTCACGATTTATGTGATGCGCCCCTTGGATTTTGCGGTTTTCCCCACCGTCATTTTAATGGCGACTTTATTGCGCTTGGCCCTCAATGTGGCCTCAACGCGGGTTGTGTTGTTGCACGGCCAGGATGGTACCGAGGCTGCGGGGCATGTGATTAGCTCGTTTGGTGAATTCGTCATCGGTGGCAATTACGCTGTCGGTATTGTCGTGTTCATTATTCTGATGTTGATTAATTTCGTTGTTGTCACCAAAGGTGCAGGGCGCGTGGCTGAAGTCACGGCGCGGTTTACCTTGGATTCGTTGCCCGGCAAACAAATGGCCATTGATGCCGATTTAAACGCCGGCATTATCACGCACGAGCAAGCCAAGCTGCGCCGGGAAGAAGTCGCGGCAGAAGCGGATTTTTACGGCTCGATGGACGGTGCAAGTAAGTTCGTTCGCGGCGATGCGGTGGCCGGTATTTTGATCGTGCTGATTAACGTGTTTGGCGGCCTGATGATTGGCGTATTGCAACACGGCATGCCGTTTGGCGAAGCGGCACAAACCTATGTGCTATTGACGATTGGTGACGGTTTGGTGGCGACTATTCCCTCCCTGCTGATTTCCACGGCAACTGCGATTATCGTGACCCGCGTCGCCACATCTCAAGACATGGGCAAGCAAGTACAAACCCAAATGTTGTCCGATCCACGTGTTTTGGGCGTGGCCGCCGGCCTCATGGCCGGATTAGGTGTGATTCCCGGCATGCCTAATGTCGCTTTTTTGACACTGGCTGCCTTGGCCGGTGGCGGCGCGTATTTGATTGCGCGCAAAAAACAGGAAAAAATCCAAGCAGAAAAACACATGGCACTCGCGCCGAGCGATAAAAAACCCGAGCTCAAAGAACTGAGTTGGGAGGATGTTCCGCCCGTCGATGTGATCGGCCTCGAAGTCGGGTATGGCCTTATTCCACTGGTAGATCGCAACCAAGGCGGGCAATTAATGCCGCGCATCAAAGGCGTGCGCAAGAAAATCTCTCAGGATTTGGGCTTTCTCGTGTCCGCCGTGCATATTCGGGATAACTTGGATTTAAAACCTGGTGAGTACCGTATCAGCTTGAACGGCGTACCAATGGGCATGGCGGAAATCTATGCCGATCGTGATATGGCGATTAATCCGGGGCAGGTATCCGGCCCGTTGATGGGGATTAAAACGACTGATCCGGCCTTTGGTCTGGAGGCCTACTGGATTGAGCGCAACACTAAGGAACATGCGCAGGCCATGGGCTATACCGTAGTTGACCCGGCCACCGTGATTGCGACTCATCTCTCACAAATTCTCACAGAAAATGCCGCCGATCTGTTTGGGTATGAAGAGGCACAGCAGTTAATTGACACCTTAAAACAAGGCGCGCCGAAACTGGTGGAGGATTTGGTACCTAAAACGCTGGCCATGACCATCATCGTGCAAGTATTGCGGAATCTACTGGAGGAGCGCTTGCCGATTCGGGATATTCGTACCATTGCCGAAACCTTGGCACGTCAAGGACAGCATACCCAAAATGTACTTCAACTGACGGAAGCCGTGCGCATTGCATTAGGACGGATGATTGTGCAGCACATTAATGGGCTCACGTCGAATGTGCCGGTTATTACGCTAGACCCACAGTTGGAACAACTCTTGCTTAACTCTACCCAGCGCGCAGGCGACGCGCAGGCGGGTACGCCGGGTATTGAGCCTGGACTTGCTGAGCGGCTGCATCAATCCTTGCGCGATGCCGCAGAAAAACAGGAGCAGGCCGGTCAGCCCGCCATTTTATTGGTCGCGCCACAGATTCGAGGGTGGCTGGCGCGCATGGTGCGGTACTCCATTCGCCAGCTGCATGTATTGAGTTACAACGAAGTGCCGGATAACAAAGAAATCAAAGTTGTGGCGAGTGTGGGGAATCAGCGTGCTGTGGCTTGAAACTTGATGAGGACGCCGGACTGAACGAGGCCACAATGAACGAGGCAAGATATGAAGATTAAACGAATTATTGCGAGCGATATGCGTGAAGCCATGCGGCAGGTTCGTCAATTATTTGGCGATGAGGCGGTCATACTGTCGAATCGTGCCTGTCCTGAGGGGGTTGAGCTTGTGGCCGCGATTGATTTCGATGAGCAGGCTATCCGTTTGTCGGCGGGACGCCAGGCGCCACATCGGGTGGCGGGCGTTTCCGCCTCGATCCCGTCTGCTGCAATAACTCAAGCACCCAATCACGCTGCGCCCACCGATTGCCGCTCAGATAGGACAACGGCTGAGTTGCTCGCCCTGCGTACGAAAAATGCCGCCGAGCGCCAAGCAATGCCCCAACCAGAATCATCCGAATCCGCACAATCCAGCGCCGTGAGCCATAATCCAGCTGACCTGGCGCAAGCGGCCTTTGCGGATGCGTGGGCCGAGTTTCACACCGTAGTGGATCCTCACCCAAGCGCGCTGTTGGATTCAGCCCCCACGCCATGTTCAGCCCCTGTATCCACTCTCAAAGCAAGTTCGGCGTGGGCGGGCGGGCTACCCGATGAACCGGCCGCCACGTCAAGGGGCTCAGGTGAGGCTTTGAATGAATTAAAAACGGAAATGAGTCAACTTCGTGCGTTATTTGAACGGCAGCTTTCTGTGTTGGAATGGCATAAATATAGCGCGGCACATCCTGTGGAATTGGAAACGCGCGAGCGTTTGCAAACCCTCGGTTTGCCTTTGGGTTTAGCCAAATCGTTAGCGCAAGCCGCCGCTCAGCAAGAGCCTACCCGGGCCCTCTCTGCCGCTTTGAAGACGTTGGGCCAGAGAATCAGCGTTTCGGAGCATGAGGTCATCCATCAGGGGGGGATTTTTGCCTTTATCGGCCCCACTGGCGTCGGTAAAACCACCACCTTGGCAAAAATTGCCGCGCAGGCCGTTTTAACACACGGGCGGGATTCTATTGCGCTCATTACCACCGATCGTTTTCGGATCGGCGCCCAAGAACAATTGCGCAACTACGCCCGTATTCTCAATATTCCCTTGCATGTCGCTCGGGATGAACAACATTTGAGCGAATTATTGCCTGCCGTGGCCGATCGTCGGTTGGTGCTTATTGATACCGCAGGCATGTCGCCCCGTGATCTGCAAATGATGAATTTACTGAAGAAAATGCCCGAAATCGATCAACGGGTAAATTTATTACTCGTACTCTCGGCACAAGCTCAATACAGTGCCATGGTCGATGCCATTAACCGGTTTCAAGCGCTGCCACTGGCGGGTATGATTTTAACTAAACTGGACGAAACCCTCTTGCTGGGTAATGCCCTGGCCGCCTTGGTACATAGTGGGTTACCGCTGGTGTGTAGCGGCGTCGGCCAGCGGGTGCCTGAAGATTTGTGGTATCCCAGTACATCCGATTTGATTAAGCAAGCGATTGAACTGGGGCAGGGCGAATGGGCACGAACTGAGGCCGAGATTTCGCCCCCATTTTTCACCACTCGGAAAGTCGGGGCATAATTTTCCCCCATGACTCCTCCTCTGTGCCCTTGCAATCGGGCGCAGCAACTATTAGGCGAAACTGTATGCACAACCAACCCGTTCGAGTGATTGCCGTCACCAGTGGCAAAGGGGGCGTGGGTAAAACCAATGTTTCAGTGAATTTATCGGTCGCGCTGGCTCGGCAGGGTGTGCGTGTCGTATTGATGGATGCAGATTTAGGCCTAGGTAATGTGGATGTGTTGCTGGGGTTGAAATCTTCAAAAAATCTAAGTCATGTATTGGCGAGCGAGGCGACACTGGATGAAATTTTACTCGAAGGTCCCGAAGGGATCGGCATATTGCCAGCGGCCAGTGGAATCAAGCACATGGCAGCGCTTTCCGCCGCAGAAAACACCGGATTAATTCATGCGTTCAGCACCCTTAACCGCCCGATTGATGTGATGATGGTTGACACCGCCGCCGGCATTGCCGATTCTGTCGTGCGTTTTGCGCAGGCGGCTAACGATGTGCTGGTGGTGGTTTGTGATGAACCCGCTTCCATTACCGATGCCTACGCGATGATTAAAGTGCTGTCTCGTGATCATGGCGTGCAGCGGTTTCAGGTCGTGGCCAATATGGTTCGGGATGCGGGTGAGGGGCGACGTTTGTTTGAAAAACTCAATGCGGCAGCCACGCGATTTCTGGATGTCACCCTAATTCATTTGGGTTCCGTGCCGTTCGATGACTACTTGCGCCGGGCGATTCAACGCCAAAAACCGGTATTGCAGGCCTTCGGCAGTGCGCGTTCATCGCGGGCGTTCGTTGAAATGGCAGAACACATTGGACGCTGGCCATTACCGCGCGGTATGCAAGGGCACCTGCAGTTTTTTGCAGAGCGACTCGTTCAATCAGATTTGGGGCTGGAAGTGTTGTAATGAATGTGCGTGCCATGTATAGCCATGTGCAACGAGGCGGTGCTGAGGCCGTGGTGGCCGAGCATGCCAATCTTGTGAAGCGCATCGCTTTCCACTTGATGAATCGGTTACCCGACCATGTCCAAGCGGAAGATTTGATTCAGGCAGGGATGATCGGTTTATTGGATGCCGCGCGGTTGTTTGATGCCAATCAAGGTGCTTCTTTTGAAACCTACGCCGGTATCCGGATTCGCGGAGCGATGTTGGACGAGTTGCGCCGTAACGACTGGGCACCGCGTTCAGTGCATCGACGCCACCGTGAAATTTCGCAGGCAATTCGCGAGATTGAAGCTCAAACCGGATGCGAAGCGAAAGATGCGGATGTCTGCAGGTTACTGGGTATCGGTTTGGATGAATATTACGAGTCGATCAACGATTCAGCTCAAGTGCGGTTAACGCCGTTGGATCATAGCGGTGAAAATCATGATGAAACACTGGATGTCGCGGATCACGCCGATCAACCCGATCAGCACTTGAGTCAAGAACGTTTTTCGGCCGATTTGGCCGAGCATATTGCCGCTTTGCCTGAACGCGAACGGCTGGTGATGTCACTGTATTATGTTGATGAATTAAATCAAAAAGAAATTGGTGCGGTGCTGGGTGTTTCGGAATCTCGGGTGTGTCAAATTCAGAGTAAGGCCATTTTGCGGCTGAAATCTGCCCTGCAGGATTGGCGCTAACTTCATGCGCCCATTCCGGGTTACATAAATACCTCGATAAAATTAAACAATCAGTCATTCTTGCCGATAACTTGGACAATTAAGGCTATCCAAATTAATTAGAGGCTATAAAAAATGGATCGGAATATGAAAATCCTTGTCGTGGATGATTTTTCCACGATGCGGCGTATTATAAAAAACCTGCTTAAAGAGCTGGGTTTTACCCATATCGAAGAAGCCGATGATGGCACCACCGCCTTGCCCATGCTCAAACAAGGGAATTTTGATTTTCTCGTTACCGATTGGAACATGCCCGGCATGACCGGGATTGATCTCCTCAAAGCGGTGCGTGCTGATCCGGCGTTGGCACATTTGCCCGTATTGATGGTGACGGCTGAGGCCAAGCGCGAGCAAATTATTATGGCGGCGCAGGCGGGAGTGAACGGCTACGTCGTCAAACCCTTCAACGGCCCGACACTCAAGGAGAAAATCGACAAGATTTTTGAGCGGGTTCAAAGTTAAGGGCAAACCAAGATACAAAATACCAGCCGCGTAAAACGGTTAAAGGCTTTCTTAATCTGTTTGGTTTCGACAAATCAACAGCAGCACGCTCAGTCGAATCAGGAATGAATTGAATGGATGAATCAGAAAAACTTGCCCGGCTCGCTCACGCCCGTGCACTGCTGGCCGCGCTTGAGGTGGACGATGAGGCGGCATTTGCCGTGGAACTCGATGCACTGGCGATGGGACAACGTCAGCCGGTGTTCGAAGAAGTCGGCCGGATGACGCGTGAAGTGCATCAAGCGCTCATGGCATTTGCGACCGATGACCGCTTGAGTTGTTTGGCCGAAGCGGAAATGCCCGATGCGCGGGACCGATTGCGTTATGTTATTACCCTGACCGATCAAGCGGCTAATCGAACCTTGGCACTGGTTGAAGAAGCCCTGCCCGTGACAGATCGTTTGATGGATCGCTCGGAACGCCTTCGTTCAGAACTGGCTCAAGTTGCTCGAACTCAAGCCGATAACTCAAAACTTGTTACCGTGATTCAGGGTATAACTGAATATCTCGATTCGGTTTTAAATAATGGCGGTGTGTTAAAAACACAATTAACCGAAGTCATGATGGCGCAGGAGTTTCAAGATTTGTCCGGGCAATTATTGCAGCGGGTGATTGTGCTGCTTGAGACACTTGAGGCAAAAATGCTGGGTTTGCTGCAAAAAACCCACCCGGTTAGTGCAGAAAAAACCGAAGCGGATCAATCGGCTGCATTAAGGCAAGGTTTGGGTCCGGCGATACCGACAGGTAAAAATGCCTCGGTTAAAGCCGACACGGTCAAGAATCAAGATGATGTGGATGATTTGCTGGCGAGCTTAGGGTTTTGAACATCCTTAAGGCGCAAAGAGGGTAAGGCGATGGCATTTGAACCGGAAAATGAACTACTGCAGGATTTTTTGATTGAGGCGGGCGAGTTGCTGGATGCACTCGATACGCAACTGGTGGGGTTGGAACAAGCGCCAAACGATAAAGAATTATTGAATGCGATTTTTCGCGCCTTCCACACCATTAAGGGCGGTGCGGGTTTTCTTGAGGTGACGTCCCTCGTTGAAGTGTGCCATCGAGCGGAAGATATTTTTAATTTGCTTCGCAACGGTGAGCTAACTGTTACCTCAGCCATTATGGATGTGATGTTACGCGTGCTTGATGCGTTAAATAGCATGTTTGCCAGTTTACGCAGTGGCATATTGCCGCCATCGGTGGGGGCGGCTTTTTTACGGGAAATTGAAGCCTTATCTCATTCACAAAAAATTGCAGCGGTTACAACTCAACCGATTATCGTCGAAAAAACCTTGCCTCCCGTTGATGGGTCGACGGCGGTAAGCATTTCTCCGAACAATTCCTTGCTTGAAACCGAGTTTGACCAAATGTTGCGCGCGCTGGAAGCGGCAGAGCACCCGCAAGCGACACCCGCTTCCGATGCGCTCGCAGGCAATGATTTAATCACCGATGAAGAATTCGAAGCCTTATTGGATCGCTTGCATGGCAAAGGCCAGTTTCAAGTGCATGGAAGTGATTCTGATGCCCCATCCCGCGTAACTCATGCCCCTGTAGAACCGGTTCATGCGACCAGTGATGACATTACGGATGAGGAGTTTGAGCGCGTTCTGGATTCTTTGTATGGCAAAGGCCAAGGACCGACCACTCATGCGATGCCTGAGACGGTGCAACCGGTTGCACCGTCTGCCGTTCCGGTTCCCCTCTCCACAGCCACGGTAAAGCCTGTACTCGAAACGCGGCCAACTAAGCCCGTTTCGCCCACGCCAGAGGCCGCCAAAATGGAAACAACCGTTCGCGTGGATACCGAGCGGCTGGATTTTATTATGAATCTGGTGGGGGAATTGGTACTGGTGCGTAACCGCATGAATACACTCAAGCTGAGTTTTAACAATGAGGAGGTCACTCAGGTCATCGCCACCCTGGATATGGTTACGTCAGATTTGCAAGGCGCCGTCATGAAAACCCGCATGCAACCGGTGAAAAAAGTATTTGGTCGTTTCCCGCGTGTGGTTCGCGATACCGCCCGAATACTGGGCAAGGAAGTTGAGCTGGTTCTAGTGGGCGAGGAGACCGATCTCGATAAAAATTTAGTCGAAGCGTTGGCCGACCCGCTGGTACATTTAGTACGAAATTCCGTCGATCATGGCATCGAAATGCCGGATGTGCGCGTGGCACAGGGCAAGCCGGCACAGGGCACCGTCACTTTGTCTGCGGCTCAGGAAGGCGATCATATTCGTCTATCCATCAGTGATGATGGTGCCGGGATGAATGCCGAGGTGCTCCGTCGAAAATCGGTCGAAAAGGGGTTAATGACCGAAGAAGCGGCGGGACGGCTCACGGAACAAGAATGTTTTGAGCTGATTTTACTCCCCGGCTTTTCCACCAAAGACCAAATATCCGATATTTCTGGTCGCGGTGTGGGGATGGACGTCGTAAAAACCGCCATCACTCGGTTATCTGGCTTGATCAATATCGATTCTCAGCAGGGTGTGGGCACCACGATCAATATCAAAGTACCCCTGACACTCGCGATTTTGCCGACCTTGATGGTGGTGGTGAGCGGCCGGAAATATGCAATCCCGCTGGGTATTGTGAGCGAGATTTTCGAAATGGCCGACAAGGAAATCAATATCGTTGATGGCCAGGCCACCATTACCGTGCGGGATCGGGCCTTACCTTTGTATCGACTGAATCACTGGCTGGCTTTATCTGGCGAAAAAATGACGGGGCGGGGCGCGAGTGACTTGGTGGTGATGGTGCAGGTGGGCGCACAATTAATTGCCTTGGTGGTTGACTCGGTGATTGGCCAAGAAGAAGTGGTCATCAAGCCCTTGGGCGAATTACTGCATAATGTGGGTGGATTCGCCGGTGCAACCATCACCGGTGATGGGCATATCGCTTTAATCCTCGACTTGCCGGGTTTAATGCGACGTAACATTCAGCCGCGTTACAAAGCCAAACTCAAAGTGGTGGCTTAATTATGGTCATTGGCGTTTTAATCGTTGATGATTCGGTATTTTTTCGCCGGGCGCTGCGTGAATTAATCGCCACCGATGATCGCCTCACCATTGTGGGTGAAGCGGCGAATGGCCGCGAGGCCATTCTTAAAGCCTGCCAGCTCAAGCCCGATGTCATTACGATGGATGTCGAAATGCCGATCATGGATGGCATTGCAGCAGTGCGTGAAATTATGAATCGTTGCCCCGCGCCGATCATGATGCTGTCATCCCTCACTCGAGCGGGTGCAGTGGCTACATTTGAGGCGCTGGATGCGGGTGCAGTGGATTTTTATGCCAAAAATTCCACCGATCCGGCTGAGGTGCTCAGCCACAGCGCTAAAATGTTGACGACGCGTTTGCGTTTACTGGCAACGCGCAAGCAGCGCCAGACACTTAACTCAGAATCGCAAACGCGCGGCGCAGCCAATCCAAGCCAATCACCCCCCGTGCAAGGTCCCCCAGAGCGGGGGGTCATCAGTCGTCGCGGCATGGTGGCTATTGGCTCATCTACCGGTGGACCTGCGGCGTTGCAACGGGTTTTGCAAGATATTCCTGCTGATTTCCCCGTGCCGATCGTCATTGCCCAACACATGCCTGCCGCATTTACCGGCCCTTTTGCCCATCGTTTAAATGAAAGCTTGCCGCTGCACGTCGTCGAGGTGACCGATGATTGTGCTTTGGTCGCGGGTACCGCGTACATTATTCCCGGTGGCAAGCATGGAGAAATTAAAACACGCTCGGGTGGTTTGTTTTTCGCCGAGCGCGAACCACTATCCGGTGAACATTTCCGACCGAGCGTAAATATTTTGCTGCACTCTGCAGCGAATGCGGTCGGTATTGATTTGCTTGGGGTGATTTTGACCGGCATGGGGGATGATGGTACCGAGGGTGCCCGCACGGTCCGTAGCACGGGAGGACATATTTGGGCTCAAGATCAAGCCAGCAGTGTGATTTACGGGATGCCCGCTGCGGTCGCCAAAGCGGGTTTGGTCGAAGCAATCTTACCCTTGAATGATATTGGCGAAGCCATCGCGAGGTGTGTGCGATGAATATTTGGGCGATAGCCAATCAAAAGGGCGGTGTGGGTAAAACCACAACCACCGTCACCTTGGCGGGGCATTTAGCACAGCAGGGTCAGCGGGTATTACTGATTGATATTGACCCCCATGGCTCGATGACGTCCTATTTCGGGATGGAGCCGGATGCGCCTGGTGCGAGTGTGTATTCGCTCTTCAAAGCGGCGGCGGCGGGCACAGTGTTAAATCCGCTACGGGTCATTCACCCCACGGCGTTCGAGCAAATCAGCTTGATGCCCGCTGCCACGGCGTTGGCTACACTGGATCGGCAGCTCGGTAAACAAGATGGCATGGGTTTAGTGCTCAAACGGGCGTTAGCTTTATTGAGCGACCAATTTGATGCCGTGATTATCGATTGCCCCCCCATTTTGGGGGTAACGATGGTCAATGCGTTGGCCGTGGCTCAGTTTTTATTGATTCCGGTACAAACCGAATTTCTCGCCCTTAAAGGATTGGAGCGGATGCTCAATACCTTGTCCATGGTGCAACGCTCCCGCAAACAGCGGCTTGAATATCTCATCGTACCGACCATGGTGGATATGCGTACACGCGCTTCCCGCGATACCCTGCAAACGTTACGGGATCGCTATTTCGATTCACTTTGGTCGGAATTTATCCCCGTCGATACCTTGTTTCGAGAGGCCAGCCGTTTGGGTAAGCCTTTGTCATTCCTGCAACCAGACAGCCGGGGGAGTCTCGCCTACGCTGCGTTGCTGGCGCGAATCAGCCCTGACACAGCGCAGCTTGATAGTCCTGTCACACCCAATGGCTCAGCGGTAACCCGCGCAACCGCCATCCCTCAGGCAATGGCACAAGAGGTGCTATCATGAGGACTCAGGACTTGCTGGCAGACAAAGCCTTGGGATTGGTTGAGCAAGATGCGGCCATTGATGATTATCTTAACGGGTTGCTGAGAGAAGATGCCGCAACGGAGCAATCACGGATCGCTGTGAAGTTGTCGTTAGTCGGCACGCTTTCGGCTCCTCCGCAGCGCCACGAACCTTTGGTATGTGAGACGCAAAATCCGGTCGAAATAGACGACGGTGTCCCTGAAGATTTACCGCAAGAATCAATAACACATTCCCCCGCAGACGACTTGCCCTTTGAGATTCCAGAGAGGGTAGTATCCCCTGATGCCATTGAAGTATCAGTCAATTCCGTATTGACAGCAGACCTTGTCACGGCACAAACCTGTGATCCTGTTGCCAAACTGAATGATGAGCCGGTCAATGAGAATGCCGCATATTTCGGCGGAGCCTTTATCGATGAGATGCCGCCAGAAATGGCAACCGAACAACGGGACACGGGCGGAGTCGTTTTCGATAAAAGCACCACCAGCCCATGGCGCGTGTTTGCTGTGGGTGTAATAAAGATCGCTATTCCAAAAACTGAAATTATGCATGTCTTGCATGATGTCACCCTCCGCCCAGTTTTTGGTGCGCCATCAAGCGTCGCGGGTGCTGTTGATCATGCAGGGCGATCATGTCTTGTTTTATCGCTCCCCACTTGGCTCCCCCAGGTTAAAACGGCGGCACACGCCCTCTTGCTCGGTGTCAATGGCTTGTGGGGCCTATGCGTGGGGGAAGAATTACCCGAGATCACCTGGAACGATGCCCAAACGACTTGGCGCGATACGACCGAACAGAACTCCGTGCGCCCTGGATTGGCAGGCATCAATCGCGACGCCGGGTTGGTGTTTATTGAGCCGAGTGAATTGCGCTCCATACTCTGCCCAACGTAGATCTGATGGGCGTCGCAAGACGAAATTATCCAAAAATCCCCAAGATGCTTTTAACCCAATTCGTGACCTTATCAGGATAAAAATACCCATGAGCCAAAGCGAATATCTCATTAACAGCCAGGATTCACTCGATGATATGGGCTTGGAGCAAGGGCCAGCGGTCATCTCCCGCTGGGTGACCTTTACCGTTGCCGAAGAAAGATATGCACTGAATGTACTCGATGTGCAGGAAGTATTGCGCGCCGCAGAAATCACCCCCATTCCTGGCGCCCATCCCGCTGTTAGAGGTATTATCAATCTGCGCGGGAATGTGGTGACTATTTTAGATGCACGGGTGTTTTTTTCCCTGCCTGAAAAACCCTTTGATGATGACAGCCGGATTATGGTGGCGGAACTGCGCTCCGGCGAAGTTGCGGGCATCGTCGTCGATAGCGTTGCCGAGGTCATCGCGCTTGATGAAGCGGTGGTTAATGCGGCCAAGCGTTCGGGAGGGGATGAAGGATCCGCGCATATTCTCGGTGTTGTGCCACAAACCGAGAAAGGCAGCGATAAATTGATTATCCTAGTCGACTTGAAAGGGCTATCGGAACTCGGAGAAAAATGAGTCAATATTGGTTAATCGGTATTTCTGGCGTTGCGTTGTTTTTTGCCTTGGTCTCGATCATCGCGGTAACTCGGCTGGCCGCATCAGTAAAAACCCACAGCAGTAATGCCCGCTGGTTACAGGCTCAATTAGAACGGATTGAAAATGAACAAGGCTCCATCGAATCTGCACTAGCGGGTTTAGGTCGTCATATGGATGGATTCGATCAAAAAATCACGCTGCAAGCGCAGCGCCTGGAGCATATCGAAACTCGACTTGTCAGCGCCACAAACGCAGATGACAGTGAGCGTGGGTTTAGTCATGCTGTACGGCTCAGCACCCAGGGCCGAGTCACGCTGCAAGAGTTGGTGAATGATTTTGGCTTGTCCGAAAGCGAAGCCCAGCTTTTGCTTAGGATCAATCAACCAAAATCCGTTTGATTTTATTGGCTTATTTAACGAAATCGGTGAAATCCTTCACTGTCGGCATTTTTTTCAAATCCACCGATGCTCAGAAAACATCTCGTCGTCTTATCCGTCCCTTGATTGACTTACGATCAATACAGTAACTTGTATGCGATTCACAATGACACAATGATAAAAGCCAGTTTTGACACTGGCTTTTTCGTTGCTGAACTGAAATTTTCAGGTCAAAAGGTGGTGGTCTTGACGGGCATTCAATTGATATCCCCAACCGCCAGATATTCTGCCACATCCAGCGCGGCGTAGGTTAGAACACCATCTGCGCCCGCGCGACGAAAACCCATCATGGTCTCTAAAAGACATTTGCGCCAATCCAGCCACCCATGATCAGCCGCCGCGCGCAGCATCGCGTATTCACCAGAAACATGGTAGGCAAAGGTGGGGACTTTAAGCTCGGTTTTAATCCGGTGGATGATATCCAAATAGGGCATGCCGGGTTTAACCATCACCATGTCCGCGCCTTCACGCAGATCCATGGCGACTTCATGCAGGGCCTCATCGGAATTGGCCGGATCCATTTGGTAGGTGGTTTTATCCGCCTTACCGAGATTACCCGCAGAACCCACCGCATCCCGGAATGGGCCATAGAAGCTGGAGGCATATTTCGCGCTATAGGCCATAATGCGGGTATGAATGAATTGGTTGGATTCCAGTGCTTGGCGAATCGCGCCGATACGGCCATCCATCATGTCGGAGGGCGCCACGATATCGGCTCCGGCTTCAGCGTGCGAGAGCGCCTGGCGCACTAACACGTCAACTGTTTCATCATTCAGCACGTACCCTTGGGCATCAGTTAGGCCATCTTGACCGTGCGAGGTGTATGGGTCGAGTGCAATATCGGTCATGATGCCCAATTGTGGAAAGGTGTTTTTTAATTCGCGTACTGTTCGCTGAACCAATCCATCAGGATCATAAGCCGCTTCAGCATAGGCAGATTTGGCCTTGGCGGGTGTGACCGGGAACAAGGCCAAAGCGGGAATACCCAGACTGTGCGCGCGATCAGCCGTTTCTAATATTAAATCGATGCTTTGCCGAAAAACCCCGGGCATTGAGGCGATTGCTTCTTGTTTGCCATGACCTTCGAGCACAAAGACGGGCAGGATAAGATCATTGACCGATAGCGTGCTTTCTTGCATCAGGCGGCGACTGAACGCATCACGACGCATTCGGCGGGGGCGGTGAGTTGGGTGGGGGCGGTTAATCATACGCGGCGGCTCCTGATTGTTTGACCCTGCGGAGGTGAAGCATTTCGACCTCAATCGGTGCAAAACATTCCCAAATGGGTTAAACGTTAAACAAGAAATTTAAGACATCGCCATCTTTGACGATATATTCCTTGCCCTCGGCGCGCATCTTGCCGACCTCTTTCGCGCCCGATTCACCCTTGTAAGCAATAAAATCATCAAAGGCGATGGTTTGTGCCCGGATAAATCCGCGCTCGAAATCGGTATGAATCACGCCCGCCGCCTGGGGCGCGGTATTGCCTTCGTGGATGGTCCAGGCGCGGACTTCCTTAACGCCGGCGGTAAAATAAGTCTGCAAGCCCAGTAATTTATAGCCTGCGCGAATCACACGATTCAAACCGGGCTCTTCCAAACCCAAGGCGGTTAAAAACTCGTCTCGTTCGCTATCTTCCAATTGCATGAGTTCCGCTTCAATGGTGGCACACACCGGCACCACGGGCGCATGTTCAGCGGCAGCGTGCTTTATCACCGCATCAAGATAGGGGTTGTTGACAAAGCCTTCTTCACTGACATTGGCGATGTACATAATGGGCTTGGCGGTCATTAATTGCAGATCACGAATGACGGCTAATTCCTCTTTGGTTAACCCTAAGGCACGCACAGGTTTCACTTCATTTAACCCAGCGAATACTTTTTCGAGCACTTCTTTGCGCGCCAGCGCTTCTTTATTGACGCCGGATTTGCTGGCTTTTACCGCGCGATCCAAATTGCGCGTTACGACATCTAAATCGGCCAATGCCAGTTCTGTATTGATAATTTCAATATCGTTTAAAGGGTCAACCTTGCCCGCGACGTGAATGATGTCGTCATTATCGAAACACCGTACGACTTGGGCAATGGCATCGGTTTCGCGGATATTGGTCAGAAATTGATTCCCTAGACCTTCGCCTTTGGATGCCCCTTTAACTAAGCCGGCAATATCGACAAATTCCATCGTCGTGGGCACAACACGTTCTGGTTTAACAATATCGGCCAGTTGATCGAGGCGCGGATCAGGCATGGCCACAATACCGACATTGGGTTCAATCGTGCAAAACGGATAATTTTCAGCCTGAATATTGGCCTTGGTCAAGGCATTAAACAGCGTGGATTTCCCCACGTTTGGCAGGCCAACGATGCCGCAATTAAAACCCATGGAATATCTCCGAAAGCAGTCAATAATGTGAAAAAGTGGGCGCTATGGTACGCCAATTAACGGTGTGTCGCTGTGTTTTCACCTTGATATGGGGGGAAAGTGCGCCCGTTACGGTGTTGTAAAGCCGTTGATGAGGGGGATCATTTGCGTGAGATCGGCATTGAGTAGTTGTTCGATATGGTGAACGGCGTGGTCAATGCAACCCTCAATAAGCTGTCGTTCTGATGCGGGTGGATTAGTCAGTACAAAGCCAACCACATGCGCCCGATCCCCGGGGTGCCCAATACCGAGACGCAATCGCCAAAAATCCGCGCTGCCCAACTGGGCTTGAATGTCTTTGAGGCCGTTATGCCCACCATGCCCCCCCCCTTGCTTGATTTTCATTTTTCCGGGCAATAAATCCAGTTCGTCATGCACAACCAGAATGTCTTGTGGGGGGATTTTGTAGAAATTTGCCACAGCCGCGACGGATTTCCCCGATAGATTCATATAAGTTTGCGGCTTCACTATTCGCCGATCCAAAGCACCCATTGAAACACGAAATAATTCACCGTGAAACTTGGCTTCAGTTGCAAATCGACCATTTAACTGATGGGCAAGTGCATCGCAAAACCAGAATCCGGCATTGTGACGATTGCCTTCATATTTGTTGCCCGGATTCCCCAAGCCGACGACTAATTGAATCGCCATGACTGTTTGCTCCCTTTATGCGTGCCGAACAAAAAACCCGCTGGCTTGGCACTTCAACACTAGGAAGGCAAACTCAACGGGTATTGCTATCTCATCTGCCCCGAATAACACGGGGTGAGAACAATTAACCTTCGGCTTCGATGGTTTTATCCAACTTCGATGGATGAATGGTTACGACCGCAGCATCATGCTCCGCACCCTGCGTCAACACGGGGATTTTAACGCCCGCAGGTAGAGTGATTTGGCTTAAATGCAAAGAGTCATGAATATCAAGGGCTTTAAGATCAACAGCGATAAATTCAGGTAAGGCATTAGCCGCACAATCGATTTGAATTTCTGTTAAAGCGATATGGACCAAACCACCGGCTTTTGCACCAACGCAGGTATCTTTGTTCAAGAAGTGCAAGGGCACAGTAACACGGAGCGAATCGTTCGCTGAAACACGCTGGAAATCCGCATGCAGCACGGAGGACTTATACGGGTGGCGATGCAAATCCCGCAAAATAACCTGGGTTACGCTGCCGTCAATATTCAAATCAAGCACGTGCGAATAGAATGCTTCGTGCTCAAGATGTTTAATGATTTCATTGTGCTCGATGGTAACCGACTGAGGGGCAGCAGTACCGCCATAAACAATCGCCGGGATACGGCCTTCGCGACGCAGGCGGCGGCTCGCACCCTTCCCCTGATCGTCACGACGCTTGGCTTCAAGTACAAACGTTTCTTGAGACATAAAATAAACTCCAAATTTGAAAAACGTCCGGCCTTCATGACAGATAAGGCCAGAGTGATGGCGGGTGTTCGCGACCAAACAACCCAAACGTCTTGCTGAGCCCGGGTTTTAAAATGGGCTTCAACAAGGCGCAAAATTATAGGGGAGTTGAACGGGAATAGCCAGAAAATCAGGGTGTTCTGATTAAAAATTGAGGCTAATCGTTATACAGAGAGCTCACTGATTCGTCGGTGTGAATCCGCCGAATGGTTTCTGCCAGCATGCCAGCGACGGAAAGCACGCGAATTTTCTCACAGTGTTGTGCATCAATTTTCAAAGGAATTGAGTCGGTAACCACCAGTTCATCCAATTCAGAACCGTTGATATTTTCGATTGCCGCACCGGACAAAATGGCATGAGTCGCATAGGCGACGACTTTTTTTGCCCCATGTTTTTTGAGTGCGCTGGCCGCTTTGCACAGCGTCCCCGCCGTATCGACCATGTCATCGACGATGATGCAGGTTTTATCGCGTACTTCACCAATAATGTGCATGACCTGAGATACATTCGGGCGGGGACGGCGTTTGTCGATAATCGCCAAGTCAGAGTCATCCAAGCGTTTGGCGACCGCGCGGGCACGGACCACACCGCCGACATCCGGAGAAACGACGATCAAATCGCTGTACTTTTGGCGCCAAATATCGCCCAGCAAGATCGGTGAGGCGTAGACATTATCCACGGGAATATCGAAAAACCCTTGGATTTGGTCGGCATGCAGATCAACGGTAAGAATGCGGTCCACACCCACGCTTTGTAGCATGTTGGCGACGACTTTGGCGCTGATGGGTACCCGGGCGGATCGTACGCGACGATCTTGGCGGGAATAACCGTAGTAGGGGATGACTGCTGTAATGCGATAGGCCGATGCACGGCGTATCGCGTCCACCATCACCATGAGTTCCATGATATTGTCATTGGTGGGGTCACAGGTTGGCTGAACGATGAAGATGTCACGCCCGCGAACATTTTCCAGAATTTCAACGAAGCTTTCGCCATCGCTAAATCGGGAAACCGTAGCTTGGCCGAGTTGAATATCAAGACTTTCAACGACGCGCTCGGCGAGTGCCCGGTTTGCGTTGCCAGAAAATACCATCAGTGTTCTTTGGATTGTCATCGTTCTGCCGATTGTTTGGCTGGGCCGCTAGGATTCGAACCTAGGTATGCTGGGATCAAAACCCAGTGCCTTAACCAACTTGGCGACGGCCCAAACGAAAGAGGAGCGCATCTTAACGAAGCATTCGGGCTTTGCCAAGTCTTTTGCGCAATATTTTTGATGTTTTTAAGTTTCATGCCGGAATGGACAGGGCGTTCGGCAGGGCTTTGGCGATGATAACGCGTTTAGCCGCTTTGATTTTATTCAGAATATCCGAGGAAACTTGGTGACCGGCTTCCTCACTGATCACGGGGGAAAAAACACAGGCGCCACTGCCGGTGAGGCGTGCGAAGCCCGTGTGCTGCCGCAGTGCGTGAAAGCAGTCCAATATCGCATCGGATTCCTTTAGCACAATTGATTCAAAGGCATTTCCACCCTGTGTTTGCCAGTGCGATAACAAGGGTTCGTAGTCAAGTTTGGGCGTATTGCGGGGTAGATCCGGATGGGCAAACAGGCTTCTGGTGAGGCTGGTTGATTGGGGAACGACAATCACAAACCATTGATTGGCAGTAGGACTTGGCAAGGGGGTGATGCGCTCGCCCATGCCTTCCGCCCATGCATTGTGTCCCGTGATAAACACCGGAACATCCGCACCGAGCCGTACCCCCAGTTGTTGCAAATCTGTGGGGGGGAGATTGAGCGCCCAAAGTTCATTTAATACACGTAATGTGGTTGCGGCAGCTGAGGAGCCACCGCCCATGCCACCACCTACAGGAGTGTTTTTTTGGAGCCGGATTCGTGCGCCCAGGGGTGAATCCCCTTGCTGGATGGCTGCCTGCTGAAGCAGGTGCGCCGCGCGATAGATGAGGTCATCACGGGCAGATGGTGGTTTGTGTTCAAGTGATTCATCGCCAGCGCGCCATTCAACCGTTATTTCTGGTTTTTGCGTGACTTCAGCGTGTACCCAATCGCCGTATGTTAACAACTGGAAATAAGTTTGCAGCTCATGGTAACCCTGAAAATCCCCGTGGGTAATCCTGCCGTTAATATGCAAAAAAAGGTTGAGTTTCGCCGGTGCAAGCCCGCGTTTGCCAAAGATATTGGTGTCACTCACGATTAATGTTCAGGATCAAGTGGTGGAAATTGCCAGGACTCAACGATTAATCTCAAGCGCACATCGTCTTTGCTGACGGTGATTTTTTGTGGCATGGGGCGTTTGGCCGCTATTGGTGGCGTGTATTGCTCGTATTCAATTTGCCAGCCAGTATCCTGGAGTGTTTGCAATAATCCTTGCGCATTGAGCTGGAAGCTGGCGTTTGAATCATGGGGTATGCCCCGAATCCAGTCGGGCAGGGCATTGATGGGGATTTGCCAGCCCGTGAGTTTGGCAATCGTCGCTTCAGGATCGCGAGTGAGTTCTTTATTGCCGGATGAATCGGTAATCATCATTAAGTCGGGTTGACCGCGAAGCTCGACCACGCCCTGGTTCAGCGGGGCACTTAACGTAATTTTGGAAAACAGCCCGGTTTGCTGCCAATCGAGATTGACTGTGCCGCCTTGCGTTTCGGTACGGATGGCAATTCGACCGATGCACTGCCAATTCTCCTGCTGTCGGACGGCGAGTTCGTGACGTCGCCATTCGGGTATTAAGCGTTGCTGTTGAGCGGCGGTTAATTCAGGTTTGGTTGGCAATTGTGCGCAACCCGCCAACAATCCCAAAAAAACCAATCCCAAGGCAGCAGGCCTGATGCGAAGCGAACTCATTGATCTGAAGCAGGAAGATTTAACAGTAATTCAGGGGCATATTTCTTAACCGCATCGCGCAATATGGGCAGATTGGGATTAAGTGTGAGCGCACGCTGCCAAATCGCCTTGGCTTCTGCTGTTTTATTTTGTTGCCACAGTACGATGCCAAGATGCGCGCCAACTTCGGGATCGGGGGTGATGTTAAAAGCGCGCTTCAGGGTCTCGGCAGCCTGATCAAGTTGCCCTTGACGATATAAAACCCAACCCATGCTATCGAGATAGGCGGCGTTGTCTGGCTCGATTGTGAGTGCTTTCTGAATCAGTTCGTGCGCTTCAACCAGGTCGGTGTTCTCGTCGGCCAAGGTGAAGCCCAACGCATTGAGTGCGGCGGCATTATTGGGATCTTCCTTGATGACCTGGCGCAAGGTGTCACGAGCCTCAAAATTACGGTTGAATTTCAGCAGTAACATCGCGCGCTGCAGCTGGAGATCGTGTGCGCTGGGCCACAGGGTAACTGCTTCGGTTAATAGCGTGAGTGCTTCTTGATCAAGCCCTTGAGATTGCAATAAACCGGCTTTAGCGAGTGTTAAACGCTGCTTGTCGGCAATATCGATGGGTTGACCGAGCGCAATGTCCAAACTTTGCATCGCACCAGATAGATCATCGGATTGGGCATAAGTGGCCGCCATTAAAATACGCGCTTCTGCATAATGCTCACTGCCAAGTGATACCCGGTTAAAGTACTTGATGGCTGAGCTCAGCTCGCCGGATTGTGCCGCCAACCGGCCAAGCAAAAGCTGCGCAAGATCATGCTGATCAGGGAGTTTGTCCAGTTTCAGCAGGACTTTTTGAGCCAGAGTAGGGCGCTCGATTTGTAGGGCAAACAGCGCAAGATTACGCAATTGCGCTGGGTCTTTGATGGGTTTGCGTAAAGCAGTTTCGAGCAATTTTCCCGCTCGATGTGTATCACCTGAACGAATATACGCTTCAATCAATCCGGAAATATATCGATCGGTGCCGGGAAACTGCTGATTCGCCGCCTTTAAGGCATCAATGAGGCCTGCGTTATCATTGGCTTGGTTCAACGCCACAATTAAAATATCACGCGCGGTTTCATTGCGTGGATCCAGCACAATGACCTGACGTGCTGCGGTGATGGCAGTGTGCATCCGACCAAATTTTAAATCCAACTTGGCCACGATCAATTGCGCGGTCACCTGAGAGGGAAATTGCTGCGCAAGATGGTCGGTGTACCGGATGGCGAGCGTCTGAGGGACGTTTTTATCAAGATACGCGCCGAGTTCATTAAATACGGCGGTTTGGTCGTTGTCCGCCCGCTCCAGCCAATGGGTTAATGCGCGATCGGCGACAGCGAAGTTATCCATCTGCACCGCACTTACCGTGAGTGTCGCCGCGGCTTTATCAGAGGTGGGCGCCCGTTCTATCCAATGTTGCGCGGTTTTAAAGGCTAAATCGTAGCGTTTGGCGATTAACTCAATTTGAGTAGCCCGTGCGATCAGAGCAACATCGTTGGATTGTTGGGCTGCAGCAAAATAAAAATCAGCGGCTTGCGGCAAATTATCTGACTGGCCTGCTAATTCTCCAGCCAGTATGAGATAGATCGGATCTTGCTCAATTCGGGCGCGCGTTTCTGCCATTTGCTCGGGTGTTTGCACGCGAATTTTTGGTATACCCGCTTCCGGTGGTGCCATGAGAACGGGTTTTACCGAGGGCGCACTCGTGGGTATCGCACTACACCCCTGAAGCATGAGTGAAATTGCCAAAACAAGCGGAGGGTAATTCAAAAATACACGCATGTAGAAAGGGTCTCAATGCAAATTAGAGGAACAGCCGGGAGGTAACATTATTCAGGAAATTGGGTTTAGTGTAGCGTTTCATGGTGCGCTTCGCTTGGCTGGGGCACTAATCAACGAAAAAACGGCAGGGCGACGACCACCTGCCGTGTTCAAGGTTGACCTACACGCTGTTTTTACCCGGATGAGTGGCTTATCTTCGCGGCGCGTTTCTGTTGACGAATCTGGATATCCAGTTGCCAGAAATAATAAAGAATGGGAATGACGACCAAGGTTAACAAGGTGGATGCCAATGTGCCGAAAATTAATGAAACCGCCAAGCCACCGAATACAGGATCGGTCACCATCACCGCTGAGCCAAAGATAATGGCCAATGCCGTGAGCAAGATGGGCCGGAACCGGACTGCCCCTGCGGTGATGACCGACTCTTTTAACTCAAACCCCTGTTTGCGGTAATCAAGAATAAAATCAATGAGTAGCAATGAGTTACGAACCACAACGCCCGCAAGGGCAATAAACCCAATCATGGATGTGGCATTGAACGGCATATTAAATAACCAGTGTCCGGGAAAAATTCCGACCAAGGTAAGTGGAATGGCGCCCATCACAATCAAGGGGAGCATGAAGGATTGGTAATACCCCACGAGCAAGAGATAGATAAAGACGAGCGCCACAATGAACGCCGCACCAAGATCGCGGAATACGTCGAGAGTGAGACGCATGTCCCCCCCCCAAAGTAGCTGATAATGCTCGATATCCTGGGGTTGCTGATCAACAAACCCAAGGTTGCCGGTCGTGAGTGTGACGTTGTTCGCCAATTTCATGTCATTAAGCCACTGATTCAAGGTGAGTGTGGCATAAACAGGTGAGCTACCCAGTAAATCCCCCTGTATATAGACAACATCATGTTGATCCTGATCCAAAATAGGCTTGGCGGCATCGGATTTAACAATATTGACCAAACTGCCCACGGGAATTTGTTTACCGCCCGCACCGGTGATGGTCAGATCGCGCACTTGCTGAATCGACGCGCGATCAGTTTGGGGTAATCGCAGCACGATGTTGATGGGTTCAGCCGAATATGCCTCGTGCAGGGCACCAACCGTTGTGCCATGAACATAGGTGTTAATCAGTTGGGCTATTTGCGCGGGTGCAACCCCAGACTGCATTGCCTTTTGTCGATCCACTTCGATGAGGTATTCCGGTGCTGTTGTGGTGACGCTGTCATCGACATTGATCATGCCGTAGACATCGCTAAACTTGGCTTTTACTTCATTCGCGATGGTGCGAAGCTCGGCATAATTTGGTCCATGAATTCTCGCCAGGATTTGCGCGCGAACGGGCGGTCCGGGCGGGGTGAGATAGAGTTTGATCAAGGCCGGTTTGGATGCCGCTCGAACGGGTTTGAGTGCCGCCCAAATTTTGGCTGCAACAATTTCAGTATCCGGTCGATCATGCTCTGAGATAATATTCACGCGAATTTGGGCAATATTACTGCCCTCGCGCATCATGTCGCCCCGAACCATACCGGCAAAAGTCAGCGGCGCTGTTCTGCCAAGGAAAGTTTGATAATTGTTCACATAAGGGCTGGCTGCCAATACATGCGTCACGCCATCGACCACCCGAGCGGTTTCGTCTAGCGCCGTGCCAGCGGGCGTATCCACTTCCATGACGAAAGTGCTGACATTGCCTTCTGGCAGCATCTTCAAACTCACGCCACCGGCGCTGAGTGGGCCGTTCATACCGGCGGGGCGAATGAATTGCCATGCAGGCATGATCATGGAGGCGATCATCAGCAGTAAAACAAAAATCAGGAAAAACAGCGAAACGGCGCGGCTATCCAGTAGGGGCCTGACAACGGCGGTGTAACTCCGTTGCAGGACATCGGGTTTATGTGGCTCGTGGCCGTGTGCCTCGCGCTCAGCGATTTGTTTGCTCGCCTTTCCGCCCAGCCACCGGTATGCCGCCCAAGGTACCACGATATAAGCCAGTAACAGTGAGGCGACCATGGCGATGGGGACGTAGATAGGAATGGGGAGCATGAATGGGCCCATCATGCCCGACACAAAAGCCATTGGCACAAAGGCAAAAATTACCGCGATGGTGGCGATATTGGTGGGATTGCCGATTTCGTTGGTTGCCCGAATTAATAAATCCCCAAAGGTTTTTTCGCTGCCTTCGTGAATGTGGCGGTGAATATTTTCAATCACGACAATTGCCGCATCAACAAGCAAGCCCAACGATAAAATCAGCGCAAATAATGAAATGCGATTAATGGTTTGGCCGGTGACATAGCCCACACCCAAAACCACAAACAGGGTGAGTGGCACGGTTAAGGTCACAATCAAGGCTTCACGCCAGCCCAGGAAGAAGAATAAAATAATCAGAACGACCAACACCGCGATGGCCAAGTGTTCCATTAACAAGTTCACGGCATCATCGGCGCGCTTGCCATAATCGCGTGTGACCGTGACATCGACGTTATGTGGCACCATTTGGCGCTCAACAACGGTCAACTTGTCCAGAACCCGCTGAGTGACTGTGACCGCGTTCGCCCCGGTGCGCTTGCCAATCGCCAGCGTGACTGCGGGGTTTGATTGCCCTATGGCAGAACCCTGACCGTTGCCTTTGCCATAACCGAATGCAGAGTATTGTTCGTTTTGATCTGGCGCCATTTTAATGGTGGCTACATCACGCAAAAAAACCGGGCGCTGATTGTGGGTGCCAATGATGATTTCGCCTAAATCGCTGATATTTGAGAACGCTGCATCAACACGGAGGGCAGTTTGTTCGTTGTTGTCAATAAGCGACCCGCCAGGAAGCACGACATTTGACGCCTTGAGCAAATTAATCACGGTATCGAGTGCGATTCCTGTGCTGCTCAGTTTTTGCGGATGAATATCAACGCTTAAAATTTCCCGATGCCCCCCAATCACACTGCTGTTACCTACGTCCGGTACGCTTTGGAGTTGATCCAATACCCGCTCTCCAAGCTCGCGCAACGCCACACCATCCATCTGGGCTGAGCTCAAGGTAATGGTCATGACCGGCACATCGGTAATCCCAATGCTTTTCACCAGAGGCTGACTGGTACCTTGGGGCAATTTATCCATATTGCGGGAGAGCTGGTTATACAACAGCAACAGGCTGCGTTCTTCATCACTGCCCACTTTAAATGCAACGGTCACAATGCCCATATCATTGACCGCATAGCCATAGGTGTGATCCACCCCCTTAATGCTGGCCATGATGGCCTCTAAGGGTTTGACGACCTGCTCCTGGATTTGTTGGGCGCTGTTGCCGACCCGCTGTACCAAAATTTGCGCACCGGGCACCACAATTTCCGGGTTATACAATCGCGGCGTAATAAAAAACGCCATCAACCCAAAAAGGGTGAGCGCAATCATAATGAGTGCGGTGATTTTTGAATGCAGGAAGCCACGGGCCAATTTGCCCGCAAGGTTCAAGCGGGGTTCTGGTGCTTCGCCATCAGTTTTGGGTAATTCGCTCATGATGCGGGATTTTCTTGCGCTGATTTGGTCGCGTTGATAATGTGAATACCGTTCTGCAAACGGTTATTTGCCTGAGTCACAATGCGCTCCCCAGGAACCAGACCCGCCAGAATGACCTGTTGACCGTTTACTTGAGTCCCTAATCGAACCATCCGAAACCAAGCGACGTTCTGCTCATCAAGCACAAACACACCGCGTATTCCCCCGCGGTCATGAATTGCTGATGTGGGGACAATCATCCCCGTTTCATGCGCCACAGTCACGGCGATGACGACATAGTTACCGCTGCGCACATCAATCGACTCCGGCACGCCAATTTTAACGGTATGGGTATGGGTGACCGGGTCGGTCGCGTCTACCATACGCTCGACAATCCCCGCGAATTGATGCTGCTCGCCCATAAAATCGGTGTAATTCACCGCCAGAGGTTCACCCAGTTTAAGCGTGGCAAATGCTTGGCTGTTGAGTTGAACTTCAACCTGTTTTTGGCCGCTACCCTGTAACGTTAAGAGGGGCGCACTGGGGTAGGCCATTTGCCCCGGATCCACCATCCGGCTGGTAATCGTACCGGCAAACGGGGCGGTGATTTTAACGTAGGTTAGCTGGGCCTGGGCTTGTTTCAACGCCGCATCCGCCGCAGTATAATCGCTTTGGGCAACTTTATAAGCGGTTTGCATTTTCTCAAACACTTGTTTTGGAACGGCATTTTGCTTGTAGAGTGTTTGATAGCGTTCATAGTTGCCCTTGGCATCGGCCAAACCCGCCGCCGCTTTGCTGACCGTAGCGCGTGCTTGATTGATTGCCCCGGTGACATCAGTCGAGTCGATCGCCAAAAGGGTTTGCCCGGCTTTCACCGCTTGGCCCTCATGAACGTCCACGGTGCGCACATAGCCCATCACCCGGGAGGTAACCGAGACCTGATCCGAGGTAATCACTGAACCTGGGAACAGGGCCTGCACGGGTAAAGACTGATTTTGCACCGTAAATAACTGGGCTTCGGTTTTTACCTCTGGCGCTGCGGGCGTTTTTGAGGGCGAGGGTTCACCGTGGCCACCGCAACCGCTTAATAGGAGTGAAGCCACAAGGAGCGAAGCAAAATCAGTCGTTTTCAACGGTGTCAACTTAAGGACGCGCATGATGGGTGAATCCCTTGGGTGCAGTGAAATGAGTTGGGGTAATTAATGGCTGAGATTGGATCGCTGATGGCTCAAGCAACCCTGTGGCCAAAAGTAATGCGGCGCGCTGCACAATCAATTCATACTGAGCCTGTACAAATTCTGCACGCGATTTATCTAATTCAGCCTGAGCTTGAAGCAGGTTGGTCAGCGTAGAAAGGCCCTGTTCATAGCGCAGTTTTTCTAGGCGCGCCGCTTCTTCACTTTGGGTAATGGCTAACTTCTTCACCTGCAACCGATGCTCGGCCAAATGGGCGGCGCGCCAGGTTTCACCCACCTGCGCCAACAAGGTGTTAATCGCCATGAGTTGGCGTGATTGCGCATCACTCAACCCTGCGACGGCTCGCTCCACTTGCCCCGAACGTGCGCCGAAATCCAATATTTTCCAACTCAACACACCGCCAACGGTATAGGAATCGTTTTTCAGGCCGAGTGTGCGACTGTTCCAGTCTTGCTGAGCCATTAAATTGAACTGGGGTTTGTACACGGATCGCGCAGCGGAAACACCCGATCGGGCGGCATCAATTTGCTGGGTCAGCGCAACGATTTGCGGGTTATTGCGCATTGCCAAAGATCGTGCATCTTCCAATGACCCTTGCGGTTGAGCTATATCAATTAACTCATTGATATGAAATGGCTGATCGCCAGGCATGCCGGTGATGATACGCAAACTATCCTTGGCATTGGATCGTTGATCGATGGCTTGTTGGTGACGAAGTTGAACGTCACCGGAATTGACTTCAGATTTAAGCAAATCGCTTTTTGAAACAACACCCTGCTCATATAACTTGTCGCTTAAACTTAAATAGGAATTCGCAGCATCCACTGCCTGCCGTGTTACCCCAACAAATGCCTGCGCTGCATCGATGCCTGCGTAGGCGGTTACCACCTGTAAAATAATTTGTTGTTTCGCGGCCGTATCACCCGATTGCGCCGCCCGTAAGAGGGCTTCAGCTTGATCGCGCATCCCTCTGATTTTCCCGCCGTTATAGATCGGAATAGAGAGTTTGAGTGATGTTTGAAAATTGTGATCCCAGCCGGGATGATTCAGAGACCCTGGCGGCGTACTACTGGCCCCGGCCAGGTTACCGAATGTGGGGCCCGCTTCAGAAAAAAATTGTTGCACCCCAAAATCATTGAAATTGGCCGTGCCTTGATTCAGTTTCATGCCAAAAACGTTAAGCGCGTTGTTCGAGGCCATGGCTCCGAAAGATAAATCGAGTTGCGGTAACCGGTTACCGTTCGCTTCTTTAATGGCACCTTTGGCCTGGTCAATCATGGACTGTGATTGCCGCATCATGGGATTTTGTGTGAGTGCTTGCTCAATGGCCTGTTGAACCCCGAGGCTCAGTGCCGATTGTGGATTTGAGTTCACTGTTAGCGATGGAGGAGTGCTCGCCTGCGCGCAAGAAAAACCACCCAATAAGAAAACCAATAAGCGAGCTACCTGTAGAGCTGGTCGTGGGTGTGACTGGGTATCAGTAGAAATATTTACTATTATTCCGGGGCTTACCATAGATACTTAACCTGATTTATTGAATTAGAATGCCCGCCTACCCACCCGTCGAATCATGATTCTCAACTTGTGTATGGCGATTGTAAATATTTTAAGCACGCATACAAGCAGTTTATCAGGAGTGGCTAATATAGTTGCTTGCTCAGTACGAGAATACGGTTGGATAGGGATTCGGGTAAAATGGTCTCCTGGCAGCCTGTCGGACTTAATGCCGTCCTACTGCAGAGAGGCCGGATTTGGTTCTATTTTCCCCGCTTTTTCGTTAAATGGCGCAACCATTCGCCTCAAAGTCGTGAAAAATAACCCTTAAACTGGATTTTACTTCGCGGTGGTGGCTGGTCCGACAAGGCTGCTAGATCCCCCTTAAATTTAACGCACACAGTCAGGTTCCCAATTTTTTTATGTCTCGTATTGCTTTAGCCGTTGAATATGATGGCTCACGATATCACGGCTGGCAGCGGCAGCAGGATGTCGATTCAGTTCAGGCTCGCTTGGAGGCTGCACTATCCCAGGTCGCGAATTCTCCGATTGATACGGTATGTGCCGGGCGAACCGACGCGGGTGTGCATGCCACCTACCAGGTGGTTCATTTTGATTCGGATGCCAATCGCCCCGATCAAGCATGGCTTTTCGGTGGCACCCATGCCTTACCTGCAGATATCAGTATTGTCTGGGCACACACGGTGTGTTCAGATTTTCATGCCCGCTTTAGTGCAACGGCGCGCAGTTATCGTTATGTGATATTAAATCGTCAAACACGCTCGGCCGTGCACCAAGGACGTGTGACTTGGTGGCGGGATACATTAAACGCCGAAGCAATGCACGAGGCGGGGCAATTTTTATTGGGAGAGCATGATTTCAGCAGTTTTCGTGCTAAAGGATGTCAAGCCAAAAGTCCGATCCGTACCATCGAATCATGCCGAGTACAACGTCAAGGCGACTTCATTTATATCGACATAACAGCGAATGCGTTTTTGCATCACATGGTGCGCAACATCGTGGGTACCTTGCTCCCGATCGGTGCGGGTATTCGGCCCGTTGATTCGTTGTTCGATATTTTAGGACAGCAACAACGCGTATTAGCGGGGATTACTGCACCGGCTGCAGGGTTATATTTGGTCAATGTACGCTATCCCGCCACGTTTTTTATTCCAGAACCACGTGCCATACCGGCATTTTACTCGCCGTTAGGCGAAATTCCGCTTGCTTGCTGCTAGAATCCCCGCCTTGATCCCATTCACGTTGAGACAAAATTCCTTCCATGTCGTCTTCGCCCGATTTCCTAAACACAATGGCCCCGCCTACGCTGGGGCCATTGCGCACGCGGGTTAAAATGTGTGGTCTCACTCGTGCTGAAGACGTGTCTGCGGCGGTGAGGGCGGGCGTTGATGCCCTGGGGTTTGTCTTCGTGCCCGCGAGTCAGCGCAATCTCTCGCTGGATCAAGCGGCCGCGTTATTTGACCTCATTCCACCGTTCGTGCAGTCGGTGGCATTGTTTCTTGATCCCGATCCGAATGATGTTCAGGCGGTGATCAATGCGGTGTCGCCCGACTTGTTGCAGTTTCATGGTCAGGAATCGGGCGCTTTTTGCCGACAATTTACACGGCCTTATATCAAGGCATTGGGTGTTGATTTATTTGCGGGTGATGCCGCGCTACATTTAAATACGGTGCTCGAAGATCATCCGACGGCGCGCGGTTTTTTGCTGGATAGCCATGCCTCAGGGGCATTGGGCGGGACAGGGCGTGCATTTGATTGGTCACACTGGCCGCAAGGCCACCCGAGTGCAACGAAGCTTATTCTGGCTGGTGGCTTAAATGCCGAAAATGTAGGGACTGCGATTTCATCCGTGCAACCCTATGCGCTTGATGTGTCGAGCGGAGTTGAATTGGCACCCGGGATTAAATCCGCCAGCAAAATTTTTGAATTTATGACTAAGGTGAACTCAATTGAGTACTTCAAACCCGATGAAAGCGCCGATGCGTGATGCGAATACGTTCAATTTTGCCCAATTCCCCGATGCGCACGGCCGGTTTGGCGAATTTGGGGGGAAATATGTTGCTGAAACCCTGATGGAGCCCATTCAGGAACTGCAAGATGCCTATGCGCATTTTCGCTCTGATCCCGAGTTTGTGCGTGAATTTGAAACCGATCTGCGTGATTATGTGGGGCGGCCATCGGCCATGTATTTCGCTGCGCGCATGAGCGAAGCCTACGGTACCCAAATCTGGTTTAAGCGAGAAGATTTGAATCACACCGGCGCGCATAAAATCAATAATGCGATTGGCCAGGCTTTACTGGCTAAGCGCTTAGGAAAAACCCGAATTATTGCCGAGACCGGGGCAGGGCAGCATGGGGTGGCGACGGCCACTGTGGCGGCACGCTTGGGTTTGGAGTGCGTCATATACATGGGTGCTGAGGATATTGAGCGCCAACAGCCGAATGTCTTCCGTATGAAATTATTGGGGGCAACCGTGGTGTCGGTTGAATCGGGTACGCGCACCCTTAAAGATGCCCTGAATGAAGCAATGCGCGATTGGGTCACCAATGTCGATAACACCTTCTACATTATCGGTACGGTTGCCGGCCCGCACCCCTATCCGCAAATGGTGCGTGATTTCCAATCGGTGATTGGAACAGAAGCCCGGGCACAATTGCTCGAAAAAACGGGGCGACTGCCCGATGCCGTGGTGGCCTGTGTGGGCGGCGGCTCCAACGCCATTGGTATTTTTCATGCTTTCCTGAATGACGAGCGTGTTGCGCTCTACGGCGCTGAAGCGGGGGGTGATGGTATTGAAACAGGGCGTCATGCCGCACCCTTGTCAGCGGGTCGTCCTGGCGTGCTGCATGGGATGCGTACCTATCTGATGGAAGATGATGATGGCCAAATTATTGGCACCCATTCCATTTCAGCCGGACTCGATTATCCGGGTGTGGGTCCAGAACACAGCTGGCTTAAAGACTTGGGACGCGTCACGTACGATGGTATTACCGATGACGAGGCCATGAGCGCATTTCACGACGTGATGCGCTTTGAGGGGATTATCCCGGCACTTGAATCGTCCCATGCCGTGGCCTATGCCAAAAAACTCGCGTCACTGTACGGCAAAGACAAAATCATTCTTGTGAACCTATCTGGGCGGGGCGATAAAGACATCAACACCGTGGCGAAATTAGAAGGAATCACCCTATGAGCCGCATTAGTCCATTATTTGAACAATTACGAACCGATAAACGCACAGCGTTAATTCCGTACATCACAGCGGGTGATCCAACGCCCGGCGCCACAGTTGACATCATGCACGCACTTGTTGCTGGCGGCGCCGATGCCATTGAGCTGGGTGTGCCGTTCTCAGACCCTATGGCTGATGGCCCGGTAATCGCCGCCGCCCATGAACGTGCGCTGGTGCATCACGTGGGCTTGCGCCATGTGCTGGGGATGGTGCAGGTATTTCGACAAAGTAATCAGCATACCCCCATTATTTTGATGGGCTATCAAAACCCGATTGAAGCCATGGGCATCGCGGTATTTGCCGAACGGGCTCAAGCCGCTGGTGTCGATGGTGTTTTAACTGTCGATTTGCCACCTGAAGAAGCCAATACGGCCGCAGGTATCTACGCGGCTGTCCAGATTGATCCGATTTTCCTGATCGCGCCAACAACGCATGCGGATCGAATTCGGATTATTGCCAAGCTGGCGACCGGTTTTGTTTATTATGTTTCTCTCAAGGGCGTAACCGGTGCACAAAATCTCGATACACAGGCCTTGGCAGAACGTGTACGCGCCATTCGGCAAGATTGTTCATTGCCCGTGGGGGTTGGGTTCGGCATTCGGGATGCACCTACGGCCGCTGCAGTCGGGCAAGTCGCTGATGCGGTGATTATTGGCAGTGCCTTGGTGCGCATTATTGCTGAATTGGGGCAGGGTGATCCCGCCACGCTTCAACAAAAAGTGCAGGCATTTATGACAGAAATCCGTAGCGCTCTTGACCGATCCTAAATTGGCGAAGACCCGAGTAAAAAACCTTGGCAGGCAACGGATAATGCCTTTACTTATTCTAATTAAATTGAACTTAGGGCTGATTTTATGAGTTGGTTAGAAAAATTACTGCCCTCGCGGATTCGCATACAAGGCGCTGAAAAGCGGGGGGTGCCTGAAGGCCTATGGGTGAAGTGCGAGGGCTGCGATGCCGTTCTCTATCGCGATGAGCTCAAGCGTAACCAGCAGGTTTGTCCTAAATGTGGGCATCACATGCGCATCGCCCTTCGGGAACGATTGGATCAATTTCTGGATACCGCTGGTCGGGAAGAGTTGTTTACCGATATTGCGCCCGTTGACATGCTGAAATTCCGTGATCAAAAAAAATATCGGGATCGCATCATTGCAAGCCAAAAAACCACCGGCGAAACCGATGCCTTGGTGGTCATGCGTGGCCGGGTGCATATGCTGCCCGTCATGGTAGCGGGTTTTAATTTCGCGTTCATGGGGGGATCAATGGGTTCGGTTGTCGGTGAAAAATTTGTTCGTGCGGTGCAGGCAGCCATTGAGCAAAAATCTGCACTGATCTGTTTTACGGCATCGGGTGGGGCGCGGATGCAAGAAGCCTTGTTTTCCTTGATGCAAATGGCGAAAACTTCAGCAGCCTTAACCCGGCTTAGCAAAGCCGAATTGCCTTTTATCGTGGTGCTGACTGACCCGACCATGGGCGGTGTATCGGCTTCACTGGCCATGCTGGGGGATGTACAAATTGCCGAGCCTAACGCCTTAATCGGCTTCGCTGGTCCCCGCGTGATTGAGCAAACCGTGCGTGAAACACTGCCCGAAGGTTTCCAGCGCAGTGAATTCCTGCTCGCCCATGGCGCGATTGATCTCATCGTCCCCAGACCCAAATTACGCGAAAAAATCGCCGAGCTGGTTGCCATCATGCAGCATCGAGATGCGCCGCATGTCACGATTTAGCGCACACAGCTTATTTAGTGAACCCGCTTCAACCCTTGTCTGAGGTATTGATACCCAAGCACAGTTTGGCCGATTGGCTGAACTGGCTGGAGCAACGCAACCCGAATCATATCGAGTTAGGCCTAGATCGTGTTGCTGCCCTTTGGCAAACGCTACAACATACCGATGACATTAAATTACCAACCATTGTTACGGTAGCAGGGACTAATGGAAAAGGGTCTTCCGTGGCCATGCTGGAGGCCATTCTGATTGCTCAAGGCTATCGCGTAGGCGCTTATACCTCGCCTCATCTCGAGGTTTTCAACGAGAGAGTACGAATCCAAGGTTTTGATATCGATGATCGATCCCTGGTCAATGCCATGGCTCGACTTGATGCCCAGCCTGGTGCTGAAACACTGACTTATTTCGAATGGGCAACACTATCGGGATTACTGGCATTTGCCGCGGCAAAACTGGATGTCTGGATTCTTGAAGTTGGCTTGGGCGGCCGGTTGGATGCCGTGAACATTTTAGATGCCGATTTGGCACTTATCACCAATATTGGTCTGGATCATCAAGCCATACTGGGCCATGATCGCTCGTCAATTGCGCGGGAAAAAGCGGGTATATTGCGTAAAAATCAAGTGGCAGTTTATGCCGACCCCACACCCGAACGCACTATTGCTGAGATTGCCCGCCTACTGGATTGCCCCATCTGGGTTCGTGGCCAAGATTTTACGGTGGAGCAACAATCCCACAGTTGGTGTTTGATTCAAGCAGCGCAGCAAAATTGTTGGCCGATGCCCTTTTTAACCGGGCAGATGCAAATTGACAACGCAGCGGGTGTTGTTGCGTTACTACAGCATCCTGCGAATACACTGCCGGTTTCATCGCGAGCGATTGAACTGGGGCTGAAATCAGCCAAGGTCATTGGACGTTTCGAACGTTGGGTACATGCAGATCGCCAGATCATTTTTGATGTCGCGCATAACCTGGAGTCTGTTCGTGCACTGTTGGAAAACCTAATTGAAAACAGTGAACTAGAGGATAAATATCAGAGGTTTGCCGTGTTTGGCGCGCTGAATGATAAGCCAATCTCAGCCATGCTGGCCTTCGCTCAACCCTACTTTAATGCGTGGTTTATTGGCCATCTCGCCAGTGCGCGTACCGCATCGGTGGCGTCCATTGTTGCACTGTTACCCGAGGAAGCGTCGTCTCGATCGCTCCATGAAACCGACATCGTTAGTGCGTATAATCACGCCCTTGCCCATAGCAAGGCGGGGGATCAAATTGTGGTTTTCGGATCGTTTTTCACTGTGAGCGCTATTCGCCATCATTTGAGTCAAGTAGGTGCGCATCTTGTCTGAGCATGAACAACAATCGGCACCACGAAACCGACTTCGCCAACGGCTGGTCGGCGCCTTGGTCGTGGTCGCGTTAGCTGTCTTACTATTGCCGTTATGGCTCGATGGCGGGGGGCTAAAAACGCCTGAAGTTCAACCGATTCCAGCGACACCAACCATTGCTCAGCCGGCTGAAATTTCTATCCCCACGCCGACTGCATCACAACTTAACGAACTACAAAATCCGCCTGCGACCACGGTGCCCGCACAAGAACCTGTATCGCCACCACCCGCCGACCCTTCAACTGTGACGCCGCCGCCCGTGGCTATCCAACCGACACCGCCAGTTAAAGCACCGGAATTAAAACAACCGATCAAGTCGCCGTCACCAAAACCTGATGATGCAACTCACGTAACACCGCCGCAAGAAATCAAAAAATCCTTGACTCAGGCGCAGAAGTCTAGCGAAACAGTTATTGAAAAACCTTCAGTAACCCAGGTTAACCCTTCATCCAGCTCCCACGCAGCAGCGAGTGACGGTGAATGGGTGGTTCAATTGGGCAGTTTCTCTGACGAACTGAATGCACGAGGTTTAGCAAAATCGGTTTCTGATGCGGGTTTTAAAGTCGATGTGTCGCCCTTGTTCGCCAAAAAGGGTACGGTATGGAGAGTACGGGTAGGCCCTTATGCCACTCGAGAGCAAGCAGTTAAAACCACCACTCAACTCCGTGAACGATTGGGGCGAGATGGTTTGGTTATGCCGAAGTGATGGGTTTTCAACGAGTTTAATGTTTGAGTAAATTATTTATGGGAATGGTCGATTATGCCATTATAGGTGTGGTACTGGTTTCAACCCTTATTTCACTGGTGAGGGGCTTTATAAAAGAAGTTCTTTCACTGCTGACTTGGGTTGCAGCATTTGCTATTGCACTGGGTTTTTCACAACCGGCTTCGGCCTTTATTCCCAAAGCGGTTGATATTCCCTCAGCTCGTGTGGCGCTCGCATTTTTAAGTTTATTTGTTTTAGTGTTGATTGTTGGTGGCATCATTAATTGGGCTATATCCACCTTGGTTAATAAAACAGGACTTAGCGGAACGGATCGTTCAGTCGGCATGGTGTTTGGTTTGGCACGCGGTGTTTTTATCATTGCCATTTTGATTTTATTGGCGCAATTAACGGCCATGCCCAAAGAAAGCTGGTGGCAATCATCGATATTATTGCCCCAGTTCCAGATTGTGGCTGATTGGATTAGAGCCCTGTTGCCTGCGGATATCGCACAGCACTTTCAAGCGTAACTAATTTTTTGAATTTTGCATTTCCAAGCAATTAAATTAATCGGGGTTTATCCTATCATGTGTGGCATTATCGGTATTGTGGCTAATAACCCGGTTAATCAAATGTTATTTGATGGATTAACCTTATTACAGCACCGCGGGCAAGATGCCGCAGGTATTCTTACCTGTGAGAATAACCGTCTTTTTTTGCGAAAAGAAAATGGACTGGTTAAAGATGTATTTCACACACGGCACATGCGTCAATTGCTCGGTAACATGGGCATTGGCCATGTTCGTTATCCCACTGCAGGCTGTGATTCATCGGCAGAGGCTCAACCGTTTTATGTTAATGCCCCCTTCGGTATTGCATTAGGCCACAACGGTAACTTAACCAACGTAGACGAGTTGCGTGCCTCGGTTCAACAATTGGATCATCGTCACATCAACACAAACTCGGATTCTGAAGTCCTATTGAATGTGTTTGCGCATGAGCTTTCTGCCATTGCGGGCGATGAACCAAAAATTGAAGATGTGTTCACCGCAATTTCTAATGTTCACCGGCGCGCAAAGGGTGCCTATGCGGTTATTGGGTTAATTGCGGGCAGAGGCATTTTTGCGTTTCGTGATCCATGGGGTATTCGGCCAGTATGTTATGGTCAGCGTAAAACGAGTTCTGGCTTTACGGAATATATGATTGCATCTGAGTCGGTGGCTATTGAAGCCAGTGATTTTGAACTCATTCGAGATTTGGCGCCAGGGGAAGCGATTTTTATTACTGCAGCAGGCGAGGTCACTCTGAAGCAATGCGCTGCTCATGCACAGTATACCCCGTGTATTTTTGAGTATGTCTATTTGGCGCGGCCAGATTCCATTATTGATGATGTGTCGGTCTACCGAGCCCGAATGCGGATGGGTGAGCGTCTCGCCGCTAAAATTATGCGTGAATGGCCAGATCATGATATTGACGTCATCATCCCCATTCCTGATACGAGCCGGACTGCAGCGTTAGAAATAGCGGTAACAATGAATATCAAATATCGAGAAGGGTTTGTGAAAAATCGCTATATTGCACGCACCTTTATTATGCCGGGGCAGGAAATGCGCAAGCGTTCCGTTCGTCAAAAACTTAATGCCATCGATCTTGAGTTCCGCGGTAAAAATGTATTATTGGTCGATGATTCGATTGTGAGAGGCACAACCTCCAGTGAGATTATTCGGATGGCGCGTGAAGCAGGGGCGAATAAAGTCTATATGGCATCAGCCGCGCCACCCGTTCGATACCCCAATGTTTATGGTATTGATATGCCGACTGCAACTGAGTTTGTAGCACATGATCGTGATAATGATGCGATCTGTGAGGCGATTGATGCAGATCGTTTAATTTATCAAGATTTGAGTGATTTGATTGAGTCGGTTCGTGTGGGCAATCCTGCACTGAAGGATTTCGATTGCTCTTGTTTTACAGGAGATTATGTTACCGGTGATATTGATGGTGCATATCTGGATTTATTGGCACAGCGTCGTAACGACCACTCAAAAAATGAGCCGATTAATCAATCTCGGGATATTGTCGCGGTGGGTCTCTATAATGTTCAATAAATCATTTAATTTATTTTCAACGTTTTTAGCTTTTGGTGTTTTTATCTCATTTAATCAAATGGCTTTTTCCTCTGAAGTGAAATCAATCGATCCTTCTGTGAAATCTGCTCAGTTGCAGGTTGAGCATTTGCTTGCTGTGAGTCATGCCAGTGATGCACCGTTCATTATCATTGATGCAAAAAACCAGACTTTATATTTATTTGAGCAACAAAAACTCAAACAGGCTTATTCCGTCTCGACGTCTGCCATGGGTGTGGGCAGCGCAGCCGGAAGTAACCGTACCCCCTTGGGGTTGCATAAAATTGCTGAAAAATTTGGTGATGGTGAGCCTATCGGCATGATATTTAAGGCAAGAAAACCTACGGGCACACTGGCCGAGATTCAAAAACAGCCTATTAAAGGCGATGGTGATGATGTCACCACCCGCATCATGTGGTTGCAGGGTTTAGAACCGGGTACTAATGAGGGTAAAGGCGTTGATTCGCACGCTCGGTTTATTTACATCCATGGCACACCTGAAGAAGGCTTAATTGGTACACCTGAATCCCACGGTTGCATCCGGATGAATAATCAACAAGTGGTTGAATTATTTAATCAAGTACCAATTGGCACTTTAGTCGATATTATTAATTAAGACCGTTGCCCTACTTGAGACGATCTGGTCATTAACTGGAGATAAATTATGCCTGTATACCGTTCACGCACCACGACCCATGGCCGTAATATGGCTGGCGCTCGCGCATTATGGCGGGCTACGGGCATGAAAGATGGAGATTTTGATAAACCGATTATCGCTATTGCCAATTCGTTTACTCAATTCGTACCGGGACATGTTCATCTTAAGGACATGGGTCAGTTGGTGGCGCGCGAGATTGAGAAGGCCGGGGGGGTTGCCAAGGAATTTAATACCATCGCAGTGGATGATGGTATCGCCATGGGGCATGGGGGTATGTTGTACAGCCTGCCTTCCCGGGATCTGATTGCCGACTCGGTCGAGTACATGGTAAACGCCCACTGCGCCGATGCGCTGGTCTGTATTTCTAATTGCGATAAAATTACGCCGGGTATGTTGAATGCGGCATTGCGGTTGAATATTCCTGTGATTTTTGTATCGGGCGGTCCGATGGAAGCGGGCAAAACCCGTTTGGCGGGTGAGCTTATCAAGCTGGATCTGGTCGATGCGATGGTTCAAGCCGCCGATGATTCAGTCAGTGCCGAAGACCTTGATTTGATTGAACGTTCTGCTTGCCCGACTTGTGGCTCCTGCTCGGGGATGTTTACGGCTAATTCCATGAACTGCTTAACGGAAGCCCTGGGCTTGTCGCTGCCCGGTAATGGCTCAATGCTGGCGACCCATGCGGATCGTCGCGAACTTTTTTTGCGCGCCGGGCGAGTCATTGTCGATTTGGCGCGACGTTATTATGAGCAGGACGATGAACGTGTTTTACCCCGAACCATTGCGAGTTTTGGTGCCTTCGAAAACGCCATGGCGCTGGATATCGCCATGGGGGGGTCAACCAACACCGTGCTGCACCTTTTAGCGGCCGCACATGAAGCGGGGGTTGAATTTACGATGTCGGATATCGACCGGATGAGCCGTAAAATCCCCAATCTGTGTAAAGTTGCGCCCAGTACACCGCAATACCACATGGAGGACGTTCATCGGGCGGGCGGCGTGATGGGGATCTTGGGTGAACTGGATCGGGCAGGTTTATTACATCACGATCTGCCCACAGTGTACGCGCCAACCCTGGCGGCTGCATTGGATGAATGGGATATCAAACGCTCAACCGCCACCACAGCGGCGCGACAGTTTTATCTGGCTGGCCCTGCAGGTATTCCGACCCAAACGGCGTTCTCTCAGGAAACGCGCTGGCCATCTCTGGATGAAGATCGAGCGCATGGTTGTATTCGGGATTACGCTCATGCCTTTAGCAAGGAAGGCGGGCTTGCCATTTTATTTGGCAATATTGCGCAAGATGGATGCATCGTCAAAACCGCAGGCGTTGATCCATCCATTTGGACATTTACTGGTCGTGCGCGCGTATTTGAATCGCAGGAATCGTCGGTTGAAGCGATCCTGCAGGATCAGATCGTGGCAGGTGACATTGTCGTGATTCGCTATGAGGGCCCTAAGGGCGGGCCGGGTATGCAAGAAATGCTGTATCCCACGAGCTACCTCAAATCCAAGGGCTTGGGCAAACAATGTGCGCTCCTGACGGATGGCCGATTTTCTGGCGGTACTTCCGGTTTGTCGATTGGTCACGCTTCTCCAGAGGCCGCTGCCGGTGGTGATATCGCCCTGGTGGAGGAGGGCGATACCATTGTGATCGATATCCCCAACCGCAGTATTCACCTTGCGGTGGAGGATTCCGTGATTGCCGCACGCAGAGCCCATATGCATGAGCGTGGAATTCATGCCTGGCATCCGCTGTACCGCGAACGCGTTGTCAGCCAAGCACTCAAGGCCTACGCATTAATGACAACATCGGCAGATCGCGGTGCGGTGCGCGATCTCAGCCAGATTAGCCCTCACGCTTAATCAGATTGGCATTTACACGTGATGCACGTGTAAATGCCGCAATACGGCCTTTTCCGCTTCGACCGCTAAAAATAGCCCTAATCCCAGTACGACAATCATCATCCAGGAAATCCCATCCAATGCTCGGGTGTGAAATATTTGTTGCATTGGGACGGTGTAGGTCAACAGTAACTGGAGGCCAATCAATATCCCAGTCATCAAGAGGGCGACTGGATTACGGGTGAAAATTGCCCAGTTAATGGATGAAGCGGTGAAATTTCGTGCATTGAAGAGATAAAAAATTTCACCGACCACCAGCATGTTCACGGCGACGGTTCTTGCCATTTCAACGCTTTGCCCCCGCGAAAGCGACCACTCAAAGACGGTAAATGTCGTCACAATCATCATCAGGCTCACATAAGCGATGCGACCAGCCAACGGGCCAGTAATCAACGGTTCGCTGGCTTTTCTGGGTGGGCGGCGCATGATGCCGGCTTCACCGGGTTCGAATGCCATGGATAGGGCCAATGTCACGGTGGTCACCATGTTTACCCATAAAATTTGGCCAGCCGTTACCGGCAAGGCCATGCCTGCAAACAGGGCGAGTAAAATCACACCCGCTTCACCCCCATTGGTGGGTAAAATAAAAAGCAGGGACTTTTTGATATTATCAAAGACAACACGGCCTTCACGCACCGCCTGCGTAATGGTGGCGAAATTATCATCGGTCAGCACCAGATCAGCGGCTTCACGGGCAACATCTGTCCCCTTTTGGCCCATGGCCACGCCGATATTGGCTGCCCTAAGGGCAGGGGCGTCATTCACGCCGTCGCCAGTCATGGCCACCAACGCGCCGCGGGCCTGTAGTGCCGTAACCAGGCGAAGCTTATGCTCAGGGTTGGCTCGGGCAAATATATCTGTTTCCATTGCCTGAATTTGCAAAGAGGAATCATCGAGTTTGTCGATGTCTTCACCCGTAAGCACCTGCTTAGAATTCAAACCTAACTGGTAACCAATTGCTCGGGCTGTGATGGCGTGATCCCCCGTGATCATTTTTACACGTAAACCCGCCTGCTGACATTCGGCAACTGCGGTGATGGCTTCATCTCGAGGGGGATCAATCAATCCGGTCATCCCCAGTAGGATAAACCGACGGGTGATATCTGAAAGCGAGAGGGTGGTGGTATTTGCCGGCATGTCGCAGCGGGCCAGGGCCAGTACGCGCTGACCAGACCGAGCGACTGCTTCTATTCGTGCAACCCAGACAGAATGATTGACGGGGGCACCAAGACTATCCCGAACACACAATGCCATGACCTGTTCCGGTGCGCCTTTTAACAGGATAAACCCCCGTCCTTCATGGTCATGATGCAAGGTGGCCATAAACCGATATTCTGATTCAAAGGGAATTTCGTCCAGACGGGGGTTGGCCTTCGCAACCTCAACGGGGTTCAATCCAGATTTTTGCGCAAGGGTTAATAAAGCGCCCTCGGTTGGATCACCGACTAACACCCAACTGTTCGTTGTATCATGCTTCAATTGTGCATCATTACAGAGGAGGGCACATTGAGCCAAATCCAGCAATTCCCGTTCCTGTGCGGGATCAACGGCAACATCATCAAGGTAAAATCCACCCTCCGGTGCGTACCCGGCACCGCTGACAGCAAGCGTGCGCCCAGGTAACAGCACGTGCACGGCAGTCATTTCGTTTTTGGTCAGCGTGCCGGTTTTATCTGTGCAGATGACGCTGACTGAGCCCAATGCCTCGACTGCAGGCAATCGCCGAACAAGCAAGTGATTCCTGGCCATGATCCGGGTACCAATGGATAGTACGATGGTAACGATTGCGGGCAGTCCTTCGGGAATAGCCGCCACAGTAAAGCCTACCACCGCAAGAAAAATGGCCAATACCGGCATTTCTCGAATGAAATAGCCATAGAGGAAAACCACAACGCTCGCCGCCAGAATAAACAAGGTGATTACCCGCGCGAATTGGTCAAGCCGAAGTGTCAAAGGTGTTGCGAGGACGTGAACAGTGCGCACAAGCGTCCCGATGTGCCCCATCTCGGTATTTGATCCCGTACTAACCACCAGACTACGCGCCTGACCTGTGCCAACCACTGAACCCGAATAGGCCATGCAAATTCGATCACCGATCTGCGCATCTTCGGCCACCAATTCCGTGTGTTTTCCGACAGGTAAAGATTCCCCCGTCAGTGCCGCCTCGTTGATTCGTAAATTATGCACCTGCAAAAGGCGCAAATCGGCAGGAACCCTAGTGCCTGATTCGAGAAAAACAATATCACCCGGTACCAGACGTGCCGCATCAATCTCGTGGCGTTCTCCTTCACGAAGTACGGTTGCTCGAGTTGCCAATAATGCGCTGACCGCTTCCAGTGCCTGTTCCGCCTTGCCTTCCTGAATAAAACCGATCAGGGCATTAATGAAAACCACACCCAAAATAACGGCTGAGTCGACAAAATCGTTGAGAAACAAGGTGATGCCACCCGTAATCAATAAAATGTAAATCAATGGGTTATTGAATTGAGTCGCAAAGCGCAGCCAGAGGCGCCGTCGGCGTACGGACGGCAGACTATTCGAACCATATTGCATCAATCGCAATTCAGCTTCCTGATGACTCAAGCCAAAACCGGGTTCAACATCCAGAATGCGGAGTGACTCGATTTCACTTAGGGCATGCCAAGCGGGTGGATGGAAAGATTGCGTCATTAATTCCCTCCCAAGATGTAACCTTCCGATCAACATACAACAACCCAGTGTCAAAAGGGTAACGATGGACTCTTTGCCTGCGGGACTCTTGTCAAAGCCACATGCATACTTCGCATAATAGATATTATGTTAAATGATGCAGATATGACCTCTGCGCGCAATTTTGGTATCTTCACAGGTATGTGCCACTTTGTGTTCCCCCAATTGATTAGACATGGATGCCTCTTGCAATGACAGCCCACCCATCAGACAACTTTCTGTATCAGACTGAGTCAGTAAGGCAACCAATCAACTGGCCGTTGGCGGGTGCTTCACTCAAGTCGGCGTTTTCAGATCAAGCTGTCAAACGACATACCCGACTTGCAGACTTAACAGGCCAAGCTGAACACATGCGTGAATGTGCTCGACGTGGTCACCAATCACAGCTGGCGAATGCGTTGGATCGCCTATTACACGCGATTCAGCGTGAACGAATCAGCCCTTCAGAAGATTTCAGCCGGATCGATCGTCTCATACGACATGTGGATCGAATTATTCAAAACGATGTATCAATGATGGAGCATGGTTCTGTACCACTCGCGCTATTATTAAGCGAACATGAGCCATCTGAGGTGCTGCTTGATGCGCTGAATCGTTATGGTTATATCTCTCGGACGCTTCATCCCGAGATAGTCAATAATGATCAATTAAAATCATTTGCAGAACAGGCCGAGTTAATCATAGTGATTTCAAATGGTGAGGAATCGGCCAGTTTGGTGAGAACCCCATTGGAAGCATTAGGCGATTTTATTAAAAATCGTTTTTCCTTATTAATATCAAGCCAGGATTCATTTTCCTATCGCGCTGCTGCCGTCAAAATGGGCATGACACATTTTTTGACAGAGCCTCTGGATATCAATCGATTAAATTCAATACTCCAATCATCACGAATTCTGGATGATGAAAAAAAACCAATTCAGGTTTTAATGATTGATGACATGATTACCGCTGGCGTTTATTGGGGAAAACATTTTCAACAGCAAAATATTATATTTCGATTTGAGTCCAAACCCGAACAAGCTTATCGCAGCGCGATTGAAATCGTGCCTGATATCATCTTGCTGGATTTATACATGCCTGAAATTGATGGTGTTGATCTGGCAAAGATATTTCGAGAACACCCCCTCCTCCATGATGTGCCTATTTTATTCATGTCGACTGAAGAGGATGACCGGTGCAGAATGGAAGCAAAAATGCAGGGGGGCGATGATTTTCTGAATAAAACCATTCCGATTGATGATCTCCTCAAATTGGTTCGCTATCGTGCTTTACGTTATCGCCAGTCCAGTGCTGAAAAACGCAGTGACTCATTGACGGGTTTAATGAATCACAATGCCATCAAAGACCTGATTGATGCTGAAATTGATCGAGCAAATCGTCAGGATCAGAACCTGACGGTTGCCTTGCTCGATATCGATCATTTTAAAAAGGTCAATGATGTCTATGGGCATCAGGCAGGTGATATTGTTATTCGTAAACTATCTAACTTGCTCAATACTCGATTGAGACGTTATGACGGCGTTGGTCGCTACGGCGGCGAGGAGTTTATGATCGTACTGCCGAATACAGATGAAACCACCGCTGCGCATCTCATTAATCGTCTTCGGATTCATTTTGGTCAAACATCGGTTGCCATTGGCGACAATCAAAGTATTCTCTGCACGTTCAGTGCAGGCATCGCCAGTTTTCCCCGGCACTCAGACATGAGCTCGCTCATTGAAGCGGCAGATCAGAATTTATATATTGCGAAAAAAAATGGTCGCAATCGGGTCGCCTGTGATCAATTTGAACGTAATCGATGACAGACTCCGAGCACCTGATTGCCCCGTGAATGTTCTTGGCAACCATCCGCGACTGTGCAAAATATCCATCGTTGTTAGGCAAGCCACAATGAACCGGCTACACTATTTCCCATTCATTCACCAACGAGGTAATCCACATCATGGATGTTCTTGAACGTATCGATCAATTTGTAAAGGCTAATCCAGTCATCATTTTTATGAAAGGCACGCCGCAATTCCCGAGTTGTGGCTTCTCAAGCCGTGCATCAGAAGCCTTGAAAGCTTGTGGTGTTCCTTTTGGCTACGTTAACGTGCTGTCTGATCCTGAAATTTTCGAAAATTTGCCTCGCTATCGTGATTGGCCAACTTTCCCGCAAATTTATATCGATGGTGAGTTGATTGGTGGTTGCGATATCACCTTGGAAATGCTTGACCGCGGTGAATTGCAGCCACTGGTTGAGCAGGCAGTGCAAAAGAAATCGCTGGATAACGGCGCTTCTTGATTCTTTTGTCTTGATCAGCGTACCCGATTGAATTCGGGTACTGTTCAAGGGTAATTCTATTCAGGCGACAATTGCATCAATTCCCGCAGAAAAGCGGCGGCGTAATAGCCTGAATCAAGCGTGAAGCCTAATGTAAGACGACGATCCTGTTCTACGCGCCACTGCGCCAAGTGCAGCCAGTTTTCTGCACAAACTATTATTCAATCTGAGCCGTCATCCAATGAGCTCAGCTTGCCACGCCAGTGTTTCACCGGCGCGCAAGGGAATCAGGCGCTCTGTGTCACGGGTGGGGAAGAACTCGGGCACCCGCTGCGTTTGCCGGATCAGGCGTATCCGGGTTTCATTCGGCGCGAGCCCATAAAAACGCGGGCCGTTCAGGCTGGTGAATACTTCAAGTTGGGCTAACTGCCCCGCTTGATCAAATGCTTCTGTATAGAGTTCCAACGCGGCATAGGCTGTGAACGCGCCAGCACAACCACAGGCAGATTCTTTATTTGCTTGCGTATGCGGGGCTGAATCGGTACCCATGAAAAATTTGGGATTCCCCGAAGTCGCTGCCGTTAGAAGTGCCTGACGATGGGATTCTCTTTTTAATACGGGCAAACAGTAATAGTGCGGACGAATCCCCCCCACTAACATTGCGTTACGATTATACAAAAGATGGTGCGCCGTGATGGTGGCCGCCACCTGCTCAGATTGTTCAAGAACGAAATTGACCGCATCGGTTGTCGTAATGTGTTCCATCACCAGTTTCAAATTGGGAAATCGCACCAAAATTGGGGTTAACACCCGTTCAATAAATTGGGCTTCCCGGTCAAAAATATCCACCGAGGCGTCGACAACTTCACCATGAACCAGTAAGGGCAACCCGGAGCGTTCCAGTTCAGCCAACAAAGGATCAATGGACAACGGATCGCGCACGCCACGGTCAGAATTGGTTGTCGCACCAGCCGGGTACAGTTTAACCGCATGAATAAATGGATTTAATGCCGCCGCCGCCAACTCGGCCACCGTGGTTTGCTCAGTCAGATATAAGGTCATCAGGGGGTGAAACTGGAATTGAGCTGGCACTGCGGCCAAAATTCGATCGCGATAGGACAACGCTTCGGCGACCGTTGCCACGGGCGGCACAAGATTCGGCATCACAATGGCACGCCGACACTGCCGCGCAGTAAAAAGAGCAACTGCAGTCAACATGGCACCATCACGCAAGTGAACATGCCAATCATCAGGCTGGCGAATTACCAATTCATTCATTGTTAAACCTTAAAAAGACTCATGGATTAAGTTTACCAAGCAATATAGGAATAACCTTGTTCCTGATATTCCATCAAAGCGGCGGCACCCACCTGACGAATTTTAGCGAAGGAACGCATATCAGAATCTTTATAACCAACCGTATGCATGGTATTGCCGCAGGCAACGAATTGAACGCCATAATTTTCGGAAAAACCGGCAATGCGCTCATAAATCAGTTTATCGACAGGCCGTTTCGGATTTTTTGCCAAAACGTGAATCCCTTTGGAAAACGCCACCACAGCCAGCTGAATATCGCCGCCAAACTCAGTCAGCAAGGCACTCATTGAATTAAGAATGTGGGTTTGGTACTCCGTATCATCGTGATTGAATTGAAATACGAGGTGATGCTTGGGTTTGTCCCCCGGAAAACTTAATTCATCGGCGGCTTGGGCTGATTTCATCCCCAAAGCCAAAGTGCTGGCGCCCGCCATCGCAGTGATGAAATGACGACGATTTTTAAGAATATCTGACATGGTAATCTCCCGTTTAAAGCATTATTTATGCAGCTCATCCGTCAACGAGCCATCCCCCCTGCCCCGTCAATGAAATGCATCGGGTACAGAAAACCTAATTTAATCCTACTCAGATACCAAGATCTGAAAATACAGCCTCTCAAGTTTAACGCATTCTCAACAACACCACACCGCCCTGCTCAAATAGGGCTTGTGCGTTGAGCGATGGTGCATCGTTTGAACGCGTGAGCACCAAATCTCCCGATTCTGGTTGGCCGCGCCGAAGAATTTTTCCAGCGTATACACCAAAACTGGGGGTGTTCATGTGGTACATGAGTGCGGGTCCAGGTAACCCACGGGCCAGCAACCCTGCGGCTTTAATCGGCCCTTGCTGCAAATCGGCCACGATGGGTAATAAACGAGAATTAATCATCCAGGAAAATGATAGGGCTAACGGAACCATAATAAAAACAAGTGAATAACGTCTAAAAAAAGCTGCGGAAATCGATAAGAATAAAAACAAACTCAATGGCAGGTACCAACTTAAACCAAAATACGTGTTGCGCTCAGCGAGCATTGCACGAACATAGAGTGGATTTATTTTATCAATCAGGATATTTAATAAGGTTGGCAGGATAAGCAGTAATACAAAGAAAATCCATACAGGCATTAAATGCAACCAGCGGTTAGATATTTTTGGAAAATAGAGGGCAAGTATCAATATCAATCCAACCAGACCATAATTAAGATAGTGTGGAAGTTTGGTTCCAGAGAGTGAAAATAAAATCAAAACAAATAAAAACCAAATCCAGCCAAAGCGTTTCAGGGCTGCTTCATCTGAAAGCGTATTCAGACGAAAAGGAAGCACATCAGTGAAAATATTCCTTAATGCAACAAATACCAGACCGGTAAACGGCATTAATGCCACAAAGGTCACAAGGGGATAAAACAAAAATCCACCAGAATGGCCTTCCATCGGCGCACTAAAACGGTCAACATTATTTTTAAGGAAGAACCCGTTAATAAATGCCTGCCCTTCGCGCAGGTATTCTACGACATACCAGGGCATCGCGAGTACAAGAAAAAGTACAATACCCCGCCAATCCATCACTGCGCGCCACCATAAGCCCCACCGGCCGGTAGACAGATAAAACAATAAACTGACAGCGCCCGGAATAACAACAGCCACCGGGCCTTTGGTTAAAAACCCTAAAGCCATCGCGACATAGGCCCAACGGATGTAAACTGCCCTGCCTGTTTGCCAATGCCTGAAAATAGCAAACGTGGCCATCGTAATAAACAGCATCAAAATGGCATCGGCAATAGCCGCTTTGCCGACTATGGTCGGCATTAAGCTGGTGGCGGCGATGAGTGCGGCATAAAAAGCCTTTTCGGAATCGGTTACTAAAGCAACAAATCGATAGATAAGAAATACCCATGCTGTTGAGGCCAGGGCTGAAGGTAGCCGAAATGCAAATTCATTAAATCCAAAAATAGTCGCTGAAGCCGCTTGCAGCCAATAGATGAGAATAGGCTTATCAAAGCGCGGAACGGAATTTAAATAAGGGGTAATAAAATCATGCCGCAAGAACATTTCTCGGGTAGCGGTTGTAAATGCCCCTTCATCGAGATCAAATAACGGCATGGTTCCGATATAACCATAAAAACCGATAAATACGGCCAACGCAAGAATAAAAAACTGTATATAACGGGATTGAGGCATGATTATGAGTAATACACTTAATGAAAAATATTAATGGGATTCAATGCAGTTTCGTCCATTTTCCTTGGCACGATATAAGGCACGGTCCGCATGGTTTAACCAGGTATCAAATAGATCAAAATCGGTTGTATGGGGATGCAGTACACCACCCGCCACACCAAAACTTGCGCTAAATGAAATGAGGTGGCCGTTATCGCACAGCATGGCCGATTCGGTGAGCTTGGCCCGCAAACGCTCAATGAGAATACAGGCGCGGTGAACCGGTGTATTGGGCAAAATGAGTACGAACTCCTCGCCACCCCATCGACCCAAAATATCATGATCCCGTAAACAGAGTTGCGCCATATCAGCAACCGTGCGCAAAACTTTATCGCCACATGCATGCCCGAAATTATCATTAATTTTTTTAAAGTGATCCAAGTCGAAAATGCAGATTGATACATCGAGATCGCCTTTTTTGGGCTCCTGTATCAACCGGTGGCATAACTCACGCACTTGGCGACGATTATATAATCCCGTGAGCACGTCAGTTGTGGCTTGGGTTAACAACTCGGCCTCGCGCACTTTGTGCAAGCTGATATCTTTAAAAGCGAACATCAGTGCATCTTTTTGATCTAACTGAGTTAAAACGACCGCGATCGACAACCATAAAATCTCGCCTTGAAGGTCTTTAAATGCCACTTCGTGATTGCGGATTACTTCACCCATTTTTAAGCGTTGAATAATTTCCTGTCGCTGATTCGGATCAACCCACAATTCGCTGAGTGTCACATTTTTGGCTTCGGAACGATGAATACCATAGAGGTGTAGACACTCATCGTTGACAAATAAAATCCGGCTTGATTCCAGCTCGGTGACGAGCATGGGTATAGGTGACATTTCGAGAATATGCCGCATGTGACGTTCACTTCGGGCTAATTCCAACGTGCGTTCAGCCACTTTATCGGCCAGTGATTCATTCATTTCGCGCAGGCTTGCCGTGACTTTTCTGCGTTGTAAATCCAGTACAGAGGCGACCAGGATGGCCGATCCAATGGATGCCCCCATGAGCTGCAATGCCGTGAGCGCCGCCCCGAGCGGAAACGTGGCAAATGGCCCTCGGTGCATGATCGTGCCGCCCAGCGCGATGACATACAGTGTGGCAAACAATGTTAGCGCAATGCGCGGATTAAACCGTTGTGCGGCCCAAACCAATGGCGGCAATACCAAACTCATCGCGCCGATGTGCAGCACATTGCCAGTCCCTGGTATGCCGAACAGCACCAATGAACCGCCGGTGATCATGAGCGCTACAAAAATCAGCTCATCTCGACCCTGTTGCTCATGGGGATAAGCTTCTTTGGATTGCAGCCATTTACCCCATAAATAAATCGCTGGCGCCAGCATGATAGCGCTGCTTAAATCACCAACCCACCAGCTGATAAATGATTGGGTTAAGCGCGCTATTCCCTCGAAATGAAACACTGAGACCCCGACCATGCCAATGATGGCGGAAACTGAATTGCTCAATAAACCCAGCGTTAAAACAAAGCAGCCCACCGATTTAGGACTGACAAAGTAATCGTCATGCGTCATGCGTCGATAAAAATACACCCCAATCAACGGGCCTAACGCGTTGCCCAATGAAGTAATCACGGCACCCAAGGGCGCCCAATTCATGAGTAAATGATTGGCAATAAACGAACCGATAAAAATTCCCGGTAAGCCGGCGCGGCCATACAGCATGACCGCAGCCGTCGCCACGGCTGCGGACGGCCAAATGGGGGAGATGAGGAAAAAATAATGTGTCACCAACCACGCCAGCGCGACATAAGCCAAAGCGATTGGCGCCGCCAATAGCATTGCCGTTCGCCCCACCATAGGCCAAGCGGGTGATGGTTGGGCATAAGAGAGCAATGGGCGAAGCGCGTTAGCCATGCGTTACGAGGTTAGACCGGTTTCGTGTGACTTGCCGATGGGGAACAACCGCAAACCAGCCGTTATTTGGGCGCACATTCACTGAGCGATAAACTTAAATGGTGGCCGTCGGCGTGTCTTTCTCCAACGCGCCCGGCAAATAACCCTCAATTTTTGCGCGGGTTTGCCCCTTATCCATGGGGCTGAATTGCACCCCAATTCCGGCAGTTTTACCACCTTGTGCGCCTTCTGGCGTCAGCCATACGACTTTAACTGCCAATGCGATGCGTTCAGGATTGCCCATTATCGTCAGGGTTAGGAATAATTCTTTGCCTAATTCGTGTTGGGTAAAACCCGGAATAAACAAACCGCCGTTTTTAATAAACGGCATATAAGAACGGTACAACGTATCCTTGTTCGGAATGTTGTGATGAATCATGCCGCCGCCCAGTGCCATCCTTTTCCACCTCTTTCCAGCCAGATTTTGATTTAAGTTTCGCATTCTAGCAGGATGTTTCTATTGCGCGCTGAGTTGTTGGCATGATCTGTATTTAGACACGCTTCAACCGGTTAACCACTTGGAGCACTCACCCAAGTCCTCCATCCCGCGCGGTGGAAGGCGGTACGGGCTTTTCAGAGTTAATCTGATGTGCTTTAAATTGAATGTATACTGAGCACTCCGCTGACGACAAACTAAATTGATCGGCGGTGAGCTTGATCCCATCAAGGTTTAATTAAGTTACAGGATGAAAATTCGAGCGCTTCATGTCGTCATCGTTACCCGCATCATTTCAGTTGAAGTTCTTCAACACGAACCCACTGATTAAAAAATTACGGGCAAATTACTGGGTATTTTTGAGCATTCCCTTGCTGATGTTTTTGGCTTGGAGTAGCGTGAATGAATGGACTCATTTTCAGGATACAAAAAATGTCATCCTGGAAGCCGAAGTACAAGCCGGTACGGGGTATGCCCGCATCATCCAAAACCGCATAGATAATCAATATCGGCAACTTCAATTTGCCGCGACTTTACTGGATGTCACCGCTGACCATCAAGCGCCTGATGCGCGGACGCAACAGGTTTTAGTGCGTTTAAAGCACGCAAACCCTGAGCTTTATGCCTTGAATTTGTACGCACCCGATGGGTCGACTCGCGTGTGGTCAGATAACGCGGGCAATCCTTCCCTACATCCAATTACCCCACCGCAAAATTTCACTATTCTAGAAAATCAGCCGAATTATTTATTTGGCCAAGATCAATCGCCTATGCCCGGCAAAGATAAAGTGCTTTCCATGCGTTATCGCGTGCAAGCCGCTACCGGAGACACAGTTTTTTATCTCAGCGCACCCTATAAGCTCAGCGCGCTGCTGGCTTATAGCACGCGTGATTTACCTTGGCAATTTCGAGTGATTGATACCCGGGACGATAGTGTGCTGGGTGTATGGCGAAACCATCAGTTATCCGTGGGGGGCATAGCACCGTATTCCAGTGCGCATGCAATGGCACCCTCCCTTGAAATCAAGGTGCCAATAACCGGTTATCCTTTAGTGGTGGTGGTTGGTGCCAATGCAGGATCTGCTGCGCAACTTTATTGGCAAAATGCCAAACCTCGGTTGACCATTGATGCGGGGATGTTGTTTTTATTGCTATTGGGCGCATGGGGCGTTTTTAGCCTGATGCGTGAGCGGGAACTCACCACCCGTCAACTCAAACGCTTGGCGCAATTTAATGCCCTGCTCGCGCAGGTGAATCAAGTGATTGATCGCAGTCAGGATGAGACCGAACTCCTGACGACAATTTGTTCTTTGGCGGTGCATCACGGTGATTTACGCCTCGCATTTATCGCCCGTCCTGATGAGCGCGGCTGGTTTTATTTGCTCACCGTTGAGGGTGAGGCCATGCAATATACGGCTGGAATGAAGCTGAGTATTAATCCGGATATCCCTGAAGGTAATGGGACCGGTGGCCAAGCCTGGCGTTCTGGAGCGGCCTTTTATGTGAATGACTTTTTCAGTAATCCACACCTTGCCCCTTGGGCTGAGCGTGCCGCCGCATTTGGCTTAAACTCCAGCGCCACCTTGCCCATTTATAAAAATGGGGTGATTTGGGCGATTTTCTCGGTCTATCACGCCGAGAAACAATTTTTTGATACCGAATTGCGCGTTACGCTAGAACAACTGGCGCAAGATATTACCTACGGACTGCAATGGCTGGAAACGCAGCAACGGGAAAAAAACTTAACCGCTACCCAGCAAGCCCTGCTGAACAATACGTTAGCGGGGATTATGTTGGTTAAGGATCGAAAGATTACCCAAGTCAACCCCAGGTTTATTGATCTATTAGGTTACGATTCAGCCGATGAGCTGAATGGGCAATCGACCGAAATAATTTACGCCGATCTGGATGAATACCACCGAGTAGGCAGGGTTTATCCCTCTATTATTGCCATGGGCAAATATACCTTGCTGGATATACGCCTGAAAAAACGGGATGGCAGTATCATTTATGTTGATTTATCGGGCAGCTTAATTGAAGGCACGCAGTACTATTCCACGGTGTGGACATTGCAGGATATTACCCAGCGGCATCAACTCCAGCTTGAGTTAAAACAATCGGCGCAATTTCAACGCGTGTTGTTTGAAAAAAATGCGGCGGCAATGCTCATCGTCGATTCAGAGCGCAAGGTGATGGATGTCAACTCCGCCCTTTGTGCATTAACGGGCTTCACCCGTGAAGAATTGCTTGGAAAAAATGCTTCGTTACTCCATGGCAATGGAGCGGATTTTGAAAAAATAAATCAGCATCTTGAGCACACACTCGACGAGGTGGTTAATCAAAACCTGCCGATGGGGTTATTGCATTGCAAAGACGGCAGAAGCCGTTATGTCGAAACCTTGGGCGCGACCATTACCCTGCAAAATGGAGAGCACGGGGTGCTTTGGAGCATTATCGATATTACCGAGCTGCATGAGGCCAAGCAAGCCATCACCCATCAAGCGATGCACGATACTCTGACCGATCTACCCAATCGGCGCGCGCTGGAGCTGTGGTTGCCCAAAGCTTTGGCGCGCGCGCGGCGCAAAAGCACCGTGGTTGCCGTGGGCATGCTGGATCTCGATGATTTCAAACCGGTTAACGATAATTATGGCCATGCGGCAGGCGATCAATTATTACGTGATTTGGCGGTGCGGCTTCAAGCGCGCTTGCGTGAACCGGACTTGCTTGTACGGCTGGGCGGCGATGAATTTGTGATCGTACTGGAAGAATTGGACGATTCCCATGTGCAAGAGCAACTTGCCATCGCATTAACCCGATTACACCAAGCCGTGGAGCAACCGTTTGAAGTCGCCCCCGGACAATTCGCCAAAATTTGCCTGAGTATGGGGATTGCCCTGTATCCACAAGATAGCGAAGAAGGGGATAGTTTGTTGCGTCAGGCCGATGCGGCGCTGTATCAATTAAAAACCCATAAAGCCACCCGCACCCAATGGTGGCAACTCAGTAAAACAGAATCAGTTCAGCTCGTACAACCCGAACTTAGCAGCAATGCCTACGCGGCAGTCAATCAAGATGTATTGGCTCGTCAGGCCCCCTTTCTTGAGCACTTGGCCACTGAATTCACCACGGCTTTTTATCGTAACTTAGAGCGTGATCCACTGGTTCATGAGGTACTGAGCACCCTTGAACCCGCCACCATGCAGGCACTGATTCAAACTCAAGCCGCGCATCTGCTGTTTGTGCTGCACCCTGGAACCACCCACGAGCAATTGGTCGAAAAAGCCACCAATGTGGGCAGAATTCACGCGTTGGTTGGGGTAAGCAGTGTTTTACTCATGCAGGCCTTAAGTTTGTATCGGCGGCTTTTAACCGATTTTTTGAACCAATCGCCCATGGCAGCGCGCGATCGCTATCAGGTACTGATGATTGCCGAATCGCGGCTTGAGGATGACATTCTCACCCAAGCGCAAGTAGGTGATGCCACCATCCAACAATACTTCGCGCTACTCACCGCGCCATTCCCCCCCCAGGCGTGCTTTTGGATGGAAGTCATCACCCAGGAAATTCATCCTCTGAGCCGCTGCCCCGGCATTCAAGGCGTGTTGCTGTTGCGCCCGGATTCACATGGCTTAATGACAGTTGAGTCGTGTGTGGGGGAAAAAGCGGATGGGGTCGCTACGATTTTGAAAACACCGGAAAAAGAGGCCACACCTGATTCGCAAGCACCACGCGGACAGGGGTTGGCTGCAGAATCTTGGCGCACGGGCGAAATAAAAACATCGAAAAACATTCAAACGGACGTGCGATATACCGAGTGGCGAACGACCATCCAGGAACTGCGCATTTACTCTGTGATGACGATTCCTATTTTAGATAGGTCAGGTGTTGCAATTGCGGTCTTGGCTATCTATGGGGCATATCCCCACCAGTTTGAATCGATTTGGATGCAGCAATTTTCCCGAAACCTGCAGCAACGACTAAACCAAATTTGGCTCCTGTGCACCAATTTCAAACCATCAAAATAGACCAGAGCTTGCTCAGTATGTTACACAGCAATCCGATTCAAACCTTGAGCTTAATTGCTGCCATGATTCAAATGGGGCGGGATTTTGAGCAAACTGTTATCGTCGAAGGGCTGGAAAATACCGGTGCGATTAAGGTTGCACGGGTTTTAGGCGCGCGTTATGGCCAAGGGTATGGCATCACTTTGGCTGCAAACGTATCGACTTGATTTTGGCTGCAGAAAAAATCCACACTCATACCGGTGCCCTTGCCTATCACTGGTGGTTTATGTATAACGGTCACGGGATCCATCCCCAACCCGCAAAGGCGTGCCCGTTGAGTCAATTTTTTGATGCCCAAGGGCACGCCCATGGTAGAGGTGGCCCAATGGCATAACGAAATTCATACGGTGGACGATAATCGGGCTGCGAGTCGCCGATTAGTTGCATGGTTAGCAGAACGCAGCAACTTGGATATATAACCGCCGTGACTCGTTTGCGCCAAGAAACAGCACGAGGCATTTCAACCCCCAGCACAGCAGAAGTGCAATGTGGGGGGAACTCCAACACAGCGGGGCACTCGAGCGCAGGAGGGGGTTTAACCCCGACGCGGTGTCCAACATGGTGAACGCCTTGTAACCTTTTGCGGATGTGGGTTCGGGATGCTTCGGGTGGGCCGGTGCCGCGTTCGGTCGGGCTTCGCCAGCTTCGCGTTAGGGATGGAATCCCCTCCCTATCTTATCGTGCTACCTGCTCGGTTTTCCCTCGCAAATACGCGAGTGCCGCGTCAACTTGATCAATCAAAATCAAACACACATCATCGGGTTGCAGGCGAGTGAGTGCGGCATCAATAGCGTTAAATTCGCCGTAAATTTCATCAACCTGCTGAGTTCGCTGTGCTTTTGCCAGCCCATCGCGCAGCAAGCCAATTACCTCGCCATCGGTTCGCCCGCGTTGACAGGCATCTTGATACAAGATGACGTCGTCAAAAACATCGCCCAAAATTTCGGTTTGTTGGCGAATATCCTCATCGCGTCGATCCCCTGCCCCGCTAATCACCACAATCCGCTGGCGCGCTGGCATGTTTTCAACCGCTTTGCACAAGGCGGTAATGGCATCACTGTTGTGGCCATAATCGGCAATTACGGTGGCACCGTTAAAGGCAAACAGGTTGAATCGCCCCGGCACCATGTCGGTGCTACTCACAAAACCATTCAGGCCCGCTTGAATTTCTGCCCAATCACGCCCCAGTCCCCATGCCGCGCCCACAGCCGCCAGCACATTTTCAACCTGAAATCCAATGCGGCCATTCATCGTCAGCGGAATATCCTTAAGCGCCATGCGCCATTGGAACGCCCCCTGCTCGGCCACCACAAACCCCTCGTCAATATATAGAATACGTTGACCCATTTCGCGCCGGGAAATCAGTAAGGGTAGATGTTGATCAAGCGCAAAAAACGTGACGGCACTGGTGACCGTATCCGCCATGCGCGCCACGATCGGATCCGCTGCGTTCAGCACAATCATGCCATTCGGCGCGACATTATCGACAATCACGCGTTTGACGACGGCAAGATCATCCACCGTGTGAATATACGCCAGCCCCAAATGATCCCCCAGTCCGACATTGGTGACCACAGCCACATCGCAGCGATCAAAGGCCAAACCCTGGCGCAAAATACCCCCGCGCGCAGTTTCAAATACCCCCGCGTCCACATACGGATGCAACAGGACATTTTGGGCACTAATGGGCCCGGCGCAGTCATCGGTATCGATCCGCTCACCCGCGATGTACACGCCATCGGTGGTGGTGATGCCCACACGCAAGCCTGCTTGGGCCAGAATATGTCCGATTAAACGGGTTGTGGTGGTTTTGCCATTGGTGCCCGATACGGCGACGATGGGAATGCGGCCATCTTCACCGGGTGGGTACACTTCATTAATAATGGCTTCACCGACCAAACGGGATTTACCATAAGAGGGTTGTAAATGCATGCGTAAACCCGGCGCGGCGTTTAACTCAACAATGCCGCCATTTTGGGTTTCTAGCGGTTCGGTAATGCGCTCGCAAACCAAATCGACCCCGCAGACATCCAGCCCGATCATGTGGGCGGCTTCCACGGCGCGTGCGGCGAGTTCGGGGTGTAAATCATCGGTCACATCGGTGGCACTGCCGCCGGTGGATAAGTTGCCATTGTTGCGCAATACCACCTGCACCCCTTTGGCGGGGATACTCTCTAATTGATAACCCTGGGTTTCCAGGGTGACATGGGTGATGTCATCAATTCGAATGCGCGTCAGCGCGTGAGCATGGCCATCGCCGCGTCGTGGGTCTGAATTCAATTGTTCAATTAATTGCGCCACCGAATGCTCACCATCCCCCAATACCAGGGGCGGATCACGGCGCGCAGCGGCCACGACCTGTTTGCCGACCACCAGTACGCGAAAATCATATCCAGGCATAAAGCGCTCAACCATGATCTCGCGACCTTCTTCACGCGCACTTGCATAGGCGCGCCGCAGTTGATCCTCACTCGTGATATTGACCACAACCCCTCGGCCCTGATTGCCATCTCGGGGTTTAACGACCACCGGCAAGCCAATTTCAAGCGCGGCGGCCCAGGCATCATTGGCATCCCGCACGGCGCGCCCCGTGGGCACGGGAATGCCCGCAGCACGTAATAAGGCTTTGGTGAGTTGTTTATCTTGAGCAATGGACTCCCCGATGGCGCTGGTACGATCGATTTCAGCGGCCTGAATGCGCCGTTGTCGGCTACCCCAGCCCAACTGCACCAAGCTACCTGACGTCAAACGATGAAAGGGAATGCCGCGCGCAACCGCTGCTTGAACAATTGATCCCGTACTCGGGCCCAAGCGCTCATCTTCATCCAGACTTTGTAATACGGCTTGTGCAGCCGCCAGGTCGAATTCCCGCCCGGCAAGCACAGCGTGAATCAGCGATTCTGCCAAGGAAAGCGCAAGGCGACCAACGGCCTCTTCGGAGTACTCAACGACGATTTGATACACCCCCTCTTCCAGGGTGGGCACGGTGCGACTAAATGAAACCGGGCAACTCGCGTGGGCCTGAAGCGCAAGGCAGCTATGCGCCAAAATATGCGCCAGGGAAAAACTCTGGTGCTGCCCAATGCCTTGTAAATTGCCAATGTGCGGAAATTGCGCCCGCAGCCGTGATTCAAAATCTGCGCTGATGTCGCGCTCTTCTGGCGTGCAAAATACAATGGCTTGGATAGCGGTATGTCGAGACCAGAGGTTCGGTCCGCGCAAGGCGCGTACACGCGAAATTTCCATGAACCAGTTCCTGATGTGGTAGTGCGGGGATTGCCCTGCAAATCAATAAAAAATAATACGTTAAGCGAGCCAGGATCCGTCAGGACACACTCGGCTCTGCCAGGTGATCATTGAGCGTATTCAATCCGGCACGTATCAAATCGATATTCAAACCCAAGCCCCAACCGGCCGCAATGGCGGCCATCAGTGCAACCGGATGTAATGCGACCGTAGAAACACTTAATTCACCCTGTTTGGTATCGCCGTGCAAAAAATGCACGGCGTGATCGGCTAACAATATGGCCCGCCCGCCTTGGGTTCGATGCGCTGCCACGATGGGTGAATGTACATCTTGAGTGAAGAAAATCACTTCACCATCACACAAACCGGCCATCTCGACGATCATCGGTTCATCCGCATTTAATACACCGATCCCATCGGGCAACACCACATCCACTTGGGTGCGGAATACGCTGAATACCTTTTCCGGGGTGTCGATATGAAACGGGCCAATGTGCCTTTCAACGTCGATATGGGTTATCACACCGAGCGCGCAGCGATCATAGGCCAAGCCTTCACTGAGGATCACGCGGCTGTTGTTTTCGATGATCGCAGTATCCACGCCCGCGTGAATCAACAATCGATTTGCCGCCAGGCGATTGGCTTGATCACCAGAGGCAATACAGCGGCTTTTAACAAATAAGCCGCGACTGGAGGCTAATCCGGTCGTGCGGCCAGTCAGGCATAGAAAATGCGCCAACAAATGTGCGCAAGCCGATTTATACAGACTACCCGTGATACCGACGATCGGAATTCGCCCGGTTTGCTCCGGGGCAAATAAATGCGCAATAATGGCATGGCCGACCGGTGCCGGTTCACCACTGGCCGGTTTGAGATGCATCAGGAGCCCGGGGCCCGCGTTGACTTCAATAATCGCGCCGCCGCCCCGTCCATCCGACGTGCGTAGCGGTTGGCTGATATCTGGCATCACCAAATCAATGCCCGCAATATCCAATCCAACGACCTTGGCGGCCAAAACGCAGTGTGCCGCCACATCGGGGTGCACGAGCCCTGTGCAATCATGCGCCACGTTACCGTGCCGGGTAATTAAAACGGATTGTCCTGCAACGGGAATTGATTCTGCAGTCATCCCGAGCCGGTTCAGCTCCAGACGTGCAGCTGAATCAATTCGGGCGAAATTCAATGGATGATTTTCTGTGCTGCCCCGGCGGGGATCACTATTGATTTGTTGATCAATCAGCTCATAAACCGTGGATTGACCATCGCCGATCACAATGGCCTCTTCACCTCGCGCCGCCGCAGCCACACGATCACCCACCACCAGAATTCGGTGCTCAACGCCGGGAATAAAGCGCTCAACCAGCACCCCGCTGCCCTCGTCAACGGCTACGACATACGCCGCCAACACCTCATCTTCTGTCATCAAATTGGTGAATACACCCCGGCCATGGTTGCCATCCTCGGGCTTTATCACCACCGGCACACCCAGCGAACACGCCGCAGCCCAGGCATCTTCAGGGCTGGCCACGCGCCTGCCTTCGGGTACGGGTACGCCACAGGATTGCAGTAAGGTTTTGGTGAGGTCTTTATCTCGGGAAATGCCTTCGGCAATGGCACTGGTCTGATCCGTTTCTGCCGTCCAGATCATCCGGCGGGCAGCCCCATACCCCAATTGCACCAAACTACTGTCGCTTAACCGGATATAGGGAATTCGCCGCGCCATGGCAGCCTCAACAATGCTGGCGGTGCTGGGGCCAAAATAGCGGTCATCTTTTAGCTCATGCAAGGATTCCAGCGCGGCGGGCAAGTCAAACGGACGATTTTCAATGGCTGCCATTAATAAATCACGCCCAGTGAAAAAAGCCTGACGGCTGACATCCTCATCCCAAGCCGAGACCACCACTTTGTACACGCCGCGAATGGGGGTTTCTCGTGCTTTACCAAAGCCACCGGGCAAACCGGTCAAGGTCAGGAGCTCCAGCGTGACATGCTCCATAATATGCGCTGGCCAAGTCCCTTCAGCCAAACGACGCAGAAAGCCACCCCGCTCGCCATAGCTGCACCGATGCTCAATTAACCCCGGTAGCCATGCGGTCAATCGCTCATACAAGCCGGGTATGGTATCGGATGGGCAGTCTTCAAGATCGCCAATATCGACCCACGCCTCCAGCACGGGGTAATAGGTCCAGATACTTGGCCCACGGAGAGATAGGAAATTCAGAAATTCAATCGATTTGGCCACAAAACCATCCTAAAAGTCGAGTTGATTGTTCTATCGAGGAAGCAATGTTGTCATCACGAAAGCCGGACTACCGATAGGGTTCCCCATCGAATTTACCCCGTGTTTGCCTGCATACAATCGATTCAACGGTGTATAAGATATTCGGTTTAACAATTGTTCGTCAAAATTACTCAATAAGTTATATAAATTCATTCGAGATATTTTTATTATCTCAATAATTTATAAAGACTATTTTCAGGAACCACTTTTGTGAGCCATAGCCCTAACCCTTCGGTTTTAGCCCGCCTGCCACTTGATCTCTCGCCTGATTTGCTGTTTGTATCGCGTGTTTTGGTGCTGACACCCCACGAGATATTTCTCGCTCCACCGGATAACGAGGCAACACCCGAGGCACGATGGGCATTACACGCGGGTGATCAACTCATTCTGAGCGATCATGCCGGGCTTGGGAAATTGCGACTGGTGGATACGGCACACAGCAAAGCACAATGGCGTTTTACGTTAAGTCACATGAAGTCCGCGCAAGAATTTGTCGCGCAATTTCAACAGCTGCATATCACCCCATCACAGGCGGGCGCCATCGCATTAACGGCATCACAACCCACCGCCGAATGGCGAGAAGATGCCTCAGCGGATACAACGCCGCCATCCACGTGGACACTCTTTCGACTCTGGCGCTTTGCAAAGCCCTACAAAGGGCAGCTGCTGTTGGGGTTTTTACTCACACTCGCTGCGACGGCCGCTACCTTGGTGCCGCCCTACCTCACCATGCCACTGATGGATGATGTGCTTATCCCTTTTCAAAACGGTGTGGCCATCGAGCCATCCACGGTCATGAAATACCTGGCCGGGTTGCTTGGCGCGGCGTTGGTCGCCTGGAGTTTGGGTTGGGCGCGCACCTATATTCTCTCGCGGGTGAGTGAGCGCATCGGTGCGGATATTCGCACCACCACCTATAACCATCTCATGCATCTCTCGCTGGATTATTTCGGGAGTAAGCGTACCGGCGATTTAATGGCGCGTATCGGTTCTGAAACCGACCGAATAAATTTGTTTCTATCCCTGCATCTACTCGATTTTGCGACCGATGTGCTGATGATTATGATGACCGTCACGATCTTGTTTTCGATTAATCCGTGGCTTGCGTTGGTGACGCTGATTCCCTTGCCGATTATTGCCTGGATGATTCATGTGGTGCGTGATCGCCTGCGCACGGGGTTTGAGCGGGTGGACCGGGTGTGGTCACAAGTCACCAATATTTTATCCGACACCATCCCCGGCATTCGGGTGGTGAAGGCTTTTTCGCAAGAAGCCCGGGAAGCCGAACGCTTTCATCAAGCCAACCAACTCAACCTCAAAGTCAATGATCGGGTCAATCGAACGTGGTCCGTATTTGCCCCAACCGTTACAGCACTCACCGAATTTGGCTTGCTGATTGTATGGGCATTTGGCATTTGGCAAGTCTCGCAAGGTGCGATTACCGTCGGGGTGCTTACCGCATTCTTGGCGTATATCGGTCGGTTTTATTCCCGGATGGATTCGATGAGCCGAATTGTTTCGGTCACCCAAAAAACCGCTGCAGGCACTAAACGCATTTTCGATATTCTCGATCACACCGCCAGTGTTCCCGATCCTAGAAATCCCGAATCCCTGGAAAATCGCGCTGCGGCCGTTGGGCTCCATCAGGTGAGTTTTCGCCACGGCAATCGGGGTATCTTGCATGAGATCAATCTGGAGATAAAACCCGGCAGCATGGTCGGCCTCGTCGGCCATAGTGGTTCCGGCAAAACCACACTCGTCAACCTGATCGCGCGGTTTTACGATGTTTCCTCAGGCAGCATTACCCTTGATGGCACCGATATTCGGCAATTCAACGTCGCTGATTATCGTCGGCAAATCGGTTTGGTATTGCAAGAACCCTTCCTGTTTTTCGGTACGGTAGCCGAGAATATTTCCTATGGCAAAGCCGATGCGACGCGTGATGAAATTATCCAGGCCGCCCGTACTGCCCATGCCCATGAGTTCATTCTCAAACTGCCCCATGGCTATGATTCACTGGTAGGCGAACGCGGCCAGGCGCTATCCGGCGGCGAGCGGCAACGCATTTCCATTGCCCGGGCCTTGTTGATTGATCCGAAAATTTTGATTTTGGACGAGGCTACTGCCTCAGTAGACACGGAAACCGAGCGAGAAATTCAGCAAGCCCTGGATAACCTGATGCAAGGCCGCACCACAATTGCCATCGCGCACCGGCTGTCCACCTTGCGACAAGCCGATATGCTGGTGGTGCTTGATCAGGGGCGGATCGTTGAAACCGGTCGGCACAACGACCTGCTCGCCCGCCAAGGGCATTATTACCGGCTGTATCAGGCACAAATCAAACTCAATGAAGAGTCGAACCCAGATAAAACTGGTTTGGGCTACATCAGCGGGGATACAGGCAAGCAAGATGAAAATATAGCCAGCTCAACCGTCGCAGGTCATCACCATGCCGCTAACTAATCTCAACTTCAGTCTGGATGCGTTTGACCGCCTGCTCTGGCATGCCCCCGAATCACAAACACCCATACCCGTCGTGCCTGTTCGCGCCTTCCCGATTGCGGCACCCGAGGAATCAATCGCCCTTGTGGACGAACATGGCCACGAACGGGCCTGGATCGACCGCATGGATGACTTAGGGTGTGATATGGCTCAATTACTGCGGCAAGCGCTAACTTCCCGTGAATTAACGCCCACGATCCTGTGCATCAAAGACGTATCCCGCTTCGCCACACCGAGTGTGTGGCACATTGAGACGGATCACGGTGCCACCGAACTCACCTTGAACTCTGAAGATGACATCCGTCACCTGCCCTCCGGCGGGTTTTTAGTCGCTGATAAATTTGGCCTGCAATTTAAAATACCGAATCGCAGCTACTTGGATCGGCATAGCCAACGGTTGCTCGCACGGTTTTTATAAGCCGAGCGTATCAACTTTTTTCACTGAGGAGCTCATGATGAACAGTCAACGTCACACACTGAAAACCCTGGTTGCCGCCGGAAGTTTAGGGTTTGCCCTTGCTTCGGGTATTTCCACCCCTCAGGCGGCTGAAGACCCGTCCGTCATCAACATTAAACGCCTCTCCCTGGAAATGGCGCTGAAGGCAGCGCAAGCGGCAATCCATGACTGCCGTGCCAAGGGTATCCAAATTGGCGTCACCGTCATGGATCGCAGTGGTAACCCGCAGGTGGTATTGCGTGATGTACTTGCACCCGATCTCACCCTCACCATTTCACGTATGAAGGCCTATACCGCCATTTCCTTTATGGTAGCCACTTCAAGCCTCGGTGATCGTGGCGATGGGGCTTTGGGTCGGGTACCGGGGCTGTTCTTCGGTGCCGGTGGTGTACCCGTCGAAGCTGGCGGCCAAGTGTACGGCTCCATTGGCGTATCCGGCGCACCTTCGGGTAAAACAGATGAGGAATGCGCGGCTGCGGGCGCCAAAGTGATCGAGTCAGAACTCGAATTAATGTAGTCCAACCCAAGAAAGCCCCTCACCTGAGGGGCAGCATGAAAAAATATGACATTGAGCCTTGACGACACCCGCCGAGGTCATTAATATGCCGCTCCACGTTGCAAGACGTTTTCCCTGATAGCTCAGCTGGTAGAGCAAATGACTGTTAATCATTGGGTCGCAGGTTCGAGTCCTGCTCAGGGAGCCAAGCGCCCGTAGCTCAGCTGGATAGAGTATCTGGCTACGAACCAGAGGGTCGGAGGTTCAATTCCTTCCGGGCGCACCATGTCCCCATCGTCTAGAGGCCTAGGACATCGCCCTTTCACGGCGGTAACCGGGGTTCGAATCCCCGTGGGGACGCCAATTCCTGTTTTTCGTTTCACGCCTCACGAAACGAAAATCTTTTTTTATATTTTGTCCCCATCGTCTAGAGGCCTAGGACATCGCCCTTTCACGGCGGTAACCGGGGTTCGAATCCCCGTGGGGACGCCAATTCGCGATTTTTAGCGTTTCTTCTGGTAACCGTCTGATTCAACACAGTCGGCTGTACACCTTGCTAAAATGTTACTGACTTCGCTGGATGACGCGTAAATCTCACAGGTCGTGTCAATTTACGCTTCTACCTCATCTCCGATCGACCAGAGTGATATTGTTTACGTGCCCTTACTGAACGAGTAGGTACGCTTTACAGCCGTTTAACCTCAATCCCGTATTTCTGCAAAGCGTAACCCAGTTTTCGCGTGGTGGTGCCTAACAATCGAGCTGCCTTGGCTTGCACCCAGCCACAGCGATCCATCGCGTGAATTAATCGATCCCGCTCCGATAATACCCCGCTCGGCTCCAGCGCCAAATCATCCAGCATGGGCGGTTGTGACTCAGGTGACGGGGAAAATGGGGGTTGCATGGGCACGGATAAAGTCACAATCGGATGTCCGCCTGCCGCAGGGCGCAACGTCATGGATAAGCACTGATTCCGCTGGCAGGGAACATCAATTTGTCGAATCACATCGCTGCGCAACATGATGCAGGTCCGCTCGATACAGTTTTCCATTTCACGCACATTTCCGGGCCAAAAACAGGCTTGGAGCGTTTGCATCGCATCCGAGTTAATCGTCAGTTGACGCTGATTCTCTGTGTTAAAACGGTTGAGAAAATAATCCACCAAGGCCGGAATATCTTCGCGCCGCTCCCTCAAGGGGGGCAACATAATACTCACCACATTAATCCGGTAATACAGATCGGCACGAAATTCGCCATTGCTGACGGCTTCCTCTAAATTGCGATTGGTCGCCGTAATAATCCGCACATTGACGTGTCGAGTTTGAGTACCCCCGACCCGCTCGAATTCGTGTTCCTGTAGGACGCGGAGTAATTTGGCCTGAAATGCAGGGGAAATTTCACCAATTTCATCGAGAAACAACGTACCGCCATCAGCTAATTCAAAGCGCCCTTTGCGTTCTTGTGTTGCACCGGTAAATGAACCCCGCTCATGGCCGAATAATTCCGATTCCAGCAAACTTTCCGGCAGCGCAGCGCAATTCAGTTTAATAAACGGTTTATCGTGACGCGGACTGAGTTGATGAATCGCGCGTGCAATCACCTCTTTCCCCGTACCCGATTCGCCGCGCAGCAAAACCGTTGCCTTGCTTGGTGCGGCTTGGTGGACATCAGCAAAAACCGCCTGCATGGCTTTACTACTGCCAATGACATTATCGATGCTATAGCGCTTATTCAGCTCTTTTTGCAGCCGATGCTTTTCCAGAAGAAGACGATTGCGCTCCATCGTAATACCCTGGTGCAGGCTCACGGTTTGCCCCACAAGATTGGCAATCATTTGCAGCATCCGCACATCGGTCCGAAAGCTCATGCCCTTGTGTTGCGGTGTGCGATAAATCGCGAGCACGCCAATACAGTCATAGCCGACTTTAATGGGAACTCCGACAAAAGCATGAAGCTGCTGTTGACTGGCATCGACTGACAGGGCCCGATGAAGAAACGCGGGCTCTTGAGAAACATCCGGGATCACCACGGGCACGCCCACCCGCATAATTTTGCCGATCATTCCTTCACCCAAGCGGTAGCGACCCCGCTCGATCTCCGCTGTCGATAATCCCGTTGCAGCCATTACCCCCACATGGCTATCGTCCATGCGAAGTAAAATCATCGAGGGCGACATGTGTAAATGCCCGTCCATGGTTTTGAGCACATCGTTCAGGATGCGATCCAAATTCAAAGACGAACTGAGCACCTTGCTGACCTCATACATCGCGATCAGTTCAAGGTAATTATTGGATATGAGACGGTCTTTCATGGTCGCTCCCCCATAATGATTGCCTTTCACACCATCAATCCGGACATGGCATCAACGCCAGGATCATGTTCACGACCCTCATCTTCCGAAGGGCAAGGCAAAGCCTGAAAATAGGTGTGTTCATGCCTATTCATACCACAATCACCTGGGTTTGCAGTGGTGTGCACATTGAAATCCGGGATAGAAAAACCACACACGAGCTGCTGTTCGACGCGCATCAGCGGGCGGCGAATCAAGAGGTGATCGGCTAAAAGTGCATTCATGGCCAATTCTGGCGTCAAGTTTTCCGGCACGATCTCACCCGATTTAATTCGTGGTGATGCGTGATTAAACCAGAGTGTGACGGGGAGCGCGCCAAAAAAAGGCCGAAGCATCGCGGCGGCCCAAGTGGTGGAAAGAATATCCTGCGCCATCACCGTGTGCCCGGTGTCTTGCAACAGCGCTTTTTGTTTCGCGCGTTATTCTGACAGCCGGGTTTTTCATAAAACCTGATATCAGGCATTCTGTTTCCCTCCCATTCGGTTACTCATTCGATTGTTCATGGGGTAGGCCAGCGGGACAGGGTCGGATTCAAGCGCAATCATCGCCCCTGCCCCCAGTTCAGCAACCCATCAACCTGCTGATGAATCACCTTGACGATCGCGGGATTTAAGCGGCTCATCCATTCCTGGGGAATGGCGGACACACCATACAGTGAACCGGCCAGCATCCCTGCCAATGCACCCGTGCTATCCGCATCCCCGCCTTGATTTACCACGTCAATCAGGCAATCCTTGAAGTTATCCGTGGTGAAAAAATAATGGAATACGGTACTCAGCGTGTCCGCCACATAGGCTGAAGACCTGTTGGCATAAGGCTCAAAACGAAACTCACGATGACGCGCCGCCAAATCAAGCGCAAGCCGCTGAATATCGGCCATCCCACCGCCGTGCAACACTGCGCGAACCATCTGTCCCAAAGCCAGCGTTGCTTCGTCGGAAAGTTGATTGTGATGCGTCAAATGCGCCTGATCCAAAGTAATTTCCCGAAATAAATCCCCATCATGCAAGGTGGATAAAATCGCAGGCAAGTTGCGAATACAGGCGCCATTGCCCGCATCCCATTCAGAGGGCTCGCCGATCACACTGCGATCGACTAAATATCGGCGAATCCCGCGCCGGCAGGTATTCCCCACATCAACAGGACTACTCTTGAGCCAAGCCCCCATGCCCTCGGCAAACTGCGTAAGCGACCAGGTGCCGTGCGCCAAAATGCTCTCCCCCAGCACAAGACACATCTGGGTATCGTCGGTCACCTCGCCAGCCTTCAGGCGTAACCAGCCGCCGCCAATGATGTGACGATGAACCCCATGGTCGGCCTTTATCTCGCGGGGGGTCATAAACTCAACCGTCGCCCCCAAGGCATCGCCAACCGCAAACCCCAGATAGGCACCCAACGCCCGTTCACGCAGGTCATCATTCATGGGTTGCATCCTCAATAGTAGTCCACACGCACGGCATATTCACCACCGATGACCAGATATTCAGCTTCCCCTTTGAGTGCGTGGTCGGGGATCAAGCCATTAAAAAAAAGTACGTTCACCAACGGCACCTGCACCTCCAGAATAAAGTCGCCGAATTCACCGGCAATATTTCGATCACTGGTAAACGACACAAGGTTATTCAAACGAATCACCCCATGCCGTTCATCCTGTTGCCGGATCATGGGGTGCTCGGCAAAATCGTTCGTCCCACGGTACAGGCGCAAATGTCGCTGCCCGGTGGGGTCATGGCGTCGCAAGAACCACTGAGCGAATTCATATAAAGCATCCAGTTGCAGACGGATGTTGTTGTTATCAAACCGGGAGGACATCTTGTCCTCGGCATACTGCAACCAGGCCGGACTGCCATAGCGTGCAATCACCGATTTATGAAAGGTCGCAGGAATTCCGAATCGACTCTCCACCCAGGCCTTCAGAACCGCACCCTCGGGGGAATTACTGTCATACCCCCAACCGTTGAGCAGGCGCAAATATTGCGCACGATAACGTCGAGTAGCCGCACCATTGCCATCTAGCGGTCGACCAAACAGATCCTCCATATACGCCTGAAAAATCTGCCCTGCTGCCACTTCACTCTTTACATTTTCCAGCGCCGTAAACAAGGCACTGTGGGTTTCCCGTGTGCCGGCAATATGGATCGGCAAGGGGAAAGCATGAAAATCGGCACTGATTAACAGTCCGGTGGGTAAACCGACCAAATTCCCACCCAAGCTGGTTGCCGGACTCCGATTTCCCGTACGCTTGCGTCCCATAAATTTAGTCAACCATTAATCCCTTAAAGGAACCGGTCGGCCACGGCAGCCCTCACTGCCTCAAGGCGCAAAGGCTGATGAATCTGGGCATTAGCCGGGAACGCTTCAGAATAAACACGGGTATCCCGCTGAGAATTTGCCAACACCAATAAACGCGTTTGCGGGAATTGCCTTTCGATGGCCCCCTGTTTCTCATCTGGGGTCAGCAAATCCTCACCGACAATCAGCAAATCCGGCGGCCAATCACGCGCTTTGGCTTCAGCGGCATCCAGGCTGCAAAATTCATGGGTTTCATACTCATCGTACAGCATGAACTGTAAAGCCATGCGCGCAATTTCATCCTGTGCAATCACAAAAATACGCCGGTTATTCACAGCCAGATTGCAATCAACACCGATTTGCATACGCAGCCCTCTTTAACAAATTATTGTCAGGTTCATCAAAACACCCATGCCACGAGTCAGTGTCTAGCAGCCTGTCGGACTTAACGCAGTCCTACTACAGAAAAGCCAGATTTGGCTCTATTTCCCCCGATTTTTCGTTAAATGGAACAACCATTCGCCTCAAAATCGGGGGAAATAGCCCTCAAACTGGACTTCTCTTCGCGACGGATGGTTAAGTCCGACAGGCTGCTAGGGGACGCGAACATTTACTGACTCATGGATAAATAAAAGCAAATTTAATGCCATTACATAATGGGCGACATAGCGCTGAAAACAGCGCTCAACTGGACGGCAGAGCCCGCCGCAGTGAAACACATAAATACCATACGAAATTCGAGACTTATCGAAACCTGGATTAAAAAACCTGGAGATGGGCTGGCCATGACCTCAATCGGGCCGGCGCCTTAAAGCGCCCCGATCTCTGTGCATTTCATAACAAAATAAACCGCTTTGTCTGGTTTCAAACAAGAGTAATCAGCGAGGTGATTTGTTGATATATCTATTTAATAACATATGGTTGGATATTATTTTAATAGATGGCACGGCACTTGCTGAATACTCGGTGCGGAAGCAGATACCCCAATAACGGGGCAATGATTGAAACCATCAATATCTTGGTAGAGGAGATACGACAATGGCAGCAAAATTACGGCAAATTGCTTTTTACGGCAAGGGTGGCATCGGCAAGTCCACCACATCCCAGAATACTTTGGCGGCGTTGGCCGAAATGGGTCAGAAAATTCTCATCGTCGGTTGCGATCCTAAAGCCGACTCAACCCGTTTGATTCTTCACTCCAAAGCTCAGGACACGGTACTGAGCCTGGCAGCCGAAGCGGGCAGCGTGGAAGATCTGGAACTGGAAGATGTCATGAAAATCGGTTATCGCGACATTCGTTGCGTTGAATCCGGTGGCCCAGAGCCGGGAGTCGGTTGCGCCGGACGGGGGGTGATCACGTCCATCAACTTCCTTGAAGAAAATGGTGCCTACGATGGCGCCGACTATGTCTCTTATGACGTATTGGGCGATGTGGTCTGCGGCGGTTTCGCCATGCCGATTCGTGAGAACAAGGCCCAGGAAATTTACATCGTCATGTCCGGCGAGATGATGGCCATGTATGCGGCCAACAATATCTCCAAGGGCGTACTCAAGTATGCCAACTCGGGCGGCGTCCGGTTAGGCGGATTGATCTGTAATGAGCGTCAGACCGACAAGGAACTGGAATTGGCCGAAGCCCTGGCTGGCAAGCTGGGTACCAAGCTCATTCACTTCGTACCGCGCGACAACATCGTGCAGCACGCCGAATTGCGTCGGATGACCGTGCTGGAATACGCACCGGATTCCAAGCAGGCACAAGAGTACCGCACTCTGGCGCAAAAGATTCATGCCAACGCCGGTAATGGCTCGATCCCAACCCCAATCACCATGGACGAACTCGAAGACATGTTGATGGAGTTCGGCATCATGCAGAAAGAAGACACAAGCGTCATCGGTAAAGCTGCGGGTATGTAAGGTATTGGGCGTTTTTCCATGGGGAGAAATGCCTCTGTGCTCGAAACTTAGGAATAAATTGGGAGGTCAAGATGAGTCTGACCGCTGAAGAATCAAAAGCCCGCAATCGGGAATTAATTGAGGAAGTCCTCAAGGTTTATCCCGAAAAAACGGCAAAAAGGCGCGCCAAGCACCTCGGCACCTTCGAAGAAGGCAAACCGGATTGCGGCGTTAAATCCAACATCAAGTCCATTCCGGGCGTTATGACCATCCGGGGCTGCGCCTATGCAGGCTCAAAGGGTGTGGTCTGGGGCCCGATCAAGGACATGATTCACATCAGTCACGGCCCGGTGGGTTGCGGCCAGTATTCCTGGGCATCCCGTCGTAATTATTACATCGGCACCACCGGCGTCGATACCTTCGGCACGATGCAATTTACCTCCGATTTCCAGGAAAAGGATATCGTCTTTGGGGGCGACAAAAAGCTTGAAAAGATCATGGACGAGATCCAGGCGTTGTTCCCGCTCAATCACGGCATCACGGTGCAATCCGAATGCCCGATTGGCCTGATCGGCGACGACATTGAAGCCGTCTCGAAGAAGAAATCCAAGGAATTCGGCGGTAAAACCATCGTGCCGGTGCGTTGCGAAGGCTTCCGGGGGGTGTCCCAATCCCTGGGACACCATATTGCCAACGATACCATCCGTGATCATGTCTTCGATAAATCCGAAGGCAAACATCCGGAGTTCCAAGGCACACCCTACGATATCGCCATCATTGGTGATTACAACATTGGGGGGGATGCCTGGTCGTCGCGCATCCTGCTCGAAGACATGGGTCTGCGCGTGATTGCCCAGTGGTCCGGCGACGGCAGTATCGCTGAATTGGAAAACACGCCCAAGGCAAAGCTCAATGTGCTGCATTGCTATCGTTCCATGAACTATATCTCGAGACACATGGAAGAGAAATACGGCATTCCCTGGGTGGAATACAACTTCTTCGGTCCCAGCAAAATCGAGGCCAGTTTGCGGGAAATTGCCAACCACTTTGACGACAAAATCAAGGAAGGAGCCGAGCGCGTCATCGCCAAATATCGCTTGATGGTGGATGCCGTCAAGGCGAAATATCAGCCGCGTTTGTCCGGCAAGAAAGTCATGTTGTATGTCGGTGGTTTGCGCCCCCGCCATGTGATTGGTGCTTATGAAGATTTGGGCATGGAAGTGGTGGGCACGGGGTATGAATTCGGTCATAACGATGATTATCAGCGCACCACGCACGATATCAAGGACAGCACGCTGATTTACGACGATGTGAATGGCTATGAATTCGAGAAATTGGTGGATGCCATCCAACCCGATCTCGTCGGTTCCGGCATCAAGGAAAAGTACGTCTTCCAGAAAATGGGTGTGCCCTTCCGCCAAATGCACTCTTGGGATTATTCCGGCCCCTACCACGGCTATGACGGTTTTGCCATTTTTGCCCGGGATATGGATATGGCTATCAACAATCCGGTTTGGGGATTGACCAAAACGCCTTGGAAATAAGGCGTAGGGCGGCGGCCTGATCCGCCAAGTTTTCGGGCGGACGACTTTTCGCCGCCCTTTGATCTAAGAGGAATGATGCCATGAGTCAGAATGTAGAGAAGGTGCTTGACCACTTCAAGCTATTCCGTGAACCGGAATATAAGGAAATGTTCAAGAACAAAAAAGAAAATTTTGAATACCCCGAATCCGATGAAAAACTGGTTCAGGTTCGTGATTGGACTAAAAGCTGGGAATATCGGGAGAAAAACTTCGCTCGCGAAGCGCTCACCGTTAACCCCGCCAAGGCCTGTCAACCACTCGGTGCGGTGTTTGCCGCCGTTGGCTTTGAAAGCACGATGCCTTTTGTTCACGGATCGCAAGGTTGCGTGGCCTATTACCGCAGCCATCTGAGTCGGCATTTCAAGGAGCCCAGTTCCTGCGTCTCATCGTCGATGACGGAAGATGCTGCGGTCTTCGGCGGACTTAACAACATGATTGATGGGTTAGCCAACACCTACGCCATGTACAAGCCCAAGATGATTGCCGTTTCCACAACCTGTATGGCCGAGGTGATCGGCGACGACCTGAACGCCTTTATCAAGACGTCCAAGGAAAAAGGCAGCGTCCCTGAAGCGTTCGATGTGCCCTTTGCACACACGCCAGCCTTTGTTGGCAGCCATATCACCGGTTATGACAACGCGCTCAAAGGCATACTTGCCCATTTCTGGGATGGCAAGGCAGGCACTGTTCCAGCTCTGGTTCGGCAGCCGAACAACAAGGTCAATTTCATCGGCGGGTTTGATGGGTACACCGTAGGCAATACTCGGGAAATCAAGCGAATTTTCGATCTGATGGGCGTGGAATACACCGTTCTGGCTGATACCAGCGATGTGTTTGATACCCCAACCGATGGCGAATTTCGCATGTACGATGGCGGCACAACGCTGGAAGACACCGCGGCGGCATTGAATGCGGTTGCCACTATTTCCATGCAGGAATACTGCACTGAGAAAACCCTGCCGTTCATCGGCGAGCACGGCCAGCAAGTCATCGCCTTGAACTCGCCTATCGGGGTTGCCGGAACCGACAAGCTTCTGATGGAACTGTCGCGCGTCACGGGAATCGCGATTCCCTCCACACTGGAAAAAGAACGCGGTCGTCTGGTGGATGCCATTGCCGATTCCAGCGCGCACCTTCACGGCAAGAAGTTCGCGCTGTATGGCGACCCGGATCTCTGCCTTGGCCTGACCTCCTTCCTGCTTGAACTGGGCGCCGAACCCATTCATGTATTGGCCACCAATGGCAACAAACAATGGGCCACCCAGGTACAGGCCCTGTTCGATGCCTCCCCTTTTGGCAAGGATTGTCACGTGTATGCGGGTAAAGATTTGTGGCACATGCGCAGTCTGCTGTTCACCGAGCCGGTAGATTTCCTGATTGGCAATACCTATGGGAAATATCTGGAACGCGATACGGGCACCCCATTGATTCGCATGGGTTTCCCGGTATTCGATCGCCATCACCATCACCGTTATCCCATCTGGGGTTATCAGGGTGGGATGAATGTCCTCGTCAAACTCCTCGATAAGATTTTCGATGAGATGGACAAGGACACCAGCGGCATCGCGACGACGGATTACAGCTTCGACATTATTCGATAGAACAGGCGCGCAAGGCCATAAGGCATGGGATGAACCCCATGCCAAATGGCACTAACCGATACAAACAGAGGGTCCAATATGGCTAACGTGACATTCACCTCTCCGGCGATGAAAAAAGACCACACGGTTTACGCCATTGCCGGTGATTGCCGAACATTGCTGGCGGTCGCTAAGGAACACAGCATTCCGGTTCACTTTGAATGTGAAAACGGAGAATGTGGTTCGTGTGCCGTCAAGGTCGATGTATTAAGCAACAAGATCCCTATGGGTGTTCATTTGACCGAAAAGGAAAAAACGGTTTTAAAACTGGCCGGGAGAATCAGCCAGGAACAAATCTCGGATGCCGAGTTGCGTGATGTGCCCCCAGTCTGGCGTTTGGCCTGCCAGTACATTGTTCGGGATGAAGATATTTTGGTGACGTTTTAATCACAGCGATCCCATCAGGGAAGGAATTCGAGTGCACACCGTAGGTTTTGATCTCCGTTTATCGGTTATGAGTTGTTTGGGAGGTGCGTGATGTTGCAAGACAAGATTCTCGAAATCTTTAACGAGCCCGGCTGTGATAAAAACCAGACAAAATCGGATAAAGAACGCAAGAAAGGCTGTAGTGTGCAGCTTCAACCGGGCGCTGCCGCTGGTGGTTGCGCCTTCGATGGTGCCAAGATTGCCTTGCAACCCATCACTGATGTCGCCCATCTGATTCACGGCCCGATTGCCTGCGAAGGCAATTCCTGGGATAACCGAGGGTCCAAATCATCGGGTTCCAAACTGTATCGAACTGGATTCACGACCGATATGACCGAACTCGATGTGGTGTATGGCGGTGAAAAACACCTGTTCAAATCCATCAAGGAAATCATCGACAAATACAACCCACCGGCTGTATTTGTCTATCAAACCTGTGTTCCTGCCATGATCGGCGACGACATTGAAGCCGTGTGCAAGGCGGCGGCCTTGAAATTCGGCAAACCGATTATTCCCATTAATGCGCCGGGATTTGTCGGCAGCAAAAACTTGGGTAATAAGCTCGCAGGAGAAGCCTTGCTGGATTATGTGATCGGCACCCAGGAGCCGGAATTCACCACCCCGTATGACATCAACATCATTGGAGAATACAACCTATCCGGCGAGCTCTGGCAAATCAAGCCCCTGCTCGATCACTTGGGTATCCGCATTCTTTCCTGCATTAGCGGCGATGCCAAATACCATGAAGTGGCGCAATCACATCGTGCGCGCGCTGCCATGATGGTGTGCTCGAAGGCGATGATTAACATTGCCCGAAAAATGGAAGAACGCTATGAGATTCCTTTCTTCGAGGGCTCTTTTTATGGTATTTCCGATTCCAGCGAATCACTGCGCGCGATTGCCCGGCTATTGGTTGAACGGGGTGCGCCGGATGATCTTCTGGCGCGCACCGAGAACCTTATCGTCACTGAAGAAGCCCGGGCTTGGCACCGCTTGGCCGAGTACAAAACCCGGCTACGCGGCAAACGGGTTTTGCTCATCACCGGTGGGGTTAAATCCTGGTCGGTGGTGTCGGCGCTGCAGGAAGTCGGCATGGAAGTGGTGGGTACCAGCGTCAAAAAATCCACCCAGGAAGACAAGGCGCGTATCAAGGAGATGATGGGCGACGATGCCCACATGATCGATGACATGACGCCACGGGAAATGTACAAAATGCTGCGCGATGCCGAGGCGGACATCATGCTTTCGGGCGGGCGTTCACAGTTTATTGCCCTCAAGGCGAATGTGCCTTGGCTGGACATCAATCAGGAGCGCCATCATGCCTATGCCGGTTACGAAGGCATGGTCGAACTGGTGAAACAAATCGACAGCGCACTCTACAACCCCATCTGGTCGCAACTGCGCAAACCGGCACCTTGGGATGCCCGCGAGGTTGCCCTATGAGCAAGGTTAGCCTCAGCCGCAAAGCCTGCACGGTGAATCCGCTCAAGTTAAGCCAGCCCGTGGGCGGTGCGCTGGCCTTTCTGGGGCTTGCCGATTGCATGCCCCTACTCCATGGCTCACAAGGCTGCACCGCCTTTGGACTCGTGCTGTTTGTGCGTCATTTCCGCGAAACCATCCCCCTGCAAACGACCGCCATGAATGAAGTGGCGACCGTACTCGGAGGGGTTGAAAATATTGGCAAAGCCATTCTCACGATTCACCAGAAAACCAAGCCCCGCATTATCGGCATTTGCTCCACTGGGGTGACGGAAACCAAAGGGGATGATGTCGATGGGTATCTTAGAACTTTCATGGCCGAACATCCTGAATTAGGGGATTTGGCGGTGGTTTATGTCTCCACCCCGGATTTCAAAGATGCCTTTCAGGATGGTTGGAGCAAAGCCGTGCGCAATATTATCCAAGCGGTGGCCGAACCTTCCGTTGAACCTATCCTGGGCTTGGTCAACTTCCTGGTGGGATCGCACCTGACGGTCGCCGACATCGAAGAGTTGCGCGAAATGAGTGAATCGTTCGGTCTGATTCCGACTTTTTTGCCCGATCTATCCGGATCACTGGATGGGCACATACCGGATGATTTTTCACCGACGACGCTGGGCGGTACACCACTTGATGCGATTCGCCATTTGGGCTCTGCGGAATTAACCATTGCGCTCGGTGAACAGATGCGGCCAGCCGCCGAAGCCCTCATGCTTAAGACAGGGCAACCCTATGTTTTATTCGACCGCTTGACCGGCCTTGAACCAAACGATCAATTACTCGATTGTTTCAGTCAATTAAGCGGGCAACCCGTACCCAATAAATACCGACGCCAACGGAGCCAACTGCTGGATGCCATGCTGGATGGGCATTTCTTCATTGGCGGCCAGAAAATCGCGATTGGTGCCGAACCCGATTTGCTATGGAATTTAAGCATGTGGTTAAGTGAACTAGGCGCAGAAATCACTGCCGCCATCACCACCACGCACTCCCCCTTGCTCGAACAAGTTCCCTGCAACGAAGTCATTATCGGTGATCTTGAAGATCTGGAAACTCGGGCACACGGCTGCGATTTATTAATGACAACCGCCCACGGAAGACAGGCGGCTGAACGGCTGGGCATTCCATTGTTACGTATGGGACTCCCCATTTTTGACCGACTCGGTGCGACCCATCGCCTATCGGTCGGGTATCGAGGTACCCGAGATTTACTGTTTGAAGTCGGTAATTTATTGATGGCCAACGCGCACGAAGGCCATCCACAGCGCTGGCCATTACCTGGAGAATCCCATGCACATTCGACAGTTATCCCTGGTTAAGTGTGCCAGTAACCTGATTCCCTCATCACGCCCCGGAGGCATTATGAAAGTTGCATTTGCTACCCAAGATTTGAAACGGGTGGACGCCCATTTTGGTTGGGCCAAAAACATTGCCATTTACGAGGTGACCCCCGATGGCCACCAATTTGTGACCGTCATCCAATTCGATGGGGAACTCGCCGAAGATGGCAACGAAGACAAACTGGCACCCAAGCTCGATGCCATAAAGGATTGCGCCATTTTGTATGTCGCCGCCATTGGCGGGTCGGGGGCAGCGCGCGTTATTGCCTTGAAAATTCATCCCATTAAGGTCAATGAACCGGAGGTTATCAGCGACATCCTGAATAAATTACAGGGGGTATTGCGGGATGCACCGCCGCCTTGGTTGAAAAAAGCCTTGCGCAAAGGACAGGAATCGATATTTGATTTTGACGAAGAGGAATTAAGTCATGCTTGAAAATATCACAGGAACTACCGTAGTTAATGCCGCTGAAAATACGGATAAAATCATCCTTAACCCGATGGAGACATTATTTATCCGCGAGTTAGTCAAACAATGGCGGGCACAGGACAGTTATGGCACCTGGGAGAAAAAAACCGATGAGGATTTATTGGCGCCCTATGTCATTAATAAAGAACAACGTAAAGCCATGCCCATTATGGGCGATCCCGATCCGGAAACGCTCTGGCGGCTCGAATTGTTTTATAACGCGGTAGGTCTTGCCACGGAACGCGCCACGGGCGTGATGGTATCGCCCATGATGAAGATGAGCCATGAGGGTTTTGGCCGGATGGTGTTAATTGCAGGACGTTTAATCGTCGTCAATAAACAATTGCGGGATGTGCATCGATTTGGCTTCCCGAGCATGGAAAAACTGGCTGAAGAAGGCGAAAAACTGGTCGCCAGTGCCGGGGAAATGATTCAACGCTTCCCTGAAGTGGCTCACTTTTAGTCGGAGAATGGGGTCATGTTAATATTTTTTAGCCTGCTTTGGCATAACAAAACAAACGCGATTCTGGTGGTGCAGCATGGATGAGAAAGACACATTAAAAGCCGACATTAAGCGCCTTAATGCACAGGCGACCCAATTGAAAATGGATCTGCATGATCTGGCCGAAGATTTACCCATCGGTTGGGAAAATATCCTGGCTTTAGCCACGAAGACGCAGACCGCTTATCAAGAATTAACCGCAGCCAGAGCGCGAATGGTCGCGTTGACCGGAGGATAACACCATGCCCCCCCTGACCGGCATCACCCAAGGCGGCTTGAATTGGATTCCACAATTCGTTGAAAAAATCAACGATGAAAAATGCATTGGCTGTGGCCGATGTTACCGTGCCTGCGGACGCGGTGTGCTCATGCTGATGGGTATCACTGAAGGGGGCGAACGCGTCGCGGCAGACGATGACGATGCGGAGCGTAAAGTCATGACCATTGAGCATCCGGAAAATTGCATTGGTTGCGAGGCCTGCGCTCGAGTATGCCCAAAAGATTGTTACACCCATTCGGTGGTTGATGAGGCGTCGATGATGCGATCGGTCGGCTAAAAAATCAGAGGGCCTAAAAATGTCAGTATCAATCTATATGAACTTAATGAACCATCGGGATGAACAAGAACAGATCGATGAGGCGCATTTTTTTGCCCAATGCATTAGCCATCATGCACAAGATTCGCAAGGGGAATTAAGTGCCGCACTGGGTTTGTCGCAAACCCAATTCCGCATGTTATTGAACCGGTATTTTGCTAAAGTCATGGATAACAAGCCACTGGATCGATGTATCAAGGTGCATTTAAATCGGGCGGTCAATGAGACATTCCTTTGCCAATGCCATAGTGGAAAAAATAATACCTCATCACTCATTCGGGTGCAAGAAGTGCTCGATATGCAAACGCTGCTATTAGATCATTGCGCTCATCATGGTGAACAATTTCACTGGATGGCTGTCATTATTGCAACGGCCTGCATGGGCAATAATCATCTCTGGCAAGACCTGGGGCTTAGCAACCGAGATGAATTAAATCAGGTCATCTCCCATTATTTTCCAATTTTGTTTAACAAGAACACGGCCAATATGAAGTGGAAAAAGTTTTTTTATAAACAACTCTGTGACATGAGTGCGGTTTCTCTCTGCTTGGCACCCACCTGTGATGTTTGTTTTGATTATGAAGCCTGCTTTGGTTCAGAAGAGCCAGTTCAATGGAAGTTATTATCCAATCAAAATTAATTTTCAATTTATCGCACTTTTTTTGTTTTCATCGCCCTTAACCCACTGATTGGAGTAACTTCATGAGTAGCATCGTACTAACCGCATTTACACCCCTGGAGCAACAAAAACGCCTGCAAAATCCGGTATTCAAGGGTGAAATTAATCCGCAAGGCCGTCTGGGTTTCCGTGGTGAAATTGCCATAAAATTTGCCCCGAGTATTGCCGATGAAGCGCGCCCCCCCGAGATTGTCGCCCAACAAGTGATTACAGGCGCTGAGCCTGGGCAAGATAAAATTAATTTTCTGACCTGCTATTTACTCTCTTTTGGTTATCTTGAAGCGCTGGTTGATGTCCTTGGGGGATCATTGGATGCTGCCGGCAAATATTTTATGTTTTGCAATAACATTGATTTAAGCAAACGTTATTCCATCAATTATCGGAGCATTCACTTCTATATCCTGCCCATTGAAGAGGCTACGGTTTATAACGAGATACTGGAACTGCTTTATCTGGAACGGAACGACTTAAAAAAACTCGATACGGCAGGAAAGGTTAATCGCATTATGGATAGCGCACTGAAATTTGAGGCCAAGTTTCCGGAAAGCAGTTTTGAAGAATGCCTGGCCACCATGGGTCCGGTGCGCAATCCCGGAGCAAACCGCCCCGTGTAATATCATTTGGCGCATCTCGCTAATTCCCCCTTGCCCGCTATTGCGGGCTTTTTTTTGTTGGGTTCTGTGCAAATCATGATTTGCTCTGTAAGGAACCTGACATAACCAACGGGATCAATGATTTCATTGGAAAATAAATATTAAATATCAACAGGTTCAATTGAATTAAAAAACATGGCGCGCCTCTTGCTTTTACTTGATACGAACCTCTATCCCGATTAAGGAGCACACCATGTTGATACTGACAGATAAAGCGATCAACGCAGTCAAAGGCCTCATCACCGATACCCCAGAGGCCTGCGGGCTACGGGTGATGGTTTCGGGAGGCGGCTGTTCCGGCTTCCAGTACGGCATGGGTTTGGAGTCACAATCTCGGGATGAAGACACCATTGTCGCTTTAGACGGCATACAGGTGTTTATTGACCCCAATAGCGTGTCCATGTTGCGTGGTGTCGTGATTGATTACGTCGAAGACATCACCGGCGTGGGTTTTCGCTTCGAGAACCCCAACGCCACAAGTACCTGCGGCTGCGGATCATCATTCTCCGCTGGGGATGAAGCGCCAACAACCGATAAATCATCATGCAGTCATCGAGGATAATGCCATGTGGGACTATACAGACAAGGTTAAAGAGTATTTTTTCAATCCCAGGAATACGGGTGTGCTCGAAGAGGCCAACGCCATCGGCGAGGTGGGCTCCATCAGTTGCGGCGATGCGTTACGTTTAATGCTTAAAGTGGACCCGGATACTGACATCATTGTCGATGCGCGTTTTCAGACGTTTGGCTGCGGTTCGGCCATCGCCTCTTCTTCCGCCTTGACTGAAATCATCAAGGGTAAAACCCTAAACGAAGCGCTCAAAATCACCAACCTGGATATCGCTGAATTTCTCGGCGGCTTACCCCCCGAAAAAATGCACTGCTCCGTGATGGGGGCAGAAGCCCTCCACGCCGCCATTGCCAGTTATCGCGGCGAGGAATGGGTAGACGATCACGAAGAAGGCGCTTTGATCTGCAAATGTTTCGGCATTGATGCGGCCATGATTGAACGGGTAGCGCGCGAAAATAACCTCAAAACCATCCAGGAAATTACCTTCTACACCAAGGCGGGCGGCGGCTGCGAAACTTGCCATGAGAAAATTGAAGAAGTGCTGGCTCTGGTCAATGAAAAAACGCCGGTAGCGGCCAAATCCGAGGCTAAATCACCGCCCATCGTGGTCAAGCCGTTGGCGACACCTGTGATGACCCCAGGCATGACCTTGGTACAGAAAATTCAGAAAATTTCTGCCGTCATTGATGACATGCGACCGCAGTTCAAAATGGACGGCGGGGACATTCAGCTGGTTGATGTGGATGGCGACACGGTGAGCGTGGCCATGAGCGGTGCCTGCATGGGGTGCCAGATGTCCAGCATCACCATCTCCGGCATTCAAGAACGACTCATGCTGACGTTGGGTCGCCCCGTTCGCGTGGTGCCGGCCAGCATGCCTCAGGCTGTGGGGGTTTAATCATGATGACCACGACCTACATGGACAATAACGCCACTACCCGAGTCGATCCGCGCGCCGTGGCGGCCATGCTGCCGTATTTCAGCGCGTTTTACGGCAACCCCTCCTCCATGCACAGTTTTGGGGGTGATGTGGGTAAGCGCATTGACGATGCGAGAACGGCAGTGCAGCGCTTGCTGGGTGCCGAGCACGATACGGAAATCATTTTTACCTCCTGCGGCACAGAATCCGATAGCACGGCCCTTCTTTCCGCACTGGCGGCTTATCCCGAACGCCGTGAGATCATCACCAGCGTGGTTGAACACCCCGCCATTCTCACCCTCTGCGAACACCTGGAAAAGCACGAGGGCTACCGGGTTCATTACATCCCGGTGGATAAGCAAGGCCGCCTGTCACTGGAAGCCTACGCCAATGCCCTGAGCGACCGGGTAGCCATTGCATCCATCATGTATGCCAATAATGAAACCGGCACCATTTTTCCGGTCGAAGAATTGGCACGCATGGCGAAAGAAAAAGGGATTCTGTTTCATACCGATGCCGTGCAGGCCGTGGGTAAAATCCCTCTGAACATGCAGGAATCCGCCATCGACATGCTGTCTTTGTCCGGTCACAAGCTGCATGCCCCCAAGGGAATCGGCGCTTTGTACGTACGCCGGGGCACGCGTTTTCGCTCCTTTTTGCGCGGCGGACATCAAGAACGTGGTCGCCGCGCGGGTACGGAAAACACCACCGGGATTATCGGCCTCGGCATGGCCGCCGAACTGGCTCAAGAACACATGGTGTTTGAAAGTACCGCCGTTCGTCGCCTGCGTGATCGGCTCGAAGCGGGCATTCTGAAACAGGTTTCTTTCGCCTTCGCCAATGGCGACATGGAAAACCGCTTACCGAACACCAGCAGCATCTCCTTTGAATATATCGAAGGCGAGGCCATTTTGTTACTTTTGAGCCGGGTGGGTATTGCCGCCTCGTCGGGTTCGGCCTGCACCTCGGGTTCGCTTGAACCGTCGCATGTTTTGCGGGCGATGGACATCCCTTATACCGCCGCGCACGGCACTATCCGCTTTTCGTTATCGCGGGAAACCACCGAAGCCGAAGTCGATTGGGTCATCGCCCAAACCCCACCGATTATCGACCAGTTGCGCCGCCTCTCGCCTTATTGGGGTGTCAATGGCCCGGTTAACGCCGCCAACGCTTTCGCACCTGTTTATGCATGAGCTTGCCCCTTATTCTGATGCCCGCGCCGTGATTCACGACACCACCCTGCGTGATGGCGAGCAGACAGCGGGCGTTTCTTTTCGCCCCGAAGAAAAACTGGCGATTGCTCGCAGCTTGATTGCTGCAGGTGTGCCGGAACTGGAAATTGGCATTCCCGCCATGGGCGAAGAGGAAATTGAGGCCATCCGCGCCATTGCCCAACTGGGGCTGGATGCCCGTCTTGTCGTGTGGTGCCGGATGCACGACACCGATTTGGCGGCTGCCGCCCGCTGCGGGGTAGATATGGTCAATGCGTCGGTACCCCTCTCCGACATGCATATCCGCAGCAAAATTGGCAAAAGTCGCTCCTGGGTTTTGCAGCAGGTCGAGCGTCGGGTCAAACAGATTTTAGACATGGGGCTGAATGTGGCCGTCGGCGGCGAAGACTCATCCCGCGCGTCGCTGGATTTCGTCCTGCAGGTCATGGAAGTGGCACAAAAGGCCGGGGCTCGGCGCTTTCGTTTTGCGGATACCTTAGGCATTTTAGAGCCATTCACGGTAGCGCAAATCATGCCGCGCCTGCGGGCCGCCACTGACATGGAGCTTGAAATTCATGCCCACAACGACCTTGGCCTCGCCACGGCCAACTCAATTGCCGCCGTGCGCTTTGGTGCCACGCATGTCAATACCACGGTCAACGGATTGGGTGAACGGGCGGGCAATGCCCCGCTCGAAGAGGTGGTGATGTGTCTGCACCATCTGCATGGCATTGATACGGGTATTGATGTACGTCAGTTCAAGGGGATTTCGCAACTGGTTGCCGCCGCTTCCTGTCGCCCAGTGCCGCTGGGTAAAAGCATTGTCGGCGATGCCATTTTCAGCCACGAGTCCGGCATTCACGTCGATGGCCTGCTCAAAGACCCGCGCAACTACCAAAGCTTCGACCCCCAGGAGTTAGGCCGTCAACATCGCTTGGTGCTGGGCAAACACTCGGGCGAGAAAGCCATTATCCGCGCTTATGTCGAACTCGGCATGCTCGTCAGTGCAGAACAGGCACGGGGGATTTTGACGAAAATTCGTCGCCATGTTTTGCAGTACAAAGCCACGCCCCGAAACGATGACTTGCACCGCTTTTTGCTGGAAACAGCCGAAGCCTCATGCCAACACGCCTGACAGGAGATATCCATGACCGCTTCCGTCATCAGCAAAGAAGTTGTTGCCCCGCCGAGTTTATGGCGCATGTTGCGTGAAGATGTGCGCTGCGTGTTTGAGCGTGATCCAGCCGCACGCACGAGCTGGGAAGTGCTCACGACCTATCCCGGCGTTCATGCCCTCATCGCGCATCGGCTGGCGCATCGGCTGTGGCGGGTGAAATTACGCTATCTCGCCCGCCTGACGAGTGCCATTGCCCGCCTCATGACGGGGGTGGATATTCATCCGGGGGCGCAGATTGGCCGCCGCCTGTTTATCGACCACGGCATGGGGGTCGTGATTGGTGAAACCGCCGAAATCGGCAACGATTGCACCCTCTATCATGGTGTTACCTTAGGGGGCACAAGCTGGAACCCCGGCAAGCGCCATCCGACCCTGTGCAATCGGGTGATGGTGGGTGCCGGTGCCAAAATTCTCGGGCCGGTGACCATCGGCCCTGGCTGCCAAGTCGGTGCCAATGCCGTCGTAATCATTGACGTTGCCGCCGGCATGACCGTGGTCGGGATACCGGGGCGTGTAGTACTGCCGGCCGAACGACGGCGCATCTCGCCCCAGGGCATTGATCTCGATCATCACCTGATGCCCGATCCGGTCGGCAAGGCCATTGCGTGTTTAATGGATCGAATGACTCAGCTGGAACTGCAAGTAAAAGCGGCCGGGATCGCCACCCAAACCCCCGAGACCGATTGCGCCCACTGCATGGATGTTGATCCGGATTTATGCGGGGTTCGCGAGACCAAACCAACCCCATCACTCACCCATTGAGGTAATTTTCGATGAGCACACTCCGCAAAACCCTGGCCTCTTTATCCTCTGCCGAAGATTTTTTGCAGATACTGGAAATCGAGTACGATGAACACGTCGTAGCGGTGAATCGTCTGCACATACTCAAGCGCTTTCACGATTATCTCAAGCGGGAATCCGGGGTGGGTTCACTCGACGATAATGCCCTGAAAGCACTTTATTGTCGTTTGTTAGCACAGGCTTATCAGGATTTTGTGTCCTCCGATGCCGTCACAGAAAAAGTCTTCAAGGTGTTCCATCAGGCACGCGGGATTAGCCATGTGTCGCTTGACCAAATTAGCCGCTCGGTCACAAAAACGGGCTAACGATCATGCGGTTTTATCGTCTGGAGTCTTGCCCCCATGAATCGTCCTGAATCCGTCCATACTGTGCTGGGTTATCACCAGCGCACCAAACACCAACTGGGTCAGTATGCTGCAGGGCCAGATACCTTGGATTGGGACGCGCAACCCAATCCTTTTCGTGAGTTTGCAGGAAGCCATCGGGTCTATTTACCCCTCATGGATACCGCGCCATCACCTGCTTTTAGTGATCTTGCCACCGCACCATCACAGCCCTTAAATTTGGCCACGCTTGCCCGGTTATTGGCGCTTTCCTTGGGCTTGGCAGTTTGGAAACAATACGGCCAGTCTCGTTGGGCATTGCGGTGCACCCCTTCCAGCGGCAACCTCCACCCGACGGAAGGTTATGTATTAGCGCTCGGAATTGAGGGTTTGGACACGGGGGTGTACCACTACCTCAGTCAAGAGCATGTCCTCGAGCTGCGCCAAGGTGAAGCCCACCCAACCGGGCCGCAAGCGACTTCGCCGATCACCGAGCAAAGGCTGTTGATCGGCCTGACGTCCATCCACTGGCGAGAGGCATGGAAATATGGCGAACGCGCCTTCCGCTATTGCCAGCTCGACATTGGACACGCCTTGGCCGCCTTACGGTACGCGGCTGCCAGCTTGGGTTGGACGCTGCGGCTACGCGAAGACCTCATCGGTGCCGAGCTTGCCGCCTTGCTGGGGCTAGATCGGGCGGACGATTTCGCCCATGCGGAACGTGAGGAGGCCGATTTGCTCCTCGAAATCATTCTGTTCCCTGAAGCCAACACCGCCCCACTCGACATCCATTCTGCCTTCGGCGCGGGGCAATGGACAGGACAGGCAAATCAACTCGATCCCCATCCGATGTATCACTGGCCAGTGATTGAAACCGTCGCGGCGGCCAGCAGTCAATCCACGTTAGATTCTGCACATACCATAAAACCCTCATCCCCGAATTGGCCCCCACCGACACCCTTTGGCGCCAGAGCAGCCGCAGAGATTATCCGAGGTCGGCGCAGTGCCCAGCGCTTCGATAAAAATCAGTCGATCACCCAAGAGGCGTTCTTTCATCTCCTCGATAGCCTATTGCCCCGTCCCGATTGCATACCCTGGGATAGCTGGGATTTCGCCCCGCGTATTCACCCCCTGCTCTTTGTCCATCGCGTCGAAGGGCTGGCGCCGGGGCTGTACGCCCTACCCCGCAGCCCGCAAGGAGAAATCACGTTGCGCACGGCACTGAACCCCAATTTTGAATGGCTACCGGCGAGTGGCAAGCCCGCGCACCTCCCGCTGTACCGCTTATACACAAGCGATACCCGCCGAATGATCAACACGCTGTCCTGTCAACAACCCATTGCCGCCGATAGTGGGTTTTCCTTGGCCATGCTGGCAGAATTTGCCCCGCTCATCACCGAAAATCCCTGGCGATATCGCCAACTCCACTGGGAGGCTGGACTGATCGGCCAAGTGCTCTATCTCACGGCGGAAACACTGGGTTTGCGGGGCACCGGTATTGGCTGTTTTTATGATGATGCCGTACACGATGTTTTTGGCCTGAAAGACGACCGCCTGCAATCGCTATATCACTTCACCGTCGGTCATCCATTGCTTGATTCCCGTATCGCCACCCTGCCGCCGTACCCCAATCGCCAAGCTGGCGACGTCACGGGATCTCTGCAATGAACCAACGCACCTATCAAGGCATTAATGTTGACATCGCGCTTGAGCTGTTCAAACGCCCCAACCTGCTGTTACTCGATTGCCGCACCCATGCCGATTTCACCCAAGAATGCCTACCCGGTGCCCAACATCTCACTGAGCGTAATGCCGGTGATGTCATACAAATCGAACCTAAAAATCGGCCGGTGTTAATTTACTGCTATCACGGCAACGCCAGCCAGATCCATGCCCAAATGTTTATTGATTTCGGTTTTGCTGAAGTCTACAGCCTGGAGGGTGGCCTGCTTGCCTGGCACTTTGCGGCGTTGCCAGAGAATCATTTTTTGAGTACATCCCTGCAAAATTGGTTAATTAATCAAGGATTTTCCAGCAGCGACATCCACAGCCCATTAACCAACGGCATGACGCCGCTCATGCGTGCCGCCCGCGAAGCCAACCCAGACCGAGTGCTTGAACTACTTGCCGCCGGCGCCAGCCCGCACCCCTGTAATGGCGATGGCAACCAGGCGCTCTGGCTCGCCTGTGTGGGCGAAAATCTCAGCATTCTGGATACCTTGATGGCCGTTGGCTGCGACATTAACCACCAAAATGACAATGGCGCGACCTGCTTAATGTACGCCGTTTCCACCGGCAAGGCGGCCGTGGCCGAGCGGCTGTTAAGGTTGGGTGCCAATCCCAACCTCGCTACCCTGGATGACTTCACTGCGATAGACATGGCCGCCACCGTAGATTGCCTGAACCTACTCCGCCGTCCACTGCACGGCGCACCCTAAAACTGCAAGCGCCTTAACCGGACGCCCATTCTTGACAATCAACCGACAAGGAGGCTTTATGCCTATTTATGATTATCGATGCCGTCAGTGTCATCATGGTTTTGAAACCTTGGTTATGTCAGGGGAAACCCCCGTTTGCCCCAGTTGCCACAGCGATCAACTCGAAAAACTGGTATCACTGCCCGCGCCATCGGGAAAAAGTGCGGGCATCATTGCCCGCGCGCGCGCGCAAGCATCCCGAGAAGGCCATTTCAGCAACTATGATGCTCCCGAGCGCAAAGGTTAAGTCAGACAGGCTGCCAGGGCGCCTGTCTGATTTCATTCAATCTTGTCGGCTTTGCAACAAATGCGGGGGTTGGATTTTATTGAGTATTTTTTTGTTCCCAATGATGCCAATCATTAATGCACTAAAACAAGGCGCAATTCAAAACACAGCCAAAATCATCCCGATTTATCGCCTTAATTCAAGGCAAACATCAAAAACAAGGATGTGGTTAAAGCCATAATCGCGCAGGAACCCAACTCATTACAGGTTATTGATATCCTCTCCGCGCTCATTAAAATAAAGTGGCACAAAAAATGCTGTTAAATAATTCAGGTGGGCAACTTGACATGGCCTAACTACGTGACAATCAAGCACGGTATGTCAAGGAGTCCAAACGCATTATTTTAATATGTGAGGCAATCATCATGGCATTCTGGTTTAACTCATCTGTTCTTCCTGCTGAAGATTTTCCTGCCATTAACTATTCATCGACAGAATTCAAACCCAGTGCCAAAACACCACCGCAAGGCTATTCCATCAGTTTAGCCACACCGGGGACCCGCGTGGTTATCACCTCATTAAAAGATGCACCCACAACCTTAGAGAAACGCCTGGAAGCGATGGGCATTCGCGTGGGGATTAATCTGGAGATTATTCAGCATGAAGGCGGCTCCATTATCGTCCGCATGGGCACTACCCGTCTGGCCCTAGGCGTTTCGATGGCTCATCGCTTACTGGTTGCCCCTTCGGAATCACATTGAAGGGTTCTAACCCGATAGCACGGACGCTTCAAAGAAGCCCCATAATGGGGCCAAGGAGTGTTTCTGACCAAGAGAAGAAATTCAGCCCGGAATTCAAAAATGAGGCTGTGACGTTGACACGTCAGCCCGGCGTGAGTTGCCGCCAGGTGGCGCTCGATATCGGCATCAATCCCAACATGTAGTCGCGTTGGGGGCGTGAAGTGGACGAAGGCTTGGGCAAGGTCTTCGTCGGCACGGGAAGCCCATGGGATCAGGAAGTGGCACGGCTGAAACGGGAACTGGCCCAGATCAAGAAGGAACGGGATTTTTTAAGAGACGCGGCAACGTACTTCGCGAAGGGATCATCGAGTGGTCCGGGATGATCCGGCGTTGTCGCCAAGTTCACCAGCGATGACTACCCGCGTTTTCTGGAGAGGAACACCTTGATCTGCAGCATGAGTGCCGTTGGTCACTGCGGTGATAACGCGGCCTGCGAGGGCTTCTTCGGGAGACTCAAGCAAGAGCGGGTAAACCGTACGATCTATCGAACTCTGGATGCTGCCCGATCGGACGTCTTCGACGACATTGAGCGGTTTCACAATCCCAGGATGCGACGTAGACTCGTCAAGCAGGATCAGAAGTTTTTAGCCTTTTTACAACCGTCCGTGAAAACGGGGCAGAACCCTCCACAAGCTGTCTAAGTTCACTTATTGAGTTGTTTGTCTCTATTTGAACGCAAAACGCGAAATATAAACCTTGGTAGATCTATATTTTGGTGAACCGACGAATATCCGGTCTGGATATTATTTATCCCTGTGCCCCTATCGATTCTAGTGGAGGTAGAGGGCTTCTCATGCCTATAGCGCACCTTCTGCTTAACAGCCACTTCATTATCAGGATTGCCTTCTGGTTGAGCATCCCAGTATTTACTGGTGAATTCAATAGCCTGGCTAGACTATTTTGTGTGCCTCGGTTTTAGGGAAAACGCGCCCGTACTGGCGGTTCGTGATATTTCCGTACTCCATTGCTCTGTGATAATTTGCTGTCGGCGGTAAGACCTGTGATTTGAAGGCGCGCTCACGGGCCGTCTTCAATCATATCGGGGCAAATAATCATGTCTAAAGTTCCTGCACTAATCGCTCGCTGGCGCTTTTCTCGTAGTGCGGCTGTTGCCGCTTTGGTGCTGGCGATCCCGTCCTTGCAAGGCTGCGATTTGACGTCCGGCTCGGGTGCCGATGCGTGCATGACGTATTGGGTTTCGCCCACAGGGAACGATGCCACGGGGGATGGAAGTGCCGGTCAGCCTTTTGCTTCCATCGGGAAGGCGCAGTTGGCCGTTCGGGATAGTCCATTGCGGGGGCAATGCAAGATTGCGGTGAATATTGAAGGCGGCGTGTACCACCTCAAGGCGCCATTGGTTTTTGATGCACGGGACTCTGGCGCGGCTGTTGGTGAAGTCGTTTACCAGGCCGCACCCGACAGCAAGACGCCTGTCGTGTTGTCCGGCGGGCTGGATGTCAGCGGCTTCCAATGTGCGGGCGGGCGTTGTGTGGCGCAGGTTCCGGACTTGCCCGCCGGGGTCATGCCGCGTCAGTTTTATGTGGACGATCATCGGGCTACACGTGCGCGCTCGAATACGGGTACAGCCATCAATCCCGATTACGCTCGCGTTTCGAACGGCTACCAGCCGGTTCACAGTGTGCCGACACTCACGCATCCCGAACTGGTGGAGGCTGTGACGACCACGCAGTGGAAGATGATACGTTGCCCGGTAGCGAGTGTGTCATCCGGTACCTTGGTGATGGCTAACCCGTGCTGGGACAATGCGAACACGTTCCCGGAGCCCTGGAACTTCTATCAGCTCAACTGGCTGGAGAATGCGCCTGAGTTCCTGACCGATCCGAACATGTGGTATCTGGACCCGTACACAAAAACCATCACGTATCTGATGGCTTCCAGCACGCCGCCGCAAACGGCCACGCTGCCGGTTCTGGAGTCGCTGTTGCAAATCAAGGGTACGCCGTCGGCGTCGGTCGAGAACCTCCGGTTCGAAAACCTCGTTTTTGCCTATGCAACCTGGCTGTTGCCGAATTCCAGCAACGGTTATGTGGCGGATCAGAGCGGTAATCTGCTCATCGGCAGCGGTTATCAATCCAACGTGATCGGGCATCAGCAGGTCACGTATTCCACGCCCGGCAACGTTAGCCTGCAGTATGCGCATCACATCGCCTTCGTCGGCAATACGTTCAAGCATCTGGGCGGTGTGGCGTTGTCGCTCGGAACAGGCTGCCAGAATAATCTGATTCTGAATAACCAGTTCACGGATATTTCGTCGTCCGCGCTGCAGGTCGGCGGCATTTCGGATCTGGACATGCGCCCGGATGCTGCCGCGACCAACAGCGGTAATCTGGTTGAGAACAATGTCATCACCCGTACCGGCCAGGATTACTGGGATACCGCCGGTATTTATGTCGGGTTCACCCGGAATACCACCGTTGCCCACAATGCTGTCAGCCATGTGCCCTGGAGCGGGCTGGCCATCGGTTGGGGCTGGGGTTTGCTCGACAAGAACGGTTTCCCCGGGCTGCCCGGCGCCACGCCCAACATGTGGGGGGCGCATTCGACGCCGACGATTGCCGGCAACAACAAGATCGTCGGCAATCGATTCAGCTATTTCCTTGAGAAATTGTGGGACGGTGGAGCCATCTACACCAACGGCGCGCAGGGCACCGATTTCGCCAACGGATTGCTGATTGAGGGTAACGTCGCCGAGTCGAAGCGCCCCGGCGCCGGTAGCAATATCTTCTATACCGACGGCGGTTCGCAGTTCATCACCCTGTCGCAGAACGTGACGCTCAACGACCCGACGGGCACGGTCGATTTCGGCGCCTGCGGCTATCCCACTTCTTTTGAGGGTTCGCAACTTACTCAGGACCTCTGCCTGCTGAGCAATTGGTTGCCGTACGGTGCAGACATGGGGGGATGTCTGCCCGTGGGGGATTTGAATTTCACCAATAACTACTTCAGCGACCCGACGACTTTCTACGCCATCTGCCACAACCAATACGTCCCGCCGAGCCCGGTCAATCTCACCCTGTCGAACATTGGGATCACCTCTGCCGACGATGTGCCCAGCGATATCCTTCAGGATGCCGGTCCCCAGTAGCGGTTTTTCGGCTCGGTGGGAAGTGAGTAGGGCGCAATCATCGAAGGGCATTGCGCCGGGTTCTATCGGCGGACATTCTGGCAACAACCAATTCTCCATATCTTATTGATGGTTTTGGGACAGGTTCCGGGCATTTTGGAATCGACGCAAAAGCGTGTCGTTTCGGCAGGGAGCGCAGATCATGATCATTACACTCAGCGGCTTCCGGGGCGTTGTGCGGTTTTCTCGTTGGTCCACGCTGCCAGGGACTTTGCGGGGTGCCCGTCAGGCCGCCATCGCAACATGACTTAAACCAAACAGCCTCCTCAAAAACTGAACTGACCCCCAGAAGTTGGACAAACTACAAGGGGGTTTTATGAAGAAATACAAAACTGAGTTCAAACTCGAGATCGTCAAAAGCTTTTTGGCTGGTGAAGGCGGAGCGAAACTGTTGGCACGACAATGGTCAGTTCCCGAGGAGAAAATCCGGACCTGGGTGAGCCACTACCGCCGGCATGGTATCGACGGATTGCGCCCCAAGCGTGGTGCGTACAGTGTACCGTTCAAACTGCAGGTACTATCCCATCAGGACCGTGACCGGCTTTCAAGCCGTGAGGTGGCGGCAATATATGACATCCGCAATCCAAACCAGGTGGTGGTCTGGCGACGCAAACCTAATAAACCGTAGGTTTCGCCGCCGATTTCCGCACTCACCGAGCCGCCAAAAAAAGCCCTGCATGGCCGCTTGCTCGGAAAAGACCAGCCGCAAATAATCAAAATCCTTATGCGGATCAAAGCCCGCCCGCCCTTGCTCGACCCCTTGGTGATCGCGATAAAAGCCAATTCAGCCTATTTGATTACCCTGAGTAGCGCGCAGGTTCAAATCCACCGCACTATTGCCATCAATAAACGCGTAATACGCTGGGGTGAGCTTGAATACCAAACCCGCCTTTTCTGCTTGGGCGGGCAGACCACCGAGCATGCCCCGTCCATTGGTCTATGTTATTGATCGGTTCAGTCTGGTTTCTGGTTATCTTGCCTTAATTCTTCAACCACAGAATCATACCCTGACATAGATACAGTGACGTTTGCTCGCTGGTTCCCGGCTGCTCGCATGAACATGCTCTTAGGGAGCCTCTGATCGACTCCGTCGTGGACGCGATCGTCTTGTGTCTGTCATCTCCAATTCCAATGAAGACAAATGGACACCTTTGTCGTAAATCCAACAAACCAATGACCTCGTCACCTCAGGCGATCATCTTGATAAATGCATTTAAATTCAAATGGTTAATATTAATAGTAAAATTGGAATAGATTTTGCTTTGATATACGCGAACCGTCGCTATTTTCCCTGTGGGGCAAAGGAGTCCATCGTGCATATCGTTGTGTGTATCAAGCAAGTCCCCGATAGCGCGCAAATTCGCGTGCATCCGGTGACCAATACCATCATGCGCCAAGGCGTACCGGCCATTATTAATCCGTTTGATCTGTTTGCCATTGAAGAAGCGCTACGACTTAAAGACCGCATGGGTGGCAAAGTTACCGTAATCACCATGGGGCCACCCCAGGCAGAGGATGCCTTGCGCAAGGCGATTGCCTTCGGGGTCGATGATGTCGTCCTGCTCACGGACCGTGCGTTTGCCGGTGCCGATACCTTGGCGACTTCTTTCGCGCTCGCCCAAGCCATTCGCACCATTGGGGCAGAGAATCCGGTCGATCTCGTCTTTACCGGCAAGCAAACCATCGATGGCGACACCGCCCAAGTGGGCCCTGGCATTGCCAAGCGGATGGGCTTGCAATTACTGACCTATGTTGCCGCGATTGACGAGGTTGATCTTGAGCAACGGAGCATCACGGTGCAACGACGCTCCGAAGGCGGCGTACAAGTGATTCGCACCCAATTGCCTGCACTCATCACAATGCTTGAAGGTACCAATCAAATCCGCTTCGCCACCATGGAAAACATGTTCCGCTCGGCGCGCTATGTCGTACCCCAGTGGAACAAAGACCGTGCGGGCATTGAAGATGCCAGCAAAATTGGCCTCAAAGGTTCGCCTACGGTGGTCAGCAAGGTTTTTGCACCAAAACCCAAAGCGATCAAGGCGCAAATGATCGATGTCAGCCAAGGCCCCAAGGCCACTGCGGCGGCACTGATCGACACACTGACCAGCAAAAGCGCCCGGCTCGCCAATGAACTTGGCCTCGTAGCCTATTAACCCATTTGAGGAAACGGATCATGAGCGAAAACACCACGCCCGCCGCTGCGCCTACCGCCGCACCCAAGGGTAAAAAACGATTAGAACTCGACCCCCGCCTGGCGGCCTATCAGGGCATTTGGGTCTTTGTCGAGATGGAGCGCGGTCACGTCCATCCGGTTTCCTGGGAATTAATGGGCGAAGGACGCAAGTTAGCCAATATCCTCGGGGTTGAGTTGGGGGCAGTCGTCTTGGGCGGTAGCGGCGTGGATACCCAAATGGCCAGTGCGGCCGCCTTTACCTATGGCGCGGATGTCGCCTATGTGGTGTGTGATGCCCTACTCACCGAATACCGGAACGAGCCATATACCAAGGCCATGACCGATTTGGTCAATCGGCATCAGCCGGAAATTCTACTGCTGGGTGCCACAACCCTCGGCCGCGATCTTGCCGGCAGTGTGGCAACCACGCTTTTGACCGGACTCACCGCCGACTGCACCGATCTGGCGATTGACCCGGATAATCGCGGCCTACTGGCGACACGCCCTACCTTCGGCGGCAGCTTGCTGTGCACGATACAAACCCTGAACTATCGGCCGCAAATGGCCACGATTCGCCCGCGCGTCATGTCGATGCCCACTGCCGAACCGGGGCGAATAGGCAGGATGGTTACTGAATCCTTGAATATGGTTGAAAACGATATTATCGCCAAAGTGCTTGAATTCATCCCCGATGAGGCCCAGGAGCAGGCACAACTGGCCTATGCCGACATCATCGTGGCTGGTGGTCGGGGTATGGGCAAGGCGGAAAACTTCCGCCATATTTGGGATTTGGCGGCTGTTTTGGGCGCTGAAGTTGGCGGTTCACGCCCCGTTACCCATGCGGGGTGGCTCACGGCAGATCGTCAAATCGGTCAATCGGGCAAAACCGTTCGCCCGAAGCTGTATATCGCCGCCGGTATCTCTGGCGCGATTCAACACCGGGTGGGCATGGAAGGTGCGGATGTCGTGATCGCCATTAATAACGATCCCAATGCCCCGATTTTTGATTTCGCAACCTACGGCATCGTGGGTGATGCCGTGCACATACTTCCTGCCCTGACAGAAGCCTTCCGCAGCCGCCTGGTTGTGAATCGCCGGGCCGGCTAACCCTGAGGAATCTGACATGGCTGAAAAATTTGATGCAATTGTGGTCGGGGCGGGCCCTGCGGGCAATGCGGCGGCCTACACCCTGGCCAAGGCAGGGCTCAATATTCTGCAACTGGAGCGCGGCGAAACGCCGGGCACCAAGAATGTACAAGGGGCGATTTTGTACGCCGATGCGCTGGAGCGCATGATCCCCGATTTCCGCGATGATGCGCCGTTGGAGCGCCATATCATTGAGCAACGGATGTGGATTCTCGATGACCGCTCATTTATCGGTACCAATTACCGCTCGGATGATTTCAACAGCGAGCGCCCCAATCGCTACACCATCTTGCGGGCACCATTCGATAAATGGTTTTCCAGCAAAGTGAAAGCCGTTGGGGGATTGGTTATTTGCGAAACCACCGTGACCGAACTCATTAAAGAGGGCAATAAAGTCATCGGTGTTCGCACCGATCGCCTGGGCGATGACATTTATGCGGATGTGGTGATTCTGGCTGACGGGGTTAACTCATTGCTGGCCACCAAATCCGGGTTTCACAAGGAAATTGAAGCACAAAACGTGGCACTGGCGGTCAAGGAAATCCATTTTATGCCGCAAGAGGTGGTTGAAAGCCGCTTCAACATCAAAGGTGATGAAGGCGTGGTCATCGAAATTGCCGGTACGGTCACCCACGGCATGGTGGGTACGGCTTTTTTGTACACTAATAAGGAGTCGATCACGCTTGGGATCGGTTGCATGGTATCGGATTTCAAAAATGGCAACATCACCCCCTATGCCATGCTCGAAGAGCTCAAGGCCCACCCGGCCATCGCCCCGCTACTTGAAGGGGGTGAAATGAAAGAATATGCCGCGCACCTGATTCCCGAAGGGGGGTATAAAGCTGTGCCGCAATTATTTGGCGAAGGCTGGATGCTGGTGGGTGATAGTGCGGGGCTCGTGAATGCCGTGCATCGCGAAGGCTCGAATCTGGCCATGACCAGCGGGCGGCTGGCAGCAGAAACCGTCATCACGCTTAAAGCGGCGGGGCTACCGTGCAGCGCGGCCAATCTCACCCGATACAAGGCTGCCATGGACGAAAGTTTCGTCATGAAAGACCTGCGTAAATACCGGGAGTTACCCGGAATTTTGCACAACAACCCGCATTTCTTTTCAGTTTACCCCGAACTGCTCAACCGTGCGGCACACACCATGTTGATCGTGGATGGGGAAGATAAACACAGCAAAGAAAAGGCGATACGCAAGAGTTTTGTTCAACGGCGTTCACTATGGGGACTCATGGGGGATGCGTATCGGATGTGGAGAGCAACGCGATGATCAAGATCGAAGAAAAACTATTCCAGAACCGCTATCGGGTTGATGAGGGTCGGCCTCATATTCAGATTGTGAATCCTACCGTGTGCGCCGATGACTGCAAGGTGCAGGCCTGTACCATCGTCTGCCCAGCCGCTTGCTATACACCCACCGAAGCGGGCGGTGTGGTTGTCAATACCGATGGCTGCCTTGAATGCGGCACCTGCCGGATTATCTGTTCTGAATTTCACAACGTCGATTGGGCCTATCCGCGTGGTGGCCACGGCATTCTGTTTAAATTCGGTTGAGGTCGCATGATGAGCAAACCTGAACGGTACGTATTTGTGTGTGTGCAGTCGCGCCCGCCCGGCCACCCGCGCGGTGACTGCGTGGCTAAAGGCAGTATCGATTTGCTCCGTGCGTTTCAAAATGCCTTTGAAGCACGCAAGCTTTGGGGGCGATTCGCGCTGACGAATTGCGGTTGTATCGGGCCTTGCGACTTGGGTCCGAATGTGTTGGTTTACCCCGAAGGGATCATGTACACCCAAGTACAGGTAGCCGACATTGAGGCAATTATCGACGAACATCTCTTGGGCGGCGTGCCCGTTCGTCGGCTCTACCCTGCCGCCGACGTGTGGTCGAATGATGTTTGAATTCTCCGCAAATCAAGAAACGCACCCCTTCACGGATTCGGCAGAGCACGGGGCATCCCGCTTAGACATCCTGGAGATGGGTCAAGGATATTTGGATCAGATCGAACGCCTGTTGCACGATACCTTGGCGCTCAATCCAAACAATCTATCGTCTTATTTTGCGCTGTATAAACTCTTGTTTCGCCAATCGCGCCTGGCGGAAGCCGAGCGTGTGGCACGGCTGGCTTTAGCCGTCAGCGCACGGTTGGGGCATTTCGCCTCCGCCTGGCAATGGCATACGCCCGCCACAGCCCATTGGGCCGATACCCACAGCCCGGCGCATTTTCATCTCTTTACCCTCAAGGCACTGAGTTTTATTCTGCTCAGACAAGGTCGAATTAATGACAGCCTTGAAATTCTGGTTAAACTCGAAGAAATCGACCCCGCTGATTTAGTTGGCGGATCGGTGATCCGCAGCTATGCCCAAGGCTGCATGGCCGCGCCGACACCGCAGCAGAGTCAAGATCTGGAACCCGCCTGATTGTTGTTTTGGGTGGCTGTGCAAGCATTTAATGATGATTAACCCTGAATATTGGTTCGTTATATTTCTCAGCCGAGGTAGCGCATGAATATTGGTGTCCCCAAAGAAATCAAAAATCAAGAATACCGCGTGGGGCTCACCCCCGGCGGGGTGCGCGAACTCGTCGGGTACGGTCATCGGGTTCTGGTCGAAACCGGCGCGGGTGCCGGTATTGGCGTATCGGATGCAGATTATCAACACGCAGGTGCCATCGTTTTAGCGCAGGCCGAGGCCATTTTTGCCGAAGCGGATATGATCGTCAAAGTCAAAGAACCGCAACCCATTGAATGTCAATTTTTGCGCCCCGGCCAGATCATATTCACCTATCTGCATCTCGCGGCCGACCTAGCGCTTGCCGAGCGCCTCATGAATGCGGGTGTCGTGGCCATTGCCTATGAAACCATTACTGACCATAAGGGCGGGCTTCCCCTACTCCAACCGATGAGCGAAATCGCGGGCAGGATGTCCATCCAGGTCGGCGCCACTGCGCTGGAAAAAACTCATGGCGGCGCGGGTGTTCTGCTACCGGGTGTACCGGGTGTGCCACCGGGTCATGTGGTGATCATCGGGGGCGGTGTAGTCGGCACACAAGCGGCGCGCGTGGCTTTAGGTCTGGGTGCGCAAGTCACGGTTCTGGATAAATCCCTAGTGCGTTTGGCCGAGTTGGACGCCCACTACGGCGCACGACTGCAAACGCTTTATTCCACCACCGAAAATCTTGAAAACATCCTCATCGGTGCTGATTTAGTGATTGGCGCGGTATTAATCCCTGGTGCCAGCGCACCTAAATTAGTCCGTCGCGACATGCTGGCCCACATGCGTCCCGGCAGCGTACTGGTTGATGTCGCCATTGATCAAGGAGGCTGCTTTGAAACCAGCCGTGCCACCACGCACGATCAGCCCACCTATATTGTCGATAACATCGTGCATTACGCGGTAGCGAACATGCCCGGCGCAGTTCCAAACACCTCGACCTATGCGCTGACGCACGCCACCCTGCCCTATATTATTCGCCTGGCGAATTTAGGCTGGCGAGATGCCGCACGCCAAGATCCGCATTTAAGCGCGGGGATAAATATCTGCAAAGGCCAGATAAAGCACCCCGCAGTGGCTGGAGCTTTGGGTAAACACACCAAGCCTTACTTTAACTTCCCCATCCTTGTTTAAAATCAATTTGTGAGCCCGATATATGGTGATCACCAGCACCAGCACGCTTCCCGGTTTTCTCGGCCTGGAAGACAAAGACTTCCAGCTCATTGAAAAATATCTTTCTACCCTCGAAGAGGGATCACCCACGCTTGCCGCCTCTTTTTATGACTATCTGCTTTCCCACCCGATTACGGCAGCGGTATTTCGAGATTTCTCGCCCGAACGATTGGATGCACTGATTCAGAAACAGACTCTACACGTCAACAACCTCCTGGAAAGCCGTTTAAATAGAACCTATCGGGAATCCATGTGCAAAATCGGTGCACTTCACCATCAACTGGGAATCGAACCCGCCTGGGTTGCCGGGGCATACCTTTTGTATTGGCGCCAGTGGCAGGAAATATTGCAGCAACGCGTACCGGAGATTGATCAAACCCCACTTCGAGATACCTTGTTCCGCTTGCTGATCGGCGATTTGATGGTGCAACTGGATGGCTACGCCCATGCGTCGCGACAAACCGATGCGGAACGTCTGGCTTTATTCGATGTTCTGCTCGGTGTTTTAGCGATGCCCGACGAAGAGCACTCACCTCGTCCGGAAGGACTTCTGTCACAAATCTGTGAGGCACTTCCGCGAAAAAGTAAAAAAATCCTGTTTGCGGGCTATGCCATCAATAGTGGAACGGAACGTCTGCTAACGCTTGAATACCTTGCCGGCATTTCTGCAACCGAACTTCAAATCCCGGCAAAAGCCAGCGATCTCTGCTGGAGTTCTCTTACCGATGGTAAAGTGATTATTCAATTAACTGCCGATCCTGCCGCCCCCGCATGGATGTCGGCTTTGAAGGATAGGGTAGCCGAAATTGCCATTTTCCCCTTTGGCGCAGAAGACCTTCATGGAGTGGGTCTGGTTGGCGTGCGTGATAAAGGATATTTTAAGAGTGTGGGCTCCGTCTATTTTGATGCATTCGCTCATTTGGGAGAATTGGTTTTACTTTTACGCAATCAATCGTTACGTGACCCGCTAACCGGTCTTCCAAACCGGGCCCTATTCCTCGATCGACTGACCGTCGCGCGCGCGCAAGCAGTCCGCCGGAATTCCATACTCGCTGTCATTATCCTGGATCTGGATGGATTTAAGCAGGTGAATGACCATCTGGGGCATGGTGCGGGTGATAGTTTACTTCTCGGGGTTGTTAAACGAATTCAAACCCTGTTACGCGCTGGCGACACACTCGCCCGTATGGGGGGCGATGAATTTGGTCTGCTCATGCCCAATTTGACTCAAGTTAACGATATTGAGGGACTGAGTGACCGGATCCTTGCCGCCATCAAGGAACCATTCGAAATTCATGGTGAACAGGTTAGTGTGTCCGGCAGTATGGGTATTACCCTCTATCCCGACCCCGATGAGGGTGATCCAGATACCCTGATCCGTCACGCCGACATGGCACTCTATGCGGCAAAAGACTTAGGGAAAGATCAGTATTATCTGCATACCTTTGCCCTTGATGATGCCCTAAACCACGAGCGCAATACCCGATCCCTGGTTGAGCAAGCCCTGGATGAAGACAGAATGCTGCTGTACTACCAGCCCATTGTTTCAACCCAAGGCCAGGTTGTCGGCATGGAAGCCCTCATCCGTATGCAGGATCCCATCAAGGGTATTTTGGCACCCGTTGCCTTCGCCTCGGCACTGGATCATCCAAAATTGGCGCGACGAATTGGCTGTTTCGTTCTTGAAGCGGCGATAAAGCAAGCGGAACAATGGCAGGAAACGGGGTTGAATTTAGATGTTTCGATCAACATTAGCCCACGGCATCTGCTGGATAGCCGCTTTATCCAGGATCTGCAGGAAACTCTGGCGCGACATTCCGCACTGGCCGCCAATCGCATTGAGCTGGAAGTGACGGAATCCGCTCCCCTGACTGATATGAACGGGGCACAAAGTCAATTGGCAGCCTGTCGGGTCTTGGGCGTGAACATCGCGCTGGATGATTTCGGTACCGGCAATGCCTCACTCACTTATCTTCAACAACTCAATGTGCAATGCATCAAAATCGATCAGAATTTTGTGCGTGACATTATCCATGACCCGAAGGATCTTGCCATCGTCGCCGCACTGATTACCGCCAGTCGAATGCTGGGGCTGAAAGTTATCGCCGAGGGGGTAGAGGATAATGATCACGCCGAACTTTTGGCCGGACTCGGTTGCAATTTGCTCCAAGGCTATTTTTTCACCCGTCCCTTGCCTGCCGCTGAAATTCCGACATGGATCGAACGCTTTCAATCTCTCGCTCAAAAAGCCCAGGGTGAGTGTGCGATCGACATTTTACCCCCGATTATGGAAGGGCATCGTTTACGTTTTCTACAGTTTGCCCGAGCACTGGACCAAGGCACCGATTTTCCCGGTTTTTTCCTGGAACAGGGTGCCGCGCAGCAATGCCACTTGGGGCGCTGGCTACACAGTGAAGGCAAAGCACGCTATGGGAATCACCCACTGTATACCGAGGTGCTCAATAATTATGTGTGTCTGTATAAGGTTGCCGAGCATATTCAGAAAGCCAAGCTCATCAAAAATCAATCAGATATTGCCATACTGATTAACCAATTAACCCTGGAAAATAACCGATTAACAGCAACTTTAGAAAAACTTATTCACAAAACAGTGTCCTGATTATTAACCAACGAGGCCCCTTAAAACAACATCTGGATACCGCTAAACTGTTCGATTTATATGCCGATAATCCAGAATTATATTTGATGTAAATTAACCTTTCTGATCAAGGTAACTCGATGAAAAACAATCAACCCATCACCCAGCATAATGTCGATTACCCTGATGACGGGTTTTTGGTTTCCACGACCGACCTCAAGGGCATCATTACCTATGTGAACGATGATTTCATCAAGGTAAGTGGTTATAGCCATGAGGAACTCATCGGTAAAAGCCATAATATCGTACGCCATCCCGATATGCCGCCTGCGGCGTTTCAGGATCTATGGGCTACAATTAAAAAGGGATCGTCTTGGCACCAGCTAGTAAAAAATCGCTGCAAAAATGGCGGCCACTACTGGGTGGATGCGTATGTGAGTCCTGTGTTTAAGGAGGAGACGATTATCGGCTACCAGTCCGTGCGCATTAAACCCAAGCAAGACCAAATCACCGCTGCCGAACGGTTCTATGCAAATTTGAACCGCAACTCGAGCGCCTCTATTCCACACAAACGCCGCCTGCATGATGTTCCGGCATTAACTCTGATAAATATTGGCATGATCGGATTAATTTTGTTTCAGATGCTCAATCTGATTCTGTTACTGCAAGGAAGCGGTACTCAATCACTCGCCCGAGTCGCGATGGCGGTCATTGGTGTCATTTGGCCACTGCCCCTCTATCTGGTTATTCGATCGCTTATTGCACCAATCAAACAGACAACGGTTGAATTACACCGGATGACTGCCGGTATCTTACGAGATCGAATTCATATCAGTTACCGCAATGAAGCCGGCGCCATCGCAGAATCCACGAAATCGCTCCAGGCACGGCTGATCACCGTGATCGGAAATTTTACCGAATCCGCTTTTACCCTGTCGGGTGTGGCAGAGCGGCTATTGACCAGTAGCAATCAATCCGTGCATAAGCTTGAACACCAAAGCGCTCAAACCGAGATGGTGGCTGCGGCCATGAACGAGATGACCTCCTCGGTACAAGAAGTGGCGCGCAATGCAGCGCAGACGGCTGAAGCGGTGCAGCAGGCACAACATCAAACCCACTATGGCCATCAAGAGCTGAAAAATACCCATGGCGCCATCAATCAATTGGCCACTCGCCTGGACAACTCGGCTACCACGATTGAAAACTTGCGCAGCAAAGGCGATGCGATTGAAAGCGTCGTTAAACTCATCAGCGGCATTGCCGATCAAACCAACCTTCTGGCTCTAAATGCAGCGATTGAGGCGGCACGGGCCGGTGATCATGGTCGAGGATTTGCCGTGGTGGCCGATGAAGTGCGCTCGCTTGCGGCAAAAACTCAATCATCAACCATTGAAATTCGCCACATGATCGAACAGCTTCGTGGCGGGATCGTCGAAGCGGTGGATGCCGTGCATGAAGGCCTCACACAAATGGCAACAGTCAAAGACCGCGCCGTTGCGACCGAAAACTCCCTGCATCAAATCAGCGATGCCGTGCAACATATTGGCGACATGAGTGCACAGATCGCCACCGCGACGGAAGAACAAAGCATGGTCGCCGAAGAAATGAACCGTACTATTCACACTATTCGCATGCAGACTGACGATGCAACCCGTTTGAGTCGAGGTAATGCCGAGCTCGGTGTTCAAATTGCAGCCCTTTCGGTGGAACTGGAACAGATCGTTGCCGCCTACAATTTAGGCGGGAAAGTGGGGCGAACTTTGGCGGCATGAAACCGGGCTTCCCACACGGCTCCATGCCATACTCACGACAGAGGGCCGGAACCGGGGTGCCTGCTTCCGCCTGCTTCAAAATAGCCAATATCTGACTGTCACTGTAACGTGAACCCTTCATGTAAAACTTCCTCAAATCTATTGGAGAAAATTCTACCTCTGGTCAACGCTATTTTTCGGGGGGATTACCAGCGTAATTTCCTATGTCTCGCTTTGGCCCGCAGCATAATCACACAATCGAGTGTGACTTTACATGGAAGCATCCCAGATGCGCGTGCAGTTGCGGCCAGCGATTTTAGCGGCATACATGGCTTTATCGGCGTGCTCGATGGATTGCTCGACACTGACATCAGCATCAAGCATGGTAACGCCAAACGACATGGTAATCTGGAGAGGTTTTTTGCCGCCATAATCGATGCGATTGGCTGCGAGCCCTAGTCTTATTCGCTCCACCACTTCATAACCGGCCACCGCATCCGTGTTCTGCATGCAGATCAGGAACTCCTCACCGCCATACCGGAACAATTTATCGTAGGGTCTGAGATGTTCCATCACATTGCGAGCGGAAGCCGCCAATACCATATCTCCAACGACGTGCCCATAGGTGTCGTTGACCGCTTTGAAGTGATCTATATCCATCATCACGATGCAACATGACTGCACACGCCGCTTAACCATCTCCTGCTGTTCACGCAACTGTGTCAGCATCCCGATCCGGTTGTTTGCGCCGGTAAGCGGGTCGAGATTATAGAGTTCCTCTTCCAGTTCATGTTTCAGCGTATAAATCTGCAAGCGCAGCCGTTCCAACACATTAACGAAACTGTCATAATCAAGCGAAGAAATGGTGGCACCGGAAGCGGCCGTTTGCAGCAGCTGCGCAGCTAATCGGTGCATGTTCTTGTGCTCTGCTCCGATGGCAATAAAGCCCGGATGGGCGCGCAGAATGTCAGGCGCAGCACCATAATACCACTGACCGAGACGGCACTGGCGGTGCGCATCTTTAGCCTCGTCACGCAGATCGTGCGGCAAGCGGCAAATCAGCGTGCGGGTAATCGAGTTGTACCATTGGGTGTGGTTATAGATTGCCTGATCCAGTTGCAAGAGCACGGACTGTATTTCGTTTTGTCCAACCTTGATCATGCCTCCTCCCGAAGAATGTTTGTTTATCCAGAAATGTAGTTGCTACGCATCTCATATGCCATGTCCATATCAAACGTTCACCAAATTTAGCGTCGACACTGCCAGACCGGCAGATAACGCTAGTCCAGGCCACTGACGGCCTCACAATACCATTTCTTTATCGCCGAGTTCATGGCCTTGTCGCACCAAGGTTCACACAATGGACGCAATCATGTGGAATCCCACTCCGTAGGTGCGTATGCCTTGTAGGCGGGGATTCATCCCCGACGCGGTGTCTCATGCGATGAACTCCGTTTCGCGCCATGCGGCACTGGCGGATAAGCAATGACACCGTGCACCTGGATTTGGCCGTGCTGTCGGGGATAAATCCTCTCCTACGGGCGTTTGGGTTGGGATGCCTCACGCTATAGATACTCATGCCGCCTGAGGTGGGTTTCAATTAAGGTTCGCCGAATGTTTCATTCATGACAATTGCCCGTATTTCAGCGCTGACTTTCGTCGCATTGCCAACAAAACCCCTATCACAGCATTGTAACAACATGAATTTAATAGATTAAACATATTGGCATTCATATTGCTTAATACTATGTCAGCGGTCAGCTTCGTTGGAGCAATCTGATACATCCATGGGGCGCGTGTAATCCTATCGCCATCGATATAACTCCGTCGAGGAATACGCCCATGTCAACTCAAATTATTCCACTTTCCAGCATCTCGCCACTTAATGGGGTGGTTCGGCTGGAAGATGTCTTGCAAAAAATGGCCGATCACCAAGGGTGCGGCACGAGCAGCGGATCAGGCAAGGCCAGTTGCGGTAGCAGCGCAGGTCCCGCCGATCTTTCCCCGGAAATCTGGGAAAAGGTAAAAAATCACCCGTGTTACAGCGAGGAAGCACATCACCATTATGCGCGAATGCATGTAGCCGTCGCGCCCGCCTGCAATATTCAATGCAATTACTGCAACCGCAAATACGATTGTGCCAATGAGAGCCGCCCTGGGGTGGTTAGCGAAAAACTTACCCCGGAACAGGCGGCCAAGAAGGTATTGGCAGTGGCTTCAACCATCCCACAGATGACGGTGCTGGGTATTGCGGGCCCCGGCGATCCGCTGGCCAATCCAGCCAAAACCTTTAAAACCTTTGAGCTGATTTCAAAAACCGCACCGGATATCAAGCTTTGCCTTTCGACGAACGGCCTGATGCTGCCCGATCATGTGGATACGATTCAAGGCTTCAATGTAGATCACGTCACCATCACCATCAACATGGTGGATCCGGATGTCGGCGCGCTGATATATCCGTGGATTTATTACAAAAACAAGCGGTATACCGGCCGGGAAGCGTCGGAAATTCTCAGTGAACGGCAGTTGCAGGGCTTGGAGATGCTGACCGAGCGCGGCATTTTGTGCAAGGTGAATTCGGTGATGATTCCCGGTGTTAATGATCATCATTTGGTTGAGGTCAATCGCGCCGTCAAGAGCCGGGGTGCCTTTCTGCACAACATCATGCCGCTTATTTCAGCACCTGAACATGGCACCGTGTACGGGCTTAACGGCCAGCGGGGTCCCTCGGCGCAGGAACTCAAGGCGCTACAGGATAGCTGCGAGGGCGAAATGAACATGATGCGGCATTGTCGTCAGTGCCGCGCCGATGCGGTGGGTTTGCTGGGTGAAGATCGTTCGGCTGAATTTACAACCGAGGCCGTGATGGCGATGGAGGTGGCGTATGACCTCGAATCGCGTCAGGCCTATCAAGCGGTGGTCGAGCAGGAACGTCAGGCAAAGGCCGCAGCCAAAGAGGCGGAACTGGCGACGATGGCGGGCGATCACTCGGATATCAAGATTTTAGTCGCGGTAGCCACCAAAGGGAGCGGGCGGATCAACGAACACTTCGGCCACGCTACGGAGTTCCAAATCTATGAAGCCAGCACCGAGGGCGCGAAATTTGTCGGCCATCGGCGGGTGGATCTCTACTGCCAGGGCGGGTTTGGTGAGGAAGAAGCATTGGAAAGCTCGGTGATTCGCGCGATTAATGATTGTACGGCGGTTTTTGTCGCCAAGATCGGCGGCTGCCCCAAGGCATCGCTTGAGGCGGCGGGGATTGAACCGGTGGATCGTTACGCCTTCGAGTATATCGATCAATCTGTGATTGCGTACTTCCGGGATTATCTGGAAAAGATCCGGGAAGGTGTGGTGGTGATGGGGCGGCGTGGCGATGCTGAAATTCGTCAGGGTGCATATATCGCGGCTTGAGATTCTTGGGGGGAGCTCCCCCCTTTTTTGGTTATCAATTGGAGAGATTGACATGGCATACAAAATTATTGCGTCCCAATGTACCGGTTGTTCGGCCTGCGAACCGGAATGCCCGAATATGGCCATTTCCGAAAAAAACGGCACGTTTATTATCGATCCGGCGAAGTGCACGGAGTGCATTAACTACTTTGATGTCCCTCAATGCGTGGCCGTTTGTCCGGTGGATAACACCTGTGTTATCGATAAAAACTACCCCCGCTACATCGCTTAGGAGGATGACATGAACGTAACTTTTACGCCCAAGGCAGAGCGCTTTATTCAACGGATGATTACCTTCAACGGCGGTAGTAACGAGAGCGGTTTCCGGCTGGCCGTGGCACCGGGCGGCTGCTCTGGGCTCTCTTACGATTTTAGCGTGGTGAATGCGCCAGAACCGGGTGACCATTCCCTGGAGAGTAACGGCATCAAGGTATTTGTGGCGCGTGGGAGCCTGATGTTCCTCGATGGCGTGATCGTGGATTGCGAAGACAGCCTTATTAATACCGGGCTGGTGTTCACAAACCCCAACGCGGCTGAAAGCTGTGGGTGTGGCACATCATTTACGCCCAAGGCCTAGCCAGGCGCGCTGATACGTTGCTCAAGGTCGTTATCGGAAACGATCTGTCGACGTGATGTTCCATTCAGACAAGGCGGTAATTGCCGGTTGTTTTTATCGGGAAGGAGTTTTGATATGAATAGGGTCGAAGCGGATGATTGGCTTGAGCGGTGCTACTACGGCGGCTTATTGCCATTGGCGGCTGAGCGCGAGTTGCACTTGGCCGCTCGGGCGTATCACGATGATGTCAAAGCAGAGCGCCATTTGCGTCAGGCTCTTGAAATCGCACCTAAACAGATCGTTGTTCATCTGGGTCTCTATAAATTTTATTTTCACAAAGGCCGTTGGCGTGAAGCGATTGCTGTTGCCCAAAACTGCTTGCGTATGACAGCCGATGAATTGGACTTGTCCACGGATTGGCAACAGGTGACGCCCGGCGAGGCGGCATTTGATCGTTTCGACGATGCACGCGCGCGTTTTTACCTCTTTGTGCTCAAGGCGTATGGCTACCTGCAGTTGCGTTTGGGCGATTACGACGCAGGGCGCGCAGTGCTGCACAAGGTGACGGAGCTGGATCCACAGGACACGATTCAGGTTCGCCCCTTACTGGCGGTATTTGATCAAAAGGATGACTACGATGACGAGTGAATCGGCACAGGCCGTTGATTGGCAAGGGCGGGCTTTTGATTGCCAGGGTTGCGCCGATGAGGCGAAACCTGCCGGTCGCTGCACGCTGATGCAGGCCTGCGTGCGGGATCGTTATGCCAAACGGATTGATCGTTTTTTTAGCTGGAATCCCGGGCTCGCCAAGGACTATCTGGATCATCCGTATTTTGAAGTCAGAGCTTGTGCCGTGCGGCATACCGATGTGTTTCATTTGCCATCAATGATGGATGACCCAGACGAAACCGTGCGTTGGTCAACGGCACAACGGCTAACCCGGCGTTATTTATTGCGCATGATTCACGATCCGCATCGAGAGGTACGCATCCGCGTGGCCAGTCGGCTCCAGGATCGGGATCTCGGTCTGATGATTGCCGATTCGGATTATTACGTGCGCCTCGTGGTGGCGCGTCAACTGCCGATCAGCCTGTTGCCCTTGATGATGAGTGATGAAGATACCGAGGTTCGGCGAACCGTGGCCATCCGGATTGCCCGCGAATGGTTGGGGCGCATGTTGCTGGATGCCGATCCCATGGTGCGGTTGGCGGTGGTCGAGCGATTGTCAGGCGTGGACTTGTTGCCTTTAACGCGGGATACCGATTGGCGTATTCGATATGAGGTGGCCGCGCGCGGCAATCGGGACGCTATGCTGCATCTGGTTGATGACGATGATGCTGAAGTGCGGCAATTAGCCCGTGAACGTCTGCAGGATTATGCACCGGTTCAATTGAGCCAATATAGAGGGAAACGGTAATGGGCATGAGTCGTGATAGTACGGTTGTCGAATTGGGCGATGAACCCCAGTTCGAATACGGCGATAAGGTGCGCTCACTCAAACATGTGCGTAACGATGGCACATTTCCGAATAAAGAAGTCGGCGATATTCTGGTTCGTAAAGGGGATATTGGTTATGTCGCCAGTATCGGCACCTTTTTACAGCAATTTTATATCTATGGCGTCGATTTCTACGAACACGGTTACATGGTCGGTATGAAAGCTCGGGAATTGGTGCTGTTTGACGACGTTCCAAATGTCGCCATCAATCATGAGCAGGAGGGGTTGTGATGAATGAACCGCGCCAACCACGGTTTGATTGGGGCTTGGCTGTTCTAGCCTGCGATGACATGTATAACGATGGCACCTATCCAGAACTTCAGCCGAGCGAACTCATCGTCGCCAAACAGAGTCGTGGAGAAATTGTACGCATCGGCTATCACGAAGATAACGATTGCCCGGTGTATTTGGTCGAGTTCGATAATGGCCGCGTGGTGGGGTGTCTTGAAGAAGAAATTCTTCCCATACGGCAGCAGCCAACATGAACACCGAGTCCGTCATTTACCTGGATAACAACGCGACAACCGAGTTGGCGCCTGAAGTGCTGACTGCGATGATGCCGTATTTGTCGAACCAATATGCCAATCCATCCAGCGCTTCGCGGATGGGCGCTGCGGTGAAAGCCGCGATAGGTGATGCACGGGCAGCGGTTGCTACCTTGTTGGGATGTCGAACCGCCGAACTGGTATTCACCAGTGGGGCTACTGAGAGTAACCACGCCGCCCTCCTTGGTGTGATGTCCTTAAATCCAGATAAGTGCCATTTAATTACCTCAACGGTCGAGCATCCCTCGGTTTTGTTGCTTTGTCGCCATCTTGAACGGATAGGAATGGAAGTCACCTATTTACCCGTAGATACCGAGGGTCAATTGAATCCGGATCATTTGCGCGTGGCGATTCGCCCGGATACGGCACTGATTTCCTTAATGTGGGCGAATAACGAAACCGGAGTCATTTTCCCCATTGAAGAGGCTGCCGCCATAGCGAAATCCGCAGGCGTTCTTTTCCATACCGATGCCACACAGGCGTTGGGGAAAATCCCGTTGGATATGAGTGCATCCGGGGTTGATCTGCTCTCCTGTTCAGCACACAAAATTCATGGGCCCAAAGGAATCGGGGCCTTGTATGTACGCAAGGGGCTGTCTATGGTGCCCTTAATTTTCGGTCACCAGGAACGTGGCCGGCGTGGCGGCACCGAAAATGTACCGGCAATTATCGGTTTCGGTGCAGCGGCCCAGCTTTATCAATCACTGATCACTGAGACATCATATCTCAAGGCGCTACGCGAAAGCCTGGAAACCGGCATCCTGGGCCTTTTTCCGATGGCACGTGTTCATGGCGCAGCAGCGCGCCGCCTGGCGAACACCAGCAATATCAGTATTTTCCCCGGTGATAGTGAGGCGCTGCTCCATCATCTGGAAGAGCACGGCATCACCGCCGCAACGGGTGCGGCCTGTGCGGCGGGGGGAACCCGGCCTTCTCATGTGTTGATGGCGATGGGGCTGGAAAAATCGCTCGTGCAGTCGTCTTTAAGATTTTCAGTTGGCCGTTATAACCAGCAGGAAGATGTGACCCAACTGCTCAACATTCTGCCAAAGATTTATCAGGATATTGTCTCGTTTTCTGCTCTGGCCGTTTAACCCTTGATTTGCGCTTTTTAATGAGAAGGAAATGCCATGAAGGTCATGATTCGAAAAGATTCTGCGGGTCATTTCACCGTGTACGTACCCAGGAAAGACCTTGAGGAACGAATTACGCACAGGGATAACCCCGCGCTTTGGGGCGGCGTGGTAACGCTCGGCAATGGCTGGCGGTTGGCACTGCCCGATATGCCCGACGACACCCGGCTTCCCATTACGGTTGAAGCCCGCAAACTGGAGGAATAGCGCATGGCGATACCACCGGATGTATTGTTGCAGTTGGCCTCGGCCGCGCACCTGGCTTGCACTTCGGGAGAAAATATCCTGACCAGCGTGCGGCCACAATTTCCCGGAATAACGATGACCCAATGTCCCTCTAGCGATGTGGTCGAACCGGCCTATCTCGAAGGGGAAGATTTCAATCTGCATTTGATCGACACCCGCAATCATTGCTGGCAGATTACCGCGCAGCCAGAAGCGGCAACAGCCGTGTTATGGGCGATGCACAGGACACCCTCATGAACGATGAACGCATCCCTCTTTCCGACCCGGATATTGGTCGCGCCGAACTTGAACACGTCGAATCAATTTTGCGTTCCGAGCGCATTAGTGCAGGCGAAGAGGTAGAGGCCTTCGAAGCGGCTTTTGCCGCCTATCTTGGGCGGCGCTATGCCATCGCAATTGCCAGCCCCACCTTGGCATTGATGCTGTGCCTGCGCGCCTATGAGTTGCAGCCAGAGGATGAGGTGATTCTCTCGCCCTACAGTTGGTGGCAAATTGGTCATGCCTTGGCTTGGTACGGAGTAAAACCCATTTTCGCCGATATCGATTATTACTCGGGCACGTTATCGGTCAAAAGCACCGAAGCACTCATCACGCCGAAAACTCGCGCGATTCTGGCCGGAAATACCAAAGGCCATCCCGCTGCCTGGAGCGCCTTGCGCAGTCTGGCAAATACGGCGGGCGTCATTTTATTGGAAGACTCCACCGAGGCCATTGGCTCGCGTTATCAAGACAAACTCGTCGGGTCATTTGGGGACTGTGCCATTTTTGGCTTTGCTCAACCCTCGGCTTTACTGTGTGGTGAAGGCGCAATGATCGTGACGGATAATACGGATGTCGCCAGTAGTTTGCGGCAGTATCGCGCCCGCAGTCTGAGTGATCGCAGTTCGGTAGCCGCAGCCACCCGCCCGCCCCTACAGGCCGAGATGAGCAATCTTCAGGCCGGATTGGGCCTGATTCAGCTTTCACGCTTGGATGGGATTCTCAGCCGCCGTCGTGCGGTGGAGATGCTTTATTTCCAGCATATGAAATCCTTTGAAGGCATTAAAGACCCCTACCGGGGGGGCGATGTGACCGATGCTCACTGGTTTACCTATGAAGTTCATTTGGGAACGCGTTTTAGTCGCAGTAGCCGTGATGCCATTGTCACGGATCTACGCGCACGCGGGATTGAAGCGGCGGCTTATTGCTTGCCCATGCACCAGCAATTTTATTACCGCGAACGCCATGCCAATCGTTGCCCAACGGCAGAACGTGTGTCCGATCGGACCTTGGTTTTGCCCTTCCATCCTCGCCTTGATGAGGGGGAAATCGCCTTCATTATTGAAACCCTGAAGGATGCTTCGGTCAATGTCGGTGCTGGCGCCGCTATTTATTAGTTTGTTTATTTATTAACGTCCAGGAGAAAAGTAATGCCCGTAGTAACCATTAAACCCAGCAACAAAACCATCACAGTCACATCAGGCAGTCGCCTGGTTGATGCGATTTTAGCCGCAGGTGACACGATTGCCGAAAAATGCGGCGGCAAAGGGGAATGCGATAGTTGCCATGTCTTTGTCCAGGAAGGTCGCAAGAGCTTGTCGAAATTGCAACGCAAGGAAAATGAGCAGCTTGACCAAATCGTTGGGATCGGTAGTAAATCCCGCCTGGCCTGCCAGGCAATTATTGGGGAAGAGGACATTACCGTAGAGCTCCTGGGGTTCTCATCAGGCAGATAAAGACCAGCAAGGCGGGGATGAAAAACCTCAAGCGGCGAAATCTCTGAGATGCAGATTTCGACCACTATTTATCGAAATGCCCTACGGAAAAAAACCATGAAAACCGGTCTAACCCACGTTCGTGACAGCCTTGCCGAGGGGCGTATCATCCCTTATCTCGGTTCAGGTATTTTGGCCGCAGCGGGCGCTGCCGTTCCAAGTGACCTACCCACATTGGCGCAGGCATTGAGTAGCAAGGTCTCGGTGCCTCATCGTATCCGCAATAATTTTACGGCAGCTGCGCAATACATCGAAAACTTTAAGCATCGAAAAACGCTCAAAGGGATTATTACTGAGTTGTTTTCCGTACCGATGCCCATGCCAACGTTAATGCAGGATTTGGCGGCTTTAAAATTGCCGCTAATCGTTAACCTCTGGTATGACGACACCATGGCAAAAGCACTGGATGGCCAACCTTCGTGGGGACGCATTCAGGGGTTGAGCCAATCGGAGCACTATGGTCAATGGGTGGGTTACTATCAACCGAATGGCACCATGGTTGATATGGCCGAAGCGGCTCAGTGGCAAACGATTCTCTATGAGCCGTGGGGTTCCGTTCGCCCCGACACCAATTTTTTGGTATCCGATTCCGATTTTGTGGAAGTGTTAACTGAAATCGATATTCAAACCCCTATTCCCGCGATTGTGCAGGAACTGCGCAAGGGCCGGGAGTTTTTATTTATGGGCTGCCGATTTAACGATCAACTCCAACGTGCTTTCGCCCGTCAGATTATGAAACGTTCATCGGATCAGCACTGGGCGATTATCGACGGCACATTAAGCCGAAATGAAGAACGATTTTTAGAAGAGCAAGGAATCCGGCGGTTGGATGTATCCATGGCAGAACTGTTTAAAGCGCCTCTGGCCACATCCTTGGTCGCTGGCTTACCTTCAGTTTCGCGTTTTTCAGAGTCCATGGACTGACTTCTGATCAAGCAGCGGCTTATTCTATGATGCGGCGGCCTATAACGCAGTAGGCTTACGCCCGCGTTGCCAATGCCTATTTGGCTGGAACCCTTCGAAATGGGTCTTTGCGAGCGATAGGCGGCGTTATCCAAAAATGGCCTAGCGTGCTGAGATCGACAATTGTGGAACATCACCGCAGAAATAAAAAACCCTGTAAAGGATACCTCTACAGGGTTTTGTTATTCTAACAGAGTTAAAAAACTACTCGCTACGAATGGTTGATTTAATATCTCGCCAATATTCTTTTTTCAAGAGAAACATTAATAAGGTAAATAACAAAATAAAACCCAAAACATAAGGTCCGTAATTCATTCGTTGCATTTTGGCGGGCTCAGCCATGTACACCATATAGCCAACTAAATCACGAACCAGGGTATCAAATTCAGCCGGAGTCATACTTCCAGGAACTAACGGCGCCTTAATGCCAATAAGACGTTGCTCTGATGTGCCATCAGGCAATTTAACTGAAGTGAATTCCGGCTCAGGAACCCCCTGCAATGCGGCAAACACATCGGGCATATTCACCCCAGGGAACACCGCATTATTCACACCCCAGCGTTTGGCCGGGTCGGCGTAAAACGAGGTGAGATAGGTATACAGCCAATCAGCCCCCTTAACGCGCGCAATCAGGGTGAGATCAGGTGGCACTGTACCGAACACCGCTTTGGCGTAATCATTGGGCATAAAACCAACCATTTCATCGCCCAACTTAAGATGCGGGGGCAGCAACCCGTTCGCCTGTGTGGCAGTCAGATGCAAATCCGTGGCAACTCGGCCATAACGCATGTACTCCGCACTATGACAGGTCGCACACTGAGCCAGAAACGTTTCGGCACCCCGATACAAGGCCGCTTTATCTGCAAGATTAATGGACGCATGCTTGAGCGGAATAGGACCGCCATCAGATGCCCAAACGGAAGCAACGCCCAGAAAATTAACCATGATGATGACTAAAAGTTTAATCATGTCAAACGCTCCGGAACGGGTTTAGTGTGCTCAAGTCGGCTTACCACGAATAATGCGAAGAAGTATCCGAAGTAGACAAATGCAAAAATCCGGGAGAAAAGCGTTGTCCAATAGGTAACCGGTTGAGTTCCTAAATACCCCAGGCTGATGAATGCGACCACAAAGGAGAACAAGGTGATTTTAAAGGCCATAGAACGATAGCGAATAGATTTTGTTGGGTTGCGATCAATCCAAGGAAGGAAAAATAGAATCATGATGGCTGAACCCATAGCCAATACGCCTAAAAATTTATCGGGAATTGCCCGTAGAATCGCATAATGAGGCGCGAAATACCAAACCGGTGCAATATGCTCTGGCGTTTTCAGTGGATCAGCCGGAATGAAGTTCGGCGCTTCCAGAAATTTGCCGCCGCCATCTGGCCAATAAAATATGACGGCGGCGAATAGAAATAAAAATACACCGAGACCAAACAAATCCTTAACGGTGTAATACGGATGGAAAGGAATGCCATCCAGTGGTTTTCCGTGTTCATCTTTGTTGGTTTTAATTTCCACCCCATCGGGGTTATTTGAACCCACTTCATGCAGGGCCATAATGTGCCCGCCAATCAGGAACAGTAAAACCAAGGGGAGTGCGATGACGTGCAAGGCAAAAAAACGATTCAGCGTCACGTCAGAAACAACATAATCCCCACGAATCCATAGTGCCAAATCAGGGCCAATAAATGGAATAGACCCAAATAAAGAAATAATGACCTGCGCACCCCAGAATGACATCTGCCCCCAGGGAAGCAAATATCCCATGAAGGCTTCTGCCATCAATGCCACGAGGATTAATACGCCAAAAATCCAGATAAGCTCACGAGGTTTTTTGTAGGATCCATACATTAATGCCCGAAACATATGTAAATAGACCGCAATAAAAAAGAATGAAGCCCCTGTGGAGTGCATGTAACGAATCAGCCATCCCCAGTTAACATCACGCATAATGTATTCAACAGAATTAAAGGCTTCGGCGGCGGAAGGTTTATAGTTCATTGCCAACCAAATACCGGTGACAATCTGTATGGCAAATACAGCAAGTAAAATTGAACCAAAGTAATACCAAAAATTAAAGTTTTTAGGGACATAGTATTTGGCAAGATGTGCATTCCAAAAATGCGACACGGGCAATCGGTCATCCACCCATTTACCTAATTTTTGAATCATGCTTGTTTCTCCGCAACACCAATCCGGATTAGATTATCGGTGGTAAAAATATATTCGGGCACAAAAAGATTCGTCGGTGCAGGTACCCCTTTGTAGACACGCCCCGCCAGGTCGAACTTTGACCCGTGACACGGACAGAAAAAACCGCCAATCCATTCAGGCCCCAAATCTCGCGGTGCCACTTCGGGGCGATAGGTCGGCGCGCAGCCCAAATGGGTGCATACGCCAATGAGTACCAGGAATTCTTGCTTGCGGGAACGATAAAAATTATCCGCAAATTTGGGTTGCTGAGTCGCTACCTTGCTATCAGGATCGGCCAATTGCGCGTCAATGGATGGCAGCGTCTCAATCATTTTTGGGGTGCGGTGTACGACATAGATGGGTTGCCCTCGCCATGCAACGGTGACCATTTGGCCCGCAGCCAATTGCCCTACATTGACGTCAACAGGCGCTCCAGCCGCTTCTGCGCGCGCGCTTGGTTCAAATGAAGACAGGAAAGGAACGGTAGCAAAGCCCGCTCCGACTGCTCCGACCGCCACAGCTGAACCCGTCAGAAAACGTCGCCGTGCTGTATTTACAGGAACTTCAGCCATCAATCAATCGCTCCAAAATATTTAATAAAAAGCCCCTGGTATGGGGACTTATCGGCTCAATAGCTCACTTGGGGCACCACTTGGCCTTGCTTGGCTCACCGGGTTGACGGGTTTGATTTTTTATCTACCCAGATCTGAGCCTACATCAGGATGCAAACCGGATGAGTGTTAACGTTAAACGCACGCACGTCAAACAAGTGTCATTAATCCAATTTTAGATGTGTTTATCGCCCCAAAGGTATTTTAGAAAAAAATCTTTTTAAACAAGCATTAAGCAGGATTTTCAATATCAATAAATCGGACATCCAGCGCGAACTGTTGTGAAATTTTCTCACCCAACAGTCGCACGCCATCACGCTCGGTTGCATGGTGGCCTGCCGAAAAATAGGTGATTTTCTCTTCACGGGCGATATGGGTAGTGCGTTCACTGATTTCACCTGATATAAACGCATCCAGACCAAGAGCGGCGGCATCAGTGATGTAATCTTGTGCTCCGCCACTACATAGGCCAATTCGGTGCAACAGAAGATCTTCCGGCCCAACGACCAGAGGCACTCGATGCAAATGTGCGTGCAGTTCTTGTTTTAACTGGGTCACGGTTAAGGGTTCGGGTAAATATCCGGCCAAACCTAATCGGCTTGCGCCGAAATACATAATATCAGTTAATCCCAATCGTGCCGCTAGCGCTGCATTATTCCCGAATTCTGGCTGACTATCGAGCGGCAAATGATAGGCGATCAAGTTGATATCGTGCTTAATTAATCGGGCGATACGACGGTATTTCATGCCGGTGATAGTCGGTGGTTCATTTTTCCAGAAATACCCATGGTGAACCAAAATAGCATCGGCTTGCCATGCAATGGCCGCATCAATCAGATCGGCAGAGGCGGTAACGCCAGTGACCAATCGTTGAATATGGGGTTTGCCTTCGATTTGCAAACCATTGGGTACGTAATCTTGCCCTGCGGCTGAATCGAGGATCTCATGACAAAAATTCAGGAGCGTTTGTATTTTAATCATTTTAGGTGGCTCTGCGAGAATCATGGTCATCTAGTAAGTCTGATTTACTCTGGTCTTGGATGCACCATCGCCGCTTAAGATAATGAATTAGAATAATCAACAAGAAAAAAGCCGCCGAGGTTATCCCCAAGACAAACAAAACTCGCCACTCCGATGGGTCTGTTTGCAATAGAATCATTTTCCGGATTAAAACAACAAACCCCGTTTCCAACAATGTGATGGCATAGTCAAATGAATTCTTCAAAAAAAGTGACTTTACAATGGCCAATATAATGAGGATAAATAATCCATCAGTCAGCAAGTTGTCAATAGATTTAAAATTCAAAGCGCCCTGTGACAGAGTGAGTCCCCACATTTTCATGGCGAAGCTCACAATACAAATAAATGTATAAATAATCATGAGAACAATAAAAATCTGTCTTAGTGCCGATAGCGAGTTTACCAAAAAATGATCAACTTTCTGTTCAAATTTTCTGGGTTGAAATTTATCTAAATGAATTGACATAACGCACCGTATTTACTGTTCAGGATTTGAATATTATTCATCTAAATTTATGGATATTGTTTCAATTTCTACTCGCCAGCCCAGTTCATCTCCTCTTGGACGAAAAGGATGATGAGTCAATATACCGACTATACCCGCCAGTTGCTGTTCAATCTCGATCATCATAACGGAGGCGCGAGCCCAAGGCGGCACATTATTTTCCTGGAACCACTGTTTTAGAGGTCGGGATGATTGATGTTGATCGGATTTAATGGTGTCTTGAGGTAAGCGAGGTCTCACGAGCCAAGGAAGCGTTAGCCAGTGATGTGCCATAGCCAAAGGATCATTCGCTATGGCGGGGATCAAATGCAATCGGGTGTTAGAATCAAGAACCAATGATTGACTTTTATCACCCCAAATAACGGATTTGAATGTCGCCTCACTGGCCAATCTTCGCCAATATACGTGTTGACGATAGCGTGTAATACCCCATCGCCCCCAACATAGCGTGGGTCTTTGAGCGGGATTTGCAGTTTGAATTTGTCGAATAAATTCATGGAGTTTTGCCTTTGGCGGCATTAATGCACCGTGTTCTTTGGCCCAGATGCGAATCAGGTTGGCCTGTCTTGAGGGGGTGAGTGCATGAATTTGTGAAAGCGCGATTTTATCTCCCCATTCCACACCGTTATCTTGCTTCGCCAGCTCAGTCAACAAGGCCAGGTCAGCCGCTGCGTGTTGTGCTGTTTTCCCAATCCCTTCAATGGCATTGGGAAAACGTGAGCGCAGCAGGGGAAGAATTTCTTGACGAAGAAAATTTCGATCAAAATGGGTATCTTGGTTACTGGGATCGATCACACAGGGCAGGGGAACCCTTTGAGCCAAATCATGTAATGCCTGCCGATGGGTATTGATGAATGGGCGCCAGTGCCAGCCCGATCCGAATCGTGCCATCGTTGGCATCGCGGCCAGCCCAGCCGCACCGCTACCACGTAGGGCGGCCAATAAAAAAGTTTCAACTTGATCATCCAAATGATGCGCGGTGACAAGCACTGAACCGGCGGCATACTGCTCAAGCCAATCACGCAAGGCTGCGTATCGAGCGGTACGCGCCCGTGCCTCCAAAGATCGATGACCCTGAGCACAACGTTCCGGCAATGTGATGCGAATAATTTCCGCATCAATATTTAAATAATCCGCTTGTTGTACGGCCAATGCACTCCAGGTTGCGGCTTCAGGATGAATTTGATGATCGATACTCACCACACGAAGCGCGCAGATAAGTCCTTGCGTATGTAATGAATGCAACCAAACCAGCGCCCCCAATGAGTCTGCCCCGCCCGAACTGGCGAGAATAATACTTGGGTACCTGGGTAGTTCAGCAGGCCATGCTTCGCTTAATGAAACGGGGAAAACGGGAAGATTGGTGTTCAAGAGTAATCAGTGTTCGAGATATTGCCCATAGCGCATTAATCGCTTGTAACGAATGTCAAGTAACTGTTCAACCGGCAAGTTGAGTTGTTTCAGTAACGCACGTTTAATCGAGGCTTTTAATGTTTGTGCCGTAAATGGAATATCTCGATGCGCACCGCCGCAAGGTTCGGCGATGACTTCATCGATTAATCCCAATTGGAGCAGGCGCGGCGCGGTGATACCCAAAGCTTCTGCTGCCTCGGAGGCTTTATCGGCACTTTTATACAAAATTGACGCGCAGCCTTCAGGGGAGATGACGGAATAAGTGCTGTATTGGAGCTGCATCACATGATCGCCCACACCAATAGCCAGTGCACCGCCGGATCCGCCCTCGCCAATAATGGTGACGATAATGGGTGTGGGTAAATCGGCCATCACGTAGAGATTTCGCGCAATTGCTTCACTTTGACCCCGCTCTTCGGCATCAATACCTGGATAGGCACCGGGCGTATCAATAAAGGTTAAAACGGGGAGTTTGAATTTTGCCGCCAGTTCCATTAAGCGTTTGGCCTTGCGGTAGCCTTCGGGGCGAGGCATGCCAAAATTTCGGCGAATTTTTTCCTTGGTATCGCGGCCTTTCTGATGCCCGATCACCATTACCGGAATGCCATCGAGGCGCGCCATACCGCCTACAATGGCCTGATCATCTGCAAACGCCCGATCGCCATGTAATTCAGTGAAATCAGTCAGAAAGTTTCGCACATAATCGAACGTATAGGGGCGCTGCGGATGCCGGGCAATCTGGTTGATTTGCCATGCGGTTAGATTACTAAAAATCGAACGAGTCAGCTCAGCGCTTTTGGCTTCCAACCGGGCAATCTCTTCATTGATGTTCAAGCCAGATGAATGATCCATGAGCCGTAATTCGTTAATTTTGGCATCTAATTCCGCGATGGGTTGTTCGAATTCAAGGTAATTGGGATTCATGACTGGGTTCCGTACTGGACATTTAAGCTGAAATTGTACCGTAAAGCGGGCATTTAACGCTTGATCTGCACGTTATCGATCAAGCGGACTGCGCCAAGGCGGGCCGCGGCCAGCAAAACACCCGGTCCCGGTTCGTGCAGGGCGTGCAAGGTATGGGCATCGCAAAAAGTCAGATATTCGAGACTAAAACCGGCGGTTTGCAACGTGCGGTGGGCGGCGTGCATCACCGCATCGACGGATTCTTGCCGGCTAATGCGTTCGGCGGCCAAGGATAATTGTGCATAGAGTAGCGGGGCGAGTTCGCGCTCGGTGTGCGTAAGAAACCGATTGCGGGAGCTTAATGCCAAGCCATCCGCAGCACGCTCCGTAGGCACTCCGATGAGGGTCACGGGGAAATTCAAATCGCGCACCATCTGCCGCACAATGATTAACTGCTGAAAATCTTTTTCACCGAACAACGCGAAATTGGGCCGAATCAAGTTGAACAGCTTGGCTACAATGGTCGCCATTCCCGTAAAATGCCCCGGGCGCGCCAGACCCTCCCATGGCAAGGCCAAAACGCCCGGATCAATATGAACTGCCCCTTCAGCCGATGGCAACAGGGCCTCAACCGGCGGCACAAACACAGCATCCACGCCCGCGCTGCGCAATTGCGCCAAGTCTGTATCAAGCGTTCGGGGATAGCGGGCTAAATCAGCCGGATCATTAAATTGCAACGGGTTAACAAAGATCGAGACGACCGTCATCGGCCGAGGTTCAATCGCTTTCCCCCGCGCAACCAGGCGCAAATGACCGGAATGCAAGTTCCCCATCGTGGGAACAAAGGCGATGGGTTGCGATGAATGAGTGTGTTCGGCCCGCCAGTCGGCCAATTCAGACAGGTTGGACAGCAGCTTCAATTCACACAAACCCTTCGTGTTCCGCAGGAAAACTCCGATTACGCACCGCCTCACCGTACGCCTGCATTGCCTGCAAAATTGAGCCGCGCCCGCGCAAAAAATCACGGACAAACCGCGCCGGGTGTGGGTTCATACCGAGTAAATCGTGCATGACCAGAACCTGCCCATCAACCCCTGCTCCGGCGCCAATCCCAATTACGGGGACGGCAACGGATTGCGCAATACGCGTACCAAGTCCATTGGGAACGCATTCCACCACCATTAATGCAGCACCTGCATCGGCAAGTAATTCTGCATCATGAATAATTCGGCTGGCGTCTTCGGCTCCGCGCCCCTGCACTCGATATCCGCCCAACTGCCGAACCCGCTGCGGCAGTAAACCGAGGTGCACGCAAACGGGAATACCGGCGTCGGTCAAGGCGCGAATGATGGGGGCTTTAACCGCGCCTCCTTCAATTTTAACCATGTCCGCACCTGCTTCCTGAATCAAACGACCGGCATGGTGCAAGGTGGATTCAATGGTGTTATCCGTTAAAAAAGGCATATCTGCAACAATTAACGCCTGTGGCGCGCCACGGCGAACCAGTTGCGTGTGATAGACCATGTCATCCAAGGTTACCGCAAGTGTGTCGCGCTGCCCCTGCACCACCATTCCGAGTGAATCGCCCACGAGCAGCACATCGACGCCAGCTGCGTCCGCCATGCGAGCAAAACTCGCATCATAGGCTGTCAGCATCACGATGGGCTGCTGTGCTTGCCAAAGATCAGGAATCGTTTTAGGACGAGAAACCGGGGTTTCAGGATGTTTCATACCGTAGTGTTCCGTTTAAAAGCACAGGTTTTATGACCTGATTAGTAGCTCGGTCTGTCATTTGAGTCAACAGCCGATTGCACAGGAATCACCCGCAGGGGATGGTTGGGTGCGGCCGCGAGCAAGTCGGCAATCCGACGACCATCGGGCAACGCGATCTGTGGGGCGATTTCCGCCCAGGGTGCCAATACAAACCGCCGATCACTGATGCCGGGATGCGGAATGGTCAACGTAGCGGAATCAATCGTTTCTGTGCCATAAGTGAGGATATCCAGATCCAGTACGCGCGCGCCCCAATGGCGCGTGGCGAAACGACCGGCCGCGTGTTCGAGCGCTTTGAGCGCATCGAGTAGATCCAGTGGCGCTAAACGCGTGGAGAGCAAGGCCACCGCATTAACATAATCCGGTTGATCTTGAGGCCCCATTGGCGGGTTGGCATACAACTGAGAAACCCGCAGCACGCGGGTATGCGGCAGATGGTCCAGCGCCTGAAACGCCCGCGCTAATTGCGCCAAGGGATGGCCTAAATTGCTACCCAGCGCAATGAATGAATCGACGCGTTGAGGTTGAAGATCATAACCCGTCAACAACAGGGGGAAATCCTGCATCGATTAATTCCGCCCAAGATTCCGATTGGGTCGTCGGTTACGCTGGCGCGGACGTCGCTGGATATGGCCATGAGCCGCAAAATCTTCCGGTAATGTGGTCGGTACGGTTTCACCGGAATCTTTGTCGCGCGCGGGCGCATACTGACGCCAAAATGCACAGGTGGTTTGCGCCACCTCACCGATTTCACTGCGCAAGCATAAAAAATCCAAGGCGGCGCGGAACCACGCATGGGCCAAAAGGTGTTTCTGCTCATCATTCAATGCCGACAAGGGCATACCGACTGCCTTGCCGCTCGCCTCACGTTCAAGCTGGGGTTGCAGCACCCAAATCACCCGCATTAAATCCGTCAAACGTCGCGGAATGGCCACTTGCCGAACGGTGGCTTCCAACATCTCATCACAGGCCAACTCCATCGCCGTATCGGCCTCAACCCGCTGATGGAGCCAATGTTCCCGCCGGCGGCTTAAATCGGCCCAGAGCAGTCCGGCCAGTAAAAATGCGGGGTTTACTGGAAGCTGCAGCTGAATTCGCTCATCGGTACCCCTCAGGATTTTTTCAATTAACGCAGCCACACGGTCGTAATCGCGGTTCAGAAGATCATCTAATCCTGCAAACAGATATCCGAGCAGATTTAATTCACGTAATTGCAAAAACGCGGCCCAAGCATAGCCACCCTGAAAAATCTTGATGCTTTCATCAAATAAACGCGCCGAAGCAATATCTTTGAGTAACGGTCGACATTCATGGATGGCCGCTGCGGTTTCGGGCGTCAGTGTAAAACCGAGCTTGGCCATGAACCGTGCCGCTCGTAACATCCGCACGGGATCTTCACGGTAGCGGGTCGCCGGGTCACCAATGACGCGCAGATGGCCGGTTTCGACATCTTGCCAACCTTGTACATAATCAACAATTTCGGCATTAGCGAAGTTGTAATAGAGTGCATTACACGCAAAATCACGCCGCCATACATCTTCATCTATGTTGCCAAACACGTTATCACGCAGGATCCGCCCTTGCTCGGAGCGGCGCACTGCATCGTCGTCACCGCCGCGAAACGTGGTGACTTCAATCATATCGTGGCCAAACAGCACGTGCACGATACGAAAACGTCGACCAATAATGCGCGCATGGCGAAATAACGCACGCACTTGTTCGGGCTTGGCATCGGTCACGACATCGAAGTCTTTGGGGCGCAGGCCACGCAGCAAATCGCGCACACACCCGCCCACCAAATACGCCGAAAAGCCGCTATCGTGCAAGCGTTGCAACACATTGATGGCGTGATCGCTTAATTGCGAAGGAACAATGCCATGAACCGGAGAAGAAATGACCGCTGGAATGGGTTTATCTTGAAACAAGGTAATGATTTCTCAATGGAAAAGCTTAAAATCTATATTTTGCATGGGTTAATGATGCTGCAGAGTCTAACATTCGGATGCGCAGTAACCAGTATCTTGTCGCTTCATACTGCAAATTTTACGGCTTGAATCAGTACGATCATTCGACCCTGGGCGCCAGTTGTGATAAGTTTCAAATCATGTCTGGTTTATATTTTTTATCACAACACGCAGAGCTTGTGTTTACTTTCTCGTCTGTTTCGGGACGAGTTGATTAAATGAACGCACTCATCTTTGTCGCACTTCTGCCCTTTTTAAGCGCGCCGCTCGTCGCTTGGTTGGGTTCTCGATATCGCCCCGCCGCCGCTGGGCTGGCCTTTTTTATCACACTGATATGTCTTTCACTCTTGGGATTTGCAACCTTGGGCGGTGACCTTCATCACCCGCAGGTCGTATCTTTTCCCTGGATGCCGCTCATCGGTCTCGATTTCGCTTTTCGGCTGGATGGATTAAGCCTTTTATTTAGTGGGCTTATTCTAATCATTGGGTTACTGGTGATAGTTTATGCCAAATATTATCTTGTCCATCAAGATAGCACCGCGCGGTTCTTCTCCAGCTTAATGCTATTTATGGGGGCGATGCTGGGCATTGTGCTCTCGGAAAACATGATCCAACTGGTTGTTTTTTGGGAACTGACTTCGCTGTCTTCATTTTTGTTAATTAGTTTTTGGCAACACCGCCAAGATGCCCGCTATGGCGCCCGTATGGCCTTGGCTGTCACTGGCTTAGGGGGCTTGGCATTACTGGGTGGCGTATTGCTTCTGGGCCATGTGGTTGGCAGCTATAATTTAAGTGATGTGTTAAGTGCGGGCGCAACGGTTCAAGCCAGCCCACTGTACCCACCCATTCTGGTTTTAATCCTGCTGGGGGTATTTACCAAGTCGGCCCAATTTCCTTTTCATTTCTGGCTCCCCAATGCGATGGCCGCGCCGACCCCCGTTTCGGCTTATTTACATTCGGCGACGATGGTGAAAGCGGGCATTTTTCTGCTGGCGCGATTCTTCCCCGTCCTGGCAGGTACCGATGCCTGGTCGATTCTGGTGGGTGGCGCGGGTTTGATCACGTTTCTTCTCGGGGCGTACACCGCGTTATTCAAGCACGACCTGAAAGGCTTGCTGGCGTACTCAACGCTCAGCCATCTGGGGTTAATCACCCTTTTGTTTGGTTTTGGTACGCCCTTGGCCTTGGTTGCGGGACTGTTTCATCTCATTAACCATGCCACCTTTAAAGCGTCTCTGTTTATGGTGGCGGGCATTGTCGATCACGAGACGGGCACACGGGATATGCGACGTTTGGGTGGATTGGCGCGCAAAATGCCGCGCACGGCCGCATTGGCGATTGTCGCAGCCTCGGCGATGGCGGGTGTACCCTTGCTCAATGGTTTTTTAAGCAAGGAAATGTTTTTCAGCGAGGCGCTTGATGTGGCACATCAATTTAGCGCAAGTTGGGTGTTGCCCGCGCTGGTGACCTTGGGCGGTATTCTGTCCGTCGCCTATTCCATTCGCTTTATTCACGATACGTTTTTCGGTGACCCCTCACCCGATTTGCCAAAAGACATTCACGAACCCCCGCTGATGATGCGCATTCCGGTAGCGATCTTGGTGCTTACCTGTTTGGCGGTTGGTTTGGCACCTGCCGTCATTATGGGTGGCACGCTACATTTAGCAGCCGGTGCCGCCTTAAATACAGCGCCGCCGAATTTCAGCCTTGCGCTCTGGCATGGGTTTAATGCACCTTTAATGATGAGTGCGATTGCGATGCTCGGTGGATTGCTGGTGTATCGCTTTCGCCACCCACTCACCCGCTGGCATGAGCACGGTATTGGGCGTTTGGATGCACGCAAACCTTATAATTTCGTTTTATGGACACTCCAATTGGGTTGCGAAGCCATCACGGGACACTTCGATCAAGGTCGTTTGCAACCCATGGCATTCTGGACGATTTCAGCCGCGTTGATTGCGGGGATATTGGGCTTCGTGCTTTTCCCCTCATCGCCGCTCTTCGGCCTTGCTCAAAATGAGGTTCCTTTTGATGGCCTAACGGCGGCGGGTATGGTGGTGATGATGGGGTTATCGGTTGGGATTGCGTTCAAACATCAGTATCGATTGATGGGGCTCTTGGTGCTGAGTGTGATTGGTTTGGGTGTGTCACTCCTCTTTGTGCGCTATTCCGCCCCTGATTTAGCGCTAACCCAGCTGTCAGTTGAAGTTATCACCCTGATTTTACTTCTACTGGCGATGAGCTATCTCCCACAACGTAGCGACGCCGAGCCCCAAAGCCGATTGCGTCGAGATGGCCTGCTTGCGCTCACAGTCGGCGCGGGCGCCACAGTTTTAACCTATGCCGTGATGTCGCGAGATTACGCCACGATTGCCGGCTATTTTTTAAGCAATAGCCTGCCTGGCGGTGGGGGCCACAATGTTGTTAATGTGATTTTAGTGGACTTCCGAGGCTATGACACCTTCGGTGAAATTACCGTGTTAGCCTTGGCTGCGTTGGGGGTTCATGCCCTTCTGCAACAGATTAAATTATCGGCACTGACGCCGCCGCCCATTGCGGGTTTACGGACCGCTCATCCTCTCTTGCTGCAATCCGTTATCCGGATTTTATTCCCCATGACCATGGTGTTTGGCGCTTATATTTTGCTCCGGGGGCACAACGCCCCAGGCGGAGGCTTTATTGCGGGGCTCATTGTCGCCAGCGCTGTGATGATGCTGTTTATCGCCAGTGGTCAGACGCGCAGTGAGCAGAATCTTGAAATTCCAGCGCACGGCGCGATCGCCTTGGGCCTGGTGACGGCACTCGGTACGGGTATCGCGTCTATTGCGTTTGGTTATCCGTTCTTAACGTCCACGTTTACCCATCTGTATCTGCCGGTCATTGGTGATGTGGAAATTGCTTCAGCGATGATGTTCGATCTGGGCGTATTTTTTGTGGTGATGGGCGCGAGTGTGTTAATGCTGACAAAAATTTTAGAGATTAAACCGGGTGAGTTCCAGAATACCGCCTCACGGGATGAACAATAATGTCTCTTTTATTTGCACTATTAGTTGGAGTTTTAACGGCAGCCGGGGTGTTCCTCACCTTGCGAGCTCAAACGTTCCCTGTCGTACTTGGTCTTACATTGCTTTCTTATGCCGTCAATTTATTTTTATTTGGTATGGGGCGGCTCGCCGGTAACGCGGCGGCGGTCATAGCGCCCCACGCCACCTACACCGATCCATTGCCACAAGCCTTGGTGTTAACCGCCATTGTGATTGCCTTTGCGATGACTGCCTTTGTGATTGTCCTGGCATTAAAAACCCGCTCGGAACTGGGGAACGATCATGTGGATGGCGCAACGCGAACAGAGGCCATATCCGCACCAGTTTCACCCAAAACCCCATGAGTTTTATTTCCTTCTTCTCCCACGATTCCACCCGGCAATTGCTCGCCCTACCCGTTTTTTTACCCATATTGGGTGCCATTGTGCTCATTGCGCTCCATCGCAGTGGGGTGCAGATTCAGCGTGTGATCAGTGGAACGGGCATCAGCGTGATGCTCGTCGCGGTGGTGTCTCTTTTGGTGAGTGGCTCAGGCGATAACGCACTGGTTTACCCGATGGGTGACTGGCCAGCACCATTTGGCATTGTGTGGGTATATGACCGCTTGGCCGGGTTAATGCTGTTGCTGACGGCAATTTTGGCAGTGATCAGTTTTATTTACGTTGTTGCGACGAATGAAGATAAGAAAGCTGCCCATTTTCACGCCCTCTTTCAAGCGCAGTTGTTTGGTTTGAATGGTGCGTTTTTAACAGGTGATGTCTTTAATTTATTTGTTTTTTTTGAGGTTTTGCTCCTGGCCTCTTATGGCTTGATGCTGCATGGTGGCGGTGCTGCGCGTAGTCGGGCAGGTTTGCATTACATGGTCATCAATCTGATTGGCTCCACCTTGTTCTTATTCGCAGTGGGCGCGCTATATGGCGTTTTAGGCACACTAAACCTGGCCGATTTGGCCGTAAAAATAAGCCAGGCCCCTGCGAGTACCTACGGCATAATCACCGCCGCGAGCCTCATGTTGTTTGTGGTATTTGCGATTAAAGCGGCTGCTTTCCCGCTGTATTTATGGTTGCCCGGCACGTACAGCGAAACTTCTGCGCCGGTCGCCGCCCTCTTCGCCATCATGACCAAAGTGGGGCTGTACGCCATGCTACGCATACATGGCACCTTGTTTAATGAAGATACCGCGCCCATTGACTTGAGCAACCTGATTCACCCATGGGAACTATGGCTTGGGCTGCTCACGGTAATGATGGCTACGTTCGGGGTACTGGCCGCCTTAAATTTAAGACGTCAAGTGGCTTATCTTGTTTTAGCCTCGGTGGGTACCATCATGATTGCGCTCGGCATCAATACCACCGCCGGACTCACGGGGGGGCTGTATTACTGGATACACACGACACTGATGACGGCGGGTTTCTTCTTGTTGGCCGATATGATTCGCCGTGGACGTGGCGATGATCGCTGGACCGTTCACCCCCCCATGCCGCAGGCGGTGTTAGCGGGGGGGCTTTTTTTGGCTTACGCCATCGGACTGGCGGGATTGCCCCCCCTCACCGGTTTTTTCGGCAAAACCATGATTTTACTCGCAGCGTTAGATCGTCCGTTGTGGGCACCCATATTCGCCACCGTGCTCATCAGCAGTGTACTCATGGTGATTGCCTTGGCACGTAGCGGCAACACCTTGTTCTATCGAGTCGATCATGAACGCCCCAGTCCGGTGGCCGTGGCCAAAAACGGTCTTGGCTGGGTTGCGGTATCACTTCCCATCGGATTGGTGTCTCTGATGGTGATCACCTCCAACCCCTTAACGCACTGGCTTCAACATACCAGCGTACAAATCCAAAATACCCCGGTGTATATTCAACGAGTGTTGAACCCAAACGCCGATGCGGCAGGTACTAACCCGAGCTTTCCAGTCCATCCCCCGTTTAACGGCGGGCGGGCGCATCCCCCCACCCCCGCTCACCCTGTGGTGCCCGAATCATGAGCCGCCGCCCTGTTCGATTATTATCTCACCCCCGACTCAGCCTGATCTTGCTTGCATTATGGCTCCTACTCAATAATACCCTCGCCATTGGGCAGATTTTACTGGGTTTGGTTTTGGCATTAAGTATTCCTTTTGTATTACCAGGCAGTACAACACCTCGTCTCATATTGAAACGCCCTTTGGATTTAATTGCGTATATCGGGCTCGTATTGATTGACATTATTCGCGCCAATTTCACCGTGGCACGTCAAGTTCTGGGTAGAAACAGCACGTTGAAGTCGCGTTTTTTAACCGTACCTTTAGACGTAACCCATCCCATTGCCATCAGCTTGTTTGCCAGCACCATTACACTCACGCCCGGCACCGTATCGTGCGAACTCAGTAATGATCAGCGATTTTTGACCGTACATGCCCTGCACGCCGAAAATAGTGAAGATGAAATTGCCCAGCTTAAAACCCGCTATGAAGCGCGTTTATTGAGGATTTTTTCTTCTGGGCAATTAGACCGAACTCACGTTTCTCCGGGTGATCGACCATGATCCATACTGCTGCCTTAATCGGATTAATCATGGTGGGTCTGGCCAGCCTATTAACACTATACCGGTTGGTTCGCGGCCCCACTTTGCCCGATCGGATTTTGGCGCTTGATACCCTCACCATCAATGCGATTGCACTCATTGTGCTATTTGGGATCTGGATTGGCACCTCGGTCAATTTCGAAGCGGCGCTTTTAATGGCAGTTTTAGGGTTTATCAGCACCGTCATACTCAGTAAGTATCTGCTTCGCGGTCGCATCATTGAACTTAAAAACACCCCAAAGGAGCATGACTGATATGCAGGAGCAGATGTCCCATTTAATCATCTCAGGCATCATTTCGGGCTTAATCCTATTCGGCAGTGCGTTTGTGCTGTTGGGTTCGGTGGGACTGGCCAAACTTCCCGATTTTTTTATGCGGCTGCATGCACCAACCAAAGCATCTACCCTCGGGGTAAGTGCGATTTTGTTCGCCGCAATCATTTTTTTTTCCATTAAAAATCAGTCAGTTTCATTACATGAGATTTTAGTGATTATTTTTTTATGGCTAACTGCGCCCATCAGCGCTTTGCTTATGGCCTCGGCAGCCATTCATCAGCGCCAAAATCCCCAGGAACACGCTGAGAAGAACTCAGGAAGCGAGATTTAGCCTCAAGAGGGAATTCACCCCTCACAGGGTGATTGTGTCGTAGCGGTCAAATAATCAAAACACCCTGCCGCGCCCCGTCGGGGATTCATCCCCGCCTTCGGTCCGAGTTGAATTACAAGCGAAATTGATTGATTTTACTTTGCAGTCCCTCTGCCAATCGCGCCAACTCCTCGGACGCGATGCGCGTTTGTCCCGCGCCCTGAGCTGATTGATCGCTGATGGCTGAAATTTTCTGCACATTCCGATTCATCTCTTCGGTAACAGCACTTTGCTCTTCCGCGGCGCTCGCAATCTGGAAGTTCAGATCATTAATGGTTTGCACCGATTGCGTAATGGCTTGCAGCGAATGCTCGGTTTCACTCATGGCCGTAATGCTCGCTTCAACCTGGGTTTTACCCTGCCTCATTGCAGAAACTGCCGCGCCAGAACCGGTTTGCAGCCGCTCAATCATTTGTCGAATTTCTTCAGTTGAGCCTTGGGTACGTGAAGCCAAAGAGCGCACTTCCTCAGCAACCACAGCAAAGCCCCGCCCATGCTCGCCCGCCCGCGCCGCCTCAATCGCCGCATTCAAGGCCAAGAGATTGGTTTGCTCAGCAATGGCGCGAATCACATCCAGCACCTTGCCAATCTCGCGCGATTCGCCCTCCAACGAGGTGATTGCTTTGGCCACATCATCCACGTTATCTGCCAGTTGATGAATCGTGGCTACCGACCGTTTCACGACTGTTTGGCCGCTGGTCGCCGCTTGGTTCGCGACACCCGCTGCGTTGGATGCATCGGCGGCATTACGCGCAATATCCTGCACAGTAGCGCTCATTTCATTCATGGCCGCTGCCACCATCTCGGTTTCTTGCTGTTGCTGACGCACACCCTGATCGGTTTGGGTAGATACCGCCGAGGTTTCTTCGGCCGCCGCCGCCAGTTGCACCGCCGCACTGCCGATGGCCTTCAGTGTTTGGCGTAAGGAATCACGCGCTTTATCCATGTGAGTCAAAATATCGGCGATTTCATCTTTGGTTTCAATAACCACGGGGCGGTCGAACTCGCCCTTGGCGAAGGCAATCGCCATCTGGTCGGCGGTATGCAAGCCCTTGGAAATTTCGCGGATCACCCACACAGCAATACTGAAGAGCAGGGCAATGGAAATCACCATTAAACCGAGAAAAATCCAGTTATCCCGATTGACATCCGATCGAGAGGTCGCATTTTCTTGAGAGAGGTTTAAAGACAAAGCATCCTGATAGGCCGTTGCTGCATCGGCGAACTTGCGCATCCCGGGTACCACCTCCTTGACTAACTGAACGCGTGCTTGTTGGAAATCACCGCTTTTCAGCGCCAGCAGCATCGGATCAACTCCGGAGACGAGCAAGGTTTTTTCCAAACTCAAAAAATCCATACGCTGCTGATTAACCGAGGGATTTCGATTGACCACTAACGCCAATTTTTGCTCGGTTTGACCGAGCGCTTCTCGAGCATGGTCAATCAAATCAAAATGGGCTGATATCGGATGATCAACATGTAAAGTAGCAGAATCACTTTTCGGATCATGCTGAAGCGCAAGCAATGATTGAATCACAATACGGTTCACATTTCGTACGGATTTAGACGCTAACAGGGAGGGCACTACCCGCAGCGTGTAATTTTGCTCCGCACGATTTTGTGCCTTGTTCTCATTATAAAGGCCGTAGAAACCAAGCACCAGCAGCATCACAATCGAAATGGCTGACAGGAGAAACAGTTTGGCTTTAATCGTCATTGCGGTTTCCTAAAATCGTTGAAATTGTGCTTCCGATGCAGTTCGGAGCGCCTCAAGTGAGCCCCTTATCGGCAAAGCGGCGGCAAACTTAAGCGAAGCGGCAATAAAACGCAAACCAATGGCGTGGGTTTATTTCAACGACAAAAAAAATCCCGCTTGATGGCGGGGTATGAAATCAAACACACTTTGGAGCCTATTCGCTCCAAGTTGATGAATTATTCGGATTTTGAACGGAATCCATCGTGACATTTTTTGCAGGAATCTGCGGCTTCCTTGAACTTCGGACCAATCGAGGTCATATCGCCGGTTTTGGCCGCCGCCATCAAATCCGCCGAGGCTTTTTGGAATGCGACCACATCTTTGTTGAACGCTTCCGGCTTGCTCCACACTTCATCCTTGGCTTTAGTATCACCCGCTAAACCGTCGGAGCCTTTGGGAAATCCATCTTGAGTCAGCATGCTCATGCTATGAACCGTAGACGCCATTTTTTCAAATTGCGCCTTATCAAACGGCATTTCTTTTTTTACCATCGCGGCCATCATTTTAAAGTTGTAGCCAGTGACTTCCATCATGGATTTACGATATTTAATCGCATCCGACATCGCATCGGCCTGAGCCAAACCACCGGCAACGACCGATAAGCCCAGTATTGCAGCAATCGCTGTTTTCATTAAACGCATGTTGTTTCTCCTTCATACTGCCCAAAAAAATCAAACCTGTTCGACGGCAAAACCCATTTCAACGCAATCTTTTGCACCGCCTACCTTAAAAGTATAAGGAATTACTCAAGATTGCAAAGTAAGTTTGGCTAACGAATTTTCCATACAGGATCATGGCTGTACAAACCGACACTTATGTGAAGTTCAACCCTGCGCCACAATCAGGGCTAACATCACCAGTGCTCCAAACAGGGTGTTGCGTTTAAAAGCAAGCATGCAGGCTGTCAGCGTACGTGATCTGGCGCTTGATACAATCCAAACCGCCATCAGTGCCGCACCCGCCAAAATCACAAAATATCCGAAGGGGAACTGGCTTATCCAACCGACGGCACTTAAACATAGCAGCGTTGCACCATACAGGATGCTCACGATGAGCAGATCAAATCGTCCAAACAAAATCGCGGTGGATTTAACACCAATCTTGAGGTCGTCGGGTCGATCTGCCATCGCATAGAGCGTGTCATACGCGATGGTCCAGAATAGGTTTGCGGCAAATAAACCCCATGCGACCACGGGCAAAGTTTCCGTTTGTGCCGCAAATACCATCGGAATGCTCCAGCCAAACGCAAAGCCTAATTGCAGTTGAGGGAGATGATGCAACCGTTTACCCAAGGGATAGGTAACGGCCAGTACCACGGCGACTAGCGATAAAGCGACCGTCAGGCGGTTGAGCTGCACCACCAGTACCAGTGCCACCACAAGCAGGCTGAAAAACACGCCCAAAGCCTCTTTCGGGGTGATAACGCCGGTGGCCAATGGCCTTTGCCGAGTGCGGGTGACTAAGCCGTCGACGTCACGATCAGCATAATCATTAATAGCACATCCCGCCGAGCGCATCACGATAACGCCCAACGTGAAGATAACGAAAATACCCGGATCCGGCCGCCCTGCCCCCGCAAGCCACAGTGCCCAATACGTGGGCCAGAGCAGGAGCAAAATGCCAACCGGTCGATTGAGTCGGGTTAAGTCCAAATAAGCAGCTATTTTTTGCTGCCAGGTTGCCAGAATGCTACTCACTGTGGGTGACTCACTGTGGTTTAAATGGTTATTCATGCGCCCAATCGGCTAAACTTCACGTTTTACAAGCGCGACTCTTGAGGCATGGGATGATACGAAATTTTGGGGATAAAACCCCCGCCCTTGGCACCGATGTTTGGGTCGATCCATCAGCCGTTGTCATTGGTGCGGTTAATTTAGCCTCGGGCGTGTCGATATGGCCAACCGCCGTGTTGCGGGGCGATGTCAATACCATCACGATTGGTCAGGATAGTAATCTACAAGACGGCGTGATTGTGCACGTGAACCAACCGAGCATCAAACGACCCGAAGGTACACCATGTGCAGTCGGTAAAGAAGTTACCGTGGGACATCGCGCTACGCTGCATGCCTGTTCGATTGGCAATCAGGTTCTTGTCGGCATGGGGTCCATTGTGATGGATGATGCGGTGGTTGAGGATTTTGTCATCATTGGCGCTGGCAGCGTGGTCGCCCCAGGCAAAAGGCTGGAATCCGGATTTCTGTATTTGGGGGCGCCCGCGCGCAAAGTTCGCCCACTGACGGCAGATGAAATCAATTACTTTGCACAATCTGCGCAATTTTATCGGAATTTGGCCCGCCAACATGCCACTCAAAGCCATTCACTTAATTAATTCTTCAGTACCAGAGAGATCCTAAAATGCACCACATGATTCAAAAAATTGTGATTGTTTTACTATCGAGCGTCTTTTTATTGAGCATCGCAGGCTGCAGTACCATGAAAGGCCTCGGGCAAGATATTAAAAAAGGTGGGCAACATCTTGAAAATGCTGCTGAAAGCCACGGCGGATAGGCATGAAAACCAGTACCGCCCATGAGGATTATCTCAAAGCCATCTTCAAATTGGCCGAACTGAGCCCCGATGCGATGGTGAGCACTTCGGCAATCGCCGATCGCCTTAAGATTGCACAGGCTTCAGTGACGGCAATGCTCAAGCGCCTAAGCGCCGACGGCTTGATTGAGTATGAGCGCTATCAGGGTGCGCGATTAACCCCCGCAGGATCGGCTATCGCGGTGGATATGATTCGCCGCCATCGGGTGATTGAAACATTCCTGGTGCGCGACCTGGATGTGCCGTTGGCCGATGTGGATGCCGAAGCGGAAATTCTTGAACATGCGTTTTCCAGTGCCTTGATTGACCGGCTTTGGTTGCATTTGGGGCAACCTGAATTTGATCCGCATGGTGCGCCGATCCCCGCACCGACAGAGGCTCCGATTGAACGGCGTGATTTGGTCGCCGTGTCCGAATTATTACCCGGCGAGCACGCCACCATTGTGCGGGTAGCCGCACACAATGCCAGTCAACTCCGGCTCTTAACCCAGCTGGGCTTGGTGCCCGGCCAAACGATCAAACGTGCTACCCCTACACCGGGCGCGAGTGATGTTCTGTTACACATCGATAAACAAACGCGCGCGCTGAATGAATCGTTGGCTGAAGCTGTTTGGGTGGTGCGGGGCAAGAAATCAAACCCACCTGCCGAATAACTTGGGGGCGTGCGTTTAAGGCATCGTTGATTAACGCCCTCGTGCAAGGCGAGCCCCTTCGGGACGGGACTTTGAGGGCAATCTGCGGTTGTTCTTCACTTCGCGGGCTTACGCTGCTGGAGGCCGCAGCCACGACGGAGCTAATCAAAGGTTCCTTGGCTAAAGTACGACCTGCGCACCCATTTCCACGACGGCATTCGGTGGGATATTAAAGTAACTCACCACGCTGCCTGCATTGCGAAACATACTGATAAACAGCTTTTCTCGCCACATCGGCATACGGGAATGCGCGCTTGGGATCAGTGTTTCTCGTCCAATAAAATATGAAGTCTGCATGGGATGCAATTCCAAATACCCTCGATTCAATAACGTTAATGCCTGCGGAATATTCGGCTCATCTTTAAAACCGAAATATACGGTGATGCGATGAAATTGATTGGGCAGTGCCTCATACGTTAAACGTTCCGAAAAAGGTATTTTTGGTACATCCATGAAGCGCACGCTTAAAATCACCACATCATGATGTAACACCTTGTTATGTTTAATATTATGTAATAGCGCGTGCGGCACGCCTTCTGGATTTGCGGTTAAAAATATGGCAGTGCCGGCTACGCGGGTTGAAATCTCTTTACACATGGAGTTAACAAAAGTTGAGAGATCGATCGATTCTTTTTTTAATTTATCCCGCAGTAATAAACGCCCCTGTTTCCAGGTAGTCATTAGAATAAACAGCCCTAAACCAAATAACAGCGGAAACCAGCCCCCAGCCTCAATTTTGATTAAATTTGCACTAAAAAAAGCGAGATCGATGCCCAAGAAAACGGCGATAAACGACCCGCCCTTGAACCATCCCCACCCCCAGAGCCGACTAACAACAATAAAGGCGAGCAGTGAGGTAATCACCATCGTACCCGTAACGGCAATGCCATATGCTGCGGCCAACTTTGCCGAACTTTCAAAACCCAACACCAACAGAATGACTGCCAGCATAAGGATCCAGTTGATCACGGGAATATAAATTTGTCCTTGACGATCATCCGAGGTTTGCAGCACATTCATACGTGGCACATAGCCCAACTGCATGGCTTGTCGTGTAATTGAAAACGTACCGGAAATAACCGCTTGGGACGCAATCACGGTCGCCGTGGTAGCCAGCGCAACCAGAGGATAAAGTGCCCAATCAGGTGCTAAACGGAAAAATGGATTGGTAATATCTTCAGGATGGGCCATGAGCAACGCGCCCTGCCCAAAGTAATTCAGCAATAAAGCGGGCAAAACCAAGCCAAACCATGCGATTTGAATCGGTAAGCGCCCGAAATGTCCCATATCGGCATAAAGCGCTTCTGCGCCGGTTAATGCCAGCACCACGCCGCCTAATGATAAAAACCCAGCCCAGGGTGATTCCTGTAGCAAGTGCACTGCATGAATTGGGTTCAACGCCTTTAATATCTGCGGCTCTGTCAAAATACCCAGTATGCCCAGCAATCCCAATACAAAGAACCAAAGCAGCATAATCGGGCCAAACAATCGACCAACGCTTGCAGTACCTCTGCGTTGAAACAGGAATAGCCCCCACAAAATGCCGATGGTGATCGGGATCACGAATGGCTTTAAATCTTTGCTGGCGATTTCCAACCCCTCAACAGCGGATAACACCGAAATAGCCGGGGTGATGACACTATCCCCATAAAATAAAGCCGCACCAAATATTCCAAGTAAAAGCACACCATTTCGTAATCGGGATTGTGGTTTCAGGGAGCGCAAAGCCAGCGCCATCAGCGCCATGATGCCGCCCTCACCTTGGTTGTCGGCGCGCATGATAAACATCACGTATTTGATGGAAACCACGATCATCAGTGACCAGAAAATCAATGAAAGCACACCGAGGATATGCTCCTCAACCAAGGTAATCGGATGTGCCACCGTACTGAAAATGGTATTTAAAGTATAGAGCGGGCTCGTACCGATATCGCCGTACACAATGCCTGTGGCCGCAAGCGATAAACCTGCAAGGCCGTTTTTTGTATTCTGGTTGGTACTGGCCACGGATATACATCCTTAAAATGCATTGTTGTTAACGTAACAATCTGAAATAGATGCTCAGATAGGCACTAAATTAGCAAAACTTAAAATTAGCCACTTACTGCCTTCGACACCGAAATTAACCAATACACGGGTGGAAGCCCCCGTGCCTTCATGATCAATAATAGTTCCTTCACCAAATTTGGCGTGGCGTACCGCTTGGCCAACCGACCACCCATTTTCTGTGCTGGCGGCGCGGGCAGGTAACCCCTTGGGTGCTTGATAGGCTTGATTCGCGCGGGGGCGAATTTCATCAATTAAGTCAGCGGGCAGCTCACTCAAAAAGCGCGAAGGCACGGGAAACGTTTGTCGCCCATGTAAACGTCGGGATTCGGTGCTGGTTAATGTGAGCACCTTTTGAGCGCGGGTAATGCCGACATAACACAGTCGCCGCTCTTCTTCGAGCCGTCCTGGTTCATCCAACGACATTTGATGCGGGAATAAACCTTCTTCTAATCCCACCAAAAATACTCGAGGGAACTCAAGGCCTTTGGCCGAATGCAGGGTCATTAATTGCACGCAATCTTCCCATGCCTCACCTTGGGCGTCACCCGCATCTAAACTGGTTTGGCTGAGAAACGCATCCAGCTCACTCATACCAGCGGCGGCTTCCACTTCAAATACAAAACTGCGCGCCGCATTGACCAACTCATCCAAGTTTTCTAAGCGCGCTTCGCCACGTTCCCGATCGCGATCTTTTTGCTGCATATCGCGTAAGCCGCTTTGGTCAATGACTGCGGCGACTCGATCCGCCAGAGATTGTTCGGCGGTACTCTGGGCTAATCCTTCAATTAATTCCACAAATTGCCGTAAACCGCCCGCCGCTCTTGGGGGGAATTTGCCGCCCGCCAATGTATTTACTGCGGCCCGCCACAATGAAACACCCTCAGCGCGCGCCCTTTCCCGCAACGTAAGAATGGATTTATCGCCCAGCCCCCGCACGGGTGTATTTACCACTCGTTCAAATGCTGCATCATCATCACGATTGGCCATCAGGCGCAGATAGGCCAATGCGTCTCGAATCTCGGCACGATCAAAAAATCGTAATCCACCGTAAATTCGATAGGGTAACCCTGCTCTAATCAACGCCTCTTCCAATACACGGGACAATGCATTGGCACGATACAAAATGGCGCATTCGCTTCGCATTAGGCCATCACGCATGGCTTGCTCGATTTGCTGCACCACGAAATAGGCTTCGTCTTGCTCATTGAACGCAAGGTAGTACTGGATTGGCGCGCCACGCTCACCCTCAGTCCAGAGGTTTTTACCCATTCGCCCTTGGTTGCGGGCAATAATGGCGTTGGCCGCTTCGAGAATATGGCTGGTAGAACGGTAGTTTTGCTCCAGGCGAACCAGATGTGTATTTGAGAAATCACGGGCAAAGTTTTGAATATGCTCAATTTTCGCGCCCCGCCAACCATAAATAGACTGGTCATCATCGCCCACGGCAAAAATGCCGTTTTCCTCGCCGACCAGTAACCTCGCCCAGGCATATTGCAGGCTATTGGTATCTTGAAACTCATCGATCAGTACTTGCGTAAAACGGCGCTGATAATGCTGACGCAAGGTATCGTGATCACGCAGTAATTCGGTGGCACGCAGCAGCAACTCGGTGAAATCGACTAAACCACCACGCTGACAAATGGCTTCATATTCTTGATAAACCGGAATCATCGTATCGCGCACCGGATCCCCTGAAGCCGCCAAGTGCCGGGCGCGCAAGCCCTGCTCTTTCCAATCGTTGATTAAACCTGCCCCCATGCGCGGAGGCCAACGCGTTTCATCTAGGTTGGCTTCACGCAGAACCCGTTTAATCAAGCGCTGCTGATCATCAGAATTCAGAATTTGAAAGGTGGGCGGCAGTTTTGCCTCCATGTGATGCAGGCGCAAAAGCCGATTCGACAGGCTATGAAATGTACCCACCCACAACCCGCCCACTCGCACGGCTGACTCGGTTGAGTGAAGCGGATCAATGGGGTTCAGTAAATTTGCCAGACGATTACGCATCTCGCCTGCCGCTTTATTGGTGAACGTAACAGCCAGTAAACCGTGCGGGGATACGCCTTGATCTTCACACAACCATGCCATGCGGTGTGTAAGTACCCGCGTTTTGCCCGATCCCGCTCCCGCCAAAACCAAAGTGGCCAGAGAGGGACTCGTCACTGCCTCGCGTTGCGCCTGATTCAAAGGATCTAGAATTCTATTTGTACTCATGGGTTCGCATTGTACTGATGAACGATTTGTTTCATCAGATTTAATCCCTGGAATAGCGCCCGCCGCCCATAAATACCCCAGGAAACCCATAAAAAACCCGCCATTGAAGGCGGGTTTTAATTCAAGCCGCACCGAGGAAGTTAATGTTGCAAAACAACTCGGCGCGGAATGAGTACTTCCTGCTCAACCTCGGCAGAGCGTTCAGCCGTTACCGTTTTGTACAGGTTATACACCATCAAAAGCGTGCCGCTAAAGAAGAAAATACCACCAATTAAGCGCACAACATACGGGATGTGCAGGAACACAACGGTTTCAATAAAGGTGTACGCCAAATTGCCATACTGGTCGAATGCCCGCAACATCAAGCCCTGGCCAATGCCGGAAACCCACATGGCCACGACGTACAGCACAATCCCGACGGTTGCCAACCAGAAGTGCACAAATACGAGTTTGGTTGAGTACAGCTTGGTACCCCAAAGCCTTGGCACCATGTGATAAAACGAGCCAAACGTGATCATCGCCACCCAACCTAAGGCACCGGAATGCACATGACCAATGGTCCAATCCGTGTAGTGCGATAAAGCATTCACTGATTGCAGCGCCAACATCGGGCCTTCAAAAGTCGCCATGCCGTAAAACGCCAGCGCGGTGACTAAAAACAAAATAATCGGATCGGTGCGCAATTTATCCCACGCACCTGAAAGCGTCATAATGCCGTTAATCATCCCGCCCCACGAGGGCAACAACAGTAAAATTGAGAACGTAACCGATAAAGCGTTAATCCAACCCGGTAATGCCGTCCATTCCAGGTGATGCCCGCCTACCCACATATACAGGAAAGACAGCGCCCAAAAATGCACGATTGATAGACGGTAAGAGAAAATCGGCCGCTCGGCTTGCTTGGGCACGAAGTAATACATCATCCCAAGAAAGCCCACCGTCAGCACAAAACCCACGATATTGTGGCCATACCACCACTCAGTCATCGCGTCCTGAACGCCACTGAAGAGTGAGTACGATCCCCACACGCTATACGGCACTTGAATGTTATTGAAAAAGTGCAAAATGGCGGTGGCCAAAATAAAGGCCATGTAGAACCAATTGGCCACATAAATATGCGGTTGAGTGCGTTTGCGTAGTGTCATGCTGAAAATAAGGGCATACATAATCAGCCCGATCATCATCACAATATTCACCACCAGCGGATACTCCGCATATTCCCGCGATTGGCTATGCCCCGCGATCAGCGCCCATGAGCCCACCAGCAAGACGGCTTGCCATGTCCAAAAAAATGTATTCGACAACCACTTCCCGCCCCAAAGGCGCGCCTGGCAGGTGCGCTGAACAATATAAAACGAGGTAGCGATGAGGGCATTGCCGCCAAACCCCCAAATCACCGAATTGGTATGCACCGGCCGCAAACGGCCGAAGGTGATTTCGGGAATCCCGAGATTAAGCGCGGGCCAAGCCAATTCCGCCGCAATATAAATCCCAGCAGACATTCCAATAATGACCCACACAATCGAGGCAATCGTAAACATCTTAATGATGTCATAGTCATAGGAAGAGCCGCTGGGCATCGTCGAAGATGAATAACTCATGATGAAACCTCCCAGATCAGACGAACAGGGTTGAAGCCAAAAGGGCCACAACAGAAACGAATCAAGAACGCCGGGCGAACAGTGCGGTAGTGCTCGTCAGACAGGGTGGCTTTTCCAGAACAATGCCCGTGTGGGCGTACGATGAGTCGTACTTTCGAGTAATTTAAATCGCCGAAGGCAATGCTTCGACCTAAATTGATACACTTGCTAACAAGTATTTAAGCAATCTATTAGAACTCCATTCTATTCAACTTTTTAGCGAAGCATAAAAAAAAAATTCTACACCCCTATCAATTTTCTCAAACCAAAAAAAACCGCTCATAGGAGCGGTTCTCACTAAAACTACAAAACACCACCTAACGTGGCGCGCGGCATCAACCGAAGGTGATGACGCTCAAAAAGGACAGCCACGCCAATACAACCAAGCCCATCACGAACGTTAGCGGGAAATTTTCAAAACTAAACAATGCTTTCATAGGGGCACCTCTTTAAGTAAGTAAAACCATATTAATCCGCAGGTAAAAAAATGTCACGTAGAACCAAACAACAGAGCTAGGCACTCACCAACGATACTTTCCCCACAAATCAGGATTTGCCCAATGACGCGAATTTAACCAGTCGGGTATTGTCTTGTAATGCGCAATATCAAAAACCATAGTCCATCGTAATTCTGCCTGCATACCGATGGTTAAAAAACCGAGCCTGGCGAGTTGCGGCACCCAATCGCATGTCTCGGCCAGAATAGGCTTCGTGGGCAAAACCACGATATGACACCAGCCTAGGTTTTTTAAAAATGCAATCGCTTGAAGGATATCTTCCCGCAACGCATTGGTCTGCCCAATACACACAATAATCCATTTCAGCGGCTTTAATTGCTCATAAATATCTGGGGCAGAAATCCAAGAGCGGTAGCTGGCCTCTTCTGGTTGGGTGATGCTTAATTCACGCACGGCGTCTAAACAGCAATGTGACAGCTCGTCTTGAAGGACTTTACTGGGAAATCGAGAAACACTCTCGCTGAGTTTTTGAGCATCCAGTGCCAGTAGAAAAGAACCCAGCGGTTCGGCGGTTGACAACATTCAATAAGCCCCCTAAGATGCACGCCACATTGCCCAGGTGGCGGAATTGGTAGACGCACTAGTTTCAGGTATTAGCGAGTAAAATCGTGGAGGTTCGAGTCCTCTCTTGGGCACCAAACAGACCTTGATTTACAACAACTTGCAAATGCGCTTGGTGCATTTTTGGTTCATCAACGCTCCTGCGGAGCGGGGGACGCTCTTTTCCCATCGATCATTGATTACCCCACTGTCTCAGTCTGCCGTAAATTTGAGTAAATTCAAGTCATCCGATTTACAACGATCGCATGAAAGATTAGCTAAAGGGGCTTTTTTTTACATTCTTGGATAAAAGCCGACTCGCTGCTATTTTCAGCATGGCGACTGAGCAATGAAACAATACATTCACCGGTAATCACAAACACCGGTAATCACAAAGAAATTTATAGCTCTCTGGCGCCGAACCAATAAACAACCAGAACTCCTTGATTTTCATCTGTATCGGTATATATCAATCCCATTAGGGGAAGTCTTAAAATCGTCAATCATTCATTTTTGGACGTGCAATTCCTCGCACAAGGGGGGAGCGAAGGATAGCGAAATTCGACAACACCCATCGCTCATTGGCGTCATTCCTGTCGCTTAGTCTCATGCTCCGATTCTACGTTTGACTTCTCTTGATTTGCCTTTTCCTCGCCGATTCCCATCGTAAGGGCGGTGAGCCCCGCCATGCTGCCCAATTGCATGGTATCGACGGCTGAACTGGGTACGATAACGATGGTGGCATTCTCCTTCAAACCTTCATACAGCATGTTCATCGCCCTCAGATGCAGCGCGACGGGATTGTTGATATAGGTTTTTGCCGCCTCACCAAATTTCTCCGCTACCTGACGCTCTGAATCACCCAGAATCACCCGAGCCTGCCGTTCTCTTTCCGCTTGAGCCTGCATCGACATGGCATCCTCCAGAGCGGGGGGAATCAGTACATCCCTGATTTCGACGGAAATCACATTAACCCCCCAGGGCTCGGTACGTTCATCAATGATCTTTTGCAGCTCGTTACTGATTTTTTCCCGGCCCTCAAGCATGTCCGACAACAGGGTCTTGCCGATGACATCACGCAGTGCCGTTTGTGAGGCCCAACTGATGGCGCTTTGATAGTCGGCAACATCCAGTGCCGCTTTTATTGGATTTACCACCTTCCAGAACAGTACGGCATCGACATCGACTGGCACCGTGTCCTTGGTCAGGGTTTTTTCTGCCTTGAACGACGAGGTGATGACGCGGATATCAATCCAGTACGGGATGACATCAATGACGGGAATAATGAAAAAAAGTCCCGGCCCTTTGAGCGCGCGGAAATTACCTAACCGTAATACCACCGCTCTTTCCCATTGATCGGCCACCTTGATTGAAGAAGAAACCACTAGGGCCAGGACGAAGCTGACGCCGCCCATCCATACGCTATTCAGGGCAAAGGCCAATCCTCCAAACAAGCCAAGAATGATGATGAAGATCAACGCGGCAAAAGAACTACTTTTTCTCATTGTTGTCTACCCTTACGGTTTTGACCTTAATCGTTTCAAGATATCAGGGTCATTTGGTTTCATAAACATACGGGTCTATCCAAAATCCTCCATTCAAGATCAAATCAGCGCTGCCACAGGATGTGGGTTTCTTCCAGGGGAACGGACACACCCTTTCGATAGGGGATGAGTCGCACGGTATAGTCTCTCGTCGGACGCGCTTCAGACACTGCTGCTCGATAGGCATAACCGTTGGTCGCCCCCACCAATCGCCGCACGCACGCCATATCCACCTGCTCCGCAGCATGGCCATCAACGCCATCGGCGTACAGTTCAATCCGCACGGCCGTCGGGTCAAGGTCATCAAGATAGACCTGAACTTCAAATATGTGCTGCTCGCCAACGGTTTCAACATTCACTTCACCAAAGCGTAATGTGGCCCATTTTTGGCTCAATGTCTGCTGCCAACTCACCATATCCACGCCAAACTCGCCCTTGTTGGCAGATCGCGCCAAGTAGGCTGAGGCGATCGGCAGGTAGTGTTGCTCAGTATACTCACGTACAGCCCGGTTACTGGAAAAGCGGGGTGTCAGCCGCGCCATGCTTTCCCGCATCCGCGCCACCCAAGCGCGGGGAATGCCCTGCTCGTCGCGGGTATAGAACTCGGGGATCACCGCGCGCTCGAGCAAGTCGTAAAGCGCCACGGCTTCGGCCGCATCCCAGATGGGATCATCATCATGTTCCTGACCATCCCCCAGCGCCCACCCTACTTCCGGCGTGTAGGCTTCCGCCCACCAGCCGTCTAGTTCAGACAGATTGATTCCGCCATTGACCAGCACTTTCATACCGCTCGTTCCACACGCTTCCCAAGGTCGACGCGGTGTATTAAGCCAGACATCCACGCCCTGAACCAGCTGCTCGGTCAAACTCATGTCATAGTCACTGAGGAAGATCACGTGGGCGCGCACCTCAGGCCGCCTGATAAACTGTGTCCATTCCTGGATCAGGGTCTGGCCGGCTTGATCCGCTGGATGCGCCTTGCCGGCCATCATGATCTGAACCGGACGTTGGGGATTGGTCAGCAGGCGCAGTAGCCGATCAGGATCATGGAGCAGCAGGTTTGGCCTTTTGTAGGTTGCAAACCGGCGGGCAAAACCCAAGGTCAAGGTATTGCAGTCAAACAGATGCTTCGCACTGTCAACCGCCTCGGGCAACGCACCGGACACGGCCAATTGGAGGGACACGCGGGCGCGAGCATATTCGACAAGCGACTGGCTCATATCGGTGCGGAATTGCCAGAGCCGAGTATCGGAGACTTTGCGAATGTCTTGCGCCAATGTCTCCGCCGCACCCAGCCAGCGGTCCTTGCCACAGGCCTCTGTCCACAGCTCATCGGCCGGTGCGGAATCCCAGGTCGGCATATGGACGCCGTTGGTCACGTGACCAACGGGCACTTCGTCCGCTGGCCAGTGCGGAAACAACGGCTGAAAGAGGTGCCGGCTCACCGCCCCATGCAAGCGGCTCACCCCATTGACCGCCCCACTACCGCGAATCGCCAGATAGGCCATGTTGAACGGTTCCGATGCGTCGCTCGGGTTCTGGCGGCCAAGAGCCATCAAGTCACGGGATGTTATGCCGAGCTTCTGCTCGGCATAACCACCGAGATATTGTTCGATTAGGGCCGGCGCAAACCGGTCAAAGCCAGCGGCCACTGCCGTATGCGTGGTGAACAGGTTGCCCGCGCGGGTGACAGCCAGCGCGACCTCGAAGGTTCGCCCGGTTTCCTCCATGAAGCTTCGTGCGCGCTCCAGCACCGCGAAGGCCGCATGCCCTTCGTTCAAGTGGCAGACTTCCGGCTTGATGCCGAGCGCCGCGAGCAATTGCCATCCGCCAATCCCGAGCAGCATTTCCTGTTTGAGGCGCAACTCCGGTCCGCCGCCATACAACTCGCTGGTAATGCCTCGATGCGCGGGGTAATTCGCGGCATCATTGCTGTCCAGCAGGTACAGCTTCACGCGGCCGACCTGAACCTGCCAGGCGCGCAGCCAGACCGAGTAACCGGGTAATGCGACCTCTAATCGCAACCACTCCCCATTCGGTTTACGCAACGGGGTGATCGGCAATTGCCCGGGATCGTTGTATGGGTAAAGGGCCTGTTGCGCGCCATCCTGGTCGATTACCTGGCGAAAATAGCCCTGCTGGTAGAGCAGCCCCACGCCGACCACGGGCACGCCCAGATCGCTGGCGGCCTTGAGTTGATCGCCAGCCACGTTGCCCAGTCCACCCGAATAAATGGGCAATGCTTCGCTCAGCATGAATTCCATACTGAAATACGCGACACAGCTCAGTTGCGATTGTGGGCAGGTTTGCTGAAACCATGCGGGTGCCTGTGCCGCATCCCGCCGGGCTTGTACCAGATCATCAACCCTTTTACGGAAAATGGGTTCGGACAGAACATGCTGCAATTTCTCCCGGGAGACTGTCTGTAGGACAACCCAGGGATTGTGAGTGCTCTCCCACAGTATGGGATCCATTTCTCGCCATAACTGGTCAGTGGCATGATTCCACGCTGAACGCAGATCCAAGGCAAGTTCGGAGAGGGAATCAAATCCTTCCACGTCAGTGGGCAACTGAAGCCCTTTCGGATGGCCGATCTGCATGTACTCGCTCATGATCATTCTCCTGTCATTGCCATGTCGCAAATTTTGTGAGTGATATGGGCGACTGTCACACAAACGCTCTTGGCGAGGACACCCAATTAAACCGTTCAGGCGTGGTGACGTTCCACAAAGAAATGACCGGCACTTCGAGGTGGTGGACGTCATAAGCCAGAATATTGAGCGATGCTGTCCCGAGTGGGAAATGCTGCGCCTGAGCCAACGACAATCCAATCCATCGTGCGGCAAGCACGCCACCGAACTGGCCGTGTGAAAAAAGTGCAATATTTCCATCCAGCATGCGAAGGCGGGCGATCAATCGGTCGGCCCGCTCGAAAACTTGTGGCGGCATCTCGCCGCGAGGGCAACCGTCCAGAAAAACATTCCAATCCGGGCGCTCCTTGCGGATATCCACAGAGCGTTTTCCTTCGTAATCGCCGTAGTCCCATTCGTCCAGATCTGGTTCGATTTCCGGGATTCCCTCCAGCCCGACCAGCGCGCAGGTCTGCCGAGCCCGCTGAAGCGCGCTGGTCAGCACATGGGTAAACGGGATGTCACGGAGATATTTGCCGAGTTCCTGCGCCTCGCTCACTCCGTTTGCAGTCAATTGAATATCCGTGCGGCCAGTGTGCTGTCCAGAGAGAGACCACTCGGTTTCGCCGTGCCGAATGAGGTACAAACGCAGAGGCATAGGTTTGATTGTTGCCACGTTCATACTCCTTCCATCACGGCAGCCCTTCCCGCATCACCTGTTGTGTGTAAAGCGGGTCAAAGACCGTGTGCAGAACTTCGCCTGTAACCTCAAAGCACTGCGCTAGGGTATGGCTATCCCCCATGAGCACTTCCGGTTCGACGATAGGAACCGACCCGGCCTCCTGGCACAAGGCGGCGTAACGAGCCAACGTTTGCGCATTGGCCTCAATACAAGCCCGGCCGGGAGCATTTTCACCCAGGGTAAACCCCGCACACCACGGCACAAAACGGGCACCTCTTTGTGCGTACTTCGTCAGGCGATCGCGCAATCCATCCAGACCTTCGGTTATTTTTTCGCCGGGATGTCCAGCTCTGTCCCTGGCACCGGTGTCCACTTTGATACCGGGGATGATGCCCGCATTGATGAGCGCCTCAGCAAGCAGCACCATCTCGACTAGGCGCCGCGCCATCGAGGTGTCATCCTTTCCATGTCCAATCGCGAATTTCCGGCATGTCCCGGCCATGCTTATTGATGTACAGCCTGTGCTCGATGAGCTTCTCCTTGAGCCGCTGCTTCAGGTAGAGCCCCTTGTCGCCCGTCTGGGGTAAGCGGTCAATGGTATCCATCACCAGATGGAAGCGGTCCAGATCATTCAGCACCGTCATATCGAAGGGCGTAGTGATGGTGCCCTCCTCCTTGTAGCCACGGACGTGGATATTATGGTGGTTGGTACGGCGGTAGGTCAGCCGGTGGATCAGCCACGGGTAGGCGTGGTAGGCAAATATCACCGGTTTGTCCTTGGTGAAGAACTCGTCGAAATCCCTGTCGCTCAACCCATGAGGGTGCTCGCTCGGTGGCTGCAGCTTCATCAGGTCAACGATATTAACCACCCGGATTTTCAGCTCGGGCAGGTGCTCGCGCAGAATGGAAACGGCAGCGAGCGTCTCCAGCGTGGGCACGTCGCCACAGCAGGCCATAACCACGTCGGGTGCAACGGCCTGGTCGTTACTGGCCCATTGCCAGATGCCGATGCCCTCGCTGCAATGCTTGACGGCGGCGTCCATCGTCAGCCACTGCGGCGCCGGGTGTTTGCCCGCAACCACGACGTTGACGTAATGACGGCTGCGCAGACAGTGGTCCATCACGGACAGCAGGCAGTTGGCATCCGGCGGAAAGTAAACCCGCACCACCTCGGCCTTCTTGTTGACGACGTGATCGATGAAACCGGGGTCCTGGTGGGTGAAGCCGTTGTGATCCTGGCGCCAGACATGCGAGGTCAGCAGGTAGTTCAGCGAGGCGATCTTGCGCCGCCACGGCAGGTGCGCGGTGACCTTCAGCCACTTGGCATGCTGGTTGAACATCGAATCGATAATGTGGATGAACGCCTCATAACAGTTGAAAAGTCCGTGCCGCCCAGTGAGCAGGTAGCCTTCAAGCCAGCCCTCGCATTGGTGCTCGCTGAGCATTTCCATCACCCGCCCGGTGGGCGCGAGCCATTCATCGTTCGGCACAGTCGCGGCGTTCCACTGGCGTTTGGTCACGTCAAAGAGAGCCTCCAGGCCGTTGGAGAGCGTCTCGTCGGGGCCAAAGACCCGAAAATTGCGCTGCTCGCCGTTCAATTTCGCCACATCGCGCAGGAATGGCCCCAACATATGCGTGTCGCCGATGCCCGGCGTACCTGGCTCGGGCACGTCGACCGCATAGTCGCGGAAATCCGGCATGCGTAGGTCGCGTAGCAGCATGCCGCCGTTGGCATGAGGGTTCGCGCTCATGCGACGCTCGCCCCTGGGTGCCAGTTCAGCCAGTTCGGGTATCAGGCGACCCTGTTCATCGAAGAGTTCTTCCGGCCGGTAGCTCTTCAACCATGCTTCCAAAAGCTTGAGGTGTTCGGGATGGGTGTTCGGATGGAGTGGCACCTGGTGCGCCCTGAACGTACCCTCAATCTGGAGGCCATCGACCACCTTCGGCCCGGTCCAGCCCTTGGGCGACTTGAAGACGATCAACGGCCAGCGCGGCCGCGTGGTGTCGTTATTGTTGCGCGCACGGCCTTGAATGAGCCGGATGTCCTCGATGGCCTTTTCCAATGTTGCTGCCATGAGTTGATGCATCGTTTCCGGCTCATCACCTGCCACAAAGTGGGGCGTCCAACCACAACCGCGGAGAAACTGCTCCAATTCCTCATGTTCAATGCGGGCCAGAACGGTGGGATTGCTGATCTTGTAGCCATTGAGATGCAGGATCGGCAGCACCGCGCCATCGGTGATCGGATCGAGGAATTTGTTGGACTGCCACGCGGTCGCCAAGGGACCGGTTTCCGCTTCGCCATCGCCGATGACACAGGCGACGACGAGATCGGGATTATCAAATACTGCACCGAACGAATGGCTGAGCGAATAACCCAGTTCGCCGCCTTCATGGATCGAGCCCGGACACTCTGGTGAGACGTGGCTGGGAATACCGCCGGGAAACGAAAACTGAAGAAAAAGTTTCTGAAGTCCGGCTTCGTCCTGACTGACGTTGGGATAGATCTCGCTATAAGTGCCCTCAAGGTAGGTGTTGCTCACTACCGCCGGACCGCCATGGCCGGGGCCGGATACATAAATCATGTTGAGGTCGTATTGCTTGATGACCCGGTTCAGATGCGCGTAAATGAAGTTCTGCCCGGGTGTCGTGCCCCAATGCCCCAGCAGCATCTGCTTCACATCCGCCAGTGTCAGCGATCGTTTCAGCAATGGGTTGTCGTACAGGTAAATCTGGCCGACAGATAGATAGTTCGCGGCACGCCAATAAGCGTCAATCTTGCGCAGTGGTTCCGGAGCAAGTGTTTTGGCCGATGGTTTCATGTTCGGTTTCCTTCGTTGAGGGATAAAGGCCGAGTAGTTGAGAGACCGATCGTGCAATCATCAGTTCCTCATCGGTTCGGATGACGCGAACCGCAACTCGGCTGGTCGCTGTAGAAATCACGTGTGCATGAGTCGTATTGCGCGACGCCTCCAGTTCAATGCCAAGGAAGCCAAGTCCTTTGCAGATGCGAGCGCGAACGGGCGCCGCGTTTTCGCCGATGCCGCCAGAGAACACCAGGGTGTCCAACCCGCCCAATGCCGCCGCATAAGCGCCGATCCATTTCTTTACCTGGTAGCAAAACAGCTCGACTGCTTCTGCTGCCCGCACATCCTGAATTTCACGATCAAGCAGATCACGCATGTCGGAGCTGGTCTCGGATACGCCAAGCAGCCCGGATTTGAAGTTGACCATATCACTGAATTGTTTCACGCTCATGTTTTCAGTGCGTGCCAGATACCACCCCAACCCGGGATCGAGATCACCCGAACGGGTACTCATCGGCACGCCGGCTGTCGGCGTGAAACTCATACTGGTGTCCATGGGTTTGCCGTCACGCATCGCAACCAGACTTGCGCCATTGCCCAGGTGGGCGAGAACCACCCGCCCCTGCGCCGCCTCCATTCCGGCCACCTCGGCCAGTTCTTCCATCAGAAAGGTATAGGACAAGCCATGAAACCCATAACGCCGCAGGCCTTGAGCTTCATAGCGGCGCGGAATCGGCAATATCTGCGCCACGCGGGGTAAATCATGGTGAAATGCCGTGTCGAAACACGCCACCTGGGGCAGATCGGGAAATCGGCGCTGAAACGCTTCGGTTAACAGAATTTCTTCCGGCAGGTGCTCGGGATCAAATGGACTGAGTCGTTGCAGATCTTCGACCATCGCCGGCGTGATTCGTTGTGGCTGGCTGTATTTAGGTCCACCATGCACCACACGGTGCCCCACCGCAGTTAAGGCATCCCGTCCACTGCGTTCCTCAATCCAGTCCATCAGCGTAACTACCGCCACGGTGTGATCCGGTGCCGTCATGGGGCGCAAAAAGTCATCCTCCTGACACAAGCCTTTCACTCGAAAGGTCGTGTCAGGCAGTCCGATCCGTTCGATCCCACCCGCCATAATCCGCTGGAGCGTGTCACCAACCTCGAACAATGCGAACTTGATACTCGACGAACCGCCATTGATGGTCAGAATGTGCGCGTTATTGGGTTTCATGGGGGATACTGTCATAAAGTTTGTCCAGATTTCCCTGAATAAATATTCAGATGCTTGCACAACTCGGGATGGAAACGGTTGGACACGGCTTACCCCGGAATTCTGGAAAGGATGGCATGCTGTTTCGCACCATAGTGAAGACCCATCGATCGTCCCCTCTTGGGCACCATACATTAAATAGATGTGTTATACGAAGTCAAAAAAGCCGCTCAGGTTAACAACCTCAGCGGCTTTTTTGTTACCCGCGATTCCTTGGTTCAGCCTGTATGTGATGTCTTACTTCACGCGTTTAGGCAGCAAAACCAACACTAAGGCCAATAAAATAAACCCGATCCCGATCAGTTCGAATTGACCTGGTCGCTCACCCAGTTGCAGCCACGCACCCAGCACACCGACGGTGGGTATCATCAGCGAACCAAAGCCTGCAATACGGGTAGGTAAATTGTGCAGTGCGTAAATCCACAGGAGCCATCCGAGCGCACCGGCGGGCACAATGTTGTAAAACAACACCCACCCTAAATGCGGTGTGATGTTCACATGCCAGGGTTCAAACAGCACGGCAGCCAGCAAGATTGCCAGACCGCCAAAGAGCATTTGCCAAGCGGTAACATTGAGTAAATCCAATGGATAACGATGACCAAACCGTTTTTGCCAAATTGAACCACCTGCCCAGGTAATACCCGATAAAATCGCAAATAGCGATGCAGCCATGGCTAAATGGCCGCGCCAAGGCGCAATCATCAAAAACAACCCCAAGCCGGCAATTCCCAGTGCCAGCCATTGCAGGCGGGATAACCGCTCATGCAAAACCACATGTGCCATCAAGGTAAGCCATAGCGGCATGGTGAATACCAGCACAGCCGTTTCGCCCGCCGCGCCCGTGCGGAGCGCCCACATCATAAAACCAACAAACCCGGCGGTTTGCAGTAAGCCCAATGGGATGACGTAATTCAGTGGCGGCGGCTTGATGGAGCGCCCGAGCAGGGGTAACAGTAACAGCAATAACACGGCAGGCGCCAACGTACGCATTGCGCCGAACCAGAGCGCGGCAATATCGTTTAGCCCGCCTTTCATCACTACCCAGTTGTAGCCCCAAAGTAGCCCTAAAAATACAAGCGCAACATAAGGCCTAATAAGTAATGGTTTAGCGCTGTGAGACATTAAACTTGAACCTTGGTAATAAACCTGCCCACCGGGTAGCAGTGATAAATAACGGAACACGACTTGCAAAATTAAATTTACCAACTAGATTGGTAACTATTAAATAGTATAGTGATTAAATCATGTCAGAAGCGCCTCTATTTCCAATGCACGCCGATTTATTCCAACGCGCAGTAGTCAACACCAACGCTTTGCCTTGGGTTGCTTCGCCAGAACCGACCGTGCAGCGCAAACTCATTGAGCGCGCAGGCGGAGACGGTACGCGCGCTACCAGCTTAGTCCGGTTTGCAGCGGGGGCACGTTTCCCGACACATATTCATCAGAATGGTGAGGAATTTTTTGTACTGGAAGGGACATTTTGCGACGAACGCGGATGTTACCCCGCCGGGAGTTATGTGCTGAATCCACCGGGCTCACGGCACGCACCCAGTGCCCCGGAGGGATGTCTAATTTTTGTGAAACTGCATCATTTACCCTCGATGGTCACTCAACAGATTGTGATTGATACAACCACCGCAACTTGGCTGCCGGGATTGGTTGATGGATTAGAAGTGATGCCACTTTCTGATTTCGGCGGCGAACACACCGCGTTGGTTCGCTGGCAACCCAATACCTGCTTCAAACCGCATCATCATTTCGGGGGTGAAGAAATTTTTGTACTGGAAGGCGAATTTTGCGACGAAACGGGAAACTATCCCGCAGGCTCCTGGTTGCGCAGCCCGCATTGGAGCAATCACACCCCGTTTACGCGTATTGGCTGTACTATTTTGGTGAAAACTGGCCACTTACCGATTCCTGATGCTTGGTTCCACACCACCAAGTCCCTTGTTAACCCAGCCTAGGAGCGTTAATCACAATGAATATTAATGAAGCTATTCGCAGCCGCCGTGCGGTGAAATACTTTGATCCGGAATATCAATTATCCGCAGAAAGCCAAGCTGAATTGCTCGATTTGGCGATGCAATCGCCGACGGCATTTAATTTGCAGCATTGGCGCATGGTGGTGGTCGATGACGTAGTGCAACGTCAAGCCATCCGCGCCGTCGCGTGGGATCAAGCGCAAGTTACTGATGCGTCAATGTTGATTATTTTGTGTGCCGACCAAAACAGCTGGCAAAAAAATGCAGCCCGTGTGTGGGAACATGCGCCCGCAGACGTGCGTGACATGATGGTACCGGCGATTGATGCCTACTACCGTGATCGTCCCCAAGTCCAGCGCGATGAAATCATGCGGAGTTGCGGCATTATGGGGCAGACCCTCATGTTGGCCGCGCGCGGTATGGGTTTGGATAGCTGCCCGATGGATGGCTTTGATTTTGATGCAGTTGCCAAGATCATTCACTTACCCAGTGATCACACCATTGCATTTATGGTAGCCATCGGTAAGAAAATTCAAGAGGTATGGCCAAAACCGGGACAACTGGGTAAGTCTGAGGTGGTTATTCGTAACCGGTTTCCGGATTAATTTGCAACAAGAATGTCACATTCACGAAATCCAACGTTAATTACCCAGAGGTAAATCATGATTAAGGCCTATGCAGTTTTTGAAGCCGGTGGCGAACTCAAGCCATTTGAATATGATCCCGGCCCGTTAAAAGCCCATGAGGTTGAAATCAATGTTGAGCATTGCGGCATTTGTCACAGTGATTTGAGCATGATGGATAACGAATGGGGCATTTCTCAATACCCCTTAGTGCCCGGCCATGAGGTGATTGGCACCATTGGCGCGTTGGGTGCAGAAGTAACGCATCTTCACCTCGGCCAGCGGGTGGGTTTAGGCTGGCATTCAGGCTATTGCATGAGTTGCGATACCTGTCTATCGGGCGATCATAATTTATGCAGCACGGCCGAATCGACGATTGTGAGCCATCACGGCGGCTTTGCCGATAAAGTGCGCGCGCAAGCCGTGAGTGTCATTCCCCTGCCCGATGAAATTGATGCCGCCAGCGCAGGTCCCTTGTTTTGTGGTGGCATTACGGTGTTTAACCCACTGGTTCAATTTGATATTTCACCCACCGCGCGGGTTGGTGTAATTGGCATTGGTGGCCTCGGGCACATGGCATTGCAATTTTTAAATGCCTGGGGCTGTGAAGTCACGGCGTTTACCTCATCAGAAAACAAACGATTAGAGGCTATTGAACTCGGTGCACACCACACGCTCGACTCATGCGACCCCGCCGTTTTAGCGGCTGCGGCGAATCGGTTTGATTTAATTTTATCGACCGTGAATGTCAAGCTGGACTGGAATGCCTATCTCGGTACGCTCAAACCCAAAGGTCGATTACATATTGTGGGTGCCACGCTAGAGCCCTTAGATATTGGTGCGTTCTCGCTGATTATGGCGCAGCGTTCGGTTTCCGGTTCGCCCGTGGGCAGCCCGGTGACCATCGCGAAAATGTTGGATTTTGCTGAGCGGCATCACATTGCCCCCATCACCGAGCGGTTCGCCTTTGCAGCGATCAACCAAGCGATTGCCCATTTGCGCAGCGGCAAAGCCCGATACCGGGTGGTACTTAGCCATTAAAACCGGCCATTAAACACGATAATACGCGCGGTACCATTCAATAAAACGAGCCACACCGGTTTCAACGGATGTGGCCGGTTTATAGCCGACATCCGCCACCAAATCAGCCACATCGGCAAAGGTATCGGGCACGTCGCCCGGTTGCAGCGGCAATAAATTCAACGTGGCTTTTTTGCCGAGTGCTTGCTCAATACACTGAATATAGGTCAGTAATTCAACTGGTTGGCTATTGCCAATGTTATACACCCGCCAAGGCGCTTTTGAGGTACCCGGATCAGGCTTTGCCCCATTCCAATCGGGATTGCCTTGCGCGGTATGGTCTAGCGTGCGAATCACGCCTTCAACAATGTCGTCAATGTAGGTGAAATCTCGCCGGTGTTTGCCGTAATTGAATACATCAATCGGCTCGCCCGCCAACATATTTTTGGTGAACTTAAATAGCGCCATGTCCGGCCGCCCCCAAGGGCCATAAACGGTGAAAAACCGCAACCCCGTGGTGGGCAACTGGTACAGCGATGAATAAGTATGTGCCATCAACTCGTTGGCCTTTTTAGTGGCGGCATACAGCGATAACGGATGATCGATGTTGTCGTGCACCGAAAAGGGCAAACGTTCATTCGCGCCATACACCGAGCTTGATGAGGCATACACCAAGTGCGCGACCTGTGCGTGGCGGCAACCTTCCAGAATATTCACAAAACCCACCAAATTGCTGTCGACATACGCATGCGGATTGTCAATCGAATACCGTACGCCTGCTTGTGCGGCCAAATGCACCACTCGATCAATTTTTTGCGTGGCGAATAACCCGGCCATTGCTGTGCGATCGCTAATATCCATCGGGATAAACTCAAAACCCGCCTGTGCCGTTAATCGTGTCAATCGCGCCCTTTTCAAATTTACGTCGTAGTAATCATTAAGGTTATCGATGCCCAGCACCGAATCACCTCGGGCCAACAATCGCAACGCCGTGCTTGAACCAATAAATCCAGCCGCACCTGTAACCAGTATCCGCATGACATCTCCCTAGCCAAAATGTGTGAATAGTATGGATTGTACTGGGTCGCCCCTATACATCGGGTAAGTTGAGAATAATTTAGACATTTCCTGATATCTCGTTCAGAACAAAAAGCATGTACACACGGTTCTCTTGCCAATTTGTTTGAGATCAAGTCGACTGACAAGCGCGATTTTTTGTCGCCGGAAAAGCGAATACACAAAATAAATTTCTGTTTTTTTCCTACTAATCCCAGAGCATCTTTTGGGGTTCGTTCAGCCAGCCGTTTTTCAGCCAAGCTACTGTTTCAGTAGATTCTAACGGGATTTGTCCGCAATTTATCCACAGATTCCTCTCTGAAGCCCCAAGCTATTGAAAAAAACCAACACACAATATATTGTGCATTTGTATTTAAGATAACACTTTAATTGGTGGTAAATACGGGTTGACATTCTTCGCCCCATATCCAAAAATCAATATAACCGAGCTGCTTCTCGCCTGAACCATTAATGATCGTTGAACCGGTTCCTTAAACTGAGGCAGTGCACCCAAACACCGTACGCACCCCGAAGGATGGAATACATGACCCAAAGTACCGCCGCCAAAACCCGCATACAACCCACCAATCTCCCCCCCGTGACACCCGCCATGAATGCAAGCATCGACACTGCCACCACCACGCCCGGCCAACTCCGTATTATTCGGCGCAATGGCAAGGTGACGGGATTTGATGAATCCAAAATCAAGGTGGCCATGACCAAAGCGTTTTTAGCCGTAGAAGGCGGTGGCGCAGCGGTTTCAATGCGTGTTCATGATTTGGTTAATGAACTCTCTGCCCAAATCACTCACGCATTGATGCGCCGGATGCCGGGCGGTGGCACGGTGCATATTGAGGATATTCAGGATCAGGTCGAGTTGGCTCTGATGCGCGAAGGCCATCACAAGGTGGCACGTGCATATGTGCTGTACCGCGATCAGCAGTCGCAAAAGCGCGCGGCAGAACTGGCCGTTGTAACACCAGCGACCAGCATTATTCATGTTACTCATGCCGATGGCAGCCGATCACCGCTGGACCTTCCCCGTCTGCACGCGCTGGTGGATGAGGCCTGCAGCAACTTGAACGATGTCGATGCAGATGCGGTGCTACGGGAAACCTTGCGTAATTTATTTGATGGCGTACCCATCAATGAGGTCAACACAGCGCTGGTGATGAGCGCGCGCACCTTGATTGAAAGTGACCCAAACTATTCTTATGTCGCGGCCCGCTTGCTGCTCGATAGCATTCGCACCGATGCCTTACGCTTTCTGAAGCAACCGCAAACGGTGTGTACCCAGTCTGAGTTGGCGGGTTTATTCGCCGATTACTTTCATGCGTATATTCACACCGGTATTGAGCATGAATTGCTCGATCCAACCTTGCGCCAGTACGATCTTAAGCGCTTGGCAGCGGCCATTGATACCACCCAGGACCTTCAATTTAGCTATCTTGGCCTGCAAACTTTGTTTGATCGTTATTTCTTGCATCAGGATGGCGTGCGTTTTGAATTGCCGCAGGCCTTTTTTATGCGGGTGGCGATGGGCTTGGCCCTCAATGAAATTGACCGTGAAACTCATGCGATTGAATTTTACAAGCTATTGTCTTCGTTCGATTTCATGAGCAGCACCCCTACCCTATTCAACTCTGGCACCTTGCGCCCGCAGTTATCGAGCTGCTACCTCACCACCGTGCCTGATGATCTTGATGGTATTTTTGGTGCGATTAAAGATAACGCCCTACTCTCGAAATTTGCGGGGGGGTTGGGCAACGATTGGACCCGCGTTCGCGCGCTTTCCAGCCACATCAAGGGAACCAACGGTAAATCACAGGGCGTAGTACCCTTTCTGAAGGTGGCCAACGATACCGCTGTGGCAGTAAACCAAGGCGGCAAGCGTAAGGGTGCGGTTTGTGCCTACCTTGAAACCTGGCATTTGGATATTGAAGAATTTCTGGACCTGCGCAAAAACACCGGTGATGATCGCCGCCGCACTCATGACATGAATACTGCTAACTGGGTGCCCGATTTATTCATGCAGCGCGTGATGGAAGATAGCGACTGGACCTTATTCTCTCCTGCTGACTGCCCAGACTTACACGATTTAACCGGTAAGGCGTTCGAAAAAGCTTATCTCGCCTATGAAGCTCGGGTTGATTCAGGCAGTTTCAAAAACTATCGCCGCATCAAGGCCACCAATTTGTGGCGCAAAATGCTGTCGATGTTGTTTGAAACCGGCCATCCCTGGATTACCTTCAAAGACCCTTGTAATCTGCGCTACACCAATCAGCACGCAGGTGTCGTCCATTCTTCGAATTTATGCACCGAGATTACTTTACATACCAACGATCAAGAAATTGCCGTGTGCAACTTAGGCTCGGTCAACCTGGCCCAGCATGTGACTGAGCACGGGCTTGATCAGGTAAAATTGGAGCGCACCATCAAAACCGCGATGCGCATGCTGGATAACGTGATCGAATACAATTTCTACGCCGTACCGCAAGCGCGTAATTCCAACTTGCGGCATCGCCCGGTTGGTTTGGGCATCATGGGTTTCCAGGACTCACTGCATATCCAGAAAATCCCCTATTCGTCTGATGCTGCCATTGAGTTTGCTGATCGTTCCATGGAAGCGGTGAGCTATCTTGCAATCAGCGCATCCAGCGATTTGGCCGCCGAACGCGGTAAATATCAAAGTTATGAAGGCTCTTTGTGGAGCCGAGGCATTCTGCCCATCGACTCGATCGAACTGCTCGCCGAAGCCCGGGGCAAATATCTGGTCATGAACCGTGATACCACCCTCGACTGGGATGCGTTGCGCGAGAAAATCCGAATTCACGGGATGCGCAACTCCAACACCATGGCAATTGCCCCCACTGCCACCATCTCGAATATTTGCGGCGTAGCGCAATCCATCGAACCCACCTTCGAGAATTTATTTGTTAAATCAAATCTTTCGGGTGAGTTTACCGTGATCAACCCCTATCTCGTGCGCGACCTGAAAGCGCTAGGCATTTGGGATGAAGTGATGGTCAATGATCTCAAGTACTTTGACGGTAGCGTGCAGCAAATCGATCGCATACCCGATTCACTTAAAGCGTTATACGCCACGGCGTTCGAAGTAGAACCTCGTTGGTTGATCGAGGCTGGTTCACGCCGTCAAAAATGGATCGATCAAGCCCAATCACTGAACTTGTATTTAGCCGATCCCTCAGGCCCGAAACTCGACCAGATGTACAAAAATGCGTGGTTATCGGGCTTGAAAACCACCTATTATCTGCGCGCTTCTTCCAAAACGCGTGTAGAAAAAACCACAATGACCAAACTCGATGGCAAATTACGTGGCGTGAACTCTGATCCCATCGACGAAGCGCTTCCTAAAGCCTGTGCGATTGATGATCCAGGTTGCGAAGCCTGCCAATAAACCCAGAATAAGTTAACCAACGAATAAACAAGGAAAATAACATGCTAAATTGGAACGAAACTGAACCGACAAAATCATCTACCCAAGGACTCAATCGTGAATTCAACCGGGCGCAGGTGATGGCGAATGAAAGCGCGGGCCTGTCCGCACAATCGCCAGAGGAAGCCCATAGCCTAACTGGGCTAGAAGGTATTGCGGCAAATGCTGGCCGAATCGATGTTTCCGCTAAGCGCATCATTAATGCAACGGCTGATGTCAATCAACTGCTCCCCATGAAATACACATGGGCGTGGGAAAAATACCTCGCAGGCTGCAATAACCACTGGATGCCGACTGAAGTTTCTATGCAAGCGGACATCGCACTGTGGAAAGGCCGCGAAGGCTTAACCGCTGATGAACGCGCCATGATTATGCGTAACTTGGGGTTTTTTGCGACGGCGGAAAGCCTAGTTGCCAATAACATTGTGCTGGCCATTTATAAGCAAATCACCAATCCCGAATGCCGACAATATTTATTACGCCAAGCGTTTGAGGAAGCGGTGCATACGCATACCTTCCAGTACATCGTCGAAAGCCTCGGTCTGGCTGAGGGTGAACTGTTTAATATGTACCGTGAAGTGCCATCAATCACAGCAAAAGATGCCTGGGCGCTGAAATACACCAAAAATCTAGCCACCGGCAATTTCGACACCAGCACCACGGAAGGGGCGCAAGATTTCATGCGTGATCTGGTCGCGTTCTATGTGGTATTCGAAGGTATGTGGTTCTACACCGGCTTTGCTCAAATCCTTTCACTGGGCCGCCGCAATAAAATGACCGGTATCGCCGAACAATACCAATACATCATGCGGGATGAATCAATCCATATGAACTTTGGTATTGATCTGATTAACCAGATCAAGATCGAGAACCCCCATTTGTGGACGGAAGCATTCAAGGCCGAAGTCACAGCCATGTTACGCGAAGCCGCTGAACTCGAAATTGCTTACGCCCGCGACACCATGCCCCACGGCCTGCTGGGTTTGAATGCCGAAATGTGTGCCGAATACCTGCACTTCATCACCAATCGCCGCTGCAACCAAATCGGCCTTGCAGAACTCTTCCCCGGTGCGAACAACCCGTTCCCATGGATGAGTGAAGTGATTGACTTGAAAAAGGAAAAGAACTTTTTCGAAACACGTGTTACCGATTACCAAACGGGCGGCGCTTTAAGCTGGTAATTTGTGTCAGACACAGCATTAAGTGACTCAATCCATAGCATCTTGTGACTTTGAGAATCTTTCTCATTTGCATGGGCCGCTTAGGAAAGCGTTAGCAACACATGGCGGCAGGAACCATGAAAAACGACAATGAATACTGGATTCTTGCCTTATCAGGTGGCGGCGCTAGAGGGTTGTTTACTGCAGCTGTCCTTGAGGAACTGGAGAACGCTATTGGGGAGCCTGTTGCACGTCATTTTGACCTGATTGCAGGCACATCTATAGGCGGAATTCTCGCACTAGGACTAGCAAAGGAAATTCCGTCGGCACGACTCAAGGCCCTTTTCGACCATTCGAAAGAGATTTTTGATCCTAGTTGTGGCTTCCCCCGTTGGCCAATCTTCAGGGCTAGATACCGGAATGAGGCACTAAAGGCACTACTTGAAGATGAGGAAGTTTTCGGCAAAGCGATCATCGGAGACTTAGAGCACCGGATCGTCATCCCTTCGGTCAATTACACGAAGGGTGAGCCATCTTTTTTTAAGACACCTCATCACACCAACTTGCGTCGAGATTGGCAATACCGCCTTGTTGATGTGGGCATGGCAACTGCTGCTGCGCCAACATATTTTCCAATCTATAGCTTTGCAAATCAAGATTATGTAGACGGTGGTTTGGTTGCCAATGCCCCCGGTTTGATCGCCGTACATGAGGCACTACATTTCGCTGGGCAACCTGATGTTCAACGGGTTCATGTTCTCTCCATTGGCACAGCCGGGAGTGGCACTGCAATGGATCCAGCTCTTGCCTCCAACATGGGTGCTTTGGTTGGTTTCAAACGTCGAAGATTTTGGTTCAGCAAAGGTTGGGGATTCAGATTGTTCGAATTGACGATCAGCTCTCAGGAGGCAATGAGTAATTCGATGCTCGGTCACTGGCTGGGAAAACGGCACTACGCGATTGATGCTGTGCCTCGCCCGCAGCAGACCAATTATCTCGCACTAGACGATGTCAGCGACGAAGCGAGAGAGGCACTGCTTGGACAAGCAGCAATTGCAAGCCAAAACCACCTGACCACAGACTTGGTTGACAAGATTCGCGCCCACAAGCCCAAGGCGCCAGTATTCTTCCATGGGCCCAACAAGAACTTTACCGAACCGGAGGCGCCCCATGTCTTTGAATCTCAATAAACTGTTCAATCGGAATGACCTGCCATCTTTCTCGAAGAATATTACCCCGTCGCCTAAAGATGAAGCAACCTTAAGGAAGGCGAGAACCGAAATCTTGGATTATCTGAAGCGCGCGATTCCACAGTGGCTCCAAACCAATCTGGGAGAAAAACCTGAACATCCACCCCGTTTCCGCACACAGGGTTCGTGGGCTTATAGGACCTGCAATGCTCCCTGCCAATTGCCGCCACAGGAAATGGATTGGGATCTGGGTATCTACCTGCCTGTGTCCCTCTGGGAAGACAATCAGGTACACCCCAAAGTCGCCGCTCAGGGCTATTACGAGATGGTCCGGAAACTGATGAAACCTTTGGCTGAGGAGAAGAACTGGACATTGGCCGAAAAACCAACATGTGTCCGGGTAATCCTTGGAAATGGCACTCGAGCGCATATTGATTTACCACTCTATGCTGCACCAGATGATGAATTTGTACATATCAAGGAAGTAAAACTAGCCAAGGCAGCGCTGACTGCGGAGAGTCATGTTCTCGTTGCTGACTCACAGCAGACAATTACATGGACATCGATCAAACATATCGCTCTTGCACACAAGGACGGCACTTGGGGTGCCTCAGATCCAGGCCGCGTTATTGAGTGGTTTGACAGAAAGATTGAACGCCATGACGAACAGCTGCGACGGGTTTGCCGTTATTTAAAGGCTTGGCGTGACCAAACTTGGTCGTCGGGTGGTCCTAGCTCCATTGTCTTGATGGTCTGCGCTGCACAGACGCTTGATCGTGCGCAGTTGGCTTTCACCGGCCGCGACGATTTGGCACTTCGTCACGTTTTGACTGAGCTACCCAGCCAACTTCGTGCCGCCATCAAAGAACCGATGATCAACCCAGACGAAGACCTTAACCGCCTGAGTGTCGACGAGCGTCTGGAGGCATCAAGAAACGCCGGAGAGTTCCTATCTGCGATGAATGAGGCCTTGGCACAGAGCTTCAACAATCGGCACCGCGCTCTTTCTCGTGTGCGCGTACAACTAGGTGACCGCTTTCCAAACGATCCGGATGGAATTACACCAGATGATGGCCAGACGAACATCCGGATGACTACGGCTGAGCCGAGACCCCGAGCTCCAATAATACCGACCAAGGCGGGGTGAAACTCTGAAGCAGGGAACTGGCGAGCGACGACGTCATGCCAATCGTGTTATCACTCAGTACCTTCTGAGTAACGGGTTCGTTGAGCATTTGCCGCGCAGCGGTCGAAATCCTCCGGGACTGGTTGCGTTTGAAGGCTTGTTGCCCGCTACCTCTTCTCCATTTCAAATTCGGGTAGAAATTCTCGATTGGGATTTCATTAATTATCCCCGAATTGAACTGCTTTCTGACCCTGAAGGCTTTCGTCCGCATGTCGATGCGTTAGGGGGGCTGTGTTACTTGGGACCCGGGTCGGTTATTTTTGATCGGCTTCAGCCGCTGGGTAATATCGAGCTCTGTCTTAAAGCCGCTGCACTGGAGTTAAATCGTCAAGCATCTCCCGATTATCGGCATGACGAGTCACGTTATGAGTTTGCACGGTACTGGTCACGCGATTGTACGTTGCTGGGCACTGTGTGCCCGACTAAACGGTTACACCCGACACTGGCCGGATTCATCGGAACACTGCCATTTCTTATCGCCGATGAGGCTACTGAGATTGAGCGTATCCGAACTGCGGTTATGAGTGGGAGTGGTGAGAAAAAGGAAGGCGACGACCGCATTTCCCCCTCTTGGATCATCAGGCTGGATTCTGATCCTTGGCTTGATCGAAATGGCCCGCCGAACACGTGGGGTGAACTATGGACGTGGATCGAAATGGTCGATCCGCGTGGAGCCGATTGCTTGAGGTCAGTAGTTAATCGGAAAGACTTTGCTGAAACAGACCGTGGTGTCATCATTTTTAATCATGAGTCGAAGTTCTTCGGTGTTATGACGCTTATCCCAAAGGCCACACGGGAAACCTGGGCCCTTATGAAATTGAAGAGGCGCTCACCGTCTGAATTAGCGAACTATCTGAAGAAGCACGCCGGCGCGCGCATAGAAATAGTGACTTTTGAAGTCATGGAGGTCGGCGCCGACTTTATCCATCGCCGAAATCTAGGGATGGCTGAGTCTTTGGCCGGTCTCAAGATTCATGTGGTCGGCGCCGGCGCGATCGGCGGATTTCTTGCACAGCAGCTCAGTAGACTAGGTGCCGGTGCCTCCGGAGGTGAACTACGAATCATAGACCCGGAGATTTTGGGATCAGAGAACATCGGGCGTCATATTTTGGGTGTCGACTCACTTCTCCAACCGAAAGCAACGGCTGTTGCTAATTTCCTTGCCCGTCAGTTTCCAATGTCCAACATCACTGGTCTGGTTACTGATGCCCGCATTGTGAAGGATTTGTTCAAATGCGATTTTCTGGTGGAAGCCACTGGAGAGGAATCCTTGTCACTTGTACTCAATGAAATGCATCAATATCTGCTCACATCAGAATCTTCCGTGCCACCAATGCTGTTTGCCTGGGTGCTGGGCAATGGAGAGGTGGTCCAAGCTCTCCTTAGTGATGGGGGTGACCATGCTTGCTACGATTGCCTGAATCTTCCTGATCGTGACGGACCAGACCGTCAGCGCTTTCGCGTGTTGAAGGCACCACCAGATACAAAATTCATTGGCTGTCATACGATGCGGCCATATGCGGTAACTGCACCAACGGTCGCGGCAGCTCTAGCTACACAAATAGTCGCAGACTGGAAAGCGGGACACCCTAAACCGAGGTTCCGCACACTGTATCTTGGGCGAGGTGATCATCTTCATGACATCAAGAAAGATGCAGATCCAAAGCGACTAGACCGATGTTTGACATGCTCGAAGATTTGAAACTTCAGCATAAGAATGCATCCGGCGAACTCTGGTTAGTTCCTTCAGTACAAGAAAACCTCCTTGGATTTCGTCAGATAGGGAGGCAGTCAACGGAAGCAGGAGGAGTTCTGCTTGGCTACAGACGAGGACGCACATTGAAGTCATACAAAACTCATCCCCCTTACCTACTGATGTTAGAGGAAGGAATTTTTTTGTGCGGAAGGACCCTGGCCACCAAAAGATCAGTGACACTGGATGGAAAGAAAGCGGTGGAATCATCACCTATTTAGGTGAATGGCACACTCATCCAGTCAAAACGCCCTCTCCTTCGTCCACCGACCGATATGAATGGTCGAAATTATGTGCCTTTTACTCAGATCCCCTCGTCTTTTTGATCGTTGGCACTGAGCGCTGGTATATCGAATTGAGTGGCATAAGTTGGGAAATTCTGTCGCCACAGTTTTAATCACAGCTCTGCAAACCGGTTCAGTGTATCCGCAGGCACAGGACACTGGGAAACCATCAGTAAAGTGGCCAACGAATACCATTCGAAACCGCTTAAAAGTGCTTGGCTATAATGAGTAGCCCAGCCCTCAGAAATGAGTGTGGCCAAAACCGGCTTCCAAAGCAGGCGGGAAAGGATGCGCGATAGTTTAAGTGATGGCTCTTTTCGAGAGTTATCCGGGTCAAATCAATAGATAACTTTTTAAAAGTGCACCAGTAGACCGTGCCCAACGAATATAGGGTGGTCAATGGGTATTAATTTGACAAGTTCCGCAGGGAGGACAGGGCACTTGCCATAGGATTCCAAGGCCCCAAATGTCGTTGAGTCCTCAAGGTTTATCCTTGTTCCTAATAATGCTCTGATCGAGTGCCCATAACATTCGAAACTGTCCTCAGGTAAGAATCTGTCAAAAAACAAATCCAATAATCTGTCCGCGTGAGATTGAAGCACTACACGGATGGGCCAGTTATGGACAGCCTCGTTTTCCACATATAACAGCCAAATCAGAGCCAATCTGTTTAAGAAGTCGAGTTGTCTCAACGATGTTTGAAGGCAACGGTCGTAAAAACATTCAGGCCCAAGCTTTAGATACAGATCATAAACATCTTTCGTGAGTCTATGAACCTCTACCTGTTTTAATCCATGAGACTTGAGCAGATGCCTTACTCGGTTAAGAACCGTCATGATTGTCGGGTTCTGGTTTTGGAAAAGATCCCAAATTTCAGCCTCGTAAAGAGCCTTTGTTCCATGAAAGAGTTCATGACGGTCAACTGCTTCCACCAACTCATCCATGCCCCGCCAGCGTCTATCCCTCCCCGCAGGTGCACGTGCCGCCTTTCGTATTGATTCAAACATTCGGGGGCGATCGTCCGAAGTGCGCAAATGCACGCATTCATCGGTCCAAGAAAATTCATAATCCAGCTTGTAATCACTCCAGTCGCAGCGCGTCGTAACCGAATGATACCAAGCCAAAATTCGAGCCCTTTCTGCCCAGTGCTTTAGCTGCCCGCCGCGCTGTTTTGTCATTGGATTGGTGTCACTTGAATCAGGATTCATCGAGCCTAGACGTCTTCCATAACAGTTGTCAACATTCACTCAAATCAATTCACCTAGGAGTACTTCATGGCAGATCCAGCGGCAGAAAAATTTGAGAGCCACCTGCTTCACCAGTATGGCCCGACCATCAGTGGCCCGGACTTGTATGAAGCGCTTGGATTCAAAACCTACGCCGCTTTTCACAGCTGTCATCAACGAGATGAGATTGGGGTAAATGTATTCAAACTACCGTCCAGGCGGGGTTGGTATGCTTTAACCACAGATGTCGCAGCCTGGCTTTTAAATCAGGCCCGCATAGGGGGGGAGAAGTCTGCTCCCGAGCATGTTGCTCCCGATGATTCTATAAATACTACAAGTTAAAAAAGACATGAATCCGAGCCACTTTAAATACTTGAAATACATTTCAAATCATCAGGTTAATAACCATTAGCTCATAGCATGAATTTTGTTTTATGGGCGTAAAAAGTAGAGCAAGGAAACCTTTGCGAGACTGGCCAAGCTCGTGAAAAATTCTCTATACCACTTGGGTACTCAGACAGAGACGCACTACCGCGGCAGGCGGATGTAGGCAGATATCTAGTGTCACTTTAATTGACGGAGGCATCGCAATGAACAACACCACTTAGATCCAAGCGCTTGATTCCATTACCTCGGAAAGGAAAAAGCCCGAGTGCACCAACACTCAGGCTTTCCTGTGAACATAGATACTTAGCAGCTCTATGCTTACAGATTGGTTCCTTTCCTTCTTCTTGTCAAGGCGCTTTCGTCTGTTTTTGACGACAGTGGGAATACCTTTGCCTAAAGGAAATCAATCTATGTTTGATATCAACAACCAGAATTTATCAATAAGTAAACAAAATCCGAATCACATTCAGTCTGTAGGCCATGATTTAGAGATTCCTCTATTCGACAAACTCTTCTCACGGCACCCGGATGCCAAGATGTTGGCTCCTGAAACCTATGTGCGCCAACCGGTAGCCCGTAGAGTGATTAAAAATGGCAATCGATGGCACCATGTTGGGCTTTTTTCAAGCCGTTTGAATCAGGCACTCGTTCCTTTCGAAAGTGGGCTTGAGAAGCATGCATGCATGTTTTTTGAATCTTGGTCACAAATCAACAGCTATGTCTCGCAACCCTACGCTGTTCGCCTCTTCTACGCCGGAAAAATCCATACCATATATCCCGACTTTGAGTTGATCACAGGCGGCCAGCGCGTATTGGTGGATGTGAAGTTCGAGAAGGAAGCCCGCAAGCACAATTTTCAAGAACGGGTTAAGGCCCTGAACTTCTATTCAGAACAGCGTGGGATGTCTTACAGCGTTTTGAACGAAAAGGAAATTCGTGGGCATCGTCTCCAAAACGCACACTGGCTAACAAGTCTGGCACGGGGGAAGGCCAGTCCCGATCTGGTCGAAGTTGTATTGGGATGGCTTTTCACCCAGGACACCCAGACCCTCGGTGATGCAATCAGGTCAACAGCTGGATACCCTCAAGTGCAGAGTGTGATCGCCTCTCTTGCTCTTGATGGTCACTTGGCTTTTTCTTGGGATATCCCCATCCAAGACCAATTGGTCTCCTTAGTCATTGTGAGTGAGGAGTAAACCATGGCTGGACTATCACTCACAAAAGGCGCCATTGTCGAGTTCCATGGTCGCCGCTATACCTGTGGGGGGCGAGGACCTGGCGGCGCATATTTGCTGGTTCCGCACACCGGCCGTAGTAATCGGTCGATCAAACCCGAAGCAGCCTTTGATGAATTGGCGAAAGGGAACCTGAAAATAGTTCAGGATACGCCTGACTACGAGGGCGAACCTATGCCCGATGCCAATTTCAACATCACGAGCTTGCCAGAGAAGGAACGAGATAATCTCCTGATGCGGCATTTCTTCATGCAGAAGTGCCTCAAATTTCTCGATGAGGGTGGCAAACTATCAAATGCCGCACTGAGTGACTTCACTCGACGCACACATTCCACATATGTAGGGGAATGCAGAAAAAAAGGGCGACCTGTACCCGCATCAACGATGAGTGCATCAGCAGTCCGGCGTTGGTTCAAAAAATGGACTGACTCGGGTTTTAAACTCATCAGTTTGGTGCACGATGCCAAAGGCAACAGCCATAGCAAGCTGACCCCGGAGCAGGAAGATTTTTTATATACAGCGATCCATGACGACTATATGAATCAGCAGCGCAAGACAGCGCGACAAGTCTACGATCTGATGGAGGCCAAAATCAATGTGGAAAATCGGGCAAGAGCAACACAGGGCAAAGCACCCATACTTACTCCACATTACAACACCTTTTTGGCTCATCTGGAACGCATTGATCTTTATGACAAACTGAAGGCCAGGTTCAATGCAGCCTATGCACTGAAGGTCACCCGCCACTATGGCATCACCCCCCCAATTAACCGCCATCTTGAACGTGTACAGATCGATCACACGTTGGTCGACCTGTACGTCGATTTTGGTGAAAAAATATTGGTACGCCCTTGGTTGACACTGGTCATGGATAGTTTCAGCAAAGCCATCCTGGGATATTGGCTAACTCCGAGCCCCGCTTCCAGTGAAAGCGTCATGCAAGCATTACGCATGGCAGTTATGCCGAAGAACTTACACGAGCTTGGCGGCGATCCGAAGAACTGGTATTGGCCAATGCACGGCCTCCCGTCTGAACTCACGTTAGATAACGGCAAAGAATTCCACGGCAAGGATCTGGAGATGGCTGCAGCTGAACTCGGGATAACACTCAATTTCACACCGCCTCGACAACCATGGTTCAAGTCACAGGTCGAGCGAATGTTTGGCCAAATCAACAGATCCCTCCTGACGCAGCTTCCAGGCCAGGTATTCAAATACGAGCCAGAAAATCACGGGATGGACTACCCACACCTGACCCTAGAAGAGTTCAAACGCATCTTTCTACAATGGATCACAACGGTATTACATCGCCATCCAAACAAAGATGGATATACCCCTGAGGAACTGTGGACAGAATCTGTCCAAAAACACGGAATCCCTGGAAGTGGCCTGTCCTATGAATACATAGATATGTGCCTCTCAAAAGCTGGTGGCAAAAAGATAGTTCACTCTAATGGCATCCACCTCCACAACTTGACCTTCAACAATGAATGGTTGTCTCGGCTGCGAAACGAACTGGCCCCGAAGGTCGGTGATGGTAAACCTAAGGTCACTGTCAAGTGGGCGGCAAATGATGTCGGAAAGATCTGGGTACTCCACCCGGACATCCATCAGTTTTTTCCAGTTCTGAGTAAAGAAGAATACGCACATGGTCGATCCCTCTTTAGCCATAAGGTTGTGCTCCGGGAAAAACTCAATCGACGCAAAGCGAAAATGCAAGACGCAACGTACGCAGATGCAGTGCTGGCAATTAATCAAGGAATAAAAGCCTTAACCGAGATCAGGGTGGCCAAGGGCAAGAAGTTGGGCGCCAAAATTGCCAGGTTTGTTGATGGCAATCCGCAAAAAACGAAACCACGTACGGAAATACTCCGATCACCAGAACCGTTCGATCCCCATGAGCCAATCCAACAGTTCGGTGAAGACCTGATGGACATATCTACGGGCAAAGTACCCAACCAGAAACCTCATGCATCCGATTCAAACAACTCTACTTCCTGTCCACTTGGGGACGAAGTTGTCATTTTAGATGATCTGGAGGTTTGAACATGCAACAAACAAAAATTGATGCCGTCGGACTAAACCGCTCGTTGCTAACGATGCGCATCCCGCACGGGAATTTCAAGGCCGCCTTTGAAAGGGGCCAGGAACTCATGTCATTGCGAGATATTGGCATGCCAGGAAGTGGCCTCATGGTTTTTGGCCCATCCGGAGTTGGTAAAACAACATTGACCCATGCGCTTGTAGCGTATGGTCACAAGCACTTTGGTCCCGACTCAGTGATGCGAATCCAACTTGCATCAGGAGCAACAATCAAGGGGATGATTTCCAGCTTACTTTTTGGTTTCGGCGACCCCAGATCGAATTCAGGCACCGCGCAAGAACTATCTCATCGGCTGAAAGAAACAATTCGGGCGCGGGGATGCCGGATGATAATTATCGATGAAGTTCAGCACTTAATTCCTGGCGGGAAAGCTTCCGAAATGCTGAAAGACAACATCCTGAATACGTTCAAAATCCTAGACGATACCGGAGTATCTTTCTTACTTGCGGGAATGGAATCGATCATTCAGCTTTGGGAAGGTGACGAGCAAATTCGCAGCCGTTTTCAGACCACTTATTTCCTAAATATTCTTGTCTATCCCAAAGATAGACCCACATGGCGCGGTATCGTCAAGAAGTACGTGGAAACAATTGAAGCATATGGCATGTCTGTGGACTGTGGTGATCTCGATGACCGGCTCTATGCGGCATGCAAGGGAGCAATGCGGCCATTGGCACTCATCCTGACAAGTGCAATTTCACTAGCAGCCAAAGCCAGCGAGCCAATCATCACAAATGAGCATCTCCACCTAGCAACGCAAAAACAGGTGGATAAACGTGACGGCTTATCCAACGCTTTCAACGTAGACATTGAGACGATTGCAAGATTTTACCGGGAAGCACATACCGTCCACAAGCTCGCTCCAGTCGAGCGTGGTTTGGCTGACATTCTGTCACAATGAAAGTGCGTCTACCCGTTCCTTGCCTCCTAGAGCCTGGGGAATCTCTCCCTGGGCTACTTTCGCGGGCAGTGGTGAAAAATAGATATGGCAGCCTAAGACACTTGACACCAATGTTCGGTTTGCCAGAGCGAACCAGCTGGTCGGTCAAAACAGATATGCGACTCTTGGCGACAGGCAAGGTGAATATTGATGAGATTGCGTCATTTACCGAACACACGCCAGAGCAAATCGAGAATGCAACTCTAAGGTTAGATCCCCCTTGTCCGAGAGGACATTGCGACGAATATGTCAGCATCCAGCGCTGGCGATACTGTCCCGCATGTATCCGTGCTAACAAACCCCACCTGAAACTGTGGCTGCTACCATTCGTGACAGCATGCCCAGAACACAGCTGTGAGCTGGTAGACGCATGCCGCAAGTGTGGGCAACCTAACAACGTAATCCTGCCGTTATTACCGTACTGCCACAGTTGTGCCACTTTCCCAGAAGTATTTCCAGCTCATCCCCAAGAAATAGAATGCTCCTCAGAACTGAGTCGGCATATAACCAATCCAGTTGAGCTGAAAGCCCGACTGGATCGACTGATGACAGCATGGTTCCTTGGCACAAGTGAAGCTCTTCGACCTCAATACCATTTCAGCCCCCAGCTCCAGTCCGTTGCAACCATGCGCGAGCTGGTGATACGACTATGGCCTGCCGCCGTCTCACCCTCGATGCTAGCCAATGCCATTGAAACCCAAATCGAAAACCTGGGTGGCCGCTGGCCACATTTACCCTTCATCCCAACCATTCTGGTGAATCGTGCCAGAAGTGCAGGTGCTGCTCTCCCCTCACGAACAACACATAGATGCCGTATTGCGCTTCTCCACGAGAATGACCCTTGGTGGATACCATTATCCGTGGCAGCTAAAGCGGCCGGGATCACCAAACACATAATGAAACGCCTTGTAGACACAAAGATCGTCCGATCAAAACTATTCAGTGAAGTTAACAAGGATGGCAATCGAAAGAAATCCCGCATGGTCGATGTCGATCACTGGCATCAATTGATTGATGGGTTATTCCAGAAAGCTGAGCCAGTCGAGAATACCAACGATCTTACCAATATTCTGAGGTTTTCACTGAATGAAGTTATCCGTGATGTCTCAAACGGAAAAATGTCCGTCTTCAAATGTAAAGGTAATGCATTAACCAACTTATGGGTTTGCTTTAACCAAACGAGAACATGGTCAAAACGGCAGAGAAAACCAATAGGAACTCTTACCTCATCCGAGGTTGCAAAACTTCTGGGAACATACCACGCAGTTGTTGCGGATCTTGTCGATCGTGAAATCATAAAAACTCATGACAAATCACATCCAACACGCATGTACATCAATCAAACGACAGTTGAGGAGTTCAATAAGAAGTACATCCTGGTTGGCACCCTTGCCAAACAACATGGACTTAATAGCACAAATCTGGCCGAAAAATTGTCAAGCATCGGAGTGATGCCAGTACCTTTCGGTACTTTGGTCAGTATCTACTACCGTACCGAAATTGAGGGCGTAAGTTTCAACATGATTCGAAAAATTGAAAGTTACAACACCAAGACAGGGCGCAAATCCACTGTTAACTCTGACAAAGTTGATAACCCTCGGATCAAGAAGCTCATCGCGTTAGTTGAGCAACACGGTGGACAGACACGCTTTAGCCGAAAATTCGATTATTCACGAGGAACACTGTCAAGTATCCTACTGGGAAAGAAACTGTTTGGGCCGCTCGCTGCCAAGCGAATGGAGATAAGGTGTGGGCTGGAAGAAGGATACCTTTCCAAATAATAAAATTTATCGGCTCACTCATCCAGATTTATGCGGCTAAGGGTTTTGCATATTACTAAGCTGGAACGCACCAATTATACGGTACGGACGACAGCATTAAATCAATCCAGTGTGAACGATGTGTACTGCATCTTCTCTCCGTCAATTAGCCGCTGCTTGGCAATATAGCGATCCAACTGTTCCTCAATGGCCGCAGCCCGACCAACGTCAATTTGGGAGATCTCTGACAATTTCCCATCACCTAAAGAGTTAAACGATGTGCCAAGGCGCAGTCCACCGCCTTTCGTCAACAGCCAGCGGTCGTGGATAACGTGGCGAGTGGAGTCAGCGTAGGCGAGTGCGATTACTTCCGTCTCAGGCGGGTCTTGCTCACACTGCGCTTTCCACGCCTTGCGGAAGGCATCGTCAGAGAGTGCGTCCTCCTTAGTGAGGTGCGGCTTGCTTGCCAAAATGTAGACCTTGCATTGCGGCGCCTGGGCCAGGATTAGCTTCAGCAGGGAAATATCCTTAGGTGAGAAGTATGCGTCACAGTACTTGATGTACTCATTCGCATTATCGCGGACCCATTCTTCAATCGACTGCAACGCTTCTTCACGTGTTTTGCGACGCACCAGAAGCCCCTCATCCCGGTCTTCCTCGACATCTTCAATGCTATGGCGGGTAGCCTTGTCGATTATGGTGTACGCGAGTTCTGTCGATAGCAACAAGGCCTCGCAGACAGGAGAGATGTTTACTTGGATGTCGCGTGGCGAGGTGAACTTTCGAGCCATGTTCTCTAAATGCCATGATAAGACAGGATACGCATCATAAAGGGTACCGTTGCCAGCAAGAGTCACGTACTCCGTCATTACATCTAGCGGTTTGGGTACCAGCCGCCCGGCCTCAAGAGCAGCGAGGTTCTTCCAGGCCGCCTCAGGAAGCATATCCACGTCGCACTTGAGCGTATCTTTAGTTAGTTTTGCGTTGGCCAACTCACGCTTGGCCTTCATAAGTGCCCCAGCCTTCTGGGCATCCCTTTTCATCTCAATTCTGGCCGGGTCATCATCCACAATCTCGATAAGCTCGTCGGCAAGACCTGGGTCAATCTGGTCAGCCAGGTCAATCAACTCTCTCCGGTGCTGGGCTGTTTTTAGGTTGTCATGAATTTCAGTGGACAGCTTCATCGCGTGGCGCAGCGTTTCCTTGGCCGATGCTACCTCATCATTCGCATAGGCTTGCTCTGCGTAGTCCTGCAGATGCGATAACCGATCGATGGGGGAGGGAATCTGGCTAATAAGCTCAAGCGTACTCACTAAGTGTCGCTTCTTGTGGGACTCGTACTTCGGCGGTAGCGATACGGCCAAGCTCATCAACACGAAGGCGCGGTCAGCAACGTTATCAATGGTTTCAACCATCGTCTCAAGTTTTTCCCACTGCGCAAACGGGGTATCAATGAGCGAATAAACTAAAACCAGCGCGGCCACCTTGTACCCAATATGGGTGATATTGCGCGGATCTGGCAGCTTTTGCTCAATGATTTCCTTCAATGTGGCCGACCAATCAGCCTTCTGCGCAGCTGTGAACCTCCTCCGGTTCGACTTATCGTTGATGGCTCTGACGAGCGAAATCATCGTCGAATATAGCGTCGAGTCGGTGCACATCCTTTTCATTAGCTCAAGTGAGTCATGGACGTCCGACAGCTCTAGCTTGGAGTGGTCATACTTTCCGTTCATGTCCGGCTCTGTCATCGCCAACTTGCGAAGACGAAGCAAGATGGCGCCGTGGAGCACGTTGTCAGAATCAGCGGACTCCAACTCCCCTGCCAACGGTAGAGCAAGCCCTATGTGCGTTGTGGTGAGCACAGGGAAAGCAATGACCAAGGCATTTTGGTAAGTATGAACATCCAGAAGGCGCGCTTCCTCCAGTAAAGGGCGAAGATTCGTTTGAACGATGCGGTCCGCCAAGTCTTTACGCTTGGCACACCACAAACGCTCGGAGAAATCGCTGAGCATCCGCACCTTGGAGATAACACCGGGCAATTTCGAAATAAGCGATATGTAGCGACTTAGTTTGTCGTCATCGAGCATGTTTGCACTGGCCAGCGGCGTCAGAGACCGCGCTACCAGCGATAGACAAAGCTCAAACAGCTTGAGCATGGCGCGGGTGTTGAATGTCGTCTGGCTCTTTACCCTTGCCCCCATATCGTAGTAAGTCTTCGCCCGCGCGGGCTCAGTCGAAGCGAGCGCTTCGGAGACAGTGAAGCAAAGATGAGCCTCATCCAGTGGGGACTCGGCGTGCTGGACGGAATCCTGAATACGTTCGATGAAACGCTCGACAGAGGGAGTTTGGCCAGCTGCGATAGAGGCCTTCATCATCCATACATCCCACTGCCCGTGCGCATTCTGGCTCGTGAGGTGGGACCTCAGCGCTTCGATGTGTGGAAGCCAATTAACCCGGGCTGAGTTCGCATCCAGCGCCCCCAGAAGCGCCAAAGTCGCCTGAGACCGCATGCCAAGGTTGGTAATGCTATCCAGTGCAATCTGGAGTCCTGGTAGGAGCGTCCCCTCGTATGGCTGGGAGACGATGACCGATGCGACTGAGGAGTAAGCACTGTTGCGGCGAAGTTCTGTATTAAGTTTACTTGCCAAATCCAGCGCCTTTAAGCAGTCGTCTGCCGCCAACACTTTCAAAACGGGCAAGACAGCGTCCAGGTGGTCTCCGCTATTTTTGAGGATGTCGTCGATCAGCATGTTGAGATCGCCCCTGATAGCGGCGCGGAAGCCGTCCCTCGCTTCCAGTTCACCATCCTTGTCCGTTTGGCTTAACGCCCCAAGCATGAGAGCGAGGCATTCCAACTGCACCTCGGGTATCTTGATGTTGGCAACATCGAAGTACGCTTGTTCAATTCTGTCCCGTGCCAGCTGCTTGTCGTACAGATACTCAGCAGATGCCAAACGCATCTGCAAAACTGTGAGATCCCGGGAGTGAGCAGACTTCGCAACAAGACCCAGCTGGTTGTCAAATCGAGCAACTAGTTTGCGCACCCGATCTGTGTCCTCAACCCTCGACATGAATGGCGCGCAGAGTTCCGCTAGGTCCTTTGCACGTGGCGTGTACTCCGCTTCCCGAATGATGATGTCGAGGCCGTACTCAACTAAATCCAGCACCTTAGCGTCTTGCTTGCGCAATACGACGAAGGAGCGAAGCAAGAATATTTGGTGCGCCGCCGGCATCTTCGACACCGTGCTAATAAGTTCGGCGGAATCGAGTTGCTCAGCAAGGACTTCGAACGAATGTGCGACCTTCTGCAACGCATCGTCAGAGATGCGGAGGCGAGCCTTATCATCAATCTTTGTGCGGTGCTTGAGTTTGGATATTGATGCCGATAGGGACAATTCCGCGAAGGCCGCGTCCCGTGTCGCCACCGACGCTCCCTTCACTGCCGACTCAATGATGCCAATTGCAACATCCGGATCGAAGATTAGAACATTGGCGGCGAGTTTCACTGCCTTGTCGCCGAGTACTGAGAAATTTACCTGCTCGATGAGTTTCTTTATTAGCGATAGGAGTTCGTCGTCGATTTCACCGTACCGCTCCTTGATCCTTCTAGCAGTAGGCACAGAGAAGATCTAGGCGGTCTTCCTGAGTCACCTCAGCTTTCGCGAGTGCCAGTACCAGTGCGGCGTTGGACTTTCCAAGAGCCACTAAGGCCTCAATTCTCGCGGGATCACTCTCCGCAGTGCTAGCACTCGCAAATATTGTTCGCTGCAAGGAGAACTTGAAGACATCATGCGTGCGATGGAGGCTCGCCGCGCTCCGAGCGCCTGACTCTGCACGACTTCTCAACTCCGCAAAGGATTGAGTGCTTTCCAAAAGGTCGCAGTAATGCTCATTGGACAGCAAATCGACTAAAGCACCTAGCTGGTTCAGCGACTCGTAATATGTCGGAAGGAACCGTAGAGATGCTTCGCTACGAGGATTATCGCGCAGGTAGTGAAGTTGCGCCTCTAGCGAAGCGGTTTTGAACCGATCCAGTTGCCTGCATGCGAACTTTCTGTGCGTCTCCGAGATGAACGCCACCTGGCTCGCATTGGTCGTTACCATGAACTGACAGTGGGACAAAGTGCTCTTGACAGCATCTGCAGTGATGCCAACCAACGACGCAATGTTATCTACGCTTAACCCCATCTTGGAGAAGGCTATGGCTGCAATCGTCATCTGTTCACTCTCCTCCATCGCGGGGATCACCGCGAACTCGAGCTTCACGAATTCCAAGTACTTTGTCGGGTCGTTTTCAAGGATAGAAGCCAGCGATGTACCTGACAGTAAAAGGCGGCGGACCGCTGCCAGACGGCCAGGAATTCCGCGGCACAGGCTGTGAATGATGGAATTGTCCGCCTCTTGGATGTCGGTGTCAGCCAGGAATATTCGGCTTTCCTGAGGCTGGAAACGAAGCTGCTGGTAAGGTTTCGACTTGATGCTGCTCTGCAAGAGTGGGCTCAATCCGGATTGTTGCCCGGTGATAATGAATCGGCACCGATCCATCCCGATGGGAAGCACCTCCTTGAGAATTATGCCAACCACATGCGCTTCGTCAGCAGGAATCTGGTGAAGTCCATCAACTACGAAGTACAGCGTCTTTGTCCGCTCCTTGCGCTGCGTTTTAAGCAGTAGCGATGCGAACTCACTCTCGTCCAACGTGTCTTTATTGAGCGACGTGCCATAGAGGTACCAATAGAACTGCTCAGCAAGCGTGAGTCGGAGATAGTCGAGGCTGTACGCAAAACGGCTGGCTGGCTTGATAAAGAGCGCAAACGTATGTTCCGCATAGTGATGGCAGAACTGCGCGAGAGTAGTAGTGGCACCATCACCTTCCTCGCCTTCAAGAAAGACAATAGGGGTATCGTTACTTAAAATTTCGAGAATAGTCTCAAGGAAGTGCGGACGCTCGATGAGATTGGGAGGCAGCTCCGGAAAATCGCGGGCAAAATGCCAGTTGTATGTGATCTGAATAGTCGCCTCGATTTGCTTCATTCTTGGATCTCTGTAGTTCTTGGCTCCGTGCGACAAGCACGAGTAGACAGTATTTGAGTGAGCCAAGTACCTCAGATCAACTTACCACTCGGAAACTGAATCGCCGCAGGAATCATGAAGTCAGTTTGGTTTAAGTTAGACCACGGTAACGGGCTGCTTGGCACGTTGCTGATAGGAGTTTGCCTCAGCTTCGGCTTGAGGGATATAGCCACAGTACTGTGGACAGATTACAAGTACTGCCTGTCCTCCAAACACTCGTACATACAAAATCGAGGGGGGAGAGGTGACACTACGTCAAATGGGGGCGAGCGTCATTGTAGAAAAACGCCTTCTTGCAACAGGCGTCGTCACCCCAGGCTCCTCATTTTTAGGAAAAATCGAGAGCTTCGACTACGACCCAATCACCGAAACATTTACATTGATTCGCCCCAGGTTTTAAGAGGCCATTTGGTTTAAGTCGAGCCGCGATGGCGACGTGGTTGGTACAATGACCGCTAGTTGTTTGTAAGCGCCAGTAAGTGGCCATGCAGCCAATAACAAGGTGAACACATGCGCAGCACTATCAAGAAATGTGGGAATTACGCTGCCATTCGGATTCCTGCCGTGATCATGGCTGCAGCAAATCTCAGCCAAGACATGAAAGTAGAGATTAAGGCAGAAGATGGTTGCATCACGATTCGCCCGATCCGACGCAACAAACTGTCGCTGGAAGACCTACTGGCGAAGATTACACCGAACAATCAGCATTCCTTGATTGATCTCGGTTCACCACGAGGCAAAGAAGTCTGGTAACCGACTATGACGAGACGTAATGAAGAGTTCGTTCCCGATTCGGGGGACATAGTTTGGATTGTCATCAACACCAGCCTTGGGCATGCGCAGCATGGGCGGGGTAGAACCCGATTCAGCCACAAGAGCGTTAGGAGCAGGTAATGAGGATTTGTTATTTAGGTCGGCGCAGTGCCCGAAGTAATCCAGAGCCTGAAGGCACTGATGACGTTCTGGAGTTGCTCTGGGACAACTGGAATGACTATGGCTATGAGACCAGCTTTACAATCACCTGTCGCATTGGAGGACAACTTGTTGAACTTGGGATAATTCGGCTCCTGATCGCGAACCACTACAAGGCGAGACTCGAGCTGGATCGGTTGCGCGAGTCAGGCTGGGACGGCACCTTCCCGGCACCAGGCATTGACTACATATCCGTGCCGTCTGAGATCACTTTTTATCAACAGTTGAAGGTGCATTTAGACGGCCAAACAACCATCCAAATCGCACATGCACTTCGCGATGCCAGCGTCTTGGTGCGGGATTTGGATCCGGTCGCCTTGTATCTTGTTGAAACAGAGGGGTTCAAGCAATCACTGCAACGTGAGCGCGGGAACGTCGCGGCCTACTTAGATGGATGGAAGGTACTCGATAATCAAGTGATTGCCGTACAGAATTTTGAGTTTCGTTTTCAAGACGTGTTCCGTGCGACCTCAACACTTGCTCTCAACTTCGCGTCCGACAGCCTGCTTCCACATGAAATTAATGTTTTGATCGGCCCGAACGGTACGGGAAAATCTCGTGTTCTCCACCAGATGGTGGAAACCTGGATCGCCCCACAAGATGGAGAACTCGGTTTTGCCGAACCGCCTAATGTCAGCCAGTTAGTAGTGGTTTCCTACAGCCCCTTCGAGCACTTCCCCGTCGATATGGAGGGGGTGATTGTCCAAGACAAGGGCGCTTACCGGTACTTTGGTTTCAGGGGGCGCTCGGACGAATATACGGACGGAGCACTTGAGCGACCGATATTGCTATCACACGATTATCCAAAGATAAATGCCGCACAATCACTTATATCTTGCCTAGCTGACGACCAAAGGTATAAGGCAATCACAGACTGGGCAAAGAAAATCAGCACGATGGAAAGGGTGCTACTGACCGCATTCGAGTTTGACTTCGCTGCAGTAGAGATTGAGCCCAACGCGCGCGTGGAGTCACTATACTCTAATTTCGATGAGGTCTCAGAACCCACTGACCTCAACTTTGATGGCCACCGTTACATCCCAATCGCTTCGCACACCATGAATCACGCAGTAGTAAGTCATCTCCTCAATGCCTGCATTGCCAAGTCAGGCCTCATTTTTTTCAAGAACAGTAAACCTATAGAGCTCAGTTCAGGGCAGCGCCTCTTCGCCTACATTGTTGTTAATCTACTAGGGGTCATCCGCCGCAATAGCTTGGTGCTCATTGACGAGCCTGAATTGTTTCTCCATCCGACATTGGAGATTCAGTTCATTAAGATGCTGAAGCAGATTCTTGCCAGTTTCAATTCGAAGGCATTGCTCGCCAGCCATTCCGAAGTCATCGTCCGTGAAGTCCCGGCTGACTGCGTGCATGTATTCGCACGTACCGAAAATGGCCTTGCAATTACACATCCTCCCTTTCAAACATTCGGCGGCGATATCCAGAGAATCTCTTCATATGTCTTTGGAGACAACAGCGTATCAAAGCCATACGAAAAGTGGCTTGAACAGAAGTTCGAAGAATTTGGTTCTGCGGAGGCTCTGATTGAAGCCATGGATGATAATCTGAACGAGGAACTGCTCGTGCAGATCAAGGCAATGGAAGGTAACGGGCGATGGTAATGAAGCTGCCTATGCCTGCTGCAGATAATGTGCAGCTTGTGACAGAGATCGTTGCGGAACGGGCCAATGGCGTTAATGCCACTTTCTTCAAAGGCATCAAGGATGAGTGGCGAGAACGTGTCCGGCAGTATATCGAAGCTGCTGGATTGCCACCTACTGTGACTACTTGGGCCGCTATTCAGCCCAGGACAACCTCGTTCCTAAACCTCTACTTGTCACCAGCCGAAAACTCTGTTCAGCGACCGTTACTCAAATCAATGCGAGACAACGATTTATCCATTTGTCCAGCATGCGGTGAATCGGGGCGTCCAAACACCCTCGACCACTATCTGCCAAAGCAACTCTATCCACACTTCAGTGTTACGCCCGTGAATCTCTTCCCAATGTGTGACGCGTGCCAGAATGCTAAACTGGACAAGGTCGGCAATGCGCAGACTCCTCGTTTTTTTATCCATCCATATTTCGATACCTTTGTCGCCGCACAAGTGTTGCATCTTGAGATTCAAGCCCCTTTCAATGCTCCAACGTTTACTCTTGGGGTCGTTGAGGGCCTAAGTCCTTCAGAGACGAATTTGGTGCGTACCCACTTGAGGGAGCTTGGAATCGAAAAAAGATACGCGAAATTTTTTCGGAACGAACACCGTCGACTGCTTCGCAGTGTTGATCGCTTGAGAACAACCGGCCAAGACGTCCAACAGGCGTTAGCATCATTCAGGTATAGGGCGGAAGAACCCTCATTGAATGCCTGGGAACATGTGTTCTATGGCGCTGTACTCGATAATCCGGACTTCATTGACTATCTGACAAACGCTGAACTGCCTTCGTATCTCTGATCGTGTACGAGTTCAGATCTACAAGACTGGAGACAGACTGTTCTTAATGCTTTGGGTTAATCTAAGCAAGCAAGGGCCTGGAAGTGAGGAGCAATAAATGAGCATAAAGACCAAATCCATGCACATCACCCCTGCCGGCGGCAACGTGTTCACTGATCTGGGTTTTGAATCGAAAGAGGCCGCAGAGATGAAGGCCAGATCACAACGCATCATCTTTGAAAAGCAGGCAATCAAGGACTGTCTTATGACCGAAATGACAGGAGAGGCTGAAGAGAAGCAAAACAGGAAAACCGGAGTAGCGAAAAACGACAGCGGCGAGAAAGCCTTACGAAATAACCCTGAAATCACAGGCCGGCTGTGATCAAGTTCCAGAAAGCGTCACCGCTCATATGAGTGGTGTTCGGCCTATATAGTTAGTCCATCCCGTTTTCTGTGATACTGATCACAGCCGACAGGTAGCTGTCGGTGGAAGCGGGATATGCGCCTGCGGATTACGAATTTCTCGGCCAAATCACCCGATGATCACCGCTTTGGTTTCGAATCCGCAGGTGCACTTGAGCGCGACAACGAATACTCAGGGCTTGCCGTCACACCGGCTCTCTTATATTGCCTTCGCAGCGCCCAAGCACGCACATCCCGTGCCTTCAGCCTAGCACTCCGGAGGTCATCATGAAATCTCAACTCACACTTCAATCCGGCGGCGAATTTGCCGCCTTTATCGGTATCGACTGGGCAGATACCAAGCACGACATTTGTCTGCAGGCTGCAGACGGCGTCCAGCGAGAGTTTGCTGTCCTGCCGCATCGCCCGGCTGACATTGAAGACTGGGTGGTCACCCTGCGGCACAGATTCCACGGCCGGCCCGTGGCTATCTGCATCGAGACATCCCGCGGCGCATTGGTCTATGCACTGCAAAAGTACGATTTCCTGGTCCTGTTCCCGATCAATCCGGCCACACTCGCTAAATACCGGCAAGCCTTCAAGCCCAGCCGCGCCAAGTCAGACCCAACGGATGCACAGATCGCCCTGGAGATTCTCATGAATCACCGGGATAAGTTGAAGCCACTTCGCCCGCAAAGCTCCGGCATTCGCGCGCTGACGCTGCTTCTGGAGGAGCGCCGCCAGATCGTGGACGAACAGCGGCGCCTCACCAATCGCCTGATCAGCAACCTCAAGCAATACTATCCCCTAACCCACGAGTGGTTCGAGAATAAGGGCACCACATTGTTCTGTGAGTTCATGGCCCGTTGGCCTACCTTGAAGCAGTTGCGGCAAGCCCGCCGCAAAACCTTGGAAGCCTTCTTCCGGGAGCACAACTGCCACCACCACAAGTTGGTCGAGGAACGGCTTGCCAGCATCAAGAATGCGGTGCCGCTGACCGAGGATCCCGCCATCATCAGGCCCAAACAACTGCTGGTTGAAAGTCTGGTGGAACAGTTGCGGATAACGCTCAAGTCCATTGCCCGCTTCGATGCTGAAATCGAGGCGCTGGCTCCAACGCTTCCAGATTATGAACTGTTCAGGTCATTGCCTGGCGCCGGGCCGACACTGGCTCCGCGCTTGCTGGTTGCCTTTGGCGAACAGCGCGACCGCTATGCAAGCGCCGCCGAAATCCAGATGTATGCCGGCATCGCTCCGGTCACAGAGCGCAGCGGCAAGCAACATTGGGTGCACTGGCGAATGCAATGCCCGACATTTATGCGCCAGACCTTTGTTGAGTGGGCCGCATTGACTATTCCCCGCTCCTACTGGGCCAATGCCTACTACCGTCAGCAGCGCGCCAAGGGCGCAGCCCATCAGGCCGCGCTACGCGCTCTAGCCTTCAAGTGGGCGCGCATCCTGTACCGCTGCTGGCTGACGCGTACACCGTATGATGAGTCGAAATATCTGACTGCACTTAAACGCCGTGGCTCGCCATTGCTTTCGCTGCCGGACCTCCCGGAAGCCGCTCAAGCTACATAAAAAATACTTGACGACCATCTCAGGGCACAAAGCTGACCATCAAGCAGGGTGTTGTTAACATCCACAATCGGCTAGAAGGAGACAAATTTAATCCAAAGCCAAGGCGACAACTTCGATACATGTCAACGCCGACTGAAAAGTGACCCCTTTGGCGGTCAAATCGCCGAAATAAAATTGACCCCCTTGGGCTCGTTTACGGTCTCCGGTTGAGTCACGGTACCGGCCTTTCGCTTGTTCCTCAGCCGA
>JAJYYE010000008.1 GCA_021801265.1 Pseudomonadota bacterium | reverse complement strand
CGCCTGGCCGCCGAGAAGTTCTTCGAGCGGCACGGTGTTGTTCTCAAGGCGCGCATGGAGTTGGGCAGCAACGAGGCCGTCAAGCAGGTAGTGGCCGGTGGTTTGGGTGTGGCTGTTTTGTCCGCCAATACGCTGCGCGCGGAGCTCGCGGTACTCGACGTGCATGGTTTTCCGTTGAAGCGCAAGTGGTACGTGGTCTACCCGGCGGGAAAGCAGCTTACCCCGGCCACCAGGGCATTCATGGAATACCTGTTCGCCGCCGCGCCCGCGTACCAGTTCAATCAGCCCCAATCTCATGCCATTGCGGCCCCTGCCGGGCGCAAGAGGCGGCAGCCATCGTCTGGGTGAGCGGGGAGCTTCGCCATTCTTTTCGCCTGAACGACCGGCTGTTCCAAGGAGAACATCGCGGAATTTGATCAACAGAACCCGAAAATGAAAAATGACCAATATGAAGCTCCATGATTTCGATTTTCATCTTCCCCCCGAATTGATCGCACAGGCGCCACTTGATGTGCGGAGTTCGAGTCGCCTTCTGACCATGGACGGGAGAGGTTCGCTCTCGGATTGCACATTCAGGGATCTGCCGCAGTTTTTGAATCCGGGCGACGTGATGGTTTTCAACGATACGAAAGTCATCAAGGCGAGGCTTTTCGGAAAGAAGGAGAGCGGCGGGAAAATCGAGGCATTGGTCGAACGCGTTCTGGATCAACATCGCGTATTGGCTTCGATTCGGGCGAGCCATTCCCCGAAACCCGATTCAGCCCTTGTTTTCGAAGGTGGCGTGAAAGCCAGAGTTGTCGAGAGACGGGACGATTTTTATGTTCTTTCTTTCGAAGAAAGCGTTTTGGCTCTATTGGAAGCATATGGGCATCTGCCCCTTCCGCCCTATATTTCCCATGTTGCGAGCGAGTTTGACGAGGAGCGATACCAGACCGTCTATGCGAAGAAGCCTGGGTCAGTTGCCGCCCCAACCGCCGGGCTGCACTTCGACGAGCCCTTGCTGGAAGCCATCAGGGAAATGGGCGTCACGATCGCCTACGTGACGCTCCATGTCGGCGCGGGCACCTTCCAGCCCGTGCGGGCCGAGAACATCCTTGATCACAAGATGCACAGCGAGGTTTTTCATGTGCCGACGGAAACTCTGGATGCGATCAGGCGGGTGAAAGAAAATGGGGGGCGTGTGATTTCTGTCGGCACGACCGCATTGCGGACATTGGAATCCGTCGCCACTCAAGGAAATCTCGAAGGGGAGACTTCGATTTTTATCACCCCCGGCTACCGGTTCCAGGTCGTCGACCGCCTGCTCACCAATTTCCATCTTCCCAAGTCGACTTTGTTGATGCTTGTTTCGGCTTTTTCCGGGATTGAGGCCATCCGCTGCGCTTACCGGCATGCCATAGAGCAGCGCTACCGTTTTTTCAGCTACGGGGATGCGATGCTGATCGATGGAAAGGAATCATGAAATTCGAACTCCAAAAACGGATGGCATCGTTCATCCCGCTGATTGCTTGAATTTTATCGCTCATTTTGCCCATAACGCGTCCTGACATAATCCGTTGAAAATCTTCTGCGATACGCTCGCCTTTGAGCGTCACCGTTTTGACCCCATCAACGTAGAGGGGCGGGGCGCCACGGTAGTGTGGATGTAGAGCGTCAAATCGGGTTCTGTCGCATTAACCTTTTTGACTCTCGCGACCTACAGGTCAATCGTCGTCAATTGGTACATCCTATAATCAGTCACGGCCCCCTTGCTTGCCGAGGACACTAGCTTGGCGTATTTCGCCAACACGCCGCGCGTGTAGTGGGGCGCAGGAGGTTGCCAAGCGTCGCGGCGGCGTGCGATTTCTTCGTCAGGCAGATTGAGTTGCAGCAAGTTCTGTTCCGCGTCAATGGTAATCGAGTCCCCCTCGTTGACCAGCGCAATCGTGCCGCCCACTGCGGCTTCCGGCGCGACATGCCCGACCACCATGCCGTAGGTGGCGCCGGAAAATCGCCCGTCGGTGATGAGACCGACCGAATCGCCCAGGCCTTCGCCGACGAGGGTGGAGGTGGGCGACAGCATTTCGCGCATGCCGGGCCCGCCCTTGGGGCCTTCGTAGCGGATGACGACGATATCGCCGGGTTTGATTTTCTTCGCCAGGATCGCTTCCATGCAAGACTCCTCGGACTCAAACACGCGCGCCGGGCCGGTGATTTTTACCCGTTTGAAGCCGCTGATTTTTGCCACCGCGCCTTCCGGCGCGAGATTGCCCTTCAGGATGGCGAGGTGTCCTTGCGCATATATGGGGTTATTCCACGGGCGGATCACATCCTGATCTTCTCTAGGCTCCGCTGACACATCCTTTAAAATTTCTGCAACGGTCTGACCGGTAATGGTCAGCGCATCACCGTGCAACACGCCGTGCGCGAGCAATATCTTCATCACCTGTGGAATGCCGCCCGCCCGATGCAAATCGGTGGCGACATAACGGCCCGACGGTTTTATATCGCACAGCACCGGCACGCGCGCACGTATGGTCTCGAAGTCATCAATCGTGAGCGGCACCTTCATGGCGTGCGCGATGGCGAGCAGATGCAACACCGCATTGGTGGAGCCGCCCACCGCCATGGCCACCGCAATCGCGTTTTCAAATGCCTGACGCGTCAATATCTGCTGCGGCAGGATTTGTTTTTTGATTGCGTTCACTAAAACTTCCGCAGATTGCTCCGCGCTCACGGCCTTTTCTTCATCCTCGTTCGCCATGGTCGAGGAATACGGCAGGCTCATGCCCATCGCCTCGAAGATGGAAGACATGGTGTTGGCGGTAAACATGCCGCCGCAGGAACCCGCGCCCGGACAGGCGCGGCGCTCGATCTCCAACAGCTCGTGTTCGTCAATTTTATGCGCGGTGTACTCACCGACCGCTTCGAATGCGCTCACGATGGTGAGATCGCGGCCTTTGTAATGGCCCGGCTTGATGGTGCCACCGTAGACAAATATCGCCGGAATGTTCATGCGGGCGATGGCGATCATCGCGCCCGGCATATTCTTGTCGCAGCCGCCAAGAGCGAGCACGCCATCCATACTCTGACCGCTGCACACCGTTTCGATGGAATCCGCGATCACCTCGCGCGACACCAGCGAATATTTCATGCCCTCGGTACCCATCGAAATGCCGTCGGAAATGGTGATGGTGCCAAACGTCTGCGGCATTGCACCAACCGCTTTGAGGGCAGATTCCGCACGCGCGGCTAATGCACCGATGCCCATATTGCACGGCGTAATGGTGCTGTGCGCGTTCGCCACGCCGACGATGGGTTTGTCGAAGTCCTTATCACCAAACCCAACCGCGCGCAGCAGGGCGCGGTTGGGCGAGCGCTGCACGCCCTGGGTGACGGTTTTGCTTCTGCGGTTGTCAGACATTATTAACCTCCTGAGAATTTAAGCCGCAGCAAAAGCGCGGCGGGAATTTACGTATCAATGCACACGCTCGCCGAGGACGTCGCGAGCGAACATTGCGCTTGTTCATTTGACCAGTCTCCACGCAATCGTTTTTCCGGCGCGCAGCGGCACGCCCGTTTCCTTCCCGAAATGCACCTCCTCGGGCACCGTCCAACTCCGTTTCTCCAGGGTGAGGGTGTCCCGGTTGCGCGGCAGCCGGTAGAAGCCGGGGCCGTGGAAACTGGCGAATGCCTCCAGCCGGTCGAGCGCACCGGCCCGCTCGAACACCTCGGCGTAGAGCTCGATCGCGGCGTGCGCGGTATAGATGCCAGCGCAGCCGCAGGCGGACTCCTTGGCGTGGCGCGGGTGCGGCGCGCTGTCGGTGCCGAGGAAGAACTTGGGGTCGCCGCCGGTGGCGGCGGCGACGAGCGCTGCGCGGTGTGCCTCGCGCTTCAAGAGCGGCAGGCAGTAATGGTGCGGCCTCAAGCCCCCTTCGAACATCGCGTTGCGATTGAGCAGCAGGTGGTGCGCGGTGATGGTCGCCGCGACATTGTTCGGGGCCTGGCTGACGAACTCGACCGCCGCGCGCGTGGTGATGTGCTCCAGCACCATGCGCAGGCCGGGAAACGCGCGCACCAGCGGCGCCAGCTGGCGCTCGATGAATACCGCCTCGCGGTCGAAAATGTCCACGGCGGGATCGGTCACCTCGCCGTGCATGAGCAGCGGCAGATCGTGCCGCTCCATCGCGGCGAACAGCGGGTAGCAGCGCTTGATATCGGCCACGCCAAACTCGGAGTTGGTGGTCGCGTCCGCCGGGTAATACTTGACCGCATGCACGAAACCGCTTGTTCTGGCCTTGGCGATCTCGGACGGCGCGGTGTCCTCGGTGAGGTGGAGTGTCATCAGCGGCTCGAACGACATACTCTCCGGCAAAGCCGCCAGGATGCGCTCGCGGTAAGCCAGCGCCTGCTCCGTCGTGGTCACGGGCGGCTTCAGATTGGGCATGACGATGGCGCGCGCAAACCGCCGCGCCGTGTCGGGGAGCACCGAGGCCAACACTTCACCATCGCGCAGGTGCAGGTGCAGGTGCCAGTCGTCGGGGCGGGTGAGGGTCAGGCGAGTCACAGTTTGCACCGACATGCCGGGTCCAACGGGGCGGGGTATTCGGGTGTCCTTGGTTCCAACGGGTACATTGTCTCTCTGTTTGAACTTTTCGGGCCGCAGGCAGCTCTGACCAGTCGGCAGGCGGGATCGAGGTCGCCCGCCGTATGGATAAAAAAAGGAGCAGCAGGCTCGTTACTTGACCGAGCCGCATTTCATGGGCGCTCGCTCTCGTGGTGCGATCCATTCCCATGCGCTTCGGTCTCACGGGTTGCAGAAGTCGCAACGGCCCGCCGGTGCCGCCTTCTCCGTGCGCTCCATCGTCACTTGGTGGCCGCATCTGCCGCAATGGTGGATGTCCGCTCGGGTTTCCCGGGTTGGGGCGCCGCAATCCCCGCAGGGCAGGCCGGGGACGCGCTCCATGATCTGGAATCCGGGCGTGTTGCAGACTGGGCATAGGGTGCAAAGCTTGCGTGCGAGATCCTGTGTAGCCTGGGCAATTATCTCCATGCGAGTGGGATTCATGTGGGCGCGCACATCGGTTTCCAGAAAGGCACGCCCGTTGCTCGCTTCGCCGCAGGCCCAGCGAAAGGCCTCGCGCAGCGTTTCCCAGTCGGCAATGCCTTTGCGGATGCGGGGATCGTCCTCGTGCTGAGGGCGCACCACCAGGCCGTGTTCGGGAAAACCCGCCGCGCGGGCGAATGTCTCGGCCTCCTCCCAGTTTACGGTGAGCAGATGAGAGAAACTGGTCTTGCCCGAGGCCACACCAACCACTTCAATACCCAGCGTATCGTCGATCCAGACGATCATCTCCACGTTCCAGGAAAACATCCTGATGAACGGATCCGGCCCGAAGCTGCCCTCGCTGGCGAGCCCGAGAGGCGACCCCGCCAGCTCCATGCCGAGGCGCGCCTTTTTCCGCGCCGCCTCGAGTTGCGTGCCCGGACGCGGAATGTCGCGTGTGAACGTGCCCAGCAGGTCGGTATCGTACCCCGCCACCCGCCTCACTCGGCAACCGATGGCGGAGGCTAGTAGAGGAGCGACGACTTGCTCTTTGCCGTGCTGGGTGAGTAGGGCCACGGTTGAGCCCCTGTAGATAGCGTTTTCTAAACTCATAAGTTTCATATGCTCGAACTCATGCATCGGTTAGGCCCTTAGCGGAAATCGAAGATCCCCCCAGCAGCGGCTGGCGGGGGTAATGGTCGTCCCAGTAGCGCTCGACCTTCCGCGCCCACGGTGAGGAAGGTAACGGTGGGCGTCAGTAATCTGATGACACTCGTTGCCATTGTTTGTTCGTGTTGCGCAGGTAGATGCCGCCGTGCTCGTCGTCAATCTGAAAAAGGAACAACCACCGATTCTCGACAAGTTCGCGCACGAGCTCGTGTTTGGCAATGATTCGATCAATCTCGGATTGCGGCGCTTCGAGAAACACATTCAATCGTAAGGGTTCATGTACCCATCGTTCACCATTATGGAGCGACTGTAGTGGAAGACCGACACGTAGATCGCCGCCATTCCCCTCCAATACGCCGATAGAGCCTCCCACGACATTGTGTAGTACCTTGTTGCCGCTGCCGAATCTTTGGTTGTCGACGACGGATCCGTAATACTGCAGATTGATCCAGTTGGCGACCACCATCGGTGCGGTCATGATGAGATCTAAAACGCCAAAGCCTTCATCCTTGCGCCACTCGTAGTCATGCAAAAACGCTCTTCCGGATAGGTCGATGCCAGCAGTTCGGGAGCGGGGTGCGGCAATAAAGGCGGCATTACCGGCAAGACCCCATTCAGGGAAAACCTGCGACCAGTCCCGACTGCGTTCTTGAATCAGCGCGTCAACAACCTCCGGAGCCGAATTCGAGATGCCGAGCAAATTGGCCCGTTCCATACGCGCCAGTTGCCCGGCTTGCGTAAGCCATTTACGCAGTTGTTTCAGATCCGGTGCGTGAGTCGATGCCAATTCATCGATATCGAACAGGGTCACCTCATCAAGCGTCGTATCATGCAAGGCCCCGACAAACCGGGTGTCTGCCGGAATATGAATGCCCTTCCGCGCAAGTTCTTTACGCACTTTGGGCTCATTCAGCAAAGTAGCGATGACTCGGGCACTGACTTCACCGGTCTGGCCTGCGCAGGCTCCACAATCGAGCCCCGTAGCATGAGGATTATTGACCGTGCTGCTCCCGTGTCCGACCAGCAAAATCAAGCGTGCGAAATTGCTGGTCATCGACATGGCCTTTAAAATCATTTCTGCTGACGCACCGCGATTTTCCATGGGGATGCCGACCATCGGGGTTTCAGCCGATTTCTGCCGGGTTTTGGCGATTTTCTCTTTATGAGAAACCGCATCCAAGCTTGGAACAAGGCGTCCGCTAAATTTGGAGTGGATCCCCTTGGTTGCCGGATGGGACACGGGACGGCTCCATCCGAAGCTGTCTCCGAGCAGTTTCGGGCCGTAAAGCAGTCCGGTCGATTCCACGAACGAAAAACAGGAGGATGGCGAACTCTTGAAGGCTTTCCAGTTCTCAGCACTGTGTAAACGCTGACGTCGATGGCTGATGACCTTTTCCATTTCCTGGCCACTGGCGCCGTGAATATGCTCGTGCACCCGGTAGCCGGGCGTCAGCAGGACAGGCATGTGCATCCGTGCATCAGATGCCCCAAGCGGCACAAATTCCATGAAAGCGCCGAAAAATCCTGCAAAGCCCACGGTTTGCACGGTAGGCGCGACGGTTTCCAAAGCCCTGCGAAACACTTCCGACCGCACATCAATGCAGAATGCAGCCTGTACAGACGGACGGACTGGAGTGGAAGTCTTCGCCGATGCTTGCCCGGTGGGACGGGCAAGTTCTGCAATGATTTTTTTCTGGTAACCCAGTTCAAAAGCCGTTTGCAGGGCAAAGTCAATTTGCGTATGCACTTGCGCGCTACGCGCTGAAGATTGCTGCAGGGTTTGCACTGCATGCCGCCAGGCCTTCCCCAGTTCCGGAGTCTGCCGAGCATTTAACAGGATCACTTCCCAGGCAAGCCGGATGGCCAGCAGATTGACGATGGAGTCCTCCTGACCTCCCACTAACTCCTGTTCCCAGCGAAGGTAACGTGCCCAGGATGCCCAGCCACCGGTATTCATCAAGGCGGCAAGGAGGTAATCTTCCAGCATATCCGCAGGTATGGCGAGTCTCCGGAGGGCCAAAGCAATCGTGTCCATAGGCAGCTTGGGCAACGCGGCGACTGCGCTCCTGATACCCTGCAAGCCCATCATCCCGGGGCTCAGATCGATTTCGGCATAATGGCGCCACGCCTCGTAGAGGGGCTCCTTCCGCCAAGGCATCGGCCAGATGGCCTGGCCTTGATCAAAATAGGCAGCAGAAAACTGGCTGATTTGTTCTACAACAAACCCGGTCCATGGGGTATTGTCCATCTCTCCCAAGACATCCGAAACCAGCGGGATCGGGTTCGGCAGTGTGGAGGTATCGCTGGCGAGGGCCTTTTCCACCTCTGCAGCGTTCATATTGAGACCCTGTTGCTGTAGCGCCTGCTCCAGATTGGCTCGAGCAATACGGCCTGTCGAGATTTGTTCCCGATAGTAACGACGGGGCATGACCAGGGAAGACCTGGCTACCCTGCCAAGCGTCTCGTTGGCCTTTTCGAAATCCTGATCGCGCAGGCCAAAATAAGGGCTGACTGCCACGAAGGCGTCGAGCGGCCAGAGTGGAGCGATCCGCTGGCATACCGATTCCACCGTAGCTTTAAGCGAAGCCAAGTCATAAACAGCACTGGCCCTGCTGGTTCCATCGGTATCGTTAGTGTCGAAATCCATGGTTTTGGCAAACGGTTTCGAAGGGATGGTTGTCGTGCGGTTCATGATCAGACTCCTTTCGGTTGCGTATAGGGAACGGCTTGTATCGGCCAAAATCGTTGCACCAGCCGCGAAAACGGTATATCGACGTACAATCCGTTATAGAGATGCACGTAGGCTCTGCGTGCGATGGGGTATTTGGCCAAACTGGGCAAGTTCTGCTGGATCAAGAGGATGGCAAGAAACACCAGCATCACCAGTCCGATGAGGGCGAATTGAGTAGGACCATTGACTATCCGCACGGCCGGCAGGCTCGTTGCCAGCATGAAATGAAATGCGGCATGCAGGCTGAAATAAGCGGTACAGATCAGCGCACTGAGGCCAGCCGCGCGTGCGGTGAATGCAGTCCCCATGCCTGCCTTGAAAGACTGGAGCAAGAGCTGAGTCATTGCCACCGCCACGATTGCGCCTAATGCCAGGAGTGCAGGCTGATGCTCCAGAGCTACACCAAATGCAGCCCCGATACCAATTGTCATGAGACCTGCGAAGGCAAGCACGACGATCCACTGCCAGAATATTGGTGTGGATTGGGCGGGGTGCACGGCTGGCGCGCGAAGGATATCAACGCTACTACCCGAAGACAAAAAGGCATGCGCCTTGTATAAAGAGTGTGCTACCAGGTGCAGCATTGCCAGGCTGTACAGCCCAAGGCCGCATTCCAGCAACATGAAGCCCATCTGGGCCGTGGTCGTCCAGGCCAAAAACACCTTGATACTGGTTTGGGTCAGCATGACCAGCCCGGCGGCAGCGATCGTGACCAGACCGATGATGACCAGGGCGTTGGAGGCGTTGATGGCCTGTGACATGATCGGACTCATGCGAATGATCAGGAAAGCACCTCCATTGACAATACCCGCATGCAACAGGGCCGACACCGGGGTAGGGGCTTCCATTACCTGGATCAACCAGCCTTGCAGGGGAAATTGGGCCGTTTTAAGTGCTGCGGCCAGTACAATGAGCCCGCTGGCCCATTGGAGGGCGACCGGCAGTGGCCCGGTCATTGCCGCCATGGCATGAAAAATCGCCTCAAACTCCATCGTGTGCAGGGTAGAGCCGATGAGCAATACGGCGATCAGCAGGCTAACCTCGCCCACCCGGCTGACAATGATTTTTTTACGCGCCGCGAGTACAGCACCCGTCCGCTCCGGATAGAACATCAGGAGGTGATGCAAACACAGGCTGGTGGTCATCCATGCCAATACGAACATCAGCATGTTGCCGGAAACGATCAACGTCAGGATGGATGCAAGCGTGAGATTGAGCCAGGTATAAAAACGCCCTTGGTGTTTTTCGCCCTGGAGATAGTTGCGCGCGTAGCGGGAGACCACGAATCCGACGAAGGAAACCAGGGAGAGCATTATCACCGTTACTGTATTGATATAGATGCTCAAGGCCAACGCCCCCATGTCCCCGGGCAATGCAAGGGAGAATAGGGTTACCGTCAGGGTTTTCCCGCCGACAGCGTACAATAGTGCGGCAAGGGCTGCGCAAAGAAAAGACAACCCAGCGGCACCGTTACTCAGGCGTGCCATCAGCCGGGCATGTTCGCCGGACAGAACGCTCCCGAAAAGCCCTATCGCCCAAAGTAGCAACGGTACCGCAGAGATGAGCATAAGAATGATGAAATTCAGGTTTGATGGCATGACAATCTCCGCATATGGCATGGTTGATATCCTCTCAATTGGGTTTGTCGGCGCACTCCATCGGCGCGAGCGGGGGCCGATAGATGAATTGCATTGTGGATAGGCTATTTGTTTAATAAAAGTTAAATATATTTACTGCAATGGTTTACTAATATTTAGTATAAAATGATATCCATTCGCCGCGCCACCCTGCACCAGTTCAAGATATTCACTACCTTGGCCCGGCACATGAGCTTCGCCTGCGCCACCGAAGAAATGCACCTGACGCTGCCGGCCAGGAGAGAATAGAACGACGTGGCATAGTCAGGCTGTTCGCAGGTATTGGTACAAGGTCTCACGGCTGATGCCAAAGTCGCGGGCAACTGCCGCCTTTTGTTCGCCCGCAGCAATACAGCGCTTCAACTCACTGCTCTGCGTGTCGCTCAACGACTTCTTGCGGCCCCGGTAGGCGCCGCGCCGTTTAGCCAGGGCAACAATGCCCTCGCATTGGCGTTCTCGGATCAAGGCGCGCTCAAACTCGGCGAAGGCACCCATGACTGACAACATCAGGTTCGCCATCGGGGAGTCTTCGCCAGTGAATACCCGGTGCTCTTTAACAAACTCGATGCGTACACCGCGTTTGGTTAGACCTTGAGCGACCCGTCGCAAATCATCAAGGTTGCGTGCCGGGCGATCCATGCTGTGCACCACCACCGTGTCACCGTCACGCACGAACGCCAGTAGTGATTCCAATTCGGGGCGCAGGGTGTCTTTGCCGGGGGCTTTGTCGGTGAACACTCGCGCCACCTGAATCTGGTCGAGTTGTCTCTCCGGGTTCTGGTCAACGCTGCTGACGTGGACATAACCTATGCGCTGACCGTTCAAAAATGAGTTTTCCTGACTAAATGTGTCAGGTTGAACTCTATGACTCTTGATGCAGCACGTCGATCAATGCAGATTAATACCCTAAATTGACGCCTGACGTCAGTTTTGGGTATCGCTAAATCGGACAGGTTCAAACTTAACGCGTCATACGGTAATCCCCCCATTTTTAGCGTTGGGCAGAAGTAGAGCCTAGGCCGAGAGGGCCAATTTTTGTTTTGGGGTTATTCCACCCAGTGCCATATCGGGGCGCTCGTTGTTATACGTCCACATACGCATCTACTCAGTAATGGTCGCCGTTCTTGCCGCAGTTTTGCACCCTTTGTTGCCAGGATTGGCCGGCCTTGATCGTGTCCCATAAATCCTTGAATGCGGCCACGGGCATGTCGGGATGCCGAACCCTATCGTGACTTTTGCCAATCAATTTCGCCTTGACGAATCCGCTAACCGTGATGAAATCCTGACTCACCTAGGTGATAACGCCTTTGAAATCGGTCGTCGAGAGGAATAGGGTCTTCTTGGCGTCATCGCCATTGCGCCGTGAGACGGGTGGGTTATTTTTCGTGGGGTATCCTTATCCAGGACATTGATTAACCTTAAAATATTTATGGTTATCGATGCGCCAAACGAAAACCTGAGTGCCGACATGCCACGGTCAAGTACGCTGAGCGATGCTTCGAGCCTGATGTTTGGTATCTCGGCCCCTCGTAAAAGATATTCATGTGATCAGGGCAATGAGATGCCGCTCAATCTGGCTTACCTGCATTTGTGCGGCATCATGATCCGCACTTTCCATCGCGTTGTACATCGCCTGATGTGCCAGATCCAGTTCACTGCCCTGCAAGCCTTGTTCGCGCACGAAATGACCAATGCCGCATGCGGGAAAATTCAGATTGTTGGCCCTGGTCCACGGGGCTTGGCGCTGCCATTGCCAGAACTTCGCCCACGTACCGATTGCCGTTCTGGGTGATTGGGGATTAATCGTCCAAACCCAGCGCGTAATCCATGGGGCTAAATCTGCCGCCGGCATTGGGCGGGCAATTTCATATCCCTGGCCTTTGTGTGCCCCCAGGATTGCGGCGACTTCAATCAGCCCCGGGTTCTCCAGCCCTTCGATCACCACCGAGAGGCCCAGGTCTCGACCCAGTAAGGTAATCGCATTGGCGATTCCCAGTGCCTTCGATGAACCTTCAAGGCAACCCTGCATAATGCCCTGATCGACCTTGATCCCGGCAAAGGGCATGAGATGCAGGCGCTGCAAGCTGCTGTAGCCAGAACCCAGATCATCCATGTCCAGCTGCACGCCGATTTCTGCCAGTCGGGCGATGGCTCGATCACGCTGGTTTTGATTGGGCGGCGCCTTGGTTTCCAATAACTCGAGATGCAGGCGATGCGGTGCAATGGCGCTTTGCCGCAAGGCACAGGCAACCCAGTTCGGGCACTCCGGATGCACCAGAATCTCTGGCGGCAGGTTGATGTTCATCCGCAAAGCCAACCCCGCCCGATCCCAGGCCGCCAACTGATCGAGTGCCTGGGTTAATCCCCGCGAAAAGAGCTCGGCCAATTCATTCTGGCCAAACCACGGCAAAAATTGGGCGGGGGATAAAATTTTCCCCTCGGGCAACTGTAATCGTGCCAAGGCTTCCACCTTGATCACAGCCCCCGAAACCAGATCAACAATGGGTTGGTAAAACATCACCAGCCCACCCCGTGTCAGCAGTGACCGATAAAAGCGCCGCTCGGTAAAGCTGATGCCGATGACCGCATCCTGGATATCCGCGGCGCGCCGATACGCTGCGTTCAACTGCACGCTGATGCCCTGAATGACTCGGCTGAGCGGTGTGGCGTTGAATGTATTTGGATAGGGGCTCGTCAAACATAAAATCGGCAAGCTGTGTTCAGCGTGCTCGGCGATGGGCACCGAAATGGCACTGCGCACCCCGGCTTCTGCGGCGGCATGGCGCAAGGCCTGATATTCGTGCTGGGTGAAGTTGGCTATCCTGATCGGTTGCTGCTCATGCGCGGCTTTGATGAAACAGCGCGCCATGCCCGATAACCGGCTATCGAGATCGTGTTTCTGGATGGCCGCCCAGTAGCGCTCATAATCACCGCTAACGAACTCGGCGACAAATTCCTGCGAAGCGCCTTGGCGAACAAAGCCACTTCCGCTGATGCCCGGGATGTCGAGGAAGATATCCAGTACCCCGCGAATAATATCCGCCCACGGGCGATCACTCTGGCAGAGGGTCATCAGAGTTTCTTCTACTTGGTCGACGCTGGCCTGATGGGAATCCATCCGCTTCATTTGCCACTGCAAATCGGTCTGAATCCGCTGACTGACAATATGCAGTAAGGTGGAACGTTCAACCAAAGGGCAGGGCAAGGATAAAATTGCCTGCGAGATCTTGTGCAGGTACAAACCAAACGCATTCACCAGGCTGCTGGCCGGTACGCCGATCATGGCGTGAATATCGCCCGCCCGTTCAGCCATTACCTGGCGCTGCACCGAGTCGGCCGTCGGGTCAATTAACAGACGCAGATGCGCAACTTGTGACTGATGCAGTTGCTGGCGCTCTTCCGCCGAGAGAATCGACAAAATACGATGAGACACGGGATCCTGATCAAGACCATGATAAAAAGACTCGACCGTCGCATCCAAGGAGACGGCGAGGGCGGCGGCATGATTACTCAGAATTTTGGCGAGACGCTTTTCAGCCATGGTTTTTGGCTTCCTTACCCAATGAAACGAAAGCTGATTCGATAATAACCGTAAATATATAGGGGTAATTTACCTATTGAATTTGTAGAAGACAATTAAATAGTTGTGTCGCTGAATGTTTTTTGAGTTCGGGCCAGTGGCAGGGGTTCCGCTGCCCCACCAAACCATACCCAGCGAAACGGGGGTTTTCTTCTCAGATGAAAATAGGACTGAACTCGAAAAGGTCGGTTTGATGTTTCGATTTCAAGGTGATGATTCTGAAATTCATCATATAACCGTCGTGATATTGAGAAAGCGGGCAAAAGAATACACGGCTAAAAACCGTGTATGTATTTTTAATGGTGGGCCCAGTAGGACTTGAACCTACGACCAAGCGATTATGAGTCGCGTGCTCTAACCAACTGAGCTATGGGCCCGAAAACGGGGCGGCGGAAGCCGCCAGGGGATGGATTTTACAGAAAATTAGTCGACATTCATTTCGATGAAGCTGCGCAGGCGCTCGGAGCGGGAAGGGTGGCGCAGTTTGCGCAACGCCTTGGCCTCTATTTGCCGAATCCGCTCGCGGGTGACATCGAACTGTTTGCCGACTTCTTCGAGCGTATGGTCGGTGTTCATGCCGATGCCAAACCGCATCATCAGTACCTTTGCCTCACGCGGGGTGAGGGAGGCGAGGATTTCGCGCACAATTTCCGACAGGCTGGCATTGGTGGCCGAGTCCATCGGCGAAATGGCGCTTTGATCTTCGATGAAGTCGCCGAGGTTGGAGTCATCGTCTTCGCCAATCGGGGTTTCCATCGAGATGGGTTCTTTGGCGATTTTGAGGACTTTGCGGATTTTGTCTTCCGGCAAGTCCATTCGAATGGCCAGTTCCTCGGGTGTGGGCTCGCGACCCATTTCCTGCAGCATTTGGCGGCTGATGCGGTTAAGTTTGTTGATCGTTTCGATCATGTGCACTGGAATACGGATGGTGCGCGCTTGATCGGCAATCGATCGGGTGATGGCCTGGCGAATCCACCAAGTGGCGTAGGTCGAAAACTTGTAGCCGCGACGATACTCGAATTTATCCACCGCTTTCATGAGGCCGATATTGCCTTCCTGAATTAAATCCAGGAATTGCAGGCCGCGATTGGTGTATTTTTTGGCAATCGAAATCACGAGGCGCAGATTGGCTTCGATCATTTCCTTTTTCGCACGGCGGGCTTTGGCTTCACCCAAGGTGATGAGTCGATGCACTTCGCGGGTTTGAGCCACGGTGAGTTTGCTATCGCGGGCCACGGTGTTGAGGCGTTTTTGCAGGCGCTCAATTTCCGGCTGGACTTGGATGAATTTCGCGGTGGGCTTGCCTTTGGTGGCGATCTCTACCCAACCGATATCCGATTCATTGCTGCGGAATGCTTCGATAAAGGTTTCGCGCTTGAGGCCGCCTTTTTCCACCGCTTGCTGCATGATCTGCTTTTCGAGCAGGCGAATACGGGCGATGGCTTGGCGAATTTGTTCCAGCAATTTTTCATTGAAATTGGGGTTCAGTTTTAACTGAACCAGTTGATCAGCGAGGCTGGCGAGGTATTCGGGGTTGCGCTCGTTGAGGGTCCCGGCCAGCTCTTTAATGACCAACAGGTGGGCGCGCACCAGCTCTGGGTCGAGGCTGTTATCTACCACCGCTTCTTCTTCGGCTTCTTCGGCTTCTTCTTCGTCATCGGCCACCGCGGCTTCGCCTTCCACGACGACGTCCAAGGGCGCTTCCTCGGCTTCGAGCGGAATTTCAATATCCGGTTCAATAATGCCAACGATCACGTCCTGTAGCCGCAAACTGCCCGCCTCGACCCGTGCATAGTGTTCGAGCAGAGTTTCAATGGTGGGTGGATAGAAAGCCAGCGCGCGGGTAACGTCGATCAAGCCTTCTTCAATGCGTTTGGCGATTTCGATTTCGCCCTGACGGTTCAGAAGATCGACCGTACCCATTTCACGCATGTACATGCGTACGGGGTCGGTGGTGCGGCCAAATTCGGCATCCACTTGGGAGGCGAGGACGGCAACGGCTTCTTCGGCGGCGTCTTCATCGTTGGAGACGCGGGCTTCATCCGCGAGTCCAAGATCGTCGCTATCGGGCGCAACTTCGGAAACGGAAATACCCATTTCCTGAATCATGCCAATGATGTCTTCGATCTGATCGGCATCGACCAACGATTCCGGAAGGTGGTCGCTGATTTCGGCGTATGTCAGGTAACCCTGCTCGCGGCCGTGTGCGATGAGTGTTTTAATGCTGGCCTGCTTATCTTCGTACATGGGCGGCTTTTACCTGATTAGCGTAAATTTTCGAACCGAGGATTATAGCGGCTGGAAAAATAATTGCCGCAGTTTCTATCGAATAGATAGGTGTGGGCGGATTTGGCGAATTCAATCCCTGTCGGGTGAACGATCCGGGTTTCCAGGGGGCAAAAAGCGCGCCAGTGCGGCTCGTGCACTTTGTTTGCTGGCAGTATCGGCCGCTGAACGCTTCAATTGCGCGAGGGTATCTCGGAGTATCGCTGGGGCATTTTCGGGTTCGTTGATGCCTTGAAAATCACATTCCAGGGCAAATTTGACTTCTTCTGCGTCCCAGTAGGCTGCCGCTTTGGCCGCCCATTGTTCGGGGTTTTCCTTGGCGAGGTGCAAAAATCCCTCGGGGATTTCGCCATTAAACCAAGCTGCCGGATTCATCAGTTCTTGCGTGAGGTCGGGGTGCTTGAGCATCAGCGCGAGAATCAAGGTTTGCTTGCTTAAGGTAACGGGTTTGTTGCGCGGTAGGCTGGGTTCTGCCTTGGGGGAGAATTTGGTTTGGGCGCGCCATAGGCCGGTATGTTCGTTAATTCGCCGTTCGGTGATTTTTCTTAAGGCGCCGGGCGGGAGCTGATGTAGCCAATCATGACCGAGTTTGGATTTTTTGGCGCGCGTGGCCGTATCGTTACCGGGTTCGAGTTGATCGAGTAACTGCAGCATGAAATTATCAAACGAGAGGCTGCCGTGCTCCACCCGCTCGATAAAAGCAGCGCGTCCCTTGGCCTGCACGAAGCTATCCGGGTCTTCGCCATCGGGCAGAAATAAAAATCGCAGATCGCGGCCATCTGTTAAATGCGGCAGGGCGGTGTGCAGCGCCTTGGTCGCGGCACGTCGACCCGCAGCATCGCCATCGAAGCAAAATATCAACGTCGGGCTGGTGCGGTACAAGCGCTGGATTTGTTCGTCCGTGGTGGCGGTGCCCATGGTCGCAACCACGTTGCGAATGCCGTGCTGTGCCAGCATCACGACATCCATGTAGCCTTCGACAATGATGATGCGGGGCGGCTTCGCGTTATCGAGCCGTGCTTCATACAGGCCGTAGAGGTTTTGGCCCTTGTGAAACAGTTCGGATTCGGGGGAATTTAAATATTTGGGGTCGCCTGGGCCGATAATGCGGCCGCCAAAGCCGATCGGCTGGCCGCGTTTGTCGCGGATGGGGAACATAATTCGGCGGCGGAAGCGATCATAACGTTCCCCCTCATCTTTTTGGATGATGAGCCCGAGTCCTTGCAGGATGTTGAGCGTTTCGGATTCGTTCATGCAGCTGGTCAATAAGCTGTTGCCACTGGGTGCAAAGCCAATATCGAAGAGTGCCGCCGTTCCACCCTGAACGCCACGTTGTTTGAGGTAGTCAATCGCCTCGGGGTGGGTGCGCAACTGGTTTTTGAAGTGGGTGTTGGCGCGCACCATGGCAGCTTGCCACTGCGCCTGGGCATCGAGCACTGCGTGATCGACTGCGCTCACCGGCACACTCATGCCCGCGCTGGTGGCGAGCTGCTCAATGGCGCCCCGGAAATCCCGATGCTCGTAATCCATTAAAAAGCTCACGGCATTGCCATGCGCGCCACAGCCAAAGCAGTGATAAAACTGTTTATCGGGATTGACATAAAACGATGGGGTTTTTTCCTGATGAAACGGGCAGCAGGCGGTGTATTCCTTACCCTTTTTTTTGAGGGGCACCTGCCGATGGATCAGCTCGACGAGATCCGTGCGGGCCAATACATCATCAATAAACGCTTCGGGGATAAAACTCATGCGTGCATTCTAGCAGTCCTGTCGGACTGAACACATTCCTACTGCGGCAAAGCCAGGTTTAGCCACATTCCCCTCTTTTTTCTTAAATAGAACCGCTATTCGTCTCAAAAGAGTGAAAAATCTGCCTCAAATGGATCCATCGCCTCGTGATGGATGGTCAAGTCCGTCAGGCTGCGTGTGTCGCTGGGGAATTTTGGGCGGGTTTTGAGGTAGTTTAATGCGATTGGTTTCTTTGAAATTATTTGTAAAATATAAAGTTATCGGATTAACTTCATCTTTGGTCTGTTGTTTGCGTTTCGGGTGTTGAGTGTTGGTGATGAAACCGTCAAACTACACGCATCGTGTGTGGGCAACAAACTGATTCAGTGTGGGTGATTTATGAAAAAAGAGCGTTTTTCAATGCAGTGGACAAAATTAGTCACATGGTGTGTGGCGAGTTCATTGTTGATGGCATCGTCTTTGGCTTTGGCCGCAGAACCTGCTAAAAAACTTAAACCCAAGCACCCGGCCAAATCCACGCATTCAGTGAAAAAGGCGGTGGTTGGGGCCGCAGCGGTGGGCGCGGCGGCGACTTTGCCTGAAGCCAAAACCGAAGATTTATATGCCGGTGACGGCTTGGGGCGTTGGTTGCCCAAGGCTGAAAAAGGCGATGTGTTCGCGCAATATGTTTTAGGACATATGTATTGCGTGGGGCAGAGTGTACCGAAGGATGCGGCGAAGGGGTTGGGCTGGTATCAACGTGCTGCCGATCAGGGTTTTGCGCCCGGACAACTCGCGTTAGGCACGATGTATTACAACGGCGAAGGGGTGAAACAAGATTACGCCGTGGCCGCCAAGTGGTTTACCTTGGCGGCTGAAAAAGGTTATGACCGTGCGCAAAGCAACTTGGCCACCATGTATGCCGCCGGTGATGGCATGCCAAAAGACTATGGACAAGCCATTAAATGGTACCGTGCTGCTGCCGTGCAAGGTTATGCGCCGGCCCAATATAATTTGGGTGTTATGTATCTGGAAGGCAACGGCTTACCCAAGCCGGATTTGGTGGCCGCCTACGGCTTGTTGCGGCCTTTGGTGGAGCAGGGCAACGCATCAGCCATCACCACGATGAAAGATTTGTCGCCCAAGATGAGTGAGGCGCAAATTCAGCAGGGTCAAAATCTCGCAGCGAAAATTCGCGAAAAAAATCGCCTGAATGCGGCGCTGGATGAATATGAGAAAGTCGCTTCGCGCTAGGTTTCGCGCCTGAGATTGAATACTGAGATAACAAAAGAGCCGAAAGGCTCTTTTTCGTTTTGATGAGCGAGGGGTTCTCTAATTGCGGTGATGGTGGACCGAGGTCGATGAACCGTGGCAGATACACAAGGGAACCATGCGTTTCAATTGAGCCGAGTGGTCGGGGATGCACCCCCGACCCCGGGTGTTTGGATTGGGGATGTCGGGAATTATGTCTGATGGGAGGGCGCCGCGGGCTGGTCACGCCTACTTAAAGCCCCCTTGCTGAATGACCTTGGGCCATTACAGCAACGGCGTGGTCAGCCGCGCAATATTCTGCAGCAAAATCTCTCGCCGGCCGCGCAATGCCCAGGCTTCCATGCTGAGTGTGCGCGCTGATTCCCGGTATCGTTCGAGCAAGCCATTCAACAGGTGGGCGGTTTGGGGTGCATAGAACAGCAAACCCAGCTCGGCGTTAATCAGCGAGGAGCGCACATCCAGATTTGCGCTGCCAATTAACGAGATGTGACTATCGAACAGGGCGAATTTAGTATGCAAAAAATAATGCGGATAGCGACGAATGATCACGCCCACAGAGAGTAATTCTTCGTAATACGATTCTTGCGCCCATTGCACCATGCGTTGATCGAGCCGTTCGGACAAAATCAGCTCCACCTCAACCCCGCGCTGCGCGGCGGTCATGAGGGCCAATAGCATCGGGTCGTCGGGCACAAAATAGGGTGTGACGAGCCGAATGGATTCGGTACTGGCGTGAATCAAGGCCAATAGCAGTTGCTGCTGTACCGGATCGGGGTATTCCGGCCCGCTCGGCAAGCCAATACACACTTCATCGCCTGCCGCGATTGGGTTTGGGAAGTAAGCGGCGCCGGTCAGCATGGCGTTGCGTTCGATATACCAATCCCCTGCGAAAATGGTTTGCAACTCCAGCACGACGGGGCCTTGCAGGCGCAGCATGATGTCTTCATAGATGATTTTGGATTTGAAGTCGGGGCGAATGAGGTTCATCGAACCCGCATACCCAATCGCGCCATCAATCACCCCAAGTTTGCGGTGGTTGCGAAGATCAAACCGGGCCGCACGGCGGGGGAGTTTACTGCGGGGAAACGCGCGCCCGACCCGAATGCCGTGGTGTTCAAGCGCCAACAAGGGCGGGATGAATTGTTTGCTGCCAAAATCATCGACCAGCAAACGCACTTCGACGCCCCGCGCCACCGCCCGCAGCAGTGCAGCGAAGACGGGTTCGGTGACGGCATCACGAGCGGCGATATAAAACAGCAAATGCACCGAATGATGGGCTTGGTCGATGTCAGCGGCGAGTTGCGCGACGAGTTGCGGCACCGTTTCAATCAATGACACCGAGTTGCCGCCAAATTCAGGAAACACACGCCAGTGCCGCGCGAGTTGCATCAGCGGGCGCCAGCGCTCAGGTAGGCTGGTTCGTCTGTGCCAGATTTGTTGCTGCTGCAAATGCGCCACGTTGGGTGCCAAGGCCTTCTCTAACGTGTCGATTTTTGCCTGACGCGCTTTGGATGCCCGAGGTCGGCCAACGAAGAGGTAAAAAATCCCGCCCAATACGGGTTGGAAAAAAATCATCAGCAGCCACGCCGTTGCGGTAACGGGGGGGCGACGCATGGGCACCACAAATAGAGCGATTAATCGAATCAGCCATTCGATGACGACATACAGCGCCGCCCATTGAGGATGACGCAGGTCGAAGAGCTCAAACATCAGCGTTTGCCCCCGCCCGATGCGGTGAGCAGTACCCAATCCATCCAGCGGGTCGGCAACAGGCGGCGCAGTAGGGCGAATACATAGGTGGGTACCGTTACGGGGTAGCGGGTTTTGGGTTTGCGCGATTCCAGGGCGTGAATCACGCGTTTTAAAACCGCATCGGGCGGCAAGGTGAACGGCGCAGCGGGGCCGGGTTTATTGAGCCGTACGAGCTGCTTGCGATAGGCCGATGCATGGCAGGAGGTTTCGATGGGAATAAATCGGAGCAAAGCCGCTTGAGCATTGGCCCGAAAATGAGATTCAATCGGCCCCGGTTCAATCAGGCTTATCTCAATGCCGGTGCCTTTAAGCTCTAACCGCAAGGTATCGCTCAAGCCTTCGAGCGCAAATTTACTGGACACATACGCGCCGCGAAATGGCAGCGCGGCCAGACCAAGCACGGAACTGTTCTGGATGATGCGGCCAAAACCCTGTGCCCGCATCAATGGAATAACCCGGTTGGTGAGCACCTGCCAGCCGAACAGGTTGGTTTCGAATTGCGCCCGCAGGGCTTCACGTGATAAATCTTCCACCGCGCCGGGCAAACCAAATGCGCCATTATTAAAGAGCGCATCCAGTCGACCGTTGGTCAGCACCAATGCGGCGGCCAGCCCGGTCTCGATCGAGGCATCATCGGTGACATCCAGCCACACCACCGGAATGTCTGCATGCGGCCAGGCGGCCACATCTTTTGCCTGGCGCACGGAGGCGATTACCCGATGCCCCCGATCCGCCAGGCCGCGCGCTACGCATAAGCCAATGCCCGATGAGCAGCCGGTAATCAGGATAGAGCGCGGGTTGGAACAGAGCACAAGCAAACTCCCAAAAAATCGATATCGCATGGTAGCCCAATCCAGCTTGATGCGCGCAGCCCATCAAAAAATGGAACTTGTACTCGTGTTATGGTATCAATCATTCATGGTTTTTTTGTCCCAAGGAGCGCGCTATGAGTTTGCAAAACCCCACGGTCACCGACCGAAGTGAGTCGCTACTGGCGACCAACCAGTTGATTCGCAATACCTATTTGATGTTATCGTTGACCTTGATTTGGAGTGCGGCGATGGCGGGGGTGTCGATGTGGCTGAAACTGCCGCCGATGATTTCCCTGATCGCGATGTTCGGTTCCATGGCTCTGATCTGGTTTGTATTGCCGCGTACTGCCCGTTCGGGCGCGGGTTTGATGACTGTATTTGCGATTACCGGGTTGATGGGTTTAGGCCTTGGACCGACCATCAATTATTACCTGCATATGGCGGGCGGCGACCAAATCGTGATGACCGCGCTGGGCGGTACCGGCGCTATTTTCTTCGCGCTGTCGGCGTATGCGCTCACCACCCGCCGCGATTTTTCATTCATGGGCGGCTTTTTGATGGTGGGCTTGATCGTGGTATTGCTGGCGATGTTGGGGAATTTATTTTTCCACCTGCCTGCGTTGTCCATGGCGTTATCGGCAGCAGTTATTTTGCTGATGAGCGGGTTCATCCTGTTTGATACCAGCCGCATGGTGAACGGCGGCGAAGATAATTATCTGATGATGACCGTGAGCCTGTATCTCAATATCTACAACATTTTTGTGAGCTTGCTTAACCTGTTAGGTGCCAGCCGCGATTAACAGGATAGTGAAAACTTTACGCTTGCCAATCCTGCGTTAAAAATGGGCTAAAAATCCTCATTTGCGCTATGTAAACTCCGGTTTTCCGCCCGCTTTTTCCTTGTCTTGGCTGCGCTCATGACGTTAGGCTCCGCCCATCGGAGCCTTTTGTTTTTGGGTGCGAAGTGACTTCTCAACACGTAGGGGGAATGATGGATTGGGTCAAAATCATGTCGGCGATTTTTATCGGGGTGATGCTCGTGTTTTTGTGGCCGCGCGCCGGGCAAATGCTGAGAGAAAGTCGCAAGGGCACCCGTGATGAATGGCTGATTGTCGTGCTGTTACTCCTTGCAGTGGCAGCATTCGTGGCCTTTTTAATGCACGGGATGCACCCCAATACCGTATGACCTCTGGCATGCCTTGACGTCAACCTGGGGCGTCCACTGGACCTCAATCTGATAAAAACGCTTTGGGGTGGCTGCAAGTTTTTTGACTTTGGCCTGACGCTACCCGCTCGTTATGATGCCGCTCCCAATGATGGTCGGAGCGCACCATGACCGAATCCAGCAAATTGCGATTGCCCGATGAAGACGTGCTGGCAGCCATGCGCGCCATGTCAGGCTATATCGACATCACCACCGAAGATTTTCGCGAGATCTACACCCTGGCGCATGAGCATGCTGTGCGGCGGTTGTTTGCCCAGATGGATGTTGCACACCTGATGCGGCGCGATGTGTCGGCCTTGCACCCCGAGCAATCACTCACCGAAGCGGCCGAACAAATGGCGCTGATGCACGCGCATACCTTGCCCGTGGTGGACAAGGCGGGGCGGGTTCTGGGCGATGTGAGCGAGTGGAATTTTCTGCAAGGCTATGGCGCGGATACGTTTTTCTCTCTGGTATTCCGGCTGATGGCGCACGATCAGCGCTTTATTGATTATTGCGAACGCACCACCGTGGCCGACGTGATGACCCAGCCAGCGACCGTACTCACGGAAACGGGCAGTTTCGCCGATATTGCCCGCGCTTTTCATGCCGTGGAGGAAAAACGCTTGCCGGTGGTTGATGCGCAAAATCACCTCATCGGCGTCGTGATGCGGCGGGATTTTTTGCAGCGGTTTCATTGGGATGATTGGCTATGAGTGAGTCTCGGATCCCCAACGCCTGGCAGCGTTATTGGCACAAATGGCGGGGGCGTGGCCATGGCTCACCGCCCCGGGTGAGTGGATCGGAAGTTTTCTGGTCGGGTTTCGGTGGTTTTCTTGGCCTACTGGCGGTGGGGTTATGCGCGCTGGTGTTCAGTGGGCTGGATCGGGTGCTGATTATCGGTTCGATTGGCGCCTCGGCCGTGCTCGTGTTCGGCGCGATTCGCAGCCCTTTGGCACAACCGCGTAATTTGATCGGTGGGCATGTCCTGTCGGCGTTCGTGGGCGTCAGTGTGCATCTGCTGCTGGCCGGCCCCATGGCGGATTTTTGGATCGCACCGCCACAGATGGCGTTGCTCATCGTGCCCGTCATTGCGCCTGCACTGGCCGTGGGTTTGGCGATTGCCCTGATGCACGCCACCCGTACCCTGCACCCACCCGGCGGCGCAACCGCGCTGGTCGCGGTGATTGGCAGCCAACACGTGCATGCGATGGGCTATTGGTTCGTGCTCTTCCCGGGGTTAATCGCACCGTTAATCCTGCTGCTGATCGCGCTGGTGTTTAATAATTTCGTGCCCAAGCGGGCCTATCCCGAGTATTGGTGGTGAGGTGTTGCGTGCCAGAACGAGATCTTGGGCGTGCGGGGGCTCAAGTTTGTGACCCGGTGGCCGATAGCTTGCCTAAGCGCTCATTTCCCCATGCCCCGCACCCATTTAAATAAATACAAGGAACTCTTCGATGAATCACTGGATCGCCCGCTTTTCCATCGCACAAAAAAACCTGTTTGGGTACGGCTTGATTTTGCTGGTGATGTTTTCGATGGCCGTGCTGACATATCTCAACATGGGCCGCATTAAAGGGGTGGCCACCGAGGTGATTCAACAGCGCCAGCCCGCCGCCTTTGCCGCCGATGCGATTCGGATTCAGCTGGAGCGCTCGATGGCCTCGGTGGGGTTGTTCTTGCAAAGCAAAAGCCCGACCGATCGGCAGCGTTTTGATGCGGCGATTGCCGGTATTGGTCAAGAGCAGGCGGCATTAAAACTGCATTCCAGTGATTCGATGGATGACCTCGATGCGCAGCTCAAGCAGTTTGTGACTGAGGCCAATGCGGTGATGAAAATCTCGGGTGACGACAAACTCAACATGCCGGGTATGGAGTACGCGAATCAAAATGTGAACCCGATGGCGATTCAAATTTCCGGACTAATGAGCACGTTGATTAGCGCAGAAGCCGACGCAGAAGCCGGCACGATTAGCCGCCGGGCGTTGGTACTGGATTTTGCCCGTTTGCGGGGCGAGTGGGGCGATGTGGTGGCCGGATTGCGGGGTTTTATGGCGTTTCGCAGCCCCGCGCTGGAGAATAATTTCAAACTCTATTCTGCCGAGGTGCTGAAGCGTACCGAGGAAATTAACAAAAACTACGCCAATATCCTTACCTTCGAGCAGCAGGACGCTGTCGACCAGCTCCTCAAAAAACTGCCCGAGTTTATCGACCAAGCCGATAAGGCATTTGCCATCCATAAATCGGACAAATGGCGGATGGACGCGTATTTGATGCGGACCGAGCTCGATCCCGCTTTTAGTCGGGTTGAACACACGGTAAACCAAATTGTTCAGGCCCAGCGTCAACAAATCAACGGCCAGTCTCAAGTGCTCGATAACACCATTACCCGCATTACCTACGGCCAAGTAGGGCTGGTCGTGCTGGGAATTATCGTGGTTGGGATTCTGGCCTTGCTCTCCATGTTCAGTATTTCGTCGCCTTTGCGGCGCGTGGCTGAGCGGATGCGGGATATTGCCGAGGGCGATGGCGATTTAACTCGGCGCTTGCCGATTAACGGTCAAGATGAAATTGCCGACGTGAGCCAGGCCTTTAATACCTTTGCAGAAACTGCGCATAAGCTCGTGACGCAAGTCGTGATGACAACCCGCTCCCTTGGCGATTCAGCCGACCAACTGACCGCGTCGTCGTTGCGTGGGCAGCGAGGGGCTGGGCGACAGGCCCGGGATACCGATGCCCTGGTGACCGGCATGAGCCAAACCTTAGAAGCCGCTGAGGATGTCGCGCGCAGCGCTGAAATGGCCAGTGCCTCGGTGCAGGATGCCAATGAGAAATTGCGTGAAGGCTTGGCCAAAGTCACCCTGAGTGCGCAGAATGCCGAGCAATTGGACGGGGTTTTATTGCGAGCTGAAGAAAAAATTCACGAGCTGTCAACCCAAAGCAAAACCATCGGCAAGGTGTTGGACGTCATTCGCGCCATTGCGGATCAAACCAATCTGTTGGCCCTGAATGCCGCCATCGAAGCCGCTCGCGCCGGGGAGCACGGGCGCGGTTTTGCCGTGGTGGCTGAAGAGGTTCGTTCGTTGGCGACGCGCACTCAGGCATCAACACGTGAGATTTCGGACATCATCTCGCAGCTACAAACTGGCGCGCATGAGGCCGTCACGGCGATGGGCGAAGGCCGGGGCGTGAGCCATGAAAGTTTAGATGCGATCACCGAGGCCAATCAAATGCTGGCGAATATTGCCCAGGCTTTTGGGCAATTAAGTGATATGAACGTGCGAATTGCCGCCGCCTCCGAAGAACAAACCGCCGTTGCCAGCGGCATGAAGCAGAATATCGAATCCATTAGCGGTACCGCCGCCGAAACCGCGAAAGCCGCCGCCGAAACGGCAGATTCAGGTGCGGGCGTGGCGCAACAAGCCCGGACACTGGCGGAGTTGGTGCGGCAATTCAAGATTTAATCTGCAGGGTTGTGGGGCACGTAAGATGGACGCAAAGCCACCGCTGATTGAACAAGTCCGCGCTTGCCAGATTTGCGCCGACCATCTGCCGTTCCCACCGCGACCCATTCTGCAGTTCGATTCGCAGGCAAGGATTCTGATCGCGGGTCAGGCGCCGGGCAAGGCGGCGCATCGGGCCGGTATTCCCTTTAACGATGTCAGCGGCGATCGTTTGCGAATGTGGCTGGGTCTATCGCGGGACGAGTTTTACGACCCTACGGTCGTGGCCATCTTACCGATGGGTTTTTGTTATCCCGGTACGGGGAAATCCGGTGATCTCCCGCCGAGGCCTGAATGCGCGCCCGCTTGGCGTGGTACCTTGCTTGATGGATTGGGCCAGCTTGAACTCACCTTGGTCATTGGCCGCTACGCGCAGGCCTATCATTTTGGCTCGACGCAGGCCACGCTCACCGAGCTTGTGGCATCCTGGCGCCAGTTCTGGCCAGAAAAAGTCCCGCTGCCACACCCGAGTCCCAGAAACAATCTCTGGCTTAAACGCAATCCGTGGTTCGAGCGCGAGCTGCTGCCTGAAGTCCGATCACGCATTGCTGAAGTGCGGGCAAGATAGTCGGTTTAGCAGAAGGCTTCCGCCCAAACTGTAGGAGGGGATTGACCCCCGACTTGGTGCCCAATGGACTGAATCTGCCCACGTGATTCCTCGCGGATTAATCGCCCCAAAGTTGCCCGCTATGGCACACTGACCGCCGTTCTTCTGTTCCTTAGGAGTCAGATGCCATGCGGTTACGTGTTTATTTTTTGGGTGTGGCCGGGTTGCTGCCGTTTATTGGCTTGACTGTGGCGACGTGGTTTGGGCCAGCTGAGTGGCATGCGCCGCTGATTCACGCCCTCGCCGTGTATGCCGCCCTGATTATTTCATTCCTCGGTGGCATGCATTGGGGCGTAGCCTTGAGTCGGCCGGAGCACGCGCGCAAGCATATGTTGTTGGGCGTGGCCCCTGCCATGTTGGCTTGGGGCGCGGTGTTGTTGCCGTGGTCGATCCTGGCCTTGTCCGCGTTCATTTTGCTTCTGCTGTTGTGCTGGTGGATTGACCGGTTGTGGTTCGGTGGAATCGGCCAGCGGCTCGGATACGGGGCGCTGCGTACCGGGTTGACGGCGGTTGCAGCGTTGAGTCTTTTAGCGGCGATTGGCTCTTATGGCCGTGTCGGAATTTGAGTGCAGCATGAGTAAAAATAATGAGTGAAGTCGGTAAAAAGGTTTCTACCTTGCGTAAATGGTTAGTGGCGGGCGTACTGGTTTGGGCGCCGTTAGCGATTACTTTTTGGGTGATTAATGCGGTCGTCGGCTTTATGGATCAAACCATCCTGCTGCTGCCGCGGGCTTATCGCCCCGAAACCCTATTAGGGTTTAATATTCCAGGTCTCGGTGCGGTGATGGCCGTGATCATCGTGTTAGTGACCGGCGCACTGGTAGCCAATTTCCTGGGGCGCAAGCTGATTTCGATGGGTGAATCCGTATTGAGTCGCATCCCCCTGGTGCGTAGTGTGTATTCCGCCGTCAAGCAAGTGATTGAAACCTTCGTATCGCAGGATTCCCGCTCATTTCGCAACGTGGTTTTGGTGGAGTATCCGCGAAAAGATTGCTGGTCGCTCGCGTTTTTAGCGGGTGACCCTGTGGTTGAGGTACAGGAAAAAACGGCCCAAAAACTGATTACCGTGTTTGTGCCCACCGCGCCAAATCCCACCTCGGGGTTTGTCATCATGGTGCCGGAATACGAGTTAATTGAGCTGGATATGTCGGTTGAAGAAGGTTTTCGGATGGTGATCTCGCTGGGCGTCGTGACACCCAAATCAGTGCCGATAAAAACGGTATCCCCTGAGCCAGCGCTCGAAAACCCAACCATATCCGGCTAAACTGCCTGCCCTTACTGAATTTTTAAGAATGGAATTGCACCATGAGTATGCGCAGCCACACGGCAGGCCAGGTTGATCTGGCCGTTTTGGATCAAGAAATCACCCTCGTGGGCTGGGTGAATCGCCGCCGCGATCATGGTGGCGTGATTTTTGTCGATCTGCGCGACCGCGACGGCATGGTGCAAATTGTGTTCGATCCTGATGACCTCACGGTGTTTGCTACTGCGGAAAGCCTACGCAGCGAATTTGTGATTAGCGTGCGCGGTAAAGTGCGTCGCCGTCCGGCGGGCACTGAAAACCCCAATATCGTGAGTGGACAGATTGAAGTTTTGGGTTTGGGGTTGGATATTTTAAATCGCTCCGAACCTTTGCCGTTCCAAATCGATGATGAGCGGGTGAGTGAGGAGCATCGCCTGCGGTATCGCTACCTCGATTTGCGTCGCCCAGAGATGCTGGCCAAGTTGCGTTTGCGGCATCAGGTCACCCGTGCCATGCGTCAATATCTGGATAATGCCGGATTTATCGATGTCGAAACACCCGTACTTACCCGCGCTACCCCTGAAGGCGCACGCGATTACCTTGTGCCCTCGCGCACCCATCCGGGCGAGTTTTTCGCCCTGCCGCAATCACCACAGTTGTTCAAGCAATTGCTGATGGTCGCCGGGCTGGAGCGCTATTACCAAATCGTCAAATGCTTCCGCGATGAGGATTTGCGCGCCGACCGCCAGCCGGAGTTCACCCAGCTCGACATCGAAACCAGTTTCCTCGATGAAGAAGACGTGATGACGCTGACTGAAGACATGATGCGGCATCTGTTCGCGCAAACCATCGAAGTCGCATTGCCCAAACCGCTGCCCCGTTTGACGTGGGCAGAAGCCATGCGCCGGTTCGGTTCCGATAAACCCGATTTGCGCATTCCGCTTGAGCTCGTTGATATCGCCGATTTACTGGTTGATGTGGAGTTCAAGGTATTCTCCGGCCCCGCCAACGATCCGCGTGGTCGGATTGCCGCGTTGCGCGTGCCGAACGGCAACGCGCTGCCGCGCAGCGCCATCGACGATTACACCAAGTATGTGTCGATTTTCGGCGCGAAAGGCCTGGCCTACATCAAGGTCAACGATGCCGCCACGGGACGCGATGGCCTGCAATCGCCTATTCTGAAATTCTTAACCGACGAAGCCATTGCCGGCATTATGAGCCGTACCGGCGCACAAACCGGTGACCTTGTATTTTTCGGTGCCGATAAAGCCAAAATCGTCAACGAGTCACTGGGTGCCTTGCGCGTCAAGCTCGGTCACGATTTAGGTATTGCCGAAGCCGGTTTTCGCCCGCTGTGGGTCACCGAATTCCCGATGTTTGAATTTGATGAAAAGGAAGGCCGGTACTACGCCCTGCATCACCCGTTTACCGCGCCGAATCAAGAGGATTTGGCGATGCTGGAAACCAATCCCGAAGTCGTTCGCTCCCGCGCGTACGATTTTGTGCTGAACGGCTTCGAGCTGGGTGGTGGTTCCGTGCGTATTCATGACTTGACACAGCAAAAGCGCGTATTCGAATTGCTGGGCATTTCTGCCGAACAAGCCGAAGAAAAATTCGGCTTCCTGCTGGATGCGCTCAAATATGGTGCGCCACCGATGGCCGGGTTGGCCTTCGGTGTTGATCGGGTCGTTATGCTGATGAGCGGCGCGACCTCGATTCGTGAAGTGATCGCTTTCCCGAAAACCCAATCCGCTGCCTGCCCGCTCACCAATGCCCCCGGTGAAGTCGATGAAGCACAATTGCGCGAATTGTCGATTCGCATACGCAAACCCGTGGTGGAAAAGGCGGAATAACGCGGTGTCTGGAACAACATGATGAGCAAAGCCGTGCAAGCATCAGATCAACTTTCTCGCCTTGTTTTGCGCGGCTACCAATCCATTACTGAGTGCGATATTACGCTGGGGGCATTGAACGTTCTCATCGGTGCCAATGGTGCAGGCAAGTCGAATTTTATTGGTTTTTTTCGCTTAATTAACCGCATTCTCGATCAGCAGCTTCAAACATCAGTGGGCGATGCGGGCGGCCCGGATGCACTTCTGCATTTCGGGCGGAAAAAGACTGAAGAGTTGCACGCCGAACTCTACTTCGGTAATAACGGCTACAAATTTACCCTTAAACCGACACAAGACAATCGAATGATGTTTGCGCATGAAGCGCTTTGGTGGAATGTGCGGGGAGATTGGCGACCCCAGTCAGGGCATTTTGAGTCTTACGCGGATGGGGAAAAAAATCGCACGGCTATCTATGATTTCGTGGTGCCCACCATGAGGAGCTGGCGACTTTATCACTTTCACGATACGAGTCGGAGTGCATTGGTTAAACAGATTCACGGCATTAATGACAATGAATATCTGCGTGACGATGCGCGTAATCTTGCCGCTTTTCTTTACCGCTTAAAAACCCATCATGCAGTGCACTACAGACGCATTGTCAAAACCATTCAGTTGGTCGCGCCTTTTTTTGGCGATTTTCACTTGCGCCCCACGGTAGATAACCCAGAAAAAATTCAACTTGAATGGACGGAGCTTGGGCAGGATGTGCCGTTTACTGCCAGCGCCTTGTCCGATGGAACCTTGCGTTTCATCTGCCTTGCCACAGTGCTTTTGCAGCCAGAAGGCTTTATGCCCGCCACTATCTTGATTGATGAGCCTGAGCTGGGTTTACATCCTTTCGCAATCACGGTTTTAGCTTCACTTATGCGTTCAGCGGCAACACAAAAGCAGATGATCGTGTCCACGCAGTCGGTTGAACTGGTGAATGAGTTTAATGCTGAAGATTTGATCGTGGTTGATAAGCAGGATGGCGCTTCGGTATTTAAGCGGCTTGATGTCGGGCGGCTGGGTACATGGCTTGAAGAATATAGTCTTGGCGACTTATGGAAGAAAAATCTTCTTGGCGGGAGCCCCTCGCGATGATGCGTCTCCTTCTTTTGGTTGAGGGGCAGTCTGAAGAGGTTTTTGTACGTGATGTGCTTGCGCCGCACTACGCACGACGGCAGGTATTTATTACGCCGATTATTGTGAGCACGAGCCCAGGTTTCAAAGGTGGCGTGGTGAGCTATGCCAAAGTCAAGCCTCAGCTGATCAAGCTGTGCCGTCAGGAAGGCTCCGCCTTTGTTTCAACTATTTTCGATTTGTACGCCTTACCTAACGATTTCCCAGGAAAAGATGCGGCCGACTATCCATTTCAGGGCAGTGGTCATCAAAAAGCCTCATTTATTGAGGATAAGTTGACGCAGAACATTAACGAGCGCAATTTCATACCCAATCTGCTCGTGCATGAGTTCGAGGCACTTCTTTTTACCGCGCCAGAAAAATTTGGCGACTGGGCTAATGACGAAGAATGTGTGAGGGAACTTAAAGCAGCAGCGTCATGCCATGACTCACCCGAAGACATCAACGAAAGCCCGCACATGGCACCATCAAAGCGCGTTTTAGCGGCAATGCCCGGTTATCAAAAACCACTTCATGGTGCCTTGATTGCCGAGGCCATTGGGATCGATGCGATGCGTGCGGCCTGTCCGCATTTTCATGGTTGGCTACAAAAAATCGATGATTTGGGAGGTGTGTTATGACCGATTTATCCACTGAAATCCCCGCAGCGCTGGTGGCCCGCATTCAACAACTGGCGGGTGAAAGCGCTCCTGCATCCAAATTGAACGCTGCGCAAGAGGCAGATTTAATCACGCGCATCAAAGCCGAATTAATCAAGCAGAATGCCGTCATGATCGTGCATTTTTATGTGGATGCTGCGCTGCAAAAACTGGCGGATGACACGGGCGGGCGCGTGTCAGATTCACTCGATATGGCCGCCTTTGGCGCGGCGCACCCAGCGCAAACCTTGGTCGTGTGCGGCGTGCGCTTCATGGGCGAAACCGCGAAAATTCTGAGTCCGGAAAAACGGGTGATCATGCCGACGCTCAAGGCCGAGTGTTCGCTCGATCTCAGCTGCCCCGCCACCGAGTTTGCCGCCTTTTGCGATGCCAATCCCGACCGAACCGTCGTGGTGTATGCCAATACGTCAGCAGCAGTCAAGGCACGCGCCGACTGGGTCGTGACGAGTTCTAACGCTTTGCAGATCGTGGGGCATCTCAAGGCCTTGGGCGAAAAAATCATCTGGGCACCGGATCGGCATCTGGGGCGTTACATTCAGGAAAAAACCGGTGCGGACATGCTGCTCTGGCAGGGTGATTGCGTGGTGCATAATGAGTTTGCCGCTGAGGCGCTGGTCGAACTTAAGCGCCAACATCCCGAAGCCGCCATCATCGTGCATCCCGAATCGCCCAAGGCGGTGGTTGAGCTGGCTGATGTCGTGGGTTCGACCAGCCAACTGATTCGCGCCGCTGTCCGCTTGCCGAATGAAACGCTGATTGTCGCCACCGATAACGGCATTTTTTACAAGATGCAGCAGGCCGTACCGCATAAAACCCTGATTGAAGCACCGACCAGCGGCGGTTCCACGCAATGCATTTCCTGCGCGCATTGCCCGTGGATGGCCATGAACGGCCTGGAAAATGTACTGGCCGCGCTGGAACATCCTGCGGAACATGAAATTCATGTGCCCGAAACTATTCGAGTTAACGCGGTGCGTTCGCTGGATCGCATGCTGGCATTTTCCCGCGACCAAGGGTTGATTACGCCCCGTTCCTAAAACCGTCATCACCTACGGTTTTAATGGTTTACTGCTGCTTCCCATGATGTTAATCACCATCAATCCATTATGAGGATGAACGATGCATGAGTCGATTCTGCTGGCGCTGACGGGCATCATCGTGGCAGGCATCGCCGCACAATGGTTGGCATGGCGTGCCAAAGTCCCCGCGATTTTATTTTTGCTCATTATTGGGGTGTTTTTGGGCCCCGTGACCGGATGGTTGCAGCCCGATTTACTCTTGGGTGATTTGCTCTTTCCTTTTGTATCACTCGCCGTGGCGGTCATTCTGTTTGAGGGGAGCTTGACCCTGCAATTTGCGCAATTGCGCGGAGTCGGTGGGTTCGTCTGGCGATTGGTATCCATCGGCGCGCTGGTTTCCTGGGGTGTGGCCTCGGCTGCGGCGCATTATTTCGTGGGGCTGGATTGGTCGATGGCCGCTTTATTTGGGGCTTTGGTCGTGGTGACCGGGCCGACCGTCATTGTGCCGCTGCTGCGTATTGTGCGACCCACGCAGAAAATCGCGACAGTTTTGCGTTGGGAAAGCATTGTCATCGACCCGATCGGTGCCGTGCTGGCCGTTCTCGTCTTTGAATTTATCGTTACCCGCATGAGCCCCGCCCACGCGGGTACCGGTTTAAGTGTGGTGATTTCCCCGTTTTTGACGCTCATATCGGTGGGGTTGGCCTTGGGGTTGGCGGGCGGTTACCTCCTGGGCATAGCGCTACGCCAGCACTGGTTGCCGGAATACCTGATTAACGTCGTCGTGTTGGCGACGGTTCTGGCCGTATTTACGGCATCCAACGTTGCTGCGGAAGAGTCTGGTCTGCTGGCGGTCACTGTCATGGGTATTTTGCTGGCCAATATGCGCGGCGTGCCGCTTGCCGATGTGTTGCACTTCAAAGAATCGCTCACCATTTTGTTTATCTCGGGGCTGTTTATTTTGTTGGCGGCGCGCATTCATCCGGCCATGTTCTCGGCGGTCGGGTTTGGCGCGCTGCTCGTCTTGCTGGCGATCCAGCTCATCGCACAGCCGCTCAAGGTCTGGCTCAGTGCCATCGGCTCCGGCTTGAATTGGCGAGAAAAGCTCATGATTGCGTGGATTGGCCCGCGCGGGATTGTGGCGGCGGCGATTTCAGGCTTGTTCGCGCTCAAACTTGATCAACAAGGCGTGCCGGGGGCGGAAGTGTTGGTGCCGCTGACCTTTATCATCATCGTGGGCACCGTGGTGAGCGCCTCGCTCACGGCGCGTCCGTTGGCGATGTATTTGGGCGTGGCACTACCCGAAGACAGGGGCGTGCTGATGGTCGGTATCAACGCGTTTTCACGGATGTTGGCGCAGGCCCTCAAAAAACAGGGTTACCGCGTGGTGCTGGCCGATGCCAATTATGCCGATATTCGCCAAGCCCGAATGGAAGGGCTGGAAACGTTTTATGGCAATCCGGTTTCGGAAGCAGCAGACCGGCGGCTGGATTTGGTCGGTTTAGGACGATTATTCGCCGTATCCGCTCAGCCGGAAATCAATAATCTGGCCGCCATTCGCTATCGACACGAGTTTGGCGCAGGCAATGTATTTGTGCTCAAAACGCCACAAGAGCTGACGGGTTCGGCACAGCAGCGCCTTTCTACAACATTTTCTGGCCGTGCCATGTTTGGCGAACAGGCTTCCTTGGGTGATTCGCTTCAGTTGATCGAGCAGGGCGCCGAAATATCAACCACCCGCCTGACCGAAGCCTTCGGCTGGGTGCGGTACCAGGAAACCTACGCCGAGCGCGGTCAATTGCTGCTGCTGATCTCGCCACGCGGCATCATGCACGTCATGGGCAGCGGTCACGATCCCTCGCCGCAAGAGGGATGGATATTGCTTGGACTATATCGCGCCGCCGCGCCTACCGAGCCTGAGCAAGCCGCTTCTGCTGTGGATTTATGAACACAGGGTGAAAAAACACTTGCGCCCGGGGTTTTGGTTTGTATAATGCGCGCTCTGTGACAAACAGCAGCCCTCAAAAGCCGCTGGATGATGTGCGGGAATAGCTCAGCTGGTAGAGCGCAACCTTGCCAAGGTTGAGGTCGCGAGTTCGAATCTCGTTTCCCGCTCCACGGGTGATTAGCTCAGTTGGTAGAGCGGCGCCCTTACAAGGCGTAGGTCGGGAGTTCGAGCCTCTCATCACCCACCACATCAAAATTAGCAGCGGTAGTTCAGTTGGTTAGAATACCGGCCTGTCACGCCGGGGGTCGCGGGTTCGAGTCCCGTCCGCTGCGCCATTCAATGGTTTTACAACGTCCGAAGAAGTTTTAAAACCTTAATCAAACCCGCATTCCAGCTAGGTATGCGGGTTTTTTTACGCCTATAGCGTCCTAAAACATCTCTTTACAGCCAGTGGTTCTTGACGGTACTTTTGACGGTATGACGGTGTTGATACCGTCAGCCTGTGAAAAAATACCGTCAAAGGATACCGTCATGGCACTTACAGATACCGCGATCAAAGCCGTAAAGCCAGAAGCTAAGCCTTATAAGGTTACGGATGAGAAAGGGCTATATTTATTCGTCACACCAGCCGGGGGCAAGTTGTGGCGGCTTGATTACCGCTTTGAAGGTAAACGAAAGACGCTAGCTCTTGGTGGGTATCCCGACGTAAACCTGAAGCAGGCCAGGGTATACCGCGACGAAGCCCGCCAACTCATTGCCAACGGCACCGACCCTGCCGAACTGAGGAAGGCGGAAAAAACCACCATAACTGAGTCAAGGCGAGAGGAGGCCGAAGCTGTAAAGATCGAAGCCATGATTCAGGCGGGCGAGGCTTTGCCCGGTTCGTTCGAGGAAATTGGTGATGAGTGGGTGAATATGTATCTTGCCGACAAATCGGAAAAATACCGCAACAAGGTTATCAACCGGCTGAAGGCGGAGGTTTACCCCTACATTGGCCGGGCGCCTGTCGCTGATGTGACTGCACCCATGGTATTAAAGGTTTTGCAGCGCATTGAAGCACGCGGAATCATCGAAAGTGCCCACCGGGTAAAACAAAATATTGGGCAAATTCTGCGTTATGCAATTGCCACAGGTCGCCGTGAATTGTTCGACGTGACAATGGCGCTGAACAAAGCCATTGCCCCCATGCCGAAAGACAAAAACCATGCGGCACCGACCGAACCCAAGGACATCGCCCCACTGCTGCGCATCATGGCCGGTTATCGTGGATCACCAATTACCCGTGCCGCGCTAACCATTGCCCCCTGTGTGTTCGTGCGTATTGGTGAACTCAGGCACATGCAATGGGCAGATATTGATTTTGAAACCTTTGAATGGCGTTACACCGCCAGCAAGACAGGGCAGGAGCATATCGTGCCTCTTGCTCGGCAAGTGGTCGCGGCCCTGATCGAGTTGCAGCCCCTCACAGGCCACTCACGCTACGTTTTCACTGGCGCACGGAGTGACACCCGCCCCATGAGTGAAAATACCGTCAACGGGGCACTGAAGCGCCTAGGCATCGACACACAAACCGAACTGACCGGCCACGGCTTCCGAGCAATGGCGCGCACGGTATTAGAAGAAGTCCATAACTTCAGGCCCGAAGTCATCGAGCTTCAGCTTGCCCATGCCGTCCGTGATCCACTGGGCAGGGCATATAACCGCACCAAGCATTTAGAAACCCGCAAGAAGATGATGCAGGTGTGGGCGGATTATCTGGATGAGCTGCGTGATTCTAAGAATGTGATTCAGGGCAATTTCGGTATGGTGGGATAGCGATGGTATCCCGAATTCCTGTATATCATTATTAGGGATGCAATGGTCTGCTTTTCGGCCTAAGGGGCCTGTCAGGCTGACCGCTCCATATGACCGGTGTTCGGCGCTTACTCGTCAATGTTTGAGTTCAGCGGCGGCCGAAGGCGATCCGCTGAAATGAGGGGTTAGGCCTCACGCTGATGCAGCTGGCTTAGCCATTTCAAGTTGAGAAATTGCATCAGTGATATACGGATCGACGAGCCACTTTATGGAAAGTGAACTCACTTTGCCGTCGCGCGTTCCAATTTCAGTTCGTAGCAGATCGGCAACGCTGTAGAGCCAATCTAGTTCAGGCAGTAACTCCACATTAAACTGTCGAATACCGTACCGTTCCTTGATTGCATAGGCCACGGTGCTCCTGTCCTCAGGAGAGGCTCCCAGTAGGTGTCCAACAAACTCAGCAGGAGATATCAGATGAAGAATGGGTGTCTGGTAGTAGACGTTCTCTGGATCATTGTTGAGGATGATCCGGCGGTAGAAGAGGTTTGTGTCGGTGCCCACTAAAGCCAGCAGATTGGTCGCTTGTGCAGGAAAGCTTGAGCTCAAAGCTTCTCGGCGCCGTTCTTCGATATATTCGAGGAAGGCTTTGAATTGTTCATCCTCCAAGCTTGCGAAGCCAAGGCCTGCGTAGGCATCTCTCTCGAATGGGAACGGACGCGAGTTTGGCTGAATAACAGGTATCTCTCCACTTGCCAGCAACTGATCAATGTATTCCTTCGCCGATTGAATCACTTCCTCCACAGTTTTGTTATAAATGCCGTTCCTCGCATATCTGACAAACAATCCGGTGACGTGAACGACCTCTCCTAGAAGTCGATACTGGCAAGAATTCCACTCTGCTTCAACTTGTGCCATCACGTCGGCGAAGTCATCGTCGGACAGGTTCATGCCGTACCAGAATTTGACCCAGTTAGGTTGGTTTTCATTCTGGAAGTATTTGCTCTTCAGTAGCGATTCATTCAGGTCGGATCGTGGGATTGATCCGGTTGAGAATATAGCCTCCCAAACCGCGTCCGTGGTAAGCGATGTGTAGAGATGTAGGCCGGAATACTTACTGCGAATGTCATGAAAGCGTTGGTCGGGATCGGGTTGGTCCTTGTTTTGTTTGAAGTAAAGCGACCAGCTATCGTGTAGCTTTTTTATTTCGGATGCCTTCACAGTCCCGCTGTGCACTTCGAAGGAGTACGACAGGAATAGCGCTAGCAAATCGGCTAGTAGTGGATCGGAACGCAACGCGGCAGTGTCCAACGACTGTGTAAGGCGATCGAATTCCCAAAGCGCGTGACGAACGAGTCGGAGGTTCTTGTACTTTGAGCACTCGTAGACTTGTGAGATTAGTGCGAAATTGGCGCGAACAACTTTTTGGGCCCTAACGCTGGGTAGGTCTGCAGCAAAGGATTCAAGTGCCGAGGCAACTTCCGGAATAACTTCAAATGTGCGCCCGATCAACTTCTCCTTGATTCGGGCGTAGCCTAGGTCTGTTCCTGGGTCGTGCTTCAGGAGTTCCGCCTCATTTGCGATTAGAACTGCCTTTATTCCACCATGTTCAATAAATTGATTGACGTAACCCAGGAGATCGGCAGTTGGAATTGAGCATCGCTCGAGATCATCAAGCACCAAAATCTGGCTGGGGTCCAGGGAGATTCTTTCCAGCATCTTTTCCGTCGAGATTCCGCAGGAGACACTGCCATCCGACTCGCCGTCCCCGTCTAGGTCGAAATTAATAGAAGTTTTGATAACTCCGCGTGCCAAGCGATGCAGAATGCGAACCGGTTTTGAACCAAGTACAGGATGAAGCAAGCGGAAGAATTCCGACTCAATGTCGTCAAAGGATTGCACTCCATACAAACTCAAGTACAGTACTCGGCCGGGCTGCTGTAAGTGATTGGCAATGAAGTTCTTGATGAACCAAGTTTTGCCGCTTCCCCATAAGCCGGTCAGCAAGACCGCATATTGAGGCTCTTTCGGGAGGTCGCAATAGTATTTTAAAAATTCCCGAACGTGCTCATTGTTTACCATTGATTCAATCCGATTGGTGACTGCGTGCGTATGTCCCTTCTAGGAAGTCGCGCTGCCGTCTTCGTGACGGCCTAACGTTTGAGCTAACCCGCCGCCGGTGCGCGGTCGGGTAGAGCGATGGGTTAGCCCGCAATTGTGGACTCCAGATTACGGGCTTCGACATAGTATTGCTCCATCGAACCTTGATCGACATTCGGGAAGGTCGTAGCTAGCGCGGCAATGGCTTTAAGGAGAACTTCAATTCCACACAGCCACAATGATTCTTGATCGTCCACTTCAGGCTCGTTACGAAATGCTTCGACGTTACCATCTCCACTGATGACAACATGACGATTTAAGTCCACCGCTGCACCATGGACTGGCCAACTGAAGACCATATATACCGTTCGATACCAATCTTCCAGCCCCGCCTTCTGGGCTAAGTCAAACGTTGATAAAGCGGTTGCTGAACTATTTAGGACCGACTGTAGTTGGCCAGAAACCGTCTCTGCCTCGGCGATTTTTTTAAGTTCGTCGTCCTGCCAAAGTTGAGCATTTTTAGCAAACCGCTTCTGTTCCGCAAAGTGACCCTCTATTAACTCCTCCACGATGTTTGCATCTTTGGCAATAGCAGCAAGCGCAAAAAGTGTCTCCAGCGCAGAGCGTAGGAGGACGCGTGCCTGAGAAACCAGCCCCGCCTCCAAGAGCAGCGTGCTCGCTTGAGTGGTCGCCAACGTTCTCGCAAATAATACTGCGCTGTATCGCTCGACATTACTGTCTGTGTGGATCACGATCGCATGCTGATTCGCTACTGCAAGTTGATTCACGCGCATAAGTAGACCGCGCCACGCAGCATATTTCTCGCGCACATGGGAACGAACATGATCTAGCGATTCGCTAAGGAAACCATCTACGGCGACTGACATCGTTGTGGCCTAACGTTAGAAGTAACCGGAGGGAGACCCAAAGCGAAGCGACGGGTTTGACGACCGGTTGACTGACTTTTTATGTGGATTTAATTCCCTATTGCTATTCATCCCAATCTCCCACCCACCTTTCTGTTTTGGGGTTTTATCATCTATCAGTTTGATAGAGATCGTTTTCGAGCCGAGGCTCGTGCGCGTAACTATAGCATTCACTCATTTGGACTGTGTGTGCCTGGTCATCCTCTTTTGCAAGCTGTTATACAGGATGCTTTCTTGTTTGATTTATCTGAGTGTTGACTGGCTGCTGTGGATTGGGAGCGGACGTCAGCAGGTATGAATGCAATCGTCCGTTTTGGCCGAACTCCTGACTCTCACTGTTATGGATGCTACCGTCCGGATCTCGGCCTATATAGTTAGTCCATCTCGCGCGCCAAATCCTCAAAAGCCATATCGAAAGATACGGCTTTTTTCTTGGGTCGTCTTTCTGCGGAATGATGCGGTTGTCCCGTTTAAATTGGCTTTCCGATATGATGCAGGCCAAACCAATTTTACTATGAGTATCTATGTCATCCCGTTGGCTCGAAACCCGTCGCGATATATCTGAGGCGTTAAATCGCCTGCCCGCTGCCTTGTTTTTGTCCTGGAGCGATACCAGGGCGCGTTACAAGCGCAGCATGCTTGGCCCGTTCTGGTTGACGCTGGGCACCGCCATTGGTGTGGGGGGGTTGGGCTTTGTGTGGAGCACCTTGTTCAAGATGGACAAGGCAACCTTCATCCCGCTGCTCAGCGTCGGGTTGATCCTTTGGGGGTTTATTGCAGGCATCGTGACCGAAAGCAGCCAGCTTTTTGTGCAAAACGCGCAAATTATCCGCAATTTACGCATCCCACTGTTTTTTTATCCCATCAAACTGGTTTTGCGGCATTTAATTAATCTCGCGCACAACGCGGTGGTTATTGTGATTGTATTTTTGATTTATCCGCCGCATTGGCATCCGGGTATCTTGTTGGCCATTCCCGGCTTTCTGCTGGTGGTGTTGAACTTGATTTGGATGAGTTTATTTATCGGCATGTTCGCCGCCCGATACCGGGATACGGAAACGGCGATCACGAACTTTATGCCGCTGCTATTTTTTATGTCGCCGGTACTGTTCAAGGCCGAGCAATTGGGCATAGGCGCGTGGGTGGTGTGGCTCAATCCGTTTAGTTATTTCATCAGCGTGGTGCGCGACCCCTTATTGAACTTTCCCACCCCCTCGTTTGTATGGCCTGTCGCTATTGGTATGGCGATTCTGGGCTGGGCGATCACCCTATGGATGTTTAATTCGCGTCGCACCCGCATTCCTTATTGGATTTGAATCCTGGATATCACTATGGCTCGTCTTGTTTTCGAGAATGTCTCTGTCCGCTACCCGATTTACAACGCTCGCGCACAATCCTTGCGGCACCAATTCATGCGCATTGCCACCGGCGGGCGCATTGCGGCAGAGGCGGGACATACCGTTTCTGTCACCGCGCTGGATGAGGTGAGTTTTGAACTCAACAGCGGCGATTCCATCGGCCTGATCGGCCACAACGGCGCAGGCAAAAGCACTTTGCTACGTACCATGGCCGGCATCTATACCCAGGATTCGGGACGCATTATTCGGGAGGGGCGCATTGCCACGGTGCTGGAAATCGGCTCGGGCATGGATCCTGAGCTTTCTGGCTATGAAAACATCCTGCGCATGGGGATGCTGATGGGGATGTCGCTCAAAGAAGCCCGCAGTAAAATCCCGGAAATCGAAGAATTCACCGAACTGGGCGACTTTTTGAACCTGCCCGTACGCACCTATTCATCGGGCATGACGATGCGCTTGATGTTCGCCGTAGGTACCAGTTTTCAGCCGGAAATTTTGCTCGTGGATGAAATGTTCGGCACCGGCGATGCAGGCTTTCAGGAAAAAGCCAAAGCGCGCATGCATGATCTGATTGCGAATGCTGAAATTTTTGTATTTGCTTCGCACGATCACGTCATGCTGGGCAACCTATGCAGCAGTGTGTATGAGCTAAAGCATGGGAAAATGACCCACTTGCCCGACTTTCATACAAAAATTTTGGAGCAGTCCGAACAATGATTTTGGTTACAGGCGGTGCCGGTTTTATCGGCGGAAATTTTGTGCTGGATTGGTTGGATGTCCAAGATGAGCCGGTGGTTAACCTGGATTTGCTCACCTACGCGGGTAATCTCGAAACGCTGAACCGTGTTGCCGATCACCCTCACTATCAGTTTGTACAGGGCGACATTGGCGATTCTGCGCTCGTAAGCCGCCTTCTGGCCGAGCATCAGCCGCGTGCCATCATTAATTTCGCGGCAGAAAGCCATGTCGATCGTTCGATTACCGGGCCGGAAGATTTTATTCAAACCAATATCGTCGGCACATTTCGCTTGCTGGAGGCCACTCGTGCGTACTGGTCACGTTTGAGCGATCACGATCGTGCCGCGTTCCGGTTTCTGCATGTGTCGACTGATGAGGTGTACGGCTCGCTCGATAAAACCGCGCCTGCCTTCACCGAAACGCATCGGTACGAACCCAACAGCCCCTACTCAGCCAGCAAGGCGGCATCCGATCACCTCGTGCGCGCCTATCACCACACCTACGGCTTGCCAGTGCTGACGACCAATTGCTCGAACAACTATGGGCCATATCATTTCCCCGAAAAGCTTATCCCGCTGTGTATTCACAATGCACTGACGGGGCAACCCCTGCCGATTTATGGCGATGGGCAGCAGATTCGTGATTGGTTGTATGTGAAAGATCATTGCAGCGCCATTCGCCGCGTGCTCGAAGCCGGAAGTTTAGGCGAGGTGTACAACGTGGGTGGCTGGAATGAAAAAGCCAATCTGGAGGTGGTGAAAACCCTCTGCGCCATTTTGGATGAAGAGCAGCCGCGCGCAGACGGGTTATCCTATGCCACGCAAATCAGCTTTGTTAAGGATCGCCCCGGTCACGACCGTCGCTATGCGATTGATGCCAGCAAACTGGAACGCGAACTCGGCTGGAAGCCTGCCGAAACCTTCGAAAGCGGCATTCGCAAAACCGTGCGCTGGTATTTGGCGAACCCGGATTGGGTCGCGCACATCACCAGCGGTGCCTACCGCGATTGGACGAACAAACAGTACGGCCTATGAAAATCCTGCTGTTGGGTAAAAACGGCCAGGTCGGTTGGGAACTCCAGCGCGCATTAGCGCCATTGGGCGAGCTGATCGCCCTGGATCGAGCGGGCGCTGCGGGCTTCTGCGGCGATCTTTCCACGCCAGAGTTGCTCTGCCGTACCGTGCGCGCCCTTGCCCCTGATGTCATCGTTAATGCCGCCGCCTACACCACCGTGGATCGTGCCGAAAGCGAGCCAGAACACGCTCAGCGCATCAACGCCGATGCGGTAGGTGCATTGGCCGAAATCGCGTATTCAACAGGCGCATTGCTCGTGCATTACTCCACCGATTATGTGTTTAATGGCAGCGGCAGCCAGCCTTGGCGCGAAACCGACACCACGGCGCCCTTGTCGGTGTACGGCCAAACCAAATTGGCGGGTGAACAGGCCATTATCGATAGCGGTTGCGCGCATCTGATCTTCCGCACCAGTTGGGTGTATGCCGCCCGCGGTAACAATTTTGCCAAAACCATGCTGCGCCTGGCCGCCGAGCGTGAACGTTTGAACGTGATTGACGATCAAATCGGTGCACCCACGGGGGCGGAGCTGATTAGCGATGTCACCGCCCATGCCATTCGTGCCACACGCCACAACCCGAATCTGGTGGGGATTTATCACCTCGCGGCCGCGGGCGAAACCTCATGGCATGGGTATGCCGAATTCGTCATCAATACGGCGCGTGCGCAGGGCCGGGCGCTCAAAGTGACCGAGATCGCCCCCATTCCCACCCGCCAATATCCCACGCCTGCGCAACGCCCGCTCAATTCACGGTTAGATACGACCAAACTGACGGCATCATTTGGGCTGCACATGCCCCATTGGCAATCGGGTGTGTTGCGGATGCAGGATGAATTTATGGACAAACATCATGAAAGCTAATCAAACACCCCGTAAAGGCATTATCCTCGCGGGCGGCAGCGGCACCCGCCTGCACCCCGTCACCTTGGCGGTGAGTAAACAGCTCATGCCCGTGTACGATAAACCGATGATCTACTACCCGCTCAGCACCCTATTGCTGGCGGGCATCCGCGATATCCTCATTATTTCAACCCCACAGGATACGCCGCGGTTTACCCAGCTCTTGGGCGACGGCAGCCAGTGGGGCATCAACCTGAGTTACGCTGTGCAGCCCTCACCCGATGGTCTGGCGCAGGCATTCACGATAGGGGCCGAGTTTTTAGACAACGCCCCCTCGGCGCTGGTGTTGGGCGATAACCTGTTTTACGGCCACGATCTTCAGCGGCAACTCCACGAGGCCGGCAGCCAGACACAGGGCGCCACGGTATTCGCCTATCGCGTCAAGGACCCCGAGCGTTATGGCGTGGTTGAATTCAACGATTCGGGTCGTGCAATCAGTCTGGAAGAAAAGCCGCAAACCCCCAAGAGTCACTATGCCGTGACAGGATTGTATTTTTACGACTCCACCGTCGTCGATATCGCAAAAAACCTCAAGCCCTCACCCCGGGGTGAATTAGAGATTACCGACGTCAATCGCATCTATCTGGCACGTGAGCAGCTTACGGTGCAACTGATGGGACGCGGTGATGCCTGGCTCGATACCGGCACGCATGAATCCTTGTTAGAGGCCGGGCAATTCATTCAAACCATCGAAAAACGCCAGGGGCTGAAAATTGCCTGCCCGGAAGAAATTGCCTGGCGGCAAAACTGGATCACCGATGCCGAACTGGAAGCCCTTGCACAACCCCTGGCAAAAAGTGGCTACGGGCAGTTTTTGTATCAAATCTTGAAAGAACGGGTGTTTTAATGAACGTAACCCCCACCAAAATCCCTGATGTACTGATATTGGAGCCCAAGGTATTCGGTGATGAGCGCGGCTTTTTTATGGAAAGCTTTAATGCGCGCAAATTCTTTGAGGCCACGGGCCTGGATGTGCAGTTTGTGCAAGATAACCACTCGCGCTCAAGCAAAGGCGTATTGCGCGGCCTGCATTATCAAATACAGCAACCGCAAGGCAAGCTCATGCAGGTTGTCTGTGGCGCAGTGTTTGATGTTGCTGTCGATATTCGCAAAAGCTCACCAACTTTTGGCCAGTGGGTGGGTGTTGAGCTTTCGGAAGAAAATCATCGCCAGCTCTGGGTACCCGCAGGCTTTGCCCATGGTTTCTTCGTATTAAGCGAAGTGGTTTATTTTACATACAAAACTACTGATTACTACGCCTCGGAATTTGAACGGAGCATAGTTTGGGATGATGCTGAAATTGGGATTAAATGGCCGAGTGAAAGAAGCCCGATTCTTTCGACTAAAGATCAAGAAGCCGTACCTTTAAAAAATGCTGACTTATTTATATGACATTTTCGGAAGATAGAGGTGGCTTGTATCAAGTCAGTTCATGATTTAGTGGGTGCCATGAGAAAAAATAAATCAGTTGTATGTAAATTGAGGGAATTATCATGACTAAATCTGAAATTAAGTGTATTTACAACTCGCTATCATGGAAAATTACCCGTCCGCTACGATATTTGAAGAAGGTTTTTAATCTGATTTTTTATACGTTGAAAGAAAAATCAAGTAAAGTGCTGGGCTATGTTTTAAGACCCCGTGGGGGCGATATATTGGAATATAAAAAATTCGATCACTATATTTCTTTGGGTGATAATTGCGAGGTTGGCCTGCAGTTTATGCGTTATGGTTATAATGAAAGCAGTTTTTTTAGATATGTGGCCTGCGATATAGATTCATTGGCCAATCTGATTGAAAATGAATTCAATGGTATTTTCTTATTTGAAAATTTAGTACCAAGCTACGACGATATGGTGCGTGATGTTAAATATGGTATAGCTTTTCACTCTGATATGAAATCAAGCATTGTGGATGGCGTACGCGTATTTTTGCATGAAGAGGTAGAAAGAAAACAGGTATATCAAGCGGAGTACTCTAAGGTTATTTATTTGCTTGAAAAGTGGCGTTCTCAAATTCTGGCGAGAGAATCTGTTTTATATTTCATTAAATCAAATAGGGAGATTAATAAAGAGCAATTCAGTGCTATTTTTGGTTTTATTGATCCCTATGGGAGTGGAAATGTTAAATTGGTGAATTTGGTCGATCGTGATCTTGATTTTTATGTAAAAGACGGCCGCTTGATATATGAGTGTGTTTCCAGATTTGCTCCGTTTGATCGGGCAACTGATGCCGTGATTGGTGAATATGATTATATATTCAAAAAGTATGGATTGCTGTGCTAAATAAAATATTATGGGATTTAAGTTGTGATTGATATTCGAAATGTTGACTTTAATGATTCACCGGGCAGGAGGAGGGCGTCAAGGGCTTTTGTGCGAGATGAAAGCGCGGTTGATCGTATCGATGTTTCTGTGATAACCCCTTACTATAATACTGAAGAATTCTTTTCAGAAACTTTTGTTTCGCTTCAAGGTCAATCATTTCAAAACTGGGAATGGATTATCGTTGATGATGGTTCAACGGACCTGGATGCTATCGAGCGGCTTTCGAGAGTCGCTGAAAGTGATTCTCGTATAAAAGTCATTAGGCAGGAAAATGCGGGTCCGAGCGCGGCTCGAAATATGGCATTTAATCATTCTAAAGGGCAGTATATTTGTCTTTTGGATAGTGATGATATGCTTGAGCCAACTTACATCGAAAAGTGTATTTGGTTTCTTGAGTCAAATAATGAGTTTGCTTTTTGTAATTCCTTTAGTGTTGTTTTTGGCGAGCAAGAATATCTCTGGACCACTGGCTTTGAGCGTGGAAGTGCACATGTTCAGGCGAATAGTGGACCACCAATCTCTGTCATTCGTCGTTCGGCATTTCTGGACTGTGGGGGGTTTGATGAGTCAATAAAATTCGGACATGAGGACTGGGATTTTTGGCTATCAATGGCTAGGGCCGGACATTGGGGTTACACAATCCCAGAGTATCTGCAGTGGTACCGGAAACGGGCCGGTGGTCGTTTTGAACAAATCATGAGTTCCGGCAACGTCAATCGCACGTTTGAAAAAGAGATACAGGATAAATACTCTGAACTAACAGGTTGTTTTCCAACCCCTTCAAGGAAAATACAAACCCCTTTTGAGTCGATTATTACTGATATTTATATTCAGAACCCACTGGTTGGTAATTATTCCGGCCGACGTATTATGTTTATAATCCCATGGATGGTTACCGGAGGCGCAGATCGGGTTAATTTGGATTTAATTGAGGGGTTGTCTAATCGTGGCCATGATGTGACTATTTGTGCGACATTGTCTGCAGTTCATAATTGGGAAAGTGAGTTTAGTCGTTTTACCCAAGATATTTTTGTGCTGCCGAATTTGTTGTCCAGTGCTGACTTTCCTCGATTTTTGATTTATCTAATTCAGTCTAGAAAGATTGATACTGTTGTGGTTACCGGAAGTACAACTGGTTATCAACTTCTCCCATATCTGAATGTTTTCTCATCAGCCGTATCATTTGTAGACATGTGTCATGTTGAGGAACCCAACTGGCTAAATGGTGGTCATCCACGTTTTGGAGTGGGCTACCAGGACTTTTTAAACCTTAATATCGTCACGACACGACATTTATCTGATTGGATGGTCGATCGGGGAGCAGATCGATCACAAATTCATGTTATGTATACCGGTGTACGTGCAATTTCACTTGAACGCTCTGTAGTTTTTCGAAAAATGATTCGCTCCGAATTAAATATTTCTGATGATATTCCTGTCATTGTTTTCGCCGGAAGAATGTGTGCTCAAAAGCGGCCAGAAATATTGGCCAAAATTCTAAATGGTTTAAAAGATCGCGGGCTAAGATTCCAATCTCTGATAATTGGTGATGGTGATCACAGACCTAATTTCGAGCAATTAATTAAGCAATATGGTTTAGTCAATCATGTAAAAATGCTTGGATCCGTTGATCATCAAAGATGGCTGGATATTCTTACTACAGCGGACATTCTTTTAATGCCTTCTGAGTACGAGGGTATTTCTATCACACTTTTGGAATCTATGGCGGCGGGTGTTGTTCCAGTTGTCGCATTAGTGGGAGGGCAGGAGGAAATTGTTGATCCTCAGGCTGGAATGCTAATCCCGCATTCAGATACAGAGCTCCAAGATTACTTGGATGCTCTGGGCTATTTGCTATCGAATCCGGCGGATTTGGCTTCAATGTCTGAGCAGTGCAGATTGATCGCATTCAATCGACTCTCATGGAGTGGAATGATTGATAGATTTCAATCGCTTTTAGATGTCGCGGAAAGTAATCGAGTGGCATCAAGTAGAATTTTAATTTCTCCTCGTTTCGCAATTGAATTGACTAAACTTTCCTTGGATTATAATAGGTTGGGTGAAGAGTTTCATTATTACAGGCATCATGAGGGATGGAGTGGTGCCTCAAATAGAGTTCCGTCGAATGATGAGTATAAAGTTGCATATTTTTTTGTTTTATTATATCGAACTTCTCTTGGACAGTGGGTTTCTAGAAAAAAAATTGCTCGGAAAATAGCTATTTTCATAAAAAATAAATTGCAAAGATGATGTGTTTTGTGTTGAGGAATGCTCGCAGGTGCTTTGTATGAAAATTATTATTTTTGGTGGTGGTGGATTTATTGGTTCAGCAATTGTGGATAGATTGTTGAGAGATGGGCATGAGCTTAGAGTTTTTGAGCGGCCAAGAGTCGAACCTTTCCGGGTTTTTTCGAGAGATGAGCGTGTTGAATGGCTTTCTGGCGATTTTTCAAGCGCCCATGATGTGTCGGAAGCCATTCATGGAATGGAGGTGGTTCTACACTTGGTTTCCACAACTCTGCCAAAAAGCTCTAATAATGATCCTATTTATGATGTTCAAAGCAATGTTATATCAACACTTCAACTGCTTAATGAAATGGTTTGTCAAAAAATCAAAAGGATTGTTTTCATCTCTTCAGGAGGTACCGTATATGGCAGACCTCAATATTTGCCAATTAATGAGCAGCATCCTACGGAACCTTTAGTTTCATACGGAATTACTAAGCTTGCAATTGAAAAGTATTTACAAATGTACAGTTATTTGCATGGGATTACTGCTATTAGTTTGCGTGTTGCAAACCCTTATGGAGAGCGTCAGCGTGTTGAAACAGCGCAAGGGGCAGTTGGGGTTTTTATTCACAATGCCTTAAAATATAAACCTATTGATATTTGGGGCAATGGGAGTATTACTCGGGATTATATTCATGTCAGTGATGTCGCTGAGGCCTTTGTGCGCGCTATTGAATATCAAGGTGATGAGCACTGTTTTAATATAAGTTCAGGTGTGGGGACTAGTTTGAATGAGCTTATTAACGACCTTGAAATCGTACTTTGTCGATCCATAGATCGCATCTATTTACCTGCCAGGCCTTTTGATGTTCAGAAGAGTGTATTGTGCAATGATTCTGCTCTAAAAGAGTTGAGTTGGAAGCCTTTAATCTCGCTGCGAGATGGTCTTGTAAAAACAGCTGCTTGGGTTGAATCTGAAATGTCAAGGATTGTTTGATCTTCTTTCGATGAAATAAATTTAATGAAAATTCTTTTAACTGTTCATCAGTTCTTCCCCCAATATGCTGCAGGTACGGAGGTTCTGACATACTCCGTCGCTAAAAATCTAATAGATAGAGGTCACGAAGTTCGAGTTCTAACCGCTTATCCTACCGAAGAGAAAATTCTGGATGAGCTAAGATGTGATGAATATTTTTATGAACACATTCATATTTATCGTTTTTTTCATTCATATGAACCGATGGGTGATCAAACATCGCTGATTGAATTGAGTTTTGATAATCACCTAGCCAATCGTTTTTTTCGCCAAATATTGGATGGATATAGCCCGGATGTTGTTCATTTATTTCATTTGAATAGATTGGGTACTGGTCTTATTGAAACTGCTGTAAATGCGGGCGTTCCTGTTTTTTGGACGCCAACTGATTTCTGGAGTATTTGTCCAACGGGGCAATTGCTTCTTGAGGATGGCAATTTATGTCAGGGCCCTTCGAAATATGCTGGAAATTGTATAAAACACTTTGCAACTAATAGGCGTAGTGCATCTGTTGGTGGGATCGTTAAATTTTTTCCAACAACTGCTTTAGATTTTCTCTCGAGATCAACTCAGTTGGGCCTTTTGAAATCATATCCCTATTGCACTGAAGTAAAAGCAATAGGCTCACGTTTAGAAAAAAACATCAATCGACTTAACTTGCTGGATAAAATTATTTCCCCTAATCGTTTCATGACTGATAAATTAGTTTCACACGGGGTGCATCCTGATTTGATCGCTGAGTTTGCCTTCGGTGTGAATGTACCTGATGTTGATGGGCGAGGCGAGCGTCTTGGCCCACATAATCCATTTAGGATCGGGTTTATTGGTACTTTGTTGCCGCACAAAGGTTGTCATATTTTACTTGAGGCATATAGGTTGATTCCTGAAGGTTCATCGGTCTTAATAATCTATGGTGATGGCGCAGATTCTCCCGATTATTTCGATAAATTAAAGGGACTCTCAGCCGGACGGTCAGATATAGAGTTTAGAGGGACGTTCCATAATTCTCGTATTAACGAAATTTTATTGGATATGGATGTTTTGGTTATACCTTCACTTTGGTTTGAAAATACTCCGCTTGTGCTTTATTCCGCGCAGTTCGCTCGCTGCCCTGTTGTTGCCTCTCGTTTTCCGGGGATTTCTACCGTTATTCATGATCAAGTGAATGGTTTGCTTTTTGAGCCAGGTGATTTTAAAGATCTTGCTGAAAATTTGGTGAAATTGATATCCTTCCCTGTGATTGCTAAACAATTGAGTGCCAATGCAATAAAACCCAAGTCAACTTCTGAGTATGTTGATTTTATATTTGATTTCTGGCGACAAGTGAAGACTTGATTTATGTGCGCTTAAGTATGATTGCGCCATATAAAATTATGCTCTCGAAAATTGACTGTCTGTACAGCTTTGCTAAAAGCGCATTTTGTAAGCGCGCTCTAATATTTTTTGAGTCCCGGATTTTTTTGAATGCCTGGTATGTGATTTTTGTTTTGGTGTTCATGAAATTTTCAATACTTGATAATGCTTTTTCATTCAGCCCTCCCCATGCTTTATATTTTCCTTTTAAGTTTGGTATCAATCGGCTGAACCGTGTTATTAACCCATCGTTGGCGCCTATGACGTTTGTCGAATGTTGCCTATAAAGCAACTGCGGCTCCTTGTCATAGAAAACCGTGCCTCCGCATGCGGTGGTGGCTAGATAGGCTGTCCAGTCGTGCCAAACCGAGTGCTCAGGAGCTATGTGCCGCATAATCTTCAGCAGTGGGACGTTAAACACCATAGTATTTCCGCTGGCGATATTTTGGGTCAGCGCGTTCCCAAACGTGAGCGGGCGTTTCGGGATTTTGGTTAATCCGATTGGGTCGAGTTTTCCATTGGTAATTCGCGTTCTGCCGCAATAAAGGTTCGGCAATGGGGTTGATGGATTTTTTTGATGATAATTGGCAGCCATCTCTAATTTGTCTGGGAGCCATAGATCGTCCTGATCGCAAAATGCGAACAGGTCTATATCATTGCGATACTCAACCTTTTGAATTAAGTTGAAAAAATTAAATGTAGAGCCTTTGCAGGGGCCTTTTATCAGGGTTACTTTCTGGGGGTGTTGTTTTGCGAATTCTTCAACGATCTCGATGGTTGCATCCTTTGAGCCATCATCACTGATGAGTAATCGCCATTGTGTGTAGGTTTGCATTGCTATGGATTTCAGTTGTTCTTCTATGTGTTCCGCACCTTGATAGGTCGCGAGTAGAATGTGCACAGTTGGTGATGAAATCTGATCCACGTTCAAGTTCTCTTAAATTTGTTTAGTGCAGTGATGAGCACGGTTCACTTAGGTTTGAGTACGTATTTATATGGTTCGAGTCATCATTCCCACGGTTAATGCGGGCGTACATTGGGCGGAATCTCTCGGGCAGATTGTAGCGCAATCGATTGGCCCCGAAGTTTTAGTCATGGATTCAGGCTCTACCGATGGCACGGTTTCTCTCGCTACTTCGGCCGGTTTTGCCGTCAGGTCCATCCCGAAGGCTGACTTCAACCACGGCGGCACGCGCCAGTTGGCAGTTGAACTGTTGCCCGATGCCGAAATTATTGTCTTTATGACGCAGGATGCGATTCTTGCCGATAATCACGCACTTTCTCGTTTGATCGCTGCCTTTGATGACCCGCAAGTGGGTGTGGCGTATGGTCGGCAGTTGCCCCGGCCGCAGGCGGGTTTGATTGAATCGCATGCGCGGTTGTTTAATTATCCCGATAAAAGTCATGTCGCCACGCTGGTGGATCGGGATCGGATGGGGATTAAGGCAGCGTTTTCATCAAATTCGTTCGCGGCCTATCGACGCTCGGCGCTGCAAGCGGTGGGTGGGTTTCCGCGCGACATTATCTTGGGTGAAGATACGTTTGTGGCCGCCAGGATGTTGTTGGCGGGGTGGAAGGTGGCTTATCAGGCCGATGCCCTGGTGTTCCACTCGCATGGTTATTCTTATGTTCAGGAGTTCCGCCGGTATTTCGATATTGGGGTGTTTCATCACCGTGAATATTGGATGCTCACTGCATTCGGCAAACCCGAGGGGGAGGGCGGGCGGTTTGTGCGTTCTGAGTTGTCTTATTTGAGAAAAAATGCGCCCTGGCTGATTCCTTCCGCGCTGCTGCGCACCGGCTTGAAGTATTTGGGGTATCGCCTGGGGCGAATCGAAGGCCGTTTGCCCGTTTCCCTCAAGCGAGTTCTGAGTATGCACCGGGGGTTTTGGTGAGGATGGTTTGGCTGCAATGCTCATCTGATACGGTGGTAACACCGTGAGACTGCTCATGCAAATCCCGATATGGAAAGCCGTCTCAATTATTCTGTTGTCGATGACGGGGTTGACCGCTTGCGTGTCCATGCCCGCGCCGGGTGAGAAATTTGTCATGGTGGTGACAGGCTTCCCCGCGATAAGACAGCAGCTTCAGGACTACCCCGGGCTTTCTCTCGCATTGAAACGGGGGGTAACTGAGGAGGATGTCTCGGCGGGTAGATTGGTCCGGACGGGGTGTTATATACAAAAAGCTGGACCAGCGGGCAGGCGATTCGGTTTTACGCTTTTGCCCGAGGGGGTAAAAGTAGCGCGCCACGAAGTGATTACAATTTCCGCTGAAGAGGCGGATGGCACCGATGGCCCGTATGCCCGATTTTTCGGGCGTTATCTTCGGAAATATTCTGCCGTTGGTGCTAACTATTTTGATGATGCCATCTTCGGTAAGGCATTCAGATGCGGCCCCGTTTCGTCGACAGGAGAAATGCAGGTGGCCGTTATTTCACCTGTGCATTCGTGGGACTACGCCTTTGCCAAGGCCGAAGCAGCCCGAAACAGCGAAATAAGCGATGCAGAGCTTCGGACCGGACGTATTGTTATGGGCGAATGTTCACCTGGGGGCGATTCTTGGATATTGTGGAAGGTTCGCATACCAATCGGTATGGATGTGAAGGTGGGTGATTACATTGAGGCGATTGCCGGATCCCATGACGGCAGCGTTTCGGTGGGACCTATCTCAGAGGCAATACGCAGGATTTCGCCACCTCGAAAAGGGGATTTTATCCGCACACAGGGTAGAGATACGGTCAGTTGCAGTGCGCACGCGGAGGCGCCAATTGGAAACTAGCCGTTCTCTCCGCTTCGGAGTGGCCGAAAATGCCGGCGGCAGTTTGGCCACCCAGTGTGTCAGCGGGTTGCCCCATTCAGCGAATCTTGAGTGATGACACCGATGATTATCAGGGGGCGTGGAGGGAAATGGTGACACTATCACCAAAATTTCAGGTCGTTATTGTTTATACTCCCACCAAAGCGCGCGCCCTGTTCTCACGCCTCTGAGGTATCCCCGCCCAAGGCTTGGGCCGTGCCCATTGTTCACCCCCACCCGAGCCTTCCCCCTTGGCGTATTCTCAGTGCTTCGGATGGCTTTTTTGGCGTTCGTTTGACATCTATGTGATCTTTCCATAAAGAGTTTTCCATGGTTCCCACGCATTTTCGCTCCCACGCTGTGCTGATTGGTTGGCTTACCCGCATTCTGGATATCCTCCTGGTCGGCGCGAGCGGCTTATTTACCTTTGGCCTTCGCTTTGGTTGGGATGTTTTTCCTTTGCCGGTTGCCTACGGAACCTTGATGGTGATTGGCGGATTGCTGGTTGCTGTGGTGTTCCCGTTGCTTGGCGTCTATGACTCTTGGCGTGCTCGGGGTTTGGCTTCTCCTGCGTTGCGCGTGTTCGGCGCTTGGTCGTTGGTGTTCATGGCATTGCTGATCGGCTTGGTGCTGGCCAAGGAGGCGGAAACCTTTTCTCGGCTATGGTTAACTCAGTGGTGGTTGGTCAGTGGTGCTGCCTTGGCCGTTTTACGGTTCGGCGTGTACCTGATGTTGCGGATGCTGCGCCAACGGGGGATGAATCATCACAAGGCCGTGGTGGTCGGCTGTGGGGCGCTGGCGCAAAATCTGATTCTGCGGGCCGAAACCGAGCGTTGGGCCGGCTTTGATGTGGTTCGGGTATTTTGCAGTAACCCGCAAGACTCGATACTGACTGCGCACGCGGTGGAGCCGCTGGATGCGCTGTTCGCGTTTGTATCGGCGAGCCCGGTTGATGAGGTGTGGATCGCGGTGCCGCTGGATCAAAGCCTGCAATTGAAAGATGTACTGGAAAAACTGCGATTTTCGACCGCCAATGTGCGCTTCGTGCCGGATTTGTTTGGCTTGTTCCTCATTAACCATGGCATATCCGAGATTATGGATGTGCCGATGATTGATTTGACCGCCTCGCCGATGACGGGGACCAACCGGATTGTTAAAGGGATTGAGGATCGGGTGCTGGCATTGTTGATTATGCTGATCATCAGCCCATTGCTTTTGTTGATCGCGGTGGGGGTTAAGCTCAGTTCAAAGGGACCGGTTTTTTTTCGGCAAAAACGGCTCGGTTGGGGCGGGCAGACCTTTACGATTTACAAATTCCGCAGCATGCGCCAGCACGAGGCTTCGGCAGGGGAGGTGGTGCAGGCATCGCGGGGTGATCCGCGCTTAACCTGGTTTGGGGGTTTTTTACGGCGCACCAGCCTGGATGAGCTGCCCCAATTTATCAATGTGTTACAGGGTCGGATGTCGATTGTCGGCCCGCGTCCTCATGCCGTCGAGCATAACGAAGCCTATAAGGCTCTAGTGGACGGCTATATGCTCCGCCATAAAGTGAAACCGGGTATTACGGGCTGGGCGCAGGTGAACGGCTGGCGCGGCGAAACGGACACGCTGGAAAAAATGCAAAAACGTGTGGAATATGATTTGTATTACATTGAACACTGGTCGCTGGGTTTTGATTTGAAAATTATTTTTTTAACGCTGCTGCGCGGTTTTGTAAACAAGAATGCGTATTAGTCGCCCGCAAAATTAGAAGATGGATAGGCATTGACTTGTATCCTCCCCGTAAAAAGAGGGAGGGTAGGCGTGCCCCTTCCTATGAGTGGTAAGTGGCTGTCTTGATTTTGCTCCCCCCTCCCCTAACCCCTCCCCACAAGGGGGAGGGGGATTTATGAGTATTCTCCCCACTAGGGGGAGGGGAACTTAAGAGCATCCTCTCTGCAGGGGGCGGTGGGTTTAAGAGCATCCTCTCTGCAAGGGGGTGGTGGATTTAAGAGCATCCTCTCTGCAAGGGGGTGGGCGTATCTTCCCCACAAGGAGGGGGTTTTAACTCCCTCCCCCTTCATGGGGGAGGGCTGGGGTGGGGGTGGTTTGCGCTTCAAGCAAGCGCTCGGGTGTGCCGACATCAATCCACTGCCCGCTGTAGTGCTGGCCTTGCCCGCGGTGTTGGGCGATTTGTTGTTTTAGGAGTGGCCCCAATGCGCGGCGGCCTTCGGGCAGGGCGGCGAACAGGCTTTTACGGTATAGGCCGATGCCGGCGTAGGTGAGGCAAGGGCTGGGTGATGCTGGGCGTTCGGTGCTGTTGTTTTGGATGCACGGTTGGAGGGTTGCTTGATTGAGGGCAAAATCGCCTTCTGGGTGGTGCGCGGGGTTGTTCACCATCACGAGGTGAAAGTCGACATCGGGCGCCAGCTTGGTGTTGAGCAATTCTTCAAACGGGTAGTCGGTTAAAATATCGCCATTCACCAGGATGAAGGGCTCGCTCAATAAATGGATGGCATGGCGAATGCCACCGGCGGTTTCCAGGCCTTCGCGCAAATGGTTTTCCCATGAGTAATGCAACCGCACATGCCAGCGGGCGCCATCGCCGAGTGCGGTGGGGATGTGTTCGGCCAGATGCGCGAGGTTGATGACGATATCGGTGATGCCTGCCAAAGCCAGCCGTTCGATGTGGTATTCAATCAGTGGCTTGCCGCGTACGGGGATAAGTGGCTTGGGGGTGTGGTCAGTTAAGGGTCGCAGGCGCTCGCCCCGGCCGGCGGCGAGGATTAGGGCGCGAATGGGGTTTTGGAGGCGAGTGCGCATGGATCTTGTTTTTTGGGGGATTGGGGTTTGATGAATTCAAGATAGCAGAATTTATTTGTCGAGGGGGGCGGTGGCTGGGTTTTCTCTGCACGGGTACACGTTGGGAATGGCTTTGCTGCGATGGGCGACGTGTGTTGGCGTTGTCGGGGATGAACCCCCTCCTGCAGAATCACGAATCTCCTCAATCCCTTTGAAAAGATGTGAATGGATGTGCCTTATTTCGCGTTGGTTCCCACGGTTTTGGCTGCGCGTTGAATCACCCGCTCGATCATTTGCTGTTGGGCCTTCCGGCCCTCTTGATCGCCATTCATTAACGGGGCGATGAGGGCGTTGATTTTGCCCGGTACGAGTTGGTCGTTAATTGCCTTGATGTCGTCAATCGTCAATTGGCCGGTATCGGCTTTCAGTTGGAGTGAGCTGACGAGGTAGTTGTAGCGGGCATTGAGAAAACTGGCCATGGCGGTGAATACTTGGGCTTGGGCGTTCAGTACGTCCACGATGGTGCGTGTGCCCACCTGGTACCCCGCTTCGGTGGCCGCCAGGCTGGTGCGGGCCGATTCTACGGCTTGCTCGTAGGCGGTAATTTCGCTGATGGTGGTGAGCACGCCGCGATAATCGTTGGCCGTGCCTTGTTGGGTGCTGCGGCGCAGGTTTTCAATTTGATTTTGCGTTTGTTGATATTGAAAAGCGGCTTGGCGAGATTTGGCGTTGATGCGCCCACCGGTGTAGAGCGGCACGGCGACTTGCACACCAATACTGCCCGCAAGGTTGCTGGTTTGGTTCCCGTTGAATGGGCTGGGTGCGCTGTTATAGCCATATTGTCCGGTGAGATTGACCGTGGGTGCCGAAGCCGCCCGGTTGATGGCGACATTTTCCTGGCTGATTTGGCCGCCAATTTCGGCACTTTGGAGGGTGATGTTTTGCTTAACGGCCAACTCAGTCCAGGCACTGAGGTTTTCGGGATTGGGGTGCGGGGTTGCCAGATTGGTTTGGACATCATCGAGTTCGCTCGGCTCTTGGCCGATCATGGTCGCCAGCGCGGCTTGAGCGTTTTCCAAGGCATTGCGATTGGTGATAATGTCCGCATTGGCCTTGTCGAAATTGGCCTGCGCGTTCGCCACATCGGTGACGGCAATCAGGCCGACTTCAAAGCGTTTTTGGGCTTGTTCGAGTTGGTTTCTGAAGGCTTTTTGGCTGGCGATGCTGAGTTGCAGGCTGGCGTTGGCTTTCAGTACCGCAAAGTAGGCCTGACTTGCGCGCAGGATTAAGTTTTGCTGCGCTGCGGCATAATCCAAATCCGCTTGCTTGGCTTGAAGATCGGCTACACCCAGATTGAGGTTATCGATGCGGTTGTAAATCACTTGATTCAGGCTGAGGCCGACGTTGCTGCCGCTGCCCTTGATGACCGAGGGCGCGGTGGCCAGCCCGCCGGATTGGATATCGGTGCGGTTGTAGCTTAGCCCTGCCGCGCCCGCGATTTGCGGCAGTAAACCGGACTGGGCGATGGGGCGGTTTTCGGCAATCGCCATGCGATTTTGATCGGCTGCCTTCAGGATTTGATCGTTTTTCGCCGCCAAATTGACAATGTCGAGCAAGTTGGCTGAAAAGGCCGGTAGGCCGTACCCCGTGCCACTGACGATAGTGAGGGCCATCAGCATCTGTTTTAAGCGAATAATTTTGTGTGCAAGAGCCACGATAGATATTCCCTGAATATTGTTAGTCATCTAATTAATTCTACTTTAGCGCAAAATCCGGCTTTGGTGTAGGAGGGGATTTAGCCCCGACGCAGAGGTTGGCGATGAGCACCGTGCGTTCCAGTCTATCCCCGCCCGGTGGTTAAATTGGCCGCCGGTATTCTCGTTTGGCCGTGCTGTCGGGGATAAATCCCCTCCTACTTGCCGATCTCCCGCTTTCGAGGGCGTGGCGCATTAATTAAATGAAAATTGCGGTTTGGGTTCGGCGCCTTTGAGGTACTTGGTGGCGGTTTCAAATAGATTTTCGGTGGTGAACCGATCATCCGGATGGCGGGTAATTAACAGCCCTGACATGATCGGCGCTTTGCCGACAATCGCGAATAACCGCCCGCCCACATTCAACTGCTGCCGATACGATTCCGCAATCGTTTGTACGGCACCCGTGATGACGATGACATCAAAGCGTTCGTTTTGCGCCCAACCGCCGATGGCATCGCCTGTTTCGAGCACGACCCGCTCAATGCCCAAGGCTTTGAGTCGCTCGCCGGCAGCTGTAGTGAAGTCCGCATGAATATCCACACTGTGCACACTATTGCCGAGATTCGCGAGGCAGGCCGTGAAAAACCCCGTGCCGGTGCCAATTTCTAAAATACGTTCCTGTGGTTCAATGGCAAGCGATTGCAGAATTCGGCCTTCAACTACGGGGGGGAGCAGGGTCTCGCCGTGACCGATGGGCAACGGCGTGTCGGAAAAAGCGAAATTCCTCTGTTCGGCGGAGACGAATTGCTCTCGCGGGATTTTGAACAGGGTGTCCAATACCCGCTTATCAAGCACGTCCCACGGGCGAATTTGTTGCTCAACCATATTGAAACGCGCGAGTTCGGTATCGAAAGCCATCATGTTGGGGGACAATCCTGTTAAAAATGAAGGGGCGGCGGCGGGATGTCACGGGCCTGTGTGCCCTCTGCCGCATACAATGTGTGTAAATATACCGAATGCCGGGTGCAATGACCATGCGGATTTGTCGAGTTTCATTGTGCAGGCCCTTGCGTGAGCGGTTGTGTAAACAATGGACTTTTTGAGCTGCCTGCGCTACGGTCACGCCTATCGACTGGGGGTGCCGCCTACGATTTTTCGTCGCGTGGCTGAGAGAGTCCCTTGGAACCTGATCCGGCTTGCACCGGCGGAGGGAAGTCGGGCAGCCTCCATTCTGCACGATCCCCCCGTTAGCAAGCCATTGACACTTATAGAATGGGGTTTGCCATGAGCGCTGTGCCGAATGATTTCTTATCGAAAACTGCCCAATTGTCCGAGTCGGTGATCGCACCGTTTCCGGGTAGCCATAAAATTTATCAAACCGGTTCCCGCGCGGATATTCGTGTACCGATGCGTGAAGTTTCCTTGAGCCCGACGCGTACGGATCGTGGTGTGGAAATCAACCCGCCCATCACGATTTACGATACTTCCGGCCCTTATACCGACCCGACCACGCCGATTGATTTACTCAAGGGTTTGTCGGCGCTGCGGGCAGGCTGGATTGCCGAGCGGGATGATACTCAAGCGTTGACAGGCCCTTCATCGGAATTCGGTTTGGCGCGGCTGCACGATCCCAAAACGGCGGGTTTGCGTTTTTCGCATATCCGCACGCCACTGAAAGCCAAACCCGGCCAGAACGTATCCCAGATGCACTACGCTCGCCAAGGCATCATCACGCCGGAAATGGAGTTCGTGGCGATTCGTGAGAACAATCGTGTGCAGGAAATGCGTGCGGATTCGCGCTATAACGCCCTGCTGCGCCAGCATAAAGGGCATTCTTTTGGCGCCAGCATTCCCGACGAAATCACGCCTGAATTTGTGCGCTCTGAAATCGCTCGGGGCCGTGCCATTATTCCCGCGAACATTAATCACCCCGAAATTGAGCCGATGATTATCGGCCGGAATTTCCGCACGAAAATCAACGGTAATCTGGGGAATTCCGCGACGACCTCGGGGATTGCCGAAGAAGTCGAAAAAATGGTGTGGGGCATTCGTTGGGGTGCCGATACGATCATGGATTTATCCACCGGCAAAAATATCCACGAAACCCGCGAGTGGATTTTGCGTAATGCACCTGTGCCGATTGGTACCGTACCGATTTATCAAGCGCTGGAAAAAGTGAACGGCAAGGCCGAAGACCTTACTTGGGAAATTTTCCGCGATACGTTGATCGAGCAGGCCGAGCAGGGTGTGGATTACTTCACCATCCACGCGGGTGTGCTGCTGCGCTATGTTCCCCTGACGGCCGAGCGCGTCACCGGTATCGTCTCGCGCGGCGGCTCGATCATGGCGAAATGGTGCTTGGCGCATCACCAGGAAAATTTCCTGTACACGCATTTTGAAGATATTTGCGAGATCATGAAGGCCTACGATGTGAGTTTCTCGTTGGGTGACGGTCTGCGCCCCGGTTGCTTGGCCGATGCCAACGATGCGGCGCAATTCGGTGAGTTGCAAACCCTGGGCGAGCTGACCCAAATTGCCTGGCAGCACGATGTGCAGGTGATGATTGAAGGCCCCGGTCATGTACCGTTGCACATGATCAAAGAAAACATGGACAAGGAATTGACCGACTGCTTTGAGGCGCCGTTCTATACCCTGGGGCCGTTAGTCACCGATATCGCGCCAGCCTACGATCACATTACCAGCGCGATTGGCGCAGCGAATATTGGTTGGTACGGCACCGCGATGCTGTGCTATGTCACGCCGAAAGAGCATTTGGGGCTGCCGGATAAAAACGATGTGCGCGATGGCGTGATTGCCTACAAGATTGCGGCGCATGCTTCCGATCTGGCCAAGGGCTTCCCCGGCACGCAGGTGCGCGACAATGCCCTCTCGAAAGCACGGTTCGAATTCCGCTGGTCCGATCAATTCAATTTGGGCCTCGACCCGGATCGCGCGCGCGAATATCACGATGAAACCCTGCCTGCCGATGCGCACAAAGTTGCGCATTTCTGTTCGATGTGCGGGCCGCATTTTTGCTCGATGAAGATCACCCAGGATGTGCGCGATTACGCCGATAGCCTGGGCGTGACCGAATTGGATGCCATCAAAAAAGGCATGGAAGAGAAATCGATTGAATTTGTGAAAAAGGGCGCTGAGGTGTACGGTCGGGTTTAATTAACCGGGCTCAATGCGGCGTGAGGCTTAAAAGTAGCCCGCATCCGAACTGGTGCGGGTTTTTTATTGAATCAAGAGATTAAGGGGATGCACCATGATTGAAGTAGGCCAGAAATTGCCCGATGCCACCTTGCATTATCGCGGTGAGCAGGGATTGAATGGCTGCCCGGTGGGTGAGCTCACCGCTGGGTTGCGCATCGTAATTTTTGCCGTACCGGGCGCATTTACACCCACCTGCTCAGATAGCCATGTGCCCGGCTTTGTCGTGCATAACGAAGCCATTCGAGCCAAGGGCATTGATGAGATTTATTGCGTTGCCGTCAATGACCCGTTCGTGATGAAATTTTGGGCGCAGCATTTGGGCGTGGGCGAGCAAACCATTCGGTTTCTTTCTGATGGCAACGGCATGTTCACCCGCGCACTCGGCATGGAACGCGATATGAGCAATGGCGCGATGGGCATGCGCTCCAAACGCTATGCGATGATTGTTAAAAATGGCGTAGTTGAATGGTTGGGCCTGGATGAATCGGGGCTGGCGAACTCATCGGCAGAAGCGGTGCTGGCGGCACTGGCCTGATTTTAGCGGGCGCGCTTATTCGCCAATGGTTGAACCCAATGAAGCGCTTCGCGCAAGGTTGCTTGAATGGCGGCGGTAAAATCACCAACACGGCCATGAATGCGCATTAAATCGGCCGCTGTCCACGGGGTTTTGCGATAGCACAGCACCGTATTGTAGCGATCGGGCACATGAATGGTGAGTGGCGTTTCATCAAAAAAATGTGCCAGCGCGCGGGTGATGTCGGTGACTTCATCCAGCGCATTGCGCCAGATATTGATGCACAGCACGCCGGTGTCATCAAGTTGTTTGGCCAAAACTGCCAAACTTCGCGTCGGGATAGGCACCATGCCTTGCTCATCGAAAAGATCAATCCAAATGATGTCGGCGGGGGGGATCGCGGTCAGCTCATCGCTCGCGCTCATATCGGCAAAATGCAGCGTCAGGCGCGGGTGTTCGATATTCAGGCCAAAATACTGGCGGGCGATTTCGGCCAGTATTGGGCGTAAATCGAGCACATGCACCGAAATTTCGGTATATTCCAACAAATAGCGCGCGAGGACGCCGCCACCTAAGCCATAGAGGTTTAGTCGCAAGGGCTCGGGGTGCAGCACAAGCCCAACGCAGAGCGCTTGGTAGTAGCCAAAGGCCAACTGCTCGGGCCTCGCTGGGTTCCAGCCGGATTGCGCGGTGTGATTGCCAAATTGCAAGGTAATTTCGTTTTCAATTTGGACGACTTCCAGCAAACCCCAGGCATCACGCACCGCATATTTTTTCAGTTCCATCGATGCTATAACCTGAGTGTCATTTTAATTAAAGGTTGATTCATGAAAGTCGTATTTACCCTGTTGCTGTTACTGGTGGGCAATTTGGCGCAGGCCGCCCCGTTTGAGGTGGGCGACCGAGTGTTTATCCCACTGTATTCCGAAAACTTGATGAACGATGGCTATGCCGACGGCTTGATTGCGGCGATTAACCCCGATGGCACGGTGAATATTACCTTGTCTGATGTCATCAATGGTGATGATAAAACGCTGTATGGCACCTGTAGCCCCACGGGCAGCACGCAAATTATGACGGCGCCCAGTAGTGCGGAATCAGGCGAGAAAAAATTGGTTCAAGACGTGCCGGTGGATAAAATTCTCCCTTGGAATATCGGCCAAATGCAGTACATCGAGCGGGAAAACCTTTCTACGACCATTCAAAAATGGCTGGGCAGTGGCATGGCCATCACGCCTGATTCGCTCAAGATCGCCGATCGCCGCGCGCGGGCATTGAATTTGCCCCGACTGCGAGAGGTCGTTGCCATCGCCAGACTGCAAGTGGAATCAACCGGTGGGAATGGATTCCCGGTACCCGCCCGCATGGCGTTGCGCGGGACGGCACCCATGTTGGATGCCGTGGCCAGGCTGGTGCAACCGCACCCCAATGCCGTGAAAGATGCGGCCGCGATCCTGGCGCACACAGCGCCGGCACACAGTAAGGATTTGCTGGTCGAAACCATTGTGCATATTGCTGAGCTCACGCAAAAACAACTGGCCGCGTTGGCGAACGATAACCCCGACCCGCGTACGGTGGACGATTACACCCCCGTGCAACTCACGGCGATTTATACGGGTTGGTATCGGGTGATGACCGCAAACGATACGCAGCCCTATGAGAATGCCCAGGTTGCCTACTTTACCGATCAAGCTGCCAAAGCCATCGCGCAAGGGCAATGGCCTAAGCTGTAGGCGAGTGTGGCGCAATCAGGGCCGTGGCGATGGCATGGCGCTTCTGTGTTCTCGGCGTGCCGCTTGATACACATCGCGGGCGGCATCTAAATTCATTAAAAAAATCCCTAAGCCCACAACCAGATCGGGCCAGGCTGAAACCCATGCGAGGGTGGTCAAGCCTGCGCCAATAATGGCGATATTGGCTAACACGTCATTGCGCGCCGAAAGGAAGGCCGCCCGAGTCAAACTGCCGGAGTGACTGCGAAACCGAACCAGCAATATCGCGCAGGTCAGGTTCACCAGCAAGGCACCAAACCCCGTTAAGCTTAAAATGAAGGCATCGGGTGGGACCGGGCTGACAAACTTGTGCCAGGCCATCCACAGTGTGGCGATGCCCGGTATCAGCAAAATTCCCGCGAGCAGCATGCCGAGCCGCGCTCGATAAAGGAGGCTCAAACCCAGCCCAAACAAAATCAAGCCATTGATGGCGGTATCTTCCAGAAAATCAATGGAATCGGCGAATAGCGAAACCGATCCAATCGATTGCGCTACGGCAAATTCAACCCAGAAATAACTGAAATTCAGTACGGCCACCCAGATGATGGCACGGTGGAGTGGCGATTGACTCGGGTTATTCATGCTGTTTGATGGCTTCAACAAATTGCGCTTGCTGCGCAGGGGTGGCCTCGTTTTGATAACGCGCTTTCCATGCGTCGTATGGCATGCCGTACACGGCCACGCGGGCATCAACATCGCTTAACTCGGTGCCACGGGCTTGGGCGGCTTCCCGATACCAGCGCGACAGGCAATTCCGACAGAATCCGGTGAGGTTCATCATGTCGATATTTTGCACGTCGGTACGTTCTTGCAGATGCGCGACCAGGCGGCGAAATGTGGCGGCTTCCCACTCGGTTTTTTCCGATGGTATGTCTGAGGTTTCAGTGCGTTGTGTCATCAAGGGCTCGCTCCTTTTATCGTGGCGTTTGAGTGTTTAGGGTGACGGCGTGGAGCGCACCTGATGCCAGCGCGGGGGCGAGAATTTTATTCACCATTTGATGCTGCTGCAACAGGGTTTTCCCGACAAATTCCCGGCTGGTGACTGAAATCTTGAAGCTGCAGCCTTCGCCTTCGGGGTGCACGATGGCATCGGGAATGGCGGCTTGAATAAGTTGGATTAGATCGACAGGATTCATGGATGAGCCTCAGTGATTGGGATTTCTAGGGAAGTAATGATTTTAAGGGTAAACCGACCACGGCATTGCGCCAACCTTGGTTGAGTTTGCAGGGGGCATCGGGCGCGCGCATGAGTTGCAGAATATCATCGGCGGTGGCGAGCAACGCGGCGCTGATGCCGAGTTCTTGACTGAGGCTGTGGACTTTGGATTGCAAGAGGGCCAGTAATGTGGCGGTATCCGGATCGAGTCGGTTAAAGGTACGCCATTGTGGTCCATCTTCAACGGGTAATTGTCGAGCTCGATCCATGGTGGCACGCAGGTCGCTGATTTGCTCTGTCGTAAAACGATGCCGAAAGTTTTGAGTGCCGTGAAGCAGATCAGCCCGAAAGCCGCGTGAATTGGCCAGTTCCAGCGCTTGCTCATCGCTGAGCACCCAGCGACGGGGTAAGTCGAGTTGGCGTGCCCAGTGCTCTCGCCAGGTGGCAATCGCATCCAGAATAACGCGTTGCGGTGCGCGCAATTGTTGCTGACCGCGAACCCGCCGCCAAAGTCCGGTCGTTTGGGGTTCAAAACGCTGCGGGTTACTGAGCATCGCACATTCTTCATCAAACCAGGTCAGACGATGTGTATCGGCCAACCGCTGCCGCAGTTCAGGGTAAATTTGCGCTAAATAGCGCACATCATCTGCGGCGTATTGACGCTGGGCGTCGGTCAGCGGCCGCTGCGCCCAATTTGTGCGGCTTTGGGATTTATCCAGTGCGAAATCAAGCAGGCGTTGCACGAGGTTGCCGTAGCCAATTTGATCACCCAGTCCCAAAAAGGCGGCGGCAATTTGGCTATCGCGCAGGGTGGGTGGCAGCCGGCCTGAGGCGAGGTAGATGAGTTCGAGGTCTTGCTCGGCGGAGTGCAGCACGATCGGTGCCGAGGTGGTATTGAGCGTCTCCCACAGCGGGGCGAGATCAACGACGAGGGGATCCAATAGCCACAGCGCATCTGGCGTGGCAATTTGAACCAGGCACAATTGCGGGAAATAGGTCGATTCCCGCATGAATTCGGTGTCGAGCGTGGCCCACGGGGCGATGGCCAGCTGCGAAGATACCTGCAGCAGTTCGTCGTCGGTACACACAATGGGCGGCAATGCGGTACTCACACCACAGGATTCAGCATTGTCGCCCCACAGGCGGGTGAAAAACAATGGCGCTCGGAAATGCAGCGTTGAAAATGGCCTCAAAACCCTCATTTACGCGGTACAAACTGCGGTTTTTCGGCCATTTTTGCCGTGTTTTTCCTTCGCTCATGACGTTTTTCACCATCCTGCTAACCGAATGCATCGCTGTCGGGATCAGGGCAGAACCTTGATCGATTCGATGAGTACGGTTTTTTTCGGTACATCCTGGGGAAATGGCCCCGCGCTACCCGTTGGGGTTTTCACGATCTGATCAACCACATCCATGCCTGAGGTGACATGCCCAAACACGGCATAGCCAGCAGCTTGAGGGCTTGGGCTGCTGTAATTGAGGAAGGTGTTATCGGCGACATTGATGAAAAATTGGCTGGTCGCCGAGTTGGGGTTACTGGTACGCGCCATGGCGATGGTGCCACGGGTATTGGTGAGGCCATTATTCGCTTCATTGGCGATGGGCATGCCTGTGGGCTTCTGTTCGAAATTGGGGGTGAAGCCACCACCTTGAATCATGAAGCCGGGAATCACTCGATGAAAAATCGTGCCGTTATAAAAACCATCCTGCGCATAATGCAGGAAATTTTCGACGGATTTTGGTGCCCTGGCTGGATCAAGCGCCAACGTGATTTTCCCCATATTGGTGATAATTTCGACGGACACCGGTTTGATCGTGGGTGCGGGTGTCGCTTTGTCGGCGTAGGCGGCGGGCGCGATCAGGGCCGCTGTGCTCAAAGCGATAGCCATCAGAAGCTGACGCTTTGCCAACTTAATCATCACGTTGTACCCGTTCCATCCGCTCGTGACGCTCTTGCGCTTCAATAGTGAGTGTGGCGATTGGGCGGGCTTCCAGCCGACGAATGCCGATCTCATCCCCCGTTTCTTCGCAAAAACCATAATTGCCGTCGGCGATCTGCTTCAGGGTTTTGTCGATTTTATTAATGAGTTTGCGGTAGCGGTCGCGGGTGCGTAGCTCGAGTGCCGCATCGGATTCGAGCGAGGCGCGGTCATTGATGTCCGGCTCTTGCCAGTTTTCTTCCCGCATATGGTTGACGGTCGTCTCGGACTCTTTGACCAATTCTTCACGCCAAGCCAGCAGCTTTTGTCGAAAGTACTCGATCTGCATCGGGTTCATGTATTCCTCGGTTTCCGAGGGCTTGTAACCAGTAGGGAGTGTGACTGCCATGTGCCAAAACCTCATATTCAGCGAAAATCGCCGAAGCATTGTGTTGAGTTCAGTTGAATCAATTGCGTACCAGAATTAATCATCCAGGCGCGCAAGCAACCCCGGAGTATAGGTTTCTCGCCGTGAGCGCGCAATCATTGCGTGGCCCCGATATTTTTGGACTCTGGTTGAATCGAGGTTTCAATGCGTGGTAAGTGCGTGGCCACTGGAGAATTGCCAGGTGCGGGTGATGATGATTTGGTCAAATTTTTCCGCCATGGCTTCGGGGAAAGGGGCATAGGGTGATGCCAGTTGCACCAGTTGGCGTGCGGCATCATCAATCTGCTGATTACCCGATGACTGATGAATGGCGATATTCAGAATGTGGCCATTTTTATCGATGGTGACGTCTAAAATGAGCTGGCCGGATAGCTGTTGCTGCGTCAGTACAGCGGGGTAATGCGCATTGCCATAACGCTCGACTTGGCGTTTCCAATTCGAAAGATAAGCCCCAATGGGGCCATCTTGACGCCTGCTGGTCATGTAGCCGGTTTTGAGTGATTGGCTGACCGCTTCATTTAGCCGCGTGAATGTATCCGCTGCAGGCTGTGTGGCGGGTGTATCGGTGACGCCTTGATTGCCGATGGTGGTGATACCTGCGCCGACTTTGGGCAGGGCGGTTGTTGGCGTAGGCGCTCCTTGCGCACTGGCTACGGCGGGCGGGGTGATGATTTCTTTGAGTTCTTGTGTCGGCACGGGGGTGGCATCGTTCGTTTTTGCGCCGAGCGGGGCGTCCAATGTGAGCTCAATGGGTGGCGGTGGCGGGGGAATTGGTGCGGGACGATTAAAAACAATGGCTAAAAAAACCGCATGAATCATCAGGGCGATCAATAAGGCGGCAATAAACCGTTTGTCGCTAGCCGCCGTGTTTTGGTCGAGTGCCCAGTGATTCATATCGCGTCCTTGACAAATATTATTGTCCGATGTTGAGCTGTTGCTCATGCCAGGGCCAATCCGGCGGGTATGAAGTGAATATTAATCCGGGATGATCCTGAGGACACTGAGATCGGCAATCGGTTCAAGCAGGTGGATGGTGTCCTTCATCCGTTGATTCATCCACAGTTGGCCATTTTCTTCCATGAACAAAATACCTTGCAAATTCAACTTTTTAATCATGGCGGGTAGTTGGGCGGGTTCGAGCATCATCACGCCTTTCGTTATGCCGTCGCTAATCGCGTAATGATTGGCCCATACCGTGCTGCCCGCGACCCTGCGCACGGGGCGGGCTGTTTTCGGGTTGATGATGTGCGAATAGGCTTCGCCTTTATAGAGGAACCGATGTTCGTAATTACCTGAGCTATTCAGGGATTGATGGCCATTGGCCGCGGTGCGGCCCGACAGGTCGATACTGGCTAAGACGCTGCGTTTTAATGGATTTTCAATCGCGAGGTGCCAGGGTTTATCCCCCGCCTGACCGATCATGAATAAATCGCCACCCGAGTCAAAAAGGCAATTTTTAATCCCGGCCTGTTCAGCGGCCTTGATGACCAAATGTCCTGCATAGCCTTCGGCGCAGCCGTTGAAATCAAATTGCACGCGCCGGTTGGTCACCGACACTTCTCGCCCATTCACCTGCACATCGTTCATGCTGGGTGGGTTTTTGAGCCATTCGTCCAGAAATTCGTCCGAGGGAAGGGGGTGCGATTCGGTGACGTGGCTACTATGAAACCCCCAGGCGGCAATCAGCGCACCAATGGTCGGGTCGAAGGCACCCTCGGTGGCATCGAATAGCGTGCGGGAAATTTGAATAAGCGCAATGATATCCGGGGTGGCTGTGCCGTGGCCATCGGTGACCAGTTGTGCGTTCAGGCGGGTGAGATCACTCGGTTTCCAGGGGTGAATGCTTTTATATAACGGCTCGACAATGCGAGCTGCCGCGTTAACGGTTTGGGTGATGGCGGACGCCGATTCATTCGCAAACCGCAGGGTCATCGGCATATTGAAGACCATAAAGCCTTCTTCGACGATCTGCATTTGTGGTTTGCTGCATCCTGCCAGCAGGAGGGGGCTTAAGGCTAAAGACTGCAAAAAATGACGGCGGGTTGGCATAGGGCTTCTCGATGCGGGGCTTGGAACCTGTTCTTAGGGGTGCACTACACTTTCGACGGCTCGTCGCGTCGTCGGTTCGCCAGAAAATCAAGCAATTGGCCCGCCGGATCATTATGGCAAACGGCATCAATTTCGCGGGCACAGGTGGGACTGGTCACGTTAATCTCGGTCAGAGAATCCCCAATCACATCCAGGCCAACAAACCAGAAGCCTGCTGCCGCCAAATCGGGACCGACGCGGGCAGCGATTTCTCGATCTCGGTCGCATAAAGGTACTACCTGCCCACGGCCACCGACCGCCAGATTGGCGCGAAATTCATCGGCTTTGGGTATGCGTAATAAGGCGTGATCCACCGGCTGGCCGTTAATCAACAAAATTCGCCGGTCGCCTTCGCGCACCGCAGGCAGGAACTTTTGCGCCATGGTTAGGCCTTGTGCGGTCATGGTTTCGATAATGACCGAGGTATTTAAATCACCCGCCTGAATTTGAAAAATCGAGCTGCCGCCCATCGCATCCAGGGGTTTGAGAACGATATGCCTGTGTTCGTTTAAAAACGTGCGGAGTTGGGCGGAATCCCGGCTTACCAGCGTGGGTGGGCATAAGTCGGGGTAGTGTTGAGCGAGGAGCTTTTCATTGGCAGATCGGAGTGCGTTCGGGCGATTGGCAACTAACACGCCTTGGCGTTCTGCCAATTCCAGCAGGGCGGTCACATAATGATAGTCAAGTGTTACTGGTGGATCCTGGCGTTGAATCATGATGTCCAGTTCGGCTAAATCCAGGGTTTGCTCCGCGCCGAGTTCGAACCATTGTGCGTTGCGGTCGAACACGGTGATTGCGTGCACTTTGGATTTCGCTCGGCCATTTTCCGCGTAGAGCCAGTCGGGCTCGAGATAAAACACCGCCCAGCCCCGCGCCTGGGCGGCCAGCAATAGCGCGAATGAGGTGTCTTTGTAGGGTTTGATCTGGCTGATGGGGTCCATCACGATACCGAGTTTCATGCGGTTTCAACCTCGGCTTTGGCCACGTTCCGAATGGATTGATATTCAATTGCGGCGGCCAATAGCGCCAGACGGGCAACCACCCCGTATACATAGAGGCGGTTACGTTCGCTATCGGGGGAGGCGGCGGTGGTGGGCAGGCTGCAGGCTTCATTGAAGGGCAGTGGGACAAACGATGCACCGGGGGAGTTGAGGCTTTCGTTGATGTCTTTTTCAGTGTGTACCCGATAAAACCCGCCCACCACAAAATGATCGACCATGTAAATGACGGGCTCTGCGACATGGCGTTGATTGTCATCAGAAATCGCAACTTTTTCAAAGCTGTGCACGCCTTCTTGAATCAATACACGGTTAATGCCCAAGCCTTCTTTGCTGGTGCTCATTTTGGTGCGCTGTTTACGATTGAGTTGGGTGACTTCTTCAGGCGATTGCGCGGTCATTACGCCCATGCCGTACGTCCCGGCATCGGCTTTTATGACGACAAAAGGCCGCTCTTTAATATGGTTTTCATCGTATTTGGCTTGAATTTCAGCCAATAATTCACGTACCTGCCGTTCAAGGCACTCTTCGCCTTCCCGCTTGAGGAAATCGATGTGCCCACAATCGCGCATGAGTGGCGTGAGGTGCCATGGGTCGAGGTTAATGAGTGTGCATAATTCAGTCGTTATGCGCTGATAAATCGAAAAATGCTCGAATTTCGAACGATTCCACCAACCGAGTTCGGCAGGGGGGATAACGGTTTGCTCCAAATCGTCCAGGATGGCCACGCGCCCGCCGGATAAATCGTTGTTCAGCAAAATTGTGCAGGGGGAAAAGCCATCGACTTCAATTCGCCGACCCACGCGGCAAATGGGATATTGGGTAAGTGTTCGCCCAGACGGTAGTTCGAACTTCACGGGCTCTATAATCGGTTCGAGTGAACCAATTCGCACGCCGAAGCCGGCAAGCTCTACAAAATCGACCAGTGCAGCCAAAGACTCCAGATAAAACAGGTTACGGGTATGTCGTTCGGGGATGATCAGAATGTCGCGCGCTTCAGGGCAGGCATGCTCAACTGCGGCTTGAATCGCCTGGACCATCAAGGGATCGAAGATGTGATTCAGGTTGTTAAAGCCGGCAGGGAATAGGTTGGTATCCACGGGGGCGAGCTTGAAACCGGCATTGCGTAAATCAACCGAGGCATAAAAAGGCGCAGGATGCCGCAGCCACGCACTGCGAAACCAGGCTTCAATTTGCCGATGATGGTTGATGATATGCGATTCGATTTCCAGTAATGGGCCGCAGTAGTGGGCATCCAATTCGGGATGTGAAGAACGAGACTGTTCAGATGGCATGAAAGTAATCTCTTGTCAATACATTGGGTTATTGAACGTGGTGCGCCGCGCTGAATGCGTCGGAAAGGCACACCTGATCGGTTGAGTATAGGGCGGCGCCATTGGAATCGGCGTCCAAATTCACGGGGTAGTCTAGCTTAACTGGCTATAACGTGCCCGCGATGCAACTCGGTAATCTCACTGTCATTGGGGTTAAATGCCGAAGTCGTTGCCAAAGCCTGTCACGTTGGGTACATTCCCCACATTGGATATTTTACGAATTGTCTGTTCAATAGACAGCTCATTACTACTGGGTATATCACCATGGAACATTCGATGGAATCGTCTGCAGGTACTCTTGCTTTCCCTGGGCTTAAAGTCCTCATTGTCGATGACAGTAAAACCATCCGTCGTACGGCTGATAGCTTGCTCTCCAAAGCGGGATGCGTGATTGAAAGCGCCGTCGATGGCTTTGACGCGTTAGCTAAAATTGGTGACTTCTCACCGGATATCGTCATTATCGATATTCTCATGCCGCGCCTTGATGGGTATCAAACGACCGCAATCATCAAGCACAATGCGCGGTTCTCTCATACGCCCGTCATCATGCTCTCCAGTAAGGACAGTATTTTCGATAAAGCACGCGGTAATATCGTTGGCGCCTCGGATTACCTCACTAAGCCGTTTACCAGCGAAGAGCTTTTCGGTGCTATTGGTCGGTTTGCCACAGGTGATGCGGGCGCAGGGGCACCGAGTCACGCCGCTTGATAGCGGGAAAGTTGCTTTTTCTGAATTGATTCAGGGTTGTTGATTAGGGCAAATAAAATTTATTAAGGAAAGATGCTGTGGCACATATTGTGGTAGTAGATGATTCGCCGACCGAGGTTTACGTTTTACAAACAATGCTGGAACGGAACGGTCATCAGGTTTCTGTCGCCAAAAATGCTGAAGACGGCATTGCCTTGGTCAAGCGGGTTCAACCTGATGCGGTACTGATGGATGTTGTTATGCCCGGCATGAATGGCTTCCAGGCAACGCGGGAACTTAACAAAGGTTCTGATACGTTGCACATCCCCGTGATTATCGTGACGACGAAAGATCAGCAAACCGACAAAATCTGGGGTATGCGCCAAGGTGCCAAGGATTATCTGGTGAAACCGGTTAGAGAATCGGATCTCATGGGTATTTTGAGTACCGTTTTGCGTTAATTCAGCGCGGGGTGTTTTGAATGGATTTGTTTGAATACATTCGCTGGATTGAAGCGGAAGCGGTATCTCATGCGGTCGGAATGCCTAAAACAGATAAAGTCGAAGCGACTTGGCAGGCTGTTCTCTTTCGGACGGGCGGGCAGCGGATGCTGGTGCCCTTGATTCAAGTGCGGGCCATTTTGCCCCCGCCCCGCCAAGTTCGTATCCCCGGTGCCAAGTCCTGGGTGACCGGTTTGGCGAACATGCGGGGCGATTTGACCGGTATCTACGATTTATCTCGATTATTTTTTGATCAGCCCGCAGAACACAATCGTCATTCCGTCGTTTTTCTGGCCAAAACCCCGCGGTTTAGCGCGGCATTTATTGTGGATCGATCTTACGGTATCCGTCAGATTCCGTTTAGTGCCGAGCGACCGGTTGGTGCGTCTCCGTCTCGGTGGGTTGGTGTGCTGAGAGAAGCACGGATCGACAATGAATGGCTGCCAATTTTGAATTTGGATGCGTTAACAGAAAGCGATCAATTTATGAACGCAGTGGCGTGAGCGCCATAGTGATTGGCCGGCGTGCTTTGAAGTAGTGATAGGGTGTCAAATGATTTCACAACAGGATATTCGCCTGTTTTTCAGCTAGGAGTGGGCAGTTGCTATGAGTCTTGGAGTTAGGTTAGGCGGTCTCAGTCGCCAAGTTATCGTGCTAATCGCTGTCGCGGCGATTGCATTACTGGCCACAGTTGTCATGTTCATTATCTCTGCACAGAACGATCAATCGTTGTTGGATCGGCGCTTGATTGCATCGCAGCTCGAACGGTCATCTCAGGAAATGACCATTGAGACCCTGCGGGCAGTTCGAGGGAATAAGGCCTCATTTGATACCGTGCTGTCATTACGTGCAAAATTTGTTGCAGATTTAGAGGCGTTGAGCGGCAAAGATGGCAAACGTCTTGATGCGAAAGTGCCTGCAAATCGTGCGGCCGAGTTGGCTGCGGTACAGAAAAGCTGGGTGCAGTATAACCTCGCGCTGGCCAAGGTACTGGAAGGTCAGAAAGCCATTTTGGGTGTGGCGAGTTTGGCGGGGCAAATCAATCAATTGCTGCCCGATTTATTGTCCAGCTCCGATGATGCGGTGCAATCCTTGATCGCCGGACAAGCGACACCTCAGGTGGTTTACTTGGCAACGCGCCAATTGATGTTGGTCGAACGCATTGGTCTTACCATGGGTGAAATCACTGGCGGGGATCAGGACGCCGCGAATGCCTCTGACCGTTTTGGTCGGGATGTGGCCTTGTTCGGGGGCGTGTTGAACGGGTTTTTGAATGGCAATCGGATGGCTCCTCAGGTCACCGATGCGGCGGTTCGCGCTAAATTGCGGGATGTCGCGGTGCTATTTGCAACCATCAACCAAGGTGGTTCTGATGTGTTGGCGCAAGCGCCCGCTTTGCTGGCGGCTAACCAGGCGGCAAGTACGATTGATAAGACGGCCGGTGTATTTACGTCCGATGTTTCGAAACTCTCATCGGCACTGACGGATGATCAGGTTCATGCGGGGCAGTTGGCCTACATCGGCTACCTGACTGGTGCGGTAGCGCTGCTCATTTTACTGTGGCTGGGTGTGGTTCTGGTTCAGGATTCACGGCGCGCGCTGCGCTCTACTGAGGCGCAGAATCAACGAAATCAACAGGCTATTCTGCGTTTGCTCGATGAGATGATGACGCTGGCTGACGGTGATTTATCTTCCCATACCACCGTAACGGAAGAGATCACGGGGGCGATCGCCGACTCCGTTAATTACTCCATTGATGCCTTGCGCGATTTGGTCGGCACGATCAATGACACCTCGGTTCGCGTATCGGGTGCCGTTCTGCGCTCACAATCTGATTCTCGCGCCTTGGCCGATATTTCCCGGACACAAGCGCAACAAATTAGCACCGTGTCGGATGCGATCGCTCAGATGGCCGACCAGATTGAAGCGGTGTCCTTTAACGCACAGCAATCAGCAACGATGGCGCAGTCTTCCGTTGATGTGGCGCATCGTGGCGGTAATGCGGTGCGGGAAACGATCACGGGGATGGCGAACATTCGCGAGCAGATTCAGGAAACCGCAAAACGGATCAAACGGCTGGGTGAATCTTCCCAAGAGATTGGCGACATCGTGGGTTTGATCACCGACATTGCTGATCAAACCAACATTTTGGCGCTCAACGCAGCGATTCAAGCAGCCATGGCGGGTGAGGCGGGCCGCGGTTTCGCGGTGGTCGCGGACGAAGTTCAGCGCCTTGCGGAGCGGGTCGGTAAGGCAACCCGTCAGATTGAATTGCTGGTCAATACGATTCAAACGGATACCTCTGAGGCGATGTTGGCGATGGAGCAAACCACGACAAACGTGGTGAGTGGTGCAACCCTTGCGGAAAACGCGGGTAAGGCACTGCGTGAAATTGAAACGGTATCACTCAACTTATCCGAGCAGATCAGTGAGATTGCCAAGGTGACGGAGCAGGAGGCCTCGGTGGCCACCAGCCTGCGTGAAACGGTGAACGATATTCGTGCCGAAACTCAAGATACAACCGATAAAGTGATTCGTGCGGCGGATGAAATTGGGGCGTTGGGTTCATTGTCCCAAGAGCTCAATAACTCGGTAGCCGGCTTCAAAATGCCTGATCGATAACATTTCGTTTCGAATGTTAATGGTTTTGAGGTAACGGATTCGATCAGCACATGGGCTTGGGGTGGTTTTCCCCTTGGTGATGCCGCTGTTCGATGGTGATTCATACAGAATGATCGTTTTCTCAGCGCATAGCTTGGCTGGTGGAACGGCGAATCGGCGGCGGCGTAAGGCTGTCGATTAAATCCTAGGAGCGGTTTGTGACCATGCGCACAGAATCAAAGGTGGACTCAATTGTTCTTGATTGGCTCAGGGAAGGGCTGACCGAGAAACTCGATCAATTACTTCGTGCGCTGGATGATTTAAGCAGCGGTATTGGTGGTAATGAGCATGTATTTGAGTCATTGCAGGCGGTTAAAACCATTGATGCCGTTTTGGCAATCTCGGATTTCCATGTGTTGCGCGTTTTGCTTAAAGAGCAAATGGCGGCGCTTGTTCTGCTTGAAATCAAACCGGAGCAAACCATCGCTTTACTCACAGCGGTAACGGAAGCCGCTTGGTTACTGCGTGCCGTTTTGGATCGACTCAGTATCGGCGCGGCAGTCAATGCCATGAGCTTATTGCCGATAATCAATCGGTTACGTCTTGCTCAAGGCTTATCCGTTTTGGATACGGAAAACGTATTGGCACGATCCAGCATTCTTTGGTCGGAAAGTCGTGTTTTTGTCCGTCCGTATCTCGGCCTTCAGCCGGGCGCTCAGGATAACCACTCCGCATCTCAACGGACGTTGCAGCAAATGGAGCAACAAATTCTGCTTTTGATGCGGGGGGATATTGAAGCCATCCCTGATCTATTGCGTACGTTTGATTCCATTATTGATCGCGAAATTAACCGCGCAGTTGTCGTTGCAACCCAGGCATTTGAAGAGCTTTTAAATGCTGTTTATCGTGATCAAGAGCGATATTTGCCCGTCGCGAAACGGATGATTGGTCGGGTTCTGCGTCTATTTCGCATGGAAATGCAGGGGCGCGATCAGTTACTGATCCGGTTTGAAGCGATTGAATTCGCGACTGATTTGCTGCTTGAACTGGTGGCATCGCTCCCTGATGATCAGCTGCTGTATGGCGAGCCGGTTCATGTCTGGCGTTCGAGCCTGTCAACGGATCAAGAACGTCTTCATTTTTTAGGTCTGGAAACCGCTGCGCTGAAACAGGTCGCCGAGGTTTTGGCGGAAGAACTGAATGCGGCACAAGATGTATTGGATTTATTTGTGCGTAGCGCCAAGTCCGATTTGGAGCCACTGTCGCGTATTCAACCCCGCCTGGAACAGATCGTTGGCGTTTTGGGCGCACTCAATTACGACCACGAGTCAGCGCTGATTCACCAAGCCTTGGATGAGCTTATTTTGGTGATTCGGGGTTCCGTGCTTTTGAGTGACGCTTTCTTGATGAGGTTGGCGATCGCGGTCATGACGACCGAGCAAGTGGTTTCACAAATTGGGCAGCATATTGTGGATACCGATCAATCCTTTACGACGATTGATCGCATCGCCAAGCAAGCACTGCTGCCGTTGGCGACTGCCTGTTATGAGGATGTCATTGCGGCCAAAGAAATCGTTAACACCGCTTTACGCCCGAGTGGCCAGCTTGTTTCTGCCGATGCGTTAAGTCATGCGGCTGATTTGGTGGCGGGTGTCCGTAATGCACTTTCCATTGCCCAATTGCACGCAGCAATGCCGTTAATTGAAGGCATGCGTGTTTGGCTATCTGGCCATGCGTCAGATCTCACCCATGTCACCCCCAAGGGGCTTTCCGCGCTAGCGGAGGTGTCGGCTGCGATTGAGTTTTATCTGGAAAATCTACGCGATCATCAAAAAGAAATGCTGCAGTTCCTGAGTGGTGCGCTTTTGACGTTGCCCGTATTGCAGCGCGATGACGGGGTAGCGTCGGCAATAACGCAGGTGGTTGAACTTGCCCCGGAATCAGTTTCTGAGCCCATTTCAGGTGGCGTGATTGATGAATCGCTCGCCAGCATAGATGACTTAATTGCCCAGTTATCGCTACCAAGTTTTGAGGATGAACAGATTCAGTCTGTTATCCCGGCCATTGATGCTCAAGCCGAATCTGTACAAACGGATATTGGTTTTGCGACGGCGCCAGAATCATCCGTTGTAGAGACCATGGAGTCGCCAAAAGGCACGGTGCCCGAGTGGATTGAGCTTCCCCTTGATGCGGCAGAAGCGTTCGCACCTGACGTTGCACGTGTCGGCACAGAGCCGATTGAACTGACGTCAGATGCACTGCCCGATCATACTCCGCCCCCAGTTCAATCTGAGGATTGGCTATTGCCCGAAGCATCTTTATCCTTAGAGCTAGCCAGCACCGCACCTGACGCTGAGTCTGTTGAAGCATGGCCTGAACTATCCGGTGAGACAGGGGCGCCGAACGCCTTAGAACCCCCCTTATTGATCGCCCAAGCTTTTGAAACCGCATTACCCGGCTTGTTTGAGCCGTCGGGCGATATCTTCCTGGCCGATGTGGCCCAGGAGGCCACAGAGGTCTTGCCCGCACTGGATTCAGTGATGGCGCGTACTGCCGATCAAGTGGCTGTTACCGCGATTGATGAGGATAAAACCTCAGTTGAGCTGGCTGTTCCGTCATTCGATGCGATGTCGTCAGGATCTGAAACACGCGATTCCATGGTGCTCGAAATGCGGGGCGTATTCGCGGAAGAAATGGCGGAGGAGGTTCCCGCTATTTATGCCGCAGCACAGCGCTGGCTTGATATTGGTGAACGGGATTCTCTGATGATTGTTCGCCGGGGTTTCCATACCATTAAAGGCAGTAGCCGAATGGTGGGCTTAACTGGAATTGGCGCCTGGGGTTGGGCGTTTGAGCATCTCTTGAATCATGTTCTGGATGATCGGATTGCGGGTTCTCAAGCGATACGTGCCGATGTGCTGGCGGCGGTCGACTTGATGGTTCAGGCATTACCGCTCTTGGCCGCTGGAGACCAGCCGCCTGCCGCGTATTGGCAAGACTCATTGCGCCAGGCTGAGGCGTGGAGCAACTTGTTGGAAGTAGGCACCGCTGCGACGATGTCGCAAGATGCTGAAGCGCAAGAAGAATTATTCGCTGAATCAGACGGCCCGGGATTGGAGGAGGTGCTCGCGTTCGAACGGCCCGCTTATGACACTTCAGATCGTCACAGTTCAGAACAGATTGAAGCGGCTGAACTGTTCGATGGGCTTATGCCGGCCGATTCCGGGCTTTCCCCTGCACTGGAATCAAATGGTCCGCTACCTGCAGAGGCCGCTTTCCCATCCAGAGCTATTGAATTAGACGCGCTGTTCTCGGCAGGGAAGACGGTCACGGAATCTCGACACCCAGAGCCATTGGCGCATGGTGGGTTAACGCCCCAGGATAATCAGCCTGTCATCCACGATCCGGTATTGCGTGAGATATTTGATGCGGAATCGTCAGGTTATATCCAGGCCTTACGCCATCAAGTTGACCATGCGCTGATGAACCAGGTTTCAATGACCTGCGATAAAGAACTGGCTCGATTGGTACACACCTTGCTCGGGTCGGCGCGCACTGCAGGCGTGAAACCCATTGCAACCATTGCCCATCGGTTGGAGGAATGGGTGCGACTGCTCGAAGATCAGAGCAAGGTGCTTGAGTATGCCGATTTAGCGACATTCCAGCGTGCGCTACTCATGATGGATCGTTTGCGGCAGTGGGCGATTGACCCCAGTTTTGCCCAACCGGATGAACAGCCGATTGAGCTGGAACTTGTCGCACATATTGATCAGATTCTGGCGCAAGAACAGATGCTGGGCACAGAGTCTGTTCTTGACGCGAACGACCATTTGATTGCAGCGACAGATTTTACGTTGGGCAATCGTGCCCATGGTGCGTATTTAGATCGAGATGAGTCGGAGGTTGTCGGCTTCGGTGCTGAGAAATCAGTCATTGCGACAGCCGCTGAGTCGTTATTTGCGCACCCGCAAGCGGTCGATTTCGGCCTTTCTATTCGCCCCGACGATCAGCCATCCGAGCAGGATCCGGATATCCTGCAAATTTTTCTGGAAGAAGCTGAAGAGTTGCTGGAAAAAGCTGATGGTTATATTGCGCATTGGCGTTCACATCCCCACGATCTGGATTCGATTCGGCTACTGCATCGCAATCTGCATACCCTAAAGGGTGGGGCACGGATGGCAGGGCTGCTGAATCTCGCTGATGTCACCCATTTGCTGGAAGATCGGTTAGATCGGGCTCGAGACCGGGGCGTTGAGCGGGTCGATCACTTGATTATTTTGGTTCAGCATACCTACGATGCGTTGGGCAAAATGCTGGACCTGGTTCGGCAGCAAGAACCCATTCCCGCTCAGGTGGCCTTGCTGGCGCAAATCGTTAGTGAAGATGTCGTCGTGCGGGAGACGACTGTGGCGGCCAACACGATTGCTGGCCAACCTGAAGAAGCATGGCAATCCAATAACACAGGCTTTGAGCCCTTACTGGCATCGGATGTCTTGGCGCCTGAGCTTGAGCATGGACTTGAACCGGAAGAAATGACGGCGAACATCGTATCGACTCAAATGAGTGGATCGGCGAATGAAGTTCGGCGAGAACAAATTCGGGTTGATGCCGATCGCATTGATGCCATGGTTAACCAAGTGGGTGAAAGCGTGTTGTTGCAGGCGCGCGTCGATCGTCAAGTGAATGGGTTTGAGCGGCATTTGTTTGAACTGCAGCAAACCTTATCGCGGCTGCGTGGCCAGTTGCGGCGGTTGGAGATTGAAACCGAGTCGCAAATGAAGGCGGAGCTTTTGGCTGAATCCGGGTTGGCTGCCGAAGAATTTGATCCGTTGGAATTTGACCGCTTCACGCAGGTGCAAGAGCTAAGCCGCGGCATCATGGAAAGCTTGGGCGATATATCCAGTATCGAAGAGGCCATGAGCGACCTCACCGAACAATCACAATTATTGCTTCTGCAACAATCGCGTTTGGGCCGTAAATTGCAGGATGGCATGTTAGCGCTGCGGATGGTGCGGTTTAATGATGTCGTTGGCCGACTGAGACGCGTAGTCCGGCAAGTGGGTGACGAAATGGGCCGCAATGCCGAGCTGATTGTCCACAATGGCGAGACGGAGCTTGACCGTGTGACGTTGGTTGGGCTGATGCCATCGCTTGAACACATGATCCGCAATAGCCTGGCGCATGGAATTGAATCACCCGCCGAACGGCACGCCAAAGGCAAGCCCGAGATGGGGCAAATCGAAATCACGATTGAGAGCGCGGGCGGCAACGTGACACTCGAACTCAAAGATGATGGCCGTGGTTTAGATATCGATACCATTCGCCGTAAAGCGATTGAACGTAAATTGGTACCCGCAGATATTGAGTTAACTGATGATGAAGCCCGCGCTTTGATCTTCTTGCCCGGTTTCTCGACAGCGGGCAATGTCTCGCAAGTGGCCGGTCGCGGTGTCGGGATGGATGTCGTCGCAAGTGCCGTGCGGGAAATGGGCGGATTTGTGGATCTGCACTCTGAGCTGGGGTGTTTTACCCGTATTCAATTGAATTTGCCGCTGACTCAGGCCATGACACGCGGCATTTTGGTTTCGGTGGGCGAGGATCGGTACGCTATTCCCTATAAGGGCGTGGTATCCGTCACTCGCATGACTGCGATTCAATTGGCTGAGCAATATGCGAGTGCCAAGCCTGCGGTTCTCTTAAATGGTGAGCGTTATCCCTTGTTTTATTTGGGCGAGCTGCTTAGTCATGAGCCGTTTAACGTAGAGTCGCAAGAAGCGGGCATTCGACCAGTATTCCTGTTCAAGTTGGGTGAGCGGCGCTTCGCTATCCAGGTGGATTACCAATTGGGGGGTATTCAGCTCTTTGTTAAATCGCTGGGGCCACAGTTGGGCCGAATCCCGGGGCTTTCGGGGGCAACCATTGCCGATGATGGCAATGTGATTCTGGTGATGGAGCTCTTCGAGCTCGTGAGGCAATTCCAGCGCCGCGATGATCGGTCGGTTGATTTGACACAGAATTTGGGCACGCGTCGTCGTCCGGTCGTGTTGGTCGTTGACGATTCGCTGACCGTGCGCAAAGTGACTGCTCGTACCCTAGAGCGTAATAATCTCGACGTTATTTTGGCACGTGATGGCGTTGAGGCCCTCGGTATCCTGCACGAACAGCAGCCGGATGTGGTTTTAACCGATATTGAAATGCCCCGCATGGATGGTTTTGAGTTGTTGGGGGCGATTCGCAATGATCCACAAACCCGCACGGTACCCGTCATCATGATTTCTTCCCGTACGGGGCAAAAACATCGGAATCGAGCTGAGGCCTTGGGGGTGAGCGCCTATCTCGGCAAACCCTACGCCGAAGCTGATTTGATTGGGCGAATTGAACAATTTCTTACTGAAAAGCGCAGCCAACTGGCTGAGAAGACCAGCCAATAGCATGAACCACAACAGGAACAATGAGAGGTGGGCATGAATAGCTCAGACGAATCCGCACATCCTTTATTGGATCTTCCTTTGGTCGACACTGAAACTGCGCATGAAATAGGTTTGGGGGCGGGTTCGCAATCCAGTCGGCAGACCCCATTGGCCAATAGGCTGCGGATTGTTCGATTGCCCACGCAAATAACACAGCTCGAACTGATTGTGCCCTATGCCCTGATTGCGGAAATTACCGAGGTGATTCTCCCGGAAGGGGAAACGCACTTGAGTCGATTAGATGCCGCCTTGGTGGACTGGCGCGCGCAACGGGTGCCATTGGTCAGCTTGGAGGCGATGCTCAACGAGCCTTTACCCACGATTGGGCAACGCGTGCGTTGCGCGGTGATGTATGGCACCAACCCGGAGATTGCATTGCCCTATTATGCCATTTTGCTTTCTGGCGTGCCGCGTTCCGAAGAAATCCTGGCGGAGAGTCTCAGTGAAGAAACCTCGGGTGATGGTGGGCTATGGCGGATGACCGCCCTGCTGGCGGGGCGGAGAATCGCCGTGCCGGACATTCGCGTACTGGAGACCCGGATTGATGAAATGCGCCTGCGCTTTGAGCGCGAGATGAGTCACCCTAATCCCTGACGGATAATGGATGGATTGATCGTGGCGGGTTTTCAAGGGCAATTAATCGCCCTTGAAAACCAGGGGGGGCGAATGAATTCATCTTCTGCTCAATGAGCGGCTTGGGGTGTGTTGATACTTTTCAGTATGTGAATGAAGCGAATACCTGAGACAACCAAACCGACATAAAAGCCTGTAACGACTAAATAGCGGCCAAGATAGTCGATAACTCGACCACTGTACTCTCCCAAGGGCATTGCGGCAAAATGCCCTGACCACGCCCAGAAAGTGAGGTTTGACAGGGCAAATGCACCCAGTACACCGAGAGTAAGCCAGCCGGAAATTTCAAGAATGTGTACGGCCATCATCGTCGAGGGCGCTGCTGCTGATGGGCGCACAGACCACATCAGCGTGTGGGCCAACCGGCCGGCGCCCCAAAGGGCGCCGTACGCCAGCAGCAAACCAGGGTACGCTGGGGAAAAACAGCCGCTCACGCCGGTACCGTCCATCCAAACCGCCACCAAATCAATGGCTACGGCCAAGCCCAGCAGAGCAGGAAACATCCAGCGTGGGCGCAAATATAACCCGGCGATAAAAAACACCGCCCAAGACGTATCCGCGATGTGCAGCACCGAGCTGAAATGGTGGTAGCGCGTGGCGGCCATTGATAGCGCAAGCAACACAAACAGCCCCCAGGTTAAGGCGTTCGAGGGCGAATTGTCGCCTAAAAGGGATTCATTGGTGCGGATTGCTCCAGGTAAGGCAGACATACGAACGCTCCAAAAAAATACGGGAATCCCCGCTGCCTGATGGCAAGGTGAGGCAGCGAGATTATTACAGGATTTGCGCAGGACGGCCCATATTTTCGTCAAAAAAAAAGCGAATACCGCGCCGAGTGGGCATGCATTCGCTCAGATGTGGCCAAAATGGCGCCTGGAATTTTTTGACTATCCATCCACAACAGCCGCCTGTCGGACTTAACGCAATCCGACAGGCGGCCTAGATTATAGGCCGTACCGCAAGGTGAACATCGCCGTCCGCCCCGCTTGGTTGTAGCCATAGGCGGTTTGATAGGTTTTATCCGCCAAGTTGACCAGTTTGGCATCCACATGCCAGTTTTTAGCGAATTGATACCCCATCCGTAGATCCGCCGTCACAAAACCGGCGTTGATTTGCGTGGCCGTCGATTCATGCGTGGCCGTTTGACCACGCAAGGTAACGCCTGTATTCCATACGCCAAATTGCCGATCTAAATCGATGCGGCCGCTCCATTTGGGTTGGCGGGGGATACTCAGGCCGGTGCTGCGATCCACCGCAGAAATCCATGTCGCGCTGCTGTTCAGCGCCCAATCGGTATTGCGCCAACCCAATTGCCATTCGGCACCCAATGATTGCGCTTGATTGATGTTGTACGGGACATAGTTTGTACTCGCGCTGGAGGCGATCAAATCTTGCGTGCGGGTGCGAAAACCCGTGAGGCTTGACGTCCAGCCCGCGTTATTTTGCCAATTCATCCCCATGCGCGCCGTGTGTGAACGTTCGGGTTGTAAATTCGGATTGGCGTAACCGGGATAATACAAATAGTTGAAGCTGGGTACATGAAAACCGGTGCCATAGCCGCCGGTGAGTGACAACGCGGGGTTCAATTGCCAGCTCAGGTCGATCGAACCCGTATTGGCGCTACCAAATTGGCTGTTGCTGTCGTGGCGAAGTGCCGTTTGCACAGAAAGGGCGGCAATTTGCGTGGCATATTGCGCGAATACACCATTATTGTGACGATTGGTGACGGTGTATTTCGTGCTGCTGGAAATTTGATCGTTTAAGCGATCGGCGCCGAGCGTGAGCAGGCTTTGGCCGAAATTTAAGTCGTTAGCGAGGCTGTAGGCGTCTTGTTGGCCATTAAATTCAGATTTGTACGCGCCGTTAAAATAATTGGTTTGACGATCAATGCTGCGTCCCGCACTACCGCGTAATTGCCAGTTGCCCATTTTCATGAGCGCGCCGTCTAGCCCGAAGGTTTGCTGGCGGGTGCGGGTTTGATTAGTGAATCCATCGTAATCATTAAATGCATTGGTACCGAGCCAATGCGCGCCCAGGCGGGCACCGTTTTCGCCGGTGTAATTGAGCCGACCTTGAGCTGAATTGTTGCGGTAGCCATCATCGTCGGGTTGATTGACCGCATACGGTGAGCCGGTTTTATCGGTAAAGGCGTTAAAGCCGCCGGTACCTTGATGCGATGCGCCGATCGAATAATCCAAGGGGCCCGAACCGCCACTCAAATTAGCTGAAGTTTCAAAGGTTTTATTGCTGCCACCGCCTACGCTGAACGAAGGTTGCACGCCTTCCTTGCCCTTGCGGGTAAAGATTTGAATCACGCCGCCCATCGCATCGGCGCCGTATTGACCTGAACGTGGGCCGCGGATAATTTCAATGCGTTCAATCAGTGCGACAGGCAAGTTTTCAAGATAGGCCGCGCCCGCGGTGAGCGAGCCAATGCGCACGCCATCGACTAACACTAATGTTTGTCCCCCACTCATGCCCCAAATCGAGGCGGTGGTGAGTTTGCCTGCACCGCCAGAGTTGACTAAATTCAAACCCGCCCGATTTTCCAGTAAGGATAAAACCGAGGTGGCCTGCAGTCGATCAATCTCAGCACGGGTAATCACCGTTTCGGGCACGCCCGCAAACGCCACAGGTGCGCCATGACTGGCGGTGATGTTCACATCGGGCAGAGTTGCTGCTTCATCGGCCCATGCAGAGAGCGGTAAGGCCGAAATGGATAAGACGGCGATGGGTGTGGTCAGGGAAAAAGCGGATAAACAGGCCAGTGTCAACGAATGGCGGCCAGTTGTACGGGGCATGGACATAGTAATCACTCACGATCTTAAGTGTGCCCACCGCACACTGATGTGGAAAACATTCAAGGCCGGTCTCCGGGCTCGCGCGGCCGAAATTATTCGGGCAGCGCCTACCGTTGCGGGGGCAGCACAGGTTTTGGTCGCGCCTGGCAATCCGTCGGACTGAACGCAGTCCTATTGCGGCAAAGCCATATTCCCCCTCTTTTTTGTTAAATAGAATAACTATTCGCCTCAAAAGAGTGAAAAATCCGCCTCAAACCGGACTTTTCCTCGTGACAGATGGTCAAATCCGAGAGATTGCTGGTCGCGCTGATCCGTACCTGTTTCCCAGTTTCATCCGCCGCTGTTCACGGTGTGATCGGGGCGGACACCTTAAATACAAGCCGCGCATTTTGACGTGATGCGGTGACACGTCAAGCGAAATCAGTTTGATATTTTATCATGATTAAAATGAGTTAAATTAATTAATAGGCGATGGCCTAAGGATTTGAAGTCGTTGGATTTTCCCAGAAGCGCCATTGAACAGGTTCTTTGAGCGGCTGATGTCGTGTCCGGGTTCACCCTCTGTCGGTATACTGCACGTACTAAATTTTATTTTTGACTAGGGTTTGATCGATGCCCATCCAGCACTTACCTAAAATCCGCGCCGTTCGTTCGTTGGCGACCACGCGTTTTTTTCAGATTGAAGCGGTTGATCTGACTTTCTCCAATGGGACGGAAGTCGAGTTTGAGCGTTTAACCGGCAAAGGACAGGGTGCGGTGCTGGTGGTGCCCATTACAGCAGATGGCCAGATTGTGTTAATTCGAGAATATGCCTGCGGTACCGAACGCTATGAGTTGGGCTTACCCAAGGGACGGATCGAGTTGGATGAACCCATTTTGGTGGCAGCAAATCGGGAATTAATGGAAGAAGCGGGCTTTGGGGCCGAAAACCTGATTTTTTTGCGTGAATTAACCTCCGCCCCTGCTTATTCCGGGCAGCGCACGCAAGTAGTTTTGGCCATGGGCTTGTATCCCGCCCGCCTGCAGGGCGATGAGCCGGAGCCATTGGAAGTGGTTTTTTGGCCATTGGTTGATTTAGACCAACTGGCTGTGGATGAGCGATGCAGCGAGGCGCGCTCCATTGCGGCTTTATATCTGGTGCGTGCCTATTTGGCCGAACAATTATCCGAGCATGCCCAAGGGTTGCCTGATGCGGAGCCGATTCATGAGTGATTATTCCCGGTGGCGGGATCAGGTTCGTGCCATCGCGCACGAAGCGGGCGAGGCGATTATGCGGGTGTATGCCAGCGATTTTTCCATTGCACACAAGGCTGATAATTCGCCCGTCACCGCAGCGGATATGGCGGCTCATCATGTGATTGTGGCGGGTTTGGAGGCGCTGACTCCTGATATTCCCATACTCACCGAAGAAGGTGGTCTGCCAGATTGGTCAATTCGCCAGCATTGGTCGCGGTATTGGTTAGTCGATCCGTTAGACGGTACCCGTGAGTTCGTAAAACGCAACGGTGAGTTTTCGGTCAATATCGCCTTGATTGAACAGCATCAACCTGTACTGGGTGTGGTCTATGCGCCTGCGACTGGCGCCGATTATGCGGGCATTTTGGGTGAGGGAAGTTGGCGATTTGCCGCAGCGGGCATGCAGTCGATTTTTGTTCGTCCGGCGCACGCGCTGCCCATCACCTTGGCATTAAGTCGCTCACATGGCAGCCGCCGCGAGCAAGCTTTAGTGGATGCATTGATTGATCCTGTGGTGATCCGCTGTGGCAGTGCGCTTAAAACGTGTTTGGTGGCCGAAGGTGTTGCTGATTTATACCCGCGTTTTGGGCCGACATCGGAATGGGATACGGCCGCCTCTCAATGTGTATTGGAAGCCGCAGGCGGGCAGGTGATCAATTTGAAGGGTGAGCGGTTGACCTATAATCAGCGCGAATCGGTATTGAATCCTTCGTTTTTAGCGTTTGGTACCGCCTTGCCCTTGCCCCTGGCACAGCTTGTCCAGATTGCCGAATAACCCGTTCTTTCGATATTTTAAGGAAAACAGATCATGGTACTCATGCTCGATAACTACGATTCATTCACCTTTAACCTCGTACAGTATTTGGGCGAGTTAGGCGAAGAAGTTTGGGTTGCGCGCAACGATCAGGTCACGGTTGACGAAATTGCCGCGCGTGCGCCTTCGCATATTGTGATTTCCCCTGGCCCCTGTTCGCCTACGGAGGCGGGTATCTCCATTGACGTGATTCATGCCTTTGCAGGCAAAATTCCGATTTTGGGGGTGTGTTTGGGGCATCAGGCCATTGGGCAGGCTTTTGGCGGCCATGTCGTTCGCGCGAAAGAAGTCATGCACGGCAAAGTATCGCCCATTTTCCATCGGGGGGAAGGGGTATTCGCGGGGTTACCGAACCCATTTGCCGCGACACGCTATCACTCGCTGGTGGTCGAGCAGTCCAGCTTGCCGGAGGTGCTTGAAATCACCGCGTGGACGCAACATGCCGATGGCCGGATTGATGAAATCATGGGCTTGCAGCACCGTGAGTTCGTCGTGGACGGTGTGCAGTTTCACCCCGAATCAATCCTGACCGAACACGGTCACCAACAATTGCGGACCTTTCTTGGATACCAGAGCGCTGTGCGCGATTCCGTAGGCGCATGAACGCACCCGCCACGCGGGTTTGGGTGATCGTGCCGCTCGTCGCGAGCTTACTCATGATTGCCCCGTTCACCGTTGATGCCTATTTACCCTCGTTCCCCGCCATCGCGCAGGAATTTGGCGTCGATGATGCCACCATGCAACTCACCTTGAGCTTATATCTCTGGTTTTTCGGCGGCATGATGCTGGTGCATGGGCCATTGTCGGACCGCTTTGGCCGCCGACACATGGTGCTGGTTTCGCTCATGATTTATGCGGTGGCTTCGGTGGGTGCAGCGCTGGCAGGCACGATTAATGAACTGATTGCCGCACGAATTGTGCAAGGCATTGCGGCGGGTGCAGGTGTGGTGATTGGCCGAGCGTTGGTGCGGGATTTATTTGAAGGCGCCACCGCGCAACGGGTGATGTCGAACATTACTTTTGTGTTTGCCGCCGCCCCAGCGATTGCACCCATTATTGGTGGTGGGTTGGACGCAGTGTTTGGCTGGCGCTCGGTGTTTTGGTTTCTCGCCCTGTTTGCCGGCGTGTCGATGCTGGGTGTGTTGGGATTCATGCCTGAAACCATCGGTGCGCATAATCGCCAATCGATAGCGCCGAAATTTATTGTCATAAGTTATCTCAAGGCGTTAATTCACCGACCATTTATGGGGCTAACCTTGGTTTTTGCGCTCTTGTTTTCCGGGATGTTCTTATACATCGCCGCCGCCCCGATCGTGCTCATCGGGCATTTGGGGCAACCCTCCACCGGTTTCTGGAAATTTTTCGTACCCCTTGTCGTGGGGCTGATTATGGGCAGTCGAGTCAGTAATTTTCTGGCCCGCCGGTATGCCCCAACGCGAACCGTGAGCATGGGTATTTTGATTGCTGCCCTTGCCGTGTTCTTTAATGTGATGCAAGGCCTGTGGTTTGCGCAGCATTTAACACCCAACCCCGCTCAGATTTGGTGGACGGTGTCACCGATTATGTTTTACGCCATGGGCATGGCCACCGCGATGCCCGCTTTGAATTTAATGGGATTGGATTACATCCCCGCACAACGCGGGTTGGCCTCGGCGCTGCAGGGATTTATTCAGATGACCCTGGCAGGGGTTGTGTCAGGGTTCGCGGTGGCACTACTCGCCAAAAACCTGCTCTGGCTGGCACTGGGCATGGCTGTGCTATGGGCGCTGGCCTGCCTGATTTGGCTGACTTGGCTGCGCCATGCGCCCCGATTGGGTTTTGCCAGTGAACGCGCCCCGATATGCCCCTAAGGTTGTCGTTTAGCCCAAGTCACCTGATTCTTCCGCCGAAATCAAGGCACCTGTGCTGGCAGCCTGTCGGGCTTAACCCTCCGTCACGAAGAAAAGTCCGGTTTGAGGTGGATTTTTCACGCTTTTGAGGCGAATGGTTGTTCCATTTAACGAAAAAGCGGGGAACGTATGACCAAATCCGACTTTTCTGCAGTAGGACTGCGTTAAGTCCGGCAGGCTGCTAGAATACCTCCTTTATATCGAATCACCGTACGAGGAAGGCAACGATGGCCGGCCATAGCAAATGGGCAAACATCAAGCACCGCAAGGCGCGCCAAGATAATAAACGCGGCAAAATTTGGACCAAAGTCATTCGGGAAATCACTGCGGCGGCGCGGATCGGCAAGTCTGCCGACCCCGTGGCAAACCCGCGTCTGCGTCTGGCTTGGGATAAAGCGCTTTCTGCCAATATGCCCAAAGACACGATGGAGCGCGCTGCCAAGCGCGGTATTGGCGCAGGTGATGGCGAGCAATTTGAAGAAATCCTGTATGAAGGCTACGGCCCCGGCGGTGCGGCGGTGCTTGTATTCTGCATGACCGATAATCACACCCGCACGGTGGCCGATGTACGGCATGCGTTCAGCAAAAACGGCGGTAATCTTGGTACCGATGGTTCGGTCGCCTATCTCTTCAAAAAGCAAGGTGTGCTGTATTACCCCCCCGGCGTGGCTGAAGATGCCTTGATGGATGCCGCGTTGGAAGCGGGTGCCGATGATGTGCAGGTTGATGATGAAGGTGCCATTGAGGTCATTACCACGCCAGAAAACTATATGGCCGTGAAGGATGTGCTCACAGCGGCAGGTTTTGCGCCCGAAGAAAGCGAAATTGCCATGCGTGCTGCGTTGAATGCGCCGGTTGAAGGTGATAACGCGATTAAATTGGTGAAAATGATCGACATGCTCGAAGACCTCGATGATGTACAGGAAGTGTTCCATAACGCGGAAATTCCCGAAGAGGCCTACGTTTAGCGTGGCAGTTTTTCGCGTGATGGGTATTGATCCAGGATCGGTCACGATGGGAGTGGCGGTGATTGATTTTGAACGTGGTGCGGCGCGCAATGTCCATCTGCAAAGTATTCCCCTGAAATCGCACGGGAGCTTCACGCAGCGATTGGGTGCGATTTACACCGCAGTCGATCACCTCATTACCGAACATGCGCCGCATGAATTCGCCATTGAGCAGATTTTTATGTACCGCAGTCCTGAATCCTCCCTAAAACTTGCCCAAGCGCGTGGCGTGGCCATTGCCGCGGCCGTGCGGCAGGGTTTGGCCGTGCATGAATACATGCCAGCGGTCGTGAAGCTGGCGGTGGTGGGCACGGGGCGAGCGGATAAGTTACAGGTTCAGCACATGGTCAAACGGTTGTTATCATTATCAATTGATCCGCCCGCCGATGGCGCGGATGCGGCGGCCGTGGCGCTGTGTCATTGCTATCGCCGAACCTCGCTGGCGGGTGTGTCAGCGCCTGAGGTCGGGGTAGGAAAAACGGCCATGCAACTCCTGGCGCAATCCCGATATCGCAGGCGCAGTCGATGATTGGCCGTTTGAAAGGGGTTTTAATCAGCAAGCAGCCGCCTTGGTTGTTGCTTGACGTGCAAGGCGTGGGCTATGAAGTTGAGGTGCCATTGTCCACGCTGTTTGATTTGCCGAATATCGGTATTGAGGCCACTCTGCTGATTCATACCGTGGTGCGGGAAGATGCATTCCTGCTGTATGGATTCTCGCGGGAGGTCGAACGGCGGTTATTCCGCCATCTGCTCAAAGTGACTGGCGTCGGTGCCAAATTAGCCTTGGCAATTTTGTCCGGCATGAACGCCGATGAATTTGCCTCTGCCATTGCGCGCAACGATATTGCCGCCTTGATTCGTTTGCCGGGTATTGGCCGAAAAACCGCAGAGCGCTTGGTGATTGACCTGCGTGACCGGCTGAAAGATGATTTTGGCGATGGCGCGCTTATCGTCTCGGGGGGGCTTGGTCCTCCAACGAACGCAACGGGGCTGCGGGCGGGCGTCACGCATGAGGCGATGAGCGCGTTAGAGGCCTTGGGTTATAAACCGGCTGAAGCGCTGCGGATGGTGAAAGCCGTCCCCGATGCTGATTCGCACTCTGTCGAGCAGCTTATCCGGCTCGCACTCAAGCCATTGGCTGGATAATTCTCATGATCGAGCGCATTATTAACGCAGAAAGCGTATCTGAAGAGGAAGCCATTGAGCGTGCGCTGCGCCCCAAACGGCTGAGTGATTACGTGGGTCAGCCGGCTGTGGTCGAGCAGATGCAGATCTTTATTCCAGCGGCGCGCCAGCGCGGTGAATCGCTGGATCATGTGTTGATTTTCGGCCCGCCGGGCCTAGGTAAAACCACGCTGGCCAACATTATTGCGCACGAGATGGGGGTGGGGTTGAAGCAAACCTCAGGCCCTGTGTTGGAACGCCCCGGCGATTTAGCCGCACTGCTGACTAACCTCGAACCCAATGACGTATTGTTTATCGATGAAATTCATCGGTTATCGGCCATCGTTGAAGAAATTCTGTACCCCGCGATGGAAGATTATCAAATCGACATCATGATCGGCGAAGGGCCCGCCGCCCGTTCGATTAAACTCGATTTACCGCCGTTCACACTCGTGGGTGCCACAACCCGCGCGGGGATGCTCACTGGCCCGCTGCGCGATCGGTTCGGCATCATTCAGCGCCTGGAGTTTTATTCTGTGGCCGATTTAACCCACATTGTCACCCGCTCGGCCAAGCTCATGGGCGTTAGCATTGATGCGGGCGGCGCGCATGAAATCGCCGCCCGTGCACGGGGTACGCCGCGGATCGCCAATCGGCTGCTGCGGCGCGTGCGTGATTTTGCCGAAGTGCGGGGCGATGGCAAGGTGAATCAGGCCTTGGCGAATGATGCACTCAATCTTTTGCAAGTGGATGGGCGAGGGTTCGATCAGCAAGATCGAAAACTGCTGGAAGCCGTGATTCACAAATTCGATGGCGGCCCCGTCGGGCTCGATAATATTGCAGCGGCCATTGGTGAGGCGCGCGACACCATCGAAGACGTGCTCGAACCCTTTTTGATTCAACAGGGTTTTTTAGTGCGCACCGCCCGAGGTCGCATGGCGACTCGTTTAACCTATGCTCATTTTGGGTTTCGCCCGCCCGCTGGATTTGAATCACAGCAAGGCACGTTATTGGCCGAAGAAAACTCATGATTACCCCTTTCTATTGGCCCGTGCGGGTGTATTACGAAGATACTGACCTAGTGGGTGTGGTGTATTACGCCAATTACTTGAAATTTTACGAGCGCGCCCGCACAGAATGGCTGCGTGCGGGGGGATTTGAGCAAGATACGTTGCGCGAGGAGCACGGGATCGTTTTTGTCGTATCCCAGCTGCAAGTAGAATACCAACGTGCGGCCAAATTTAATGACATCCTGCGGGTGAGTTGCCATCTGCAAAAGCAATCGGCGGCGGCGCTACATTTTTATCAAGTGGTTGAACGAACTTCAGATGGCGTGCAACTGTCCGAAGCAAAGGTTCAGATCGTGTGTGTGGATGCAACCAGTTTTAAACCAAAACCCATTCCTAAAGAGATGGGGTTAATGTGATGTGGAGCAAGTGTTTGTGAGTACTGAACCGTCTGTCGTGCATCTTATTTTGGGCGCGAGTTTGCCCGTGCAAATCGTGCTGTTGATTTTGTTGGTCGCCTCGGTGGCTTCATGGGCGCTGATTTTTCACAAATCCTCCTTGCTGCGTGCAGCGCGCGCTCGAGCAAAACAATTTGAAGAAGGATTCTGGAGTGGCGGAAGTTTGAACGATTTATATGATCGTATCAGCCGCGACACCCGCCCGCGTGAAGGTCAGGAAGCCATTTTTGAATCAGGCTTTCGCGAGTTCAAGCGTTTACGTCAAGTCGAGGGCCGCAGCTCGGTTGAGCTGATTGAAGGCGTAGAGCGGGCGATGCGTGTCACGTTACATCGTCAAATCGAACGCTTTGAAGAAGGGCTGCCCATTCTGGCTACCATTGGTTCAGTCAGTCCATATATTGGTCTATTTGGCACGGTTTGGGGCATCATGAGTGCCTTCATGAATCTCGGGAATGCTCAAAATGCGACGTTGGCGACCGTTGCACCGCCGATTGCCGAGGCCTTGATCGCCACCGCGATGGGCTTGTTTGCTGCGATTCCGGCGGTCGTTGCCTACAACCGCTATTCAACACAAGTAGATGAACTGTATGGTCGTTACGACCGCTTTACCGACGAGTTCTTAGGCCTGCTCCAGCGCCAGATCGGGGGGCAGTAAGCCATGGATCGTCGCGTGCGGCGCAGCCGAAAAGTGGTTGCCGAAATCAACGTGGTGCCCTACATCGACGTGATGTTGGTGCTGCTGGTGATTTTTATGGTGACTGCGCCCATGTTACAGCAAGGTGTGGAAGTCACGCCGCCCAGTGCGGCATCGAAGGCGTTAGCACCCAGTGATGATCTGCCCATTGTGGTGGCCGTGAGTAAAATGGGCGAATATTCCGTATCGGGCAAAGCGGCCCCCTCGGGTACGGTATCGATTCATGAAATTCAGGCGTATGTCTTGGCTTCCCGGCAACTCAATCCCAAAATTCCCGTGTTGGTCAAAGGGGATAAAGAAGCGAACTATCAATTTGTGATGGATGCGATGGTGGCCATGCAAAGTGCAGGGGTAGACAAGGTCGGTTTGGTAACTGATCAACCGGGTACTTCGGGACTCAAATCGGGCGGGGGTAAATAATCATGTTCCGTTGGTTTACCCGCATGCCACTGTCTATTTTGCTGGCAATTGCGCTCCATCTGTTGATTATTTTGGCGATATTTATTTCCTTCAAAATGAATGCGTTTTCTCCGGCCTCTGAGGCATCCAACACGCCCACTGAGCAAACCATTCAGGCGCAATCCGTGCCCCAATCGGCGATCGACCAGCAGTTGAATCGCCTGAAAAGTGCTGATGTGCAACGTGATCAGACCTTAAAGCAACAAAAATCCGAGGCAGAAAAAGCCCAGGCTGCCGCAGAACAAGCCGCCGCCGCTCGCCGTGCCGAACAAGCTCGCTTGCAACAATTGGAAGCGATGCGCGAAGCAAAGCAGCAAGCAACCGCCGCCCAAGAACAGCAACTCAAGGCCGCGCAGGAAGCCCAAAAGCAAGCGCAGAAAACACTGGATGCTCAGCAAAAAGCATTAGAGAAAATCCAGCAAGAAACGGCGCAGGCGGATGCCCAAAAACAAGCCGCTCAAGCAGAGGTGGCAAAAGAAAAATCAGCGGCAGCAGCGGCCAAGCAGGCTGCGGCAAAGGCTGCCCAGGTGAGCAAACAAGCTGCCGAGAAAGCATCGGCAGAAAAAGCCGCTGCAGATAAGGCCGCTCAGGCCCAGGCGGCCAAAGAGGCCGCAGCGGTAGCGGCGAAGGAAGCCACTCGGGAAAAATCAGCAAAAGAAGCCGCTGACAAGGCAGCAAAAGCGGCTGCCGTCAAAGCGCGACAATCACAAGAGTCTGCGCTGCAAAATCAATTGCAAAATGAACTTCGGCAAAGTCAATCCAAGGGCGTGATGGATGCCTATGCCGCAGCGATTAAAAATAAAGTTCAAGCGCAATGGTATAAGCCACCGGGCTGGGAGCCACAATGGCAATGTAATGTGCGAATTTCCCAAGCTTCTGATGGCACAGTAATCAATGTTAAAGTGTTGCAATGCGATGGCGATCAGTTGTTTCAACGCTCGGTACAACAGGCCATCGAACGGGCTTCGCCCTTACCGCTACCCTCGGATATGAGTTTGTTTCAGTCGAGCATTAACTTTACGTTTCAGGCGAAGCCTTGATAGCGGGGCCGTCAGCGTGTTTAGCACTTCGGCAAAAGTCTGGCAGTTTTCCCCAATACGTTTTGAGTACATTTAGGTGGTCAGCATGAAAGCACGGATTCAACACTGGAGTTTATGGGTGATGGCTTGGCTCCTTATGGGATTGCCTATGGTCGGTCATGCCGAACTCAATATCGTCATTAGTGGCGGGCAGGAAAGCGGTGTTCCCATCGCTGTGGTGCCATTTTCGACCACAACCAATACAGATTTCGCCAGTATTATTCGAGCGGATCTGGCACGCTCGGGGCAGTTCGCGCCGTTAAGCACCGATCAAATGCCGGGTCAGCCTTCCGCACCTGAGCAGGTTCAGTTTGATCAATGGCGTTCGGGTAAAGCGCAATACTTGGTTATTGGTAAAGTCGAGCAACAAGGCGCGTCTTATCAAGCGACTTTTTACCTGTTAAATGTCTCCAATGGCCAGCAGATGGCGGGACGCGTGATTTCTGCACCTATTTCGGCTGAACGCAGCATCGCTCATCGTATCGCTGACATTGTGTTCAAGCAGATTACCGGCGTGCGTGGGGCGTTTGACACCAAGATTGCCTACGTGACTGAAACGGACGGCCCCATGAATAAACGCCGTTATACCCTGGAAGTGGCTGATTCAGATGGTGCTAATCCACAAACGGTATTGAGCTCAACCTATCCCTTGATGTCGCCCACGTGGTCGCCTGATGGGACGAAACTGGCCTATGTATCATTTGAAGGGCGCCGCTCGGGTATTTGGGTGCAAGATTTGCGTACCGGTCAGCGCTATCAGTTGACCAAATTCCCCGGAATCAATGGTGCGCCAAGCTGGTCGCCTAAAGGCAATAAAATTGCACTTACGCTATCTAAGTTCGGTAGCCCCAATATTTATGTGGTGGATTTGGACACCCGCGCGTTAACCCAGGTAACGAATGATGGTTCCATTAATACCGAAGCTGCTTGGATGCCGGATAATCAAACTTTGGTGTTTACATCAGATCGTTCGGGCTCTCCACAAATATTTGAGCAGGCATCGGGTTCGCGATCGGCACAGCGCTTAACGTTTGGTGTTTCCTACGCAGCGGGCGGCGCGGTATCTCCTGATGGGAAAACGCTGGCCATGTTGGCGGGAGGCAATGGGGGGTACCGGGTCGCAGTGCAGTCGTTATCCGGGGGGGGCAATGATTTGCGTTATATCAGCAACGGCGGCTCTGAAGAGCGCCCCAGTTTCGCGCCTAATGGCACCATGCTGATTTATGCCTCTCAAGCCGGTGGTGGTTCTGTACTTAAAGTTAGCCCATTGGCGGGTGCCGGTAGCCAGACACTTCGCTTTGCCAGCGGTCAGGTCCGTGATCCTGCCTGGGGGCCATTTCAGGGCACAGAGCAGTAACGCGCGAACGGAAAACAAACCATTTATGCGGCGAATGTTTGGCTCGCATTACTAAAAAGATTGAGATATGCAATGAACCAATTTAAGAATCAGACCGTGCTTAAGCGAATCATGGCATTCACCTTGGTGAGTCTGGCCGTGGGGTCGGTGGCTCAGGCGCAAACGCCACCAACTTGGCTGGATTGGAACGGATCGGCAGCACAAAAACCAGCATCCGCCCCTGCAGCGGAGACACCAGTCACTACCCCCATGGTCGCAACGACCCAACCACTGGGTGCGCCGCCCTTGGGCGCGGGTGATGCCACCTCTGCCAGTTCAGGTCAAACGGTCATTATTCAAAATTTGCTGAATAACGTATCTCAATTACAGGAGCAGGTACGGGATTTACGTGGTCAGGTTGAAGAACAAAGTAATCAGATTCAACGGCTCCAAAAAACACAGCAATCAGGATTCGGGTCGCTTGACGACCGCCTCACCAAGCTGGAACAACCCGGCGGAGCAAGTGCACCGAGTGGCGCACAATCGGCTATACCCCCCGCCCCGGTTGTACCGGCTCCAAGTGCGACATCAGTGCCTGCGCCGGCCGCGAGTGCATCGCCGTCAACCCCGGTACATTCGGCTAACGATTCAAAGCAGCAAAATTTATATAACGCCGCATTTACTCAATTGAAAAACGGCAGTTACGATGATGCAATCAAGGGCTTCCAAGCCGCTATTGACGCAGACCCGCAGGGCCAATGGACGCCAAGTGCCTTATTCTGGCAAGGTGAGGCATATTATGTGCAGCAAAAACGTGGACAGGCCGATGCGGCCTATCAAAAAATTCTGACACAGTTCCCTCAAAGTGATCGAGTGCCTGATGCGCTCCTGAAAACAGGTTATATCGCCTATGACGAAAACAAGAATACTGAGGCACGATCAATTTTCCAAAAAGTTGTCACGCAATACCCTCAGAGTCAGGCCGCTAATTTAGCCAAGCAGCGTCTGGCGCGAATGGTCTCTGAGAAACGATGAGTGCCATAGAGTTAAAAGAACATCCGCAATTACGGATCACGGAAATATTCCGCTCACTTCAAGGTGAGTCCGATAGCGTGGGCTGGCCTACCGTTTTTGTCCGGCTAACGGGGTGTCCCTTGCGTTGCGTTTATTGTGATACGGCTTATGCGTTCACGGGCGGTCAGCGCATGGCGATCAACGAAATAATGATGCAAGTTCAAGCGCATCAAACCAAAGACGTATGTGTCACCGGGGGGGAGCCGTTGGCCCAGCCCGCATGCCTTTCATTATTAAAAGCACTATGCGATGCAGGTTACGCGGTCAGTTTGGAGACCAGCGGTGCAATAGATATTGCCGGTGTAGATCCGCGCGTTCGCATTGTGATGGATTTAAAGACCCCCAGCTCCGGTGAGTCTGGGAGAAATTTACTCGAAAATTTGGACCACTTAAAAGCCTCAGATGAGATTAAATTTGTCGTGGGCAGCACAGAAGACTTCCAGTGGGCCGAAGCGCAGGTGCAGCATCACCAACTTGATCGACGCTTTAACGTGTTGGTCTCGCCGGTCTTTGGCATGGTAACTCCGCTGATGCTCGCCGAATGGGTGCTCGGAACGGGGCTGCGCCTACGCATGCAAATGCAACTACATAAAATGATATGGGGTAATGAACCTGGACACTGAACAAGCAAAAGCCGTCGTTTTGCTCTCTGGCGGTCTCGATTCCGCGACGGTTTCAGCCATCGCACAAAGCGAGGGTTTCCAGGTCTATGCGGTCAGTTTTGATTACGGCCAGCGGCACAAAGTTGAACTGGATGCTGCCAATCGAGTTGCGCGACAACTGGGTATTAAACATCATAAAACCATCCATATAGATTTAAATGGTGTGGGTGGTTCCGCCTTAACAGATACACAGTTAGCCGTACCCGATTACCAGGAACGCGCTACCGAAGATATTCCCATAACGTACGTGCCAGCGAGAAATTTAACTTTTCTCTCATTAGCGCTTGGTTGGGCAGAAATTTTGGGTGCTCGGCGAATATACATCGGCGTGAATGCAGTAGATTATTCGGGCTATCCCGATTGTCGGCCAGAATTCATTCAACAGTTTGAAAAAGTGGCGAACTTGGCGACAGCGGCAGAAGTTAATCAGCATCCATTCGCAATAATAGCCCCACTGCAATTCATGACAAAAGCCGAAATCATCCGGACGGGTTCTGCCCTTGGCATCGATTACAGTGAAACGATCTCCTGCTATAACCCAGATGAACAGGGTCGGGCTTGTGGTCGCTGTGATGCCTGTCACTATAGGAAACAAGGCTTTATTGATGCAGGTGTCCCTGACGTGACCAAGTACGCCGAATAGATTCAGAAAAACCGCGTTAAAAGCGCTTGCGCCTAAAACGCAGGTATGTACAATACGCACCTCTTGAACGGGTCGTTAGCTCAGCTGGTAGAGCAGTTGACTTTTAATCAATTGGTCGCAGGTTCGAATCCCGCACGACCCACCAAATTTCAGTGTTAAATAATGTTTGACACTAAAGGCAAACGGCGTATAGTTCGCCTCCCTGAAGCGCAGATGGCGTCAGGGCTGAGCTGAGAGGCTTAGGGTTTGGGTTGGCGCTGAACGGGAAGCGTTGACAGGAAGTGAGGGGTGTATATAATGCGCCTCCCTTGAATCCGAAGCGCAGA
>JAJYYE010000012.1 GCA_021801265.1 Pseudomonadota bacterium | reverse complement strand
GCCAGAGATTGGAATATGTCTTGGGGTTGAATATTTATTAGATGCATTGTTGCACTATAGTGCAACTATTAATTATTTACAAACAAAATTCTGCTATCGTAGCAGGATGAAATGGGTATCTTTACGAACTGCGTTGAAAACGCATTTAACGATAGAAAAAGACGACAATCTCAGTTTCAATTTTTGCTGGGTTGGTGGCAGGGGTTTTTGCCACTTTGCCACAATTTTCCCACAGTGTGTTGTGATTATGATTGATTTTTCATGATCGCGTATGATCACGAATGATTGACTAAGTTATTGTTGATCAAGGAATTTGATTGGAGGCTGGACCCGGAATCGAACCGAGGTAAGCGGATTTGCAATCCGCGACATAACCACTCTGACATCCAGCCGAATTGGAGCGGGAAACGAGATTCGAACTCGCGACCTCAACCTTGGCAAGGTTGCGCTCTACCAGCTGAGCTATTCCCGCAGAGGGGCGAGATTATTCATGGACTGGCCTGATTTGTCAATATGAAGCATCGCGCAAGTGTGTGGTTTACCCAGAGGCGGCGGCCGACGCATGAGGTGTTTCTTGAGATTCATTTTTGATCCCCATGAAGTGGGCGAGAGAAACACCACTCAAATGCAGATAGAGATCACGGGAAAATTCATTCCATTTATCATGGGCGAAATTGCGCCTGTCCTGACAGGGTCTATCGAGCAATTTAAGCCGATCCCCTCGGCAACAGTCATCCAGGGCATCGATGACGTCTGCGACGCTGATGAGGCCAGGGGGGTGATTTAAGCGATAACCACCACCCGGGCCCCGCGTGCCGACAACTAAATTGGCCTGGCGAATTTTTGAGAATAGTTGTTCAAGGTAAGACAGGGATACGCCTTGAATAGCCGAGATTTCAGCGAGGGATACCGTGGCGTCTGTGTTGCTGCGTTCAGCGAGATAAATGAGAGCGGTAACAGCATGGCGGCATTTGGTGGTCAGACGCATGATTTCTCTCCTGTGTGTTCCCCTGTGCGCTTTCAAGGAGCGACAATGAATATCTCATTCTCATCTTCATATTCGAGGAGCATAGTCAAGTAAATCAGTTGGGTATAGTACTAATTTTGTGTGTTGAGGAGACTGTCCAGCTGTTGTATGAGCCATTTCTGCAAGAGGGTATTACGGCGAAATTGTTTTTCAGTGCATAGACTTACCTCTGCTTGGAGGCATTGGTCTCTCCGGGTGGGTTCGAGTAACTCGGCGGTGCGTGCATCGTGATAAATACGGACTTTGAGTTGGAGTGGGCGCTGTTTGTGGCCGAAGATGCTGTGGTCGGTAAATTGCATGTCTAATGTATATCGGCTGCTGGTGATGACTTTTGGCATGACGGCCGCATTCCATGGGCATTCATCTCCAGTCTGTAGTCGGCGTAAATCACCAAAGAGTCGACGTAGGAGGATGTAGTTTTGCTCATAAGCATCCATGAGCTGGCCAAAAGCCGCCACGCGCAGGGATAGGGCCGGGGAGTCGCCAGTATTCATAAATGCGTCGTTATGCCATAAAATTTCGTTGGATGCGTTTGTTGAACCGATGCTATTGTGACGCAATGCTTCAAGAGGTTATAGGGCATGAAGGATCGCCAAGCTCATTTTAGGCGGGCATTAGGCCCGTTTCGTTCACGTTATGTTGTCTGTTTGCTGATCGTTGGTGTTTTGAGCCCCGCGGCCAAGGCGGATGTCTATGTGTTGCGTGATGCCAATGGTGTGGCGCATCTCACGAATGTTCCGCCCAAAAAAGACTCCGGCTATAAATTGTTTCAGAAAAGCGCATTGACCGCGCCCAAGGCGTGGCAAGACGGTTTTAGGCTGCTGTCTCGATTGGATGTGCATACCTTCGACTCTGAAATTAATTATTATGCCCATCAATTTGGCGTTGATCCGACTCTAGTGCGTGCAGTCATGCATGCGGAAAGCGCGTTTAACCCCAATGCTGTTTCTTCTGCAGGCGCGGGTGGTTTGATGCAGTTGATGCCGCAAACGGCCGCACGCTTTGGTGTGGCTGACCGATTCAATCCGTCGGAAAATATTGCGGGTGGTGTGGCTTATTTGGCTTTTTTGCTGGATTTGTTTAATGGTAATCAGCAGTTGGCCGTGGCAGCGTACAACGCGGGCGAAGGCGCCGTGCAGAAATACGCGGGTGTGCCGCCCTATAACGAAACTCAGCAATATGTCACCCGTGTGCTCGATTTGCATCAGCGCTATCTTGCTTCAGCGAGTCAAGCGTCCAAGTAATTACGCGATACTCAGAAAGAAAAATCCCCGCTTGGACGCTGCATCAACATGAGTTGCGCAGCCGCCATCACGGGGATTTTTTAACGGGCTGTTGAAAAATTATTGCGCTCGGCAATACGACGTTTTCCACCACCCGGTTAAGAGGGCGGATTCCGGTTGGAATTATTGTACGTCGCCGCAAGAAACGACTTTGCCGCCTTCGCTTAGGTTGTAAGACAATACATCACCTTCAAACAGGGTTGGGGTTGCCGCCGTGATGACGGTTTCAGATTTGCCATGAACCACGTTGGTCAGAGGATATTTGACTTTAGCGGCGCTGTCGTCGCAGCGACCATGGTTCAGTACAAAGGTCATTGGGCCTGCAACGTTTTTGCCCTTGAATTCCGCAACCAGTTTGGTTTTATCGACCGCAACGGGCGTAATGGTGATGGTGCCGGTGATATCTGAACCGTTCATGGGTACCGTGTGACCCAAGAAGCGAACGTTCGGATTAATAATGACTTCGGGTTTGGCGACATCTGCCGCTTGAGCAACGCCGGTCATCAGCCCTGCTACGGCCGCCAACAGAATAAGTTTTTTCATGAATGCCCCTGATTTGTTTTATTGCACGAACACAACGTCTTTCAAAGACGTAGTTTGCGAATTTTAGATGATTATGAGGCGTTCTGGTTCATTTTTATTCGATCATTGGGCTATGAAAAATTTAATTGCTCAATAAGCAAATCCTAAATATCACCAGAGATTGGTGGGTTTGTTCGAAGTACAGCAAGCGACGCTTGATGTTGGCAACAAACGCATGGCCGGGATCTGCCCGCTGTGCGGGATGTCATGATGATACGGAGTCCATGGGCGCTCACGGGTTTGTCCGATGGCGTTTCAGCGGGATTAATGCTTCGATTCAGCCTGTTTTTCGGTTCGATGCGTGCGGCGGCTTAATTTCTCGCTGAGCGTTTGTAGCAGTTCAAAAAACATCGGGACAAATAGAATGGCGACATAGGTAGCCAAAATCATGCCACCAACAATCCCTGTGCCCAGCGCATGGCGTGCCCCTTCTCCCGCGCCACTGGCCAATGCCAGTGGCAGCACACCGAGAATAAAGGCCATGGATGTCATGATGACGGGGCGGAAACGGATGCGGGCGGCTTCGACCGCCGCCGCCTGAATACTTCGGCCATCGGCGTGTATCCTCGCGGCAAATTCAACAATCAAAATGGCATTTTTGGCCGACATGGCGATCAGCACCAACAGGCCGACCTGGAAATAGACATCGATATCCAACCCCCGCATCCAGTTAGCGAGCAATGCACCCAATACGGCAAAGGGTACGGCCGTGATGACGGCCAAAGGGAGTGTCCAGCGTTCATACAGTGCCGCCAAAATCAGAAACACCATGATGATGCCAAGGCCAAACGCAATCGCGCCGGATTTGCCCGCAGAAAGCTCTTGATAGGCTGCACCAATCCAGCCCAGTTGGAAGTTGTTCGAGAGCGTGCTGGCCGCTACCTCCTGCATGGCTTTTAGGGCCTGGCCGGACGAATAACCCGGTGCGGGGTTGCCGAGGATTTTTGCTGCGGGGAAAATATTGAACCGATTGACGACATCCGGCCCGGTCACGCGCTGCAGGTGCACGAGTGAACTCAAGGGGATTAGCCCCTCTTTACTACTGCGCACATAGACTTGTTCCAAATTTTCCGGGCTGACCCGATGCGCTGTATCGGCGGCCAAATTAACCTGGAAATTGCGGCCAAACAGGGTGAAATCATTCACGTAACCCGTGCCAAATGTGGACTGCATGGCGGTGAAAATATCCTTGACCGACACGCCGAGTGCGTAGGCTTTGTCTCGATTCACTTCGGCGCGATATTGCGGCATGTTGAATTCAAACGTAGTGCGCACGCCGGTTAATTCAGGCCGTTTGTTCGCGGCAACAATCAAGTTCTGTACGGCTGTATTGAGCGCGTCTAATCCGCCATTACCTCGATTTTGCAGATACAGCTCAAAACCGCCCGTGGTTGAAATACCTCGAATCGGCGGCGGTACAAATGAAAAGACTTGCCCTTGTGGAATGTGTCGGGCTTCCTGGGTGATTTTTTTGGCCATGGATTGCACACTTTGGCTCGGGCGTGGCCGCTCATTCCAGGGGTTGAGACGAATAAATGCGACACCCGCATTGGGGCGGGCGGTATCGGCCAGTAAGTCGCGTCCCGCGAAGGCCACAATCGAAAAGACATTCGGATCTTTGGTCACGATATCGCTTAACTCATCACGCACCTCGCCCGTGCGATCGAGGGTGGCGCCGGGCGCGAGTTTAATGATCGAGAGGAAATAGCCTTGGTCTTCATTCGGCACCAATCCGGTCGGTGAGTGCTTGAATAGCACAATCGCTGCGACAATCACGCCGCCAAAAATCAATAAGCCAATGGGCCAGGCTTTCAGGAAAAAATGCACGAGCCCCATATAGCCGTGCGTTAGTCCGGCGAAGCCGCGATTAAACATCCGAAATGGCAAGGCGGGTTTTTTATCTTCATGTTTGCCAAGCAAGATGGCCGTCATGGCGGGCGTGAGCGTGAGGGCAACCACGGCCGACAGCACGACGGAGAGGGAAATCGCAATCGCAAACTGGCGGTACATTTCACCCGTTAAACCTGGAATAAAGGCGACGGGAATGAATACGGCAAGTAGCACCATCGTGGTGGCAATAATCGGGCCTGAAACTTGCTGCATCGCTTTAATGGCGGCTTCTTTGGCGTGCAGGGCTTCTTCGCGCATGAGTCGCTCGACGTTTTCAATCACAATAATGGCATCATCGACCACGATGCCGATGGCGAGAACGAAGCCGAATAAAGTCAGTAAGTTGATCGACATGCCAGCGATATATAAACCCGCGAGCGCACCAATCAAGGCAACGGGAATGGCAATCAGCGGAATGAGGGTAGCACGCGGTTTTTGCAGGAAGACAAAAATAACCAGCACGACCAAAACCATTGCTTCGAGCAGCGTTTTTAGGACTTCATGAATCGAGATGCGCACAAAGTCGGTGGTATCGAGTGGCACCTTGTAGGTTAAATCACCGGGGAATACTTTTTGCAGCTCGGCCATTTTGGCGCGGATCGCGGCGACCGTATCCAGCGCATTAGCGCCGGGTGCTAAAAACACCCCAATGGGCACAGTGGGTTTGCCATTAAAGGTGGCATTGAATCCATAGAATTTGGAACCCAGGCTAATCCGCGCCACATCTTTTAAACGCAGCGCGCCGCCGTTGATATTCCCCCGCAAGATAATATTGCGGAATTGCTCAACATGGGTAAAACGCCCATCGGCTGTAATGGTATAAGTGAACCCTGCGGCTGAATCATTGGGCGCATCGTTGAATTTGCCCGCAGCAAATTGCGCACTTTGGGCTTTGATGGCGTTGGAGACATCGGTCGGGGTCAGGCCGAAATGGGCGAGTTTTGCGGGGTCGAGCCAGATGCGCATGGAGTAATCTTGCGCGCCGAAGAGCAGGGTGTCGCCTACGCCAGGAATGCGCTTGAGCTCGTCGATGACATTCAATAGCGCATAGTTGGAGATGAATTTGGTGTCGAATTGTCCGTGCCCTGAGAGCAGGGTAATCACCATCAAAATGGCGTTACTTTTTTTCTGCACCACGACCCCTTGATCGCGCACGTCCTGCGGCAATTGCGGCAAGGCTTGCTGCACACGGTTATTCACATCAATGGCGGCCTGATCGGGGTCGGTGCCATTGGCGAAGGTGACGGTCAGGTTCATTGTGCCGGCATCTGAGCTGCTCGATGACATATACAGCATGTTTTCCACGCCATTGATCCGCTGTTCGAGCGGCGCAGCAACGGATTCAGCGATGGTGGCGGCATCGGCGCCGTTGTAGGTGGCGGTGACTTGTACGTCGGGCGGCACAATTTCGGGATATTGCTCCACGGGCAAGCCGGTGAACGCAGCCGCGCCAGCCAGCATAATCACAGTCGCCAAAACCGAGGCAAAAATAGGGCGATGAATGAAAAACGTCGAAATCATAACGGGATGTCCGGGTGTAAGCGCTTTGATGCGCGATTAGGGTTTCGCGCCGGGCCTGAATGGCTCAATCGTGATGCCCGGCCGCAGCTTGACCAGGCCATCGGTCACAATGCGTTCGCCCGCTTTGAGGCCTGAATGGATGATTTGTCCCTGGTCGCTCATGGGTCCCAATTCCACGGGTGTTTGCGTGACAGTGTTATTTGCGGCCACGGTAAACACCGCGTAGCTGCCAGGGCGAATTCCGCTGGTCAGCGCGGTTTGCGGAATGACCAGTGCCTGCGGGAATTGCGCTACAGCGACACGAATTCGCACAAACTCATTGGGTTTGACGGCCCCGGTAGGGTTTGGGAAAACACCCCGCAGTGTCACACTATTGGTATTGGGATCGACGCTCACAGCGCGATAATTCAATTCGCCAACAACCGGTTTGGTCGAATCATGCCCGGCCAGAAGTTCGGCCGGAGTGGGGTTGGCCGGTGTGGGATTCAGCGGCGGTAATTGGGTATAGGCATTATCCGCAGAGGTTGTGAGTACCGCTTGAATCGGGTCGATATCGCTGATTTGCGCGAGCTTGTCACCCACTTTGATTAGATTGCCCGCAGCAACGCTTCGGCGACCGGCAATGCCACTGATTGGCGCGTTGACGTGGGTATAATCCACATTGATTTGCGCGGCGGTCACCTTTGCCTGAGCCACTTTGACGGCAGCTTGTGCAATTTCTAGTGCGGATTGTGCATCGTCCCGATCTTTAACACTCGAAACGCCCTTGCCAAACAACGTGTTGATTCGATTCCAATCGCGCTGTGCTGCATTCATGGATGCCTGTGTGGAAAGCACGTTAGCCTGGGCCTCTTTGAGTACGGCCACATAGGGGCGGTCATCAATGACAAACAGTGGCGCGCCTTTTTTGACCGTATCACCCTCGGTATAGGCGCGTGATTGCAAGATGCCTTCAATTTGCGCCCGAACATCGACCTGGCGGTGCGCTTCAGTCGTACCGGTATAGGTTTCATATACCGTGACATCCTGTGTTTGAACGCTGGCTACCGGCACAATCGGGGGGGGCATTTTTTTGGCGGGCGCATTTTCTGCCCTCGCGGAAGCCATGTTCATGGCCATGCTGCCCAGTGCGATGACGGCAAGCGTCGTTTGCCGCATCGCACGAGCCCAAGTGATGGCGGCGTAGCGGGCGGGGATTTGCTGGGCAGTCGAGATGAGCATGGTTTTAGATGGCTCCGGAAGGCTTGATTATTTGATAGATGGCTAATAATTTAGCACGCATTTGAATAAATTTTAAACTCATTTCGTTGGCCCGACTTGGGCTGTACAGGGTTTATGCGATGATGTTCACCTTAATCGGAGTAAGGAGCAAAGCATGAGTGAGACGATTTTTTCACGGATTATTCGTCGTGAAATCCCCGCAACCATCGTGTTTGAAAATGAGCGCATCCTAGGCTTTAGGGACATTAATCCCCAAGCGCCAGTACATATTTTGATTATTCCGAAGAAAGTCATCCCGACGTTGAATGACATTGCGCCAGAGGATGCGCCGTTGATCGGCGAACTCTTTGCGGTGGCCGTGCAATTGGCCGCAGAAGAAGGTATAGCCGAGGCGGGTTATCGGACGGTATTTAACTGCAATGCGGCGGGTGGGCAGGAGATATATCACCTGCATTTGCACCTGTTGGGTGGGCGGCAAATGCACTGGCCGCCGGGTTAAAAGCCCGTACAAAGCAGAGCCCGCACTAAGAAAAAACGCTTACTGCGAGTGTCCGTTCAGGAATCCGATTGACTCAGGCAATGGAAAAGCCCCTTCCCCCTCGAAGGCATGAGTGTCGACACACCTGGGTCAGGGTGTCTTCTCCCTCCTTGGGCAAAACCGCCCCGCCTACAGCACAAAGGGATGTGAAGACCCTGTCCCGGCCTCTCCTCGTCCAGAGGTAAAGAACGGTTTGATCACCTGAGTCAATTGGAGGCGGTGACATGAGATTAAAAACTTGTGTAGATCCTTATGGGTACAGGGGGGGCGCTTTAAATCCGGGCTTCCTTAACTGCGATTGGGCGATTGGCTACGATCGCGTTTGAGCGTTTGGTAATTTTCAAATCGGCGTGCATCAAGTTGGCCATCGGCTAATGCGGCCAATACTGCGCAATTGGGTTCTTGATTGTGGCTGCAGTTATTAAAGCGGCAACCTTGGGCTAATTTGAGGATATCGGGAAACGCGCGATCAATCGCCAACGGGCTGCGGGCTGCCACGGCAAAATCGCGTACGCCGGGCGCATCAATCAGGCCGCCGGGTAAATGATCGAGCCGAAACAAGGTGCTGTGGCGCGTGGTGTGCTGCCCTTCCTGGCTGTGCGTCGAGAGCGCCTTAATGGCCGCTGTGGCGGCTTGTGAGGTGATGCTGCGGGCGAGTGACGTTTTGCCGACACCCGATAAGCCAATCATCATTGAAATCCGATCCGCCAGTCGGGTGCGTAATTCGGCAATACCTTCCCCGGTGTGGGCACTCACCCGCAAAATCTCAATGTCTTGCGCTTGCCAGAGTTGTAGCGTGGCTTCAATCTGCTGTCGATCCTGGCGATCTATGCTGCCTAAGTTGTCGATTTTATTGAGGAGGATGATTGGCGTGGCCGGCAAATCCAAGGTGGCGACAATCGCCTGTTCCACAATATTGGGGTTCATCCACGGTATGGGGGCCAGCACAATCAGTACCTGATCAATATTGGCGGCCATGAGGCGCAGTTTGCCGTGGGTATCGGGGCGAATCAGGGTATTGCTGCGGGGGTGGAGCTGTTCGATGATTTCCCGTTGATCTTCACCGGTGCGCCAACCGACGCGGTCACCGGTGGTGAGCGCCCCGAGCGTGCGCCTGGCGGTCGCGCGCAGCAGGTGTCCATCGGCGGTTTCGATAATTAATTCCGTGCCGTGATGGGTGATGACGGTGCCTGGTCCCAATGTGAGATCCGGCGCTTTGTTGCGGGTGGCAATCTGATTTTTTTGGCGGTCGGTGAGGCGGGATTTCATGCTTGAGGTTATTTCATCAGGAACAAGGTGGCTAACCCCAGAAAAATAAAGAATCCGCCAGAATCGGTGATGGCGGTAATCAAAACCGAGCTGCCGAGCGCCGGATCGCGACCAAGTTTCATGCGGGTGACCGGGATGGTTACCCCAAAAAAAGCGGCGGTAAGGAAATTCAAGCTCACCGCGGTGGCCATCACGAGGGAAAGGGCGGGATCATGGTAGAGCAGAAAGGTAATTAAACCCAGTGAACCGCCCCAGATTAAACCATTGATGAGCGCAATGCGTAGCTCTTTGCTGTACAGCAACCGGATGTCGCGGTTGTCGAGTGTGCGAAAGGCCAGTTCCCGCACAATCATGGTGATGGTTTGGTTGCCCACATTGCCGCCCATGCCCGCCACAATCGGCATTAAGGCGGCCAGCGCCACCAGTTGCTCAATCGCACCATCGAATAAGCCAATCACGCGTGAGGCAATCAGCGCGGTCACCAGATTCACTGCCAACCAGGGACTACGGTTTTTGACACTGCGCACAATGGGGGCAAAAATATCTTCCTCTTCGCGTAAACCCACTTGCGACAAGCGTTCTTCATCGCGGGCTTCGCGGATAAAATCCATCACGGCGTTAATCGTTACCCGGCCAATGAGCTGGTTGCGTTCACCCACCACCGGGGCGCTGATCAAATCATAGCGCTCGAACGCATCGGCGGTCGCTCGGGCTTTATCTTCGGGGTGAAAGCGCACCACATCCTGCGCCATCACATCGCGCACTTCTTGCTCGGGATCGCTCAATAATAAATTTTTAAGATAAATCACGCCAACAAAGCCGCTGTCCCGATTCACGACAAATAGCTTGTCGGTGTGGTCGGGTAAATCGTCCATCCGACGCAAATAGCGCAGCACTACTTCAATGCGTACATCGGCACGTACGGTCACTAAATCAAAATCCATGAGCGCACCCACGGTATCTTCGGCATAAGAAAGCGCGAATCGGAGGCGTTCACGCTCTGCCAGGGGCAGCGCAGTGAATACCGCTTGCATGACCTGTTCGGGGAAATCCGGGGCAAGATCGGCGAGCTCGTCGGTATCCAGGGTGTTCGCCGCATTGAGCATTTCCTGGCGATCCATGGCGGCAAGCAAACTGGTGCGCACGGCATCAGACACTTCAAGCAGCACCTCACCATCTTGAGCGGAGTGCACCAAGTCCCAAATCACCATCCGTTCGTCAAAGGGAAGCGCTTCAAGAATCAGCGCAATATCGGCGGGGTGGCAGTGTTCAAGTTTCTGCGCCAAGCGCGTTAAATTTTGTTTGTGGACAATCTTTTCAACCAGCGCGTGGTTCGGTTCTGCCGATCGATCAACCAAACCTTCAACCAACCGATTGCGGGCCATCACCTCGCGGATATCGCGAATCAGGGTCGCCAGTTCAGCCGGTTTTTCAGGTACCACAGATTCGGGCGGGTGCAGATCAGTCATGGCGTTCATCCGTGGGCGTTAGGGTATGTGCGGTTATAACGGGTTATCGCTGGCCAGCAAACGGTCAATCTCGGCGGCGAGACGATAATCCTTGTCGGTGATTTGCCGTGCATCGTGAGTGGTTAAGCGAATTTCTACCCGATTATACCCAAGGCGTAAATCGGGATGATGTTGGTATTTTTCCGCGAGATAGCCAATGGCATTGATGAGCAGCAAGCCATTTTTAAAATTGCCCGGGGTGATTTCAGCCTTTAGCCATGGGTCAGTACGGTGCCAGCGGGGGTGTAATTGCGGGGTCATGATCAGCCATACCTCGGGTGGGTGAAGAGGGGGCGTCGGGTTTCATGTTAGGCTGATCGATAGATCTGATACCTTCCATTCTCCAGAGAGTATAGGCATGAATATGGCGGAACCGACCGAAAACCTGATTTGGATCGACCTTGAAATGACGGGGCTTGATCCCTCAACCGATACCATCATCGAAATGGCAACAATTGTCACGGACAAGCATCTCAATATCTTGGCAGAAGGCCCGGTGATTGTGATTCATCATCCCCAAAGTACCTTGGATGCCATGGATGATTGGAATCGACGCACCCATGGTGAAAGCGGCTTAATTGCCCGCGTGCTGGCCAGCACCACCACGCTGCGTCAAGCCGAGCTGCAAACCTTGGAGTTTTTGCAAGCCTGGGTCGTGCCGGGCAAATCGCCTATGGCGGGTAATAGTATTTGCCAGGATCGGCGGTTTTTAGTGCGATTAATGCCCCAGCTTGAGCAGTTTTTCCATTATCGTAATTTGGATGTGTCTACCGTGAAAGAATTGGCGCGGCGCTGGAATCCGGCCGTGTTTCAAGGCTTGAAAAAAGGCGCGAATCATCAGGCACTGGATGACATTCGCGGCTCGATTGGCGAGCTGGTGTATTACCGCTCGACATTTTTCCGCGTTTAATCGGGCGTTTTAGGCTGCCGCTTCACGCCACTGAGATGCTTCAAAGAGGCGTAATATATCCAGCAGCCTGTTGGATTACGGGGTCGCAGCAAAAATTCCCCCTGGGTTTAGCCAGATTTTGCTGATTTGCCTCGCCTCGCAGCGACGAGCCCTGACTGAATTTGCCCCACCCAGCCTTTCCCTTGTGATGCAACTTGTGAATCTGCTTCGGACGATTTGGCAACCCGCCGCCCTGATGAGCTCAGGCGTATCGTTTTATCGCGCAAGTTTTTTGCAACATATGGGGGAGGAGTTATGTTTTCCGCACTAATCGGCTCGATTCGCGATGAGCGCGCAGCCAAGACAGTCTGGCAAAGTATTCAGGCCAATATCATCGCCGGTATCACCGTCGGCGTGATTGCGCTGCCCTTGTCGATGGCGTTGGCCATCGCGATTGATGTCGGCCCGCAATATGGTCTGTATACCGCGATTGTGGCGGGGATTTTGATTGCGCTGACCGGCGGTTCGCGCGTTAATATTTCAGGGCCGACGGCGGCATTTGTGGTCGTGCTGATTCCCATCGTGCATCAGTATGGTTTAGGTGGTCTGCTGGTGGCCGGCATGATGGCCGGGGTGATTTTGGTTCTCATGGGGTTGGCTCGAATGGGGCGCTTGATTGAGATTGTGCCATATCCCGTGGTCATCGGTTTTACCGCAGGCATTGGCGTGGTGATTGCCACCCTGCAAATCAAGGATTTTCTTGGGTTAAGCGGCGCGGCGGCCACGGGTGATTATTTCACCAAAGTACAAAATATCATGTTGGCACTGCCGAGCATTAACGGGTATGAAGCCTTGGTCGGTGCCGTGACCTTGGCGATTTTGATGGTGTGGCCGCGGCTCAAATCACGGATTCCCGGGCATCTGATTGCACTTTTGGCCGGATCTATTCTGGCTTGGCTGTTATCGCACATGGGCAGCCATGCGGCGGTTGAAACCATTGCTTCGCGGTTTCATTACTTTGTTGATGGCATCAGCGGGCAGGGCATTCCGTCGGTCGTGCCCGCGTTTCATTGGCCGTGGGCGTTGCCGGGGAAAGAAGGCGCACAGTTAACGGTATCGTTTGATCTCTTCCGTGCACTCTTACCCGCCGCGCTCACCATTGCGATGCTCGGTGCGCTCGAATCGCTGCTGTGCTCCGTGGTGGCCGATGGGATGTCCGGTCGCAAACATAACCCGAATGATGAGCTCATCGGCCAGGGGATTGGCAATATGGTAGCGCCCTTTTTTGGCGGTATTCCCGCCACCGCAGCCATTGCGCGCACGGCGGCCAACATTCGCGCTGGCGGCACCATGCCCTTATCGGCGGTGGTGCATGGGCTATTTATTTTGCTGTCCATCATGTTTCTAGCGCCGCTCTTGGGCTATATTCCGATGGCATCAATGGCCGCGTTGCTGCTGATGGTGGCGTGGAACATGAGCGAGGCGCACCATTTTTTCCGCATTATTCGCATCGCCCCGCGCAGTGATACGCTGGTTTTAATTACCTGTTTTTCGTTGACCGTGTTGTTTGATATGACGGTGGCCGTGGCCGTCGGCATGGGTTTGGCGGCAATTTTGTTTATTCGGCGCAACATCCAGCTCACTGAAGGGCGGTTGCTCACCGAGCATGAGGTGGCTGATCGGGAATTGCGTGAGGATGTCGCGATTTATGACATCAATGGGCCGCTCTTTTTTGGCACGGCGCGCTTGGCCCTGAAAAATTTGACGGTGGTTAACTCAAAAATCCGCATCGTTATTCTCGATATGGCGGAAGTGACGATGATTGATGTGTCCGCCATGATTGCGATGGGGTCGATTGTAGAGGCGTTGGCGGAAAAAAATATCACGTTGATTATCAGTGAGTTGCAACCAAGGATGATCTTGAAATTGCGGCGTGCTGGGGTGCACTACCAAGAAGGCCGCATTCAGTTTGCACGCAATAGGGCCGAGGCGTTGAAGCAAGCGGATGCGTTGCGCGCTACAAATCCAAGCTGAAAATAAAGTGCCTTTATTTTCAGCGCGCGATCGGCAGATCCTCCCGATTACCCCAATCCGACCACGCGCCCGGATAGCCCCGAACATCCTCAAACCCCAAGTGCTTTAATACACAAAACATCAGGCTCGAACGCCGATGGCTTTGGCAATACACCGCCACGGTGTGATCTTGCCCGGGCGTGATACCTCGCTCGGCCAAGCGCGCCAGAATTAAATCGTCGGCCAATAAATAACCCGGTTTGGCCGGATCAAAACACCACTGCCAATCAAAATGAATGGCACCGGGAATATGCCCCGCATGGCGTGAACGTTGATCGATTCCGAGATATTCCGCCTCGCTTCGCGCATCAATGATGAGCCAGGGTTGATTGGGGTCGTTTAGGACCTCGGTAATCGTTTCAGCGGAGCAATGATGTTGCGTGTAATCAAAATGTAGCGCGGATGTTGGCGCAGCTTCGGGCAGCTCCTCCGCGCTAGCCCAGCCTTCCGCCAGGAGGGCATCGCGTCCACCGTCAATAATTTGACAGTGTTTAATGCCGCAAAGGGCGAGTGTCCATGCAAGGCGTGAGGCAGCCAGGCCTTGGCTATCATCTAAAATAACCACGGGGCGGTCAATTGTGATGCCGGTATGGGCAATGGCACGATTAAATGTCTCAATACTTGGTAATAGCCCAACCGTATCGCCCCGGCTGTGCACAATCCGATTAACATCCACCCGATGGGCGCCCAGGAGTGCAACGGAATTCGCGCTACTCATATCAATAAGTATGGGTTTTGGGCGAGTGCAAATTTCTGAAGTTTGTATCGATTTAAACAGGGTTTTTAAGGCAGCGGCTGAGGTGAATATCATGATTTGATCAATGGATTAATCATCGTTATTGCTCTAGGTTTATATCGATTGGAACCATAATTCATTCCTGTGTGAATTTCATCTGAAAATTGCGCCGATGTGAGGATAAAACCTCGTTCACGTTATGATCCGGTTTTGTCTTGGGCAGTTGAAATCGGGAGCAGAGCATGACGTATAAAATTGCGGTAGCAGGGGTTAATGGCCGGATGGGGCGGGTTTTGATCGAGGCCATTGAGCAAAATCCCGCCGCCTCGTTGGGTGCGGCGCTGGTTCGATCAGGCAGTGCATTGGCTGGACAAGACGCCGGATTACTGGCGGGCGTGGGCGTGCTCAATTGTCCGGTGCAGGATGTCTTGTCTGCGGTGACTTCAGATTTTGATGTCTTGATTGACTTCACCGCCATTGAGGCGACGTTAGCGAATTTAGCGGTGTGCCATGCAGCGGGTCGCGCGATGGTGATTGGTACAACCGGATTGAACGCCGCACAAAAAAATGAGTTGGCCGCCGCGGCCAATGATATTCCTATCGTATTTGCCCCCAATATGAGTATTGGCGTGAATGTGCTCTTGGGCGTGCTGGCACAAACCGCACGGTTACTGGGTGAGGGCTATGATGTGGAAATTATCGAAGCGCATCATCGGTATAAAGTCGATGCGCCATCCGGTACGGCTCTGCGTTTGGGCGAGGCGGTCGCTGCGGCCTATGGCCGTACTCTATCTGAAGTGGCAGTTTATGGTCGCGAAGGCTATACGGGGGCGCGGGATGCGAAAACCATTGGCTTTGCCACCGTGCGCGGCGGCGACGTGGTGGGTGATCACACGGTGCTGTTTGCCGGAATTGGCGAGCGGGTGGAGCTCACCCACAAGGCATCCAGTCGTATGACCTTTGCTCAGGGCGCGGTGCGTGCCGCAATTTGGTTGAAAAATCAACCGCCGGGTTTATATGACATGCAGGATGTGCTCGGCTTGAAAAAAGCCGTTTCAGATGCGTGTTTACCGCCGTGCGTGGACAAAAATGCCCCGCTTCGGGCATAATCACCGCCCATATCCTGCGTGAAACTCAGGGATGCCGCGGCGCGTCTTTTGAGTTATTGGCAATGAAACGCATCAAAAATAACACGTTGTATTAGACAACTTGTGCACATTCGGTTAGATGGGAGAGTCTCTTGAAACACACCGCGCTATTGGCTCTGGCCGACGGTAGTCTTTTTTACGGCACATCGATTGGCGCGCCAGGTTCAACCGTGGGCGAGGTGGTGTTTAATACCGCCATGACGGGTTATCAAGAAATTTTGACCGACCCCTCTTATCGTCGCCAAATCGTGACACTCACCTACCCCCATATCGGCAATGTCGGTGTGAATTGCGATGATGCGGAATCGACATCCGTGCATGCTGCGGGTTTAGTGATTCGGGATGCCTCAGCCATCGTGAGTAACTGGCGCGCGCAGGAGTCGCTGGGTGATTATTGCCAACGGTATAATCTCGTTGCGATTGCTGATCTTGATACGCGTGCCTTGACCCGTATTCTGCGAGCTAAAGGCGCCCAAAATGGCTGTATTCAGACGGGCGACCTGCTCGACCCTGCAGCCGCTTTGGCCGCAGCGCGTGCTTTTGCGGGTTTGGATGGCATGGATTTGGTGCCCGAAGTCACCACACCAACGGCGATTGCGTGGACTGAAGGGACATGGGTGCTCGATCCCGCCCAAGCGCCCGCCCGCCCCGCGCTCACGAAGCATGTCGTTACGTGGGATTACGGCATGAAGCACAACATTTTGCGCATGCTGGTTGATCGTGGCTGCAAAGTTACAATGCTGCCCGCGACAACCCCGGCCCGGGATGTATTGGCGATGAAGCCTGATGGGATTTTACTGGGCAATGGTCCGGGCGACCCGGCGGCTTGCCATTATGCGATTGAGGCAATTAGCGAAATTTTGAAGCATGACATTCCCGTGTTTGGTATCTGCCTGGGGCATCAACTGCTGGCGCTGGCGAGCGGCGCGAAAACAGTCAAAATGAAATTTGGCCATCATGGCGCGAATCATCCGGTGCAAGATATCGCCAGCGGCAAGGTATTTATTTCCAGCCAGAATCATGGGTTTGCGGTGGATGAAGCCACCTTGCCCGCCAACGTGAAAGCCACGCATCGCTCTTTGTTTGACGGCAGTTTACAGGGCATTGCGCGTACTGATTGCTCCGCATTCAGTTTTCAGGGACACCCCGAGGCCAGCCCAGGCCCCCATGATTTAAGTCCGTTGTTTGATCAGTTCGTCGCGTCTATGGCCACTCAATAGATAGGCGCGCTCTGTAATCTGCCCCTTTTGCTGTTTCGAACCCCTGCGTGTTCGTTGTTAACTGTGTGAATTTGCCATGCCAAAACGTACCGACCTAAAAAGTATCTTGATTATCGGCGCCGGCCCCATCGTGATCGGCCAGGCCTGCGAGTTCGATTACTCTGGTGCCCAGGCTTGTAAGGCTTTGAAAGAAGAGGGTTACCGGGTCATTCTGATTAACTCGAACCCGGCGACGATCATGACCGACCCCGGCATGGCAGATGCCACATATATTGAGCCCATCAATTGGGAAACCGTGGCGGCAATTATCGAAAAAGAGCGTCCCGATGCCTTGTTGCCGACCATGGGTGGGCAAACGGCGCTCAATTGCGCACTGGATTTGGCACGTTATGGCGTGCTGGAGAAATTCGGTTGTGAGCTCATCGGTGCCAGCGAAGATGCCATTGACATGGCTGAAGATCGCGAGCGGTTCCGCGAGGCAATGACCGATATTGGCCTGTCAACGCCCACCTCCTACATCGTGCACACGCTGGATGAGGCCTTCGCGGAGCAACCCAAATTGGGCTACCCGATCATTATTCGCCCCTCATTTACGATGGGTGGTTCGGGTGGCGGTATTGCCTACAATCGCGAAGAATTTGAGGAAATCGTTCGTCGCGGGCTGGACTTATCACCCACCAGTGAGCTCTTGATTGAGCAATCGGTGCTCGGTTGGAAAGAGTATGAGATGGAGGTGGTCCGCGACCGAAACGACAATTGCATCATCATTTGTTCGATCGAAAACTTCGACCCAATGGGCGTGCATACCGGTGATTCCATCACGGTGGCACCTGCGCAAACGCTCACCGACAAAGAATATCAAATCATGCGGAACGCCTCATTGGCGGTGCTGCGAAAAATTGGTGTCGAAACCGGCGGCTCGAACGTGCAGTTCGCGGTGAATCCAGAAAACGGCCATATGATCGTGATTGAGATGAACCCACGCGTGTCACGCTCGTCGGCGCTGGCTTCCAAGGCCACGGGTTTCCCCATTGCGAAAGTCGCGGCAAAATTGGCGGTAGGCTACACACTGGACGAATTGCGCAACGATATTACCCAAGGCGCAACGCCGGCCTCGTTTGAGCCTTCGATTGACTATGTGGTCACGAAAATTCCGCGTTTTACCTTTGAGAAATTCCCGCAGGCCGATAGCCGCCTGACCACGCAGATGAAATCGGTGGGTGAAGTGATGGCGATTGGCCGTACCTTCCAGGAATCGCTGCAGAAAGCACTGCGTGGACTGGAAATCGGCGTGGATGGTTTTGATGAAATTCTGGATCGTGATTTGGATGCCGAAGATGCGGAAGACGAAATCATTCGTCAACTGCGTGAACCGCGACATGATCGGCTGTGGTATGTCGCTGAAGCCTTCCGGTATGGCTTCACCCTGGAAGACGTGCATGAACATTCCAAAATCGACCCGTGGTTCTTGATTCAAATCGAACAAATTATTCAGAAGGAACAGGCATTGCGCGGTCAATCCCTTGTCAGTCTTGACCGGGATACCTTGTGGCGCACTAAACGCATGGGCTTTTCGGATCGCCGTTTGGCGCGCTTGCTCGATGAAACCGAAAGCACCGTACGCGCGCATCGCCATGCGTTGGGTGTTCGCCCTGTATTTAAGCGCGTGGATACCTGCGCCGCCGAGTTCCCGACCGATACCGCGTATCTGTATTCCACGTATGAGCAGTTCTGTGAAGCAGCGCCGTCTAATCGCGATAAAATCATGATTCTCGGCGGTGGACCCAATCGAATTGGTCAAGGGATTGAGTTTGACTATTGCTGCGTCCATGCAGCACTTGCTCTGCGCGAGGATGGGTTCGAGACCATCATGGTGAACTGCAATCCGGAAACGGTTTCGACCGATTATGATATTTCTGACCGGCTGTATTTTGAATCGCTGACGCTTGAAGATGTGCTGGAAATCATTGAAGTCGAAAAACCCAAAGGGGTGATTGTGCAGTTTGGTGGACAAACGCCGCTCAAATTGGCCCGCGATCTGGAAAAAGCCGGTGCACCCATCATCGGCACGACACCCGATGCGATTGATCGGGCAGAAGATCGCGAGCGCTTCCAATTGATGATTCAGGAATTGGGCTTAAAGCAGCCGCCGAACCGCACCGCACGATCTTCTGATGAAGCGGTGAATTTAGCCGCGCAAATTGGTTATCCGTTGGTGGTACGGCCCTCGTATGTGCTGGGTGGCCGCGCGATGGAAATCGTGCATAACGAAGAAGGCCTCAAGCGCTATATGCGTGACGCGGTCAAGGTGTCGAACGACTCGCCGGTATTGTTGGATCGTTTCCTGGATGATGCGGTCGAAATGGATATTGATGCGGTATGCGATGGCGAAACGGTCGTGATTGGCGGCTTGATGGAACATATTGAAATGGCTGGAATTCACTCGGGTGATTCGGCGTGTTCGTTGCCACCCTACACGGTGGCTGCGCCCGTATTGGCCGAAGTGCGTGCTCAAGTGACCGCGATGGCCAAGGCCTTGGGCGTTGTGGGGTTGATGAATACCCAAGTTGCGATTCAAGGCGGCGAGATTTATATCATTGAGGTCAATCCCCGCGCCTCGCGGACCGTGCCGTTCGTTTCTAAGGCAGTCGGCATCCCGCTGGCGAAAATCGCCGCCCGGGCTATGGCAGGTATTACACTGGCGAAGCAAGGGGTTACCCGCGAATGTGTACCGCCATTTTATGCGGTCAAAGAGGCGGTATTCCCGTTTATTAAATTCTCTGGCGTTGACCCCTTGCTGGGCCCTGAAATGAAATCCACGGGGGAGGTGATGGGCATTGGCCGCGAATTTGGCGAGGCTTTTGCCAAGGCGCAGGCAGGCGCAGGTAATTCCTTACCAACCAAGGGGTTGGCATTTATTTCTGTGCGCAAGCACGATTATCCGGCCGCAGCTGAAGTGGCTCTGGCCCTGACGGCCAAGGGGTTTACCCTGTGCGCCACGCGGGGTACTGCCCGCCATCTGGTTGGGCAAGGTTTGGCCGTGGAGTCGGTGAATAAAGTGACTGAAGGGCGCCCCAATATTGTCGACATGATTAAGAACAAAGAGATAGCGCTCATCATCAATACCACGACCAGCAGCCATCAATCGCGAAACGATTCATTCCAGATTCGCCGCGAAGCCCTGCACCAGCGCGTGCCCTATTTCACCACCATGGCGGGTGCCGAAGCGATGGCTTTGGCCCTGGCTTATTTGTTGCAGCCGATTTCAGTGAACCGGCTGCAAGATCTTCATAAAGAGTGTGTCGCCTAATGCAACAAACCCCCATGACGACGGCCGGAGCGGCCAAACTCGAAGCGGAACTCAAGCAATTGCGCAGTATTGAGCGCCCGCGCATTATTCAGGCCATTGCCGAGGCGCGTGAGTTGGGTGATTTAAAAGAAAATGCCGAATATCATGCGGCACGAGAGGAACAGGGATTTGTGGAAGGCCGAATCAAGGAAATTGAAGCCAAGCTTTCTCATGCTCATATTATTGATATTTCACGGATTCCTCCTTCAGACAAGGTGATTTTCGGCGCGACCACCCAAGTATTGGACATTGATACCGATGAAGAAATTACCTACAAGATCGTGGGTGATGACGAGGCGGATATCAAACTCAACATGCTTTCCATTCATTCGCCGATTGCGCGAGCGCTCGTTGGGAAATCGGTGGGTGATGAAGTCACGATCGAAACACCGGGCGGCAAGCGAATTTTTGAAATTATGCAAGTTCAATACATTGTGTAGTTATTTGATTTATCAAGGTTAAACAGCGCTTAATATGCTCGATCCCAAATTATTTCGTACTGATCCTGATGCGGTAGCAGCCCGGCTTGCCCGTCGGGGTTATATTTTTGATGTGACGGCTTTCGTCGAGCTGGAAAATGCGCGCAAAAGCGTTCAGGTAGAAACTGAACAATGTCAGGCCGAGCGCAATAGCCGCTCAAAGCTGATCGGCAAAATGAAAGCGACAGGTGAAGACACGACCGCCTTGATGGCTGAAATTGGTGATTTAGGCCATCGCTTGGAGGCTGCCAAGCGGCGGCTCACGGCCATCCAGGCTGAGCTCGACACGCTATTTGCGCTGGTACCGAATATGCCCGCCGATGATGTGCCCGACGGCTTGGATGAAACAGGCAATGTAGAAGTCAGGCGTTGGGGGGGGGCGCAGGCTTTCGATTTTGCCCCGCAGGATCATGTGGCCTTGGGTGCTGCGCTTGGTATGAATTTTGAGCAGGCCGCCAAACTCACGGGCGCGCGGTTTGTCACGCTTGCAGGGGATATGGCACAGTTGCATCGTGCACTGGCGCAATTCATGCTTGACTTACACACTGAGCACCATGGTTATACCGAACTGTATGTGCCCTATATCGTCAATGAAAAAAGCTTATTCGGGACTGGGCAGTTGCCCAAATTTGCGGATGATTTATTTGCACTCAAAGGCGATGCCGATTGGTATTTGATTCCTACTGCCGAGGTGCCCATTACCAATCTCGTGCGGGATGAATTGCTCAATACCACTGACTTGCCGCGTCGCTATGTCGCGCATACACCGAGTTTCCGTTCGGAGGCGGGTGCTGCGGGGCGCGATACGCGTGGCATGATTCGCCAGCATCAGTTCGATAAGGTGGAGTTGGTGCATATTGTACGGGCGGAAGAGTCTGACACGGCGCTGGAACTCTTAACCGGCCATGCCGAAGCCGTCTTAAAGGCTTTGGAATTACCATACCGCGTCATGCAATTATGCACCGGCGATATGGGTTTTTCGGCGGCCAAAACCTACGATTTGGAAGTCTGGCTACCCGGTCAAAACACCTACCGGGAAATCTCCTCATGCTCGAACACCCGAGATTTCCAAGCCCGCCGCCTGCAAGCCCGGGTGCGCGGTGCCGATGGCAAGCCCGAATTGGTGCACACGCTCAATGGTTCTGGGCTGGCCGTCGGACGGACACTGGTCGCAGTGCTTGAAAACTGTCAACAAGCCGATGGTAGCGTCGTGATCCCCGCCGTTCTGCAACCCTATATGCGCGGAAAAACCTTACTTAACCCCGATGTCGCAATCCGACGGCTCGCGCCATGAGTACCGCGTCAGAATCGGTTATTTTTGCCGATGTGCGTCAAACCGTGATGGAAACACTGGGGTTGTCCATCCCCGTTCGCCTCATGACGGCAGACACCGAGCTCCTGGGTGCCTTATCCGAGCTGGACTCGATGGGTGTTGTACTGCTACTCACCGCACTGGAAGACCGCTTTGATTTAGTGTTATCCGATGATGATATTGATTCTGCGTGGTTTGAAACGCTAGGTACGCTGACCGATGCGATTGAAGCGCGTTTGCCCTAAAAGCCCAACGCGATCAATCATGCCAGATGGCTTGTCCCTGCGCGATGCGTCTGGCCCGACTATTTAATCGGTAGTTGATCGTACACCGCGACAGCAATCCGTCCGAGCTCCTGTTGATCAGCGCCCGCTGAAATCGCGTAACCGAAGCCACGATCAATCCAGAAAAATACGCCGATTGGCCCTTCTTGCGCGAATTGAAATGCCGTGGTTTTGTCGTCTTTGGCTTCATGGGTGATGTACAGCGTTACGCGTTTTCCTGCCGCGTTGTGATACATGAATTGAGCGACTGGCCCATCATTGCCGGGTAATAACCTTCCGCCAATTAAGGTGTAGCCCAGCGTGCTCAACTTCGGGGGCGTCAGGGAAACGCCGAGGCGATTAGACAGCCATGTCACCAATTGATCTTCATGATTGGCATTAATTTCGACTGGATGCCGCATGTCCGGGCTATACACGGCGTGGGCGATGGCGGCACGGCGGGCAAGATTTAAGGCGGCTGTGTTGTGCGTCGTTGCGTTGTTGGCCGTGTTGAACGCTGTAATGTCGCCCGCGCCCGTGGGTTGGGTCTGCGCATCGCGGAGCAGCCAGCCAATCAAAATACCCGTTGAGACAGAGAGGATGACGGATGCCGCAAGAGACCATCGTCCGTGCAGGGCGAGTGGATTTCGCTGCGGGCGATGAAAGCGGTTAGGGGGGGATTCCTCCAGCATCGGTTCAAACATCTGCTGAAGCGAGTCGGTTTGATGTCGATACGCGAGAACTCTCCGCGCTTGTTCGGGGTGATCCCGTAAATACCCTTCAACGTCTGCGAGGCGTTCAGGTGGGAGTTGCCCATCGATGTACGCATGTAGCTCATGTTCCGTGATGGAGGAGGGGGTCATGTCATCACCTTTAAGTGCGGGGTGGGTGCCGCTTCTTCCTGGATGCGCCGCAGGTGTTCACGGGCGCGTGATAATCGAGACATCACCGTGCCGATGGGGATGCCAAGAATTCGGGCGATATCTTTATAGGCAAGCTGCTCGACCGCGACAAGCAGCAAAATACTGCGTTGCTCATCCGGCAATTGGCTGAGTTGCTGCAGTAAATCGCGCATTGTTAGCGCATCTTCTTGGGTTGCTCGGGTTGAGAGCTCGAACCCGAGTGTGTCCAAGGGGTCAAGGTGTCTGGGTTGGGTTCGATACTGATCGACATGAAGATTATGCATGACGCTAAAAAGCCAAGGTCGAATCTCGGACTCGCTACGCCACAAATGAAATTTCTGCAAAGCGCGCTCAAGCGTGTCTTGCACTAAATCGTCGGCGCGATGACGATCGCCAAGCAGGACCAGTGCATACCGCCGCAACCGGGGAATACAGGTGGTAATCGCGTCATGATGATTCATCGCGGCCAGCGGCCCCGATGATGAGGTCCAAGTGAATTCAGCACGGAGACTCCGGTTTTTGTCGACTCAATTGGCCTTCCAGCCCCATTTCACAAAGATTTTCTCACCTTGTTTCGATTGCAGAAACGCGATAAACGCTTTGGCTTCGGGCTTCGCTTCAGCACGTTGAGTCAGCACAACGCCGGCATCCCGATAAATCGCATACTGCGGTTCAATTTTTACCACGTCGGCCAATTTCGGGTTCGCGACTTGCCAGATGTTGTAGATCAGCCAAGCATCAATATCGGGTTGATTAATCCAGGCCTGTTTGGCCAAGGCACTGTTATTGGCATAGGCGACAATATTGCTGCGCAGCGCTTTAACGGTTTTGATACTGCCCAACCGACCGGCGATATCTTCCCAAGCGCCGGTTTGCCCCGCGCCTTGCACAACCAATACTTTGGTGCCCGGTTTGAGAATATCCTTAAAGCCCTTGATTTTATTCGGGTTTCCGGGGCGAACCAAGATAGCCATTGGCCGTAAATACAGGGGAATCACTTGGTCAGCCTTGATTTGTCCCTCGAGCTGGTTGGTGAAATCCGTCATCATATTTTCAGAACCACTGAAAATGACGTCGCCCTGGGTTTTTGCTTGCTCAATCCATTTGGGCGTTGGGCCAGCGGTCACCTCGACTTTGGTGCCCGTCATTTTTTCAAATGCGGCCGCCGCTTCCATCATGGCAGGTGCGGGTCCGCCTGGGCCATACACATAAAGCGTTTCCTGCGCCTGCGCTGATGAAATACTGCTGATGGCCAGCGCGAAAAATCCCAGAATACCAAAAATTCTGTTGAACATGGGTTGTCCTCATAGACGAAAAAAAAAGGCTCGATCGGTTTGATCACCTATCGAGAATAGTCGATCTTTCAGAGATTGAATGGATTGATCATCGGAATGAATATGCTGACTTTACATCCCGCTTCGGATCGATCTGCCACGTTTCTGCGATCAACTTGCCTTCCCGATAACTCATCACATAGCGGACTTTAACCGTCTGTTTGCCTTCGAATAAGACATCGGCGGTCACCGTAGCTCCTTTGGGATTGATCGCTTCTTGAACGTGGTCGATGGTCGCCTTGAATGTCCCTTGGGATTTCGTGAACTTTTGCCAAACCCCTGTGATGTTATCCATACCGGAATAATTGCCATCCAAAGGGCCGCCAATCCAGTACAAATTCGCATCGGCGGCGTAGGTTGCCACGATCTGAGCGACATCACCTGCTGCGATAGCTTGCACGTGTTGCTTGGCTTCCTCGAGCGGTCCGGCCAGGACATTCCCTGACACCAAGGCCAAAGCCAGGGCAGCGAGTTGATATGATTTCATTGAATAATCTCCCGATTTAATCTGCGTGAATACCCTAAATTATCCCCATAATGAATTCGGAAAAATCCGTCATCATCCGGTATACGAAAAGGAGTGTGTGTTTATTCCCAGGCCATTCCTTGCATTTTTAAGAGGCTGCTTTACCTATGGCAAGTTCCTTATGTGGTCGGTCGGGCGAACGAACGGTGGCCTTGCTTGAAAACCGGCAACCAGCGGATGGCAGCATCGCTATTCCCGCTGCCCTGAACCCTGTCTTCGTGGCAAAACGGTTCTCAACCCCAACGTTTCACAGTAGCAAGTGAGATGAGTACCGCTGACGATTCAGTGCCTTTTACCGATGTTCGTGCCACCGTGATTGAAACCTTGGGTTTATCCATTCCCCTACGCTTGATGAGCACCGATACGACGCTACCGGGTGCGCTGCCTGAGCTTGATTCGATGGGCGTGTGTTATTGCTCACCGCCTTGGAGGATTGGTTTTATTTGGGGTTATCCGTTGATGACATCGATTCGGCGTGGTTTGAAACGCTGACCGAAGCGATTGAAGCGCGCTTTTGCCGCAGTAATTTGAGTCTCATCTTTAAATTAAAAAAGCCGAATTTTTATTAAGGAGCCCCTGATAGCAAATGCCCTCCCCGCACTCGATTGCCCTCTATTTCCCCTCTTTGCGGCATTAGTCGCGACACAAGTTTGCCCACAACTGTCATGGTGCAGCAAGCGACCCAGATGAAGTGTGAAACACATGCAGCAGATGCAGCCACGCCTTCTCTGGGTTACGAGCTGGCGTAGATGCGTATAGGTTTTGGATTGGGCACTTCGCTCTGTGGATGCGTATGCTGTGGAGGAGGGGATTCACCCCCAACGACGCGGGCTTACGCCAGCTTTGCATTTGTACCCAATGTGATGAGTGCCATTTTGTGCCATGCGGCGATGGCAGATGAATGTTGTTTTTAGTTTGCAGGTGCTTGAATCAGGCGCCAAAGTTACCCGTTGATTTTGTGATACTTCACCATGAGCTCATCATGCGTTTCTTTGTTATCCGGGTCGAGTGGAATGCAATCGACAGGGCATACTTCGACACATTGTGGGGTGTCGTAGTGGCCAACGCACTCAGTGCATAAATTGGGGTCGATGACGTAAATTTCAGGGCCTTGCGAGATGGCGCCGTTTGGACACTCGGGCTCGCAGACATCGCAGTTAATGCATTCGTCGGTAATCAGTAATGACATGGTGAATCCTCGAAGTCGTCCTGAGTGGGGATCAGGGTGGGCAAAATTGGTCTGGAGAATTTAGCACAATTCCAGGGTGTTTAGCTGCATGCGCAACGTGCTTTGAGTGCTATGGCGACATGTGCCGGTACGAAGGTTTCGACGTTGCCATTGAGCCGTGCCAGTTCGCGCACGATGCTGGAAGACACGAACCCCAATTCTTCAGTCGGTGAAAGAAAGACCGTTTCGATATCGGGTGCCAGTCGTCGGTTAACGGCCGCCATTTGAATTTCAAACTCGAAATCAGAGACGGCACGCAATCCCCGGACAATCGCATGTGCATCGTGTTCATGCACAAAATCCACCAATAATCCGGCAAATGACATGACCCGAATGGTTGGATAGTCCAGCAATGCCTGTTCGGCGAGCGCCGTGCGTTCGGCCAAATCAAACAGGGGCGTTTTGGTGGAGGCGGCGGCGACGGCAATGATCACTTCGTCGAATAACTTGGCCGCGCGACACGCCACATCAATGTGACCCAGGGTGATGGGGTCGAATGTGCCGGGATAGATGGCGCGTTTCATCGATTAATGTACCAACATATTGATGCCGAAAATCACGAGCACAACCGCAAAAATGCGTTTGAGCGTTGTTGCGGGCAGTTTATGCGTGAGGTTTGCGCCAATGGGGGCAAAAATCAGGCTCGGGATCACGATGCCGAGCAGGGCGGGCAGATAAATATAGCCCAGCGACCACGCGGGTAAATCCGGCACGCCCCAGCCCGTCACCACATACCCTGCCGCGCCCGCTAAAGAGGTGGGCAAACCAATCGCCGCACTGGTGGCGATGGCGTTGCGTGCCGTGACATTACACCACATGAAAAATGGGGTCGTCATGGCGCCGCCCCCCATGCCCATGATTGTGCCGATGCCACCCACGGTGATGCCAAGCGCGTTTAGGGGAATGGCTCCCGGCAGGGTGCGATGGGCCGCAGGTTGCTTGCCCAGCCCCATTTGCAGCGCGATAAGAACTTCCAAAACACCGAAGATTTTTTTCAAGAGTTCACCGGGTAAAAAATGGGCGATTGATGCGCCCACGATCGAACCAATCACGATACCCGGCGCAATTTTGGCGAACAATGACCACAAAATACCCTGATATTTATGGTGCGTGTAAATTGATGCCATAGAGGAAAACATGATGGTGGCCAGCGAAGTGCCAATCGCTAAATGTACCAGATGCCCGTTGTCTTGCAGACCAATGAGGGGGAACAGCATCAGTAAAATGGGCACGACAACCAGTCCACCGCCAATGCCCAACAAGCCGGCGGCCAATCCTGAAAAAACGCCCAGCAGAATAAAAACACTGTATTCAATCAATATGTTATCGCTCGATTAACGGTGGATTTTGGATTAACAGGCGGGTTGAAAACCCGTGCACCCGGCAATACAGTGTTAAAAATGGGCTCATAATCCTTATTTACGCTGTGTAAACTGCGGTTTTTCCCCATTTTTATCTTGTCGCACCAATGCGTATGACGTTTTTCACTACCCTGTGCAGGCTGAGAAATGACAAACCATCTGAATTTCAAGAGGATAACGAATTTTGTAATTTTTTTATAATGAATAGTATTTATGAATGAACAGGGTGGGTTAATTCAATAACACGTCAAGTATGATCAAAAAATCAACCCCTTGATTGATAAGAACACTTGGCGCTTCAGCGTCATTACCGAAAATTCATGCGACTCATTGATCTGGCCCTGGTTTAATTCCTTTTCTTCGGCGGCAATAGATCGGTAATCGTCCCTTCGGCCATTTCTGCGGCGAATCCCAGCGTTTCAGAAAGTGTGGGGTGCGGGTGAATGGTGAGTGCGATGTCAGCCATATCGGCCCCCATTTCCATCGCCAATACCGCTTCAGCGATTAATTCACCCGCGTTAGGACCCGTGATGCCCACGCCCAATAATCGGTGGGTTTTGGCGCAAAACATTGCTTTGGTGAGACCTTCATCACGGCCAATGCTGAGCGAACGGCCCGAGGCTGCCCAAGGGAATGCCCCTTTCTCATATTCGATGCCCTCAGCTTTGAGCTGATCTTCGGTTTTGCCTGCCCAGGCGATTTCTGGGTCGGTGTAGGCCACACCCGGAATCGTGATGGGGGTGAACGCTGATTTCATGCCACAAATGACTTCAGCCGCAACTTTACCCTCATGCACCGCTTTGTGCGCCAACATAGGCTGGCCCACAATATCGCCAATCGCATAAATATGCGGCACATTGGTTTGTAAGCGTTCATCGACGGGGATAAATCCGCGTTCATTGACGGTCACGCCAGCGGCTTCGGCATTCAGCTTGCGGCCATTCGGTACGCGGCCAACAGCCACAAGGATTTTATCGAAGCGGTCGGTGGCGGGGGCGTCTTTGCCTGCAAAATGTACTTCAAGCGCGTCGGGATGGGCCGTCACCGCAGTCACTTTGCTGCCCAAATAGATGGCCTCGTAGCGCTTTTTGATGTCCTTTAACAGGGGGCGCACAAGGTCTTTATCCGCACCCGGAATAATCGTGTCAGCCAGCTCAACGATCGTGATTTTTGTGCCCAGCGCGGCGTACACCTGAGCCATTTCCAAGCCAATAATGCCACCACCAATCACGAGCATACGGGCGGGAATATCGGCTAATTCGAGCGCGCCGGTTGAATCAATCACGCGAGGATCGTCGTGCGGAATAAAGGGCAGCTTGACCGGTTGCGAGCCTGCCGCAATCACGGCATGTTCGAATTGCACGGTGGTTTTAATGCCATCGGTCGCGGTGATTTGTACTTGCTGTGGGTTGATAAACTCGGCCACGCCATGCAGTACCATAACCTTGCGTTGCTTGGCTAATTGCGTCAGGCCGCCCGTGAGTTTGTTGATCACGCCGTTTTTGAAATTACGCAGACCCGCTACATCAATTTTGGGCTCGGCAAACGTGATGCCGTGACTGCCCATCTCGCGGGTTTCATTCAAAATATTCGATACGTGCAGTAAGGCCTTGGAAGGAATGCAGCCGACATTCAGGCAAACACCGCCAATTTTTTCATAGCGTTCAATCAGGATGACATTTTTGCCTAAATCGGCAGCACGAAAGGCAGCGGTATAACCGCCGGGGCCTGCGCCCAAGACGAGCACGTCGCACTGATGATCGGCGGTTTGATTGGGCTTGGGCGCTGAACCAGACGTCGCGGCAGGTACCGCAGCTGTGAGGGCTTCGGTTTTTGCGGCGGCGGTAACACGGCGGGTATCCTCTTTGGTGCTGGCTGCATCGGCGACTTCCAGCGTGGCTATGGGATCGCCTTGGCTGATTTTGTCGCCGATTTTAATGAGCACATCAACGACCTTTCCCGCCTTGGGCGCGGGAATTTCCATTGTGGCTTTATCGGATTCCAGCGTGAGCAGGGCGGTTTCGGCTTCAATGTTTTGCCCAGCGGTCATCAGTACCTCGATCACTTCCAAGTGTTCGAAATTACCGATGTCGGGCAGGGTGAGGGTTTCTATGGTTGCCATGGTGTACTCGCCTTTTACAGAATCAGTTCACGCAGATCGGACAGCACGCCAGAGAGCGCGCTGATAAAGCGTGCGCCCTGTGCACCGTCAATCACGCGGTGGTCGTAGGATAGGGCGAGCGGCAGCATCAAACGCGGTATAAAGGCTTCGCCATTCCAGACCGGGCTCATTTTTGCACGGGAAACCCCGAGAATGGCGACTTCCGGGCCATTGACGATGGGCGTGAACTGTGTGCCGCCGATGCCGCCCAGGCTGGAAATCGAGAAACAGCCGCCAGAGAGATCATCGGGGCTGAGTTTGCCTGCGCGCGCGCGCGCGCTGACGGCGGCGAGTTCGGTGGCGAGTTCGAACAGGCCTTTTTGATCGACATGGCGGATGACCGGCACGACTAATCCATTCGGCGTGTCGATCGCAACCCCTATGTGGATATATTTTTTCAGAATCAGATTTTCGCCACTGGCATCAAGCGAAGCGTTGAACTTGGGCTGATCGGCCAATACGCGTGCGACGGCCTTGAGAATGAACACCAACGGCGTGAGTTTGACCTCTGCCTTTTCGGCGCGCGCTTTAAGAGACTGGCGGAAATCTTCCAAATCGGTGATGTCGGTTTCATCGAACTGAGTGACATGCGGGATGTTCAGCCAGCAGGTCGATAAATGTTTGCCGGAGCGTTTTTGAATGCGTGAGAGCGGTACAGTTTCAATATCGCCAAATTGCGTGAAATCGATGTGGGGTAACGGCGGTATGGTGCTGCCTCCCGTTGCCGTTGAGGCTGAAGCCGGCGGTTGACTGAGTGTGGTTTTGACAAAGGCGGTGACATCGGATTTTTGAATCCGGGATTTAACCCCGCTGCCTGATACCTTTGATAAATCAACCCCCAACTCGCGGGCAAGGGCGCGTACCGACGGACTGGCGTGAAAAGCCGCACCGGTGGTGGGTGCGTTGATCGGATAAGTCGCCGATGCGGGTGCAGTAGGTGATGGGTTTGCCGTTGCCACAGGCACCGCAACGGCCACGGGTGGCGTAGGGGCGGCGGGCGGCTCGGATTTGGCCGGAGCGGCGGTGGTCACGGCTGGCGCTTCAGGTGTGGCTGCGGTATCGGCTTCAAGTTCAACAATGGCATCTCCGATGTTGACCTTATCATCGGTTTTGACGAGAACTTTACGCACGATGCCTGCAAACGGGGCGGGAATTTCCATCGTCGCTTTGTCGGATTCCAGCGTGATGAGCGATTGCTCGGCTTCAACCCGGTCGCCTACGGCAACGAGCACTTCGATGACGGGTAGATCTTTGAAATTACCGATATCCGGCAGCGGGACTGATTTCACGGTCATACGTGAGCTCCATAAGTTTGCAGCAAACCCGCCATTGATGAGTGACGGGCGATGTGTCTAGTCAACAAATTAACGGGTAATGGGCATACCTAAATCGGGGTTGATGTCATACCGCTTGATCGCTTCCGTGACCACCGAAGTGGGGATCGTGCCCTCGTCAGCCAAAGCCTTGAGCGCAGTGATGACAATATTGACGGCATCGACTTCGAAAAACTTCCGTAACGCCGCACGGGTGTCCGACCGGCCAAAGCCATCAGTGCCTAGCGTGACGTACCGGCGCGGCATGAATGAGCGAACCTGTTCTGTGTACAGATGAATGTAGTCGGTCGCCGCGATGATCGGCCCTGTTGTGGGTGCGAGCGTTGCGGTGACATACGGGATTTTCGCGGGTGCTTCGGGATGCAGGCGGTTCTCGCGCTGGCAGGCCTGACCATCGCGGGCCAGTTCGCTGAAGCTCGGGGCAGACCAGACATCGGCTGCGACTTTCCAGTCGGTTTCCAGCATCTGGGCTGCTTTTTCCACTTCGCGCAGGATGGTGCCCGAGCCTAAAAGCTGAACGCGCGTCGTGTGCTTCGTGGTGGATTGAGAGAACGGATACAGACCGCGCAGAATGCCCTCTTCGACCCCATCCGGCATGGCCGGATGGGGATAATTCTCGTTCATCGCGGTGATGTAATAGAATACATCGTGCTTGTCGGTGAACATTTCCTTCAGGCCCGCGCGGATGATGACCGCCATTTCATAGCCGTAGGTCGGGTCATAGGCCTTGCAGTTCGGCACAGCGCTGAAGAACACGAGGTTGTGGCCATCCTGATGTTGCAGGCCTTCCCCTTCCAGCGTGGTGCGTCCGGCGGTGGCGCCGATGATGAAGCCGCGCGCCCGCATGTCACCACCCAGCCACACGAGGTCGCCGACGCGTTGATAGCCAAACATCGAGTAGTAGATATAGAACGGAATCATCGCCTCGCCGTAATTGGCATAGGCGGTGGCGGCGGCCAGCCAGGAAGACATGGAACCGGCTTCGTTGATGCCTTCTTGCAGAACCTGGCCATTGGTCGCTTGCTTGTACCATGACACCTGATCGGCATCGACCGGTTCATATAGCTGACCCGCCGGATCGTAAATTCCGACCTGGCGGAACAGGCCTTCCAGGCCGAAAGTGCGTGCCTCATCAGGGATGATCGGCACAACCCGCTTGCCGAGCGCCTTGTCGCGCAAAATGATGGCGAGAATCCGGCCGAACAGCATGGTGCTCGACATTTCGCGGTCGGCAGTGCCTTTGAGCATCATGTCAAATGCGGCAAGCTCTGGCGTGGGCAGTGAGGCGGCGCGGTCGATGCGGCTGGGGAGGTAGCCACCCAGCGCTGCGCGGCGTTCGTGCAAGTATTTGATCAGCTCGTGGTTATCGTCCGGCTTGTAGAACGGGACATCGTTTTCGAGTTGAGCATCAGAGATCGGCAGGCCGAAGCGGTCGCGGAAGTATTTGAGACCATCGACATCGAGTTTCTTCTGGTTGTGCGCCGTCATCGCACCTTCACCAAACGGGCCCATGCCATAGCCTTTGATGGTTTTGGCAATAATGACGGTGGGCTGACCCTTGTGCTCGCTGGCTGTTTTGTACGCCGCGTACATTTTGCGCGGGCTATGGCCGCCGCGCGTTAGGGCAAAAATTTCGTCATCGGTCATGTTTTGCACAAGTTCTCGGGTTTCGGGGTATTCGCCAAAGAAATTTTCCCGTACAAAGGCGCCGTCTTTGGCTTTGTAGGCCTGATATTCGCCATCCACGACTTCCATCATGCGCTGCATGAGTTTGCCGGAGGTGTCTTTTTGCAGCAGGGCATCCCAGCCCGGCCCCCAAATGACCTTGATCACATTCCAGCCTGCGCCACGGAAGGTGCCTTCCAGTTCTTGGATGATTTTGCCGTTGCCGCGCACCGGGCCATCCAGCCGCTGCAAGTTGGCATTAATCACAAACACGAGGTTATCGAGCTTTTCACGCACGGCCAAACCAATCGCACCGGTGGATTCGGGTTCGTCCATCTCGCCATCGCCTAAAAACGCCCACACTTTGCGGCTGGCCATGGGCGATAAGCCGCGCGCATCCATGTATTTCATGAAGCGCGCCTGGTAAATGGCCATGAGTGGCCCCAGACCCATCGAAACCGTTGGGAATTGCCAAAATTCAGGCATCAGCCATGGGTGCGGATAAGAAGACAAGCCTTTTTGATGGGCTTCCTGGCGGAAGTTTTTCAGTTGATCTTCGGTGATGCGGCCTTCAAGGAACGCTCGCGCATACATGCCCGGTGCCGTGTGTCCTTGAAAGAACACCATATCCGCCCCTTCGGGGTGATCGTGGCCTTTGAAGAAATGGTTGAAGCCGACTTCATACAGGGTGGCGCTGGATTGAAAACTCGCAATATGCCCACCGACTGAGGTGTGTTTGTTCGCGCGTGCGACCATCGCCATCGCGTTCCAGCGAACCAAGGCACGCAGACGCTGCTCCATCTGCCGATCGCCCGGGAATGGGGGTTCTTTTTCTGGCGGAATGGTATTGATGTAGGGCGTCGTGGCCGAGTAGGGTGTGTCAATACCGTGTTTACGCGCAGCTTCAATCAGGCTGCCAATCAGATGCCGGGCTTTGTCCGTGCCTTCAAAGGCGACCACGGCTTCAAGGGCGTCCAGCCATTCGCGGGTTTCTTGCGGATCATGATCTTGAAATACGGTCACAGGGCTACTCCTTTGGAAGCATAACGGTAACAGTGCGACTTGAGCACCGGCATGAATTTTTCGCCAAAACGGACAGAGGCATTAAATAATGGTTCAACTTCAACACGATGACAAAAAATCTCCCGATTTTCGGTGAGCTATTCGATAGAGTCGAAGACAGATTGCTTGGCATTATGCGCAAATTCTTGTTGGTTGTCCTGACAGGATGTCTCATGGCGGTCTCGCGAATATCCTTGGCGCCGTTTGACTGGGTTTTGAATTTGCTTCGCCGGTTTATTTGGTGCATTAATTCAGTTCGGGCGAGTGATTAAGGCACAGTCTTGGTGCGCCAACTTCGGCGGCGGGTTGGCCTTTAAGCCGCGTTGAACGTTGGTTGATTAAATAACAAGGTGTTAGATCATCTGGCGCATTGCTTGCTAATGGTTACCTGGAATAAACACGGGACATCAACACGGGGCTGGGGGTATTGATGGATACAGAATTGATGCAACTGATGGCGCGGTTTAAGTTGAAATTGTTGCGTACCTTGAGCCTTAAAGTAGATACCTACCGTTTTGTTGCGGAGCGTGACTATGCCATGGGGATTTTGGCCATCGCCGACCAATCCGAGGATGAGGATTTAATTATATTGGCGATGCAGGTTTCAAATTACCTGGGTTGGTTGGATACCACGCAGGTTCCCGCCTCTGCCAAACAAACGGCGGATAATTCGCCTGCGGTAGACACGAAACGCTATACCTTTGGCGCGCGAGGTTAATTGGAGTCGACCGATCGCTGGACTTCTCCCGCTGTCATCACCAAAATGCACCCGCATTGCAATGGATCAGTGGGAGTGAGGTGGGTATGAGTATTAAATCGGATCGCTGGATTCGGGAAATGGCCGAACAACAGGGCATGATCGAACCATTTGCCCCGCAGCAAGTGCGCAGCGAGAACGATCGCCGCCTGATTTCTTATGGCACGTCAAGCTACGGCTATGATGTGCGCTGTGCCAACGAATTCAAAATTTTCACCAACATTAACTCGACGATTGTAGACCCCAAAGCATTCGACGAGCGCAGTTTTGTGAATGTTGAATCGGATGTATGCATCATTCCGCCCAACTCATTCGCCTTGGCCCGTACCATTGAATATTTCCGTATCCCGCGCAATGTGTTAACGATTTGCTTGGGCAAATCGACCTATGCCCGGTGCGGCATTATCGTCAATGTCACACCGTTGGAACCAGAATGGGAAGGGCACGTCACGCTGGAATTTTCTAACACGACGCCGTTGCCCGCGAAGATTTATGCCTTTGAGGGTGTCGCGCAAATGTTGTTCCTGGAGTCGGATGAAGTGTGTGAAACTTCATACAAGGATCGCGGTGGTAAATATCAAGGGCAGCGCGGTGTGACGTTGCCGTCTGCCTGAATCAAATAAATCACATCAATCTCGCAGCGAAATAATCGGCCAGCCCGCCGCCTGCGCGTGTTCACGCAGCACGGTATCAGGGTCCACTGCGACGGGATGGTCGACCGTTTCCAGCAGCGGTAAATCATTGCGGGAATCGGAGTAAAACCATATTTTTTCTGGGTGCCATCGACGCGAGTCAAGCCATTGGTCAAGCGCCGTGCGTTTACCCGCCTGGAACGTCGGTGTGCCCTCATACCCGCCGGTATACCGGCCCTTGGCGAAGGCAGGACGTGTGGCCAGGAGATGCGTGATGCCAAATAGGGCGGCAATGGGCTCGGTGACGAAGGCATTGGTGGCAGTAATGATGAGCAATTCGTCGCCGCGTTGTCGATGATGCTCGACCAGATTCTGCGCTTTATCCGTCACCATGGGGGCGATGACCGCCTCGACAAACTGTGCCCGCCACGCATGAAGTTGTTCGAGACTATGTTGTGCCAGCGGTGCCAGTGAAAATCGCAGAAAGGCATCAATGTCTAATGTGCCTCGTTGATATTCCTCATAAAAAATCTGATTTCGCGCGCTGTATTCTGCACGATTTACGGCACCAACTTCAGCGAGATACTGCCCCCATGCGTGGTCGGAATCGCCCATGAGGAGGGTGTTGTCCAAATCAAAAATTGCCAGTTGCATAATCGCCCCAGGTTGGAAAAATCAGATAAGAATTCAGATATAAAAACAGGGTGCCGAAGGATTGCCTCATGCGCTAACCCGTGAATCGACCACGGAACGATATTTCTATTGTTTTGCTTTGCTAAACACCTCGAACCTGTGGAAAATGACCTCAAGATTTCAGCAGGTATCTCGTTTAGGTTTACTGATAAGTTTGCCTGCTGTCAGCGGCGATGTGTCTCGATTCATGAGGCAAAAGCATCGACCGGCCTGTTTTGGCGCATAACCTTCGAATTCGAGTATAACCGTGATTGACCGAGATGGATTCCGCCCGAATGTTGGCATCATTCTAATAAATAAAGCAGGCGACGTCTTTTGGGGCAAGCGTGCGGGGCATCGGTCCTGGCAGTTTCCCCAAGGGGGAATTAATGACGACGAACGCCCTCTGGCGGCCATGTATCGTGAATTACACGAGGAAACCGGCCTAAAACCCACCGATGTCGATGTGGTTGGCTGGACCTGCGGTTGGCTTCGCTACCGCTTGCCGCGCAACATGATTCGGCGGCATTTGTTTCCCATTTGTATCGGTCAAAAACAAAAATGGTTTTTACTGCGGTTGCGCGCACCGGAATCCGCATTTGATTTGAATGCCTCCGAAAAGCCCGAGTTTGATGGCTGGGAATGGCGGCCGTATTGGTCGATTTTGCCGGAGGTGATTTACTTCAAACGCTCGGTGTATCAAGAGGCTATGCTGTTTTTGGCCGCACATGCCGGTGCGGGTTCGCCACCACAAACCCTGTTGGAATGTGAGGAAGTAAAACCGGACAAGGAGTCCTTTTATGCTCGATGAACTGCGCCGAATTGTGACCGAAGTCGCCCAATCGGTTGATTTGCGGGCGGCTTTGGATTTAATTGCCCGCCGCGTGCGTGACGCATTGAACGTCGACGTTTGCTCAGTATATGTTTTGATCCATCCCGATGCCGACCAAGAAGCCAGTCTGATTATGCAGGCAACCGAAGGCTTGAATCAATCCATGATCGGAACCGTGAGCCTTGCCCTGCATGAAGGCTTGGTCGGCTTGGTGGCGCGTCGTGCAGAATTGGTCAACCTTGAAAATGCCCCCGATCACCCCGCATTCAAATTCGTATCCGATATCGGTGAAGAGTTTTACCACGGCTTTTTGGGCGTGCCGATTATTTATCGGGGTGATGTGTTGGGCGTACTGGTGGTGCAATCCCGCGAACGGCGGCGTTTTTCATCCGATCAGGAGTCTTTTCTCGTCACCTTGGCTTCTCAATTGGCCTCGGGGATTCGTCAAGCACAGGTCAGCGGTGAGCTGACACAGAGTAAGTCGATCGCGCCAAAATGGGCGGCGGCAGTTACCGCGCGCGGGCTGCCGGGTTCCCCGGGCGTGGTCTTTGGCACAGCGGTGAGTGTGCTGGATGTGGTGGATTTAGAGCATGTTATCGAGCGCGCGGTGGATGATCCCGCGACTGAATGGGCCGTGCTGTGCGCGGCAATCGAAGCGGTGCGCGCCGAGTTTGCGCAGCTCAAACAGGATTTCGCCAAAGCCTCGGGCAACGAGGATGAAAATATCCTGTTTGACGCGTTTATTTTAATGCTGAGCAGCGGTTCATTGCTCGATAGCATGGAAAGCCGTGTGCAAAGTGGGCAGGCTGCCTCGGCCGCCCTGCGTGATGCGGTTCGCGAACATACTGCTGTATTTGAAAAAATGAGCGACCCCTATCTGCGCGAACGGGCGCAAGATATTCGTGATTTAGGTTCACGGATTCTCGTCAAACTTCAAGCGCGCACCCAAGGTGAGCGACAATGGCCTGAGCGGATTGTGCTGATCGGACGTGATTTGTCGGCATCCCATCTTGCAGAAATACCGACCGAGCGCTTGGTGGGTATCGTTTCAAGTAGTGGCTCTGGCTCATCGCACTTAGCGATTTTGGCGCGTGCCTTGGGCATTCCAGCCGCCATGGGTGTAGTGGATTTACCTATTTCCCAACTGAACGATCAAGAAGTCGTGGTCGATGGCTACCGAGGGTTGTTGATTGTTCGTCCAGTGGGTTCTTACCGGCAGGAATTGCTGCGTCTGGCTCAAGAAGAAGCCCAGCTGACGGCAGAACTGACCAGCTTGCGCGATTTGCCCGCCGAAACATCCGATGGCGTCAAGATAGGTTTATACGTCAACATCGGCCTACTGGCCGATATGGCGCCATCTAAAACTGTGGGCGCTGAAGGCATTGGTCTGTATCGTACCGAAGTACCGTTTCAAATTCGTAAGCAATTCCCCGGCGAGGCCGAGCAAGCCGTTATTTACCGAGAAGCGCTCGAAGCGTTTCGAGATAAATCCGTCGTTTTACGCACGCTGGATGTGGGGGGCGATAAACCGCTTTCTTATTTTCCCATCAAGGAAGATAACCCCTTTCTCGGTTGGCGCGGCATTCGGCTGGTACTCGATCATCCAGAAATTTTTCTCACCCAAATTCGCGCCATGCTGCGTGCCTCGATTGGCTTGGACAACTTGAGCATCTTGCTGCCCATGATCGGTTCCGTCGATGAGCTGGAAACCTCGAAAGAATACATATTCCAAGCACTGAGTGAATTACGTGAAGAAGGCGAGACCGTCGCGCCTCCGCGAATTGGCGTGATGATTGAAGTACCCTCAGCCGTTTATCAGATCGAAGCCATTGCCGAAATGGTCGATTTCCTCTCCATCGGTACCAACGACCTCACCCAATACATCCTTGCGATAGACCGTAACAACGAACGCGTCGCCGCCCGCTACGATGCCCTACATCCCGCCGTACTGCGCGCGATTGTGGACGTCGTGGAGGCAGGACACACGCTCGGGCGTGAAATCACCGTCTGCGGTGAGCTGGCCGGGGATCCCATGGGCGCCATCCTGCTACTTGGCATGGGGATCGACGTTCTTTCCATGAGCGCCGGCTCTTTACCGCGTATTAAATGGGTTATCAGAAGCTTCACGCATAGTGATGCCCGAACACTGCTGGTCGCAGCGCTGAATTGCCGCCGACCGGGCGATATTCGGCAATTGCTCTATCAAGCACTAGATGAACGTGGCCTTGGTGGCCTGGTCCGTGCCGGGCGTTGAAAAAAATCCGGTTCGCGATGACAACGGTGCCCCGCAAACCAAAGAGGGCATCAGTTTCTAGTTGACAACCACCGGCGAGGTGCCTAATATGCGCGCTTCGCGTGATTCGGGGCTTGTCCTCGATGAAGTCGAAAGGGAACGGCGATAAAGCCAATCCAATCGGAGTGTAGCGCAGCTTGGTAGCGCACCTGGTTTGGGACCAGGTGGTCGTAGGTTCAAATCCTATCACTCCGACCATTAAGATTTTCAAACTTGTGCCCGTAGCTCATCTGGATAGAGCATCGGCCTTCTAAGCCGAGGGTAGCGGGTTCGAGTCCTGCCGGGCGCACCAAAAGCGCTCAAAAACAATGGTGGCCGTAGCTCAGTTGGTAGAGTCCCGGATTGTGATTCCGGTTGTCGTGGGTTCGAACCCCATCGGTCACCCCATATAGATCAATCATTTAACCCGCTTTATGCGGGTTTTTTGTTGTCGGTTATATCTTTGGCTTTCTTGAGATATTTAATTCATTCGATGCCGGAACAACCAGCCGGCAAAGGCGAGGGTGGTGAGGCCAATCACGGCCAAGGGCCAGAACTGATTGATTAGGCTGTTAAATGAGCTGCCTTCGAGGAAGATTCCGCGCACAATCACCATGAAATAGCGCATGGGGTTGATCAGCGTTAAATCCTGTACGAAGCCTGGCATGTTGGCGATAGGCGTGGCAAAGCCAGATAAAATAATGGCGGGCACCAAAAACAAAAACACGCCCAATACCGCCTGTTGCAAGGTGGTGGCGAGTGCAGAGATCATCAGTCCGACGCCAATGGCTGATAGCAAAAATACGCCCATGCCGACATACAATGTGGCGAGCTGGCCTTCAAAGGGCACGCCAAACGCTTGCGCGGCGAGCGCTATCGTCACACTGCCTTCGATCATGCCGATGACAAATCCGGGTATGGCTTTGCCGATTAAAATTTCGGTGGGGTGTAGTGGCGTGACCAGAAGTTGGTCGAAGGTGCCCTGTTCGCGCTCACGCGCGACCGAAAGGGCGGTGACTACCATGACAACCACGAGCATTAAAATCGCTACGACACCCGGCACGATAAACCAGCGGCTTTCCAGGTTTGGGTTAAACCATGCCCGTGTGATGATTACCGAGGGCGGCGCGCGCAGATGATGAGTTTGTTGCCAGTCTGTGTTGAAGTCCGAGACGATGCCGCTGGCGTAACTCAAGGCAATGGCGGCGGTATTGGAATTTCGTCCGTCGATAATCAATTGCGCGGTTGCGGGTTTTCCACTCAATAAATCCTGTTCAAAACGCGGGCCGATGGTTAATACCATCAGGGCATCGCGATGATCGATCACGCGTTTGATGTCGGATTCGCGCGTTAAATTGTCCACAATCTCGAAATGTTGTGAGCCGCTAAACCGCGACACCAGCGATTGGGCGGCTTGTCCGCCATCCTGGTTATATATGGCAATTGGTACATGATTCAGGTCAAACGTGGCAGCGAAACTGAATATCAGCAGTTGGATGAGCGGCGGGCCGATAATGACAAATCGTGCTTTAGGGTCGCGCAGCAGTGCCTGAAACTCTTTGATGGCGAGTGCAAAAATCCGTTGCCACATCGTGATTTCCTCGCGTTATTCCAGAGATTTACGGATTTTTCGACGACTGGTACCCAGGAAAAATGCCGCAATGGCCAGCATGGCCAGGGTGTTGGGCCAAATGACACTGCTGACATCACCCGCTAAGAACAGGGTGTGCAAAATCACGATGAAATACCGTGCCGATACGATGTACGTGAGATTTTGCAGCCAGCCGGGCATGCTGCCGATATCGAAAATAAACCCCGAGAGCATGAAGGCGGGCAGAAACGTGGTAATAATCGCAATCAGGCTCGCGACAAACTGGTTGCGCGCGATGATGGAAATAAACAACCCCATGCCGAGTGAAGTCAGTAAAAAAATTGCGGAGGTGAGAATCAAAATCCAAAAACTGCCCAGAAACGGGACGGCGAACAACCACACGGCCATGGCGACCGAGAGCGCCATGCCGCCCATGCCGAGCACAAAGTAGGGGATGAGTTTGCCAAGCAGCAGTTCATTGAGGTGCACAGGTGTCACCATCAGCGCCTCTAACGTGCCGCGCTCCCATTCACGCGCCATGACGAGTGCGGTGAGCAGGGCGCCGATCAGCGTCATGATCACGGCGATCAGACCGGGAACCAAATAATTCCGGCTGCGCAGTTCCGGGTTGAACCAGATGCGGTTCGCCAAGGTGACGGGTTGATCAGCCGATTGCCCGGCCGCCTCGGCGCGAGCGCTCAACCAGTCCTGCCAGGCTGCCTGAATATAGGCTTGAGTCAGCCGCGCTTGATTGGCATTCACGCCATTGACGATGAGCTGAACGGGTGCCTGGTTGGCGGTATTTTGCAACTGGGCTGAAAAATCGCTCGGTACATGCACGATGGCATCGACTTGCCTATTGAGTAGCCAGTGTTCCGCCGTGGGCAGATTCGGCGCGATTTTGGGACTGAAATACACAGAGTGATCAAATGAGGCAAACAAGGCTGCGGTTTGTGTATCCGGCGCATCAGCCACGAGTGCGAGCGGGATGTGTTTGGCGTTGAGCGACACGCCGTACCCGAAAATAAGCAGCAAGACCACGGGCATCAAAAAGGCGATGGCAATGCTGGAGGGGTCGCGCAGAATTTGTAGGGATTCCTTGCGTACCAAGCCCCACAGACGCATCAAAGCGCCGCCGCGCAGTGCGTGGGAGGGGGCGTTCAGGTGGCGGTCTCCCCTGCATTTGTGGCTGCGGGCGCACTGATCAAGGCAATAAACGCGTCTTCCATGTTGGGATTGGGATGTTCGGGGCTTTGGGCCAGCTTGCGCACCGCTTCCGGGCTGCCTGCCGCGAGGATGGTACCTTGGTTCATGATCACGAGCCGGTCGCAATATTCCGCCTCATCCATAAAATGGGTGGTGATCATGATCGTCACGCCCTGATCGGCGAGTTGGTTGATGCGTTGCCAAAAGGCGCGTCGCTCAATGGGATCAACGCCCGAGGTCGGCTCATCCAAAAACAGAATATCCGGTTCGTGCATCAAGGCGCATGCCATGGCAAGGCGCTGCTTGAAGCCCAACGGCAATAGGTCGCAATTGGTATCGCGGTAATCCTTTAATCCAAATTCCTGAACCGCCCAGGCAATGCGTTCGGCTTGGCGCTGGCTCTTGAGTCCGTAGGCACGGGCGAAAAACTTGAGGTTTTGCTGCACGCTCAACACGTCATACAGCGCGAATTTTTGAGACATATAGCCAATGCGGGCGCGGGCTTGGGCGGCCGCGGTGCGCAGGTCCACCCCGGCGACGGAAATTGTGCCGGCGCTGGCGGGCAGCAGGCCGCAGAGCATCCGGAAGGTGGTCGATTTGCCCGCACCATTGGCCCCCAGAAGACCAAAAATTTCACCCCGCTGCACGGAAAACGTGACCGCATTGACCGCAATGAATGCCCCAAAACGACGGGTTAAATCCGAAACCGCAATGATGTCGGTGTGCGCCGTGTTGGGGTTGATTTCTTTTTTAGGCGGCGTTGTCAATCCGAGCCACTCATGGGTGGTTTGTTGGCGTAATTGCAGCACGAATGCATCCTCAAAACGGGGTTTGAGGGGTTGCCATGTCACATTGGGCAGGTCGGACGGATGGGTATGTTCGGCTAATAAAACTCGAACGAGATCACCGTCGATGATGGCATCGAGAACCGAAGGCTGGGTTTTGAGTTCGGCTTGCAGATGGCGGCGAATGCCCTGCGGACGGCGGGCGCCATACACTCGGCCTTCCAGATGTTCGGTAAAGCTGTCGGGTGTGCCTTTACCGAGCACTCGCCCTTGATGCAACAAAATCACCTCGTTGCAGCGTTCAGCTTCGTCCAGGTACGCAGTAGAAAGCAAAACACTCATGCCTTCGTCAGCGACGAGTTGGTACACAATCGCCCAGAGTTCGCGTCGGGAAACGGGATCCACGCCTACGGTCGGTTCATCCAACAGCAGAAGTTTCGGCGGGCGAACCAGGGTACAGGCGAGGCCGAGCTTTTGTTTCATGCCGCCGGAAAGTCGTCCGGCGAGCCGATCGGTGAAGCGGGCGAGACCGGTCATGTGCAGCAATTGCTGGAAGCGGGTGGTGCGTTCGGTGTGCGGCAGACCTTGCAAGTCGGCGTAGAGGTTCAGATTTTCCTGAACGGTTAAATCTTCGTATAAACCAAAATGTTGGGGCATATAGCCGATGCTGGCTTGTACCGTGAGCGGATCGGCGAGGGCATCGGTGCCTAATACCGTTAGCGTGCCCGAGTCGGGGGTAAGCAAACCGGCGATCAGGCGCATCAAGGTGGTTTTGCCCGCGCCATCGGGGCCGATCAGGCCGGTGACTTGCCCGAGCGGGACGCGCAGGGCGACATCGGCCACGGCATCGATTCGCTTGGGTACTTTGCCAAACGACTTGTGTAAGCCTTCGGCGATGAGGGCCAGATCATCTGGGGCGGCGGCGGTCATGAGCCCCTATTGCCCGGCTGAATTTGGGGGCGAACAGGGATTTTCACCCCGGGGGCTTGGCTTGGCATCCCGCGCGATATGCACGCTGACGGGCATGCCCAGTCGCAATTGATTGTTTGGATTACAGGCATAAACTCGCGCCTGATAAACGAGATCGGTGCGCACGGTCGTCGTTTCGACCGTTTTGGGTGTGAACTCGGCCGAGGGTGACACATAACCCACCCAGCCAGTGAAGGTTTTACCGGGGAAGCTATCGCTGGTGAGGGTAGCGGGCAAGCCCTCGCGAACCAGACCCAAATCCGATTCATCCACATACACCCGCGCCCAGATGGGATCGGTGAGCGCCAGTGCAATTACCGGCTGGGCGGGGGATGCCATATCACCCGGTTCTAAAATTCGGTTGCGCACAATGCCGATGGCGGGCGCCTTGAGCACGGCATCATCCCGATTAATTTGCGCATTCTGGACTTGTGCTTTAGCCGCATCGACGGCAGCCCGAGCTTGATCAATATCTTCAACACGCGAGCCGATAACCGCTAGTTTGAGGGAGGCTTGATCGGCTTTGAGTTGCGCCGCCGTCGCATCACGGGCGGCACGGGCGGTATCGCGGTCTTGGGGGGCTGCCATTTTCTGTTCGGCAAGATGCTGTATTCGGTTAAATGTGAGTTGTTTTTCGGTAAGGTTAGCCTGATCGGCAGCAACCAGTGCGCGCAGGCGATCAATATCTTCGGGGCGCGAGCCATGAGTCAGCTTTTCAAGAACGGCTTGATTGGCCGCGAGTTGGGCTTTTGCGGCCGCTAGGGCCGCTTCATAACGACGCGGGTCGAGAGTGGCGATGATTTCGCCGGGCTGAACCTCATCGCCTGTTTGTACCTTGATTTGCGTGATGCGCGCGGCATCGTTGAAGGCGAGATTGACTTGGCGTAAATCAATATTGCCGTACAGCGTTAGCGCATTGCGACCGGCGACCGGGTGAATATTTTGCCAATAAAACCAAGCTGCCGTGCTGCCTCCGATGATGATTGAAAGTAAAATCACGATGCGTAAACGCGCAGCCATAACGCCCCCATCAGGTTAATCAACTTTTTCATTTTGACCCTTGAATACTGAGTATGTATAGGGTTTTTTAACTTTTCATGCATATCGAATGTGAAATAGGCGCGATTTGGGCAGGCTGGGGCAACATCAGCTAGAATGCCCACTTTACACGTTCCGCTAGCGGATGAATTTCATGACTGCTCTTGATTTTGCCGCCGAGACCATGCGTCGGCGTACCTTTGCCATTATTTCTCACCCCGATGCGGGTAAAACCACCATCACGGAAAAGTTGTTGCTGTTCGGCGGTGCCATTCAAATGGCGGGCACGGTCAAGGGGCGTAAGTCCACACGTCATGCCACCTCCGACTGGATGGCCATGGAAAAAGAACGCGGCATTTCGGTCACGAGCTCGGTGATGCAGTTCCCTTATAAAGATCGCATGATTAATCTGCTGGATACGCCCGGCCATGAAGACTTTTCGGAAGATACCTACCGGGTATTAACCGCAGTGGATTCGGCGCTGATGGTGATCGACGTGGCCAAAGGCGTCGAAGCGCGCACCATTAAATTGATGGAAGTGTGCCGCCTGCGTGATACGCCCATCATTACCTTTATCAACAAGATGGACCGCGAGGGCAAAGAGCCGCTGGAATTGCTCGACGAAGTGGAATCTGTTCTCAAAATCCGCTGTGCGCCCATTGTGTGGCCGATTGGCATGGGCAAGCGCTTCAAGGGGGTGTACCACCTCTATGAAGACCGAGTGATTTTATACGGGCCATCCCTACCGACACGGGCGCAATCTAAAACGGAAATTCAGGGGTTGAACAACCCGGAGCTTGATGAGCTGCTGGGCGATCAGGCGGATGAACTGCGGATGGAAATTGAACTGGTGCAGGGCGCTGCGGATACGTTCGATCATGATGCCTATCTGCGCGGCGAACAGTCGCCGGTGTATTTTGGCTCGGCCATGAATAATTTTGGCGTACAGGAACTGCTGGATGGTTTCGTTGAATCGGCACCTGGCCCGCAGCCGCGTCCCAGCACGGCACGGGATGTGCTGCCTACAGAGGAAAAATTCTCGGGGTTTGTCTTTAAAATCCAAGCCAACATGGATCCGCAACACCGCGACCGCATTGCATTTTTCCGCGTTTGTTCAGGTAAATTCACCCGGGGCATGAAGGCCAGGCATGTGCGCCTGAACCGCGATATTAAAATCCCGGATGCCTTGACCTTCATGTCCTCCGATCGAGAGCGACTCGAAGAAGCGTATCCGGGCGACATTATCGGTATTCACAATCACGGCACCATCCGTATTGGCGATACCTTCACCGAAGGCGAGCGGCTGGCGTTTACCGGCATCCCAAACTTTGCGCCAGAGTTATTCCGCCGCGCGCGGCTGCGTGATCCCTTGAAATCCAAACAGTTGCTTAAGGGCTTAAGCCAACTGTGCGAAGAAGGCGCAACCCAGCTTTACAAACCCTTAATTAATAATGATTTGATTTTGGGTGCGGTGGGTATCCTGCAATTTGAAGTGGTGTCCGAACGGCTGAAAACCGAGTATTCGGTGGATTGCCAGTTTGAAGCCGTGAATGTCACCACCGCCCGTTGGGTGGAATGCGATGACCCCAAACGCCTGGAAGAGTTTAAAGCGAAAAACGAATCCAATCTCGCGATCGACCATGCCGGAGATCTCGTCTACATCGCGCCCACGCGCGTGAATTTACACATGGCGCAAGAACGCTGGAAAGATGTTCGCTTTCTTTCCACCCGTGAACACGGCGATTACACCAGCACGGTGGATTAACAGGCTCCTAGCCTGTTAATCCACCGTGAATACTCCTACTCAGATTAACCAAAAGTTCCTACCTATTTGCTGGCGGGGGCTTGCGGCGGAATACTCGCTTCCAGGGTCGTGAAATCTTTTGGCGAAATGTACTGGAATAAATCGCGGCCTTCCTTATTTACGGTAATCAGCACACCTTTGGCGGGGTAAAGCCAATATTGATAGGTATCTTTCGGGTGCATGATGGCTTCGGGCTTTCCGAAGCGGCGCTCAATCAACGCCTCGGAATAGTCAGCGGACGGTTTATAGGTGATCGATTCAATCGGGAAATTTTGCGCGGTGCGGATTTGCTCATCACTCATCGGGTATTTCCAGGCCCCACTTGGGGTGGGGTCGGGCTTGCCATGGTTACTTGCAACCCAGCTATCGAGCAGTGTTTGATCAACTTTTGCGACGATTGCCACATTGGCAGATAGGGCGCCCACATCAGTCGGGCCGAAATAGGCCTCTAACGAGGCTTTTTTATCGGGGTCAACAAATATGGCTAAATCCGCTTTTTGGTTGTATAGCCGCTTGAATTCCAGCAAGGAATCTTTGCCCAAATGCGCACCAAATACCGCGCTGCTGCCATCGGGATATACCGTAATATCCCAAGGTAAAAAGGGATGATCAGGCGCTTTGCTCGAACAGGCCGCCAGCGATAGGGCGATTAATACACTCAAACCGAACCAACGGATAGTGCTTGGCTGGTAAATAGTTATGCGATGCAACATTTGCGTGATCCCGAAAACTGCACAAGAATGAGTGCGCAATGTAGCAGAAGCAACGGTTTGCCGTGACATCTAATGAGGAAATAGTGCTTGAATGGCACTCGTTATAGCGCTGCTTGGCGATAACCCAGTCTAAGAAAACACCCTGGAAAATGGGTTTGTTTATTTTAACTTGTTGATATTTAATCTGGAGTAGCAGGGGTGAAGTGAGTGATTGGGTTGGTTGTTTTAGGCGTGATGAGGGCAACCCTATCGCCGAGTGTGTGGGCTGCGGATAAACCCTTCACCCCCGTTGTTCATGTCGCCGAGGTAGATTTCCCCATCGGGTGGCATGTCAACTGGTGGGCGTGAAAATTTTAACGACCAAAGAATTAGCCGCCAATGTAAGTCAATACACGCTGATTGATTCCCGCTCCCAGTTTGAATTCAAGCAGCGTCCGAGCAATTCAGGTTGCTTTATAACAAGCTTTTGGGTGGGGCTCTTTAGATTTTAAATTCATTGAGGAAAATCGAATATGTCCTATTTCCGCACGCAAAAACCAATCTTGAACAACTGGATGGTTGGGGCCTGTTTTTGCCTGATCGCCCCTTTGGCATTAGCGGAAACGCCCGCCAATGCCACGCCAACGTCCGCGCTCACTGTCGGAAGTCCCTTCCCCACGTTAACCCTGACTGATCAACACGATAAACCTGTGATATTGCCGGGTGTGGCGCATGCTATTTTGTTTGCGAATGCCAAAGCGGTGGATGAATGGGTGAACCCGGTATTGACGGAAATGGGGCAGGCAAATTTAAGCGCCCGGCAGGTGATTTATCTCTCAGATATTTCGCGGATGCCCTGGATGGTGAGCAAACTGATTGCCCTACCGCAAATGCGGGAGCGCAATTATTCGGCGGCACTGATTCGTGACGATCAAGAAAAAGCGGGCATGCCAATTCCCGCCAAAGGCTGCGCCGATTTACTGCGGCTCAAGGCGGGTGTGGTTGAATCGATTCAATCCGTGTGCACGCCAGCAGAGTTGAAAACTCAGCTTGAGGCGTTACCTGCGATGGCGCCGATTAAATGATTTTTGAGTTTAAGAATCTGCTCTAAGCTGCCGCTGCTTTGGATGAGGTTACCGTAGCTGTCTTAGTTGAGCCGGGCGGTGATTTGCCCCTGCGGATCGACGGTGGCTGTAGTGGTCTAATGAAACCGGACACTGATTTAGGCGAGAATCATCGTCATAGAGAGGTGTCTGATGAGCAAACAACGACGTTCGTTTTCAACGGAATTCAAGCGGGAAGCGGCTCTGCTGGTGCTGGATCAGGGGTATACCCTGATGGAGGCCAGCCGGTCGGAGGGGTAGTCGAGTCGGTTCTGCGTCGCTGGGTGCAGCAACTAGCAGGAACGTCATGGGATGACCCCAAAAACCAAGGCGTTGACGCCTGAGCAGCAGAAAATTCAGGAGCTGGAGGCGAGGATTCATCGCCTTGAGCGCGAGAAGGCCATTTTAAAAAAGGCTACCGCGCTCTTGATGTCGGAAAATCTCGATCCTATGCGTTGATTGACCAGTTAAGCCATCAAGAGCCCGTTGAATTGTGCTGTGCGGTGTTCGGTATTTCCCGATCCAGTTACTACGCACATCGATGCAGACGCCAGAATATTGATCTTGAGCGGATGGTTCTGCGCAGCCAGGTGAATGCGCTATTCACACAGAGCCGAGGCTCTGCGGGCAGCCGCAGCATCATGACAATGATGCAAGACGATGGCATTGATATTGGCCGCTTCAAGGTGCGCCGACTGATACAGGAACAGGGATTGATCAGTAAGCAACCCGGTTCGCCTGCCTACAAGCAGGCGACAGTGGAACGGCTGTTTCGGAGCCTGAAGACCGAATGGGTGCTGGCGTTGGGCTATGCCACAGCCTTTGAGACCCAACGGGATATCAGCCATTTTCTGGTACATCGATATAACTGGTTGAGGCCACACCAGTTCAATGAGGGGTTACCACCCGCAGTGGCTGAGAAAAAACTCAACTTCCTGTCCGGTTTTAGTTGACCACTACACTCCCGATCAAACACCCAGCAGAAAAACTGCATATTTTTTGCAATTTAAGAAAAGTTAGCACGATCTCAAACCTGTGGCTTATGCCCAATGACAGAACAGGAGAAAAAACATGCGGCGATTCGATATTTACAGCAACGATCGACTAAAAGGCTGAACCAATCTGTCTAACGTCGATGTGTGCATGGGGATAGCAGATGGGAAATTCACCTCCGTTGGTGATTACGACTCAATAAGGGCAGACATAGTGGCGACCTTCGGTGGGGAAGATCAGGATTTTCTCAATCTTTCCCTGAAAACAGAGCAAGGTGAACCTTTAGAGGTGCTTCGTATCTACCTGATGGATCAAGCCCACATCCATGGGGAAGACTGTGGCTATGAAATGGTTGCGAGCGGATTCATCAACCCGAGTTTGAGCACACAGTTCGAAGATGAGTACGAAAAATTTTACAAAAACAACCAAGACACCGATCCCAAGGGCTCCATCCTAATAGTGAACCTAGATCGCCGTGATGAATGATCGATGGCTGCAAAAGCTCAATGATGTCTTCGCCGTTGATGTAGGTGGCGAAAGATGAATTTTAATGTTTCAACAGGACGTACAAGATATGAACAAAATTGATTTACCCCATAACTGGTTTTGTGATGGCCAAGAGCTCAAGCCAAAATCAGGTGCAACATCTTCTAACACATGGGTTTTAAACGGTCGGGAACTCAGCCCGAAGCAAAATGCGCATTCTTCCAATACATGGTTGTGGGATGGCCGGGAGCTCAAGCCAAAACAAGGTGCGCTCTCCTCAAATACGTGGATTATTGATGGGCGAAAGATCAAGCCGAAATCCGGTGCCAACTCATCCAATACGTACGAAATTGGAAATGAACCTATTTTGGTTGTGGCTGGGCAGTTGATTTGGAAACTTTGGTAAAAAGGGAATTGATCATGACGATAGACTCAAATGCTGAAAAACAAGGGTTTTTCAAAGATGGTTCAATTCATACCGTTTCATTCAAAGAGTGGGTCAATGCTGCCCTCGGGCAAGGCGGGGTGTCTGATAACTCTTACCATGTCGCTTTACCCCTAATTCAACGGGGGTCAGTTTGGGCGCCTCATAAAATCCTTGATTTATGGGACACGCTTCTGCGCGGGATGCCTATTGGCGCAATGATGGCCACAGAAAGTGTGATGAATGCAGTTAATATTGGTCAAAAAGAGCAATTAGATTCAAAGGATTTGTCGCGTTCCATCGGTCTTATTGATGGGCAGCAACGCACACTGGCCATGCTGGCTGGCTTTAAAGAAGCGGCAACTTTTGATCGTGCTGTGACGATTTGGATTGATTTAGCTGACGATACGCCCCCCAATGAGTACCAATATCGACTATGGATCACCACCCGCAATCAGCCCTTCGGCTATGAACGGCAAAGTACAGGCGGCCAAGCGCTAGCCAAACTGTCTAAACATGACCTGCGATTAGCCAATTACGTCTATCTTGTTGATTTAGATAAGCATAAAAACGAACTAGATCAGTTTTGGGCATTGCCGAGCTTTATGCCTTGGAAGGCCAGGTTTGCCGTCCGGCTTGCTGATCTGATGGATGAGTCCATCAATCTGGACAAAATCTTCACTGAAATAAAGCAACTTAGTGAAAAGTTTGAACATACCGAACCATCTTCGTTATTAGGTGAAGATTATTTAAAAGCGATCTGTAGAAACCTATCATCCAGAGGTGCGATAGATCCCGATGCCATTGGGCGGCGTGCTCAGCAAATTCAGCAAGATCTGAAAAAACTTGATGAATACCAGTTTCCCATTATTCAGGTTGATGACAATTTGTTTTCAGCCCAGATAGCTGAAGAAAAAAATATTGGTAAAGAAGACAACCTGATGGACCCCCCTCTTGCAATTTTATTTAAGAGAGTGGGCACAGGCGGCGTACAACTTTCAAATGCGGACTATGTATATTCTGTCATCAAACAAATTGAACCGGAAGCATATAATTTAGTTGAAGGTCTGCTGAAGTCTGAGCATTTCAAGGCGATATTTACGCCAACCTCTTTGGTAATGTCGGCGGTTCGGATGACAATCTTTTGGATGTCGTTGACAAAAGGTGATGATAAACAATTAACTGATACACCAGCCATTAATAAAGCAGAATTTGCCCGGCTGATTCACACCCATGAAAGCTTCAAGGGTCAGTTTGTTGAGCAAATTAAAGACGGCAAATTTGTGAGACATCTTTCGGCCATTCTGAATGCACTGGCCTATGTCCCAAGTGGGCAGGATGTTGGCTTCCCCAAGCATGCACTGTATTTGATTGACACTTCTCTGCTCGAAGTTCTCTTGGCTTGGGCGTATTTAGGCAATCTGGACGCAACCCCTGACTACACAGCATCGAAGCTGCCAATGGTGCGTTTTTTATTGTGGGGACATCTGGCCATTACCAAGAAGCCCGAGGCCAGTAAAGAGTGCATTAAGCAGCTAAAGATTCTGGCGGCAAACGATACGCTTCTGACATTCCCCGACCAGTCTCTGATCGAGCATCTTTGCTCTGAAGAGGGTAAAAAATTGGGCTTGCCAATGCCGAAACCTGATGATCTAAGCAAAATTGAGGGTCTAACCTATACGCCTGATATGTCCCCTGATCAAGGGAATAAAATACTCCGCGGTAACAATCGTTTTAGCGCACAAAAAGAAGAAATAGATCAGCAAGCCGTTGATATTTATCATCGATTGTGGGGCCATGGTCGACATATTCACCCGATATTACTTTGGTTACAGCGGGATTATGTTTATTCCGAGTTTAAGGGCCAGCCCGTGCTTCCAGGTATGGAAGACGACACACCCTATGATTATGATCATATTCTACCAACTGCCCATTGGTCGTATTGGACCGGCTCAGGTGCGGGGAATAGATTGATCGATTGTCATAATGATGATGCGGATAAAACGGGCCATTGGGTTGTGGGTAATGCCATCGGCAATATCCATGTATTAGATAGCAGCAAAAACCGTTCTTTGAGTGATACGCCTCCAGATGAAAAAATTCGTAAATATGCCGATCTTCCGAGGAATGCACTAATTGATGTTAAAAGCCAAGGTAATTTTTGGGACGGCGCTTCTCGATCGAAAGAACATGAAAAAGATCTACGTTTTTGGGATCGTGACCGGGCAGCCAACTTTCAACGAGCAGTAGAAACAAGAACTTTTGCGTTATATGAGCTGTTTTATCAAGATTTGGAGATGGAAAGCATTATGTGAAACGCCAACTAGCCCAAGCTGACAATTTATCAACTAGCCAGACTCAACTCGCTTGAGTGTTGAGTCTGCCGTGTTTTCTCTATTTCACGGGTAATACCGTGATCATGACCCGCCACGCGCCGACCTTCCAAAGCCAGCATCCCAAGTATGAGATCAGTCCGATCTCCCGTTTCTTTTGTTGCGACATGGAATAAAGCCCACCAGCCGCATCTATGGCTGCACTGCCACTTGCATGACCCGGTGGACTATGTGTCGGGCAAACCCGGATCGTGAGCAACCCCAGGACTTTGGTGAATGGGAACGGAATTATGAACCCAAGGTGATCAAACTATAGGAAACGCCATGAACAAGGAACTCGACAAGTTGCTGTGTGCGAACTATCCCAAAATCTTCGCCCGGCGACAGGTAAAGGACAGCACGATGCACTTCGGATTCTGCTGCGGCGATGGCTGGTTCAACCTGATCGACGGCCTGTGCACCAGTCTGCAGTACCTGACCGACTATCGGGGCACCCCGCAGCCAGAGGCCGTGCAGGTCAAGGAGAAATTTGGACGGCTTCGATTCTATATCACCTGCGGTGAAGACGAGATGACTGAGGCACAAAGCAGCGTCATCGATCTGGCCCGCATCCTGTCTGCCCATATCTGCGAGGAATGCGGTTGCCCTGGGCGGATCGCCGCGAACGGCGGTTGGTGGACGGTCCGCTGTCCTGCCCATGAGCCGGAGGGATCACTCAGCCCAGAGGAATATGTGACGGCCAGAGAGGCTGGGCGGTAGGGATGAGGAGAATGCGCGATGCTCAGGAAGTCCAAAAAGTGTCCGTGACTTCGGGGGAAGTCCACAGAGGTTATCTCAGCTCGTAAAGAGTAAATAACTGTTCAAACTGACCACAACGCCCACCGTCAACCAGCCTAGGACATTAACCCAGGTGGGGTTGGCATAGCCGCGCATTAAACGACGGTCGCCCGTAAATATCATTAAGGGGATGAGTGCCAGGGCGATGCCAAACGATAATATGACTTGGCTATAGACCAGCACTTGGGTGACGTTTAAGCCCATGGCGATGATGATGAACGAGGGCGTCATGGTGATGGCGCGCCGCAGGGCAACGGGGATACGGAAGCGTACAAACCCACTCATGATTTCTTGCCCGGCCAAGGTGCCCACGATGGTAGAAGCGAGGCCCGCGATGAGTAAACTTGCGCCAAAAATTTGTGCGGCAACTTGCCCAAGCATGGGCGTTAAGGTTTGGTAGGCGTTTTCAATGCTGCCGGATTCTGCGCCCGGGTTGCCATAAAATACCGCCGCTGCCATGGCCAACATGGATAAATTGATAAAGCCCGCAATGGTCATGGCGATGCCCACATCCCATTTGGTGCTGCGAAATAGGGTTTTTCGATGCAGCTTGCCGTATTTCACCAGGTCGGCTTTGCTCAAGGCCGAGTGTAAATAAATCACGTGTGGCATCACCGTGGCACCGAGAATTCCTGCCGCCAGAAATACACTGTCGCGACCCTCGAAGCCGGGAATGAGCGCGCCTTCAAACACCGATACGGGATGCGGGTGGCTGTAAAACAATTCCACCACATAAATCAGCGCGACCGACAGCAACATGGTGCCAATCACCAACTGCAACGTTTTGAGATTGCGCGTCTCCAAACTTAACACTGCCCAACTGATGATTGCGGTAATCATTGCGCCTTCCATCAGGGTGAAGCCAAACAAGAGTTTAAACCCCAATGCGGCGCCAATAAATTCGGCAATATCGGTTGCCATGGCCAAAATTTCGGCTTGAATCCAATACGGATACACCGCCCATCGGGGGAGCCGGTTGCCGAGCATGGATGCCAGCGATTCCCCCGTAGCCAGCCCAAGTTTGGCCGAGAGCAACTGAATGAGTGCCGCCATGAGATTGGCCCACACCACGACCCACAGCAGTAAGTAGCCGAAATCTGCCCCCGCCTGGATATTGGTGGCGTAGTTGCCGGGATCGATATAACCAATGGCCGCCACAAACGCGGGACCGAGAAATAAAGCGCGGGTGCGCTTGGTGGAGCGGGGGAGCGAATGAGTCGGTGGATGCATAAACAGATTCTTATTAGGCTGAACTAAATTGCAGTTTAGTCTAGACTAATTTGTGAGGCAAGTATCGGACGGTTGGTGTTGTTCAGGTTGGTTATTTCTGATGAGCGTTTTACTTCCCGTGCTCGAGGGGGGCAAAGGTAATGACGAATGGCTGAGAACTGGGGTGTATTAGCCCTCCCCCTTGTTGGGGCATGAGTATTTACCGCGTGGGATTTCCCCAATCCAAGTATGGTGTAGGCGGCGATTTATCTCCGACAGCACAGCCAGATCCAGGCGTTCGGTGCCATCACTCACTCTCTACCGTTCATCCACCGCCGCTGCATGGCGAGAAACGGCGTTCAGTGTATTGGGCATAAACGCAAAGCTGGCGTAAACCCGCGTCGGGGTTGAAACCTCTCCTACCCAGCATAAGCATCCACACCAGTTTTAAACCCCGTTATTCTGGCAATTCCTGTCGGGGCGGGGGCTGGATATTGCAGTCTGTCCCAATTCCCATCCGGCCTGCACGGGCGTAGGGAAGGGCGGAGCGGTTATCCAAAAATACGAATATCCAGTTGGCCCCGATCATTGAGTTCAATTAACACCCGTTTGCCCCAGGCGGGATGATTGGCTAATTGCTCACCATCGAGATAAATGCCATTGATGGCAATGATTTCCGGTTCAAAGGATTCACAAAAAATGCGCGCTTGAATCAAGCCATTCACGCCCGCCGCCGCAGTGCCTTTGAGCGCGCCATGCACGTAAATTGAGCCATCGGCAACGATACGTGCGCCGGCGCTGACCATACTGATGATGATGAGGTCGGCGTGCTTGGCGTAGAGTTCGGCACCCGAGCGCACGGGCTGACGAATCACCATGGGGAGATGAAGATCGTGTGTAGATGTCGTGGCGGGGTTGAGTGCTGCCTTTATCTCAGGCTCAGCCCGTACGGGTGCCTCAGCGGGCGGTTCAAGCACCGGGGGTGGCGGTTTTGGGGGGGATTCTGGCTGGCTTTCAATGCGACTTTCTATTTGGGGCAATCGTGCGAGCGCGGCCTGTTCGCGTTGCTTGGAATTCCCACCAACAACGGCGATGGGATCGAGCTGATAATTGCGTAGCAAACTCACCAGCGCCGGAAAATCTACCCATTTACCACTGTTTTCAATGCCGGAAAGATCAATCAGGATCGGCTCGGGTTGAGCGAAAATCCCTAGCCCGCCGAAGGTATCTTTGAACGCACGGGTCAGCTTGAGGAGATGCGTCTCACGCAAAATTAACCGCGAAATGGGCATCGGGTTATGTTGCAGGCTGAAGGTGTCGTGCTCAATTGCCGGGAAGGGTGCCGAAACGGGGGCTTTGCTCATGGATTTTTCTTGGGATTTTTATGTGTTTATGCGGGGGATTGAATGAGACGCTTATAACTGGCACAGCGCCATGTGAAAGGTCACATCGTGATTAACCTGATAAGGGTGGCCTGTCTCCCGATCCAGCCGCATGAATCGAATAATCACACGGTGCTTACTGGCACTGATTTCTGGGTATACATTGGCATTACGCGGCAATAATACACGCGCAAGTTGGTAGGGGAGCCCGGATTCGAGATTGAGTTGAAAAAAACCCTCTTCAGCACAAAACCCGGTCTCAGCCACGCTGGTGCGAATGAGGCTAATCACCAGGTCGTTTGCTGCCAGAATAATGTTGAGCGGCGCAATCCAAGCGGTTAAATCTGCTTGGCGTTCGGTGGGCGGCAGGCCCAACCAATAATGCAGGGCGGCCAGATCAAATGCGCATAAAGCCCCCGGAATAGAGGCGCGCTGGCGAACCGCATTAATCAGTTCATGATTTTTAAGATGCGCACCCGGTGAGCCGGGCAAACGATGCAATTGATCGAGTAAATGCGCTTGTTGGTCGAGTAATTGGTGGAGTTTTTCCGCATTGATTTGCGGCGTGTGGGCCACATGCAGGAGTTTCGCTTGTTGGCGCTCAAGTTCTTTGATGAGCTCGCGTTTCACATCGATTCGCCCCAGCACATCGGTGGCTTCGATCAGAATCAAAATGGTACACAGTGCGGCTTCGGGTGACTCATCATCAAGATGATGGTCAATGCGGCCAAACAGGTATTCCAGCCGCAAACAGGCGCGGATGCGCTCGTTGAGGGGCTGTTCGAAGATGTTCAAGGACTGAGTCATTGCCTGGTTCTTTACCTGGTTAATTACCTAGTGAATTACTTGGGGCATTTTATGGCCTGCTCGGTGTGATCGCCATCAGAACCTGTTGAAGCCCCATGATAGGTCATTCCGGCTCATAGCCCAAAATGGGCGCAAGCCAGCGTTCGGCTTCTTTTAAAGGCCAGCCCTTGCGCTCGGCGTAGTTGTGAGTTTGATCGCGGCCAATTTTGCCGGTGCCAAAATAGCGGGCGTCGGGGTGTGCCAAATACCAGCCCGATACCGCCGCACCGGGATACATGGCGAAATTTTCGGTGAGCGTGATGCCCGCACGCGTATCGGGTGTCAGCAACGACCAGAGCGTGCCTTTTTCGGTATGATCGGGGCAGGCGGGGTAGCCAGGCGCAGGCCGAATGCCTTGGTATTTTTCGGCAATCAAGTCGGTGTTTGACAGTTGTTCGTCGGGCGCATAGCCCCAAAACTCGGTACGCACTCGGTGGTGCAGCCGTTCGGCGAAGGCTTCGGCGAGGCGGTCGGCCAAGGCTTTGAGTAAAATGGCATGGTAATCATCGAAGGCTTGCTCGAAGCGCTCGACATGCGGTTCGATGCCGTGGCCGGTTGTGACCGCAAAGCCGCCAATCCAGTCTTTGATTTTTTTACCCGCAGGCGCGATAAAGTCCGATAGACACTGATTGGGTTTGCCGCCACTGCGCGGCATTTGTTGGCGGATGTTGTGCAGGGTTGTGTGGATGGCCTGGCGTTTTTCATCCACAAAAATGCGAATGTCGTCATCGCTGCTTGCAGCGGGCCAAAAACCGATGACGCCGGTGGCTTTCACCCATTTTTCTTTGACGATGGTGGCGAGCATTTTTTGTGCGTCATCGAAGAGTTTTTGTGCTTCGGTGCCAACCACCGCATCGGTCAAAATCTCAGGGTATTTGCCAAACAACTGCCAGCTTTGAAAAAACGGGGTCCAGTCGATATAGGGCACCAAATCATCCAGCGGGTAATCATCAAATATGGTAATGCCCGGTGTGTTGGGGGCCTTGGGCGTGTAGTTGTCGAAATCCATCACCTGTTTATTGGCCCGGGCTTCGGGCAAGGAAACGCGCTTGTCTTCCGCTTGATTCGCCTTGCGGCGTGCGACCAGTGCTTCGTACTCGATGGTGATTTGCGCACAATAAGCGGATTTGTTATCGCCCAGCAAACTTGCCGCGACCCCAACAGCGCGCGAAGCATCAAGCACATGCACCACGGGTTGCGTGTACATCGGCGCGATTTTGAGCGCGGTGTGCAGTTTTGAGGTGGTCGCACCGCCGATCATTAAGGGCAGGGTGAAGCCTTGACGTTGCATTTCGCTGGCGACGGTGACCATTTCATCGAGCGACGGCGTGATGAGTCCCGAAAGCCCGATGATGTCGCATTTCTCAGCCATCGCGGTATCGAGAATTTTTTGTGTGGGCACCATCACGCCCAAATCGACAATTTCAAAACCATTGCATTGCAGCACCACGCCGACAATATTTTTGCCGATGTCATGCACATCGCCTTTCACCGTCGCCATTAAAATTTTGCCCGCCGATTGCGCTGCACAGCCACCCGCAGCGGCCTCGGCTTCCATGAACGGCATGAGGTGCGCCACGGCCTTTTTCATGACGCGTGCCGATTTAACCACTTGCGGCAAGAACATTTTTCCTGCGCCGAATAAATCGCCGACGATATTCATGCCGTCCATCAACGGGCCTTCAATGACGTGCAACGGCCGCGCAGACGCCAAGCGTGCTTCTTCGGCATCCTCAATCACGAACGTATCGATGCCTTTGACCAACGAGTGGGCGAGCCGTTCGTTCACCGGTAATGCGCGCCAACTCATGTCCAGGGTGGATTTGGCTTCTCCGGTGCCGGTGCCACGATATTTTTCGGCAATTTCCAGCATGCGATCGGTGCCATCGGGGCGGCGATTTAACACGATATCTTCAACCGCCTCGCGTAGTTCGGTGGGAATATCATCCACCAGCACGAGCTGGCCGGCATTCACAATGCCCATGTCCATGCCTGCAGCAACCGTGTGATTCAAAAATACACTGTGAATGGCTTCGCGCACCGGCTCATTGCCACGAAATGAGAAGGAGACGTTGGAAACCCCACCAGATATCAGCGCATGCGGCAGATTTTGTTTGATCCATCGCGTGCCTTCGATGAATTCGACTGCGTAATTGTTGTGCTCTTCAATGCCGGTAGCAATTGCGAAAATATTCGGGTCGAAAATAATATCTTCGGCGGGAAAACTGACTTCTTCAGTCAGCAGTTTGTACGCTCGCGAACAAATCTCGATGCGCCGTGCGACCGTATCGGCCTGACCCTGCTCATCGAAGGCCATCACCACCGCCGCCGCACCATACCGGCGCACCAAACGGGCGTGTTCCAGGAAAATTTCCTCGCCTTCTTTCATCGAAATCGAGTTCACAATCGGCTTGCCCTGCACCCACTGCAAGCCTTTTTCGATGACGTGAAATTTGGAGCTGTCGATCATGATCGGCACGCGGGAAATATCCGGTTCGGAGGCGATGAGCTTCAAAAACCGCTCCATCGCGGCTTCGCCGTCAATCAAACCTTCATCCATATTGATGTCGATGACTTGCGCACCCGCTTCGACTTGCTGGCGCGCCACATCAAGCGCCGTGGTGTAGTCGCCTTCTTTAATCAAGCGCCGAAAGCGCGCCGAGCCGGTGACGTTCGTGCGTTCGCCCACATTCACAAACAGTGATTCGGTGGTGATGTTGAACGGTTCCAACCCCGATAAACGGCAGGCCGGTTCTGGCACGGGCGGCACGCGCGGTGGATGCGGGGCGACTTGGCGTGCCATATACGCGATGTGTTCGGGCGTGGTGCCGCAGCAACCGCCGACGATATTGATGAGCCCGGATTGCGCCCATTCGCCGATTTGCTGCGCCATCGGGTCAGCTTCGAGATCATATTCGCCGAGCTCGTTGGGTAAACCGGCATTGGGGTGAACCGAGACGGGAAATTCGCTCACCCGCGCCAATTCGGCGACATACTGGCGCAACAAATCGGGGCCCAAAGCGCAGTTCAAGCCGATCGACAGCGGCTGGGCATGGCGCAAGCTGTTGTAGAAGGCTTCTGTGGTTTGGCCCGATAACGTGCGACCAGAGGCATCGGTAATGGTGCCGGAAATCATCACCGGCCAGCGTTGCCCTATATCGGCAAATAATCCCTCAAGTGCAAATACAGCGGCCTTGGCGTTGAGTGTGTCGAAAATGGTTTCGATCATCAGAATATGCGCGCCGCCTTCAATCAAGCCTTCGGCGGATTCGCGGTAGGCGCTGACTAATTCCTCAAATGTTACATTGCGAAATCCGGGGTCGTTGACATCGGGGGAAATCGAACCGGTGCGGCTGGTGGGGCCAATCACACCCGCCACAAAGCGCGGTTTACTAGGGTTTTCTGCCGTTTTTGCATCTGCACATTCGCGGGCAAGGCGAGCGGCCGCGACGTTAATTTCCCGCGCAAATGCCTGCATTTCGTAATCGGCCATCGAAATACGCGTGGCATTGAACGTGTTGGTTTCGAGAATATCCGCACCCGCATCCAAGTAACTGGTGTGAATGCCGGCAATCACGCCAGGATTGGTGAGCACCAGCAAATCGTTGTTGCCTTTCAGATCAATGGGCCAGTCTTTGAAGCGTGCACCACGATAATCCGTTTCAGCGAGTTTGTGCCGCTGAATCATGGTGCCCATCGCACCATCAAGCATCAAGATGCGCTCTTTCATTAACGTGCGCAGTTGGGTGAAAACGGGGTGTTCGGTGGGTTTTTTAAACATGGATTTTGGTTAGGGCAAAGGTTCGATAAAAAGGAGGCTTTCAGCAGGGATTGAGCTATTTTCTGTCAATGTTGCTTGCGCGTTCGTGTTGTTTGCGGCGCTTGTGCAGAATGACATTCAATCGCCATAACACACGAATCACCACGAAACTGACTACGGCACTGACTGTGGATATGCTGAGCAAGCCCAGCAGCATAGGCAGCCAGATGGTGTGAATCTGCGCCATCACCCATTCAAATGAAATGCCGGATTGAGGCAGTGCAATGCGGCAACCGGTAAGCCAGGAGCCAATCATGTACGCAGTCCAGAAAATCGGCACCATCGTGAGTGGATTGGAAAGTAAGGCCATGGCGACGGCCAGTGCAACATTGACGCGTAAAAATACGGCTGCTATGGCCGCCAAAACCATCTGAAAAGGAATGGGTAGAAACGCAATAAACAAGCCAACCGCTACACCACCCGACACCGAACGGCGATTGAAATGCCATAAATTAGGGTGCGAAAGCCACTTGGCAAAAGGCTGCATGAACGAAGGCGAAAGCACCGTTTCTTTGCTCGGCGCCCATCTGCGGAAGAATTTGCGTGGCATGAGATTCTCGAACCGGTTAGCGAATAATATTCGTCCGAGTATAACCAAATTGCGTTGCCCCGTCTGAGAGGAGAATGCAGCACGGGCGATCTCGTCATAGATCAATCAATCGAGGGCAGGTTTGGTGGTTTGTGCGCGCTGGATTTTTTGGGTTTCAGTGCAAATACGATGGGTAACATGATCATAAAACTGAAGAGAATCAGTACAAAGGCATCATGGTATGACAGCATATTGGCTTGCGAGGATAATGTGCTGGCCATAATCGCAGCCCCTTGCGACGTATCGGGGGTCAGGTGAAGCGGGGCGAGGTATTGCCAGACCAAAGGGTTTTCAAGGGTGATGCTGCCGCCGAGTTGATTCCATGCGATTTGCGCATGACGGCTCACCAGTGTGGCCACAATTGAAATGCCCACGGATGAGCCCACCGTGCGAATCAAGCTATATAGCCCTGCCGCTTCCGCGGCAAACTGCGGCGCAAGCGTAGAGAAGGCTACAGTCGAGAGCGGCACGAAAATCATGCCAATACCCGCACCCTGAAACAAAAGCGGCCACACAATTTGCCAGGTATCTACATCAAGGTTGTAGAGCGTCATACCCCAACTGCCAACAATGCTTAAGCCAATGCCGGTGAGGATAATCAACCGAATATCCACAAAATTAATAATGCGCCCGACGATGATCATGGCAATCATGCTGGCAACGCCCCGGGGCGCGAGTGCCATGCCGGTGGTGAGCACCGGATACCCCATTTCTTGCTCTAGCATTAAGGGCTGCACAAAAATAGCACCGAACATCCCCAGCCCCATCAGCATCATCACGCCATTGGCGAGGGTGAAGTTACGGTCGCGGAAAATTTCGAGTGAAAACACCGGCTGGCGATTGGGTACAAAACTCAGCCAGATGAAAAAAATCAGTGCAACTAATGCCACGATGCTGACGGTGACAATACTGGCGGAACTGAACCAATCATCTTGATTGCCGCGATCCAACGCAAATTGCAGCCCGGCAACGACCAAACCCAATAAGGTGAAACCCAGCCAATCCATGCGACGATCCGCTTTGCGGGGGAGTTTTGGGGCGAATCGGCTAATAATGGCGAGTGCGAATATCCCCACTGGCAGGTTGATGTAAAACGTCCAGCGCCAGTTGATGGTTTCGGTAATCCAGCCACCGATGGTGGGGCCCAGGATTGGACCGACCATCACGCCGATGCCCCAAATCGCCATGGCTTTGCCGCGCTGGTCGGGTGGAAACACTTGCACCATGATCGCCTGAGATAAGGGCACCAGCGCGGCCCCAGCTAAACCTTGCAAGAGCCGAAACGCAATAATTTGCGGGAGGCTTTCGGATAGGCCGCACAGTGCCGAAGCCACCACAAACAAGCCGACACTCAACATCAAATATTCGCGTTGGCCAATCTTGTCGGTGAAGTAGCCGGTGAGCGGCATGATGATGGCCGAGGCCACGAGGTAGCTGGTTAATACCCACGAAATTTGATCGGGCGATGCGCCCAAATCTCCTGCCATGTAGGGCAAGGCCACCGAGGCAATCGTGGTATCCAGCACTTGCATGACCGTGGCGGCCATAACGGCCACCGTAATCATTACCCGCTCAAATGAAGTGAGTTTGCTGGCATCAAAAAATGGCCGGGAAGACATCTCGGTTATTGAGTCGGTAGCAGTGGGCTTGATGGGGGTGCGGACCGCGCGGTGGGCGTCGAATGAGGCGAGGAAACCACCGCCCCCAAGCCGATCACCCCCCAAACAGACTGCCAAAAAGTGTGTGGGTGCGGGGTGAGCGAAATTCGTGTGGTGGTGCTGGTGCCAATCGGCAAAAACTGCGCGGTATCGGTGTCATCGAAGGTGATTCTCACCGGTACGCGTTGCGTTACCTTCACCCAGTTGCCGGTGGCATTTTGGGGTGGCAACAGCGAGAACGCGGTGCCAGCCCCCGCCGCAACCGAAGCAACGCGCCCCTTGAATGGGTGCGTGGCGTACATATCCGAGAAAATCTCAGCAGGCGCGCCGAGTTGGATTGACGCAATCTCGGTTTCTTTAAAATTGGCATCTACCCAAAGCTGCTGGGTTGCGACCATTGAAAATAGCGTTTGGTTGGCGTTTACCGGTTGTCCTGGCTCAATGGCGTAATTCGCCAGTCGGCCGCTCATTGGGGCGTGGACGATGGTTTTACTTAAATTGTATTGGGCACTGGCTAACGCGGCCTCGGCGGACTTGATGCGGTCATTTTGCGCACCGGGTGCGCCTGCGGTGGCCTTGGTCTGTGCAAGCGTGGCACGGGCTTGATTCACTGCCGCATCGGCCACCGCGACAGCCGATTTGGCATTGGATAAATCTTGTGCCGAAACGAATTGTTTATTGTTGATATTTTCAAGGCGCCGCAATTGATCCTGCGTCAGTTGTGCCTGAGCCAGTTGTTGCTGTAAACCGGCTTCCGCTGTGCCGATGGCTGCCATGGCGGAGTCCTGCTCGCGCATAGCGGTATCTAGTGCGGCCTTGGCAGCATCTACTGCGACTTGGTATGGCGTGGGATCTAGTGTGAAAAGCACATTGCCTTGCTTGACGGTTTGATTGTTTTGCCAAGGCACCGATTGGATTTGCCCCGATACTTCTGAGCCAATTTGCACCTGATGACCATTGATAAACGCGTCTTCGGTGGTTAAATATTGTTCAGAATAATGCAGATAGCCCAAGCCGAACCAAACGCCAATCAGCAAGACAAACAAAATACTGGTTAAACGAAGACGGGATGCGCTTGCTTTTTTTGAGGTGCCCGGTTCGGCGTTGACCACAGGGTCGGTGTCTGGGGCGGCGGGCGCAGAATTGAGCCCAGCTGGGTCATGTAACAGGTTAGATGTTGGCTCCTTGATTGCTTGACTCATGACACATCTGCTCCAAGTTATTTCTTGTTTTTGCCAGAAGGCGAATAAATTCTTCTCGCTCATTGGCATCTAAGACGGCCAGAATGGCATGGCGAACCATACCGAGTTTCTTGTCGGCTTCTTGGATTTGTCCCGCAGCGGCATCAATCAGCCAAATCGTTTTTGCGCGACGATCGTTGGGCGCCACCCGGCGTTCAATCCAACCCAATCGCTCTAGGCTATCGAGTAATTTAACCAGCGTAGGGCCTTCAATGCCCAACTCACTGGCCAACTCTTTTTGAGTTCTACCTTGACCTTCGTCTCGCAATACCCGGATAACTGCCCAGGCGGAAGCTGTAATGTCATATTCGGCCAGCACAATATTGAGTTGTGCACGCCACATTCTGTTGGAATCAAAAAAAAGCCGAGCCGCTTGTTCATCCGTGACGGTCGAAGGTTCTGTATACATAATAATAGCCACCTAATCATTTTTCCAATTAATTATTAAACCAAAGATACTAGCGATAGGTAAAGCTCATCGTCTTGCTTGAATCTGTTGAAATCTATGAGTAAGTCTAATCAAAAACCGCGATAAATAAAAATTTATTGCCCTATAGAAACAAATCTGTGCCGAAACGGCTTGATACCCCTGCTCATTTCCCTGGCCCAGTTCTCTTGGTGCGGGTGTCATTTTAAACACGGACAGGTTCCCAAAGTGTTATTTGGCGGCTGATTGTTTTATCATGTGCTCCCATCTACTGTGCCGTTCTGGCGATTGTTCGCTTGCCCGCAGCACGAATTCCCGATTGGCTGTTCTTTCGTTTCAGGTACTTTTCAAGATGGCGCGGTTATGACTAAATTTGTATTCGTTACCGGTGGCGTAGTTTCCTCCCTCGGTAAAGGGATTGCTGCGGCATCCTTGGCGGCTCTGCTGGAATCACGCGGGTTGCGCGTCACTCTGTTAAAACTCGATCCCTATATCAATGTCGATCCCGGTACCATGAGCCCGTTTCAGCATGGCGAGGTGTTTGTGACTGCGGACGGCGCGGAAACCGATCTGGATCTCGGGCACTACGAGCGGTTCGTGCGCAGCCCGGTGGGCAAGCGGAATAATTTCACGACCGGCCGAGTATATGAATCAGTCATCCGGCGCGAACGACGGGGCGATTATCTGGGTGGCACCGTACAGGTGATTCCGCATATTACCGATGAAATCAAACGTCGCGTGCTGGAAGGCAGTAAAGGCTACGATGTCGCGCTGATTGAAATTGGTGGCACGGTGGGGGATATCGAGTCCCTGCCATTTTTGGAAGCCATTCGGCAAATGGGTGTGGAGTTGGGTCGCGAGCGCGCCATTTACATGCATTTGACCCTCGTGCCCTATATTCGCACGGCAGGTGAAGTCAAAACCAAACCCACGCAGCATTCGGTTAAAGAATTGCGCTCAATTGGGATTCAGCCGGATATTCTCTTGTGCCGCTCCGAAGTCACCCTGCCCGATGAAGAGCGCCGCAAAATTGCGCTGTTCACCAATGTCGATTTTGATGCGGTGATTTCTGCCATTGATGCAGACACGATTTATCGCATTCCTCGGATGTTGCACGCCCAAAAGCTTGATGAAATTGTGCTGCGTAAACTGCATTTGCAGTCGGGTCCCGCCGATTTAACCGAGTGGGATCGTGTGGTTGAGGCGCAAACCAAACCGGATCGCATCGTGGATATTGCGATGGTCGGTAAATATGTTGAGCTTTTGGACGCGTACAAGAGTTTGAATGAAGCCTTGTTGCACGCGGGGATTCAAACGCGTACCCGCGTCAATATTCATTATTTCGATTCTGAGCGCTTCGAGCGCGAACCCACTACGGTGCTGGAAAGTATGGACGCGATTCTGGTGCCCGGTGGTTTTGGTGAACGGGGCGTCGAAGGTAAAATTGCTGCCGTGCGCTTTGCCCGCGAATCCCGCAAGCCGTATTTGGGCATTTGTCTCGGGATGCAGGTGGCGGTGATCGAGTATGCCCGCAATGTGGCCGGGCTGACCGGGGCGCATTCCACTGAATTTCGTAAAGATTCACCGCATCCCGTGATTGCGCTGATTACCGAATGGCGCGATGAACACGGCGAACTGATTCAACGCGACGAAAAAACGGATTTGGGCGGCACCATGCGCTTGGGCGCGCAGCGCTGCGAATTGCAGCCGGGAAGCTTGGTCGCCCGTGCTTATGGCAAAACCGACATCAGCGAACGGCATCGACATCGGTTCGAATTCAACAATGGCTACCAAAAATCCTTGGAAGTGGCCGGCATGATTTTTTCGGGTTTTTCCGCTGAAAATCATCTGGTTGAAACCATCGAGTTGCCCGATCACCCATTTTTTATCGCCAGTCAGTTCCATCCTGAATTTAATTCCAACCCGCGAGATGGACACCCGTTATTTACCGCATTTATCCAAGCAGCACTGGCGCAGCGCGCTGGTGGGGCCGGTGCCGAGGCCACAGAATGAAGTTACTCAATTTTGATGTGGGCTTGGATCAGCCCTTATTTCTCATTGCGGGTCCCTGCGTCATCGAATCCGAAACGCTGGCGCAAGAAACGGCAGGCGCATTAAAAGAAATGGCGGCGGCTCTCGGTATTCCGTTTATCTACAAAAGCTCGTTTGATAAAGCCAACCGTTCATCGGGCGCGAGTTTTCGCGGGCCCGGGCTTGAGCAAGGTTTGGCGATTCTGGAACGGGTGAAAGCGGTGATCGGCGTGCCGGTGCTCACCGATGTGCATGAAGACACCCCGCTCAATGAAGTCGCGGCGGTGGTTGACGTCCTGCAAACCCCGGCTTTTTTGTGCCGCCAAACGAATTTTATCCAGAACGTTGCACGCCAGGGCAAGCCCGTAAACATCAAAAAGGGGCAGTTCCTTGCGCCTTGGGATATGCGTAACGTCGTGGATAAGGCGCGTGCGGTCGGCAACGATCAGATTATGATCTGTGAGCGCGGTGCGAGTTTCGGCTACAACAACCTCGTTTCAGACATGCGCAGCTTGGCCGTGATGCGCCAAACGGGTGCGCCGGTGGTGTTTGATGCCACGCATTCCGTGCAATTGCCGGGCGGGCAGGGCGCAAGTTCCGGTGGTCAGCGAGAGTTTGTGCCGGTATTGGCACGAGCAGCAGTGGCGGCCGGGATTGCGGGTCTGTTTATGGAAACGCATCCTGATCCGTCTAAGGCCTTATCCGATGGCCCCAACGCTTGGCCACTCGATCAAATGGCCGAACTGTTGCATACCTTGGTTAGCATTGATCGTTTAGTGAAAGCCGCAGGCTTCCCCGAACAAGCCTTACTCACGCAGTAAGCAATGTATCGGCGCGTGTCGCCATGCCGTCATGCGCCAATGACATACTGATTTTTTGAATACTTAAATAACTGGAGAATAGCCCTATGACCGCCATCGAAGGCCTGCGCGCACGCCAAGTGATTGATTCCCGGGGTAACCCGACCGTTGAAGCCGAAGTTTATGTGACAGGCGGCTTTATGGGGCGGGCGATTGTGCCCTCGGGCGCATCCACCGGCACGCGCGAAGCCATTGAACTACGCGATGGCGATAACACCCGCTTTGGCGGTAAAGGGGTCACCCGCGCGTGCGCGAATGTGAATGGTGAAATTGCCACCGCGCTCAAAGGCATGGATATTCACGATTTAGCGGCAATTGATGCGGCGATGATTAAATTGGATGGCACCGAAAACAAATCTCGCCTGGGCGCCAATGCCCTGCTGGCGGTGTCGCTGGCCTGCGCCCATGCGGGCGCGGCGGCGGCGGGCAAAGCCTTGTTTGATTATTTGGGCAAAGGCGAAGGCATCACCTTACCGGTGCCGATGATGAACATCATCAATGGCGGTGCGCATGCGGATAATTCAGTTGATATGCAGGAATTCATGATTATTCCGGCCGGTGCACCGAGCTTCTCCGAAGCCCTGCGTTATGGCACCGAAGTGTTCCATACCCTGAAAAAAGTGCTGCATGATCGTGGTTTGAACACGGCGGTGGGTGATGAGGGTGGATTTGCTCCCGATTTACCCTCGAATGAAGCGGCGATTCAAATCATCATTGAAGCGATCGAATTGGCGGGTTTTGTGCCGGGTAAGGATGTCTACATCGGTTTGGATGCGGCCAGTTCCGAATTCTACAAAGAGGGCAAATACCACCTCACTGCCGAAGGCCGTTCGTATACGTCGGCTGAAATGGTCGATTTGCTGGCCGATTGGGTTTCTAAATATCCGATTTTGTCGATTGAAGATGGCATGGCCGAGCAAGACTGGGACGGTTGGGCGTTGTTAACCGAGCGTTTGAAAAGCAAAGTCCAACTCGTTGGCGACGATATTTTTGTGACCAACGCCAAAATTTTGCGCGAAGGCATTGATAAGAAAATCGGTAACTCGATTCTGATTAAAGTCAATCAAATCGGTACCTTGACTGAAACGTTAGACACCATGCGCTTGGCAGAAGAAAACGGATACACTAACGTGGTTTCCCACCGCTCAGGTGAAACCGAAGACACCACGATTGCCGATTTGGCGGTGGCAACCAATGCCGGCCAAATCAAAACCGGCTCGATGTCGCGCTCGGATCGCATGGCGAAATACAACCAATTGCTGCGTATTGAAGAAGCCTTGGGCGCGCGGGCAAAGTTTCTCGGCACGGCAGTGTTTCGTCGCTAAGCACGGCGCGAGTCATTAATATGGATTGTGTTCGTTGATACGCGGGGTTTTCCTGGTGCTGGCATTACTCCTTGCGGGGCTGCAATGGCGCCTTTGGTACAGTGATTCGTCAATTCATGAGGTTTGGAACAAGCAAGCGCGCTTGGCCGGCTTGGTTGCTACACAAGAATCACTGGTTGAGCGTAACCGTCGCTTATATGCTGAGGTGGATGATCTCAAAACTGGCCTCGGTGCCGTTGAGGCGCGGGCACGTTTGGATTTGGGGCTGATTGGGCCGAATGAAACCTTCTATCAGGTGATTGAGGATGCACGTCCTGAACAAATTACGCCGAATCCCATCCCGGTAGCCCCCCACGCCAATTCGGCTGTGCCTCAAGCCAAAACGGTGATGAATACGCCAAATTCCAATGCCTTCCCATCCTCTGGCCCAACAGGTTCGTCGCTTGCTCGTACCCAATAATTTTGAATTATCAGCCTGGTGGCTAGTGATTCCTGCTGCCGGCTTCGGGCGTCGCATGGGTGCGGATATGCCCAAACAATATCTTCCTTTGGATGCGCGAAGCGTACTTGAAGTCACCCTTGCTCGATTTATTGGGTTGCCCGGATTACAGGGCGCGGTACTGGCCTTGGCTCCCGGAGATACGGTTGCGCCAGCTATACTGGCCAATTTTGCCGATTTCCCGTTGTTCTTTGCCGAGGGCGGAGCCACCCGTTCGGCCAGCGTGCGGGCGGCACTCCAGTTTTTGGTGGATCAGTTGGGCGTTTCCGAGCAAACCTGGGTGATGGTTCACGACGCTGCGCGCCCTTGCGTTCGAGGCGATGACATTATGGCGTTGCTTAACGTTATGTCCGCTGCCGAGGCAGGCGGCTTGCTCGCAATTCCGGTGCGTGACACATTAAAACGTGCAGATACGCAACATCATGTTTTAGGCACCGTATCGCGTGAATCGGTGTATCACGCACTGACGCCGCAGGCTTTTTCGCTGGGTATGCTGGCAATGGCGATGGATCAGGCCGCGCAAATCGGGGCAGAGTTGACGGATGAATCCTCTGCGATCGAATGGATTGGCGGTGCACCCGTGCTCGTTGAAGGTCATGCAGATAACCTGAAAATTACGCATCCCAACGACTTGCCGCTTGCGCGATTGATTTTGCAGTCTCAGGGGCAATGGCACACCCCTGGCTCAAACCCTGCGGGCTAAATTTTGGAGTTTTCAACATGAATGGCCATGACCAAACCGCTTTACAGTTACTCCCTTGGCGAATTGGGCACGGTTTTGATGTTCATGCGTTTATGCCTGGCGATCATCTCATCATCGGTGGAATAAAAATCCCGTTTGATCGGGCTTTCAAAGCCCATTCAGATGGAGATGTTTTGATTCATGCCCTGTGCGATGCCTTGTTGGGTGCTGCGGCACTTGGCGACATTGGTCAGCATTTTCCCGATACCGACCCCACTTATCAGGGCATCGACAGCACCGTACTTTTGGTGCAGGTACATGAGCTGATTCACGTGCATCAATGGCGCATCGGCAATGTCGATCTCACTTTGATCGCCCAAGCCCCGCGCATGGCCGGTTTTATTCCTGCCATGCGCAATCGTTTGGCTGACGTTCTCAGGATTTTGCCTGAGCAAATCAACATCAAAGCGACGACCACCGAACGTCTGGGATTCACGGGACGAGGCGAAGGCATTGCAGCTGAAGCTGTCACATTAATTGTGCGCAATTCAATTTAATCCAGTGTTCAATACGTGCTGATGCAACAAGACACATGATGAAGGCCTTGGTCTTCTGATCACCATTTTTACCGGCCCAAGTTATATCGGACTTGATTGATTTTAAATCCGCCTCAGGTGACTGAGGACGCTGTTTTACCGAAATTATTTTATGCAATGCACTTATTTTGATGCGGGAACTTGCCGTTCGTGCGCGTGGTTGCCTGTGCCGTACGCCGAACAAGTGTGCCGCAAAACTGCGGCCGCTCAGAGGCAGTTGGCGGAATTTTCTGCCCTGGATTGGCGACCTTCGGTGCCGAGTGCTGAGCGTGGTTTTCGTAACAAAGCGAAAATGGTTGTTTCGGGCTCATGGCAGAGGCCTGTGTTCGGTATTTTAGATGCCGAGGGGTTTGGGGTTGATCTTTCCCAGTGTGCCTTGTATCCGCAACCCTTATCCGCAGCATTTGAGCCGATTAAACGGATGATTCAACGTTTGGTACTCTCGCCGTATGACGTGGGCAACCGCCGGGGCGAATTGAAATATCTGCTGATCACCCATGCGGTGTTTGACGATTCGTTGATGGTGCGTTTGGTTTTGCGCTCTGAGCTTATGATCGGGGCCATTCGTGCCGATTGGCCCCGATTAAAAGCTGATTTACCTCATTTGGCCGTCCTTTCTGTGAATATTCAGCCGGTTCATCAAGCCATTTTAGAAGGGGAGCGCGAGGTAATCCTGAGTGATCGCCAAATGTTGACGATGGTCTTGAATAATTTGCCATTTTACCTTCGCCCCCAGAGTTTTTTCCAAACTAACACTGAAGTGGCGGCCAAGCTGTACGCCACGGCGAGAGATTGGGTGGCTGAGATTGCACCGACCGATATGTGGGATTTATTTTGTGGTGTCGGTGGCTTTGCTGTGCACTGCGCAACGGTAATCCCGGGGCGAGTCACGGGCATTGAAGTCAGTGCCGCGGCGATTGCCAGCGCCGCGCAGTCTGCGGCTGAACGGGGCTTGCAAAATGTGCAGTTTCGAGCGCTTGAAGCCGATGAATTTGTTGCCGAGCGCGCCGATGTCCCTGCTTTGGTGGTGGTGAATCCACCGCGCCGAGGTTTGGGTGCTGGTTTATGTGCATTTCTGAACGGTGCTGCTTCAAATCATTCGGGGGCGCACTGGCTGATCTATTCCAGTTGCAATCCGGAAACCTTGGCGCGGGATATTCGGGCCATGCCGCGCTTCCGTCCGATTCGTGCACAACTCTTCGATTTATTCCCGCACACAGCACACAGTGAGGTTTTGGTTTTGCTTGAATGTAAAACGGATGATGATTAATGCCATTCTCTGGTGCGAATTGGAGAATATAATGTGAATATTAACCCATTAATTTGTGAGCGGCGCGATGAGCACAAAGCAGACAGTACGATTTTCAGCGGTTTTTTTCAGCGTGATAATCGGCTTATTCCTCTCTGACGCTGATGCCACCAATGGTATGGATTTAGATGGGTACGGTGCAGTGGCGGCTGGTATGGGCGGTGCCGCGATGGCTTATGACAACGGTAATGCGGGCATGATGAGTAATCCCGCCACGCTGGGTTTGCGCCCTGATGGCACAACCGCAGGCATTGGCTTGACGATTTTAATGCCCCACGTCACGGCCACGATACCCACGCCATCGGGTCCGACCACGGAAAATTCTGCGGGTACGCATTATTTCATGCCGAATTTTTCGTTGATTCAAAAAACCGGCCGCTGGACGTATGGACTCGGCGTTTACCCTCAGGGCGGCATGGGCTCGGAATGGGGTGATCGTTTATCGGGAGGCACCGGGCTTGAGCAACGCTCCGAGGTGGGTTTTGGGCGGGTGTTATTGCCGTTGGCGGTGAATGTCACCGAGGCCCTGACCTTGGCCGCTCAGCTCGAATATGCCTGGGCGAGCCTTGATCTCAAAATGATCAATCCCGCGACCGGTGCTTATTACAGTTTTAGCGACAACAACGCGTTTACCGGCCAAGCGACCGGTTCCGGTTGGGCCTATTCCCTGGGCGCGCACTATCAAATTAATCCCGTACTGGCGGTGGGTGCCAGTTATCACAGCCAATCGCATCTTGGTGATTTAAAAGGTACAGGGTTTGTCAATTCACCCAGTGATCCTGCCGATTTCCGGGTACAGGATGCGCAGTGGCCAGAAACGTTTGGTGCCGGTGTGGCTTGGCAGGTAACGGCGCGGTTGATGTTGGCTGCCGATATTAAGCGGATTCGCTGGTCACAAACGCTGAACGCTTTTCGGCTGGATGTGAATGGCGTGCCAGTATTCGGTCCCAAGGGCGCGCCGCAAAACTGGCGAGATCAAACGGTGTATTTGTTGGGTGGCCAATATCAACTGAGCCGAGCGTTAATATTGAGGGCGGGATATAACACCGCCAACAATCCGGTACCCGACAGCACCTTAAATCCCTTGGCACCCGCGATTGTTGAATCGCAGTACACCGTGGGCTTGGGTTGGCAGTTTTTACCCGGCCAGCGCATTGAAACCTCAGTTGCGTATGCGCCCAAGGTTAGCCAAACCAACCCAAATTTGTATGGACCCGGGGTTGCAGGCACCGTTTCACATCGGCAAATGACCGCGCATATAGATTATGAATATCGGTTTTAATCCATCACGCCCTCAGTAAACAGGGTTTATTGAGGGCTATCCCATTTTAAAATCGGTTGTTTGGGTGGATTAATCCCGTACTGGAAATTCGGTTGAAGCGTTTCAATCAAGCCACTGTGGTTTGCGGTGGCTTGCATCGCTGCCAAACCGGGGTCTCTCCCAAGGTTTTTATCCAAAATGATTAAATACCAGGCATGACCGATGGGCTTTATCACCTTAACGGGTTGGATCTGGAATATTTTGGTCAGTTGGGCGAGTGTGTCGGCATTTTCAGGTTGATTTGGGAACAGTTTGAGCAGGTACTCACCTGGAATGGCCGTGTTATTTTGGGGCGTGGGGGCGCTGTCTGATGCGTGCTTATTTTGTGGGGCTGGTGCGAGGGCTGCGCTTTGGCATCCAGCCACTGGAATGGCAAGCGCCAGTGCCCAGATCGGGGCGACTTTCATGGGTTTGGCCCCGCTTTACGTTTGGCGCTTAATCGTGAAGTTAGTGACATACCTGCGCCGAGCAAAATCAAAAACCAAAGGTTCATGCCACCCCCTCCGCCCCCCGCAGTGGGAATGGTGAGCTGAAAGCTGCCTGTTGCTTGTTGGCCGTGGGTATCGCTGACCGTGACGTATACGGTTGTGCTGCCGCCCATGACGGGTAGGAATTGCAGCGTGCAAGTGCCAGCCATGGTGCAGGTGGTTTGGCCGGTAATCGCTGCATTGGGCAATACGGCCGTGTTGCTGCTCGAGACGGAAACATTCAGTGTGTCCAACCCCCCGATATTGAAGGTAATGCTACTAAGCGGTTGACCTGCACTCGCGGTTTGATCGCTCAGACCACTGAGGTTGAGATACAGATTTGCCAGTGCGCGCATCGCATTCACCGCTTTACCACTTGTGGTCACGCCCGTGAGCGAGGGGATGGGTGTGCCGGAAGTTTCAATGGACCGAATCACCTGGGTAGCCGTAGCGGTTGGCTTTGATGCAAGTAACAACGCGGCTATCCCTGAAACCATGGGCGCAGCCATTGATGTGCCATTGAGGTTGCCCATGACACTGCTGGCATTTTGAATGGTGTCTAATGAAAGTTTCGCGACTAAGGGGCCTGTCCCCCCCGGACTGCTGGCAGCGGTTTTCAGCTGGAAACCGACTGAGCAGGTTTGGTTATTCGCGCAATTGGCGTCAAGGTTGTAGGGCACCGTAGGCGAGGCTAATGTACCCGTGCTGGTTTGTAGGGTGCTTCCTGCGGTGAACGGGTCTTGATTGACGGCGGTTACCGCCGAGTTGATGAAGTCGCCACTGGCTATGCTACCTTGCAAAATATAATTTAATGCCACGTGCTGGGTGTCGGTACCAAAAGTAAAGGAATGCCACGCCCGGTCATCGGTGTTCGCGGCATAGTTGCCGTTACCGTAATCGCTTGGGTCAACCAGAATGGGGATGCCGGTTGTGGTACTCCGTGCTGCCCAACCGGTTTGGGTGGTTGAGGTTTTGTTCCAGTTGACAAAATCCGTGGTTTGGCTTGCACCGGCCAAGGTGCTGGGGATATTGGTACCCGGTGCACCGACATCGACACTGGTGGCGCCAAAATTGGAAAAGCTGGCCAGCTGGAATGCCTGATCGACGGCAGCCACGCAAATCAGGTTACTTTGGGTGAAATTGCACGGGTAGGTTGGCGTTTGGTCATTATCGGTAGCCCCATTACCTGCCGCCACGACGACGATCACGCCTTTGCTTTGGGCATAGGTGATGGCATCGGAGAAGGCGGGATCAAGTGTGCCGCCACCGCTTAGGCTCAAATTAATGACTTTCGCCCCATGATCCACTGCAAAATTAATGCCTTGAGTGACGGTGGCCGTCGTGCCGCCTGTGGTATTTAAAGCCCGCACCGCCATCAAGCTGGCTTTTTGGCATATGCCCGAGCCTTCAATACCGTTGTTACCGGCCGCGCCGATAATCCCGGCGACATGGGTGCCGTGCTGCTCGTCACCGGTATTGGGGTAAGGGTTGTTATCGTTATCGATAAAATCATAGCCATGGTAGGGATAAGCGCTGCCCCCGTTCCACATATTGGCGGCGAGATCTTGTTGGGTGTAATTGATCCCTTCATCAATCACTGCAACGGTAACGGCTGAACAATCCGATTGATGCTGCCAGGCGGCTTCAATGCCGATGTCGTCATTCGGGATCCCGGGATTGTTGGTCGAGTAGCTGGCATTTGCAATGGTTTGCCCGGTGTTTTTTAGCGCCCATTGCTGGCCGATTTGCGGGTCGTTGGTGAGCGCGGTGGCGTGGTAAATGTAATTGGGTTGTACGGTGGCCACACCCGGCAATGCGCGCAGGGTGGCCATGGCCGACGCCACCGAATCCAAGCCCGGTTTGAGTTGAATCAGGCTGTAGCCACTGTGCCCCATCGGTTCAATGCGGCTGGCCAAGGCGGCGATGACCGGTTGCTGGCTTTGTGCGGATAACGCGTTGTTATATCGAATTAGAACTTGTCCCGGAACTTGGCTGGGTGACGGGTTTATGCCTGCGGGGTGCAGCGGCTGCATCACAACGCTTAAGGCCGAGGATGTCATAAGGTTCGATGCATCAGCGTGGCAGGGCAGGGCGATGGCCAGTGGGAGCAACGCCCATATAAGGGCAGGCAGGCGCAGGGTGTTTTGTACTGTCATGGTGTGGCGGTCCAAAATAATAAAGATTTAGATTGATTTTTCTTGATTAGGCAGATTAACGTAATTTGGTTAATCAAAAATTTCATTTTCAATCATTTGCCGTTAGGATCGGGTCGTTTTTGGTGACAGATGGCGCGTTAAAAAAATAACCAGTTCATCCCTATGTTGCTCGATTTTGTCGCTGGCATCATGTTCGCCGGGCAAAATTCGCAGTGTGACAGTGTCGCATCGGCGATGTGCCCAAATGGCTTTGGCCTCTTCTAGTGGCACGGTGGTGTCGTCGCTGCCGTGTATCAGCAGCACGGGGCAGGAGACGGATTGAATGGTGTTAATCGGTGCAATCGCATCAAAGCGGTGGCCGATGATCCATTGCACATAGTTGAGTACATACCAGCCGAGCGGAAAATACGGCAGGCCTTTTTCAGCCAGCCAGCGGCACATCATCCCATTGGGGTGTGCGAAGGCGGCCAGGCTGACGACTGCCGAAATATCATTTCGACGTGAGGCCACGAGTAAGGTGGCAGCAGCGCCGACCGAATGGCCGATCAAGGCAAGGGGTTCATTTTGCCCTATTGGCTGAGTTTTCAGCCATGTCAGGGCCGCGTCCAAGTCTTCCGCAAAGCGCGGCATCGAGGAAAATGTATCGTTATCGCTGCTGCCGTGATTACGCGCATCGAACAGCAGCACGCTAAAACCGGTGGTTTGCAGCGGGCGGGCAAGCGGAAGCATGAGCTCCCGATTTGCCCCCCAGCCGTGGGTGATGACCACAAGGCCTTGCCCCTGATTGCCCGGCAAAAACCAACCCTCAAGCTGCCGTCCGCGCTGAGTAGGGAATCGGATGTCCTGGCCCGTGATGCCGTGTTGCGCGAGTGATTTGAGAATGGGTTCTCGCGGTGCGGTGAGGCTTCGGCGCAAGCGACGGTTAAACAGCATGAATAGAACAATGAGCGTGCTCGTGATCGACAGGGTGGCTAAAAAAACAGTCATGGAAAAGAAGTCATACAAAAAAATAGCACCGAATTTTTCATGGGGTCATTTTAGGCAAGGTTATTTGAACTTGTGTACCACCGCCTTCACGGGACAATACGCGGATGTCGCCACTCATGCCGCGCACGATGGCGCGGGCGATGGCAAGGCCTAGCCCACTACCGCCGGTATGGCGTGCGCGGGAGGCTTCTAACCGGACATATGGCTCGAAAATACGCTCTCGATCAGCTTCGCCAATGCCGGGGCCGCGATCTTCAATTGACAGAATGAGCTGGTTGTCGGTTTCCGTGAGCCGCAAATCGATACGCCCGTCGCCATAGCGACGGGCGTTATCGAGTACATTTTGCAGCGCCCGCTGAAGGGCTTGTGGGCGGGTTTTTATCGGATGTTGCGCGTGGCCATGACGCTCAATTCTCGCGCCGAGCAGGGTCATGTCTTCGCAGAGGATGTCGAGGAGCGCATTGAGATCGAACGCGACGACAGGTTCGGATGGGGTGCCCGCGCGTAAAAAAGCGAGGGTATGGCCAATCATGTCATCCATTTCGGTCAAATCCGCCTCGATTTTTTGTTTCAATGGGTCATCCGGCAGATGGGCGATGCGCAGGCGCAGGCGAGTGATGGGTAACCGTAAATCATGCGAAACCCCCGCCAAGGCTTGGCCGCGTGCTTCAATCATGCGTTTAATATCATTTTGCATGTGATTAAATGCCCGTGCCGCCCGAGCGACTTCCGTGGGGCCCGTTTCTGCCAGCGGGGGTTGATCGAGATGTTTGGGTAGGTGCGTGGCGGCTTGCGCCAAGGCATCCAAAGGGCGGGTGAGGCGCCGAACCACCCAGCCAATGCCGATGATCACCAACAGTCCCAGCAGCAGCAGCCAGCCCATGGTGCGGAATGGCCATTGGATCGGCGGCGGCAGTGCATGGCGCAAGGTAAGGATACTGCCATCGTCAAGTTGTGCCTGAATCAGCAGAAATCGTTCTTCATGCGGCGGCGGCAGGGGTTTTATCTGCCAAGGATGGGTGCGCTCCCACAGCGGCGCGGGCAGTTCGAGTCGTTCACTGGCCAAGGTATCCAGTTCAAAAGGACGCCTCGGATAATCTTCCCATTGGATGGCGAATACTTGAATCGGAATCGGGGTCAAGAGTGCTTTGCGTAAACGCTCGGCAAATAAATTTGTGGCCCCGTTGATTTGGGCCGCATTAGGGTGTTTTTCTGTTTTGCGCCAGGCCTGACGGGATAAAAGTCGAGTGGGTGGCGAGCTGAGCCAGCGCGCCAATTGGCGCCGTTCGACCGGCGTGGCTTCATTTTGAATTTGAATGATTTGGGCAATCCGTTGCACGGCGTAATCACCCAGTAAACGTTCGCCCAAGCGCGCGCGATCGGCCAGCAGCAGGCTAAGGCTGACGGTAAAGGCCGCTAAGATGCCTAAAATTAACGCCAGTAAAATTTGCCCAAATAAACTTTTTGGCAGGGCGTTAGTCAGCCAACGAAAGGGGGCGGCCGGTTGGTTCCCTCGGGGATGATCCAGACGATTGACGGTAAGCCGTTTCACCCATGCCGCCCGAGATTCGGGTTGCCCGTCGGAGCAGTAATCAACATATACCCTTCGTTACGAATCGTTTTAATGAGCGTGGGCTCGCGGGCGTCATCGCCCAACCGACGTCGCAAACGGCTCATCATGACATCAATGGTGCGATCCAATGGGTCAGCCTCTCGTCCGGCCAGGGCATCCATCAGTTGATCCCGAGATAACACATGGTTGGGATGCTCCGCCAAGGCCTTGAGTAAACGAAATTCGCCTGTCGATAGCGGGGTAACGACTTGATCGGCACTTATTAAATGCCGCGCGGCCAAATCGAGTGTCCAGCCGCCAAAATATAAATTTCGCACTGAGCTGGCTTGCCCTTGGTGCTCAGCGCGCCGAAAAATACTGCGGATGCGCGCCAATAGTTCACGGGGATGAAATGGTTTGGGCAGGTAATCATCCGCACCCATTTCAAGGCCAATAATCCGATCCATTTCATCGCCGCGGGCAGTCAACATCAAAATCGGCGTGCTTTCGCGGGCGCGAACGTTGCGGCACAGGGTGAGTCCATCATCACCGGGCAGCATCACATCCAAAATAATGAGATCAATCGGGGTGTCCGCCAAACGAGCCCACAATTCTCCACCATCAGCGGCTTCAACAACGAGATATCCTTGCTCACTCAGATAAGCATGCAGCAAGGCGCGTAAATCGGGATCATCATCCACAACCAGTAATGTTTTCATCTCGGTATTCCATCTCGCGTGTCAATTACCCGCCATCTTAGCTGAGTGATGGAATGGAACAGTGGCTTGATTTGGGTAAATAACAAAATACTCACATGCGGTTTACATACGGGTGGGTGTTTGCAATGCCCCATTTACCTTAGGTTGTTTTAATGATCGCCGTGAAATGTTGTTCTCCATTGAGAGGGTTTTTTATGAAAATGCGTCCACTATCAACGAATGCGCTGTCCCATATTGCCGAACGGCCACACATGTACCGAATTGCTTTAATCGCAATGGCGGTGATTGCGCTAACTGGTGTGGCTATGAATGTGAGCCATGCGCAAACGCCTGTCGCGCCGCCGGGTGTGACTGCCGAGCCGAGCATTGCGCCGGGAATGCAGCCGCAGATGAATCAAGAAAAAATGGCAAAAATGCGCGAGCGCCGCAAGGCTTATGTCGAAAAAGAGTTGGACACCCTATCTAACCGCCTGCAAATTACGGCCAGCCAGCAGCCGATATGGGATCAATATAAGACTGCGCGTTTGGGATTGATGCCAGAAATGGTGCAACGTCCCAAACCGGCGATGAATGCCGCCGAAATCGCCCAACTGCGTGCCGAACGCGCTTCTGAACTGGCTAAGAAACTCGGTGTTTTAAGCGAGGCTACCACCCATCTGCGTGCGGCACTGGAGCCCAATCAGCAGCAGGTTCTGGATGAAATTGCCCACCAGAATGGCCATAATATATGGCGTAAACATGAGGATAGGCGGGCGCCTGGAGTGGGCAGTCCCATGGGCAATGCCCCAATGGGTGCGCCGACCCACCCTTGATCTCTCTGAGCTGAACCAGGTCAATGGTACCCTGCTTCGGCAGGGTTTTTTCATGTTTCAAAAACAGTCGATCTCATCAAGCCGCTTATTGGACTTAACCATGCTATCGCGAAGAGAAGTCCGGCAGGCCGCTCGGCGTCTGCCGTTGGTCTGCCCATACTTTCTGCCAAGTCTGTACACTAAGTCCGCCCAATTTTTTACGCTGTGTCCGGACTCAGTCTCTGAAATATCGGTGTCTTTGCGTGAAATCAAGATCAATCACCCATCAATGAACCTATCGGCGGCGGAATGAATTCGATACCAGTCACCAGCACATATCGCTTGGCTTCTCGCGGCATGATCGCGGTTTTAATCGCCCAGTTTTTCTCTGCGATGGCTGATAATCTCCTGTTTGTTGCGGCAATTGCGTTGCTTAAAACTGCTGTGGGCGGCAGTGCGCAGTTGCCTTTGTTGCAGGTCGTGTTTGTGTTTGCCTTTATCGTGCTCGCGCCATTTGTTGGCGCTATTGCGGATGCTTTTCCCAAAGGGCGAGTCATGCTGTATGCCAACTTAGTGAAATTGGTTGGCGGGATACTCATTTTATTTGGCGCAAACCCGTTGCTGGGTTATGCAATTGCCGGTGTGGGTGCTGCGATTTACTCCCCCGCAAAATATGGGATTTTGACGCAATTAGTCCATCCAGACCGTTTGGTCAAAGCCAATGGTTTGCTTGAAGGCTCGACCATCGCCGCAATCTTGCTGGGCGTATTGGTCGGCGGTTGGCTGGCAGATCAATCGATCAAAGGGGCTATTACGGTGGCAGCGGGTTTATATCTGCTGGCTGCAGTTGTCAATTTTTGGATTCCCCCATTGCCTCAGATTCATGGTCTGGCCGCCGGTGAGTTGGGCCAATTGCCACGGCAGTTTATCCAAAATATCGTGGTGTTATGGCACAAGCGAGATGTCCGCTTTTCAATCATGGGTACGAGCCTATTTTGGGGCATGGGTGCCTCATTGCGGTTATTGATGTTCGCCTGGGTGCCACTGGCGCTGGCATTGCTCGATAATCAGGTACCCGCCAATTTAATGGGACTGCTGTCAATCGGTATTGTGATTGGTGCGGGGCTGGCGGCGTTCAGCGTACGACTGCCGCAAGTGAATCGGGCCTTGTGGGGTGGCCTTGCATTGGGTCCACTGATGCTTTGGCTGGCACCGCAGCATTCTTTTGAAATGTCCGCAATGATTTTGATTTTGGTCGGTGTTGCCGGTGGCTATTTCGTGGTGCCACTGAATGCCTTGTTACAAGAGCGTGGCCAGGAAACGATTGGCGCGGGGCGCACATTGGCGGTGCAAAATTTCTTTGAGAATCTTGCGATGCTGGTGATGGCGAGTGGATATTTTCTTGCCATCACGATGGGCACAAGCCCGGTCACGGTTGCCTATGGGTTTGGCGTATTAGTAACACTGGTAATATTGACCTTGACCCGGTGGCGGCTTGCCGGCGTTAGCCGAGTGGATTGATGCCCGCGGCGCGCAATAAGCGGGCGGTGGCAATCAGGGGCAAGCCCATAATTGCGGTGGGGTCATCGGAGTGCATCGATTCGAGCAGGGTGATGCCCAATCCTTCCGATTTCATGCTGCCTGCGGAATCCAAAGGCAGCTCGTGCTGGATATAGTGCTGAATCTCCGTGTCCCTCAGGGCGCGCATCTGCACGGTAACTATTTCGGCTGTGGTGTGAACCGCGCCATCCGCATGAATCACCGCAACGGCGACATGAAACAACACGGTTTTCCCCGACATCATGCGCAATTGTGCAGACGCCCGTTCAGCCGTATGCGGTTTTCCTATGATTTGGCTGGCACACTCCACCAATTGATCCGAGCCAATGACCACTGATCGGGGGTGTCGAAGCGCGACGATCTGTGCTTTTTGCCGCGCTAACCGCAAGCAAGCGGTTGCGGCATTTTCGCCATCCAACACCCGCTCATCAATGTCGGGTTTATCGATTTGATACGGGAAATTGAGCCGATCAAGCAAGGCGCGACGGGTAATCGACGAGGATGCGAGAATTAAAGAAGGGGTTTTTTGCATATTCATTTTGCGTGCCAAGCAATAAATCGCTAATATTATACGATTCTGGTCTGGCATTTCGATTCGTTCTTGCCTAACTGCGTTGAAGGCCACTATAAAGAATTCGGGAAGGGCTGGGTACAATTGGGCATAAGTGCAAATAACGGGGATCGTTCCATGATCGCTGGCTCTAATTCGGCCCCATCAGGGGGGACTACTCTGGTGCAATCGGCGGCAAGTTTGCCTGATTTGTTTGTGCGTGCCTCCTGTGACAGTGAGCGGGTTTTCTCAGGCGCGGTGCTTCTGGGTGAGTTGCCTCGGTTGGCTGCATGGGTTCCTGCGGACGCGCCCGGTACGTTGTTGACCTTCAAGCTGCGCTTTTTTAGAGATGCGGGTCGGGATCTATTGGCCGAAATTGCGGTACGCACTTCCGTCCAAATGGATTGCGCGCGTTGTCTGAAGCCAATGATTTTGCCTTTGGTTGGTTCTTCCGTGTTGCATTTTGTATACAACGATGAACAGGCGCAACAAGTGATTGAAGCGCGGGAACCCGTGCTGATTGACGTGGAGGGCAGTGTTTCTATTGCCTCGTTATTAGAAGAAGAAGTTTTGATGGCACTGCCGCCCGTCGCTATGCACGAGCACCAGTGTCGCCCTGCCTGGCAAGAGGTGGTTGACGATGGGATTAAGTCGGCGGAACCCAGTGCCGCTGCGCAGCCTAATCCCTTTGCGGCGCTCGCACAGCAGTGGCACCAGCCCGCTGGGGCCGTACGCAACCCCTTGAATGGAAAGTCGGGCAAGGGTGAAAAGTCGGATAAAACTGACGATCAGTAAAATTTCCCTCTGTTCCTTCATGGGATGGTACAGCGTGTTTGGTTTAGCGCCTTGTGTGGATAGGGCGCAATTTTTAGTGTTAGGAGTTTAGAAAATGGCTGTTCAGCAAAATAAAAAGAGTCGCGCTCGTCGTGATACCCGTCGTTCACACGATGCATTGGTAAAGCCAACGTTGTCGGTTGATGCCACGAGTGGTGAAACCCACCGTCGTCACCAAGTGACCGCTGATGGTTTTTATCGCGGTCGTCGTGTGATTGCCGAAAAAACCACCACAGAAGCTTAACAAACCCAGCTCGGTGATGGCGCAGGACTGAAACAACCTTGCGTGCTTGCGTGCGCAGGGTTTTTGTTTTGGTCGTTTTTTGTGAACCAAAGCCGTTGGAGAAATCCACTTGGCACGGGTTGAATTCAGCAATAAAACAGCATTTGGTGAGGCTCAGCATTGTCCATGAAGGCACAAATCGCGATTGATATGATGGGCGGAGATCATGGCCTGTCTGTCACGATGGCCGCAGCGGCCCGGTTTTTAAATGTACACCCCAACGTGACGGTGTTATTGGTGGGTGATGAAACGCTGCTGCGTGCGCAATTGACGACCTATGGTTTGGTTGAAGGTGCGCGCGTGGTGGTGGTTCATGCGCCTGAGATCGTGGCGATGGGGGAATCCCCCGCGGTGGCGTTGCGCACGAAGAAAAAATCCTCCATGCGGGTTGCCATCGACTGTGTGCGGGATGGCTCTGCGCAGGCGGCGGTCAGTGCAGGCAATACCGGTGCGCTCATGGCTACCGCCAAATTTGTGTTGAAGATGTTGCCCGGCATTGAACGCCCCGCGATTTGTACCGCATTGCCCAACCGTAAAGGTCATACGCATGTGTTGGATTTGGGTGCGAATGTGGAATGTAATGCAGAGCACTTATTTCAGTTTGCGGTCATGGGTTCGGTGCTGGTTGAAGCCTATGACGATAATCCCGCCCCCCGCGTGGGCTTGCTCAATGTGGGTGCCGAGGCGATCAAGGGCAATGATACGGTGAAGGCGGCTGCGGTATTACTGGAAGCGGGTCCCATTAATTACATCGGTTTTGTGGAAGGTGATGACATTTATAAGGGCGATGTCGATGTCGTGGTCTGCGATGGCTTCGTGGGCAATGTGGCGCTGAAAACCAGTGAAGGTTTGGCGAAGATGATTACGCAGTTTTTGCGAGAGGAATTTGGCCGCAGCTTGCTGTCCAGGCTTGCCGCTGTGGTTGCCATGCCGGTGTTGAAACGCCTGAAAAATCGGCTGGATCCCGGTCGGTACAATGGGGCGAGTTTTTTGGGGCTGCAAGGCATTGTGATTAAAAGTCACGGTGGCGCTGATGTAGCGGCATTCACCAGTGCGCTGGGTGTCGCACTGCGTGAGATCGAAAAAGATGTTCCAAGGCGGATTGATCAGCGCCTAGGTCAGTTATTGAATGAAAAGGAACTAGCATGATTCATGCGCGCATCACGGGTACGGGCAGTTATTTACCCGACCGAATTTTGACAAATCAGGAATTAGAGCAGATGGTGGAAACCTCCGATGCTTGGATTCGCGAACGGACTGGCATTGAGCAGCGCCACATTGCCGCCAAGGATCAGCTTACATCGGATCTGGCTGAACCCGCCGCACGGCGCGCACTCGAAGCGGCCGGTAAAACACCAGCCGACGTCGATTTACTGATTGTGGCGACCACGACCCCGGATCGTATCTTTCCTTCAACCGCGTGCTTATTGCAGCAAAAGCTGGGGATTCATGGCTCACCTGCTTTTGATATTCAAGCGGTGTGTACCGGTTTTGTGTACGCCTTAAGTGTCGCGGAAAAATTTATTAAAACCGGTTCAGCACGTTGCGCGTTGGTGATTGGTGCCGAAACGTTATCGCGCATTGTGAACTGGAATGATCGCGGTACCTGCGTGCTGTTTGCCGATGGCGCAGGCGCGGTCGTGCTGGAAGCGAGTGACGAGCCGGGCATCATCAGCACACATATTCATGCCGATGGCGCCTACGAATCGTTACTGACGACGGTGAAACCCAGTCCTGAAAACGATTTGAACCCCGCTCACTTGGCTGATGGCACGGCATTTATTGAAATGCGTGGCAATGAAGTATTTAAAATTGCGGTGAATACCTTGGGCCGTATTGTCGATGAAACCTTGGATGCGGCGGGACTCACGAGTGCCGATATTGATTGGCTGGTGCCACATCAAGCGAATATCCGTATTATTCAAGCCACCGCCCGCAAATTGGATTTACCCATGGAACGCGTGGTGGTTACCGTGAACACCCATGGTAATACCTCGGCGGCCTCGGTGCCGTTGGCGCTGGATACGGCCGTGCGAGACGGTCGAATCAAACGGGGCGATACGGTATTGCTTGAAGCGTTTGGTGGTGGGTTTACTTGGGGTTCGGCGCTGATTCGATATTGAACGTCTTTGCGTCCGAGCAGCGCCCACATCATCCAAAAGAGTATCCTATGGCACAAGAGATTGAGCGTAAATTTTTGTTGAATAACGATAAATGGCGTGCGGACATCGAGTCGACACAGCATTTAAGCCAGGGCTATCTCACCGCGCTTGCGGAAGGTTCGCGTGCATCGGTGCGGGTGCGGATTGGTGGGGATCAGGCGTATTTAAACATCAAAAGCATGGCGCTCGGAATGGTGCGGAATGAATTTGAATACCTCATCCCGAAGGTCGATGCTGAACACATGCTCGCGCATTTGTGCTCGGGTGCCGTCATTGAGAAATATCGCCATCATGTGCATTTTGGGGGACTGCTCTGGGAAATTGATGAGTTTTTGGGTGCGAATTCGGGTTTGATTGTCGCTGAAGTGGAGCTCGATTCAGTTGATCAAGCGGTTGAACTGCCCGATTGGGCGGGGGATGAAGTGACCACCGATCGGCGATATTACAATGTGGCACTGGTGGCGCACCCGTTTCGGAATTGGCCCAAATGATGGGCATGCAGGCCATGTTTTGCGGACTGAGATTTGATTCGGGAGCGCGTTAATGATACGGGTGATGATCGTCGATGACCATACGATGGTGCGTAAAGCGTTGGCTCATCTCATCAGTAGCGAGCCGGAAATAGGCGTTACCGTTGAGGCGGATAGCGGTGAAACCGCGCTGGCCTTACTGAAAACCGAAACCGTGGATGTCGTGCTGTGCGATATCCATATGCCGGGCATGGGTGGGTTGGAAGCGATCCGACGAATTCAGGCACGTTATCCCGACATTGGCCTGATTGCGGTGACTGCTGAGGCTGATGCTGCCTTGGCTCGATCCGTGTTGGAAGCGGGTGTGCACGGTTATGTCACCAAAGACGCACCGCCGCAGGAACTCATTACGGCGATTGAAAACGCGCGACATAAAATCCGCTTTATTTCATCGCGTATCGCCCAGGACATTGCGTTGCAATCAATGCGTAAAACCGCTGATCCATTCGATACCTTGTCTAGCCGGGAGCAGCAGGTGTTGATGATGATTTTGGAAGGAAAAAGTAACCAATTTATCTCCGATGCGCTCTGCGTCAGCCCTAAAACCGTGAGTACGTACAAGGTTCGCCTCCAGGAAAAATTGGGTGTGAACAATGACATTGAGTTATTACGGTTGGCGGTGAAGTCTGGGCGGGTTGTACTCAACGAATGACCGGTTCGCCAGAGTCAGTTGAACCCGAGTCCACTGAAGCGGGGGCCAGTTTGGCGTTTGATTCGGCGGTATTTCTGAAATCAGTCACCGAACGCCCGGGTGTGTACCGGATGTTCGATGCAGTGGACACGGTGATTTATGTCGGCAAGGCGCGTAACCTCAAAGCCCGATTGTCGAGCTACTTTCGTGGACAGCAATCGCTCAAAACTCAGGCACTGGTACGCCACATTGCCAAGATTGAAACCACCGTTACGCAAACCGAAGCCGATGCACTATTGCTGGAAAGCAACCTCATTAAAGCGCATCGGCCGCGCTATAACATCTTGCTGCGGGACGATAAAAGCTACCCGTGGATTTATGTGTCCACCGATCAAGACTATCCTCGCTTGGCGTACCACCGCGGCACGCGCAAACGCACCGGGCGGTATTTTGGCCCGTACAGTGCGTCCAGCGCTGTGCGTGAAACCCTGATTCATCTCGAAAAAGTATTCAAAGTTCGGCAATGTGAAGACAGCTTCTTCCGTAATCGCAGCCGCCCTTGCCTGCAATATCAAATTGGGCGCTGCAAGGCGCCATGCGTTGGGTATGTGAGTCCCGACGAATACCACCAGGATGTCGCAGATACCATCGCTTTTTTGAGTGGCCGCAGCCAAGCCTTGGTCGAGCAACTGGTGGCTCGGATGGAGCAGGCTGCAGCCGCTCTGGTTTTTGAGCACGCCGCTCAACTGCGCGATCAAATCGGCCAACTGCGCGCGATCAGTCAGCAGCAATCCATCACGGGCGTGAGCGGCGATGCCGATGTGATCGCACATGTCACCGTTATGAATCTCACGGCAGTGGCGATCTCGACCATTCGTGAGGGGCGGCATTTGGGCACGCGCAGTTATTTTCCAGCAGTGCCGGCAGATAGCGAATCGGCTGAAATCATGAGCGCGTTTATTGGTCAGTATTATGCGGAGCGTGAAGCCCCGCAGCGCGTTTTATGTTCAGAGCTGCCGCAAGAGCCGGAGTTTTTGGCAGATGCGTTGTCAGCCAGCGCGGGTCGGCGGGTGGAATTACTGCAACCCCAGCGCGGCAAGGCGCGGGAATGGCTGGCACAAACCGTCGAGAATGCGCAACTCGCCGCTCAAGAACGTCTGGCGAGCCGGGTTGGCCTGGATGCCCGGTTTACCGCACTGCGGCAGGTGACGGGATTGGCGGAAATCTCGCGCATTGAATGCTTCGACATTTCTCATACCCAAGGGGAATTGGCCGTTGCCTCGTGCGTGGTATTTGGATTGGAAGGCGCACAAAAAGATCAGTACCGACGTTATTCCATTGAGGGCATCACGCCGGGCGATGATTATGCTGCCATGCATCAAGCCCTGACGCGACGGTTCGCCCGGGCGCAGCGTGAAGGCGGAATTTTGCCGGATGTGCTATTAATCGATGGCGGTCCGGGGCAAGTGTCACAGGCGCAAGCGGTGTTAACCGAATTTGATATCGTATCGGTTTATTTGCTCGGGGTGGCCAAAGGGGTGGAGCGTCGCGCGGGGGAGGAGCGATTGATTCGTCCCAGAACTGCCGACGGGAAAGGTGGCGAAGAAACCCGACTGGATCCGCACCATCCGGCGTTGCACTTGATTCAGCAGGTGCGCGATGAGGCGCATCGGTTTGCGATTACCGGGCATCGCGCGCGTCGGCTAAAAGCGCGAACCCAATCGGATTTGGAAAAAATCCCCGGTGTGGGTGCTAAAAGGCGACAGGCTTTGCTGAAACATTTTGGTGGCATTCAGGGGTTGCGCAAGGCCAGTTCGGTCGAGCTGGCAAAAGTTTCGGGCATATCAGATGTACTGGCTCAAGAGATCCATGCCTGGTTGCATGAAGGCGTGGCACCGGGCGGTGCGGGGGAATGAGCGTGATTGCCCGCCTACTGAACAGAAGGGTGAAAAATTATTGGTCTCGGTGATACAGTCATAGACACAATCAAAATCCACATTTATGCCATGTAAACTTCGGTTTTTTGCCCATTTTTTCTTGTCGCACCGATGTGACCATGACGTTTTTAACCACCCTGTTCATCATTCCACTGGAGTAACAATGCGACCGTTTTCGAGCACAGTTAACCCCAATTTTCGGGGCGTGATCTTAGGGATTTTACTCACAACATTCAGTCTGGGTGGATTGACGCTTGCTCATGCGAATCCGCTTCAAATGGCGCCAGCAACGGCGCAAAATGCGTCCGTAAAGCCGCTGGATTATGCAGCTTTGGCAGCCGCCTTGGAAGATCCCAAATCTCGCGCTGTTTTAATCGCAGAATTGCAGCGCCTGGCGGCGCAATCACCCAATAGAGCTGGGGCTATACCGACGCAAGAATCTGAAGCCAATCAAATGGCGGTAAATACGGCGAAGATTTTTAGTTCAGTCGGGGCGAGTTTTACGGTATTCACCCAGCAAATAAGCCGACTATGGCATACCCCGTTAAAACGAATTGATACGGCGAAGCTCTTAACAAATACCTGGCATTTATTGGTCTTGGTTGGTGTTATGTTCGGCTTGCGCGGGTTGATTGAGCGGGCAGTGACTCCCGTCTTGACGCGATTGGATCGTTGGTCGCGGGCGGCAGCGCAACGACAGCATTTGTTGCGTGCGGCCTTATCGTTATTACTGGTGGGGGGGATTGGCGTTGCGGCTTTGGTTGGTCTTTTCGTTCTGGGTAGTGCTGTCGCTGCGCTGCTGACCGCCTCAAATCAAACCGAACTCTGGCCACTCACGCTATTTTTGAATGCATTTATCCTGCTGGAATTAATTCGCTTGGTGCTGCGTTTGATCTGGGTACCCCGTTATACCGGGCTGCGCCTGTTTCCGATTACGGCCCCCAGTGCTCAGTTCTGGATGCGCCGCAGTTCAATTCTGATTTACGGTTTAGGCTATGGGTTGTTGATGGTTATCCCTATCTCGCGGCATGTTTGGGGTGCTGATGTCGCGCAATTAATGGTGTGGACGCTGGCCGTGATCGGATTGATTTTTTCTGTTCAAACTGTTCTGCAGCAGCAGCGAGTGATTCGGGTGGCAGTACTGCGAATCGCAGAACGCCATCCGAGCGGCGTGGTGGCGTGGTTGCTGGGCGTATTGGCACATACTTGGCATTTTTTGGCTGTGCTCTATATCGGCATGGTTTTTTTGGTTGGCATGACCCGCCCAAGCGATGCCTTGCCGTTCATCGCGAAAGCGACGGGTTATACCTTCTTGTATGTGGCGGCCGCATTGCTGTTGTCGGCGCTGATTACGCAGTTGCTTGGGGGGGAGGTGCGCCTCAAGGATCATCACCGCCGCCGCATGCCGATGCTCGAGCGACGACTGAATAACTATATGCCCTGGTTGCTGCGTTTGATTCGATTCAGCATTTTAATCGTTACTTTGGCAGGGATCCTCGCCACGTGGCGCGTGACCAATGCGTTTCATTGGTTAAGTACCAAGGCGGGAGCTCAATTTTTGAGTTCGATATTCGATATTGTTTTTGTGCTCGGTCTGGCACTGTTTACCTGGTTGGTGATTGCAAGCCTGATTGAAGCCAAGCTCAATAGCGAACGCGATCACATGCCTTCCGCTCGAGTACAAACCTTGCTTACCTTGTTTCGCAATGCCATCGCGATTGCCTTGATCACCATTGCCACCATGATGATTTTATCCGAATTGGGCGTCAATATCGGCCCCTTATTAGCGGGTGCCGGTGTGCTTGGGTTAGCGGTGGGCTTTGGCGCGCAAAAACTCGTTCAAGATGTGATTACCGGCGTATTTATTCAGTTGGAAAATGCCATTAATACGGGCGATACCGTCAAAGTCGGGGGGATTACGGGCACCGCAGAACATTTGTCAATTCGTTCGGTGGGGTTGCGGGATTTATCGGGAACCTACCACATCGTGCCGTTTTCATCGGTAGATGTGGTATCCAATTACATGCGCGGTTGGGCGTTTCATAAAGCCGAATACGGTATTGCGTATCGTGAAAACATTGATGATGCCATCGTGCATTTGCGTGCGGCGTTCGACGAGCTCATGAGTGACAGCACAATATGCGGTAAAATTCTCGAACCGATTGCCATTCCTGGCGTAACAAACCTGGGCGCGAGTTCGGTGGATATTCGGGTGCAAATCAAAACGCTACCCGGCGAACAGTGGGTGGTGGGTCGAGCTTACAATCGTTTAGTCAAAATGCATTTCGATGCGGCAGGGATTGAGATTCCGTTCCCCCACACCACGGTGTATTTTGGTGAAGATAAAACCGGCAATGCGCCACCACTTCATGTTCAGAATATCGGCGAGGCGCACTCAACGCGTGCGATTGTGTCGGCGGATGACATGAATCCCGAGTAACACGGGAAGGAGTAATCCGGCCAGCGTATGCGCGGTGGTCATCCACGGCAAGCTGGGTTCAAAGCTCACATATAAGATGAGTGGCGTGGAAAGCAGCAGCAGGCCAATCATCAATAGCATGCCCACGCCGGAGATTTGCCGTTCTTGCCGCAACCATCCCGCTCGCGCGTGCACCATCCACACCGCGCCAATCAGCGAAATCAACAGCAAACCGCCGCCGACGTGTACAGCAGTTAACGCGGTACGCGTGAGGCCGGATGGCGTCCACGGCAGATCCAGTCCCCATTGAAACGTGAGCAGTAATGGCACCATCGCCAGGCCCGTGGCAATGCTGACCGCAAAACCTCCCATCAATAGCGGCGCAAAAAATACGGGATAACCTTGTTGGCGAAATTTAGCCAGCATGGGTGAAGCGCTCCCTTGGCTGCGCGGGAGGGGTGATTAACTGCCCGCCTAAACGCGTCACCCAATCGGCTGCTGTTTCGGCTGCGGCCACCGCCGCGACCTTGGTGAGTGCATCGGCGCGCCATGCCTGCGGGGCGATGACCGTCCAATGGCCCGCTAAAACGACATTCATATCGTTGACTAATTGCGCCGAAAAGCGCGTCGCATCCAGCCCTGCCGCCGATGTCGCACAGGCACCGTGTTCGAGTTGCCCTAATACCGCACCACCCAATTCAATGGATTGTCGAATGATTTGCGGCGCACCAAAACATCGCCAATCGCCGCCGGCATTCACCACCGCCTGCGTGATACCACCGCCCCGCAATCGCGCAATCGCTCGATCTACCGCCCAGCCTTTGGCAATGCCATCTAAAGTAATCAGCACCGCACGGCGGCGGCGAATCGATAAGCCAATCAACTCAATATCATCGGCGCTTCCTGAAGCAATAAATGCCTGCCCATGATCAGGGAGGTGGCCCCCCTCCACCAATAAACCACCGACTGTCGGGTTGAATCGGTGTGCACTGGCACGCGCCATGTGTTGCGCAAAACGCAGCACACGTGCGGTCCATGGGTGAATGGTTAAGGGGCTGCGCGAGCGATTTAATTGCGATAACTCACTGTTGACATCGTGAAAGCTCATGAGTTTTTCAACCAATGCCATGTCCGCGTAGGCCGCATCCACCACGTGTTCAATGTATGCTCGTGAGAGATTGGCCGACGCAGCGATTTCAACAAATGTACCCAGAGCAGGGCGCATACGACAAATCTGCATCAGACGGGCTCCACTTATTTCACTTCGGCTGCGGCGGGTTTGGTGAGCGCCACCTGCTGCAAAGCGAGCAAGCGCTTTACGCCGTTGGTGATATTGCGACACGATAAGGTCGCGCCACTGATGTTTTTGATGTCTTCACCCAAATCAAGGGTGCTTTGCGCGGTTTTTCCCAAAAACTGCCCGCGCCAATCGGCTTGGCGAATCTGATCGCCATAGGTTTCAAGGTATTCCATAATTTCGATACCGAGCACCCGGCCATCCGGCGACAGCGCAGCGGCGTAGCGGATAAATTCGTGTTTGCCGATGACGCGATCTTCGACATACCAGCCGACAAACTGTCCCTCCTTTTCAACCCGCCACACCGGTTGCTCATCCCAGCGTTGCTTGACATCAGAACGTTCCTTGATTTTGTCGCGCTGGTCTGACGTTAAATGGACTTTTGCGTCCACAAAAGTGGTGGCCGAAGGAAACAGCGCCTTCTGCGCGCCAGCGGTATCGAAATATTCCGTGGCCTGCGCTACCGGTATCACCAGCGGCGCTATCACTAAAAGTGGGGCATGGCGCATGGTTTTATCCTCAGAAGTTGTAACCGACTTTCAGGCGAAGTTCGTTTTTGGTTTTCTCAATCAAGTGCAAATTGGTGTCCGCTTGATTAATATATTGCTCGCGCCCTCCCTTTAATTGCTTGAAAAAGGTCAGCGTTGCCCACCACTTGTTTCCACCGTAATGCAAAGTTGGGCCGGCAAACCAGCTGTAACGCTCTTGACCAACCTGGGTTTCAAATTCGGATTGATATTGCGTTTCAGCACCAACATACCAGTTAGGGGCAAACCGGTACGATAAGCCCGCGCCAGTAGTGAGCTCAATTTCCATTTCTGGGTCGGTCGGCCATTCAAATGTTGCGCTGGGGTCGCCGGTTAAATTCTGCATGGCAATATCTGCGCTCGACTGAGTCGCCGCATTGAGTGGTGCGCGGTCCGCATAGGTGGCCTCTAAACCTAAGTTCCCCACGGTGACTAATTGGCCGTCAAGAAAATATTTTTGTAATTGCAGACTGGTGACTGCCGAAGTCGTGTCCTTATCGAGGCCAGAATGCGAATCCAGGATGGAATGATGCAGCTCAAACATCATCGATAAGCCAATCGGATCAAGCGCGGGCGCGAGGAAATTATATTTTGCCTTGCCTTCAATCCCCGAGAATTTAAGACCATAGCTTTCGGCTCCGGGCAAGTACGCATCAATCACTAATCCACTGGTATTGATGAATTGCCCGAGCAAGGCAAGTGATGCGGTAAAGCGCGAAGTCACGCCATACTCATACTCAAGCTCGGTATCGTACGCGCTATACGTGCCTTGACCTTTATCCCAGCGATGGGTAGCCCATAAATACATCTCGGAGGCGCCTTTTGGCAAGGTTTCGGCGCCTAATACATAACCAAAGAGATTTTCATCCGCCTCGGCACGATCAATCAAAGGCGGAGAAAAAAAAGCCATAAAACCTAATGAGGCCGCACCAAAAATAGACGAACGATTCAAAGTCTGCATAGTCATTACCCATGAAATAAAACAAACACCAACGAGAATAATTCGCATTATTGATAATAATGGGGCGTTGTCAACCAGGAATTTGCTTATTTTTTGAGGCAGAATTGCTGTCTGCGATGAGTGCCTTAATCGGGACTGGCGCTGGCGTGTTCCGCCTGAAAGCAAAAATATATTTTATTTCATGGGTTTAATAGGCGTTTTTTATAACCCTCAGCGGATAGAAGATACCGGCGATTTATTTGACGCTAGGCCCAACGCGCGCGCACTATGGTGAAAAATTAAAATGCGGCGGACTGGGGGATAAGTAAATTACCACTGTCACAAAAAATTCATATTTTTGTCATGAAGTGTCATTTTTGGATTGCGATACTTCGGTCAGTCTGTGCTTAGGCGCGGCTAATGCTTCCAAACCAAAACTGTTCTGGAGATGTTTCTGATGAAATTGAATAAGAAGTTGATCACTAGCGCGATGATTGCTGCTGCAGCCGCGTTCTCTATTTCAGCTCAAGCTGAAGAAGTCACCAAAATCACGGGTGCCGGTTCATCTTTTGCCTACCCAATTATCTCTAAGTGGGCAACAGCGTACAACAAAGAGAAAGGCGTCGAAGTTAACTATCAATCCGTTGGTTCAGGTGCTGGTATCAAGCAAGTTATTGCTAAAACAGTCAACTTTGGTGCCTCGGATGCCCCACTGTCGGTTGAAGACCTTGAGAAAAATGGCCTGACACAATGGCCATTGATCATGGGGGGTATCGTCGTTGTTGCCAATATCCCTGGCAACAAACAAGGCGAAATGACCATCACTGGTCCCGTGTTGGCGGACATCATGATGGGCAAAATCACCAAGTGGAACGATGAAGCTTTGGCGAAGTTGAACCCATCTATGAAACTGCCGGATATGGTCATCACCGTGGTGCATCGTTCAGATGCTTCAGGTACCACCGCGATTTTCACAAACTACTTGGCTAAAGTAAGCCCAGAGTGGAAAGAGAAGGTTGGCGAAGGCACAACCGTTAACTGGCTGTCCAAAGGCAACTTGGGTGGCAAAGGTAATGAAGGCGTTGCGTCTTACACCGATCGTATCAAAGGATCAATCGGTTATGTTGAGTACGCTTATGCGTTGCAAAACAAGCTGCCTTACATGGACATGATGAACAGCGCGGGCAAGCGTGTTGCACCCACCATGAAGTCATTCGGCGCAGCAGCATCCCATGCGGATTGGAAAGGCACCCCAGGTTTCCGCGTGGTTCTGACCAACCAGTCGGGTGACGATAGCTGGCCAATCACTGGTTCTACTTTTGCCATTGTCCACACCAATCCAGAAAAACCTGCCGAAGTCAAAGCGGTACTTGATTTCTTCAAATGGAGCATGGCAAATGGCCAAGCTGCGGCAGAAGAGCTGCACTACATCCCAATCCCAGCTGATGTTGCGCAGATGATTGAAGCTTCTTGGGCTGAAAAAATCAAAATGTAATTATCGCAAAAGCGAATGAACCTTTGAGGCCGAGTGTTTCACTCGGCCTCATGCTCATGTCACAATGACTGCTTAGACTTATTGTTAATGACTCATAATTTAGCAGGCAATAACTCTAAGCAACTGAATTTAAGGCATTAGATGATGATAACACTTGAGAATGGCCCAGCCAAGCTTGCCAAACGAGCGCAAAATAGTGGCGTGCTTGGTGATAAGGTTTTTAGAGGCACGGCGTTTTTCTTTGCGGCAATGGTTCTGGCCGTTTTATTCGGCATCATGCTGCTGCTGCTGAAAGAGGCCTGGCCGACATTCGCTCACTTTGGCTTTGGTTTTTTCTATCATTCTGAATGGGATGTGGTTAACGAAAAATTTGGTGCCCTTGTGCCGATCGTTGGTACCTTGGTTACCTCTCTTGTTGCGATTGTTATCGGTGTTCCCGTCAGCTTCGGCATTGCCATTTTCATCACCCTGATGGCGCCCAACTGGATGAAACGTCCCGTTGGGATTGCCATTGAGTTGCTGGCCGCCGTCCCGTCAATTATCTATGGCATGTGGGGTTTGTTCTATTTTGCCCCTTGGTTCGCAAATACAATGCAACCCCTAATGACGGATACCTTGGGTAATGTCCCTTTGATCGGGCCGTTTTTTCAAGGCCCCCCGATTGGGGTAAGTATTTTTACGGCAGGTGTCGTGCTGGCAATTATGATTATCCCGTTTATTGCTTCAGTCATGCGGGATATGTTCGAGGTGGTTCCGACCGAACTCAAGGAATCAGCCTATGCCATGGGTTCAACCACATGGGAAGTTGTTTGGAAGGTGATTCTGCCTTATACCAAGGCTGGGGTTATCGGCGGCATCATGTTGGGTTTGGGGCGAGCTTTGGGTGAAACCATGGCGGTTGCGTTTGTGGTGGGTAATTCCCTTGAATTAAATACCGGGCTGTTTTATCCCGGTGCTACCATCGCATCCACGATGGCGAATGAATTCAATGAAGCCAGCGGTTTGCATATGTCATCACTTATTGCCTTGGCGTTAATATTATTTATTATTACATTTATTGTTTTGTCCATCGCTAAATGGTTCCTTCTGCGGCTTGAAAAAGTGCAGGAAGGCTCTAAAACTTAATTAGAAATTATTATGTCAAAGTATCAAATCCGTAAAATTATTAATTATTTCAACCTGGTTGCCGCATTGTTTGTGACAGCTTTGGGCTTGTTTATGCTGGCTTGGATTTTGTCAGTCCTATTTAGTAAGGGTTTTCAATATATAAACTGGGCTGTATTTACTCAAATGACACCACCGCCAGGAGCTTCAGGTGGTTTGTTAAATGCGATTTTTGGTACGTTGGTCATTACTTTTTTTGCGGTTTTAATCGGCACCCCGGTGGGTATCATGGCCGGCACGTACTTGTCTGAGTTCGGTGGTAACAGTAGATTTTCAAGTACGGTTCGATTCGTTAACGATGTACTACTCTCAGCACCATCCATTGTGGTGGGTGTGTTTGTTTATACACTCATAGTCGAGCCACAAGGTCATTTTTCCGGGTGGGCCGGAGCGATTGCGCTGGCCATTTTGGTTATTCCTGTGGTTGTCCGTACAACAGAAGATATGCTCAAGCTGGTGCCTGTCCAATTACGAGAAGCGGCTGCGGCATTGGGCGCTCCGCGCTATACGGTGACCCTATCTATCGTTTACAAGGCCGCGCTCAGCGGTATGATCACAGGTGTGCTACTGGCCACCGCCAGAATCATGGGTGAAACCGCTCCCTTGTTATTTACGGCGTTGAATAATCAATTCTGGTCCAGCAATATGAATCAACCGATTGCAAATATGCCGGTGGTTATTTATCAGTATGCGTTGAGTCCCTACGAAGATTGGCAAAACCTAGCCTGGGCTGCTGCACTTCTGATCACACTAAGCGTGTTAGCCATGAATATTCTTGCGCGTTATACCCTCAAGGGAAATGGCGCGCGCTAATCATTACGTAACTAAAAAATTTGTAACGAAGAGAATCTCTCCTATGATGATAACCGCTATGACTGAAGATACCCAACCCAATAGTCGTGCTATTGGCCTTAAAATGGCCGGTGTGCTCAAGGAATCAGGGGAGCGTACTGGTATTTTAGATAAAATTGATTCGGTTCGTCAGATTGAAAAGGCAAAATTAAAGATTAACGATCTTTCCTTCTACTATGGAAAATTCAAGGCGCTGCATAACGTCACGATGCAGATCCCCGATAAACAGGTTACTGCCTTTATTGGCCCTTCAGGTTGCGGGAAATCTACTTTATTACGAATTTTTAACCGAATGTATGATTTGTACCCAGGCCAAACGGCCAGTGGCGAGATTATGCTCGATGAGCAGAATATCTTAAGTTCAAGTGTTGATGTAAACATGTTACGTGCCAAGGTGGGTATGGTGTTTCAAAAGCCCACACCTTTCCCTATGTCAATTTATGATAACGTTGCATTCGGTGTTCGGTTATATGAGAGCCTCTCAAGATCAGAACTTGACGAGCGGGTCGAGTGGGCCCTGCAACGCGCTGCGCTCTGGACCGAAGTAAAAGATAAATTAAATCAATCAGGTGCCGCATTATCTGGTGGACAGCAGCAGCGTCTTTGTATCGCTCGGGGGATTGCCGTTAAACCAGAAGTTTTATTACTGGATGAACCGACATCTGCATTAGATCCCATATCAACTACAAAAATTGAAGAACTGGTACATGAGTTGAAGTCGGATTTCACCATCGCCATCGTCACGCATAACATGCAGCAAGCCGCACGGGTTTCTGATTTCACTGCATTTATGTACTTGGGTAAATTGGTGGAATATGATCACACGGATGTTATTTTCACAAATCCTGGTCGCAAAGAAACGGAAGATTATATTACGGGTCGATTTGGTTAAGTTCGTTTAACCCTTGTTTTTATTGTATGGAATTAAAGAACCCGCTTTTAGCGGGTTCTTTAATCAGTGGGCTTCTTATTCCTACTCGTTACCTCTTGAGGCGTTTACCAACTTCGGTCGCTCATTTCCGCAGCCCCTGTTTACGGTGTAAAAGCCAGAGATGATGCCATTAAGGGTTAATCGTTGCTTGAATGTGTTTGATGAAGGTTTTCGGGGATTCGTAGCCAACCACTTGTTGGGCATTTTGTTCCTCGCCCTTGGCATTGAAAAATACGATTGTAGGCGGGCCAAGCACGCCAAACCGTTTATAGAGTATTTTATCGTCGGCGTTATTATTGGTGACATTCGCTTGCAACAGCACGAATGGTTTGAGTGCTGAAATCACGCCAGCATCACTGAATGTGTTGTGTTCCATCTCTTTGCACGACACGCACCAGTCGGCATAAAAATCGAACATGACAGGTTTGCCCACCGCCTTCGCCGCGGCTAACTCATGGTTTAATTCATCCAGATTTTTTACTTGTTTGAACGTAATGGCATCTACGGTATTACCTGGACTTGAACCGCCCTGTGTTAATCCTGAGAGGGGCGCAAAGACGCTGCCCTTGCCCCCGGTTGCAACGCCGATTAAAATCAGGCTGCCCCAGATAAGCATCACGATGCCAAAGGTTTTCCAGAGCTTTGACCAGCCAGAAGCCACTGCTTCGAGCGGATCGGCCGCGCTTAAATACACCGCTGATCCAATCAATAACAGCCCCCAAAGGATTTGCGCTACCACACCCGGCACGATACGTTCTAGCATCCAAATCGCGACACCGAGCATGAGTACGCCGAACACGTATTTAACCGCATCCATCCACGCGCCCGCTTTGGGCAGGAATTTACCGCCGAGCGTACCCACGATAATCAGCGGAATCCCCATGCCGATACTCATCGCGAATAAAGCAACGCCGCCCAGTATCGCATCACCGGTTTGGCCGATATAGATGAGTGCGCCAGCCAATGGTGGCGCCATGCATGGCCCTACAATAAGCGCGGAAAGCAAACCCATGATGGCTACACCAATGAGCGTGCCGCCTTGCTGGTTGTTTTGCACCTGCATAATTTTAGATTGCAGTGAAGAGGGGAGTTGTAACTCGAAAAAGCCAAACATGGAGAAAGCAAGTGCGATAAAGATTGCTGCGAAGGCACTTAATATCCACGGGTTTTGGAATGCGGCCTGCAAATTCGAGCCAAACAAGCCAGCGAGTACGCCTGCGATGGTATAGGTCACCGCCATTGCTAAAACATAGACGAGTGATAGTACGAACGCCTTGCGTGTGGTTATTTTATCGCCTTGACCGGCAATAATACCCGCTAAAATTGGGATCATCGGAAATACGCAAGGGGTAAAGGCTAACAAAAGGCCAATCACTAAGAAGCCGAGGATGATCGTCCAAATACTGCCAGTTTTGAGTTTTTGGGTAATGGCATCGGTTTGGCTGATTTGTGCAGGTGCTGAGGTCTCCACGGCTGCTGCATTTGATTGTGTGAGTTTTTGAATTTTTGAGTCAGCGGGTGTTTGCATGCTTATTGCGGGAAAATCAATGACTCGTTTTAAACTGGCCTTTGGCGCTGCGGGTAATTTTTCAACATGGCCTGTTTTGAAATTGATTTCCCATGCCTGTTCCATGGGTGGGTAGCACAGGCCTAAATCTGCACAACCTTGGAAGCCTGCTACGACCACAGCACTATCGTCACTTCCTTGTTTGACTGCCACTTTGATATCCATGTTAGTGTAAAACACATCGGTTTTACCCAGGACTGGATCATCAATGACTTTGCCTTCACCAATATAAGCCCCTGTAATCGTTGCATCTGTGTTTGCCAGTGCCAGCGTTACACGATCACGATAGAGGTGGTAGTCTTTGGCAATATCCCAGTGCACGAAAAACACATGGTTCTTTAACACTAAACTCGGCTTGAATGCTTGCTCTGGTTCCAATGGTTCGTTGCTGCCACCACCACCCAAACTCGCTAAAGAGTCAATGGTTGCAGGACTGGTTATTACCGGTGTGTTGGCTGGAGGAGCGGTGGCGGTTGAAATAGCCGGTGTATTTACTTCGAGGCGTTGAGTTTGTGGTGGGTAACATACGCCTTGGGTATCTGAGCACCCCTGATATTTAACCGAAATTTTTTGCGCGCCCGCCTGACTGGCCGTGATCGGATAGGTAACAATAAAATTAGTTTTATAAACAACCATTTTGCCGAAATAGGGGTCGTTATCAATAACCCCTTCTGGGAATGAGGGTTTGCCCAGTTTTAGATTGCTTGACTCTGGCGAAATTTCAATTCGATCACGGTATAAGTGATATCCCGGTGCTACCGTAAACGCCAGAGTCAGATCCGAGTTTTTGATCGAGCCGGATACATGGAATGCTTCTTCCGGGCTGAGCAAATCCACACTGTATGCGGCAACGTTAGCAAAGGTGAAAAAACTTAAGAGAATCCAAACCAGAGGGCTTTTAATGAATTTGAGAGTTGCCATACCGTACCAAGCACCATTGTGGGTTGAGTTTAAAAGCTATCGACTTCGACCCAGTTTATTGGGGGAAATTCCGTGGAAAAAGAGTAGAACTGAAGTTGTTGCCACATAATGGCTTCATATGTTTATCATCTCGTGCATTGAAAATTAGTTTTAGCGCCATCACTATGAACAACAGACAGTGAAACTATTCGTTAGTATGCAAATAAATTTGCTAATTTGCACTGTTCATTTAATAAAGGTTATTTATCGTGAATCCTATTTTGTTCATAGCTCTGCTTCCAATTATTGAGATTATTTTGCTAATCGCGATGGGTGCGGTCTTTGGTTTTTGGTTTACTTTAATGTGGATTCTGGGCACGGCAGTGGTAGGTGTTGGATTGCTGCGCACGACAAAGGGGAATTTGCGCTCAATGGGGCGGCAGCGGCAGTTTGATTCAACGAATCAGGCAGATTCCAGCGAGACCTTGGGTTTATTTGCCACGTGGTTGGGTGCCATTTTATTGATTCTACCGGGTCCCCTGACTGATTTTATTGGGTTGGTCTTAATCATTCCTTGGTTAAGAAGGTTTACATTTGGTCTTTGGATTACGAGAAATTTACACCGTGTCGTCATGCAGCGAAGTCAATCAAGTCGTACTTATGAGGGCGAAATTGTTGAGACGCGCGATCCAGATGGCACCGTACGACACATCATTGATGTGAGCCGTCAAGATGCAAACGATAAGTGATTTTTTCCTATTGAAAAATGTCACTGATCACTTCATGCCTATTCTGGGGGGTTTGTACTTTTTTTGATGATTTATGGCATAAAAAAACCCCCGTTAACGGTTAACGGGGGTTCCAGGTCTGAGCAAAAAGATTACTGTGTATCTTTCTTTTGAACCTTGCCTACACTAACGTCGCCGATAGAGGCTGCTTTTTCGACCACAAACTCGGTGCCTTTATAGCAATCTTTCATGCAACGTGTGTTATCTGTATCCGGTCCAGAGTTTGTAACGTAGAGCTTTGCGCCTGGCATCACAATCTTAGGTAAGGAAGTTTTGTCGCAAACAAAGTCATCACCCACACCAGGAATGCTAGCCAGGTTCATCACATAGCAAGTTACCGAGTATGCTTCGTCCGTAGTCAACGTGCCTGGCGCGTAGAAAGGCATCGCACGATGGATCATGTCCATCAATGTGGGGGCGTTACCCCAATTGTTATTGAGGCCACGGTTACTTACCGCATCGACACCTGCTTTTGCAGAAGCTTCAAACTGGTCAACTGGATCGCCAACCATTTTCGGATAACCGTGCGCGCCCTCACCAAAGTCACCGTGACACATGGCGCATTGCGCGTTATAAATCTTCTCACCGGCAGTTACTGTGCCTTTGCCATCAGGAAGATTGGTGCCATCATAGAAGTAGCTGATGTTCCATGGTTTGATGGCCGCATCAGTGATGTTCATGCCAACGCCACTGACTTTAGGTGCAGATTTATCTGCACTGGTATCAAATGCGAAGGCGTTGCCGTTGAGTGTCAACGCAACAGCTGCTGCGGCGAGCCCTAAACCCCAATTAGACATTTTCGATTTGGACATTCTTCACCTCGCCGGTCTTCTCAATCTTCCAGACCTGAATTGAATTCTTGTGATAAATACTGTTGAAACCGCGGACTTCGCGTAGTTGTTTCAATGTGGGCTGCACGTAACCGGTTTCATCGGTTGTGCGACTCATAATCAGATTCTCGCTACCATCCCATTCGAATGGCAGTGTGAACTTGGTTAAGCATTTGTTGAGTACCGGTTCAACCAGTTTGGCTTCCGTCCAGTTTTTGCCACCGTCGATCGACACGTCAACGTGTTTCACTTTGCCATAACCCGACCAGGCAATACCGCGAATCTCATATGTACCTTTGCCATTCATTTTGAAATCAGGGCAAGGAGAGGTGATAACTGAGTTCGCTTCATTGACCAAATCAAATTGACGAATCATGCCATTAGGCAGGACTTCAATGTAGTGCTTGGTTTCTTGATATGTGACCAATGGCTTGTCGACAAACATGAGGCGACGCAAGTATTTGGTTGAAACGTTGGCTTCAAAGCCAGGAACGAATAACCGGATGGGGTATCCATTTTCCGGACGCAGCGCCTCACCATTCATTGCGTAGCAAACCATCGCATCGCGATAATGGCTGGTATACAGTGCGGGAATTGGTTTGCCATGCTGATCATGCGCGCCTTCCATCGGGATGGAGCGTTGCAGTGCTGAACCATCAGCGCCTTCACCATAGAACCAGGTGGATTTTGGATCAACGCCGACCATCTCCATCAGGGTGGTGAGCTTAACGCCGGTCCACTCTGAGCAGCTCATCATGCCGTGGGTGAATTGCAGGGAGTCCATTTGGACACCGCGCCATTCCATCGCACCGTTAGCAGGGCATTCAAGGAAGTGAATTGCCGTGTGCGATGGCATGCGCTTAAGGTCTTCAACGGTGAAGATCATCGGCTGTTTAACCATGCCATGAACAACGAGGCGATGTTCTGCTGGATCAACATCGACGGCACCCGCGTGATAACGTTCGAAGTGCAGACCATTCGGGGTAATAATCCCATGAAGATCTTGCCAAGGAGTGAAACTGATTGAGGCAATGGTATCTGCTGTTAACCAGCCGACATTGCGACGAACGACGCCACTTTCATATTTTGATGGTAAACCATAAGGAACTGAAACAACGCCGCGCCCGAGCATGTGCCGAGTTGGTTCGTTTTTCAGTGGGGTAGTCCATGTTTTAAGACCATCACCAGCATTGGCTGCACTGGTCGCGGCGATGGCGGCGCCACCGGCTGCCAAGGCAACGCTCTTGCGCAGGAATTTGCGGCGATCACTCGACGCAACGCCTGCTTTGTTCGCACCCTCGGGTACGGGGTTAATCATATTTTCTGACATTGCTCACTCCTGCACTGTAGGCAATTGCAAGGATCTTGACGATCCACCCGGCATATACACCATTCTCCGACAACGATGTACTGCACGCTGTTTTCTAACGTTAAGAGATTCATGCTTTCAACGAGACCCGGCATTCTTCATGGTTCCAAGCGATTGGTCAATCAATCTATATTGATTTACGATCACAAAATTCAATCATGAGAACTCCAGCCCATAAAATCTACATCAGATAGCGCTAATATTCAATCTGCGCCATCCTTGAGTGTTTCTATGGGGTATTAGAAATTTTGGATTTTAGACGCATTTAGGATGTCAATCCTTGGGGGCGACACTGTCATAATCGCTAAAATTTATCTGAAGGTTGAATGCATTTTATGAAAATTTCTGTTCAGGAAGCTGATTTTGATGTCAATAGCGCATTGGCCGAGTTACGCGGGCGGTGCGCGCAGGTGGGTGCTGTGGCCTGTTTTTTGGGTACGGTACGGGACATGAATGAGTCACGTGATGTCGCCGTGCTTACCTTGGAACATTATCCCGGAATGACCGAGCGCGCACTGAAGCGCGTGGCGCTTGAGGCCAAAAATCGTTGGCCGGTTGCGGGTGTCACTATAATCCATCGGATTGGTGCGTTATATCCGACGGATCAAATTGTCTTGGTTGCTGTCGCCAGTGCCCATCGCCACGATGCATTAGAAGCATGTACTTTTATGATGGATTATTTGAAAACGCACGCGCCTTTTTGGAAAAAGGAAACTGATCCCGAAGGTTTGGCGTGCTGGGTGGATGCGTGCGAGAGTGATGCGGCCGCCAGGTCGCGTTGGTTTGCCGATTTCGATTCCCCGGCCGCCTCAAAAATTGAGCAATGATGATTAATTTCTGGAGTTCAGCGTTTTGGAAACAATAGATAGTGCCCAGCGACGATTGATTCAGCATCTGACTCGCTTGACCGCGATAGAAACTTTGCCTTTGGACCAAGCCTTGGGGCGATTTCTTGCGCATGACGTGCGGTCGCAGCACGATGTTCCGCCGAACCATGTGAGTTTGTTTGATGGTTATGCACTGGTTGCTCCTTATCAATGGGGTGAGGCCCGAACTGTTGCCGGCGTTACCTATGCCGGTGATGCCCCGCAAACTCTGCCGACGCAAACTGTGGCTTGGCGAATATTTACCGGCGCGGCCTTGCCCGATGGCGCCAATACGGTGATTGCTCAGGAGTCGGTTGCACTGCAGGAGGATGGCGCTATCGTGCTGAATGAGTCACTCCGTGTCGGTGCAGGCGTGCGGCAGCGGGGAGCTGATAGTCAAATCGGGCAAATTGTTCTGGCGGCGGGCTCGCGATTAGATGCCGCGCAACTCGGGCTGCTGGCCTCGGTTGGCATTGCGGCCGTCGACGTGGTGAGAAAACCTCGTGTGGCGGTGTTTACTACAGGCAACGAACTGATTGCGCCGGGAAACGCTTTGCCGCCCGGTAAAATCTTTAATGCCAACCATGCCATTTTGTTGGCGGCATTGGCGCGATTGTCGGTCAATGTATTGGATTTGGGTGTTTTGCCCGATCACCCCGATGAGATTCGAGTGGCTTTACAGCGCGGTGCGGCAGAGGCCGATTTGGTACTGACTTCGGGCGGTGTTTCCGTCGGTGATGCCGACCTTGTGCGGCAGGTGGTGGCTGAAATCGGTACGATTGACACGTGGCGTGTTTTCCTTAAACCGGGTAAACCATTGGCTTTTGGCCGAGTGGGTATCACGCCATTTATCGGTTTACCAGGAAACCCCGTCTCGACATTTGTGACATTCTTCTTGTTTGTTCGACCTGCGCTGCGCAGCATGATGGGGGCAAACGCCGAGATTGATCGGCCGCCGCTACGGTTGCCGCTGGCGCAAAAATGGGTAGCGGGTGATCGTCCCGAATTTATTCGTGTTCGGCGTGAGCGCGTGCCGAATGGACAAACCCAACTCATTTTTTTCCCAAACCAGAATTCTGGTTTATTGAGCTCAATTGCTTGGGCGGATGGGGTCGCTCTCATGCCCGCCGATTGCACCTTGGAACCGGGCGATTGTGTCGATTATTTCCCCTTTGAAGGATGGTATTTGTGACTGAGCAATATTTAACGCACCTTGATGAAACCGGCGCGGCGCGGATGGTGAATGTGGGCGATAAACCCCATACAGAACGCGTTGCATTGGCCGAGTCCTTTATCCGTATGCAGCCCCAAACCTTGGCTTTGATTCTGTCTGGCGGGCACAGGAAGGGTGATGTTTTAGCCGTTGCTCGAGTGGCAGGGATTATGGCGGCCAAAAAAACCTGGGATCTGATCCCCATGTGCCATCCCTTATTGCTGACTAAAGTCGCGGTTACGCTGACGCCAGATGTGGCTCAAAATGGAATACATATTTTGGCCGAATGCCGTTTAAGTGGCCAAACCGGGGTTGAAATGGAAGCCTTGACCGCCGCATCCGTGGCGGCGCTGACCCTGTATGATATGTGTAAAGCCGTCGATCGAGGGATGGTGATTGAATCCACCCGTTTGCTGGAGAAGCATGGCGGCAAAACGGGTTCTTGGGTTCGGTAAAAGTGCTGGATGGGCTTGCTATTGGTTTTTTAGAACATAGCGCTTGCAAATATTTTTTTCCGCGCTATCGTTATATCTGACTATACCTAGCGACTCCTGCACGGATTGGCTTTTTGAGCATAATTTGGAGCTTCGACCTCTAAGTTATTACTGCGCGATCAGCCATCTTTGATTGATGGTATGTGTTTATGCCGGAATTGTGTTAACAAACGTCCCTGAGTATTTTTCAGGGGTGTTTCTTCTTAGGTTGAAGTATGTCTAGTTTGGTGGACCCGTTCGGGCGTTCAATTGATTATCTGCGGCTTTCGGTCACGGATCGTTGTGATTTACGCTGCTTTTATTGCATGCCTGAAGGTTTTAATGACTTCGAAGTGCCTGAGCATTGGCTCACTGTGGATGAAATTGAGCGTCTTGTCGGCATTATGGCCGACATGGGTTTGCGGCATGTGCGTATTACCGGCGGTGAGCCTTTGGTGCGCCAAGGGGTGGCAGAGATCGTCCGGCGTATTGATGCGTTGCCTGGCATTCGCGACATTGCGTTGTCCACCAATGCGACCCGCCTTGCCAAAATGGCAGCACCACTCAAGGCCGCGGGGGTTGATCGCGTGAATGTGAGCCTCGACACCTTGGATGCAGCTCGTTTCAAGCAAATCACTCAAGGTAAACTCAGTAAGGTGCTGGAGGGTTTGATGGCCGCCAAAGCGGCGGGGATCGCGCCAATCAAGATCAACATGGTGGTTATGAAGGGTGTGAACGAGCACGACGTTGAACCGCTGCTTGAATTTTGTATTCAGCATGGTTTTGTGTTGCGGATGATTGAAACCATGCCCATGGGCGATACCGGACGCAATGCCATCGACCATTACATTAGCCTGCAAACGATAAAGCAACGTCTTTCTGAGCGTTATCCCTTGATTCCCGTCATCAATCCCGTCGATGGGGCGGGGCCTGCACGTTACTTGCAAGTGGCGGGTACCAATACTCAAATCGGCTTTATCACACCCATGTCCGAGCATTTCTGCGGGACCTGTAATCGGGTGCGTTTGGCCGTGGATGGCACGATGTATATGTGTCTCGGCCAGGAACACAATTTTTCATTCCGCCCCCTGTTGCGTCGCGGGATTCCCGATGATGAACTCAAAGCAGCGCTGGTTTCAGCGATTGGCCTGAAGCCGGAGCGGCATGAGTTTCAGGATAAACCGGAAAAAGTGATCCGGTTTATGTCAATGACAGGCGGCTAACCGGCTGCGTTAAGATGGCTTCTTAGCAAGTTGTTCAGCCAGTTTTTGGCCGTTAATTAAGCAGTCACCCACGGCAATGCCATCTCGCCAGTTGCCAGCCAAATACAAACCTTGCCAATGTGCGGCTTGCGTTTCAATTTTCTCCAAGAGCGCTAAATACCCCAGTTCGTACTGGGGTATGGCGCGCGGCCATGATTGAATCCGCAGAAATTCGGGCGGTCCTTTAATCCCCAGCGGCGGCGAGAGGTCGTTCAGTACGCGCTGTAAAATTTCGTCATCTGTTCCCAGCGCTGCTTCAGGTTTCTGTCGCCCGCCGATAAAGGCGGTAAGCATCACTTTGCCCGGTGGCGTTCGATCTGCAAATAAGGTGGATGAAAAGAGCACACCCAACGTTTGTTTGTGCTCTTTTGAAGGTATCAGTAATCCAAAGCCATCTAACGGATGGGCGACTTGGACTCGACTAAACCCCATCACCACTGAGGCAACGGGGGGATACTCAATGCGGTTCAGCTGCTCGGCCAGTGTGGGATCGGTGGGTTCGAGCAAACCTGCCGCCACGGCTGCGGGCACCGTGAGAATTAAATTTGTCGCCGTGTAGGTTTTGCCTTGGGCGGTGTGAATCGTCCAGCCGCCATCCGTATTGCTGACGAGGGACGAACAGGGGGTTTGTAGATGAATTTCGCCGTTTCCGGACGATGTGATTGCAGCGGCGAGGGCATCGGTCAGTGTTTGTAAGCCATTTTTGAAGCTGAATAATTTCCCTTTGGCGGGCTGGGTGATGGGCGCAGGATTTGCTTTGGCGGCTTGCATCCGGGCAATACCCGCCCGAATGAGCGAGCCGCTTTCGCATTCCGTTGCATAAATTTTAGGAATAGCTGCCTGTACGGATAGGCGATCGGGGTCACCGGCATAAATGCCGGAAACAAAGGGATCTACCGCCCAGTCGAGAAAACCTTGCCCCAGTCGACGGCGAACAAATTGCGCGATGGTTTCCTCAAACGAGGCGGGTTTGATCCATGGCTCCCGAGCCAAGTGCCATAAATCACCCAGACTAAACAGCGGGCTGGTGAACAATGCCAGTGGATTGCCGGGCAGGGCGACAGGGTGTTCATTTTTTGAAATGAACCGTTTTTTTGCGACGGGATTGGCTTCAATCGTCTCGGTGCCCAAGTCGAGTTGGCTGAGCAAGTCGGCTAACGCAGGTGTTTGCATCAGGCTGTTAGGCCCCAATTCCCGCAGCCAGCCCTGTTCGGTGATGCTGCCGACAGCGCCGCCGACGCGCGCGGCGGCTTCCAATATAATCAGTCGTTTGCTTTGCTTGGTGAGATGATAGCCCGCAGATAGGCCGGTCACCCCCGCGCCAACAATGATTGTGTCGATGGTTAAGGGGGCATTGATGCTGGAATTCATTATGGTTCACGTCCTGTAACTGAGGCATGGCTAAGTGATTAAGCAACGGTATCCGTTTTGAGTATATCGCGGCGACTCATCGCTGCAGTAGTTGATTAAAATTTTTAATAAGGATCTTTGAATGCAAGCCACGCGGATACACAACAGCCCCAAAAACGTCATGATCTTGGGCGGTACAGGATTTGTTGGCCGAGCGTTGGTCACCGAGCTCAGTCGATCTGGGTTTTCAATTACGATACCGAGCCGACAGGCATCCCGTCACAGAGAGCTGGCTCTTTTACCCGGTGTACGTTTGGTTGATGGCGCCGCTCTGGCGAATTCTGATCTGGCGACTACCCGTACCGTTCAGCCTTGGGCTGAGCTCATTTCGGGGCACTCGGTATTGATTAATTTAGTCGGTATCCTCAATGAACCCAAACACAACGGCGAAGGTTTTGATCGTGCCCATGTTCAGCTGACGCAAACGGCGCTGAAGGCCTCTGCAGAAGCGGGAATACCGCAATACATACATATGAGCGCACTGGCTGCAGATGCGGTTGCAGGGCGCAGTTTTTATTTACGCAGCAAAGGCAAGGCAGAGGATTGGGCGCATGATTTTGGAGCGCAGCAGGGCGTTGCAGTAACCAGTTTTCGCCCATCAGTGATCTTTGGTGCCAATGATTCTTTTTTGAATCGTTTTGCGCAGTTAGCGGCACTGATGCCCGGTATTTTTCCCCTGGCCTGCGCGGATGCGCGATTTTCGCCGGTTTTTGTGGGGGATGTGGTGGCGCAATTTATGGCGGCAATAAGCGATTCAGGTCAGGCGGGACAGCGGATTGACCTCTGTGGCCCTACCGATTACAGCCTGCGCGAGTTGGTGGCCTATGCCGCCCGGACGGCAGGTCACCCGCGTGTTATTTTAGGGCTGCCCGACTGGGCGTCGCGCCTTCAAGCCCGATTTTTGGAATTTGCCCCTGGTAAACCATTCACCCGCGACAACTACGCTTCGCTCCAAACACCCAGTGTGTGTCCAACCGCCTGTCTGCGCCAGCCGACGCGGCTTGAGACAATTGCGCCTCAATATCTGCAGAAGCGCTCAGCCATCTCGATGTGAATCGGTCGAGAATGGTATGATTGTCCCAAGGTGTTTTCATTAGTTTTTCTTTGGGAGTTTTTATATGGCTAATGATTCGGTGCGAGAGCCGCGTAGCGTTGTGAAGCATCTTGAAAGTGGGTTTGAACATTTCTTGTTCGCCAGCCGATGGCTCATGGCGCCCATCTATCTTGGCCTTGTGGTGGCGATGGGCGTTTTGCTGATGAAATTTGGCAAAGAAGTTTGGCATTTGGTTTCCCATTTTTCGAGCATGGATGAGGGACAGATTATCGTCGGCGTCCTGACGCTGGTTGATGTGTCTCTGTTAATGAACTTATTGATTATTATCATGTTTTCTGGATATGAGAATTTTGTTTCGAAAATGGATGATTTACATAGTCATGCCGACCGTCCGGACTGGATGGGGTCGATTGGCTTTAGCGATCTCAAAATCAAATTGATTGGTTCGATGGTCGCTATTTCAGGGATTGAGCTGCTTAAGGCTTTTATGAATGTAGATACGTTATCAGATCGACATCTCATGTGGCTGGTCGGAATTCACATTACCTTCTTATTATCGGGTCTGGTTTTCGCGATTATGGATAAACTACAAAGCGGGCAACACTGATTAATTGGTTGATTTTCTCAATATGATCGTTTGGGTACGGCAACTCGGCGGGCTTCGTCAGCTACGCGTTGCACGACGGCGTTGATCAGAGGCACCTTGGCTGAGCGTATAATCAAACCACCCGCATGATCTGGGTGGTTTTTTATTGGATGGTTTCGAGATGTTTCAATCATGAACAGGGCAAGTGGATGAATGCGCAAATGCCCGATGCGTTCCTTGTGCTCCAAAGTTTGGGGCTGGCGCTTGGGATTGGCTTACTGATCGGCCTGGAGCGGGGGTGGCATGAGCGTGCCGCCGCCGATGGGCAACGCGTGGCGGGTGTTCGCACGTTCGGATTGATGGGTTTGGCAGGCGGCTTAACGGGCGTATTGGCAAATCAATTTGGCGGTTTGGTTTTGGCGGCAGGGGTTTTCGCACTGGGCATGATTTTGGCCGTGAGTTATTGGCTTTCGGCGCAGCGCGATCAATCCGTGGGTATCACGACAGAAATTGCCAGTTTCCTGACCTTTGCACTTGGTGCGATAGCGGTGAGTGGTTACGCGTATGTTGCCGTGGCTGCGGGCGTGTTTACCATGATCTTGCTGGGATTGAAATCCGTGTTGCACGCGGGTTTACAAAAGTTATCTGAGCAAGAGCTATTCGCCACATTCAAGTTGCTGCTGCTGGCATTGGTGATTTTGCCGATTTTACCGAACGATGATTTCGGGCCGTGGGGCGCGTTGAATCCGTTTGTGATTGGTTGGATGGTACTGCTGTTGGCGGGGTTATCGTTTATCGGTTATTTCGCGATGCGAATTTTGGGCTCAAGGCAGGGCTTGTTGTTAACCAGTGTGCTGGGTGGACTGGTGTCCTCTACGGCATTGACGATCACCTCAGCGCGGTTTTCCCGTGAGCGAATTGATCTCATCCATACGCTGGCGATTGGGATTATGGTCGCTTCCACGATTTTATTTCCGCGTGTTTTAATTGAAGTCGGTTTCGTGAATGCCGATTTACTCACCGATTTAATTCCCCCGATTGTTGCCATGATGATTACGGCTTCGCTGGGTGCATTCATTGGATGGCGTTTGGATTCGACACCTGAATCGATGAATTCCGAGCTGGAATCGAGCCTGAAAAACCCACTCGAATTGAGTGCTGCTTTACGGTTTACGCTGGTATTGATCGCGATCATGCTGCTTGCGCATGGTTTGCAACACAGTCTGGGCGATTCGGGCATTTATGTATTGGCGGCGGTTTCGGGGCTGGCGGATGTGGACGCGTTATCGCTCTCGTTATCAAAAATGGCGGGACAGGGGCAAATCCATGCGCATGTCGCTACCCAAGCCATCGTATTGGCCATCGTGGTTAATACCTTGGTGAAAACCGTGCTGGCATTTGCCATTGGTGGCAAACAGTTGGGCTTGCGGGTGGCCAGTGTATTAGTGCCGACCGTGCTGGTTGGACTGTTGGTGGCTGCATTCTGGTGATGGCCCTGTTGACGGTGTAACGAACTTCGCAGCGACTTTCATTGCTTCTTGTTCTTGTGCCGAAATCCCCGAAAAAAAACCTGCCGGGTGGCAGGTTTTTAGTTTAGGCAAGATTTCACTTATTTTTCGAGGCGGTTAATCCCAATGGCGCGCATCATGTATTTTTCATACAGCGGCTCTGAAGTTCCTTTCTTCATCTTGCGGATGAAGTATTTTTCAAAGGCAATTTTCGCCAGATGGACCCACTTGCCCGATGCAAACCAGTTCACATTGCGGGGTGGGATTTGCGGCAACGCGATAAACGCTGCGCCACGATCACCAAAGTCCGCCAAGCAGATCGCCTGCCAGGTGCCTTTGTGGTTCGGCTCGCCCTGACCGGTCAGTTCGGCGTGGATGTTGTGCACAATCGCAGTCACCATGGATTCGATCATGTACCCGGTTTTAGGGGCGCCTACCGGGACGGGGGTTTTTTCTACCGGTGGAATGGCGACGGCTACACCCGCTGAGAAAATGTTTTTGTACACCGGATTGCGCTGGAATTCATCGATTTTGACGAAGCCACGCGGGTTGCACATTTCTTCGACATTCGCGACGCAGTCGACCCCTTTGAAGGCAGGCAGCATCATGGCATGTTTAAATGGCAGTTCGTGCTTGTGAATGACTTCGCCATTTCGATCATATTCATCGACATACATCATGCCGTCTTCCACCTTGGTGGTTTTGGCATTGGTGATCCATTTGATGTCGTGCGCGCGTAATTCGGATTCCAGCATGCCGTTGGAATCGCCCACGCCACCCAGGCCTAAATGGCCGATGTAGGGTTCGGGGGTAACGAATGTCATGGGTACTTTTTGGCGCAGTTTCTTTTTGCGCAGGGCGGTGTCCAGGATGAACACATGCTCATACGCCGGGCCGTAGCAGCTTGCGCCAGCCATGGCGCCAATGACGACGGGGCCTGGGTTATCGAGCAGCTTCTTGTAATCTTCGTAGGCGTGTTCCGCATGGTCCACGGTGCACACCGATTGGGTGTACCCCCCAGGGCCGGAGCCTTCCACTTCAGAGAACATCAGCTTGGCACCGGTGGTGATGATCAGGTAGTCATAAGTGACCGACTCACCGTTGGCCAACTCTAGGCGATTTTCTTTGGGATTGATTTTATCGACGCGCTGGGAGATCAAATCAATGCCTTTGCGTTCAAGATAGGGCGACAGCGGGAACGTGATGTCATCCCGGTTGCGCCAACCCACGGCAACCCAAGGGTTGGATGGAATAAATTGGAAGTAGGTGTCGGCTGTTACAACGGTGACTTTGTGTTCTTTGCCGAGTTCTTGCCGTACTTCATAGGCAGCAGGCATGCCGCCGATGCCCGCGCCAAGAATAACAATATGTGCCATGGTGCTAACTCCTCAGGTGGTACCTTGACCTTTGCGCCAAGATTTAAGCTTCTGTTTGGCATCGTTCTGACCAGACTGCCATGGGCTATGTAAACCGCTGGCGGTATGAGCGCTACGTGCGTTATCGTTATGTGATGTGCATAACCAACCGAACGATAGACGATTCTTGCGTGAATGTCTGTGATTGGCGAGAAAATTTCCATTGAATTTTCAATACAGCCCGTATATGAATTTGTAATTCAATGTTTTTTAATGATTTTAAATACTTTGAATCGTATTTGAAAAAAATTAACCACGCCAATTGCTTAGGGTGTTGCGATCAAGGGTGAAGATTGCCGCTGCAGGATTTTCAAGCCCATGTTCTATGCCAAGCCAAGTGAGCTTGTGATTTGGCCAAGTCAGGTCAATCATCCGTTGGCCATTGCCAACTTCGACAAATAGGCGCCCGCGCGGGCTGAGGTGTTGCGCGACAGAATCCAGCATCCGTTCTACCAATGCCATGCCGCTGTGTTCTGCGTACAGTCCCAGCGCGGGCTCGTGGTGATACTCAGCGGGCAGGTCGGCGGCTTCATCGGGATCAACATATGGTGGATTGCTGATGATGAGATCAAAAATTAAAGGTTCGCCTGATTCATCAAATAATTCATTGAGCAAATCCGATTGCTGGAGTTGCACGTGATCTTCCCGTTGAAAATCGTGCACATTGCGTGCGGCAACGCTGAGGGCATCAAAAGAGATATCACTGCCGATGACCTGGGCATCGGGAAAATGCTCGGCTAAGGCAATGGCAAGACATCCAGATCCCGTGCCAATATCCAAAATGGTTTGGGGGGGATTGTCTGCCTTGAACCAGAGCGAAAACTGATTCGCAATCAGTTCTGCAAAGGGTGAGCGGGGAATCAGGACCCGCTCATCCACATAATAAGACGCGCCCATAAACCAGGCGCGATTCAAAAGATAAGCCGTTGGAATGTGCTCCAGGCAGCGGCGGCGAATGAGCCTGGTGACTTGCGTTAATTCACCGGGCGTCAGTTTGGCTGACCAGTGCGGGGAATCAAGATTAAGCGGCAAGCGGAGGCTATCGAGCACCAGCCAAACGGCTTCATCCCAATACTGCGATGTGCCATGCCCGAGGAACACCTGATGCTCATCCATTCGGCTGGCGGCCCAGCGAATCAGATCAAGAATGGTTGCGAGTTGTCGCGTGTCTTCAATCAGCGGATAAAGTGCATCCGAGTGAGGTGGGGCGGGTTGGTGTTCGATGGGATGGGGCATCATGGGTGATTTCAGTTTGGCTGCGGTGGTGATGGATGGCTTTATTGTGGCAGAACTACAGGTATCATGTTCAAACCGACGTGTATTGAGCGTCTTGAAATCACAAGTACCCTGCGATGAACGATCAGCTAAACCAACCAATATCCGCCACGCCCGTCGAGCCCACGACGCTGCAAAGTCTATGGACTGCGGTGCAATATGCGCTGCCACACCATGCGATTTCTCGTCTGGTTTTTCGCCTTGCCCGATGGCAAACCCCGTTTACCGCCACAGTCATCCGCTGGTTTGTGCGGCATTATGGGGTGGATCTGAGTGAGGCGGTAGAGTCTGATCCAGCCGCTTACCCGAGCTTTAATGCATTTTTTACCCGCGCGTTAAAACCCGATGTCCGCCCGATGCCCCGTGATGAAACGGTTTGGATAAGCCCCTGCGATGGCCGCGTTAGCCAATTGGGTCCAATTCAGTCGGGTAATTTACTGCAAGCCAAAGGTCGCGATTACACCGTTACGTGTTTGTTGGGTGGTGATCCCGAACTGGCGCAAAAATTTGAACAGGGTCAATTTGCCACAATTTATCTCGCCCCCCGTGATTATCACCGGATTCATATGCCCTGTGCAGGCACGCTGCGGGAAATGATTCATGTGCCGGGGCGGTTGTTTAGTGTCTCGCCGGTTACCGTGCAGCAAGTACCCGAAATCTTTGCGCGCAATGAGCGTTTGGCGTGTGTGTTTGATACGGCGTATGGCCCATTGGCGTTGGTATTGGTGGGCGCCATTAATGTGGCTGCGATTGAAGCCGTGTGGGCGGGGCTGGTCACGCCACCGGCGGGGAACATGGTGACTCGTCGGCATTACGCCGGGGAAACAGGCATGACAATTTCGTTGGCGCGTGGCCAGGAAATGGGACGATTTAATATGGGCTCTACCGTGGTCATGCTCTTGCCCGCAGGGTTTGAGTTGAGTGCCGAGTGGCAGCCACAATGCCCCATTAAATTGGGTGACGTGTTAGGGCGTCCCTGATTAACGCTATCGTGGCCGAGTCGGGATTTTGATGGATGAGGTGCAAGGCGTGAAGGGAGTCGTTATTCTATTCGCTTCGCAACACAGCAGATCGTCCTCAAAGCCCCGTCCCGCCGAGTTGCATGAGGGGGTTGATCAGAGTTCCCTGGGGCTTCTGCGCATGCTTGATGGCTTTTGCAGTATAAACTTTTCGAATCAATCATCAGTGACACAACGTTTGGTGTGAAGGGAACAAGGATGGTCAAACATGGCGCAATCTAGGAATATGCAGGATTTCATCGATCAACTTTTGCTGCACGAACCGCTGGATGCGGTGCGGATGTTGGGTGATCAATTGGCTGACACCACCTGGCAAGATATGGATGAACCCAAAATCAGTGCCACTGTGACGGCGCTTTTGCCGTTTTTAACCCGGCTGGCGGGGCGGCTGCGCGCCAGTTTGCGGCAGTCTGGTTTGCCCCTCAGTGAGTCCGGGCGTGCTCAACTTGATGGCTTGTTGCGTCTTTATCGGTACGCGCAGTTGATGCTGAATCTAAAATTAACGGCATTACATGAACAAACGGATGAGTCACTCATTAGTGAATATCTGGTCCGCGCGCATCAAGACCAAGTTGATTGGGCGGTGCGCTGTATCCTCGACTGCTATGTTTCTTATGTCGATGTGCCTAAATCCCTTTATATTGATTTGCATCAGTTAGTCGATTTGGCGCGTGTGGAGTTGCAAAACCATCACCCGGTCGGTTGGCAATCGATTTACCAGCACTATGTGGCAATTTTGACCTTGGCCATCGTGAACCCCTATGGGCTTACGCCCGAAGAAATGGAAGACGATTTTAACTGTTTAATTCAGATGGGGGGCGCCATTAAGTTGGTCCATGACCAACCTACGCCCACAAGTCGATTTATTGATATGACGGGCAAAATCATGCCACATATCGCACTGACACCCCGGGCCAGTTTGACGGTACAAGGCGTGTTCCTCGATGTCAGTGGACTCTATCAGCCCGAATTGGCGATAAATTTATCGCCGGTTTGCCAAACTCAGTTGCATAACCTGTTAGAACGTTTGCAATTTTATTTTGTGGGTCGTCCTCAGCGTGCGGAATTGGACGCGGCACATAAGGAAGAGGGTGAGCAAAGTTGTTTGGTTACCCTGGGTTTTTTAAGCGTTCATCATCGCCTTGAGCGTTTGGATAGTGCGGATGCGAAACCGGATAACACGATTGCGCTCGCGGGTTTGGACTGGGAGGGGCTAGAGCAGCCAATTCGGGGGGCCGTTAAACCTTTGTCGGGCGTTGACGAATTTAAGTTGGACATCAACACGGGCCACACCAAAACAGATGTCGATTGGGATGCCGGTGTCGGCGTACACAGAACAGGTACCGGTGCGCGTGCCATACTGAATTCGCCGAGTACGTGGGATGTAGTCAATTTTTCCCCGACGGGTTTTCGGTTTCACTGGCGTCTCTCCTCCAATAGCCATGCGGCTGTGGATGATTTACTGCTGGTCGAGTTGCCGCGTGCTGCATCAGCCAAACCTGTGATGAGAACCGGGCTTGCGATTGGCGTGGTGCGTTGGGTGCGGCATATGGATGCGGAGCACAAAACCATTGATATGGGTGTGCAGCGCCTATCGGGAACCGTATTTGCAAGTTACGCGCGGGATTATCGCGCGGAAGGCAATCGCTGGAGCAAGAGTTGGCCAGTGATCGTGCAGTTTGATGAACATGCGGTATTGACGCGTGTCGTCGTGGCCTCGGCGCTGGTGGTTGAAACACAGGAAATTCTCGTGATGCAAAATGAGCATGAAGTTCACGTTCGTTTGGGTGCGGTGTGTCAAACCGGTCAAGGCTTTTTAATCATGGAGGCACGGCGTGTTGATGCGTGATCTGGTGAGAGGACGGCCATTTTCGATTTTATATCTCTCAGCGGCGATTAATGATGCCATTGTGCTGCGGAGTCAATTACGCAACCAGGGGTTTGGTGCCAATGTGATTCATGCTGTTTCAATTGAAATGGCATTGAGCCAAGCCCATAAAAATGCGCTCGATGTCCTGGTGATCGATTTTGGGGGGCATTCAGGCAATCTCTTGGATTCCATCTTGTCGGAGGCATCGGCGCGTCAGTATTTTGAGCTTATACCGAAAATCGTGTTGGCCGATGTGGATGAAGATGCGCAAGTTCTGCCCTTGTATGAATTAGGCGCCACGGCGGTCATCACCCAGGAATCGCGACTGATGCCGGTGTTGATTCGAGAAGTGATGGCGTCGATGGTGATGCAAGAAAAAAACCTGCTCAAAAAGCAACTCATGGGCGCGGAACAGCGGTGTCAGAAATTGATAGATGGTTCTATCGAGGCTGTGGCGTACATTCAAGATGGATTGCATATTTATGCTAATCGGTCCTATCTTGACCTCATGGGTTTTACTGAAATCAATGACTTAATTGATGAGCCACTCTTGGATCGCGCGATTGGGGAGAGCGCCGTACGGCTAAAAAACTTTCTGAAAGATGAAGAAGGTACCGATGAATTCGAGTTGAGAACCGAAGGTGGCGATCATATTAAAGTCATCATTTCCGCTTCAAAAGCCTCATTCGATGGCGAGGCGTGTTTGCAATTATTTGTCACGCGCAAGCAGCAAAATTCAGTTGAAGTGGAAGAACAGTTGGAGTTTTTGGCGCGTCGGGACTTGTTAACGGGTTTATACAACCGAAACTATTTCTTCGATCAATTGCACGAACGGCTTGAGCTGATTAAGGTCAATGAAGCCGAGCAAGGTGCCTTGATGATGCTGGACATCACCAATAGTGCCGCCCTGAAAAAAATGATTGGCACAACCGGTGTTGATAGCCTGATTACTGAATACGGTAAAGAAGTCGAGGCGCTGGTGGGCGGCAAAGGGCTGGTTGCGCGTCACGGAGCCTATTCGTTTTTAATTTTGATGGGTAAAGCCGATTTAACCCAGGCTGAGGCCATGGTGCGCAGTTTGATTGGGTATGCCAAAGATTATTTCTTTACCATGGGAACGACCTCGGTCACGGTAAATATTGCGATGGGTTATGTCCTTCTCGATATTAACTCGCCACCTAATGGCATGGAATTAGTTGATCGGGCCGAGCGAGCGACAAATAAGGCGGCAGAACAAGGAATCAATCTTGCCGAACTTTATAAGCCCGATTTAAAAACGGCCAGTGATGCCGAGCAGGAAGAAACCTGGGCGCGTCGAATTAAGGACGCGTTGAAAGAAAACCGGTTTTCCCTCGCTTTCCAACCGATTGTGTCTTTACAAGGTCATCGCGATCCCAATCGATTCGAGGTGTTTTTACGCATGATCGATGAGCAAGGCAACCCGTTGCGCCCCATGGACTTTTTAGGTCGTGCGGAGCGGGGCGATTTAATGCACTCCATTGATCGCTGGGTTATATTGAGTGCGATCAAAGAAATTCACGCGGGCACAAAACGTGGTGAGCGCATCAAATTGTATTTGCGTATTAGCGAACAATCCCTGCGTGATGAGGAATTTGCACAATGGCTGGTGAGCCGCTTGGCGAGCGTACGTTTGCCGGAGAACTTACTGGTGATCCAAGTGCGCGCCGATACGGCAGGTTATCTGTTGAAACATCTCGAAAATCTGCGTGGTTCCATAGCGCCTTTGGGTTGCACAATATTGATCGATGGCTTTGGCGAAGGCGCCGAGCCGTTCCGTTTGCTGGATCATCTGAAAACCCGAGAAATTAAAATATCACGCACCTTACTCGAAAATTTCAGCCAGGAAAGCGCAAATCAGGCAGCAGTAGCGCATTTGCTGAATGAAGCCGCCGCGCGCGAGGTGCAAGTGATTGTGCCCAACGTGGAAGATCCGGCAACCCTGCAATTAATTTGGCCAATGGGTGTTGATCTCGTGCAGGGTGACTTTATTCAAAGCCCGCGTAATAGCCCCGAATTTGATTTTTCACAGTTTTAAGGGGGCTTTTATGATTGCAGAATCAAATGCCGAGTTGGATTGGATCATTATTGATCAGCTGGAATTTGACAGTATTATTGGTATTTATCCCCATGAACGAGCGGCCATGCAGCCGTTACGTTTTGATTTGCGCTTAGGGATCGCCTCCATGCTTGAGGCTGCGCGGCGCGATAATATTTCGGCTACGGTGGATTATCAGCGGGTATGTGAGGCCGTGATGGCCGTGGCGCAGGCGGGACAATTCCAGCTGGTGGAAACGCTGGCCCTGCGTGTGGTAGCTGAGTTATTTGCTCAATTTCCGCTCTCGGCCATCTGGCTCAAAATTAGCAAACCGCTCGCGCTACCCTATGCCCAAGGCGTAGGTATTGAGATATTTCGCCGCGTACCGCCAACGGTGACACTGACTGCAGAATATGAGATTTGATGACGACAACGCCTGACTTTTCACTACCTGTACCTTCCCAGGCGGATCAAACCAAAAGCCTGCAGTTAATTGAGCATTTACATGCACGAATGAGTGCTGCGCCACTCTCATTCGCTGAGTATATGCGCGAGGTGCTTTATCACCCCACATGGGGTTATTACAGCAGTGGCCAAGTACAATTTGGTGTGGGTGGCGATTTTGTCACCGCACCCGAGCGTTCGCCATTATTTACGCTGGGGTTGGTGTATGAGTGGCAACAAGCCCAAAAGGCAGGTTTGGGTTCCGATGTGTGTGAATTGGGCGCAGGTTCCGGCCAACTGGCTTTGGATTTTTTGCGTGCGTGCGCCCTGCGTGATTGTTTGCCTCATCGTTATTGGATTCTGGAGATTAGCCCTGAGTTACGGGCACGCCAGCACACGCGGATTCAGGCAGAATTACCCATGGAATTAGCGGCCAGAGTGCAGTGGATTGATCGGGCTGCCGATGTGTCCAATCGCCAGATATCGCCCCAGATACCGACTTGGGCGGGCGGCCTGGTGATCGCGAATGAAGTCTTGGATGCCATGCCAGCAGTACGGTTTCGCTGGCGGCCGGGTGTGTTAAGCACGGTACAAGAATTAAAGGTCGATGTGCAGGGTGCGCGCTTCGCCTGGGTTGCTCAGCCCGTCTCACCGCCATTGCGCGCGGCGCTCAACGATTTTGCTGGGCGCTGGCCGACAGAGGATTTGCCTGATGAGCCGGTTGCGGCAGAAATTAATCTCGCCTTGCCCGTTTGGTTGACCGAGATGCAGGCGGCATTCGGCCACGCACAGGCACCCAGCTGGTTTTATCTGTTTGATTATGGCGGCAATACCGCTGAGGTGTATCGGCCGGATCGAACGGATGGTACCTTGCGTTGCCATTATCGGCATCGTGCGCACAACGACCCGTTTGTGTATCCGGGCTTGCAAGACATTACCACTTGGGTGGATTTTGAAACGCTGGCGCGCCGTGCAACCGCTGCAGGTTTTCACGTTGATGGGGAGCGCAGTCAGGCTGCTTGGCTTTTAGGCACAGATGTTCCCGCCCAATTTTCCACCCTGATGGCCCAGATGATGAACGAGGGCAGCGACCGCGCCATGGTCGCCAAACTTGCGCAAGGCTTTAAGGAACTGGTGATGCCGACGGAAATGGGCGAGCGTTTTCGAGTGTTGCGTCTCACCTTGCCCGCTCATGATCACCCTTAATGTTTACGACTCATGATCCAATCCCAATGAACCTATTTGACTCCCATTGTCACCTCGATAAGCTCGATCTCGCGCCGTTTGGTGAATCGTTTGATGTCTTTATGGCGGCTGCTTTTACAGCGGGCGTTCGGCGCATGCTGTGCGTGGCGATTCATCCCGAGCGTTGGCAGGCCATGGCGGAGCTTGTTTCGCCGTATGTGATTGCGAGCGGAAATCGTCCGCAGGTATGGCTTTCCTTCGGGATTCACCCGACCGAAGCGCCGGAATACGCGCTCGATGCCGAGGCGATTGTGGCATTTGTGCAAGCCAGCCAGTACAGAACGCACATCGCGGCGATTGGTGAAACGGGCTTGGATTATTTCCGCAGTGGCGAGGCCGAACACTGGCAGCATGAACGATTCCGCGCCCATATCGCCGCTGCCATCGAATTAAAAAAACCGGTAATTATTCATACCCGTGCTGCAGCAAAAGACACCATGGACGTGCTCAAATCCGAAAACGCACGGGATTGTGGCGGCGTGATGCATTGCTTTGTTGAAGATTGGGATACGGCCAAAAAAGCGCTCGATTTGGGCTTTTATCTCTCGTTTTCCGGGATTCTTACCTATAAAACGGCGGCTGATTTACGTGAAACGGCTAAAAAAGCCCCACAAGACCGCATTCTGCTGGAAACCGATGCGCCGTATCTCGCGCCCGTGCCGCATCGGGGTAAGCCCAACACCCCCATCTTCGTTCGGCACACCGCGCAAGTCCTGGCCGATGTGCGTGGCGAGTCGCTTGATGTCGTGGCCGAGTACAGCACAGCCAACACGTGCCGTTGGCTTAATCTTCCGTTGCCCGCATGAATGAATTCGCGTTGATTGCAAATTATTTCCAGCGGCCCTGCCTGGATGCGGCAGTGCTGCTTGGCGTGGGGGATGATTGCGCCGTGCTGCGTGTCCCGCCGGACGAAGTGTTGCTCGTCAGTACGGATTTATTGGTTGCTGGGCGGCATTTTCCCGAATCGACCCCGCCCTTCGATATTGGCTATAAAACCCTCGCGGTGAATTTATCCGATTTGGCGGCCATGGGTGCGCGGCCGCTGGGCGTCACGTTAGGCTTGGCTTTGCCAAACGTTGATCCTGCTTGGCTCGAAGCCTTTGCTGCTGGGTTTTACACCCTGGCTGCCGAGCACGCCGTGTGTTTAGTCGGTGGCGATACGGTCAAAAGCCCGCAGCTCACCCTGGCCGTGACCGTGATGGGCCGCGCGAATCCGGCGCAGATTCTGCGGCGAAGCAGCGCTCAGCCAGGCGATTGGATTGCCGTGACCGGCACGGTTGGCGACGCGGGGCTAGGCTTGTGTTCGATTCTTGAGCCAAACAGTGCTCCCGCCAGTCTCTCACCAGCAGATTTAACATTTTTACACAGCCGCTTAAATCGCCCCAGCCCCCGTTTGGCCGAGGGGCACCGCTTGGCCGAGTTTGCGCATGCCGCCATCGATATTTCCGATGGCTTGCTGCAGGACTTGCAACACATCCTGACCGCCAGTGGTGTGGGTGCGGTGATTGAGCAAGCAAAAATCCCGCTTTCTCCTGCCGCGCAGGCTTGGTTTCAGGCCGACCCCACCGCGCAAGTTTTGCCGCTATCAGCGGGCGATGATTACGAGCTTTTGTTTACGTTAAAGCCACAAGACTGGCCACAGGTCGATTTCCCCGCTACGGTGATTGGCCGTATCGAGGCTGAACCGGGGCTGAGGGTGCTTGACGCAGAGGGACAGCCACTGTCGTTACTGCCCCATGGGTTTGATCATTTTCCGCCAAACCGGACGAGTCAGCCATGAGCCCATACGATAAAAATGCGCCCATCCCGAATCTGGCGCATCGGGTTTGGCGCGACCCAATCTTGTGGTTGGCGTTTGGTTTTGGTACGGGGTTGGCACCGCGTGCACCGGGAACGTTTGGCACATTGCCGGGCATTGGCGTGGCATGGTTGCTGGGTTTGGTCGCTGCGGCATTGGCTTTGCCCTCTGGCGTTATCGTCCTGAGTGCGCTGGTGGTGTTGATCCCGGTTGGGATTTGGCTTTGCGGGGCGGCAAGCCGGCGTTTGGGGGCACACGATCATGGCGGCATCGTATTTGATGAAATTGTTGGCGTCTTAATACCCTTTCTACTACTGCCCCTCTCCCCTCTGAATTTGCTGTGGGCGTTCGTATGGTTTCGGGTGTTCGATGTGCTTAAACCCTGGCCAATTCGCTGGCTCGATCGCCATGTGTCAGGCGGCGTTGGCATTATGATCGATGATCTGTTGGCGGGTGTGTTTGCACTCGTCGTCATGGGGTTGATGGGATGGGGTTTTCCAGATTGGGTGCGTTTGCACTAATTTTTTCGAAAATAAATTTCTTCAGAAACTTATGGTGCGTTAAGCTTGCCTAATTCGCATCAAAGCCACCCGGGTCAAAAACCCAAGGAGATTCGTGATGAATACGCAAATGAAATCCTTGCGCACACTCGTAAATACTGCGCTTGCCACTGCTGTGCTCGGTGGTTTCGTTGGTGTGCAGTCGACTTGGGCGGCGAATCCTGAGCAGCCGACCATTCAGTCCTTATCGCCCAGTGAAGTTGCCTCTGGCGCACTCACGCCGCAAATAGACAACGGTATCCCTTATGTTTCCGGCGGCATCGGGATTGAAGAGCGGGCATGGTTGGCTGCGCATGGCCAGGAATTTAATACGCATGTCACCTTTGCGGTGGTGCCCGGTGGTGAGTTTATCGCCGATGTTAAGGTTCAAATCGTTGATGGGCGCGGTAAAACTGTCCTCGATACCACGGCGAACGGCCCACAATTGATGGTGCAATTACCTGCGGGTAATTATCAACTTGCCGCCACTCATGATGGACAAACGCTGCAACGCGTATTCACGGTTTCTGGGAAGGCGCGCAGCACCTTGGTCCTGGGTTTTAAGCAGTAACCTGAAATGTGCCATTTCTCTTCGCTGTGATTGTAATTGTAACGGAGTCGGCTGGTCGCAGCCAGGTGTGGGGGGTTAACCTGTATTGCGCATGCCTGCCGCAATAGCGTTGATGGAGCGGAGGAGTGGAGGAAGCCATTTTTGCCGCTCGGCTTCCGGTTCACCCTCATCCCGATAACGTCGGAGTAACACGATTTGAATATGATTTAATACATCCAAATACGGGTTACGGCGCATCATCGAGGTGCCGATGTATTCATCAATTTCCACCAGCGACTCAACTTCAGCTACCCGCAGCAGTTCATCAAGCGTACGGAAATATTCTTCACGGATCATTTCGTAGATGGGGCGGGCCTCTTTTTGATCGGAGACGAGGCTGGCATATTCACCGGCAATCGTCATTTCGCCCTTGGTGAGTGAGAGCTGGGTATTGCGCAGCATGCTATGAAAAAATGGCCAAGAATCGAAGAGCTCATGCAGTAATTTCGGTTGATCCTTATGATTTTGCCGCCACGCTTTGAGCGCCGAACCAATCCCATACCAAGCGGGCAGGGTGTGGCGCGACAACGACCAACCAAATACCCAGGGAATTGCCCGAACCGAGGCTTTGGAGAGATCACCCGTGCGCCGTGAGGCTGGGCGCGAACCGATATTCATTAAACCCAACTCACGAACGGGTGTCGCTTCAAAGAAATAATTAAAGAAGAAGGGTGTGTTATCGGTGAGTTGGCGGTAAGCCTGTTCGCCATATCCAGCGAGTTCGGCCACGACCTGTTCGTGTTCGACGGGTATCGGTTCTTTATCCATGACCAAATGTGCGGAGGCTTTCATTAAGCCGGTTGCGCCCATGGTGAGTTCGTAGATGGCGGTTTCAGTATTACTGTATTTTGACGACAGCACTTCGCCTTGTTCGGTGAATTTAATCTGACCTTCGACGGTACCTGCCGGGAGCGACAAAATGGATTCATGGGTAGGACCGCCGCCGCGTGCCACGGTGCCGCCGCGGCCGTGGAACAATCGACATTCGATGCCATTTTTCTGTGTGATCGACAGAACCCGTTTCTGCGCGTTGTACAGGCTCCAGACAGAAGCGAGCGAGCCGCCATCTTTGCAAGAGTCTGAATAGCCGAGCATGGCTTCTTGCAAATCGCCGGATACGCGCAGCAATTCGCGGTACACCGGGTTTTCGAACAGTACGCTTAACACTTCTTCAATTTGCTGTAAATCTTCAATGGTTTCAAACAACGGTGAGATTTGGATATCGCAGAACCATTGGGATTTGCGTTTGCCCGCCAAGCCGACGAGCACGGCCAGAAACATGACCTCCATGACATGGCTGGCATCGTGGGTCATCGAAATAACATAGGTGCCAAAGCAGTCGCGGCTGATGGTGTCGATTAATTCACGTTTTACTTTCAGCACCATGAGGGTTTCGGCTGACTCAGGCGACAGCGCAGCCATATCAATGGTTTTGTGTTTGGTTTTGGCAATCAGCTGGGTGAGTTTGGCCATCCGCTCAGACTCATTCAGTGCGAGATAATCGGCTTTTGGCTCCAGTTGTTTCAAAATATCGGCCACCGTGTGCGAGTGGCGGGTCGATTCTTGTCGAATATCAAGTTGGAATAAATGCCAGCCAAACGTTTCAGCCAGGCGAATCAGGTCTTTAATATCCCCATCGGCGAGGAGCTGATCGCCCGTGGCAATGAGGGTGTCACGGATCCGGTACAAATCGCCCAAGAATAGCTCTTTGTGCGCATAAGCATGCGGGGAGAGCGGCACAGGTGCTTTGTTGAGCAAGGCCGTGACGTAATCAAGATTATGTTGTAAACGCTGGGCGATGATGCGCAACTTGAGGCGGTAGGGCTCTTCCGTGAAATAGTTGTCGCCCGAGTTTTCCGGTGTGGCCAAACCCAGTTCCACCGCATCGTGATCCAGCCCCAGTGCGTTGATGTCGATTTCTGGACACAGATGGATAGAGTGCGTCAGCACCCGATCCATGCTCGCCAAGCGGTGCAAATATTCTTCCAGAATGGTGATGGTGGCGGAGCACACGGCAAAAGTAGTGACTTCATGGGTGACAAACGGGTTGCCGTCCCGATCGCCACCGATCCAGGAACCGAACCGCAGCAGGCTGGGCACGATGACGGGGTTGCCCGGGTTTTTATCATTGAAGTTGACATCCACGGCGCGTTCTAAATACCGGTAGGCCAGCGGCACCGCATCAAAAATCGAGGTGCGGAAGTAATAAAGCCCTAAGCGAATTTCATCGTGAACTTCTGGCTTGGTGGATCGCACTTCGTTCGTTTTGAGCAAAGATAGAATCACTGCCTTGACTTGCAGGTGAACGCGCGTGCGTTCGATCCCGGCTACATCGGGACGATCCATTTCCGCACACATCAAGAAAATGCGGCGCTGCAAATCCATCACCGTGCGGCGTTTGGCCTCGGTGGGATGTGCGGTAAACACGGGCATGTAAATGAGCCGATTTAATAAAGTTTGCAGATCTTCAGACGTCATGCCCTGCTTGGAAAATTCGCGCATCGTGTCATAAAACGAACCGCGCCATAGTCGCAGCCCGAGGCGCACTTGCTTGCGCCGATGCTGGTGCATGTAATCTTCTTCCGCAATATTCACCAGGCTGAAATACAAGCCATAGGCCCGAACCACGAAGTTTAGGGTTTCGGGATCGAGGGTACGTAATAACGTCATTAATTTGGCATGCAGTTTGGGGTTGTGCTTTTGCCGTAACCGAATAAACCCCCGCCGCAGTGTCTCTACCGTATCAAACACATGCTCGCTGGTTTGCTCTTTAAGCACCTCGCCCAGCAGGTTGCCGAATAGGCGAACCCGAGCGCGCAAGGTCTTGTCAGTGTCTTTTGAATTTTCTTTCATGGCGGCAATCAGTCCAGATTAAGCGGTGAATTAATATTTAAGTGGGCTTAAGCATTCAGCGAGCGGTGTTTTGATATTGTCTTAACAGTTTCGCGGCAGTATAACGGTTCATGCGGCGTTTTCGGCCAAGTTTTTCCGAGAATGCGCGGGAGCGCCTTGTTGGAGATTTTTTTAGGTTTTGCGGTGTGCGCACGACGGGCTTGCTGGTATTGTTGAGCCAAGTTGGCCGATTTCTGGTCGCCTGATTTTGCTTTGAATCAAGGAGAGGGTTATGCGTTTAGGTATCTACGGTTTGGGGCGGATGGGTGCCAACATGGCGCGACGGTTATCGCGCGGTGGTATTGAAGTGGTAGCGCATAACCGTAGCACTGCGCCGATTGATGTATTGGTTGCTACTGAATCACACATTACGGCGGCCTACTCTTTGGCGGAATTGATTGCCGAATTACCCACACCACGCGTCATATGGTTGATGTTGCCTTCTGGAGAAATTACCGAAGAGGCCATCACCCAAATATTACCCATGCTGGCCGAAGGGGATTTGTTGATTGATGGCGGCAATAGCTTTTACAAAGACACAATTGCCCGCGCAGCCCGCGTACAAAAAGGTGGTGTGCATTATATGGATGTGGGTACCTCGGGCGGGGTGTGGGGTTTAAACAATGGTTATAGTCTGATGTTTGGCGGCTCCGATGAAGCGGCCGCCTTGATTATCCCGGCCATTAAAGTGCTGGCGCCTTCAGAAAAGCATGGCTGGGGCCATGTGGGGCCGGTCGGATCGGGGCATTTTACGAAGATGGTTCACAATGGCATCGAGTACGGCATGATGCAGGCGTTGGCCGAAGGATTGGCAATGCTGCGCGCCAAGCAAGAATTTGATTTGGATTTGGCGCAAATTACCGAACTGTGGCGCGATGGTTCGGTTGTGCAAAGTTGGCTGCTCGATTTAACGGCCGAGGCCTTGGCCACGCAAGGGCAAGGTTTGGAGCACATCGCCCCCGTGGTGGCCGATTCGGGCGAAGGCCGCTGGACGGCGAAAGAGGCGATTGATTTAGGGGTTGCCGCGCCGGTGATGACCTTGGCGTTACAAATGCGTTTTGCAAGTCAGGATGTGGAAGGCTATGGCAACCGTTTGTTATCGTTAATGCGCAATGCCTTCGGCGGTCATGCGATTGTTTCAAAGTAAATAAGTTTGGGTAATTTGTGCGGGGTTCGCCCGGCCAATGGGTTGATCTGGGGTGACCCACAAGGAGTACGTCGATGCCTCAAGTAAAATCAGCGGTAAACCGGGGACTTTCGCGGCAAGAACCGGTCACAATTGTTATTTTTGGCGCGACGGGTAATCTGGCGCACAAAAAATTACTGCCCGCTCTGTTCCAGCTTGAGCAAGCCGGTGATTTGGCTGCGGGAAGCCGGATTATTGGTTTTGGCCGTCGCGATTGGAGCGATGAACACTGGCGTGATGAAGTTCAGGTACTCTTGAGTGACGATGAATCCAAGCAAACCCCCGAGTTAACCCGCCTGCTGGCACGGCTGGGTTTTCAAAACGGCGATTATGAATCGGAACAATCATTTACCTCGCTGGCTGAGCGTTTGTTGGGTGGGCAATACCCTGCCTGCATTATGTTTTATTTTGCGGTGCCGCCCGAAGCCTTCGGACCGATCTGCCAACACTTGGCCGCTGCGAATTTGGTCGATCAAACCCACGGGTGTCGGCGGTTGGTGATCGAAAAACCGTTTGGCCACGATATTGAGAGTGCGCACGCGCTGGATTCGCTGCTGCATCGGCATTTTTCGGAGCAGCAAATTTACCGTATCGACCATTACCTCGGCAAAGGCACGGTGCAAAACATTATGGTGATGCGGTTTGCGAACCTGCTGCTCGAACCGTTGTGGAATCGCAATTACATCGATCATGTGCAGATTTCCCATGCGGAAACCCTGGGCGTGGGTGGGCGTGCGGGTTATTACGAATCCGCCGGTGCCCTGCGCGATATGGTACAAAGCCACTTAATGCAAATGCTGGCGTTGATTGCGATGGAACCACCACCTTCGATGGATCCTGAAGCGGTGCGTGATGAAAAGGTCAAGGTGTTGCGTAGTATTCGACCCATTCCGCATCGGGCGGTGCATGCGCAGGCGTTTCGGGCGCAATATCAGCGCGGCATGGTTAAGGGCGAAAACGAAATCGGCTATCTCGACGAAGATGGCGTGGTACCTGATTCCATCACCGAAACCTATGCGGCGGTTAAGTTGTACATCGATAACTGGCGTTGGAAAGGCGTGCCATTTTACTTGCGTACGGGCAAGCGGATGACACAAACTCACTCACAAATTTCAATCCGCTTTCGTGATCCGCCGCAACAATTGTTCCGTGAAACGGCGATCACCCGGACGGAACCCAACTGGTTGCTCATCGGCATTCAACCGCAGGAAAACGTGCGGTTTGAGTTGCAAATCAAAACCGACGGCTTGGAAATGCGCACGCGTACCGTACAAATGGACGCGAGCTACACCACGCCAGAACGGGAAAAACTCGATGCTTATGCCGCGCTGTTGCTGGACGTGATGCGCGGTGATCAAACCTTATTCTTGCGCTACGATGAGGTGGCATGGGCTTGGCGGGTGGTAGACCCCATCCTGAAAACCTGGGCAGTCGAGCGCGATTATATCCACACCTATAAGGCGGGCACTTGGGGGCCGAAGGAAGCCGATCGGTTATTCGATGACGATAGCCATCAATGGCGTAATGATATGTCGATTCCTTCGGCGTAATTTGGCCGATGTGATGAAGCACGTCAACGGAGGTAGGTCGGTGCGCAGCAAACGGGCGTTGCTGTTTGGGTTGAGCGTGCTGCTGGCGTTATTGGTGACGCAGGCTTTGGCTCTGGCGGTGCTTTCAGTCGTTGATGCGGGGTATGTGACCCCGTATCCCATCACGCTCATCGAGGCAGATTTAGGTTACGGCCTGTTGATGATGGCGGCTGCGGGCGCGATCCTACTCGCTGCACTTCCGTTTGGCAGTCGCCTGACTGGGATGATCTATCGACAATTACGCCAGCAATTTACGCCCGTTTTGATTTAAAAATAGCCCATTATTTTGCATAAAAAATTATATTTTCAAGAGGTTGGCGTGTTATGAGTCCGTTGATTCAATCCCCCGCATGGCAGGCATTAGCCCGTCACAGTGACATGATGAAATCGGTACATTTGGCGGATTTATTTGCCCAAAATCCTGAGCGGACAGCACAATTTTCCCGCCTGGTGGCGGGCTTGCACGTTGATTACAGCAAGCAGCGCGTGACAGTAGAAACCCTGGCATTATTACAGCAATTGGCATCGGCACAGGGCGTTTTAACGCGGCGTGATGCGATGTTTTCCGGTGAGGAAATCAATACGACCGAAGACCGGGCAGTGCTGCATGTGGCGTTACGCAACCGCCGCAATCGGCCGGTTTTCGTGGATGGCGCCGATGTGATGCCCGAGATTAATACGGTGCTCCAGCGCATGCGGCGGTTTACCGAAGCGGTGCATGAAGGGCGCTGGTTGGGTTACACCGGCGAGCGGATTACCGATGTCGTGAATATTGGTATTGGCGGCTCCGATTTGGGGCCGCGCATGATGTGCGATGCGCTGGCCTCGCACGCCCTACCCGGCATGAAGGTGCATTTTGTCGCCAACATCGCGCCGAGCGAGATCGCCAATTTACTCAAAACACTGGACCCTGCCCGTACCTTGTTTGTGGTGGCGTCCAAAACCTTCACCACGCAAGAAACCCTGACCAATGCCTTTGCGGCGCGGCGTTGGTTTCTGGATCATGCGAACGATCCGGCCACCGTCGCGAAGCATTTCGTCGCCGTGTCGACCAATCACACCGCCGTCGCGGCCTTTGGCATCAACACCGATAATATGTTCGGTTTTTGGGATTGGGTTGGCGGGCGTTATTCGTTGTGGTCGGCGATTGGTCTACCGATTGCCTTGTATATCGGCATGAATGGCTTTGAGCGTTTGCTGGAAGGTGCGCATGGCATGGACGAACATTTCCGGTTGGCCACACCAGAAGAGAACTTGCCCTTAATCATGGGGCTGATTGATGTGTGGAACAGTAACTTTCTCGGTGCAGAAACACTCGCCATATTGCCCTACGGTACGCGGTTGGGGCGGCTACCCGCCTATTTGCAGCAGGCGAGTATGGAATCGAACGGTAAATCAGTCGATTTGGAGGGTAATCGCGTTGATTACAGCACGGGTGCCATCGTCTGGGGCGGAGCGGGTACCAACGGCCAACATGCATTTTATCAATTACTGCATCAAGGCACGCGCCTGATTCCGTCTGACTTTATTGCCGCCATCCGCACCCATACGCCGCTCGGCGATCAGCAAGCCATGCTCTTGTCAAATATGTTGGCGCAGACCCGCGCCCTCATGCTCGGGCGGGGTCTCGATGCGGTGGTGGCCGAAATGCGTGCTGCCGGCATGGATGAGGCGACGATTGCGCGCGTCTCACCGCATCGGGTATTTTTGGGTAACCAACCGAGCAGCACGATTTTGTTCCCGCAGATGACGCCCGAGGCCGTTGGTGCGTTGGTCGCCTTGTATGAACATCGGATTTTCGTTGCCGGTGCCATTTGGTATATCGATTCCTACGATCAGTGGGGTGTTGAATTGGGCAAGCAAATGGCGGGTGAGTTGCTTCCGGCTATCGGAAAAGTGCCCATCACAGGGGCGTTTGATCCCTCAACCGAGGCCTTGCTGAGTACCATTCACCAGCACTGGCTATAAATCTGAGTTCTGAGCATGGGGATCTATAAGGAAGTCTGCGTTTGAATATTCTTTTTCTGGATTCTGCTACCGAAGCCTGTACGGCTGGGCTTTGGCAAAACGGTGAAATTTTCTCGCATTTTGAAATCGCCCCGCGCGCGCATACCAAGCTGTTGCTGCCCATGGTTGAGCTGTTGTTACTTGAAGCCGGTTTGGATTTCACCCAATTGGATTTAATCGCCTTTGGCCGGGGTCCCGGATCATTTACCGGCGTGCGGATTGCCACTGCGTGTGCCCAAGGTATGGCCATGGGGCTGGATATTCCCGTTTTAGGCATCTCATCCCTTGCTATTTTGGCGCAGGCACAAGTCCATGAACTTGGGCAAGCGGCACTCGATTTTGCTCATTCAAACTCAGCGCCTGCCGTGATTCACGCGGCGCTGGATGCGCGCATGGGTGAGGTGTACCACGCGGCCTTTACGGTAACGACGCATTCAGTCGTTACCTTGATGGGGACAGAACGCGTGGTGCCGCCAGCGGTTTTGTTGGCGGAGTTTGCCTTGCCCACCATCCACGGTCACACCATCGCCACGGGTACCGGCTTTGGCCGTTACCCTGAACTTGTGCGTGCCAAACCTTGGCGCAGCGTTTTATCTGATGCCTTGCCCGATGCGCGCTTTGCACTCGAACTCGCCGCTGCCGCGCCACGTTCTGACTGGCAGAACCCAGCAGACGCCGCGCCAGTATATTTGCGGGATAACGTGGCGCAGGTTAAGGTGGATCGAACACCCATCACATGATTCGGCCTATTTTCCGCAGGGGTGTTAATCCGCAACATGAACTTTGCATGTGTGTGAGGGGGGATTTTAACCTCGACGCGGGGTAAAGTGAGTACCTGCGTTCATTCTTGGCTATGCTGTTGAGGATAAATCCCCCTCTTGCCTGCCTGTGTGCTTATATCATTTTTCAGCACCCTGTTAATCCCTTGAAAAGGGGCATTAAGCCGGCGGCAGAATATGCGTGGGGATGCCATCAATCGTGAGCTGATTTTTACTGCGCCAATAAGCCTCAATACCGGCAGTGCCCTTTGCCTCTGCCCAAGTGTTTAACGTGGGGCGGTCACCTGCCGGCTCAAGGAAAGGCACGCCAAACCCGCAGGAGGTTTGCACGAGTTCAACCACAAGATCAAAAATCTGCCGCGCGCCGGGATAGGGCGGGAAATTGGCCCGCAATTCTGACCATGCCTCATCGTAAGGATGAACCACCGATGCTTGACCATACACCCTTAAAATCACAGGATTGCCCGTAAACGCGCAGAACATCAGCGTCATGCGGGAATTAAGCGCAACATGCGCCGCCGATTCATTGCCACTGCCCGTTAGGTTCAACCAAAGGATGCGCTCAGGGCTGATAATACGTAGGCTATCGAGCCCTTTGGGTGACACGTTCACCCGGCTGTCTGCGGTTGCGGTGCCAATAAAAAAGAGCGGTTGCTGTTGGATAAAATCGATGTGCTGAGCTTCAAGCTGAGGATATTGTTTAGCCATGGACGGATACCAAGTTGCGGGCGTTCACTTTGAATCTGATCGGGGACTGAATTGATGAATCATTTTGCCAATGCGCTTCACACTTGGGGTATGAACGCATTTGAGTCCGAACTCATTGCCGCAATTACTGGCTTGGGCGTCAACGGCTTGCCGCTGCAAAAAGCGCTCACCCAAGGTAGTGTTGCCTTGGACGATGATTTCGTGGTGCGGGTGCTGAGTACGAACCTTAAAGCCCACGCTCAAGGTGATTTTTTGCACTGCAAAGTGAGCGTGCAATACACCAGCATCATCACGGGGTGTAGCTGCATTGATGATCCATCGCCGCTCAATATTTTGCCGGAATATTGTGAGCTGTTGCTGGTGATTGATCGGCAAAGTGGCGATTTTACTGTGACCTTACTGGATTGAATCATCGATAGGGGTAGGCGTTTTAATCCCATGCCGCCACCATTGGCTGCGGTCTTGCTTATGAATTTTGGCCTGATATAGCGCGGCATCGGCTTGGCGGAGCAGGGCATCGCCATCAGTGGCATCTTGCGGAAAAATCGCAATGCCCATACTCATGCCGACGCTGGCCTGTTGGCCATTAGCCAGATTAAACGGGGTTTCAATGGCATGATGCAGACGATCAAGCACCCGCGTGAGTTGCGCACTCAAATCGTCGGCGTCGAGATGGGATATGACGATGACAAACTCATCGCCGCCGACCCGCGCCAGAAAATCATGTTCGCGCAGGCGTTGGGTGAGCCGATCAGCCAGCGTGCGCAGCAGCATATCGCCTGCTTCGTGCCCCCAGGTGTCGTTCACTGGTTTGAAGTCGTCCAAATCCAGCATGCCGACAATCAAGGGGTTTTTAGTGCGTTTCGCCAATGCAATTCGCTGGACTAATTCGCGCTCCAAAGCGCGCCGGTTGGGTAAATGCGTGAGGTCATCATGCAACGATTGATATTCGAGCCGCTCATTGAGTCGGCGAATGGCGGTAATGTCGCGCAAGATGCTGACAAAATGCGTGATTTTGTCATTGGCATCCCGCACCGGGTTGATGGTGAGCAAGCCCCAGAATTCCCCGCCAGATTTTCGTTGGATGGCTAATTCCCCTTGAAAAACCAAGCACTCATTGAAGGCTTCGTGCATCCGCAAGAGGGTTGCCTTGGGGGTATGGGCGTGGATGAGTTTGCTGAGGGTGAAGCCCTGCATGTCAGCCGTATTAAAACCGGTATGGGCAGTAAACGCCGCGTTGATATACACAATTTTTTGCGCCGCATCGGTAATGGCGACATCCTCTTGCACGGCTGCAAGTGCGGAGGCGAGTAATCGTTGTTCATTAAGCGCAACGCGCAACTCGGTGATATCATTCACAATCCAGATTTCATCAAACTCGGCTTGCACAAATGGCTGACCTGTAAAATTAAACCAGCGGTTTTCGTGCGTATCAAGCCTGGCTAATTGCGCCTCGAAACGTTGTTGCTGGCCTTGGGTAAATGCGTGCGATATTTGCGCCGCATAGAAATCTTGATACTCGGGGCGCGTATAAAACTCTCGAGTTGAGCGTCCCAACAAAGCCTGGGTGCTGGGTGCACCAATCAGATCAGCCAAACGCTGATTGAGGAACCGGATTTTGCGGTTTTTGAGCAACATGATGCCCACGGGTACATTATCCAAAATGGCTTGATTGAATGCCGAGTTGTGGCGTTCGCGCTGCAATAAATCGATGCGATTCAAACCGCGCGAAATGTCCTCGGCCAGCTCTTCAAACCATGTGCTTAATGCCAAAAAAACCACAGGATCCCGATGATAAATCGCTAAAATGGCCCAAATTTCGCCATCCCGCTTAATCGGTAAACTGGCCAGCGCTCTTAAGCCAAATTGTTCGGCACGCGCCTGCCATGGGCGAGGAAAAGGTGACATCTTCGGATCTGTACTAAAAATTACCCGCCCCTCACGCCAGGTTTGGGCGCAAAAGCCTTGGCCAGTGGGCGTGTCCGGGTTGATGGATAAATTTAAGCCAGTGAGGAAGTCGGTTTTGCCTGCGGCAGCGAGGAATTGGAATTCTCCTGTATCGTCGGGGTGGCCAATCCAAATCAGATCCAGCTTGCCGTGCAGCGCACCCAGTGCGCAAAGACGTCGCAATAATTCGGACTCATCAACACTTGTGGCAATCACTTGGTTGATTTCCGCGATCATCCGGTTAAAAGCCGAGATTTGGCGCTCGCGGCGATTGGCCGTTTCGCGCTCGCGTAACAAGTTAAGGGTGGTGCGCGAAATTACCGCAAGAACAATCAACAAGCAAAGTTCGAGCAACCAGCGTTGCAGTGCTCCGTTGGCATAAGTGGCCCATGCTTGATGATTGGCACATTGCACTTCGATGCTGAGGGGTAAGTGACCAATTGGCAGCTTTTGCGCGTCGGTTTCGACGGGGATTACCGTTTTATCCAGAGTCACAATGCCCCGTTGCCATTGTCCCAAAATTTGCCCACTGCGGTTATCTCGCAGGGTGAACACCCAGGGTACATCGTTCATATTGAAGGCCATCAGTTGGCTTAGCCGAAAAGGGGAGCCCACAAAAAATTTCGTATTGCCATCAATGTCCGTCGATTGATAGCGCATGGCCAGGAAATAACCCTGAAAACGCTTGGTGAATTTGCTCTTCCCCAGTAAAAACCTAGGTTGGTTGGGTAGGGGGGTGAACGACTCGGTGGGTACAATCGGCGTTCGGCCCTGGGCTTGGGTCGACCACAGAATGTACTGGCCATCAGCGGATTGAATGTTTAGCGCGTAAAGATCGCTATGAATAGTCATAAACCGCTTCAGCGCGGCAACAGTGTCTGGGGCGGGTTGGTTTAGATCAGGTTCTGAATCCAACAAGGCGACGGCAATAAACTCCAACGCGTTAAATTGGGTTTGTAACCGGGTTAACAGGCGATCGGCGTAGACCGAGGCTGCGCGGTGCTCATTGACTTGGGTCGTAGTGACGGCCTGTTGATATTGCTGATACTCGCTGGCAATCACCCAAGCCAGCAGCACGAAAAAAGGGACACCCAGCAGCAGTGCCTGATAGGTCGGTTTAGCGAAAAAGCGCACCAGGGACTCGGTGGTTTTAGCGGGAGTTTTGAACAATGCCAACGATCTCTGTCAGGTTTTTTTCATTTGTCCCCCCTGTATACCTCAAATGGATTTATTTTGCATGGTCTGGCGTTGCCCGCGTGCGCCGGGATTGGCTGTGCGCCGGAAAATAGTCTTGTTGCCTGTTTTCTGGTTAAGGCTGGGTTAAACTCAAACTCAAAGGAACCGCCAGGGAACCTCTGATTAACCCAGGAAATCAGGAAACTCCTTTCCCCCTCGAAGGGAGGGGGCTGGGATGGGGGATCAATCAACGAGATAGCGTCAAATCCTCCGCCCTAACCCGCCCCGTAATCAGGGCAGGGGTTCCCTAATTAACTCCATCATCGCTGTGGGCGTTGAACAGAGGTTCCATCATTCGTTTTAACTTGATTACAGAGCTGAGCACCCCATCCCATGAGCAAAAATTTTCATCCCGCGTTTTCTTTTATCCGTTCGCAGCCCATCGCGGCGCTCAATTTAACGGTAGATGAATACCGCCACAAGGCCACGGGCGCTCGGCATTTCCATATGGCGACCGATGATCCGCAAAACGTGTTTTTAGTGGGTTTGCGTACCGTGCCGGAGGATTCAACCGGTGTGGCGCATATTCTGGAACACACGGTGTTGTGCGGCTCCGAGCGTTTTCCGGTGCGCGATCCGTTTTTTATGATGATTCGCCGGTCGCTGAACACGTTCATGAATGCGTTTACCGCAAGTGATTGGACGGCCTATCCCTTCGCCTCGGTGAATGTGAAGGATTTTTACAATTTGCTGGATGTGTATCTCGATGCGGTATTTTTCTCGCGTATCGATGAGCGCGATTTCCGCCAGGAAGGCCATCGGGTCGAGTTCACAACCCCCGATGATCCCACCACGCCGCTCACCTTCAAAGGCGTGGTGTTCAATGAAATGAAAGGCGCGATGAGCAATCCATCCTCGGTGTTATGGCAAACGCTCACCAGTGAGCTATTCCCGACCACCACCTATCATTACAACTCCGGCGGCGAGCCGGTGAACATCCCTGATTTAACCTATGTGCAGTTAAAGACGTTCTACCAGCGGTTTTACCACCCATCGAACGCCGTGTTTATGACCTATGGCAATTTGCCGGTGGTCGATTTACAAACCCAGTTTGAAGAAAAAGCCCTGAAGCGCTTCACCCGCATTGATCCCAATTCCACCGTGTCCTTGGAGCGCGCCATGACCGCACCCAAAGCTATTGTGGATGCTTATGCGCTCGACGAGCCGGCAACGGTCGATAAAACCCATGTAGTACTGGGTTGGCTACTCGGCGAGAGCACCGATCTGGATGCCGCATTAGAAGCGCAAGTGCTCGAAGGTGTGCTGCTGGAAAACAGCGCCTCACCCTTGCTGCGCGCGCTGGAAACCACCGATTTAGGCGGCTCGCCCAGCCCCATTTTGGGTTTGGAAGATTCGCAGCGGCAAATGGTGTTTGTGGCGGGCGTTGAGGGCAGCGAACCGGAGCGCGCCGATGCCGTTGAGGCCTTGGTGCTCGATACCCTGCGCGATGTGGCCGCCAACGGTGTGCCGGCCGAGATGATCGAATCGGTATTACATCAAATTGAGCTTTCGCAACGCGAAGTGACCGGCGATGGCTATCCCTATGGCCTGCAATTGATGATGCACGCCTTGCCTGCAGCCATTCACGATGGCGACCCCATCGCGGTGCTCGATTTGGAACCCGCGCTCGCTCGTCTGCGAGCGAAAGCGGCGGATCCGCAATTTATCCCGGATTTGATTCGTACCCTGTTGCTGGAAAATACCCATCGGGTGCGGGTCGTGCTCAAACCAGACACCGAGTTATCTGCCCAAAAGCTCGCCGCTGAGCTGGCGCGTTTGGCTGCGATGCAGGTCGCGCTGAGTGATGCCGAAAAACTTGCCCTGGTGGCGCAAGCCAAGGCACTGGCCGAGCGTCAGGCAGAAGTCGATGACATCAGCATTTTGCCTACCGTGACCCGCGAAGATATTCCGGCACATATTGATTTGCCCACACCGGTGAAAACCATAGCCCAGCCGGTGTCACAAACCTGGTTCGATCGCAGCACCAATGGCTTGGTGTATCTGCAGGCCGCGCTCGATTTGCCCGAATTAACCCACGATGAGCTGGATTTGTTACCCATTTACAGTGGTGTGTTGACTGAGCTCGGCGCGGGTGGGCGTGATTATTTGCAGATGGCTGAGGCCGTGACAGCGCGCACCGGCGGGTTCAGCGCCCGCTCGTCGATTCGCCCCGATTTGGATAATGTGCAGAATTTGACCTCATTTTTCCTGCTCAGTGGCAAAGCCTTGGTTCGCCATGCCGATGAGCTCGTGGATCTGTTCCACGAACACCTCAATGCGGCCCGGTTTGATGAAACCGATCGGATTCGCGATCTCATCAGCCAAATTCGTTTTAGAAGCGAACAAGGTATTGCCGGTTCTGGCCATGTTCACGCCATGAATCTGGCGTCAAGTGGGATGTCATCACGCGCTAAACTCACCCACGAATCGGGTGGTGTGGCTGGTGTGCGGCGCATCAAGGCAATGGACGATGCGTTGGATGCGCCCCACGCACTGGGGGATGTGGCTGAGCGTTTGGCGCGGCTGCACGCCAAAATCAAAGGCGGCTTGCGGCGCTACAACCTGATTGCCGAAGCACGCCATTTTGCCGATATCGAACCGGCGCTGGCCGCACATGCCCGACACGGCACGGCGGTCAAATCGTTCCATCTTTCACCGGTTCACCATCCAGTGCATGAGGCTTGGCTCGGTAACCTTGCCGTGAATTACTGCGCCAAAGCGTATGCCGCCGTGCCCCCTTTACATGATGATGCGGCTGCGCTGGCGGTGCTCGGCGGCTTTTTGCGGAATGGCTTTTTGCATCGCGCCATTCGTGAGCAGGGCGGCGCATATGGCGGTGGTGCGGGCTATGATTCTGAATCGGCGAGTTTCCGATTTTATTCGTACCGCGATCCGCGTTTAGCCGACACGCTGAACGATTTCGATCATTCAGTCGATTGGCTGCTGAACAACCAACACGAAGGCCGTACGGTGGATGAAGCAATTTTTGGTGTCATATCGGGCATCGACAAACCCGGTTCCCCAGCTGGCGAGGCGAAAAAAGCCTTTATCGACAGCCTGCATGGTCGAACGCTGGAGCAGCAACGCCTCATGCGTGCGCGAATTTTGGATGTTACCGAGGCCGACCTGAAGTGCGTGGCCGAGCGGTATTTGTTGCCTGAAACTGCCTCTATCGGCGTGCTGGCAGGGCCGACACGCGAAGAGGAACTGCGCGGCTTGGGGCTGCATATTGAACGAATTTAAGTTCGTATCAAAACCTTTTGGCTTGAACGTAATTAAATAGGCGCACAATTGAAACACGCCAATTTTATTGAACGGGTTGAGCGCGCCAAGTGGTGTTCATTGTATATTCGCCAAAATGATTAAGGGAGTTGAAGAACAATGCTAAAACCTCGTTTAACGATGTGGCTCGTCGCAACTTTGGGTCTGGGCTCAACGGGTGTTGTGCTGGCTGCACCTCCACCGGAAGCCGTGAGTTGTGCAGCCTGCCATGGTGCCATGGGCGAAGGCTTGCCCGCCGCCAATTACCCCCGTTTGGCGGGGTTGCCCGCGAACTATATCGCCGAGCAACTGCATTATTTTGCTTCGGGTGAACGCCAAAACGTCATTATGTCCGGCATGGCCAAGCCGCTAACCCCGGCGCAAGTCAAAACAATTGCCGATTATTACGCCGCGTTACCGGTCACGATGGCCGCCCCCGCAGCATCGGTTTCGGCCGGTTTAATGGCGCGCGGTGAGCAACTGGCCGTTTATGGCGACTGGAAGGCAGGTATTCCGGCGTGCTTTCGCTGTCATGCCGCCGGGGGCGTTGGTGTGCCACCGTATTTTCCCCCTTTGGTCGGCCAATCGGCCAACTACCTGAGCGATCAAATAATCGCATGGCAAACGGGCACGCGCACGGGTGATCCGCAGGGCTTAATGCACACGGTTGCCAATCGGATGACGTCGAGCGATACCCAAGCGGTGGTTGCCTGGTTGGCGGCACAAAAACCCGAAGCTGCGGTCACGATGGCAAAATCTGAAGGAGGTGCCCAATGAAATCCACCCCACTGCTGATGAGCCGCTTGGCCGGTGCCCTGGCTTTAGCATGCGTTGTATGCGCCCCGGTTCTTGCCCAAAATGCCCCGGTTGAGCCCAAATCTGCACTGAATGCGGCTTTACTGACTGGTGCAACCTTCTCGCCCCCCGATATTGCCACGATTCCCAAGGATGAGTTTGGCAAGGTCGTGCAATTCGGCCGGAATGTCATGTATGACACTAAAAAATATGCGCCGCAATATGCAGGAAATTCATTAAATTGCGTGAATTGTCATACCGATGGCGGCGCCATGGCGGGCTCCGCACCGCTGTGGGGCGCGTGGGTCAGTTATCCCGCGTATCGCAGTAAAAACAAAAAAGTGAACACCTACGAAGATCGCTTGCAAGGTTGCTTTCGGTTCAGCATGAACGGCAAAGCGCCGCCTTTGGGTAGCGATGTATTGGTGGCCTTGGAGGCGTATTCGTATTGGTTGGCCAAGGGCTTGCCCGTGGATGAAAAAGTCGCGGGACGGGGCTACCCCGATATTCCCGAACCGGCCCAAGCGCCCGATTTTGTGCGGGGTAAAAGCGTGTATGAGGCCAATTGCGCGATTTGCCATGCGGCCAATGGCGAGGGGCGCGTGGTCAATGGTGCGGTCGTATTCCCGCCGTTGTGGGGCGCGCAATCATTTAACTGGGGTGCGGGCATGGGGAGTATCAAAAATGCCGCCAAATTCATTTATGCGAATATGCCTTATGGTCAAAGTTACAGCCTAACGCCGCAACAGGCTTGGGATGTCGCTTATTACATGGATGGCCAGGAACGACCGCAGGATCCCCGTTGGGAAGGTAGCGTGGTGGTGACGAGAGCTAAATATCACGACAATAAAAACAGCCTGTACGGCACGACCGTGAATGGCATTTTATTGGGCGATACGGGTGCGCCTAAACCGTTTCAACCACCCAAAAGTTAGCGGGTAGCCCGGATGGGGCGTCATCCAGAGTTCGTGCTACGGATGCGGGGTATCGAACAAGGGCTAGACTGATAATGACGCAATGCACGGCTGCCACAAAATCGCCATTTGTTCGCCTGGGGTGAGACTGTTGGTGGATGCGAGCGCGGTTTGTGTGCTGACCTGTAAGTGGCGGCTTTAAAATGGCAGTGACACACAATCGAGCGATGGGTAATTTTTGATAGCGGGTAAGTTGCCTATACCTGCAAATACCTGCCATAAAGGTGTTGGTTGGTGATGCCGAAGACTTCAACCAAATGAATGAGGAAGGGCTTGGCTTCGGCGTGTCCATTCGCGGCAGTTGCCCAGTGATTCGAGGAGATCAGGGCGCGGGATTCGGTGTCGTTCCAGGATAGTCGTATGGCGTGCGCCTAGGGTAATGCGCTCACCTCGGGCGGAGGTGGCGCGACTCAAAATCCATCGGGATTAATGGAAAAAAGGGCATAACTGCCCTTTTTTTTGCCGTTGCTGACGGGTTACGAGTTACCCGAAGGACGACGGCGTTGGCCAGAATTGCTTGGCTGAGGATGCGCAACAGAATTACCCCGATTATCGTTGGCACGATTGCCGTTGGCTTCCCCCCGATTGGGTTGACGATTTGCGTTGGCGCCCGCGCGCCCGTCGCTGGCACGGCCTGAACCGGAATAACCTGCGCCAGCGCGGCTTTCGCCGGTTCTTGCCGGTGTGGCGCTGCGGGGTGGGAGATCCCGACGCGGTGGGCGTGCGGCTTGCGGTTTGCGCAAGGGTTCCGCTTTGGCATTCGGGTCGGGCTCGAAGCCCGGGACAATCACGCGCTCTAATTTTTGACGAATCGTGCGTTCGATATCGGCGAGGAGTTTGTGTTCATCCACGCAGACCAGCGATACCGCTTCGCCGCCTGCGCCCGCGCGCCCGGTGCGGCCTATGCGATGCACATAATCTTCCGGCACATTCGGCAGTTCGTAGTTCACCACATGCGGCAGGGCATCAATATCAATGCCGCGCGCAGCAATGTCGGTCGCTACCAGTACCCGCAGTTTGCCGGCTTTAAATTGACTCAAAGCCCGCTCGCGCGCCGCTTGGCTTTTATTGCCGTGAATTGCCATCGCCGGAATGCCGTCTGCGTCGAGACCTTCTGCTAACCGATTCGCCCCGTGTTTGGTGCGGGTGAAGACCAATACCTGCGCCCAATTGCCATCGATAATTAATCTTTGTAGCAAGGCTTTTTTGGCATCCCGATCGACGGGATAAATACGCTGCTCCACGCGCTCAGCCGTGGTGACTTGCGGCGCAACTTCCACTTTGGCGGGATTATCAAGCAGGTTACTGGCAAAGGTTTTGATCTCTGGTGCAAACGTGGCTGAGAACAACAGATTTTGGCGTTGCGTCGGCAGCAGGGCAAGGATGCGCTTGATGTCGCGGATAAAGCCCATGTCGAGCATGCGGTCGGCCTCATCAAGCACCAGGATTTCCACACCGCCTAAATCTACTGAGCCTTGGCCCACGTGATCAAGCAAGCGGCCGGGCGTGGCGACCAGAATATCGAGTTTGCGTTGCAGGCGATCGCGCTGCGGATTGATATTCACGCCGCCGAAAATTACCATCGAACTGAGTTTTAAATGTTGACCGTATTGCTTGACGCTGTCTTCAACCTGCGATGCGAGTTCACGCGTCGGGGTGAGCACCAGTGCGCGGATACGGTGTTTGGGCGCAGGGTGCAGCACGGGGGTTGTGCTCAAGCGTTGCAGTAACGGCAGGGTAAAGCCCGCAGTTTTGCCGGTACCGGTTTGGGCAGCGGCGAGTAAATCACGCCCGGACAACACAAGGGGAATCGCTTCGCGTTGAATAGGGGTCGGAGTTGTGTAGCCAACAGCTTCGAGTGCGCGGAGCAACTCGGGCATGAGGCCAAGATCAGCAAAAGACATGGGCATTCCAGAAGGGGGAAAGAGGGAGAAGATAAATCGAACCGCGCATGATACCGGATTTTTGTGCAAGTCAGGGGATTAATGTGCAGGACTCGGTGCGCGCTGTAAGCAACGACTTGATGCCCTTTAGAATTGGCGCCATGTTGGTTAAATTGCTCCGGGAGACTGCCGAACTGAGATTGTGCTTCATATCAATGGATCTGGGCACGAAACAGAAACACGGGTGCTCAAAAATCATCCTCAATTTGGTGTTTGATGCGCTGGGATTCGAGGATATCATCAAGCCGGCGTCGGGCATCCTTGTTGTCGGTTGGTTTGGCTTTAGCGGGAGCATGACCAACTTCTCGGCGATTTTCTTCAGCGTGACTTTCTTCGGCCCCCTCTTCCCATGGCTCATCCAGATCAGTTATTTCGGTGTTGTTACCCATTGCGTGAAATCCTCGGAATTTAGGCGGAAATTTGCAGCCTTATACCGTGTTTTTCGTCACCTGAACAGAGGGGATGCATGATTTGAATTTAATTTAGTGCGGTTAGGAAACGCTGAGCAAAGTCAGAAAACCTGTAAGCGCCTTCCCCCTTGAAGGCACATAGGTATCGGCACAAGTTTTTAGTCTCATTTCACCGTCTCCGATTGGCCCAGGTGCTCAAAAAGTGCTTTACCCCTGACGAGGCGAGGCCGGGGCAGGGTCTTTACATCCTTGTACCGCTTCTCCAACCCGCCTCGAGTAGGGGGCGGTGGCTCTAAATCCGAGGGTCATTAGATGCGACAAATAACAAAAAACCACTCCAGCCTCACGGTTTGAGACAACCGTAAGGCTGGAGTGGTTTCACGCCGTCAGGACTGTGCGCGAGATCGGGAGATACCGATGCCGCCGAATCGCCTGACGCGGATTACTGTTCTTCTTCGTCTAGTTCAAGTTCGTCGTCACCGATTTCTTCAACGCGCTCCAAATCCAAGAAGCCTTCGATTTCATCGGCAAAAGCTACGGCGGTATCGGCCCAAATCATCGGGCGAACTTCGGTGGTGATTTCGCCGTCTTCATCTGTTTGCACGAGTGCGAAGCAGGTTAAAGGCTCATAGCCAATGCCTTCATCTTCATCGCTAATCAGGGCGTACCAATCATCGGCGGGCATGATGCTCAGAATTTTCGTGGTCATAGGATGATCTCCAGTGGGGGTGGGGGGTGGGACAATTGATATGGATAGTGACAGTGAGATATGACGTTTTCATGGCGTGGTTTGACGAATCTGGCCGTATCATTGGGACATGACGGGGCCATCCGCACGGAAAAATACCTGCTTGCCATTGACCCAGGTTGCGGTGGTTTGATGGCGGAAATCCCAGCCAAAAAATGGGGTGTCGCGGCCCGCAGACTGGAGCGTGGTTTCGTCTAATGTCCAGAGGGTATCGGGGTTAATTAATGCTAAATCGGCACGCGCGCCTAACTCGATTCGGCCTGAGTTGGTGAGTCCGAATAAATCTGCGGGGCGCCGAGTGAGGGCATCAAGCGCGCGTTCCAAGGTTAATAGTCCGTCATCCACCAATTTGAGCACCAGTGGCAGCAGGGTTTCAAGCCCGGAGATGCCGGGTTCGGTGGCGGGAAAGGGCGCAAGCTTGGCATCGGATTCATGCGGCTGGTGATCGGAAATCACGCAGTCGATGGTGCCGTCGGCCAAGGCACTCCGCAGCGCATCACGGTCACGCAGGCTGCGCAGCGGCGGTTGCACATGGGTGTTGCCGCACAGGGTATCGGTATCCATTTCAGATAACCACAAATGATGTGCGCTCACCGAGGCGGTGACGGGCAAACCCTCCGACTTGGCTTGCTCAATGAGTCGAACAGCCGCCCGCGAGGAAAGATTGTTGATGTGAATACGTGCCCCCGTTTCGGCAATGATGGCCAGCAATTGCGCCAGTGGCGCGGTTTCTGCCGACACGGGGATTCCGGGCAAGCCCAGACGTGTGGCAATGATGCCTTCATGCGCGCAGCCCCATTTCGCCAATGAGGGGTCTTCAGGCTGAATGACGACCAGAATATCGAAGGTGGCCGCATATTCGAGTGCCCGTCGCAGCAGGCGTAGATCCCGCACGGGGTAGTGCGCATTGGAAATGGCGACGCAGCCGCCTTCGGTGAGTTCGGCCATTTCGGCCAACAATTCGCCTTTCAGCCCTTGAGTCAAGGCACCGATGGCCACCACGCGCGCGCGGCCTGCCAGCTGAGCCCGGCGTTTGATAAACCGCGCCACGGCAACGGTATCGAGCACCGGATCCGTGTCGGGCGGTATGCACAGCGTGGTGATACCGCTGGCAACCGCTGCCAGGGTTTCGGTGGCAATGGTGGCTTTGTGCTCCTGTCCCGGCTCACGCAATCGCGCCCAGGTATCAATCACACCGGGGATGAGCCATTGCCCCTGTGCATCGACCTGTTGCGCCTGTTCGAGGACAAACGCGGCAGGTGCTGCGCCCATGCCGACGATGAGGCCATCGGCGATATACACATCGGTGCAGGTGTCGAGCTGATTATTGGGGTCGATGACGCGTGCGCCCCGGATGAGCCAGGTGTCGCAATCGATACCGGGGCGGCAGCCTTCCGGATGGCGCACGGGGTCGAGATCAATGCCTAAATTGGGGGGATTTTGAATCATGATTCTGCACTCATGCAGAGTGCCATGACGGCCATGCGCACGCCAATACCATTGGAAACCTGCTGTAAAATAACGGATTGCGGCCCATCGGCGACACGGGATTCGATTTCTACGCCGCGATTCGCGGGTCCCGGGTGCATCACAATCGCATCGGGTTTGGCCCATTTGAGTTTTTCTTCGGTGAGGCCGTACAGTCGGTAAAACTCTTGCTCGCTCGGCAACAATCCCGATTCCATGCGTTCGCGTTGCAGACGCAACATGATGATGATGTCCACATCCTTCAAGCCGGCCCGCATATCGTGATACACCCGCACGCCCAAGGGTTCGATGTCGTTCGGGATGAGGGTGCGCGGGCCAATCACGCGCAACTCGCCCACATTCAGCGAGTTAAATGCGTGAATTTGCGACCGTGCCACCCGTGAATGTTTCACGTCACCGACAATGGCAATGCGCAGTGGCGCAAACTCACCCTTGATGCGCCGGATGGTGAAGGCATCAAGCAGCGCTTGGGTCGGATGCGCGTGCCAGCCATCCCCCGCATTCAGTACCGATACATGCGGGGCGGCATGGCGCGCGATAAAATGTGCCGCGCCGGATTGTTCATGTCGCACCACGAACATATCAGCCTGCATGGCCTCGATGTTGCGGAGGGTGTCGAGCAGGCTCTCGCCCTTGGTGGTGGCGGACGTGGATAAATTGATGTTCAGCACATCCGCGGAAAGCCGCTTGGCGGCAAGTTCAAAGGTGGTGCGGGTGCGGGTAGAGGCTTCAAAGAACAAATTCACCACGGTCCGACCGCGCAGCAAAGGCACTTTTTTAATATCGCGGTCGGAAACCGACATAAACCCTTCGGCGGTATCCAGTATGCGGGTAATCCATGTCGACCCGAGGCCTTCGATGGTGAGCAAATGCTTCAGGTGTCCTGCTGCATCGAATTGAATCGCCCAGGGGTCGGTGGCAAGTTTGGGGATGAGTGGTCGAACGAAATTGACGGCCATCAGGCAATTTCCTCACGGGTAACAATGTGTGCGGTTAGGGGGTGAGGGCCATCGACATGAATTTGTTGTCGCGGACTCAGTACCAGACGCTGGCCGACGGTTTGGGCAGAAATCGGCAATTCACGGCCATCGCGTTCGAATAATACCGCCAACCAAATCCGCGCGGGGCGGCCATAATCGAAGAGCTCATTCATGGCGGCGCGAATGGTGCGTCCGGTGTAGAGCACATCGTCAACCAGAATAATGTCGCGGCCATCAATATCTACCGGTAATTGCGACGGTGCCACCTGGGGATGCAGGCCGAGCGTATTGAAGTCATCTCGATAAAAAGTAATATTGAGCTTGCCGAGTGGTTCACTCAATTGCAGCCGTTGGTGGAGCGCTTCGGCCACCCAGACGCCGCCGCTGTGAATACCGACCATCAGGGGATTATTGAGTTGACCTTGTTCAATGGCCCATTGCAGATTTTGCAAACAATCATCCAGCAATTGATTGGCCGATTTCAGTTCAGGAAGTGACGTCATGATGGGCTGCTGCTCGCTGTAGGGGCTTCGGTTGAAAAACCGGCCTGATTCTGGCTGAAAAATGTTTCAAGAATAATAGCAGCCGCCATGGCATCGATTAATCCGGGCGTTTTCTTCACCTGCGTTTTGCCGTGCCGCGCGGTGACCCGCGCTTCGGCTTGCTCTGAACTTAAGCGTTCATCCACATAGTGCACGGGCAAATTGAACCGTCCGTGGAGCCGTTGCCCGAAGCGGCGAATGAATGCAGCCACCGGATAGGTTTCCCCCGAATCCATCAGCGGCCAACCCACCGCAAATCCGATGGGCCGCCATTCTTCTATGAGCGCGGCAATGCCGATCCAATCAATTTGATGGGCATTGCAATGCTGCAACGTGCGTACGGGGCGGGCCGACCCGAGTAGGTGCTCACCCACCGCCACACCGATGCGCCAGGCACCGTAATCAAAGGCCAGCCATGTGCCAGATTTTGAGACTGATGTCGTGCCAGATATCGACGCTGACGCTAGGGCCGATTCCATTAAGCGTGCCCGGCCTCAGTCGATAATAAATTCATATCAATCCCCAAGCTGCGGGCAGCGGCAAGCCAGCGCTCTTCGATGGGATAATCGAAAATCAGCGCGGGTGTCGCATCGATGGTGAGCCATGTGTTTTCGGTGAGTTCGGTTTCGAGTTGTCCCGCCGACCAACCCGAATAACCGAGCGCAATCACCGCCCGGGCAGGGCCAGCGCCATCGGCCAGCGCCTGTAAAATGTCTTTCGAGGTGGTAAGGCCGATGTCGGGGGTGATTTCGAGGGTGGATTCCCAGCCGCCGTGCGGGGTGTGCAAAATAAACCCACGCTCCATTGCTACCGGACCGCCCATGTACACGGGGCGGCCCCGAATGGTGGGATTGGAACATGAGATTTTCATGTGATCGAGAATGTCACCGAGCGTGATGTTATCCAGCGGGCGGGTAATTGTGATGCCCATTGCGCCATCGTCGCTGTGTTCGCACACATAAGTCACGCTGTGGCTGAAGTTTGGGTCAGCCACATTGGGCATGGCAACGAGTAGTGTGTTTTTAAGATCGATGGCGTCAGTTAAGTTGATGGCGGAACCATGCAGCGCTGAGCCTAAGGGCTTGGCTGCTGGGGCCACTTCGGCGGATTGGGTAGGAAATTTAATCATGAGGTGATAATAAACCTGCGGCACGATTTTTGGGGTAAATCCACCAAAATTTGTTCATTTTGGCGGCGCTATAAACGTGCCGACCAAGAATGTCGGGTAAAATTTCAAGAGGGGTTGTGTGCGGCTATTGGGTTGCCGAACCCGCCAGAAATCATCGGCCCCGAGGCGGTTTACGACCCGGGTTGGCCGAGTGCCCTGTGCCTTGGCGCGTGCTGCGCGTCGGTTTGCCCGGCCGTGTGGCGGCTCGTGTTGTGGGTTTGGCTGCGGGCCTGAACGGATTCGCGTTCGGTTGGCTGGCCGTGCGATGGCCCGTTGAAGGCTCGCGAGTCGATTCCCGAGCAAATTCATTGGCCACATTGCGCGAGGTTGAACGGGAGAGGGTCCCTGATCGGGTGGGGTCAGGCCGTGCCGAACCGGGCCGGGCAAATTCGGGACGGGCTGCACCGGTTCGAGCGAAACTGGGCCGTTCAGAACCTGGCCGAGCCGAGCCGAGCCGGGTTTCTCCCGAGCGAAATCCCCCAGCGCGCGCATCGCCCGGACGACTTTCACCCGTGCGGGATGTCGGGGCGCGGGTTTGATTTGTGCGGGCAGCGGGTGAACTTTGACCATACGGCCCGCGTGAATCTGAATGCGATTCTGTCCGCGTAACCGCGCGTGCAGCGGGGCGAAGGGCTGGGCGGGCATCCGAGCGATTTTCTGACGGGCCTTCTGACGTGTCCGAATCAACCCGAGTGGCTTGATAGAAGGGTTCGTTATCGCGTTTTTGGAGTTTGCCCGCCTGAGTGCGCGCCCGATACGGTTTGAGCGCGCGGCGCTTGGTGTCCTCATCCTGAACTTTGCGTCGGGTTTCTGGCCGCAAACCGACGAGGCGCACCAGCGCATCTTCCATCTCGGGCGGTAAATCCTGCGCGCGACCGGGTTTTAAACGCGGTGGCAGGGCAATGCCGCCGTAGCTGATGCGAATGAGGCGAGACACCACCCCACCGACGGCTTCCACCATGCGTCGAATTTCACGATTGCGGCCTTCGCGCAGGGTCACGTGGTACCAGCGGTTGGCGCCGGTGCCCCCTGCATCGCTCAAGTGATCGAATTTGGCCGGGCCATCGTCGAGTTGAACTTCCGTGATGAGTTGCTTGATCTGTGCTTCATCCAGCCCGCCCAGCACGCGAACGGCATAGGTACGCTCAATTTGATTACTGGGATGCATCAGCCGATTGGCCAGCTCGCCATCGTTGGTGACCAGTAAAAGCCCGGAGGTATTAAAATCGAGCCGACCCACGCTAATCCAGCGTCCTTGCCGAATGGAGGGTAGCGAGCCAAACACCGTGGGCCGGCCTTCGGGGTCCGAGGTTGAGTTAATTTCACCTTCGGGTTTATGGTAAATCAGTACGCGACGCACCGGCGTAACTTCAGAAATGGGGATTTTCTGCCCCCGTACTTCGATCAAATCCCCCACGCCTGCCAGATCACCCAGCTGAGCGGTTTTGCCATTGAGCAGAACCTCTCCGGCGCTAATCCAACTCTCGATCATGCGGCGTGAGCCGATGCCTTGGGTGGCCAATATTTTTTGCAGGCGTTGTTTACTCACGCGGGGGTTCTCTCGATAAAGATGTTTTGTGGGCAGGATGCGACACTTATTTAGAGAGAATGATAAGCTCCCCGTTACCCATCACCAAGAGATACTCTTGCACGCATCATGAGAAGGTCGGCCCCCATCCCCAGTACGGTACCCAATACGATGCCCATCACGGTTGATGGCGCAACCCCCAGAAGCGCACCGATGGCGCCGGAAATTCGTTGGGAACAAGAGGCTGGCGCCGATAATCCTGCCGGGCAAATTTTGGTGTTGATCGGGGCCTGGACCGTACATAATTTGCCGCACGTGCCGACAGTGACATTCCCGCCGAATATCTCAAAAACCAAACAATTGACGCTAAACAGCGAAATGACGGCGTTTGATAGCGCGGCGGCATTGGTGTTGGCGCGTTGGCTGCGGCACTGGCGTGCGGCGGGCTTGACGGTCGATGTATCCTCGCTGCCCGAGCGGGAACGCAACTTATTGGCATTACTTGATGCACGATTGGTGGATGAACTGCCTGCCAAGACTCGCGCATTTTCTCCTGTGGCTCGATTGGGTGAAGCCGCCGTGAGTCAGTGGACAGAAGCGCGGCATTTCCTGGCTTTTTTGGGTGAATTGGTTTGGCGGGGCGCGCCCCTGTTGTTGTTTTTCTGGCGGATTCGCTGGCGGGCGGTGTTGGCTGAAATCGAAGCCGCTGGTGTGCGTGCCTTGGGTATTGTCGGTTTGCTGTCGTTCATGATTGGCATGGTGATGGCTTATCAAGGCGGCGCCACGTTGGCGAGCTATGGCGCCAACGTGTTGATCGTGAACTTGGTCGGCATTATCACCTTGCGGGAACTGGGGCCATTGCTGGCAGCCATTATTGTCGCGGGGCGCACGGGTTCCTCCTATACCGCTCAGCTGGGTACGATGCGGATTACCGAGGAAATTGATGCCTTGCGTGCCCTTGGCCTGCCGCCGTTTGAGTTGCTGGTTTTCCCCAAGGTGATTGCCTTGGTGATCGCCTTGCCGTTGCTTTCCCTGTTCGCCGATTTGATGGGATTGCTCGGCGGCTCTGTGGTGGCCAATTACGGATTTGGCGTATCGTTTGCGGTGTACTTTGATCGAATGCCCCAGGTGGTTGATCTCACGACGTTATGGCTGGGGCTGATTAAAGCACCGGTATTTGCCGTTGTGATTGCCTTGATCGGGTGCATGCAGGGCTTGCGGGTACGGGGTAGCGCGGCAGAAGTCGGACATGCCACCACCGTCAGCGTGGTGCAGGCGATTTTTATGGTGATCGTCATTGATGCCGTGTTTTCCGTGCTTTACAACCTGATGGGGTACTGAACATGGCCGCCACCGACGATTGGATTATCGAGGCATCGGGGCTGATTAATCAGTTCGGCTCAAACCGCGTGCATGATGGGCTGGATTTCAAGCTTGCGCGAGGGCGGGTGTGCGCGCTGGTTGGTGGTTCCGGCTCAGGGAAAACCGTATTGCTGCACACGCTGATTATGTTGCGTGAGGCAAATGCCGGCTCGCTCAAACTGTTTGGGGTTGAAATCCGTCGCGCCGATGAAGCCGTGCGGCAATCCTTGCGTGAGCGGATTGGCGTGCTGTTTCAGGGGGGGGCGCTCTTTACCTCGCTCACCGTGCTGGAAAACGTGTTGCTGCCGATCAAAGAGCATGGCCAATTTGATCCGCATTGGTTAAAAGACCTCGGTATGAGCAAAATTTTACTGGCGGGGTTGCCTGCCGATAGCGCCAATAAGCTGCCGATGGAATTATCGGGTGGCATGGTTAAACGGGCAGCCTTGGCGCGTGCCTTGGCGCTGGATCCTGAATTACTGGTGCTGGATGAGCCCACATCCGGCCTTGATCCGATTGGTGCAGCCGCCTTTGATGATCTGATCCGCACCTTGAGCGACTCGCTGGGTTTAACCGTGCTGCAAGCCACGCATGATCTCGATTCGATTTGGCGCGGCGTTGATGAAGTGGCTTTTCTGGGCCGGAAAAGAATGTTGGCTGTGGGCACCGCCGCCGAACTTGCCGAACGGGATGAGCCTGAACTTCAGGCCTACTTCCGAGGCACCCGTTCGCAGGCCTTTTGGCAGGCCGCGCAACAAGCGCCTCTGCCCATCCATTCGCTCAGTCATCAGTCAGAGCCGCAATTGAGGAACGCTTGATGGACTCGAAAATAAACTATACCGCCGTTGGGCTGTTCGTCATCATCCTGAGCATTGTGCTGGGTGGAACGGTCTATTGGCTCGCCACGGGCGGTAAAGATCAGCAATTCACGCCGTATGTGATTTATGTCACTGATAACGCCTCGGGGCTATCCGAAAACAGTCATGTTTTATATCGTGGCGTGGATGTGGGGCAGGTAAAAAGCATCCGGATTGATGCCAAAAATCCAGAACAAATTCGCGTGTTGGTTGATTTGGATGCCAATGTCCCCATTCGAACCGACACCATTGCCAAGTTGCAATTACTCGGTGTGACCGGGTTGAGTGTCCTCAATCTGGCGGGGGGTAAATCGCCCGATCCACTGACTGCCCGGAATGCGGAAGGCTACCTTGTGATTCCTTATGAGGCCTCGATTTTTTCGAAACTTGAAGGGGGCGTGAATGAAACCATGGCAAAAATTACCCGGATTAGTGATCGGCTTGATGCGTTAATGAGCGCGGCAAATATTGCCGCTCTGACGAGTAGCATCAACAATATCAATGAGGTAACGACCACATTGGCCGATCACCGGGATGATATTGTCGCTATGATGGTCGCCGGACGGCAAACCTTAGAGGGCACCGCGAAGTTAAGCCAATCATCCTTGGTTTTAATCGATCAGGGGCAGCAGCTGCTCAAGAAATTCGGTCAGTCTATCCATAGCTTGCAAGGGGTCATTACGGCAACCAATACGGCAGTTAACCAAGTGAGCGCCGCCAGCGCCAGCACGATTCAATTAACTGAAACCGGCACAAAAACGCTGAATGCGTTCAACCAGCGCACCCTCCCCGAGTTGGGCGGGTTGCTGGATCAGTTGCAACAGGCCAGCACCTCGATCACCCAACTGGTGAACCAACTGAATCAGAACCCCAGCCAGATTTTGTATGGCGCAGTCCCCGCTCCATCGGGGCCGGGCGAGGGCCAGGGTGCAGACTCCGGGCGCACATCGGCAATGCAACCGTCTACCACGCCATAACCTGGACTTGCCCCCTACAGCGCATCAACCATTTGGTAGAAACAGGGAAACAGCATGAAGAATTTACTGACCAATCCTCGGGTACTGCGATCGTGGTTAGGCATCAGCCTGATGGGTGTGTTGCTGGGGGGGTGCAGCCTGCCAATCAAACCGCAGCAAGCCCAAAACACCTACCGTTTGAATCCGCCCGCGCTACAAACAGGGGCGATTACGGTACCCGGCGAAACCCAGCCGGCGGCTTACCTGATTGAAATGCGTCCGATCACCGCAGCGCAAGGGTTTGAAACGCCGGCCATGATGTACAGCCGCGAAGCACTCATGCTGTTACCTTATCGGGACAGTCGTTGGCTGGCCGCGCCCGCCGCCTTGCTGACGGATGCCGTTGAGCAAACCCTGGGGCGTCAACCTTGGGTGGCTGGGGTGGTCAGCAACTCCGCCCGTGCGCCCGTTGCCGTCAGCGTGAGTTGCAATTTAACGCGGCTAGAGCACGATATCAACGGCGAAACAGGCCACGCCCATTTGGTGATGAGCTGCCTGTGGCTAACCCCCACAACCCGCGGCGTGCTGGCGCATTGGCGCTTCGATCAAACACAAGTCATGCCTGAAAACGATGCCGCACAATTTGCCGCCGCGAGTCAGGAATTGGTGAATCAGGCCTTGACGCAGATTGTTGAAAAAACCCGGGAACTATTGGTGGCGCCACGTTCGGTGAGTTGATGTGCCTGACGCAGGGGTAACGACTTGCCGGAATCCGGAAAACACCTTTGATGTCCCGATTATTTGCGCGCCGCTCCCGGATTGCGCTTGGGGCTCCATCCGGGCTACCCGCTGAAAGCCGATTTTGCCACCGGGTTTCAGCAAGCCGTGGAGGTTGGGTATCCCATTGCGCTACGCACTCTTCAACTGCCGATAACACGGGCAAGGCGCTTGAATCACGGTGGCGGGGCGGGTGTCCAGATGAAGGGCGGTGAGCTTGCGCCCCCACAGACAGCCTTGGTCGATGCACCAGGTTTTTTTGCGATCGCACGCTTCGCCGAGTGCGGACCAGTGGCCGTAGACGATACGCTCGTCCCGGGCGGCGCGGCGGGGGAATTCAAACCACGGAATTAATGGGTCGCCCACTTCTGCTTCTGGACGTTTTTCTTTTAAATCCAGTTGGCCATCACGGGTGACGTAACGCATTCGGGTAAGGGCATTGATGGTATAGCGAATTTTGAGCGTTTTGGTGAGGGTTTCCGACCAAAATGGCGGATGTTCGCCGAACATGGCGGTAAAAAAAGGCAACGGGTCGGATTGGCGCAGGTATTTTTGCGCGTGCTTGGCTTGATCGAGCGCCGTGGCTAAATCCCATTCGGGTGGAATGCCGGCATGCACCAGCGTCCATTTGAGATCCGGGTCGTGATGAATGAAGGGCCGGTTGCGCAGCCAGTCGATCAGTTCATCCCGATCCGGCGCGTTGAGAATGTCGTCGAGGGTATCGCCCGGTTTTGGACTGCGATCGGTAAAGGCGCAGGCGAGTAGAAACAGGTCGTGATTGCCGAGCACGGTGATAGCCGAATCGCCCAAATCGCGTACAAACCGGAGGGCTTCGAGCGATTGCGGGCCGCGATTGACGATATCGCCCACAAACCAGAGCCGATCGTTGGCCGGATCAAACGCAATTTTTTCGAGCAGGGTTTTGAGTGGGTCAAGGCAACCTTGCAGGTCGCCAATTGCGTAAGTCGCCATAGCGCTAGTCCTTTGATTTGATTAATGTGATGCCGCGAAACCAGCCGCGTGCGAGCAGGGGTTCATTGCGCTGTAGGCTGAGTTCGGCGTGTGCGGCGAGGAGCGGTTCGAATTCGACATCGGTGCGGGTAGCAAGCAGCCCCAGCAGCGGGCTGACAAAGCGTCGCAGCGGGGCTTTTTGATCTGGCCGCAGGAATTTATCGAATATCAGGATGCTGCCGCCGGGTTTGACGATACGACTGGCTTCGGCCAATACAGCGGTGGGGTTGGGGACGACGGCCAGAATCAGGTGCAGCACGACATGATCGAATTGTGCCCCGGCCAGCGGTGTTTGCATCGCATCGCCTTCAATCAGGTGGATGGGAAACGGGCACGTGCGGCTGCGCGTTTGGGCGTGTTTGAGCATGGCGCGGGTGATGTCTAGCCCAACGCACAGCGCAGGGTGGGTGTGGGTGCACAGCCAGTCCAAATCCAACCCGCTGCCTATGCCGATAACGGCGAGACTTTGTCCCTCCAGGCGCCCGAGGTTAACCAGATTTTTTGCCCGGGCAGCTCCCGTGGCCGGTTTCAGAAACAGATCGTACATCGGTGCCCAGAGGGCGTAGGTTTGGCGCAGGCTCATCAGGTGAGTCTGCTAATGCAGTGGGCGATAGTCGCGGGGTGCGACCAAATGAAACAGCGGAATGGCGACGCGAAAGGCTTCACCCTCGGCATCGATAAAGCCGTAATCGCCCCACATGTGCCCGGCGGGGGTTTCAATGACCGAGCCTGATTGGTACCGATAGACTGTACCGGGGTTGAGGATGGGTTGTTCGCCCACGACGCCTTCGCCCCGCACTTCATGAATGCAGCCATTGCCCCTATCGATGTGCCAATGTCGCTCAATCAGTTGCACGGTACGTGCGCCGTGATTGACGATTCGGATGTCGTAGCCAAAGGCAAAGCGCTGTTGTGCAGGATCGCTATGTTCGGGTACATAAAATGCCTTCGGGATGATTTCTATGTCTGAAGCACGGGGGTCCCGAGGGGGGTTGCAGAGAAAATCGTTGAGAAAAGTCATTACGGCAACTCCTTCTGGGTAGCCCTATTCACGCATGCCTCATCAACAAACCAATCGGTGGTACGGCTTTGAATGAGTCGGGCGACCGGCAGGGTGCTTTCCGGCTGCATCATGGCGCTAAAAGCGGCCTGTTTACGGGCTCCGATAACCAGAAAACATACCGTGCGCGCTTCCTCAAATATGGGATAGGTGAGTGTCAGGCGCTCGGTATCGAGCTTGGCGACGGGGTTCACTACCACCCAGCGATCGCGCACCGTGAGCGCGGGGGTGTCGGGAAATAATGAGGCGAAATGGCCGTCGTCGCCCATACCGTTCACCATGAAATCAAATCGTGGCACACCGGTGCCCGCCCAGGATGTGAGCAGGTTTTGATTGCGTTTGGCTTCCTCCGCCAGCGGAAACATGGGGGTGCTGATCATCGGGAAAACCTGTGTGGGTGCCAAGCCGAGTGGCATGAATAAATGCCGTTGTGCCATGCCGAAATTGCTGTCGGGATGGGTTTGTGGCACGGCACGTTCATCGCCGAAGTAGAACTCCACCCGTTGCCAATCGACTTCGTTGCGGTGGAGGGGGCTGGCAAGTGCATCGTACAAAGCTTTGGGGGTATTGCCACCTGCCAGGGTAATGCGCGCCACGCCGCGTGCGGCAATCGCGGCATTAAGCTGCTTTACGACAAAATGTGCGCACGCGGCAATGACTTGCTCAGGCTGCGCGCGCGCGTGAAGGTGAACAAACGAATGCTGCACAGGGAACCACCAATTCAGGGTAATCAGGTGAAGTGGCTAAGGGTGTAACCGCTGGGTGACTTCTGCCAAAACAATAAATTCATCAATGCTGATTTGCTCGGCGCGGGTGCCGGGTTCAAGCCCCGCTTCAATGATTGTTGACGCAGGTAGTCGATGTTTCAAGTTGTTTTGCAAGGTTTTACGTCGATGGGCAAATGCAAGGCCGACTAATTCGGTGAACAGGGGGCGTAATGCCGCTGTCACTCTGGGTTGGAGGAGCGGGGTGATTTGCACAATCGCGGAATCGACCTTTGGGGGGGGGTTAAACGCGCCAGGGGGCACAATGAAGAGCAATTCCACTTGGGCGACTGCCTGAACCATAATCGACAGACGACCATAATCGCGGCTGCCGGGTGGCGCAGCAATGCGCTCCGCCACTTCCTTTTGCAGCATGAAGGTCATATCGGTGATGCGCATGGCTTGTTCGAGCAGATGAAAAATCAGTGGTGTGGCGATGTTGTAGGGCAGGTTTCCGGCGATACGGAGCGGACCCGCTTCAGCCAGCGGCGTTAAATCAAGGTGAAGTGCATCTTGGGAGAGAATGCTGAGCTTGCTCTGCCCCGCTCGATTCTGCGCGGTTTTTTGCAGCGCGCAGCGCTCCTGTAATTTGGGGATGATGTCGCGGTCGAGTTCCACTACGGTCAGATGATCGAGTGGCTGAATCAGCTGGCAAGTGAGGGCGCCGAGACCCGGGCCGATTTCGATCATGCAATCCGTGGCGCGCGGTGAGATGGCCGACACAATGCGCGCAATCACGGCTTCATCGGTTAAAAAATTCTGGCCGAAGCGTTTGCGCGCGCGGTGACCGTCTTGAATGCCCGAGGTGTTGCTGTCTACATAACTCATGAGTTTTTGGGTCTGCCAGCCAGTGATAAGGCGGCATGAATGGCTGCGCTCAATGAACCACCATGGGCTTTGCCGGTACCCGCGAGATCGAGTGCAGTGCCATGATCGACCGAGGTGCGAATAATCGGCAGGCCAAGGGTAATATTCACCGCCTCGCCAAATCCGGCGAATTTTAATACGGGTAAGCCCTGATCGTGATACATGGCGAGCACGGCATCGGCGTGATCCAGATATTGTGGCGTGAACAGCGTATCGGCAGGCAGCGGGCCGATGGCGTTGATGCCTTGCGTGCGGAGCTGTTCGAGCGCGGGGCCGATGATGTCGATTTCCTCGCGGCCTAAATGTCCTGATTCGCCCGCATGAGGATTCAGGCCACAGACCAAAATGCGGGGTGTGGGGATGCCCAGCCACGCACACAGTTCGCGGTGCAGAATGGTGAGCACGCGCTTAAGGCTTTCCTGCGTGATGGCGGCGGGCACAGCGGCGAGCGGCAAATGGGTGGTGGCCAGGGCCACGCGTAACGGTCTGGGCAAACGCCTGGCGGTGAGCATCATCACAGGAAAGCCGCCGACGCGATCGGCCAGATATTCGGTGTGGCCTGAAAAGGGGATTCCCGCATCGTTAATCACACCCTTATGCACGGGCGCCGTCACCATGCCGGCAAATTCACCTGATTGGCAGCCCTCTGCCGCCCGATCGAGCATGGCGAGCACATGCGCCGCATTACGGGCATCCAATTTTCCCGGTTGCACGGGGGACGCGGTGGGGCAATGCAGGAAAGAAACTCTTCCCCCTTGGGGCGGCGTGCCAATGAGTGGGTCCGGGGCGTAATCGGGACAGTTGAATGCTAAACCGAGCAGCAACGCACGCTCGGTAAATACCTTGCGATCGCCCAATACAACCAGTTCGACCACAAGCTCGGCATCCCAGCGATGCGGTGCCTGATCGGCGCACAGTGCCAGCAATAAATCGGGCCCAATGCCCGAAGGCTCACCACTGGTGATGGCAAGCCTTAAGGCTATGGGCATCGAGGCGTTAGTCGGTGATTGATTCAGCGTCATTGCGCACTTGAATCATTAATCGTGCCGGTCAAGCGGTTTTCGATATAGGCCTCGGCGCGCAGGCGCCGGATGTAATTGACTAAATCTTCATCCGCGCGGCGCTGACCAATTGCCTGACGGGCTTGGGTACGCAAGGTTTCGGTCGGCACGTTGACTTCGTGTGTTTTCAGCACTTCCAGGAAGTGGAAACCATATTCGGTTTGAAAGACGGGGCTGATTTGCCCGACCGGGGTTTTTTCGAGCATGGCGCCGAATTCCGGCACCATGTCCGCAGGTTTAACCCAGCCCAACTGGCCGCCTTGGGCGGCGGAACCTTTGTCATCGGAATATTTGGCAGCGATGGACGCAAAACTGGCTTTACCACTCACGATTTGCTGGCGAAGACTCTCAGCTTCAGCCTTGGCCTGTGCTGCGTTGCGTTGACTGCTGACTTGAATCAGTACGTGCTCGGCATCGTATTCGGTGAGGACGGCGCTGTTGGTACTGGCGGTACGTTCACCGACTAATTTAATGATATGAAAGCCATTCGGGCTGCGAATCAGGTCACTGACTTCACCTGTTTTCAGGCTTTTGATGGTGTCGATGAACAGACTCGGAATTCGGGATAAATCGCGCCAGCCCAAATCGCCGCCCTTGGTGGCGTCCGGCGCATCAGAGCGTTCGGCAGACACTTGCTCGAAACTTTCCCCCGATTTGAGTGCCGATAAAACGGCGTCGGCACGTTTTTTAGCGGTCTCGACTTGCGATGGTGAGGCGTTTTCCGGCACGCTAATCAGGATCTGAGCCAGATGGTATTCCGTGGTTTCTGTATTTGCGCCCGTGTATTGCTTGAGGTAATCGTCCACTTCACGATCGGAAATATTGACGCGTTCAAAAACTTCACGCCGCTTGAGTTCGTCAATCATGATTTGGTTGCGAATGGATTCGCGATAACCGGTCCAGTTATCCCCTTGATTTGTGACGGCTTGCTGCAGCTGACTTAAGCTCATGCCATTGCGCTGGGCAATGCCACTCAGGGCATCGTCCAGGCGGGTATCGTCAATAGTAATGCCGATTTGTTTCGCACGTTCGAGCTCGACTTTCTCGGTAATCATCCGATCCAGAATGCGCTCCTGAAGCTGTTTGATATCCGATGGGCTGAGCTGGTTGACCGGGATTTTATTCTGTGTCGCGACGAGCTGAATTTGCGCATTCAGTTGTCGCTGAGTAATCACCGATTGATTGACCACTGCCACGATTCGATCAAGCATTTGCTCGCCCGCAACTGGAGCCAACGCGGCATTCGCCGCGAAGCTCGGCGCGCCGCCGAATAGGCCAGCCGTTAGCGCTAAAGCAATGAGCGCAGGTTTGGCCATGCGCAGGGCGGGCGGCACGTTAGGAACTGTATGACTAATGAATAACCTGGGCATAGATGAATCCGAATGGCTGAGTTGAGAGGTTGGATGGGTACAGCAGAACAAGGGTTCCACGCAGCGAGACTTATTGATCATAACCGAGGATTTCCTGCTTAAAGCGATTGCTTTGGCCAAAGGCACCCAGGCCTTTGAGTTCGACTTCAAACAAAATGGCATTGGAGTAGCTGGGCGGCGCAGTGGGTGAGACATCGGTGACGGGGTTGACCACATAACGTTTCAACGCGATGCGGGTCGCCCAGCAGCACGAGTCGTAGCCCACACCCAAGAGCGATTGCACCACTTTGTTTTGATCGAAATCGTAGCCTAAACGGCCGAGAATTTGCCAGTGCTGATTGGCTTGCCATGCAAACGAAACATCTGTTTGCCGATAAGCGGCCGTGGTGTCAACCGGTTTGGTGAAGTAGCTTAAATTCGCGACACTGCCATCATTGGCACGATAGCCAAAGCGGCTTTGTGTGCGACCCAGGTGCCCCGTGTCACTATTGTATTCGGCCGTCACCGAGCCATTCCAGTGTCGGTTGAGATCCGAATACGCTTCGGCTACGACCGTTGAACCGCCCTTGTTCACAATGGGCATCACTTGGCTGGCGACGAAGTTATAGCGCTGGGCCAGACGCAAGCTTAACGGCTCGGTACCAAGTTGGGTATCAATTAACGACCAGCTGACACCGGTGGTTAGGGCATTGGCATCGCTGATACGATCGCCGCCACTGAAGCGATTCGCGGTGAAGAGCTGGCTGTAACTCAAATTAGTCAGCCCGGTATCAAATAACGGAATGGCATTTTGATCACGATAGGGCACGTTCAGGTAGTAGAGGCGTGGTACAAGCTCGGCGCGATATCGACCGGTGCTGCCATAACTGCGCTCAAAAAACAGTTTGGAATCAAGGCTGGTGATGGGCAAAACACGATTGGGATTATTCTGGGGATCAGCCGTTTGGTAGAGCGGATCGTTAAAGCCCCGGGTGAGTTGGTAAGCCGTGGCATCCAGCGTCACGCGGGGCGTTACCTCATACCAGTTATCACGAAACACATGATAGAGCGACGGTACTATGTGTACGCGTTGACCGGTGGTATTGCCTGCATAAGGTTGGGTAAACCGCGTCGCATCTGCCACGAGCGAGAGGTTGGCTATACCCAGATCAAAATTCCGGCTGGCGGTCAGCCTTGGCATGATGCGGTATGGGTAGGCGGATTCGGGAATTAACGGGTTGACGGTTTGATATTGCAGCGCCATTAAACCCAACGCCCAGCCGCTGGCGGTGGTGTTGAGGTTAAATTGGCTGGCCAAATTATCGGTTGTGGCTTGGTTGAGACTGGTCGAGAAATCCCGGAAAAATTGCTGATCGGACACGCGATGGACCGTCAGTGAATAACTTAAATTAGGCAAAACTTGCGCCTGATCTTTTAAGGCGACTTGCCAGCGTCGGCTGCCATACACGCGGTCATTGGGTAGCCAAAAGAGATTGATTTGATCTGTCCCCATGCCTTGATTGCCAAAGCGGTGCAAATATCGCCACTCCGCATCAATGCCTACGCCGCGCCGCGTGAAGATATGCGGGCCGAACGTGGCATCCATATTCGGTGCAATATTCCAGTAATACGGTTGCGCGTATTCAAATCCGCCTGAGGTGCTGCTGCCAAAGGTGGGGTAGAGCAGGCCACTTTGACGTCGATCATCAATCGGGAACGGAAAATAGGGGGTGTAAAAAATGGGTACACCGCCCGCGTGGAGTACGGCGTCGTAGGCTTCACCACCGCCCGACGCCTGATCAAGATCAATCCTTTTGGCGGTAATGTCCCAAGCGCGGTGTTCGGCGGGACAGGTCGAAAAATTGGCGGTGTATAGCTGGTATTGCGTTTTGGACTGTTGCGCCACTTTGGCCGCAGTCCCCGAGGCGCGGCGGCTATTTAACCAGTAATGCGTATCCTCAAGTTCACCCTGATGGATTTGCGGCATGAGCCAGCCGCTCACGGCTTGCAGGGTGAAACTCGGCGTTTCATACCAGACATCACCCGTGGCGGTGATTTTCTCGCGGGGCTGCTTTTGATAGGTGAGGGCATCGCCGGTGATGCGGTCGGTGGGGCGCACGATGCGGGCATCCCCCTTGAGTACAATTGCGCCGTTTTGCTCAAATTGGGCGTGATCCGCCGTGGCGCGGGTGGGCGTATTCAGCGGGTTTTGTTCCAGCGGTGGCCGATCGGGACCAAAGGGGGGGCATAAGCTGCAGGTTGCGCTTGATGCGGCATCGGCAGTATTCGTGATGGACGCCGCGGTGGCCGAAAGCGAATTGGGTAGCGTCACCAGGCCCATGAGCAGTGCGATGCGCCACGCTGTAATAGGCACGGCGTATACTACCGCCCGCCGTTCCGCAGGGTTTTGAACAGGTTCTGAAAACACAGGGCGCATCCGGGCTGGCTTCACGTGGACGAACTTAACGCTTCAGGCCAGCAAGGACATCATGGAATCCTTCCGTAATCTCATCAATGGGGCGGGTGCCATCGATCCGGGTGAGTTTGCCTTGGCTATCATAAAAGGCAATTAGCGGTGTGGTTTGTTCTTCGAATACTTTGAGGCGGTGGCTCACCGTGGCTTCGTTGTCATCGGCGCGTTGGGTCAACTCGCCCCCGCACACATCGCAGACGCCTGATACGGCACTGGGATGGGTATACAGATTGAATAACGCACCGCAACTGGCGCAGGTTTGACGCCCTGTGAGGCGGTGCAGTAAATCTTCAAAGGGGACATCCAGCAGGATGGCCGCTTCCAGCGACTGGTTCAGGCTATTGAGCAGGCTATCGAGCGCGGCCGCTTGAGCCAAATTACGCGGAAAGCCATCCAGAATGTACCCGCGTTGGGTATCCGGTTGGTTTATCCGCTCTTTAATCATGCCGAGTACGATGTCATCACTCACCAAGTGCCCGGCATCCATCGCGGCTTTGGCGGCTTTGCCTAACTCGGATCCTGCGGATACTGCGGCGCGCAACAAATCACCGGTGGAAATTTGCACTACGCCATAATGATCGACCAGTTTTTTGGCCTGAGTACCTTTGCCAGAGCCAGGCGCGCCGAGAAGCACAATACGCATGAATAAGTAACCTGTGAGAAATGTTAAGGCATCGGCGGAACCGACGCGACTAAAATAAAGTCCGTATAATACGCAAACTTTGCCCCGGGGCGTTACCTTGAATGCACCGCGCGGCGTGAGTATGTTTTTAATTAATCTCTGTTGATTGCATTTTTTGGGAGAAAACCATGGATTTATCCAAGATTCCAGCCGGTAAAGCGGCTCCGGAAGATATTTTTGTTGTGATTGAAATTCCCGCCCAAGGTGCGCCGATCAAGTACGAAGTGGATAAAGATTCGGGTGCCCTGCTGGTGGATCGGTTTATGGCTACCGCCATGTTTTATCCGGCCAACTATGGTTTTGTACCGAACACCTTGTCGGAAGATGGTGATCCGGTGGATGTTTTAGTGGTGACGCCAACGCCCCTAATGCCGGGGTCTGTCATTCGCGCCCGTCCGGTGGGTATGTTGAAAATGACCGACGAATCGGGTATCGATGCCAAGATAATTGCGGTTCCGCACAGCAAATTAACCCCGCTGTATAACGATATTCATGAAGCGACTGACCTGCCGGAATTATTGCTGAGGCAAATTAAGCATTTTTTCGAGCAGTACAAGGCACTGGAAGTTGGCAAATGGGTACGGGTCGATGGCTGGGCGGATAAAGCGGCTGCCTGTGCAGAAATTGATGCCTCAATTGCGCGTTATCACACGGCGTGAACCGGCTCATGGGTGTTGATGACGCTAGATTTTGCTGACCTCAGGCCATGAGTGTCTGACTATGCCCCTACGTCCATGATCTGGCATTCATGACCTTAAGTTCATGAGCATCCGTGACGCATGGCGCTCCGCGCGGCCAACACGGCTTGGTGACCGTGGCCTGGATACCCGTCATCGGGCACGGCAGATTTTCCGTCGCCGTATCATGATGGCGGCATTGCTTGCGTTGGTCGTTTTTGCCGTATTGGTGTGGCGAGCGGCTTTTTTACAGGTGGATCGCCACGCCCATTTTTCCGAATTGGCCGAAAGTAATCGCACCCGTACCCTGGTGATTCCGCCAGAGCGGGGGCGTATTTTTGATGATGCAGGAAGGGTGGTGGCCGATAATATCGCTACATTCCAGGTGCAAATCACGCGTGAAGATGCCACCAATCTCAAGCAAGAATTGATCATTTTGCAAGAGGTACTCAATTTGGATGACGACACGATGAGCGATCTGCGCGAACGGATCCGCTTCGGACGGTCGTTTGATCCGATGCTGGTTAAATCGGATCTCACCCCCTATGAAATGGCGAAAATTGCCCAATTACAACCTTGGTTGCCGGGGGTGGAAATTCAATCGAGTTTGAAGCGAGTCTACCCGTACCGGCAATTATTGGCGCATGTGGTCGGGTATGTGGGTCGTATCAATGTCGCTGATTTGAAAAAGATTAATCCCGATTTGTATCAAGGTACGCAGTATATTGGCAAATCGGGCATTGAGCGGCAATATGAGGATGAGTTACACGGTAAACCGGGTCACAAGGAAGTCGAGGTCGATGCGCTGGGTCGTGTGGTGAAAGTGCTGAACGTTGTTCGCCCCACGCCGGGAAAGGATATTCATTTGAGCCTGGATGTGCCGCTGCAGGGTATCGCGGCTGCCACATTGGGGGGATTTAGTGGCGCGGTGGTGGTGGAAGATCCAGAGACGGGCGCTATTAAAGCGATGGTCTCCCGGCCAAGTTTTGATCCCAACCTGTTTGTGGATGGCATCAGCCAAAAAAACTATCAAGCCTTGCTTAACGACCCCGAACGCCCGCTGTATGATCGCGCCATGGCCGCAACCTACCCGCCGGGCTCCACCATTAAGCCGGTCATGGCCTTGGCAGGATTACAGGCGGGCATTCTTGATCCGAACAAAAAATTCTTCGCCGGACCCTATTTCCAAATCCCTGGCGATGCACACCATTATCGCGATTGGCAAAAATGGGGTCATGGTTGGGTCACGCTGGATGATGCCATCACGCAATCGTGCGATGTGTATTTTTACGATCTCGCGTTTCGGCTCGGTATCGACAAACTCCATCAGTTTTTAACAGAATTTGGCTTGGGCGCTAAAACGGGTATTGATTTACCCGGCGAATCAACGGGTTTGGTTCCTTCGCGTGAATGGAAACGTAAAACCAAGGGGCAAGTGTGGTATCCCGGCGAAACGGTGATTGCGGGGATTGGCCAAGGCTATATGCTGACCACCATTCTGCAATTGGCGCAAACCACGGCAACCCTGGCTGAGTCAGGCAAGCGCTATCGACCCTGGTTGGTTAAAACGAATGCAGCAATCGAACCGCCGATTGTGATGAATCAGCCCGGTTACTGGCAGGATGTGCGCCACGGCATGTTTGATGTGGTGAATGGGCCTAAGGGCACCGCGCGCCGCATCGCTGCACCGTATTTGATTGCGGGTAAAACCGGTACGGCACAAGTGTTTACGGTAGCGCAAAATGCCCGATATAACGCCAAAGATCTCGCCAAAAAACTGCACGACCACGCCTTGTTTATCGGCTTTGCGCCGTATGATGATCCGAAAATTGCAGTCGCTGTTATTGCCGAGCATGGCGGTAGCGGTGCGGGAACAACCGCCCCAATGGCACGAAAAATCATGGATTATTACTTGGGTTATCGGGCAAACAATCCGGTGAAGGTCGAGCTCATCAATCATGGCGATTAAATTTGCGCTGAAACCCCCTAAAGCAATTCGCGAATGCCTGCACCGCAACGGACCATTGGGTAGCGGTCAGCATTGGCAGAGAACAGCCGCCCAAACGTTGGCCTTCGTTCGCCGGATTAATTACGATCCGATTCTGCTGTTTTTTTTGATGCTTATTGCGGCGATTGGCTTGGTGGCGGGTTATTCGGCCTCCGATCAAAGCGTGATTTGGGTTGAGAAAAGTGCTTTCCGCTTTGCCTTGGCGTTTTTGTTGATGCTGGCGATTGCCCAGATTCCCCAGCGGTTTTTCTTCACCATTGCGCCGTGGTTGTTTGGTTTTGTGGTGTTACTGTTGGTTGCGGTATATCTCTTTGGAGATATTGGCAAGGGTGCACGTCGCTGGCTGGATTTAGGGTTCATTCGGTTCCAACCCGCTGAAATTTTAAAGCTGGGCATGCCCATGATGCTGGCTTGGTTTTTGGCCAAACGTCCGTTGCCGCCGCGTTTTTTCGATGTGGTTCTTGCCTTGATGCTTATTGCGGTACCTACGATATTGATTATTTTGCAGCCGGATTTAGGCACGGCGATTTTGGTGATGATGGCCGGATTATTCGTGTTGTTTTTTGCCGGCTTATCCTGGTGGTATGTGCTCGGGTTTGGTGTGGCCGTTTCCGCTGCGGCGCCGCTGATGTGGTTTTACGTGATGCACGATTATCAAAAAGAGCGCGTGCTGACGCTATTCAACCCCATGGCCGATCCACTGGGCGCGGGGTACCACACCATTCAATCGATGATTGCGATTGGCTCGGGCGGCGTTTGGGGTAAAGGCTGGTTACAAGGCACCCAGTCACACTTGAATTTTCTGCCTGAAGGCACCACCGACTTTATTCTGGCGGTGTATGCCGAGGAATTTGGTCTGTTGGGCTTGATTATTCTGTTTGGTTTGTATTTGGCCGTGATCTGGCGGGGCTTGACGATTGCCGCAAATGCCGAATCCACCGCAGGTCGGATGCTGGCCGCCGCTATTTCAATGACATTTTTGGTATACGTTTTTGTGAATGCCGGCATGGTGATTGGGATTTTACCGGTCGTGGGTGTGCCCTTACCGTTGATGAGTTATGGCGGGACCGCGCTCGTGACCATCATGATCGCTTTGGGTATGCTGATGAGCATCCGAACACAACGAAGTTTTTTAGGACACGAGCGATGAGACACATGCGACAAATCACGAACCCTCTTGGAATGAGCGTGCTGGCCACGATGGCATTGGGTTTGGCACTCAGCTGGTCGATCGGTGTGCAGGCAGAAACTGAATCCGCTCAGCCCCAATCACCACCGGGGAATTACGCGCACCGTGCCGATGTTCAAGCGTTCGCGACAGAGGCCGCAAAAAACACGGGGGTGCCGATAGCGGAAATTCAACAATGGCTGGATGATGCACATTATCAGAGCAGCATTATCGATGCGATGAATCGACCGGCAGAATCGAAAACCTGGGCACAGTATCGGCCGATTTTTATTACGCCCAAACGAATTGCCGATGGGGTGGACTTTTGGAATAAATATGCGACCGATTTAGATGCCATCAGCCAAAAATATGGGGTGTCGCCCGCCATTATCGTGGCAATTGTTGGCGTGGAAACCTTTTATGGTCAACGCATGGGCAGTTACCGCATTATCGATTCATTGGCGACCTTGGGGTTCGATTACCCCAAGCGCGGGGCGTTTTTCCGCGGGCAACTGATGGACTTTTTCAGATTGGCGGCCAAAGAGCATATTGATATGAACGATGCGCTGGGCAGTTATGCGGGCGCGATGGGGATGCCGCAATTTATTCCTTCCAGTTATCTTGCCTACGCCATTGATGGCAACGGCGATGGCAAACGGGATTTATGGCACAGCGATGCAGATATATTCGCCAGCGTGGCGAACTATTTTTCTGAACATGGCTGGGTGCTGGGTGGCCCGGTAGGGTTTCAGGTCGATGTTCAAAATACTGCGGCGGTTACGGATTATTTGAATGAGGGCCGTAATCTCAAACCCAAAATCACGATTGGGCAGATGCGCCAATTCGGTATTGCCCTGCCCAAGGATTTGTATTTACCCGACAGTGAAAAAGTCATGTTATTTACCCTGACAGGGCTGGATAAAATCGAATACTGGGTTGGCTTGAATAATTTTTACGTCATCACCCGCTATAACCACAGCACCTTGTATGCAATGGCGGTGTGGCAGTTGGGCCAGGCCATTACGGCGGCGCGTGCGGCAACAACAACCGCGATCGTCGGTTCGGGCGAGTAACGTCGCATGAGGATAATATTTTCGCAGCCGATCGCTTGGCCCTCGCATTTTGGCGCATGGGGTTTGGTCGCCGTGTGCTCAATGGCGTTGTTGGCGGGGTGCTCATCTGGCCCCCGCCTGAACCCCGGCGAGGCCACTTCTGAAAATGCCGTGCCCCGTTTTGAACATCAGCCCAACCGTATTAATCCGCCATCATATAACGTGCTTGGGCGCACCTATCATGTGCTATCGAACAATGCGGGCTACGATGCCCAAGGTGTGGCATCGTGGTACGGACCGGACTTCCAGAGTAAATCGACATCCAGTGGTGAGCGGTACAACATGTATGCGATGACCGCCGCCCACAAAACGTTGCGCATTCCTGCCTTTGTGCAGGTCACCAATATGGAAAACGGCAAACAGGCGATCGTGCGGGTGAACGATCGCGGGCCGTTTGTGTCGAATCGCATTATTGATTTATCGTACGCCGCCGCCAAAAAAATTGGCATGATTGGCAAGGGCACGGCCATGGTCGATATCAAAGTCATTACGCCAGATAGCCCGGCGGCTACACCCGATATCGCCCGGCAACCAGCGCCCTCGCCGGTGATTGCGCCCCAAGCTCAGGCACTAGCCCAGCGCTTAGATCAAAACAGTGATTTGATTGAAACGCCTGCGCCGCAATTTTCGGGCGCCAGCGCACCGGTTGTGGTGCCGCAAGCGGTGTGGGGGCAGGATGTATTTATCCAAGTGGGCGCGTTCAGTGATGTCGCCAATGTAATGAACGTTCGGCGGCGGCTTGAACTCGCGGGGTTAAGATCGGTAACAGTCATGCCATTTGGCGGGTTAAGCCGCGTGCGCGTGGGGCCGGTCGGGTCACTGAGTGAATACGACCAGACAATGGATCAATTGAGAACAATCGGTTTTGAAAACGCCCAGATGGTAGTGGAATAATAGGTCATGAGCAATAAGCAGAAAATAATGAGTAAACATAATCATAGCGCAGCCCCCGTGCTGCGAATTTTTTTAGCGGCCACCTTGGCGGTGACTTCACTATCGGTTTGGGCGGCGCCTGCCGTACTCGCCACGCCAGTCCAAAATTCGGTACCCACGCCCAATCCCGTGCCCACGCTCAATCCAAAAGCAGTCATGCCCGTGCCCGGCGCGCCGGTCTTGTCGGCACGGTCGTATGTGCTCATGGATGCCAACACCGGGCAAATTATTGTCGATAAAAATGCCGACCAACCGGTGCCGCCAGCGAGTATCACCAAACTCATGACCTCATATCTTGTATTTAGCGCCTTGAAATCGGGCGATATTCACATGAATGATATGGTCACCATCAGTAAAAATGCCTGGCAGATGCAAGGTTCGAAAATGTTTATCGAGGTGGGTAAGCAGGTCAGTGTGGAAAACTTGCTGCGCGGCATGATTGTGCAATCGGGTAACGATGCGGCGACAGCCCTGGCTGAATATGTGGGGGGTAATCAGGAAAGTTTCGTGGCACAAATGAATGCCACGGCCAAAAAACTCGGTATGGTGAATACCCACTATGAGGATCCGACCGGCTGGCCTGCCGATGGTCATGTGATGTCGGCGCGCGATATCAGCCTGCTGTTTAACGATTTGGTGCGTAAATTTCCCGATTATTACCATGAATTTTTCCGTCAGAAAGAATTCACCTGGAATGGCATTAAACAACTGAATCGTGAAAAGCTTTTGTTCCGAGATAACTGGATCGATGGTGGCAAAACGGGCCACACCGAAGAAGCCGGGTTTTGCTTGGCTACCTCCGGTCAGCAAAATGGCATGCGATTAATTGCGGTTGTACTGGGCACTGACAGCGACGATGCACGCAATAACGAAGCCGAAGCCTTGATGAATTACGGCTTCCGGTTTTTTGAAAATGTCCCCGTACGCAAAGCGGATGAAGTGTTGGCAACCCCTGTGATATTCAAAGGGGTGGAGGGCAGCGTTCCGGTGGGCTTAGCGCAAGATCTTGTCGTGCTGGTGCCCAAGGATCAGGGTAAAAACGTCAGCGTCAGCATGACCATGAATCCTAAACTGATCGCGCCTTTCACCGTGAATCAGCCCGTGGGTAAACTCACCGTAAAATTGGGCGATAAAGTCATTGCCGAGCGGGACGTGGTCACCTTGAAGGCTGTGCCGGAAGGCGGCTTCTTCAAGAAAATGATCGATAGCGTGCGGCTCTGGTTTTAACCCCCATTTTGAATTGTTGGAATTGATATGACTCAAGTTTTTTTCAACGGAAATTGGATCGCGCCCGAGATGGCGCAAGTTTCTGTTTTTGATCGGGGTTTTTTGTTTGGCGATGGCGTCTATGAAGTCATCCCGGCCTTTAATAAGCAGTTGTTCGGCGCAAAAGCGCATTTGACGCGGCTGGCGCGGAGTTTGCGTGAGATTGAGATTGTCGACCCGATGAGTGCGGCGCAGTGGCTTGAGGTGATTGAGCGCCTGGTCGTGCAATGCCCAAGTGATGATGTCTCAATCTATATTCAAGTGACGCGTGGCACACCACCCAAGCGGGATCATGCTTATCCCAATCCACCGGTTGCGCCGACGGTTTTAGCCAGTGCAAACCCCATTACGCCGGTTTCCGAAGAAATTCGCCGCCAAGGCGCTCGAGCAATTACCGTGCCCGATTTGCGCTGGAGTCGCTGTGACATTAAAAGCGTGAATTTATTGCCGAACATTATGGCGCGCCAGCAAGCCGTGGCTGCAGGCGCGTCCGAGGCCATCCTGGTGCGCGAAGGCATTGCGCTGGAAGGCGCAGCCTCCAATTTATTTGCGGTGATTGATGGCGAACTCTTAACTGCGCCGCTGGGGCCGCATATTTTGGGCGGTGTTACGCGCAATCGTCTGGTCGATATGGTGCGTGCACAAGGTCAAATCCCCTTGCTGGAATGCCCCATTCCGTTTGATCGGCTGTTTGATGCCACCGAAGTATTCATGACCAGCTCCACCCGGGACTTATTGCCCATTACCCGCATTAACGATCACGCCGTCGGCACCGGCAAGTTAGGCTCATTATGGGCGCAACTCAATCAGGCCTTCCAGCAACTGAAAACACAGCGTGGCAGCGTATGAACGAGTTTTTAACCGATCAGGCCGCCGCCGAGTTAGCGCACCTTGATGCCGTTAAATATGAGGAAGCGGCACTGGAGCGGGAAACCTTACTGGAGTTTCCCTGCGCTTTCCCCATCAAAATCATGGGGCCCGCAACAGTTGATTTTGATACCCAAATTCGGGCGCTGGTAGTGCAGCAATTAGGCGAGTTACCCGAAGATGTGTGGAAAATACGTCCCAGCGCGCAAGGGAATTTCGTGGGTATGACGCTGACCTTCACGGCTACCTCCAAGCGGCAAATCGATAATTTGTATCGGGCGATTACCGCGCACCCCGATGTAAAAATGTGTTTATGAACAGGACGAGGTGCCCGAATCGATGATTCAGGCCAAAGGCGAATCTTGCGGGTGAATACCGGTTCGAGTGTGATGAAGCCAAAAATTCGTGACCTGGGTCGAGCGTGCTCTTATTCGTCGGTTTTGGCACAAATGATTGCCTTCACTCAAGCACGCACGGAAGACACGCCCGATGAATTTTGGCTTCTTACCCACGCACGGGTGTTCACCCAAGGCCTCAATGGTAAGCCCGAGCATGTACTGAATCCCGGTTCCATCCCGATCGTTTTAAGCGATCGCGGCGGGCAGGTCACCTATCACGGCCCGGGACAACTCGTGCTGTATACCTTGCTTGATCTCAAACGTGCGGGGATTGGCGTGCGGGCTTGGGTTGAGGCATTAGAGCAAGCGGTGATTGACTTTATGGCCGAGCAGGGCGTACTGGCTGATCGTCAAACAGGCGCACCCGGCGTATATGTTGCCGGTGCTAAAATTGCCGCGCTGGGCTTAAAAGTGCGTCAAGGGCGTTGTTATCATGGGCTATCCTTTAACATCGATATGGATTTGAGCCCGTTTACGCGCATTAATCCTTGTGGCATGGCACAGCTACCTGTGACGCAATGGCGTGATTGTTATGCCGAATTTAACGCGGCTAACTCAGCGATTGATGTGATTGGCCGAGCGCTTGTACGCACCCTGAACAACCGGTTAAACGGCCCACAAAGTTGAATTGGATTTGAACCACGCCATGTCTGAACACCCTATTACCTTCGCTCCGCCTACGCCTGCCATGCGCTCGGCCGATAAAGTATCGCGTATTCCCGTCAAAATTGAACCGACGACCGTCACGCCGCGTAAACCGGACTGGATTCGGGCCAAACCGCAGGGCGGTGCGGAAGTGCAGCGACTCAAAAAAATTCTGCGTGATCAAGGTTTGCACACGGTGTGCGAAGAGGCCAATTGCCCGAATTTGGGCGAGTGCTTTGCCGGTGGCACCGCCACCTTCATGATTTTGGGTGATATTTGTACCCGTCGTTGCCCATTTTGCGATGTGGCACATGGCAAACCGCGTCCGGTGGATAGGGATGAACCCGCCCGCCTGGCCGAAACCGTTGCGGCCATGGGCTTGCATTATGTGGTAATTACCTCGGTTGATCGGGATGATTTGCGCGATGGCGGTGCGGCACATTTTGCGGCGGTAATCCGGGCACTGCGGGCGCGCAACCCAAGTTTAACCATTGAGATTCTTACCCCGGATTTTCGGGGCCGCGAAGCCATTGCCGTGGATATTTTGGCCGCTGATCCGCCCGATGTATTCAACCACAACTTGGAAACTGTGCCCGACTTATACCGCGCCGCTCGGCCAGGCGCCGATTATTCGGGTTCGCTCACACTCCTGGCCGAAATGAAAGCCCGCTGTCCGCAGGTGCCGACCAAATCCGGCTTGATGCTGGGTTTAGGTGAAACTGACGAGCAACTCATTGCCGTACTGCAAGATCTGCGCGCGCACCGTGTGGATATGCTCACCTTGGGGCAATATCTGCAACCCTCCAGAAATCATCTCCCCGTGAAGCGTTTTGTCTCGCCAGAACATTTTGCCGAATTGGGACAAACCGCCCAAGCGCTGGGTTTTACTCACGTGGCCAGCGGGCCGATGGTGCGCTCGTCCTACCATGCCGACCAAGGTGGCCAGGTTGCCTTGGCTCATGTCAATAACATCACTTTCCGCGACTGAACATCAGTAACTACTGTCAAAAACATCGCTTGCCACGACTGAATATCGGTAATCACGAATTAAGACACCGATAAACGCGACCGGGGGCTTATGCCTATCAAAGTTCGAACCAACAGTAAATTTGCCATTGATGGCAAGATGTAGGTTATCAATTCACTTGGCGCGGTCAATCGGGACGTCAATATTTCAGAGCCAACAATTGAAGTTATTCTGAGGAATGGAAATCGGCAAAATTGGCATTGGGCGGCTCCCATTTCTGTGTGTTGGCGCCAATGGGCACCGTGGTAATTTGTTGGGAAAAGTTGAAGGTGAGTATTTAAATCTGCCCGATATTTGCATTTCTAACGAGTCTATTCCAATCATTGGGACCGATGATCAGTTGTCAAAAATCAATATCTTATCCCACTATATTTACACAGAGTTGGCTCGGTGGGATTGGGAACGAAATGTATGTCAATCGCTTATGGCGGTGACCCACATGGCATCATTTTACCAATGTCGGAGGCAATGCGATTCTACTACTCAGGATCTTCTGAGCTTGCTCACGCCACATTCAGCGGAATGTATGTGCATACACCGTTACTTGGATGGCTGCGGGGTAAAATCCGTTCTCTGCTTCAAGCTGCTGGAGGCGCTACTGCCCGGCTGTCAGTGGCTTGCCGGTACCACCTTGACCAGACTGTTCGGCATCAAACTGGGCAGCCCCTCGCCGAACTGCTGTCCCCTCAAGGTTCATGTCACGGAAAACCTGCCTGATGCTTAAGCCTTGATCGCAGATCATCTGAACAACCTGTAGCTTGACGTTCGCGTCGAATGTCCTGCGTTTCTGATTCATCAACTTCTCTTCAATAAGTGAATTATCCATCTATCGCAGAGTCAGTTGGAATTAGACCACGGTATCTAGAGACGTGCACCCTCGACTTTCTAGTTATTGAGGTGCCCGGTCATATGAAGGTTGTAATCCGCCCGTTTGTGCCATCACGCAATTGTCATCTTTGCTTATCAATTGAGCAGCGCGCGGCAACGATCCCAATCCAACAAATTCTGAAACCCAGTCTGAGTAAGTATTTTCCCGTATTACTGACGATATCTTATTGATTCTCTGGGTTATATATCGTTAGGTTTGCAATTCGAAAGTATTTGGGATTTCGTTGATCGATCGATAAGGTAAGACCGAAACACGGGACTTTTTGAGCATCCAGGGAGCGGAATCAATATGCCTCATCGAACCAGAACGACTGAAGCCAGACCACAGTGGCCTGGTTTGCTGCCCTGCCACTTCGTGTGCGCTCAATTGAGGGGCATTCGTCCCATTCATCGCATTTGGAATCTGAATCGACGGCACATTAGCCCGGTTGATTCACGGTGCATTGCTGCAATCGGGATGTTCAATCCGATAGTCACAACGTGCGTGATCACTCGGATTCGCCCATCCCACGTCGGCGAGAGTCTCACGACATGATTGGAACGCTCTATCTCGGCTTTCTTGTCGGTTACATCGTTCTGATCGTGCTGGCCGCGCGGTTTGGCGCGCATCTGGCCAGAGTGAGCGGACACAGCCCAAAGCTCTGGGGATTTATCGCTGGATTGCTGGTGTATTTGCCCGTGTTCTGGGACTTTATTCCGACAGTGGCCTTGCAATGCTACTACTGCGCCACGCAAGGTGGTTTTACCCAGTACAAGACGCTGGACAAATGGAAACGGGAAAATCCTGGTGTTTCGGAAACGTTGGTTCCTAGCCAGAGTGCGGCAACTTTACTAAAACCAAATATACGACGCTACATGCTGAATCAACGATTCGTCTGGGATGTCACAACATCGTACCGCCTACTGCATATTCGCGAGCGAGAAGATCGCATTATAGATATTAAAACTGGCGAGTTGATAGCCAAATATGTGAATTTCGATGCGGATGTCGGCAGTGTTGAAACTGGTATTAGAGATTTTCGAGACTACAAGTTCTGGTTGAATATTGGCTCGTGCGGTTCTTGTGGTTTTCGAGGAGAAAGAGTTTTTTATCAGCAAAAATATCTATTCCAATATCAAAAGGAGTTTGAAAAATGAGTACATTCACACTGCTTGAATCAGCAATGCTTTCTGAGGCGGCATATGCAGATTTCAGTAAAGCAATAACTAGTCAGGATGTGCAAGACACCCTCATTGCGGAAGGATTCTCCCAGACCCAAGCCGCCAATTTTGTCACGCAATGGCGAGTGGTTGATCACCAGCCCAACACATCGACTGGTCTTTCGGCGACGCTCTTCGAGCGCCTGGATGCCGCCGAGAATGGCACGGGCGAGTTCACCCTGGCGGTGCGCGGCACGGAACCTTCAATCCTGGACCCGCGCGATTTGATCGTGGATTTGTTTCTGGCGACCGACAGGCTGTCCCCCCAATCCCTGGAGTTGAATAACTATTATGGCCGCCTGGTCGGCGAGGGCAAATTGTCGCCTACGCAGCAACTGACGGTTGCTGGGCATTCCCTAGGGGGTTTCCTGGCACAGATCTTCGCCAATCAGCACCCTTCCGTGACCAAACACGCCTATATCTACGACGCTCCGGGGATCGGTGGGGTTATGGCTGAAGTGCTTGAGAAATTTGGACTGACGGCGGCGCAGTTGAACAATGCATTGACTGATAATCTGTATGCGGAGCCAGGATCGGAGCTGACATCCAATCTCGGCACCATGCTGGGCCTTATAACGCCGTTGTTTATTGAGCAGAGTAAAAACGCTCTGGATAACCACGATATTAAACGCCTCACGGACACCCTGGCCGTCTACACTCTGTTCAATCAAGTGGATGCCTCGGTCGGCACCGAGGATCTTGGACTCATCCTGAACGCGGGTTCCTCGAATGTCAGTGCGCGCCTGGAAACCGCTGTTGCCGCACTGGGCGAGTTATTTGGCAAGGCTATCCTGACGGGTGGTTATTTGCAGGACGATGGTAGCCATCTCAGTGGTGACGGCAAATACAGCTACCAGTTAGCCAACCAGATATTGACCGTGACCGAGACGGCCACCGGCGGGGCACTGACCATCGAGAACTACCGGCAATCGGGCGATCTGGCCCCCATTCTCGCCGCCCAGGGTAATGTCACCTACGACAGCTGGGGCAATGTGGTCACCGCCCCCAATCACCCCGAACCGGGCCGGGCCGACATCCTCTACGACACGACGAGTGGCGACCTGCTTCAGTCCGGGAGCGGCAACGATGTGGTATTCCTCGGCGATGGCGACGACAGTCTGGGGACTGACTATGGTGTTGCCGGACAGGTGAATGCCGATGGTGGTGTGCGCTTGGATTTTGCTGCATGAAACCAAAGAGTGTTATAGCCCTCATGGGTGCCATGATCCTGATGGGGTATGCAGGCTTCAAATATGTGACATCGTCACCTGCTGGGTATTGCCCATCTCAAGGGCGCTATATTCCGGACGCAGAGTTTGTTCGTGCGGCAAAAGATTTATTTGAATGGAAAGTTCATCACCCAAGTACGCCGGCGGATGGGAGTATTTATTCTTGGACGGTTGATTCGCCAGAGTATAAATATTACAAGAAAATGTGTAATTCTCCCGAAGGCTACTATGTTTATAGATATAGCAATACTCATCCGATCTTGGCAAGATTGTTTGGGGGGTATTTCAATGATCATCCATTCATGGCTGGATTGTTTGAAATTAATTTTGTCCAAGTTGTTATATATGTTGGAAAGAGTCGGGGGGAAGATCAAATTTATTTTTATTTTGATGATTGTGGAAGATTAGTTTGGGGTGAGCTTGCCTATATGTATCCGAGTTATAGTGGGCAGTACGAAGGGATTTCAGGCTTAAGCCATCCATCAATTGCTAGTAGGCCATGTTCCGAATAAATTTTCTGATTTGGAGGTATTATGAGAACTGTATATCAGTGGAGCCAGCTCGGTGTCGATCAAATAACGAGTTTCTATTTGTATGAGAGTCTGATGCCTCCAGAAGATATGGCGAGTCAAACTACTATTAGAGGCAAGGATTATACTTCCTCTATTTATGTGGATGTTGAGGGTTTTATAGTCAATGGTCCTGGGCGATTTGCCCTTGGTTCACTTTCCTCGCTGGTGAGAGAGTTTTACTCTTCTGATTTGAATGATGATTTGTTTGAGGTGGGTCGAGAGTATACCAAGGATGAGCTTGTAGCTTTGATTGTGGCCTCTGGTCATGCAAGCAATATACAAAACAGCGCTGGGAAACTCTATTATGGGATAAATATTGTCCAGGTTGATCTTGCTGATGGTGTGGATGATTTTATGCAGCGCGCATACGTTTGGAACTCTGGGAGCTTTAAGATTTCCGATGATGCACGTTTTATGATTACGGCAGATGGTTCGCGAATTATACGTAATTATTCTATTGTTCCAGATCCTAAAGTGTCGGAGAATTTTGATTTTGAAGGTGGGGGATTTATTGCAAAGATCACGAATCCAGTTAATAAATCGTTGATCGATTCATTCGATATCGGGCGAACAGTGAATATCCATTTTGAAGGCACTGTTCCTACTAGTATTTACACGCGCGATAATTATATATCTGATCTTTTAAGTCATAACCAGCAGGTTCTTCTGGGAGGGTTGGCGAAAACAGGGTTGCTTGCTGATGAGGCTGAGTTAATTAATAGTCTTTGGGTCTCTGGAGTTACGCAGACGATTGATTCTGATGGCCGAGTTATTGTGTACGGCTCCGATCAGTCGGATTATTTGGGGCATGCGACAATTGATCACTTGCCTATTCTTTCTCCGCTAAAAATTTATGCTGATATGAGTTCCAGTGCTATCCATTTGCTGTCAGGTGGTGGTAACGACACTCTTGTCGGAGACGGTGGTGCCGATTATCTGGAGGGTGGCGCCGATTATGACACCTATCTTGCCGGTGCTGGCGATACGATTTTTGATACCGATCATTCAGGCCGGGTGTTGTTCGGCAAGGCTATCCTGACGGGTGGTTATTTGCAGGACGATGGCAGCTATCTCAGTGGCGATGGCAAATACAGCTACCAGTTAGCCAACCAGATATTGACCGTGACCGAGACGGCCACCGGCGGGGCACTGACCATCGAGAACTACCGGCAATCGGGCGATCTGGACATCGTGCTGGGCGAACCGGTTGCACCCTTTATTCCGCCACCCGCCACCGCCGGTAATATTATTCAAGGCGATCTGGCCCCCATTCTCGCCGCCCAGGGTAATGTCACCTACAACACTTGGGGCAATGTCGTGGTTGATCCTAATACACCTGAGCCGGGCCGGGCAGACGACATCACCGACACTTCTGTCAGCAACCTGATCCAAACAGGCGGCGGTAATGACCGCGTATATTCCAAGAACGGTGGTGACAACGTTGTATTCCTTGGCGATGGCAACGACCGCTTGGGTATGGATTTTGGCATGGATGAGGACGGTATCAAACAGGCATATTCGTGCCGTCACAGATGTTTCATATTTAGGTATATCCAAACAGGTATCGGTAACTTCCGTGCGTCATGAGATCGTTGGAAACGCAGGACGGATCAGGGTTCGGTGGCCTGATGGCGTCTATCTCATTGATTTGATAGCCCCCCTGTATAGATAGACAGGCGATTCGAAAGTATTTGGTAATACGCTCATCCAGTTTTAGTGTGATGGTGCGCACCGTATTGTTTGACTACCGATGGACTGGGATCAACATGCCGAAACAAATTCAAGCACCTTATCTGTTTTATCGAGTTTCTCTGTTCGAGTTCCATTACTTCTTGGATTCAGGCTGGAGAGGAATGTATTTTGTTCCAATCTTTCAGGGTTGGGATCAAATCTGCCGTTACTGGGCCGAACGAATCACATTGATCAGGCTCTTCGATCTGTCGGCCTCGATTGAAACATTCTTCATGTTCTGGAATATGCCTTCCAATGTCGGTGAGGGCATGACGACATGATTGGCGTTCTCTCTTTAGGTTTTCTTGCAGGCTACATCTTCCTGATCGGACTGGCCGCTCGCTTTGGCGCGCATCTGGCGAGAAGATCTGGCCACAACCCCAAACTCTGGGGATTTATTGCCGGGCTGCTGGTGTACCTGCCGGTGTTTTGGGACTTCATCCCGACGGTGGCCTTGCAGTGCTACTACTGCGCCACGCAAGGCGGCTTCACCCAGTACAAGACGCTGGACGAATGGAAACGGGAAAATCCTGATGTTTTGAAAACGTTGGTTCCAGACAAAGGCCTAATGGCTATCGAACAGGGAAATACACGGAGATATGTGTTGAATCAGCGTTTTGTCTGGGATATCACAACGAGGTACCGCCTGCTGCATATTCGTGAGAGAGAAAATCGCATTGTAGATATTAGAACAGGCGAAGTGCTAGCCAAATATGTGAATTTCGATACGGATATTGGCAGCGTTGAAACGGGTATTAGAGATTTTAGAGACTATAAATTCTGGTTGAATATTGACTCGTGTGGTTCCTGTGGTGGGCATGATAAGAGTGATTTTTATAGGCAAGAAAATTTGTTTGAAACACTAGGAGAAGTAAAAAATGGACACAAATAACCCACTTGATTCTGCAATTCTATCTGAAGCCGCCTATGCAGATCTGGCCGGGAAAACTGCGCCTAAGGCCATAGAGGAGGCCCTCATTGCGCAAGGATCCTCCCAGACCCAAGCCACCGAATTTGTCACGCAATGGCGGGGTTCTGTTTTATGTCTGTCTTAATCTCGAATAGGCTCGCCCCATACGCAACCAACCGGAACAGGGCATTGGGTAAAGATCGGTTCTGGCTAGTGGTGGCCCGCCAGAGTGTTCGACTGATAAAAGCCGTGAGGCTTGGCAGGGAATCTAAGGATGGAGGTGTGCTTGATTTTACTCTGACCGCAATTATTCTGACTTATCTCTCTGAAACTTCGCAGTATCGTTGGCGGCCTGTAGTGTGCGGGCTGTTACAAATCACGAAGGACCATGAGCACCAATGTGCTAGCAGCCAATTTTCAGCATGTGATGCACGGAACAGGAGCAGAACATGGAAGGTTTTTTAGGATTTCTACTTTTCATTTACCCCTTGCCCATTATCCTCTTGTGGGTGGGCTTAACTTGGTTACTGCATCGTTTATTTCGTTTATTCAAGCCGCGTGCGCATAAGGGTAAAGGTATTTACATCCTGACTGGCATTATGGTTTTTTCAGCATGGTATGGCTGGGCCTTCTGGGAATTCACCGGAAAAAAGATGTATTGGGATTATCAGGTGCGGCAAATGTGCGCGAATGATGGTGGGGTGAAGGTGTATGAGACAGTAATATTGCCACCAACTGAATATGAGGACCTAGTGAGTCATGGATTGTCGTTGAGGATTTTTGCAAGGTCATCTATTCCATACTATGAAGAATCGGAAGAACATCTGGTTCGAAAATATGACCCTGAAATTTATAAAAATATATTGCGCGTCATCCGGCGCAGCGATGGCAAAGTTCTTGGAGAAATAATTTGGTATAGACGAGAAGGTGGAGATCTTCCAGGAAACCCCTTTCCATCCTCTGGATTTAACTGTCTGGCCGCCATTCCTCACTCAGTTTCATTTGCAGAATCAGTATTTCTAAAGGAAAAAATTAAATGAGATTATATCAAGATTATTTTCAGCAGGCGATGATTTCTCAGGCTGCTTATGCCAATCTTATTCCAGAAATGACTATGGGTTCCTTCAAGGATGCCCTGACTTCCATGAAGAAACCTTTGTCCAATGATCAAGCTGTTCATTTGAGTTCAGAGTGGCATGTAATCGACCAATACGATGGCGTAGTACAGGCCCCAGTAGACGTGCATGGTAATATTCTGTATTTATCGGATGATACCGGGCTGTCTGTAACGTTGTTTGAGGAAGTTGGTACCGGGAAGCAAACAATTGCCATCCGTGGGACTAATCCAACAGAGTTAAATGATATATGGACTGATGTTGTTGACGTGGGTGTTTTCGGCTCGACACGCTTTCAGGCCCAATATCAAGCCTTGACAGCCAAGGTTCAGGAATGGCGCGATAGTGGCGCGCTGCATGATGGTTTTAGCATTAATGGGTATTCGCTCGGTGGTTTTTTGGCAACCAGCTTGGCGATAGATTACCAGGCTATGGTGTCCCACACCTATCTCTACAATTCACCGGGCGTTGATGGTGTGATTGCCGGCGACTTGTTATCGGTTATCTATGACGCGTTCCATCCTGATGGGCCGGCTTATGTTCCTAATATTTTGCCCATTAGCAATATTATTACTGTTGATGATGTCGTATCTAGGACGGGTCTGTATGTCTCGCCGCCGCTATTCATGCAAACCGAAGCTCAATCAGTGAGTAGTGCGCATGATATTCGTGGGCTTACCGATGCCCTGGCTGTTTATACGTTGTTCAATCAGATTGACGCGTCGACTAGTCTTGCGGATATTGGCACCATCCTGAAAGCAGGTGCGCCGCAAGCTGAGGCCCGTCTTGAAACGGCCGTTGCCGCTTTGGGCGGTTTATTTGGTAAAGCCTATCCGAGTGGACCGTATGATCGGGATGCCTTCTATGCGCATTATTATGAACTCCAAACAAGCATAACGGCGGCCAACAAGACCAACTTATCGATCAAGCCGCTGACGAATCTTTCGGCGGCAGAGTTGACCGCTGCGGCACAAGTTGACATCGCCTACCGCTATGCCCTGACGCAGGGCAATACCTTTGTCGTGACAGGGGATGATTCCCTTTATGCCGCGAAGAACGTTGATGGGGCGCTGGATATCTTCAATGCGCAGACAGGTAAGGGACAACTTACTACCACCTATCTGGATGATCGGGCAGGGTACTTGAGTGCCCGTACCACGCTCATCCTCACAGGATCTCAACTCAAGAGTGCTACGCAGCAGCCGGTTATCGAATACCACGATCAGAATTCGCACTCGATAGTCTCGACTCAATCGACTATCGGCTCCGCTTCCCAGCGAATCGTATTCGGATCAGATGGTGTAGATGTGCTGACGGGCGGAGCTGCCGCCGATCATCTCTACGGCGGCAAAAAGGTTGATCTGCTTGATGGCAAGGGTGGTGCCGATTATCTGGAAGGTGGTGAAGGAAAAGACGTTTACCAAGCGGGTGCCGGAGATACGATTCTCGACACGGATCGCAACGGCATCGTTTTGTTTGACAAGGTCAAGCTGACGGGCGGCCATCTGCAAGACGACAGCAGTTATCTGAGTACCGACGGCAAATACCGTTACAAACTGGTCAATCAAGTGCTGACCGTAACCCAGATTGCGACCGGCGATGCGCTGACCATCAAAAACTACCGACAATCAGGCGACCTGGACATCGTGCTGGGCGACCCGGTGCCGCCTTTTGTCCCGCCACCGACATTGGCCAGCAATTTTATTTTGGGCGATCTGGCCCCCATCTTGAATAGCAATAACCAGGTTACCTACGATGGCTGGGGCAATGTGGTCACCGATCCTGGCCAGCCTGCGCCTGGGCGCGCCGATATTCTCTACGATACGACCGCCAATGATTTGATCCAAGCCGGTGGTGGCAACGATATCGTTTACCGGCGAAAAGGGGGTAACGATGTGGTGTTCATGGGGGATGGCGATGACAACATGGGGACCGATGATGCCGTGACCGGTCAAGTTTGGGCCGACGGGGGTACGGGCCGGGATTATCTGGGCGGTGGTCTTGATGACGACTTGCTTATTGGGGGCGAGGGTGCGGATGACTTGTATGGTGCGGGCGGCAATGACCAACTCTACGGTGATGCTGTCGTGGAAGTGGATACTTTTATTGTGACCGGTGCCAAACAGGTGGGGACAGGACAGCAAGGCGAGTTGTTCGATGGTGAGGATGGCAACGATCAAATTATCGGCGGGGCCGGTAATGACTTCGTGAGTGCGGGCGATGGTGATGATCTGATCCTGACCGGCGGAGGTAATGATTGGATTTGGGGCGATTGGAATACGCGAACGTCCGGCACTGATACCTGGAAAGACTGGACCGTGACGGAACAGATTGAAACGGATGCAAAAGGCAATAAAAGCTATACCTATCTTACGACGGAGGTATTTAGTGAAAGCCACGCGGGCCGAGGGGACGACATTATCTATGCGGGGGCAGGCGATGATGTGGCGATGGGTGAGGGTGGTCGAGACATCATCTATTTGGAGGATGGTAACGATAAATCCTGGGGGGGCGAGGGAAATGATTTCATCCTAGGCGGTGCCGGGGATGATCTACTGGATGGTGACAATAGTCAGAAATCCTTGGACTCCAGCTTGCATGGAAATGATTACCTGGATGGTGGCGCGGGTGATGATGTGATTCAGGGCGAGGGCGGCGCGGACATATTGCTGGGTGGCTTAGGAGACGACAAGCTATATGGTGACGGAAGTGACACGCTGGCACCATTCCTAGGCGATGACTATCTCGACGGTGGTGAGGGAGATGATCTGTTAATTGGCGGTGGTGGCGACGATATTTTGTTGGGCGGTCAAGGGATTGATCAGCTCTATGGGGATTCCAGCGATACGCCTGCGGATAAACTGGGCGACGATTATCTCGATGGTGGCGCGGGCGATGATGTACTGAGCGGTGGAGGCGGTGCAGACACCTTGCTTGGTGGCTCTGGCGATGATCAGCTTTATGGTGAATCGACCGATACGCCCGCAGATAAGCAAGGCGATGATTATCTCGACGGTGGCACGGGAGATGATCTGCTGGTTGGTGGTGGTGGTGCCGATACTTTATTGGGCGGAGCGGGTAAGGATCAGCTTTTTGGTGAGGCAGGAGATACGCCTGCTGATCAGCAGGGGGATGATTACTTGGATGGTGGTGCCGACGACGATTTCTTGGTCGGCGGCGGCGGAGACGATACGTTGTTGGGCGGTACGGGCAATGACCAGTTGTATGGAGAATCCAGCGATACGCCCGCCGACCAGCAGGGGAATGACTATCTTGACGGTGGCGAGGGAGATGATCTGCTGGTTGGTGGTGGTGGTGCCGATACCCTTTTCGGCGGGGCAGGGAAAGACAAGCTTTATGCCGTATCCACGGATACTCCCGCAAACCTCCAAGGGGGGGATTTTCTGGATGGTGGCGATGGCGACGATTTGCTCATCGGTGGCGGTGATGCTGATACGTTATTGGGTGGTGCGGGGAATGACCAGCTTTACGCCGAATCCCGCGATACGCCTGCGGGCCCGCCAGGCGGCGATTACCTTGATGGCGGTGCGGGCGATGATCAGCTCGCCGGCGGTAGTGGTGCCGATACCTTGCTGGGTGGCGCAGGGAATGACCAGTTGTTTGGCGAGACCACAGATACCCCCGCCGATCGGCAGGGGGATGATTTCCTCGATGGTGGCGATGGCGATGATCAGTTGGCTGGCAACGGGGGATCAGACCGTTTGTATGGCGGTGCAGGTGCCGACACCCTGATTGGCGACGGCACAGCGGTCGACCCTGCCCATCTCGGCAATGACTATTTGGATGGGGGTAGTGGTGATGATCGCCTGATCGGCGGGGGTGGCAGCGATAGTTTGTGGGGTGGGGCGGGTAACGATGTGCTGTTCGGTGACGACAGCACCACCGACTCGCTTTATCACGGCAATGATTTTCTGGATGGCGGTGCCGGCAATGATTCACTGATTGCCGGTGCGGGGAACGATGACCTTCGAGGCGGTGATGGCGATGACGAACTGTATGGCGAAGCCGGCAATGATGCTTTGTTTGGCGATGTGGGTACGGACATGCTGAGTGGGGGGGCGGGTGATGATGTTCTGGTCGGTGGCACCGGCAACGATATCCTGATCGCCGGTACGGGCAGTGACGTGCTTGATGGTGGCGATGGACTGGATGTGTACATCTACCATCTGGGCGATGGGGTCGATTACATCCGGGATGGCGGCAGTAACACGCTCCGCTTCGGTCCCGGGATTGGCGTTTCCGATCTATCGCTGGCCATCGGCTCGCTGAAAATCAATGTGGGAACCCAGGGCGATGCCATTCATATTGAAGGCTTCGACCCGGATGCCCCTTATGACAATGTGGCGATTGATCGTTTCGAGTTTTCCACTGGGCAAGTGCTGACGTACGAGCAATTGTTGGCCTTGGGCTTTGACCTGGATGGTACCGAGGGCGCGGATATTATCGAGGGGACGGTCCTGATGGATCGGATGCGAGGTTTTGGGGGCGATGACACCCTGATTGCAAAAGCCGGCAACGATTTCTTGGATGGCGGCACCGGTGCGGACAGTATGTTCGGCATGACTGGGGATGATCACTACATTGTGGATGATGTTGGCGATCGTGTTGTGGAAAACGCCGGTGAAGGCCGAGACTTCGTCACGAGCAGTATTTCCTACATCGTGACCGACAATGTCGAGGATTTGTCCCTTTCCGGGGACGCCTTGGATGGGATGGGCAACACCCTGGATAACGAGATTGCAGGTAATGCACTCGATAACCATCTCGATGGCCTGGCAGGCGACGACATGCTTTATGGGTACGGCGGGGATGATTCGCTATTGGGTGATAGCGGCAACGATTCGCTGTCCGGTGGGGATGGCAATGACTGGCTGGATGGCGGCACGGGTGCCGATGTCCTGCTCGGGGGTTTTGGCGACGATACCTATATTGTGGACAGTGTCGACGACCGGGCGATTGAAGGGGACGACAGCATCAATCGTACGCCGGTAACCGATATCAATGGCCAGACTCACTACGCATCGGTGGAGAAATCAGGCGGCCAGGACACGGTACTCAGTTCGGTGTCCTTTACGTTGGGCCAAAACGTCGAGACGCTGAAACTGACCGGTTCGGCGGCCATTGATGGCACAGGCAATCTGCACAGCACGCTGATTGAGGGTAACGACGGCAACAACGCGTTGCACGCCTATGCGCTCAACCGATCTGTGGATAACCGGTATGGCGTTTCGTTGGCGATTACTGCCATGCCCCATTCCGGGGTGACGGAGCGCTTGCTGGATCGTGCCGCCGATGCCCTCTATCGAGGGCAAGTCGATCCGGTGTCTGCCTCCTTTGCCTTGACGCTTGAAGCGGGGCAAGGGATGTATCTGGACGGCGGTGCCGGTGCCGATCGCCTGTTTGGCGATCTCGATGACGATATCCTCGTGGGCGGTATCGGCAACGATCTGCTCTACGGGTTCGGTGGGCGAGACACGCTGATTGGCGGGGCGGGCGACGATACCTATATCGTGGATCAGGGCTATCATCTGAGTTTCCAGTCCCGGGATGTCATCCTGAACTACGATGACGACCATGCCGACTTGCTCGTCGAAGAGCAATCGGGCGGGCGCGACACGGTCATGGCCAATGTCGACTATACGCTGGTGGCCAATGTCGAAGATCTTGTGCTGTTGAACAATACCGATCCCTTTGATCAGGACGTCGCGATGTATGGCTCCGGGATACAGGCAACCCACCATGCCCATGTTGGAACCGGTAACGCGCTCGATAATCGGATAACCGCCAATATCTACGGTAATGAACTGTACGGATTAAAAGGTAGGGATACGCTCGTCGGTAACCAGGGTAACGATACCCTGGACGGTGGCGAGGATGCCGATTCCATGGATGGGGGCAGAGGCGATGATACCTATATCGTCGACAATGCGGACGATCGGGTGGCCGAGGCGCAGTGGGCGGGCACCGATACGGTTCGTTCCGGCATTGATTATGTCCTGGGTGCCAATCTGGAGCATCTCACATTGACGGGGGTTGATGCCCGTCTTGGCGAGGGCAACGAGTTGAGCAATGTGTTGATGGGGAATTCCATCGATAACGTGTTGAATGGGTTCGCGGGGAATGACACGTTGGATGGTGCGGCGGGTGCGGACGTGATGCGCGGCGGCACGGGGGATGATACGTATTTTGTCGACAACAATGCCGACCAGACGATCGAATCCGGCAACGCGGGGCATGATGTGGTTTTTGCCGAGATTACGCACACCGTGTCCGGTCATATCGAGGACCTCTACCTGACCGGGACTCAATCAATTCATGGCACGGGTAACGAACTCGATAATCGGATTGTCGGTAATGCGGCTGCGAACACACTGCGTGGATTGAAGGGGAATGATTATCTGGATGGTGGGCTGGGGGCCGATCGACTGATCGGCGGTAGCGGTAATGATACCTATGTGGTCGACAATACGGATGATCAGGTAATTGAGCAGCGGCGAGGCGGTATTGATACGGTATTGAGCACCGTTGACCGCACCTTGTCACGCCAAGTAGAGAACCTGACGCTCCAAGGATCCTTCACTGAGTTTGGCTACGCCGAGAATCTGAATGGTACCGGTAACTCATTGGATAACGTCATTCTGGGGAATGATGGTAACAATCTGCTGCAAGGTCTTCGAGGTGACGATGAGATTGATGGCCACGCTGGTGATGATGCTATTGACGGCGGGCGCGGCGATGATCAGTTGTATGGTGGGAATGATGCGATCTATCGTCAGTCCTGCAGATTTGGCCCACCCGAGGAGCCCTTCCGAATCGGCCCGCAGGGCGCTCTGTTTTCGGATGGCTTTGGCGGCGGGTATACGGAAACCCTCGCCAGGAATACCGACGTAATTCATGGCAATGAAGGCGAAGACATCATTGATGGCGGCTCCGGTGATGACCTGCTCTATGGCGATGAGGGGGATGATGTCATTTATGGCGGGGATGATGGGCTTGTCGCACGTTCAAGCTGTGGTCCGATCATCCAGGAAGTACTAGGGGTACAGCCATTCGGTTTTGGGGCCGTACGTTTCCTGAGTAATGACGATCAATTGTTCGGCGGGGAAGGTGAGGATCAGTTGGACGGTGGCTCCGGCGATGACCGACTCTTCGGTGGAGAGGGGCAGGATATCCTGGTCGGCGGTGCTGACGGGGCGCTCAATCACAGTAATAACGATTATCTGGATGGCGGGTCCGGTATCGATACGCTCATCGGCGGCACCGGCAACGATGTCTATATTGTGGATGGTTATTACGTCCATGCAGCGTCCGGTGATGATGAACGCGATCATGACGACGACCAAAAGCAGGACGCTTCACGATATGCAGCGTCTGATGAAGATGCGCACCACGACCACGCTCAGGAAGCGTGTGTGACAGGTGGCAAGGGTAACGAAGGGCTGGGTAATGGTCAGGACGCGCCGCCGCCGGGCCATGAGTACAACTGGAATGATGGGGTTGGCACTTCACCGGGAACCCCGGGGCGAAAGGGACAAACCGGCGGCGCTCATTCGGATCATTCCGTCGACACGCACCAATCAGATGATCGATACGGTGCGGACCGGATGTCGGAGAACAGTAATTGCGCGACAGATGATGACGATCATGGGCATCATGACGGTGATGACGAGTCTGGCGCTCGTGGATACTCAAACGCCCATGTACGACGGGATCGTCATGATGTGTTGATGACCGACAGGGTGATCGAACGGCAGGGCGAAGGGTACGACGTCGTCTACAGCTCGGTGGATTACACCTTGACAGAGCATGTTGAGGCGTTGCATTTGCTTGATGGTGCATATGCAGGTGCGGGCAATGCCCTGGATAATGTGGTAGTGGGGAATGCCGCAAGAAACCGACTGGGTGGTGGTGCCGGGAATGATGCACTGGAAGGGGGCGATGGCAATGACGTACTCGACGGCGGCACCGGTAACGACGCGTTGATTGGCGGCCTTGGCGATGATCGCTTCCTGCAACATCGAGGCGGAGGTGCCGATACCATCACCGCCTATGACCCGACGGCAGGCAAGACCGATACCCTGCAGTTTGGGGCCGATGTCACCAACGATCAGCTCTGGTTCCAGCGCATTGGGGATGATCTGTCGATCAGTGTCATCGGGACCGATGATCGCTCGACGATCAGCGGGTGGTACTTTGGCGAGGCGCATCATGTTGAGCACATCGAATTGTCCGACGGGCAGGTGTTGCTCGATGCCCAGGTCGATAACCTCGTCTCCGCCATGGCGGCTTTTGCCCCGCCTGCGGCAGGTGAGACGGCGCTTTCGGCCGCTTATCGGGATCAGTTGCAACCGGTGATCAGCGCCAGCTGGCAATAATTAAACAATAGTAATCTCATGGAATGTTTCTCCGTCGTTGACGGAGAAGCGGGGGGCGTTATTTCCGATGAGGGACGAAATGGACATATCGGCAGAGGCTAGCCGTCACCCGGATTCAGGCTTGCTTGCTTTGGTAATGCTGGCGCGGTTTCATCGTGTGTCGGCGGATCCCGAGCAATTGCGCCATGAATTTTCGGTCGGCGGTGTGCCGTTTGGTACGGACGAAATTCTACATGGCGCGCGCAAACTGGGGCTTAAGGCAAAACAGGTTCGCACCGGGCTGGAGCGATTGTCTCATACGCCATTGCCTGCGATTGCCCAAAGCGAGGATGGGGGTTTTTTCGTGCTGGCGCGCGCCGAAAACAAACAGGTGCTGATTCACGACCCGTTGGCGGGTCGCCCGGAAACCTTGTCGCTCGAGGCATTCGGCGCGCGTTGGCGAGGCACGCTGATTCTGTTCACATCCCTCGCTTCAATCGCGGGTGAGTTGGAGCGTTTCGATTTTAGTTGGTTTATTCCTTCCATCGTCAAACATCGCAAATTGCTGGGCGAAGTCTTGCTGGTTTCGTTTGCCCTGCAAATTTTCGCCTTGATCACGCCGTTGTTTTTCCAGGTAGTGATGGATAAGGTACTGGTTCATCACGGGTTGACGACACTGGATGTGTTAGCCATTGGTCTGTTGGTGGTCATGGTTTTTGAGGTGGTGTTATCGGGCCTGCGCAGTTATATCTTCGCACACACGGCCAGCCGCATCGATGTGGAATTGGGCGCGCGGCTTTTCCAGCATTTGGTCCATCTACCGTTGTCTTATTTTCAGGCGCGTCGGGTGGGGGATTCCGTCGCCCGGGTTCGTGAGCTGGAGAATATCCGTCAGTTTCTGACCGGCAATGCCCTGACACTCGTGCTGGATGTGTTGTTCTCCGTGGTGTTTATTGCCGTGATGCTGTTTTATAGCGGCTGGTTGACGTTGATTGTTCTGGCTTCTCTGCCGCTTTATGTGTTGGTGTCGGTGCTGATTACGCCATTGCTGCGGGCGCGGCTGCAAGAAAAATTTAATCGGGGTGCCGAGAATCAGGCTTTTCTGGTGGAAACGATGAGCGGAATTGACACCCTGAAGGCCATGGCGGTGGAACCCCACACCACCCGCCATTGGGACAAGCAGTTGGCGGGTTATGTGTCGGCGAGCCTGCGTACGACCACATTATCGACGCTGGCGCACGAATCCATCTCGCTGATCGGCAAACTGGTCACGGTGGGTACATTGTGGCTGGGGGCGCGTTTGGTTATCGATGGGCAGCTAACGGTTGGGCAGTTGATCGCCTTCAACATGTTGGCCGGACGAGTTGCTCAGCCCATTATCCGTTTGGCACAGTTGTGGATAGACTTCCAGCAGACGGGAATTTCGATGCAGCGGCTGGGTGACATCCTTAATACCCCGACGGAACGCCCGACGGCCAATCGCAGCAGCCTGCCACGCCTTCAGGGGCGGATCGAGTTTGATCATGTGTTTTTCCGCTACCGACCCGATGGCCCGGAGGTTTTACGGGGTATTGATCTGGTCATTGAGCCGGGGCAGGTCATTGGTGTCGTGGGGCGATCCGGCTCTGGAAAAAGCACTCTGGCCAAGTTGGTGCAACGGCTCTATGTGCCGGAGCGGGGCCGCGTGATGGTTGATGGCGTTGACTTGGCCGTGGCGGAGATATCGTCGTTACGACGGCAGATCGGTGTAGTGCTCCAGGAAAACGTACTCTTCAATCGCAGTGTTCGCGAAAATATCGCCCTGGCTGATCCGGGCGCGCCCTTGGAACGCGTTATGGCGGCTGCGAAACTGGCCGGTGCGCACGAGTTCATTCTTGAAATGCCGGAGGCCTATGACACGGTGGTCAGTGAGCATGGGTCGAGTCTCTCCGGCGGACAGCGTCAGCGAATTGCCATTGCACGGGCATTAATCACCGACCCGCGTATTCTGATTTTCGACGAGGCGACCAGTGCGCTGGATTATGAATCGGAACGAGTGATTCAGGACAACATGCGCGTCATCGTGCGTGACCGCACGGTCATTATCATCGCCCACCGGTTGTCAGCCGTTCGCCATGTCGACCGCATTGTTGTGATGGATCGCGGGCAAATTGTCGAATCCGGGCATCACGGCGAACTTTCTGCGCAAAAAGATGGGCATTACGCACATCTTTTATCTTTGCAGCAGGCCTGATATGCGCCCCCATCGTCAAGCTCAAGGTGTGTTGTGGCAAAAATATAAACAAATATTTTCCACGGTATGGGCGCGACGCAAAGCGCTGGATGCGCCGGTGAAATTACCACATGAGCAACAGTTTTTGCCCTCGGCTCTGGCATTACAGGAAACGCCGATGCATCCCTTACCCCGCATCGTGGCGGGGGTGATTTTGGCTTTTGCGTTAATCGCGATTCTGTGGTCGATTCTGGGGCATATGGATATCGTCGCCGTGGCACGCGGCAAGATTATTCCCGATCAGCGCACCAAGACGATACAGCCCATCGACACGGCCATTGTGAAACAAATCAATGTGCGCGATGGTCAGCATGTTCAGGCGGGGGATGTGCTGGTGGCGCTGGATTCAACGCTGGAACGCGCCGATGTGCAGCGACTTGACGATGATTTAATCACCGCGCGTTTGGATGCGGCCAGAAATCAAGGCTTGCTGGTCGCCATCGATGGCGATGAAAAAGCGCCCAGGCTGGATATCGATCCATTGACGAGTTCGTCTCGTTTGACCGCTGAGCAACAATTGCTCGATGGCCATGTTCGTCAGTTTCAGTCGCAGTTGGCGCAGATGGAGGCAGAAGTGGATCGACGCAAGCAAGAGGTGAATGTCCTCAAGGCGACGGTGTCGAAAATAGAGCAAACCCTGCCGATTATTCGACGCCGCACCGCAGATTTCAAAAAACTTTCCACGCTCGGGCATGTGTCTCAGCATGAGTACCTGGGGCTGGAACAAACGCTGATTGAGCAAACTAGAGAGCTGCTCACGCAGCAGGCCAAGCTGGCCGAAACCAAAGCAGCCCAGGTTGAGTCGGAACGGCAAAAAACATCGTTTATCGAGCAGTCGCGCCGGGAAGCGCTCGACAACCTGCATCTGGCCAATATGAAAGTAACCAGCCTGACTCAAGACCTCATCAAGGCAGAACAACGCAATCGCTTGATGAGTTTGCAAGCCCCCGTAACGGGGACCATTCAGCAATTGAATGTTCATACGATTGGCGGCGTGGTAACGCCTGCGCAGCCATTGATGATTATCGTGCCGCACGATAATGTGCTGGAAGTGGAGGCAATGCTGCCCAATAACGATATTGGTTTTGTTCGCCCTGGGCAGGTAGCCACCGTTAAAATCGATACATTCCCCTATGCAAAATATGGCACGATTCCTGGCGTGGTAGCTCATGTGTCCGACGATGCGATTCAGGATGAACAACTTGGACTCGTTTATGCCATGCGCGTTCGTCTGGATCAGCAAACCATTCTGGTTAACGACCAAAGCATTCGTCTTTCACCCGGTATGGCGGTCAGCGTCGAGATTAAAACCGGCCAAAGGCGAATCATCGAATATTTTCTTGCACCGCTTTTGCAATATTCCTCGGAAAGTTTGCACGAACGCTAAGGCGGGTATGAGCCAGCGCGGTGCGACGACATGCCTGGGATACGTGCGTGATTCAAAACAGAATGAAGCGTGAGATGACTGTACTTCGACTACTCGGATCCATGGTCGAAGTCAAACAATAAATCATCTGGCGCTGAAGCACCGATACCTTCGGTCTGGAGCGAATTCCTGCCCTTTGGCGCCAAAGTTGATCTATCCTCGGCGAGTGACGGGCGTACTTTTGGCGGGGTAGCAATCCCCGTCACAGGACGATAGCTCTTTGGGGGTTTCTGACAGGTGTCGCATTGCCTTTTGCCATGAGTGAGTGGGGTTAAAAATGATTAGAGACTTCAATCGTGATTAGCGATACATCTCCCGGTATGTTGAGGGCGGATTCCATCGTCCTGACACAGAAAAACGATATATGTGTCGATGCGGGTTCAGGCGGGAATTCGGCTTCAGTGTTGGTAGGGGTATCCTCGGATTTGCCTGCCTTTGAGCGGGCGCTGCAATTGCAGGATGCAGCGGCGCGTGTCGGCTTTGATTGGCCGGAGTTAGCTGATATCTGGGCAAAAGTTTATGAGGAATTGGATGAACTGGCGGCGGCTTTGGCCAATCAAGACAGGGCCAACACCTATGAAGAGCTCGGGGATGTGTTGTTTGCCCTCACCAACTTGGCACGGCGGCTGGAACTGGACCCGGCCGCCGCTTTGGAGGCGACCAACCAAAAATTTATCGCCCGGTTTCAGGCGATGGAGCGCTCCGCTACGCTTGATGGTGTGCAGTTGATCGATGAACCCATCGATCAACAAATCGCGCGTTATCAAGCCGCCAAGCAAGCACTTGGCAAGGGTGGATAGCGTGCCGAATTGGCGGGTGTTTCCCCTTGGGCCGTACTCGGGGCGGGCTGGGAAGGGATTTTATTCCTGAGTTAATCAGAGGTTCCTCAGGTTTCAAAATTGACGCAGGGCTTTAACGTGTTTAGGCTTTGGGTTCGTTTTATGCCTAATATGATTTCTATTCCGTGATTAGACCCATGTAGTTTTGCCCGCCAAAATTGTTGGTCGTCTGGTTGTCCTCTGAGTTTTCAGAGCGTTAACGCTAGAATCCCAACATATCATTGATGAATTTTTCATTGCTCAGGCGCTTATTCTGAGCCGATTCGGTTATCGGCCCGGCAGGCTTGTGGGCGGTGATTTTTTCACAACGGTTTTTGGTTTATTTATTGGGAATTTTTTCATGTTTCATTTATTGGGTATGGGACGTACATCCAGCACGCGTATGGAGCTCTTATCGGGGCTGACGGTCGCACTGGCCTTGGTGCCGGAGGCCTTGGCATTTGCCTTGATTGCGCATGTCAATCCCCTGATGGGTTTGTATGCCGCGTTTATTATGGCGTTTATGACGGCAGCCTTCGGAGGTCGGCCGGGGATGATTTCCGGCGCGACCGGCGCCACTGCGGTCGTGATCGTGGCGCTGGTTGTATCCCGCGGCGTGGAATATCTGCTGGCGGCGTTGCTCCTGATGGGGGTAATCCAAATTGCCGTTGGCGCCTTGCAGCTCGGTAAATATATTCGCATTGTGCCGTACCCCGTATTTTTGGGGTTTGTGAATGGTTTGGCGATTGTGATTTTCCTGGCGCAACTGGATCACTTTAAAGTAACCGGCGCCGACGGCCAATCGCATTGGATGAGTGGTACACCTCTGGTGGTGATGGCAGTTTTGATTGTGCTCACCATGGCGATTGCCCATTTTTGGCCGAAAATCAATCGGGCCATTCCCGCTGCGTTGGTGGCGATTGTGGTCACCAGCCTGCTGGCCTTTGGCTTGGTGGCGCTGTTTCCCGATTTACACACCAAAACGGTCGGTGATATTTCCAGCATCGCGGGCGGTTTGCCATCATTTCATATCCCGGATTTTCCGCTGACCTGGGATGCGTTTATGACCGTGTTGCCCTATTCCGTAGTGTTGGCGGGTGTGGGGTTAATCGAGTCGCTGTTGAGTTTGCAATTGGTGGATGATGTCACCGAAACCCGGGGTCAGCCGAACCGTGAATGCGTGGCGCAAGGCGTAGGCAACATCACCTGTGGCCTGTTTGGCGGCATGGGCGGCTGTGCGATGGTGGGTCAAACCATTATTAACGTGGAATCTGGCGGTCGTGGTCGGTTGTCAGGCATGGCCGCAGGCGGGTTTTTGCTGCTGTTTATCCTGTTTTTAGCGCCACTCATTGAACAAATTCCGTTGGCGACCTTGGTCGGCATCATGTTCATGGTGGTCATTGGTACCTTTGAATTTGGTTCGTTGCGCTTGTTTGGCCGCGTGCCCAAACAGGATATTATTGTCGGCTTGCTCGTTGCGACGGTCACGGTATTCACCGATTTGGCAGTAGCGGTGATTACGGGCGTGATTGTCTCGGCGCTCGTCTTTGCCTGGGAACATGCGCGCGAATTGCGCATCACCACCGAGAGCCTCAGTGAGGGGCAAAAAATTTACCGAATCCAGGGACCGCTGTTTTTTGCGTCTACCGCAAAATTTGCCGAGGCGTTTGATTTCAGAAATGATCCGGCTGAGGTGATCCTGGATTTTGCTCAGTCAAAAGTGGTCGATCATTCGGCACTGGAAGCGATTGATAATCTGGCGGAAAAATATCGCAACGTGGGTAAGACGCTGCATTTGCGGCATTTATCCTTCGAATGCCGAACTTTGCTGAAAAAAGCCGGTGATTTGGTCGAGGTGAATATCAAGGAAGATCCGCTGTATCACGTCGCTGATGAAGTCCGCTGAAGAAAGGCTTCGATCCAGCACGTCAAGCAGCGCCGTAGGCGGGGGTTCATCCCCGGCACGGTGTCAAACAAATAGCAATGCGTCATTACCGACCACCGTGTCGGGGTTAACCCCCCCCGCCTATACACTGTGATGTCCTGCGCTGCCTCGGTGTTTTTTTCTTGCACTGCATATTTGATTGAGACTTTGAACAGGTTCTAAGGGGTTAAATCGGCAATCGTCAGTTTGCGCCGCATGGCCATCCGTTTACTGTAATGGCCTTCCATGCGGCCGAGCACGGCGGTCAGGAAAGCCAGCGCTTCGGTGATATGCGGGCCTTTGTTGAGCATGGCGCATTCGGCGCGGATGCTCATGGCCGCATCGGTGACCTCTGGCCGCGTGGGTACGCCGCTTTTGGCCATGCTTTCCAAAATTTGTGTGGCCCAGATCACGGGTACATGCGCCGCTTCGCAGAGCCAGAGAATTTCTTCTTGCACTTCCGATAGCCGCTCATAGCCAATTTCGACGGCCAAATCACCCCGCGCAATCATGACGCCGAGCTTGGGGCTACGCATGCCGGTCAGCAAAATGCGGGGCAGGTTGGCAAAGGCTTGCCGATTTTCGATTTTCAGCACCACGCCCAATTGTTCAGTGTTCAGTCGAGCTAATTCTGTTTGCAGTTGAGTGACATCATCGGGTGTGCGCAAAAACGATAGCGCTACGATATCTACCTCTTGGGCCAATGCGGCAAGGTCGGCCAAGTCTTTTTCTGTGAGCGCGGGGGTGTGAAAATCCGTATCGGGGAAGTTAATCCCTTTTTCTGCCTTGATTTTGCTGCCCTCGGGTGCGGCGTGAGTAATGGAAACGCGGATGACTTGGCCATCATTACTTAAAATAAGCCCACCGATTCGACCATCGTCCAGCCACACGGATTGATCGGGCCGCACATCAGTGAATGCCGCATCCAGGGTGCAGTGGAGTTGGGCGGGCTGAATGACGTGGCCATCGGCTGCTATTTGGGCCGCATGGCCGGGTAGGGGGGCTCGCGTTAAGCAAAGTGTTTCGCCCACCTTGAGCCGAATGTCTTCTGGAATGCGGGGTGTGCCGATCAGGCGACCATCAAAATTCGGTTGTGCAGTGAAGTGAATCGGTGTTGCCTCAAGGATGTAGAGCGTGTGTTTAAAACCCAGCAGCAGGCCATCCACACGGCTTTCAATCACGCGACCTGCCGCCACTTGACCCCGCGCATCTTCAAACGTCACTGTGCTCGTGATGTCCAGCTGCATCCAGTCAACCGGGGCATTATTCGGTTCAAGCCGCAAGCAGGGGGCATTAAAGGGGTTGGGGGTTAACGGGGCGGTCGTAATCCAGAGCATCGCCTCTTGAATCACTTGGCCCTGGAAATTGCGTTCCGGCCGGATTTTTAAGACCTGGCCTTGTGCGCACAGATCGCCCGTGCGCGATTTCGGCCCGGCCAGATCAATTTGCACAAGGCAAGATCGCCCTTCGGTCAACGCCGCATGCCGTACTTGCGCAATCATGCTGCGCCAGGCGGCGACATCATCATGGGCACAATTGATTCGGGCAATGTCCATCCCCGCTTCGATGAGGCGGGGAATCAGCTGAGTATCGGTGGCAGCTTCACTCGGTAAGGTCACCATGATGCGGACATCACGATGTTCGGGTGTTTGACCCAACAGCGTTCGCGCATGTTCTTGCAAGCGGGCAAACCCCGTTTGAAAGTTCATGTTTTGGATGGTGATCGGGCGAATGGGATCGCCACGCATTTCTTCCAGGCGCTGTGATACGGTGGTCAGTGATGCGTGTACATGCGATTCGAGTACCCCAAACGAGGATAAGCCGAGTAGCGCCAGCTCTCGTTGCAGCAGACGAATATCATGCTGACGCACACCCAGATAGTGCAGCAAGTTACGGGCACTATCACGGTGATTGGGATGAATGTGCGCTAATTCGGCAATCATGCGGTGCTCAAGCGCTAAACCGGCCTCATGGAGCGCTTCAATCTGTTCCAGCAGCTGCGTAGCCAAGTTTTGGGTAGGGCTAGAATCGGGCATGATGAGTTCCAAGGAAGTAACGGCGGTTATTAATAACTTTTTTTATACCCAATGGGCATGACAAAGCCGTGTCGTGGTTGTGCGAACGCACCGACGGGCGGCGAAGTTATCCCCTGTGGCGCTATCGGGGGGCACCAGAAATTTAAGTGATATTGGCTTAAAGGAACCTCTGATCAACACCATTGTGGCTGCGGCGGGGCCGTGCGGACTTCGTCAGTTTCGCGTCAGGATGGGCGGTGCAAGGATCACACAGTGGGCGCAGGTCCACAGCCCACGGGAGGATGATCTGGGTTACCTTATGTGCTTGAAATCATGCGGCATCGGTCATGCTTTTGCGAAACCGGTATCGTGCGGCGGTGAAGAACACGGCATCAATCGCCCAGCATCAGCATGTGTGGTCAAACGACCGTTAATCCCGCCCCACGGTACAAAATGACCTGCGTGGCGGCGACAAAATGCGTACTTGGGGATAGCCCCATGAGGTTTTGCACCGACACACTTTCGCGAGGGGATCTTCAGCGCGTCCCTTTGTGCTCATTTAAAATGGCTGGCCACTCGGTCTAAGGTTTCACGCATTTGTTTCCACGTTTTATCCACGCCCGTTTTCATATCCTCCCATGCCTCGGCACCTTTTGAGCGCAATTGAGCCAATTGGGTTGCAGCCGCAGTACGGCGCTCACCCAGTTCATGCATTTTGACCTCAAGTGCGGCTTGTGTCTCGACACTGGCTGTTTTCGCCTTGTCTTTCAAGTCATGGTATTGGGCATCCCAAACCGCAAGCCGGGCGGTCAGTTTATCTTGAAAAGCTTCTTTCTGGATCGCCGCCCGATCATAGGCATCCTGCATGCTGGTCAGCATCTGCTCGGTTTGATGTTTGAGCTCATCCCAGCGAGAGGCTGAACTGGCTTGCAGTTCGTTGAGTTTTTCCCTGAGTGCCTGCCGGTGGGTGGTCATTTCGGCGATCTGCTTCTCAATATTGGCCTTGACTGTGGTTTTGGCTGATTTGGCATCTTCAGCTAAATGAGTGAGGCGTGAATCCCAAACTGATATCTGCTGGCGAAGTTTATCTTCAAAGGTGATTTTTTCGGGTACGTTCGCCGTGATTGATTGCAGTTTTCGATCAATTTCGGCCTCGGCTTCTGTCCAATCCTGAGCTATCTCTGTACCCGTAAATCCGCGTTTTTCGGCCCGGAAATAGGCGGCTTCGGCGATCATGCGATAGCGAATTTCGGCTGAGATGGGAGTGGTTGTTTCGGTGGTGTTTGGGGCGGTCATGGCAAAAACTCCTTGGTTGCGGACTTAACATTGGGGAAATCATGCGCTCTGAAACACGGTGGCATTCTTAATCGGATGGTGAAAAACGGTTGCGCTTGCCAATCCTGCGTTAAAAGTGGACTCAAAATCCGCATTTACGCGGTGTAAACCCCGGTTTTCGCCCATGTTTGCCGCGCTCATCACGTTTTTATCCACCCTGTTCGGGGGGTGTCTGCTTGAGGCAGGATGCCTTGCCGCAGAACGGTAATGATATGCCGTGCCCTATTCGAAGGCGTTTCCCCTTGTGGCTGATAACCCGGAAGGAACCGACGGGTTGTTTCGGTTTCAAAGGGGAACACAATCATCCCCAAGATTGATACGGTTAAGGCATGCGGCTCAAGGCTTGATCCCAATTCTTCAATGAGCGCGTTCATGGCTTGAAATAAATCCCGGAATGCCTCATCGGCCAATTTGAGCTGGCGTTTCTGATACTGATCCAGCATCACCCATTGCAAAAGGCGCAGAAATTTTTCCTCCCGTGCGAGCAACTCAGTCAGCGCCAAAACCAACGCTTCAAGACGGTGCCAGGGATTGACGTCTTGGTTGAGCGCAGCCCAGAGCGGGCGGGTGTTCTCCTTAAAGGCTTGACTGACAGCAGCAACATACAAATCTTCTTTATCTTTGAAGTGGTAATACAGCGCTGTCGCTGAAACACCTGAAGCTGCGGCGAGATCACGCATGGAAACACCCTCATAACCCGCACGAGCAAAACAGACAATTGCCTGATTCAGAACTTCTGCTCGGAGTGGCGTTTTCTTGCGTGGCATATCGACTCAATAAACTTAACGTTCGTTAATGCTATATCCAGGAAGTCATGGGTGGCAAGTGAATTTTTGATGAATCAGCCTATTGATCAGAGGCTCCTTAAAGATGGAGAGGAATTCTCGATACACAAATCCCCAAGCCATGATGAGAAAACAAGGCCTGAGTGGTGCATCATTCCCATGTCATATTTTGTAGGCATAATGAGCTTTGCATAGCCCCCCATTCGCTAAGGAGCACAAGCCATGAGTACCGATATGGAACAAACCATGCATGATTTCAAGCAAGGCATGGGCATGATGATGCGCGAAGCCCCGTCAACGATGGCCGCGTTTGATGGCTTTATGAATTCGGCATTGTGTAATGGTGCGCTGGATACCAAAACCAAGGAGTTGATTAGCCTGGGGATGGCGATTACTGCCCGTTGTGCTTACTGCATTGGTATTCATGTGAATAAAGTGCTGAAAGCGGGGGGAACGCATGCAGAAATTATTGATGTCTGCCAAGTCGCGATTGTGATGGGCGGTGGCCCGGCAATGACGTATATCGCCGAGGTCAAAAAGGCACTGGATTTGTTTGAAAAAGAGCACCATCAGTAGGTCGTTAGCCCAATAAAGAAGCCCGGTAATGCCGGGCTTCTTTATTGGAGTCAAGGGCGGCGATCACACTGCGGTGATGATCCCGTAGAGCTGATCCTTGAGTTCAAGGCGTTGTTTTTTCAGGCTCTCAGCATGCTCATCGCTGATGGGTAGGTCATTCTTTTCAGCTTGTTCAATCTCATTGTTGAGTGCGTGGTATTTATCGAACAGATTCGCGAAATGATGATTTTCTATCTTCAAATGATGGATACGTTCTTTGTATTCTGGAAATTCGTGAACGAGATCGTGGTGTTCAATTTGCATGAGTGACGCTCCGGTTAAGCAAAGGGGGGAAACCGATCGGCGGTGTTGGCGCGGATCAATCGGTACCTAAGTATACCGAAAACGCGCTTTAAACCTTACAGTGAGCAGGTTTTTTGCTCAATTACCGCCGATACAGTACCGTTATCCGCTCAATGCCCGGTGCGTTCTTCAGTGCATCCAGTGCCGTATCGGATGGGGGGACTTGCCAGTCGCTACCCAAACGAACAACGGCGCGTGCGAGATCGGAAACAACTCGGCAGCTGACGGGTACGCCGTCACCGAGGTATCGGCGCAGTGTCGCCAGAATCTGGGTTGCCTCGATCGCGCCGCATTGAGATGACAACTCGAGCAGGAGTCCACGGGCTTTTTCAATTCGGGCCTGTTCGAGTGTGAGCAGGCGTTTGCTGCGCACCCGAATGCCACCATTAAAGCTATCAAAGGCGGCATCGCCTTCCACAATCATGAGTTGATCGCGGCCAATCTGGGCGCTGATGCGATCAATGTCATCGCCGGTGATGCGCACTTCGCAGCGGCCTTCGCTATCATCGAGTGTGATAAATAATTGGCGATCGCCGTTTTGTTGGCGTACCACCCGCTCGGCAATGCATAAACCCGCCACTGTCACCGGTTCGCCTTTGGCATAAGTACCCGGTGCGGGAGCATCCAGCCGCTCATTGAGTGAGGCCAAGGTTTCGCTCACGAGATTTTTGAGTTCTGCTGCGAAGGCGTGAATCGGATGGCCGGTGAGATACAGCCCAAGGGTATCTTTTTCTTTTTTGAGTTGTTCGGTATCGGGCCAGGGTTCGAGCTGGGGAATGGGCACCCGAATGGCGGTTTCTGGGGCATCAAAACCACCGAATAAATCGCCCATGCCCGCCGCCGCCGCCGTTTGAACCTGATTGGCGGCTTTCATTGCATCGGGGATATGGGTGAATAGACTGGCGCGGTTCGGCCCTAGGTTATCCAGTGCGCCAGCCAATACCATGGCCTCTAACACACGCTTGTTCAGGGCTTGAGCACCCACGCGCAGGCAAAAATCGTTCATATCCGTGAACGCGCCGTGCGTGCCACGTTCCGCCACAATATGCTGGATCACACCTTCACCCACGCCCTTGATCGCACCCAGGCCATAAACGACGGTTTTGGCATCCAGTGCTTGAAATTTATAGGCGCAGTGATTCACATCGGGTGGTATTACCGTGAGCCCCATGCGTTTGCATTCGCCGATCAAGCCCACAATTTTATCGGTATTGTCCATATCCGCCGACAGCACGGCGGCCATGAAATGCGCAGGGTAATGTGCCTTGAGCCAGGCGGTTTGATAGGCCACGAGCGCATATGCGGCAGAGTGGGACTTGTTAAAGCCGTAACCGGCGAATTTTTCCATCAAATCAAAGATATAACCCGCTTGGTCTGGGTTGACGTCTTTGGCCTTCGCGCCTTCCAGGAAGATGGCACGCTGCTCCGCCATTTCTTCGGCTTTTTTCTTACCCATCGCGCGGCGCAGCAAATCCGCGCCGCCGAGCGTGTAGCCTGCCAGAATCTGCGCGATTTGCATGACCTGTTCCTGGTACACAATGACGCCGTAGGTGGGTTTAAGCACGTCGGTAAGCCACGGGTGCAAGTATTCAATTTTCTGCTCACCTTTTTTGCGCAGAATAAAATCATCGACCATGCCCGATTGCAATGGGCCTGGGCGGAAGAGGGCTACCAGCGCAATGATGTCTTCAAACGTATCGGGTTGCAGGCGACGGATGAGGTCTTTCATACCGCGTGATTCCAGCTGGAACACGGCGGTGGTTTCGCAGCGTTTGAGCAAGGCGAAACTGGGTTTGTCATCGAGTGGAATCGCGGTGATGTCTACCGGTTCTTGACCGGCATTGCGGCGAGTGGTATTGATGGAGGCCAGCGCCCAGTCGATAATCGTGAGATTACGCAGCCCCAAGAAGTCGAATTTCACGAGACCCACGGCTTCCACATCATCTTTATCCAGCTGCGACGCGGCGGACGCACCGTTCGCTTCGCAGTACATCGGCGTGAAGTCGGTGAGCTTGCTTGGCGCGATGACCACGCCGCCCGCATGTTTGCCGACGTTGCGCGATAGGCCTTCCAGCGCGATGCCCATATCGACAATCGCCTGAACTTCTTCGTCGCGCTCATATAAATCACGAAATTCCTGCGAAAACCGTTCAGCTTCTTTTTGCGACCGTTCGGTGCGACCCAGCGCATCTTCCAGCGTCACATCCAGCCCCGGTTTCATCGGGATGAGCTTGGCGATACGATCAACAAACCCATACGGATAACTCATTACTCGGCCGACATCCCGCACGACCGCCTTGGCGGCCATCGTGCCATGCGTGGCAATTTGCGACACTGCCGAGCGGCCATAACGCTCGGCCACGTAGTCGATCACTCGATCACGGCCTTCCATGCAAAAGTCGATATCAAAGTCGGGCATCGAAACCCGCTCAGGATTCAAAAAGCGTTCGAAGAGTAAATCGTAAGGAATCGGATCAATATCGGTAATCAACAACGCCCAAGCTACCAGCGAGCCCGCACCCGAACCCCGGCCCGGCCCCACTGGAATGTTCTGGCGCTTCGCCCATTGAATAAAGTCCGCCACAATCAAAAAATAGCCGGGGAAGCCCATCTGGATAATCACATCGAGCTCGATGTTCAGGCGCTCTCGATAAGTGGCATGCCGCTCGGCGGGCACGCGGGCAAACCGATGTGCTAATCCCTGTTCGCTCAAGGTGCGCAGATAATCTGCTTCCGTTTCGCCCTTGGGCGTCGGAAAATTCGGCAGGAAATTTTTACCCAGTTGCAGCGTCACATTGCAGCGTTCGGCAATGGCGATGCTGTTGGCGATGGCCTCGGGAATATCGGCAAACAGGGCCTGCATCTCATCAGCCGAGCGTAAATACTGCTGCTCGGTGTATTCGCGCGTTCGGCGAGGGTCATCCAGTGTGCGGCCCTGCTGGATGCACACGCGTACTTCATGTGCTTCATAATCGGCCGCATCCAGAAATCGCACATCATTGGTCGCCACCACGGGCAGACGTTCATGTTCGGCCAGTGCGATAGCCTCATGCAGATACTTTTCCTCATCCGGTCGCCCGCAACGGGAAATTTCAAGATAAAACCGATTCGGGAAGGCGGCTGTCCAGAATTTCACCGCCGCCTTGCGTTCGCGGGCTTTGCCATGCAGCAATAATTGGCCGATCTCGCCCAAGTGCCCGCCACTGAGCGCTATCAAGCCGCTGCATTGTTCGGCGGTGAGCCATTCGCGCTGCAAAAGCGGGCGCCCATCGACTTGGCCCTCACAATAGCCCCGTGAAATTAACTCGGTTAAGTGGCGAAATCCGAGATTATTTTGTGCCAAAAGTACGATACGTCGAGGCTCAGCAGTATCGGGAGAGCTGACCCAGCAATCGGCACCCAACATCGGTTTAATGCCTGCCTTGCGCGCCGCTTCATAGAATTTGACCATGGCAAACAGATTGCCCTGATCGGTGAGCGCAAGTGCAGGCAGCCTGCGGGCCTTGGCAGCGGCCAACATCGGCTTAATACGCAGCGTGCTATCGACCAGCGAAAATTCGGTATGAAGATGCAGATGAACAAAACTCATGCGGGGGCAATTCCAGAAGTGGACGGGGGACAAGCGTATATTGTGACAGCTTGCAGCTTTGATGCGGGGCGATTTGGTGATTTTCTTCGGTAGGCACTCCGGGCCGACTGGGGGGATTTACGCCTAGGCTGCTGTTTGCTCGTTTCATCGGCGCAACAACTGCCCGGAAAAGTTGATTCATCGATTACTTGGCATCATAAAATTGCCGTATGCTTGCAAGTGTTTTGCAGTGGGATTTATTTTCAGAGTAGGTTGGGATGTTTCCAAGTTCAATAGGTCTGGGTTCAGTGTGTCTCGGGGTCGGTTCGTTGGGCGAAGCGTTCAAGCGGCGATCGCGAATTCGACACCTTATGGCGGTCGGTATGGTCGGCGGTTCGTTGTTTTTTGCCTCTGCGGTCGAAGCGTTTGATTTGAATGATGTCACTATTCAAGCCAAGCAGTTGGCTGCCTCTGCTTATGTTCCCGAACCGAAAATCCCTGAGGCACTGAGTCAGATTGATCAAGCCACGTTTGAGCGCATCGCGATTAAACCAAGTGCCGCTTTGTGGCCTACCTCACGTTTTGGCGTCAGCCCAATTGCCGCGGGTTATGTTTATCAACAACCGGTGGATATCTACGAAGTGACGCCTCAATCGGTCGCGCCGATTGTGTTCAATAAGGCGAAATTTGATTGGCCCAGCCCAGCCTTCGCGCAAACGGTGCCTGCTAATTTAGGCTTTGCCGGTTTTTCTGTGGATTACCCGCTCAGTGGTCAGGATTCGCATGATGTGATGATTACATTTTTGGGCGGCGCGCAGTTTGGTGTGGTGGCGGCAGATCAAGTCCCGGGCGCCCATGCGCGGGGTGTAGCCATCGACACCGGCTTGCCGCAGGGCGAAAAATTCCCGATGTTCACCAAGTTTTGGTTGGTGCGCCCCGCGTCGACAGACCAGCAACTCACGATTTATGCGCTGCTGGATGGTGAATCGCTGACGGGGGCTTATGAATTTGTGGTTCGGCCCAATGGTGCCCAAGTCGATGTGCATGTTACCGCGAATTTATTCCCGCGTAATGGGATTAGCCGCGTGGGCTTGGCGCCGATGTCGACCATGTATTTTTATGGCCAGATTGGTCAACGTCCTGTTGGGCAATGGCGCCCCGCCGCTTATGAATCCGATGGCTTGCTGATGCATACAGGGGAGGGGAATTGGGTGTTCCGCTCGCTGCGTAACCCTGCTGAACTGCGCATCAATCAGTTTGACGCCGATGGTATTCGGGGGTTTGGCTTTATGCAGCGCCAAACCCGTTTTTGTCAATTTGAGGATCCCATTTCTCGCTTTGAAAAACGTCCCTCGCTGTGGGTCACCACGGAAGCGGGTTTTGGCAAGGGCAAAATCGTGCTTGTGCAAATTCCAACCAATAGCGATGTGCACGAAAATCAAATTGCGTTTTTTCAACCGACCGATCCGGTCGATCCGGCACACCCCATATCTTTTGCCTACACCCTGAGTGTGGGTGATGGCCGTGTGGCTGAGGAGCCTTTGGCTGAAGTCCGGCGGCCATTAATCGGCATGGTTAAAACCAATCCGGATGATAAAACGGAAAAAGCCTACCGGGTAAACTTGGACTTTGCGGGCGGAAAACTGAGTGGCTTGAGCAGCAACTCCCCGGTGATCGCGCAGATCAATACGCGGGATACCGCGACTGTATTGGAGCAAGCGGTTATCCCATTGCCGGAGGCGGGGCATTGGCGTTTATCGATGTTACTGGCACCTACCGGTAAGAATGAAATCACTATTGATGCAAATTTGGCCTTGGGTAAGAAAACACTTTCTGAAACATGGCGTTATGAATTACCTGCTGATGTGTCGCGTTTTGGGCAGATGAAATAATGTTGCCGTCGGAACAGTTACTCACCCTCCCTGCAACCAAGCCTGAAGACATGGCTTCAAACACCATCTGCCGTTATCCTGAAGCCATTTGCGCGCAATTGCGTTGGCTGCAGCGGCGGGTTTTTTATCAATTCTTGCAAACCGGTTGCCCCACGATTGATCTTGAGGCTGATCTCGACATTCAGCACAACCAAGCCGATTTAACGCAACGTCTGGCCGTCCCCGTGCCACCGGTTCAGGCGATGCCTGCGCTATTGCGCGGCAGTGTTCGTCATGCACATTCTTTCGATCCAACCTTGATTCAATCATCCCGGGCTTCACAAGGCATTGACGCATCATGAAGAATTTATTTGGGCATGATGCGTTTCGTCGTGTGGCGCTCATTCGTCGCTGGATATTTACGGCGTTCGTGCTGCTGCAAACCACGTTCGGCATCTGGGGCATGATTCTCGTTCTACCCTACCACGGCAGCACCCCGATTGAAAAAGCGATTCTCATTACATTTATTCCGCTGTATGCCTTTGTGGCCGCCGGTTCATGGATGGCATTATTCGGGTTTTATATTCGGCGCCGGTTTAAAGGCCGAGGCGATGCCCGAAGTTTACTCACCCGCTTCAGTGTGCAATTGCCCACCGTGCCCTTAGTTAAAACGGCGGTGGCGTTACCGATTTATCATGAAGATGTCGAGCGGGTATTTCGGGGGCTGCGCGCCAGTATTGAGTCGGTGAGGGCGACCGGCCATCTGGATGCATTTGAATTCTTTGTGTTATCCGATAGCCGCGACCCGGAGGTGTGGCTGGAAGAGCGCGCCGCCTGGTTGATGCTCTGTGATGAACTCGATTTGCATGGTCGGCTGCATTACCGTCGTCGTCGCGTGAATTTACGCGCCAAAACCGGCAACGTTTCCGATTTTTTACGCCGTTGGGGGCGGAAATTCAAGTATTTCATTGTGTTCGATGCCGATAGCGTCATGTCTGGCGAGGCAGTAGTTACTCTGGTTCGTCTCATGGAATGTGAGCCCAAGGCCGGGATGATCCAGACGGTGCCGCGCTTGTTTAATGCCCGTTCTGCCTTTGCGCGCATGCAGCAGTTTGTCACACATTTATATGGTCCCTTATTTAGCGAGGGGTTGGCGGCGTTGCAATTAAACGAAGCCGTGTTTTGGGGGCATAACGCGATTATCCGCACTGAAGCCTTTATGGCGCACTGCGGCTTAAAAAGCATGCGCGGGTTCGGTTTATGGCGCGGAACTGTGCTCAGCCATGATTTTGTGGAGGCCTCATTTATTCGGCGCGCGGGCTATGAGGTATGGCTGGAAACCGGTATTGAAGGCAGCTTTGAAGAATCGCCGCCCTCGCTGGATGATGAGTTGATTCGTGATAAACGTTGGTCGAAAGGCAATTTGCAACATGTGAGTTTTATCGGCTTTGAACGTGGTCTCGCAACGGCGCATCGGATGGCATTTATGAATGGGATTTTTGCCTATTTGGCCTCACCGGTTTGGTTCCTGTTTTTGCTGTTTAGCACCATCGAGGTAGCGCAGTTTGCGGCAGGTGACATCAATTACTTTCCCGATGCGCGCAGCCTCTACCCGAACTGGCCGCAATGGCATCCGCAATGGGCGATTGTGTTGGTCACCAGTACGTTGGTAACTTTGTTCCTGCCCAAACTTTTGGCCTTGTTTGATCTGCTGGTGTTCGATCGTAGTCGGCGGCAAGGCTTTGGTTCAGTTCCGCGGTTGCTGCAAGGGTTTTTGCTGGAGAATCTATTTTCAATACTCTTGGCACCCATCCGGATGCTGGCACATTCGGCGTATGTGGTGCAGGCCATCTTGAATGTGACGGTGCGCTGGGCGGGTCAAAACCGCAGTTCGGAAATCGGTTGGATTCAGGCGGTGGTGCGCCATGCACCGGGCATGATTCTGGCGGTGATTTGGTCGGGTATTGCACTCAGTTTGAATGCCAACTTCTTTTATTGGACCATTCCCATCAGCTTGTCTTTATTGTTGGCCGCACCCATTACCGTGTGGCTTTCCCGTTTTTCTCTGGGTGATCGCTGGCGGGCTCGGGGCATTTGGTGCACACCGCCAGAATGTGCACTGGGCGATCAGGTACTGGTTGATTTTGCGGCCATTCCCCTGCCTCTGCTTAAGCCCGAAAAAGCCCCTGATTGGCTGAGTTGGACTATTTTGCATCCCAACCAAGCGCGGATTGCTGCTGCGTTGGCCGCGCACCGCACGGGTGCTGCCAAACGAGCAAGTACTGCCCTTGCGGATAAATTATTGGCCGAGGGTGTCCAATCGGTACCCAAACGTCAGGCGGCACGGGTGCTGGATGATGCGGATGCGGTGATGCGCTTGCATCAACACGCTTGGATGGCGGCGCCGGAAGACCCCTGGGGGCGAAGTGTCGATCAATTAACCCGCGCGATTTGCACCCCATAATCGTGCGGAATCGTTGTCCTTTTTTATTTTTTTGTTTGAGAATGTGTCATGAAAATTCAGCCCGAACCCTTGAAAAACCTGCCAAGTGAAACACTGCCCCAATCAGAATTCACTCGTCGGGCATTTTTATTCAGTTTAGCCAACCTCACGGGCTTGGCCGCCTTGGGGTTTCCTGAAGTGTATGCTGCCGATGCCTCGGCCAATGGCACAGCGGGTGGTTCGGCTGCGACGACCGCCCCTAAGGCCACCGGAGCCCCTGCTGTGGCTGCACCCCAGGTGGGCTTGAGTTTTGCGGCACCTAAGCAGTTTTCCTATAAATCGTTGATTTTCAAAGCTGAGGAGATGGCTAAAGCCCCCTATCAGGCACCACCGTCACCCGTGCCAGATGCGATAAAAACGATTAATTACGATGCGGCAGGCAAGATCAATTTCAATCCGGACGATGCCCTGTGGGGGAATTCAGGCTCGGTATATCCCATCACCTTCCGGCCCTTGGGTGAGTATTTCATGAAGTCAGTGGCCATGAGTGTCGTAGAGGGTGACCGCGCCCGCGAAATCGAGTATCGCCCAGAATACTTCTCCATGCCGACCGATAGCCCACTCAGACAAGTGCCTGCGGGCCAGTCGGGTATTTCAGGTTTTTGGATACAACGGTCGCGTCGCTTGGGTGATTGGATCAAAACCGAGCCTTGGGCGACCTTTCAGGGCGCGAGTTACTTCCGCGCCATTTCCCGTCAAGGGCAAGTGGGTATGTCGGCACGGGGTATCGCAATTAATACCGGTTTACCTCAGGGTGAAGAATTCCCTGATTTTCGGGCATTCTGGTTTGAGCCAGCGCTGAACGAAGGGGATCCCGTGGTGGTGTATGCCTTACTGGATGGGCCGTCCATTACCGGTGCCTATCGGTTTGAGTTACGCTTTGATGGCGATACCGAAATGGTGATTGAAAAGAATTTATTCATTCGTAAAACCATTGATCAGTTAGGGGTTGCCCCCCTGACTTCGATGTTTTGGTACAGCGAAACCCCGAACAGCCACCTGCGAGGATGGCGGCCAGAAGTGCATGATTCCGATACGCTGGTGATGTGGCGTAGTGATAACGAACACCTTGCACGCCCATTAGCGAATCCGCCCAGTTTGGCATACTCCGCCTTTATCGATCAGCATCCTCGAGGTTTTGGTCTGATGCAGCGTGATCGGGATGCGTCACATTATCTTGATGGCGTCGGCTATGAAAAACGGCCTTCAGTGTGGGTCGAGCCGCTCGTCGATAGCAAGGGCAATAGTGATTGGGGCAAGGGCTCAGTGACCTTGATTGAAATTCCGACCAACGATGAAACCTTCGATAACGTAGTGGCATTCTGGCAAGTCAATGGCCCGGCCTTGGCAGGATCTTCGTTAACCTTTAAATACCGCTTGTACTGGACAGAGCACGAGCCATTTTTCCCCCATGGCCAATTAGCCCGCGTAGTTGCCTTGCGGGCGGGGCCAGGGGGGAATTTTGGTGGTTCGCGCCCTGCCAATACCGTTAAGCTTGTGATTGAATGGGACAGTACGCTTTTTCAAGGCCACCAGCCGAAAGATGCCGTGTTTACGGTGTCGAGTTCTTCTGGCAAAGCCGATAATATGAGCATTGATTGGGTTGCTGGTACACCGCGCTGGCTGACGCAATTCGATTTCTTTATTGATAGCGATGCGCCGATCGAGTTGAATGGTGTGCTGACACTGAATGGCAAGGTGATTAGCGAAACGTGGTTGTACCAATTCCATCGGCAAAGCTTTGTACAGATGATGGCTTAAGTGTTCTGAACAATTAAAGTCGTAAACAGTCCATTAATGTCGTGAACAATTCGTTATAGGCGAGAACAGATGCTCGAGATTTTTTATCTCATGAGGGCATTAATGGAAGGACTGGGTAGAAAACCTAAGTCCCTTTATTCGTCGACCGCACCGGGAAGATCCCACGCTGCATCTTGCAGTGCACGCCTTGGCGCCCGTCAACGACCTGAGTGACGCCAAAGTCAGCGCTGACACTCATCAGCGAATACGCGTCGTCGCGACTCAGGTCATGCTTGTCGACAAGCAGATGGAGCATGTCCTTCGCCGCGTTTTTCATCGCGACATCGAGGTCTTCATCGAAACCGTGCACGATCCATGTGTCCGCTGTTTCAAGCAGCGGCGAAGGAAAATGAAAGTCCTTGCGCAACACGATTTGGAACATCACATTCAGCGAAGCCTCAATCGCGGTGCCACTGATCTCGCCGTCGCCTTGCGAGATATGGGGGTCGCCAATCGAGAACAGTGCACCGGGTACTGCAACCGGGTAGTACATCGTGGCCCCGGCACCAATACGCCAGTTGTCGATATTGCCACCGTGCGCACCGGGGGGGATCGTACTCACCCGGCCCATGGCGTCTGGCGCAACGCCGGCCGTACCCAAGTGCGGGCGCACGGGCACCCATACACCGTTCAATGCTGGTTCGCAGTTGCAAGTTCCGCGTTTGGTGATCTTACCTGGAACTGTATATTTCCCTGGATAGTTATACGCGTAAAGGGCGTGGGCAGTGTTGCAGTCAGGATCGATCTGATAGATCGTCACGCGCTCCTTCTCGCCCATCTCCTTGTAGAGGAGACCCCAGTGAGCAGCGAGGTTTGATCCATATCGAAAGCGCGGCAACATTTGCAGATAACGAACCTCAAGCATGTCACCCGGTTGCGCATCTTCCACGTAAATTGGGCCAGTCATCAGATGTACGCCCGGATTCCGATCATTTTCAGGGATACTTGAGTAAAGCAACCTTATGGCATCATCCATCATCAATTCAGGCGCGTCACCCGCTTGGTGCGTCACGGCCTCGGCGCGGATAAAGTCTCCACTTTTGACGCGTAAGGCCGGGGCGAGGCCCGCATCAAAGTAACCCCAGTGCACAGTTGCAAGTGTTGCTGGCAGTTCATAAAACATGGACGGCTTCCTCGTTGTTGAATAAGCTAAATCGAAAAGATACCCTGCGCGGCCTCAGTGCCCATCGGCGAGCGTGAACCGCTCGCATGCTCGTCGATGGGACAAGTACACAAAGCGCGGCGGAAATTGTCGCGAGCGCGATGCATATGTCGGCGATATACTGATGCGGCCGCGTGAGCTTGCAGCGAAATCTGTGCGCCAGTTGACCCTGATTGCCCATCCCCACTTCGGCTCATTGGTCATAGTGCAACAGCCGAAGTTTGGCCGGAATTCATCACGCGAATGAAGCGAGCTGTCAGCGGATTGCGTGGATGGCTGAGGACCTCATGGGCCGGGCCATCCTCAACGATATTGCCATCCGTGAGAAAGACAACACGGTCGGCAACTTCCTCAGCGAACCGCAATTGATGGGTGGAAATGATCATCGTGAGCTTGTCCTCGATGGCGAGCCTGCGAATGACCTCCAGAACTTCACCGACCATTTCCGGATCCAGAGCTGAGGTAGGTTCGTCTAGCAAAAGCAGTTTGGCTCCTGGAGCGATCGCCCGTGCGATTGCCACGCGTTGCTGCTGCCCACCGGACAGATGACGCGGCAGTGTGTCGGCTCGATCGCCGAGGCCGACGCGATCAAGCAGTTCCTGTGCCCGCTGTGCGGCGGCCTCTTGCGACCAGCCATGCACCCAGCGCAAGGGTCCGGCGATGTTCTCGGCTGCGGACAGGTGAGCGAATAGATTGAAATGCTGAAACAGCATGCCAACACCAACATCAACACGTTGCCTTGCCACTTCGCTTGGCGACAGCACTATACCGCCAGATGAGTATCCGACCCGGCGACCGCCAATCAACACATCACCCGAATCCCAGGTTTCGAGGCGATTGATGCAGCGGAGCAACGTGCTTTTCCCCGAACCGCTCGGGCCAAGAAGTGCAACGATTTCGCCTGTGCGGACTTGCAAGTTCAAATCACCGAATACCTGACGAGAGCCATAGCATTTAGTTAGATCATGGATTTCAACAGCGATCGGCCCTTTGGCGAGGTTGGTCAGCCTAGTCATACGTGCTTCACGAGTCGGTGTAACAAGAGGTTCCGACACCTCCACCCCGTCTGAAACGGTCGGCGCTTTCGACGGTGGAGCTTCCTCAGCGTATCTACGCCAAGGCAATAGATACATAAGTATCTTTCCCTTGCCCCGAGGTCGGTCTAGGTCGAGTGCCCGTTCGGCGAAGAGCTGAATAGCAGACACACCACCCGTCAACATCAGGTAAAGAAGGCCGGAGGCAAAAAAGACAGAGAAGAAGTCGAAAGTGGATGACGCCAACTGCGTACTTCGAAGTGTCAATTCCTGAACCGAAATGAAGGAAGCGAGTGAAGAGTTTTTCAACGCGTTTACGCCTTCATTGCCGAAGGCTGGAATCATCGTGCGTATTGCCTGAGGCGCGATAATTCGCTTCATCAATACAAACGACGACATGCCCAGCGCCTGGCCAGCATCACTCTGGCCACGATCGACGCCACGAATGCCCGCACGTAAAATTTCCGCGATGAAGGGTGCTTCATTGAGTGCCAGTGCGACGCCGCCGGCGACCAGCGCACTGAGCATTATCCCGAGGTGTGGCAGCGCGTCATAGACGAATACCATCTGCAGGATGAGTGGCGTACCGCGGAAGATTACGGTATAGGTCCTTGCCACCACGGAAATCCAGCGATGGCGAGATAGCAGCATCGCGGCTAGAACTATGCCAATGGCAAAGCCACCAACAAGCCCTAGCGTAGTGACCTCCAAGGTCAGGACAATACCCTTGAGCAGGTAATCTAACGTCAAATAATGGAAGAAGAGATCCACCGTAGTCTCCGCTTGACTTACTTATCGCTGATGATGGTTGGCGGCTCGATCGCTCCTTGGTTTAACCCCCACTTTTTCATCAAATCAAGTTGCAACCCGGATTTCTGAATTTCACCAAGCGCAAGGACAATGGCGTCGCGCAGCTCGGGGTTGTCCTTAGATACACCGATACCGATGTGATAAGGAAGTGTGACGGCAGCCGCCTTGCTGAGTTTGTCCGGGTAAGCCTTGACCGCTTGGTCGACCGTATTCACGTCGTTGATATAGGTGTCCGCACGCCCGGCGAGAATGGCCTGAATGCAGGAGGCATTGTTATCATAGAGCTGCAGTTGCGGAACGGGTTTCCCGGCGGCTTTACATGGCGCTGCCAAGTTCTGCACCAATGGAACCTCAACGAATCCAGTGTTCTCTGCTGCGGTTGTACCGCACATCGACAGGTTGATTCCGGTGATATTCTTCGGATTACCCTTGGCGACGAGCACGCCATCGAAGACCTTTGAATAGGTGATGAAGTCGGCGGCTTTGGCGCGCTCCTTCGTCGCGTAGATGTCAGAAATCACGAGGTCGGCTTGGCCGCTTTGCAGGGTTGGCAGTAATGCCGCAAACGCGACCGGCGTGTATTTCAGGGAGAAGCCCAGGCAACTCCCGAGCGCTTCTGCTAGGTCAATATCTAAACCGACATATTTGCTCGGGTCTTTCGGGTCAAGCGCCTCATAGCCTGGCGTATGAGGATTGATTGCATCGACAAGCGTTTTTCCTTTGAACTGCGGATATTTGGTTTGCAGTGCTTGGCAAACCTGTGAACTCCCAAGATCGGCCGCCTGCGTGGTGACTGGCAGCGCCGGTAGTAGGGAAACAAACAGCGCTGCAGACAGTAGCTGGCGCTGGGATTTTGCAAAGACAATACTCATGGTTGATCTCCCGGAATGATTGACACAGTGGATTGCACATCGGCGGCACCGGTGCATCCGGACGTCGCCGACAGACAGGCGATGGTTCAGCGAACGTGTTGTGGACGTCGCGCGATAAAGTCGATTTCAACACGCGCAGCACGCGCGAGCCCAGTCACGCCGACACAGGTTCGTGCAGGCCGGCGGTCGGGCGGGAAATAACTGGCGTAGACCATATTCATGGCCTGGTAATCGGTGTGGAAATCCGTGAGGAACACGCGCGCACTCAGGACATGCTCAAGACTTAGATTTAGGCCGTGTAGCACGCGCATTAGATTTCCGAACACCTTATGCGTCTGCGCCTCGATGCCCTCGGGAAGCGGGGTACTATCGTCGTCCGGATCGATAGGCAATTGCCCGGTCACAAGCACCCAGCCATTTGCTTCGACTGCGTGGCTGAACGGTGCTACGGGGATCGGCGCATCCGCGACCATGTGAAAAAGGGGGGCGTTCATGATGTGCTGACTTGCTGAGTGTCACTTACGAATATTTGTTTCATGAACTGTATATAGCAAACTAAATGCCATGTCTGAAAATTGACTACAACATTCTGTTTTAAATAGAATATTTTGTAATTTAGCGATAGGTTTCGCGCACCAGATTGGTGCTGCCGTGTTACGATGATCCATACCAGAACGGAAGCGATATGCCTGAATTGATAACGAATGTAAAAGTTACGCTAACGCATTACGAGAAAAGGAGACACATCAACACAGTCGTCGTCCAATTGTATAACTTGATCACTTTTTAGAGCGCGCTGCTTGCTCTTGGTGCATTTTAGACGGGACAGGAGGTCAGTGATGGGAAACGCATTCTGGTTATGGTTTATTCGTCCGTTTGCAGAGTTGGCAGCAGCATTGGTTTTTTCCATTGTTTGCGTCGCTGTATTTTTCGCAGTGATTTGGATTGGTCGATTACGGAAGCCGAAAGCAGCTAAAGGTAGTGAGTGTCGTGAGGAATCTGATGGTCGAGAATTTGAAGCATACGCTGCAGCATGTGCGAGGGCGGAGTGTGATGACAGGAGAAGTGCAGAGTATTCGACAGCAGGAGGATCCACTGCGACGGTAATGGTTTCGGTGTGCGGTGCGCTTTATCAGCTTCGCCTAAAGAGGGTGATTTGTGATATCCCCGTATGCATTCAGCTCTTTAAGTCGGGCTTCGATTTTATCAAGGCGTTTTGGTGTATTTGTCAGAGCTTGGGCCGATAACGCCATCTCGGATCATCCCCATAACCAGTGAAATTTTCTCTTCCATGAATCATTCAATTTCAGATTTTGGAAACGGCGTTCCATCGCTCATGGGTACGGCCCCAGGTTGGCAGGTCATCAGCCTATCAGGCTTGTATGATCAAAATGTTACTACAACCGAGTTGATGGGTCGACGTCCCTCCGTTTTCAGTAGCACTTGGCTTTAGAGTCCAAGGGGTAATGTAGCCGATTTTCCGGCCAGTTGTCTGGCGTAGGCTGAAGGCGTCAGACCACCCAGTGATTTCTTCGGTCGTTCCTCGTTGTATTCCCGTCGCCAAGCTTCAATCATCACCTTGGCGTGGGCCAAGCTGACAAACCAGTGCTCGTTCAGGCACTCATCCCGCAAACGTCCGTTGAAGGATTCGATGTACGCGTTCTGATTGGGCTTGCCCGGCTCGATCAGAAACAACTTCACGCCACGCTGGTGTGCCCAGGTCAGCATGGCTCGACCGCAGAACTCCTTGCCGTTGTCGGTGCGGATCGCATGAGGAAAGCCTCGCTGCATGGCCAGAGGATCCAGTATGCGTGTCAGCATGTGCCCGCCAATGGCGCGCTCCGGCACGATGGCCACAGCTTCGTGTGTGGCGTCGTCCACGATCGTCAGGCACTTGATCACACGGCCTTCGGCCGTGCGATCGAATACGAAATCCATCGACCAGACTTGGTTGGCGGCCTGAGGCCGGCCCAATGGCTGACGGTCAGACACCGGCACCTTCTTGCGTCGGCGCCGCCGCACCTGTAGGCCCGTCTCGGCATACAAGCGCTCAACGCGCTTGTGATTGATCTGTTGTCCCGACTGGCGCAACTTCAGGTAGATCATGCCTGAGCCATAGCGACGGTGCCGATGGGCCAATGCCACAATTTCTTCCCGCAGGGTCTGATTGCGATCAGGTGCGGGGCAATAGCGATAGGCGCTGGCACTCATGCCAATGACACGCAGGGCATGCCGTTCGCTCAACCCCTGACCCGTCAGGTGACGCACCAGTTCACGGCGTGCTGGTGCCGTCACCACTTTTTTCGTAATGCCTCGCGGGTCACTTCAATTTCCAACATGGATTCGGCGAGCAACTTCTTCAGACGGGTGTTCTCAGCCTCCAGTGCCTTCAACCGCTTGGCATCCGACACATCCATGCCACCAAACTTGCTGCGCCACAGGTAGTCGCTCGCTTCGGAAAAACCGTGCCGACGACACAGCTCCTTAATCGGTAGGCCCGTTTCGGCCTCTCGCAGGAAGCCAATGATCTGCTCTTCACTAAAACGCTTCTTCATGTCCAATCTCCTGCATGGTTGGGATTGGACTCTAATTCCGGTTGCTACTCAATTTGGGGGAGGCGTCGGGGTGAGTGCCTGAACGAGCACTGCTTCATCAGTCTGACGCACGCCAAGGTTGTACAGGAATACCGAAGGCATGAATACAACGAGGAACGACCCAAGAAATACTGAGGAGATTGCCCCCGGCAACTTATGTCAGATAATGGGCAGAAAAAGTAGTTACAGTGTCCGATGGGGTTCTACAGTCGACAGCTACTGAAAACTGGGTGATTACCGGGTTTTTATATTGAATCAACAAAAGTTACCGTTCCCACGGCTTTGTTTGCGAGAGGTCCGCCATGAGTGATAGCAAAACAGCCGGCATACGTATTTTTAAAATCCTGGTCAGCACCGGCATCGTAGCCAGCATCGCAGTCATGCTTCTCCTTGTGGGCAGTTACATCGTCGCAGAGAGGGGGCTTGCGGCCAACCAAAAAAACAGCGTTGTGATCAATATCAGCGGTCGGCAGCGCATGTTATCGCAGCGCATTGCCACGCTCAGCAACGATCTCCTGATCTATCCTGAAGAACGACAAGACACACGCCACACGCTGTTGGCTGCGATCAATCTTATGGAAAAATCCCAGCAGGGACTGATACGTGGCGATGAAGCACTGGGACTGCCCGGCAATCCCTCACGGCAGATTAAGCGGATCATGTTTGAGCCGCCGTATCTGGTGGATAAAAGAGTCAGCGATTTTCTAGATGCTGCGCGCGCTATCATCACGATGCCCGACAATAAATTATCCTCTGCCAATCAAGATCTTCAGTATATCCATAGTGCCAATGAAGCCCTGCTTGAAAGCTTGAATGGCCTGACTAACCAGTACCAGCGTGAAAACGAGGCCCGTATCGCCAATCTGCGCCATCAGCAACAAATCATCCTGTCCACGCAGATCGCCGTATTGTTGATTATGATCACGCTTCTCTTCTGGCCACTGGTGCTCCGCGTGAAACGCGAGATTCAGCTCTCAAAAACGCTAGAAAAACGCGTATCCAGTATTGTGAAGCATTTGCAGGATGGCCTGGCTAGCATTGATGCGCGGGGCGTGCTGCTGAGCTTCAATCCGGCCGCCGAGCGAATTTTTGGCTATCAAGCCGATGAAGTGATTGGCCGCAATGTCAACATGCTCATGCCGGAGCCCTATCGTAGCGAGCATGATGGTTATCTTAAGAACTATCTGGATACGGGAACGAAAAAGATCATCGGTATTGAACGCGAGGTGGTGGGTAAGCGCAAAGACGGCAGTACGTTCCCGCTTGCTTTGGCCATCAGTGAAATACAGGACGGTAAAGAGCATCAGTTCATCGGCACAATGCGTGACATCACCGAGCGTCAGCAACATGAACAACAACTGGTTGCTGCCAAGGAGACCGCAGAGCAGGCTAATCAGGCCAAGGATTCATTTCTCACCACCATGAGCCATGAGGTGCGCACGCCACTGACCGGCATGCTGGGCATGCTGGAGGTGTTGTCTTTGACATCACTTGACCGCGACCAGCACAAGACCTTGCACACTGCGTGGGACTCTGCCAGAAGTCTGTTGCGTATTGTCAACGACATCCTTGACTGGTCGAAGATACAGGAAGGCAAGCTGGCCCTGTCCCCGCAATCCACCTCAATACCCCAGTTGCTACAGGAAGTCGTTAATACCTACTCTCATGTAGCCAGCGCAAAAAATCTCGTGTTGTGGCAGCACAGCGACTCCCGACTGAGTGAGGCATATATCGTCGATCCGCTACGCCTGTCACAGGTGCTGAATAACTTTGTCAGCAATGCAATCAAGTTCACCCCGCGCGGCGAAATTGAGATTCGTGCCGAATATCTTGAATCGCTCGAAAGCGGCGAACGGATACGCTTCTCCGTCAAAGACACCGGTGTCGGTATCCCCGTGGATATTCAGGAGAGCGTGTTTAAACGCTACCAGCAGGCCAGCGCCGATACAGCCCGCCAGTACGGCGGAACCGGACTTGGACTTGCCATCTGCCTCCGTCTGGCCCAATTACTGGATGGTCAGATCGAATTGAGCAGCGAGCTTGGGAAGGGATCCACTTTCAGTATCACCGTAATTTTGCCAATCTCAGCCGCACCCGGGGTGATGATTCCAACGCTATTTCCCATGGTGGAACAACGTAAGGTAGAACCGCTCTTTGAGGGCATGGCCCCCCCACTGGTACTGGCGGTAGACGACCATCCCACCAATCGTGATTTGCTCGCGCGTCAAATCGAGCTGCTTGGGCTGCGTGCCGAAACGGCAGATGATGGAAACGTTGCGTTGTCGAAATGGCGTGAGGGACGTTTCGCACTGGTCATTACCGACTGCCATATGCCTGAGATGGATGGCTATGCACTGACACGGGCGATACGCCAGATTGAAAAGGAGAAAAACCTTGTCCATACGCCGATCATCGCCTGGACCGCCAATGCACTGCCTGGAGAAGTAGAACATTGCCATGCCGCCGGTATGGATGAGTTGCTGGTGAAGCCGACAGATTTAACATTACTGAAGAAGACGCTGGCAAACTGGTTGTCCCTTTCGGATACGGATACGCGTTCAAAATCGCTTTTACCGGCTGATGCGGATGACGGAAACTCTGCGGGACCTGTCGATTACGCCATATTGAGTCAGGTCGTACCGGACGGGCAGGAGCAGATCAAGGTCTTGCATGATTTTGGATCGCATATTCAAGCAGACATGGCCAAGCTGACCGGAATGCTGGCGAATAGTGACCTGGTTAATGCAGCACGCTCAGCGCATCGAATGAAAGGCTCGTGCAGCATGGTGGGCGCAATCCGCATGGCTGATATTTGCGCTGCGATCGAGCAGGCGGCACAGAACGGCAATATGGACGGCACACAAGCAGGACTGAATGAGTTGAATGAAGCCTGCCTGTTGTTTGAAACACATCTGACCGTAATCGATGATTCGAATGGAGTGTCAAAATGATGGTGCAAAATCTGAAGATTCTGGTGATTGAAGACGATGATTTTCAGCGCCGGATGATCGTGAACACGCTGCGCACACTAGGTGTTTCGGAAATTTGCGAGGCTGCCAACGGCAAGCAGGCACTGGGAGTACTGGATTCGGCGGTCACCCGGGTGGATATCGCACTTTGCGATATGAATATGCCGGAAATGGACGGTATGGAGTTCATGCGGCACTTGGGGGATTTCCAATACGCACCTTCGATCCTCATACTCAGCACGCTTGACAAGGCGTTGCTGGCTTCAATTGAAACGATGGCCAAATCCTACGGCATCAAGCTGATCGGTGTGGTTGAGAAACCCATCGCTCGGGCAAAACTTGAATTGCTGATTAGTCAATTTGAGCGCCCGATAATCAGGATGCCACAAAAGGCTGCTGCGACACTGAGTTTCAGTCTTGAGGAAATTCTGCTGGGGATGCGCGCAAATGAGTTTGAACCGTACTTTCAACCCAAGGTTGAGTTGAAATCGGGCAATATCACCGGCGCGGAGGCACTGGCGCGCTGGATTCATCCTGAACATGGCGTGATTTCACCCTATGCCTTCATTTCGCTGCTGGAGCAGAGCGATAATATTGACGAGCTCACTTTTATCATGCTGGAAAAATCGGCAGCGGCGTGTCGTTTGTTTCACAACAGAAGCAATAAGGTCACTGTTTCAGTCAACCTTTCTCTGGTCTCTTTAAATGAGACCGATCTGGCGCATAAAATCACTACAGTGGTCAAAAATGCCGGGCTGGATCCACGCTACATAATACTGGAAATCACCGAATCCGCGATCATGACTGATCTTGCTCGTGCATTGGAAAACCTGACCCGCTTGTGCATGCATGGTTTCAGTCTTTCCATTGACGATTACGGCACTGGTTACTCATCCATGCAGCAACTCATCCGCGTCCCCTTCAGCGAACTGAAGATAGATCAGTCCTTCGTGAAGGACTTTGGTAACAACGAGGCCTTACGTATTGTGGTCGAGTCGAGCATCGATATGGCCCATAAACTCCACCTCAAGAGCGTGGCCGAAGGCGTGGAGACGAAGCAGGATCTGGATATGTTAAAAGGTATCGGGTGCGATATTGCGCAGGGATACTTTATTGCCAAACCGATGGATTCGGCCTCATTTTATGAGTTTTGTGCGACCTATGACGCGACTCGTATCTTTTCTCCGGATTGAATGATGTCGCTTTAACATGTGCTGACCCGGCCGGGTTCTACCTTAATAGCACGGACTCTTCAAAGAGGCGCTTGGACTTCCCACGGGTTGGAAATAGCTTAATAAGCTACAGATCACCCAGCCCCCCAGCGATAGCTTCTCGGCCAATATCGTTAGTCCATCCCGCTTTCTGTGATACTGGTCACAGTCGACAGGTAGCTGTCGGTGGAAGCGGGATATGCGCCTGCGGATTATGAATTTCTCGGCCAAATCACACTCGATGGCATTGAGGCGCTCGAAGCAGGCGTGCATGATTACATCCACTACTACAACTGCAAGCGCATCAAGCTTGGATTGCAAGGACTCAGCCCCGTGGAATACCGGCTGAGAAACAGCGCCTGACCGGCGAGGCCACGACCGTCCAACTTCTGGGGGTCAGTTCACACCCGGGGCGATTCAAAGAGAGGTGAGCATCATGAAAAGTAAGATTGAAAAAACAGTGAAAAAACAGCAACGAAAATTCGGGGGGATTACCTCAAACCATTAATCACCCGATTGACGTCTCGCCGATTGAGGATTAGATTCTTTCGAAAATTAGGCGATCCAGTCAAATGCATCAACCCGCGCCGGTGGGAAATTGCACCAAACAATATGCCCCTCGCTGCCCGAAAATGGCCCGGAATAGGGTTCAGGAAAGGGCGGTTTTTTGTCGTGCAGATAATAGGTAAATTGGATAAACCGTGTGCCTGGGTGAGATATGTGGTTGATCTCATTGCTGATTTGCTGCACCAAAGCACGGGGCATGCTGCGAAGCGGCAAGCTGGACACAATCGCACGGATGGGCTCGTCGATTTGCCCCAGTAAGGTAGATAATCCGCAAGCATCACCATGAATCACTTTGATTTGCGGAAAACGCTGTTTGAGATGGTCGGCAAAAGATTGTGTGCGTTCCACCAGAATTAAATCATTTGGTGCAATGCCTCGGTTCAGCAAGGCGCGTGTCATCGGCCCACTACCGGGGCCCAATTCGATTACCTTGCCTTCGCCGGGTGGTACCAGCGCCGCCATTTGGCGCGCCAAGAAACCGGAGCTTGGGCAAATAGCGCCCGTATGGCGGGGGTTTTTAATGAATTCTCGGACAAACGTGAAAAGTGTGCGGTGTTCAGTCATGAGTTTAATATTATTCTGAATAAAGGATTAGATAAATATATGCGGGAGTTTTTTATTTGATCGGAAAAATAAATAGGTTGCATGGTTCAATAACGTGCCATTTATGCGCCAGAAAAAGGTTAAATGCAATGACCATTTGGCAATATAATCGCTATGTTTTGGATTTGATTGGCGGTTCTATTTTTATAGTGTGCCAGTCGATTTCGAATGGATTTTACTTGGGGGTATGGTGTGTCTGATTTAATCCATCATGCGTTGGCCGTCTTTATGGCATTTCTGGCCATGATGAATCCGGTGGCTAATGCGGTAATTTTCCTTGGCCTGACCGCACAAATGGGTGTTGCCACCACGCGTCAGGTGGCTTGGCGAGCGGTGCGCATGGCTTTTTATATCGTGGTGGTTTTTGCGTTATTTGGGCCATTGTTATTCTCGCTTTTTGGCATTACTTTGGCTGCATTGCGCATTGCGGGCGGAATTTTAATCAGCTTGGTCGGTTTTCGAATGTTACATGGGGAAAATTCTCGAATGTCCCATCCGAAACAAATCTCGGCAGAATCGGTGGATGAAGTGGATAGTGATGCGCAAAACGATATTGCGATAACGCCACTCGCCATTCCGGTTTTGGCCGGTCCCGGCACGATTGCGACTGCAATGAGTTATTCCCCGAGTGGCCATTGGGTAGAAACAGGCATTACCTTGGTGATGTTTACGATCATTTGCTTCATCACGTTTTACGCTTTTATTTTCTCAGAGCGGATTTTGGTGCGAATCGGTCGCGATGGCGTGGCGGTTATTACCCGATTAATGGGTTTGATTCTTGCCGTGATTGGTGTGCAAATGGGGTTGGAGGGTATCCACCAGTCGGGGATTATCGGCCTCTAATTTTTCAATAGCAAAAAGCCGAATCTGCAAAAGCATTCGGCTTAATTCAATTTTCGCGTTTGTGATTAACTTATTCCGGTGCTGGTAACGCTGTTTTAAGTTTTTTGAGCGCGGCATTTTCAATTTGCCGAACGCGCTCAGCTGACACCTGATATTCATCGGCCAGTGTTTGCAACGTGGCTTTAGGTTCAGAGAGCCAGCGGCGCTCTAAAATATCCCGGCTACGCGCATCGAGGGCAGTCAGCGCGTGACTCATCGCACTTAAGCGATCATCTTCATCGCGCTGGGCGGTTACGTCCTCCACGGAGACTTGATGCTGATCGACCAAAATTTGCTCGTAAGAAGGACCGCTGCCTTCCTGATCGTTATCATAAAGCGGCGTATCAATTGCAATATCTTGGCTATAAAGCCGTGATTCCATGGTGACCACTTCTCGTTCAGGTACATTGAGTTCGGCGGCAATTGCGCGAGTTTCCTCAGCGGTTAGCCAGCCAAGTCCACTTTTCATTTGCCGCATTTTGAAAAACAGTTTGCGCTGGGCCTTGGTGGTGGCGATTTTGACAATGCGCCAATTTTTCAGAATATATTCGTGAATCTCCGCGCGAATCCAATGCACTGCAAAGGTGACCAGGCGGACTTTCTGTTCTGGTTCAAAGCGTTTGACGGCCTTCATCAGGCCAATATTGCCTTCTTGGATGAGGTCAGACAGGGGTAAACCGTAGCCGCGATAACCCCGGGCGATATGCACCACGAAGCGCAAATGCGCCATGATGAGCGCTTGTGCGGCTTTGATATCACCCGATGCTTTGAGCTGTTCAGCCAGCTGCTGCTCTTCCTCGACGGTGAGTAAGGGGATGCGCCGGACTTCAGCTAAATACTGCTGCAACGAATCCCCAATCACAGGACTCGTGATGCGCAGGGGGGGCTGCATGCTGAGGTGTTGGGCGGTAGTCATAGCGTTCGTACCTCGGGTTTAAATGTCACTATTTTGTCTATCTTCACACGATTATCAGGGTTTTTACAATCCCCCCTGGGATTGATTTGCTCAACTTAAGTTCCATGTGTCGTGCGTCACGCAGGTACTGTTTTCCGTAGGAAGTTCTGACCAATCAGCTGGGCACTGAGCCACCCTAATCCCAGGCCAATCAATCCGAAAAGTAAGCTGAGAAGTAGCGGCGGAATCACAATGATTCGGGTGCCATATCCCGCCGCAAACTGGTTAATCGGTGCAGTCAACGCAGTAATCAGGGCATACACCAGGAGGCTGGCGACGATGCCGCCCAGTAACCCAGTAATTGCACCATCATAGAGAAGCGGGCGCAACATATATCGACGCGTGCCGCCAATCAGGCCGATGAGTGCGAGCTCTTCGCGCCGCTCTTGAAGTTCGAGGCGTAACGTGTTGCCCACCACGAAAATCACGGTCAGGCCAAAGAGTGCCAGTATCCACCAACTGAGTTGGTCGAAGAATTGACTGACCTCTTGAAGGCGTTTAATCCATTCGCCGCCTTCTGATAAATTCGCCACAAGGGGATTGTTGTGAATCTGCTGACGTAAAGCGAGGGTCGATTGACTGGTTGCGTCGTGCAGATGAATCACGATCACCGTGGGTAGCGGATTGGGTTCCAGGGTCTCGAGGTGACTGATTTGTAGCCGCTGCGCCAGTTCGCGCAAGCCGTCTTCAGGCGTAATCTCTTGGCTGGATCGTACCGGCGCCTGGGCATCCAGCCATTTTTTGAAGTTTTGGATGTCTGCTGCGGGCGCATTGGCGTGCAAGTAAATATTGGTCTGTCCCTGTTCGCTCGCCCAAACGCCGCCAATGTGTTTAATTTGGCCGGCTAAGGTCATGATAAACCCGGGGAGTGCCAAGACGACTGCAATGGCGAAGATGGTCGCCCAAGCGCTCATCGGTTTTCTGAGTAACCGCCAGAGTGCATCTTTGAAGCACCGATAGTGATGGGCTTGCCATGCGGATAGCGAGCCGTGTTTTGGCGTGGATGTTTTACTGTTGGCTTTGGTTTGAGTTGGCCCATGGTTATCTATGGGGCTGTCGCGATGGCTCATCTCAAAAGGCCTCTTCGATGTGAGAAATATGACCTTGATTTAACACAATTCGGGGCACCGTGTAGGTTTTTAGCAGGTGAACGTCGTGGCTGGCGATGACAACAGTGACACCAACCGCATGAAAATCCGCAAACTGATTGAATATTTCCCGTGAAAGATCAGGGTCAAGGTTACCGGTTGGTTCATCTGCCAGCAAGATTTTGGGGCGGTTCACCAGGGCGCGGGCAATGTTTACCCGTTGTTGTTCTCCACCGGATAGCTCATCAATTAAAGCGCATTGTCGCGCCAGGAGGCCAACTTTATCCAGTGCGGCTTCAACACGGCGGCGAATGTCTTTGGATCCAAATCCCGAAACCTGCAAGGGTAGGGCAACATTGTCGAACACGCGGCGATCGGGGAGTAAATGATGGTCCTGGAAGACCACACCGATTTGACGGCGTAATTTTGGATATTGATGCTTAGGCATTTTTTTAAGATCGTGCCCGCCGATCCGAACGAAGCCGCTGGTGGGTTGATCAAGCGCCGGGATGAGGCGCAGCAGGGTTGATTTTCCTGAACCTGAATGTCCGGTAATAAAAACCATTCGGCCTTCAGGAATATGGAAACTCACCTCCTGCAGGCCGAAATGTCCATTGCTAAATCGGCGGCTAACGCCTTCAAATTCGATCATGATGGTTCGCGGTCCAGTAAAGCATCCACATAATTTTGAGGTTCAAACGGGCGTAAATCTTCGAGTTGCTCACCCACCCCAATAAAATCAATCGGCAAACCGAGTTCATCGGCAATCGCAAATAGAATGCCACCCTTTGCAGTGCCATCGAGCTTGGTGACCACCAAACCGGTAACGCCCACCGCTTGATGAAATAACCGCGCCTGATTCAACGCGTTTTGGCCAATACTGGCATCCAGCACCAGCAGGATTTCGTGGGGCGCACCGGGCTGCGATTTACTGAGCACCCGCACCAGTTTTTTGAGCTCGTCCATCAGCCCGCCTTGGGTGTGTAACCGCCCGGCCGTATCGGCAATGAGTACATCAATCTGGCGCGCTTTGGCCGATTGGGCGGCATCAAAAAGCACGGAGGCGGCATCGTTGCGCCCCGGCTCGCCGATCACGGGGATTTGATTGCGCTCCCCCCAGGTCATCAACTGTTCAACGGCTGCCGCACGGAATGTGTCGCCTGCGGCCAGCATGACTTTGTGTCCCTGATTTTTGAAGTAATAAGCGAGTTTGCCGATGGTTGTGGTTTTGCCCGCACCATTAATGCCGCAAACGACAATGATGTGGGGGAGCTCGGTAAAGGTGGGGCGGAGTTTCTGAGCCCGTTGTAGGCGCTCGACCATGAGGTTGCCCAGTTTTTCGAACAGGGCTTCTGCATCATTGAGTTGCTTGCGGGAGATGAGTTGCTGCAGTTCTTTAATTAAGGCCTGTGTCGTGGTTTGACCGACATCGGCGAGTAACAATCGGGTTTCAATTTCTTCGAGTAACTCATCATCGATCGCTTTTTTGCCGAGAAACAAATCACCTAAACCCTCAGTGACACTGCTACGGGTGCGGGAGAGTTGTTGCCAAAAGCGTGATTTCGGTTTTTCGCGATTCGCCGGTTCAGTCAACGGCGCGACGCGGTCAGTGGACCTGGTTTCGGCGTGAATGAGGGGTGCTAACGCTGCGGACTGCTCAGTATCGACAGGCGCGGGCGATGTTGGTGTCGCCACTGTCTCGGCGGCGGGCGCGGCTTCCGGCCCCGCCGCCTGCGTAACTTCGGGTTCCATCATCAACTCAGCCGGGGTTTCTGGGGCTTTTTTTCGACGTAAAAATCCAAACATCAAAGGGCCTTTTTAAGGGGGGATTGAATCACAAAGAAGGGGTGAAATGCAGTATCAGGCGACAGCGATTGATGCCGCAGTTGAATAGGTTGGGTATTATCGCCAAGATTGTGGGTATCTTAACATGGGTAAAACGTCCTGATAGAGTACGCCGCGTATTCGGGTGGGTTTTGCGTATTTTTGCATCTGAGGTCAATCATGGGTGGGGCGTTATTTTGAGTCATTCTATTCCGTCCAAGGTCCCCAAAACCGCAGCGCGCCGCGACCGATATGCACAGGATTCAGAATTGCCTGCCACCGCGCCGGGGCACGTGCGTCAAATGGTGGTTCATGGGAAACAAACCGTGAGAATTACAGGCGGCGCTCTGCGTTCCCGCCGGTTGCATTTTCCTGCCATGCCCGGTTTACGTCCCACACCGGATCGGGTGCGTGAAACCTTGTTTAATTGGTTGGGGCAAAATTTAGCCGGCCTGCGTGTGTTGGATTTATTTGCAGGGAGTGGCATTCTCAGCGTCGAGGCCTTATCGCGTGGTGCCGTTTGGGCTGTTGCGATTGAGCAATCGGCACGGGTCGTGTCCGAAATTCGGCGTAATTTTGAGGATTTGGGTATCGACGCCACGCGGGTGCGGGTTTGGCAAGCCGATGCGCTTGCATGGCTGCGGCAAGCGTCGACGCAGCACCTGGCGGAACTGCCGATTGATTTGGTCTTTTTAGACCCGCCCTTTGCTCATCCCGCGTTGCTCAATAATGCACTGTTGGCATTGAATCAGGCCGATTGGTTGGCCGCGGATGCGCGGGTCTATGTGGAGTGTAGTGCGCGCGGGTCGCCCATTGATTTTCCGGGGTGGGCGATTGTGCGCGAAGGCCGCGCGGGTGAAAGCCGGTTTATGTTATGGCGCCGAGCAGTGGCGCAGAACGACTGCCTGATCCAGACGGAATCTTAACAGGCTACTGAAAAAACGATTGCACCCGGCAATACGGTATTGAAAATGATCTTAGAACCCTCATTTGCGCGATATAAATTCCGGTTTTTCGCTAATTTTTGAGCCTGTTAAGCATCTCCCAGTGAGCGGCGACGATCGGTCGTGTGCTCGGGTTTTCCGGTGGCGGCATACACCGCCGTATCCAGTGTATCCGGCGTGTTCGTCAAAATATTGACGCGCTCTTGAATAAAAAATCCTAAACGTCCGAGGATCATGTGATGTTGCTGCATGAGTGTGCTGAGCGACTCGATAGGGGGTTGCAGCCGTCGCCATGCCACTAAATATTGGCTGTGTTCATGTTGATCCGCATCTGCCAGCGCTTGCTGCATATTGGTCGGCTGGGTTTGTTGCGCAAGCCAGGCGTGCCGCTGTTGCTCTGCTGCTTCCAGTCGGGCATTTCCCAGCCGAATCGCGGTGACGATCTCATCCAGCGCGTGTCCCGATTCGGGCTGATCTGGCTGAACCAACAATTGAGCCAAGGCGCGATGGGATGCCATTAACTCATTAACCGCTTGGGTTAAACGATCCAGCATCTTGTGCGTGGGTGATGTCATTTTTCCCCTATAAACCGCTAAGGATGGACTGAATTGGTGCGTGTTTGGGGTTCGATGCTCATGAATTTAGCCGCGATTTTTGCGGGATCCACCGTGTATTGCCTATCGGCAATTAGGGCTTTGATGCGATCAACCTTTGCTTGATCGAACGACGGCGTGCTGGCTAGGGATTGAGTCAGCTTTTGCATTGTGGTCGCACCGGACGATAAATTGACCGCCGAATCCTCAATGGATGATTCCGCGGCACTTGCTTCAGCTGATGAGCCAGGCTTTGCCGCGCTACGGTTTTCTATTGCCGGGTTGCCATACCCGTTTTTACCGCTAAATCCGTTGATTGTGCTCATGATTTTCTCTCTTGGAATGGGGGGGTAAAACACAAGTCAGTGAGATATCCTCAATAAACCCGCGCTTTGTATCCACGTTTGCCAATTCTATCGGCAGTAAATACACAAACTTTAACGAAAAAGCAAAAAATTACCGAATGACGACAGTATGGGCATCACGCACAATGCCTTCAACCTGTGCTCCAGAACGGCTATTTTTGACCAGCACGCGTTGTCCAATCCCCGCTGAGTCTTGGGCAATGCCTTCGGCAGAAACGCTGACGCCGTCTTCGCCTGCGATGAGGGTGACATGATCCCCGCGTTTAATCACCTGGGCGGCATTTAAATCTTGTTGCGTCAAAATTTGTCCGGCCTGCATGGGACGGGTCACCACTTGACCAATCGCATCCGCAGGGTTGACCAGATACGCGCTGGTTTGTTGATTGGCGTTAACGACCAATGAGCTTAAATCTTGAGCCGTAATTTGTGCACCTGGCGCTAGGGGTCGTGCAAGGCTGAGCACCGTGACGAGTGTCATGATTTTGACTGGGACAAAGATACGCCAAGGGTTCGCGCCCGTGCAAGCCACTTGAACCGTCATGCGCCCGCCGTGCGGGATGCTTGCGTTATTCGTCTGGACTTGTAGCGACTGATCGCAGGGTTTGAGTTGTAAACGAGGATCGAGTGTGCCGACCTGGAATTGGGTATTTGTTCCGATGGCAACCTGTTGTTTTAAAAAACCTTGTATCGCTGATTCAATGGATTGCACGCTTTGAAATTCAGCGTGTGCCGTTGTAGGGCCATCGGCCCATACGGTGGGTATTCCACCCGCAGCCCAGCCGCTGCAAATCAACACGGCCAAGCCAAAGACGCGGGGATAAGCCGATATTCTGTGTGTGTGTGTTGGGGCTTTGGGGTTGACTTGTTCTGACATCTGATTTTTTATCACTACCGGGCATTCCAGGAATGTGGTCAAAAGGTGGAATACGGGGCCAATCGGATTGGGTTCCTTAAGGAGTCTCTTAATGACCGCCTTGTTTCCATTAACGCAAATATTAGGCCAGATCTCGATAATTGCGTGCTTTCTTTTCATCCAGTGCCGTATTGGGTCGAGGATATTCACTTCAATACGTTTCTTCGAAGGCTTGAGCCTTGCACTATCGTACTTGGTTGGGACCTTGAACCGGTTGGGTCGGCTTGTCAGCCAATGAGCTGGCCAAGGCATCGACTAACGGCCGCATGAAAAAACGGCCCTCGGGCATCACATCGACGCGTACACCCTGTTCACGCAGATAATCAGCCATCACCGGGCCAATCGCGGCAATGCGGGTTTTTTGCATTCCGCTGATGAGCGCATCCGTTTGGCCGGTTTTCTCGGCCACCGTTGCCAACCGCTTGAATTGTGGTTGACTGGTGAAGGCCAGCACATCAATCCGACCAGCGGCCATTTCCTCGATCAAATAACTGACTACGGTAGTTTCCGAATCACTGGCGTAGATATAGGGCGCGACCGTGACGGGCACTGCGCCCAGTTCGGTAATGGCTTCGATTAAGGGACGATTCGGCTCGGTGCCATACAACACCACGCCGATGCGCGGCCCCAGAGTGGGCAGCGTGCGCAGGGTGGAAATAATGCCTTGCGTGGTGGGGGTTTCGGCCTGAATTGCGGGGTGAATATCCCAAACCTTTAACGCCCGCCCCGGTTTGGGGCCGCGTACAATCAGCCGTACCGATTTCAACCGTCTCAGAAATTCTTCCTTGATATTAAAACGTTCGGCGGCGGCGACCAAGCGGGTGATGCCTTCGCCGGTAAGCAGTATCAAATCCGTGATGGCGGCATCGTGGATGAAGGTATCGAGCCAAATTCTCACGGTGGTTTGATTGGGGCTGTCATGAATGCTGACCAGCGGGCAGCGCAGTACGGTGGCGCCGCGGCGCTCGAACAATCCGGCCAATACATCGAGCTGGCGCGATTCTGGCAGGGCAATGCGCCGCGCCGCAAAGACCTGTGGTAATTCGGTTGATAAATCGGCGCGAATTGGGGGGGCAGCGGGTGTGTTCATGCCGCGCTCCGCAGCGTGGCCGCATCGCTTTTGACCACCGGGGGCGTGAAGGCGGCGGATGCCTCGGCGGAACCCTCGAACCAGGCCAGCGATTCATGCAAATTGACGACTTCGCCCACAATCAACAACGCGGGCGATTGCGCGCGCCGAATGAGGTCGGGCAGGGTGGCGAGCGTGCCGGTGTATACCCGCTGACGGGCGGTGGTGCCGTGCTCGATCAGGCCTGCAGGGTGATCGGCAGGCAGGCCGTGGGTGATTAACTGCGCGCAAATCTCTTGGGAAGCCCCCAAACCCATGTAAAACACCATGGTGTCGGTGCTGGCGGCGAGGTGTGCCCAATCGAGATTGAGTATGCCGTCCTTGGTGTGACCGGTAATAAACCGCACCGACTGAGCGTAATCGCGGTGGGTGAGTGGAATGCCCGCATAGGCCGCGCAACCGCTGGCGGCGGTGATGCCTGGCACTACTTCATAGGGCAATCCGGCGGCGGCGAGTGCCTGAATTTCTTCGCCGCCACGCCCGAAAATAAACGGGTCACCGCCTTTGAGGCGCGCCACAATTTTGCCTGCCTGCGCCAACTCAACCAGACGCTGGGAAATTTCTTCCTGTGGCACGCTATGTGCGTCGCGGCACTTGCCCACATACATGCGGGTGGCATCACGTCGCGCCAATTCGACAATGGCGGGTGCAACAAGGCGGTCATACACCACCACATCGGCTTGTTGCAGGCGTTGCAGCGCGCGGAAGGTGAGTAAATCCGGATCGCCGGGTCCTGCCCCGATGAGGTATACCTTGCCGGTTTTGGGTGCATTGGCCTGCTCATTCAGTGCCTGCTCAAAATAGGTATCGGCATCGCGTTCCCGCCCTTGGCTGATGGCAAAGGGAATATCGGTATTGAGCAACTGCTCCCAGAAGCGCCGCCGACTGCCGATTTCAGGCAATTGCGCTTCCACATGTTGGCGTCGGGCACCGAAAAATGCCGCTAATCGACCAATCGATGAGGGGATGAGTGATTCAATCCGCGAACGCACCCAGCGTGCCAACACGGGACTGGTGCCACTGGAGGAAACGGCAATCGTCATCGGTTCACGGTCGATAATGGCGGGCACGATAAAGCTGCACCGTGCGGGATCATCGACCACATTCACCGGCAGATGGCGCGCACGCGCGGCGTCGGCCACGGCGATGTTCACTGCCGCATTGTCGGTGGCAGCCACCACGAGCAGGCAGCCATCCACGTGTTCTGGGCGGAAGGTTTCGGCTACATACTGCACGGTGTCGCCGTTGATTTTGGCCGCGACTTCGGCATCGAGTTGGGGCGCGACAATCCGCACTGAAGCGCCTGCCGCTTGTAGCCAAGCGAGTTTGCGGGCGGCAATCTCACCGCCGCCAATCAGCGCGCAACGCTTGTTCTGTACATCGAGAAAAATGGGCAGGTAACGCATGATTGTTTCCTCTTACGGTGTGGCCACCAGCGCAGAGTGCGCCAGTAGGGCTTTGAGTTCCGGGATGCAAGAACCACAGTTGGTACCGGCTTGTGTGCAGGCACCCAAGGTTTTGACATCGGGGATGGGGTGCTCGGCCATCGCGTCCAGCAGGGTGTTGCGGCCAATGCTGAAGCAGGCGCAGATGATTGGTCCCACATCGGTCTGTGCGCCTGCGGGTTTTCCGGCCATCACATCGGCCAACTGCAGGGTGCTGAGTTCGGTTTCGCGGAATAATCCGGCGAGCCATTGGGTATCGACCGCACGACTGTCGGCTGTGATGTGCAGCACCCAATCCAGCTGCCCCGCATGAATTTGGGCGATACGGAATCGGCCGTTGGCGGGGTCGGCAAATTCAATCCAGTGTGCGGTTTCCCCCTGTTCAAATCCTTGGGGTACGGTGTTACGGGCATCTAAAGTACCTAACTGCCGCTTGGCCCAACCAAGCCAGTCCTCGGGCGCGTCAATGCCCGCCAATTCAATCCGCACCACGCCATCGCCGGGGATAAGCACGGCATAGCCACCTGAAAATTGCGCTAACGAGGGCACGGTCAGCCGCTGGCTAATGAGCGCAAAGCCATACCATTTGGCCGGATAGGGTTCAGCCCAAACAGCCTGGGTTTTAAACTCGGGTTGGCCAGAAACCGGGTCGGTCTGGGCATCAGTCAGGGCGTTGACGAGCCCATGCTGACTGAACGCCTGACTCCAATGCATGGGCATAAACAGCGATCCAGGCCGTTGGTTGTCATCCAGATGAACACGCGCTAAAGCGGTACCGTTGGCGTTGCCGATGCGGGCAATCTGGTGGCCGCGTAGCCTGAATCGCGCCGCATCCTGCGGATGCACGCTCACCGTCGGTTCGCTGGCATGATTCAGGAGTTTCGGCACGGCACCGGTGCGGCTCATACCATGCCATTGGTCGCGCAGACGGCCATTATTCAGGCGCAACGGATAGGTGGGTGTCAGCGCAGATGTCGGGCCTTGGGCACGTACCGCGATCATCCGCGCGCGCCGATTCGGGGTAAAAAATCGGCCATCGGCAAAGGGTTCTTTTGCTTGCTGGTTGGCTGGTTGCGGCCAACGCGTGGGCGGCAGGGCATCGTACTCGGCATCGCTGAATGTGGCGAAGGCGGAAAGATCGAGATCGCGGCTGCCGTTGTTTTCAAAGCCGGTCATTGCGGCATATTCGCGGAAAATTGCGGCGGTATTGGGGAAGTTGAATCCATCGTCGAAGCTCAGCCGCTTGGCGACCTCACACACAACCCACCAATCATGCCGTGCTTGAGCGGGTGGCCGAATGAAGGGCAGTTGGCGGGTAATACGGCGTTCCGAATTGGTGACCGTGCCATTGCGCTCGCCCCAGGTGGTGGCGGGCAGCAGCACATCGGCAAAGGCGGCGGTATCGGTGTTGTCCACACATTCCGAGAGCACAACCAGCGGGCAGGTTGCCAAGGCGGCGCGCACGGCGTGGCTATCGGGCAGGCTAAATACCGGATTGGTGGCAATAATCCACAGCGCCTTGATTTTGCCGGAACCCGCCGCTGCAAATAAATCCACCGCCTTGAGGCCGGGTTTTTGGGCAACCCGATCGCTACCCCAAAAACGACTCACGCGGTCGATGGCCTCCGGCGTAAAGCCTTGATGCGCGGCGAGTTGGTTCGCCAGCCCGCCCACCTCGCGCCCGCCCATGGCATTGGGTTGGCCGGTGATGGAAAACGGCCCCATCGCGGGCTTGCCGATACGCCCCGTGGCGAGGTGGCAATTAATCAGCGCATTGCCCTTGTCAGTGCCCGTGGCGGATTGATTCATGCCCTGCGACCAGAGCGAAACGGTACGCTCAGTAGCGATAAACCAATTAAAAAACTGTTCTAAATCGCTTTTCTTCAGCCCACACCGCTGTGCCAGTGTGTCGATATCCGGCGCATCAGTGCGAGCGGTAGCCAGCGTTTCTTCAAAGCCATCCACTGAATCGGCCAAAAAAGCCTGATTGATTTTGTCGGCATCGGCCAAGGCAACCAGCAAGCCATTAAACAGCAGCGCATCAGCACCAGGCGCGAGTGGCAGATGCAAATCGGCAATATCGCAGGTTGCGGTGCGGCGCGGGTCGATCACCACAAATTTCATCTCGGGGCGGCGCTCTTTTGCAGCCACGAGGCGCTGGAAGATCACCGGATGGGCATAAGCCGTGTTGGAACCGACCAACACCACAAGATCCGCATTTTCCAAATCTTCATAGGATACGGGCACCGTGTCGGAGCCAAACGCGCGGTTATAGGCGGCCACGGCGGAAGACATGCACAGCCGCGAATTGGTGTCGATATTGGCCGCGCCGATAAAGCCTTTCATCAGCTTGTTGGCGACATAATAGTCTTCGGTCAGAATTTGCCCCGAAACATAAATACCGACCGATTCCGGACCGAATTCGTCGATGGCGGCGCGAAAACCGGCGGCGATTGTGTTGAGCGCCAAATCCCAGCTCACGGCGGCAAGCTGACCATCAGTCTGGCGAACCTGCGGTTCGGTAAGGCGGTGGGGTAAATCAATTGTTTCGGCCAGCGCCGCGCCTTTGGAGCATAGCCGGCCAAAATTGGCGGGATGTTCCGGATCACCGCGCACCGACCAGTGACCTTGGCCATTCTGTTCAGCCAGCACGCCACAACCCACGCCGCAGTAGGGACAGGTGGTTTTAACGGTGGCCTGGCTAATAGTCTGGCTGGTGCTGTTCATGTGCTGAGCGTTTCGGTATTAGGCTCAATGACGGCCATGTTCTGAATTTCAATCTCGATTTTGCCCGCCGTGACACGTACGGGATAGGTGTGGCTACAACCCTCATCCGGGGCGGTGGCCGAGCCGCTATCGAGTTCGATCACCCAGCCGTGTAATGGGCAGGTGACTTTATGATCGTGCACAATGCCTTGCGATAGCGGCCCGCCTTTATGCGGGCACAGATCATTGAGCGCAAACACGTCATCGGTTTGGGTGCGAAACACCGCGATGGGCTGGCCGTGAAAGGTCACCACTTTTGCGCCGAGGCGAGGGATATCGGTGAGTTGGCCGATGGTGTACCAGGCGCTTTTTAAGGTGCTGTTCATAAAAATTCCTTTACGTATTGTTCAAATCGACGCCGTTAAACCAGTTCCAGCGGAATGGCAAACTCATGCGACTCCTTGCCTGCAGCGCGTTCGGCCCAGGGGTCGGTTTGGCTGAATTGCTGCGAGAGACGGAAGCGGGCGGCGAGTTCGGTGCGACCAACCGGGTCTTCGATCAGGCGGCGCTGCACGTACGGCAGGCCGACCCGCTCAATCCACGGCGCGGTGCGGTCGAGGTAATGCGCTTCTTCGCGATACAGTTGAATAAAGGCGGTGGTGTATTCGACCACTTCATCTTCGGTAGCCACCTTGCACAGAAAATCGGTGACGCGCACCTTGATGCCCGCATTGCCGCCAACTGAGAGCTCGTAGCCGGAATCAACGCACACCACGCCCAAATCTTTCACTGTGGCCTCGGCGCAGTTGCGCGGGCAACCGGAGACGGCAATCTTGAATTTATGCGGCATCCACGAGCCCCAGGTGCGCTGTTCCAGCCGGATACCCAGCGATGTCGAATCTTGCGTGCCGAACCGACACCATTCTTTACCGACGCAGGTTTTCACCGTGCGTAGCGCCTTGGCGTAGCCGTGACCGGAGACAAATCCAGCGGCACTCAAATCGCGCCAGACTTCGGGCAGCTGTTCTTTTTTCACGCCCAATAAATCAATCCGTTGACCACCGGTAATTTTGACGGTCGGGATTTTATAGCGTTCGGCCACATCGGCAATCGCGCGCAGTTCGGATGGGCTGGTCACGCCGCCCCAAATGCGTGGGATGACCGAATAGGTGCCGTCTTTCTGAATATTTGCGTGTGCCCGCTCGTTGATGAAGCGTGATTGGGGGTCGTCTTGATAGGTTTCTGGCCAAGCGCAGAGCAGGTAATAATTGAGCGCGGGGCGGCATTTGGCGCAGCCATCGGCGGTTTTCCAGTTGAACTGGCCAAAAATCGCGCGAATATCCTGCAATCCATGGCGATAAATACCCGCGCGCACGTCATCATGCGTCGCGTCGGTGCAGGCGCACATCGATTTCACTGACGGTGCTACTGAGTAATCACCGCCGAGGGTTGAGGCGAGTAAATCTTCCACCAGCCCCGTGCAGGAACCGCAGGAGGCCGAGGCTTTGGTATGGGCACGCACTTCATCGAGTGTGAAGAGTTTGTGTTCATTGATGGCTTTGACGATATCACCTTTGCACACGCCGTTGCAGCCGCAAATTTCAGCAGAATCCGGCAGGCTGGCGACCCGTGCCTTGGCGCCGTGGCCGGCATCACCGACATGCGCTTGACCAAACAGCAGATGCTCGCGCAGCGCAGTGACATCGGTTTTATCGCGCATGAGCTGGAAATACCAGGCGCCATCCATCGTATCGCCGACCATCACCGCGCCTTCAATAGTGTTATCGCGCAGGATGACTTTTTTGTACACGCCACGCGCGGCATCGGCCAGCACGATTTCTTCGTGGCCCTCACCGGCGTGGATTTCCCCGGCGGAAAATACATCCACGCCAGTCACCTTGAGTTTGGTTGAGGTCATCGAGCCACCGTATTTGGCAATGCCGAATTGCGCGAGATGATTGGCGCAAACTTTCGCTTGCTCAAATAACGGCGCAACCAGGCCGTAGCACTGTTTACGATGCTGCACGCATTCGCCGACCGCGTAGATTTTCGGGTCGTAGGTTTGCAGGGTATCGTCCACCACGATGCCCTGTTCACAGTAAAGGCGACTATTTAAGGCCACATCAATATTGGGGCGAATGCCTGCCGCCATCACGACCAAATCAGCGGGCAGGATTTCGCCGGTGGTGAGCGTGACGCCCGTGACGTAATCGACGCCACTTAAGTTTTGGGTATTGGCATTGAGGCGAATGGTAATGCCACGCTCTTCGAGCGATTTTTCGAGCAAGCGACCGGCTGCGGGGTCGAGCTGGCGATCCATTAAATTGCTGTTGCGGTGCAGTACGGTGACATTCATACCGTGGGCAATCAGCCCAGCCGCTGCTTCCAGCCCGAGGAGCCCGCCACCAATAACGATGGCATGGCCATCTTCGCGGCAGTTTTTCAGCATGGTATCGATATCGGCAATACTGCGAAATCCCACTACGCCGGGCAAATCGGCACCCGGGAGTGGCGGAATAAACGCCCGCGAACCGGTCGCAATCAGCACGCGATCATAGGCAAAACTGCCGCCATCTGCGGTAATTACCTGGCGCGTGAGTCGATCGATACGCTCAACCCGCACGCCTTTGTGCAGGGTAATGCCGTGCCGGTCATACCAGTCATCATCGTTCAGCATGATGTCGGGAATGGTCTGTTCTCCGGCCAGCACGGGTGAGAGCATGATACGGTTATAGTTGGCGTAGGGCTCATCACCGAAGACGGTAATATCGTAAAGCTCCGGCGTGAGCTTGAGTAATTCTTCCAGCGTGCGAATCCCCGCCATGCCGTTGCCGATAAGGATCAGGCGGGGCTTTTCGGGAGGAATGGAGTGAGTTTGGGTCATGGGTGTAACTCCAGAGCAGTCGAATGCAATTGAAAAATGGGGTTGAGTAGCCGCAAATGCAGCGGCGAGGGGATGAGGTGACTCATACCGGGGTTGTGGGCGGTGATGTATTCGAGATAACTCGCCGGGTCGAGCGGATCGAAGGTGCTGCCATCAAAAAACCAGTCGGCACCCATGGCCGTTGGGCCGGATGTGGCTGCGGCCAAGGTCCAAGGCGATTGGTGCAGGCCTTCGGGCAGATAGTCCACGGTCGGTACGCTGAGATCAAGCGCCCGTGCGGCATGACGATACAACTCAGGTCGGTAACTGCGCTCGGCGATCAGGCGCATATCCACCGCACGGTCGATATGGCCCCAGCGCAGCATTTGGGTTAAATAAAACACCCCATGTGAACGGCGCGGAAACTGGGCGTTATCGCGGAAAAACCGCAGCCACGGCACCCCGCCGGCATCAGGGGTGAGGGATAAGCCCGGCAATAATTGGCTTAGGGGCAGGCCGAGCCACTGGGGTTCGGCCAACCATTCGGCGGCCTGGTGGCGATGCTCGGCAGATTCGTCCAGCCAACGCCCTGCTTCAATCAGGGCGGTAATCAGGCCGAGGTGCTGTTCGGGGTTTCGTTCCGCCCAACTTTCACGCACGGTGAACATTTTTTCGGATTTATTTGCCCATAATTGCGGCCCTGTCACGAGAATAACGCCGTGTTCATGGGGGCATGCTTCGGTGGCGATGGTGCCCCACGGTTCTCCGGCACAAAATCCATCGATTTCGCCATCGCGCAGGCGTTGTGGCATTTGCTGTGGTGGGTAATACACCATGTCGATATCCGTGAGCGGATCGATACCGCCCGCAGCCAGCCAAGCGCAGAGCTCGTAATAGTGGGTGGAATAGGGATGCACGGCGGCAAAACGGAGTTTGCGCACACGCGAGGCCTCGCTACGGCGCCATTGCCCCAATTGCATGCTCGATTGCAGCGGATTGCGGGTCTGATCGGGTGTGATCTGGGCTTCTGCGATCAGTGAGGCGGTGAGCACGATCGCATTGCCGCCCAAGCCTAAACACAGCGATGCGCACAGCGGCTGGGCGAGTTTTTCTAAATTCAGATTCGCCGCCAATAACATGGGTGCCAGTAAATGCGCGCCATCAAACAACCCCAGCGCCAATTTATCCCGCATATTGGCCCAAGACGGTTCACGGCTGAATTCAACCGTTAAACCCTGCTGTTCAAACAGGCCCAAATGTTGCGCAACGGCCAGCGGCGCGCAGTCGGTGAGGCCAACAAAGCCTAAACGCAGGGGGGCGGCAGAAGTCGGGTGTGTATTCATGGATGAGGTTGCTCGCGTGTTCAAAATTTCAAAACAAAAAAGGCGCTTTCACTCGCCACCCGAAACCGGTTTGGCTGATGAAAGACGCCTTTGTCTTTACGATCACTTAATGAATTTAAAAAAACCGCCGTTGGTTTTTTTATCTCACAAGAAATAAAGCAGATTACGTGCCATGAATTAATCTTTTTAATATCAATTTGTTGCTGTTCTCGGCGATAGGTATTTGCCCCAATCTAGTGCGTTGACGAATTTTTTTGGCTGAATAGGGGGCACTGCCGCGCCGGATGATCCGATCAGTGGATTCAGTAGGTGTCGCGCATTGTCCAATACGACTGTTGGACAAATGGTCGGAGGGGCTAATAAAAAATGAGCGTCACCAGTAATAAAATCAGCAAAATGCCGGCAGTCATCTGCCAAAACAAAAGGGGATTGCGTTCTAAAAATGGCACAAATTTCGGCGGATTTTGGGTATTTCCCGTCAGGCCTTGTTCCAGTTCAAAGGCGAGTTCCATACTGTCTTGCGGGCGCTCTGCCGGCTCACCACTCACGGTTTTGTGCAGCAGTTGATCCAGCCAAGTGGGTAAATCAGGCCTGAATTGATTGAGCCGTTTGCGTTGCTGAAAACGCGGGGTCGAGAATGGCTCAATTTCGCCATAGGGATAATGGCGGGTGAACAGGAAAAACAGGGTGACGCCCAAACTGTAGATATCGGTGCTGAGGGTGCCGCGTTCATGGTGGAATTGTTCGGGTGCCATAAAACTCGGGGTGCCGGGAATGTCTTCGGTCAATGGGTGGTTTGCATCCTGATTCTCCCATCCTGGTAGGCGCGCGACGCCCAAATCGAGTAGTTTTAGCCCCCCATCGTTGAGCAGAAACACATTTTCCGGTTTGATATCGCGATGGATGATGCGTTGGCGGTGGAGGGCATATACCGCCTTGCACAGTTTTAAAGCAAGCCCGGCGCCCGTGCCGATGTCGATGGGGTGGCGTGCGGTGATAAATTCCGCCAAGGTCTGCCCTTCCAAAAACGGCATCACGGAGTAGAGCGCGGTTTGCCGCCCGTGGGGGAGGCTGAGAATCTCCGCAACCCAAGGGCTATGCACGCGGCCGCCAATCCAGGCTTCCCGCACAAAGGCGTGCCGATATTCGGCCTCGGTGGCGACGCGCGGTTGCGGGAACTTCAGCACCCGTGCAGGATGATTGGGCGCTTGTCGATCTTCGGCCAGATACAGGCGGCTGTAATGGCCGTCGGCAATGAGGCGCAGCAGATAAAACCCATCGACGGTCGTGCCGATTTTGGGCAAGGCAATCAGCGGAAAGCCGGCCAGGTCGTTTTCAATATCGCCCCGACCGGCAGCGGGTACATCGAGTACATCAACCACAATTGCGGTGATGTTGTCCTGACTGCCGCGCTCAAGTGCGGTGCGCAGGAGCTGATCGGCCGTGTGTTGCGCTGCTAATCCATGGGCGAGCAGCTCTTGCATGATGCGCTCGCGCAATGTCCCATGCAGGCCATCACTGCACAACAGCAGACGATCTCCGGGTTGAAGGCTATGGATGGCATGATCGGCACGCGCCTGGGCTTCAATTCCCAAGGCGCGATACAACACATGCTGCTGATCGGGCTGTTTTAAGGTGTGATCTTCCGTGAAGCGCTCCATCCGCCCGGCGCGCAGTCGATAAATGCGGGAATCACCCAAATGGACGACATGACATTGTCTGCCCCGCAAAATAACCGCGCTAAACGTGCTGGCCATGCCAGCCAGCGCGGGATCACGGTTGCCCTGGGCATGGATCCAGAGGTTGATCGCGGCCAGTGCGCGGGCGGCCAGGGGTTCCACCCCCAAGGTATCAGGCAGGGCATAGTAGCCCTCTAAAAATCCGCGTATCCCAAGTTCAGCCGCCACCCGCCCGCCTTTATGACCGCCTACGCCATCGGCTACCGCAAACACGGCGCCTCGATGGCTCAGTTCCGGTTCGTTAGGCATATGGAATGCTGCGAAATCCTGATTATCGCTGCGTCGTCCCGCCGTACTGGCGAGACCCACAGTCACACCCAACCGACTGTGTGTAGGAGATACCTGAACGACTTCAGAATGAGGCACCGCGTATTAAACCTGTGCGCCAGAGACTGCGCCCCAGGTGGTGCGCCAACGTTTTTTTACCGCAAGCAACCCACCCAAACCGACCAGCGGCAAGCAGGCGAACACCAGAAAACCGGTCATGAAGCTGTGGGTGCTGGCATACGACATGCCCATGGCTTGGGCGAGGAAATAGCCACCAAAACCACCCGCTGCGCCAACCAGGCCCGTCATCACGCCGATTTCGCTACGAAACCGCAGCGGAACAAGCTGGAATACCGAACCATTGCCCATACCGAGCCCGATCGCGCCGATGAAAAACACCAAGGTGGATGCCCAGGCAATCGCGGGCATCTCAAACAAGCCCCAGCCTGCCACTTTTGCCTGTGCCATTTCGCTGACCAGCGGCGCCGGGCCTGCGGGCATTAAGGCCACCACGAAATAGCTTAATGACACCAGGACAAACAGCATCGAGAGTGCACGAATGCCACCAATGCGATCGGCCACCAGCCCGCCAATGGGCCGGAACAGTGAACCACCGGCCACCACAATCGCAACCATCATCCCCGCTGTAATGCCAGAAACGTGATACCAGTTGGTGAAGTACAACGGCAAAGCATTGCCTAAGCCCACGAAGCCACCGAAGGTGATCGAGTAGAAAAACATGAACCACCAGGTATCGGAATCTTTCAGTAACAGACCATAATTTTTCAGGGAAACCGCTTTGCGCACTTCGGGGGCGTCTTTCACCAGGATTGAGTAAATCATAAATACGATGGCAAGCGGGATCAGCAGAAAACCGAATACGGCCTGCCAGCCAAATGATTCAGCCAGTGCGGGCACAATCATCGAATCGAGTACCACGCCCAGGTTCCCCGCGCCAGCAATGCCGAGCACAACCCCTTGAAATTTTGGCGGATACCACCGGCTGGCTTGCGGTAATGCCACCGCGAAACTCGCACCCGCCAATCCCAAGAAAATGCCCAAAATTTCGACATCCAGTTTGGAATGCAGGCCAAACAAAAAAACATAACCCATCGCGGCCATGACAACTAATTGCGCCAGTTGCCCCGCGCGCTTGGGCCCGATTTGATCGGCCAGCATCCCCAGCGGAATCCGTAAAAAAGCGCCGAACAAAATCGGAATTGCCACCAGGGTAAATTTTTCCGCCAAGGGAATATGCAAATCCTGGGTGATATAGAGCGACAACGGCCCCAACACCACCCAGACCATAAACGATACATCGAAATATAAAAATGCCGAGAGTAGGGTGGGCCAGTGGCCTGCCTGCTTAAACTCTTTGATATTCATGGAAAGCACTCCTGAAAAATGATAGGGGCAGACGCACTATCGTTTGCCCGAGAAGCTGTTCAAATTTAATACTTGGATGCGGAAATCATCACATCGGCCATGACGCCATAGACAGTGATCCACGCATTTTTTACATCGGGCGTGAAATCAGAGCCCAGTCCCTGATCCAGCGCCTGAATCAGGGAATCGCCAATGATTTGATAATGCACCTGTTGCACACCGTAACCGACATGGCGTTTGGCAAGGTTTTCCAGAACGGGAACCAAAACATCCAACTCATCGAGTTTGCTGATGGCGACACCGATCATTTGCATCAGCTTTTGGCCTTGCGCAGTCATATCGCCTTGTTTGAATAACGATTTGAGACTCGGGTCAGCCGTAAAGACATTTTCATAAAAAATGGCTGAGGCCTGTGGTGCGATCTGCTCAACTTTTTGCCATGAATGACGCACGAGAGTGATAGTCATCTGATCCATGTCTTATCTCCAGAAGGTTCGTCTCAAGTCCGGATTTAATGTGCAAACCCGCACAGCTTGAAAGGGGTTGCCAAAAACAAAAGGCGTCTGCCCGATGGGTTCGAACCCACCGTGCAAGACGCCTTTGTCTTAATTCTTTGTGCATAAACCGCCGTTGGCTTAGTGCGATTTAATTAAAGCAGATTGCGTGCCATGAAATTATTTCAATAAAAATAAATGGTTATAATTTATATGGCCCGGCATTTGCACTGTAACAAAGCAGGCAGGTGAAAATGATGTGCCAATGTGATGCAGTGCATAGGGCGCTTAGCGCAATAACTCTTCAGCCGTGATGAGTGTGCGGGCAATATCAATGAGCTTGAGATTGCGATCCATGGCCATTTTGCGCATCGCGGCATGGGCGCTGGGTTCATCGATTTGTTTGAGCCGCATTAAAATGCCTTTGGCGCGTTCTACTTCCTTGCGTTCAGCGAGTTGCGCGCGGGTCGATTGCAATTCATTTTTCAGATCCTGATGGGCGCGAAAGCGGGCAATCGCCACATCCATAATCGGTCGTAAACGCCGCGGTTCAAGGCCATCGACGATATAGGCGCTCACCCCGCAGGCGATGGCGTCATGGATGGTTTGCGTGTCGCTTTGCTCGGCAAACATCACAATCGGCCGGGGAATTTCGGCCGTAATCAGCCGCATGGCCTCTAGGGTATCCCGATCGGGTAGCGCCATGTCGATCAGGATGACATCCGGTTGATAACGATGCACGGCAGACAGTATTTCATCGCCCGCGCCCAATAGGGCAACCACGTCATGCCCGATTTCATTCATGGCTTTTTCCAACTCGGCAGTACGCGTCGGGTTGTGATCAATGATGATGACTTTAAGGGACATAAATGATGGGAAGCTCCGGTTGATAGCCATACTTGGGCAGTTCGCGCATCATTCTTATGACAATCTCCTGTCAAAGCAAATGATGAGTTGAGTGGCGGGCTTTACCCGCTATCACGGGTACCCGAATAAGCCCGATCATGGGCGACGAGGTGTGTCATGTCACAGAGAAGAAAATACCCTGCCGAGTACAAACACGAAGCCGGTCGATGGGTTGCCAGCAGCGCTAAACCGGCCAGTCAGCTTGCCCGTGATCTGCACAGTGAATCGAGGCAGCCAATTTACCAGCGATGAGTGTCAGCGATCCCTCAAGGCCTGCAACGTCATTTGCAGCATGAGCGCTGTGGGCAATGCTGCAGCGGAAAGCTTCTTTGGTGTACTGAAACGAGCGCGGGTTAACCGCCGACAATATCAAACGCTCGCACAAGCAGGATCTGATGTATTCGATTATATTGAACGCTTCCATATTCCGCAAAAACGTAGAGTGCTGGGCATGCTTAAACAGCGGTGTGCCATAACCAAACCGTCCGTAATGGCGGGGTAAAACCCGCCCCTACATACCCAGAAAACGCGCGCGAATCGCATCTTGCAGCAGGTAATGCAACGTCACCATCCCCAATCCGGATGCTGCCAGGATCGTGATCCAGGAGTCTGCATCCAGCGACACCATGCCCATTACGTCGCGTAGCGGCGGCCAATAAACCGCCGCGCCATGTAACAGCGGCGCACCGATCAGCAATACCGACACCGCCAGGCGTTGCGCGGCTGACGCAGTTGGCCCGCGCTCGTCACTGGTCAATCGGAACAGCACGTACAAGCCCATCAGCACGATCACCGATACACCCGCCGTACTGCCGTACTGTTCCGTCCGGTCTTGAAACAGGAAGAAATTCGCGTAAACGAGTAGTGAAAAAAATGCGGTGCACAGACCCGCGACTAGCGCGAACTTTAACGGCCCACGGAGAAAGTTTTCCGTCGATTGTTTGCCCACGGCAGGGGCCAACAGGGTCAGCACGGTGGCCGGGATACCAATGGTCAGCAGATCGATCCACGTAATGTCGCGCGGACTCAATGGAAAGCTGAGCCCAACGAAGCCGACAAAGCCGACAAAAAACAGGCTGTAGACGTTCTTCGTGAGAAACAGTTGCATGATGCGCTTGATGCCATGGATGATCCGATCCCCCTCTTGCGAGAGCGCCGGCAAGTGCGCAAAAGAATCTTTCAGCAGCACAATATCCGAGACATCGCGCGCCGCCACTGCGCCCGAGTTCATGGCGACCCCGATGTCGGCCTGCTTCAAGGCCAAAACGTCATTGACACCATCGCCGACCATACCGACAAAATCGCCTGACTCCTGCAGGCATTTGACGATCTGTTGTTTTTGCTGCGGTATCAACCGACCAAAAAATTGGCCTTCATGAACCGCTTTCGCGAATGCATCCGGCGTCAAGGCGGCTAATTCGGAACCGCTGATGGTTGCTCCGTGCAGGGTTATACCCGCTTGGCGGGCCACCGCCGAGACGGTGTCAGGGTTGTCGCCCGAGAGTATTTTCAGGGTAACGTCACGCGCTTCGTAAAATCTGATCGCGCTGCCGACATCCTGGCGTAGCTCATCGCGCAGCACCACGAAGCCCAATGGCAACAGGTCGTCGCGCTGCGACAGTACTTGTGCTGAGCGCGCGAACAGCATCACGCGCAGGCCTTGCTGCCTGAAGTCCGTCAACTGCGCAGCCTGGGCATCCGTCAGCCGATCCTCGGCCATCGCCTCGGGCGCACCGAGCCACAGGGACACATCCTCGCCATCAAACCCTACCCGCACTGCACTGGTTTTGTGCTCGGTGCTGAAAGGTAACTCGTCAATCACGGTACTGGCGAGGCTGGGGAATGCCGATGCGATCGCCTCGGTGGTCTGGTTTTGCGTGCTCACCGCGCCGAGAAATAGCCCCAGGTAGTGCGCTAACGCGTCGTGACTCAAGGCGAAGGGTACCAACGCTTCAAATTGCAAGCGGTTGGTGCCGAGAGTGCCCGTTTTATCCAGGCACAGCACCGTCAGATGACCTAACGATTCGACCGCACCGAGCTTTTGCACCAGAACATGCCGTCTGGCCGCGCGCAGCGCGCCCATCGCGAACGTCAGCGTGGTAATCAGGATCAGCCCTTCCGGCACCAGGGCTTTGATTACGGTCACCAGCGACAGGATGGTTTCCTTCAATGGCAGGTGCTTGATGTAGGCCGCCATGAGCAATAAGACAACGAACAATATCAAGATCGCAGTCAGTACCTTGACGAGGGTATTGATCACCTTCTGTGTGGGTGTGAGCTGGATCTTGTATGCCTTGGCCTGCGCGGTCAGCGTATTGACGCTGGATGCGGCACCCACGTGGGTCGCCACATAGTATCCCACCCCGCTGACACAATAACTGCCGGAAAGCATGGCGTCACCCGTATGTTTCCCAACCGCAGTTGCTTCCCCTGTCAGCAACGATTCGTCCATAACGAGTGTCGCAGACGACGCGAGCATGCCATCGGCGACCACTTGATCACCGGGCGTCAAGCGAATCCAGTCGTCCTGGACGACCGCGTCGCTGGGGATTTCCCGGTCGTGGCCATCACGGCGTACCGTGACAACATGGCGCTGTAATAGTGCAAGTCGGTCCAACGCCCATTTGGCCCGAAATTCGCTGATGACACCCACCAGCACATTGGCGAGCGTGACGATGGACAAGAACACGGCATCGCTATTGGCGCCAACCACCAGCAGTGCCACGACAGACGCCGTCAGGATGCCATTAAATACCGTCACAACATTGTTACGCAAGATGCCCGAGACCGTGCGTGTGGTGAATTTCTCGACCAGATTGACTTGGCCCTGTTGTTGGCGTTTATTTACCTCGGGTTGAGTTAAACCAACAGCTTCGGGTGGAGACAACATAGGGCTAGCCTTAATTGATTCGGCATGAATAACGTGGACACTTCTCGTTCGGCCTGAGATTATCGAAGGCTTGAAGCCGTTCAGGTTTTGACAGACTCAACACGAACGGCTCATACCTTATTGTATTAGCGCCGAAATAATAGCCCAACTATTGGGAAATAACGATTTATCCCGCGATTTACCATTTTATATTAGGCTAATCCCGGCGCGCCATGAGTCACGTCATCAAAATGCCTGCCCCCAATCACCAGATGCAGATCCGCATCGAATTGCAATGACTCAAGCCCACAATCTGGCAACAAGTGGTGGTTGCGGATGCCATCACGCTCGGTCGAGCGGGGCAATATTAAGTTTGTGGTGTATCGAAACCTGAACATCAAGACGGTATTAACCGGATGTTTACGATTTGGTAATCTTTCTGGAATATCCTTGTTAAGTTAGTCCGGTTAGATTGACTATTCAAGGTGTACGGCGATATTACAATCAAGCTTCGAGCCAAATATCGAATCGATTTGAAGCGAAGTTTTCTTATTATTCAAGGGGACGATGCAATGCAACTCAATATTCGGCAATTTTCATGCAAGATCGCAGCGGGTATTTTTGCCTCTGTCTTGATATTTGGCGGCACGCCATTGGTGTCTACCGCTGCCGCGGAACGACCCTTAGCCCCAGAAAAAACCCCGCCGGGCGATATTCCAGATTCCCAGGCCTTTGTGACGTACACCTCGGCCTTGGGGTTCTCATTGCAGGTACCGGAGGGCTGGGCGCGGACGGATCGTGCCAATGGGGTCGGGTTTGCTGATAAATATAATGCGCTTGATGTGGCCGTAGGTGCGGCCGGTGGCGCGCCCACCGTTGAGTCCGTCACCCGGTATGAAGCGGCCGAACTCATTAAGGTGGGGCGCGCCGTTAAGATTGAATCGATCAACAGTGTGCGGCTTGCCGTCGGGCCCGCTATTTTGATGGTTTATTCTTCTAATTCTGCCCCCAACCCGGTGACCAATAAGCAACTGCGCTTGGAAAATCAGCGTTATTTCATATACCGCGCGGGCACCGTGGCCAGTTTGAATGTATCTGCCCCTTTAGGCGCCGATAATATTGATCAATGGAATCGCATTGCTCGTTCATTTAAGTGGCTTAAATAAAATGGGGGGTTTCTGAAATGAAGTCCTTGGAGGCCTTCGAGCTGTATCGTTTTTACCATAGTGGTGATGATGAAACGGCGGCACTCAGAGGTGTTTCCATCCAATTGGAAGCAGGGGCGTTTTTGGCCTTGATGGGCCCATCGGGTAGCGGAAAATCTACCCTGCTTGCCTGCCTTGCCGGTTTGGATGAGCCCGATGGTGGGCATGTTGAAGTGACGGGCATTCGCCTGTCGCGTCGTAGTGAGGCGGAACGTGCGGCTCTGCGCGCCCGGCATATCGGCATCATGATGCAATCGGGAAACCTGTTTGAGCATCTCACCGTCGAGGAAAACATGCGCTTGCAAATGTCGCTTGCCAAGAAAGTCGATCCGCAGGAGATCACCCATTTGCTCGTGGTGATGGGGTTGGAAAGTCGGCGCATGGCGCGCCCATCGCAATTATCGGGCGGCGAGGCAGCGCGCGCGGGGTTGGCGGTTGCGCTGTCGGCCGATCCCCAAGTGTTGTTGGCCGATGAGCCCACGGCGGAAGTTGATAAAACTACTGAAGTCAATATCTTGAAGTTGCTCCGGGATCGCTGCAATAGTGGGGGCGCGGTATTGGTGGCTACCCACAGCGAGGCGCTGGCAGCCTCGGCCGATCGCGTGATTCATCTCCAGGATGGACGGTTGATTCATGAATAAAACCCTCATTCACGCCGATGCGATTGGTCGAAGCTATGCCCAAGGCGAGGCACAGGTCGCGGCGATTGTCTCTGCGACCTTCCTGCTAAAAGAACAGGATCGAATCGCCATTATTGGCCGCTCGGGTAGCGGGAAATCCACGTTGATGCACCTCATGGCCGGGCTGGACGTGCCAACGAGTGGAACGCTCATGTGGCCGGAATTAGGCGCGCCCGACACATTGCTGCCCGAGCAAATTGCCCTGGTTTTCCAGGCGCCCAGCTTATTGGAGCCCTTGACCGTCAGCGAGAACGTCGCCCTGCCGCTGCTGCTGGCGAATTTCACCGGGGATATCGCGGCGGCCGTGCGTGCGGCATTGGCCACATTTCACCTGCAAGAACTGGCGCATAAACTCCCCGAAGAGTTATCCGGCGGACAAATGCAGCGCGTGGCCATGGCGCGGGCGATTGTGGGCAATCCGCGCGTGATTTTGGCCGACGAACCGACCGGCCAGCTCGATCAACCCACGGGGCATGCGCTGCTCGATGCCTTGCTTGTCCATTTGGCGGGAACCTCAACCGCGCTGGTTATTTCCACCCACGACCCATTGGTGGCAAAGCGCATGAATACGATTTGGCAAATGGATCAAGGGGTTCTCAAGACCAACGTCACGTCGATCGAGGCTGTATGATCAAAATCTGGTTTGCAGGATTAATGCGCGAACGCAATGGCCGACTGCTTGGCGCTGCGGTGGGTATTGCCGTCACCATCGCCATGCTGGCGGCGCTGGGGGCTTTTTTGGCGCAGAGCAACGCCTCCATGACTCAGCGGGCCGTTGCGGGGGTGCCCGTGGATTGGCAGGTTCAACTGGTGCCTGGTACAGCGCGTGGCCTAGTCAGTGATGCGATAAAAAAAGCCACAGCCATCGCCACAGTGCAGTCAGTAGGTTATGCCGATGTCGATGGATTTGAGGCGCATACGGGCGGCACGGTGCAAACAACAGGCAAGGGTAAGGTGGTGGGGTTTGATGCCACCTACCTGCATGATTTTCCCAAGCAGTTCCGGCTGCTGATTGGCTCGATGGATGGTGTGCTGGTGGCGCAGCAAACGGCGGCCAATTTGCATGTCACCGTCGGTGATAGTGTGACGATTCTGCGTCCCGCGCTGCCGCCGGTCATCGTTAAAGTCGGTGGTGTGATCGACTTGCCCAATGCCGACTCGATGTTTCAGGCCATTGGTGTGCCCGCAGGCGCGGCACCGCAAGCGCCGCCGGATAACGTGCTATTGCTGCCCTTAAGCGAATGGCAATCGCTGTTTGACCCCCAAGCCGTGGTGCGTCCTGATAGCGTGCGGCTGCAACTGCATGTTGGGCTGATTCATACCCATTTACCCCATGATCCATTGGCCGCCTTTGTTGCGGTTCATGGTGCCGAAAAAAATCTGGAAATCCGCATCGCGGGCAAGGGCTTGGTTGCCGATAACTTGGCAGCCCGCTTGGATGCGGTGCGCAGTGATGCACTGTATGCCAGAGTACTGTTTTTGTTTTTGGGTGCGCCGGGTGCACTATTGGCAATTTTTTTAACCGTTGCCGTAGTGGCATCGGGCGGTACGCGCCGTCGGCGGGATCAGGCACTCTTGCGAATTCGCGGTGCATCTCGTCGCCAAATCCTGCAAATTGCCGCGGTTGAGGCAATGTTCGTCGGGTTGAGTGGTGCGGTAGGCGGGCTTGTCCTGGCGGAAATTTTGTCGCGCACGCTGCTTGGTGTCAGCGTGTTCGCCCCCGCTGCTTTTTACTCGACCATTGCCGCCGTCTCGATGGGTATTTTGCTCGCGCAAGCCGCTATTTTGGTCACTGCCTGGCGGGATGCGCAACAAACCACCGTTGCAGCTGCGCGTATGACGGGGCGCGATAAACGGTACGGACTCTGGTTGCGCACCGGACTTGATTTCATTCTGATTGGCTTGGCAGCGGTGATTTTCTGGAAAACCTGGAGCACCGGGTATCAAGTGGTTTTAGCGCCCGAAGGTACGCCCGCATCTTCTGTGGATTACGTCGCGTTTCTGGCCCCGGTTCTCATGTGGATGGGTATCGGTCTGCTCACCACTCGGCTTTGCCTGGTTGGATTTCAACGCGGCAAACGCTTTCTGGCCTTGGGATTGCAGCCGATTGCCGGGACATTATCCGGGGTGGTGAGTGCGGCCATCAGCCGCCAATCGAACCGAATGACGCAGGGTATCGGCCTTGTCGCCTTGGCCTTCGCCTTTGCAACATCCACGGCGATTTTCAACACCAATTATCATGCGCAAACCCGTGTCGATGCCGAGCTGACTAATGGTGCCGATGTCACCGTCACTGGCACTGCCTTAGCGCCCGCATCGGCTAAATTGAAAGAACTCAAGGCACTGCCCGGCGTGCTTGCCGCCGAACCGATGCAGCATCGGCTTGCTTATGTGGGCACTGATTTACAGGATTTGTATGGCATTGATGCCGCGCGAGTTGGTGAGGCGACCCGCATGTCGAACGCTTACTTTGCCAATGGCAATGCCGCTAAAACGCTGGCCTTATTACAACAAACGCCCGATGGTATTCTCATCTCGGAAGAAACCGTTAACGAGTTTCAATTGCAGCCCGGCGACCTCATCAACTTGAGGCTCCAGAATTCGAACGATCATCAATATTATGTAGTGCCCTTTCATTTTATCGGCATTGTCCGTGAATTCCCAACCGCGCCACGTGATTCGTTCCTTGTCGCCAATGCCCGCTACATCGGCCAGATGACGGGGACGAATGCCTCGGAAATTATCTTGTTGAAAACCTCCGCGCCACCCGCGCAGGTGGCCAACGCCGCGCGGGTGATTGCCGAAACGCTGCCCGGAGCGAAAGTGACGGACATTGGCGAAGCGCAGCGCCTGATTGGATCGAGCCTTACTGCCGTTGATTTGGATGGTTTAACGCGTTTGGAGTTGGGGCTATCCATTTTGATGGTTGCCAGTGCAACGGGGTTGATTCTGGCGCTGGGGCTGGCCGATCGCCGACGTACCTTTGCCATTTTATCGGCCTTGGGCGCAAAGCCACGACAACTGGGTGCCTTCCTGTGGAGTGAGGCGGCTTTGCTGTTTTTGGTGGGCAGTGTCATTGGCATTCTGACGGGCTTCTTGCTGGCTTGGATGCTGGTTAAACTGCTGACCGGCGCGTTCGATCCACCGCCAGATCACCTGCTTGTACCTTGGGTATATATCGGTCTGTTAGTGATGGTTGCCTTGATTTCAGTCGCCCTCGCCGTGATGGGTTCGCTGCGTGAAACACGAATTCCGGCGGTGCAACGGATGCGTGAACTTTGAGCGCGCTATTCAATCAGGGGTCGCGAGCCTGTCAGAATTTTTGTGTGTCAGGGGCCATGAGATGATGATACCGAGAGGCAACCAACGCAAGGCGGGTTGTTTCGTCGTCTCATTCGTTTGGATTCCTTAGCGCGCCAATTGACATCATGAACACTTTCATCATGAGCGCAATAATCCGGTCCTGACTGACTTTGAACGCCATGGCGAGAGTCGCTAAGTGAATAACCCATGCCTTTACTGGCGGGCTTTGAGTGGAAAAGCGAATAGGGGCGCGTGCTTCGATTTGTAAAACAACCCTCATCCAACTCCCATTGGGGGCGGGGTTTGAAATCGAACCGACGGACACCGACAACCCTCATTGGAACTAAGGGGGGAATTACCGAAGCCCTTTATGGGACACCCCATTGGGGGGAGTTGGGCGGTTGATGACAGTTGTCTGTAACATCCCGACCCACTCATAGTGTTTCTGATCTGATGGACCTAAAGACACATACAGAAAACACAAATAATCAACCCATAAAAAACATGGGCTTATTGGATTTTGTGGCGGAGGATCAGCCCGCTATTTATCAATTCAAACAAGTCTTGTTTTGTGCAAAACATGCAAATATAGATAAGGTATATCAATGTGTTAGTGATAACAATAGTCCAACCATGTTTAAAGAAGAACAACCGAATCTCACTCAAAGTGGTACACTGAACGGTACACCAGTTTAAGGCTGAGGGGCTAAATTGTGGCAGTTATTACGGATGCAAAAGCACGGAACATGAAGCCAGATGATGGGCTTTTGCCGCATGGCGGAGTCACTGGCCTCGCACTTGAGCCTTCGAGTACTAAAGGACACGGAAAGTGGATTTTGCGTTACACCAGCCCTGTGACCCAGAAACGGCGTAAAGCCGGTTTAGGGGGATACCCAGACGTGGGTATTGCTGAGGCCGGTAAGAAGGGGGTGCTATTTCGTGAGCAGCTGACCGAAGGTATTGATCCGCTGGAACTCAAAGCCGAGGCCGCACAGGTTGCGGCTAAAGCAGCCGTCATTCCATTATTTAAAGATGCAGCTGAAACGGTTTATGCCGAACTCAAACCCGGCTGGAAGAATGTTAAGCACCAAGCCCAGTGGATCAACACGCTCCGAGAGTATGCGGCACCCATCATCGGTGAAATCCCGATCGATCAACTGGAGCCTCGCCACATAGCCGATGCCTTGCGTCCCATCTGGCTCAGCAAGCCGGAAACCGCCAGTCGACTAAAGCAACGCATTAATACTGTTCTAGCGTGGGGCTGGGCTCATGGGTATTGCAAATCCAATCCCGTCGATGTAGTCGGACACCTGCTGCCCCAACAACCTAGTAAAGCTGTTCGGGTCGAGCACCAACCGGCTATGCCTTGGCGCATTATTCCTGAATTTTGGAAAACCCATTTGGTGGTGGAAGATTACGACGTATCACGAGCACTGCTTAAATTCCTGATTCTGACAGCCGCGCGTTCAGGTGAAGTCCGTGGCATGACCTGGGGTGAAGTCGATTTTGAACAACGAGTCTGGACCATTCCCCCAGAACGCATGAAGGCCAAATTCCAGCATCGGGTTCCTTTATCCCGCACCGCCATCGAAATCCTTAAAAAGCAGCGAGCATTTGACACCGGGCTGGTATGTAGTGGTCAACTCAAACCGGACAGAAAGTTAAGTTTTTTCTCGGCCACTGCGGGCGGCAGTCCCTCATTGAATTGGTGAGGTCTGAGCCAGTTATATCGATGCATCAGATAATGGCTAATATCCCGTTGAGCCTCCAAGGCCGAGGCATAGCCCAATGCTGGCACCCATTCTGTCTTCAGGCTCCGAAACAGCCGTTCCATTGGCGCATTGTCCCAGCAGTTGCCACGGCGACTCATGCTCTGTTGCATCCGGTAACGCCATAACCGCTGTCGGAACAGTCGGCTGGCGTATTGCCCGCCCTGATCCGAATGAAATAACACCCCTTGCGGCCGCCCCCGCTGCTCATAGGCCATCTCCAGCGCCTTGATGACCAACGCGGCATCAGGTTTGTTCGAGAATGCCCAGCCCACCACCCGACGGGTGTGCAGATCTAGCACGGCGGCCAGGTAATGCCATCGGCCTTGAGCCCAGATGTAGGTGATGTCGCCACACCACACCTGGTTCGGTGCTGACACAGCAAATTCCCGATTCAGCCGATTGGGAATATCCAGTCGCTCAACCGTCGCCTGCTTATATGCATGCGAACCGGGTTGTTTACTGATCAATCCCTGTTCCTGCATCAGTCGGCGCACCTTGAAGCGGCCAATATCAATGCCATCGTCTTGCATCATTGCCATGATGCTGCGACTACCCGCAGAACCTCGGCTCTGTGTGAATAGCGCATTCACCTGGCTGCGCAGAACCATCCGCTCAAGATCAATATTCTGGCGTCTGCATCGATGTGCGTAGTAACTGGATCGGGAAATACCGAACACCGCACAGCACAATTCAACGGGCTCTTGATGGCTTAACTGGTCAATCAACGCATAGGATCGAGATTTTCCGACATCAAGAGCGCGGTAGCCTTTTTTAAAATGGCCTTCTCGCGCTCAAGGCGATGAATCCTCGCCTCCAGCTCCTGAATTTTCTGCTGCTCAGGCGTCAACGCCTTGGTTTTTGGGGTCATCCCATGACGTTCCTGCTAGTTGCTGCACCCAGCGACGCAGAACCGACTCGACTACCCCTCCGACCGGCTGGCCTCCATCAGGGTATACCCCTGATCCAGCACCAGCAGAGCCGCTTCCCGCTTGAATTCCGTTGAAAACGAACGTCGTTGTTTGCTCATCAGACACCTCTCTATGACGATGATTCTCGCCTAAATCAGTGTCCGGTTTCATTAGACCACTACACTCAGACCGATTGGGAAAGCTCATCAAGCTTGTGTTTTCATCCGTGAACGCTGCAGGGCTATTGGAGAGTGAGGGAGCCGTGATGCGCCCCTTGTAGCTATTTTTTCTCCCCCATTACACGTCTGCCGCCAAGCCCATCAATATAGAGTGTAGCGAAGCCATAATCATATGTTTTTCCATTCTTCTTCATCAATAAGCCTGCATCTTCTAACTGCACTATAAATGCCTCAAAAGTGGAATACTCTGACTGCGAGGTGGCTTGCCATACGGCATGTAGTGCGTCGCTTCTGAACTGGGATGGCAGAGAGTTTGTGTTGCAAACATTTTCAAGAAATGCGACCAGATTGGGGTATTCATTTTTGATTGCGTTGACGCGTTCTACCGATGCTTCTATTAAACCGGCCTGCATCGCAGGCCGGCTGAGTAACCGATCACTGGCAATGGGCTTCGAGCTGTTTTTGCCTTCAAGTTCGTGATCTTTTGCTTTTTGTAAAAGGACAGTAAGTGAGCGCGGATAGGTATTATCCCTAGAATCCGTCATGCGGGAATAAACCCATCTAGCCACGAAAGCATTTTTCCCCTTCTCTTGATTCAAGCCCCAAAGCGGTGCAAGTGCTTGACGAAGCTGTTCCTCGCTTGCTGTATCGACCTCTGATTCGGTTAATGGCACAGATTGTAGTGTAAGCGCATGAAACTGCTTGGAGCCCCCCGTTGCCAAGCGATATGCAAGTCGCAGAAAATCATCGATCTTCCACTGAAGCAGGAGAGTCCTCGGTTCGCCGAAATGACTCTTGTTGGTAAATACCAATTTACTCCAAATATCTTCACGCAAAAACACCTTAAAGCGAAAGTTATGCAAGTCCATATTGTTGGCGTCATAAGCAAGCCGCAACAAGCCACCAAGGGCATCACTTTGCCACGGACTTTTTTCATCGATATCTTGATCAAGGTCGTCATAGAGCAACCAGAGTTTTACGCCCTTCGCACCTAATTCTTTATTTAAATCGCCCATAAGGTCGCGACAAAGACCATTCAAAGGATCATGTAAAAGCGACAAAAGTGCACTGGTGTGCCTTGACCTCCACTGATCGGGAACGGTATCCGTGTTATTGCGGAAATTATTTTGCAGATGTGTTCGCAATCTTTTCATTTCAGGCTTCCTTAAGCCCGCTGCCAACAACTCTTCTTTGTTTGAAGTAAAAATTCGGACAATTGCATAGGCACGCCATAAGGAAAGCCAATCGTGCCCAGCCTTTTCAAGTTCCCTTTGAATCGTTCCAAACACGTCTGTGGCTGGCCGAAACTTCGCGCCATCAGTTGAGCCGTGCCCAGGGAGAATGATGACATGTTCAAGCTTGCCCCTTGCACGTTTGATCGCGCTATCGGGGTGTTCAACAAAAAGATGGAACAAGGTTGATTTTCCGGTGCCTTTCCGGCCACGAATAACCCAACGGGCATCGTCTAGGAATTTGTCAAAATCTGATGTCTTTTGAAAAAAAGCATCAAAATTGTCCGCCACAATTGATTTCGCGTCATGTTTCGGAAACGTGAGCGACTCAATCATTGACCAGCGATCTGTACTCTTTAAAGTGACTTCCAGCTTGTCTTCAACCTCAGTTTCACGAATTATGTTAGCCAGGCGTGCATAGCTAGCCATTGCACTTTCAACTGGGTAGTAGGGTGCAGAAGCAATACCTGGGTTGTAATGAATTTCGACGCATGGCTCATCCTCATCTAATCCTAGTTGTGGGCGGAAGTGCGCTACCAATTCACGTCCAACCACACCTTCTGGAATCGGGGACAACACTAAGTGTGTTTTGATCCCAGTTAAATCCTGTAAGGTCCGGCGAACAAAGTTTAGGCCTTCAATATTTTGGTCGCTGGGATAAAGCACCAAGAACGCTTCATCGGCCAAACGTAACAGCGACAGTCCACCCCAATCGCCAAGGCCAGTTCGAGCATCAATCAATAAAATATCGGGTTGGAGTTGCTCTATGAGCTCCTTTTCAAACAGTGACCATGCATCATCATTGTGTGTAAGCACATCTCTATACGACAAGGTATGAAGCCGTCTTACAAAATCGGGGCCAACTACGCCCGCCGGGATAACATGGATTTGGGCACGGGATACTGGATCTTCAACCGCATAAGAAATGGCACTACGCTGGCCTCTTTTGACTTCGACTAAACAAGTTTCTAGTCCCTCATCTGTGTCGGCATCAAATGGTCGCACTTGACGCTCCCAAAGATAATCGACCAATCCTGCCGTGATTGGCTTACCGTCTGGTTTTGGCAAAACTGCATGAAGGCCGGGGGCTTCAACGTCCATATCCGCCACTACTACGCGCGAACCGCTACGGGCTAGATGAAATGCAGTGTGTACAAGGGCGGTGGTTCTTCCGACGCCGCCTTTATAGGAATAGAAAACAATCCGGCGTGGACGACCTTGGTCACGGATATTCGTTTTCAATGATTTACCCGATTCGACCATTGAAACTGCGTCATCCCAGTTTGCAGGGGCTTGCATCGTGCATGGTGTAAGTTTAATCCCCATGTCGTTTGCTTCATCGGGGGTATAAAGGTCAGTAATGCCCATTTGTAAGCCCGTGGCCTTCAGTAAGGGCTCTATACGCTGCAAGCGTTGTGGGCGGGTTTGTTCAGCAAATGATTTATCAATCACCAAAATAATCGCTGTTTTATTTGCACCGACATCAAGTTCATATTGCCCAGGGAACAGCTCATCCAGCTTTTTACGTAATTTAATTACATTATTCATAGTAGAGCCTCATTCTTTTTTAACCAACCGAGCACATAATTCAGACTCTTATTCCACTCATAAAGTGACATGCCTCCTAAATCCTGCGCCGAATATCTTAACGCAATAAAATCGGTGTCATTTCTGCCAGCAGGGTAAGTAACATTATTCAGATGTTTCAGAAATAAATGGTCAGCTTTGGCCTTATCATAAAGTTCTTGCATTAAGCGTACTGCGCCAATAAGGCCATGCCCAGTACGAGGAATTGGCTGACCAAATCTTGAATCCTTGCGGCGCAAGCTGTGATCATTCCAAGACGATATTTTGTGGTATGTCAACACCAAAGCCTTGAGACGACACTCCACTGCAGAGCCGCCAAGGTGTGCTGCTGCCGTACCCCGAGGAATTTGCCCCGCAAGCAAGGCTTCAATATCCAAAAGGCGGCATTCATGCGCTTTTTCGTAGTTTTCCATTGAATGAGTTCGACTTTTTTGAAAGCTATCTGGATGGTTGATAAGTTTATAGTTGTATGCAGATTGTCGTTCATTTTAAAGGGGACGGCTAGATGCTGCTGAAATACCTGCTCCTCCGCCATAAAATGAACCTTGCTTGCCCCAACACACCGCCCTCACAAGCAGGCGCCAGCCTTCAGTCCCCCCAACCTACACCTCTGGCCACGGCCTGTTGTCGAGCCAGACCAGGGGCAGGCTGGAGAAACTGCCACCTTCGGTGGCCCATCCGGCTTCGATCGAGACAAGCATACCTCTGTCCTTCTCGCCGTCGAACGAGATCCATACCTTGTGCTTTGCGTCGATACGCCATTCGAGCAGGCAGTCGTCCTTGCCATCTTTTTTTTGCCCCATTCGCACCAGAGCAATGTCAGGCGCCAACGCTGTGAGGCGGTGGACAAATTGCTCCTTGAGGATTTCCTTTACGCGTCGGTTCATATGCAGTTTGGAGATCAGGTATGAGTCGGCTTGAATCTTGGCGTAATCATCAGATGGTGTGAACTTGCCGCTGGCCATGCCCATGTGGGGATCGATATTTGCCAGATGGATCCAGTCGATAGGTAAGTTGTTGCTGTATATCTGGGTATTGCCTCATGCTTTGCTCCTGATTTTTAGTTGGTCAAATCCTAAATGCTTTAGGGTGTTCTTAAAAGGGACAAAAATAGAAAATTTATTACCCGCATAAATTAACCGAAGCCGTATCCTGGCTCCGGTTAATCCAATTGCATGGCCTTTCTACTGCACTGCCGCTTCAGTCAGGTTTTGCGTCTTGCGATTCAGTTTGTTCGTCAGACTGGGTTTGCCTTGAGCTGTCGCGGCATTGACTTCCAGGTCATCAAGTAGAGGTGGAAAAAACTCCTCGATGATTTCGGTGACTTCCTCCTCTGTCTCCTCGAATGCTCCATTGGTAAATCCCTGTTGCGCCGCTTGCCCCAGAGGGGTATTGCTAATTTTCAACCCACCCCCCCTCATTGACATTTGCAAAGGTTTGTGTCGGTGGAGATTTACAGGGTCGTCGTGGATCTATTGGTGTTTGCAGATGAGTGTCGTAAAGCTTGGGATATGGATCGATCCCCTTGAAAAAGGGCTGCGAGACTAGAGGATGCATTTTGCGAAATATGGGGAATCTCCTAGATGTGCTGTTCTAGGCGCAGTTTGTGTGACTTTGGAGATTGGGTTTCTTAAGAGTGAGATGGAATACAGGTGCCTTACCTCATTGTCATGTAGTAAGGCATTTCTATTGGGTGTTGTTGTCGATTTGTGCAAAACGGTGTAACAGAATGCAACTGAATCTTGGGGGAAGTGGTACACCGATTGGTGCACCGAAGGATTTTTAAAAACAAAAAAGCCCATGAAATCATGGGCTTAATCGTGTTATGTGGCGGAGGATCAGGGATTCGAACCCTGGAAGGGGATAAACCCTTGCCGGTTTTCAAGACCGGTGCATTCAACCGCTCTGCCAACCCTCCGCGAAGGAGCAGAATTCTCTAGATAAGCGGCATGGATGTCAATAATTATTTGTTGAGTTTTTTTGCCTTGGTGGTGTTGTTTTTTGACTCCGTGTTGTAAATATGACAGTTCTGATTATGGAAATTTCGTAGCAAAATCTGGCTTTATGATAAATTAACAACGAATTTTTTAAATTTCATCTGTTGTTTTATTGAGGTTAATTTTATGCGTGCTTTAACAGTTGCTTCTTTGGGTGTATTGGCATTGTCTTTGGCTGCGTGTAGCTCTGCACCGACTAAACCGGTGGGTTCTGCGGCGGGCGCTGACACTACAAATGGTGTGGGTACTTCAGGTGTGAATGGCTCGGGTATGGATGAAGCGACGTTGTACGCTAATGCACCTGCTGGTGCGGCGGCTACAGTGTATTTCGGTTTTGATAAATACAACGTTGATTCATCTTATCGCCCCATGTTGCAGCAAAACGCTGATTTCCTGAAAGCGAGTGCACAGCGTCATGTATTGGTTGAAGGTAATACGGATAATCGGGGTAGCCGTGAGTACAATATTGCGCTTGGTGAAAAGCGTGCGGTTGCGGTGCGTGATACGTTATTGGCCGATGGTGTGACTCCAAGTCAAGTTGATGTGGTCAGTTATGGTGAAGAGCGTCCTGCGGTTGACGGTAATAATGAAGCCGCTTGGGCGAAAAATCGTCGCGCTGATTTGGCGTACGGCAAGTAATTTGAGTTAAGTTCGCATGCCGACTCATCGTCGGTGCTGAGTCCGAAACCGCCTTTTGGCGGTTTCGGACTGCTGACAAACCCCGTCTTTTTGAAAGGCGGGGTTTTTTTGTATCTGGATGCGGTTACGCCTGCTCGAGGGGTGTCTGATGTTTGAAACTGGTGATTAGTCCAGGGGCGCGGCATACTCGCGGTAGCCCTGAGGGTCTAACCGTTGGGGCCGTTGTAGGCTCTTGTGTCTGATCGTCCACATACTTCACGTTTGTCGAAGTAGCTGTCCCGGTGACTCGGACGGCGGTAGCCGATGACACCGTGGATGTTGCGTTCACTCAGTTTCTGGCAGATGGCGGGGGTGAAGTAGCCTGCGTCCGATTCAACGGCGCGTACATCAAAGCCGAAAAGTTGGCGCATGGGGGTTGGGTTGATCCCGGTAGGGCACGCTGCTGTGCAGGTTGGCGGGGGTAGAAGACACGCCCGCCAACCAGATGTGCTCAATCGCTTGTTCGACGACCTGGTCGAAGATGGTCTGCTTGATGTCAGTACCCACAAAGCGACGACGATTCTGCGAGAAGGTGGCGGCATCAATGACACGGTCGGTCAGCCCCACCCCTAAATCTTGCTCTTGAATGCCTGCCGGGATATGGTCAGTGCTCCTCATCATATTAAGGTGGATTTCGGGTAGCCGTTTCTGTGTGCCCACAATCATTCTCAGCATGCAGATGGGGTAAGCCCCTAATTTTCAGGGGGATTTCCCTTTTGAAGCGCAGTGATGATGGGTTGATAGAGCTGTTGGCACAGATCGGTAAAGCGCTGATTTTGGGTTAATTGGTTATTGAGCAGTGTGTCAAAGTTGGGCCAGATTCGCGCGAGAATCGGGTCGTTTTCTATTTCACCCTGAACATTGTAGCCGCCCTCAAAACAGATTCTGGCTTTATCAATTGCCTGGTCAGGGGCTACCTTATGATTTTCCAGCCAACAGAATGCCGTTTTGCAGGCAATCGGGTAGGGTTGCTGAATCGCATCAAACCAGGAATCCAGTAAATTAATTAACTGGTGCCGTGCGGTGGGTTCATCAATCGGCGGCAAGCGAACGGTGCCGGTTTCTCCAATGAGATGTGTTTCTACCGGGTGGCCGGTTAATTGGGCGAATAGATGAGCGGGCCATTGATTGACGCATTTATCCCTACGAATATTTTCGGGGCGAGTCGGTTCCGCTTGGTGAAGTTTGCCCTCAATAAATATCAAGCGCGCCCGGTGACCATCCTCTGCTTGGAATAGATCTTGGGTTTGCGCTTCGAGCGCAATGCCTTGATTGCCGCAAAGACTTTGTCGCTGTTGTGTGGGCAGACGATGTTCATAGTGTTGCTTGAGGGTTTGCCATGTTTGCCATTGTGTCATGAGTGGCGCGAGAAACTCATCTGCCGTTAGCGCGACCATGATGGGAAATTGTCCACTGTGCAACAGCTTATGGTATTGCTGATGGAGATACGTACTGAGTTCCTCTGGGGTCGGGTGGATAAAATTTGCGGCTGAGGCTATTTTTTGCCGGACGCGGTCATTTAATTGGTGCTTGATTTGCCAGCGTTTCAGCCCATCCAGTTCAAACGGTTCGTGGTCTTCTAAATCCTCGTTAATTGCTTGCAACTGGATGCCGAATCGTTCCTTGAACAGTAGTTGTGCGGGTGCGCGTAGAAATTTACTGAGATCATTGAGCGAGAGGACGCGTTCTGGTCGCCAGATTGGCAGGGATAACGTAGTGGATTCCGAGGGTGCCTTGGTTGTTGTTTGGGCCGCTATTTCTGTGCTGTGGATCGCGCGCCAGTCGGTGGCATAGGTGAATAATGCCGGATTTTTCCCGGAAAAATATTGGCGGCTGTAGGGATGCAGCGGGTGGTGGGTAGTGAGGTGTTCGCTGGCTTTTCCGTCACCGGAGGCGTGCCAAAATTGATCGAGATAATCGTGTAACTGGCTAACCAGGACAGAAGCAGGCCGCGTTTGATTGTTGTTGATGTTGCGCCCCACCCAACTGACGACGAACTTTTCCCGCGCCGCCAGCAGGGCCTCGAGAAATAAATAGCGGTCATCTTCGCGTCGGGCACGATCGCCGGGACGATAGCGGGCAGCCATTAAATCAAAATCGCTCGGAGGCTGGCGTCGTGGGTAGCTCGCATCGTCCATACCCAGCAGATAGACCTGCCGATAGGGGATGGCGCGCATGGGCATGAGGGTGGCGAAATTCACGCCGCCGACTAAAAAACGTTGTTGCAGCCGATGTGGTTCGAGTCGATCAAGCCAGGCATGGCGCACGGTGTCAATGCTGATCGGTTGGGTGAAGTGTGCGGTATGGCAATCGGTTCGCCATTGCGCCAGGCTGGTGAGCAGGCGCGCGTGGGTTTCGAGATCATCGGATGCGTTGTTGCGGCTTGAATCCGGACTGTGGAGATCCGGTTCTTGAAAGAAGTCCGTCATTAAATTCTGCAAGCAGTGTTGCCATTCTTCGGGTGTGTACGGTTGCGCCAAAACGTGGGTGTAGTGGCTTAATTGGTTAATTAAGTCGGCCAGATACCCAATCAGCCCGGCGCTAATGGAATCCATGGCCGGGTAAGGTTCGATGCCTTGCCACATAGCCTGAGAATCCCCGCTTAAATAACCGAGTAGCAGTCGATTAAGCCCAAATAGCCACGTGTTTTGCGTAATACCGGGCGGAAGGTCGAAGTGCTCTCGATGCATTGCATCTAAACCCCAGCGAATTCCAGCGGCATCAATCCATGTATGTAGTGTGGGGATATCCGCTTCCTTGATGCCGAATTTTGCCCGCAGCAAGGGGGTCCCCAGCAGGTCTAACACCTCACTCCGTCCCAGCCTCGCTTGCGGTAGCCGTAATAATCGATCGAGCGCATTAATGACCGGCGTTTGGCTGCCGGTGGTTTGATCGGAAATGGTGAAGGGGATGAAACGCGGGTCTGAGCAGTCGATGCGGCCGAAAATAGCGGCGATGGCGGGTGCATAAATCGACATATCCGGCACCATAACGATGATGTCGGTTGGCGTGAGGCTGGCATCCGCTTCGAGTGCAGCGAGCAGTTGATCATGAAGGATTTCCACCTCGCGCAGGGGGCTATGGGCGATATGAAACTGCAATGACTGCGCATCGTGGGGCATTAAGCGACGCTGCAGATCGAGCAATTCAGCGGGGCTACGTAATTCCAGAATGTCATCATGAATGAGGCTGAGCAGGCTGGGCTGAGATTGTGCGGCGCAAGGCGATTCAAATGCGGTGAGTGACAGGTGATTCGACAGGTTGTTGTCTGGGCTCCGAGTCAAACGCGTGTTGTCTTCAAACGTATCTAAAAGACGCATTAAATCTCGGCCTTGTCGCCCCCATGCGGCAAGCAAGGGGTGCGCTTGGCCGGATAAATCTTCGGGGTTATCGGCGCGCGCAAGTTTACGGGGCTGCTTGCCGCGATAGGCGGTGGAAAACAACTGATGACCGTCGATGATGTCGCCCCAGTAGTGCTGACAGGGGTTTTGCAGACAAACGATCACTTGTGTCCAGTGCGCAATGGTGGCCAGCACATCTAAAATTTGCGGGGCGATGGATGATAATCCAAACACAATAATGCGTCTGGGCAGCCCCGTAGGGTGGTTTTGATGCTGATTGGCGGCTTGCAAAAATGCTTGATGCAAACCCGCTCGACCCAGCATCACGTCACTGTTTTCGCCGTGCTCGGGCTGTTGGGCCTGGATATCTGCTGTGATTGCTCGCCACAGTTTCGGCTGCCAGAGTTGCTCAGGATCGAGAGCGGTGCCACCCGGAGATGGTTCACTCGGGGGCAGGGCGTTGTGACCCTGTTGCCAATACAGCAACCAATCGGCGCGATACACCTGATACTGGTCAAACTGATCAGCAAGCCGCAGGGCTAACTGATATAAGCGCCGTTCGTCTGGCCCATTGTCTGGCTGATCATTCGGCAGCACATAGTGATGTAGCGGGGAAAAATCGGGTTCATTCAATAAGTCAGGGAGTAGCCGCATCAGTCGCCAAACCAGCGGATCTTTGTCGAGGGGGGAATCTTTGGGGACGGCATGAACACCCAAAATGGCGCGATAACACTGCCATTGCAGGCGGGCAGGTAACAGCATTTCCAGCCCCGAGGCAATGCCCAGCCCACCGCCGGAAGCCTTACGGTCGGTCGCGAGCCCGAGTTTGAGCCATTGCGCCATGCCGTTGCTTTGTACCAGCACAGTTTCATTTTCAAGTGGTGCCAAGGGGTTGGTTTTGAGCCAGTCAATCAAAAGCAGCCGGAGCACCTCAAGCCGATTGCTCTGGAGCAGTAAAAAACCCGGTGTGATAGTCGATGGTGGGGCGGTGAGGGGCATGACATTCCAGGCGGTGACGAATGAAGCGTCATTCTAACCCGTCAATCTGAGCGAATTAGCGGCCGTTAAAAATCCGGCTGAATGGGTGGTGCAAATACCACGCAGTTGCCACCTGCCCGTTTGGCCTGATACATCGCCGAATCTGCAGTGCACATCAGCGCATTTTGATTGCGTGTTTCTTTAGGGTGAATTTCACATACGCCGATGCTGCCCGAAATACGTACAAATTCGCCATCCCGACCAATGCGTAGATAAATTGCTTGAGAGATGCGGCGCACAATGTCTTGTAAATCCTTGAGATGGCGTGCGGATTCAATCAAAATTGCCAGTTCATCACCGCCAAGTCGGGCAATTTTATCGTCAGGGTGAATAACTTCCTTGAGCCGACTACTGATTTCCTTCAGCAGCCGATCGCCAAATTCATGGCCCAGGGTATCGTTGACGGTTTTAAAGTGGTCGATGTCAATCATGACAAGGGCGGTATGCCGATCACCCGCTTGCGCACGCACCAGGGTTTGATCCATCAATTGATAAAAGCCTGCCCGGTTGGGTAAGCCGGTTAAGGGGTCGCTGTGTGCCAGTTGGTTGAGATGGCTTTCAATTTTATCCCGGTACAGTGCGGTACCAATGAAATCGGCAAATAGGGTGGCCAAACTTAATTGCCGCATATTGAGTGATTGTTCCAGCGGTTTGAACCAGGATAGTGCAAGCACCGCCTCGATTTGGTCACTGATTCGGATGGGAATGCTTAAGCTGGCTGTTAGCCCTGAAGCCACAAATTGTGGCATGGCCAAATCGCTGTTTGGGTAGTCGTTGATAAATAAAGGGTGGTTTTGAGCCAAGGCCGCGCCGGCAACCCCAGTCGTCCGATCAAATGATTGCTGGGTTAGGGCAACAAATTGAGGCGGTAACCCCTCGAAAAATCGATACTTTAATCGATCGCCTTCCGGCAGGATCAGCCCGGCGCCATCGGCGCCAACAATTTTGGCGGCGGCATTGGCGGCAATCGTGAAAAATCGCGAAAGATCAGTTTCTCGCGCCAAAATGGAGAGCAAGACTATATCGGAATCGCGCAGATCAAGCGAGTTTTGCATGATGTCGGGCTTCTCCTGTAATAAATGTATGCCTTGGGCACATTCACTGATATTACCAAGCAAATTTGGAGCCAAAACAAAACCGCCACTAAACAGGGCGGTTTTGGGGGGCGAATTAAACACCTGTGGGATTGGGGCGCGAATGGCGCTCAGTGGACTTAGTTCGCGCGTTTGCGGAATTCACCCGTGCGGGTATCGATTTCAACTTTTTCACCGATTTCGATGAACGAGGCAACTTGGATTTCAAAATCGTTGGTCAGCTTAGCGCCTTTCATGACTTTACCGGAGGTATCGCCGCGGGCAGTTGGCTCGGTGTAGGCAATTTCACGCACGATGATGGTGGGCAGCTCCACAGAAATGGGTTTTTCATTATAGAACACCACTTCGCAGGGATCAGTCATGCCGTCTACGATGAAATTCACGGTATCGCCCATGTCTTCGGCTTCGATTTCATACGAATTGAATTCGGCATCCATGAACACATACAACGGATCAGAAAAATAGCTGTAGGTGCATTCTTTCTTGTCGAGGATGACTTGGTCGAATTTGTCATCGGCTTTGAATACCGATTCGGTGCTGCTGCCGGAGAGCAGGTTCTTCATTTTCATTTTGACGACCGCTGAGTTGCGGCCTGATTTATTAAACTCAGCCTTCAAAATGACCATCGGGTCTTTGCCGACCATAATGACGTTGCCGGCGCGGAATTCTTGTGCGGTTTTCATGGAAATTACCCAGTAATCAAGGAAATAATGCAAGGAAAAAAGGCCTGAAAAACCAAGCCTTAGATTAATTGGTGGCGCATTGTAACCGTTCAAAGGCGGTTTTGACTAGCCAGTCAGCGAGTTCTGTTTGTTGGGCAAGTCGGCTGCTGGTGTGCTCAGCGTATTGGCTTAATTCGGGCAGGGTGGCCATGAATGCGTGCCAGTCATCTGGGGCTAGCGTTTGTTGATTCCAGGCATGGTTGATGCGCCGCCAAGCGTGGCGGGCGGCGGGTGATAAGCCTTGATTGAACGAATCAAGACCGAGCGAATCAAGCAGGGCATCAAGTTTTGCCCAGTGCGCGTCATCTTCGGTGGGGTAAATTTGCCAAACCAAGGGTTTGCCAGCCCATAAGGCGCGCACCAGAGAATCTTCGCCGCGCACAAAATTAAGATCGCAGAGCCACAACAGCCGATCAAATTGCGCTTGCGGTAGAAAGGGCAAAATATGCAGGGTGATATTCCCTTGATGCAGCGTATCGCCGGCGACCAAATCCGGTCGATTTAATGCGGCGCGCGCCGAGGCCAGCAAGCGGCCTTCGGGGAGGTAGAGGATGACGGGCTGATCTTCTAACGTATTGAGCAGATTGATGAGCGGTGCCAAGGCTTCGTTTTCATAACCGAAGAGCAAAATCGTTAAGCCCTTTGACGAGGGTGCAGTTGGTGTTGGCAAGGGGACTCGCCATTGCTGTGACCAACGTGCACGCTCGGCGGCATCGTGGATAAACGTTTGCCGTTCCTGCAGCAGATTTGCTTCACGCAGCAAACCGCCCGTGTGGGGCAAGGTGCTGGGAAACACGAATTGTTTATCCGCATGATCGGATTGGGGTGAGTGCAGGCCATGGCAGTTCAAAACCCACGGTTCAGCGCTGAAATACTCCAAATTGAACCAGGCAACGGTGCGCCCCGACATCAGCGCTCGATAGGTTGCGGGCAGTTCGCAGCCGAAGGCTTCAATCACATAGGGCGCGGGCAGTATGTCGGGCTGAGGCCCTGCCCAGTGGATGATCTCAATGCTTGGGTTTATATCTGGGTACACCTGCCGGGCCAGGGCAGTCGAAAGCGCCGGTTCAAGCCGGGCCAGGGTGCCTAAATCATCCACCCAAAGCCGAACCGACTGCTGGTGATCGGTCGCTAGGATGCGCGCCAAACGCCAGCTTACGCCGATGTCACCAAAGTTATCAATCACGCGGCAAAAAATATCCCAGTGGGGCGGCGGTGTGTGCATCAGTGGGGTGGGTTCACGGGGTTATTTTTTTGGGCGGCCATGATGTCACGGCGCCATCGGTTAAATCCAGTGTCACCACGCGATCATGGTAGGTATCGGCAATCAATAGGGTGTGATCGTTTAATACCGCCAACCCATTGGGTTGGGCCAGCTTTTTAGTCACGGTCGTAACTTGCAGGCTTCCCAAATCAAGCTTGCGAATCGCGTTGTTGAACGTGTCGGCAATATATAGTGCGCCCTGAAGATAAGCCAGCCCCTGCGGGTGCTGGAGCTCTGCCTGAGATGCGGCACCATCCCGATCACCAAAATTGAATAAGCCTTTGCCGATGAGGGTGACCACCAGCCCCGTATCGAGATTAATTTGACGAATCGACGAAGATTCGGGATCGGCCACGTAGAGATTGTGCTCGTGATAGGCCAATCCGCTGGATTGGGCAAACTGGGCGTTCAGCCGTTCGCCATCACGCAGACCTTCTTCGCCGCTGCCCGCGAAGGATTCCAGTGTGTTTTTCATGGGGTCAAAGTGCCAAATCTGGTGGTCGCCTGCCATGGCAATGAAGAGTTTGCCTTCGACATGATCAAGCGCCCAAGGCGAATTAAGGGCGGTTTCCACCGGTGCAGCAAGGGGAGTGCTGCTGCCATACGCTCGTTGGCCGTTGCCTGCCACCGTCGTGACGGTTTGGGTGGCCAAATCAATTTTCCGAATACGTTGATTATCAGTATCCGCCACATAAAGCACATTGCCGATAAAGGCTAATCCTTGTGGACGACTAAATTCTGCATTGGCGTAAGAGCCCTCAGAAAAACCGATTTTACCGCTGCCGATGGTGGCGATAGGCTTGCCACTTTTATCAAATAAATCAATACGATTATGGCCACTATCGCTGATGGCCACGCGGTCGCCTTCAATCGCAATTTTGGTGGGCAGTACAAAAAAATCGGTATCGGCAGCAAGGGGTTTTAACGGCAAAGCGGGGTGGGTAAGCTCGCCTGCCGTTTGGGCGATGGCAATGGCGACGCCGATCGGTTTGGCCATTTGCGCAAAGCTTCGCTCACCGACAAAGCTTTTAATCACCTTGCCTTGTGGGTTTAAGAGCAGCATGGTTGGCCAAGCAAATACGCCGTAGTGCTGCCACCACGTCATATCCGCATCAATAAATACAGGTTCATCAATATAAAAGCGTCGGAGAAACGGCGTCATATTATTGGCCTGTTTCGAGGCGGTAAATTTGGGGGAGGTGACGCCGATGACCAATAAATCATCGCCAAATTTCTGTTTGAGCTGTTGCTGAATTGGAATCATGTGGATGCAATTAATGCAGCCGGGCGTGAAAAAATCCAGCAAGACCACGCGCCCCTGTAGGTCGGCGCTCGTGAGCGGCCGGTTCACGTTAAACCAGCTTGTGTCTGCGGGGAAGGGCGGATAAGTATCCGCTTTGGCGGCGGGCGGCATCAGCCAGAGCATGATGGCCAAGAGGGGAAGCGCGAACAGCGGCAGGAAAACCGGGCGAATGTGGGGCATAGCAATTCCTCAGCGGGTGTATTACGAGCATAGACACAAAATTATCCGCAGTCGTTCCGGCATCCGGCGGCATGAGGCCGTACAATACACGCCCCTTTAGTCCGAAAGTAAGAATTTCTCATGCCGCTACTGACTGTTGAACGTGTACATTTTGCCTTAGGCACCCGTGTTTTACTGGATCACGTGGGGCTGACTGTGGAGTCGGGCGAGCGCATTGCCCTGATTGGCCGCAATGGCATGGGTAAATCCACGTTCATGAAAATTCTGGCTGGCATCACCCGCGCCGATGAGGGTGATGTGCGGCTGGAATCCGGCGCGCGGATTGCGTATTTACAGCAAGACCCGCAAATGGATTCGACCGCGAGTGTGTATGCCACGGTCGCGGAAGCCCTGGGGGGGATTGAGCAGATTTTGACGGCTTATCACGCCTGCATCGACAAGCTCAGTGCCGGTGATGATTCGGTGATGGACGAAATGTCGCGCCTGCAGCAGCAAATCGAAGCGCAGGATGGCTGGCTTGTCGCCCAGCGCATTGATGAAGTGATTACCCGGCTCGATCTCGACCCCAATGCCTCGGTCAAATCATTATCGGGCGGTGCCAAGCGGCGGGTGTTGCTCGCGCAAGCTCTGGTGCAGGAGCCGGATGTCTTGTTGCTGGATGAGCCAACCAACCATTTGGATATTGCCAGCATCGAATGGCTCGAAGGGCTGATTCGGGATTTCCCCGGGGCGGTCATTTTCATTACCCATGATCGATCCTTTCTGCAAAATCTGGCGAATCGCATTCTGGAACTGGATCGAGGCCAATTAAGCTCGTGGCCGGGGGATTATCAGAATTATCTGCGCCGGGTTGAAGAGCGCGAGCATGCTGAACACATTCAAAATGCGGAGTTCGATAAATTCCTGGCTGAAGAAGAGGTCTGGATTCGGCAAGGTGTGAAAGCGCGCCGCACGCGTAACGAGGGCCGGGTTCGGCGGCTTGAAGCGTTGCGAGAGGAACGCTCCGAACGCGTGAATAAACAAGGCAAAGTTGAAGTGGCGCTGGCGAGTTCCCGAACTTCGGGCAAGATCGTGTTCGATGGCGAGCACATCAATAAGATGTTCAACGGCAAAGTGATTCTGAACGATTTGACCCTACGCGTGCTGCGCGGCGACCGCATTGGTTTGGTCGGCCCCAATGGCGTGGGCAAAAGTACGCTCATTAAACTGATTCTGGGCGAAATCAAGCCGGACAGTGGCGTCGAAAAACTGGGCAGTCAATTGCAGGTGGCGTATTTCGACCAGCATCGCGCCCAACTGCGGCCGGAGTGGACCGCGCTGGAAAATATCTGCGATGGCGGCGATCGGATTGATGTTCACGGTCAGAATATGCATGGCATTGGCTATCTGCAGCGGTTCCTGTTTACGCCGGATCGGGCGCGAACCAAGGTGGAATCCTTGTCGGGTGGTGAGCGCAACCGCCTATTGCTGGCGCGATTATTCGCTCAGTCGGCCAACTTACTGGTGCTGGATGAACCAACCAACGATCTCGATCTTGAAACACTGGAAGTCCTTGAGCAAGTGTTGCTCGATTTCGATGGCACCTTGCTTGTGGTGAGCCATGACCGGGCATTTTTGGATAATGTGGTCACAAGCTTGCTCGTATTTGAAGGCGAGGGCCGCGTACGGGAAGTCGTTGGCACCTATGAAGATTGGTTGGCGATTAGGGATCGGGAAACCGCGCAAAAGCTGGCCGCAACTGCTAAGCCAGCAGCCAGAACAGAATTCAGAACCCCGCAGGCCAGCAAACCCCCAGCCGATGCGCTGAGCTACAAAGAGCGTCTGGAGTTAACGGCGCTGCCCGAAAAAATTGCTGCGTTGGAAGCCGAGCAAGCCAGTTTGGCCGCGAACATGGCCGCGCCCGGTTTTTATCAATTATCGGCCGCGCAAAGCCAGCCGATTTTGGCACGCACGGCCGAAATTGATGCGGCGTTGGAACAGTTGATTGAGCGCTGGAGCACACTTGAAGCCCGCGCTCTCGGTTAGCGTTGAATTGGCTGAATCGACCTGTGCGATCGGCGGGGGCATTTTTCTAGGGGCGCTCTGTTAATTGTGTGGCTGAACGTTCAGCCACGTGCCCGTCGCAAGGGTTGTATCTCACCACGCCGCCGGTCGGTGGCAAGGCCAATGAAGCGGTGATCGCGTGTATCGCGAAAGAATTTGGTGTGGCAAAAAATCAGGTGCGCATTTGCCGGTGAGAAACGGGGCGCGATAAGGAAATTCATAGTCAATCCCCGCAAAATTGCCGTATTTTGCAGATGGAATGATTTCTTGAATAAAAAAACCGGGCCATAAAACCCGGTGCCGCGTGGCTGATCAAGAAACTGAATTAAGGCTTATATGGCCCTGGGTTCGGTTGATCTTTCCATTCCTTAATGGCAATCGGCTGCAAGCTGGCAATGTAGTTGGCGTATTTAATTGCCCCTTCGAAATTGCCTTTAGCAGCAAGCTCATCAGACTTCTTGAGGATGGGATCCTTTGCTGTCGGATTCCAGGGTGCGATGCCCTCTTTTTCAACTTTCTTCACTTCTGCCATTGTGGCGGCCTTGGCCTTATCATACTCAGCCTGGTCGGCGGCGTTAGCCACACCCATGCTAACGATCAAGGCGGTGGCGGCGAAAACAGTGGTGATTTTTTGAACATTTTTCATTCTTTACTTCTCCTGGTGAGTTCCTTTGGTGCCCTTTGAATGTAGCGTAAAGTTTCAATTCTCGCTACATGCTCAGCGGGTTTGAGTTTACCCGCTAACCACCAATCTCTATAATCGACAAAATTTTCATTCCGAAAGAGATCTTTATGATGCGTATTGTTGAAGAAGGCTTGACCTTCGATGATGTGTTGCTTGTTCCCGCTCACTCGACCGTGCTGCCGCGTGAAGTGTCCTTGAAAACTCAATTAACCCGCAACGTCTGGCTGAATGTACCGCTCGTGTCGGCAGCGATGGATACCGTCACCGAAGCGCGCTTGGCAATCGCCTTGGCGCAAGAAGGGGGCATCGGAATTATTCATAAGAATATGCCTGTGGCCATGCAAGCCGAGCATGTGCGTCAAGTCAAAAAGCATGAATCGGGCGTGATTAAAGATCCGATCACCGTCCCGCCGAACACCAGTATTCGCGATGTGCTGAAAATCACCCGCGATCACCGCATCAGCGGCGTGCCGGTTGTGGAGGGGAAAGATCTGGTCGGTATTGTCACCAGTCGCGATTTACGCTTTGAGCGTAACCTCGATCAAGCGGTCAGCCAAATTATGACGCCGCGCGAGAATTTGGTTACGGTGAAGGAAGGCGCTGGCCGCGATGAAGTTCAAGCCTTGTTGCACAAATACCGCATCGAGAAAGTTCTGGTGGTGAATGACCGCTTCGAATTGCGCGGCATGATTACCGTCAAGGATATTCAAAAATCGACCGATCACCCGAATGCGTCTAAAGATTTGCAGGGCCGATTGCTGGCGGGTGCGGCGGTCGGCACGGGGGGCGATACCGAAGAGCGCGTTGCAGCGCTGGTCGCGGCCGGTGTCGATGTGCTGGTCGTTGATACTGCGCATGGTCACAGTCAAGGTGTGCTCGATCGAATTTCCTGGGTGAAAAGCCTGTACCCGCAGGTGGATGTGATCGGCGGCAATATTGCGACGGGCGCCGCTGCGCTCGATTTGGTCGCTGCGGGTGCTGATGCGGTTAAAGTGGGCATTGGCCCGGGTTCCATTTGTACCACGCGTATTATCGCGGGGGTCGGCGTGCCGCAAATCACCGCGATTTCAAATGTGGCCGAAGCCCTGCAAGGCACGGGTGTGCCGCTGATTGCCGATGGCGGCGTGCGTTATTCCGGCGATTTTGCGAAAGCGATTGCCGCCGGTGCGCACACGGTCATGGTCGGTAGCATGTTGGCGGGCACTGAAGAAGCACCCGGTGAGGTTGAGCTCTATCAAGGCCGTTCGTACAAAGCTTATCGCGGCATGGGCTCGCTCGGTGCAATGCAGCAAGGTTCGAGTGACCGCTATTTCCAAGGTGATTCGACGGCTGAAAAGCTCGTACCCGAAGGCATTGAAGGTCGTGTACCGTACAAGGGCTCTCTGGTGGCGATTGTGCATCAAATGCTCGGTGGCCTGCGTTCATCCATGGGGTATGTGGGCGCTCGCGACATCGACACCATGCGGAAAATCCCGCAGTTCGTGCGGATTACCAGTGCGGGGATGCGTGAATCACATGTCCATGATGTCGCTATTACCAAGGAAAGCCCGAATTATCGAGTTGATTAATTGCGCTTTTATAATCAAGATTTGCACTACGGCGGCCTGTTGGCCGCTGTTTGTTTTAGGAAAATAGACGAATGAACCACCCCGCCGCCGATATTCATGCCGAACGCATTCTTATTTTAGATTTCGGTTCGCAATACACCCAGCTCATCGCCCGCCGCGTGCGGGAATGTGGTGTGTACTGCGAAATTCATTCGTGGGAAGTGGATGATGCGTTCGTGCAAGGCTTTGCGCCGCGCGGCATTATTCTCTCGGGCGGACCCGAATCGGTGATTGATGCTACGCCCCCCGCCGCGCCTGCGGTGGTGTTCACGCTGGGCGTGCCGGTGCTCGGTATTTGCTACGGCATGCAAACTATGGCGGCACAATTGGGTGGCATTGTTGAAAATGCCAATCACCGCGAATTTGGTTACGCCTCTGTGCGCGCCCGTGGTCACACCGCGCTGTTAAACGACATTGAAGACAATGTCACACCCGAAGGTTATGGTCTACTGGATGTGTGGATGAGCCACGGCGATCATGTCATTGAAATGCCTGCGGGATTCAAGCTCATGGCTTCGACCAATAACGCGCCGATTGCGGGCATGGCCGATGAAAATCGCCGATTTTACGGCGTGCAATTTCACCCCGAAGTGACCCACACGCGCCAAGGTCACCGCATTGTGGAGCGTTTTGTGCGGCAAATTTGCCAAACTCAAGGTTTGTGGCAGCCCGACAACATTATTGGTGACATGCTTGACCGCATCCGCACGCAGGTCGGGCAGGATGAAGTGATTTTGGGTTTATCCGGCGGCGTCGATTCTTCTGTCGTGGCCGCGTTGCTGCACAAAGCGATTGGCGATCAATTGACCTGTATTTTTGTCGATAACGGCTTGTTGCGCTTGAACGAAGGTGATCAGGTGATGAGCATGTTTGCCGAACACATGGGCGTGCGTGTCATTCGGGTGGATGCCGAAGCTCGGTTCTTGGATGCACTGGCGGGCGAAAATGACCCCGAAGCCAAGCGCAAAATTATTGGCCGCGTGTTTGTCGAAATTTTTGAAGAACAAGCGAACCTGCGTCAGAATGCCGCCTGGCTCGCACAGGGTACGATTTACCCCGATGTGATCGAATCGGCTGGCAGCAAAACGGGCAAAGCTCATGTGATTAAATCGCACCACAATGTTGGCGGCTTGCCCGCGCATATGCAGTTGAAGTTATTAGAGCCATTGCGCGAGCTCTTCAAAGATGAAGTCCGGAAAATCGGCGTCGAATTGGGTTTGCCGAGCACCATGGTCTATCGCCACCCGTTCCCTGGTCCCGGTTTAGGCGTGCGCATTTTGGGCGAAGTCAAAAAATCCTATGCTGATTTACTGCGTCGCGCCGATGCGATCTTCATTGAAGAACTGCGCGCTGCCGATTTGTACGATAAAGTCTCGCAGGCGTTTGTCGTGTTCTTGCCCGTGAAATCGGTCGGTGTGATGGGCGACGGTCGCAAATACGATTATGTGGTTGCGATGCGTGCAGTGGAAACCATTGATTTCATGACCGCCCGTTGGGCGCATCTGCCGTATGAATTCCTGGAGCGCACTTCTTTACGAATCGTCAATGAAATCAATGGCATTTCACGGGTGGTGTACGATGTAACCGGCAAACCGCCGGGTACGATTGAGTGGGAATAATCGGGTAAGCTTCTGGCCGTGATGATTGCCTATGTCTCATGCTGTGACGACTGACCGCCACTTTATGCAACTCGCCCTAGTGCAGGCGAGTCTCGCCATAACGGAAGGCGAAGTGCCCGTGGGTGCGGTGGTTGTGAAAAACGGCGAAATAATTGCCTCAGGGCGCAATGCGCCAATTCGGTTGAATGACCCCACCGCTCATGCGGAGATTCTCGCTTTGCGGGCGGCGGGTGCGGCCTTGGGGAATTATCGGTTGGATGATTGCACTGTGTTTGTGACGCTCGAGCCTTGCCCGATGTGCATGGCGGCGATCAGTCATGCGCGCATCGCTCGGGTGGTATATGCGGCGCCGGATGTGCGCGCAGGTGCGTGTGGCGGCGCATTCGATTTGAATCGAGCCGCTTGGCATCATTATGCCCCTCTGATCGATACGGGCCCTTGCGAGGCGGAAGCAGCGGCGTTATTACAGGATTTTTTTCGCATGCGGCGGGATTAAATCGGTTTGCGGCGCAATGCGCGCAGTAAAATTCGGGTGTGTTGATCAGGCTTCGCTCGCGTGGGGTTTTGCACGCGTTCCTGGTGATGTTGTTCGGCCTTTTTTAGCCGTTCGGCACGCGCTGTGGGTGATTCCGAATAGAGTGTTTGCGCGAGGGTTGCCGCGCCGCGTTGTTTGGATAATCCGGTAATTTCAATCACCCAGCGTGTATCGCCGCGTTCAATTTCCAGCGTGTCCCCCACGCGCACGACTTTGCCGGATTTTTTGCAGGCTTGTTGGTTTAAGGTGATTTTCCCACCTTCAATTGCGGCTGAGGCCAGCGCGCGGGTTTTGAAAAACCGGGCAGCCCAAAGCCAGGTATCAACCCGTTGTTCTGTCAGTGTTTGGGTGGAAACGGGTGCGGGTTTGGTCATGATATCCCGGCGGGTTAACTGGGGTGGCTTTGCGTGTGTTTGAGTCGGATATGATGCAAAAATCCCACAAGCCAGGTGCCCATAACAATACCAATCAGAATAACACCGACAAACCATTGGCCCTCGCCGAGCATGGCTGGCGCGGTGCCTGGACAAACGCCGGTCAACCCCCAGCCCGTACCGAATAACAGTGCCCCGGGCACCAGTGCCCGTACAAATGGCTTATGCGGGAAGCTGATGAGATCGCCATTGCTGAGGTTGCGCCAATGAAAATACTTGGCGAGTAAGTTTAAAACTGCCCCCACGCCGATAGCGGTGGCAATCACCCACAGTAAATGGAAGTTTTCGAGCAAGAGCAGGCCGCTAATCAAGGCGGGATCGGTGGCACCTGCGCGGCTCAATAAAAAGCCAAATACCACGCCAAAAAGCATAAATGATCCGTTACGTACAATCAGGCTGTGAGAATTCATGCTAACCGCCCAGATAGTTTGAGTAAAAATTGTGCGAGTTGCGCTGTGCCGAGTGCCGCCGCAAAAAATAGCAGGGATGCGACGATGCTCGCCGGGGAGCCCATGGCAACGCCATTAATCGTATGGCCTGAGGTACAGCCCCCGGCCATGCGGGCACCCATGCCAATCAGTACGCCGCCAAATAGCCACCATAAAATTCGCCCTAAGGTGGTTTGTGGCATTAAGGCCTCGTACAGAGGCCCCCAATGGGTGGGTGCTGCCCACGTGTCTATCGATACGCTGGCAAATAGGCCACCCAGGAAAATGCCGACCAAAAACCAGATTTTCCAGTCCGTGGCGCGGCTGTGCGCTTCACCCTGAAACAAGGGCAGGCGGCTGCCTGCACGCGCGCAGACATTGCCAAAGGCGGCGGAGCAACCCAGCGGTTGATCGGTGAGCCAGCGCTGGGCGAATGCAAACCCACCAATGGCCGCACCGGCGACCCATGCGGGCCATAAGTCGGCTGGGAAAAGCGGTAAATTGGGAAACCCAGAAAAAATTGAGGTTGTCATGATTGCTGCCCTCATTGGAATCGCAAGAATGATGAAAGGGTAGCGCGTACCCCGGTTGGGCGCGCGCTAAACATTTTCATTGGCCTATTGAGGACTTCTATCCATTTTATCTGGTATCAGAAAAATGAATGAATGGGTAGTCAGACCGAATCGTTTTTGCGCTCCGGCAATACGATATTCAGTTCTAGCGTATCCACGCCTTCATGATGTTCGATTTGCACTTGCACCGCATCATCATGCACCGCAACATATTTGCGGATGACGTCGAGCAAGTCATTTTTCAGCCGGGGCAGATAATCAGGATCTGTACTTTGTCCTTCGCTGCGCTCGTGGGCGATGAGAATTTGCAGCCGCTCTTTGGCAAGGTGGGCGGTCGGTTTGCTGCGTGTGCGGAATAGATCAAATAAACCCATGATTACCCCCGACCAAAGAAGCGGCTGAATAAGGATTTTTTCTCCGCTTCAATAAATCGCATGGGGCGATCTTCACCGAGCAGGCGGGCAACGGCATCTTGGTACGCCTGACCCGCATCCGCAGTTTGGTCGAGAATCACCGGGCGGCCTGAGTTTGAGGCTTGCAGTACGGCGGGCGATTCGGGGATGACACCCAAAAGCGGCACGGCCAGAATTTCGAGCATATCTTCAATGGAGAGCATTTCGCCCGCTTCGACGCGATTCGGCGCGTAGCGGGTTATCAGCAGATGTTCACGAATGGGCGTTTCGCCATTTTTAGCCCGCTGAGACTTGCTGGCCAGGATGCCGAGCATGCGGTCAGAATCGCGCACTGAAGACACTTCGGGATTGGACACGACAATCGCTTCGTCGGCGAAATACATGGCCAATTGCGCGCCGCGTTCAATGCCGGCCGGGGAATCACAAATGATGAAATCAAACCCATCAGCTCTCAGGTCATCAAAGACTTGTTTTACGCCTTCTTCGGTGAGGGCGTCTTTATCTTTGGTTTGGGAGGCGGGCAGAATATAAAGATTGTCGACTTCTTTATGCTTAATCAACGCCTGGCTTAAACCGGCTTCTTTTTGAATGACGTTGACGAGGTCATACACCACCCGCCGTTCTACGCCCATGATGAGATCAAGGTTGCGTAAACCGACGTCAAAATCGATGACAACAGTTTTTTTGCCCGCTAGCGCAAGCCCACTAGAAATCGCGGCGCTGGTCGTGGTTTTGCCCACGCCACCCTTGCCCGAGGTTACAACGATAATTTTTGCCACAAATCAACTCCTGCTTGAGGCGCCCATAAATCAAAACTGGCAAGATTTTGCCACAAAGAAACCCATATGCATAAAAAATGCGCATGAATCAAAAATATGCGGCGTAAAGTGGGCATTGTGTGTAATGGGCAGCCCGTCTGAATGGATCGTCCGTTGTGAGGCAAAGCCCGGCTTGAGGCAGATTTTTCACGCTTTTGAGGCGAATAGTTGTTCTATTGAACGAAAAAGAGGGGAAAACATGACCAAATCGGGTTTTTCTGCAGTAGGAATGCATTACGTCCGACAGGCTGCTGGGGATGGCTTTACGCTGAAGCTTAATTTATCTTGGGTGAGTTAAGGTATTGCCTGATAGTTCACTGCGTTTACCCCAATGACAGGACGAGAAGGAGCGATCTGCATGACTGCATTTAAATATATCCGTTTTTTCAATGAACTCGGCATTGACGATGTGCCACTGGTTGGCGGCAAGAACGCATCGCTCGGTGAGATGTATCGCAAACTTTCTCCACAAGGCGTGCGTATTCCCAACGGGTTCGCGATTACAGCCGAAGCGTATCGGTATATGTTGGATGCGGCGGGCGCTTGGCCCGCCCTGCATGCGGCGCTGGATGATTTTGATGCGGATGATGTGTCTGACTTGGCACGACGGGGTAAACGAGCGCGGGATATTGTGTATGGCGCCGGTTTGCCGGATGACCTGGCCACCGAAATCATCGCCGCTTACCGCAAGCTTCAAGCGGAATACGGCGATGAAGTCGGGTTGGCGGTGCGCAGTTCGGCCACGGCGGAAGATTTACCCACGGCCAGCTTTGCCGGCCAGCAGGATACCTTCCTTAATATCCGCGGCGACCAAAACCTGCTGGACGCCTGTCGGCGGGATTTCGCCAGTTTATTTACGGATCGCGCGATTCATTATCGGCTTGATCAGGGCTTCGATCATTTCAAGATTGGGCTTTCTATCGGCGTGATGAAGATGGTGCGCTCTGATCTTTCGGCTTCCGGGGTGATGTTCTCGCTGGATACAGAGTCGGGGTTCCGGGATGCGGTGTTTATTACCGGCAGTTATGGTTTGGGCGAAAATGTGGTTCAGGGTGCCGTCGATCCGGACGAGTTTTATGTGCATAAACCCACCTTTGCCGCCGGTCATCGCACGGTGCTGCGGCGGAGTCTCGGTGGCAAGGCCATCAAGATGGTGTACGTGGCAGGTGAAACGCGCAATACCACCCGCAATATCCCTACACCAGATACGGACCGCGAGCGGTTCTGTATTGAGGATGCCGATGTACTCGAACTGGCGGGCTATGCACTCGCCATCGAGCAGCACTATAACCGTCCCATGGACATGGAGTGGGCCAAGGATGGGCTGGACGGGAGCATTTATATCGTGCAGGCGCGGCCCGAGACGGTTGCTTCGCAGCGCCAGGTGAATTTGCTGGAAAACTATGTGCTTGATGGCCAGGGCGAAGTCATTATCACGGGGCGCTCGGTGGGTGAAAAAATTGCGTCTGGGCGTGCGCGGGTCATTCAGGATGTGGCGCACCTCAACGAATTCAAACCCGGCGAGATTCTGGTGGCCGACATGACCACTCCCGACTGGGAGCCGGTGATGAAAACCGCTGCTGCCATCGTGACCAATCGGGGCGGGCGCACCTGCCATGCGGCCATTATTGCCCGCGAACTGGGTATTCCGGCAGTTGTCGGTGCGGGTGAAGCCACCCGCGCGATTCCCGATGGCACCATGATTACGGTTTCCTGTGCCGAGGGCGACAATGGCCGCATCTATCGGGGCGAAGTGCCGTTCCATGTCGAACGCACCGAAGTGGGGGATATTCCGCGCCCATCCACCGAAATCATGATCAATCTCGGCAATCCCGATCTGGCATTCAAAACGTCCTTCCTGCCGAATGACGGGATCGGCCTTGCCCGCATGGAATTCATTATCAATGAATCGATCAAGGTGCATCCCTTGGCCTTGTTGCACCCGGACAAGGTGACGGATCCCGGCGAACGCGCCGCCATCACGATGCTCACCCGGGGTTATGACGGCGGCGAAAATTTCTTTATCGAGCGATTGTCCGAAGGGGTTGGCACCATCGCAGCGGCATTCTGGCCCAAGCCCGTCGTGGTGCGGATGTCGGATTTCAAATCCAATGAATACGCCCTATTGATTGGTGGCAAGCACTTTGAGCCGAATGAGGCCAATCCGATGATCGGCTTTCGCGGTGCCGCCCGCTATGCCCATCCCGCCTATGAAGAAGGTTTCCGACTGGAATGTTTGGCGATGAAGCGCGTGCGTGAAGCCATGGGGCTGACTAACGTCATCTTGATGTTGCCGTTTGTCCGTCGTGTGCAAGAAGCGGATGATGTGCTGGCCAAAATGGCCGAGTTCGGGCTGAAGCGCGGTGAACGTGGGCTGCAGATCTATGCCATGTGCGAGATTCCAAACAATGTGATTCTGATTGATCAGTTCGCAAAGCGGTTTGACGGGTTCTCGATTGGTACCAATGACCTGACGCAACTGACGCTTGGGGTGGATCGGGATAGCGAACTGGTCGCGTTTGATTATGATGAACGCGATGAGGGCGTCAAGGCCATGATCAAGCTGGCCGTGGAAGGCTGTCAGCGCAATGGTATTCATTCTGGCTTGTGTGGTCAGGCACCATCCGATTATCCGGAAATGGCCGAATTTCTGGTGGAAATCGGTATCGAGTCCATGAGTCTTAACCCCGATACGGTGATTGCGACCACACGTCATGTACTGGAGATTGAGGCTCGGTTAGGGCGCGCATCACGTGGATAAGGGCGAATTAAGGAGCTTCTGATTAACTCGGAAATTCAAAAGCCTCTGTTCCCTCGAGGGCATGAGTATCGACACACTTTTTCCAAGGTGTCTCCCCCCTTGGGCACCTGCACCTACCCTTGTGCAGATACTGATGCGCGGTAGGCGGGGTGGGCGCTTTTGATCAGAGGTTTCCCACGCGTATTCAACATCTTAAAAATAGGGAGTCACTCATGAAAATTTCATTTCATGGCGCGGATCGGGATGTCACCGGTTCCTGCCACCTGCTGGAAACCCATGGCAAACGTATTTTGATCGATTGCGGTATGTTTCAGGGCGGACGCGAGCTGGATGAAGAAAACGCCGAAGACTTCGGTTTCGACCCCAAATCCATCGACCTGCTGTTGCTGACCCACGCGCATCTGGATCATTGCGGGCGTATTCCGTTGCTGGTCAAACGCGGGTTCACCGGGGAAATTATTTCAACCTCAGCCACCCGCGAGCTGGCGCGTGTCGTCATGCTGGATGCCGCACATTTGCAAGAGGAAGAATCCGAACGGCATGAGCGTCAAGCCCATCGCCACGGTCGTCGTCCCACTGAAGTACTGTATGGCACGCTGGATGCGCTCAACGCCATGGGGCAATTTGGGCGGTCGGTCGATTATGGCCAGACCATCGAAATTGCACCCCATGTCACCGCCACATTTTACGATGCGGGCCATATCCTGGGTTCGGCCAGCATTCGTATTGAAGAAACCGATGGCGGCCATCGTTCCGTCATATTTTCGGGCGATTTAGGGAATTCCGGTCGGCCCATCCTGCGTGATCCGCACATTCCACCGCGAGCCGATGTGGTCGTGATGGAAACCACCTATGGCGACCGGGATCACAAGCCCATTGCGCCCTCCATCGCGGAGCTGTATCAGGCCATTACCGATACGCTGGGGCGCGGCGGGAACGTTATTATTCCCACATTCGCCCTGGAGCGCGCTCAAGAACTTTTATTCACCCTGCGCGAGGGCGTTGAGCAAGGCTTACTGCCCAAAACCATGCCCGTATTCCTCGATTCGCCCATGGCGATTTCGGCAACGGAGATTTTTCGGCGTCACCCGGAGTGCTATGAGGATGCCACGCGCGCGCTGTTCAAAGGGGGGCATGATCCCTTTAGTCTGCCCGGATTACGCTTCACACGGGAAACATCCGAGTCTATCGCCTTGAACCGGCTGGTTGGCGGTGCGGTGATTATGGCCGGTTCCGGCATGTGTACCGGTGGCCGGGTGCGGCATCATTTACGCCACAATCTGTGGCGCAGGGATTCGAGCGTGATTTTTGTCGGGTTTGCCGCCCCTGGCACACTGGCGCGCATCCTGATTGATGGTGCCAAACAGATCAGGTTGTTCGGTGAGGACATTCCGGTTCATGCGCATTTGTACACCATCAACGGTTTTTCGGCGCACGCCGGGCGCAATGAATTGCTTGCCTGGCATCAGGCACTTCATCCCGCTCACACCATTCTGGTCCATGGCGAAGAAAAGGCGATGGCAAGTTTTTCGGTCGCTTTGAAGCATACCAAAGTGACCATGCCGCAAAAGGGTGATGAATTTACTTGGTAGTTCTACATCGGCGAAGCCGCACTGAGCAGCATTTGGGCGCTGCTCTGCGCACTGGCGGTACTGGCGCGTGGTAGGCGATGTTCAACCAAGCCGCTGAGTACGGCTTGCACATCATCGGGGAGCACATGATCCCGTTGATCGATATACGCCCAAGCTCGGGCAAGATTTAACAGCATCAATCCGGCACGCGGCGATAACCCCGTAAGAAACTCAGGCATCTGACGGCTGGCTCGCAACAGCTGCTGTACATAATCAATCACTCGGTCAGCCACAAACATGCGGCGCACGGCGTGGCGCATCTGCATTAAGTTCCGCGCATCAAGTAGGGGCTTGATATCGTCAATATGGGCGCGGCCGCCCTGGCCTTGGAGCATTGCACGCTCTACCGCAGGGTCGGGGTAGCCCATACCCAGCACGAGGGCAAATCGGTCGAGTTGGGATTCCGGCAGGGGGTAGGTGCCTTGTTGGTGCAGCGGATTTTGCGTGGCAATGACGAAAAACGCTTCGGGTAAGGTATAGCGTTTGCCTTCAATGGTGACTTGCCGCTCTTCCATCGCTTCAAGCAAGGCGCTTTGAACCTTCGGCGGAGCGCGATTGATTTCATCGGCCAGCAAAATTTCGGTGAAAATAGGTCCCGGCTGAAACCGGAATTCCCGGGTTTGGGTATCAAAAATTGAGATACCTAAAATATCGGCAGGCAGCATATCGGCGGTGAATTGCAGGCGGCGGAACCGTAAACCCAAACCTCGGGCGAGTGCATGGGCAAGGGTGGTTTTGCCCAACCCCGGCAAATCTTCGAGCAATAAATGCCCGCCCGCGAGGATACTGCACAGCGCTTGGCGAATCACGGTTTCCTTGCCCAGAATCACCAACCCGGTGCGCTCAATTAACGTGAGCGCGAGGGCTTGCAGCTCACGTGCATGAAGCGGAGGGATGGGGGGCGTGCTGGGTTCACGTCGGGTCGTGCCCATGGGTACATTTCCCATCATGTTAAGGTTTCTGCCATCGTCCATTGACGGATGGGGCTTATGCACCGTTTTTGACCGCATAGGCGCGGTTAAAGGCCGCCATCAGCGCTTGGTGGCGGTGGCTTGTCGCATAGTGTTTGCCGAGGCTCGGGAGGTTCAAAAAGCCGGCTTGCCCTTGGAGTAAGTCGGTAGCGGTGGTCAGGGTCTTGGCTGAATACATGAGTGCCAAGGTGTTGTGATATTGCGCCATCGGCGCGCGGTCGGCGGTGCGCAACTGATTGAGCATGACGGCTGCGCGGTAAATAGACGTGCGATCGTCCGGCAATGGTGGCACGGTGGCCAGCCAATCGAGCAGGGCTTCGCGCTCGTCTTCATCGTCATGCTCCTTCTGGCTGAACAAGGCGAGCGCCCGTAATTCACCCACCCGCAGCGATTCCCAAGGGCTATCGGGGTCAACGGCCAGGCCAATCACATCGGTTAGGGGCATGAGCCAATCGAGATCAAGCGCGTCGATGGCTTCAAACAGCCGGATGCGTTCCCTGGTGTTTAATTCATGCAACCGCTCCACAAACGGCACCAAGGTACGGCCAACGGTGTTGTTGCGCTCGTAGAGCTCATCGACGGGATATATCTCCGATAGACCCGGTACCAGTACGCGGCAGGCATACAGCCCAACATGCGGGTAATCGGCAACATACACGTCCAAACCTTGCGAATGGACGATGTCGCACAAGCGCGCAAATCCGGCTTCGTTATTTTCGGCAGTGAAATCCCAATGCACAAATGGGAAATCGGGTGTGTCGCGGAAAAAATCCCAGGCCAGCCAGCCGGACGAGTCGATGAAATGCAGCTCTAAATTTTGGGGGTCACTGACGAGCTCTTGATCGGTCGTCGGTGGGTTGAAGGTATGTAAATCATCCAGTTCTCGACCCTGTAGAAGTTCGGTGACCGTACGCTCAAACGCCACTTCAAAGTTGGGATGTGCCCCGAATGAAGCAAATACGCCGCCGGTTTTCGGGTCGATGAGGGTGACGCAAATCACCGGATATTTTCCGCCGAGCGAGGCATCCAGGAGGCGCAAACCAAATCCATGGCCCCGCAGCGCGGCAATGGCGGTCGCAATGGCGGGGTAGCCATTCACCACCGCATCGGGAATTTGCGGTAAGGCGATGCCCTCGCCAATCACGCGGTTTTTGATGGCACGCTCGAAGACTTCCGATAAGCCCTGCGTGCGCGCTTCAAACACGGTGTTGCCTGCAGTTAAGCCATTGCTCACATACAAGTTTCCGATGACATTGGCCGGGAAATAAAGCGTTTGGCCATCGCGGATACGGGTGTAGGGCAGGGCACAGACGGCATCATCCACGGCGCTATTGAAATCCGTCCAATCGGCGGTGGTGACGCGATATTCATCCGCCTGATAATGCCGCCACAGCGCCTCATCCAAGAGGCCATCCGGGCGGATGCCGGGTTTATCGATGGTGAACCAGCGCTCCAAGGGATCGTGTACACCACCCGCCCGTTGTACGCGATGCCAATGAAAATCGCCAAAAAAGTATTGCGAGGCCAAGCGTTCGACGAACTCGCCCAAGGCTGAAGCGAGTGCCGCTTTTTTGCTCGCGCCTTTGCCGTTGGTAAACAGAGTGGGGCAGTGTTTATCCCGAATATGCACCGACCAGCAATGTGGCACGGGGTTTAACCAGCGGGTTTCCTCGATCTCGAACCCCAATGAGGCGAGCTGGCTTGAAACGCGGGTAATCGTATCTTCAAGTGCCGCATCTTTGCCGGTGATATAGGTATGTTCGGACATGAAAAAATCCTTTTTAGATTGAAGTTATGTCTGCGATTCTGCAGGTAAAAGCACCAATAAGGAAACCCGCCGCAGTTCACTGGCCAGCACGGTATAGGTACGACAAGCCGCGCCGGTATCCATGAACTCAATACCAATTCCCGCACGCAGAAATTCGGCCTGCACGGCGGCACTGGCGCGCTGAGTGCGTAGGCCAGTGCCGATAATCAACACTTCGGGATCATCGATACGCAATTGGCTCAAATGGCTGGATTGCAGATCGGCAACGGCGTGTAACGGCAGATCGGGGATCAGTTGCGCTGGTGTTAACAAAAAACTTTGGGTGAGTTCGTATTGGTTCACGCGAACGGAGGTATTGGTAAAACCGCGTACCACAAAGCGTTGGCCGGAATCGTCAAGTGAAAGTCGCATTGTTGTGAGTCCTTAACGTTGGCCGCTGGCAAAATTGCTGACAATTTTCCGCAGGGGCGTGATGCCGGCGACGGCGGATAATCCGAGATTACGGATATGCACCACCAACGGATTTTGCGCTCGAAAGCCGTAATGGAACGCATCCATGCTGCTTTGGGTAATGAGGTTATCGGCACGCCGCATGCGTTCATAATGGCGCAGGGCCTTGGGTGCGCCGAGATCATCGCTGTCTTTTAGGCATTCGAGCAGTGCCATCACATCATAAAAGCCCAAATTCACCCCTTGCCCGGCGAGTGGGTGGATGGTGTGCGCCGCATCGCCAATTAACACGGCGCGCTTTGCTGTGTAGCGAGCAGCATGCATGCGACGAATCGGGAAAAAGCCTCGGGTCTCAATGGCGGTGATGCCGCCCAATTCGGCGGGAAACTCTGCTTGCAACCGGGTGAGCAGCATATCATCCGTCTCAGCATGCCTTTTTTTTACCGCATCGGTTTGATCGTACCAAACCAGCGAGGCGTGGTTGCCCGCTAAGGGCAAAAAAGCCTGCGGGCCGTGGGTCGTAAACCGCTGCCAGGTAATATCTTGTTGTGGATATTCGGTGATGACGCTCAGCACTTGGGCGGCGGTATCGTAATCGCTGTGGGTTTCAATAATGCCCACGGCTTGGCGCACCCAGGATTTTGCACCATCGGCACCAATCAGCAAGGGCGCGGTGAGGGTGTGTTTTCCATTGACACACAGGTGGGCATTCGAACCATCACTATGCCAGTGCGTCGGATGACTATTGCGCAGGCAGATAATGGTATCCGTATCGATGATGGCTTGCCACAACACCGCTTGAATCAGGCTGTTTTCGACGATGAACCCCAGTTCCGGCAGGCCGATATCTGCGGCATGAAAGGTGACATCACCAGAACCGGACTCATCCCATACCCGCATGCGGCGATAGGGTGCACTGCGGGTGCGGCGGATGGTGTGCCATACGCCTAATTGCTGTAAAAAAGCGATGCTTTTGGGGGAGAGCGCCGAAACCCGCAGATCGAACGGCGTGGCGGCTTCAGGGCGTACCGGAATCGGTTGATTTTCAATCAGGGCTACTTGCCAGCCAATTTGGCCCAGTGCGAGCGCAACACTGGCACCCACCATGCCGCCACCGACGACGATGACATCAAATTGAGTACACGTTAGGGGGGAGTCTTGCATGTCGGCTTTCATCTGCTAAATACCTCGGGTTAATCGCACCAGCCGATTTTTAATCGGTGCCATGCCATCGGTGAGCGATAGCAGGGCACCCCTCAACATGCCGGCACCCGGTATATCCAAACTAAATCCCCGCACCAGACGGTCGGTTAAGCCAATGGTGCGGCGGTAATCGTCGGCGCGTTCATCCGCGTAGCGGCATAATCGTTGGGCATCGCCGGGGTCAACGGCTTCCCCCCGATCGCTGCGCAGTACGGCGACTAAATCGCGCACATCACGCAGACACAGGTTAAAACCCTGCCCCGCGACGGGGTGCAATGCGTGCGCCGCATTGCCGAGGATCACCAGCCGATCGCCGACTAACTCAGTGAGTGTGATCAAATTTAACGGGTAGGCATGGCGAGGGGTAAGTTCGCTAAAACCACCAAGCCGATGGCGGAAGAGGGCATCCAGCCGTACGGCATAGGCGGGATTATCCAGCGTCATTAATTGGGCGACCTCTTTGTCGCGATTAACCCATACCAACGACACGCGCCCCGCCGGTGCGGGCAGAATGGCCAGTGGGCCGCCGCGGGTGAAACATTCAAACGCGGTTCCATGATGCGCTTTGGCGGGTTTTGCCGTGCACACGATGGCCGTTTGACCATAATGTACCGTTTCCACGGATTTCTGACTGGCGGAGCGCACGCTGGATTCCGCACCATCCGCGGCTACCAGTAAGCGGGCGCTGAGGGCGTGCGATTCGCCATGAAAATCAAAATGGACTTCAACTTTGCCGGTGGCAAGCGTGTGATGGCTGATATAACGGGCGGGTTGTAAGCGCTGCACCGTACCTATGGCGTTGGGGGTCGTTGCGTGTTCAGCGTATTCCATTTCAGCGCGCTCAATCGCAGCACCAATCGCACGGTTTGCAATGACCTGGCCTAAGGCTACGCCCTCATTGTTGGCCCGGGTAATGCGCGTCATGCCAAAATGCCCGGCATCGACTACCCGCACTTCTTCGATGGCCTGAGCTGAGCGCGCAGTGGTCTCATCAATGAGATCCAGGGCATCAAAATACCGCCAAGAGGCATCCGAAAGGGCAGTTAAACGGTGGTCAAAACTGCTGGAAGTGCCGCGTGCCGCGCCCTCGAGAATGGTGACGCGCCAACCTTCACGCCGTAAGGCATGCGCCAGTACACCACCAACCATGCCGCCACCGACGATGATAATATCTTGCGCGCTGCGATCAATCGGGGCGTTTGTCATGGGTGATTCGGCATCCAAAATCAAGGGGCTTGAACCGGGTTTTGTGAATTAAACATCCAGACGCAACCGCGCCTTCGTGGCACCCATAAAGGCTTCAATATCGGCCACCGTTTTGGGTACATCGTGGGTGAGCACTTCATGGCCTTTCGGTGTGACGAGCACATCATCTTCGATACGAATGCCAATGCCCCGATAGGCTTTGGGGATGTCCTCGGCGACATCAATATAAATCCCCGGCTCAACTGTGAGCACCATGCCGGGCTCAAGTTCTCGCCAAGCACCATCGATTTTGTAGCGCCCCACGTCATGCACATCCAGCCCCAGCCAATGGCCGGTTCGGTGCATGAAAAACCGTTTGTAACTGCCCGATTCCAACACTTCGTTCAAAGAGCCAGTGACCAGGCCTAAATCAAGCAGGCCTTGGGCGATGATCCGCACGGCTACTTCATGCGGCCCATCAAACGCGACGCCGGGTCGAATTTCGGCAATCGCCGCAAGTTGCGCGGCTAAAACGAGCTCATACACCGCACGCTGCGGCTTGCTAAACACCCCATCGACCGGCCAAACGCGGGTGATGTCGCCCGCGTACTGCTCGATTTCTGCGCCCGCATCAATCAGTACCAATTGCCCGGCCTCAAGCCGCGATTCATTGGCGCGATAATGCAACACACAGGCATTCGACCCACTGGCCACAATGGGCGCGAACGAGGGTTCGCCATGATGCTGGTAAAACACCCGCTGTAATTGTGCGGCCAACTCAAACTCGAACATATCCTCAGCAATTGCGCTGGCGGCACGTCGATGGGCTTCGGCAGAAATTGCCGCTGCTCGCCGCATTTTGGTAATTTCGACTGCTGATTTTATTAAGCGCAATTCATGCAGTGGTTCGGCTAAATCTTTGAGCGTTTGCGGTGGCACCACCCCGGAACGCGCTTTTTGCCGAAGTTCATCCAGCCAGCCCAGCATGTGCAACATCAGCTCTTGATCGGCAAAGGGCAGGGTGACACGCTCATAGCCTGCCAGTAATTCGGGCAGCCGTTCGTCCATTTCATTTAACGCGAACGCCTGATCGGCGCCGTAGATTCGGCGGGCGCCTTCCAGTCCCGCGCGTGGGCCATCCCAACGTGCGCGCTCGGGATCCTGCGGGGCGACAAATAAAATCATCTCGCCTTCAGGCCGCTTGGGGCATAAAACCAACAAGGCCTCGGGTTCAACCAAGCCGGTTAAATACAAAAAATCACTGGCCTGGCGAAAAGGATAGGGATTATCGTTATTGCGAATTAATTCAGTTGCCGCTGGCACCAATACAGCGGTTTTTCGCCCCACTGCTTTGATAAGACGCTTGCGCCGCTTGGCATATTCTGATTTATCTGAAGGATTTAACGGGTTAGTGGACATGATTTTCCTTGAAAAGGATGGTGCATTCAATGTTGACGCATCGAAGCCTCGGTCGCGGGTACCGGAGGATGCAGACTGATGTACATCACAATGAGTGCCGCGCTGAGGTAATCCATGATTTCATTTAAATTGATCTCATCTTCCTCGGCATCAGCGGCGGCGTCCACTTGGCTATCGAGTTGCGCAATAGCTTGAATATCCTCAAATACTTCAAGCGCTTCGGGTGGAAGTTGCGCTACTGCCGGCCCTTTCGCGATGGCATAACCGTAGAGCACGCTTTGCGCAAATTCGATTACCGCGAATAAGCGATCACCAAACGATTCATCGTCATCGGGAAAAACGAGCGTAAGCCCCAAATTATCTGCCGTGGTCATCTGCTCGACCACTTGAGCAAACAACGCTCGGACACTGGCCGGCATGGCCGGTACGGCAGGCTCATCAAACAACTCGGTGCACCATTCCGCCTCTGAGGCACGGCCACCCCCCAACCATAGCCCGATCAAAACGCCCTGCGATTCGCTGGGGCTGAGTATGGCACCCATATCCTGTAAATCGTTCGCTAATTGCGGGTAACTCACACTCATACACACTCGCTATTCATGAAGGGGAACGACGCTTGCCCAACGAACCTACCCATTAACTTATGGAAGATCACACGATTCAGGCAACATTCAAGTACCGATTGATGGGATATTGTCAGCGCAACAGCCACAAAATGATAGACTGCCGTTGTTAAACTGACGTGGATCGCAGTTTTTGAATGAATTTAAACGGACAACCCGCGCCAGAAAAATCACACAATACACCGCGGGATGACGCAACTAAATCGCTCGTTATATCAATATTTATCAGGAATACGTGCATGTCAGCCGCACCAGCCGACTCTACTAACAACAACTCCATGACAGATCTCCACGTGGAGGCTTCGGCAGCCATGTCCTTCGATCCCCTAGCAGGCAAAATCGACGAACTCATCAGTCTGTGTCGCGTACTCGATCAACACCGCCGCGAGTATCGGGATACGGCCGAACGCTTGGCCGATGACAACGCTAAATTACGCCGGATACTGCTCCACACGCACCAGCAAATTCAACAACTCGCCGACCACATTCGGCAGATGGAGGAGTAACTCGCATGAACACCCCAATTAAACCGATTACGGTGCGCATTCTCGATAAAGACTACAAAATTGCCTGCCCGCCTGAAGAGCAAGCCATTCTGTTCCGCACCGCAGATTACGTCAATCAAGCCATGCAGCATGTGAAAAAAAATGGACAAATTCTCAACACAGAACGGGTTGCCGTGCTTGCCGCGCTGAATATCGCCCGCGAGCTGATTGAAAATAATGCTCCACCGCCCCCCCCCCGGGATAATACCGCCGAGCTCGTGGCCAAAATTGATTCCGCACTTCAAGCGATTGAGCAGCCCTAAAACATCCTGAATTGACATAAGAAAAAAACGAATTCCTGTGAAAGTTGTGGGCATCTGGCCGGCACAAAAATTCTGGATAATTCCCCCCCCGATTCTATTGACATAACGCCGCTGAACAGTGTGTAAGCTCACCTTGTTCCATTTATCTCGCGAAACTTGCATGTCAGACAGAATGGTTCAGATACGCCCGGGATCAGCACGAGTTCAAAGCCCCGTAAATCTGCCCGTTTTTCCGGCTTGACACAAAAACATAACACGGTATGATGCGCCCCACCTGTGAACAACGGGGCTATAGCTCAGCTGGGAGAGCGCCTGCATGGCATGCAGGAGGTCTGCGGTTCGATCCCGCATAGCTCCACCAATAGAGGGTTTTCTACGTCCCAAGAAAACCCAATAAAACATCTAAACCCGCATTCTAGCTTAGTTTGCGGGTTTTTTTACGTCTATAGCATCCTAAGATATCCCTTTACAGCCAGTGGTTCTTGACGGTATGGCGGTGTTGATACCGTCAGGGGATACCGTCATGGCGCTCACAGATACCGCGATCAAGGCATTGAAATCCCAAGCCAAGGCCTACAAGGTTTCGGATGAGAAGGGGCTCTATCTTTTTGTAACACCCGCTGGGGGCAAGTTGTGGCGTCTTGATTACCGCTTTGACGGTAAACGAAAGACGCTGGCATTGGGTGGGTAATCCTGACGTGAATTTGAAACAAGCTAGAGCGTACCGGGATGAGGCTCGGCAACTGATAGCCAATGGCACCGATCCAGCCGAATTGCGCAAAGTAGAAAAGAATATCGTCAGCGAAGCTAAGCGAGTGGAAGAGCAGGCTGTGAAGATCGAGGCCATGATTCAAGCGGGCGAGGCTTTGCCTGTGTCATTTGAAGAGATTGCGCTGGAATGGTTTGCCAAGCAGGAGTCTGGATGGGCCCTATCCCACTCAGGTAAAATCATGGCGCGTTTACGTGCTGATGTGTTCCCTTTACTATTGGTCGTAAGCCAATTACTGAAATCAGCGCTCCGATGATCCTTGAGCTGTTGGAGCGGATTGAGGGTAGGTGTTAACGCCGATGTAAGACTGCCCCCCTAGCGCCGAAGTAATTTTGACCCCCTGAGCAAAGATAGCGGCTTTTGAGCCGCCACTATGTTGACCCAGGAGAATGCAGTGGAAATTAGAGTGCTTGCCCGTCAGGGCATGGGGATCAAGGAGATTGCCAGAGCGCTTGGCGTCTCTCGGTAATCCTCTCGAAACACGGTACGCAAGTATCTGCACAACCATGACCCGGTGGCCTACAGTCCTCGGGAGCGGAGGCCAACCAAGCTCGACCCGTACAAGGTTTACCTGCAGGAACGGATCGAGGCGGCAAAG
>JAJYYE010000003.1 GCA_021801265.1 Pseudomonadota bacterium | reverse complement strand
TCGGCTGAGGAACAAGCGAAAGGCCGGTACCGTGACTCAACCGGAGACCGTAAACGAGCCCAAGGGGGTCAATTTTATTTCGGCGATTTGACCGCCAAAGGGGTCACTTTTCAGTCGGCGTTGACATATTGCTTGTGTTCACAACTTGTGTTTTCAATCAACTCGACCATAATGATCAATATGATATAAATAGTGAGGAATACGCCATGATTACCCAAACCAATGCCGTGGCTTTTCGGCAAAACCTGGGGGAAATGCTCAATCAGGTGCAATACCGCCATGACAGCATCGTGATTAACAAAGATGGTAAACCGGTAGCCGCTTTGGTGGATGCCCGTCTTTTTGAGCGGATTCGCCGCATGAATGCCCGGTTTGAATCACTCTCAAAACGCCTTGAGCAGGGCTTTGCTGCAGTACCCGAGGCAGAAGGCCTTGCTGAAATTGATGCGGCCGTGGCGGCTTTGCGTGCGGAACGCACACCGCAGGATCCAGGCTAACGCAATGGCACTAAATCACCGTTTGAGTGTGGTCCTAGACACGAATGTGCTTCTGTCTGGTATCGCCTATCCGAATAGTGTGCCAGGCAAAATTGTGGCGGCATGGCGGCACGGTGCGATAGAGGTGGTGCTTTCTCAATACATTTTTGACGAATTACGCCGCGTATTACCGAGGTTATCTGCATGGCATGGGTTATCAGCCGCTGAAATGGATGATCTGGTTGATATCTTGGCCATCGATGCAGAACAGGTTGAACCCATCAAAGTAAACGACCCGAATTTGCGAGATGCCTTTGATCAACCCATTTTGGGCACTTTGATGGCCGCCCAAGAATCGCACGCTGTTCAATACCTCATCACAGGGGACAAGGATCTTCTGGCATTGGCCGATCAGTATGCCATCCTCACCCCGGCAGAATTTTGGGCGAGGCATGGTGGGGTTTAAGATTCCTTGTCAAGAGGCTTTGGCACCCAGCAAAAAAACTCAGTTCTAACTATATTGAAATTAGTTGATGTCATATAAAATTAATTATTTTATAAATAAATTATTTTTATATACCGGGTTCTGGGCAGATTTGTTATTTGGAATTGGTGTTACCTTCGTTCCATGGATGGTGGATAAGTTTGCGATGAGTGGGGGCAGGCTGCTTTTAGTCATCGTTTACTGCCTTACTTTGGTGGCAGTAACTTTGACAGTAACTCTTGTTTTTTACTGTATTTAATGGCGCCATATGTGGACTTTCGATGGAGAATAGCCCACCAAATATGTCAGGAAGGCTGCGTCAAGCGGCCTTTTTGCTTTTTTGAATTTGCGTACCCACTTAGCGCTTCTTAAGAAAATTAAGTACCCCCGGAAATTCCAACCTTTCTGCCGCATCGATGACCGGGTGGTTCGGTCCCAAGTCCGAATAATCGAATGCAGTTTTTTAAGTGCGACTAAAAAAGGGGGGGATTACCCCGAAAGCCAAGCAGGGTTTGCATTTACCTTCGCCCGGTCGGTCTTCCCTCAAGATCCGCCGTCCAAGGATGGAAGCCCCCGAAGGTAAACCCAGGGGTAAATGCCTCTGTCATGCCCATCCTGAAAGATGATCTGGATGCCGTAACTACCCACGTTAACCACAGATGCAACAAGAAATGCGCGGGCATCCTGGTCGATCAACCGACCAATCGACGAAATCGACACACAGAATGCGCAGTGGCACGCACCGCGTAAATCGGCCCCCCGATAGCGACTTCGGCTGCCATCAGACCACACACACTCCAGTTCGTTAGATGCTCTGTGATAACGAATCTCACGCGGTGCTGAACTACCTACTGGAGTATTCACGGGATCAACGCCTGGAGCGTCTCATGACAGACCACCGCTTGGGCTGAAGTCAACGGATTGTCCTCCGAGGGCGCGCCCTCGTTGCCCAACAGAAAAGATAACCACTGATTCCCCACTTTTTCCTGAACACTGTTCTGTCCCTGCCGAGCCTGCAGATTGACAAAGTCCACCTCAAACAAGGGTTGATGGTGGTTAAAACAGGAAAATACCACACCAGTAGGTTCCTTGGTATCTGGATCATGGTGTCGGCACAGACATTGGGCACAGACCTCCTTCATCATGCATTGCATGGGACTATTGACTGAGGCCACCGCCGTAAGGCCTTGCTTGAGCATGGGCTTCAAATAGCCCCTAAGGGCGGTTGCCACTTGATCCATAACCGGAGGCTGGTCGGACAGAATAAGACTGTCGGTCTGACTGAGCCAATCCCAATGGGCCCCTGTATTTTTCAGGCAATCCTGCAAATAGTTATCCACCCCGTGAACAAAACACCGATCTTGGGGGCGAGAGCACGCCAAACCAGGGCCATTGTCAAAGATCCAGATCGCCTGGTCCGAGAGGATTTCCATGATAGCCTGAACCGGTTTGGCACGCGCTGCATCCCGGAAGTGGCCGATAAATATCACCTTATTTCCGGCGGCACGCCAGGCAGTGCTTCCGTCAATCGCGCTGGTGACCGCCGAGTGGCCGCCCATGACCGTGACCACGCTGTTCTCCGGCATGGGCAGCCCAGTCCCCGTTGGCCCCATGAGTACCACCGGTTCACCCACCTGCAGGCGAGAAGCAATCCGCGTAGAGGTGCCGACCAGATTCACCAATAGCTTGATTTCTCCCGATATTTTATCGACGTCCACACCATCGACGGCCATGCCTTCCATGTGCAGGAGCGTATCCCCGATTCGAGAGGCCTGGGCGTGATAGTTCTGCAATCGGTAGATTTGTCCGGGCATCCAATGCCGTGCCGCTTGGGGTGCTCGCACCGTGATCCGGGTCAGATGATCGCTCAGCCGCTCAATGTGAGCAATACGAGGCCGCAAGGCGTCATCCAACCGAGCGACCAATTGCAACCAAGTGGCGTGACTCGCCTCAATGCGATCAGAATTCGCGATCAACCTATCCTCATAGAGACGGATGATTTCTCTTGCCCCCCGTTTGGCCGAGGCCATGGCTTTCACTACACTTCCCTGAAACAAGGGATGGTTGTCCCCGTAGACACTCACCTGCTGACCGTTTCGGCGATAGGACGTGAAAAACCCGGTGTCCCGCTCCTTCACATGACCGACTTCCACTGCCGGTAACAAATGTTCAGGGTCGTCACCAATACGGTAGGTCGCAAAGTATTTGCCACTCATCACGAAACTGCCAGGATGCTCCCGATTGTAAACCGTGTTGGGACTACTCCCCGCCGCCATGAAAACAGAACGCGCGGGAAACTCAACCAGTTCACCGACATCAAGCCATGCACCCTCATCATCCTTGACCAGTCGACGACACACCAAACCGGACACATGACCCCGCTGATCCAGTCTGGCTTCCAATGGATCCATGCCTTCCGCGTAAAGAATTCCCTCCTCCAACGCCTTGTCGATTTCCTCGTGGTTCCTCAAATAGGCAGGCGATTCGTTCATGCCCCGCCGATAAGCCACGGTAACACCACCCCACTGATGCAACAGGCGGGAAAAATCAGGCGTTTCCCCTTGCACGGAGGCTCTGGCACGCTCGGCACGCACCTGTCGACCATGACCCAGAAACTCCGCCAATACCTCGCGCTCACCTGGGTCTTCCAGCTCAGTCCAGAATGCCGCGTCTAGCAGACGCTCATAACGTACCAGAAGCTTCTCAACCTGGCGGATGTAATAGGCTTGAATCTCCGTTGCCGTATCAATGGCACTTAGGCCTCCACCCACAACTAGGGCGGGCATACGAACTTGCAGATTGGTGAGACTGTCCTTCTTGGCCGCCCCGGTCAGTTGCAGGGCCATGAGAAAATCACTCGCCTGACGAATGCCATGGGCCAAATTGTTTTTGATGGGCACTACCGTCGGTTTGCCCGCACCGGTGGCCAGGGCGATATGATCAAATCCCAGCGACCACGCATCCTCGGTGGTCAGAGTGCCGCCAAAACGGACCCCGCCGTACACACGGAAATAGGGGTTGCGCGCCAAGGTCAGATAGACCAACTTCAGGAAATTCTTGTCCCATCGTACAGTGATGCCATATTCAGCCACCCCCCCAAACCCGAGTGTAATGCGATCCTCCAGAGGCTCGTTCAGCTGGGAAATATGTTGAATTGGCATGGGTGCTTGCCCCGGTGATCCTGTCCACACTTCGAGCAGGGGTTCGATCTTCAGACCATCCACAGCCACCACACCAAATCCGGCATGGAGTAAATGATGGGAAAGATTGAAACCGGCCGGCCCCGTACCCACGCACAAGACGGACGTCCCGTGATGAGGGAGCGCATAAGGGCGCTCCCGATTGAGCGGATTCCAACGGGTGAGCAGGTAATAGAGTTCAAAACCCCACGTCCAGGACAACACATCGGTCAGGATTCTGGTTTCTATCTGAGGCACGTCCACCGGCGACTGCTTCTGGTAGATGCAGCTTTTCATGCAGTCGTTACAGATGCGATGACCCGTGGCCGGTACCAAGGGATTATCAATCATGATCACGGACAGGGCACCCAAGGTATAGCCCCCACGCTTCAAGCCGTGAGCTTCGGATATTCGCTCCTCCAGGGGACAACCATTAAGCTCCACGCCAAGCACGTTGGAACGAAAGCCGCCCTGTTCTCGATCCGGAAGCCCCTTGGAGCAAAAATCGCCTTCATGCTCATGACAATATACACAGTAATGCACCTGATCCATGGCCTGACGCAAAGTGAACCGTGCATCCGTCAAGTTGAATCCGTCCCGATGACGTTGTCGTTCAGGTAAGCCACTCACTCGACCAAAAGGATCATCTTTCAAAGGTAAGGTAGGGACTAACTCAAGGGGGATCACTTTGCGAGGCAGGTTGAAGCTGACCCACCCAGCCACCCGATGACGGCCAGATACGGAGTGATTCGCCGCGGATACCCATTGTTTGATCAGGTCAAGGGTCTGCGTGTCACTGCACTTTACGGCATCAAGCCAAAGACTTGCGATGGCGAGTTCTGGATCGAGTACCGTGCCGGTAGCCAGCTTGGCCTGAAGCAAGTCATCAAGCTCCTCAAAGGAGTGCTCGGGCACACAATGACGCCGCTTTAACGTTGGCTTGACCATTTTTTCCTTAAACGCATGAATAGGATCATCCTGATCCTGCTGTAATCGGAGTGCGCTTCGATCAATTTCCACGCCGAAAACCTGTACCAGAAAGTCCTCCAACTGTTTTGCCGCGGCAATAAGAAGATCAGACTCCGAGATCGAACCAAGATTTTCACCGCCGCGGTACAAGCGGAACTGCGCTCCGACACTCGACGAATTTTCCTCAAGGAACTGTAAAAACAATGCATCAAGCGCGGGCAATCGATCAGCCCGATAAATGTCATCATAACCAAATCCTGCAAGACTCAATTCAAGTCGGGCCATGTTAAATCACTCCTTAGCGTATCAATCGACAAAATAATTCCGATTAAAAAGACAGGGAAACAAAAAACATCAAGACATGTCATGACATCTTATAAAAATAAACAGCGCCAAAATATTTTAAAAATCAGCTAAAACAATGGAACACACCAAGGTCGAGTGAAGAGAATAATATGATATATAATCATGCATGGGGCGATTATCCCTATGGATAAAGCCCACCATTCCTGATTACGGTATTTATCCATACCCAGATACATGACAAACCAACCCTATGCAATGCGTGAAAATATTTTCCAAGCAATGACTGGTTAACCTATATAAGCTCTTTAATGCCTTTAGGACCAACCTCTACATCGAACCCCCCCAATCCTTCCTGAATCTCCCCCCCCATCGCCCGCAAGCTCTCTTCTCGAATCAGGGTATGGAGCTCCTGCCTTAATTTAAGAAATTCGGGAGAGTCCGCCATTTCAGGTACCCGTGGACGGGGGAGGGGGATTTCGATTTCAGCCTTGATTTTTCCGGGTCGGGCCGTCATGACATAGAGCCGGTCGGAAAGAAAAATGGATTCATCTATGTCATGGGTAATAAACAGGACGGAAAGGCGGAACCGCTGCCACATGTTGGTGAGAATTTCCTGCATCACCACGCGCGTCTGGGCATCCAGTGCACCAAATGGCTCATCCATTAACAACACTTGGGGACTGGTGGCCAAGGCCCGAACAATGCCGACTCGCTGCCGCATACCCCCGGATAGCTGATCGGGATAATGGTTCTCAAAGGCCAAAAGCCCTGCGAGCCCCAGCAAGGTCCTGGCAGCACTCTCACATTCACTGCGTCCCTTGCCGGCCATCTTCAGGCCGAACTCCACATTCTTGCGAACCGACATCCAAGGGAATAATGAATATTGCTGGAAAACCATGCCTCGATCAGCGCCAGGGCCCTTAATCTCTTGACCATCGAGTAATAACTTTCCACTTGAAGGTTTGACAAACCCCGCAACAGCATTTAATAAGGTGGATTTTCCACATCCGGACGGCCCAACAATTGATACGAATTCACCGGGGTTAATATGAATGGAAATTCCACTGACCGCCTCCACCAGGTTACCCTTCTGACCAAAAGTCACCTTCAGATTCTGAATTTCTATGAACCCTTTCAAACTCACATTTCCCAGATTCATCATGGCTAGTTTCTCCCATTATAAGTAGAGTGCCAAGGCATCAAGATCCGCCCCATTAGTCGGATGATACCGCTGCAGGCAAGGCCCAATATGCCAATCACAATCATGCCGATAACAATATCGTTATATTGAATCAGTGAATAAGCCTCCCAAGTGAAATATCCAATTCCGTATTCTCCTGAAATCATTTCTGCGGCAATCAGCGATACCCACGCCACCCCCATTCCAATAGCCAACCCTGTAAAAATACTGGGTAGGGCGCCAGGCAGAATGACTTCTCTCATTAAGGCGAATTCACCGGCCCCCAATGACCGAGCCGCACTAATCAAAATCTTGTCCTGGTTGGAAACACCCTCAATGGTATTGACCAAAATCGGGAAGAAAGAACCCAGAAATGTAATAAAAACAATGCTGGATTCATTGGTTGGCCACAGCATGATCGAAATAGGCACCCAGGCAATTGCCGGGATCGGACGGAGAATCTCTAAAATCGGGAAAAGTAGACTATGCACGAGGCGATATCGACCGATGATCAAGCCGAATAACACGCCAAGCACAGTAGCGATACCAAACCCGAGTATGATTCGCCATAAACTTAACGCCATGTTTTTGTAAAAATCCTCCTGATGACTCAAGATGAGCGCCTCTGTGAAGACATCGCCTGGTGTCGGAATACTGGTGAATCGGATATAGAAATCCCATCGGTATTTTGTGGCCAGATACCAGAAGCCCACAAAAAGCGTAATCGAGAGCAAGCCGAGCAGAAATTTAGTGATATTCGCCATGAACCTCTGGCTGTTAATCATCTTCCGCACCGGGGCAAGGGATCGCCTGGCCGCGGCTGAGTCGTACCCGTTCGCCGGAGTCCTGGTTGACACGGTGGTGGGATCAGTCATAGGGTCCAGCGTGTCATCATGATCCAAGGTTTGTTCATGAACTTGTTTGGACAGCAAAAGACCAGTGGTTGTATTCATGGCGAAGTCTCCTTAGATCCTTAAATCTTTGCAGCAGCCAGCGCTTCTGTGTACGTGGCCAGATGCCCACCGTGCTTCTCGGCATAGGCCTCAGCGTTTTTCTTCAACAAGAAGGGCACGATAATGGGTTTCTTGGGGTCTTTTTCGTCCACTGAATAGAAGGCTTGCTTGGCAAATACCTTGATACCGAAGGCATGGTCGATCAGATACACCACATCGATCTTCTTGCCTTCACGGGTCGCCTTGTTGACAGCGGCCAACGTGCAGTCGGGCGAGCTGTAGGCACTGATATCACCCTGCTCAATCCAGACTTCGCCAGCCTGTTTGGGATCCGTGATGGGCTTATGGCAGAGGTTATCCATACCGGAAATCTGATAATTGGCAAAACTCGCTTTTTGCTTGTCGTAATCTTCTCCACGATCCTTGAATGCTTCGCGAATGTAGGTCTCGTTCGGCCAGGCATCCACATCAAACGATTTGACCTTACCCATACGTTGCAACACGCCCGTATCGTATTTGATGGCATCAATCCACTTGGACTTGATGGTGGGATCAAGGGTGTGGATACCACTGGGGCCCAGATAGAGATACGCCACTTCTTTATCGACACCGGTCCACTGCTGAATCTTCTCGGCAGCAAGTTTGGGGTTCTTACGAAGCCAGTCGTTTGCATCCATCAGTGCCCTTAGATAGGCCACCACCACCTCAGGATATTTATCCGCAAAGTCCTTTCGTACCACGACACCATGGAAGGTAGGCACTTTGGTTTCTACACCACTGAAAATCTGGCGCGCCCATCCCTTGAAAGGGAGAAGATCAGCAAACGGTACGAAATCAGCGTGCGCGTCGATCTTCCCCTCTTGTAGATTGGTGGTGCCTACCTCAGGACTCTGGTTCGATAGCTCCCAGAAATCACTCTTCCACCCTCGATCCTCCATGGCTTTGAGTAACATGCCATGGGCGGCGGAACCGAATGGGACGGAAATACGCTTACCCTTGAGATCGGAGAGTTGGTAATAGGGAGAATCAGCCCGGACGACGACGCCATTGCCTGCACCATCAGCGTTATAGGCAAGAACTGCAACCAATTCACTTTGCGTGTCATGGCTATTCTGAAAGGTAGCCCCATTAACCAATAATGGATAATCCCCCATCATGCCGATTTGCAGCTTGTCGGCAATCATCCCGTTCGTCACAGGAGGGCCAGAGGTAAAATTCTGCCACTGGAGTTTAAAGTGAATGTCTTTATACTTTCCGGTTGTCGGAAGATATTTGTTCATCAGCCCGAGTTCTTTTATGACGATGCCGCCCGTGACTGTATTTGTAGTCGTATTTTGAATACCAATGCCCACGGTTACCGTCTCGGCCGATGCCGAAAAACTCATAACCAAAAACAACAGTGCAAATAAAACTTTGGTTTTTTTGAATAAAATTCCAATTTTAACCTGAGAAAAAAGCAAATACTTTTCCATGACACTCACCTCTGAAACAATTTAAACCTTGCAGAACAAAATCAATCAAACGCCTCCCCACATGAAATTCAAACCAACCAACACGTGTCCAATACACCATGTTTGTATTTAATGACCTAAATACAACTTACGATAATCTCAGTTCGTGAAATTTATCCTCAACATCCACCCAATCATCAGCATCCTCTAGAGGATCTATTTTTGAGTGAATCAGAGGCCATGATTGCGATAATTCAATATTCAGAGTGATATATTTTTCGTATTTATCCGGCAGATGCTCGATCGCGAAAATTGCGCCTGCGGGACACTCGTCTACACACAATGAACAATCAATACATGCCTTTGGATCAATAACCAGGAAGTTGGGACCTTCGTGGAAACAATCCACAGGACAAACATCCACACAGTCTGTGTATTTGCAGCGGACACAGGGCTCCGCAACGACATAAGCCATGCTCTCGTTCTCCCATATTGAGGTTTTATTTGCCGGTAATCTGGCTCAGCGCCAAACCCGCCAACTTACGTACATCCGGATCGGGGTCCTGGAGGGCCTTTTCAAGGGCTGGTATGGCTCGAGCATCTCCCACCTCGCCCAGCGCGACGGCCGCCTCCTTACGCAGATTACTCACCTGATGAAAGAGCGCTTTAGAGAGAACCGGAACCGCCTCCCGACTCCGTAACTTGCCCAGACTGCGCGCCGCTTTGAGGCGAACCTGCCAATACTCATCCATCATGGCTTCGATCAAATATGGGACACCCTGGTCCATGCCCAACTTGCCCAATGTGGCCACCGATTCCTCTCGGACCTGCCAGAATTCGTCACGCAGAGCCGTGATCAGCGCAGGCAAAATCGCCGACAAATCAGCCGCCTCAAAACCAAGGGCACCCACTGCGATTCGCCGAACCTGAGGTGCCTTATCACTGGTAGCCAATACGGCTATCGGGCCGACGGCACTCGGCGCTTTGAGATAGCCTAATACCCCAAGGGCCGCCGCCCGCACGGTATCGTCGGTATCATTCAGTGCTGCCAAGGCAGGGGCCAGACTGGCCGGCACACGCAGCTCCCGCAGGGCTCGCAATATGGACGCCTTCTGGAAACCTTTAGCCGTGCTCAGTGCCGTGACCAACAACACACCGGTCACCGGCGACTTCAACTCAGCCAAGGATTGAGCAGCGGCCTTGGCTACCTCCGGGGCCTCATCCGTCAGTGCCATCAATAGCCCTCGTATGATCTCTGGTGTCTCAAATCCTTCGAGCGCTATAGCCGCTTCCGCTCGCACGCTCGCATCCTGATCACCCAAGGCCTGCAGCAGGGCGGGTGCAACGAGGTCGTAATCATCTGTATCCAATAAATCCAGCACCGCAATCCGGCGAACGCCCGGATCCGGGTCAATCAAGCGGGCTAAAATTGCTGATATTTCTTCGTTTTGGTTGGCAAGTTCATTCATGTTTGACTCCATGACCTAGCGAAGCAAATATGGGATGTCGACATTGACAGCCCCTGTCGGGCAGTCTTTTTCACAGGGCATGCAATACCAGCATTCATCGAATTTCATGTACGCCGTTCCTTTGGTTAAATCGATTGCGAGTACATCCAGGGGGCAGACATCCACACAAACGGTGCACCCCTTATCGGCAATACATTTATCGGCATCCACGGTAACGGGGACTGTGACGCGGTTCAGGGCATAAGGCATGGCACTGCTCCTTGATTAAATGGTTGCGGGTTCTTTAATAATCCGTAGCTTTTCATAGGCCGTTTTTTCCTGCTCGTCCAACGGCACAATATAGGGCGCGATAGGCCGAGTGAAACAAGTCATATTCCCGTCTTCACCCTTTTTGAGCTGGACATGGACGAACCAGTCCTGATCGTTCTTATCGGGATAATCAACCCGATAGTGGTAAAGACCCCATCGGCTTTCCTTTCGGTATAGCGATGCCACAGCGGCCATCTCGGCACAATCGCGAATAAAGTGAATTTCCATGGCCCGCATAAGCTCGTGGGGGTCTGCCGCACTCAGGCGAGCCAGGTCCTTCGTGATTTCCCCAAACCGCTGTAACCCAATCTCCATCTTGCGGGTAACCTTGGGTGGTTGAAGATAGTCATTCACCATCCGCCGCAACTTGTATTCAACCTGCGCCGGAGGCAACCCGTCTTTCACGGATAATGGCCCCCAGACGCGCGCGCGCTCTTCTTCTATTTGATGTTCATCCACAGGAGCAGGCGTGTGCTCGGCACAATATTCGGCAGCAGATTCGCCCGCGAACTTGCCATAAACAAAGGCACCCAGCATGTAGTTATGTGGCACACAGGCGAGATCGCCCGCTGCATATAACCCACGAACCGTGGTTTCGGCACGCTCATTGACCCATACACCGGATGCACTGTGTCCACTACAGAGCCCGATTTCTGAAATATGCATTTCGACCATGCCATCTCGGTAATTCAGACCACGGCCTTCATGGAAACGCCCGCGGCTGGGACGCTCATTGCTATGCAGGATGTCCTCAATCTGAGAAATGGTCTCTTCCGCCAGGTGATCCATTTTCAGGAACACGGGGCCGTTGCCACCCTCCAGCTCCCGGTAGAACTCCTGCATCATCTGGCCGCTCCAGTAATCACACTCGATGAAACGATCACCCTTGGCATTGGCGGTGTAACCGCCAAAAGGGCCGGTCACATAGGCACAAGAGGGGCCGTTGTAGTCCTTGATCAAGGGGTTGATCTGGAAACATTCGATACCGGACAACTCGGCGCCAGCGTGATAGGCCAGGCTATACCCGTCGCCAGCGTTGGTGGGGTTCTCATAGGTGCCGAACAGGTAGCCGGAGGCGGGGAGCCCCAAGCGACCGGCCGCTCCGGTGGCCAGAATCACGGTCTTGGTGCGGATTACGTAAAAATCTGCCGTACGACTATCCACGGCCATGGCACCGGCGATGGCGCCATTTTCATCCAGCAGTAACCGAGTCGCCACCAGCCGGTTGGTCACCTCTACGCGACGCTTCTTCAATTGTCGATAGAGGACCTTTTTCATGTTGTGACCTTCCGGCATGGGTAACACATAGGTACCAATGTGATGGACCTTCTTCACCGCATAGTCGCCAGTTTCGTCCTTTTCGAATTTCACGCCCCAGTTATTCAGCTCCTCGATCATGGAAAAACTGTGTTGGGCGTAGGCCATCACGGTTTTCTGGTTCACGATGCCATCGTTGGCCACCGTGATTTCCTTCACATACTGCTCTGGCGTGGCATGCCCCGGAATCACGGCATTGTTCAGGCCGTCCATGCCCATGGAAATCGCCCCACTTCTTTTCACGTTGGCCTTTTCCAGCACCATCACGCGAAGAGCCGGATTTTTTTCCTTCGCCTTCACTGCGGCCATGGGGCCGGCGGTTCCGCCCCCGATCACCAATACATCTACTTCCATCTCAATGGTATTCACGTGGTGTCTCTCCTCACTTAATCGGTTTGCACATGTCTAATCGGCTTACGGTCAGATAGGCCCGCGCTCAATACGAAGACGATACTGGATGGCATCACCTCGGTAATACAGATACTCAAAATCAAGGGGTTGGTTGTTGGTAGTAAAGGTAAGTCGTTCAATTCGCAGGATCGGTGCCCCTGCATCAACATGAAGAAGCTCTGCCAAAACATCATCTGCCAGAATTGATTCAATTTGCAGATCAGCCTGGCCAAGCGAGTAGCCATAATCATTTTCAAGAATGAGGAAGATATCTCGATGCGCTAGATCTTCTTTCACGAGTCGTTCACCTATAGCCTTAGGGATATAAGTCACATCCAGAGATAGTGGGGATCTATTCAAGTAACGAACACGACGAATCTCATAAACAAGCTCGTCTTTATTCACGTTCAACTTTAAAGAGACTGTTTTGTCGGCCGGAATAACTTTCTGGTCGATTAACTCGGAGACGATTTCATAACCCATCCCAGACATCGCCTCTCCAAACCCCTGGAGTTTTCCCAGGTTCTGAAAAACTTTAGGCTTGGACACGTAGGTGCCCTTGCCATGAATTTTGAAAATCAGACCTTCTTTTTGCAGATGGTCCAAGGCTTGTCGCACAGTAATTCGACTTACCCCAAATATCTTGGTTAATTCGCTCTCGGACGGCATTTGATCATGGCACTGATAAGTACCATTCAAAATACGGTTTCTTAATACCTCCTTTATTTGGGTATAAAGAGGTACAGGAGAAAAATGTAAAATGTTTTTTTCACTTTGCATAATATTGGTGTCCAGCTATTAATGCTTTAGGTCAGAACTTGTTATGACATGATAACTTAAGCAATAGGCGTGCCAATACTTTGGTTGCCGGGGTATGTTAAATATCTTATTGTTTTATATCACTTTATTTGTGAATTGGTAAAACATGACATGCTTTGCCATGCACATTGTTTGTGCGGCAATGCTGATTTACGCACACAGATGGATGCATCCAATACAAGTGAATAGCCGACGACCCAAGGTGCTTTTGCTCGCTGAAAATCCAGAACTTAGAACCGTAGTTACTGAGAAACTGACATCGAACTGGTCACCCGAGCAGATCTCCGGATGGCTTAAAGATCGTTTTCCTGGTAACGGGGAAATGCAGGTGTCCCACGAAACGATCTACAAATCCCTGTTTATTCAGACACGTGGGATTTTTCGTACTGAGTTGAAAAAGCACCTCAGAACCCAGCGAATGTTTCGTCAGGCTAAATCTCACCGAGTGGCAACGAGGGGGCAAATCGTGGATGCTATCTCCATCCGTGAACGGCCAGCGGAGATTGAGGACAGAGCGATTCCAGGACATTGGGAAGGTGATCTGATTATGGGCAGCGAAAGCAGCGTTATGGCCACTGTGGTCGAACGGCACTCGCGGTTCACTGTTCTGTGCAAGGTCAAGAATAAAGGAGCCTCCATCGTTGTGCAGTCGTTGACCGAGCGAATGAAAAAACTCCCTAAACAAGTCCTGAAAAGCCTGACCTGGGACAGGGGGCAGGAACTCTCGGCACATCAGGTTTTTACTCTGGCTACAGAGCTGGACGTTTATTTCTGTGATCCAAGTAGCCCATGGCAACGGGGCACCAACGAGAATACCAATGGCCTGCTCAGGCAATATTTTCCAAAGGGGGCGGGGTTGGCGACATTCAGCCAAAATCAATTGGATGACATCGCGGCAAAGTTAAACTCAAGACCAAGGAAAACTTTGGGATTTAAAACCCCAGCCCAAGTATTAAACGAAGCATTGCACTGACCGGCTGAATCCAACAACGCTAAAAAAGGGTGGCCCCCGGCTTTATACACACCTGATTCACACTCACCTGTCCGTAATCGGTGTTATCACAACAGAGGCAAAGTAGGCTTGCATTTTATAAAGATGCATATAATATGCATCTTTATTGGATGAGCGCTCTCTTCTCATCGCGTTGGCGTCTAGCCTCTTAGGACCTGCCTCGCTGTACGACCGACGCCCTCAGGGCTGCCGCTGCGAAAATATTGATCTTATCGAGATTAATAGCGGAATGAGGATAGAACCAGTGCACAAATTCCAAACAGACTTTTTCAACGCTCAAGGAGCTCAATATGCAGCAAGTCTTTACCAAAGCGATGGCCCGAAATATTTTTCTTGGAGGTGCCGTATTTTTTCTCGCCATCTACGTGGCATTAAGCGTCGATACCTGGTATCGAATCCCAGAGCGAGACCATGCCGACAAACTATCACCTGCCGTACTACAAGGTAAGTATGTATTCGATGAAAACAACTGTATAGGTTGCCACACCGTGAATGGTGAGGGTGCTTATTTCGCCCCGGAACTCGGAAATGTTTATAAACGGCGCGGCTCGGCATTCATCAAAGCATGGATTGAGTCACAACCTACCGGAGTGCCAGGAAGGCGACAAATGCCCAATTTCCATCTTAGCCAGAAACAGCTCGACGATCTCATCCTTTATCTGCAATGGCTTTCCAATATCGACACCAACAACTGGCCACCCAATATTCAGGGTTGATTCGTGCCCGTCCCAATTTTTAGTTAATTAAAGGAGAAAATATGAAATATCAATCTCAAAAGGTGGCAAAACCCTATTTCATAGGTGCGTTGGTCTTGTTTTTCGGACAAATTGTATTTGGCCTGATCGCCGGGTTCCAATATTTAGATGGGTCATTCCTATTTCCAGGATTACCTTTTGACGTGGTACGAATGAGCCATACGAATCTGTTAATTGTTTGGTTACTCATGTCATTCATGGGTGCGGCTTACTTTATCGTTCCAGAGGAGGCACAAACCGAGCTTTATAGCCCCAAACTCGCACTTGTTACCTTCTGGGTGTTTTTTACTGCTGCTGCGCTCACCATACTGGCCTACCTTTTCGTTCCGTATGCCCATCTGGCAGCGATAACCGGCAATGCGGCCTTGCCAACCATGGGGCGCGGCTATTTGGAGCAGCCCCTACCCACCAAGATCGGCATCGTCCTTGTCGCCCTATCACTGCTATTCAACGTGACTATGACACTAATCAAGGGGCGTAAGACTTCTATTAACTTGATTTTAGTGGGGAGCCTGTGGGGACTTGCGCTACTTTTCCTTCCCGCCTTTTATTTCCCAGAAGACACAGTGAAAGCTAGCTTCGCATGGTGGTGGGTCGTCCATGGTTGGGTCGAAGGGGATTGGGAATTGATTTTGGGGGCTCTGCTCGGCTTCATCCTGATCAAAATGACCGGGGTTGATCGTGAGATCGTGGAAAAATGGCTATACATCATTGTCGCCATGACATTAGTTTCAGGCATCATCGGAATCGGTCATCACTATTACTACACTGGCTCACCGTCATATTGGATTTGGCTTGGTTCGATTTTCTCAATCCTTGAGCCAGTCCCGTTCGTGTTGCTTATTGCATTTTCTTTCAAAATGCTAATGCAACGTCGCCGAGAGCATCCGAATAAAGCCGCAATGCTGTGGGCACTCGCCACCCCGATCATGGCGTTTCTCGGTGCTGGTTTGTGGGGTCTTATGATCACCCTAGCGCCTGCTCAATACTATATGCACGGTACTAACTTTACTGCTGCTCATGGGCACCTGGCTTTTTTTGGCGCCTACGCAATGATCTCTCTCTCCATCATTTCATATGCGATGCCTTTGCTTCGTGATCGCACAGCTAACAGCGCTATCGCTCAGCGTTGGGAGATTACCGGATTCTGGATCATGGTTCTTAGCATGCTGGGAATTGCACTTGCGCTAACCGGCGCAGGGATTGTCACCGTTATCTTGCAACGTGCGGCAGATCACCCCATGAGCTTCATGCAAGTGCAAGATAAGGCACGAGTATTCTTCTGGGTACGGGAATTTGCAGGATTGGGGTTCTTCATCGGTTTGTTGATTTATCTGCGTAGCTTCTTTATCGCTGGCGATTACGAGTATGCCAGCGAAATGAAGCGGGCACTGGCTGGCTAGCCACAAGTTTGCGGGGCTGGCTTGCCCCGCTCATTCACCGGTGACCAACGATGCATACCACAAATAACACAAGTACCTTAGAACCTCTGCCAGGTGATCTTGCAATATGGATCTTTATTTTCGCTGAACTTGTTGTATTCGGCTTGCTTTTTGCTGTCTACGCATTTTTACGAAGCGACAACGTGGATCTGTTTAATGCTTCACAACTCACGCTTAACAGGTTCTACGGCTTCCTTAGTACTTTGATCCTCATAACCAGCAGTTATTTCGTAGCACGCGCAACCCAATCAATCAAGGCTAGGCACGGTATGGCATGTGGTAACTGGTTAGTTGGCACACTTGGCTTAGGCGTGATGTTTCTAGTACTAAAACTGGTGGAATTCCACCAGGATTTCGTGCAGGGCATTAATCTGTCCACCAACCTTTTCTATATGTTCTACCTCTCCCTCACCTTCTTTCATTTCATGCATGTAGTCATGGGCATGACGATCCTTACCGTAGTTGCCTATAAAGCCTATGCCGGGCGCTACGACACAAACCATACCGGCGTAGCGACCGGAGCCTCCTATTGGCACATGGTAGATCTGGTTTGGATCATCCTTTTTGTGCTTGTTTATGTCATTCATTAAGCCAAGAGAGACTAATGAAACTATTTCACAGCATACCGTTAAAAACATGCACTACGTCTTGGATCATGCTGCTTGGACTTACCACAATCTCTTTCGAGCTGAGTTCAATCATGAACGGCCGTGCGCTCATGTTCGTAATCCTCGCCCTCACAATCATCAAGGGACAACTAGTGGCTCGTGATTTCATGGGGCTTCGCAAGGTACGCCCCCTTTGGAGACATATCATGACTTCTTACCTACTGATTATTAATGGACTAATTGCCATCGCCTATCTCACAACCTAATTAAGGTGTTCTTATGCCCGTGATCACAATTGTACGAGACGCTAAAACCTCCAAAACCATCCCAATATACTCACCAGCCGATGATGAAATAACAGTATTCGAACTTGCATACCGCAACCGGCTACCCGTATTGATCAAAGGCCCAACCGGCTGTGGTAAAACGCGCTTTGTAGAATACATGGCAGTACGACTCGGCCTTGAAATGCATACCGTATCCTGTCATGACGATCTTTCGGCTTCAGACCTTGTTGGACGTCATCTTGTTGACGCTACCGGTACCTACTGGATGGACGGTCCGCTAACTCGGGCGGTTCGTCATGGGGGGATTTGTTATCTGGATGAGGTAGTGGAAGCCCGCAAGGACACAACGGTGGTACTGCATTCTCTATCTGATAACCGACGGATTCTCCCCATCGACCGTACAGGGGAAATACTGGAAGCGCCGCCTGAGTTCATGCTGGTTGTGTCATATAACCCTGGATACCAACATTTGCTGAAAGGCCTGAAACCAAGTACGCGACAACGCTTTGTGTCACTCGCCTTCGGGTTTCCTGATGCCACACGGGAGATCGAAATTGTAGTAATGGAAGCTAGCGTCGATTACGCAATCGCCAAACATCTCGTGAGGTTGGCCAATGCATTGCGCAGTACCGCTGATCACGATTTGGAGGAAGCGCCGGGTACGCGCCTCATCGTCGATGCAGCAAAGCTGATCGCTGCCGGCTGTGACCCACAAGTGGCCTGCCGTGCCGCAATTATCGAATGCCTTTCCGACGACCCGGAAATTACACGAGCCTTAATGGTGGTCGTCAAGGCGATTTTTGGTAGCTAAAAGGAAATTGATCTATGGAAGAACAGGTAGGTATCGCATGGCACCAAATCCTCAACCGACTCACCATGCGCCGATACCCCGATGCTGCCGTGGAGTTATCAAGCATATCCTCTCAAGTTGGAATGCTATTTCGTGCGCTCGGTGGAGATCATGGTGTCGTAATACACGCGGGTGAACAAATACTTAATCACTCCAGGCGCAACATATTAGAACGTTTGTCTGGCAATGCACGTAAAGTAGATCTGGCATGGGTAGACAGTCAAGCACTACGACTACCTCTTGCAATTGACGCGTTCCCCACACAAAGTTTGAACAGTGATCTATACCTCTGGCTAGCTGCCCTTTCTGCCATTCCCATGCCGCAGATGCACACATGGTTTACCCGGAACCAAGCAGCAACACTTGTGGTGATCCGGCGATTCCCGGGCCTGGCTGCGAATTACCGTCGATTAGTGGGCGCAGAGATCCTACGACGTGGACAAATCAGTAAACTAGCGCCCGACGAAGCACGACAAGAACAGGCAATCCGGGATGCACTCCGTGAACCCGGAAGTATTCTTGAACTGCCCAAAGCACGAAAACCACCACACCCGGTCCTGCTCTGGCTACGGCCAGAATTTAAGGCCATTGGGAATTCTGGCCCCAATATTCCGGATCGGCCACCAAGTACAGCGAGTACAAGTCAATCGGATAAAAAACGCAGAATGGCGGAATACACTGAAATGCCAGAACGTAAGGGGGGGCTTTTGCTATTCCGACCAGAATCAATATTCAGTTGGGCCGAATATGCAAAAATTGAACACGAAGCCAAGGAAAACGAGGATGAGGATCTTGCTCAAGCGGCTGACGACCTTGATATGATCTCCATCACGCGAGACCACAATAATATCGCCAAGAAGATAAACATGACACTTGATCTGCCTAGAGCAGATACTGCTCAATTTCCATTGGAAAACGGCAAAATTCTGCCAGAATGGGATTTCAAAACTCATACACTGAAACCCAATCAATGTCGGGTGAATCTAGTTCCGATGACCGATGACGAACCGTGCGTACTGCCCATACATCTGAAACGAGACCAGCAGCGGTTACGCCGACAATTTAGTGCTTTACAGCCCATGCGTCTGCGGCTCAAAGCGCAGCCTGATGGCAATGATATTGACATTGATTCCTATATCCGTCACATCGGCCACCACCACGGTGGTGCAGATACCCGTTTTTATCTCGACCAGCGTAAACGCGAACGCGACCTGTCCTGCCTATTGCTAGCCGACTTCTCTTTATCGACTGAGGCTTGGGTTGGCGATGAACAGCGCGTCATTGATGTAATAAGAGACAGTCTGTTCCTATTTTCAGAAACGCTATCCATGACTCAGGATAATTTTGCGCTATATGGGTTCAATTCAAAGCAACGCAGCGATGTTCGCTTCCACACATTGAAAGCATTCAATGAGCCATACTCCGATGCCGTGCGTGGTCGTATCAACAGTATCAGTCCCGCCTACTATACACGCATGGGCGCGGCCATTCGTCACACTACAGATATTCTATGTGGTCAAAAAACCCGCGAACGCCTGTTATTGTTGCTCACTGACGGAAAACCCAACGATTCAGACCATTACGAAGGTCGTTATGGTATAGAAGACACACGAAAGGCAATTATCGCTGCACGACAGCAAGGCCTTCGTCCTTTTTGTGTCACCGTGGATCAAGAAGCCAATGAATATTTACCCCATATTTTCGGAAAGCACGGCTTTATTATCATCCAAAGGCCCACGGAACTGCCAACAAAACTACCTTTGCTTTACTCACTTATTACTCGTTAAACATAACAATCTTGGTTGGTGACGACGAAATATCAGCAAGGCTGAATTCATCCAGTTTCTCCCAAAAAGCCTGTAAGGCTTGACGGAATACGTGCTGCAAGCGGCATTTGCTCTGAATCCGGCACATGGACCCAGCTGATGAAAAACACTCAACCAGATTCCAGCTATTTTCCATACCACGGACGACATCGCCTATCCTAATGTTTTTGCTTGGCTTTCCTAGTTTTAGGCCCCCGTTTCGTCCCCTTTGTGCTTGAACGAAACCCTGTTCAACCAAGGAATTGACGACTTTCATCAGGTGGTTTCGCGAAATTTGATGAAACTCTGCGATTTCTCTAATCGTGTACAGACGTGACGCTTCAAGCGATTCCTGCTCTGCGAGCAACATCAATACGCGCAATGCGTAGTCAGTTTGTTGATTCAGCTGCATGAGATGTTAGTACCTTTTGGGTTCAGTAATTGCTCTCATATTATATCCGTCATATGGATGGCGCTTAACCATTGCATCTTAATATGATGCGCGTATTATGCATCTTTAAATCCAGCGCCCTATCTACGAGGTCAGGGTGGAGAACTCTAGCGTTTGATCCGCCAAGAGGGATGTATGGCTTTATGTTCATCAAAGTTTTAGATGATGAGGATTACATAATGAGACGACATACCCAGCTTCAACCTTTTTCCAGAGCACATCATCAGACGTTGCGTTTGGTGCGGGCACTTAAATACGGCGAGCAGGGCTGGGGTGATCTCCGGAAATCTTTGGGTCTGGCACAGGCATCACTGATGCAACATTTTGCCGAGGAAGAGGCGGAATTTTCGATACTTGCCGACCGCTTACCCGAGGATCATCAGCTCATTGGCCTGTTGGCGCAAATGGTTTCGGAGCACATACTCATCATGGCGGAGGTTCTTGGCATTATTCGCAGTGCCGACGACAAGGGACTTTCGTCCTATAAAACACTGGGGCACATGCTTGCTGAACACATCGCTTTTGAAGAGCAAGTCCTGTTCCCCTGTCTGGAGCAATGTTGCTTGCCTCATGACGTTGTCCCGATGGTGATTTCATGAAATGGCCGGTCATGTTCAGTATTGGATTTCGACCTTGGTTTTTGGTACTACTGGGGACGGGATCGTTGCTCCTTGGCGGCTGGGGAGTGTCTTGGTTTGCTGCAGCCACTGCGACAAACATGAATGTTGCCTTGTTACCCTCATTACTCGATTGGCGTTGGCATGCTCATGAGATGATTTTTGGCCTCGGAATTGCGCTTTTAGCTGGATTCCTGCTGACTGCAGTGCAGAACTGGACGGGGCGGCGACCACTTTCACCTGCTTGGCTCTTTGTGAGCGTGTTGGTCTGGTTGATCACCCGAGTCGTTTATTTGCTGGGCGGAGTGCACATACCACTCGCCTATGTGCTTTCTGCCATGCCCGCCTTCATGGTCGGCATGGCCATCCTGCGCGTCATTGCAATGACCCGGCAGTGGCATAACCTGATTTTTCCAGTATCGCTGATACTTCTGGCGGTACTGGATGTTTATTTTGGTGTACAAATCGATTCGGGTGATTTACTGGGTCATGTGGCGATCTTAGGCCTTTGGCCTGTACTGGGTATCGTGTTTTTTATTGCCCAGCGCATCCTGCCTGCATTCACTGCGGGGCGAGCAGGTATCCGTCCGCAGAGTATGGGCAATACCGGCGCTGTCATTTTCAGCGCTGGACCCGTGTTGCTTTTGCTGTTGAATGTTTTACCCCAATTCCAGGGACAAAATACCTTGCTCGGTGTTACTGCCGTCATCATCGTGCTCAGCGGGCTATGGGGCGTCTGGCGTTGGTGGCACCCGATTGTCTTGCGCGAACCGATGTTGCTGATTATTTACAGCGGGTTTGTTCTGACACTCACAGGACTCGCGCTGATGGGCATATCCTGGCTTCTTTTCACCACCGGTAACACAGGGACATTTTGGCTGGATGCGGGCGTTCATGGTGTTGGGATTGGCATTTTAGGCGTGATGGGGCCGGGTATGTTGTTGCGAGTAAGCGCGGGGCATACGGGGCGACCGATTGTGATGCCTGTCTGGTTGCGTTGGTTTTTTGTTGCGGCTGTGGGTATCTGGTTGATGCGTGTGGTCGCGCCCTGGTTCGGATACAACCCGTGGCTGTTGTTCGCATCGGCATGGGGGTTGGCCGCTGTGTATCTGGCGTTGTTGTTTGGTATCGCGGGCTGGTTAATTAAGCCGCGAGTCGATGGCCGCCATTAATCCCTTTTTCAAGCCTGAAATTTACCATAAATCACGAGGTGATAAATATGAATAATATATCTGAACCCATTGAATTAAATCAAAATGATACACCTAAGATCGCAACCGGAGCGTCCGCGCGCAGCGCGGCGAAATGGTTTAATTACGGCACATTGATTGCCGTACTCATCCCCGTGCCTCTATTCATTTTCTGGACGGGGTTATCCATGCTCATTTATGCATTGAACAAGCATCACCCCAATCACAAGGTGGGCGAATACACTCAGAAAGCGGCCTACCGGTTTTATGGTGTGGCAGGTGCTTCCGTCGCAGTGGCTGTATTTTTTCCGCCGCATATTTTGTATTACTTGGTCATTTGGGGTATTGCCGTCTTAATTCTCATCCCTTGGACGCTGCGTGATTTGTACCTCATCAATCACGATACGTGGGTGGATGTTGCAATTGAACCGCATAAGCCATTTGCTGATCTTTGAGCCTGGCAGGAATTTTCCCCATTGAACCAATCGTCATGAGTTAACCAGTTGTTGTTTTATTATAAACAACGACGAAATCCTGTTAACTGCGTAATGAAATAATTGGCCATCCCTTGGCTTCTGCATGGTTACGCAGCACCGTATCTGGATCTACCGCTACGGGGCGGTCAACCGTGGCTAATAGTGGAATATCGTTGCATGAGTCCGAGTAGAACCAAGTTGTTGAGGGTTTGAGTTGCCGAGAGGTGAGCCACTGATCGAGCGCGATCTGTTTGCCTTTCTGGAAGGTGGGAATGCCGACATATTCGCCGGTATAGCGACCACCGACCACCGCTGGCTGGGTGGCCAGCAGATGCTCGATATTGAACAACGCCGCAATCGGCTCGGTGATGAACGCATTGGTTGCCGTAATAATCATCAGCTCATCACCTTTTTGTCGATGGTGTTCGACCAGTTTAAGCGCGGGGGCTCTGATCATGGGTGCAATGATGTCTGCCACAAATTGTGCGCGCCAGGCAAAAAGTTGTTCCAGCGGGTAGCGGGCCAACGGGGCCAGAGAGAACTTCAGGAAGGCCTGCATGTCCAGCGTACCGCGCTGATATTCCTCGTAAAAAATTTGATTGAGCTGGGCGTGCTCAGTGCGGTCAACAGCGCCGATTTCGGCAAGATACTGCCCCCAGGCGTGATCGGAGTCGCCCTCAATCAAGGTGTTGTCCAAATCGAAAATCGCTAAATGCATAATGTCCTCAGAGGCCCGGTGATAAATTGGTTTGGCGGCTGAGCGACGGCATGGCGGCAGCCCCAAGTGGGCCGAAAGTATACCCATAGCCCCTGCCGTAGACCAACGTCTCAACCAGTAATCGACCTAAAAGATCGTTGATGGCGCCGAAATAATCCTTGTCGTATTTGTGCGTTCGATCGGCGTTAGGATGTCTTTTTTGCCGTTGTTCTCTGCCCTGTGTGTGGCGATGATCGGGGCGAATCGTCATGAAATCTTCATAAATCAAGCAGTATTCGCATGCTAGATTGCCGACCTCATTTTATGCGGGGATTTTCTACCATGCGTTTCAAGTCAGTTGCCCATGCCATGGCGTTGCCCATGACCCTGATGATTTTCGGCCTTGCCATGATCTCGATTTCTACGGCCCATGCGGGTGAAATCACGGTTTATACCTCGTTGGAAGAACCCGAGATTGCCGATTATCTGGTGGCGGCCAAAAAGGATATGCCGGATATCAAGGTGAATGTGCTGCGGCTCTCTACCGGGGATCTGGGCGCCCGAATTCTGAGCGAAGGCAATCACCCGCGGTACGACGTGATTTGGGGCTGGGCGCTGACTAATATGATGGACCCTCGGGTTCAGGGCTTGTTACAGCCCTATCAACCCAAGGGGCTGGCACGGGTTCCCGCCCGGTTCAAGGACCCGAATGGCAAGTGGTTCGCGCCAACCGGCTATATGGCCGCGTTGTGCGTGAATACCGATCGTCTGAAGCGCCAGGGGCTGCCCATGCCAACCGGCTGGACGGATCTGCTGAATCCCGTCTACAAGGGCGAGTTGGTCATGCCGAACCCCGCCTCGTCCGGCACGGGCTACCTGCAGGTGGTGTCGATTCTGCAGGGGTTGGGCGGCGAAAAAGGCTGGGATTTTCTCAAACAGTTGAATGCCAACGTAGCGCAATACTCAAAATCGGGGTCGCGCCCATGCAGCATGGCCAGTACCGGTGAGTATGCCATCGGCGCTTCATCGGCCATTGTCGCCATGCAGGCCGTTCGGCAGGGTTATCCGGTGAAGATGGTGATTCCCAGGGAAGGGGCTGGGTATGAACTCGAAGCCAACGCTCTGGCGGCCGGTTCTCCTCATCAGCACGATGCCGAACGGTTCCTTGACTGGACCATCTCTGATGACGCTGCCCGGCTATATGGCAAATACAAGGAAATCGTCGGGATTGAATCGGCCTCTGACGTCAGCAAGCCGACTTCGGGCGACATGCCCTCGGACGTCAAGAAGATGCTGTTCCCCATGGATTTCAACCAATCCATGGAGACCCGGCCAGCCACTCTGGCCCGCTGGCAGAAGGAGATCGAGCACCATTGATCGCGAGTGGGGAAATTTCCCCGCGTTCTTCATTTCACCGGTTTTATTCTCATGACGACCCACAAAACTGCCAATTTCCTTAGCCTGTCCGGAATCGGCAAGTCCTACCATGGCACGCCTGTAGTTCGGGATATTGATCTCACGATTGGCGCAGGCGAATCCGTGTGTTTTCTCGGGCCTTCGGGCTGCGGTAAAACCACCTTGCTGAGGCTTGTCGCCGGTCTGGAAACGCCAGATAACGGTCGTATCACCCTGGATGGGGTAGATATCACTGCAACGCCGCCCCGTTCACGGCATTTCGGTATGGTCTTTCAGTCCTACTCCCTGTTCCCCCACCTGACCGTGGGTAATAATGTGGCTTATGGGTTGCGTTGCCATAAATGGAACCGGACAGACACCCGTCGGCGAGTTCAGGAAATGCTGGATCTGGTGCAACTCGCGGATCATATCGACAAGCTGCCCAATCAGCTTTCCGGCGGCCAGCAACAGCGGGTCGCCATTGCGCGCGCACTGGCTGCCGAACCTTATGTTCTGCTTTTGGACGAGCCGTTTTCCGCGCTCGATGCCAAAGTGCGCGGCCAATTGCGGGCCGATATGCGGGAATTGCAGTCCCGATTGGGACTTACCACGATCCTGGTGACGCACGATCAGGAAGAAGCCATGGCGGTGGCTGACCGTATTGTGGTGATGAATGAAGGGCTGATCGAACAGATTGGCACCGGTTCGGAAATTTACCACGCGCCGAACACCGCCTTTGTGGGCCGTTTTGTGGGCGACATGAATGTGTTGCGGGTACAAGGGAGTGCCGATGGGCGACTCTTGCTGGCTGGCCAATCCCTGACTGTGAATGAGGTGGTGGTTCCCGGCTGCGACCGGGTGGGGATTCGACCGGAATCCGTTCAGCTCGCACTGAACGCCTGTGGGGCCAATCATTTTCAGGCGACGGTGCTAAAAACGCAATTTCTGGGGAAGCAAACCCGACTGGAACTTCTCCTGGCTGAACAGCGGATGCAGGTTGAGGTGTATGGCCAGCGGGATACCTCCTTCGCACCGGGGCATTCGATCGCAGTATTTCTCCCGCCCAACGAAATCAGGCCCTTGAATGAGCACTGATTTCATTGCTGAACCGATGGCGCGGTCGTTTCGCTGGCGATTTGGCCGTGGCCAGATCGAGATACTGATCGCGCTACTGGCCGCGCTGCCTCTGGTGGTGTTTGTCCTGTATCCGCTGTGGATGATCCTGCGGGAAAGTATTCATCACCCGGATGGTCGTTGGGGGCTGGATTACTACGATCTGTATATTCGTGATCCTCACTTTCGACAGGCACTCTTCAATACACTCACTGTCTCGTTCTGGGCAACTTTGGCCACGGTGTTTATCGCCTTTGGCTATGCCTATGCCCTGAAACGAACCAAGGTGCCGGGTAAATGGCTCTGGCACAGCGTCATCTTGCTGCCCTTGTTCGCGCCCTCGTTGATTCAGGCCCTGGGTGTTCAATTCCTGCTGGGTCGGAACGGGATCGTCAATCGCTACCTCGGCACCGATATCGATATCTACGGGTTCTGGGGGATTCTGATCTCCAACGTGCTGTACGGGCTGCCCCATGCCTATCTTGTCTTGTCCGTGGCGCTGAGCGGGGCCGATGCTCGCCTGTACGATGCCGCCAAGATGCTCGGAGCAGGGGGATTCAAACGGTTTTCCAGCGTGACGCTGCCTGCGGCTCGTTATGGCATTCTTTCTGCCATATTTTTGGGATTCGCCATTAATATCAGTGAGTTCGGTAACCCCATGGTGTTGGGCGGGGATTACAACGTCCTGGCGACCGAGATTTACAACCAAGTGGCGGGGCAGGCCAATTTTCATCTGGGGGCGGTGATCGGTGTGCTGTTGCTACTGCCGGTACTACTCTCGGTGGTGGCGGAAAAGTGGATCGCCCGCCGCCAAACGACGATTTCCGCACAGGCCACGCCTTATCGTCTGGAACGAAGCTGGTGGGTGGACGGCCCGATGTTGTTCTTCCTTGGCGGGATTGCGATCGCCATTATTGCGGTGATGGGCGTCGTCGTCGTCGCCAGCTTGACTCGCCTATGGCCCTACAATTTGAGTTTTACCCTCCAGCATTACAGTCTGGACGTGCCGGGAGGGTATGGCGCCCTGTGGGTCAGCCTGAAAATGTCCCTGATGGCTGCGGCAATCGGGGTGGTGGTCGCGACCATGGGCGCCCTGATCGTGCAGAAATTATCGAGCCGCTTGCGTCAGGTCTTGTATCTGCTGTCTGTGGTGCCTGCCGCCGTGCCGGGCATGGTGCTGGGCCTCGGTTATGTGCTGGCGTTCAATAACCTGTCAACCCCTGTGTACTGGTTGTATGGCACGGTACTGCTGCTGTCATTGTGTACGGTCTATCACTATCACGCCCAAGCGTTTCTGATTGCCACCACCGGGCTGAAGCAGATTGACGGCGGACTTCAGGAGGCCTCGCAAACCTTGGGGGCGAGCATGCTGCATACCACTCGCCATGTCACCTTGCCTCTAATTGGCCCAGCCATGCTCAGCATCAGCATGTTTTATTTCATGCATAGCATGGTGACGATATCAGCACTAATTTTTCTTGTTGCCCCGGGCACAACGCCGGCGGCGATCTCCGTCCTCCTTCTGAATGATGCGGGTAACCTGCCTCAAGCCGCTGCGTTTGCCACCATCATTATGGCGGCGATCATCAGCGTGATCTTAACTGTCAAGGGCCTCGCTTGGTTCGGAGGGCGGTTTTTGAGGCAGCGTCGTGTGGGCTAGCGGCCTGTCGGGCTTAACGCAGTACCACTTTTCTCAAACTGGACTTGGCCTCGCGACGGATGGTCAAGTCCGGCAGGCTCTGCTAGGTGGTGAGTCCGTGATTTGCAAATGAAATGAAAACAAAAAGTAACTGAGTATTCACAATCAAGTAATAAACCTTATCTATAGTGATCGGATTATTTAGTCAATCGAAATGAATCCACGAGTCGTGCGCTTGATGCGGCAAACGTGGGGTGAACTGAATCCAGAAAATATTTTTTCGTCAACGTGTTGGCCATGGATTCCCTTTGCCTGAAATTTGCTGAACCATTTTTCCAGGAGCTTTTTGAATGTTTATTTGGCAAAACGAACCGCGTCGCAAGGCGCGGATTGAAATCATTCCAATGATTGATGTGATGATGTTTCTGTTGGTGTTTTTTGTGCTGATCAGCATGAATGTCATTCCGGCTACAGGCCTAAAAACCGAGTTGCCCGGCTCAGCCCAGCCAGAGCGCCTTAATCGCGCCTATCACGCCGTGATCATTATTGGCGCTCAAGGACGTATCCAGTTGGAGGGCAAGGATTATGACTTAACCTCACTGGGTATTGCGCTTGGCGCATTGAAACAATCTCACAAGGATATCGACCTTGTTATTGATGGTGATAAAGGCAGCGAACTTCAAAGTTTGGTGGATGTAATGGATGTGGTGAAAACCTCCGGGATCACAGCCGTTTCTATTGCGGCCAAAAAGAAGTGATGAGAAAAGAGTATTCCTTGGTGTCCTTCCGTATGAATTTTTTTTCAAGCAGGGAATGGGTGGCGCGTGGTGCAGTGGTTGCGATGGTGTTGCTACTGGTTCTATCGCAGCGAGCATTTCCGCTGAAACCTCCGTTGTTGCCTCAGCCACCGGCTCCGCCTATCCAAATTAGCCTGGCCGTGTCGGCGCCGACGCCGGTTGAATCGACCCCGCCGCCGGAGCCTACTCCGGTTGAGCCGCCACCACCACCGCCACCACTGAATGAGACCCCCATACCGGTTGAGCCTCCCCCGCCACCAAAGCCGGTTGAAAAGCCCAAGCCCGTCGAGAAACCGAAACCGGTGAAACCGACGCATGAAAAAAATCCGAAGCCGGTGAAATTGCCGACGCCCGAAGCAAAGCCAACGCCAGAAAAACGGCCTGTACCGGAAAAACCAACCGCTCCGGCGAGCATTGCGCCACCCAAGCCTGCTGCGCCTCCCGCTCCACCTGCTCCGGTGAGCAATCCGAACCATGAGGCCGCATACATCAGCCAAGTTCGGATGCAGATTGAACAGCACAAGATCTACCCAGCCCTGGCTCGAAAGCTCGATATGAGTGGCACGGTAGAGATTTCCTACACCCTTAACCGACAGGGGAAGTTGGTCAGTGTGGAAATCGTCAAAACTTCCGGCAGCGAGATCTTGGATAAAGCGGCACTACAGGCTGTACGTACAGCGCTGTTCCCACCGATTCCGGAGGATGCCTGGCGGGAGAACACGCAAAAACAGTTCAGAACCAGTCTTATTTACGCACTTTCCGATAATTAACTAGGGAGAAAATGATGAGAGCCACATTGAAACCGACGCCTGTGTTCCTGGCGATAATGACTGCATTAGCAGTGAATGCGAACGCTCATGCGGATACAACCAACACCGCCACGGTGGATACCGGTGCTGTGTCCATTATGGGCGAAGGCCAGGTTCGTTCCAGTAATGCAGTAGATCATAAAGAGTTTCAGCAGCAGCAACCGGGGAGGGACCCGGTGATGGCATTGGAGCGTGTACCTGGGGTAAATGTCACGACAGCAGATCCTTACGGTATCTACGAGTACGGCAGCAACATTGAAATGCGTGGTTTCAATTCCAGTCAAATTGGGGTTACCGTTGATGGCGTGCCGATGACCAGCAATGCCGCAGCCGGCGGTAATCCGGCTGGCCGTTTTATGGATAGCGAAAACCTGGAATCAGCTACAGTCGCTCAAGGTTCTGGGGACCTGTCAACCCCTTCTTATAATGCTTTGGGCGGCTCCATTAGTTACCAGACAATTGATCCAAAGAACAAGCCGGGTCTTCAGGGCGAAATTTCAGGCGGTAGCTTCAACTCTCATCGAGAGTTTCTGCGGCTTGATACCGGTAATTTTGCTGATGGCACAAAAGCCTATGTGAGCGGTTCCCGTACCGATACGGAAAAATGGCGGGGTAAGGGTAAAAACACACGCAACCATTTTGAAACCAAGATTCAGAAGGTATTTGGCGAAAACAAGGTGGGGATGTCCTACACCTACAACAAGCGTTTCGATCACGATTACCTCGATATGAGTCTGGCCGACTACAACAAATACGGTCGTTCCTATGATCTGAATACGACCTGGACCGGCGATCCCCTGAAAGATCAAAACAACTATACGGGCTGGACCAATGGTCGTACCGATCAGTTGTTGAGTTTCCAAGGTGACTTCAAGCTGACTGATCGGGCACGTTTATCTCTGGTTCCTTATTACCAGAAGCAAGAAGGTTTTGGCACTTACAACCCGGGACACAACCCAATTACTGGCGCTGTACAGCTCATGTTTCGTGAATCGCGTTACTTCACTGACCGTTATGGCGTGACCAGCAAATTAACCTACGACCTGGGGCCGCATCAGTTGTCGGCTGGCGTGTGGTTGGAGCGTTACAAATACCGTAACGATCGTAACTGGTATAACACACTGGATCAGTCTGTCAGTGGCGCCCCGGACCTGGGCACCGTGGTTAAAACGGACTTTAATCGCGAGTTTTTAACAAATTCGGCTACGTTTTATGTTCAGGACACCATCACGATGATGGATGACCGTTTGAAATTGGATGTGGGCGCCAAGGCGATTTCCGTTTCTCGCGATTATACGGATATTCTGAATGCCACTGCGGGCCGGAGTGCGAAGTACTCCAAGTCTTTCCTGCCCCAAATCGGCGCAACTTACCAGTTGACTGCCAATGAGCAAATTTTTGGCAACTACGCCAAGAATTTCAGTGCGCCTTCGACCAGCGTGCTGACCGTAGGTACATACAATCCCGATTTGAAGCCCGAGTCTTCCACGAATGTCGATCTGGGTATTCGTACCAAGCGTCAGGACTTCGATGCGTCTTTAGCTGTGTATCACGTGAAATACGACAACCGGATCCTTCAGATCAAGGACTCCACCAACCGTTACCTGCTGAACGCAGATATCTTCTCGAATGTGGGCAGTATTACCAGCAAAGGGGTGGAGCTGGCTTCCAATTGGCATCCGGTCGAACGTTTCAACCTGTATACCGCTTTGACGTTAAACCAGTCCAAGTTCGATCAGAACTATCAGGCTTCTGCAACTTCGCTCGTGCAGAGCGCGGGCAAGACCGTGCCGGATTCACCCAAGGCCATGTTGTTTGCCGATGCGAGCTATAACGTTAGTGGTTATTTCGCTGGCATTAATGGTAAATATGTTGGTCAGCGTTATTCAACCGTGGATAACACGGAAAGTGCGCCAGCTTATACCGTCTTTGGTCTGCGCGCGGGCTATAAGGTCAAGAAGTTTTACGGCATGAATGACTTCCGTGTCCAGCTTAACGTCGAAAACATTTTCGATAAGAGTTATCTGTCGTCCATGTACACCGGGACTACGGCGGGCAACCCAACCTATTTCACCGGTACGCCGCGCTCAGTTTATCTGACCATCGGGGGTTCGATCTAAGTCGTTTTAACGATGAATTGATCTATGTGTACAGCGGGGCATTGCGCCCCGCAGTATTTGTTATTCCAGAAGAGGTACTCTCGCCATGTCTTTTAATATGATTCACGATGTGATCATGTACGCCATGCTCGGCATGATCATTACCGCAACCTATGTGATTGTCGAACGAATGATCTATTTCAGTTACTCAATGAGAGAAGGGAAACGCATCTCCGCGTTCGTTAACAGCCATCTTCATGATACAAACCTGCATGCAGAATTACGTGAACAGTTTTCTGGCAGCCAGAGCCCCCAGGGGCAGGCGCTGAGTGAAATTGTCAATGCGCCACCGATGTCTCACACAGCCACGGAGTTCTTCGTCCAATCCATTTATGTAGCAAAACAGGCCTTGCTCAGCAAGCGCCTTTGGCTGCTTGATACCATTGTGACGCTTTCTCCATTAATGGGGCTCCTCGGGACCATTATGGGCATTATTGATGCCTTCCACAGTCTGGCTTCCAATGGCACATCTGATCCGGCTGCGGTCAGTAACGGCATTGGTACAGCCCTGTTCGCCACAGGCCTGGGAATAGCAATTGCTTTATATAGCCTTGCATTTTTCAATTTTTTCGGTGAAAAGGTCGAGCAAATCAATAATCAGATGAAACTGATCTCTCTGAAGTTTCTGGCCACCAAATAGGTCGGTCGCTTTCATTTTTTGGACAGTGATTGTCTGATCGATTTCACTCACTCGGAGCTGCCATGTCTTCCCCCCCTGTAACTAATAACCCTAAGCCTGTTCGGCCCTCGGCAAAGCGTCATCTTTCTCCTTCTTCGCTACCGTTTTGGGTCATCATGTTGGTTGCTTTAGGCGGGGGGGCGGCAATTGCGACTTCGGTGTCCGCTGATCAGCCGCAGATTATTCTGCAAGGCACTTTACTGCCCACTGGAGCTCGAATCACCCCGACGGCGGCGCGAGGCAGTCAATTTGAGCCGATGAATCCAGATCTTTTGTCTCTGCCTGATTATCAGGCAGGGCAAGCAGTTTCAACCGCTTTGAGCCCGGACGGAAAAACATTACTGGTATTAACCAGTGGCTACAATCGCAATTGGAATTCGGAAGGGAAAATTGATCCCGCCACCTCCTCCGAGTATATTTTTGTGTATGACGTGCGATCCGGCAACCCGGTTAAGCGTCAGGTATTGGAAGTCCCCAACTCTTTTTCTGGAATTGCTTGGCATCCAGATAGCCAGCAGTTTTTTGTTTCAGGTGGGGTGGATGACAACATTCATCGGTATGCTTTTTTGCAAGACAAGTGGTTGGAAATTAAGCCAGTCATCACCCTGGGTCACGCCAAGGGACTGGGTATTGATATTCGGCCGATGGCGGCTGGTCTCGCTATTAGCCCGGATGGACAGCGGCTCTTGGTTGCCAATTTCGAGAATGACAGCGTCTCCGAGGTTGATTTATCTCGAGACAAGGTTATTCACGAACTTGATCTCCGTCCTGGAAAAATAAATCCGGCTCGGGCCGGCGTGCCAGGCGGTGAGTTTCCTTTTTGGGTTGCCTACCAAGGAAACCATAAGGCCTACGTAACCAGCATGCGGGATCGAGAAGTGGTGGTGGTACGTACAGGGGGCGAAGCCCTATCCGTAAAAATGAGGATCCCGGTCGGTGGGCAACCCACGCGCATGGTGATGAATCGTGCGCAGAGCCGACTCTATGTCGCCAATGCAAATAGCGATACCGTCTCCGTGATTGATGCCCAAAAAGATGTTTTACTGGATACCTTGGCGACTACCGCACCAGAAACAACCTACGCCAATGCCAATCAGTTAAAAGGCAGCAATCCGAATAGCTTGGCCTTGTCGCCAGATGAGCAGACGCTATACGTCACCAATGGTGGAACCAATTCTGTCGCCGTTATTCATTTGGGTGAAGGGAGGGGCAGTTCGGGCGTACGTGGACTAATACCCACGGGTTGGTATCCGAATTCAGTGAGTGTCAGTCGTGATGGCAAGAATCTATATATCGTTAATGGTAAAAGTATGGCCGGGCCGAATGGTAAAAATTGCCGTAACTCTTTGTCTGTTGACCCGGCAGCAACGGCCAGGTGTCGGGCGAACAACCAATATATTTGGCAATTAATGAAAGCGGGTTTTTTGACCGTACCGGTGCCGGAAATGTCTGAACTAACCCAACTCACTCGTCAGGTGGCCGAGAATAACAACTGGGCAGACATTCAGGACAAAGCGGAGGCTGAGCGCTTAATGGCTTATATTCGTGCCCGCATTAAACATGTCATTTATATAGTGAAAGAAAATCGAACCTACGATCAAGTGTTGGGCGATTTACGCCCTGGTAATGGAGATGCCAATCTCGTTCTACTGCCTGAACCCATCAGCCCGAACCATCATGCTTTGGCGCGTCAGTTTGTTACCCTCGATAATTTTTTAGTCAGCGGCGCGGCCAGCAATGATGGCTGGATTTGGAGTACTGCCGCGCGTTCCAGCGAATATACAGAAAAGAATATTGCGATCAATTATGCGGGTCGTGGCCTGAGTTATGACAATGAAGGCCAGAATAGAAACATCAACCTGGGTTTGGCTAGCCCCGCAGCGCGACAAGAAGAAGACACTCGGGTGCCAAAAGATGCTGATTTACTGCCGGGAGTCGCTGATGTGGCTGCTCCCGATGGACCAGGCGGTGAGAGTGGTGCTGGTTACTTGTGGGATGCGGCTCTACGAGCCGGGATTACGATTCGCAACTATGGGTTTTATCAGGATGAAGAGCGCTATGGCCTTCCGCCGACCGATCCGGCCTACGTGCCGTCATCCCGTCACCCGTTCAGGGATCAGATGATTCAGGCCTATTCCAACAAATCGGCTCTGCGTCCCATTACTGATCCCTATTTTCGTGGATTTGACATGAAGTATGCCGATTTTTGGCGTTATAAGGAGTGGGAACGAGAGTTCGAACAATATGAGAAAGATGATGATTTACCGGCGCTGGAGTTGGTGCGATTGCCCCGGGATCACTTTGGTGACTTTGCACAAGCTGAAGACGGTGTAAATACCGTGGAAACTCAGATGGCCGACAATGACTACGCTCTTGGCCTGTTGGTCGAAAGAATCGCTCATAGCCGATATCGGGATAACACGTTGATTGTGGTTGTGGAAGATGATGCCCAAGATGGCGGGGATCATGTGGATGCTCATAGAAGCCTGGCTTACGTCATCGGCCCTTATGTGAAGCGACATGCGGTGGTGTCTACCCGATATACCACGGTAAACTTACTCCGTACCATTGAAGATGTACTTGGCATTTCTCCAATGGGGTTGACCGACGGAAATGCGGTGCCCATGACAGCCGTTTTTGGGCAGCAAATGGTACCGCTGAGTTACACCGCCCTCGTGCCGGAAGTATTGCGAACGACTCAACTACCTTTACCCCCCCGCACGGCGGAGAATAGTTTGATCACCACATCGGATACAACTCAGTATGCGAAGCCTCGGCGCAGCGCTGTCTATTGGGCTCGAGTGATGGAAGGACAGAACTTCGCCTCTGAAGATCATCTTGATACGGAGCGTTTCAATCAAGCGTTATGGCAAGGTTTGAGAGGATCTGCTCATCCTGTGACCGCCCCTTCTCAAAATTAATTTGGTTAGCCCTGCGGATAGCACTAATCTATGGTTTTTCGGTTATTTGCTTGCAGTCCTGACGGATGTGCCTGCAATCTCATCCAAACAACTTTTGATGCAGGGTATATCGATCACATAACGCGCTATTTTCTTAACTTAAAGCATCAGCGCTACGATTTTCGGGGCTTTAAAACGCCCCGTAGCGGACTCAAAATAATGAGCCGCTCTGAATGCCATGGATTTCCACCTGCGGTAGGAATGGTAAATTGAAGTGGAACAATCCGAGGGGTTCGTCCCTTTTCATTCGGTTGCAAAACTCAGGGGTCTGATAATGGGGGGGTGTCTCGGATCGTAATTAGGCGGTAATTCACCCTGCGAAATTTTGCGTGATCGGCTGACTAAAAAATCTACCATGTGATTGCGCACTGAGTAGAAATGATCGTTATGGTGCATCTCCGTGCGAAGGCGCGGCCGCGCTAATGGATTCTCCACAATCTCTGCGATTTTGGCATGCGGGCCATTGGACATCAGTATGATCTTATCGGCCAGAAGAATGGCCTCATCGACATCATGCGTAATCATGAACACCGTTTGCTGAGTTGCCGCACAAATTTTGACGAGCTCATCCTGAATTATGCCCCGCGTTAAGGCATCCAGGGCACCGAAGGGTTCATCCATTAACAGCATTTTTGGTTCGATGGAAAACGCCCGTGCTATGCCGACGCGCTGCTTCATGCCGCCGGAAAGCTGGTGCGGCTTCTTGTCTAACGCGTGGCCAAGTCCAACGAGTTCCAGATACTTGACGCATTGCGCTTCGACTTGCATTTTGTTCCACTCCGGCCAGCGGGATTTGACTGCGAAGGCGACATTCTGCCGTACCGTGAGCCAGGGCATCAGGGCATGGCTTTGAAATATGACGCCTCGATCCAGACTGGCGCCTGATATTTCCCGACCATCCATGAATACATTGCCGCCGCTGGCCGAATCAAGGCCCGCCAGTACATTGAGGATGGTCGATTTACCGCAGCCGGAGTGACCGATAATACAGATGAATTCCCCGTGCTGAACCTCAAAGTGGATGTCGTCGAACACGATCACACCATCGCTACCCGCAACGCCGGGGAAAATTTTCTTTAGCCCTTCGACCTTAAGGAATGCCTGCTTCATGGTGTTACTCCTGATAAGTCACAAGACGGGTGAGTACACCAAAGATCGCGTCCAGCAACATGCCGACAAATCCGATCATGAAGATGGCAAAAATCACATTGGATAGATCGAGGTTGTTCCATTCATTCCAGACGAAATAGCCAATACCGGTACCACCGACCAGCATTTCAGCCGCAACGATCACGAGCCAGGCAATGCCCATGGAAATGCGCATTCCGGTGAGGATCGTGGGCGCTGCGGCGGGCAGAATTACCATGATGGCTGTCTTGAATGGGCTGACTTCAAGGGTTTTCGCCACGTTCAGCCAGTCCTTTTTGACCGAGGCCACGCCATGGGCGGTATTGATCATCATCGGCCAGATCGAGCAGATGAAGATCACGAAAATCGACGACGCATTGGCGTCCTTGATGGTATACAGCGCGAGCGGCATCCAGGCCAGCGGAGAAATCGGCTTGAGAAGCTGAATATAAGGGTTGAGCGCCTTGAACATCAGGGGCGACATGCCGATCACGAAACCGAGCGGAATGGCGACGATCACGGCGAGCAGGAAGCCAGCCAGCACCCGTCCGAGCGACCACGATAGCTGGATGCCGATTCCTTTGTCGTTGGGGCCGTTGTCGTAAAACGGATTGGCGAGTTGATGCACCAGGGTTTGGCCCACCGCCTCGGGTGTGGGGAGTCCGGCAGCCTTTGTCGTGGCCGACCCCATCATCGCGGCATATTCCGGATTGGCATAGGCCGTTGCATTCGATGTTTTGGGCTGAGTGGCTAATTGCCAAACGCTCAATAAAGCCAGCAACAGCACGAGCGATACCAGCCCGGCACGCAGATTCAGGGACGGATTCATGTCATGTTCTCCGAATGCTGAATGAGTCGAGGTAGGCCTGAGGCTGATCGGGGTTGAACACCTTGCCCATGATGGTGTGGTTTTCATAGTTCGTATCCGGTGCGCTCAAGCCCATTTCCCGCAGGCGGGCACGGGCATCGGTGGCCAGAAAAATCTGCTCGGCGATTTGTTTGTAGTCGATATCCTGCTTGATATACCCCCAGCGCTTGAGCTGGGTGAGCATCCAGACACCCATCGACTGCCACGGGAAGGGGTCGAAATCCACCCGACCCGGCACATCCCGAATATTGCCCAGGCCATCGGCAAACTTGCCGGTCATGACCTGTTGCAGCACGGGAATCGGCTGGTTCAGATAGTTGGCTGGTGCAATGGCTTCGATAATGGCCGGTCGATTCTCTTGTTTGTGGGCATACACCGTGGCATTGGAAATGGCGCGGAACAGGGCGGAGAAGGTATTCGGGTTTTCCTTGACGAATTTATCGGTGACCCCAAACGCGCAGCAGGGGTGGCCATCCCAGATGTCTTTCGACAGCATGTGGATGAAGGCGAATCCTTCATAAACCGCCCGCTGGTTGAAGGGCTCGGGCCCGAGGAAACCATCGATATTGCCCGCCCTGAGGTTGGCAACCATGTCCGGCGGCGAAATAATGGTCAGCTGCACATCTTTATCGGGATCAATGCCATGCTCGGCCAGGTAATAGCGCAGCAGCAGGTTGTGGATTGAATAATCGAACGGAATACCAAACTTCATGCCCTTCCAGTTTTTTGGGTCGCGATTATCTTTGTGCTTGATGTGCAGGGTAATCGCCTGACCATTGATGTTCTGGATGGTGGCGACAAAGGTTTCATTCGGTTTGGAACCCAGCCCCATCGAGGCGGCAATGGGCATTGGCGCCAGCATTTGCGAGGCGTCGTATTCCTGATTCAGAACCTTGTCGCGGATCAGGGCCCAGCCTGCAGTTTTGATGATGTCGACATTCAGGCCTTCCCGCTCATAAAACCCCATGGGTTTGGCCATGATGATCGGGGTGGCGCAGGTAATCGGGATAAAACCCACCTTCAGATTCTTTTTCTCGATGGTTCCGCCCTCGGCCGCCAAAGCCTGTGCCGCGCCGAGGGGAAACAGGCTCGATAAAGCCGCCATGGCGGTACCAACACCGACTGCCTTCAGGAAATTACGCCGCGTCTCATCGTGCGGGAAAATCGAGCGCATGAGGGTGGATTCAATCACCCGATTGAGCGCAGCTTCTTCTTCCCTGGGTTCTTGGGTGAGCGAGGCAAGAACATCATGCTCGGACTGGCTGGCATGCTGGCCGCATGAGCAGCCTTTTTTGAGGCGAATCGTGAAGTCGAAGGGGTTTTTGAAAGCAGACATGGCACGTTGCTCCTCGGTTTGTGATGTTGGACAAATATCACTATAGCAAACAACGTGCCAATATCGGTTTGTCGTCAATTGTCTGCAACTCATACAAGTTGAAGCGCGTTTGTTCGGCGTAAATGGCGTCAACTGCACCAAAACAATGCGTAATGATGATGTTTTTATTATTTTGATGCATTTAAATGGCGGTAAATGGCTTATCGCAATGTTCGACATTGGCAGACAAAGTGTGGCCTAAATTTTGCTTCGTATTGGGAGTTATCAACATGCGTTCCTAACAATTAAATACGCAATCTTTTTTATAGGAGCTGCCATGATTTCTCTACCCATCCTGCCCGAAGATGTCGCCGCCACAGATATTGAGGACGTTGAACTCCTGATTATCTGTGAGGCGACGCGGTTGCTATCTCAAGCGACGACACCCGATGTTGCGATTGAAGGCATTTTACGTTTGATGTCGCAAATGATCGGGCTCAATCGAGGACGGGTGGTTTTGCCCGACGATGCCGGCAAGGAAATGCAGATTCGTTATGCCTATGGCCTGACGCTGAGCGAACGTAAACGGGGGCGGTACGCCTTGGGCGAGGGGGTGACAGGGCGGGTGATGCGGACGGGGCAAATTGCCGTGGTGCAAAACATTGATGATGAACCGATCTACCTCACGCGCGCAGTAGATCGAGCCACATTGCCGCAGGAAACGGTCGCCTTTATTGCGGTGCCGATTTTGGAGGGAGATAGCACGATGGGCGTATTGGGCGCACATCGCTTACGGGGTAGAAAACGCCCGTTCAGTCGAGACATCACCCTTCTACGGGTATTATCCACACTTATTGCCCAGATTTTGAGCATGAATCGATTGATTGAAGAAAAAACGGCTTGGCTCGCGGATGAAAACCAGGCACTCAAGCAAGCGCTGGACCAAAAATCCGAAAACACCCACGGAATCTTGGGTGAGAGCCCGGCGTTGCAACACGCATTGCGCCAGGCATTGAATGTTTCCCCCACGCAGGCAACCGTGTTGCTCGCCGGGGAATCCGGTACCGGCAAGGAGCGATTTGCACGCATGGTGCATTTAACCAGCCAGCGGCGGGATGGCCCGTTCATGGCGATTAACTGTGCCGCTATTCCTGATGCGTTGCTGGAATCGGAGTTGTTTGGTCATGAAAAAGGTGCTTTTACCGGTGCCGTTGTGATGAAAAGGGGGATTGTGGAGTTATCCGAGGGCGGCACTTTGTTTCTGGATGAAATCGGAGATTTAGCGATTGATCTGCAATCCAAGTTGTTACATGTGCTGGAGAAGCAGGCGATCAAACGGGTTGGAGGAACCAAGGATATTCCTGTCAATACCCGGATTATCGCGGCGACACACAAAAACCTTCAGAAAGCGGTCAATGAGGGGCGTTTCCGCATTGATCTATTTTATCGATTAAATGTATTCCCGATTCACTTGCCGCCCTTGCGTGAGCGCACGGGGGATGTGCGCAGCCTCGCGAGACATTTTTTGCAAACGGCCAATCAGGAATTCGATCGCAATACCATGTTCGGCGTCGGCGTATTGGAGCGACTCGAGGCCTATAATTGGCCGGGCAATATTCGTCAATTGGAAAATGTTATTAAACGTTCAGTTCTGATCGCTCAAGATCGACAAATTGCGATCAATGACATTACGTTAATTTTGCAGCATGAATCGCATATCGGGACTCACCTTGAGGCAGGCACGGCCCAGGCGCAGGAAGTCGCTGTGCCCCTCATGGCCCTGTCTGGAGTCTCTCCACCACGCCACGCAGATATTCCTCTGCGCGGATATGGTTGGGTAAGCGCTGATGAAATTGCAAGTTTACGGGAAGCGCTCCGGAGCACGCGCGGCAATAAAACCCGTGCGGCCGCATCCCTGGGCATGACGCCACGGCAGTTTCGCTATCGGCTGGAAAAACTGGGTTTGCTCGCTCAATAGCCGGGGTCGTGCCAGGTTCAGGCTATGCCAATCGGGATAAGCAGCAAACCCAGGAACAGGTTGGTCGCCATGATGCGGCGGATGGGCACCATGACGGTTGCGGCCTCTGTCCAATATGCCGCGTCCACGGCGGCGGCAAATCGACGCAGCAGGATAGTGTGCAGATAGGCAAATAACAGGATCATGATCCAGCCAATGATCTGCATCGCCAAAAGACGAGGCAGATAAAACCCGCTGAGGCCGAAACGCACGATCAAATCGGCATAGCCACTCGCCACCAGCAGGGCAATAAATCCCCAAACCCAAGGGAAAAAGCCGCGGAAAACGTTAACCCAGAGGCGAAGCCGGGTGGGTGGTTCAAGCTGGGCGCTGATCGGTCGCAGGATCATGAAGGCGAAAAAAATGCCGCCGATCCAGAGGGTTGCAGCAAGGCTGTGCACAGTGATCAGGATGTTGTTCATTGTGGGGCTATCTTGTTAAGTGGTGATGGAGTTACGTGCGGTTATTATCCCCCGATCACCGCACATGAAAACTCAAATAAATGATATTCGATGCGGAATCGGTACATGCTACGTCGATTAATCGCCCGGCTCAAATTGAGGCGTAGGGTAAGCCTTCTTCGATGGGCAGGGAAGGATCGCGCGACCACTCGTTCCAGGAACCGAAGTAGAGTTTGACATTCTCGATACCGGCCGATTTCAGTGCCACGAACGTGTTGGAAGCGCGCGCGCCTTTGAAGCAGTACAGATAGACCGGGGTATCCTTGCGGATACCGACGGTATCGCATTCAGCCAGAATTTCTTCTGGTGCTTTGAACAGGGGGACAGCACCCGGTTTCATCAGGCGGTACCACTCAATCCATCGGGCGCCGGGCAACCGTCCCTTGCGGGGGCAAAAATCTTTGCCATAAGGCGATGAGCTGGTGGCGATCCATTCGTCGATGTCCCGGACATCCAGTAATACAATTTCATCATTGCCGAGGGCGGCCAGCACTTCATCTTTGCCGATCATGAAGTCTGTTCCGGTGTCCGAGAGTGTAAACGTGGCGGGTTCGGGCCGCACAACGTCGGCGGTAATGGGCAGCGATTCTGCTAGCCACGCTTGGTAACCGCCATGAAGAATCTTGATTTTGGGATAGCCCATATAACTGAGTAAAAAGTATCCCCGGCATGACATGCCAAATCCGGTATTCATGGCATCTTCATAAATTACGGCGGTTTCTTTGCCGGATAGTCCGCTATTCCCAAATGTTTCTGCAAACTGGGTGTTTAATGCTTTCAGGCCTTCAGGGGTTGACGTGGCCAGAAACGTAAAAATATCGTGAATGTTGACTGCGCCTGGAATATGACCGTCGGCATAGGCCGCCGGATTTCGGGCATCAATCACTACGATGGGTTCTTTGTGCATTAGCGTGTTGAGTTCAGCAGCGGATAATAGTACAGAGCTCATGGCGTATCTCCTTGGGGTGGTGGGGCGGGAAGTCAGTTTTGAGGGGGTGGGTTTAGCTGTGAAATCAAGACCTTGTTCAGTAGTTCACTTTCTTGGGTATGGCTTCCGGATAACGCGTAACCGGCCAGCCGTTGATGTGCCAGGAAATCCACTCGGCTATTGATGCCTTCGCCTGCGTGAAAGTGCCAATCACCAAAATCCGCAACGGATTGATCGGGTGGGCATAAATGCAGTGCCAAACTGGGGGTTTTAACTCGGATCGAAATCGGATGACGCTCAAAAGGATGATGTTCACCGCACAGACTCGCTGCAACTGTCTCGGCTTGGCGGCGAATGGGGTCAATGTAGTAATAACTGCGGCCATCAATCTCGGCGCAGTCACCCACCGCGAAGATATCCTGATCACTGGTGCGAAGATCACTTGCCTGAGCGATAATCCCGCGACCGACCTGCAAGCCGGCGTGTTTGGCCAATTCAATATTTGGCATCAGCCCCATCGCAGAAATAACGATGTCGGTGGCGAGTGCCGCGCCATTGGTGAGCATGGCGCGATAGCGATTGGCCTCGCGATCAAGCGCTGCCAAGCTCACGCCGGGGCAGAACGATACCCCTTTTGGTGTCATTGCGGTCAGTAACTGCTGGGCAATGGAAGGCGGTGCCAGTCGGCCAAGAAGTTGCGTGCCCACATCCAGCAGGGTGACTCGATGTCCACCGGCGGTCATATCTTCGGCCAATTCCACACCAATCAATCCGGCACCGATCAAAACAATATGGCGTGATTCTCCTTCCAGTAGTGAGCGTAAATGCCGGTAGCTCGTCAGATCGTTGATGCGCAGGATGTCGTCTGCCGCATCGCCTGCAAAGCTATGGCGGCGTTGGCTCGCACCCAATGCCAGCACCAATTGGCCATATTTCACATTGCCTTTGGTCGTGGTTAGGCGCTTGTTGATGGGTTTGATGCCCATCACGCGGGTATTTGCTTGCAGGGTAACCCCTAACGCTGCGGCTTTTTCCGTGCCTGATTGTTCGATGAGATCATCCGGGCTGCGCCCTTGGCCAATGGCCATGGATAGCGCCGGTTTGGGATAGATGCAGCCATCGTCGGCGGTAATGAGTGTGATGGGGCGTTCGGGATCCCGTTCGCGTAGCCGTTCGGCGACCGTCCATCCTGCAATGCCGCCACCGATAATGACCACGGTATCTTCACCGCCGATTTGACCACGAGCGCGGCGCGGGCGAGTTTTTGGGCCGCTGGATGCGCGTTGGGCGGCGTATGCCTCTAGCGTGATGAAATCGGCTTTGGTGACCCCGCACAATGGACAGGACCAATTTGCCGGGATGTCTTCGAAACGCGTTCCGGGTGCAATTCCGCTATCGGGGTCGCCTTCGACTTCGTTATAAATCCAGCCGCATACCGTACAGATCCAGCGGGGCGTGTTCATGGTCGAGATTTCCTCGTTAAGTGCCCTGAGTTCATCAAGCGGTTGCCAAGGTATCCAACTCTTTGCGCAGGTGCTTAATGGCCGGGGTGACAATGGCCACGAAATAGGCTTCACGCAGCTTGCGTTGTGCCGGGGCATCGTGCAGATAGCCATTGGCACCGGTGTGCAACATCGCCGAGCTGGCCGCCCGCAGGGATAATTCGGAGCCGAGTAACCTCGCTTCTAAGACCCGACGCATGAATTCTGGTTTGGGGTTGAATACATCAGTGCACAATTCGCCGATCAATTCCCGCGTATCGTCAAGCGCTTCGCGCAGTTCATCCGGGCGATCGTCGAGATAGCAGTTCACGTGGCCGAATTGGAGTTCTGCAGCCTCGCAAAGCTCAATGCAGCCTTCAATTAACCCTGTGGCCATGCCGGTTTGCAGCAAAACAAATCCGGCTTTCATCTTTTTAAGATAAGGAATGAGCGGGTCGCCCAGCACATGGTTTTTGGGTACGAACACATCCTTGAAAAACATCGCGTAGGTACCCGTTCCTTCCATGCCGCAAAATTTGGCCAATTGCCTGAGTTCCAGACCCGCCCAGTCGGTATTCACCAAAGCCATGACATCGCGGGGATTATCGCCCACCACCTTGAAGATGGAGCCAAACCAGTGACCGGATCCGAGGTTGGACACCCAGGGCAGTGTGCCATTTAACATGAATCCGTCATCGGTTTCGGTGGCGGTTAATAGCAAGGGTTCGATGCCGGCCAGATACTTCATCGGATTGGACAGCGCGGTGCCGCCCAGCACCTTGCCACTGGCGAGTTTCGGTAAAACGGTTTGCTTGAGATGGTCGTTGTTCGACATCTCGATGTACCAGCACACCACATCCTGCGCCCACACCATAAAACCTGTGGACATACATTCCTGCGAAACGACATCCATGGCGGCCAGCGCGGTTTGTACATCAAAGGTATTGCGGCCATTGTGCGAGGCCAGGTGCTGGCGGAAGGCACCGGCTTCACCCAGGGCGCGGAGCACCTCGGCCGGATAGTAACCTTCATCGATTTTGACGGTGAGCGGCGCCAGTCGATCACGAACCACATCGCGTACCTGGTTCAAAATCAAAGAATCTGGCGAGATGGGCGGGGTAGCAGACGCCATGGGTGTGCGTGTTTTCATGAGAAAATCCTCGAATAGGTTCAATCGCTCACAGGATGAACCGCGCGCGTTGATTGGTGTGGGCTTACAACAAGGCGCAATCCAAAGCGACCGGGCGCATCATCGTATTGGCCACGGGTGACCACTTCTTCGCATGTTGCAGGAGTTCATCGAGCTCAGCCGTTAAAAGCGGGGAGAGTGTTTCCACATCAAACTTGACGCGGATGGCGGTAAATCCCAACGGTTTATTCTCGTCCAGATCCCCGGTGCCCCAAACAGCGGTGACATTAATATCTCCTTCAATATGCAATTCGAGTTTGGTCAACTGGATGCCACGTGACGTTGCGTTGGCATGCACACCAACCGCGAGGCACGCGCCCAGTGCGGCCAACAGCGCTTCGGATGGGTTCGGCGCAGTATCTTCGCCAAGCAGGTGCGGCGGTTCATCGACGACGACGGGAGCCAACGCGCGAATGTAGGTCAGATTACGAAACTGGCCTTCGCACACGGTTTTGGCTTTTAGGGTGACGACAGCATCGGGATTAGCCTTACCTTTTTCGCCCAGTGCATTGAGACCGGCTTTGTTGATTTCACGCAAGGCCTGGCGGACACAGGCAGGTGCAATGGGTTCTTGAAATTCAGTGCTCATGAAAATTTTCCTCAGCAGGGTTGTTGTTGCAACCAAACAATTGCAGACTCCGTGCCAAATTGAGAAAACTCAATGAGCATGCGGTTTCATGGCAGTTTTATTTTTTTGATGAGTCGGGATTGTCATAACGCAGGGGTGAGTGGTCAGACAATGTCCGGTTTTATTGAACATTGTCGTCAATGTCGACTCCCGTGATGAATGAGCGAAGATCGGTTTTGCCAGCAGGAGCCCAATGACGTGGTGTCAACGGATGTGGTTTGCCAATTTTTATTATTCAAAAAGTTGAATTTATTCGATTTTATTTTTTTGGACGTGCCCGCATATACAAGTGGGTAATATGCGTTATTGGGGTTGGCAAGATTCTTGATAAAGAACTACTGCAGCGCGAATGCGCGCCCTGAACCTAATCGACTGGAGAACCCGCATGATGATGAAAGAAACACTGACCGCCCTGATTCTGGAAAAAAAAGCCGCAATGGGCCTGACCTGGGAGGGTATCGCCGCCGGGATCGGCCTCTCGCCGGTGTTTTCGGTATCTGCCTGCCTCGGCATGAACAGCCTTAAGGCCGAACCCGCACAAAAACTGGTTACCCTGCTTGAACTGCCGCCCGAAGCGTTGGCTGCCATCATGGCCTGCCCGACAAAAAGCTGGGAGAAAGCTGTGCCAACCGATCCGCTGATTTATCGCCTGTATGAAATTGTCGGGGTGTACGGCCCGACCATGAAGACACTGATTCACGAAAAATTTGGCGACGGGATTATGAGCGCCATTGATTTCAGCATGCACATTGATAAAGAACCCAATCCGGCAGGGGATCGGGTGGTCGTGACAATGAATGGAAAGTTTTTACCCTATAAATCTTGGTAGATAAATATCGAAGGGAGAAAAACCCAACACCAACACACAGTAAAAACCCAACGGGGGTATATCCAATTTAAATCGGCGTTGACAGGGGGAGATACACCCAGGCGTTTTGCACAACATCGGCGACAGAATGCCCTCGTTCACCCACGGGTATGACCGCCTCAAGCCGAAATTATTCGGCAAATGAATAACTCAATCACTCTGTCCATCAGCGCGTGGGGAGTGGATTGCTTTTTCGGCTCAATCCCTCTGCCACCACGTAAAATGCGGGGGTGACATAGAGCGTGAGGAGTTGCGAGAAGATTAACCCTCCGACGACGGCAATGCCTAATGCTTGATGTGCTTGGGCTTGCGCGCCAAACCCGATGGCAATGGGCAGGGTGCCTAAAATTGCGGCGAGTGTGGTCATGGTGATGGGGCGAAAGCGCACGGCGCAGGCATCGACGATGGCATCAATGGCGTTTTCGCCCTCGCGCCGACGGTGGATGGCAAAATCGAGCATGATGATGCCGTTTTTCTTCACCAAACCTACCAGCATGATAATGCCGACAAAGCTGAAGACATCCAACGGCTGGTGGAACAAATACAGCGAGGCAAGCGCACCAAACCCAGCCAAGGGCAGGGCGGTTAAGATGGTGATGGGGTGAATGAAGCTTTCGTACAGGATGGCGAGAATGACATAAATCACCAGGATGGTGGCGCCGAGCAGCAGCGGCAGCGTTTTGAGTGAATCCTGGAAGGCTTGGGCGGAACCGGCAAATTGGCCGCTGACATTGTGCGGCAGGGCTTGATCTGCCGCTAGTGTGATCGCCCGGCTGACTTGATCAAGCGAGTAACCGGGCTCTAAATCAAATGAGAGCGTGACCGATGGGAGCTGGCCGTAATGAGTAATGGAAAGCGGCCCCACGCCGGTTGAAAACTGTGCAACGGCACTCAGCGGCACCAGTGTGTTGTTGGCTCCGGGCACCGAAATCGCTTCTAGCGCGGAAAGATCGTTTTGATAGCGCGGGTCGAGTTGAGCAATCACTTGATATTGATCGCTCGCGCCATAAATGGTGCTGACTTGCGTGCCGCCAAACGCCAGATTCAGGGTTTGTTCGAGTGCGCTGGATGTCACGCCCAGCGCGGCCGCACGGTCTCGCAAAATGCGCACATTAATTTGCGGATTACGAATTTGCAGGCTGGAATCGACACTGGTGACGCCAGGAATTTGTCGCAACACCGGTAAAAAATCTTGCGTGGCCTTATTCAGTAGTGTTTGATCGGTGGATTGCAGTACGAACTGATAATTGGAATTGCTCGATAACGCCCCAATTTGAATGGCGGGCGGCTCGATAAAAAAGGCACGGGTGCTGCCGAGCTCTTTACTCAGTTTGTGTAGCGTGCCGCGAAATTCCTGCACGACTGTGGCTAATTTAGCGCGTTCGCTCGCCGGTTTGAGTTGAATCATCATAAAGCCGACATTACTGCCACCGCCGCCCGCACCGCCTTGACCGGCGTTTGACATGACCGTGCGCACCGCCGGATTTTTTTGGATGGCTTTTGAAATCAGTTGTTGCTGGGTTTTGAGTTGCTCAAAACTGATGCCTTCGGGATAGCTCAGCATGCCCATCACCATGCCGGTATCGGAATTGGGAATAAAGGCTTTTTCCAGATGCGAAAAGAAAAACACCGCGCCGCCGAGTGTGCCGAAGGCCAGCAATAACACGAGCCAGCGAAACCGCAAGGCGGCGCGCAGTGAGCGCACATAGCCGCGCGTAATGGCCGCTAAAATGCGGCTCATCAGCTTCGGTTTTGGTGCGATAACGCTGCCGCCCACACTGCGCGGTTTGTGTTCCCGCAGGCGTGCCAGCAGCATGGGTGTGAGCGAGAGCGCCACCACGCCCGACATCAAAATCACGATGCCGATGGTGGCGCCAAACTCAAGGAATAGCCGACCGAGCAAGCCGCCCATCAAAATCAGCGGTAAAAACACCGCCGCCAGCGAGAGCGTCATCGAGAGAATGGTAAAACCAATTTCTCGGCTGCCGATGAGTGCTGCTTCCATCGGGCTTTTGCCCATTTCACGATGGCGGGCAATGTTCTCTAGCATAACCACCGCATCATCCACCACAAAGCCCACCGCCAAGGTAAGCGCGAGCAGGGTGAGGATATTCAGGCTGTAGCCGAGTAGGTGCATCACCGCGAAGGTGCCCAAAATCGAGATGGGGATTGAGATCACGGCCACCAGGGTTTGTCGCCACTCGCCCAAAAAGAGCCAAATCACGGCCGCGACCAATAAACTTGCCAGAATCAGCGTGAATTCGACTTCATCCACCGCGTCCTGCACATAGGTGGATTTGTCGTAAATGATGCGCATTTGCGCGCCGCCGGGTAAGGATGCGTTGAGCACAGGCAAGGCCGCGCGAATGGCCTTGGCAATGGCCACGGTGTTGCTATCGGGTTGGCGCACAATGGCCAAAATAATGCCGCGATCGTTGTTAATCCACGTGGCACGAGTATCTTGCTGCACCCCGTCTTGCGCCTGGCCAATTTGGTTGAGTTCAATCGGGGCGCCGTTGTTATAGGCCACGATTAAGTTGCTGAATGCCTTGGCATTGGTGAGCTGGCCATCGACATTGAGCGTGTAGGCGCGGTTCGGGCTTTGCAGGGTGCCTTGCGGTAAATTGGCATTGCTGCTGTTGATGCTGGTGACTAAGTTCGGTAAAGATAAATTGCGCGCTTGCAGGGCATAAGGATTTAACAACAAGCGCACCGCGTAGGTTTGGCCGCCAAAAACCCGCACTTCGGCAACGCCCGGAATGGCTTGTAACTTAACCGCCAGTTGCTGTTCGGCAAACGCATCCAGCTGATACAGCGGCATGTTGGGCGCCGATAGGCCGATAAATACAATTGGGCTATCGGTGGGGTTTTGTTGCCGTACAGTCGGCTGTTGCGTCATGGTGCTGGGGAAAAACCGCGCCGCCTGGGTGACGGCGGCTTGGGTATCCTGGGTGGCGGCATTAATGTCGCGGTTCAAATCAAATTGCAGGGTAATGCGGCTGGTGCCAGCGCTGTTAACGGAATTGACCGAGAGTAAGCCCGTGATGCCCGAGAAGGCCTGCTCCATGGGCGAGGCCACGGCGCTCGCCATTAACTCCGCACTGGCGCCCGGTAACGTGGCCGTCACCGTCACCGTGGGGAACGATACATCCGGCAGCATGGCCACCGGCAGGCCGCGCCAAGCAAACACGCCAAAAATAATGAGTGCCACAAACAGTACCGTGGTCATCACCGGACGCTGGATAAAGGGCGCCGCTAAATTTTGGCCAAGCTGACTCATAACGATTTTCCAGCAGGCGATTGGGTCTCGGGTTTGGGCTGATCGCCCGAGCGTTCGTGTTCTGGGGGTTCGTTTCCTGCCGGTGTGTTTGGTCGTTGCCGGGGCTGCTCGCTTTCAGCCTTGGCCGATACGAGTGCAACTGCCATGCCCGGCGCGATGCGTGAGGGCAGGGGGTAGATTATGCGGACATCCGCCGGTAGGCTGCCGGCCGCCAACGCCACCTCGGTCGCTATCGTGCGCAGCGGCGTTACGGCCAACATTTCTGCTTTGCTTTCTTTGAAAACGTAGACAAACGAGCCTTGATCGCCCAACTGCACCGCCCCTGCGGGAATAATTTGCGCACCCGGAATGGTGCCGAGTGTCAGGCGCGCAGTCACGAATTGCCCAGGCCAAAGTAGGTCCGCCGGATTATCCACCTGTCCTTGCAAGCGAATGGTACCCGTGGTGGCGCTGATACTGTTGTCGATAAAGTTTAAATAACCTTGCCCCAACAATTGCCTGGCATGTTCATCCAGCACGTCGACCGGCGGCGCGGGGGCTGCAGTTTGGCCCGGTTCGGCGGGCTGACCCAAACTCGGCCATTCTTGGCGTAAATCGCTCAACACCGATTGGGGTAAGCTGAAATTCACCAATAATTCCTTGGTTGAAACCAGGGTGGTGAGCGCGGTGCTGTTGGCCACGACTAAATTGCCCGGCTGCAAACTGATTTGCCCTAATCGCCCTGAGATCGGCGCACGAATTTCGGTGTATGAGAGATTGATTTTCGCGGTTTGAATAGCCGCTTCGTCTTGAGCGATGAGTGCATTGGCGGCCATCGCGGTGGCCACTGCTTGATCATATGACTGTCGGGTGACGTATTCTTTTTCGACCAGCGGCGTGAGTTGTTTTACCTGTTGTCCGGCATAGTTCGCCTGGGCGCGATCACCATTGAGTTTGGCTCGGGCAGAATTAAGCGCGGTGCGGAACGGTTCCGCATCCAGGGTGAATAATAACGTTCCCTTGATCACCTTTTGACCGGACTGAACAGACACCGTTTTTAATGTGCCGCTCACCTGCGGGGTGAGCGTAACCGCGTTGGGGCTCGATAGCGTCCCGGCTGCGGTCATGGTGATCGGTTCGGTACGGATGGTGGGGACAATGGTGGTTACTTGGGTTGGACCCATCATGCCCACCATCGCGGAGCCCCCCCTTTTGGCGGGCTCTTTCGCGGATTCTTGCTGGGTACTGTTTTGGCAGCCCCATAGCAACACAGTGAATGCACCAATGAAGCACAGGCGGGTGCCCGACCGGGTGAGTAATCGAATATTCATGGCGTGATGGGTTCCGCAAGCACATTCAAGGGGGAAGAAAAAGTGGGGGGTTCAGCCAGTTGTGCCGTAGTGGGTGGGCTGGCGGGTATGCCCAAGGGTTGAGGTGCTCCATCCCGTTCCCGTTGCTGAGTCGGGTCAAGCAGCGTGACGTCAGAAAAACTGGGTGTACCGAGTTGCCCTACCGCCGCACCAAGTTTTGCCAATGCGGTGTACGCATTTAACGCATCTTGTGCCAGTGTGACTTGGGCTGTGGCCAGGGTGGATTGCGCAGTGAGTAAATCCTGAATGGTGGCATACCCCACGTTGTATTGTGCTTGTAATGCCTTAAGGGCTTCGGTCGCGTTTTCAACCTGCGCCTGCGCGCTGGGCATGCCAGCTACCGCGCCCTGGAATGCGTAATACGCCTGCCAAACGGCGAGCTCGGTAGTTTGATAGGTGTTATCGCGGGTGGCCTCTGCCTGATTCAGCTTCGCGCGCGCCTGAGCCGTTTGATAGTGCGGGTTAAAGCCGGTAAATAACGGCACCGTCAGCATGATGCCAAGGCTGTTGGTCTGGCTACTGCCCAGGCCTTGCTGATACCGCAGCCCTTGACCTGCATTCAGGGAAATACTGGGCAAGCCTGCCCGTTCGGCTTGATCAAGCGTCGCGCGGGCTTGATGGGTAAGCGCTTGCGCATTTTGCAAATTGGGGTTTTGTGCAATGGCTTGTTGCAGTAACGCCTGCACATCGGCTTGGAGCTTGGGTGCCACTAAAGTTTCGAGCGGCGCCAGCACCAGGGCTGTGTTGACAGGCAATCCGACACTGCTGGCTAATGTGCCTTCATTTTGTCGCCGGGTTTGTTCGGCCGTGGCGAGTGTGCCTTGTGCCGCCGCGAGTGCCGCACGCGCTTGGTACACATCACTGATGGTCGCCTGTCCCGCGCGATAACGGGCTTGTGCCGCATCCAGCGCATTTCGCGCTGTTTTAACGGATTGGGCATTCACCGCAATCAGCACTCGATCCGCCAGTGATTGATAATACGCATTGGCGACGCCTGCCAGCACGGTTTGAATGGTTTGATCATTCGCAAAACGCGCTGCAATTTGCGCGGCTCTTGCGGCATTGATGCTGGCATCTCGCTGACCAAAATCCCATAACAACCAGGATAAGCTCACATTCGGCGAGAGTGTTTTTTGCACAGGAATACTGTAGCCCGATGAGCTGGTGATCTGCGCCCGCTGCGCGGACAGGCTTAAATTGATTTTGGGTAGCCAGGCCGATTCAGCCATACCCACGCCCGCCGCCTGTGCCTGCAAGCTGGCCCATGCCACGCGGGTTTGTGGATTATTTTGTAGGGCCAGTGCTGAAAGCCCGGCCAAAGTGTAGGGGTGTTGCGTATCGGATAGCTGGTTTTTGTTGTGTGGGGGGGGCGTAATCAGCGAGAAATCGCTGGGCTGGCTGGCGGTTATACCCGGCATGCTGGGGTTGCGCGCATTCACGCCGAAGGGATCTGCCCAACTATTGGCCGAGGCGCTTTGGGCTAAAAGATATAATCCCAGTGAGAGCCCAAAGAAAGACCAAAAAATGGACTTTGGCAAAATATCTCTTTTAGGGAAGCGCTGATTAAAAGCGCGCTCCCTGTACTCCGGGCAGGTTGGGCAGGGGGATTTGGCCTTATCTCGTTGAGTGATAAATTTCCGATCCTCCCCTTTCCCCTTCGAGAGGGAAGGGGGGGATGGATTGCCTGAGTTCATCAGAGGTTCCTTAGCGACGGTTGGGGTTATGAATGACTGAGAGGCTGCCCAAACATCAGCACCTAGTGTGATCCAATTACGCAAAAAAATTCCTTAAATTCAATTTGAAAACCCCAACACCTAATGAGCAAAGCCTGCTGATTTCCAAGCAACGCGTCATACCGGTGTTGTTCGGGCCTTCGTTATTAAAACGATCATAGGAGTTTAGTCTGAATTGATCAGGATTTGGTGCAGTACCACAGTGAACGTCCGCAATTGGGTGGATCACTAAAAAATCATGCTGCTCGTGTGGTTTTCTGCGAGTATGTGAATTTAATCGTCATCATGATCTCGGTGGTGCCAATGGCCATCACCCCGTCGACCATCATCACCATGCCATTCGTGCCGCCAACGATCGTCACCACGCCAATAGCCGGGGTAGCGCGGGCCATAGATCGGTCCATAATCTGGGGCCCAGCCCGGACCTGGGTAATAGCGTGGCTGCGCAGACCGACCACCCCATGAACCCCGATGCCAAACCCAGCGGTCTTGCCATACCCATTGACCGGGCATCCAGATGGCGCCATAAAAAGGCGCAATACCAATCGCTTCATACGGCGGTGGCGGCGGGCGGTGGCGACCATAATCGATCCCCACGATGACATTTGGAGCATTTGAATAGCCTTCTGAATAGCTCGAATAGCCATGGGGATAAGCCACCGCGCAGCCGGATAAGCTCAAGCTGCCCAGCAGTAGGCCAGAAGTCGCCAATGTGCGGGCAGCACGCGGCATTGAGTTGCTCGTTAATTTTGATATAAAAAAGAACGTATTTTCTTCATGATATTCCCTGCCATTTCCTGACCCAGTCAATCAATTAACGCCACCGACCGTCGTGCCAGCGCCAGCCATCCCGACCCTGATTCCATCGTCCCGGAGCCCAGCGGGCATCAGGTCGGGGGGGACGTGCCCAGTGGCCTTCATTCCACACCCAGCGATCCCGCCAAAGCCAATTGCCCGGTATCCAGATAGCGCCAAAGTAGGGGGCAATGCCCACTACGTCAACCCGCGGTGGTGGTGGGGCATAACGCACCACCGGTCCGGTCACTACCGTTTCATTGGCATAGCCATAACCTGTGGGGTACACCGCACAGGCGCTTAAACCGAGCGCACAAGACAGTAGGCAGAGTACGGTAACACGTCGAAAAGGCGGTATTGTTGGGCGCTGAGGTTGTTGGTTTGCGGTCATCATCTTGAATTCTCCCGTTCTGGAATGAAGCAAGATTATGGGATGGACGGCAATAAAAATAGGAACAAATAGTAAACAACGTGTTACCAAAACGTACACGGAGTTAAGGCGGTGGTTTAGTCAAGGGGGGGATGCCTGAGCCCCCTATAGAGGAGGGATGCTCAGGATCAAAAATAAACCACCACCCCGCATCACGGGGTGGCTAATGAGTAATGAATGCCAACTTGGTGATTGTTTGAGTCGCGGTTTCCATCCTGAGGGTCGGTTATCGAGTTGAAAAAGTATGGTCCTGGTTGGGGCGGCCATCCCGTACCAGCAGTTTTTCAATCGGCAGGCGGGTTTTTTTCGGCCAGTTGCCGGGGGCGTTGTAGCCAATGGTAATCATGATGACTGGCAGATAACGGTCAGAAATTTTAAACATTTCCTTAAACTTGGCTTGGTCGAAACCAATCATGGGGCCGGTAACCAACCCCAGTGCGGTAGCGGCGTTCATGAGGTTCATTGCGGCCAGTGCGCCGGATCGAATGGCTTCGTCGTGCGCGCGGTCCGGGTTGCTGTAGGTCGACTGTGCGGCCTGCACGAAATAATCCCCCAATGCTTGATCATAAATACCGGCTATCTGATCGGCATGGGTGATGTCGGCAAAATGTTCGTGTGCCTGCAAATCGCCCAATACCACAATCACCAAAGGGGCTTCTTCCACCTTGGCTTGATTGTAAGCAACGGCACGTAGGGCTTGCCGCGCGCTTAAATCTTGCACGGCAAAAAATCGCGCCTGCTGTAGGTTAAAGGCGCTGGGTGCTTGCCTTGCCGCGTCAATGAGTTGCTCTAGTACTTCGGCAGAAACCGGGCGGTCTGCGGCAAAATGATTAGCAGAAAAACGTTGATGCAGGGCGGTGAGTGTGTCCATGGATTTATCCTCTGTCTGTGATTTAACGTGGCGATTTGGGTTGAAAAATCAAGGTTCCAGTCGCCCCATGGCGCCGGTTTGATAATCGTGAATGGCTTGCTGAATTTCCTGGGCGGTGTTCATTACAAAGGGACCACGATGGGCAATGGGCTCATTCAAAGGCTTGCCGGAAAGGAGCAGTACCCCCGCGTCTGCCCTACTGTGAAACTCTGCGCTTTCGGTGTCTAACGGAAAACACAGTAACGCACCATCGTCAAAGGGTTTGGCTGCCGAGGGCGTTGTGACGGTACCGGCAAACACATAGGCCAACAGCCGATAACCCGGGGGCACGTGGACTGTGACTTGTGCACCGGCTTCAAGCTTCAGTTCGGCCATACCCGCGCCGGTACCGAGTGTGGGTAACGCGCCCGTGGCGACGAGGTCATCGAATTGCCAGTGATCCGCAATAATCCGCGCCGAACCCCCGTTAAAGCGAATTTCTGGAATTTCGGCAGTTTGCACATCCCGGTACGCCGGTACGCTCATCTTTAATGTGGCGGGCAAGTTAACCCACACTTGAAAACCGTGTAAACCATCACTGTCGGTGGTGGGCATTTCTGAGTGCAGGACACCTCGGCCTGCGCGCATCCATTGCGCGCCCCCACGCGTTACCCCGCCGTGGTGACCTTCAGAATCCCGATGTTGCAAGCCGCCATGTAATAAATAAGTCAGCGTTTCAAAGCCCCGATGGGGATGCGGCGGGAAACCGCCAATATAGTCATCTTTCACTGTGGATTTCAGTTCATCGACCATGAGAAACGGATCAAGCGCGCCCGTAAATTCGCTAATGCGGCGGATTTTTACCCCCGCGCCATCTTCAGTCGGGCGGGCAAAACGGATGGTGGGATTAGTCATAGCGCTCTCCTGTGTTTTAAGCATTCTAGCGGGGGCTTAATTGCGTTAATATCGAAATTAATTACAAATATAGTTTGAGTTTTTCACATTAAATAAGCGGAGATAACGAGACATGGATGACCTGCGCGTGTGGCGCTGGCTGATTATGGTGATGGATTTAGGCGGGCTACAGGCGGCGGCGGCTCAGGCTCATCGCACTCCTTCCACGCTCAGCCATGCGATTAAACAGTTGGAAATTCAGGTGGGGTTACCGCTGGTGGCCTACCAGGGCCGACGGCTGATTTTGACCGAAGTGGGGCAATTATTAACGCATCGTTTACGCCCCGTATTGCGGGATTTGGATGGTGCCCAGGCTTTGGTCGCCCAATTGGCGCGGGGTGTGGAGCCGGTATTGGCTGTGGCGATTGATCAAATTGTGCCGCTGGGATTAATTGCGCCCATGCTGGCACAGCTCGCCAGCGTCTATCCGCAAACCCGGGTTGAACTATATGAAACGGTTTTAGGTGGTGGGCCTGCGCTATTACAGGCAGGCACCGTAGGTCTGTATCTGGGCACCCAGCCTGTAGCGGGTTTGGCGGCGCAGACCCTTGATCGTCTGCGGCTTGTACCTTGTGCCGGGCAAGCGCACCCGCTGATTTCCTCCGGTCCGGCAGATGAAACGGATTTGCGGGCGCACCGGCAAATTGTCATTCGCGATTCCTCACCCGGTCGCATCGCCAATGGCAGTTGGCTGGCCGCCGAGCAACGCTTTACGGTTGACCACCTGCACACGGCAATCGGTTTGATTGAGGCCGGTTTAGGTTTTGCCTGGCTGCCACTGGCAGCGTTGGCTGCGCATCCGTCGCTTGCCATCGTACCGCTGGCGCAACCTATGATGGATGAAGCGCCCATTCATCTGGTCACTCAAGCCGAGTTTGCCGCAGGGTTGGCGGGCGCAACGTTAATTGCGGCATTACGTGCGCAATTTCAGGGTTAAAGCCACGAGCAGGCGGGCGCCACCCCACAGTGCAAACAAGATAAGACATGTCGCCAGTATCCACCAGGCGGTAATGAGGCCGAACAAGTTCGGTGCCTGCATAAAGGTGGTCATCAGCGAATCCTGGTAATAAAAAAACCACGGGTGATTTGCGGGAAATACCGTGCGATGAAACGCGTCAAATACGTGCATCGGACCAATCAACGCCACCCCGCATCCCGCAAAACCGAGGGTTATGGCCGTGCCGATGCCCAAAGCCTGGATGCGGGGGAGCGGGATGCATCGCCAAATACTGAATGCGACAAATGCAAGCCATGCGATGAATGCGCAGAGCCCAATATCCTGACCGCGATCTACCACGACTGAGACATCGGTTAAATGCGTGACCTCATCCGGTGTCAGAAACACCCCCAGATCAACGCCCTGAGGATTGACATAATGCAGGTCACTCAAGCCTTCGCCGTTGTGATTAATCGCGGTGGTGATGTCCGAAAACAAGCGTGCATGTTCGGCCGCATTGGTTTGGATAAAGTTTTGTTTCCCCTGGCGATTTTGCGGCACGTATTGTTCAATGGTGGCGGGAATATTGAGCCAGCGGTAATCCTGCGGATAAAAAAAACTCACCTGCGATAATGCCAGCCATGCCAACCACAGGGCGGCAGGCCAAAGCAGCAGCAGATGCACCAGTGTTCGGGCAGATACGGAGGCAGACCATGCGGTTTGATTCATAAGTTTTCAATGATATTCATGGGTGAGTTGGGTTGCGCTTCAGCGAGACTTTGAATAGGTTCTCAGGATAATTAAACGCCGCTCTTTGAGCACCAACGCCATAAAAATTCCGAGCATCAACAGGCTCATTCCACCTGCTGACCACCACAATACGATGGGTAGACCGAAAATCATATTCACCAAGACAATGCCCGCCGCAGGACCCAGCATAAATAAACTCATCCAGCGCAGATTCCAGAAAGCCAGTAGCAGGGGGTTATCCCGCATGCGAATCACCGTTACCCCATTGAGTTCAATAAAATTCTCAGCATGAGTTGGGTGTGAAAACGCCGAGTTTGACGCGGCTTAATGTCTAAGAACGGGTTCACGGTACATTAACGTCCATATGAAGCGAGTTCCTGAATTCGCGCGCGGAACACCCACGCTTGGTAGACGTTGTACGCCAGCATCACGGGCACAAACCCGGTCATCGCCAAGGCAAAGGCAGTCAATGAGTTTGAGGGATTGGCCGCATCAAAAATTGTCATCGTGCCGGGTACAAACCACGGGTACAGTGTGGCCATCATCGCACCAAAATTCAGTACAACAATTAAGCCAAGCCACATCATCGCAGCAATATCCCGCTGTTGGTGCGACGCGCGACGCATCGCCCACACCGAGAAGACAACGACTGCGCCGGTTAAAATAAATGCCCACCAATAGGGGCCAATCCACTGGCTCATCGCCCAGGGGAATTTGAAAAAAGTCCAAACCACAGTGCCCATGATGGCGATGAGGGACACATAAAACATCCGATCTGTCCACACCATCGCTTTTCGGTAAATGGAGGTTCCCCGATCAAAGCGCGCGCGCAAATACACACCGCCGGCTAACGATGCTGCGACCACGGCAGTTATGCCCGTCCAGAAACTGAAGGGGGTTAAAAAATCCATGGCGCCCCCATTAAATGTTGGCACGGGACCGCTCGATAAACTAAAGCCTTGCATGGTCGCACCCAACCCAACCCCGGCAGAAAACGCGGTAACGAGACTGCCAATCCCAAATCCCCAATCCCAAAAGTGGGTGCTGCGTTTCGAATGATGGCGAAATTCAAGGGAAACCGCCCGCAAAATAATCCCCCAGAGTGTCACCATCAGCGGCATCATCAAGTAATGAAACAGAGAGCCATACGCCAGTGGGAATGTGCCAAAAATGGAGCCGCCCGCGACCACTAGCCAGGTTTCATTGGCATCCCAGGTGCCCGCCATCGAGGCCATGATGGCGCCACGTTCTTCTTTATCGGTGTCAAACAGCGAGAAAATCCCTGCACCCAAATCCGAGCCATCCAGAATAATGTAGAGCACCAGAAAAAATCCAATCAATAGCCACCAGATGATGGTAAGCCATTGGTAGGGATGGGTGATTGTCATAATATGTTCCATAATTTTCCTTTGGTTTTAGGTCGTTGGCCGAATCAGGATGGTTTCATGCTGATCAAGTTTATCGGTCATCAATGAGCCGACCGGGATATTTTCGGACTGATGCACCACTTCGGCATTCATATCCGGGCCATGACGCACGACTTTGGCAAAGAAGTACCAAGCGCCTACCCATACCAATAAATCAAATACCACAAAGCCCACAAACCACACCACTTCAGCGGTGACGTTCATTTGGCTAACGCCTTCGGAAGTGCGCATCAACTCATGCACAATCCAGGGTTGCCGAGCGACTTCGCGGGTCCACCAGCCGGTCCATATCGCGATATACGGCAGGATGGCGCTAAAAATCACCAGTCGTAAAAACCAGGGGCGTTGCTGCAAGCCGTTAACGGTGAATTGGCCGCGATACTTCAAATACAAAGCCCAGAATGCGATGAGCATCAAAATACCCCCGGCAGCCACCATGATGCGGAAGGCGTAAAATGGCAGCAGCACGGGCGGGCGATCTTTGGGTTTGAACTGATCTAGCCCTTGGACGGTGCTCTCCCACTGATGATCTTCAAGCAAGCTCAACACATGCGGGATGCCGATCTGAAAATCGTTGGTGCCTTTGGCTTCATTCGGCCAGGCAATCACATTCCAACTCGTATTGGGGGTGCCGTCGGCATTATCAGTGTGCCAATGACCTTCCATCGCTGCGAGCGCAGCAGGATCATGCTCCGCCACCGTGCGCCCCAATTCATCACCCACGTAAATTTGCAGGGGGGCGACAATAACCAGAGCCATCAACGAGGTGGTGAGGGTGCGCATAAACATTTTGCCGTTACGGTTTTTGTAGACCATCCACGCCGATACCCCGGCCACAAAGAACAGCCCAATTTCAAATGAGGCTATGGCCATGTGGGGAAAGCCGGTTAAGAAATTCGGGTTCAAAATGGCATCTTTCCAGCTATCGACCAAAAATAAACCATTTTCCAGATGAATACCCGTTGGGGTTTGCATCCACGAGTTGGCAACCAGAATCCACATGGCCGATAACAGGGATGAGAACGCGACGTTAAATGTGGCGAATAAGTGCATCCGCTTGCTGATTTTGCCCCAGCCGAACATCATCAAGCCAATAAACCCCGCCTCATACATAAACGCGGTGATGGTTTCATAACCCAAAATATTGCCGAAGAAAGGTCCGGCCGCCTGCGAGAACGGGCCAAACAGAATGCCAAAGGACATTTCCATCGTGATGCCGGTTGCGACCCCCGCACCGAAGTTGATGACGAATAATTTTTCAAAAAATCGGGTCAGGCGATACCACTCGTCGTTATTGGTTCTGAGCCAGCGCACCTCGCTGAAAAACAAAAATGCTGCTAAACCAATAGTTAGTGGCGGATAAATAATATGCATCGTGGTAATCCACGCAAAATCGAGTCGAGCGAGGTCCGCCATCAGGGTAGGGTCAGTCATTCTATTCCTCCCATGATTAACAATGGAATTGTTTTGGATGCGCCCAGTTGAAGTTCTTTAATTCTCTAGAAAAATTGAAATCAGCGTAACTTAAACAAGCTCACGATCCATGAAGGTGAAAATCAGGGTGAAATACTAGAATAGTAGTCAGTATTTTTAAAACTTATTAGCATGAGGAGCTGATTTGTCACAGTTTGTTTTGTATGGTTTTTTGGGTATTTATTGAATTTCCAATGGGTTGTTAAACTTCAGGATGAATCTTCGGCATATTTTAACTGCTCCCGCTTAGCCCCAATTCTTTCATTTTTGGCGGCTAATTTTTAGCCAAGGCTGTTTCTCGGGTGATAGATGGTTTTCGCTCGTTGTGCGTGGTAATCACGTGAGGAGTCGTGTGATAGACTCGTTGAAAAACCAACCTCACGTTGTTGTATTGGGAGGATATATTCCCGGTTTAGGCAGTGCGAAAAAATCCGGCAATCGGGTAAATATGCCGTTGACATGACGCTGATCGAAAGAAAACGGTTTGGGTTGGAACTGTTTGGGGCGGGCTTATCGTGAGTTTGATTGTCGTGTTGCCCAACCTTGTGATTGTTCTTCAATCCGTGATTAATCGGGGGTGGCCAGATCAACTGCACCCTTGGTGACGTCCACCCCAACCCCGACGGCGGTCGTCGTCACGTCCACTGCCGTGGAAACGACCGCCCCCGTGACGCTGGCAGTCGTCGTCACAACGGCACAACCGCTCATCATCAGAGCAATTTGAATCCCACCAATACCGATCAAATATGGAAATAACCGACGAAATAAACTTCGGGAAGCGTTTGAATTCATGATTTTTTTGGCCTATACGTAAGTTATGTTCCATCATATTAAAGTCGATCTGTTTATTGGCCTAAACATGATCTACGGCGATCACCTTGCCGCGATCCATCATGATTATCTGATCCGCCAAGGTCAGCAACGTAGGTCGATGACTGATGATCAGGGCGGTTCGCCCTATCAGCAGGTGCTCTAGGGCGCTGGTAACAGCCTGTTCAGTGGTTGCATCCAGCCCTTCGGTGGGCTCGTCTAAAATGACAATGGGCGCATTTTTCAGCAGGGCACGCGCGATGGCAATACGGCGCATCTGCCCGCCTGATACTTGCGTAGCGGCTTCACCCACTTCCGTATCAAACCCTTGGGGCAGGGCGAGGATCTCATCCAAAATCGCCGCTGTGCGACAGGCCTCATACAGTTCATCTAACGAGGCATCGGGCTTGGCGAGATATAAATTTGCGGCAACGGTGGTGTTGAATAAATGAACCTGTTGGCTGACTACCGTGCATAGGCTGCGTAGTGTATCGCCGTTCAATTCACGAATTGAACACCCGCCAATCCGAATATCGCCGGTTTCAAAATCCCAGAATTTTAGCAACAGGTTGGTGATGCTCGTTTTACCCGAACCACTGGCACCACGCACTGCTAATTTTTGCCCAGCGGTCAGTTTAAAGCTGATGTGATTGAGTGCCCATTGGGACGATCCGGGGTACCTCAAGCTGACATGATTAAATTCAAGATCAAATTGGGTTGGCGCAGGCCGGGGGGTTAGTGGTTCGGTGACAGCCGGTTCGGCATCAACCAGGTCTAAAATGCGCTGGGCGGCGCTTTGGGTTTCACCAAATGCCCGAAATGCCACCGGTAGTGCGGCTACGGCTTCAAAACTTGCCGTCGCAAAAAAGGCGAGCATCACGAGTTCGGGGCCATTCAGCACACTGCCTTGCACGAGGCCAATCGCCAGCACCACAACCCCTAACCCAGTCAGCTGGCTAATCAGGCCGCTTAATGCGCCGCTGGCCGCATCGATGCGGTTTTGTTGGCGTTGCGGGGCGACGAGGGCGGTATTTTCCGTTTGAATTTGGGCGATACGTTGAGTCGGGTTGCCATAGAGTGTGAGTTCAGCCAAGCCGCGTAGCGTTTCACTGGTGCGCTGGCGCAAATCGGAGCGCGCTTGTACCATGGCTTTGCCGGAATGCATACCGAGTCGTAACGCAATCAAGGGCAAAACCAAGCCCGCCAAAATCAAACCCACCAAGTTGGCGAGTGCGATGGCCGGACTCCAAAATAGCAGGAATAACACCATCAGCAGGCTGGCAGACAACGCCGCTAAGGTGGGGGTGAAAATCCGTAAATAGGCATTCTCTAAGCTATCGATGTCGGCGCGAATTCGGCTGAGTAAATCCCCACCTTGCAGGTATTGCAGCCGGGCGGGGGCGAGTGGTTCCAAATGTTCAAAAAACCATTGGCGCAAGCCTGCAAGCAGTTTGAAGGTGGCCTCGTGGGTCACAAGGCGTTCTAAATAGCGGCCGACTGTGCGGGAGATGGCCAAGCCCCGAATTGCCGCCGCCGGCGTGAAATAATTAATCACTGTGCCCGTCAGGCCGCTGATTGCCATAGCGGTAATAAACCAGCCAGAAACCGCCAGCAAAGCGACGTTTGAAATGATTACCACGGTAGCCAGCAACACGCCGGCCAGCATCCAGCCGAGGTACGGGCGGGTGAGTGAGATGAGCCATCGCAGTTCCCGATGTTTTTTTGTGTTCATAATCCGTCACTCCGATATTGGCGGAATAGGCGGGCATAGCTGCCATTGCGTGCGAGGAGCGTATCATGCTCGCCTTGTTCGATAATTTGTCCGCCCTCAAGCACCACGATTTGGCCGCTACGCTCAATGGTGGCAAGGCGATGGGCAATCACCAATACCGTTCGTTCGGTAGTCAATCGATCAATGGCTTCGGTGATTAGGCGCTCACTTTCGGGGTCTAAGCTTGCCGAGGGTTCATCTAGGATAATCACCGGTGCATCTTTATAAAACGCACGAGCCAAGGCAATGCGTTGAATTTCCCCACCGGACAAGCCTTGACCACGCTCCCCCACGAGGGTATCGAAGCCCTGCGGTAAGCGTTCGATAAAATCCAGCGCATGGGCATTGGCGGCCGCAGCGCGCAGGGCATCCCCATGCCCTGAGAATTTGGGTCCCGATGACTTGGGATCCATCGCGATATTCTCGGCCAGTGTGCCGTGAAATAAAGTCGGGTTTTGTGGCAACCAAGCGATCTGTGCCTGCCATGCAGCGGGATCGATAGCGCTTAACCGCTTGTCATTAATCCAGATTTCACCCGATTGGGGTTTTAAGAATCCCAGTAAAATTTGGCTTAAGGTGGTTTTGCCCGCACCGCTCACACCAACCAGCGCAGTTTGGGTGTTGGCGGCTAGCGTTAAGTGGAGCCGGTGAATTACGGGGGTATTACCTGATTCCAGACCGGGGTAAGAGAATTCGATGGCTTCAAATCGAAGGTCGGGCGCAGCGGTGAGGCTGAGTGGCTGGGTGCCGGTCGAGTGCGCAGGCGGTTCTGTATCAAGTAAGTCAATAATCGGCTCGACCGCCCCAAGCGCATCCATTCGCGCGTGGAACTGGGTGCCCATGCCGCGTAGCGGCAAGTAAAACTCCGGCGCAAGCAGCAACACAAAAATGCCATTCAGATAGTGGATATCGCCATACATCAGCCGAAAACCGACATACACCGCCACCATGGCAATGCTCAGTGCGGCGAGAAACTCCAATACCATGGATGAGAGAAACGCGATCCGCAGTACTTTCATGGTTTGCAAGCGATAGTCATCGGCGATACGGCCAATAAACTGCGCTTCTCGGCGTGCGGCATTGAAGAGTTTGAGGGTGGTTAGGCCCTCGATCATGTCAAAAAAGTGCGCCCCCATGCGCGCCAAGCTTTGCCATTGTTCTTGATTGAGTTTTTCAGTTTGCTTGCCGATGATGATCATAAACACCGGCAACAGGGGGGCGGTTATGGCCAGAATCAGGCCGGAAACCCAATCAAACGGGAAGACAAAAACCAGAATGGCAGCGGGGATAATGACCGCAAGCTGTATTTGCGGCAGATATAAGCTGTAGTATTTTTCCAGCGCCTCGACCCCATCCACCACTTCGGTCGCGACGGCACCTGAGCGTTGCTGGCGGCTCCATGCGGGTCCCAGCAGATCTATTTTGGCGAAAAGTTGAGCCCGCAATTCGGTGCGGAGCTGCGCACCAGCCTCGAATGCAAAACGTTGATTACCAAAATTCAGCCCCGCGCGGAGGATGAACAGGCCAATGATACCCGCAATATACCCCCAAACCGATGATAAAGGCTGATGATTGATGGCCGTATCATTGAGTACATTCGCCAGAAGCCAGCATTGGGCGATCAGTAAAAAACCATTGAAACTGCCCAGAATAATGGCAGCGTTCAGGGGGTGGCGGACTAATTTCGCTTCAGCTCGCAGCCAAAGATCAAGGTGGCGTGTGTGTTCTTTATCTTTTGGTACAGCAGGGTTGGTCATGTGCGCGTAGGCATCCGATTGTAGTGACATTGATCGGCAAGGAGTATGCACCATCACGGCCTATTTATTTGTCAGGCAGTCTGTTGAGCTTAACGCAACCCTACTGTGGCAAAGTCAGATTTGGTCAGATTCCCTCCCCCCTCTTTTTTGATAAATGGAATGATTTGCCTCAAAAGAGTGAAAAAATCTGCCTCAAACCGGACTTGGCCTCACGACGGATGGTCAAGTCCGACGGGCTGCGCGTGATCGGTGCCTGATCGTAAAGATTCAGCACGCGATGTGGGTGCAACCCTGTACTCGGGGGTTGTGCCGATGGGGTTGACTGATTGACTCAAGCGGGTTCATGAACGCTGCGATAATACCAATTGCCCCAGGTTATTAAAGCCTTTGCGCTGCACAAATTTGCACAACACGTCATGAGCCGGTTTGAAGCGACGGTGGTCGGTAAAACTGCTGGACTGTTCTGCGGTGCGCATTCGGGCAAATAAATCTTCCCAGGTCGGGATCAGGTCGGCGTGGGGTGTAAAGCGGGCAGAGCTATAACCGATGGGTTTGCCATTTTCCTGCATGACGGCCACCCGGGTCATGACCCAATAATGATCGCCATTTTTGCAGCGATTTTTCACCATCCCAAAAAATTCCTCACCTGCTTGAATATGTTGCCACATCAGGTAATACACCGAATCAGGCATGTCGGGGTGGCGCAAAATATTGTGGGGTTGACCGATTAACTCGTCAGCCGCAAATCCTGATATATCGGCCAAGGAGCGACTGGCGTGTGTGATGATGCCGTTGAGATCGGTTTTCGACTGCAGCGCCCGGTGGGTGCCAAGGCCGACTACCTGATTGGTCACCTGCCGAATATTGATCGGCGGGATATAGCCCATAGATAACATGTTGCGTGATCCTCTGTTCGAGGCGCTAGAAGTGAAGCTTGAGCGCCGCTCCGTGTTCTCGGCGCCAGAATCTCCAGCGAGCCTAAAATGACAGTTTGATGTCAAGGGTGCGCATCATAACGCTAGGGGTGATGGTTTCAACCGAGTATTTTGATTGGGTTTATGCGGGGTATCGCCCAACAGTCCGACCGAACACTGTTGGCGAATCTAACCGAAGTCAGATGATTGACGAACCGTCACCGACCATTTTCATGGCGGGCAAGCCAACGACTCGATCACGGCCTTCACTTTTGGCCTTGAGCAATCCATCATCCGCACGGCGCAGGAGTGTTTCAGGTGAATCATCGACATCAACGCAGGCAACGCCGAGAGAAATCGTGAGACCACCGAGATCGCGTCCACTTTCCGCCAAGCGCAACCGGGAGGCTGCAATTTTTTGTCGAAGTTGCTGCGCTACGGTGATGCCGCCCTCGTAATGGGTGTAGGGCAGGATAATGGCGAATTCTTCACCGCCAAAACGAATCACGCTATCTTGGCCTTTGATATTTGCCATTAAGGTGCGGGCGACAAAACGCAGAATTTTGTCGCCAACCAGATGCCCGTAACTATCGTTGATGCGCTTAAAGTGATCGATATCGGCCAAAATGATGCAAAACGATGTTTTATCTTGCAGAAAAGTATTGATTCGCTGTTGTAGTAATTCGTTCAAACCGCGCCGATTGGCGAGTCCGGTTAAGGGATCGGTGCGGGCATCACGTCTTGCTGCCTCCAATTCCTCCTTGAGTTTGGTGATTTGCTCACCGGCGTTGGTGAGGCGATCCGAGGCCTCAAGCGATGTGCGTTCAATGCCGCGTGAGTCGTCAATGACCTCGGCGGTCAGTGCGCGAATGTCTTCCACCGATTCACTGCGATCAATTTTGCGGATGAAATCACCCAATGTTGAAGCGTAATTTGAGAATTCGTTGCCGGTATTCAGCATTTGCATCATTACGTTACGAATTAAGCGCAAGAGCGTGGCTTGGGCATTACCCATTTCCTTGATTGAGCCATTGAGCAAGTGGGTATCAAATATTTCCTGCGCCCGATCTACGCTGAGCCCGCCCTCTCTGTTGATGGCATCATCGACATCCTTATTCAAACTCGCATCGCGTTTAAGCGCCCGCTCATAAAATAAGGTGAAATAAATTGGATTGGGCGGCAAATTCAGAGCGCCAAGTTCGACGAGAACGAGCCGAAGTATCTCTTGCGACTGGGCGTGGTCGTGGGTGTAATCAAACATGCGTGGAACGTCCTTTTAACAAACACGCGTGCAAAGGCACGTGTCGTATATGCAGTTGTGCCTACTGAAATAATTCAAACAGTTCTCGTTCAATCAGTTGTGCATTCGCAAAATTAGCACTCAGCAGTTCACGAAGTTGGGTTAAGTTATCCAGATCAATTCTGCCCCAAGTCGCGCCGATTAATCCCGAGTTATTGCGTAATACAAAGACGTCCAATTCTAGCAGCGGAATGCGTTCAGGGTCAGATAATATAACGAGATGACCGGTGCTTTTGGGGATAATGTGGTTTATTTCTTCAGCAGGACACTTTATCCGTACCCCTTTGAGCGAAATATCCTGAATCCAAACCGAATAAACTTCTGTGCCAGATTTAAATTCAGCCGGTAATCCCAAAGCTGAACGGGCATGATGGCGTTGTTCTTCCGGCACAGAGTTATTTTGATCCATCGGTTCAAATACCTTATTTTATAGACAGTTGCTCTATGAATGTGCCGGGTTTTTGTTTGGCTGTCAATGTGATTGGAGACTTGCCGGCGATGCTCATTGACAAGGGGAACGTTGGTGGGGATAACAACAAATCATGATCACGTTAAGACGAGCCGAATGAAACCACCGCAGAATAATTGTCAACTGGTCTGTGCCGATGTGGTGTGGTCGGACGATGGCCTGCCGAGCAGTGCGCTGTATGGTGATATTTACTTCTCCCATGCGGCCGGCTTGGAAGGCGGGTTTGCCGAAAAACGTGCGGTATTTATCGAGGGAACGCAGTTGCCGTCCCGATTTTCGGCCGGATCAACGACGTCGGTGTTGGAGTTGGGTTTTGGTACGGGGTTAAGTTTTTTAAGCACGTGGGCGGCATTAATTGACGCCACGCCGAACTCAAGCGGATCAGGCGAACCTGCACCTGTGCTTAATTTTTATTCGATTGAAAAACATCCGTGGCGTCGGGAAGACTTTTTACGCTTGGCTGCTGCGTGGCCCACTCTTTTTCCTTTGGCAGAAGCGTTATCTGCCCAATGGCCCGATCCCGTGCCGGGTTTTCATCGGCGTTATTTGGCGGGTGGGCAGGTGGTGTTAACGCTGATTTATGCCGATGTTGAATGGGCATTAAAGCAATTACACGGGCCATTCGATGCGTTTTATTTGGATGGATTTAGCCCCAGTAAAAATTCGGCGATGTGGTCGGACGGCGTATTCCGCGCCCTAGCCCGCGTTGGCGCACCGTCTGCGCGGCTCGCGACTTATTCTTCTGCCCGCCATGTGACAAGTGGATTGATGGCGGCAGGGTTTGAAGTTGAGAAAGTGCCGGGGTTCGGTCTTAAAAAACATCAATTGGTGGCTCAATTACGCTATGCCACGCGGAGTAGAAGGCCGCCACCGTGCCACTATCCGAATTCGGTGGTGGTCATTGGCGCGGGCGTGGCGGGCATGACGACCGCCCGTGCCTTGATGCGGCGGAACATTTTGGTGCGGATTTTTGATCGTGCACCAGGGTTGGGTGCGGGCGCATCGGGGAATCCGGCGGGGATTGTGAGTCCACTGCTTAGCCGCGATTGTAATGCCACCACGCGCCTAACGCAGATGGGTTTGGGTTTTATGCGCGCCGACATTACTCAGATGCAATGTGCGGGTCATATTATCGCAGCGAATTTTTCAGGCGCGATTCAGCTCGCACGGGATCCGGACCATGCCACACGCCAGGCACAAATCGCACAAGAATTCAATTTAGCGGTAAGTTTCGCGCGCTGGTGTGCACCGAATGAACTGTCGGTGCTGGCGGGTGTCACGCTCACCGAGCCGGGCTGGTGGTTTCCCCGTGCGGGTTGGCTTACGCCGGTTGATTGGTTAACTGCACTGCAACAGGTGGCCCGCATTCCGATTCAGCACAATACCGAAGTTGCTCGGCTGTATCGTGAGGGTGGATCTTGGATTGGAGAAAGTGCAGACGGCACTCGGTTGTTTACGTCCGAACAGGTGGTATTGGCTAATGCAGAAAATGTTGGGGAATTATTGCCTGAAATAGCCCCCTTTTTAACGGTATGTCGGGGGCAGATGAGTTGGCACATGCCCATGCCTACGACCTTGGGTTCAACGCAGCCGATGTTGCGCGTTCCCTTGATGCGCGAGGGTTACGTTTTGGATTTGCCCCATGGCGTCAATGGGGGCGTGTACGCAGGTGCGCGTGTATTTGGTGCGAGTTTTAAACCCGGTGACTTGGGATTGGATATTCGAGCATCCGAACAAGGGGAAAATGCCGAGCGCATGGCGGCTATTGCGCCAGATTTAGCGATGAGTTCGGTGGCGATTCATGAATCATCCGCGCGGGTCGCCTTGCGGGCGGCCAGTCGGGATCGTTTGCCGATGGTGGGTGCTTTGACTGTCGATCCGCGTGTCGAGGGCTTGTGGTTGAATGTCGGGCATGGTGCCCGCGGCCTAACGTGGGGCGCATTGTTGGGCGAGGCATTAGCGGCAGAGTTGTGCGGTGAGCCCAATGTACTGCCCTTATCGTTAGGGAAGGCGCTCAGTCCAATGCGATTTTTTACGGGTTAATGCGGCGGCCTGTTGCCTTTGTGATTTATTCTGCTTCTCCAAATCGGTTGTTAATTAAGAGCGACAGGGCTTGTAGTGCTTCGATTTCATCACTGCCATCGACGGTGACGAGGATTTGTGTACCGCGTGCCGCAGCCAGCATCATCAATCCCATGATTGACTTGCCATTGACGATTTTCCCTTGATATTGCACCCGGATTTGGCAGGAAAATTGTGATGCGGTGGTGGAGAATTTCGCCGCCGCCCGGGCATGTAAGCCGAGCCTATTGATGATTTCGAGACTGTGTTCACGCATGGTTAGATTCCATCCCCTTCAATGATGCCCTCACGGCCGCCGGTGGCCACGCGTTCGGCCATTTGCGCCAAATCAAGTTGCGGATAGTTCATGGCGCGCACGACCATGGGTAAATTGACACCTGAAATAACGCGCACTCGACGATCTTGGTCTTTCAACCGATGGGCGATATTCGATGGGGTCGAACCATACATATCAGTCAGTACCAGCACACCATCCCCTTGATCAAGTTCCGCAACGCGGCGGCGCGCGCGGCTCAATAAGTCAATAGGATCGTCATCCTGATGAACCGGCAGTTCACCTGCCGGCATCGGGACTTTTTCGAGCATATCCGTGGCCGTTTCAAGCAACTGCTCACCAATATGGTTGTGGCAAATCAATAAAATTCCAACGGTCATTATCGCTCCCTGTTTAAGTCATGATGCCGGCATCCAAATCACGATGCCGGATCAGAAGATGAGGAAATGCAGGATGTAAATCCGAATAAAGCTGCTCGACCATATACACCGAACGGTGTTTGCCGCCCGTGCAGCCAATGGAGCAGGTGACATAACTGCGATCAGTTTGGACCAGCTCCGTCAGTGTGTTTTGAATGAAAGCCCGGAGGTTGTCTCGGGTTTGGTGGGTAATCGGATGTTGTTCGAGATAATCAATGATGGGTTGCGATTTGCCGCCGAAACCGCGGAGATCGGGCAACCAGTGAGGGTTTGGTAAGTGCCTGATATCAAAAATAAAATCGCTATCTAACGGAATACCATTTTTAAAGCCGAATGATTGCAATAGAATTGTTGGCCCTGCTTGCCCTTGTCCCAAAATACGGTGGTGTAGGTCTTCTCGAATTTGGTGCACGCTGGTGTAGCTGGTATCAATGAGCAAATCTGCTTGCTGGCGCATTGGGATTAGCATGTGTGCTTCTTGATCGATCGCTTCCAGTAAATTTTCATTCCGGTTTGATAGGGGATGGCGGCGGCGCGTTTCGCTAAAACGCGCCACAATTCGGGCCACACTGGCTTCTAAAAATAAACTTTGTATCTTGAGTTGTGGATATTGCTGTTTTAATGCGGTAATTCGTTGGGGTAAATCTGTTAAGGCGGCTTCGGATGAGCGAGCATCAATCCCAATGGCAATCGCGGGTGCGTTGATATCCCCTTGCTGGAAAATTTGGAGCAAGTGATCGAGGAGTTCGGGGGGGAGGTTATCAATGCAGTAAAATCCCGCATCCTCCAGCGCCGCCAGTGCGACCGATTTGCCTGACCCCGACTGCCCCGTAACAATCAGAACCGATGCGGATAGATTCGGCTGAGGGGCAGTCATAACGGGGGATAAGGGGCTCAATCGAACGCCTCGGGTATTCGCTGGCTATTCCCCATGTTCCTTGGCTTTTGTTTCGTATCTGGTGCAAACATGGGCTGGAAGAGAACCCGTGTATCGTTTTGCCCAATTAAACCTGCGTTCAACATCAACACACATCCTTGAGTGGCCGGTGGCCGGATGACGCCAGCATGTCCACCCGATGCGGATTTAAACCTGACCAAGCAATTTCATTGCCCGATCGCTCAAGATTATGCTGCCGAACGACGGTTTCTACAAATACGGCGATGTTTCGACCGGGTGCAATAGGTAAGCGAAATAAAGGGATGGCTTCATTACATATCAGGAGTTGGCTGCGCTCACCGTGCAACCGGGATTCGGCGCTTAAATTTTTATGATCTGCGCTGTACAGCTCGATGATAAGGCGTAAATTTTTTTTTGACTTCAGGGCGTTATCGCCGAATAAAGAACGCACATTAATAATGCCCAGACCGCGCACTTCGAGTAAATCGCGGATGTTTTCTGGACAATGCCCTTCAATACCTTGGTTGCCGTGTACGAAATAGGGGGCGTCATCGGCAATCAAACGATGACCACGGGAGAGCAACTCAAGCGCCAATTCACTTTTACCGATCCCCGAGTGCCCGGTAATTAAGACACCTGAGCCTGCGACTTCCATAAATACACCATGTTGCCATTCACGATTGCGCTCACGGCGTCGGGTAAACAGCCATTCACGAACGGTTGTGAGTTCTTGGTGCGTGTGTAGAAAGGTTGCTAAGGAAGCGGTATATTTTTGTACCCATTCAACGGCGGCTTCGGGGGTTATTTCCGTCAAAATATAGATGATAGGGCTTTGGGTCAGGGGCTCCTGACGGGTATCTAGCGCCGCCCGCAACGAGGGATCAATGAGCGCAATGGGTTGCGGATCTAACGGGTTAAACCGTGCGAATTTCAGGCGGGCATCAAATAAGCTGTGATAGACCGATGTGGTATCGGGCAATGTTTGCTCGAAATCCAGCGGCAGTATCGTGGGGGATAGAGACATGAATGTTAACTCAGTCGGTTAGTCGTCTGACGTCGCCAAGGGGCTGAGCCATTCGCGCATTAATCCGCGAATGCGTTCAGCGCTTTGAGTGTTCAGCATGGCTTCACGATCCTTATCATCGGCCAAATGTTGCGCTAGGATCCCCAGGATGGCGACATGTGATTCCGGATATTCATCGGGCACAATCAACCCGATAATCAAATTGACCGGTTGGTTGTCAGCCGAGCCAAAATCAATCCCTTCAGTGAGCCGAATTACCGCACCGCGTGGGCGCAAAATATCTTTGTCACGGCCATGCGGTATGGCAATGCCGTGGCCAATTGCGGTGCAGCCCAAGCGTTCCCGCTCGATCAGAATTTCGAAAATATGGGTGGCATGCGCGCCGCCCAGCTGATCATCGGCCAATAAACCCGCCAGCACTTCGAGTACCCGTTTACGGCTTTGATAGACCTCGTCAATCAAAATGCGCTGCAACGGAAACAAATCATCGATATTCATGCAACACCTTTGCGCACTTGAAAAACCCAAGTTTTGCGACAAGTTTAGAGTCAAATCTGGCGAAGGAAATGTGCCGAAGCATACTCTGATTGAGTCATTGGGGCATCCCCTCTGTCGGTATGCTCCAATGTGTGGTCGGATGACGAGAGGTGAAACTTACCGATGATCGGTCATTTTCTCTTTATGCTTCATGATTTGCCGATCGAGTTTATCGATCATGATATCTACGGACGCATACATATCTTCCGATTCCGCATCAGCATGCACGTCATTACCACTCATATGCAGGGTGGCTTCTGCTTTTTGCACCTTTTTTTCTACCGTTAACACCACGTGGACATTAATGACCTTTTCAAAATGTCGTTTGAGCCTGGTGAATTTGGTTTGGATGTGATCTCTAAGGGCATCGGTAATATCGACATGATGGCCGGTAATTTCGATTTGCATGTGTGCTCCTTGGGCCTTTAAATCAGGCGCTTGCGGTCGGTGGAAGAGGCAATGCCCATTGCCTCACGGTACTTGGCGATCGTTCGCCGGGCAACATCAATACCTTGTTCGATTAACAGGTCGGCAATTTTGGCATCCGATAGGGGTTTGCGCGGATTTTCTTCGCTGACCAGCTGTTTGATCATGGCACGAATTGCGGTGGCTGAACATTCACCGCCGTCACTCGTGCCGACATGACTCGAAAAGAAATATTTGAATTCAAAGGTCCCACGGGGTGTCAGCATATATTTTTGCGTGGTCACCCGGCTCACGGTGGATTCGTGTAATTCAAGTTCTTCGGCAATCTCGCGCAAAACCAAAGGGCGCATGCCGGTTTCTCCCTGTTCAAAAAATGCCGTTTGCCGTGCCACGATGGAACGCGCCACGTTGAGCAGGGTTTCATTCCGGCTGCGCAGGCTTTTGATAAACCAGCGCGCTTCTTGGAGATGGCTGCGAATGTAGCTGGCATCTTCGCCGCGTGAGCTGCGGTTAATCATGCGCGCATAGGTTTGATTGACCCGCAGCTTGGGCGCGATTTCCGGATTGAGATCAACCTGCCATACGCCATTGCGCAGACCAACCAGCACATCGGGAATGAGATAGTCAGCTGCTATAGCACCTACATTGGCGCCGGGTCTGGGGTTTAACCCTTGGAGTAACAGCAAGGCCCCTTCTAGCGTGGCTTGGTCGATCCCCAGTATCCGCAAAACCTGGTTGTATTCGCGTTGTGCGATGGCTTCAATTAAATTGCGTTCACAAATTTGAATGGCAACGTCTCTAAGCGGCGTATGGGCAGGCTTTTGCCGCAATTGCAGGCTCAAGCATTCATTGAGATCGCGTGCACCAATACCAATGGGATCGAGTGATTGAACGAGATGCAATACCGTATTGATGTCTTCAAACGCGATATCGGGCCATTCAACCACCAACATGGTTTGAATTTCTTCCAGTGAGTCGGCGAGGTAACCGGTAGGGTCAATCGCTTCAATCAACGCGGTGGCAATGGCAGTATCACGCGGCGTGAGATGGGTGAGGTGAATTTGGCTTAAGAGATGATCTCGCAAAGACTCCACCCCATTTGAGGTGGTGGCATAAGGATCGTAATCATCATGATGATGTTCAGCTGCGCTAAATGAAGTACTGCCATCGACTTCAAAATAATCTTCCCATTGCGTGTCAAGTGCAAAGGGGTCATCGGGGGTTAGCTCATTATTCGGAGTCAGCAATGCCTCCCCGGATTGTGCATTGGGATCTTCCTGAAAATTGGCATCGACGCTGATGACGGTATCACTGGTCTCGGCATAAGCCTCATCGCGATCACTAAAATCATCTGTGTCTGCAATTTCAAGCAGGGGGTTGGTGTCGACTGCCTGCTGAATTTCCAGCGCTAACTCGAGGGTGGAAAGTTGCAGCAATCGGATGGATTGCTGCAATTGGGGCGTCATCGCCAGACTTTGCCCAAGACGTAGCTCTAATCCTGCTTTCATAAACTTAGCCGATTAAAAAAGGAGTGATTAACTAAGGTATGGGCGCAAAGCATGCGACAAGATTGATGCGATTTGAAGTTGGGTGTCATAAACATGCCACCAAGTTTAACTGAAATTGGCCTGCGTCCACCAGCCGATTAAGTTCAATGGTGGGTTTATAGCGTGAAATGTTCACCGAGATACACCGCGCGGACTTGAGCGTTATCTAAAATGGCTTGAGGTGAGCCCTCAGCCAGAATTTTACCATCGGATACGATATAGGCGCGTTCACACACGCCCAGGGTTTCGCGCACATTGTGATCGGTAATCAGCACGGCGATGCCTCGAGCACTTAAATGCTGAATAATTCGTTGAATGTCAATGACCGAGATAGGATCAACGCCAGCAAAGGGTTCATCCAACAAGATCACGCGGGGGTTGGCGGCCAATGCTCGGGCAATTTCGACGCGACGTCGTTCGCCGCCGGACAAGGCTTGGCCCATGCTGCGACGGATGGCCCGAATATGGAGTTCTTCGAGTAGATTCTCAAGCTCCTTTAAGCGCTCTGCGCGCGATAATTCGGGGCGCAGTTCCAGTACGCCGAGGATATTCTGTTCGACGTTGAGTTTGCGAAATACGGATGCTTCTTGGGGTAAATAGCCCAGCCCCAATTGAGCCCGCTGGTTGACAGGCATCAGGGTAATATCTTGGCCATTGAGCCAAATTTGCCCCTGATCGGCCGCAATCAGGCCAACGATCATATAGAAACTGGTGGTTTTCCCCGCACCATTGGGGCCGAGCAGACCAACGATTTCACCTGCGTGAACTTCGAGTGAAACCCCCTGTACTACGGCACGGGCGCCATAATGTTTCACCAGCGATTCAGCTTGTAGTAGGGCAGCGGGTGTCGGGTTTTGACTCATGGTTGCACGGGTTCTGGTGCAGTTGCGGATGGTTCAGCGGTGACCGGGTTTGGGTTATCCCCCCTTTTTTTTGCGTTATCGGCTTCCGGATTTTTAGTTTGATCTTTATTGCGCGGTTGAATGACCACATGCACGCGTTCACCGCCGGCTTTTCCACCGGCTTGGACGACCTCTGCTTCCATGTCGTAGGTGATTTGTTGCGAATCGAGCGTGTCGCCTTGACGGAATAAGTGCGCGTTGCCCGTGAGGATGATTTTCTGCTCTAGCGCTAAATAGTTCGCGGTGTTGGCATCACCTTTGACCTGTTGCCCTTTATCGTCGAGTTCTTGAAAAGTGGCTGGGCTACCTTCCAATACGGCGCGAACCAGCTGACCATCCTTGACATAAAGTGTGGCCTTGGCGCCGGTTGCATGCAGGCTGCCCTGATTGATAACGACATTGCCGGTGTACATGCTGGTGCCGTTTTTGTAATCAGTGACTTTTTCATTGGCGGCGACATCAATCGGTTGAGTTCGATCTGCTTTGCCAGCGAACGAGGCGGGTGAGAACAGCATTAAACCGGTGCCGAGCACGCAACCCAAATTAAGTAGGCGCGCAAAAGAAGTGGCAAGTTGGCGTGACATTAGGGTTGCGCTCCTGGGTTTGTAGTTGGGCTATGGGCGGAGTGAAGTGCTTGGCTGGCGCTGTTCTGGAGGTTCGGATGATTATAATGATCACGTACCTGGGTTTGCTGGAAAAGCTGAGCCGTATAATTTAGGTGGAAGTCGGCCGAGTCGCTGGTCCAAAGCGGCCGGTTGCCGGGGTTCAGCTCGGCAAAATGAGTGGGATCATGACTCATGGCTTCCTGCAGACGCGGTTTAATGCTTAAAGCGGCGGTTGAGAAAATCAATTCCCCTTGATTATTCCCTTGTTGATGGGTGGCTTGGCTGTCGAATGCTGCGCGACTGCCTTTGACGCCACCCTCAAGTAATACCTGACTTAAATCCTCATTCGCAGACCCTTGGGGCGCTGTGAGTCGCCAGGGGGGGCTAGCAGCATCACGGGCTTGAAGCAGGAAATCCGGGTCGCTGAATCGGTATCCTTGATCTCCCGTCAAGTGACGCAGCGTACGCCCGCTCAATGTCCACACTAACGCACCTTGTACACTGAACTCACGCGCTGTGAAATCGGTAAAACGCTGGTCGAATTCAGCAGGACGTAGGCTGGCGGTTGGCGATTGCGACAGAAAATTCTTCCAGAGCAATCCGCCAAGCAAGGCAAACAACAGTGCCGCAATTCCAAATTGACCTAAGGTGTTGGTGGGCATGGGCAGCGGCGCTATTGGTAGTCGGCAAGCACGAGCGGCCAAGCGTCGCGTGCATTAATCATGAGATCGATTAGCTCGCGCACAGCACCTTGACCACCGCCGAGGCGCGTGACCCAATCCACCCGCGCGCGAATAAGCCCTGGGGCATCGGCGACGGTGGCACTCACCCCGGCGCGATTGAGCATGGGAAGATCAATCACATCATCGCCCATCACCGCGCATTCATGCATTGAGATACCGAGTGTTTGCGTGAGGGTTTCCAGCGCCGCACCTTTGTCTCGCACCCCGATCAAGCAGTGCGTTATTCCTAAATTTTCTGCACGATGTCGTAAGGCGGGGGAAGCACGCCCTGAGATGATGGCTACTTCAATCCCGATTTTTTGCGCCATTTTTATACCGTGGCCATCGCGGGAATGAAACACTTTATGTTCTTCCCCCTGTTCGGTGAAATGGAGGCGGCCATCGGTCAGTACGCCATCAACATCCAAAACAAGGGCGCGAACTTGGCGTAAGCGGGTCAGTAAATCGGGTTTGTTCATCGGTGTGCTCATCAACGGTTGGGCCTCAAGCGAGACCTGCACGCAATAAATCATGCATATTCAAAGCGCCGACAATATGGTTTGTGGCATCGACAACAATTAAGCCATTGATTTTATTCTGCTCCATGATGGTCAATGCCTCGGCGGCCAGAATGTCAGGTGTGCAGGTGCGGGGGTTGCGGATCATGACGCGCTCAATGAATTGATTCAAATCATAATCGTCTTGATCGAGAATGCGTCGCAAATCGCCATCGGTAAATAAACCCAGCAAATATTGCTGCTCATCGACCACGGCGGTCATCCCCAAGCCACCCGATGAAATCACAATGAGAGTCTGTTTGATGGTTTGGTTATAGCGCACCATCGGAATACGATCGCCGGTATGCATGACATCGCGCACCCGCAGCAGCAAGCGCCGGCCCAAAGTGCCACCGGGGTGGGATAACGCAAAATCTTCCGGTTGAAAAGCTCGCGCATCCAGCAGCGCGACGGCTAAGGCATCGCCCATCACTAACGCCGCCGTAGTACTGGCAGTTGGCGCAAGATTCAGCGGGCAGGCTTCACGTTCGACGGCCACATTCAAATGCGCATCGGCAGATAGTGCCAGAGTGGATTGGGGGCGTCCGGTTAAGGCAATCAACGGCGTGCCGAGCCGTTTAATGACAGGCAGGATCGCCAGTACTTCAGCTGTTTCGCCTGAATTGGAAAGGGCAATGACGACATCCTTGCGGGTAATCATGCCTAAATCACCGTGGCTGGCCTCGCCCGGATGTACAAAGAAAGCAGGGGTGCCTGTACTGGCGAGGGTGGCGGCAATTTTTCCACCAATGTGGCCGGATTTGCCCATGCCGGTTACGATGACGCGGCCATCGCAACGCAAGACAAGTTCACAGGCTGTGATGAATGCCGCATCAAGTCGTGTGCTCAAGGCCTGGCAGGCTTGGGCTTCGATCTCGATGACTTGCTTGGCCATGGTAAGAAGATTATTAGGATTCATAGATATTCGTTATGATGTGACGTTCGAACGGTCGCAGAGTATAGCAGGCGTCGTCGATAAGCTTTAGCTGTACCTGCCGTGCCTCCAGCGCCTATAAACCATAAACGGAAGATCTTAATATAGGGTGTTTCGATAGATTACTTATAGTTTATGCTGCTATCATTGTGCGTGAATTGATATTGGTTGAGATTGTTGGAGGTTTGCTGCGGTGAGTCTGGCTGTTCTAAGTTCCAACAGGGGTGAGCCCGTTGATGCCGCATTGCACCAGAAGCATGCTGCCGCAGCGGTGAACCGTGAGGTGTTTTTTTTCGATTTGCTTGCGGATGGATGCCCTGCACCAGAATTAGCATTTATCCCCTCCGGGCAATTCATGATGGGTGCGAAATCATCGGAATATCAGGTGCAAACCTGTGAAATGCCACAGCATGAGGTCACCCTACCACGCGCATTTGCACTCACTCGAGGCACAATCCGTCGGCGTGAGTACAATCAGTTTTTGTTGGCTACCAATCATAAACGTCCCCGCCCTTACTCATGGAGGGATGAGGAATTTCCCGTATTTAATGTCTCGATCAAAGATGCCATGGCTTATGCTGTGTGGCTCAGCGAGCAAACCCATCAGCATTATCGTCTCCCAACCGAGGCCGAGTGGGAATATGCCGCGCGGGCAGATACGGAAACGATGTTTTATTTCGGCGATAAAATTCGGCGAGAAGAAGTGAATTGCTCTGGCGGTTTACACTGTACCCGAGGGTTATTTATTTGCGGTATCGGTCGCCCTGTGCCGGTGGGTGCTTTGCCGCCCAATGTTTGGGGGCTGTTTGAAATGCACGGTAACATGCAGGAATTCACCCTTGATCATTGGCGGGATAGTTATCGATCGACCCCGCGCTCGGGTGATAACCCATTCCGGAGTCCCGATGCGCGTCATCGACATTTCCATGTGGTGCGTGGCGGTTCATGGTTTGATGGCCCCGGGGCGTGCCGGAGTGCGTCACGTACCTTGCGCCATGAGAATGAAATTGATTTGAATTTAAGCTTTCGTCTATTACGTGAGATTTACTGATGGCGTATGCGACTGGATTAGACATCAAAATTGGCCTGCATCGGCGTTTGGCGCCCTCGTTGGTACAAGATTTTTATCCCGATGGCATGCCGGAAGATTGGCGCAATAATTTTTTGGTGATGCTGACACAGGCGATTTGGGTGCGGGGTGATGATGCCGATTTATCCGATGTACTTGCGGCTATTGTGGGCGCGCCCAAACCTGTGTTAACCGTTTGGGAAGCCGCCGCCGAGTCTTCAAAGGCCCGGCAGGATTGGCAGTGTGCATATCCAGAGCAATCTTTGATTGTTTTGTCGCCAGATGCGCCCATTTGGTCGCCAGATAATGGGGTGGTCGGTGCGCGGGTTGGGTTAATCCCCGCCAGCGATCAACCTGCGTTGTTGCGAATCTGGTTGGAAGCATTTGCAGCACAAGCGCCTGCACACATGTGTGCGGTATTTATTGAAGGCGACAATCCCTCGGTCGCGACCCTTGATCGAGTGCAAACGCTGCTCGAATTGCTGGGTTGGTAAGGATTGGTTGGCAGCATGAAACCCTATATTCAATTTGAGCAGTTAAGCTTCGCTCGCGGTCGAAATCTGATTTTTGACCGCATTGATTTGGCTATCCCACAGGGCAAAATCACGGCAATTATGGGACCATCCGGTACGGGGAAAACCACCTTGCTGCGTTTGATTGGCGGGCAGATTAAGCCGCAATCTGGACGCGTGATGGTCGATGGTTTGGATATGACGCGCGCTTCGAGCAAAGCGTTGCTGGCGATGCGTCGGCGCTTGGGTATGTTGTTTCAAAATGGTGCCTTGTTTACCGATTTAACTGCTGCCGAAAACGTCGCCTTCCCCCTGCGCGAGCATACACGTCTGCCTGAATCGATGATTGAGCGAATTGTCGCGCTTAAATTGCAGGCGGTGGGGTTGTTGGCGGACGCAAACCAAATGCCGGCCGCTTTATCGGGCGGCATGGCGCGCCGGGTGGCTTTGGCGCGTGCATTGGCATTGGATCCGGCGCTGATGCTGTACGATGAACCCTTCACCGGCCAAGATCCTATTAATGTCGGGGTTCTATTGAGGTTAATCGCTTCGCTGAATCAGGCCTTGGGGCTGACCAGTGTGCTGGTGTCGCATGATGTAACCGAAGTTTTTGCGATTGCCGATTTGGTCTTCGTCATCAACGAAGGCCGAGTGGTAGCCTCCGGTTCACCTGATGAATTGCGCGCGCAGATGCCACATGTGCCCTTTTTGCGCCAATTTCTCGAAGGTGCACCAGATGATGATCAATCCATCGCGGGGCAACAATCCGCAAAAATTTTCGCAACTGCTTTAGGGCTTGTTGCACCCAGTGAGCCGGCATGTATGAGCAAAGCCCAATCGCAAAGCGGTGCACTGTGAATCGTTGGGTATGTGCTTTGGCTAATGGTCTTGCTGCACTTGGCCAAGGGTTTTTATCTGCTGCAGCCCATATGGGGCAAATGGGGTTTTTTACGGGGCAATTGCTCTGGCGGTTGTTGCCTGCGTGGACCCGTCCGAGGTTAATTATTCAAGAGATCTACGCCATCGGTGTGTTGTCTCTGGTGATTATTCTAATTTCCGGCGGTTTTGTGGGCTTAGTGCTCGGGCTGCAGGGCTACAATATTTTGTCTAAGTTTAATGCGACCGAATCCTTGGGTGTAATGGTTGCTCTGTCTTTGGTGCGCGAGTTAGGGCCGGTTGTGACGGCGTTGCTCTTCGCGGGGCGCGCAGGTTCGGCGGTCACCGCCGAAATTGCCCTGATGAAAACCACCGAACAACTTTCCGCGATGGAGATGATGGCGGTAGACCCCATCCGTCGGGTGATCGCACCGCGTTTCTGGGGCGCGGTGATTGCAATGCCGCTCTTGGCGGGTTTGTTCTCTTTAGTGGGGATTGCGGGCGGATATTTTATTGGTGTGGTGGTGTTAGGCGTGGATTCAGCCTCGTATTGGGGGCAAATTCAACAACAAATGCAGCCCGTGGATGATGTGATGAATGGAGTGATTAAAAGCCTGGTATTTGGCGGGGTGATTGGTTTGGTCGCGGTCTTTGAAGGCTTTAATGCAGAACCGACCTCGCTGGGTATCTCGCGTGCGACTACCCGGACTGTGGTTTTAAGCTCGCTGCTGGTGCTGGGTTTGGATTTTATTTTGACCGCTTGGATGTTTGGGGCCTGAATGATGAATACGCAACGGAGTATTGAAATTGTGGTGGGTGCCTTTGTATTGGCGGGGATTATGGCCTTACTGGTTCTCACGTTTAAATGGAGCGATTTCGGTACGAGTTCAGTGAGTGGTTATACCGTGACAGCTCAGTTCGACAATATTGGGGGCTTATCGGATCGCTCGCCCATTAAATTATCCGGCGTCACTATTGGCCGTGTTGAGCACATTCAAATTGACCCGAAAACGTTTGAAGCGGTAGTCACGATGGTGATTGCTAGCCAATATAACAATTTGCCTAAGGACTCTTTTGCCAGTATTTATACGGCGGGTTTGTTGGGGGCTCAATACATTGAAATCTCCCCCGGTGGCGATACCCAAGTTCTGAAAAATGGCGACAAAATCACGATGACCCAGTCGGCCGTTGTTCTCGAAAAAATTATTTCTAAGTTTTTGTTTAATAAGGCGGCAGGGCAATGAAGAAATCTTACCTTTTGCTATTCATGTTAAGTGCGGTGAGTGTGGGCGCGCAGGCGCAAACCGTGAATTTACAGCAGGCGACCGACATGGCGATGAATGCGGATCCCCGCATTGAAGAACAGCGGGCAAATGTGGCGGCGGCGCAGGCTTTAATTGCGCGCGTGGAAGGCGAGGGCGGGGCGCGTGCCAGTGTTAATTTATATGCGGCACTGGCACCAAAAGCCCGCGATGGGATTTTCACCAACGGTACGAATACTTGCCCAGCCGGTCAGGGTTGTACGTTGCGCAGTGATGGCAACACCCTTAATGATGGCGTCACCGTCACTTCCGGGATTACTGCGTCAATCATTAAACCGCTTTACACGTTCGGCAAGCTTGAAAATTACAAAACCGCAGCCCAATACAATAAGCAGCTTAAATCCGATGAGGTGGCACTCGCCAAGGGGCAAACTTGGCTCACCGTGCGCCGTGCCTACTATGGCTACTTGACCGCCCGTGATACGCGACAATTTTTAATGGGTGTGCGCAATCAACTGGCAGATGCTGAGCAGCCGATGAAGAAAAAAGCCGATGAGGGTAAAGGCGCGATGCGTGATGTATACGCGCTTGAAAATGGGTTGGGTTTGCTTGATCGCTATATTGCCGAAGCCGAAGGGGTTGAGAGAATTGCACTTGATGGGTTGAAAACGATTATTGGCGTACCTTTAAATGATTCTTTGGCGGTTGCCGATGAGCATATTTCGGCGGTTAAATTGCCCGATGGCAGTTTGCCGCAATTTTCCAATCAGGCATTGGCAGATCGGCCCGAAATGCACATGGCCGAATCAGGCTTAAGTGCCTTGCGCTCCTACGTTCAAGCCCGTAAAGCGGAACGGTATCCGGATATTTATGCGGGCGTCGTTGCGACGGCTGCATTTACCCCTGGCCGTGATCGGATCAATAATCCCTACATGAATGATCCGCTGAATCAAGCATTCGTAACGCCAATTTTGGGGATCAAGTGGAATTTCAACCCTGGCATCATGTCGGCCAACGTCAGTCATGCAGAAGCTGATTTGCGGGGCGCGGTGGCTAAAGCTCAATTGGCACAGGTGGGTATCCCATATCAAGTGGCCGAGGCATACCATTCAGTACATGCGCTCAATCGGCAACTTGCTGCACTGGAGAAAGCGCGTACGGCCGCGAAACGCTGGATGATTTCGAGTTTTCTCGATTTTCAGGCAGGCTTGATTGATGGCGGTACGCTCGGCATGGCCGTGACCGGTAATGTGACCAGTCAAGTGGATTATCTGAAAACCTTAAATGATTTCAACATGCAAGTTGCCCAACTTAATGTGGCCACTGGAGATTATCCGCAATGAACCGTTTGAACCCATTAGTGAATCGATTTTTATTGGTTGTGGCGCTGTTGTTTGGCTTTACCTTGCTGATTTCGGCACCCGTGCTTGCGGAGTCCACGGCGAACACCCCGGCCGCTGCGATGCACACAGTGCAACAAACTGCTGATTCGGTCATTCATGAAATCGCTGAACATCAGGTGGAAATTACCAAAAACTCCGGCGCACTTTTAGATGTTATTAAAAAGAAGCTGCTGCCAGCAGTCGATTCTGAGCGGATGAGCCGTTTGGTGTTAGGGCGATATTGGCGCACTGCCAGTGCCGCTCAAAAAGCGTCTTTCACGGATCAGTTCCAGCAATTGTTAGTACGCACATACGCAGGCCCACTGTCAAAATTGGGCAATCAGAAAATCACCGTCACCGGCACCAAACCGGGTGCTGATTCCGGTGAGTTGGTTGTGCAATCGGTCGTTTCTGGCGGTGATATGGGATCCGTGCCGGTGGATTACCGGATGGCCCAAGTCGATGGTCAATGGAAAGCCTTTGATGTTGTTATTGATGGGATCAGTTTGATTAACAACTATCGCGGTAGTTTTGCCCAGGTGATTCAGCAAAAAGGTTTGGATGGCTTGATTAATACTTTGAAAACTCAGAACAATGGCTGAAATTGCAGCCAGTGAACCCTTGCGCACCGTTGTTGAAGCGGGAGTAGTTCGGCTTCAGGGCGCTTTGTTGTGCCGTGAAATCGAACGGTTAGCTAACTTGAGCTTACCGATGCCAGAAGGGCAGGCACCTGGCTCACGGCTTGAAATAGCGCTCGGGCAGGTGCGTATGATGGATACAGCGGGCTTGGCTTTTTTATTGGGTTGGCAGATTGAGGCCGCCGCACGGTCGGTTACTCTGCGGTACACTCACCCGCCCAAAGCCATGCGTGCCATGGTAACCGTGTACGGATTGGTGGATTGGATGATTCTTGACGGTGCTTAACCCATGATTATTCCAGCTATTAATCAAATAAAATGAGTAAATTAAAGCGAATTGAATGAATAAATTATTAATCCGGGGCGGCGTGCCACTGCGTGGGGATGTGCGAATTTCGGGCGCCAAGAATGCCGTATTGCCTATTCTCGCCGCAGGTATTTTATGCGAATCCCCCTGCGTTATCGAAAATGTACCGCATTTGCAAGATGTCACCACCATGATGGAACTGCTGGGTGGCATGGGCGCCACCCTCACCATTTCAGACAAAATGAGTGTTGAGATTGATCCTTCAACCATCACAAAATTGGTTGCACCCTATGATCTCGTCTGCACCATGCGTGCCTCAATTCTGGTATTGGGACCGTTGTTGGCACGGTTTGGTCAGGCGCGCGTTTCTCTGCCCGGTGGTTGCGCCATCGGTTCGCGGCCTGTCGATATTCACCTGCATGGCTTAATGGCTTTGGGTGCCGAGATTAAAGTCGAAAATGGTTACATTGAAGCCAGCGCCAAGCAATTAGTGGGTACCCGCATTGTGATGGATCAAGTCACCGTCACCGGAACTGAAAATCTGATGATGGCCGCCGTATTTGCAACCGGCGAAACCATCTTGGAAAATGCTGCCCGTGAGCCAGAAGTGGTTGATTTGGCTAATTTCTTGATCGCAATGGGCGCGGATATTTTGGGTGTGGGTACCGATGTCATCACCATTCGCGGCGTGACGGCCTTGCGTGGCGTCCGCTATCGCGTGCTGCCCGACCGCATTGAAACGGGCACTTATTTGGTGGCCGCAGCGATGACCGGTGGCAAAGTTCGTACACGGGACACAAATCCCCGGTTGCTTGACGCCGTGTTAGCCAAACTGACTGAAGCGGGTGCGGTTATTACAACAGGTGAGGATTGGATTGAATTAGATATGCAAGGGCGACGACCCAAAGCCGTCAATATTCGTACCGCACCGCATCCCGGCTTCCCAACCGATATGCAGGCGCAATTCATGGCGATGAACTGTGTGGCTGAGGGTACTGCTACCGTAGTGGAGACGATTTTTGAAAATCGCTTTATGCATGTAAATGAATTACAACGTATTGGGGCAGATATTCGCATTGAAGGCAATGCTGCCATTGTGCGCGGCTTGCCTGAATTAACCGGTGCTCAAATGATGGCGACTGATTTACGTGCTTCAGCGAGCTTGATTCTGGCCGGTTTAGTCGCCACGGGTGAAACCACGATTAATCGCATCTATCATATTGATCGGGGTTATGAGTCGATCGAAGAAAAACTCTCCAAACTGGGCGCGAATATCCAGCGCATCAATCAATAATTTATTTTGACCGGACTGTGCATGGTTAACCAAAACATCATTATTGCCTTGTCAAAAGGGCGTATTTTCAAAGACACCCTACCGCTGTTAGCGCATGTTGGGATTACGCCACAAGATGATCCTGAAACTACCCGAAAGCTGATTCTTGATACCAATCATCCGCATATCAAGCTGCTGATTTTGCGCGCATCCGATGTGCCTACATATGTCCAATACGGCGCAGCGGATATCGGCGTTGCGGGTAAAGATGTGTTGATGGAACACGGTGGCGAAGGCTTGTTTGAGTTACTGGATTTAAATATCGCCCGCTGCCGCTTGATGGTGGCCGGACGGCCCGATGCAATGGCCAAGATGGGGCGTTTGCGTGTTGCGACCAAATACACCCACTCAGCGGAATGTTATTTCGCGGAGCAAGGGCGGCAAATCGAATTGATTAAGCTTTATGGCTCCATGGAGTTGGCGCCGTTGGTTGATTTGGCTGATTGTATTGTGGATGTCGTCGATACGGGTAATACCCTGCGTGCGAATGGCCTTGAGCCGCTGCTCCACATCGCGGATATCACATCGCGACTGATCGTGAACCGTGCTGCCCAAAAGCTTAAACATCGAGTGATTGCCGATTTGGTCGATCAACTTAATAATTATTTGCAAGAGGCCACTTTAGCTCAATGATTACTCGATTAAATGCTGCTGATGCGGGATTTCATAACGCCCTTGAGCAATTGCTGGATTGGTCAAACGTGGCGGATGATTCCGTACAAACGACGGTCGACGAGATCATTTCTGCCATCCGTTTGCGCAAAGATGCCGCGTTGCTGGAATATACCGCTAAATTTGATCGTTTGTCGCTGTCATCTGCCAATGAGCTGGCTTTCTCCAAAGAAGAAATTGACGCGGCAGTTGAGCGAACCCCGCCCCATTTACTGGCTGCTCTGACTCAGGCGGCCACGCGGATTCGTGCCTACGCGGAGCAGCAAAAATTACACTCTTGGTCTTATACTGAAGCCGATGGCACCGTGCTGGGTCAACACGTTACTGCCTTGGATCGGGTCGGGCTATACGTGCCAGGCGGTAAGGCGGCATACCCCTCATCGGTGCTGATGAATGCGATTCCTGCCAAAGTGGCTGGTGTGCGTGAACTGATTATGGTTGTACCCACACCCGATGGCGTCGCCAACGATACAGTGCTTGCGGCAGCTCGTGTGGCGGGGGTTGATCGTATTTATCGCATCGGCGGCGCTCAGGCTGTGGCCGCTTTGGCCTACGGTACGGAAACGATTCCGGCAGTCGATAAAATCGTCGGCCCCGGCAATATTTATGTTGCGGCGGCTAAACGCGCGGTATTCGGTAAAGTTGGCATCGATATGATTGCCGGCCCCTCGGAGATTTTGATTGTGAGTGACGGCCAAACCAACCCGGATTGGATCGCAATGGATTTATTCTCACAGGCCGAACACGATCAACAGGCACAGGCTATTTTGGTTTCTCCCAACGCAGTCTTTTTGGATGAAGTTGCCGCCGCAATAGTGCGTCTCATGGCCGATCAACCGCGTGCAGACATCATCCGCACCGCACTGGCAAGTCGGGGGGCATTAATCCAAGTGGCTGATTTAGATGCGGCTATTGATCTGATCAATACCATTGCCCCGGAACACCTCGAGCTTTCTTTTGCAAATGCCGAACAACGTATTTCTGAAATTCGCCACGCAGGGGCTATTTTTGTGGGTAAATACACGGCTGAGGCTTTGGGTGATTATTGTGCTGGCCCTAATCATGTGTTGCCCACCTCGGGTACCGCGCGATTTTCCTCGCCTTTGGGGGTGTATGATTTCCAAAAACGCTCGAGCATTATTCATTGCTCTGCTGCAGGCAGCAAAACGCTGGGTGAGCTGGCCATGGTTTTGGCTGAAGCGGAAGGGTTGCATGCGCACGGTCAGTCTGCCCGCTATCGGGTAGAAAATCACCGTTAATCAATGCAGAACAGAGAAAGGGTAAGGCATGAACTCTCCATTGTGGTCAAATGTTGTATCAGAGCTCACGCCCTATGTTCCGGGCGAGCAGCCCAAAGGGGAGGGCTTGATTAAGCTTAATACCAATGAAAACCCCTATGGTCCTTCCCCTAAGGTGATTTCGGCGATTGCAGCGGTTCTCAATGATAGCCTGCGCTTGTACCCCGATCCTACTGCCCTGCAATTACGCGAAACCATCGCAAATTATTATCGCCTGATACCTGAACAGGTTTTTGTCGGTAATGGTTCGGATGAAGTCTTGGCTTTTGTATTTCAAGGGTTGTTGGCACATGGAAAACCCATTATTTTCCCCGATATTAGTTACAGTTTTTATCCTGTTTATTGCCAGCTCTATGGGATTGAATATCAAACAATTGCGCTTGATGATGCACTTAGAATTCAGGCTGAAGATTATATTTCACCCCTGTTGCCAAAAATTGGTGGCATTATTTTCCCTAATCCCAATGCACCAACCAGTCGATTATTGCCGCTCGACGAAATTGAGAAAATCGTTGCGGCCCATCCCGCGATTGTTGTCGTCATTGATGAGGCCTATATTGATTTCGGGGGTGAAACGGCCATCCCTTTGATCGCACGCTATCCGAATGTGCTTATTACCCAGTCATTATCGAAATCTCGCGCTTTGGCTGGCTTGCGGGTAGGCTTGGCTTTGGGGCACCCTGCGCTCATTGAAGCCCTGGTGCGCATTAAAGATAGTTTTAATTCCTATCCACTCGATCGATTAGCATTGGCCGGTGCCAAAGCTGCATTTGAAGATCACGATTACTTTTCTTCTATCTGTGCTCGAATTATTGAAGCGCGATCAGCTTTAACCGAGGCGCTGCAACAGCGTGGATTTGAGGTTTTGCCCTCAGGTGCGAATTTCTTATTTGTTCAACATCCGCAAAACGCCGGTCTCACCCTGTACCAAGGGTTAAGAGCACACCATGTGATTGTGCGGCATTTTAATAAGCCGAGAATTAGTGAGTATCTGCGAATTACCGTAGGCACACCTGCGGAAAATTCAGCCTTGCTGGCCGCACTTGATCTCCTGCTCACCGCATGATCAGCGCGCGCATGGCAACCGGCACGCGAGTATGGTATCCTTTAACCCCATCTTTTGATCAAAAGGTGGTTTCTATGGTGTTCCGTATTCGTCCCTTCGCGACAATGCACCGTGAACCCCGCCAGGCCCGGAAGGGAGCAACGGTAACGGTTGCCTTGGGTGCCGGAGATCGGCGGGTGCGGAATGCCACCTCATTCGGAATTTTCTCCATGATCTTGGCCAAAATGGCATGAGCTACCTCGTCCTTGCGCGCAAATGGCGCCCGAAAAGCTTTGCCGAAATGGTTGGCCAAGGTCATGTTCTGCAAGCATTAACCAATGCACTCGATCAGAGTCGTTTGCATCATGCCTACTTATTTACCGGCACGCGGGGTGTCGGTAAAACAACCGTTGCTCGTATTTTCGCCAAAGCCTTAAATTGCGAGCGGGGTATTTCGAGCACACCATGTGGCGTGTGTAGTGCCTGCGTTGAGATTGACCAAGGCCGGTTTGTTGATTTAATTGAGGTGGACGCTGCCTCTCGCACCGGCGTGGATGACACGCGTGAGCTATTGGATAACGTCGCCTATGCACCGGTACGTGGCCGCTTCAAAATCTATTTGATTGACGAAGTGCATATGTTCTCTAAATCCAGCTTTAATGCCTTATTAAAAACGCTGGAAGAACCGCCGGAACATGTCAAATTTTTACTTGCAACCACCGATCCGCAAAAACTCCCTGTCACAGTGCTTTCACGGTGCCTGCAATTCAATTTACGCGCTTTGCCGGTCACGCAAATTCAAACCCATTTGGCCGATGTATTACAGCGTGAAGCGATTCCTGCTGAAGCTGCAGGATTACATCTCATCGCAGAAGCGGCCAATGGCTCCATGCGGGATGCACTGAGTTTGCTTGATCAGGCGATAGCATTTACCGGCGCGCAATTGAATACCACACAAATCAGCCAAATTTTAGGCTTGAGCGATCATCATCTGATTTGGGATATGCTCGCAGCCCTTTCTCAGGGGCAGGCAGAACGCTTGTTTCACTGTGTGGAAGACGCACTTGATCGCGCGGTTGAGCCCGCCATTTTGCTCGCGCAGTTATTAGAAGCCATTCATCAGTTGTCGATGCAGCAATGGATTGTTGGTTCACCCAATCAAGCGCACATTCCTCAGGAATTACTCAAAATCGAACCACAAACCCTGCAGTTGTGGTATCAAATTGCCGGTACCGGCCGGCGTGATATGGCCTGGTCGCCCCATGCGCGCATGGGGCTTGAAATGACTTTATTGCGCATGCTGGCTTTTTCCCAGACCGCAGACCAAACGGAGAATAACCGCGCCACCCCTGTTACCCAGGCAATACATGTGGCTTCAATAAGTCAGGCAACCACTGCAAATCCGCCGAACGAATTAGCGCCAAATTTAACGCAGCCTATCCCCGCTCTGGATCCTCAGATGCTATCGGCACAAGCCGCTTTTGAACCTAAACTGCTCCGTGAAATCACTGACGAGCAGTGGCATGGCATCGCCGAACGGGTCCGTGTCGGTGCGGCTCGTTCCTTGGCGAATAACTGCCATGTTCAGATGAAAAATGGTTATATTTATCTGGTGATTGCTCCTGGTTTAGAGGCTGTGGCCAGTCCAAAAACCAAAGAGAGTTTGCTCAATCAACTTGCCGATTTTATCGACATCCAGAATGTTAAATTTATCATGGGCGAGAAAAATGATTCAGAATCAACAAATGAATCACCCATTGATAAAACCACACCAGCCGAACGTAAAACACAATTAGCCATGCACAACGAACGGCAGCGTAAGGACTCCATCATGGCACATCCCGCCGTGCGCATATTTCAAGCCGAGGCCACGGCAGTGGTTATTGTCGACAGCATTTTTCCGAATGAAGATTCTGAACCTAACGTAACTACGAGGACAACACCATGATGAAGGGTGGCATTGGTAATTTAATGAAGCAAGCGCAACAAATGCAAGAAAAGATGCAGCGCATGCAAGAAGAAGTGGCAAAAATTGAGGTGACGGGCGAATCAGGTGGCGGTATGGTGAAAGTCACTATGACGGGGAAGCATGAGGTGCGTCGCATTCATATCGATGAAAGTCTCATGAGTGACGATAAAGAGATGCTAGAAGATCTCATCGCAGCCGCAATCAATGATGCCGTGCGCCGAGTCGAACAAAATCAGCAAGAAAAAATGTCAGGTATTACAGCGGGCATGAATTTACCCGCAGGAATGAAATTACCGTTCTAAGCCAGACGTATGTTTTCACCTAAATTCACAGAACTTGTCCACGCATTACGCTGTTTGCCGTCGGTTGGGCAAAAATCTGCGCAGCGGATGGCGCTTCACTTGCTCGAACGGGATAGATTAGGCGCTGAAATCCTTGCCCGAGTGATCAGTCAATCATTGCAGGTTATCGGCCGTTGTGAGCAGTGTCGGATTTTTTCCGAAACAAAAAAATGTTCAGTCTGCATGGATAGCACGAGAAATGTCACCCAGCTCTGCATTGTCGAATCGCCGACAGATTGGATCGCGATTGAGCAATCTGGCGCCTATCAAGGGTTATATTTCCTACTCTCAGGAAGGTTATCCCCATTGGATGGAGTAGGCCCACATGAGATTGGAATAGACCAACTTATGGCCCGCTTAGAAGATAGTCCTGTAGAGGAAATTATTATTGCTACTAGTGCCACACTAGAGGGCGAAGCCACTACTGCCTATATTATGGAAATGTTGAAGAATAAACACTATCATATCACCCGCCTGGCACAAGGTATTCCCATGGGTGGGGAGTTGGAGTACCTGGATGCGCATACACTCAGTCTCGCTCTTAAGTCTCGCCGAACAATTGAAGATTAACCAGAAAAGTCAATATCTATTCAGTCAAGAGTCGAACCGGGCAATTAATTATAGCGTTAGGCAATAAATAAGGCTCGCCAATCATGAAAATCGGTATCTTCTTTCCTGTATAACAGCTCAATGCCCGCATGGAATTGTGGCTTTAATGATTCCTCTGTAGATAGCGCACACCATAATATGATTCCGGAAACAAAGAAAACCACATCCTCATCAAGAATATAGATAGATAACTGAACTTCAGTTCCAACGGGGAGAGGCGATTCCATCGTTATGTTTAAACCACTGGCACTGACATCGTTAAGGTGGCTGTTGAGAATAGTGATAGGAAAAAAATTGACTTTCACCAATGCAATGCCTTTGATCGTGATACGTGAAAAATCACGCCTTTCATTTTTTAGGATCAAGGGATGGTTATCTTGAATATTATTGACGTTTGGTTTGCTCGGATTGCTCATTATTTCAATCCCTGGATATTTAAATCAATGATCAGCCTCTTGAGGTCCTGAGTGTAGACTGGGTCTTCAAACACAGGATGGCTACGGTTATGAATTAGGTCATCGTAAAATTGGCTGAGGGGAAGGAATAAGGTATTTTCACCATTTTTATTTGAAAACCCAATTGTGAGAAGTTCTTTGTTTATTTTTGATGGTTTTAGTCTCCTTAGGGCCAAATCGGAAGATATGAATATTTTAAACCACTCGTCATTAAGGATATGTTTTTTTATGAATTCTTGTGAATGAGGATGATTAACTAATATCAAGATATCAGTAGAACCCAGGCTGGAGCTGCCATTCCCTGCGAAATATTCAAGTTTGTTTGATGAGGTGATATTGTTTATAGGGGGTAGTTCGGATTTATCCGGAGCTTTAGGGGTGATGTTAGGTGAGTTTGATTTTTCAGGTAATTCTGGGGCAGAGGTGAGTTCGTTTACTTTAAGAAGATTGGCGCACTCATTAGCTGAAAGTTGAAGTGAGCTAGAAATTAGGTTGTTTGAAAATAATGTGGGGATGTTTTTTTCGAATGATACTGCGCGAATATTTTTTATGTGATTAATATAAGATTGAATGCGTCTCTCTTGGTCTGTATGGATATCGATATCTTTAACATGAATTATTTTATCGAGTAAATTATGAATCTTGCTCTTGATTGAAGAAATATTAACGACATTTGATGGCGAGTTTTGTTCTAATTCAATAACTTCATCCAGGAGGTGATTGGCATCTATCCAATGTTCGGATTGACGGCCAGATTTAATAAGTGTTTCAATTAAAAAAGGGGTGAGTACTTCCTCAATAAAATGATGAGTTGGCCTGCTTAATTTTTTGTTTGAAATTTTATTCTTGATTATAGATGTCACCCTATCTGAGCAACGTCGAATGATAGAAGTATTGGCATGATACGTGTTTTCTATGGGGTTGCTGAATGGCGGAAAAGTTCCTGATTTATCAATTAGATTTAACTCATTAATCAGTGAGTCAAAATCCATTTGATGTGTGATTGCAGACTGGTCTAGAAAGTCGGAAATGATTTTAGGTATTTTTTGAAGTGATAATAATGGTAACGAGGGGTTGGAGCCCAGCGAAACCAATTTGGTTAAGATGATTCTACCAATATGGTTGGTTTGGTTTGCGAAACCAATATCGGTGTAAGTGATAAGTAGGAAAGCCGATTGCAATTCAATTATTTGGTTTTTGATTATAGGGTTTGTGTTCCTGTCATTTATTATTGATGAAAATATTGAACCCGTAATTTCAGCCAACTCTCGATCCTGAAGACTGAGATCGTCGAAATCTTTGGGGTTTGTTTTTCCATTATTTAACGCTTGGGTAAATTGAAAAACAAAATCTTCAGTTGACCAGCCAGTGTTTTTTATAATAAATTTGTTCTTATTTGCTATGCTTAAATTAAGGAAATTAATTATTTCATCGGTGGATATTCTGTTTTCTGTATTTGATTCGTGGTTTATAACCAACTCATCGTCAGATAGTTCTTTAATAAGAATGCCTACTTGCGTAGATGTTGGTTTTTTTCTTTGGCTTCTTACTTGGTTAAGAATCCCTACCTGGATTAAATAATCATTCATTAATGCATATAAAGGCTCAAGTTTTATTAGAACTTGATTGCCTAGCGCCCTTACTAGTTGCTCTCTTAATGGTGTTTCAAAAATATGACTGGATTCTAAAAATGATTTTACAATTGATTGAAGTGTGTAGATTTGCGCAGGAAACTGATCTGGATTGTTGATATGAAGCCAATTTACCCTGGACTCAAATTGTGCATGCTCAATTCCAAATTTGGCTTTGGCGTGAGTAATCATGTCCTCAATTTGTAGTGCTATGTTTCTATTATCAGTTAGTGAAATCCAATTGTATGTTGCAAGGTTTTTTGTGGGATTTGAAATTGCGGAGTAGAAGCTCTTTTCAAAATTAATATTTTCTTTTTTAATGCTTTCTATTTCTCCGAATAAATTTCTTTTAAGAATTTGATCTCCAGCATGCTCAGCTCGAAAAAATAAATCTTTCTCTATGTCAGCGAAAAGACCCTTAAGGGCACTCTTTAATGCTGAGGTAGCCAAGTAGCCTAAATTGATCTTGATGTCTTCTGCATTTATATTGGCTCGGTTCATCATGTTAGAGTTCCTGTAGTATATTCAGGTACAAATTCTTGTACTCTTGCGCGCTAATAACCCATTCATGTCTTTTAAGCATTCCGTTAAGTTGGATTTTCTTAAAAAGCTCTTCATTTTGGTATATTTTGATAAAATAATCAATTGCCCATACAATTGCAGGCACATCAAGATAATCAATTACTATCCCTGTGGCGGTTCCATTCTCGATGGTTTCTTCCAGTGCATGAATGACGGAATCTGCCAACCCCCCCACTCGATGTACAATTGGAATTGTTCCATATTTCAAGCTATATAGTTGATTCAAGCCACAGGGCTCAAATCGGCTGGGCATAATGAATGCGTCCCCAGCCGCCTCTAGCCTATGAGCTAATTGTTCATCATATCCTATATGAATAGCTACCCTATTGGGGTATTTTAATGCAAGTTTTTTAAGGGTTTGTTCAAATCTATTTTCCCCAGTGCCTAGAATGGCGAATTGTACTTCGTTGTTTGCTAAGTTTTCTATTGCTTGAATCAGTAGATCGATCCCTTTTTGTTCTACTAATCTTCCTATGTGAATAATTAATGGAGCCTTGGGGTTTATGGTAAGCCCCATAATTTTTTGTATATTTTCCTTTGCAATCGCTTTTCCCTTTATATCACTTGACGAGTAATTTATATCAAGTTGGATGTCAGTAGCGGGGTCCCAGTCTCCTCCAATTCCATTCAGTATGCCTTTAAGCTTGTCCTTTTTATTTTTCAGTACACCATCCAATCCATATCCATATTGCACTGTTTTAATTTCTTCTGCATAGGTCGGGCTTACTGTGGTGACTAAATCCGAAAATATAATTCCGGATTTCATGAAAGACATATTCCCCCAATATTCAAGCGCATCTTCTCGCCATAGTGTCCATGGAAGGCCAAGTCGTTCAAATGTCTGACGATCAAATACACCTTGATATGCCAAATTGTGGATTGTGAAAAATTTCTTAGGGGCCTTGCTTTCTGATAACAGTGCAGGTATCAATCCAGTTTGCCAGTCATTGCTGTGAATAATGTCAGGTTGCCATACCTCATTAAATTCCCCCATCGCAAACGCTACAACTGTTCGGCAGAATAAGCCGAATCGGTCCGGATTGTCGTGCCATGGATTTTTATCAGGCCCCATATATGGATTGCCGTGACGTGCAGAGAATACTGGATGATCGACTAAATAAACTTTTGTGTTATTGTTTTTGATATTTGCCTTATATATCTCAACATTTTGACCTAAGATTTCAATCGCCCCTATTGATTTTTTGAATTCAATATATTCACTTTTCAGATCTGCATAATTTGGTAAAATTACTCGTATATCAACCCCGATGTCACTCAGTGCCTGTGGCAGTGCACCTGAAACGTCAGCTAAACCACCAGTTTTAATTAGTGGGAACATTTCGCTTGTAGCAAATAGTACTTTCATGAAATTATCCTTTATTGGATTATTTTAATAATAACTGCCCCCAGTGGGGGGAGATTTAATTCAATGTAATTATCTTTTGCGCCATGAAAAGAATGTCTTTGGTGCTTTATTTCCAAATTTTCATCACTCCCTCCGAAACATTTGGAGTCACTATTTAGGATTATTTTAAAGTCATTAAATGCCGGCGTGTCGACTTTATAATAAACCCGGCGAACTGGAGTGAAGTTTAATATAACCAAAATTGTTTCATCGTCACTATGCCTGAAGTAACTAATTACAGAATTTTGTCTATCGTTGCAATCGCACCATTCGAAGCCTGTGTGATAAAAGTCATATTGGTATAAGGGCTTTTCATTTTTATATATATGGTTTAAGCTTGTCGCTAAACTGTTTATACCTTGATGGAGTGGGTATTTTAGCACCCACCAGTCTAAAGGTTGTTCATGATTCCATTCATTGCCCTGACCAAACTCACATCCCATGAATAATAATTTTTTCCCGGGATATGTGTACTGGTACGTTAGTAGCAGGCGTAAATTTGCGAACCTCTGCCATTCATCGCCAGGCATTTTGTTGAGTAACGATCCTTTTCCGTGCACCACTTCATCATGTGAAAATGGTAAAACGAAATTTTCAGTAAAGCTATATAGCAGTCCGAAGGTAAGATTGTTATGGTGATACTGACGATTAATAGGATCTTCTTGGAAGTATCTTAACGTGTCGTTCATCCACCCCATGTTCCATTTCATTGAAAATCCCAAACCACCAACTTCAGGTGGCCTCGATACCAATGGCCAAGCTGTTGACTCTTCCGCTATGATCAATGTGCCGGGATTTCTTGTTTGCGAAACGTGATTGAGTGTTCTTAAAAAATCGATTGCTTCTAAGTTTTCTCGCCCACCATACGCATTGGGTAACCAATCGCCGTTTTCACGTGAGTAATCAAGGTAGAGCATCGAGGCGACTGCATCTACTCTTAATCCATCGAGATGCATTTCCTCTAGCCAGTACAGTGCTGACGCGATGAGGAAATTACTGACCTCTTTACGTCCGTAGTTAAAGATCAGCGTGCCCCAATCCCGATGCTCACCCCGGCGTGGATCTTCATGTTCGTATAGTGCCGTTCCATCAAATTTCGCCAGTGCAAACTCATCTCTCGGGAAGTGCGCCGGTACCCAATCGAGGATGATTCCGATACCAGACTGATGGGCTTTATCAACAAAATATTTAAATTGTTCCGGGGTGCCAAACCTTGAAGTGGGTGCAAAATAGCCTGTAGTTTGATAACCCCATGAACCATCAAAAGGGTGCTCGGTGATGGGGAGTAACTCAATGTGCGTAAAGCCGCGTTCACGAACATAAGGAATTAATTGTTCTGCGAGTTCGATGTAGGTAGGGAATGTGTTGTTCGATGAGCGCCAAGAACCTAAATGAACTTCATAAATACTTGTCGCAGAATGAAGCCAATCATGCTGGCGGCGCCCCTCGAGCCATTGATGATCTGACCAATGATACGCTTCGTTTGAAATAACCCTTGCTGCGGTATTAGGTCTTAGCTCGAAACTGCGGCCCAAGGGGTCTGTTCGCACACTGATGGTCTGTGTGTCCTTATTCTTAATTTCAAATTTATATAAATCACCTGCAGAAATTCCTGGGATAAATAATTCCCATACACCGCTGCTGATGCGATTACGCATAGGGTGCCGGCGACCATCCCACGTATTAAAATCGCCTACAACGCTGACTCTGCACGCATTAGGGGCCCACACTGCAAATCTTACCCCTTTGATGTCATCTATGACTTCTTCGTGGGAACCCAGCATATTCCAAAGATTGTAATGTTTTCCTTCTGCAAATAGGTGGAGATCAAGTTCACCGAGTGTGGGCTCAAAGCTGTAGGGATCAATGATTCGATAGACAAGGCCATCATGCGTTTGGATCCGTAATTGAGGTCGTGTTGGCAGTAATTGTTCGGGAAATTCACCAAAAAAAATACCAGGAAACATGGCGTCTGGTTTTAGTTCATAAAACTCACCCTGAACGGTTTCAATGGCAACGTGCATCGCCTGTGGATGATAGGTATGAAACCGACTTCTTTGATCGTCCAACGCGTGCTTGCCCAGCAAAGAAAATGGGTCATGCATTCTTGCTTCTATGATCGCTTGGAAATCTAAAGGCATTTCTTGGCTTCCTTTGATTGATTATTTTGCGGAGTCGATCCGGATATCGCCCGCCACTGCGTTAAAAGCCGAGGCAAGAGGTAGCCCCATCGCTGTTTTTTTAATGGGTACTTCATCACGACTTTTTACTACTTGCGGTATACCATACTTTGAGGGTAATTGTGCTACTCGGGCTCGGGTTGATTGAAGGGAATCTGTAAATATTTTTTGGGGATATGATCTGGGTTTAACGGATATTCTTTTATAAATCATCATATAATAAGAATTCTAATCGGCTAATTAATCCCGATTTCTCCGCAACTCATCTGTGGGATTTTACGCACAATTCTTTCGTTCGATTCATCGAAATCGTGTGACTAATCCTGTCATTCCTCGTGTTTTCTTACTGCTGCAAATAATTTTAACCACATGCTTGACGTGAAGGTCGCAAGGATAGGATTATGGGCGCATCGGATATGTTTTTTATTGTTCTATTGTTACCTAAGGCAATGTTATTCAAAGGGAAAGACTTATGTTGATTGAAAGCCCTAAACGATTGGTCAGTCGAATTACGCGGGATACACTCGCCCTTGTTTTAGCGGGAGGTCGCGGATCACGTTTGAAACAGCTGACTGATTGGCGCGCCAAGCCTGCTGTGCCTTTCGGTGGAAAATTCCGAATTATCGATTTTCCGTTATCCAACTGCGTGAATTCAGGTGTTCGCCGGATTGCAGTTTTGACCCAGTACAAAGCACATTCATTGATCAAGCATATTCAGCAAGCTTGGGGTGCTAATCGAATGGCACGCGATGAATTTGTTGAATTATTGCCTGCTCAGCAACGAATTAATGAACAATCTTGGTATAGCGGAACGGCAGATGCGGTTTATCAAAATATTGATATTCTGCGTACCCATAATGCTGAATATATTTTGATTCTCGCGGGGGATCATATCTACAAAATGGATTATGGGCCGATGATTGCTTATCACGTTGAGAAAAATGCAGACTTGACCATTGGTTGTATTGAAGTACCTGTTGCTGAGGCGAGTTCATTTGGAGTGATGGGTATCGAAAATGCCGGCCGAGTTAATATGTTTTTAGAAAAACCTAATGAACCGCCTGAAATTCATGGATGTCCGGGAACTTCGCTTGCCTCAATGGGCATTTATGTTTTTAATACTAAGTTTTTATTTGAACAACTTATTTACGATGCCGATGATCCGAGTTCAGATCATGATTTTGGCAAGAACATCATTCCTCGCGTAATTAAAAATTATCAAGTCTTTGCTTATCCATTTCGTGATGTGCAATCTGGTGCGCAAGCGTATTGGCGTGATGTAGGCACCATCGATTCTTATTGGGCTTCGAATCTCGAATTGATTGGCGTAACGCCGGATTTGAATCTATATGATACCGATTGGCCGATATGGACACATCAAGAACAACTCCCCCCTGCTAAATTCGTATTTGACGATGAAGACCGTCGAGGGATGGCGGTCGATTCTATGGTTTCAGGTGGTTGTATCATTTCTGGTGCGCTTGTTCGTCATTCTTTATTATTCTCGAATGTCTTGGTTAATGAACAAGCTTCAGTTGAGGATTCTGTCATTTTGCCCAACGTGGTGATTAATGAGCGCGCAAAAATTCGTAAAGCTGTAATTGATAAAGGATGTGTTATACCAGAAGGCATGACAATTGGTTTTGACTCAGAGCTTGATCGTCAACGTTTTGAAATTAGTCCGGGTGGGGTAGTTTTAGTTACGCCCGACATGTTAGGCCAACGATTACATATGGTGCGCTAATGAATCGTAAGAAATTACCTGTCGTTTTCTGCTGGCACATGCACCAGCCAGAATATCGTGACCCACGAGATGGGGTTTATCAGCAGCCTTGGACGTACTTGCATGCCATTAAAGATTATGTTGATATGGCCGCTCACCTTGAGAGGTATCCTAAAGCACGTGCGGTAGTTAATTTTGTTCCGATTTTGCTGGAGCAATTGGATGATTATGCTCATCAAATTGGCAGTTATGTCAAGGGGGGCTCTAGTAATATTCTTCGTGATATCCTTTTAATTGCATTAATTGATCCATCAAAAATTATTGATCCATTACAGCGGATGAATGTGGTTCGTTCTCTCATGCGTGCTAATGAGGAGCGATTAATACGACGTTTTGAACCATTTCAAGATTTGATTGATCTCGCCAGATCTATTTCCTCAAATACCGATAACGGTCTTTATTTAAGTGATGCCCTTATTGCTGATTTGGCTGTTTGGTATCATCTTGCCTGGATGGGTGAAACCGTTCGAAGAGATAATCCACTCATTATTAGATTAACGGATAAATCCTTTCATTTTAATCATCAAGATCGCCTGGAATTATTGACACTCATCGGGTCATTAATTGGTGGTGTATTCTCTCGTTATCAAGTATTGGCTGAGCAGGGGCGTATTGAGTTATCAATGACACCGTATGCGCATCCGATCATGCCCTTGCTGTTGGATGTTCAAGCAGGTAAACAGGTATGTCCTAATGAACCCCAACCCAACCATGAGAGTTACCCCGGAGGTTCAGAACGTGTGCAATGGCATCTTCAGCGTGGTTTGGCTGTATTTAAGCGTTATTTTGGCGTCCATCCCACAGGCTGCTGGCCTTCTGAAGGTGCTATTTCAGAACAAACGATTCACGAGTTAGCCAAGGCCGGTTTTGCTTGGGTTGCGAGTGGTGATCAAGTTCTCAGTAATTCTCTGGCCAAGCAAAATATCACTGATCAAGTTTGCCGGCATCGGGTATGGCAATTTGATCATTTATCACCGGCTTTGTTTTTTCGAGATGATGGCCTTTCTGACCTGATTGGTTTTGATTATCAAAAATGGCATGCGGACGATGCAGTCACCAATTTTATTAGCCATCTGGAAAGTGTGCATGACTCTTGCCGGGGTGAGGATGCGGTTGTTTCAATTATTCTGGATGGTGAAAATGCTTGGGAATTTTATCCAGAGAATGGATTTTGGTTTTTAGATGCTTTATACAAAAAACTTAGCGAACATCCTGATATTGAGTTAACGACATTTTCAACTGTTGTTGCCCAAACTTTACAACGCAAGACTTTGCAGCATGTGGTTGCGGGGAGTTGGGTCTATGGCAATTTAGCAACTTGGATTGGCAGTGACGCTAAAAATCGCGCTTGGGATTTATTGATTGCTGCGCGCATTGCATTTGATCAAGCCCAGGAAATGGCACAAGAAAAAGATTTAAAAAATAGTGGCTGGGATGCGGCGATGCTGGATCGTAATCTTCAGCAATTGGCGATTTGTGAGGGTTCTGATTGGTTTTGGTGGTTTGGTGATTACAATCCTAGTGATGCTGTTCGTGATTTTGATCAATTGTTTCGATTGCAGTTGACCCGATTATACGAGTTAATCGAATTCCCGGTGCCAGATGCCTTGTATCAACCCCTTTGTTTATCGTCCGTTCACGATAGCTCAGTTGAGGCGGGTGGTGTTATGCGGCGTGGCCAATGATTCATTTTTCCGCTCCTGTTTCGAATCAAAAATGTGAGTTTGAAATGCCATGTGCTCAGCGTCGAGCTGGTGTTCTCGCTCCTGTATTTAGTTTGCCTACAGCTGATTTTGGTTCTTCTGTCGATGATTTTTTGGATTTTATGCAGAAGAGCGGCCTAACAGTTTGGCAAATGTTACCTTTGGGGCCGCCATTGATGGATGGTTCTCCGTACCAATGCAGCTCATCATTCGCACTCAATCCTGCCTTCCTGTCTGATGATGTGCTCCAAAAGGATCCGGGTTTTGCTACTGAATGTACAATACTCGAGCGAAAGCAGAGCCTTGGGGCGACAGCGTCATTGCTGCTTGAATTTAGACAATTTGAGCACAATGAATCACATTGGTTAGTTGATTATGCTTTGTTTATGGCAATTAAATCCGTTGAACATCACGCCTCTTGGCTTGAATGGCAGCCGGCATTAAGAGATAGGTCGCCATCCGCACTTAAACTATTTTCAGAACAGCATACTGATTTAATTTTTCAAATCATTTTTGAACAGTATTTATTACATCGGCAATGGATGAGAATTGTCGATGCCGCACATCAGCGCGGGATTTTTATTTATGGTGATTTGCCTATTTTTATCGCGGGAGATTCTGCTGATGTTTGGGCTAATCGGGCGCTCTTTCAATTGGATGATCGGGGTTTGCCATTGGCTGTCGCAGGTGTACCACCGGATTATTTTTCTATTACCGGGCAACGGTGGGGTAACCCATTATTTGACTGGACCCAAATGCAGGAAAATGGATTTATTTGGTGGCGTGAGCGATTTAAGCGACATGTCATGCTCTTTGATTGGGTGCGAATTGATCATTTTCGGGGTTTGGCCGCTTATTGGTCGATTCCCGCCCAATGCGATACCGCAATTGGTGGGCGTTGGATTGACGCGCCGGGTGGGGCTTTGCTTGAAGCGCTTCAGCGTGAGTGTTCCAACCACTTACCTGTGATCGCGGAAGATCTGGGGGTGATTACCGACGATGTGGTGGCATTGAGAAAAAGATTTGGTTTACCGGGTATGCTGATTTTGCAATTTGCGTTTGATAGTGATGATGAAAATCCCTATTTACCCGCGAATCATGAACCGGACTCGGTGGTTTATACCGGTACTCATGATAACGATACCAGCTTGGGTTGGTGGCTGGGATTAAATGAGGCATCACGGAAACGCGTGCGCGAGGTACTGAGTGAACAACTGTCAATTTCCTACGATCAGCCTATGCCTATGGCACTGATTGCAGCTGCGCTCGCTTCCGTGGCTCAATTAGCGGTTATTCCGATGGCAGATTGGTTAGGTTGTGATTCCCAGGGTCGAATCAATACGCCGGGGACGATGACAGGTAACTGGACTTGGCAGTTCGCTTCTCAAGACTTGACGGATGACTTGGCTAATTCAATCAATAATTTAATACAAACGTACCAAAGATTGCCTCTTTGAAATGGGTCATAAGCTAGCGATTAAGTGTTTGCATGCCATTAGGCAGGGGTTCCTGGAACCTGTCACTGAGTTAATTTGAATTGATTTTCTAGTTAGCGCAGTATTAGTTGCGCCCAAGCTACTGATAGTAAAAAGGTAAGTGCCAGCCAGCCGGCAGATAAATATAGTACTGGATTGCGAGACAAGCCAACTGCATAGCCTGCTTTCAGCAGGTTATTACTGCCACTCGCCATAATAATGGCGGCTTCGAGCGCACCCTCACTCACATGAAATTTACCATCCAGTAATGATAATACGAACGGGTCAATATCGGTAAACCCGACCATAAATGAGAATACATGCAATCCGTTAGCCCCAAATTTTTGTACCACAAAATGGGTAATTATGGCAAATAGCACAAACAAAAAGGCAAAGAGCAATGCCGTTGAAAACTCAAGGGGATGTTGAGGCAGGTCTTCCGCTTTTGGTGCTATTTTTGTGGATTTTTTCTGCAACATGAGCCAGACAACTAGTGCCGATGCCCCAATCAGTATCGAAAAAGGCACGGCAAGGCGAGTGGCCGTTACCGTATGCCCCAGCGCTAAAATGAGTGCCCATAATCGCAAATACATCATCATGGTGGCCAATACGATTGATGCGCCGATAATCCGGGTTTCTTCGGCCCCGCTACCATGCGCACGTTTACCCAGTACAACCGTGGCCGCGGTACTTGAGTAAAGACCACCCAGTACACCGGTAAGCAGTACACCGCGGGCGGGGAAAAAATAGGTTTGCGCGAGATAACTCAAGTAAGAGATCGCAGAAACAACGATCACCGCCAACCAAACTTGATACCAAGTAACAGAAATAAACGGCGCAATTTCCCGATTGGGCAACAAAGGTAAAATTACGCCCGCCATAATGAAAAACTTGACTAAAGTTCGGGCTTCGTCATGATGAAATGCATCAGAAAAACGGCGAATTCCTGGTTTATCACCCAAAAGTAACAGCAGGACAATCACAAAGAGCAAGGGCAACCACAGCGGCCCATGTAACGATAAGGGGCCGAGGGTGTAGGCAATAAGCGCGATTAATGGGCCGAGTAGATGGTTATCTTGAGTTTGTAGGCGTTTCCAATACTCCAGCGCGAGCAAGCTCCCCACAACGACTAAACCCACGCCATAAGCGATGAACGTGGGGTCGATAATGATCAAGGCCAACCCAAAGATTGCCAGCAAGGTAAAGGTTCTCGTGGTTCCAAACCCTAAATCTCGCTGGCTCGCACGACGATAACTGTGCCACTCAAGACCTATCAGAAAACCAAATAGTGTGGTTTCAATGAAGGCGAGCAGTAATGGGGAGAGATTTGTTGAATTTTCCATATCGACCCATGAAACAATGTGTAACGCACTATGCGATCTTATAACTTTTGCGACAAGTTGTTTTCAAACGGCTCATGGGTTTATCGCAAGATTGAGTCCAATGGGTCAGCCGATGAAATCGTTACGTTTGGGTGTGCCGCTATGGTGAATA
>JAJYYE010000004.1 GCA_021801265.1 Pseudomonadota bacterium | reverse complement strand
GGCAAGCACTCTAATTTCCACTGCATTCTCCTGGGTCAACATGGTGGCGGCTCAAAAGCCGCCATCTTTGCTCAGGGGGTCAAAATTACTTCGGCGCTAGGGGGGCAGTCTTACATCGGCGTTAACACCCAACCAACGATCCGATCAAGTTGCCCGACGCAAACGACGCCCCTACCTTTGCCGCAATGAAAATAGAAATAGCGGACCACGACATGCCAATCATGGTCTGTCCGTACCCGGCCAAGGTCCCCGTTCCCCACACAACGCGGGTTCAAAGAAGCAGAGCTTGAGCAAAATGGCAATGTGCAAAATTTGCACATTGCCCATTCGGACAAGCCCATCAAGCTCTATAGTCTGGATGTCATCATCTCCGTCGGCTATTGCGTCAAATCCGTGCGTGGCGTGCTGTTTCGCAAATGGGCAACGCAAATCCTCAAGCCGCATCAGGTGCACGCTTAATCAACAACGTTTAGCTGAAAATGCGCAAATACTGGAAAAAGCACTGGAGCTGGTGCGTAAAGCCGCACGCTCGCCAGAGCTTAATATTGATGCCGGGCGCGGTCCGGTTGAGATTGTCAGCCACTACACCTAAAGTCTTCCCCACGCCCGTGGGGGGATGTTATTCCAGTACACTTGGTTCTGTGCCCATGATCGAAAGTGGCTTCAGCACGGCGATTTGGTCATGCCCCAGGCCCTCACAAAACCTGATCATAAGTTCTATTGCAGGCAACCGCCATGGTTCCTGACCTTGGTAGGGCATATACTCAATCAGTTGGGTTCATCGGCAAGTTTGGAGTCGTCAGCATGTATCAAAATATTCTGGTTGCTATTGATGGCAGCCATACTTCGCAAATAGCCCTGCAGGAGGCAATCAAGCTGTCTAAAGCCCTGCAAGGGCGATTACTGATCGTACATATTGTAGATACTGTGATTTTCAATTGGGAAGGCGCTTATGTCGATCCCTCCACAATTTGGGATGCCATGATCAAGGAGGGGGAAGAAATTTTGCAGCGGGCAAAATCGGAGGCTGAAGCCGAAGGTGCCAAGGCCGAAACCAAACTGATCAAGATCGACATGCTGGGACCTCGAGTTCCGGAGGTCATTGAGGAAGCATCACGGAACTGGCCTGCGGATTTAATCGTCATCGGTACCCATGGGCGCAGGGGCATCAGTCGTATATTTTTGGGCAGCGTGGCCGAAGGCGTGGTGCGGGTGGCGAGTAAACCGGTATTGCTGATTCGGGGCGAATAATTCTTCCTTCATGAGATGTTACGTCAGGACGCAATTTGGTTAATCCCAGCAGGCGACGATGATTTTTTCACCGGGCGGCATGGCCAATATGATGCATTCATTGTGACTACTGAAATTTTGGAACGGTGTCTACACAACCGAGCCAGAGGCAACAGAATCTCGTGAAAATTCACCAGATGTCCATTGCTGATGCCATCGCGAGCCTTAACTCTCGTCAAACCGGCTTAAGCCACGTCGAGGCCAATCAAAGGCTGCGGGAGTTCGGGGTCAACCGCGTCAAAAAAATCGCGGCAGAACCCGCGATTCTGCGCTTGGCCAGAGAATTTGTTCGCTTCTTTTCTTTGATCCTCTGGCTTGCCGCAGGGCTGGCGTTTCTTGCGGAATGGAGCGCACCCGGTCAAGGCATGGCCAAACTGGGGTATGTTCTCATTGTTGTGATTCTGGTCAGCGGTGCATTTTCCTTTTGGCAGGAATATCGTGCCGAGCAAACGCTTGCCGCGTTGCTCGAGCTATTACCGGAACACGTCAATGCAGTGCGCGAAGGGGAAATGATCCCGTTGCCGGCAGCAGAACTGGTACCTGGTGACATCATTTTCCTGGAGCAGGGCGACCACGTCCCCGCTGACTGCCGCCTAATCGAGGCGTTCAGCGTCAGGGTCAACAATGCCACCATCACCGGAGAATCTCTGCCCCAAGAAAGAGGCGCCGCACCTTCCATGGCGGACGACATTCTCCAAAGCAAGAGTGTCTTGCTTGCTGGTACTTCGATCCTATCCGGCCAAGCAAAAGCGATCGTTTTTACCACGGGCATGAACACCGAATTCGGCAAAATCGCGCATCTCACCCAAACTGGTGGCGATGTCGTTTCGCCATTGAGAAAAGAGATTGCCCACTTAAGTCGGGTAATTATCGTTCTTGCCCTCCTGATCGGACTCGTATTTTTCGCGATTGGCCAAGTGATTGGTGTTCCTTTCTGGCAGGACTATATTTTTGCCATCGGAATTATTGTGGCGATGGTGCCGGAAGGCTTACTGCCTACGCTGACGCTGGCGCTTGTCCTGGCCGCCCAGCGGATGGCGAAGCGCAATGTCCTGATTCGTCATCTTCCCTCGGTCGAGACCTTGGGCTCGACAACCGTGATCTGCACGGATAAGACAGGCACCCTGACACAGAACCGGATGGTGGTAAAGCAGGTGTTGTTGGGGGCTGCCATCACGGTGGCACCGGATGCCGAAGCGATGCCTCAACTGGTAGAACGCTATCGTCATTTTTTCCAGAATGCCCGCTTGTGTCATGGCCTCAAGGAGGGTTCCGGAAAGGGAAAGTCAGCGTTGCTGGGCGATCCTACCGAGATCGCATTGTGTGAAATGGGGCAAAAAATCTTGCCAGACATTTCAACAGAATCCCCGATTTGGCATCGGGTGGACGAGATTCCCTTTGATGCAGATCGCATGCGCGCATCTACCGTGTACGAGACGCCGGAGGGACCAACCCTCTTCTGCAAGGGCGCACCTGAAACAGTCATTCCTCTATGTGGTCAAATTTTAGTCGATGGAGAATTGCGTCAGTTCAACTCTATTCTGCGCGATCAAGTCCACGCGGAACAAAATGCCATGACTGAGCGGGGGCTACGGGTTCTCGCATTTGCGCACCGTAAGCTCGATCCACACTGGGAACGGGATCAACTGGAACACAATCTTATTTTCGCGGGGTTGGTTGGCCTTGAAGATCCACCCCGTCCTGAAGTGCACGAGGCGATTCGCAAATGTCGGGAAGCGGGCATCAAGGTGATTATGGTCACCGGCGATCATCCCGGTACGGCCAAGGCCATCGCCCGAGAAATTGGCTTGGTCGAGTCGCAGAATCCGGTGGTTTTAACGGGGCTGGAGTTGGCGGGACTGTCAAACAGTCAACTGCGAATCGCGCTGGATGCCCCGGAAATTATTTTCGCGCGGGTAACGGCAGATCAGAAAATGCAGATTGTTGACGCGCTGAAGCAAAAACAGCATGTGGTCGCAGTGACGGGTGATGGCGTCAACGATGCACCGGCCCTGAAAAGCGCGCACATCGGGATTGCCATGGGTATTTCGGGGACGGACGTTGCCAAGGAGGCCGCCGACATGGTGCTGCTGGATGACAATTTTGCCAGCATCGTGAGCGCCATTGAGGAAGGGCGCGCCGTGTTTGAGAATATCCAAAAATTTCTTGCGTACATCTTTACGCACAATGTTGCCGAATTGATTCCCTACCTCGGTTTTGCCCTGTTCAGTATTCCTCTGGCGTTGACGCCGATCCAGGCGCTGTCCATCGATATGGGTACGGATTCGCTCACTGCGCTTGGGCTGGGTGTCGAAAAACCCGATCCTCAAGTGATGCAGCGGCCGCCCAGATTACACAATGAGAGACTCCTGGATTTCTCCTTGGGGCTGCGCGCTTATCTGTTCCTCGGCATGATCGAGGCCGCGGCCGCCATGACTGCGTTCTTTTTTGTATTGCACGAGGCCGGCTGGACATATGGACAGACGCTAGCCTACACCGATCCGATTTATTTGCAGTCCACCACGGCATGTCTGAGCGCTATCATCGTGCTGCAAATCGTGAATGTTTTCCTGTGTCGAAGCGCCACGCGTTCGATTTTTTCTACCGGGTTTTCCGGCAACAAACTGATTCTTTTCGGCGTTCTGCTGGAGGTGGTGTTACTTATCCTGATCAATGACACAGCGTTAGGTAACAAGCTCTTGGGCACATTACCCATAGCCGGGAACGTGTGGGTTCTGATCATTCCATTTGCCCTGGGTATGTTGCTGTTGGAGGAGGGGCGAAAGTGGATCGTTCGAAAAAAAATATCCGACAAATTATTTGTTCGACGCGTGAGCTGACTGGGATTCAATCCGTTTGTCGCGGTGCCTGATGGACGCTCCGATGGATTAATCCAACGATTTCCGGAAGCGAAGCACGCTGATCGTCAGCATCAGGAAAGCGAGCAGGGCCATCATGGCAAGATCCGGCCACAGCACGGCCAACCCCACGCCCTTGAGGAATACTGCCCGAATCACGACCAGAAAATATCGCAATGGATTAATGACCGTAAACCACTGCAAAAATGTGGGCATGGCCGCAATCGGAAACGCGAAGCCGGAAAGTATAAAGAAGGGATTGACGAAGAAAAAATTCAGCGCGAAGGCCTGTTGCTGGGTTCGGGAAAAAGTCGACAGCAGTAGCCCCATCCCCAGTACCGCCAGCAAGAAAAGCGATGCGCCAAGGAGCATGACCCAAAAACTGCCGACAAAGGGAATATGAAACCAGAGAATCCCGATGGCGCTCACCAGGGCGATATCGCCGAGTCCGATCAGGAAAAACGGAATGGTTTTGCCGAGAATGAACTCGAAAGGGCGGATCGGGCTGACCATGATCTGCTCCAATGTGCCGACTTCACGCTCGCGGACGATAGCGAATGCCGTGAGGCTGACCACCTGCAACAAAGTCAGTGTGCCGATCACGCCGGGGATAAAGAACCAGCGATCGTCGAGCCCCTCGTTGAACCAGGTGCGTGTCTGAAGTGAAATACCGGTTACCGGCATCGCGGGGCCTGCTCGAAAGGGTGCCGCGTGACCCGACTGATCGGCTGAGAATTGGGCAATGATTTGGTTGATATATCCGAGCGCAATCAGCGCTGTGTTTGAATTCGTTCCGTCCACAATCACCTGCAGCGGTGCGCGGCGCCCATTTTCCAGATCCTGGTTGAAACCCGCGTGTATCACGATGGCGAGCACGGCCTGGTCGTGGTCGATATCGCGGGTGAGTGCGTTCTGGGTTGTCGCGACGTCGACCACATCGAAACGCCCGGTGGCCACAAAATGGGAAATCAGGTTGCGGCTGGCCTGGCTTTGGTCGAGGTCGAGAATCGCGGTCGGAACATGATAGACCGTAAAGGTGGCCGCGTAACCGAAGACGAGTACCTGGATGATCAGGGGAACGATCAGTCGAAACATCGCCCAGCGATCGCGCTTGAGTTCGAGGAATTCCTTCATCAGCATCACGGACAGACGTTCGAACATGATGCTAATCCAGTCGCTTGTGAAAGGCTCGGGTCGCGAGCCAGATGATGATCAGGGCGAAGATGAACAGGCCCAGTAGCGGCGCCCACAAATCCGGTAGGCTGCTGCCTTTCAGGAAAATTGCGCGCAGAATGGTGACATAGTAGCGGGGATAGACGATCAGGGTAATCGCCTGAATCGGTGCCGGCATCTGCTCGATCGGAAAGGTGTAGCCCGAAAGCAGGGTGGTGGGCAACATGGTCACGAGCAGGGCGATCTGGCTCGCACCGAGTTGGCTGCGAATGCGTACGGAAATGAGATAACCGATACCCAGTACGACGATCAGGAACAGTACGGTGGTGACGAACAGTGTGCCGAGGCTTCCCCTGAAGGGCACATCGAACCAATAAACGGCGCTGACCAGACAAAATGCCGCATCGAGCAAACCGATGAGAAAATAGGGCATGAGCTTGCCGAGCATCACTTCGAGCGCCGTCACCGGGGTCGAGATCAGTTGCTCCATCGTCCCGCGTTCCCATTCACGCGAAATGGTGAGTGAGGTGAGCTGGGCGCCGACAAGGGCGAGAATCACGGCCACCACGCCGGGAATGATGAAGTTGCGGCTATCCAGCGTTTCATTGAACCAGGTGCTGGGTTCGACATCGACCTGACCGACCGGAGACGGATGAACACCGTGAGCGGCTTTCCATTGCGCGCTCGTTTGTGCGTTGGCTTGGGCAACCGTGCCTTGGGCGTAGCCCAACGCGATATTCGTTGTGTTGACGTCAGTGGCATCGAAAATGGCCTGTATCGGGGCGGAGCCCGTCGTCGCAAGCGTACGGGAGAAATCAACCGGAATCACAATTGCCATGCTGCACTCACCCCGATCCATCGCGTTGCGAAGATCGGCCTCGCTGACGAGCGTCTGACTGATCGAGAACCAGCCGGGCGCGGTAAAGCGCTCGACAATGGCCCGGCTCTCCTGACTGTTTTCCTGATCGTAGACACACAGAGGCACATGCTTGATATCAAGGCTGACGCCATAGCCGAGCATGACCATTTGCATCACCGGCATCAACAGCGCGATGGCAAGGCTGCGCGGATCTCGCCAGACTTGTAACGTCTCCTTGAATGCCATGGCAAAAACGCGCCGGATATTCAAAATGCACCTCGTGTCTCATGGCTGCCGGAGACGAGATGCACGAAGACATCCTCCAGGCTGGGTGTCACCCGGCGCGGTGGGTCAGCATGAATCCCGCGTGCACCGAGAAAACCGGGGAGATCGCCGGCAGTGATTCCGCCTGCGCTGAGCACGATGTGGAGTTTGTCGCCGAAGATGGCTGCTTCTTCAACGCCCGGGACATCCGTTAAAACCTTGAGGGCCGCACCGAGCGGCGCACAGTCCATTTCGAATAACTCACCACCCAGTTGGTGGCCACGCAATTCGCTGGGGCTGCCGATGGCGACAAGCTTGCCGCGATTGATGAGCGCGACACGATTGCAGTATTCCGCCTCATCCATGTAATGCGTGGAAACCAGCGTGGTCACGCCGCCCGCCGCCAGTTCATGAATGAGATCCCAGAACTGGCGGCGGGCTTCGGGCTCGACGCCCGAGGTAGGCTCGTCAAGGAAGAGAACGGGCGGGCGGTGAAGGATGGCGCAGCCAAGCGCGAGGCGCTGTTTCCAGCCGCTGGCCAGCGTTCGTACCAGCACATCCTCTCTACCCGCCAGTCCGGCCATGGCAATGGCAAAGGCCATCCGTTCGCCCCTGTCGTGGCGCGGAACGCGATAGAGGCCACCGAAAAACCGCAGGTTCTCGCGCACGGTCAAATCGCCGTAGAGCGAAAACTTCTGCGACATATAACCGATGTGCTCGCGTACGGCTTCCGGTTGTCTGCCCACATTGAAGCCCGCGACGAATGCTTGCCCCTCGGTTGGTTGAAGCAGGCCGCACAGCATGCGGATCGTGGTCGATTTCCCGGCACCGTTGGGGCCGATGAACCCCACAATTTCGCCCTGATTGATCGTCAGATCCAGATGATCTACGGCCGTGAAATCCTGAAAACGCTTGGTCAACCCCTGGATGATGATGGCAGGTTCTACCATGGTCATTTCATATCCGCCGACAGGCGTTCAGCCGTTTCAAGTTGATGAAGGAATGACTCATGACTTGTTTCCCTGGCCCAGCAAGGCAACGAAAACATCCTCGATCCCCGGTTCGGCACGCACGATGTCGGCTATCCCGACCCCCTGATCGGCAAGCAGAATTTGCAGCTCGGGAATTCGCCGCGCGGGATCGTCAACGCGCACATGAATGCGATCCCCCATGAGCAAGGTGCCCAGTACGCCGGGTTTACCCGCGATGATCTCGCGCAGGAAGCGCGGATGCGCCGATGAGATGGCCAGCAGGGTTCCCGGCATCGCCTCCTTGATGCGGGCAGGCGTGTCGCAAAGCCGGATTTCGCCCGTATGCAGCAGCGCCAGGCGGGTGCAGCGCTCAGCCTCATCCATGTAGGCCGTGGACAGTACGATGGCAACCCCGCGCTCGCGCAGATCGTACAGGATGGCCCAGAAGTCGCGGCGGGAAACGGGGTCAACGCCCGTGGTCGGTTCGTCGAGCAGGAGCACCTGTGGGGTGTGGATGAGGGCGCAGATCAGACCGAGCTTCTGCTTCATGCCGCCGGAGAGTTGCCCCGCCAGTCGGCGCCGGAATGCCTGAAGACCGGCGGCCTCCAGCAGCTCCTTGCTGCGCGCAATGCGTTCGGTCCGGGGGACGGAAAAAAGCTCGCCGTAGAAGAAAATATTCTCGGCAACGGTCAGGTCTTCGTACAGTCCGAAGCGTTGAGGCATGTAACTCAGGCGCAATTTGGCCTGCTCCGGATTGGCCGAGACATCCACGCCGTCGACGGCGATGCTGCCCGCGTCAGGGCTCAGTACACCGGCAAGCATTCGCATGATGGTGGTTTTGCCTGCGCCATCGGGGCCGACCAGTCCGAATATATCCCCTGGCGAAACGCTGAAGTTGACGTTCCTGACTGCCTGAACCGTCCCGAAGTTCTTGCTGAGTCCTTGTACCCGAACAGCGACTTCGATGGGGTTGCCGCTCATTATTTCCCCGCTGACAAAAGCGCAATGGTCGCCTGCGCAGGCATTCCGGGCAGTAGCTCATGCGTCGGATTATCGAGGTCAATCCGGATTCGATAGACCAAAGTCACCCGTTCGGCATGGGTTTCGACGGTTTTCGGGGTGAATTCGGCCTGGGAAGATATGAAGCCGATGCGGCCACGATACACCTTGCCGGGGTAGGTGTCGGTAGATATGTCGGCCGGTTCACCCAAACGAATCTGTCCCAGGTTCGCTTCGTTCACATAGGCACGCAACCAGACATGGTTGAGATCGTCGAGGGTAAACACCGCCACCCCAGGCCCGGCCAGTTCGCCCAGTTCGGCCTCGCGCACTGCCAGCACGCCGCTGAATGGTGCCAGCAGGGCAGTATAGGACAAGGTCACTTCGTCGAGCCCCACTTTGGCTTGTGCCGCCGTCAGATTGGCGCGCGCCAGATCGATGTTGTGGCTGGCAACCTGCGCCAGTGCCCGGTCGCGTTCAAGGACGGCGGCCGACTGCAGGGCCGCTGTGTGCGCCAAATCGGCCACTTGGCGAGAAACGCCGCCGGATTTTAACTGGGTCGCGTCGCGGGTATCGTCCCGCTGCTTTTCGGCAAGGTCGAATCGGTCGCTAGCGACCGTGTTCTGGACTGCAGCAAGGTTGCTCTCATTGACGGCAATCTGTTTGTTTGCGACATCAACGGCCGCGCGGTCGATCTGTAATTGTTGCTGATAATGGCGATCGTCAACCCGTGCCAGTACTGTACCGGCATCAACATTTTTGCCCTCATCAAACGGAAGATAAATGATCGGTGCCTGGACTTCGTTGAAACTCAGCACGCTTTGATGGGCTTCGATATTTCCAGAGACCACAATGTGCTGCAATTGATTTGGTGGGGCAAACACCGCCTGCTTGACGGGCGTCCAAAGAAAAAACCCACCCGCGCCCAAAATAACGGCAAAAAGGATGGTAATGCCAAAACGCGTGCGAGACATCATGTCGACTGACCCAGGTTACATTGCACGAGTTCAAGATATCTTGCATTCATAATTACCTCGATTAGTGGTCACCAGAGTCCCCTATTTCTGTCAAAGAATTAAGCTTTTTTGCAAAACGCACCACAACTCAGCAGATCATCCGCCAGTTGGGTGGTTTTTCCAATCCAATTGCTTCATGTGAGGCCAGCGATGTCAGCAAGCCCCCGCAGCCGATGGCGCCACCCGGCGCCGCAAGGGCATAGTGATCAGCAGGCGTCTTGGATGACGCCTGCTGACAAAACTGCTTGCCAACTTATAGTTCTATCTCATTGGCCAGGTTGCATCGATTGTTCCACAGGCTGGGTGGTTCGTTCCCGGCTCCTGAAATGTCTTCTTGTCATATGCTGCAGCGTGCCAACCCATTCGATTACCACAATGCCGTTTTGATTCCGCAACAACCAAACGGTAGTGGCCGGAAATAATGACATTTAACAGGGCGGTGGCGGGGTGCTCAGAGTTTTATTCAGGAGGGCCCTGGCGCGCGCCATTCATGGGTTCTCTGTGAAGGAATGTGTCGTATGGATGCAGAATAATAGGGTGACTCAAGGATTCATCCAGACATCCAGGCACGAATAGGTGGTAATCGCTGGTGAACCCCATTTTTTGTGTCATTGTGGCCGACATTACGGCTTGGTTGGTCGATGCCACTGTGAATGCTGCCAATGTCTTGCTGTTGGGCGGTGCGGGTATGGATGGTGCGATTCATCATGAGGCGGGGCCGGAATTACTCAAGGCCCGCCGGACGATAGGCGGTTGCCCGCGTGGGGAAGTGCGAATCACGCCGGGATTTAATCTGCCTGTTAAACAGGCACTTTCATCCAATCGCCTTGAGTTTCAAGAAACACCACAGGGAAATCAATCCCATTATCCAAAAACAAATCGGCGCAATGGTCAGAGTACCGTGGATTAATTGTTGGAAAAATTGAGTCAATCAGCCAAAATTTGAACCAGAGAAGAGCGTCCTAATGCCATTAAATACCTTCGCGGTGATTGATTTTGAAACCACTGGGTTGTCGCCAGCGCATGGCGCACGCCCAACCGAAATTGCCATTGTACTGGTTCGTCATCATCGCATCGTCGATCGCTATCAGAGTCTCATGAATCCGGAAGTACCAATACCGGTTGATATTCAGGCCCTGACGGGTATAACCCAAGCGATGGTTCGATCAGCCCCACGCATCGGTGCCGTGATGCAACAGGCGGCTGATTTCGCTGGGTCGTATCCCTTAGTCGCGCATAACGCGGCCTTTGATCGCAAGTTTTGGGATGCCGAAACCCATAAAATTCATCGACCCCGCGTCCAGGATTTTGTCTGCTCGTTGTTGCTCTCGCGGCGGTTATTTCCGAATGCACCAAACCATCGGTTAGCTACGCTCGTGCATACCCTGCAATTACCGAAAACAGGCCAATTCCACCGGGCATTGGCCGACGCCGAAGCCACTGCCCATTTGCTGATTCGTCTCCAGAGTGAATTACAGCAACGGTACACAATGGAGAGCATCAGCGCGAATCTGCTGTGCCAGATCCAGGCGATAGGGCGGGGCAAGATGGATGCGTTTATCCAGCGATATCGATTGAAACAATCCGCGTAATTGCCCGCCGGAAGGTTGCGGGGTGGGTAGCTGCCCGGCTCGTTTGATCCCGTGTGCGCAATATTGTGCCAGAGGCCGATTGGAAATAGAGAGAAGCCCCGTTAAGTCCAGGATGTCAAAGAGACTTGAAATCGCTCGATCGAAGGATCGTGCCGGTTCAGTGCCGGCTCCGCACACATCACTCTGCCGTACCATACATTAGATAAGCCCGTATTCTCGCTGGGTTTGCGGGTTTTTTATACCTGGTGGGGGGGCTTAATTCAGCCGGCCATTTCTGGCGTTACATGACGGTTAAAAGAAAATGTGGGCGGTGTTTTACTTTGTTCGATCCGAAGGGGTATTTCTGAAATATGATTTATAAATCAATATCTTGATTTATTCCGCCAGTAAAGCCAGCGTAACTGCCATGCCAGGTTTTTTGCCATTGTTTTTGTGCGGGTTTGGCTGCGCAGGCTGAACTGAGGGGCAAACAACCATTGGCTGAATAAGTGTTGTGCTTGCTTAATATCAGTGGCCAAGGTGGGAAAGGCTAATGCGGCGCGGTCGCAGTAGGTGCGTAGGGTTTCCGCCGGTTCTCGTGGTAGTCCCAGCCGGGTGAGTGCTTGCGCTACGGGTCGCCATGCGCGCTCTACCGGTGTTTCTAACTTCGAAAGCCGGGTTGTTTTTTTCCAGAGGAAAAATATTCCCATCCACGTGATTGCGGTAATCAGCAGTGCAAGGCCTAGACGAGCCCAAGTCCCCAGATTTTCCAAGCCCAAATGGCTGAGTAAATCTGTTTGTGTGCTGCCACTGTAACCGAGGACGTATTGGTTCCAGCCGTTTTCAACACGGTCATTTAATCGCGCCCATTGCCGCGCGATGCTGTCGTCGCGGCGCAAACTGGCGGGCAGGGCGGCATCCTGCTCGGCCGCATTGGCAAAGCCGGTGGTAATGCGTTCCGGTGCCACGGCGGCGGTAGGGTCTACGCGGATCCAGCCCTGTCCTTTAACCCATATTTCACTCCAGGCGTGGGCATCTGCCTGCCGAACTAATAAGTAATCACCAATCACTTCGCCGCCTTGATAACCGGTCACGATACGTGCGGGTACGCCAGCGGCGCGCATCAGCAGGGTAAATGCGGTGGCGTAATGTTCGCAATAGCCTTTTTTGGTTTGGAATAAAAAACTGTCCATGCGATTTTCATGGGGTAATTTGCCGGGGGTGAGGGTGTAACTAAAGCCGTGGGTGCGAAAATAACGTGTGATTTGATCACGGATTTCCAGCGGCGGTAATCCCTGCCATTGGCGCGCGAGCGCTTTGAGTTGGGGGTCGTCATGGGGCAGGGTTAAATTGGCCGCTTGAACCGCTCGGGGCAGCGAATTCGGGTCGAGACGATAGCGCGTTGCGGAAGTTACCGTGTAGCGAGATCGATCGGTCAGCGGTGCGCGTGAGAATAAACTGGCGGTATCGCTTAAAACGGTTTTTGGTGGCAAGTCGATGGGTATGGCGAGCGAGGGCATCCAGCGACGTTCAGAGGGCTCTAACGTGATGGTGTACGTGATGCGGCTGTCGGTATCGGGAAATGCATTAGGCGCTGATAGGGCATCAAAAATGTTCGGGATTTCGGCATGCCATGTGCCGTTGATCTCATTGCTCATGACAAGCACCCGCCAGTAGCGCTGGGCGGGTGGGATGATGGCCTGGACAAAACTCACCCGAAATGCAGGCGTGTCATCCTTGGCTAATTGCTCAAATGCTCCCGCAGTTAAGGTGTCGGATAACCCCGTTTTTGCCTGTTGAGCCGTGGGCTGTTGTGTGCCCCAAAGCGCGCCGGGCGGTCTTGGAAATAATAAAAACAGGATGATGGCGATGGGCAGACCAGCCAGCATGAGGCCGCCTGCGGTGCGTAATCGCGGTTTAATGGCGGTAAGACTCGGGTTGCTGACACCAATCCACGCGGTGATGAGTCCTGCGAACAGTATCAGCGATAACAGGGCGGTCGATAAACTTTGGTCAAACAATAACAAGCTGACAATCAAAAAAAATCCTAGCAATAACAAAGCACTTTGATCGCGATGCTGGCGGGTTTCCAGCAGTTTGAGCAGGGCTGCCAACGTGAGTAATGCGGTGCCTGCATCTCGCCCCCACACGCTGTGGTAGTTTAAAAATACACCCAAGCCAACCACCAAAGCGAGAAAAATCAGCACGAGTTGTGGTGGCAACGGCCAGCCGCGCCATTCGTGGGTGAAGCGCCAAATGAGGCCTGCGATGACCAAGGGGATGGCCCATATGGGCATATGGAACAGATGCGCCAAGAGGGTCGTGCCGATCACGAGACCTAAGGGGTAATCCAATCGAAATCGATTCGATGGTGGACGCTGTGCTTGATGCCTCGTCACCGTCATGAATTATCCCGGTTTGAGAGCGAGACGGGTGCACGAAAAGACGCCAAAGCTTCCAGGCAGTTTTTTTGATGGGTGGCATCTGTGCCACTCCTCTCCGCCTGTCCGGGCAACAGGAGCGTGTAGGGTGTTTGTTTAGCCGCTAGCCGCAAAATCCACTGCGTTATTTGCTGGAGTTTTTCTTCCAAATCACCTGATAATTCATTGAAATCAATTCGTATTTCTCCTGAATTCCGATGCTCATTTTCCCAATGTTGCGTCACGAGTTGACCGGTTTTCGCCAAATGTTTGAAGGCAATGCGACTTAAATTATCCCCTGCCACATACGCTCGTAAATGATCAAAATGCTCATCCCCGCCTTGCGGCTCAGCTTTTCCTGTTGGGCGAACGGTGTGTGGCAGTGGCGTGTCGCCACGGGGTTCGGGATAAACCCATTGAGGCTGGTTTGGGAAATTCCAACGCTTTTCGGCGGTCCACAAACCGATGGGGTAATGGGTTGAAAGGATAATCGTCGGTGTACGGTGACGACCACGGGGCAGCGCGGGTAGGGGCAAATTAACCAAAATTGATTTACCGGCAGACACTGCGAGCACAAGTGGCTCCGCCCCTTCGGCACGCAGGGTGATTGCGGGATTCTGTAATTTGCTATCCAGCTTTAGGGCCCACGATCCCGGTCTGGGTGCATAACGTGCGGCAATACCGCGGACAGCGATGTCGCATCCTTTTAATTGACGGTGGGTTTGCCAAGCACTATTACCCATCAGGGCGATAAGTAAAAAACTAATAAAAAATATGAGGTTATTGCCATAATTGATGGCTGCCAGCAGCATGGCAATGGCCAAAATAATAAATCCTACGCCGAGGCTGTTGGGCTTAAGTGTGTGTTGGCTTATGAATGGCGGTTTCATTGACACTGAATAGGACCGGTTTGGGATAGTGACAAAGTATACGTGGGTTTAATCCGACGTTTTTTGGACCGCATGGTTTTATCGGCGAGCTGGGATCTTTACTGTTAAAATCACGGCAAATTGATTGGGGCGGTTTATGAAGGAATCGATGATGCGTTGGATTGTGCTGGTTGCTGTCGCGGTAACGCTCTATGTGGTGTACCTGCTTTCGTCGATTTTAACCCCTTTTTTAGCGGGAATTGTATTGGCCTACCTGTTTGATCCGATCGTGACCAAAATGACGGTTTGGAAAATCAATCGTACGGTCGGCACCACGGTCGTTTTTTTTGTCATCTCGCTGGTGTTGTTTTTAGGGGTATTGGCGCTGGTACCCGTGATTATCGAACAAGCCATCAAGCTGGTGACGGTGTTTCCAAAATTACTTGATCGGATTCAAACCGAGTTTGTGCCCTATCTGAATGATCGCTTCGGCTTAACGATTAACTTAAGTTCCCTGACGCAACTTTCCATGCAGCACGCACAGGAAATTGGCACGGTGCTGGCCAAGAGCGCCGGGGTGGTTTTCGGTAATGGCAGTGCGGTTGTCTTTTCACTGATGAACCTCATTTTGATTCCGGTGATCGGTTTTTATCTGCTCCGCGATTGGCCCAATCTGATTGAAAAAATTCGACACCTCCTGCCACGCCGTCAAGAGTCGCATTGGGTGGGTTTGGCTCAGGAATCGAATCAAATGTTGGGTGGATTCTTGCGCGGGCAGTTGGCAGTGATGCTCGCCAACGGCATCACCTATTCGATTGGTTTAACCCTCGTAGGACTGGAAACTGGCATCGTCATTGGCATGGCAGCCGGACTGTTGAGTTTCGTGCCCTATCTGGGGAATTTAATTGGCATTACGATGGCGTTGATCGCTATGTATATTCAGACTGGCGAATTTACCCCTTTAATGTGGGTGCTCTTGGTGTTTGGCATTGGGCAAACGCTCGAAAGCATTTTGTGGCAGCCGCGTTTTGTCGGTGAGCGGATTGGCTTGCATCCCGTCGCAGTGATTTTCGCAGTGTTGGCAGGCGGTGTGCTTTTTGGGTTTTTTGGTGTGCTCCTTGCGTTGCCCGCCTCTGCCATCCTCATGGTGATGGCGCGGCATGCCTTGCAGTATTACCAAAAAAGTCAGTTTTATCAGGATGGAAGTTTAGTGGCAGCCGTTGGGCAAACGGTCACTGATCCGGCATCTGGTTCCGTCGTTGCGGCCACACCATCGCCTCCCTCCAAGACTGAATAACGTATCTTCCGATCTATTTATGCGCCCACCCTTGCATCAGTTGCCGCTGGATCTGGATTTACAGGCACCGCATGCCCTGGATGGATTTATCGGCAGTGAAAATCTGCTGCTGCGCGCGCTCATCACGCAGCAAGCGGCAGGTTTGGGTGAATTGCAGTTGTTTGTCCATGGCGCTTCCAATATGGGCAAAACTCACTTGGCCCAGGCTGCCTGTTTTTATGCGGGTCAACAGGGCAGAACAGCAGCCTACATGCCATTGAAGCAAGTATCCGCCGATCTGGATCGGATGGGGTTTGAGCCGAACGATTTGGTGGTTTTGGATGATGTGGATGTGCTTGCCGGCAATGCTCACAGCGAGTTTTTGCTCTTTGATTTGATTAACCGATTACGCGAAAGGGAGATTCCGTTATTGATGACGGCACATCATCCGCCCGCGCAACTGGGATTTAAACTCGCCGATGTGGTTTCCCGTCTTGCCTGGGGGATTACGATGGTGATTCATCCGCCAAATGATGCCGAAAAAATTGAGTTGATGCGCCGAAAAACCGAAGAACGAGGATTTGATTTGCCTTTTGAAACTGCGGTTTATCTGCTTCAGCGTAGCCCTCGGGATGTGGGCAGCTTGCTTGAAATTATCCAACAACTCGACCACGCCTCATTAAGTGCGCAGCGTAAATTGAGTATTCCATTCGTGCGTTCATTGTTCTTTTCTGGCGAATCTCACTAAGTCTCACACGCTACTGGTTTGTTCACAGGGTAGTGAACAACGTCATGCGCATGGGGGCGACAAGGCGGCAATGGGCAAAAACCCGCAGTTTACACTGTGTACATGAGGGTTTTTAGCCCATTTTATGCGCTGTTTAAGGCTGTATTGCCGAGCGTGATCAATTTCCACCTGCCTGTTAATTGCGTTTTATTTCATCCTCATAGGTTTGGCGTAACCGCTCCAGCCCTTGACGATAGGCTTCTGCATCGCCGTAATCGAAAAAATCAGGATAGCGTTCATGTGCCGCTTGGATGCGTTTGGCGTATTTGATGGGGCACCAATATTGCTCGGTGCGGCCTGAAATTTCCCGGACGTACGCGGCGACGCCGTTGCCATAGGAGCAATACAAACAATTGAATTTTTCAATGAGATTGAGATAGGGTAATTCCTCGCGCCCAAATACGACAAAATCTGCCCGCCGGACGTGTGGGATACGATAGATCGGGAAGCAAATGGTTTGGTACACCGTGACAAACGCATCCAAAAGAAAAAATGGAATCCAACCCAGGTAAATGATGGGCGCCGTGAGTATCACCATTGGCCGTGAGCGCGCAAGAAAACGCAGCAAGCCGGTTTTGTAGTGTTTCTGCTGTTGCTTAAATTCGTCGGCGAGTTCGGCGCGTTTCAGCTCAAAAGCATCCAATGATTTGCGATATTCGCCCTCAAGCTCTTCTTGCAACGCCTGAATGCGCGCATGAATTTCATCGATATTTTTGTTCATGGTCAGGCCTTATTATCAGTGTGGCTGAGGTGCGTGGGGTACTCGCTTGATCAATCAAGCAACCAGAAAAAACGCCAGAAAACCTGCCGGCGTTTGAATCAGTTTTATGTGTGATTAAATTATGCGAGGTTCTTGGCGTAGGTCATGATGGCGGCGCGCAAGAGTGCATTGCAGGCAGCGGCAAACAGCGATTGCAGCGCTGAGAACTCTTGAAAAATTTCTTCTTCGGCTTCTTTGCTGTCATTGCGAGTGGCCATGAGTGCGCGGGCAGATTCGTGCATTTGTTGATGCAGATCGCGCACGGCGTTGAACTCTTCTTTTTGCGCGGCGGGAATTTGGGTTTGATTGATAAATTGACCAAATTTACATTCAGGATGACCCTGAATGTGCTTGGTCTTTTCAAACAGGAGCGCCGCCATGATCTGGCTATACCACGCAAAATGCCAATAGGTCACTTCTTCAAATTCATTGATGAATTGGTTGTAATCAAAAGGGTTAGCGTCAGGTGAATGGTTAGGGTTCATGGTTGTCCTGTGCGTAAGTCGAATATTTTGGTCAAGTTTAACGGTGAAAACTGGGCGTGTCAGTGCGGTATTTAACGCGGATCACAGCGCGAATTCATCCGCTGACCGTACTAATGCCTGCAAATAGGCACAATCGACGTAGCCATTCGCCGGATTTAGTCCGAAATGAGCCTGTGCAGCATCCCCTGGCTCGCCGAGATCGCTTAAAATAGCCACGGCACCCGTGAATTGATCGTCGTGAGTGTAGGCGTTTTTAGTCACCAGTACAGGGATACCCGCTGCTTTCGCTGAGTAAACTCCGTTGCCCGAATCCTCAATTGCCAAGCATTGATCCGCGTGCAATTGCAGTTGAGCAAGGGTGTAGATATAAATATCCCCCGCAGGTTTCTTTTGGGGCACGATATCCCCCGCCGCAATCACTTCAAACCAATCGATCGATTCGGTGCCTAATGTGGCCTCCAGCAAGCCGGTGACATTCTCTGGCGTGGTTGTGGTGACAATCGCCAACCGTAAACCTTGCGCGCGTGCCTCATCCAGTAACCGTCGAACACCGGGCCGTAAGGGAATCGCGCCCTCCGCCAACAAGCGCAAATAGTGTGTGGTTTTTGCTTTATGCAGCCCCGCAATCCAAGTGGATTCATTGGCCTGTGGCGGGTAACTCGGTTGATAGTGATCGATAAAATGCCGGATACGTTCCTTGCCGCCGGTAATGGCCAACAGATCGCCGTAGACATCAACATCCCACGTCCACTCTAATCCAGCCTCTGCAAAGGCCTGGTTGAAGGCGATGCGGTGTCCATCGCGCTCGGTTTCGGCCAGTGTGCCATCTACATCAAATAAAATTGCTTTTAGCATGATTCAAACCTGCGTTGGTGCCTTAATAGGGGTTGATTAAGCTATCCTAGCAGGAAGTTGGGTGTCAATTGATCGTGTGCGACGCTGGGCGGGCTTTATCATCCGTTACCGGGGGATCTGGTTGACAATAACTTTCGCGCGAATTTTTCGCTTGGCGTATGAATAAACTTGGGTAATCAACAATGCAGCGTGTTAGAGCGGGTCGGGGTTGGGGCTGGATTCTGGATGGTTGGCGATTCATCAAGCCTCGATTGGGGTTGGCAATTGGTGTGGTGATGCTGATGTATGTGTTGCTGTTTGTGGCCAGTATGGTGCCATTTCTGGGCAATGTGATTACCCCGTTTCTTTCCCCATTTCTTGCCGGTGGCGTTTATATTGTGTTTCGGCGGATGCGTGAAATTGATCTGCGGGGGCAGGTGGAGCCACTTGCGCGGGAGCAACCCATTTCTTTTGATCTGATGTTCTCGGTATTTAGGGATCCGGCTCCGCGCAAGGCACTGTTGAACTTGGCCTTGGTATCAATCGGTTTCACCTTGGCTGTTTTGTTGATATTGGCAACGTTTGTCACGGTCAAGCTTTCCGGTATTGATCATTCCGTTTTAACCGATATCTCGGCAACGGATGAACAACGGCTGCGGTTTTTAATGCCGGTCTTGTTAGACCCCAATGCGTGGTTGATTTGGTCGGTCGGGTTGCTTGGCCTAGCGGTTTACAGCATGGCAACCTTTTTCGCCGTGCCCTTGATCGTATTGCGCGGATTGCGTTTATGGCCAGCCCTAAAGCAAAGTTTTCAGGCAGTTACCCAAAATTGGGTTCCTTTTTTGGTTTATGGATTGATTTGGCTGGTCTTGTTCATCAGCGTGCCGTTCACCTTGATGCTGAGTTTAATTATCCTGCTGCCGCTGATGTTCGCGAGTGTTTTTATCGCGTTTGAGGATCTTTGGCCGGAAGGAAGCGACCCGCAGACCAGAGCGGGGTTAACGGCCAATGGCGAGAGAACCCATATTTCGACGGTGATGTAATCTCAGCGATTAGACGCCGATCTGCGGGTGCCGACATAACCCCCCCGATCAAGTGATCGGGGGTGCTGGCGTGCAATGTGCGAATAACGCGCACGAATTTAGTGGTGATGATGACCATCAGGGCCATGCGCATGACCGTGTTCGATTTCTTCGGCAGAGGCCGCGCGAATATCTTTAACCACCACGTCAAAATGCAAAGTTTCACCGGCGAGTTCATGATTGGCATCCAAATGAACTTGATCACCTTTGACGTCGATAACGGTGACGACATTCACGCCGTGTTCCGCTTCTGCGTGGAATTTCATACCAGGAATGATCTCATCCACACCTTGGAACAAATGCCGCGGTACCACTTGGGTCATGCTGTCATCGCGCAGGCCATAAGCTTCTTCCGGTGGGATGGTGACGGTAAAAGTGTCGCCGACTTTTTTGCCGACAAGCGCATTTTCCAAGCCGGAAATGATGTTGTGATGGCCGTGAAGATAAGTCAGCGGGGCATGGCCTACTGAGCTATCGAGCACATCGCCCTCATCATTTTTTAAGGTGTACTCGATCGCAACGACCGCATTTTCTGAAACGTGCATGCAAAATGTCCTCGAAAGTAAGTCGTCTTTAATGATCCTCTGATCAACGACGGCTCAGGTGATAGAAATGGTTGGTGGCGGCCACAAAACCCGAGGGGCTACCGCAATCAAAACGTTGCCCCTTGAATTTATAGGCAATGACTTTGCCTTGTTCTGCTTGGGCGCGCAAGGCGTCTGTGAGTTGAATTTCTCCCCCGGCGCCTGCTTTGGTTGCTTCGAGAATGTCAAAAATATCGGGTGTTAAAATATAGCGGCCAATAATCGCCAGATTGCTCGGCGCAAGATTGGCCACCGGTTTTTCGATCATATTGGTGACTTGAATTAAATCATCATCGATTGGTGTGCCTGCGATGACACCATATTTATGGATTTCACTCATCGGCACTTCTTCTACCGCAACGACGCTGCATTGATAACGATTGTAGATCTCAACCATTTGGCTCAAGACCCCGTTGGGCGAACTGACGCAGAGGTCATCCGCCAAAACCACGGCGAAGGGTTCATTACCAATTAAGGGCTCACCCGTTAAGATGGCATGCCCTAAGCCTAACATGCTGATTTGACGGGTATACGAAAATGTGCAGTTGTCAATTAGCCGATCAATACTGGCCAGTAGGCTCGCTTTTGATGTACCACGAATTTGATGTTCGAGTTCGTAATTCACATCAAAGTGATCTTCCAGTGCGCGCTTGCCTCGGCCGGTCACAATCGCCATGTTCTTGATGCCGGCTTCCATGGCTTCCTCCACCCCATATTGTATGAGTGGACGGTCAAGAATAGGAAGCATCTCTTTTGGCATGACTTTGGTGGCCGGTAAAAAACGGGTGCCATAACCGGCAGCTGGGAACAGGCATTTGCGAATCATGAGTTATCCTTCGATCAAAGGGGTAGATGGTCTGAAGCGCATCATAACCAAAATTAATGACGGACGGTTGGGCGGCGTCGATTCCGGCGGAAAATGATCCCCTGTGCCCAAGCCGCGCAAAACCCTATGATCGCAAGGGCAAGGATGGCGATATTGAACCCCCGATCAGCGTTTGAACTCCATGCGTCCGTGCTGGCAGCCATCAGATAGAACAAATCGGCCAGAGCCGCCCACACAAATGCGGAGTATTGGCCTTTCCACATGCCGGATAAGACAAGCAGCGTCGGTAAAATAAGCGTAAAAAGCCAGGCGCCTTGCGGCCGGGCAACACCTTCACCCCAAAATGCCATGCCCAGATAGCTTGCCGAGATCAAGGGCTGTACGCCGATAATTACCCGGCGAAGCCACAGAACGGTCACGGGGTGCGCGGGGGGATTCATGGGGTGGGTTATGTTGATGGCAGCAAAAGCTTTTGTGCTGTCTCGGCAACCCGCTGCCCAAGCGCTTGGGTGAGTTGACGTTCTTCCATGCTCAATGGCCGATTATTGCCTGTGGTGTGGCTTGCCCCGTACGGTGTGCCTCCCGTTTGTGTATGTGCCAGCGCGGGTTCGGAGTAGGGGATGCCAACAATCAGCATCCCGTGGTGCAGCAAGGGGACGATCATCGAGAGCAATACCGTTTCCTGGCCGCCGTGCATCGAACCGGTTGAGGTAAACACACCCGCCGGTTTTCCCGATAAGGTGCCTTTGAACCATTGGCGACTGGTGTCGTCGAGCAGGTGTTTTACTGCCGCCGCCATGCCGCCAAAGTAGGTTGGGCTGCCCAGTAGCAACCCGCTACATTCCTCAAAATCTTGCGGTTGCACCACCGGCGGGGCATCGTGCGCGATTTCGGGTACCGCGCCGTGGGCATCGGGGAGAGCGGGAATGCGGCGGATTCGAGCGTGCATGCCCGAAACCTGTTCAACACCGCGGGCTGCCTGATGCGCCAAGCGTGTCGTGGCACCATATCGACTGTAATAAAGAACCAGAATTTCGCTCATGCGTGCTGGGTGTTCCCGATAAATAAAATGTAAGGATGGCGAGTAGATCCAATCAACCTATTCTTGCCGCCGCTTTAGGCTATGCTCATGACAGACGAGGGATGATCGTTCATTGTGTGGAACATCATAGCCAACTTACGCTAAGTTTTTTGAGGTTTGGTGAAAAATCCCTGTCAACAGGTTGGTTAACCCGCACATGCCGGTTTGCCATTGATTGATTTTTGGGCGTTAATCAGAGGATCCATGGGTAACTGTGGCAATTTTTTAAATGAGTGAGGACAAAATGTTGGTGCAACCCCTGTTGTGGATGAAATTTTCTCAAACCGTTTTGATGGTGATAAAAAAAGCGCAGCGCTGGACGTTATGGTTTGGTGCATTTTTGATGATGGGGGCTGCCATGTCGGCATTTGCCGCACCGCTTGAGTTTTCAAAGCAGGATGTGAACGGGAAAATGCACACGTTGACTGCGGAGCGCGGCAATTATGTGGTGATCAATATTTGGGCAACCTGGTGTCCCCCTTGCCGAAAGGAATTACCTGAGCTGGCCGAATTTGCGCGTGAACATGAAAAAGATCACATTAAAGTCTGGGGTTTGAGCGTCGATACAAATCAATCCGAGGGTGAGTTGTCTCTCTTCGCGGAAGAAAATCATTTGGCCTATCCCATTTTCAAAACCAGCCCTAATGAATTGGCCGTGTTTGGCAATGTGCCGGGTATTCCGACGACTTTTTTGATTAATCCCAAAGGTGAACTGGTTGCGCGGCATGTCGGTGCAATTACGACGGGGCAATTAATGCAGATGATTAAAAATAATCCATAAAATTCAGTGATGTAGCTTATCCTATCGGGAAGTTAAGCGTCAACATGACCGAACTCGTTTGGGGATTCAGTCCGCGCATCGGTCAAATCCGATGTGGCGGGCTACAGCGTGAATATGAAGATGTGTTATTTGCCCGCACCAAGGCCGATGCAGAACGGCGGGTGAGCCGCCGCCACCTGGCAGAATGATTGGGTACGCCGCAACACATGCCCGGTGATTTTGCCGTGCCAAAATTTACTGGATTATTTGAATGCAAGCCTCCGAAACGGGATACGGCCTTGAGCCATTGATGTGGACTGGAATCCGCTGCCGACTGCCCGTTCTCTTGCCGGATTTGTGATCATGCGCCCTCTTTCAGCAGGAGAACCCTAGGGAACGCACAGTCAAAAACCGTAACGGTATATTGCTAAATGATGGTGATAGCGTTCAGGTGATTAAGGATTTGAAGGTGAAAGGCACACCAGTCACGCTTAAACGCGGCACGCTGGTTAAAAATGTTCGTCTGACTGATAACGATGAATTCAAAGCCCCGATCTCTTTTATTTCTGGCCTGCGATTACAGATTATTTTGCTGGAGCCACAATTCAAATACCGCCAGATGCCAGAGTTTAGCCCCTTGCAGCCGCGTGAAGTGCTGATCCGGCTGTAAAAGCAGGCGATTCACATAGCTGGGTTCAAATAATCCGCGTGCCTGGGCGGTGGGTGAGCTCAGGATTTCACGCATAAATTCAAAAAACGGCCCGCGTACATATTTCAGCGCGGGGACGGGAAAATACCCTTTGGGACGGTCAATGACTGCATCGGGGACGCGGCCCCGGGCAATGCGTTTCAATATGCCTTTACCTTCAAGATCAAGTTTGTATTGGGCAGGCATTTGCATGGCCAATTCCACCAGTTCGTGATCGAGAAACGGTACACGCGCTTCCAGCCCCCAAGCCATGGTCATGTTGTCTACCCGCTTGACTGGGTCATCGACAATTAAGGTGCTGGTATCCAAACCCAGCACGCGATTGATGTAATTTTTGCCGCGAATCATCGAAAATTCATGCGTGATGCGTGCGCTGGTATGGTCATCTCCCCGAAACGGTGCGGTGACCATCCGCAAAAACTCTTCGTGATCCCGGTCGAAATAAAAGGGCGCAAACCGCTCAATGTCCGAGCCTTGCGCGGCGGCCATCTGCGGATACCAAAAATAACCCCCAAACACTTCATCCGCACCTTGGCCGCTCAAAACCACTTTGACTTCCTTGGAAACCTGCTCGGAAAGCAAATAAAACGCCACCGCGTCCTGAGCAAACATCGGCTCGCTCATCTGCGCGATGGCTTCGGGCAAGCGTTCCAGAACTTGGTTGTTGGGAATATGAAAACGGTGATGTTGCGTGCGATAGCGGGCGGCGACCGGATCGGAAAACTCAAACTCGCTGCCTTTTTCTTCAGGTTGATCTTCGAAGCCGATGGTGAAGGTTTGTGGCGTGATACCCGCTTCATGCGCCAGCGCGACAATCAGCGAGGAATCGAGACCGCCGGACAGCAGCACGCCGACGGGTACATCGCTGATATCCAGTCGTCGCTTCACCGCTTTGAGCAATCCGGCATGAATTTTTTCCTGCCATTGATTGGCATCTAAATCACGGCGCTCGGTCGCATCAATTTGCCAATAGCGTTGAAGTTGGCGTCTGCCGCTTGCGTCGATGTGCAAGCTGGAGCCGGGCTCAAGTTTCCGCACCCCTTGCAGGATTGTATGGGGTGCGGGTACAGAACCATGCAGCGTGAACTGATGATGCAGGGCAATCGGGTCGAATTCCGTATTGACGCCACCGCCGGCCAGCAATGCGGGCAAGCTGGAGGCAAAGCGCAGCGGTGCCCGTGGGTCGCTTGGGTCTTCGGTGTAATACAACGGCTTGATGCCGAGCCGATCACGCGCCAAAAAGAGGGCGCCGGTTTTCAAATCCCAGAGGGCAAAGGCGAACATGCCGGTCAGATGCGTAACGCAATCCTTGCCCCATTGCGCATAGGCTTTGAGGATGACCTCGGTGTCACCCGTCGATTCAAACCGATGCCCCAAAGCACGCAGTTCCTGGCGCAGTTCCGGGTGGTTGTAAATGGTGCCGTTGAACGCCAGTGCCAGACCGTGCTCGCGGTCGATCATCGGCTGGGCACCATGAAAACTTAAATCCAGAATGGATAGCCGCCGATGTCCCAGCGCCATGGGACCATCCGAAAAACTGCCTTCGTGATCAGGTCCGCGCCGGTCCAACCGATCCATCATGCGCCGTATCGCCCCTAAATTCGGTCGTTGCCCCGGGGCCGCCAACCAACCACAAATACCGCACATGCTGTTTTCCCTTCATGAAATGACGTGGGGTGATTCTAGCAGCCTGGGCCCTTGTGGCCACGGCACAATGGATTCGATTAACAAAACAGCCGGTGAATCAGGTAAATTACCCGCTTGAATTATTGTCCATTTTTTATGGCCCTATTGAAGGAAGACCCATGTCGAGCTCTCACACGCCGAGTATTTATTTGGAAACGGCCTTGGCCGCTGCCCGCGCTGCCGAAACCATTGTGCGCAAGTACTGGCAGCAAAATATTGATATCACCATCAAAGCTGATGCGTCGCCGGTCACGATTGCCGATGTGGAAACCGAAGAGGCGATTAAGGCCGTCATCCTCGCGCAGTTTCCCGAACATGGTTTTTATGGCGAGGAAACCGGTAAAACGCGTCCGGATGCCGAATACACCTGGCTGGTTGATCCGATTGATGGCACCAAGAGCTTCGTGCGCGAATATCCGTTTTTCTCCACGCAGATTGCGCTGTTGCGTGGTGATGAATTGATTTTGGGCGTTTCCAGCGCGCCTGTGTTTGGTGAGCATGCCTATGCCGAACAGGGTGGTGGTGCATTCTGGATGGATAAACAAGCGAAAGTCAGCCGGATTGATACCATCACGGCGGCGACGCTGTCGGTGGGCAATCTCAAAACGTTGGCCGCAAACCCTGACGGTTGGGCGGGTTTGGCGAGCCTGGTGCGCGACGTCAATCGCACGCGCGGCTATGGCGATTTCTACCACTATCATTTGCTCGCCCGCGGCGCGATTGATTTGGTGATTGAATCGGATGTGAATGTGCTTGATATCGCTGCTTTGTCGGTGATTGTGCGCGAAGCAGGGGGGGTGTTTACCGATCTTGATGGCAAGCCGGTAGGGCTGGATACCACCACCGTGTGTGCCGCCGCAACGGCTGCATTGCACAGCGAAGCCCGGCGGCGTTTGGGATATTAATTTATTGCTCCGGCCTGTCGAAGTATCCACCTGATGAAAATTTCCAGGGGCATTCTTATAAGAGTCGCGAGCACAAGACGGTTTTCTGTGGTGTGGGTAGTTGCAGGAGGGGATTGATCCCCGACACAGTGCCCCATGCGCTATCAATAGGCACTTTCCTCAAGAGTAAGTAGCGGGTATACCCCGTTTCCATCATGGACTTCTGTACCGGTAACGGGTGGATTAAATATACAGATAAGCCTTAAATCTTGCGTGGTTGCACGGTTTCGCTGAAAGCGCGAGATAAACAAAATCAGTCATAAAATCAAATGGCATTGATTGAAAAATCAATCTTTTCCAGTATTGAATGTCTTTTTACCGTGACATCCCCAAACTCATGACGCAACCCAATCGGAGTTTTATCCGGGTTGAATCCAATGGATTGATGCGACCTGACATGCGAAAAACGGGAGTTTGAATGGAAGACTGGATCAATTTTTTAACTTTTCGTAGCCTGATTAGCCCCTATGCTTTGCTGGGTTTTTATTACCTCGGCGCAGTGATTATGCCGCTGGCGGTTTGGGCAATTTGGTTCTGGTTAACGCATCGTTTTGGATGGTTTTCCCAAGCGCGGGATGAGGTTGGGGTGCTGAGTGATCAAATGCTTACACCAAAACAACGCGTTTGGCTGCTATTGGCCTGTCTACTGTGCTTTTTGATGATGGAATTATTCTGGCGCATGCTGTTCGAGTTTCTGATTGCGTATATCCACATGGCTGAGGATATTCAAGCGCTGGTTCGGATGCCTCGTTAATCATTGGCCTTGCGCTGCATGATTTATATCGGTTCGGCTGTGTTCTTATCGTATAATTTACCTGCTTTGGAATAGATGAATATAAGGATATATGTCATGTCTCACTCCGCAGAGCCGAACGCAGCGGCAAATTCTAACCCGACGCCTGAATCGGCTAATTTGCCGCCGAGTGAACCCTTGAAACTCACCGGGAAATTCGCACTATTCGGGCTGGTTTTGGCCGGTTTTTTCAGTGTAATTGGCGGTCTTTGGGTCGCGGTATTTGGCGTGGTTAGCTGGCGCTCCCCTGCGTGGTTATGCCACCTTGAGCGATTCATGCGGCAAAAGCCCAAACAAACTATGGGATTGATCGCGCTGCTGGCGGTTCTGGGTGCAGGCGGATGGTGGGGGTATCACTGGCTTCAAAATCGGCCAAAGCCCATAGAGCCACCGAGAATTCAAGTGAGCGTTACTGCGCCCGCCGTGACCGATTACAGTCAAACGCCCATCACAATCAATCCGCTGGTGGTGGAATTTTCCGCTTCGGCGGCACCTATCGCCTTGGTGGGTAAGCCCGTTAAAACGGGGGTCGAACTCAACCCACCTGTGGCGGGGCAATGGGTTTGGCAATCCGATAAAGCGTTGATTTTTACCCCAGCTGCCGATTGGCCGGTGGGACAAAAATACACGTTAACCCTGAATCCAAAAACGGCCATTACTGCTGGCGTGCTACTCGCAAAAACAGAATTTACGTTCAGTTCAACGGCATTTATTGCGACGGTGCAACGCAGTGAGTTTTATCAAGACCCACAAGATCCCCTCAAAAAATCGGCTATTTTCGGTGTGAGTTTTAATTACCCCGTGGATCCAAAAACCTTTGAGCAGGCCGTGACGTTGGCGATGCTTGAACCTGCCCCCAAGGTTAAAAACACATTGTTGGCCGGGCCACCACAGAAATTTACCGTCACCTACGATCAGCGGTTTTTGAATGCGTTTGTGCATTCTGCCCCGTTAAGTTTGCCGCAAGATACCCAGCACATGCGCTTCACCTTGGCCAAAGAAGTCACGAGTGTGCGCGGCGGGGCGAGCATCCCCCAACCGTTGGTGCAAACGGCGCTCATCCCCGGTTTGTATAGTTTGGCCGTCAATGATGCGGCGGTGACATTGGTCGAAAATGCGCAATTTGAACCGTCGCAAACCTTGATTGTAGGCACGACCGCGCCCGTCACCGGCAAAGGCCTAAGCGGGAAAGTTAAAGCATGGTTATTGCCCGAAAAAGGGCCGAACGGGCAAGACCATTACAGCTGGTCGCCCAGTCAGGTGCGTGAGGCGGGGTTGAAGCGATCGGAGGCGCTCAAGCTCGTCGTGCAACCGACCGAGCGCGATTATGAAAGTGTCCACGGCTTCAAGTTCACGGCACCGCCTGAGCGCTATATTTTTGTGCAAGTGAATCAAGGTTTGAATGGGTTTGGCGGTTATGTGCTGGGTAAACCGGTGGGTTATGTGTTGCAGGTGCCGCCGTACCCGCAAATGCTTAAGTTTATGGGGCAGGGGTCGTTGCTTTCCATGAGCGGCGATCACCGGATTTCTGTGGTGGCGCGCAATGTGCCGGGTATGCGGGTGAGTATTGCTCAGGTGTTGCCAACCCAGATGCAGCATTTGGTGGCGTTCAATCAAGGCAGCTTTGCCCGTCCTTCTTTGCGTATTGCCCCCGATCATCTGGTGCAGCGATTTATCCAAACAGAACCGTTACCGGATGCCGACCCCACTAAAGCCGTGTATTCGGGGGTAGATTTATCGGGCTATTTAGGCCGTGGCACCAAGCGAAAACGTGGCGTGTTTTTAGTGCGGGTGTCTGCTTGGAATCCCGCGCATCCCGATGATTCAGAGGATTATTCCGACCGAAATACCCCCTTTGATGCCAATAACTATATCGATCAGCAAGCCATTGGCGATGCCCGTTTAATCGTGGTGACGGATTTGGGCTTGCTGGTGAAAAAATCACTCGATGGCAGCCGTGATGTGTTTGTGCAATCCATCCGTACCGGCCAGCCTGTGGCGGATGCACTGGTTAAAGTGATCGCGGAGAATGGCGAAACCTTGTTGAGTGACACCACCGGTGCGGATGGTCATGTGCATTTCCCCACCTTGGACGGCTTTAAGCGCGAACAAAAGCCGGTGATGTTTTCGGTGTACCACGCCGATCAACCGACCGCTGATTCGGGGAATACGGGTGGCACGGATTTCTCGTTTTTGCCCATTGGAGGCAGTGATCGGGCGTTGAATTATTCGCGGTTTGATGTGGGTGGCGCGCCGAGTGCCGAATCGGCCGGTGAGTTAAGTGCGTATCTCTTTTCAGATCGCGGTTTGTATCGGCCAGGCGATGAATTCCATATTGGCTTGATCGTGCGGTCGGCAAGCTGGCAGCAAAATATCGCCGGTGTGCCGTTGAAGATTGAGCTGGTGGATCCTCGGGGCCTCACCGTGACCAAAGAGCGCATCTCGCCCGATCACAGTGGCTTTATGCAGTGGCGTTACACGCCATCAGAAACTGCGCCCACGGGCGCGTGGACAGTGAATCTCTATTTGGTCAATAAAGATGATGACAACACCTTATTGGGTTCCACCACCGTGCAAATCAAGGAGTTTGAACCCGATCAAACCCGTGTGACGGCGCGACTACAACCCACAGTGGCAACGGGTTGGATTAAACCCAACGGCATCCATGCGCTGATTCAAGCCGATACCCTGTACGGCACACCAGCGGATAATCGTCGGGTAACGGCAACACTCACCTTGCGCCCCGCATTCCCCAGCTTTTCCGCGTTTGCGGATTATCATTTTTATGATCCCGAGCGTGCCAAAGAAGGCTATACCGAAACATTGCAGGAGCAATCGACTGATGCCCAAGGCACGGCAAATTTTGCCTTGAATTTATCGAGTTTTGCTCCGGCAACCTATGCGTTGCGTTTTTACGCACAGGTGTTTGAACCCAATAGCGGCCGCAATGTTTCGGCGGCAGCATCCGCCCTCGTTTCAAATGCCGATTATTTGATTGGGCTTAAAACCGAAGGCGCTTTGGATTTCATCCAACGTGATGCGGTACAAAAAATTCATCTCGTGGCGATAGATCCCAAACTGCAATCGATTGGGGTTTCGAATTTAAAAACGGTGATTTTGGATCGGCAATATATCTCGGTGCTTACCCGGCAAGATTCGGGCGTGTACAAATATGAATCCAAGCTCAAAGAAACACCGATGGATGCGCAGCCCTTAACCATTGCGGCCGGCGGTACGGAATTCACCCTGCCCACCGCCCAACCGGGGAGCTATGCCTTGGTGATTGAATCCAGCGCGGGTAAGCAACTCAATCGGATTGATTTTGTGGTGGCGGGCGCATCGAATGTCAGTCGCTCACTGGAGCGCAATGCCGAGTTGCAATTGGCCTTGAACAAAAAAGATTACGCACCGGGCGACACCATCGATGTGGCGATTCGCGCACCATATCCCGGCAGCGGCTTAATCACCATCGAGCGTGATAAAGTCTATGCGTGGGCGTGGTTCCATTCGGACACCGCCAGTTCGGTGCAGCACATTACCTTGCCCAAAGACTTTGAAGGCAATGGCTATATCAATGTGCAGTTTGTGCGCGATCCGGCATCGCCCGCTATCTACATGAGTCCTTTAAGTTACGGCGTAGTGCCATTTTCGGTGGACTTGGGCGCGCATAAAGAACTGATCAGCCTGACCGTGCCCACCTTGATTAAGCCCGGTCAAACCCTGGATATGACCGTGTCGACACCCGAACCCACGGATGTCGTGGTGTTCGCGGTCGATCAAGGCATTCTTCAGGTGGCTAATTACACCTTGGAAGACCCGCTTAACTATTTCTTCCGCAAACGGATGTTGCAAGTCAGCACAAATCAAATTCTGGATTTGATTTTGCCCTCATTCGCTCAGTTGACCAATATGGCAACGACCGGTGGTGATGAAGATTCTTTGCGTCAGCAACAACTTAACCCATTTAAACGCAAGCATGAGCAGCCGGTCGCGTATTGGTCCGGCATCACCTCAATCAAAGGCAGCCACACCTTCCAATATACCGTGCCGGATTCCTTTAACGGTGCGTTAAAAGTGATGGTGATGGCCGTCACCCCCGAGAAAATTGGCATTGCGCAAGTCGATACCACGGTGCGCGGTGATTTTGTGCTGTCGCCGAATTTGCCCGTGGCTGTGGCGCCGGGTGATGAATTCGATGCGAGTGTGAATGTGGTGAATAATTTGAACCCCGATGTCGAAAAATCAGATGCCACCACATCCGATACGAGTCTGCCCATTCGGGTGCAACTGGATGCGGGGCGTGCCTTTGAGATGCTGAATGATCCCGTGCAAACCATTGATTTATCTGCTGGAAAATCTGGCGTGGTCAATTTTAAATTGCGTGCCTTGGCTGATTTAGGTTCGGTGCCGGTGCAATTCACCGCAAGCTACCAGCAAGCGACCGCACGGCGTAGCGTCGAGATATCGGTGCGCCCCGCCGTACCATTTCAAACCGAGTTGAGTGTCGGGCAAGTGAAAGCGGGCAAACCGGTTACCATTGCGCCGCTGCGGGATTTATTCCCCGCGCATAGCGAAAGCCGTGCCGCAGTGTCATTCCTGCCGTTGGTGATGATGCGCGGTTTAAGTGCGTATCTGCAAAATTATTCCAACTACTGCACCGAGCAAACCATCTCGGCGGCAACCCCGGCCTTAATTGCGAGCGCGCAGCCCGAATTTGCCTTGAATGCCGCCGATGCCGCGCGCGCGCCAAGCGTCGTGAGCCGCGCCATTGCTACCTTGCGTAATCGGCAAAATAGTGAAGGCGGTTTTGGGGTGTGGACAGCCACCCCGGAGGCCGACCCATTTGTTTCGGTGTATGCCGTACAATTTTTAATGTTGGCGCGCCAAGCGGGTATCGCCGTGCCCAATGATATGCTCAATCAAGGGCTGAATTATCTGCACGTATTGGCGGCAAATGATGCGTTGGCCAATTTGGGTGAGTTGCGCGCGCGGGCGTTTGCGATTTATTTGCTCACCGAATCGGGGCAGGTAACCACCAACCTCATCGCCGCCGTGCAGCAGCGCTTGCAAGAAAAATATCCTGCCGATTGGCCTACCGATACGGCAGCGGTCTATCTGGCCTCGTCCTATCATTTACTCAAGCAAGATCGTGAGGCGAATAAACTCATTCAAGCGCCGATTGCGGTGTTATCCAAACCCCGCCCCGCCAGCCTGCCTTGGAGTTACGCCTATTACTATGATCCGTTGATTTTTGATGGCAATGCCTTGTATTTGCTGCAGCGTAATTTCCCGCTGCAGGCGGCGCAATTGCCCGTCGAGACCATCACGCGGATGATGCAGGCGATCTCTCAGGGACGTTACAACACGCTCTCTGCGGCGATGTCCATGCTGGCACTATCCGGTTCGGCGGGAGGGAAAATCAAACCTGATGGCTTAACCTTGACACAAAGCGATGGCAGGAAAGCAGTGGCATCCGGTAACGCCATTCCTGCCAAACCTTTTGGCACGGTCAAGGGTGCGATTTTATCGGGTGATATTGCGCTGCGGAGTACCTCGGTGATGTTCAGCAACGAATCCAAAGATCCCGCGTTGGCGGTGGCTTGGTACGCCTTGGCGCAATCGGGCTATGATCGCATCGCACCGACCAAAACGATCAAGGATGGCTTGGAGATTGAGCGCGAATATACCGATGAAGCGGGCAAGCCAATCACCACCGTCGTGTTAGGCCAAACGATTGATGTCCATATCAACCTGCGTGCGCTGGGCGATCGTGCTGTGGGCGATGTGGCGGTCGTCGATATCCTGCCGGGCGGCTTTGAAATTGTCGCCAATCCGCCGCCTGCGCCACCATCCGATCAAAACTCGGCTCATTCGGACGCTACAGGTAATGATTCGGGAAATAATTCAGGCGATGCTCCGGTAGAACATGGGGATGAGTTGAACTCCGAGGTCACCGCTTCAATCGATTCCCTGGCACAATCTGGCAGCAACATGAGGGTGAGTTATGTGGAGCCGCGCGAGGATCGCGTGCTGATTTACGCCACAGCGAATCGGGATGTGCAACAATACATCTACCGTATTCGGGCCACGAATACCGGAAAATTTATGATTCCACCTGCCTACGCCGCATCCATGTATGACCGCAGCCTGCACGCCTATGCCCCAGGGCGAGGCGCGCTACAGGTTATGCCACCCGCCACGATGCTGGAGTCGGGCGCAGTGCGTGCTAAAGCTAAAGTGCAGCCTTGAGAAAATTTCGGCGATTGCTGATTGCGGCCTTCCTCATGCTCGGATTGCCGCTGTTGGGTATTTTGGGCTGTCGGCTTTGGCTGATCAACCAACCACATTTGGCGCTTTCGCAGTGGTTACCCTCATCCACCGCGGTGCTGGACGATCACGGTCGATTACTGCGTTTAACCTTGGCGCGCGATGAGCAATTCAGGCTGTGGACGCCACTCAATGAGATTTCACCGAATTTGGTTCAAGCCGTGCTGTTGCATGAGGATCTGCATTTTTATTGGGAGCCGGGGTTTAATCCGTTTAGCCTTGCACGCGGTGCCTTTAAAACTTATGTGCTGCGCCGCCATCCCCAAGGCGGATCGACGATTACCATGCAATTGGCGCGACTTTTATGGCAAATCGAAACCAAAAGCCCGTGGGGAAAAATGGTGCAAATCGGCCGTGCCATTCAATTGGAGCTCACATATACCAAAGAGGATATTTTAACCGCCTATCTCAATTACGCGCCGTTTGGCGGCAATATCCAAGGAGTGGGCGCGGCGAGTCTGATTTATTTCAATCACCCGCCCAGCGAATTGACGCTCCCAGAAGCACTCACCTTGGCGGTGCTGCCCCAAAACCCGAATAGCAGGGGCAAAATCACCGAAGGCATGGCCAACGCGCGCTTATTCGCAGCGCGTAATCGCTTGTATCAACATTGGTTAACCCACCATCCTGAGGCGAGCCATGTCGCTGTGTTGTTTCAATTGCCGCTCACGATGCGCAGCCCGCAACAATTGCCGTTTCATGCGCCCTGGTTTGTCGATCAACTCCTTGCCGAATATACGTTAACGCAATCATTGCATGGTGTTATCCCCAAGGATGACTGGTTGCACAGCACTCTGGATTTACGCGTGCAACGCATGATGCAAAAACAGGTCAGTGCATTTGTGCAACACCACCACGTTCAAGGCATCCACAATGCGGCCGCCTTGCTCGTTGATACCCGTGACATGGGTATTAAGGCCATGATTGGTTCGGCGGATTATTTCAACCCCGCCATCGCGGGCCAAGTGAATGGCACCAATGCCAAGCGCTCGCCGGGTTCCGCCTTAAAGCCGTTTATCTATGGTTTGGGGTTTGATCAAGGGGTGATTATTCCCGCCACCGTGCTGCGCGATGTGCCGACCGCCTTTGGTTCTTATGCCCCCGAGAATTTCGATGGCCGTTTTGAAGGTCCTATTACCGTCACCCAGGCGCTCATTCGAAGCCGAAATATTCCCGCTGTCGATGTGGCGGCGCAACTCAGTCATCCCGGTTTTTATCATTTTTTACGTAGTGCGGGCGTGGCAGGTATGGCGACAGAAGCGCATTACGGTCTTGCCTTGGTTTTAGGCGGGGGTGAGGTAACGATGCAGGAGATGGCCAAGCTTTATGCCATGCTGGCCAATCAAGGCGTGCTTAAACCGTTGCAGTGGATACCCCCCTCAAAAAAAACCGATTCTGAGCCGTCGGGAACACGCTTGTTAAGCGCCGCATCGAGTTACATGGTGCTGGATATTTTGCGACAAAATCCGCCGCCCGCGCTTGCGCCCACCGGCCAACCCAGCCGCCTGCCCGTGGCGTGGAAAACCGGCACCTCATCGGGATTTCGAGATGCCTGGAGTGTCGGGGTATTGGGTCCTTACGTGCTCGTGGTTTGGGTCGGTAATTTTGATGGCAGTCCGAATCCCGCGTTTGTGGGGGGTGAGTCGGCAGGGCCACTGTTATTTAACATCGTGGGCGCATTAAAGGCTGCGAATGCCACGCTTTTCCCCCTGCCTGAATCGGTACCTGCGCGTTTACGGCGAGTGGATGTATGTCTATCCAGTGGCGCATTGCCCACCGTGTGGTGCCCACGGCGCGGGGAAAGCTGGTTTATCCCCGGTGTTTCCCCCATTAGCGTAGATACCGTTTATCGCCCGGTTTGGGTGAACAAAACCACCGATCAAGCGGTATGTCCACCTTATAACCCCAGCATCGATAAACAGAACGTATTTGAATTTTGGCCGAGCGACTTGCAGCAAGTGTTTGTACAAGCCGGATTAGCCCGCGTGAAACCGCCAAAAAGTGCGCATTGCCCGTTTGCCGATCAAACCGGTATGGGTGCAGTCCCGAAAATTACCTCACCCTTGTTGGGCAGCGTTTATACCTTACGCTTATCCGATTCGGCTTCGGCCCAAATTGCACTCACCGCAGATACGGATGCGGACGTGAGTTCACTCTACTGGTTTGCCAATCGCAGTTATCTGGGACAAACCCCGGCGGGACACACGCTATTTTGGGCGCCCATGCAGCCCGGCAGCTACACGGTTCGCGCGGTGGACGATCATGGCCGAGCCGACACACGGGAAATTCGCGTCGCATTAGTGCCTTGAATTTCTCCGGTTACAGAAAATCCGTCGAAGCGAATTAGGGGGGGGGGGCAAGTGTGCAGCAATCAGCTACTGGTACGAAGAATGCGTTGCTTGTCCCGATCCCAGTCTCGATCCTTGAGTGTGGCGCGTTTGTCGTGTTCTTTTTTGCCTTGCGCCAGGGCGATTTCCAGTTTGGCGCGGCCATTTTTCCAGTACATGGCGGTGGGTACCACGGTAAAGCCTTTGGTGGCGACAGCGCCCATGAGCTTTGATATTTCTCGCCTGTTGAGCAGTAACTTGCGTATACGGGTGTTATCTGGCCGAATATGGCTTGAGGCTTGCAGCAGCGGGTTGATTTGGCCACCAATCATGAACGCCTCATTGTCTTTAAGTAAAATATGCGCATCGGTGAGTTGCACCTTGCCTTCACGCAGCGATTTAACTTCCCAGCCTTCCAGCACCAAGCCGGCTTCAAACCGATCGGAGAGGAAAAAATCGTATTTGGCTTTTTTGTTGAGCGCAATGGTGGTTGAGGTGTTGGCGTGCCCAGCGGCTGATTTAGACCCTGATTTTGACATGCACGTAATCCGTCTATTGAAATGATTGACCGTGTAGTTTCGCAGACTTGACCCCAAGCTGCACGATCTTGTGCGGATTGCGCGCGGCGTTGGTCGGTTTTGCGCTATGATTTAGTGCATCAGGCGATGGATGGCCCGCCAGATTTTTTATCACCTCAGACCGAGCGTATTGATTGCCTTCATGACGACTATTTCTCGCCAAATCCAAGTTCCGTATAACGCCGCCCAAATGTATGCTTTGGTGAATGATGTGGCCGCTTACCCCCAGTTTTTACCGTGGTGTGAGTCTGCCAAAGTATTGCGTGAGCAGGGCGCGCAGATGGATGCCAGTATTTCCATGAAAGTGGGGAGTCTGCGCAAAACATTCGCGACGCGGAACCAGAATACCCCCGGGAAAAAAATCGTGGTGAGCCTGCTCAATGGTCCATTTAAATCGTTGGATGGTTCCTGGTCATTTCATGATCTGCCCGACATCCATTCATCCGACGGCCCGGTGGTACATGGCGTGTCGATTATTCGGCTAGATATGACGTTTGAGTTTTCAACCAAACTGATTGATCTGGCGATTGGGCCGATTTTCCGAGAAATTGTGCGTAATTTAGTCAGTGCGTTTCAACAGCGGGCAGTGGCTGTTTACGGCGGGGTGGGGCGACATGGTGGATAATGGCGTAGTCGTCGCGACGCAGGCTTTGATGCCCGTTGAAGTCGCCTATGCCTTGCCCGACCAGCAGGTTATCCTGCCCGTTTTGGTGCCAGTCGACGCTACCGTTGAATCAGCCATCAGGGCAAGTGGTGTGCTGGATCGTTTTGCGGATATTGATTTATCCCGACAAAAAGTCGGTATATTTTCGCGGTTGGTGACCTTGAATCAGCGATTACAACCCCGAGATCGAATTGAAATTTATCGCCCCCTACAGGCCGACCCCAAAACTGCCCGACGTGAGCGGGCAGCGCAAAAGTCGGAATAACCGCTTTTACCATCCCGTTAATCGTTGTTACAGCGTGCGTGGAATTTGTGAGGAATGATGCTGCAAAATCGGTCGAGGCAGGTCTAAATTTACCACATAACTAAAGCGGGCTTCGAAGTTCAGCATTTCATCATCCACTGAAAAGCGCCAGCAATATAATCCGCTGATTGCAAATGAGTTCCCGGTTATGGGGATGATGGTTACGGTATTATCATGCAGCCCTAGACTCATGTCTTTGTGCTTGCCCAATGTCTCGAAATAGTCCCGAATTCGGTCAGGCGATTTTCGCATGCGATTAGAAAAGGTGGGAATGAGAACGGCTTTTTCGTGGTATAGGCCAATAAGCGTTTCCGTGTCGCCCGTATTGACGCCATCGACGAATGCCTGGATTAATGCCTGGGGAGTGGAGATCATAATCGCCTTTGCTGCAGTGGAAATAGGCGGCTAAGTTATCAAAAAACCCCCTGTCATGTCACACCGGGCGGCGATTATTTTAATTTCACCGCGTGAAACGCCCTGCCCCACGTACGGGGTGTTTAAATCAGAGGTTGCTTAGCGCTCATTGGTGATGAGGGGCAGCAGAATTTGCAGGCACACACCGGGGTGATTATCAGAAAGGTGAATTTCACCTTGATGTGCCTTGATGGTGGCGAGTACCTGAGCGAGTCCCAGGCCATTGCCCGGTAAATTCCGAGCTGTGTCCAGGCGAACAAATCGTTGAAATACATGGGTATATTGATCGGACGGAATGCCGATTCCGGTGTCGCAGAGCCGGAGCTCTGCCCAGCCATCGACCTGCGCCGTGCGCAAGGTGATTCGGCCACCGTGTGGGGTGTATTTAATCGCGTTATCGAGCAGGTTGCTTAACGCCTGTGCTAATAAATCCCGATTGCCCCGAATCATGAGCGGGGTGTCGCAGGCCATCTGGAGGCTCAACTCTTCTTCTTCGGCACTGGCCTCGTACAGCTCGCCCATATCCCGACATAAGGTGCTCAAATCTTGCGGGCTGAAGGGAATGCGCTGAATGCCTGCTTCCGCCTGCGAAATGGAAAGCAGGGTATTAAACGTCGATAAAATCCCCTGTAAATCTTCGACGCTTTCATTCAGGACATGCTGACAGGGCAAAAGCTGGGTGTGATCCAAGAGGGCGACTTCTAGTCGGGTGCGCAATCGATTGAGTGGGCTACGCAGATCATGCGCGACGTTGTCGGTGACTTCGCGCATGCCTTTCATGAGGGCATTGATGCGGTCCAGGGTCAAGTTTAATTCAATGGCGATTTCATCAAATTCATTACGCCGCCTGGGATGAACGGGCAGCCGTTCGGTTAAATCCCCCCGAGCAATTTTTTGTGCGGCGCTACGGATTTGATCAATTTGTTTGAGTGCCGCTCGGCCCATCAATGCCCCACCGAGCAGGCCCATCAAGGAAATGAGCAAGAGCGCGAAAATAAACAAGTTGCCAATGTATTCACTTAAATCTTCTTCATCGGCCAGCTGTTGGCCAACCAATACCCATTGCTTTGTCGATGAGGGGCCGTTGGGCAGGGCGCGCACCAAAACCAGTACGTCAAAGTCATCCGTGCGTTGGCGCAGGGCAGGGGGGATGGAGGAATCGTGAATATCAAAGCGCGCGGTGCCATCCTGGCGTGGGATTCTTTTGGGCCAGTGAACTAAATTACCCGCCAGTATTGTTCCGGATTGATCGGCCAGCGCGATGATGCCGCCTCGGCTGCGATCAAAATGTTGAATTTCTTTAATGCGTTCAATTAAATCGCGTGTGTCATGGCCCTCGCCGCCATCATCAGGTTCAAGCAGGGTGGCTAAATCGGTTTGCAATGTTTCGGTAATGCGCTCGGTGAGATAATTTTGCGTCGAATAAAATACGACGGCCAAAACGAGGGCGGTCAGTACGCTAAACGCGAGCGCGTACATCAGCGATAAGCGAAAAACCGTGGTGCGAAACAAGCGGGGTAGACGCATGATGTTAAAGTGTTTTTTGTCTGATTTTCCGATCTATTCTTCGGGTAAAACGCCCAAGCGGTAGCCCGCACCCCGAATGGTGTGCAGCAGGGGGAGACTGAATTCCCGATCAATTTTGCGGCGCAGACGGGAGATATGCACTTCGATGACATTGGTTTGTGGGTCGAAATGGTAATCCCACACTTGTTCGAGCAGCATGGTCCGTGTCACTACCTGATCGGCATGGCGCATTAAGTATTCCAGCAAACGAAATTCACGGGGTTGCAACAAAATGCGTTGATCGGCGCGGGTGACGCGGTGTTTATTCCGATCCAGCACCAGATCGGCCACAGTCATGGTGTCGCTGCTGCTCACCGGCTGCGACCGGCGGGTTAAGGCATTCAGCCGCGCCAGTAATTCACCAAAGGCATACGGTTTAACCAGATAATCATCCCCGCCCGCCCGCAGACCGTTAATACGATCATCCACCTCGCCCAGCGCCGAAAGTACCATCACCGGGGTAGTTTTGCCAGCCGCGCGAAACGCCGAAATCAGCGCAAGCCCATCGAGCTTGGGCATCATCCGATCGACAATCAGCACGTCGTATTGCCCGGTAATCGCCAAGTGCAGGCCGGTCTCGCCATCGGCGGCCAAATCACATTGATGGCCGGATTCGCTCAAACCTTTGTTGAGGTATTGCGCGGCTCGGGTGTCATCTTCAACGATTAAGATTTTCATGGCGACAATGATAACGCGACTTCGCACTCACCATGATGACCAAATGGTTAGATTTGATCCAGCGGTCCATCCGAAAATGCGTGTATTCTTGCGTTTTATTTCGGTGTGGTTAATGAGTGAATGAACGAGCATCCCGTGCGTATTTCCTGTGTGGTTCCCGCGTTTAACGAGGCAGAGAATTTGCCAAATTTATTGGCACAATTAAGCGCTCAACTGGCGGCATTATCCGATCAATGGGAAATTGTTTTGATTGATGACGGCAGTTCGGACGCCACGCGTGCGGTGCTGTCGAGCTATGCGGCTATGCGGGGTTTGGTCGTGCTGCATTTTTCGCGCAACTTTGGCAAGGAGGCGGCGTTAAGTGCGGGGCTGGATCACGTGCGTGGCGATGTGTGTTTTATCCTGGATGCGGATTTGCAACATCCGGTGGCGCTGATGCCCGACATGCTGAGCGCTTGGCGTGATGGTGCCCAGATGGTGTATCTGGTGCGGGAAAATCGCGATGACGAACCGATCTGGAAGCGTTGGGGGTCGCTGTTGTTGTATCGGTTAATTAATTTTGGCTCGATGGTGCAGGTGCCCGAAGATGCGGGTGATTTTCGGTTGCTGGATGCTAAAGTGGTTGCCGCCTTGTGCGCCTTGCCGGAGCGCAACCGCTTTATGAAAGGCCTGTACGCTTGGGTTGGGTTTCGCACCTTGGCGCTGCCATACACGCCCGCACCAAGACTACATGGCAAAACCAATTTTTCGGGTATGCGCTTGATCAATCTTGCGCTTACGGGTTTAACCGCGTTTTCAAACATGCCGCTGCGTTTGTGGAGTGTATTCGGCCTGGTGCTGGCGGCGTTATCGCTGGGGTACGGTGGCTATGTCAGCTTGGCGTATTTTATCGATCAACGTCCCGTTGCCGGTTGGACAACAATCGTTGCTGGATTAATGTTTTTCGGCGGCATCCAGCTGATTTCCATTGGTATTTTGGGCGAGTATCTTGGCCGGGTCTATGATGAAGTGAAACAGCGACCACGCTATATCGTTGATATGAAACAAGACAACAGCCCCTTGGCTGATGAGTGCCATGTGCTCCATGAAACCCCATCGTCATCAGTCAATCACGAGCACCCAAATGCTTGAGCGCCTGATTGCGCTGACTGTTCGGCTGCAATCGCTCCTCCTGTTTGCCGCCGTGGGCATTGCGGCCGCAGCCGTGCATCTGGCGGTGGTGTGGGGTTTAGTGAACCAGTGGTCAATCCCGGCCTTGTTGGCAAACCCGTTCGGATTTTTTATTGCGTTCTGGGTGAGCTTCTTCGGTCATCGACACGGCGGTTTTCGGGCGGATGAACCGCACCCCCTCGCGCGCGTGCTTCCGCGATTTGCCTTGGTCGCTGTGTTCGGTTTTCTTCTGAACGAGGTGCTCTATGCCGCGCTCCTCCAATTCACGCCGTTACCCTACACTGTCGCCTTATTCTTGGTGATCGCCTTTGTGTCGGTTGTGACTTATCTTGCCAGCAGACATTGGGCGTTTGTGCAGGTGTAGTTACCGAGGCGCGCAGCCAAAACAATAAATGGCGGTTCTTTTATCTTGCGCGACGGGTAATCGGCCTGCAAACATTGGCAGTATTTGCGCCTCATCCCGATGAATGAACACCCAGACGGGGGCTTGCGTACCTTTTACGGCTGCGGCGGCCATGGCATCCAGCTGTGCGTTTGAAATCAGAATTTCTTTTGCTGCAACGGGATCAAACTTGCCGGAGGTATACAGTTCCGTACCGGCCCCATCCGATTTAAAGTTGCTCGGGTTATCCCATTCACCTGTCACTAAAACAGGTTGCGGGCGATTCAGATAAAACGGGACACTGAAGTAATAGTAGTTATAAAACACCACACTGGCATCCGCCGTGATGAGTGGTTTTACTTCTAATGTTATATTTTTATGAGATTTTTTATCAATCGCCGCAAAAGTGACAACGGATGCCAACCCCAGCAGCGCGCCAATTGTACTCATGAGTATAATGCGCCCACACCATCGCTGCCTATTTGATGGTTCAGTGGCGGTACGTTGCAAAATCTGCTCAAGCAGTAAGGCAAGCAGCAAGGCAATTGCCGGTACCGTGGGCAGAATATAGCCGATGAGTTTGGAGGTGGGGATCGAGAAAAACAGCAGAATCGAGGCCAACCAGATGAGGCTTAAGCTCTTCAGCCCGTTCGATTCATTCAGCGTCATTTGTCGACGCGTGCCAGGGAAAATCGCCAGCAACAGCATGCCCATTCCCCATGGTAATAGGCCACCAAATAGAATCATCACATAAAAATAAATGGGTTGCGGATTGTTGAAGCTGCTGTCTAAATACCGATCAAATTGTTGATAAATAAAAGTGTAATGGAGGAAACCGGGGAATTTTAGCTCCATCAGTACAAACCACGGCGCAACCACGGCTAAAAAAACCGAGATCCCGGGGCGTGAAATTAGGCGATAAAGATGACTAAATCGCCGATTCCACAGCAACCAGAATGTAATCACCATGCCCGGCAGCACGAATCCGATCATGCCTTTGGTCATCATGCCCAAACCCGCTGTGGCATAGGCAAGAATCAGGATTTTTGGCGCAGTTTGGCCCGCCATCAGCTGCTGACTGACATGCGCAAGCAGTAAAATGGTGATGGCAATGAGCGAGCCAACCAGCATATCCATACTGGCAAATTGCGCGGCATCAAAAAACAGGGGAAAGCTGCCCAGAAAAAGCAAGCTCAATCCTGCCGCTCGGCGGCTGGCATAACGATTCAAAAACCAAAATAACGTGATGGCCGTGGCCAAGCCAGCCAGAAATGGTGCGGCACGGGCAGCCCATTCGTGGGTGCCAAAAATTGCCAGAGATGTGGCGGTAACCCAGTAAAACAAAGGGGGTTTATGAAAAAATGGTAAGCCATCGAGCTTCGGTACCAACCAATCCCCTGAGTGCAGCATGGCCAAGGCCACGCCGACATACCGCCCTTCATCGGGTACAAATAAAGGACGTAAACCCAGGGTGGCAGCCAGCCAAAAAGCGAATAACATGAACAACCAAATCGGGTGTTCCAATAACCAACGCCCAAATCGGGTTAATGGGGCTGTCCAATAGGGGGTTAGTGCAGACATAAACGAAGGGCTCAACGTGCGAGAAATAGGGCTGGCATGTTACCGATAACCCGCGCCTAAGTGTTAGGAGTTAAATAGGGTGGCGTTCATCAATTCGACCGGCTTAATCTGTGAAACACCCCAATTCCAGTGTGTGTATTCCGGTCAGATTTTAATTATTTTGGAGCGTAATCATGCGTGTTGCCGTTTTTAGCTGCAAACCCTATGATCGTGACAGCTTCACCCGTGCTAATGGGGTGTTCGGGCATGAGCTGTCTTTTTTTGATGCGGCGCTGACTGCGCAAACCTGTAGCCTTGCTGAGGATGCCGAGGCTGTTTGCGTGTTTGTTAATGATCAGATTGACGCGCATCTGCTGCGCTGTTTGGCAGGGCGCGGGATAAAGGGCGTTGCGTTACGGTGTGCGGGGTTTAACAACGTGGATCTGGCCGCCGCGCACGAGGTAGGCATTCAAGTCGTGCGTGTGCCTGCCTATTCACCCCATGCGGTGGCCGAACATGCGGTGGCATTGATGTTGACGCTGAACCGGCATACCCACCGCGCGTTCAACCGGGTACGTGAGGGTAATTTTGCCCTCAACGGCCTGTTAGGCTTTGATATGCACGGCAAGACGGTAGGCATTATCGGTACCGGGCGGATTGGCACGGTGTTGACTCGAATAATGACGGGTTTTGGCTGCACGGTATTGGCACAGGATCAAGTCGAAAACGCGGAGTGCAAAGCCTTGGGTGTTCGTTATGTCGATCGGGATGCGCTGTTAGCACAAAGTGACATCATCAGCCTGCATTGCCCACTCACCGATGAAACGCGGCATTTAATCGATCATCGCAGTATCCCGTTGATGAAGCAGGGTGTAATGCTGATTAACACGGGTCGCGGTGCGCTGGTGGATGCGGCCGCCGTAACCGCGGGGCTTAAAAATGGACAAATTGGCGCGCTGGGCTTGGATGTGTATGAGCAGGAGGATGCGCTGTTTTTTGAAGATCATTCCAGCGAGATTATTCAGGATGATGTGTTGGAACGTTTGCTGACTTTCCCCAACGTATTGATTACCGCCCACCAAGGGTTTTTTACTCGTGAGGCCTTGATCATGATCGCAGACACCACCCTGGGTAATTTAAGCCAGCTTGAGCATCATGAATTTTGCGCTAACATTTTATGAGTCCTTTGGGGGTTTTTGACGTGCGCTCGAATCCACAGAAATCTGTTAACGGGGTCATAAAAAAGCCGCACAAGTCGATTTTGGTTTGATTTTTAACTGATTTTATTCAAATCAATCGTTTATATGGCGGCTGTAGGTGGACCTGAACCACCGGGCCCGGTATTTTAATATCTTGTGTATATCAATAAAATCAATTACTTGGGTCGGTTGAATTGCCTGTCCATGACGTTGAGGGAATCCCGCACCCTGAACGGACATCTTGGTGTCCTTTCCTGTGGGTTGAATAAATGCCATCCAATACCCACCACCACGCTAATTCTTCCCCCCCCACGCGAAAAAACATGCAGCCTGGGTAGAGGTAAAACTCATGCGTGGGGTTATTATTAACGAAGCCTCATACTTCTCTCGTTGAATGCCGTATATTTAGCCGGATGTACTATTTCGAGAGATTGTCCGCCATGACCGCGCAGGGTTGGGGGTTTCACTGGCAAAAATTTATGCAATCCTGATTCTTTGTCGCCCGATAAAAATAAAATGTCGCCCCAAGTCCCACGTATGAACAACAACCCCCAAAACCCCCATGCCGATTCAAGTGCGCTGCAACTGGTTATCACTTATGCCGTTTTTGCCGGGCTTTGGATACTGTTCTCCGACTCAATCATCGCCTTGCTGTTCAAAAACCCATCCCAGCTACACTTGGTCAGCACGATCAAAGGTTGGCTTTTTGTCGGCGTGACTTCCCTGTTGCTGTATGGATTGATCGATCGTCTTCTCGAGAAAGCCACGGCCTCGTCTCAGCGCGAGAATGGGTTACTTCAGGCACAGTTATATACCCAGAGGCTCCTTTCCGAAATTGCGGAAAATTCATCCGACGCGATTTATGCCAAGGACACGGGCGGCCGGTATCTGTTTGTGAACTGCGAAACCTTGCGTATCACGGGTAAAAGCAGCGAAGAGTTATTGGGGTATCACGACCTGGAATTATTTCCTCAGGCCCAGGCCGAAATTTTCATCGCCAATGACCAGTCCGTACTTAAGGACAATCAAATTAAAACCTTTGAAGAAATGGTGTCGACGCCCCATGGAGATGTGACTTTTCTCGCGACCAAAGGCCCTCTGATGGATGCAGAAGGCCATGTCTATGGTTTATTTGGTATATCCCGCAACATTACGGAACGCAAGGCCATAGAGGTAGCGTTACGGAACAGTGCGCTGCATTCGCAACGGCTCAGTGATTTCAATGCACTTTTATCAGAAGCCAATGAAGCCATTGCCCGCGCCGAGGATGAAAAAACGCTATTACAGGATTTGTGCGAACTGGCCATACGGCGGGCTAATTTACGATTGGCCTGGATCGCGGCACCCGATGCTGGGGGTTGGTTCCAATCCCTGGCTGCCGCAGGTGCCGTGGGTTACCTGGACAGTATCCGTATTTCTACTTCGGAGGAACTGCCCGAAGGACGGGGTTCTGCGGGTCAATGCTGGCGTGGCCAGAGGTCTGTTTTCAATGTTTCCTTTCTTAAGGCGCCCTATAGAACACCCTGGGCAGAACGCACGCAAACCTATGGCTTTGCCTCAAGTGCATCACTTCCCATTTTTCGTCGCGGCGAACGATGGGCCATTTTGGGAACCTATCTCGGTGAGGAAAATATCCTGGATGCTGAAATCCAGAAAATTTTGACGGATTTGGCGCAGGACATCGGCTATGGCCTGGATCGACTGGATAGTGTGCGCAGAGAGCAGGAAGCCAACGCGTTCAACATGGCGCTGCTTGATAGTCTGACCGCAGGCATCAATGTGACGCGTTATCCGGATCGAGTGGTTGAACGGGCCAATAAACGCATGCTGGATATCTTCGGCGCCTTCTCCCTATCCGAATTGGTCGGACGCCAAGGGCGAGAGTTCTATCCAGACGATGAAACCTACGCTTGGGTGGGAATCTTTGCCGAGGATGTTGTGCGCACAGGTTACGGCACCCTGAGGGATGTGCCTTACCGGCGTCTTGATGGCAGGATTGTCTTTATCGATCTTTCCGGCCAACGCCTCAGCGAAACGGATGGGGTGACGCGCGTTGTCTGGACCCATGTGGATGTCACTGAACGCCGTGCCACCGAACACACCATCCGTGAACTCAGTTCCTCCCGCGCCGCGCTGCTGGCCAACACTGCAGCCGGCATTCTTCTTATGCGTTATCCGGATCAGGTTTTTGTCGAGGTTAATCAGGGTTTTCTGAAGATCACGGGCTACCAGAATCCCGAAGAGATTGTGGGCCGGACAACGAGTGAGATTTACCCGGACAGTAGCCAGAATCACCGCATGTCGGCCTTGGCGCAAGAAGTGCTCAAAAACGGCCAAGGGAATCTGCGTGACCTGAAACTTCGCCGCAAGGATGGCCTGATTATCTACCTGGATGTCTCAGGCCAGCTGCTTGGCGGAGGAGATCCCGACCAACCGATCATTGTATGGACCTCCATTGATGTCACCGAACGTCATCGTTTGACGAAGGAGCTATCTCGACAAGCTTTGCTCGACAAGCTCACCGGTTTGCCCAATCGCCGTGCATTGGATTTAGAGTTCCAGAAAGCGATGGCGCGAGTGCGCCGCTATAAGCGCATGTTGGCCGTGGTCATGATGGATCTGGATGGTTTCAAGCCCATCAACGATACCTATGGTCATGACAGCGGTGATCGGGTTCTGCAAGTCATTGGCAAACGACTGCAGGAAACCCTGCGCCATACGGATTTTGTGGCCCGACTGGGTGGGGATGAGTTTGTATTGCTCATTGAAGACTGCAAAACTTTCGATGAAATCAACAAGGTGCTGGACAAGGTGGGACAAGCCCTCTGTGCGCCGATCACCTTGGATAACGCAGTGGATGTGCGTGTGGCGTTCAGCGCGGGGATTTCCTTGTACCCCCAAATCGATACCGACAACCCGGATGCTCTGATGCGGTACGCCGATCAGGCACTCTATGAGAACAAGGCCCACAAGACTGATCGCCTCCATTTCTGGACGGTTTACGGTGAGCGTACCCCGCAACGTGAAAATGAGGCACAGGCCCTGTTACGCAACGGCGGTCTGCGTGTATTTTACCAACCTATCATGGAGAACCGGGGTCGCAGGATCATTGGCATTGAGGCATTGGCACGGTTGCAGGATGGTGATGGTCGAATGCTGTGCCCGGCCGAATTTTTGCCGCTGTTGACTCGTGATGATTTATTTCAGCTCAGTCGCAGGATGCTGGAGCAGGCTTTGCTGGATCTGGAGTCTCTCGATCAGGAGCAAATCACCCTGTGGGTTTCCATCAACATTGATCCACGAAATGTTTCAGATGCCTGTATCGTTTATCTGCAAAATCGTTTGACACATGCAAAAATAACCCCTCAACGAATCTATCTGGAGATTCTGGAGGGGAGTAATTTTGAGGAACAACAGCTTGCTCTGGACCACCTGTTTACCCTAAAGGCGCACGGTGTGCGTCTGGCTCTGGATGATGTGGGCAGCGCTTATTCGTCTCTCCTGCGCCTCCGGGATCTACCCATTGATAAGGTTAAACTGGATCAGAAATTTGTCCAGGCACTGGAAGAGCGCCCGGAGGATATCCAGTTTGTGGAATCTGTACTTGATCTAGCCAATGGACTGGGTCTGGATCTCGTGGTAGAGGGTGTGGAAACGGAGGATATCCTGGATGCCATGACTGCCCTGGGTGTACCAAGCATGCAGGGCTATGCGATTGCCCGCCCAATGCCATTCAGTGTGTTGCGGGAATTTCTGCGCCGCCCCCCACGCCAGTATTATAAACATCCGATCAGCATGCTGGGCCTGTATGCCAAACAACTTTCCAGCCACAGCGCCTTGAAGAAAGCCATCCTGCAGAATCCTCATCTGATAGACAGGCGATTGCTACTGGATGCGAGTACCTGCCCGATCCATGAAGATCTGAACCAATTGCTGGTCCCAAGTGATAGCCTCATACACCGTCTTCACGCGGAGTACCATCGCACCATCGCCGTGACGAATGACCGATTCATTGTTGATCCAGGCAACAGGGATTGGAGTGAGTTGAAAACAGTACAGGGCGCGTTACAGGCAGCAATTATTGCCGAATACCATCGGCGAAAGTCAGCGCATGAAGTCACAGTGAATGACCCCACGCAAGCAGGTATTCATCTGCCTGAGCATAGTGTGTCTGGCAGGGATAATTTGCACGACAAATCCCGAAGCACTGTGGATGGATGACGGTGCAACAATGAGAATACAATGATGTTCAAAATACTGCATATTGCAGCCACCTGAGTGGCGAGCTAAAAGTTTCCATCAAATATCTGGATGCCGGCATTCAGATGCTCATCTGTGACCACTGATTTACTGCCCGCGTTACGCACCCCGTACAAGGTCGAAATTCTGCCGGTCGAGAGCCCACCTTCGCAAGGACCCACTCGTGCAATTGTAACCCGCGCCGTTTTGAAATAATTCCCCCTAACTGGTGATCGAGGCTCACTTGGAATGAGATGGCACATTGACCAAGTCTATTATTACGCAGTAACACACATCCCTCATGAGAGGAAGTTGGCGACTAAACAGCGAGTTAATCAATCCGCATAAGCCTATGACACGTGTGCATTGGGCGGAGTATTCAGAACCGTATGTCATGCGGCGTCTGATACGGATTTTCGAAATTCACCTATGACAAAAAGATGATACTGCACGACAAAAAAGTACAAAAAAAGCCGCACAAGGCGACTTTGGTTTGATTTTCAACTGATTTTCTTAAAATCAATCACTTATTTGGTGGCTATAGGTGGACTCGAACCACCGACCCCAGCATTATGAGTGCTGTGCTCTAACCAACTGAGCTATATAGCCTTAAACAGGTGGCGCATATTAAGGCTTTAAAGGAGCCGCGTCAATTGGTTCTTGTTCGCCTTAATGGGCCGCCAGTGGGGGTTTTTGAGGTAATTGCTTAGCTTTTACCCCAGGAGTCCCGCAAGGTGACAGTTCGGTTGAATACCGGTTTGCCTGCTGTGTGGTCGTATTGATCAGCCACGAAATAGCCGTTACGTTCAAATTGATAGCACGATTCAGGTTCGCACTGGGCGAGCGCTAGCTCCACCATTCCTGTTTGGATGTTTTTAGCGGCAGGGTTGATGTCGTTGAGGAAATCACGCTCTAGATCGGGCGCATCGCCTTCGCGATGGGCTCCGGGGTTGGGTACGGCGAATAGACGATCGTACAGGCGAATTTCGGCCGGAACGGCATGCTTGCAGGAAAGCCAGTGAATATTGCCTTTCACTTTGCGTGATTCGGAACCCGGTGTGCCGGATTTGGTTTCAGGGTCATATTCGGCGTAAATGCAGGTGACCTGCTCATTGGCATCAAGATCAAAGCCGGTACATTTGATGATGTAGCCGTAGCGCAACCGGACTTCTTTGCCGGGCGCGAGTCGGAAAAAGCCTTTGACGGGTTCGGGCATGAAGTCTTCGCGCTCAATCCAGAGTTCCCTTGCGAGTGGGATTTCGCGCGTGCCGAGTTCGGCATGGTGTGGGTGATTCGGCGCAAAGCAGGCTTCGGTTTGGCCATCGGGGTAATTTGTGAGCACTAATTTGATCGGGTCAAGCACGGCTACACGGCGCTCGGCTCGTTCATTCAAATCCTCACGCATACAATCTTCGAGCACACTGTAGTCGATCAAGCTGTCTGATTTTGAGACGCCAATACGGTCAGCAAAGCGTTTGAAGCCCTCGGGTGTGAACCCACGCCGCCGTGCGCCCTTGAGCGTGGGTAAGCGCGGGTCATTCCAGCCATCGACGTGACCGCCGGTTACGAGTTGAATGAGTTTGCGTTTGGAGAGTACGACATAGGTTAAATTCAGCCGTGAGAATTCGATCTGTTGAGGCAGGGGGCGGGTGAATTCTCCCAGTTCAGCTAAGCGGTCGAGAAACCATTCGTACAGCGGTCGATGATCGGTAAATTCCAGTGTGCACAGGGAGTGACTAATGCCTTCGATGGCATCAGATACACAATGGGCAAAATCGTACATGGGGTAGATGCACCAAGCGTCCCCCGTGCGGTGATGATGGGCGTGGCGAATTCGGTAAATTGCCGGATCGCGTAAGTTCATGTTGGGGGCGGCCATGTCGATTTTAGCGCGCAGAATGTGGGCACCATCGATAAATTCACCGGCGCGCATCCGGCGAAATAAATCTAAATTTTCTTCTATTGTACGGGTACGGAAGGGGCTGTTTTTCCCGGGCTCTGTCAGCGTGCCGCGAGTGGCGCGCATGGCATCACTATCTTGTGAATCGACGTAAGCTAAATTTGCGGTAATGAGTAATTCGGCGCAGTGATACAGGCGTTTGAAATAATTTGAGGCATAAAATTCACGCCCGCTGGTATCGAACCCGAGCCAAGCAACATCTTCCCGAATCGCATCGACGTATTCGGTTTCTTCCTTGGTGGGGTTGGTATCATCAAATCGCAAATTACACAGGCTCTGTGGACATTGGGCGGCGTAATCTTGCGCCAATCCAAAATTCAAAAAAATGCTCTTGGCGTGACCGAAGTGTAAAAACCCGTTCGGTTCAGGCGGGAAGCGTGTGACGACCTTCTCGCCATAGGTTTTTTTGGCGCAATCTTCATCAATTCGACTACGGATAAAATTATTGGCTACGGCGTTGGTATTCGTGCGTTCAGTGGCGGTGTCGGTCATGGGTTCGTTGGTCTGCGCGTGATGAATGGGGGGTTCTATCGGCGGTATTGTACGAAATTTATACGGCGGTGAGCGGGCTGAATTTTCGAATGGTTGGCGTTTTGCTTAACCATCGGGTGCAGGCGATGCTTTTTAACCACACAAGGCACGGAAATGATTTTCTGGTGATAAATCAAGGATTGAGTGAATTAATCACGCATTGGGTTATGTTAATCGCTTATCGTGGGATATAATCCCACGATAAGATAACCGTTTGTTGCCTATTTATTTCACGGGAGTGAATTTCATGACGATTAACCACTTGACTGCCCTGGCCTTGCTTTCTGGCTGCGTTTTATGTGGTGTTGCACAGGCTGAGCCGGTGTTTACTTTGAGTAACAGCGCTGCTTTTTTCCAGGGAAAATACGGCACCGATAAAAATATCGATATTTATTACGATGCGACTGATCTTCAGTTGGCTGATGATAATTGGCAACTGAAACTCACTTTGCCGGTGATCTCGATTAAAAATCTGCCGCAAGGCGCTATTTTGACCGGCGGGAACGTGACCACCATCAGCACTTCCACACAAACACGGGACTCGAGCGGTATTGGTGATGTGTGGCTTGAAGGGCGTTACAAAATATTTGCCGGTTCTGGTTTAACGCCGTCGATAAGCCCCTATGCCAAGGTGAAATTTGGTACCGCATCGGCTGATAAGGGCTTGGGTACGGGGCTTAATGATTATGAAGCGGGTGTGTTTGTGCAGCAGGCTGCAACACCCGAATTATTCCCTTTTGCGAAGGTGGGTTACCGGGTTGTAGGTAAGCCTGCAGGTTCCGATTATCGCAATATTGCGACCTATCAAGTGGGGGCATCTTATGCACTGAGTATTAATAGTTTTATCACGCCGATGTTTTCAGGCGCGCAATCCATTGTGCGTGGGGGCCCTAGCCCGGCTGATTTCATCGTGGCATGGAACTACAATTTAACTGCCAAAGGCAGTGGTATTCAGGTGTATGTCGACAAGGGTTTGACCAATGGCAGTGCAAACTATGGCATTGGCATTGGCGGACAAATCGTGTTTTAACGGCTTCGAGAAAAACAGAACCGCATCAATCTGAACGATTTGATGCGGTTTTTTTTGCTGTGGGTTTTTGTCGATATGCCAGCTTTTATGCCATTAAGGTCTAAATGGCATAGGGGGTGAAGAGGGCACATTGGGTGATGTTGGTACGGAAGGTACGGAAGGTACGGAAGGTACGGAAGGTACGGAAGGTACGGAAGGTACGGAAGGTATGGAAGGTACGGAAGGTACGGAGGGTACGGAGGGTATGGATGGAACCATTGGTTCCCGGGAGAAGTGAGGCCGCGAAACTTCTTGTGTGGGGGCAGAAGAGGGGACGGACTCTGGTATGGGCGGGTTTTCCAATCGACCTGAGCCCCATTGCAGGCCAAATTGCATGGGTTTGGTTGAGGGGGTGGTCTGATCCAGGTGAATGAGCTGCGGCGAATGAATAAGTCCTGAAACGACGCGCCATTGGCCGGATGTCTCGGCAGAAATATCTTGCCTTTCGCCCGAGATTTTCGAGCCGGATTCAATTTTAAACCTATCGCAATAGACGCCCTGAGGTGTTTGATGAACATAGCCAAACAGTGCTATGGCCTGGCCTGGTGCGAAATTACCCGGGGTCACAGGATTCACCTGGGTAATGACCGCGCGGCCGTCTCGGTAGCTGCCAATTACTTCAACGGGCTGACGCGGCTCAATAGGTTCAGGAATCAGGGATTGCGATGCCAGCCAAATGCCCTGGATTTGCAGTTGCCGTCGATCTGGGCTGATTGCTTGAATTTCACCCTGCAAATGAACCTTTGGGGGTTGGGCTGAACTCGCCAAACGCACAATGCCTGTAGCCAACCAATGCCCAACATCGCCTTGAGCGGCGCTCAGCTGCACTTCATCGCCCACTTTTAACGCAGAAAAATGCAAGGCAGCAGGGTGCGGTTCGGATCGTATTTGGATATCCGATGCGAGCGCAATGACTTGGCCCAACACGTGAATTCGATGATTTTTGTGATCAATGGATTCAATTTTCCCTGTGATGGCATGCGTTACATCAACGCGATCGGCGACCCAACGATTCTTGTTCCAATGACCTTGTACCGTGACCCAATCCCCCAAGTGTTGATCCTGCTCACGGCTCGGTAGGCCATCAAGGGTGAATATGGTTTGTGGGGTAAAGTGATATTCCTTGCCCAGCACAAAAATACTGCCAAAACGTTGGATGGGGCCAATGGCCACGATACCTGTGCCGCCAATGCCTCCGCCGGGATGAGTGCCCAGGTGCGCGCCGGTGCCGCCGATACCACCGGGCAGGGTGTTGTCAGTTTGTCCTGGTGCACCAATCACTTGGGCTGAACATAGCGTGAAAAAGAGCAGTGCAAAGCCTGCCGTCACGCCTGGGATATGCATGAGCTTAGGGCTGGACATGAGCACCATCCTTTGAGGTATCGACCGGGTGAGATTTAGGATGCTCTTGAGCGATTTGTGGTATTTCTTCTTCAAAATAATAAACACCCAAGCGCATCCGCCGACTGCCGTGAAGTGAGTCATTGGGGGGGGGGGCATCCGGGGGGGCGAGTTTTGCCACGCGCTGGTATGCATCCCGGAGCAGTTTTTCGGCCAGACGTCGCAATTCTGGGCGCAATGTGGTGAGTGCTTCTGGTGGTAGCTCATCAAAATACATCGCTTGCTCAAGGTATGCAGGTTCGCTTCCTTCGAGGTTGTGCACCGCCGCCGACAGATGATCACCCACGTTGTTGCCCATAAACACGAGACGATCTTCGGGCATGTTGGAAATGTAACTGCACCGTAAAAGGCAGATCAGATCGGCACGTTCTGTGGCAACACCCGCCTGGACCAAATCATCAACAATCGTGCGCGGACGCATGTCTGCTTTAATCAGCCGCGCCAGCTCTTCCACGCTGGGCGCGTGGTGCGCGCGCATGGGCAGACAGAGCGGTTCACCCCGTTCATTCTGATAATTCGGGTGAGTCATCCAAAGCGTAATTAATTGTGCAGCAATATTCGCCCCATGCCGAAGTGGTAAATCATGGGTGTCCGTTTGAGCCAACTCTTCACGAATACGCCGGACTTCCTTGCGGTGCACGCCACTCATGAGCGTGACCTTGCTATCGGTAAGCGCCCGCGCACCATCTCCATGTCTACGGCAGGCTTCTTCAACGCAGACGTATTTTAAAAGCTCCGAAATAGCACCAAATGTCCAACCATGCCCGATCAGGAATCGAACCAGGGGGCGAAGGATGGCTAGAGCCGTATTTTTGATTGCCGTATTCATGTGGGAAATTCTAGCACAGGGAGAAAGCGCTTGACGTGGAAAATTTTCCCACTAATATGACGTTCACCGAGGCGATGAATGAATTCGTCCGGGCTTGATGTTTAATTTCATAGGAGTATTTGCCATGTCTCAATTCACTTTCAAGAAAGCTTTATTAGCGGTTTCTGTTTTAGCCTTGGCGATGGGCACGGGTACAACTTTTGCGGTCGCGGCGGATGTCTTGACTGATACAACGGAGCAAGCTCAGATTCAAATCCAAACTCCGACTCAAGATCAAATCAATATGAGTAGTGCCATGGGCTCAGGTAATGGGGGTGCGGGCGTTGGTATCGGTATCGGCGCTGGAGTTAATGCACCTGCGGCCCCTGGCGTTTCCATGCCTAACCTGTCTGTCCCGGCAATCAGCACACCGAACGTGAATGTCCCGGCAATCAGCACGCCAAACGTGAATATCCCGGCAATCAGCACGCCAAACGTGAATATCCCGGCAATCAGCACGCCAAACGTGAATATCCCGGCAATCAGCACACCGAACGTGAATGTCCCGGCAATCAGCACGCCAAACGTGAATATCCCGGCAATCAGCACACCGAACGTGAATGTCCCGGCAATCAGCACGCCAAACGTGAATATCCCGGCAATTAGCACACCAAATGTGAATGTGCCTTCTACGCCTAAATTTTAAGGAATGACCTTAAAACCGTTTCGACTGCAACCGGGTCGAGCGGATTTATGGAAGTGCCCATAGGTGTGATTTCGGCATAAAGCCTTTAGGCAACAAAGCCCTCAGAATCTCCATTCTGTGGGCTTTTTATTGGGATGAGCAATGGTGGCGATTCAGGCGGCGCGATGACCTGAAACCCGTGCCCAGTCGCCACGCGACTCAATGTGATCAACCATCAGCCCTTGGGCTAACCATTGGGCGGCGACGGCCTCGGCCTGCGCGTTTAGAATCCCGGAAAGAGCAAAACGGCCACCGGTTTTGATGTGCGGCGCGAGGCCGGGGGCGAGTTCAATCAATGGTTGCGCGAGAATATTGGCAACCAGCACATCAAAGCGTTCCGTGGGGCTAAGTTGTTCAGGCAGGCCTAGCCAAAAGGTATTTTCCGGGATGGCATTGAGTGCGGCATTATCGCGGCTGGCTTTAAGCGCCTGCGGATCGATGTCGGTGCCGAATGCTTCTGTGGCACCTTTCATGAGTGCGGCCAGTGCTAAAATCCCAGAACCGCAACCCACGTCCAGTACACGTAATCCGGCGAGATTTTGCGCATCAAGCCAATCAAGACACAGAGACGTGGTTTCGTGTTGCCCCGTGCCGAATGCGAGTCCTGGGTCAATGCGCACCACGGTTTTTGCTTCAACAGGGGCTTCACTCCAGTGAGGAACCACCCACAGGCCGTCGCCGTAGTGGGTGGGTGGAAAATCAGCCTGGGTTTGGCTCACCCAATCGATCTCTTCGATGAATTGATGGTCAAACTCACCCAGGAGCGCGGGGCGCAATTGGGCATAAAGCGCTGCCATGATGTCGGCGGGGTTCAGGCAGCCTTCAAATAAACCGGCGACGCGCACCCGTTGCCAGAGTGGGGTTTCGCCCGGTTTTGGTTCGAGAATTGGCTCATCGCCCAGTTCTTCAAGGGAGACAGAAACGGCGCCCGCAGAAAGCAGGGCATCTTCGCAGGCTTCCACATCCGCTTGTGACACGTCGAGGCTCAATCGTTGCCATGCCGCAGTGGTGGTTTGTGCAGACATCAGCTCATACCCAAGCGGTTTTGCAGATAATGAATATCGGTGCCACCATCAATAAAGGCTTGATCGGCCATTAAGTCCCGATGCAAAGGGATATTGGTTTTAATACCGTCAATCATTATCTCGTCCAAAGCGCCGGCCATGCGTCGAATGGCTTGTTCGCGGGTGTCGGCGTGGGTAATGAGCTTGCCGATCATGGAATCATAATAGGGTGGCACGCTGTAGCCGGTGTAGATATGTGAGTCGATACGCACGCCGGGCCCCCCGGGGAAATGCAAATTCGTGATTTTGCCTGGGCTCGGCACGAAGGTCGTGGGGTCTTCGGCGTTGATGCGGCATTCGATTGAATGACCGGTTATGCGGACGTCATCCTGGGTGATTTCCAGCGGCAGCCCCGCAGCGATGCGCAGTTGTTGCTTGACCAAATCAATCCCGGTAATCATTTCGGTAATGGTGTGTTCGACCTGCAAACGGGTATTCATTTCGATGAAGTAGAAATGGCCATGTTCAAAGAGAAACTCAAAGGTGCCTGCCCCGCGATAGCCCATCCGTTGGCAGGCAGCAACGCACACCGAACCAATTTGGGCGCGTTGTTTCGGTGTGATGCCCGGTGCTGGGGCTTCTTCAATGACTTTTTGGTGGCGGCGTTGCATCGAACAATCGCGCTCACCCAGATAAATGGCATTGCCGTGGGTATCCGCCAGCACCTGGATTTCGATATGCCGTGGGTGCTCAAGGAATTTTTCCATGTACACCTGCGGGTTATTGAAAGCCGCCGCTGCTTCGCTGCGCGTCATTTCGATGGCGTGCAGCAAGGCGGCTTCAGTATGTACCACGCGCATGCCGCGTCCGCCGCCGCCGCCTGCGGCTTTAATGATGACGGGATAGCCGACTTCTCGACCCAGACGGATATTTTCATCCGGATCATCACCCAGCGCGCCTTCCGAACCGGGCACGCAAGGCACGTTGGCGGCACGCATGGTGGCTTTCGCGGTGACTTTATCGCCCATCATGCGGATGTTTTCTGCGGTCGGGCCAATGAAGATAAAGCCAGATTGCTCGACCCGTTCGGCAAAATCGGCGTTCTCCGATAAAAAACCGTAGCCCGGATGAATCGCGACGGAATCGGTCACTTCAGCTGCTGAAATAATGGCGGGGATATTCAAGTAACTTTCATGAGAGCGCGGGCCGCCGATACACACCGATTCATCGGCCAGGCGAACATGCTTCAAATCGCGATCGGCAGTGGAGTGCACCGCCACCGTCTTGATCCCGAGTTCGCGGCAGGCGCGTAGAATTCGTAATGCAATTTCGCCGCGATTGGCGATGAGTACTTTGTTCAACATGGCAAAACCCTTAAATGATTCGATGGCTTATTCAATGATGAACAGGGGTTGATCATATTCCACCGGCTGGCCATTCTCGACCAAAATAGCGGTGATAGTGCCGCTGGTTTCGGCTTCAATTTGGTTGAACATTTTCATCGCTTCAATGACGCATAAGGTATCGCCCACTTTGACCGTGTTGCCGATTTCCACAAATGCCTTGGCAGTAGGCGAGGCGGCGCGATAAAACGTGCCGACCATGGGGGATTTGATGGGGGTGCCCGCCGCCACGACGGGCGTTGCCGCCGCCACGGATGCCATTACCGCATGTGGGGCCGGTGCAGCGGTCGGTGCGGGATAGGCATAACCCATCATGGGTGCGGGCTGCATAATTTGTCCGCGTGAAATGCGTACGGATTCCTCGCCTTCGCGGATTTCAATTTCAGCAATGCCGGACTCTTCGAGGAGTTCGATTAGTTTTTTGATTTTACGAATATCCATCGATGGACTTCTCCGAGGTTAAAGCGATCAGAATAAAGCTGGGGTTTAAAAAAAGGTCAGGCAGAGGGGAGGGTCAGAACCCGTTTGATGCCCAGATGGTGAAAGAGGGCAAATAGAGCGAGTTCATAGCCCAGGGCGCCGACGCCAATAATTGAGCCGATGGCAATATCCGAAAAATAGGAATGCTGGCGGAAGGGCTCGCGGGCGTGGATGTTGCTGATATGTACTTCGACAAAAGGAATGGCCGAGGCTAACAGTGCATCTCGTAGCGCGATGCTGGTGTGGGTCCACGCGGCGGGATTAATCACAATGCCATCGACCCCGGCATCGGCGGCCACATGAATGCGTTCGATCAGCTCGTGTTCTGCATTGGTTTGCAGGTGCTCAAGCGTTGAGGATGTACTTTGGCAGTGGCTTTGAAGCTGGGCCACAATATCAACAAGTGTCGTGTTGCCATAGCGTTCGGGCTCACGTGTGCCGAGTCGATTCAGATTTGGGCCGTTCAGCAGCAGAATGGTTGCCATGCGTCGCAGTTCCTTATCGCGGAGGGGTTTTGATCTGGTTGAAAATATCTCGGCATTGTGCCGCGAGTGCCATGGAATGTCTACGCCGGGCCCGCGCCACCCAGGGGGCGATATCGGCCGCATTGGGGCAGGCATTCGGTACGTGGCCTAAAAAATTGAACCCCGCAGTTCGGAAAATTGCAGAGGGTTTTCGAGGAACAGGACGACCAGTTGCGGATCGAATGGTGATTCCGATAACGTTTCAACGTACCGAACTAATGGCTTTATCTGTCCATGCGGGTTGATATACCCGGGCAAAGGATAGCGCATCAAACACCTCGGCAATGGCCATAATGCGTCCCTCGATGGAAATTTCCATGCCGCGCTGTTGTCGTGCATGAAACATCAATCAGCTGTGTCGTGAGACGGATTTTCTATTGTGGTCCGCGGTATCAAGGCGCATGACTGAGCCCCCGTTTGAAAAAGTATTCTTCACAGGCAGGATGCGATAAAAACCCATTGGGTGAGGCGGTTAAGCCATAGGCTCCCGATTGCAGCACGCCAATCACATCGCCTGGGGCCAGCGGGGGGACGGGTTGGCCTTGACCTAACACATCCAGCGGTGTGCAGAGTGGTCCGGCCATATCGACCGTGTCGGTGTGGGGTCGATTCAGCTGATCGATGCCGATAATCGGCCAGTTTCGACGTAGCACTTGGCCTAAATTGCCCGAGAGGGCGAGGTGGTGGTGCATGCCACCATCGCATAGAAGATAAGTTTTCCCGCGTGAGATTTTGCGCTCGACAATCCGTGCGAGGTACATGCCCGCGCTGGCCACCAGGTAGCGTCCCAACTCTAAATTCAGGCGTATGTTCGGCCAAAGTGATTGGGCGCGGGTGGCAATTTCACCCAGCGCAGGTTGCAGGGCCGTTAAATCCAGCGGCGTATCCTTTGGGTGATAAACCACGCCAAAACCACCGCCTAAGTTGAGATGCCGGGGCGTGTAGCCGGTGTCACTACAGAGTTGTTCAATTAAGTTCAGCGAGGCGGCAAGCCCGGCACTGATCGCTGCCGCATCGCGATTCTGTGAGCCAATATAGAGGTGAAATCCCTCCAGATCAATGACTTCCCGGAATGTGTTATCGGTTTGAATAAGGTGAATTATCGCTGGGATTTGTTCGCTATCAATCCCAAATGGTCTCGCGCCGCCGCCCATTTTCATGCCGGAGCCTTTGAGTTCAAACGGCGGATTAATGCGTAAAGCCACGCGGGCACGGGGGTGGGTTTGCTGGCAGAGGCTTTGAATCCGCTCAAGCTCGCCCAACGATTCCACATTAATTAACACATTGTTTTCTAATGAGAACTCAAGCTCAGCTAACGATTTTGCAGGGCCTGCCATGCTGGTATGGCAAAGCAGAGCGGGGACCAGTTTGGCTACATGCTGCATTTCCTGGAGCGAGGCACAATCAAAGCCATCCACTGAGTTTGCCAAGTGCGCAATGATGGCCGGATGAGGATTGGCCTTGATGGCGTAATGCAGCCGGATGGCGGATGGCAATATCGCGCGCACGGCGTGAACCTGTGCCGAGATGACCTCCAGGTTATAGAGATAGGCCGGTGTGGCGTGCGCCTTGAGCCAATCCGATAATGGCTCACCACCACCCATCATCAATTGGCCTTGTGCCTCGGGCCAGTGGATGGCGGCGTCGCCCAAACAGTGATTGAGGATGGCTCTGCCCGTCATGGCTTGACCCGTGATGGCCTGGCTCGTGTTGGCGGCCAAGCTGTCGCGTTGCAGGTCGGGCGCAGGGTTGGTGTGGGTTTGAATATTCATGCCGTTTAGTTTGCCTGAAAAGGGCTGGGAAACTGTTTAAGAAATATTGCCCGGCTGGCGCTGCGGTCGAGTTTGCCATTGTTTGATCGGGGCAAAACGGGCAGGGCAAGCGTATGTTTTGGCATTTGATAGGGCGCAAGCCGCGCCTGAAGCCATGGATGGAGTGCATTAATAGCAACCGTTTCGGGGGCGATGACTAATCCAATACGGGTGTTCTCAGGGGCATCTGCGGGTGCAAAGCCGAAGGCGAGTGCTTCCACCACGCCGGGATAGCGCAAAGCCTCGGCCTCGATTTCTTCGGGGCTGACCCGATAGCCTTGCGTTTTAATCTGCTCATCCCGTCGGCCTAAAAAATATAAGCGACCGTCCCGATCGCGCCGAACCCGATCGCCGGAAAATACGACGCGGCGATCCTCGGGGTTTGGCCAGCCTGTGGGGGGCACGCGAAAGCACTCGGCTGTGGCAGCGGCATCGTTGAAATAACCCGCTGTGACCAGTACGCCGCCTTGCACGAGCTCACCTTCAGCTTCACCCTCCGGCAACAGTTGACCGTGGGCATCCACCAGCGCCAAAACGGTAGCCGAAAATGCGCGGCCGATGGAATCGGGGTGGGCATCGACTTCTGCGGGGGGCAGAAAACTTGCTCGAAACGCTTCGGTGAGGCCATACATTAAATAGAGATCGGTTTGTGGTCGCGCGGCACGCAGGGCATGAACGGTTGCCACAGGCAGCTTGCCGCCGGAATTGGTGATGAGGCGCAGGTGCGGTGCATCGGTCAGCCATGTCTGGTGCGCCGTGCCGATAGCCAAGGGGATCAGTAACCCCGGTGTGCCTGCTAATACCGTGATGCCGCCGGTGAGCAGGGGTTTTTTCAGATCATTGGGCAGCAAGTAATTGAGTAAAGTCACGCCTGCCCCCGCCATGAGCGCGGTGGTGATCTGCGATAAACCATAATCAAACGATAGCGGTAACACGGCGAGCAATTCGTCGGCGGTCGTTAAGCCCAAGTAATCCCGCACTGCCGCCGCACCGTGGTTGAGATTGCCGCGAGTCACCATCACGCCTTTGGGTTGTCCCGTGCTGCCTGAGGTATAAAGAAGTGCAGCGAGATCACTGGGTTGTGGCTGGTGGGTCAAATTCAGCGCCGCCTCGCCAAGAGCAGCCTTCAGTTCAAAGGCAACGGGTGATTGGGTTGGTTGGGGTGTGAATCCCAAGTCATGCTGCGCGATTGCGGTGAAGCCTAAAATTTTGGCGTGAGATGCGTCGATAATCAGCCCATGTGCGTGGGCGCGGTCGAAAATATCCCGCAGTTGCCCCGCTCGCAGCGCCGGATGCAGCGGCACGATGACAATGCCCGCAGACCACGCCGCTAAAATCAATACCACGGACTCGATGCGTTTATTCGCCCACACTACGAGGCGATCACCCGGCGTCAAGCCCAGTGCGCACAGATGCGCCGCCGCGATGGCAACCTGCGTGGCAAGCTCGGCATAGCTTAAGGTATGATCGCCCTGCCGCAGGGCAATGCGTGCGGGGCGGTGTCGGGCATGGTGGCTGAGGCGGGCGATTAGGTCGATCGGCATCGTACTGTCTGAATTAAGGTGGGACGGTTATTGGGCAGCGGGATGCGTATAATGATGCCATCACTTTGGGTAATTCCCTCGGCTCATTAATCCAACCCCTGACCCAATCCAGCGCAAGAAGTATCACATTATGGCAGGCAATACCTTCGGCAAACTATTTACCGTCACCACCTTTGGCGAATCACATGGGCTGGCATTGGGCGCAATTGTCGATGGCTGTCCGCCGGGCATGGCGTTGTGTGAAGCCGATTTACAGGTCGATTTAGATCGTCGTAAACCCGGCACGTCGCGCCATACCACGCAGCGCCGTGAGGCAGATGAAGTGAAAATTTTATCCGGCGTGTTTGAAGGGAAAACCACCGGCACGCCGATTGGCCTGCTGATTGAAAACACCGATCAGCGCTCGAAGGATTACGGTAAAATCGCCGACCAATTCCGCCCCGGCCATGCGGATTACAGCTATTTACAAAAATACGGCATTCGCGATCATCGCGGCGGCGGTCGGTCCTCGGCGCGGGAAACCGCGATGCGAGTAGCGGCGGGTGCCATTGCAAAAAAATGGCTGTTTGAAACGTTTGGCGTGCAAGTGCGCGGGTTTTTATCGCAAATTGGACCCATTAAACACCGTGGGTTTGATTGGTTGGCGGTAGAACATAATCCGTTCTTTTGGCCTAATGAATCACAAGTGCCCGAATTGGAAGCCTTTATGGATGATTTACGCAAATCCGGGGATTCGGTAGGCGCGCGCGTATCGGTCGTGGCGATGGGCTGCCCGCCGGGCTGGGGCGAGCCGGTATTCGATCGTCTCGATGCGGAATTGGCGCATGGTTTAATGAGCATTAATGCGGTGAAGGGCGTTGAAATCGGTTCAGGCTTTGCATGCGTGTCGGCGCTCGGCACCGAGTTTCGAGATGAAATGACGCCCGATGGTTTTTTGAGCAACCACGCCGGTGGCGTGCTGGGTGGCATTTCCAGTGGTCAAGACATTGTGGCGCATATCGCGCTCAAGCCCACCTCCAGTATTCGCTTGCCGGGGCATAGTGTGGATGTGAGTGGCGCGCCTGCCGAAGTGATTACGACGGGGCGGCACGATCCCTGTGTCGGTATTCGCGCCACACCAATCGCCGAGGCAATGATGGCATTGACGCTCATCGACCACGCGCTACGCCATCGGGGCCAGTGCGGCGGGGTAGTGACGAACACGCCGATTATTCCCGCTGCCGTTAACAGCCAACGGTAAGAGTCGTGTGACTAATCCCCGCACGCAAATTCGCGCCGAAAACGTCATGCGCTTGACGTTGTTTGTGTATTTTTTTGGCTTTGGGGTTTTTTTGCCGTACTTCAGCCCGTTTCTGATTGCGCAGGGGTTTAACCCTCAGGAAGTGGGCTTCTTATTGGCGGCAGTGATGCTGTCAAAGGTGATTGGGCCGCCGCTGTTGGGCTGGTGGGTTGATCATCACAATCGGCTCATTCCTGCTTTACGGGTCATGACGCTTGTCGCTATTGCATTGTTTTCACTGATCTTTGTATTGAAACTTGCCCATGCGCCGTTTTTATTCTGGGCAGTGTTGCTGGGCCTGTTTGGTTTGGCTTGGCAGCCGTTGTTAGCGCAATTAGATGTATTGACGTTGCGGTTGGTGGCGGGGCGAGCCCAAGTGTATTCCTCGCTACGCGCGTGGGGCTCGATCGGTTTTATTGTGTCTTCGGTGGGTTTGGGTTGGGCGATTAATGGCATGGCGCCGGCACAGCAATCGGAGTGGATACCCGGACTGCTTTTAGCCGCATTAGTCGGCTTATTGGCTTTGCTGATGCGGTTGCAGGAGCCGCAAGCACCGGCTATTTCTCCGACCATGGTGACAGATAACCCCCAGGTTTTTTGGCGACAGTTATGCCGACCTGACATGCTCGGTTTTTTGGTGATGCAGTTTTTGGTGAATGTTGCGCATGGCGTGTATTACGCGTTTTTTAGCGTTTATTTAAGTGAACAGGGTTATTCAACGGGCGTGATTGGTTTGCTCTGGGCCTTGGGCGTAGTCGCGGAGATTGTTTTGTTTTTTGTGTTGTCCAAATTTTTATTGCGCTTTTCGCTTTCGGGCTTGCTGGCTGTGGCCATTGGCCTGATGGCGCTGCGCTGGGCATTGATTGGCACACTGATTGATTCGTTGGGTTGGCTGTTATTTGCCCAGATTCTGCATGCCGCCAGTTTTGGTCTGACGCATGCTGTGGGTATCGCCGTGATTCATCAGCAATTTACGGGGCGCTTACAATCACGCGGGCAGTCGATTTTTTCAGGTTTTAGCTACGGCGGCGGTGCGGCGACGGGTTTGATGCTGGCGGGCTGGCTATGGTCGAACGTGGGCGCAACGCAATCATTTTTGATGATGTCCTTCGTTTCACTCGCGGCAGGGTTGATGTTATTGACGTGTCATCGTCTGGTCTCTCAGGCGCATGCGGTGGAAACCGATGATCGCATTGAGCAGGTTGTCTGATGGAAATGCGGCCCATCAAAACAACAGTGCTGCCCACCGAATCGCTTTCGGACTGGTACCGCAGCCCCATTGGCACACGGGTTGGGCAGGATTTGGTCGATTGCATCGGTCGGCGGGTAGATGATGCGTTTGGTTACCATGCGGTGATACTGGGGGCGGCTTTGCCCATGTATTCTCTGTCCTCACCGTCGTTGGCGGCACGGTTGCGGATTCGCTGTGTGACCCAAGTGGCCTCCACGCCCGTCGATTTACCCCCGGTTGTTCAAAATTCGACAGAGCTCAATGCGTTGCCTGCCGTGATGGGCGTCGTTGCCGACTATGCGGAATTGCCGATTGACAGTGCGGCAGCGGATCTGGTGATAGCACTGCATGTGCTTGAAAATCGTCGTGAACCGCATGAACTGCTTCGGGAAATTGATCGCATGGTGCATCCCGAGGGCCGCTTGTTGATCGTGGGGATTAACCCGATGAGTCTGTGGCATGGGCAGCGCTGGTTTCGCTCGGGTTGCCACGCTGCGCTCGCCGAAGGCTGGCATCATGCCGCCTGGCGTGTGGTCGATTGGCTGCGCGTGCTGGGCTACGACGTGCTGGCGGTCGAGCATATCGGGGGCGTGTGCCCAATCTGTCGCCCGAGATTCTTTCAGAACATGCAAGCCATGCGGCAATGGAGCCAAAGCTGGGTAGGGTTTTTACAAGGATTTTACGTGATTGATGCGGTGCGCCGCGTGAGCACGCCGACGGCGATTCGCCCGACTTTCCGACTGAAAACCTTGTTACCCAATAAGGCCCGTGCGCAAGTGGCGGGAAAGACTGCGGTGGGCGACCCCGTGTCAGGTAAAATCAGTCGCCAATGTTCAATAAAAAAATCTATTCCAACGCTAAAAAATAACCACCGATGACCCAAGAATTACCCACTCAACCATTGAGTGACGCTCTGAGTGAATTATCGGACGTATCACCAAGAGAATCACCGCTGACCATCGTGCATATCTGGACGGACGGCGCGTGCAAAGGGAACCCCGGTATTGGTGGCTGGGGTGCCTTGTTGCGCTATGGCGGCCATGAGCGGGAACTCTGCGGTGGCGAGGCGCACACCACGAATAATCGCATGGAATTGCTGGCAGCGATTACCGCACTGGAAACCCTGAAACGCCCTTGTATCGTGCATTTGACCACCGATTCACAGTACGTCCGTCAGGGCATGCTCGAATGGCTGGCCAATTGGCGCAAACGGAATTGGCGCCGCGCCGACGGTCAGCCTGTTAAAAATGCGGATTTATGGGTACGGCTTGATGAAGCCGCCAAACGGCACCAAATGCACTGGCATTGGATTAAAGGCCATGCGGGGCATTGCGAAAATGAACGCGCCGATCAACTTGCCAATCGGGGTATTGACACTGGCCGGGGCATTGAAACCCGTTAATTTTTTGGAGTGAACTGATGGCCGAACGCCAAATTATTTTAGATACCGAAACAACCGGCCTGCCAGCGATTGAGGGGCATCGCTTGGTGGAAATCGGCGCGGTGGAACTGCTTGACCGGCGGCTGACCGGGCAACACTATCATGTGTACCTAAACCCAGAGCGCCAGGTGGATCCTGAGGCGCTGGCAATTCACGGTTTGGATGATGGCTTCTTGGCAGATCAACCCAAATTTGTCGAAATCGTTTCCGAGTTTCTGGAATTTATCGGTGATAGTGAGCTGATTATCCACAACGCAGATTTTGATGTCGGGTTTATCAATGCCGAACTTGAGCGTTTGCCGGGGCGAGGCAAGCTGCAGGATTATTCCCCTAAAATTACCGATTCACTGGCTATGGCACGGCAAAAATACCCGGGGCAACGCAATAGTCTGGATGCGCTGTGTCGACGCTTGAATATCGATAACAGCGCGCGCATTTTACACGGCGCCTTACTGGATTCGGAAATTCTGGCCGATGTGTACCTTGCGCTCACCGGTGGCCAAAAAACCTTGAGTTTTGATGCGGAAACCCAACACAGCGCGGGCGATGGCCAACATCACACGACTGAATCAGGCATTATGCGTTTGCCCTCAGATCGCCCCGCTTTGATTGTGATTGCCCCGGATCGTGAAGAACAAACTGCCCATGCTGCCTGGCTGCAAAAATTGGGCAAAGAGGACGTGCCTCAAGTCTGGCCATAATAATCCAAAATGGATCGTGTTTTAGTCTGACGCGGCGCTTAATCGGTTAGGTAAATATAAACCGATTGCCTATAATTAATGACTCATCGGCTATTTTAGCCTGACTATCTAATTGCCCCTATGCTTGCGGTAACAGGCAACATGCCACCGAGGTTCAAACGTGTCCGAATATGCGCTTATTCTCATTAGCACGGTGTTGGTTAATAATTTTGTTTTAGTGAAATTTTTGGGCTTGTGCCCCTTTTTTGGGGTGTCCAAAAAAATCGAAACCGCCATTGGCATGTCGATGGCAACAACCTTTGTGCTCACGTTATCCGCGATTGCGAGTTACCTCACGGAAGCCTTTATTTTGGAGCCTTTGGGCCTCACCTATTTGCGCACGATTATGTTTATCGTCGTGATTGCGGTGGTGGTGAACTTTACCGAAATGGTGGTGCGTAAAACCAGCCCCCTGCTGCATAACGTGCTGGGCATTTATCTGCCGCTGATCACCACCAATTGTGCGGTGCTGGGTGTTGCCTTGTTGAATGTGCAGCAGGCGCATAATTTTATGGAATCGGCGCTGTATGGTTTTGGCGCATCCATCGGTTTTTCGATGGTGCTGATTTTGTTTTCGGCACTGCGCGAGCGTATTCATGTTGCCGATGTGCCTATGGCGTTTGAAGGCGTGCCGATTGCCCTGATTACCGCAGGTTTAATGGCCTTGGGCTTTATGGGCTTTGCCGGTATGGTTAAAGCCTGATGCTGACCGCAATTCTTGTGGCAGCGGGGTTGGCGCTGGCTTTTGGTTTGTTGCTTGGGATTGCAGCGCAGTGGTTTCATGTTGAGGGTAATCCGCTGGCTGAAAAAATTGATGCCATTTTGCCGCAAACCCAGTGTGGCCAGTGTGGGTTTCCAGGATGCAAACCCTACGCACAAGCCATTGCAACCGGTCAGGCGGATATTAACCAATGCCCGCCCGGCGGTGAGACAACCATTAAAAACTTGGCTGATTTGCTTGGCGTCGAAGCAAAACCCCTCAATGCCGATAATGGCAAAATCAAAGCAGTACCGTTAGTCGCGGTGATTGATGAGGCCGTGTGTATTGGCTGTACCAAATGTATTCAGGCCTGCCCGGTTGATGCCATTTTGGGTGCGGCCAAACAAATGCATACCGTCATTGCAGCAGAATGCACGGGCTGCGAGCTATGTGTGGCACCGTGCCCGGTTGATTGCATTGATATGGTTCCCGTGGATTTGGGCATTGAAGGCTTCCGTTTTCCCGAACCGCAGTGGTTAGCGGCACGGTTGGCTGATCAACCGGCCGAAAACCTGGCGAGTGAACCGGAAGCGACCCATGGCTAAGATGTCTCCATCCCATGCACGATCACCCCAGATTGCCCGTTTCGCGTTTCACGGCGGCATCCACCCGCCTGAACATAAAGACCTCACCCGGGATCGCCCGATTAAATCGCTCCCCATCATGCCGCATTATGTCTTGCCTTTGCATATGCATATTGGCGCACCGGCGCGTGCCATTGTGCAGGTCGGGCAGTGGGTTGCGAAAGGGCAGGTGTTGGCACAGGCGACCGATTTTATTTCCGCATCGATTCATGCACCCACGTCGGGCGTGATTATCGCGATTACCGAGCATCCCATTCCCCATCCGGGCGGACTGGCTGCCGCTGCGCTCATTTTGGAGGCCGACGGCGAAGATCGCGCGGGTGAACCTCTGCCACCCTGGCCGGATTTCACCACAAAATCAGCCACCGAATTGCGCGGACGGCTGCGCGAGGCGGGAATCGTCGGGTTGGGTGGGGCGGTATTCCCCACCGCGGCGAAGCTGGCCACAGGCGGCACCTCGTCCGTGCACACCTTGGTGCTGAACGGCGCGGAATGTGAGCCCTATATCACTTGTGATGATCGGCTCATGCGCGAGCGGCCCGAAGACATTCTGCATGGTGCAGCGATTGTGCTGCACATGATGGGCGCTAACCGCTGTTTGATTGGTATTGAAGATAATAAGCCCGAAGCGATCGCGACCTTGCTGACGGCCAGCGCACAGGACACGCGCTTTGAGACCATCGCGGTGCCTACGCGCTACCCGGCGGGGGGCGAGAAACAATTGCTCAAAGTGCTGACCAATGTAGAGGTGCCTCGGGGACGTCGTGCCACCGAATATGGTTTGCTGTGCCTGAATGTAGCCACCGTGGCGGCCATTTATCGTGCCGTGGTCTTGGGTGAACCGATGACTGAACGGATCGTGACGGTGACGGGTGAGGGCATTGTTCAGCCCGAAAACTTCCGTGTGCCTTTGGGCACCAAAATCAGCGATGTGATTGCGGCAGCAGGCGGTTATACCGCAGGCGCCGATCGGCTGATTATGGGCGGGCCGATGATGGGGTTTGCTCTGCACGATGATGAGGTGCCGGTGGTTAAGGCCACGAATTGTCTGCTTGCCTTGCGCCCGCAAGATCGCCCCACCACGCCGGCGCCACAGCCCTGTATTCGTTGCAGCTTGTGCGCCGAGGCGTGCCCTGCCGATCTTTTGCCGCAGCAATTATATTGGTATGCGCGCGCCAAGCAGTTCGATCGCGCGGTCGAGTATCACCTATTCGATTGCATTGAATGCGGCGTGTGCAGTGCCGTTTGCCCATCGCATTTGCCCTTGGTCGATTTTTATCGCTTTGCCAAAACGGAAGTCTGGGCGCAAGAGCGCGACCATTCGAAAGCCAGCCTTGCCCGCGAGCGATTTGAGTTTCGTAACGAACGGCTCGAACGGATCAAGGCCGAGCGCGAAGCGGCATTGAACAAAAAACGCCAAAATTTGGCCGTCAACACGGCGGTCGCCCCGAGCGTGGCGACCGGCATGGATACCGCTACAATGGTGCCCTCTGCGCCAGCCTCTGATGAGGCATTTGGCGAATATCGCCCCGAACCCAAAGCCCTCGGTACGCAGCGTCCAGGGGACGTTGGCACAGAACCCGTGATTCTGGATAGTGCCGTTGAAGCCGCCTGTGTGCGTGCCAAAGCCCGCCGTGCTGCGCTAGATGCCGAGCGCGCCCAGCAAGAATCGAAACTTGCCCCAGAATCTAAGAGCGACTTACCATGAGATTCCCCACGCACACCGCACCGTTACCCGAAGCCGAAAATAGCGTGCGGCGGGTCATGACGCTCGTTCTTCTGGCGCTACTACCGGGGACGATGGTCGCGACTTGGTTGCTCGGTTGGGGGGTGCTGATTAATGTACTGCTGGCAATCGTCACTGGGCTCTTGGCCGAAGCGGCCATGCTCAAAATCCGCACCCGGCCTGTGCGTCCGGCGATCACTGATGGGTCTGTGATCGTTCTGGCATGGATTTTTGCGCTTTGCCTTCCCAATTTGGGACCGTGGTGGTTGCCGGTGTTCGGCGCCATCTTTGCCGTGGTTGTGGCGAAACAACTGTATGGCGGTTTGGGGTTCAATTTATTCAACCCGGCAATGGTCGGTTATGTCGTGTTACTGATTTCCTTCCCGGAGCCGATGACACGATGGGGGCCAGCGATTGATGTGAGTGGCGCGGCACTGAATTTTACCCAATCGTTGGCCTGGTCATTGAATGGCATTTTGCCCAGCGGTGTGGGGTATGACGGCCTAAGCGTTGCCACGCCGCTAGATCATGTGCGTGAGCAACTCACCGCAGGCGCAACCATCCATAACGCCACGGCCAGTTTGTTTAATGGCAGCACACTGTTGCAATCGTGGAACTTGTGGTTGAGCGTGGCATTTTTTGTGGGCGGCTTGTTCATGCTGTGGCGCGGTGTGATTCGTTGGCAAATCCCCATTGCGGTTATCACGGGCGTGTTGGTGATGTCGGGTTTTCTATGGCTCCTGGATTCTACCAAACATGCGAGCCCGGTGTTTCATTTGCTCACGGGCGCCACGATATTCGGGGCGTTCTTTGTGGCGACCGATCCCGTGACCGCCTCCACCACGCCGCGTGGTCGGCTGATCTTTGGCTTCGGCATTGGCGTGATCACGGTGCTGATTCGCAGTTTCGGGAGTTATCCGGATGGTGTCGCATTTGCCGTACTGCTGATGAATTTATGCGTGCCCCTGATTGATTACTACACCCAGCCCAAAGTATTTGGGCATAAGCAGGCAGGCAAGGCTCGATGAAACGCCTGCTCCGTTTGGATAAAAGCCGTATTGTGATTACCGCGCTGCTCTTGGGTGGTTTTTCGGTGATTGGGGTCGGGCTGGTCGCGCTCACCCAGGAAGCCACGCGCGAGCGCATTGCCCAAAGTGCGCTTGCGGTGCTGTTGGGTCAAATCAGTGCTGTATTGGTGCCCGGCAGCTTTGATAATAATCCCGCCGATACGGCGTTTTTGCTGCCCGATCCCGTATCACTGAATTTGCCGCCGTTAAAACCTCCGATTGCCGATCCACACCAAATACTCAATGCTTCCACGGAGGCGGGTATTGTCGGCTTTCGCGCCATGAAAGCGGGCGAGGTTGCCGCGGTTGTGTTGCCGGTTATTACTCATTTCGGCTATAGCGGCGATATTAAGTTGATTATCGGTGTAGACCGCTCCGGGAAGGTAACGGGCGTTCGGGTCACGCGTCAAAATGAAACCCCCGGTTTAGGTGATAAAATCGAGCCTGAAAAATCCCCGTGGATTTTTGGCTTTAATGATAAAAGTTTGAATAATCCGACCAAACAAGGCTGGGCAGTGAAGAAAGATGGTGGTGTATTCGATCAATTCAGCGGTGCCACCATCACCCCCCGGGCGGTGGTGGGTGCAATCCATCAAGCCTTGATTTATGTTCATGCGCACCATGCACAATTGTTTACAGCGCCCAGTCAGCCTGAACAGCAGACGCTGATGACCCCCCAAACGACCCGTCATAACGAGGTGCCCCATGAGTGATGTGTCATACCGTGAACTTACGGTTCAAGGGCTTTGGAAAAACAATCCGGGTCTCGTGCAAATTCTCGGCATGTGTCCGATGATGGCGATTTCCAATACAGTCGTTAATGCGATGGGTCTGGCACTGGCCACCATGTTAACGATGGTGGTGTCCAACGGTTTGGCCTCCGCGATTCGCCATTGGGTGCGTCCCGAAGTGCGGCTGCCGGTGTTTGTGATGGTGGTGGCTTCGGTTGTGACCATTATCGAATTACTGATGAATGCGTATCTCAATACGCTCTATCACGTACTTGGGATTTTTCTGCCCCTGATTGTGACCAACTGCATCGTGATTGCCCGGGTAGAGGGCTTTGCCGCGCGAAACCGCGTGCTGCCTTCGCTTTATGATGGCTTGATGATGGGGATGGGCTTCGGTCTCGTGCTCGTTACGCTGGGAGTCATTCGGGAAATTCTGGGGTTTGGCACCTTGCTTGCCAATGCTCAACAATTGTTTGGGCCGATGGCGACAAACTGGACGTTGCATATCCTGCCCGATCAAGCCCACTTCCTGCTCGCCATTCTGCCCCCCGGCGCATTTATGGCGTTAGCCGTATTGATCGCGCTCAAACAAGGGTTTGAGCAACGTCGCGCCGTTCGTCTAACCCAAAAATCGAATATTAAAGTGGCTGTTGTGGCATCCCCCGCCCAATGAGCTGAATCTCTGCGGCGCACCGGATATATTGGCGAGATTTACCCCGTATTCTTGGTGCTTTTGCTGTGGCAAATCGGGGTGACATCGGGATGTTCAACCGCATCGGCAATGGTGGCCACCAATTGTCCCAGCTCGTCGGGGGTGAGCACCGATAACACCCGCCCCATCATGTTCGCGTCCACGCGTGCAAGGCTGGAGCCCCCACTTTCAAGCTGCACCCAAATGCCCGCTGAAACCACCTCGTCACTTTCTTCGGCAGCGCGCGCAATCGCCTCGTTGCGCATGGTTTCCTCTTCATACCACTGCTCAATTTGATCATAGAGTGCATCGTCGATGGTGTCTGGAATCGCCACAGTAGTGACCGCGTCATTCATGGGGTCGGGACGGGAAGTCACGGCTAACCCCAAGGTTGTGAGACGAGCAATAAAGGTTTCGCCCCGGTCGGCGGTGAGAAAACAAAATTCGTACATATCAATTACCGAGGCTTTGTTGAGTGTTAAGACAGGCTCTTAAGTGCTTAGTCAGGCTTAATAGTATAGCCAGCAAAATTTGGATTGAGTATCAGTGGTGCCCGCTCCCCTGAAAATCATAAGTTTCGTCATAATTCATGAGTATTTTACTAGGTTGAAATGCACTATTTTCTCGATAAAGTGCGTCTATTGCCCTATTTCCTGGGGTGAGGTGGTCGATGAGAGGTGATGTATGCATGTTGAAGCACAAATTGTCATTTTGTCTATTCTGGCGATGATCGGCATTGTTGGGGTGCCGTTGGGCATTTTTTGGTGGTTCTGGAAAAAATCGGGCGAAGCCATCGAAGAAAAGAAACACGCAAAAAACTAAAGCAAATCCAAGGCTTGGTTGATATGGCTAACCGCCGTGATGCTTAAGCCTTCGATCGGGCGAGCGGGTAGGTTGGCCTTGGGTACGATGGCGTGGGTAAAGCCATGCTTGGCGGCTTCAAACAGACGCTCTTGGCCGCCCGTCACCGGGCGAATTTCGCCTGCCAAGCCCACTTCGCCAAATACAATTAAACCATCCGGCAAGGGGCGGTCGCGGAAACTCGATAAAATGGCGATGAGGCTGGGTAAATCGGCCGCAGTTTCTGTTACCCGCACGCCGCCGACCACATTTAAAAACACATCCTGATCATACAGGGCAATTTGGCCATGTCGATGCAGTACGGCGAGTAACATGGCGAGTCGATTTTGATCCAGCCCGACCGTTAACCGTTTGGGGTTGCCGCCGGGGTGTTCGGCAACCAGTGCCTGAACTTCAACCAAGAGGGGGCGAGTGCCTTCCCGTGTGACGGTAATCACGCTGCCGGGTACGGGTTGCTCATGCCGCGACAAAAAAATGGCGGAGGGGTTGCTGACCGGTTTTAAGCCCCGATCGGTCATCGCAAATACACCGATTTCGTTCGCTGCACCAAAGCGGTTTTTCACCGCACGAATCACGCGGAACCGCGCGCCAGGGTCGCCTTCAAAATACAGCACGGTATCCACCATGTGTTCGAGTACCCGCGGCCCCGCCAGTGCACCTTCTTTGGTGACATGGCCGACAATAAAAATGGTGACTTCATGTCGCTTGGCAAATCGAACCAATTGCGCGGTGCCTTCTCGCAGTTGCGAGACGGATCCGGGGGCAGCGGTCAGCCCTTCGGTGTGAAGCGTTTGGATGGAGTCCACGACCAAAAGCCGGGGCAGTTGCCGCGCGCAGTGCGCCAAAATCGCTTCAACCGAAGTTTCGCTCATGAGGGTGAGCTGGCCTTGCTTGCCCTGCATGTCCGCATCCAGCCGTTGAGCACGCAGTGCGACTTGCTGCAATGATTCCTCGCCAGTCACATACAGGCAGGGCATTCGCGATTGCAGCAAGAGCAAGGTTTGCAGCAACAGTGTGGATTTGCCGATACCCGGATCACCGCCAATTAAAATCACGGAGCCTTCAACCAGCCCGCCGCCCAACACGCGGTCGAGTTCATCGAGCCCGGTGGTTTCCCGCGGGGTTTCGCTGATGCGTACTTCAGACAGCAAGGTAATTTGTGGGTTGCCGCCCGCGTAGCCACTCACGCCCGCTGGACCGGTGGTATGGCTCGTTGCCGTGCTGGGTAGACGAATCTCAGTCAGGCTGTTCCACGCATTGCATTCGGTGCAACGCCCGGCCCATTTGGGGAAATCTGCCCCGCATTCCTGACAGACATATGCCGATTTTTCTTTGGCGCGGGCCATTAGGTGTTGTCGTTTTGCAGGATGGTGAGGCGAGCAGAATCCACAGCGTGATGTTGCACGGACAGCACATCAATTTGTATGCCGTTCAAGGTAATGGCGGCTCCTGGAATGGGTAAGGTTTCAAGCTGTTCGATAATCAAGCCATTTAAGGTGCTGGCATCCATTGTGGGGAGATCAATCGCCAGTTCCCGGTTAATTTCACGGATGGGCATGTTGCCGCGCAGCAAGAAGCTACCATCGGGTTCCGTGATGATGTCGTTGTGATCGGGTACGGGCGATGTGGTGAAATCGCCCACAATTTCTTCAAGGATGTCTTCCAAGGTGACAAGTCCCTGCACATCGCCATATTCATCTACAACAAGGGCAGACCGGCGATTTTCAGTCTGAAAATTCAGGAGTTGAGTCGTGAGTGCGGTGCCTTCAGGTACATAGTAGGGCTCGCGCAGCAGGCGTTTGAGTTTGCTTAAGGTGAGCGAATTGTCCATTAAGGGGCCAAATAATCGCCGAACATTGATAATGCCGATGGTATTTTCAATCGAACCATTATATACGGGCATCCGGCTGTAACTTGCCGTTTTGAGTTGATTCAATACGTTATCCCATGGTGCATCCAGATCGATGCCTGCGATATCGGCGCGGGGGATCATGATGTCTTCCACTTGGGCTTGCTCAAGTTCCAATACCGAGAGCAATAAATTGACGTTTTGCTCAGGTAAATGCTGGCTCGATTCACGCACTAAGGTTTGTAATTCTGCTGAAGATAATCCATGTGAACGCGGAGTTTTCGTATCAAATCCTAAAAGGTTTAGCAGGCCATTGGAGAGCAAACTGATTAACCGGATTAAAGGCAAAATGAGGGGCAATATAAAGGTATAAATATAGGCGGCAGGCCATGCGAAGCGTTCTGGCGCAGTCGCGGCAGCAGTTTTTGGTGCCACCTCACCAAAGATTAAAAGGGCAAACGTCATGATCCCGGTAGCAATTGCAATACCGCTATCGCCAAATAAACGCAAGCCAACGACGGTTGCTAGGGAAGACACCAGGATATTGGCGAAGGTGTTGCCAAATAAAATCAACCCCAGTAACCGGTCGGGTTTTTCCAGCAATTTTTGTGCTCGAATGGCACCGCCATGGCCTCGCTTGGCGAGGTGGCGTAATCGGTATCGGTTCAGAGAAATAAGTGCTGTCTCTGAGCTGGAGAAAAATGCCGATAACAGAATGAGAATAACGAGCGCCGTTAACAGCGCACCGAGGGGAATGTCGTTCAATGAAGTATCTGTGGGTAGCCAAACAGGCAGGTAGTGTAGCCAAATTTGGTGAATGGCGGAAAACAATATCGGCCGAATGGTGGCATATTTTTGAAATTGGGCTCATGAAAAGGACGTTGACCTGGGTGCGCAGGGATCGCATGAAATGTTTTTGTTTATTGGCACACTTATCGCTTTGTATTGCTCATGAAGTGATAAGAGAGGTGAGGTGATGAGTGATCAACTATTCGGAGTTCATGGGGATGCGCTGGCCTATCGCTCCCAGCGTATGGGTATCTTGGCTTCAAATATTGCCAATGTGGATACGCCGAATTACAAGGCGCGTGATTTATCGTTCACCGATGCATTGCGCGCGGCGGCCGGACCGGCGGGGCAGGCCGCCACGGGGCAATCGCTGGCGTTAACGTGCGACCAGCCCGGACAGCTATCGAGTGGCAGCGGGGGCGGCGCTCAGGAGTTGTACCGCATGCCCGATCAGCCGGCCTTGGATGGAAACACTGTGGATTTGGAGCGTGAGCGCGTGCGGTTTACTGAAAATGCGGTGTCGTATCAAACGACATTGAGCTTCTTGAACAGCCGGATTAAAGGGATTAACTCGGCCTTAACGGGGCAATAACCGCTCGACAACTGAGGAACCAATATGAGCCTTTTTTCGATTTTTAATGTATCAAGCTCGGCGATGGCGGCGCAAACCCTGCGCCTGAACGCCACGGCATCGAATATGGCCAATGCCGATTCGGTCGCAACCAAGCCAGAAGATGCCTACAAGGCGCGCGAACCGGTATTCCAGCAGGTGCTGGAACAAAACGGTGGGGTGGGGGTGCAGGTTTCGGGTATTACTCAAAGCAATGCGCCCAATCCGGCGTTGTATCAACCGGGTAACCCCTTGGCCAATAAAGACGGTTATGTGTATTCGTCCAATGTGAATCCGGTGGAGGAGATGGTCAATATGTTGTCGGCTTCCCGCTCCTACCAAACCAATGTCCAAGTGATGGATACCGCCAAAAATTTGGCACTTAGAACCCTGCAATTAGGTCAATAGGAGTACCCTTTATGACAACCAGCACCAACGCGACAAACCCATACACGAGTTTGGGCCTTGCGATTCCGCCAGCCAGCACCACCGCCGGTGGCGGTACACAATCGTTAGATATGAACAGTTTTATGAAGCTTTTGACGACGCAATTGCAAAATCAAGACCCCACTAAACCCACCGATAACAGCCAGATGATTGCGCAATTGGCGCAATTTAGCTCGCTGCAAGGAATTAGCCAACTCAATACCACGGTGAGCGGGTTTCAATCGACTTTGCAATCGAATCAGGTGATGCAGGCGGCCTCGTTGGTGGGCAAGGCGGCGATTGTTAAGGGTAATACGGCCTACATGTACTCAACGAAGGCTGCCGACGGTTCGACCACGCCCTCAGGTGTGTTGGGCGCGGTGGATATGCCCACCGGTGTCACCAATATGACCGTGACGGTGACCAATGCCAGCGGGCAGGTGGTGAACAGCCAATCGATACCGGTGAATGGCGATACACGACCCACGTTTACCTGGGATGGCAAAATGTCCGATGGCAGTAATGCGCTTGCAGGCAATTATTCCTTCAGCGCCAATGCCACGGTTGGCGGCAAAGCGCAGGCCGCACAAACTTACGTGGGTGCGGTAATTAAAAGTGTGGGTGTGACCAATAACGGCCCACAACTGAATTTGGATGGTGGTTTGCCACCCGCTAAATTAACGGATGTGGTGGAAATTATGAGTTAGTCGGTGCATTTTCCCCGATGTTTTTTCTATTGTATTTTTATGTGAAACAGGAGACATCCCGATGTCCTTTAATACCTCAATTACCGGTTTGAATGCGGCGCAAAAAGATTTAGATGTGACCAGCAACAACATCGCCAATGCGAACTCGACGGGTTTTAAAAGCTCCCGGGCACAGTTTGGTGATATTTATGCGGTGAGTGCGTATGGCAATAGCAAAACGGCTACCGGCCAAGGTGTGTTGACCGAGGCCGTACAACAGCAGTTCACGCAAGGCAGTTTGCAGTTTACAAATAACTCGCTGGACTTGGCGATTTCAGGTCAGGGGTTTTTCGCCTTCCAACCCACCATAGATAGCCAGGAATCGGTGTATTCCCGCGCGGGCGCGCTGGGGGTGAATAAAGACGGTTTTATCGTGAATACGGCGGGGCAGTTTTTGAAGGCATTGCCGGTGAGTGTCAATGGTACGCTGCAATCGACCTCATTGACCAGCGCCAAGCCGATTCAATTGCCTGTGGCAGCGGGTGCGCCGAAAGCCACCACGACGGTGACGCAATCGTTTAACTTGCCCGCCAGTGCCACCGCGCCTGTCGTAGCCTTTAATACGACTCAAGCGACGCCGGACCCCGCTTCCTATACGCAAGCCAACTCTCAGCAAGTATATGATTCATTGGGTAATACTCATACGATGAGCAGCTACTATGTAAAAACGGCGAACCCCAATGAATGGAATGTGTACTACCAAGTAGACACGCAAACGCCAATTCAAGGGCCTTCCACCTTAACCTTCGATGCCAATGGTAAATTGCCGACGGCTCCGGCACCTTTTACTGTGAGCGCAACCTCGGCCAGCTTGGGCACGGGGGCGGCGCCTTTGGCGATTAATGTCACTACTCAGCCCGATTCCACCCAATACAACGCACCGTTCAATATGGCTTCGCAATCGCAAGATGGCAACACAACGGGACAGTTAACCGGGGTTTCGGTGGGGAGCAATGGCCTGATTCAAGCCAGTTATTCCAATGGCCAATCGGTGGCACTGGGCATGGTGGCTTTGGTCAATTTCAGCGACCCGCAAGCCTTAAAGCAGGTCGGGAGTAACTCGTGGAAACAAACCGTCGATTCGGGTGAACCTTTGGCAGGTCAGCCGGGGACAGGCACGTTTGGCGCTATTCAAGGGGGTGCGCTGGAGCAATCAAACGTTGATTTAACCACCCAGCTTGTGAATATGATTGTGGCGCAACGAAACTTTCAAGCGAATGCGCAAGCGATTCAAACGGATAAAACCGCCACCGATGCCGTGATGCAAATTCGTTAATTTTCAACGCAGCATTTCGTGATGAAGGCGGGCGAAAGCCCGTTTTTTTATAGTTGAAATGGGGTGATTGCCGACAGTTGGCATGGCAAGTGCTAATAGTTAGGTATCTTGAATAAACGGGGGTCGGTCATGGATCGTTTAGCCTATATCGCGATGAGTGGCGCCAAGCAAACCTTGCTGGCACAGGCGACCAACGCCAATAATTTGGCGAATGTGAGCACCCAAGGTTTTAAGGCTGATCTGGATGCGTTTAAATCACTGCCCGTCTATGGGCCGGGCTATGCCAGCCGGGTGTATGCCCAAGATGTGCGCAGTGGAACAAATTTTGAACAAGGGCCGCTCATGACGACCGGCCGAGATTTGGATATTGCCCTGAAAGGGCAGGGGTTTATTGCTGTGCAAGCACCGGACGGTACCGAAGCCTACACTCGTCGGGGTGATTTGCATGTTTCTCCCAATGGCCAACTGCAAACAGCGGAAGGCGATTCGGTGATCGGCAACCAAGGACCCATTGCGATACCACCGGCCGGTAAAATCGATATTTTGGCCGATGGCACGATCTCGATTATCCCCCTGGGCGGCACGGTAAATGCGCCCGCGCAAATTGATCGTATCAAGCTGGTTAACCCGCCGCTGGCCGATCTGCAAAAACGCAGCGATGGTTTGTTTGGCTTGAAACCCAACACGCCGTCACCCCAGCCAGATGCCGCCATTCAGGTCGCCAATGGCGTGTTGGAAGGCAGTAATGTGAACCCGGTGGATTCGATGGTGAAGATGATCGAGTACGGCCGTTTGTTTGAAATGCAAACCAAGATGATTAAAACCGCCGACGATAACAGCGCGACGGCCGACAAATTATTGGTATTTAGTTGAGGATTAAATCATGACTACTCCTGCCTTATGGATCGCAAAAACCGGCCTTGACGCCCAACAAACCCGCATGTCGGTGATTTCAAATAATTTGGCCAACGTCAATACCACGGGCTTCAAGCAAGATCGTGCCGTGTTTGAAGATTTGGTCTACCAGAATTACCGCCAGGTTGGCTCAGCCGATACGCAGCAAAATCAAGTGCCCACCGGCCTGAATATCGGCACGGGCGTCAAAGTGGTGTCTACCGAAAAAAACCATACGCAGGGCAACTTGGTGACGACCAATAACGCGCTGGATCTGGCGGTAAATGGCCGAGGATTTTTCCAGATTCTGCAACCCGATGGCACCGAGGCGTATACCCGGGATGGCACGTTTAGCCTGAACAGCACGGGGCAGGTGGTGAATGCCAACGGCATGCCCTTGCAGCCAGCGATTACGGTACCGCAAGGCGCGCAATCCATCACGATTGGCAGTGATGGCACGGTGAGCGTGCAATTACCCGGACAGGCGCAGCCCTCGCAGGTGGGTTCGGTCACATTAGCCGATTTTGTGAACCCCGCCGGGTTGCAACCGATTGGAAATAACCTGTTTCTGGAGTCGGGTGCCAGTGGCGCGCCTCAAGCCAGTACGCCGGGTTTGAATGGGGTAGGCTCATTACAGCAGGGTATGCTGGAAAGTTCAAACGTGAATGTGGTTGAAGAGCTGGTGAGTATGATCGAGACTCAGCGGGCTTATGAAATGAACTCCAAGGCGATTTCAACTACCTCAAGCATGCTGCAAACCCTTAATCAGAATGTGTAGTGCCGCAAAATCAGGGAGACGCGTCATGCAATCCGTGCGCTTAATGGGGGCAATATCCGCAGTGGTTTTAGGTTTGAGTGGGTGCGCCAGCCAGCCACCCGTCAAGCCTGACCCCTCATTTGCGGTGGTGATGCCGCCAGAAGAATCACAAAACAACCCCATGCAAAATAATGGCTCTATTTATCAGGCGGGGCAAATGGACAATATGTTTGTCGATTCACGCCCCTATCGTGTCGGCGATATTTTGACGGTGGTGTTGCAGGAAAGCATGAACGGCACCAAAAGTGCGACCACGGCGACGGGCAAAGTGGATTCAGTGGCGATTACGCCGCCCGCCATCGCAGGTTTATCGGCAAACATTATGAATCGCTTTGGCGTGCAAATGACGACCGCTAATCAATTCAAAGGGAACGGCACCAGCGCTCAAACCAATAGTTTAAATGGTCAAATTACCGTCACGGTGGCCCGGGTGTATGCCAACGGCAGTTTATTTATCCAAGGCCAAAAATATATTGGGATTAACCAGGGCACGGAATCGGTGAAACTCTCGGGGCTCATTCGTCCGCAGGATATTGCGCCGGATAATACGGTCAGTTCGACTCGGATTGCGGACGCGCATATTTCCTATGGCGGCAGTGGCACTGTGAATGATGCCAATAATATAGGCTGGTTAGCCCGCTTTTTTAATAGCCCGATTTTCCCGTTTTGAGTGAGGCCGATGATGCGTCATTTTCCCCTGATTTTATTGCTTGGCCTGATGCTGCCAGTCGCGTTGCCCTTTGCCAGTGCCCAAACACGTGAGCCCACGCAGCGGATTAAAGATTTAGCCACCTTTGCCGGCGTGCGTGATAACCAGATTATTGGTTATGGCATTGTGGTTGGCTTACCGGGTACCGGCGATCAAACCACCCAAGTGCCGTTTACCTTGCAAAGCATTCAGAACATGCTGGCGCGCCAAGGCTTATCCACCGCAGGCGCGGGCAACGTGCAGCTTAAAAACGTGGCTGCGGTGATGGTGACTGCCAATTTACCGCCGTTCGCCAAGCCGGGGCAGCAAATTGATGTCACCGTGTCTTCTATCGGTAATGCCAAAAGTCTTCGCGGCGGCGAGCTCCTGATGACGCCACTTAAAGGGGTAGATGGTCAAATTTACGCCATTGGCCAGGGGAGTTTGCTGGTCGGTGGTTTGGATGCCAGTGGCAAAGATGGTTCGCGGGTGACTGTCAATATTCCGACAGCAGGTCGCATTCCCAATGGTGCCTTGGTAGAGCGCTCAATCGCCAGCACGATGGGTGGCGTGAATTCGGTGTTTTTAGATTTGAATTCTCCTGACTTCACGACCGCAAAACACATGGAGCAAGCCATCAATCAGGCGTTGGGCGGCGGCGTAGCCGAGGCAGTTGATGGCGGGACGATCCGGATTCGTGCGCCACAAGATGCCAATTCGCGCGTGAGTTTTATGTCGGTGCTGGAAAATATCGAAGTTAGCCCTGGCGAAGGCGCGGCGAAAGTGGTGGTGAATGCCCGTACCGGCACGGTAGTGATCGGTCAAAATGTGCGGATTGAAGCGGCGGCGGTGTCGCATGGCGATATCACGGTCACGGTGAAGGAAAATCTGGATGTCTCGCAGCCGAAGCCTTTTTCTGGCGGGCAAACCGTTGTTACACCCAACTCTCAGGTGGGTGTTAAGGAAGACAAGAAACGTGCCTTTTTGTTTAACCCCGGCGTGACCTTGAACGATATTGTCAAAGCAGTGAATGCCGTTGGTGCGTCTCCATCGGATCTCGTCGCTATTCTCGAAGCACTGAAAAGTGCCGGGGCACTCAAAGCGCAGCTCATTGTGATTTGATTCAGCCGTTATAAAGCAGATATCAGCGGTTCAAGGAGGCAAAGCAGTATGGCCATCAGTCAAAATATCGATGTGACGAGTTATAGCGATTTCCAAGGCTTGGCACGCCTGAAATCCACGGCAAAAAGTGATCCGCGCGCGGCGCTTAAGACGGTGGCGCATCAATTTGAAACGCAATTCATTTCGATGATGCTCAAATCCATGCGCGATGCCACTCCGCAGGATGGCCTGCTCGATAGCCAACAAGGCCAGACTTTTCAGGGCATGATGGACAAAGAGGTCGCGCAGAAAATCGCAGCTCATGGCGGCATCGGGCTGGCGGGCATGATTGAACAACAACTTCACCAGGACACCTCGCCACCTGGCGTCCAGGTGAAGCCTAAAACCTTTGTGCTGCACCCGGCAAACGCGGCCGCCAGCGCGCCGCTAGAAAATTTGCCGCGTGCCTTCAAATTACCCGAACGCAACATGGCATTGCGTGCGTTTACTTTGCCCAATCAGGCCAAATCGTTGCCCATTAATCCAACCGATGCGGTGACGGCGCGCGGCAATGCAGCACCCGTGACTTTGGCTGGTGTGGGGCGCGGTACGGCGAATCAACCCAAGTACTGGGATTCTCCCGAAGCATTTGTGAACGCCATTTTGCCGCACGCCGAGGCCGCCGCGAAAAAACTGGGCATTCCCGCGCAAGTGCTGGTGGCTCAATCGGCGCTGGAAACGGGTTGGGGTAAGCACTTGCCCACTAATGCGCAGGGGCAGACGAATTACAATTTTTTTGGTATTAAGGCGGATTCCGCTTGGCAAGGCGCGAAACAAACGGTCAATACACTTGAATTTGAAGGTGGCGCCATGGTGCAGCGTAAAGCCGCATTCCGGGCGTATGATTCGGTCGGTGCATCGTTTAATGATTTTGTGCAATTTTTGCATAACAATCCACGTTATAGTCAGGTTTTGGCGGCAAAAGGCAATCCGGAAAATTTCGCACGGGAACTCCAAAAAGCGGGTTACGCAACGGATCCGCAATATGCCGATAAACTGATCGCGATTATGCGATCTGGCCGTATTCCAGACCCAGCCGCAACCCCACCATCCATCCAGACGTCAGCAGTGGCTCCGTTTCGCATGGCTACATCTTGAATTTAATGGTTATGATGGGCCTGGCGCTCAAGATTTCGGCCATTGAGCCGATAAAGAACACAATGATAGGCACCATCCCGACAAAGAGGTTAAGGCCATGCCCGATTTAATGAGTAATGCCGTATCGGGTTTGCTCTCCATGCAGCAAGCCTTGGCGACCACCGGACAGAATGTGGCCAACGCCAACACTCCGGGTTATTCGCGTCAAAGCGTTAACTTAACCACGTTGGCGCCGCAATATCAGTCAGGTGGGTATGTCGGTTCCGGTGTGCAAGTGGCCTCCATTACGCGCAGTTACGATCAATTTGTAGTGAGCCAATTAAACACCGCCACATCCGATAACAGCCGTCTGAGTTTTTTAAATAACTTTTCTACCCAAGCCACCCAGTTATTGGGTGATACCAAAACGGGCATTACGCAACAAACCCAAGCGTTTTTTAATGCGACCCAAGCCGTTGCCGCAAACCCCACCGATTCAACTGCGCGTTCGGCTTTTTTGGGCTCGGCCCAGGCTTTGACCAGTAAATTCAACCAAATAGATACCCAACTGCAAAATTTAGATAGCCAGATTGGGCAGCAAGCCAGCGATATTGGCCGTCAAATTAATACCTATGCTCAGCAAATTGCACAGTTAAACGGCCAAATCAGCAAGGCTCAGGTAATTAACCCCAATGCACCGCCAAACGACTTAATGGATCAGCGAGATTTGCTGATTAATAAAATTTCCGCACAAATTGATGTGAAAACAACAAGCGATGGTCAGGGGAATATCAATTTGATGCTGGGCTCTGGGCAATCGCTGGTGCTCAATAGCAAGTCAACCACGTTGACAGTCGGCAATCCACCTTCGGGCATCAATATTATGTTGGGCAGCACCGATATTACCTCGCGTGTTTCCGGCGGTACCTTGGGCGGTATGCTACAAGCCCAAAGTCAGCTGGTTACCCCCTTACGCAATCAGTTAGGGCAGGCGGCATTAGTGCTGGCCGATCAAGTGAATAAAAACCAGCTTGCCGGGGTTGATCTTAAGGGTAATCCGGGTACGAATTTATTTACCGCCGCCAGCAGTTTCGCTCCCCAAACCACTGCCGCAGCGACCAATAAAGGCACTGGTACGTTGACCGGTACCTATACCGACCCGAGTCTGCTGACCGGCCAAACCTACGTAGCACGGTATGACGGCGCCAATTGGCAAGTGCGTACCCAGCCGGATAATGGCGCAGCTCCCGTGACGGTAGCATCGGGCGGCGCCTTGAATTTACCGGGGCTGAGCATGAATTTTTCCGGTACCCCCCAATCGGGCGATGTGCTGAATATGCTGCCGACTGTGGGCGCGGCAGGAAAAATCAGCGTTGTGCAGCAAAGCGCATCGGGTATTGCGGCCGCAGCAGCGGGGCAACCGGCAAACTCACGCGATAACACCCAGATTCAGGCCTTATTTGCTTTGAGCACCACCAATATGGTTGGGCAAACGGCCGTGGGCGCCAATGATGGTTCAAGTTTGAATGGCACCATCAGTTCGGCGGTGAGCCAAGCGGGCGCGTTTGCGGCACAAATTCAGTTATCGGTAGCGGCGGCGAGCGCCACAGTGCAGAATTTAACCGCGCAGCAACAGTCAGTCTCTGGGGTTAATTTAGATGAAGAGGCAGCCAACTTGATGAAATACCAGCAGAATTATCAAGCGCTGGCGCAGTCCATCAGTAGCGCCAATATCCTGTTTCAATCGTTGCTGTCGGCCTTCCGTTAAGGAGTTTATGTCATGCGTGTCTCTACCTCGATGATTTATAGCCAGGGCTTGTCGAATATGCAGCTGCAGCAAAGCACCATGCTGCAAAATCAGGCACAAATCGCTTCCGGGGTAAAGCTTTCCAACCCGGCCGACGATCCGGTCGCTTTTGCCATGGCGACGAATCTTGCCGTGCAAAGCAGCAAGGATCAGCAATACAGCACGAATATTGATAATGCGACCGGGAAGGTGCAAGTGCAGGAATCGACGCTGGGTTCCGTCACGAGTATTTTACAAAGCGTGCGCGATGTCGCCATTCAAGCGAATAATGCCGCGCAAAGTGGCACTTCACTTGGCGCTTTGGCCGATCAGTTGGATCAAATGCAGAAAGCCCTAACCGCGCAAATGAATGCCACTGACGAGCGCGGCGAGTATCTTTTTTCAGGTACGGCGGCGCGGCAGCAGCCGTATGATTCGGCAGGCGTTCTGAATGCGAATGTGGCTACGGCTGGGTCTGTGAATTTGGCTATTGCCCAAGGGCAATCCGTTACCGTCAATCAACCGGCAGGCAACATTTTTCAATTATCCACCAGTGCAACGACGGGCGGTAATGCCAGTATTTTGCAGGTCATTAGCCAATTGAAGACCGCTATCACGACCCAACCGGCCAATGTGCAGGCGATTTACCAAAACGCCCAAAAAGATATTGATGTGGTGATGAATCAGGTGACAGATGCGCGTGGAAATATGGGCAATACGTTGAATACGCTTGATGCGGCAAAAAATGATAACGCGGCGCAAAATGTGGTGACGCAAAAAACCTTGTCGACTTTGCGCGATACCGATATGGCCACGGCCATTACGCAACTGAATCAGAGCTATATCAATTTACAAGCGACGCAGCAAAGCATGGTTAAAATTCAGGGGTTGTCGCTGTTTAATTATCTTCGCTAATTGAGTGATTTAAACTTGCTAATGCCGTGTGCAGCACGGATGGCGGGCAGCCGGTATTCAGGCGCATAAAGCCGCTCCCGGGTGCGCCGAAACTGATCCCCGGGTTTAAACCCAACCCGGCACGCTCAATAAAAAATCGGGCTAACGCGGCATCGTCGGACAAGTGAAGCCGCTGCATCAGTTGCCGACAATCGAGCCACAATAAAAACGTAGCCTCGGGGCGCACCACGGTAATGCCCAAATCATTCTCGGTGAAATAACCCACCACAAAATCCCGGTTTTGTTGCAACTGGTGCAGCAACTGATTCAGCCACGGCGCGCCTTGTTGATACGCGGCAATGAGCGCGGTAATGCCGAACACATTGCCCGAGCCCAAACCCGTATGTTGCACGGCGGTGTGAAGTGTTGCCCGCAGGTTCGGGTTGTCGATAATGGCGTAGGCCGTATTTAAGCCCGCGATATTAAATGTTTTGGAGGGCGCATTCAGCGTGATGCACTGCGCGCTTATTTCGTTTGAAAGACTGGCAACGGACAGGTGTTGGTGCGGGGCATAGACGAGATCGGCATGAACCTCATCGACCAATATGATGACCTGATGCGCCAAACAAAGGGTAGCCATGCGCTCGAGTTCGTCCCGCCGCCACACGCGCCCGACCGGGTTATGCGGCGAGCACAGGATAAATAGCCGGGCCTGTGCGACTTTGGTGGTGAAGTCGGACCAATCAATTTCATAGCCTTGCGGCGTGCTGATCAAGGCATTTTCGAGCAGCATTCGGCCGTGATTAAGCGGTAATTGATGAATGGGCGGATACACCGGCGTTTGTACCAGAATACCGTCACCCATCTGACTTAAGGCCTGCACCAACAGATTCAGGGCGGGTACGATGCCCGGTAGTGGCACGATTGCCGCGCGCGCGACCACCCAGCCATGACGGATGCTGAGCCAGCGTTGAATGGTGGTAAAAAATGCATCCGGGAAAATGGCATAACCATAAATGGGATGGGCTACCCGCTCGGCAAGTGCGCGTTGCACACAATCCGGTGCAGCGAAATCCATGTCCGCGACCCACAGAGGGTGTACATCCGCCCGGCCAAAGCGTTCGCGTCGCGCATCGTATTTCACACAGCCGGTGTGTTCGCGGGGAATGATCTGCGCAAAATCTACGGGGGATTGTGGGGTCGTTTTAGCCAAGATGTTTTTCCCAAATCGTCATTTCTGCCACGCTGTGCTGGAATTTACGCTCGGTTTCCCGAATGACAAACGGGATATCATGGGTTTCAATTAACTGAAATTCGCCGCCAAGCTGTGCGGTTAAGCCCTCCCATGTGCCGATAGACTCGCCATCACGCTTGATGCCGCCGAGCCACTTCGCTTTGGGCGTATGCGCTTCTAGCCAAGTGTAGGGCGAGGTGAGGATGAGCAATCCGCCGGGATTGAGCCGCTGCGCCGCATCATGGAGAAACTTGGCCGGATCGTAGAGCCGATCAATCAAATTGCCGGCAAAGATCAAATCGTATCCCGTGAATTGGGGTTTGAGATTGCAGGCATCCGCTTGCCAAAATTCCACTTTATGGGGCGTGGTGGACAACGGTTCTGGCAGGGCGGCTTCGCAAAAATTGACCAGCTCGCCTTCGGTGGTGATGGTGTAGCGAATTCGGCCTTGCTCGCGCATCTGCTCGGCGACCTGAATAAATCGTGCTGAAAAATCCAGGCCGGTGACTGATGCGAACGCGGTGGCAAGCTCAAAGCTGGATCGCCCGGTCGCGCAACCCACATCCAGGGCGCGGGCTTTGGGACGATTGCCCATCGCTTGCACGCACAGCGCGGCGCAGCGGGCGGCGAAGTTTTCTACCCCAAAATAGTCTGCGCCCCAGCCGAATTCGCAATATTGACTGACCAGTGCGTCCGTTTCATAGAGTGTGGTGTTGACGCGCTCTTGGTGTTGGCTGCGCACATATCGGAAGCCCGCATGCTGAAAAAAATGCCGCCGAAATGCGTAGCGTGCCGAGCGCAGCGCTTCATTGCCGGTACTGATAAATGAGCCACCCTTAATTAAATTGTGTCTGCCATCGAAGGTGGGCGTGGTGAAATCATCGTAGAGCGGATGTATGGCAAAGCCTTCGAACGGGTAAATCGGCGTGTTGGTCCATTGCCAGACATTACCCACCACATCATAAAAATCGCCTTGTTTGAAGCGGTTTATCGGGCAAGCACTGGCCTCATAACCCAAGGCGATATTGCCCGGGGGAATATTACCCCAGTCGGCTTGATCGGCAATACCTGCCACGTCATAAATTCGCCGCCATTCATCTTCAAATGGGAGCCGAATGGGCTCACCGGTTTTGGTCGCCAACCAACGGCAAAACGCCTCGGCTTCCAGTTGATTGACATCGACCGGCCAATTGAGCGGCAGCGGAATTTCTGTGGCAAGGCTGCGGTACCGGTACCCGTGCGGCTGCACGGTATCAGCAATCCAAAAAACCGGATGTTGAGGCTGTTTAAACTGCAGCCAAGCCAAGCCTTCCTCACTCCAGAAGGAGTCGGTTTCATAGCCACCTTCGTGGACAAAGTCTAGAAATTCCGCATTGCTGACCAAATATTTGCTGGCGGCAAAGGCAGGGATATCCGCTGTGTGCTGACCATATTCGTTATCCCAGCCGTAATAGTTATCAGCCTTGCCGAGGGTGACGGCGCCGGCAGGTACTTCGATCAATTGGTTTTGCGGTGCATGACCGGCATCCGTGGTCACCGGCCAGTGCTCGGGTTGGGGTGTGACCCATGCCAATGGGGTTTGCCGAATTAAGACGGATGAGGTTTCAAGGTGAATGCGCTCGTGCTCTATGCCCATCAAAATTGGCCAGAATGGCGATTCCCAGGTAATCGGCAAAGTGAACGGGGTGGTTTGAATCAGCTGATCGACAGCCGCGCGCACGTGTTGGCGATAGGTACGGGTCTGCTCGGCGGTGGGCCAGTCGTATGGGGTGTCGTTGAGATCATCCCAGCTCATTTCATCAACCCCCACGGCAAAAATCGACTCAAATTTCGGGTTGATGCGTTCAGGCAGTAATTTTGCCAGCACCAATTTATTCACAAAGAACACGGCAGTGTGGCCAAAGTAAAAAATATGCGGATGGCGCAAGCGTTCGGGGCGTTGATAAAACACGCTATCGTCTTTGAGTAACGTGAACAGTCGTTCAAACGTATCCATCGTGGTGTGCAAATACTGACGAATTTCAGCGCGCTTGGCCTCGATATCGGGACCATTCAGGCTGGGCATGGGGGTGAAAGACATCCGTATGGGCTCCATTCAATCAATTTGATGAAGTATAGACAGAACTTGGCGTGCTGCCATGGTTTAGGGCGACTTACCGGGCCGAAGAGGGTCCGAATCCGTTGTGTACGGGGTCCAGTGATGCAAAACGGCGCGGATTCGCTGTTCGGCTAATCGAGCAATGTCGTCACGATTGAATGCCGTCGCTGTCGATGAAGACGTGGGAATCGGTTCAAGAAATTGCACGCGAACCCGTATCTCTTTCGCGCGCAGAATACGCCACATTGACCCCAGCATGCTGTCATCATCAATGTAAGCCGCTCGACGGTCAACTCGGCCATTGCTTAAAAAATACCGCAGTGCCACGGGTTGTACTGGTGCACGGGCATCAAGGGCAGGTTGTACCAGGCGGGCATGAAACCGTTTGACATGATAGCCCGCGGTGGTGGTACCTTCCGGGAAAATCACTACGTGTTGATTACGCTTAAGTCCCTCGGTTAAGGCAATGCGCGCCGCCTCACTGCCCGCCCCGCGTTCCATAAACAACGTACCTGCACCTGAGGCCAGTGCGCCGATAATCGGCCAATGTTTGATTTCTTCTTTGGAGAGAAACACGGTGTGTGGCATGAGTCCACCCAGCAAGGGAATGTCCAGCCAGCTGACGTGGTTCGCTAACCACAAATGCCCTGTATTTTCAGGGCGTTGGCCTTCAATCGTGCTACGAATATTGAGGTTGTTCAGCACAGCCGCTAACCAGTAGCGAACCCGCTCCGCTTGCACTTTGGGGGTACGACGATGCGCACTCCGTACAAGCCAGATGCCCTGAGCCAGATGCCATTGCAGGCGGATGATTCGGGCGGGGATCCACCACATAATTCGGTGCGTTACGCGCCACTGTGTCGGCGTGCATTCACGGCGCGCCAAGCGGCAAGACCGTATAACCCGCCGGAAAGTAAGGTTAGCCCGGCCGCAGCCATCAGCAACCAGTAGCCCATTTGGTACACCGGCACCACGCCCCACAGTGGAAACCATTGAAGCATAAACAGGAGGGCAAACATTTGGGCCACGGTTTTGAGTTTGCCGATTTGAGATACGGCTACTGCGGCCCGATTACCGCTTTCGGCCATCCATTCGCGTAGGGCCGAAACAAAAATTTCACGGCCAATGATCACGATGGCCGCCAACACGACGAGGATGTCGCCATTGGCATGCACCAAAAGAATCAACGCGGCCGCGACAATCAGTTTATCGGCTACGGGGTCGAGAAATGCACCAAATGAGGTTTGTTGATTCCAGCGTCGCGCTAAATAGCCATCCAGAAAATCGGTGGCAGAAGCCAGGCCAAAAATCCAGGCGGATAAGGGCCGAGCGGCATCAAACGGCGCAAATAAAAACACCAACACCAGCACGGGAATGGCCGCAATACGCAGCCAAGTCAGGAATAGGGGGAGCGTCATTCGGCAGGCCTCAGGAGAGGTGGCAGGGCTGAAGGGGGCAAGATGTCGATAATTTCTGTGGATTGCGCGTTAAAACGCTCTAGGGTGATCTGTTCAGGCGTCACGGCGACAAGCCAACCGTGGTCCCCCCAATCGCCCGTCACGATCCGATTCATTCTGGATTCCAATCGATGAATAGCGGGGCGATGCGTATGCCCGTGGATCAGAATGCTTGCCTGATTTGTTTGCAGCAATGCCATCACCGCCTCGGGATTCACATCCATAATATCTTCGGGTTTGCTGCCCGATTCGGTACGACTGCGCGCGCGCAAGCCCTGCGCAACGGCAATTCGCTCCACCAAGGGTTTGGCTAAAAAATCACAGCGAAACACGGGCGAGCGCAGTTGCTGGCGCATTGCCTGATACGCCGTGTCGTCGGTGCACAAGGTATCACCGTGGCATAAAACCAGCGTCTGATTGTTCCACGGTAATTGATAAATATCGGGCAAAGATTGGGCGCCGATTCGATCCAGCAAGGCTTGGCCGACGAGAAAATCGCGATTGCCGCTGAGGAAGAATTTTTGGCAGGTCAGGGCGGCGAGTTGATCCAGCGCCACACTCATTTCTGCCGGAATGGGCTGGTCATCACCCACCCAGTAATCAAATAAATCCCCAAGGATATACAAGGCATCGGCTTTGGCCGCACGCGCCATGAGTTGGGACCATGGCGCCAAGGCGGCGACATTGGTGGGTGCCAGATGGACATCAGCCACGATTAAAATTTCAGCCATGCGGTACTTCCTTGAGGTGGTCATGCGCCTGATTGAGCGCGTTAACTGTGTTAGTCGGCGAGTCGTTCCGCCGCAGTAATCACCACATCTTCGGCGGGTACATCGCTGTGCCCCATGCGCCGACCCGTGGGTAAGGTGGCCATGGCATCCACTACCGCCATGCCATCAATCACCTGTCCAAATACCGCATAGCCATAACCTTGGGGATTGCTGGCGGTGTAATCGAGAAAGCCGTTATCTTTTAAATTGATAAAGAATTGGCTGGTGGCTGAATGGGGATCACCTGTGCGCGCCATCGCGACCGTGCCCCGGGTATTTTTCAGGCCGTTATCCGCCTCATTGCGAATGGGCGGCAGGGTTTTTTTCGATTCCATATCCACCGTCATGCCACCGCCTTGTGCCATAAAGCCGGGAATGACTCGGTGAAACAGGGTGCCAACATAATGACCGTTATCGACATAAGCCAAGAAGTTGGCGACGCTGGCGGGGGCTTTTTCCGCATTAAGTTCCAGAATAATGGTGCCAAGGCGGGTGGTAATGGAAACGCGGGGCAGGGTGTTGCTCATGTTAAGTCTCTTGATTCAATCGGTTAGTCGGTATGGGTAAAGTGGTTATGCGCGTAATTCAGCGCCTTAGCCGCTGAATATGCTGAATCGAAAATCATCGGAATGCAATTTCGGGTTGAGATTACGCACCAAACTCGCAATCATACACGCAACCTATGGCCTGATTAATTGGAAAACCCCACCATGCTTGTTATTTATGACACCCACGCGCGAGCCAAACGCGAATTTATTCCGATAAAGCCCAATAAAGTGGGCTTGTATGTGTGTGGCATGACCGTGTATGACCGCTGCCATATTGGTCATGCGCGGGTGATGGTCGTGTTTGATATGGTGGTCCGTTATTTGTGTTCACGCGGATTTGAGGTGAATTATGTCCGCAATATCACCGATATTGACGACAAAATCATTACCCGTGCCGCGCAAAATCGCGAGAGTATTCAAAGCCTCACCGAACGGTTTATTGAGGCCATGCATGACGATGCGGCGGCATTAGGCTGTCTGCCCCCCACCACTGAGCCCCGAGCGACTGAAGCGGTGGGGGGCATGGTCGCCATGATCGAAACCCTGCTTCAACGCGGTCATGCCTATCGGGCAGCCAATGGCGATGTGTATTTTGATGTATCCACCTTTGAGCGGTACGGCGCGCTTTCCAACCGCAACACGGAAGATTTACGTGCCGGTGCTCGGGTGGACATTGATGAGGCCAAAACCGACCCGCTCGATTTCGTGCTCTGGAAAGCCGAAAAGCCCGGCGATCCGAGTTGGGCCGCCCCATTCGGTTCCGGTCGCCCCGGTTGGCATATCGAATGTTCGGCCATGTCTACCCAGGCACTCGGGCACACGTTTGATATTCACGGCGGCGGGCAGGATTTGCAGTTCCCGCATCATGAAAACGAAATTGCCCAAAGCGAATGCGCGACCGGACATCATTATGTGAATTATTGGATGCATAACGGATTTGTGCGCATTAATGAAGAAAAAATGTCCAAATCATTGAGCAATTTTTTCACTGTGGCTGAGGTCATGGCTCGCTATCATCCGGAGGTCATCCGCTTGTTTGTGTTGATGAGCCATTACCGCAGCCCCTTAAATTACTCCGATCAAAATTTGGATGCCGCCCGAGCGACTTTGAGCCGCTGGTATACCGCGATCAAAGAACAAACAATCAATGCGCCCGTCTTGCCAGAAGTGCTGGAGCGCTTCAATACCGTGATGGATGATGACTTCAATACCCCCGAAGCGCTGGCCATTGTATTTGACCAAATCAGTGCGCTCAACCGCAGCAAGGACACGCGTCATGCCGCGACCATCCATGCAATGGGGCAGGTATTGAATCTGGGACAGAACGATCCCGAAAGTTTCCTGCGTTGGTCCCCGGTGGCCTTGGCAGGCGATACGGATTTAAGCGATGCGGCGATTGAGCAAAAAATTGCCGAACGCGTGAGCGCCCGTCAGAACAAAGATTTTGCCGCCTCGGACCGGATACGCGATGCACTGCACGCGGCGGGCATAGTGCTGGAAGACACCGCAGGCAAAACTACTTGGCGTCGGGGATGAACAACTCATCAGAGGGGCGCCCCCAAGGCAGCGGGCTGTTACACTAGCCGCCCTGTTTTTAAGCATGACGATTGAGCACTTATGACAACTCCAAAATTAATTCAGCCTGAAAACCATCCCGCCGGTTGGACTTATCACTTATCGCATACCGATTTGGATGGCTACGGCGCGCAATTCATGCTTAAAGCGGCTGGAATTAAAACCTATTGTTTTAATTCAGATTACCGCGATATTCCCTTGGCGATTGACCGGATCGTTGAGCAGATTATTGAGCGCGGCGAGCCTGCTTCCCTATTGATGACCGATTTAAATCTCACACTGGATCAAGCTGAACAAATCGACAAGCGCATTAAAAAACTCAAAGTGCCCACCACCCTCCAATTGCTCGATCACCACGCCACGGGTGCCGATTGTGCGGCGAAGTTTGATTGGTATTACCTTGATACTGAGCGCTGCGCGACCAAGCTCGCGTTTGAATCGGTGGCCGATTTAATGCCTGAGGCGCAACGGACGCAATATGCGTTGCGGGCTGATTTTGTCGATATGGGCGATCGTTGGCTAAAAGATGAACCCCTATTTCGCAAGGCTTTGTATTTGCTGGGTTTGGTGATGCAGGATGATCACCTTGCACCGCCGTTGGCTGACCTTAAACGCAGTTACCGTTTCCACTTGATCGAACAATTTTTCCAAGCGCACGAGCGGGGCGAAAATTTGGAAGTCATCGAACGCAGTTTGTACGATCTGCGTAAAAATTTTCTCGAAGGGCAAATTGAAGCCGCCGATTTAAATAATCCTGAACTGCCGCTCAACGATAAATTCCATCTGCTGGCCGCCTCTGTGCTGGACGAAACCACCGTGCCGATGGTGGAGATTGATGGTGTAAAAACCGGCATTTTCTACAATTGGCCGCATGATGTCTGGCGCGGTGTCATCATGGACATGATGGAATCCCGTAAAATCATGGATATGGCGATTAGTGTGCGTGGCAATGGCAAACTCTCACTGCGCGCGAATCCGGGCGTGGATGCGGGCGCGATTTCGGCTAAATATTTTCGAGGCGGTGGGCATCCGGGTGCCGCAGGGGGGGAACTGCGGGACAACCGTTTGCGTGATCTCGACCATGCGGTGAGCTGCATCAGGCAAACCATCAACCCCGCGCCCCCCATTGCCACGGCGAAGTTGGGCAGCATGATTACGATTCAGCCGGCCCGCAAAGGCGCGCAAAAAAATGATAAGCCCAAGTAAATCATGAGTACACCCGTCATTTCAGCGCGGGGCTTTGGTCGACTTAATGCTGAATTGGATTATTTATGGCGGGTTGAGCGACGCGCGGTCGTCCAGGCTGTGGCCGACGCGGCCGCCTTGGGGGATCGTTCCGAGAATGCCGAATATATATACGGCAAAAAACGGCTGCGGGAAATCGACCGTCGAATTCGCTATTTAAGTAAACGGCTGGCCGATATTAAAGTAGTGCGTGCGCCACCGACCGATCAAAATAAAGTGTACTTCGGGGCGCGCCTCACGCTTTTATATCCCGATGAGCGGGAGCAGACGGTGTGCTTGGTGGGCCCCGATGAGATTGATCCCTCAAGTGGCTTGATTAGTATTGATTCACCTTTGGCACGCGCAGTGCTGGGGAAATGCCTGGATGCGGAAATCACGTTGCACTTACCCAGCGATGACTGCAACCCGAAGCGGCTACAGGCTGAAATTATCGCCATTGCCTATCCCACCGATTTGCATCACAGCGAGGCTAAGTCACTTCTGTCATTGGCATGAGATCCATTCAACAAATCGTCATGCGAAACCCGCAAAATGCATCGCCGGCTGCGTTAGAATAACCGCACTTTACTCTCCCGAGCACATGCCTTGAGTTTGGATCGCCCGCTCAGATCCCTTAAGGTACTGTTTTATTTGTTCACTTCGGCACAGGAACGCTCCTATGTTATTTCGTTTCCCCGTCGTCATCATTGATGAAGATTTTCGTTCAGAAAATGCCTCTGGCCTTGGCGTGCGTGCGCTGGCCGATGCGATCCGTGCCGAAGGGGAGGAGGTGCTCGGTGTGACGAGTTACGTGGATTTATCCTCATTCGCGCAACAGCAAAGCCGGGTGTGTGCCTTTATTGTGTCGATTGATGACGAGGAATTCAGCACGCTTGATCATGACGTCACTCAAGAGCTGCCAGTCATTGCGCAATTACGCAAATTTATCCGGGAGATTCGGTTCCGTAACGCCGATATTCCGATTTTTTTATATGGCGAAACCCGTACCAGCCGTCATTTGCCCAACGAAGTGCTCAAAGAACTGCATGGCTTTATTCACATGTTTGAGGATACGCCGGAGTTTGTCGCACGCCACGTACTGCGTGAAGCGCGGGCTTATTTGAATTCGGTCGCACCGCCGTTTTTCCGCGCACTCACGGGCTACGCTGCCGATGGTTCCTATTCATGGCATTGCCCCGGACATTCCGGCGGTGTCGCGTTTTTGAAAAGTCCGGTGGGGCAAATGTTTCACCAGTTTTTTGGTGAAAACTTGCTGCGGGCCGATGTCTGCAATGCGGTAGATGAATTGGGCCAGTTGCTCGATCACACCGGCCCTGTGGCTGCCTCTGAGCGTAATGCCGCGCGAATTTTCAATGCGGATCACTTGTTTTTCGTCACCAACGGCACCTCGACCAGTAACCGTATGGTCTGGAATTCAAATGTTGCACCCGGCGACATTGTGGTGGTTGATCGCAATTGCCATAAATCGATTCTGCACGCGATTATTTTGACGGGTGCCATCCCCGTATTCATGATGCCGACACGGAATCATTACGGCATTATTGGCCCGATTCCGCAAAGCGAATTTGGCGTGGAAATGATTCGCGCAAAAATTGCCGCACATCCGTTTGCTTCGCTTGCTGAAGATAAGACGCCGCGTATTCTTACTATTACCCAATCAACCTACGACGGCATTATTTATAACGTCGAGGAAATCAAAAACGAGCTGGATGGCTACGTCGAAAACCTGCATTTTGATGAAGCGTGGTTGCCGCACGCCGCGTTCCATGATTTTTATGGCGATTACCATGCCATTGGTGCTGAGCGCCCGCGCTGCAAAAAATCGGTGATTTTTTCGACCCAATCCACCCATAAAATGCTGGCAGGCTTATCCCAAGCCTCGCAAGTGCTTGTGCAGGATAGTGAGCAGCATCTCTTCGACCGGGATGTATTCAATGAAGCGTATTTAATGCACTCGTCCACCTCGCCGCAATACGCCATTATCGCCTCGTGCGATGTCGCCGCCGCCATGATGGAACCCCCAGGCGGCACGGCGCTGGTTGAAGAATCCATCCTGGAGGCCCTCGATTTCCGCCGAGCCATGCGCAAAGTGGATGCCGAGTACGGTGACGACTGGTGGTTCAAGGTTTGGGGGCCGGAACACCTTGCTGAAGAGGGCATTGGCTCGCGGGAAGACTGGATGATCTGTGCCGATGACAGTTGGCATGGTTTTGAGTACATGACCGATCGCTTCAACATGCTTGATCCCATCAAGGCAACCTTGATTACGCCCGGCCTAAATTTAAATGGTGACTTCGATGAAACCGGTATCCCGGCATCGGTGGTGACTAAATACTTGGCTGAACATGGTGTTGTAGTCGAAAAAACCGGCCTGTACAGCTTTTTTATTATGTTCACCATCGGGATTACCAAAGGCCGTTGGAACACGCTGTTAACTGCACTGCAACAGTTCAAGGACGAGTACACCAAAAATCAACCCTTATGGCGCATTTTGCCAGATTTTGTGGCAAAACATCCCCGCTATGAGCGGATGGGTTTGCGTGATTTGTGCCAGCAACTGCATAACTTATATAAACAAAATGATGTGGCGCGTCTGACGACCGAAATGTACCTCTCCAGCATGGAACCCGCTATGCGCCCGGCAGATGCCTGGGCCAAAATGGCACGCAAACAGATCGACCGTGTGCCGATCGACCAACTCGAAGGCCGCATTACTGCCTCACTGGTCACGCCCTATCCGCCGGGTATTCCCTTGCTTATTCCCGGTGAGCGCTTCAATAAAATCATTGTGGATTACCTCAAATTCGCCCGCGATTTCAACAAGCAGCTCCCCGGTTTTGAAACCGATGTACATGGCTTGGTGGCTGAAGAAACCGAGCAGGGCAAGGCCTACTTCGTGGATTGCGTGCGGGACGACTAAACGCGGATGCTTAAAATTTTGGTGGTCGGCGGTGCGGGCTATATCGGTTCACACATGGTGAAATTTCTGGCACGTGCGGGTCATCACGTCGTGGTACTTGATAACCTCTCCACGGGCCACGCCGATTCGGTTAAATATGGCGCATTAGTCATTGGTGACATGGCGGACACCGCCTTGCTCGATACCCTGTTTCAAGCTCATCAATTTGATGCGGTGATGCATTTTGCCGCGTTTAGTCTGGTGGGTGAATCGGTGAGCGACCCGGCCAAGTATTACCGCAATAACGTGAGCAACACCTTGAGTTTGCTTGATGCGATGGTTCGCCATGGAGTGCTTCATTTTATTTTCTCATCGACCGCAGCGACATTTGGTGAGCCGCGTACAGAGCGGATTGATGAAAGCCATCCGCAAAACCCAATTACCCCCTATGGCCGCAGCAAACTTGCTGTCGAGCAATTGCTTGAGGACTACGACAAAGCCTACGGATTGAAATCGGTTTGCTTGCGCTATTTCAATGCGGCGGGTGCCGATCCGGAAGGCGAGTTGGGCGAGCGCCACGAACCTGAAACGCACTTGATTCCACTGGTGCTACAAGTCGCAGCGGGACGGCGTGCAGCAATCCGCGTATTCGGCACTGATTATCCCACGCCCGATGGCAGCTGCCTGCGCGATTACGTCCATGTGCAAGACTTATGCGCTGCGCACTTGCTTGCGCTTGAATGGTTACGCAGACATGATCAAAGTCATCGTTTCAATTTGGGTAATGGCGATGGCTTTTCGGTTTTGGACGTGATTGAAACGGCGCAAACGGTGACTGGTCGCCTAATCGCGATTGAACGCACTGCCCGCCGTCCGGGTGATCCGGCACGATTAATTGCCGATGCAGCGTCAGCCCAGCTGAATCTCGGCTGGATACCCGAGTTCCGGGAACTCAACCGAATCATTGAAGATGCCTGGCGATGGGAACTCATTAATTCTTAACGTAATTTTCTGTGATTAATCCTCAGGTTGCACTCTGCTGTTCTTTGGCTGATTTGCCCCAACAAACCTTTTAAGTGACTTTGGCCAGCCGCGCGGTAGCATGCTTGGAGAGATCACGCGCTTGGACAAGGTCGCCAAACGTTGGGTGAATGCTGAAAATAAAAATAGAGGGTGCAGGATGCAGATTTCTAAACACGTTTTTCGTGCCTTGGCGTTGGGCATGGTGAGTATGGGATTGGTGATGGGTGCCGCATTTCCCGGATTTGTTATGGGATTTGGTATTCCAAAATCGACTGCATTAACACCCACATTTATCACGGCAACCTTAATTGCTGGCTTGGTTGTGGGGGGGCTCAATTTTGCGCTGGCCAGCCGAATTGTGCGTCCCCGACTCAAGCAATTAACTGCTCGAATGCAGCAAGTTCGTACCGCGATGCAGCAAGCCACATTCAGTGGGGACTGGTCTGCGTGTAATCCATCAGTATGTCGCTTAGATGAACATGATGAAGATGAATTGGGTGCTGTCGCGCAAAGCTATAATTCACTCCTTTATGCGCTGCACGAAGCACATATGGTTGAAGGGCAAATTCGTGAATTTACCAAGACACTGTCCAGTAAATTGGATTTGCATGAGTTGGGTGATCAAGCACTCACCATGCTTCAAGCGAATGCCCGCGCGCAAGGGGGCGCGATCGTTCTTGAGCGTCAGGGAGAGTGGACCGTGCTGGCATCACGAGGTTTGTCCCATCCCGAACAAATTCTTCAAAGTCAGGCTTTTATCGCCAATCAAGGTCAGGCTGTTCAAAATCGAATAACCCTGCCTCCCGGCGTTACCGTTGACGCCATACTGTCGCGGTTTGTTCCTGCAGATGTTTTGTTGACGCCAATTAAAAACCACGGTTTGGTTCTCGGCTGGGTTATTCTTGCGTCGGCCTCACCATTTGCCGAAGATGTGCCTCGCTTGTTGCCACTCCTCATGCAAGGACTTGGTTTGGCACTCAATAATGCCCTGTTACACGATGATCTTCAGCGCGTTGCCGCATTGGATCCGCTCACGGGTATTTATAACCGTCGATTTGGTTTCAAGCGGCTCGAAGAAGAACTGAATCGCGCCGATCGAAATCACACGCCGTTGGCCGTCCTCATGCTTGATCTGGATCACTTCAAACGAGTCAATGATACCTACGGCCATTTGAGTGGCGATAAGGTGCTCATTCGTTTCGCGAACCTATGTCGGGAAAGCCTGCGAGAAGGGGATGTGTTACTGCGCTACGGCGGTGAGGAATTTGTCGTCGTCCTGCCCGGCGCCGGCCTTCAGGATGCACGGGATGTGGCCGAGCGAATCCGATTCGCAATTGGCCAGTCAAAAATTAATATTGGCGATCAGGCACTTCAGGTCACATCAAGCATTGGTATTGCGGCGACATCCGGGCAAAAACCAATTACAGCCGAAGATCTCGTTGCGCAAGCTGATATGCGTTTGTACATGGCCAAAGCGACGGGCCGGAACAAAGTCGTCGCGGAAGGTTCGCCCGATTCCAAAATCGACATAACGAGTCAGTCAGCACGTAATTAGGGATTAAGTGAAATCAACTGTTGACACCGTTCAAAAACTCTATAATATGCGCCTCCTACTGACGCGGGATGGAGCAGCTCGGTAGCTCGTCGGGCTCATAACCCGAAGGTCGTAGGTTCAAATCCTACTCCCGCAACCATCATTAAGCCCTTGATGAATAAGAAATTATCATCAGGGGCTTTTTCTATTGGGGGGCGGGTCAATCGGTCAGTGCAACACCGCCAATTGAATTGATCGGATATGATAGAGGGGTAATGGTCGGTATTTATGGGGCCATGATGGATGAACGTAAGACTCGAATCTGGCACCCGTGGCGACAGGGCTATCTCATGAGTGAGATAGCCCGAGATATAGCGAAACTGCCCGCAACGGTTGTATTCCTATACTTCTTTATCATGGCGGGATTGAGCTGCGGCAAAGAACTCGGCGTGATTAAATTCAAGGCCAAGAAAAACCTTGGGATTTAAAAGATCAACTCAAGCGTTTAATGTGTTGCACACTCTCCCTCCCACGTGCGCGCACCCGGAACCAATATCAATGCGTGGATCAGCACAGAAACCCGAGTGCCCAAGCAAGGATCAAAGCAATCGCATGTTTTCCGCGCCGACCAATTTGCGTCGATGATGCCGATTGAGCCAGAACGGTAAAAGCCCAATCAGCACGCCGCCCACGGCAAAAATCTTGCCGGTCAAATTGAAGCTGGGCAGACTGATGATGCCGATCACCCACAAGAACAGGCCGCTGCCCAAAGGCCAGAGCAGGAACAACATCACCTTGATGGGGGTTTTATTCTGGCTGCGCCAAATCATCCATGCACTGGCAAAACAGGCGAGACCGTAATAAAACGAAGCTTGGAAGCCAATGGTATCGACCGAGTCTTGAATGATTTCATTGACGGTGGGTACGCCCGCCGCGCCGATTAATAACACCAGACCAAAACCTGCAATGACGAGGGTAGCGATCCAGGGCGTGTGCCATGCAGAGTGGAGCTTCGCGTAGCGCGGATTGAGCATCCCATCCCGCGCTTGGGCGAACATGGTGCGGGTGAATTGCACAATCGAAGTTTCGAGCGTACCCAAGGTGCTGAACATCACCGCCAGTACGGCAAGATAACTCCAGGGGGCGGGAAAGATTTTCTCTGCAATGGCCAGAACCACATTGGTATTGGCGGACTGAATCTCCGAATCGCTCAGAACCATTAATGTCACAACGGCAAACAACACGAACAGCGCCATGATGATCAACATGGCAAACAGCGAACCCAAGCCCGCCACCAGGCCCCCATTACGGGTTTCTTCATTGAGATTGGCCGTCACATCCCACCCCCAGTAAAAGAACAGTGCGGTGAGCGCACCGGTAGCAAACAGGTGGGGGTTGAACTGCGTGATGGCAAAGTCACTCCAATGCAGCGTATGGGCGGGGTGATGCGCGTATTGCCACAAAGCCGCAACCAAAATGATCAGTACGATTGCAAACTCGATGACTGTCAACACCACCTGGACATAGCTTGTGAGCTTCACGCCCTTGATAATCACCGCACTGACCAGAATCAGCCAAAAGGAAGCGACCAGACTCACCACTGCCGTATTATTCACATACGCAGGCGCGATGAGTGCGAGTGTGGCATCTGCCGCTGGTACCGTACCCGAAACCATGAATACCGCCGAGGCAACCAACAACGCCCAGCCCGCCAAAAATCCCAGCGTTCGGCCAAAAATCGCACTCACCCACGCATATGATGCGCCCGCATTGGTTTCGAGCCGGTTAAGGTGCATGTAGGCGAAGGTAACGCCAAGCATAATCAACCCGCAATAGAGCAGGCTGGCAGGTGCGAGGGCACCGACAGACGCCATCAGTGTGGCGCTGGTTGCCGAAATTGAAAAAACTGGCGCGGTTCCCGCAACCCCCATAATGGTTGATTCGGTGAGACCGAGCGCATTTTTCTCAAGTTGGGTCGCGAGTTGATCCATGGCACTTCCTTTGTTGTGTGTTGATAGGGTGGAAAGTAATATAACTAGGTAACCATTATAAAGGATGGAGCCTTCCGTTATGTTGATGGATGAGCCGTTCGGTGCGCTGGATGCCTTGACCCAGGCGCATCTGTAGGATTCATTGATGGAAATTCAGGCCGATCTGAAAAACACGGTCATCATGATTACCCATGATATTGACGAGGCGGTGTTGCTTTCGGACCGGATCGTGATGATGATTAACGGTCAGGCGGCCACCATCGGCGAGATTTTACCGGTAGAACTGGAACGACCGCGTCACCGGCTCGATTTGGCCGACGATACCCGCCACAACCACTATCGCCAGAAGTGCTGAAATTCCTGTACGAAAAACAGCGCAAGCCGCATTGATGGGCCGCTTGGTTATTGCTAACCGGCCTTGATCGAAGGCGTTTCCCAATCCTGATAATCGTTGTTTTTTCTCAGGTGATGCGCACGTTCGGCGGATCGAAGCGTGTTCTCGATCAGCATGGTCACCGTCATCGGGCCGACGCCGCCGGGAACCGGTGTGATCCATGAAGCCTTTTCCCGGACACCGGCGAAATCGACATCGCCGACAATCCGGCCGTCGGGCAGCCGGTTGATACCGACATCGATGACGATGGCGCCTTCCTTGACCATTTGTGGTACGATCAGCCCCGGCTTGCCGGCAGCGACAATCAGAATGTCGGCAAGAATCGTATGCTGGGCGAGATTCTGAGTCTTTGCGTGACAGATTGTCACGGTCGCTTCCTTTTGCAGCAGCATCAAAGCCATCGGCTTGCCGACAATATTGCTCGCGCCGACCACGACCACGTTTTTTCCGGCGACATCGGTACCCGTCGTTTCCAGGAGCAATTGAACGCCATAAGGCGTACAGGGCGGAAAAATGGTGTTGCCAACCACCAGACCGCCGACGTTGTAGAGATGAAAGCCATCCACGTCCTTGTTCACCGAGATGGCTTCTAGGACCCGGCGGACATCAATATGTCCGGGCAGGGGCAACTGCACCAGAATGCCATGGATCGCGGGGTCGGTGTTGAATTGGCGGATACCGGCGAGGACGTCCGCTTCACTGGCATCGGCAGCGAGAGCCTGCTGGAAGGATGCGACGCCGCATTCCTCGCAGGCCTTGACCTTGTTGCCCACATAGATTCTGGAGGCGGGATCATCCCCGACTCGGATGACGGCAAGTCCGGGGATCACGCCCTGGTCGACAAGCCTGCCGACGCGCTGGCGAAATTCCGCCCGCAGTCGTGCGGAAAGGGCTTTCCCATCAATGATTCTGGCTGTCATGGCTGCTCCGGAAAACATGGGGTAGGCACAAATACCCCATTCAAGAATTTTGGAAAAATCGATTACCAGGGAAGTCGATTATCGGGAAAACCGATCAGTAGCCCGCCATGCCGGGCACCCAGTCCGTGCCGGCAAGCGGCAGGCGTGCCATCGCTGCGGCCTCTATGGTCAGCGCGACCAGATCTTCCCTTTCCAGGTGGTGGACATTCTGCTTGCCGCAGGCGCGGGCGATGGTAGTCAGCTCCATGTTCAGGGTTTTCAGATAATTGCGCAGGCGCTTGGCACCGATTTCCGGCTGCAGTCGTTGTTCGAGGATGGCATCCTGGGTCGTGATACCCACCGGGCATTTGCCCGTATGGCAGTGGTGACAAAACCCCGGCGCCGTTCCCAGTGCCGCATAATCTGCTTCAGCGGATAGATGCTGACCGTTCTGGATGTAGGACTCGCTGTTGCAACCCAGGGCAACCAGCATGCCCTGGCCGATGGCGACGGCATCCGCGCCCATGGCCAATGCCTTGGCGACATCGGCGCCGGTGCGGATTCCGCCGGAAACAATCAGCTGCACGGTGCCTTTCATGTTGAGATCTTCCAATGCGTCAACGGCCTGACGCACGGCGGCTAGCGTTGGAATGCCGATATGCTCGATGAAACAGGTCTGCGTGGCGGCTGTTCCGCCCTGCATGCCGTCGACCACAATCACGTCTGCGCCCGAATGAACGGCCAGTTTCACGTCGTGGAAGGTTCGGGTCGCGCCGACCTTGACGTAGATGGGTTTCTCCCAGTCCGTCATCTCGCGCAATTCCTGAATCTTGATCGCCAGGTCATCCGGGCCGGTCCAGTCCGGGTGACGGCAGGCCGAGCGCTGATCGATACCCTCCGGCAGGGTACGCATCTTCGCGACGCGCGGGCTGACCTTCTGCCCCAGCAGCATACCGCCGCCGCCCGGTTTGGCGCCTTGTCCGATGACCACTTCGATGGCGTCCGCCCGGCGCACGTCGTCGGGATTGAAGCCGTAGCGGGAAGGCAGGCACTGATAAACCAGCGTTTTGGAGGAACGGCGCTCTTCCTGAGTCATGCCGCCATCGCCGGTGGTCGTTGAGGTGCCGAGTTCCGAAGCGGCACGCCCCAGCGATTCCTTGACGTGGGCCGAGAGCGAACCGAAGCTCATGCCGGCAATGGTGATCGGGATTTCCAGCTCGATGGGTTTCTTCGCAAAGCGGGTGCCGAGCAGGGTCTTGGTGACGCACTTTTCCCGGTAGCCCTCAAGCGGGTAGCGTGACAGCGAGGCGCCCAGGAAAACCAGGTCGTCGAAATTCGGCAGCTTGCGCTTGGCGCCCAGGCCTCGGATTTCATAGAGACCGTGGGCAGCCGCATTGCGGATATAGTCGAGGGTCTTGCGGTCGTAACCGGCCGATTCCTCGCGGGAGATGTGTTTGAATTGTTCGGATTTGGTTTCCATGAATGGGTTCCTCAATATTCCTGATTGGCGTCGGCGTTCCAGTGGTACAGCTCGCGCCTGGACGCGATCCGCTTGAATTCGTTCGGCGCATGTTCGATCCCGGCCTGGGCCAGCAGGTCGGCCACGGCGGCCAGATCGGCTTCGCTCATCGGTTCGATCCGGGTGTCGGCGCCCAGCGACTTGATCTTGCCGCGCACATAGAGCACGGCTTCGTACAGAGAATCGCCAAGGGCATCGCCGGCATCGCCGCAAATGACCATGCGGCCCGCCTGCGCCATGAAGGCGGAGAAACTGCCCACCGAGCCGCCGACCACGATGTCGCCGCCCTTGAGCGAAATGCCGCAGCGCAGCCCCGCATCGCCGTCGATGACGAGCAGGCCGCCGTGAGCGGACGCACCGGCGCCATTGGAGGCGAAGCCCTTGACGTGCACCTTGCCGCTCATCATATTCTCGGCCACGCCGGTTCCGGCGCTGCCGTGGATGATGACGCTGCCCGTCTTGTTCATGCCGCCGGCGTAATAACCGGCATGCCCCCGCACTTCGACTTCGACGGGGCAATCCAGGCCCACCGCGATGTTGTGTGCGCCATCGGGATTGAGCACTACCACCTTTTCGATCGACCCGGTTTTGGCATCGTGATGCAGAAACTGGTTGAGCGCCCGAAGCGGGGTTTTGGCCAGATCGAAAATCATGCGTTCCATACGTACATCTCCTCGGGGGCTGGCTCGAAAACGCGGGCATTCTTGATGTCCGGCAGATGGGCGAGTGAACGGAATTCCGAGGCAATAGCCACATAATCGTCCGTCTCGGCGACCACGGCCGGTTTGCACGCAAAGGGATCGCGGATCAGCGCCAGCTTGTCTGGCGTGCCCATCAGGAAGGTGTAGAAGCCATCGAGTGCCTCAAAACCTTTCTGCAATGCGACCTCCAGATCATCGCCCTCGCGCAGGCGCCACTCCAGGAAACGGCAGGCGGCTTCGGTATCGTTATCCGTTTCGAATGTGATGCCATGAGGTTCCAGCATCCGGCGAATGCCGTGTGGATTGGACAGTGAACCGTTATGCACCAGGCAGAAGTCTTCACCCGCCGTGAATGGGTGGGCGCGGTCCGGGGTCACGGCCGACTCGGTCGCCATCCGGGTATGGCCGACCAGATGGCTGCCCTTCAGGCTGGCGAAATCATAGCGTGCGGCCACCTCCGCCGGTGTGCCAATATCCTTGTAAAGGTCGATACTGCGCCCCGTGGACAGCAGGTGCAGCTTCGAGTGATGTTCCTTGATCCAGCGCTTGATGACTTCGGGGTCGAGGCTCGTGGTCAGGATGGCGTGATTGCCCCGAGCGTTCACGGTCACGGTGGTACCCAGATGCGATTTCAGGTCGTGGCCCAAACCCTGCCAATTGAAATCGGCGCCTGCCTCGGTCAGCCCGGAATAGACGCTGATCTTGCGCTCGCTGACCGGCAGAGGGGACGTGAATACCGCCAGACCTGCCGAATCGGGGCCGCGCTCGGTCATGCCGATCAGCATTGGCACCATCAACTCGCCCAGCCGCTCGCGCAGAGGCGGCGATTTAACCAATAACCCAACAATTCCACACATGATTTTCTCCCATTGCTAAGGTCAGCCCAGTGGGGCGGGCTGTGGTGTGAGTCTCAGAAAAATTCCAGGTAATTCTTGATTTCCCAGTCCGATACATGCCGCATGTACTCCACCCATTCCCTGTGTTTGAGTTTGAGGAACTCTGCCGCCACCGGGCCGAGCGCGGTGCAGAGCACGACGTCTTCCTCCAGCGCCTTCACGGCTTCGTGCAGATTCTGCGGCAGGATCTCGATGCCCTCATTCTTGAGATCGGTGGGCGACAGCTCATAAAGGTTCATGTTGTGCGGCTTGCCGGGATCCAGATCGTTTTCAATGCCATCCAGGCCCGCTGCAATCACTGCGGCGGTCGCCAGATAGGGATTACACGCACCATCCGGCAGGCGCAGTTCGAGGCGGCCGCCGGGAATGCGGATCAGGGAAGAGCGGTTGTTGTCGCCGTAGCCGATGTAGGCCGGAGCCCAGGTTGCACCGGTCAGCGAACGGCCAACCACCAGTCGCTTGTAGGAGTTGACCGTCGGCGCGCAAATCGCGGCCAATGCCGGGGCGTGCTTGAGCACGCCCGCCATGAACTGATAGGCCAGTTTCGACAGATCCATGCCCTGCGGGTCGCTCTTGTCCTGGAATAAGTTGCGTTGACCGTCGCCGAGCGACATATGCATATGCATCCCATTGCCGGGACGGGTCGCAAAAGGCTTGGGCATGAAGGAGCAGATCAACCCCATGTCGTTGGCGATTTCGCAGGCCGCCATCTTGAAGAAAATGTAGTTGTCGCAGGAGCTGAGGCAGTCTTCGAAAGAATAATTGATCTCGAACTGGCCGTTGGCATCCTCATGGTCGATCTGATAGGCATCGATCCCGACCGCCTTGATGCTGTCGGTGAGTTTTTCGAGGAAGGCACGCGAACGGGACAATCCCTTGTAGTCGTAGCAGGGCTTGGCCTGCGTGTCGCTGTCGTCGCAAGGCAGGATTTGACCTTCCGGGCCTTTTTTGAGCAGCGAAAACTCGGGCTCAAGACCGGTGTAGAAGATCAGGCCTTTTTCTTCGAGCCGTTTTAACTGTTTTTTCAGCGTGACGCGGGCATCGATGGCCCACGGCTCGCCGTGGACATGGCCGTCGCAGACAATGCGTGCGTAGCCGGGTTGCCAGGGGACGAGGGAAAGTGTATCGAGATCGCCGACCGCCATATAATCCGGCCCGTGCGGTTCGATACCCATGCCCCAGATGGCGAATCCGGCGAACCCGGCACCCTGGGTGATGATGTCCTCGAAATGGTCGACCGGCACCGCTTTGGCCTTGGCGGTACCGTGAATATCGACGAACTGGGCAAGGACGTATTTAACGTTGTTGTCCGCGAGAAAAGCCTTCGCTTCAGCAGGGGTCATGGTGGATCTCCGAAATGGCGTTTGCAGTGATGGGGATAAACGGGTTCATGGCAGGGCATCCAGACCAATACCGCCGCCGCCGAGCTCTTCGGCGATGCCGGTCAGGGTTTCCCAGAGATAGAGACCGTAGGTGCCATCGCACCACAGTCGATATACGGGATGGATTTTGTTTCCGGCGACGAGCACCAGGACGCTGACACCGGCCATCGAGGTCAGTAGCAGCTGTGTGGGGTCGGCAACCAGGCAGCGGAAATCAACATTGCAGGTCTGCAACAGGAGTTCGTTGACCCGGCTGCCGCAGAGCGCGAAGACAGCATCCTGGCGCAGCACCGGATATACACCCGGTGCCCGCGGGGTCTGCATGATTTGCGCGACCCGCGCTGCGTTTCCCTCGATCAGGTATTCGGTGTTGCCCAGGCGACCGATCAGCCCGCCGTCGGGGAATGGGAGCCAGCTGTTTGAGCGGGATGGCAACGACAGCCCCAGCTCGGCCAGCCATCCTGTCGCGCCAGGTCCCTTGACGCCCGCGCGCGGCAGATGCGAGTGGTCGGCAACGCCGAGCAGGGCGGCTTTTTGCGGATCGCTTGCATCGAACTGGCTGACTGAAGGCGGCAGCGAATCCGCGCTATTCCAGACGGCTGCTCCGGTCAGCAGGGCATCGTGGATCGGGCTCAATGGCGAGGGGAATTTCATGCGGGCTCCTTCTGCTTGAGGTTGTCTGGATCGTAGAAGGGCGTTCTGGCAACCGTGGCCGATACCGTGCTGCGATCTGTCAGACGGATAGCTATCGCAGTCCCCGTCTCGGCCAGTTCCGGGCGGACGAAGGCCAGACCGATATGACACCCGAGCGTCGGGCTCCAGGCGATACTGGTCACCCGACCGGCAATCTCGCCGCAGTCGATCACCAGATGACATTCCTGTGGCGCCGAACCGTTGAATTGGGCATCGAGGACGAAGCCGACCAGTTTCTGCTTGCGCGGCTGGCGGCCAATGACGTGCAGGCTGCGCTGGCCGACAAAAAATGGTTTGTCCATCTTCAAGGCCCATTCCAGGCCGACATCGAAGGGATTGGTCAGGCCATCCGTATCCTGGCCGATGATGATGTGCCCCTTTTCAAGGCGCAGCAGACGCTGGGCTTCGACGCCGAACGGCCGCAGGGCAAACGCCTTGCCAGCCGCCATCAAGGCATCCCAGAGTGTGGCGCCCTGATTGGCCGGAACGTGGATTTCGTAGCCCCATTCGCCGACGAAGCCAACCCGCATCAAACGGGCCGGAATACCCGCAACGACGCCCTCCCGCAAGGCCAGATAAGGAAAGGCCGTGGCGGACAGATCCAGTGAGGTCAGTCGGGAAAGCAGCGCACGCGATTTCGGCCCAGCCAGATTGACTGCGGCAAATGCACCGGTGTGATTGACGATGCCACAATCCAGCCGCCACATCGTGTTCAGCCGTGATAGCTCCCGATAGATGGTTGCCGCGCCCGAGGTGGTGGTTGTGAAATAGAAATGATCCTCCGCCAGACGGCCAACCACGCCATCGTCGATCACCACGCCGGATTCGTCGCACATCACCGCATAACGGGTCATGCCGACCTTGAGGTTCGCGTATTTCGAAATATAAACGCGCTCAAGGAGTTCAGCTGCCTGCGGTCCGATCACTTCGAGCTTGCCGAGTGTCCCGACATCAATCAGGCCGACGTTCTGGCGTACGGCCATGGCCTCCTCACGGATACATTGCTGGCGATCCTTGTCGGTCAGCCTGTAATGCTCGGGGCGTTGCCAGACGCTCGCCATCATCCATTGCGCGCCCAGCGCCTCATGTCGGGCATGTAGAGGCGTCCGGCGTTCCGGGCTGAAGCCTCGACCGCCGAGCAGCGACATCGGCACCGGATGGAAAAATGGGCGTGCCGTGGTGGTTCCGACCTGTTGCGGCTCCCTGCCCGTCAACCTTGCCAGGATGCGCAGGGCATTCATGTTCGAATGTTTGCCTTGGCTCGGGCCCATGCCGACGGTCGAAAAACGCTTCAGCAGTTCAATGTTGTCGAAGCCTTCCTGGACGGCATTTTCGAAATCCTTGAGCTGCAGGTCCTCATCGAAGTCGACAAAGTTCTTGCCTTTCGGGTGAGCAACAATCGGCCAGGGGTGGGTCGGACATTCCATTTCGGCCGGAACGGTAATCACCCGTGCATCGCCAAAACCGGCGTGCGCGGCGGCGGCGCTCCCGGCGCGCTGACCATCCAGGCGGCGCGCGGATAGGGTATGCACACCGTTGACCCGGCCGCAGGCAAAAACGCCGGGCGGCAGGGTATCGGGTACGAATTGTTCGAGCGATTGCTCATAGCGCATGCGGGTACCGGCCTGATAGAGCAGATTGGCCGCAGGTGCCCAGCCGATGCTCATCAGGATGCCGTCGCAGGCCAGGGTTCGCATTTTTCCTCTGCCGGCGACGATGGCACCGACCACCGATTTTCCGTTCGCACCCGGCAGGGCTTCGACGATATGGTGACCGGGGAGCACAGGGATTCCGCGGGCTTTGACCGCCAGTTCAGGTTCGCTGGCCGTGGAGGACAAACGCAGATCCAGCACGGCAACGATCTCCACGCCATGGGCTGCGAGATCAAGGGCCGCGCGGTAGCCGTCCTGATTGGCGGTCAGAACCACAGCCTGTTGCATCGGACGCACCGCGTAGCGGTAGATCAGGCGTTGCGCCGCCGAGGCGAGCATGATGCCAGGCAGGTCGTTGTTGCGGAACACGGCGGGTTGCTCGTACGCGCCGCTGGCCACTACGACGCTTTTTGTCCGCATCTTGGTCAGAACATCTCCGCCGACCAAGGCTACCCAGTGATCGGCATAGTATCCGGCCGCGTAGGTCTCGGTCATCAGACGCACGCCGGGATGGGCAAGAACCCTGGTCAATGGGTCGTCGGCCAATTGTTCGGCCTGCGGCCCAAAGCCCCCGCGGACATAGCCGCCGCTACCACCGGCACGGGCGTTTTCATCGACAACGACGACCTCGGCACCCTGTTCTGCGGCGGCCAGGGCGGCAGCCAGACCGGACGGTCCCGCACCGATGACCAGTACGTCGCAAAAACCATAGCGCTTGGCCGTTCGGATGTGTGGCGTGTTGAAACTGACCTTGCCGAGCCCGGTCAGTGTGCGAAACAGGCGTTCCCACATGGGAAACAATCGCTTCGTGTGAAAAGACTTGTAGTAGAAACCGACCGGCAGGAAACGAGAGAGGGAACCCAGCACGCTGGCCTTGTCCGATTTCAGTCCGCCGAAGGTGTTCACCGCAGCGAGATCCATTCCTGCCTGCAGGCGGGTAACGTCGGCGCGGACATTGGGCCGGTCGCCCCATTGGCAAACGGCGTTGACATCGTGGTTGGCCATCGACAGCACGCTACGTGGGCGATGGTACTTGAAGCTGCGCCCGAGAATGCCCGCATCTGCGGCCAGCAACGCGCTGGAGATCGTATCACCCGCATGACCCCGATAGGTTTTGCCTTCGAAGCTGAACGAAACATCCACACTGCGGTCAAGCCATTCGCCCGGAACAGGAGGTAATCGCATCACAGTTCTTCCTCAAACAAATAAGTGCGCAAGACCAGGTCCTTTTCGGTGTTCCGTTCGGCGATGAACCAGGTGTTGCTGGCGATATGGCACCACCATTCCTGTTTCACGCCGGGTGCGCCATTACGGTTGAAAATGTAGTCGGCCCAGGATTCGTCACTGCAGGTGGCCGGGTCTGGCATCGGCCGGATTTCGCCCCAGTAGAAAAATTCGGAAACCGGGCGTGGACCGTTGAACGGGCAGGTCATGATTTTCATGCGGTTGCTCCTAGTGTCCCACCGACGCGGCGCCCTTTTCGCCCGTCAGCGAATAGTTGCGGAAGCGGTCGAGGGAAAAACCGTTAATCAGGGGATGGGGCGTATCGGTGGCGATGGTATGTGCCATGGTTTTGCCGCAGACCGGCGTTGCCTTGAAGCCCCAGGTACCCCAGCCCGCATCGAGGTAGAAGCCTTCGATCGGGGTTTTGCCCATGATCGGTGCGAAGTCGGGGGTCATGTCTGCCATTCCGGCCCATTGCCGCATGACCTTGACGTGGGAGAGGAAAGGAAACATGTCGAGCATGTGCGCCGACAAGCCTTCGACAAAATCGAGTGTGGATCGGGTCGAATGCAGCTCGTAAGGATCGAGCGAGGCGCCCATGACCAGCTCGCCGCGCGCCGACTGGCTGACGTAAATATGCAGACTGCCTGAAACCAGGATCGGATCGAGCCAGGGCTTGAGCGGTTCGCTGACCATGGCTTGCAGCGGGTGAATAGTGATCGGCGTCTTGATATCGACCATATCGAGGATGCGGGGCGTGAAACCGGCAACAGCGCAGAGCACCTTGTCGGTGGCGATATAGCCGCGCGAGGTTTGGACGCCGCAGACCTTGCCGCCTCTGACGTCGATGCCCAACACCTCGGTTTGCTGATGGATTTCGGCGCCGCGCATGTCGGCACCGCGTCCATAGCCCCAGGCCACGGCATCGTGACGGGCGATCGAACCCGGCGCATGGTACAGGGCGCCGAGAATCGGCGCATGGCCGCAGGAGAGATTGATCATCGGCGCCGCCCGCTTGACGAAATCCGGGCCGACGACTTCGGAATCGACGCCGTAATGCTTGTTCACCTCGGCCCGCCAGCGCATGGTTCGCAGTGCCGAATCGGTGTGGGCCAGCGTAAAGTGCCCCCGGTTGGCATAGAACAGATTGAGGTCGAATTCCTGCGACAGGTCCTGCCATAGATTCACGGATTCGTCGTAGAACTTGACGCCTTCGGGTGTCAGGTAGTTGGAGCGGATGATGGTCGTATTGCGGCCGGTATTTCCGCCACCGATATAACCTTTTTCCAGCACGGCCACATTGGTGATACCGTGGTCGCGCCCGAGGTAATAGGCCGCAGCGAGACCGTGACCACCGCCGCCGATGATCACGACATCGTAGGAAGGCTTCAGTTCGGCATGTTCGGTAAACATCCTCGGTTCGGGATGTTTTTTAGTTGTGGCAAAGCGGAGAAGTCGCCAGGGCATTGCAATACTCCTTAACGGAAAACGACAGTCTTGTTGTCGTGGGTGATGACCCGGTCTTCGAGGTGGTAGCGCAGGCCGCGGGCAAGTACGGCTTTTTCTATATCCTTGCCATAACGGACAAGGTCTTCCGGTTGATCGGAGTGATCGATTCGGATCACGTCCTGTTCAATGATCGGGCCCTGATCCAGTTCTGACGTAACGAAGTGACAGGTCGCGCCGATCAGCTTTACCCCGCGCGCGTGCGCTTGATGATAGGGTTTCGCCCCCACGAAACTGGGCAGAAAGCTGTGATGGATATTGATGATCTGCCCTGGGTATTTCTCGCACATTTGAGGTGGAATAATTTGCATGTAACGAGCCAGAACCATGACATCACCGCCGTTTTCATCAAAAATTTCCATCACTTTTGCATAGGAATCCGCCTTGGATTCCGGTTTGACCGGAACGTAATGGAACGGGATGCCGTGCCATTCAACCAATCCTCTGAAGGTTTCGTGATTTGAGATGACACAGGGGATTTCGATGTTCAACTCATCGGCGTGCCAGCGCGCCAGCAGGTCGTAGAGGCAGTGCTCCTGCCTGGAAACCATGACGACTACGCGTTTCTTGCGGGCGCTATCGGAAATATGCCACGTCATGCCAAAATCATCGGCGATGGGGGCGAAGCGCTCGCGCAGGGTCTCGATGTCGAACGGCAGGGAGTCGGCGAGGATTTCCAGGCGCATGAAAAATCGCCCAGACAAAGCATCGGCATGGTGGTTAGCCTCAGTGATCCAGCCGTTGTTCGAGGCAATGAAATTGCTGACCGTGGCGACAATACCTACCCGATCGGGACAGGAAAGTTTCAGAATAAAGCGACGGGCCAATGACATGGACAAACTCCCGAAAAGATTCATGTGGATAAACTATGATTCTCATGGTGCATCACGCATTAGGTTTGGTCAACTTTTTTTTCTATAATGAAACATATGGTATTACGCGATAATTCAACCATATGATATTAAAAGGGATACTCGGTGACAGAATTAACTAATCATGCCAGTTTGGAACGTTATCTTGGCAACACCATCCGGGATATTCGCCAGCAACACAGTTTGACTATTGCCGATGTGGCCAATTTGGCCGGTATCAGCCGGGGAATGCTTTCCAAAATTGAAAATGCCCAGACAGCAACCAGTCTGGAAACCTTGTCCCGTCTTGCGCACGCTCTGGGCGTTTCGCTGGCGACGCTATTCAGAGGTTATGACGATCGGGTCGGCAGCGCTCAGTTGGTCAAGAGCGGGGAGGGTATGGAAGTTGTCCGGCGCGGCACCAAGCGTGGTCATACCTACCACCTGTTGGCGTACGACCAGGGGCCGAGAAAGATTTTCGAGCCTTTTCTGATCACGATCGATCACGAGTCGGAAACCTTCCCGCTTTTTGAACATCCGGGAACCGAATTCATTTACATGCTCGAAGGTTGTGTCGAGTACCGTCACGGCAAGGAGAATTACGTGCTCATGCCGGGCGATTCGCTCACCTTCGACGCGGAAATTCCCCATGGCCCCGAAAAATTGATCCAGTGTCCGATCCGTTTTCTGAGTGTGTTGATGTACCCCAATCCCGCAGAGGTCTAGTGGGTAAATGAATACTTGCATTGAACCTGCGGTTCCCGATGATATCGATTCACTTGTGGTACTCCTCTGCACGCTCTTTTCCATCGAGCAGGATTTCGTCCCCGACGCAGCCGCTCAGCGTCGTGGTCTGGAGATGTTGATCGCCAACCCGAAACGCGGCCGGGTATTCGTCGCTCGACATGCCGGACAGGGTGTTGTTGGAATGGTTAGTGCCCAATTGGTCATCTCGACCGCGATTGGCGCGCCATCGGTATGGATTGAAGACATGGTAGTGCGCGAAACCTTCCGTGGCATGGGTGTGGGCAAGGCACTTCTGGACAGTGCCCGCGGGTGGGCAATCATGAACGGTGCCGGGCGCATCCAGTTGCTGGTCGATGCCGACAACACCCCGGCGCTTGAATTTTATCGTCATCTCGACTGGCAGCCGACTCAATTGGTTGCCTGGAAAAAGCTGCTTTCCTGATTTTATATTCCAGCCCAAAAATTAAAGGGTGCATCGTTGCACCCTTTTTTTTCATGCACTCCCTTGATTGATTAAGGGTGATAAGCAGACTCGCCGTGTGAGGAAATGTCCAGGCCTTCTCGTTCTTTTTCGTCGCTGACGCGCAGGCCGATTACCTTATCAACCAGTTTGAAGGCGATAAATGCAACCAACCCCGACCATACGACGGTAGTTCCTACGCCCCAAAGCTGCGTTAAGACCTGAGACACTATATCGTAGTCCCCGACCTTGTTGGCTACGTAGTCGTAAACGCCGGTACCACCCAGGATGGGTGCGGCGAAGACGCCCGTCAGGATGGCTCCGAGAATACCACCCACGCAGTGCACGCCGAAGACATCCAATGTATCGTCCATGCCGAGTCGGCGCTTCAGACCGTTGACACCCCAGAAACAGACCAAGCCCGCAAGCCCGCCCATGATGATGCTCCCCATCGGGCCCACAAAACCGCAGGCCGGCGTAATGACAACCAAACCGGCAATTGCACCGGAAACCGCCCCCAACATTGAAGGCTTGCCCTTGCGAATCGCTTCGATGATTGTCCAGGCCACGGTGGCCGCACAGGTGGCCAGCAGCGTATTGACGAACACGAGCGTTGCGGCGCCATTTGCTTCCAGGTTGGAACCGACATTGAAGCCAAACCAGCCGACCCAGAGTAGTGATCCGCCGATCATGGTCATGGTCAGGCTGTGCGGCGCCATTGCCTCTCGGCCGTAACCGATCCGCTTGCCGACCACATAGGCGCCAACAAGTGCAGCGATACCCGCGTTGATGTGAACTACCGTGCCCCCGGCGAAATCAAGTACGCCTTTTTGGAACAGGAATCCGGCCGTTGATCCGGCGGCATCGGCAGCGGCCTGGCTGGTGTAGGCATCCGGCCCGGCCCAGAACCAGACCATGTGGGCGATCGGCAGATAGGAGAAGGTAAACCACAGCACCATAAATGCGAGGACAGCAGAAAACTTCACGCGCTCGGCAAAACCGCCAATGATCAGGGCTGGCGTGATGGCCGCGAACGTCAACTGGAAGGCGATGTAAATATATTCTGGGATAACAACGCCCTTACTGTAAGTGCCCACCACTGAATCCGGAGTGACGCCTGCAAGGAACAGTTTGCTAAAACCGCCGATGAAGGCATTGCCTTCGGTAAACGCCAGCGAATAGCCATAAACGGCCCACAGAACGCCAAGCAGGCAAAAAATCACCAGGGTTTGCATCAGTACGGAAAGCATGTTCTTGCTGCGAACCATGCCACCGTAGAACAGCCCGAGACCGGGCGCGGCCATCATTACGACCAGCAGCGTTGCAACGATCATCCAGGCGGTGTCGCCCTTGTCGGGAACCGGCGTTGCCGCCACCGCCGCCGCCGCCGGGGCTGCTGCAGTTGCGGGCGCCGGGGCAGCTATGGCTGCTGCAGGCATGGTATTGGTGGCGACTGGTTCCGGAGAGGCTGCCGGGGTATCTGCAGCGAAAGATGGCAGCCCGAAGATCAGTACCGAAAGAAATACAAATAGCGAGAGTAAGCGTTTCATACCATTCTCCTTACAATGCATCATGACCGGACTCGCCGGTTCGAATGCGGACAACCTGTTCCAGAACAGAGACGAAAATTTTCCCATCGCCGATTTTCCCGGTCGACGCCGATTTCACGATGGCTGCCAACACCTCTTCGAGAGACTCTGCCTTGATGGCAATTTCGAGTTTCATTTTGGGCAGGAAGTCGATGGTGTACTCGGCTCCACGATAGAGTTCCGTGTGCCCCTTCTGGCGACCGAAGCCCTTCACCTCCGTGGTCGTTATGCCCTGTACGCCAATGCTCGAAAGCGCTGTGCGAACTTCATTAAGTTTGAACGGTTTGATTATCGCGGTTACCAGTCTCATGGAAGTCTCCCTTTTATCGCTATTGGGTTACAGGTAGGCGGCTGTGCGCCATGGATCGGTGACATAACATTCTCCCGTGCATGTGGTGAAAAAAAGTTTCATTGCAGGAAAGCAGTTTCTGTGCCTATTTCCAAAGACGAAGAATCAATGACTTAGTTCGTATTAAGCCGCAGGTCTGCACACATTGCGCACAATTGGCCTTGCAAATGCCCGAATACAGGGAGAGGTAATACGTTCTTGTTGATCGCCGGGTTCGAGCCGACAGCTGATGGTTTGAACTGATCGGGATCGTGGGCTATGGTTGAATACCGGGGACTGAGGACGAGGTTTTTTGCCTCTTCGGCAAGTACATTCATGGTTTCGCAAACGATGATCTGCGGTGTGAAAAGACCGTTTAACAACCGAACCGCCACCCCGGCGGCACGCATTCCAACGAACAATTCACGGGTCGATGACGCTGTAATTGTGGGGAAATCAGACGGACTTGGCGAACGGCCTTCGGACTGCAACCACTTAACAATGAAACTAACTTACTTTAAAGATCAAAACGGCATCCTAATTGACTTTGCGGATGTATTTTGTTTTTTAGTGATGCATGAAATTAGGTCTTTTAAAGACAGTTTTTCGTATCACTGGACACAGATTGGCAGTTTAAAAACGGACAAAAACCAATTAAGTGGCCACGGCCCAATCATGGGTATTTTATGGGTCACATCCACCACATGAATCTGACCACTGATTTGACTGGTATTTTGTGTCTGTTCCATTTTGTGACCTCAACCATAATCTAGTGAATACTGGTTTCCCCCGGGAAGCAGCGCTAAAAAAAAGGGGGGATGACCCATCCACCGTTACTTGGGTGGCTGGACAAGCACACTCGCACTTTTGTGCACTCTGCAATCCGGCGTATGGCGGAAAAACTGCAACACTGAACCACAAAAAAAGCCGCACAAGGCGACTTTAGATTTGGCTGTTTGAATGATTTTTTAAAATCAATCACTTATATGGTGCGCCCGACTGGATTCGAACCAGTGACCCCAGCCTTCGGAGGGCTTAAGTCAATCCATATCAAACAACAACATATAGCGACAAAACACCAAACTGTAACAAAACCTGTAACAGCCAGAAATAAATCAGGCTACAATCGACACCAGAAAACACCACAACAAAAGGCGGTTTTAGATGGCTACGGTTGTACAAACAGAGTTCGGAACTTGGCGCGTGACTGTCCGGCGCAAAGGTACTAAAACCCTGACCAAAACATTCAAGCGCAAAACTGATGCGGATAATTGGGCGACCCAAACCGAGGCCGATATTAACAAGGGCGAACACCGGCCAGAGGCCAAAGGCGCGGGATTGTCTTTTGCTGAACTCTGGAAAGCATTTTGCGCTGATGATGTTGATGGTTTGCCATCGCAATCAGCTACCCAACAGAAGGTTATGCCGGGCAAGGTTAAATTCTGGATTGATGCCTTCGGTTTTGTCATCTTGCGCGAACTGACACCGGAATTGATCGACGATGCCGTGGAGCAGTTGAAACAGAAGCGCATCATCTCGACCGCTGGCAACGATCACGGCCAGATCAGCCCGTCTACTGTTCGCAAGTATCTTTCCGACCTTGGCACCGTTTTTAAGTATGCCGTGACCAAGCGATTCATTCGTGAAACCCCGATGCGCCAAGTCCACGGCAAACCAGAAGCCAATGATGAGCGCGTCCGCATCCTGACCGATGACGAGCGCATCCGTTTACTGGCCGCGTGTGACATATCCCAAACGCCTGAACTGCCCGTTACCGTCCGTTTGGCGCTGAATACCGGCCTTCGGAAATCTGAGCTATTCGGCCTAACCCAAGATCGGGTGAATATCACAGACCGCGCCAAGCGCTATCAGGCCGACGGTTTGCCGTTTGTCATACCGCCGCGCCATATCCTTGTTGAGATCACCAAGAACGGCTACCCGCGTCTTATGCCACTGAACGATGAAGCCGCCGATGCACTGGCCGGATGGATGCGTACCCAGCCCATTGACGCAAAGGCGCTCGTCTTTCCTTCGCGTGAAACACCGCGCAAGCCACTTGATATTGATCGACCTTGGGAAACCGCTTTGCGTCGTGCTGAGATCACCGATTTTAGATGGCATGACATGAGGCATTGTTTCGCGTCTGAGTTGATTATGTCCGGCGCATCCGTCGCCCAAGTCGCCAAGCTGACCGGCCACCGTGACCTTAAAAGTCTGATGCGGTACTCGCATCTATCGCCAGAGCATAGCCATGAGCTTGTCGCTCGAATCAGTCGCAAGGAGGTGAAGGCATGAGTAACACAATGATTGAAGCGGGAGTACTGGCAAAAGCCATTGCTAACCACATCACGCCGATCAAGAAGGGATGCCATGTAAAGAACATCCGCAAAGCCACTCGTGAGCATCACCCCGAACACCCGAATAATTGGCGGCATGAAGATTTAAGCCTTGCTGATTCTGAAATGCTGGCGGAGATATGGCGCATAAATGATTTACCGTTCAACTGCCCAATTGAACAAGCCGATTGGCCAAAATACATAACGGCATTTGATAACGCGCCCAATCGCCCAGATTGGGTATTAACGTGTGGGTTCAATGACTGGTACATCATCACACGGAAAGAAAGCACAGATGCCGCTATTGAGCATCAAAAGGCAATCGAGGCCGCCTCAGCCAGAGGCGAATTGAGATTGTTTAAGCCTAACCTTGCCCCGACAGACAAGGTTAAACCCGGTACCTTGATTCACCGAGATGATGCGGAGGCATATCTAAAAATGCTTGGCTTGAGTTTGGACACAATCGAACAGCCGCCAGCAGTTACAGAAACAGACAAACAGGAAGAAACGCGCGATGCTGAAATCTTCCGTCGCTCAAAGACAGAAACGCACCAATCACTTGCAGATGAATTTGATGTAACACGCCAGAATATTGGTCGGATCGTGAAGAAAGAGAACGCAAAACTCATTGCCGAGCGCAGTCGCTTGAACCAGCCAAACTTACCGCAGCCAAAGCCATAAAATTGCCTTTTTGTTGCCTTTTGGCAATAGGTAGGCAATAGGCAAAGAGAAAACCTCACCACAAAGCCATTTAACGACTGTTAAATTCAGGCATTTGCGCAAGGGGTATATTGCCAACCAAAAATCCGCCTCATACCCACAACAAGTGGCAGTTAACCCAAACTGATGAGGCGATTAAATGAAACAAGATCAATCAATCCAGACGTACACGCCAGCAGCGACAGCCGCGCCCAGTGTGCTGAAAACCATTCCCCAATTCTGCACTGATAACCCGGCATTCACGTCCGGCGGCATTCGGCATATTCAATTCACAAAAGAAAAGGAACTCGCACAAGCGGGTGCAGTGGTTCGATTCGGTCGAAAACTGTTAATCGACGAGCAGAAGTTTCTAGAGTTTGTCCGCTCAGGTGGAGCGTCACAGATTGCCGGAAAGAAATGGGGGGCAAAATAGAATGAATAAAGCCCCGAATAATCAGGGCATTAGCTTGGCGGCTGATGCTGATGATACCAAAACCCTTGCCGAATATCTCTCGGAATTGCGTCGTCAAACCGATTGGCTGATGGGGGTTTATGGCATACCCCTTGATGATTTGAACGAACAGCAGTCGCGCTGGCGCAAGGATAGCCAGATTGCCGCCTTGTGCGAATTTGTGGGGTTGAGCCAATGAGTATTCTAGACACCAGCACCCACAGCCAACGCGCTCGACTTTTTAACGAGTTGAGGACGACACCCGGCGGCATAACCTCCATGTATGCGCGTACTCACCTGAACATAATTGACCCACCCAAGCGAGCGTCAGAGCTTCGTGACCGTGGCGTGAAGATGATTGTCATCTACGAAACCCAGACCGACGACCAAGGGCGCAAGCATCCACGATGCGCCCGATACATCTATCTAGGTTTTGTTGATGAGCAAGGAGGTAGCAAGAATGAATAACAGTTTTCAGGGTTTTGAAGCAATCGCCCGACGCTTTCCGAATGCGAAGATCACCGGCAAAACGGCAAGGGCGAGATGCCCGGTTCATCAATCAGAAAACAGCCGCAGCACGTCGCTTGCACTTCGAGAGATGCCCGACGGATCGACGCAAATCACCTGTTTTGCTGGATGCGCTCATGCTGACATTTTGAAGTCGGTAGGACTGCACTATGTCGACTTGTTGCCCGATCACCTGAGGCATTCCAGATCACCACACGTCAAGCCGAAGTTTGAAGGCTGGCCGTGCCTGCAAACACTCGACGCGCTCATGGTTGAGATCAATGTTTGCCGGATATGCGCCAACAAGATGATGGAAGGGCAAGCACTCACCGACACGGATCACGCATCCCTGCGACGTTCTCATTATGTCTTAACCGAAGCAGCCCAAAAGGTTTCAAGGTCGGTGCGTCATGGCTGATATTTACGCACTCGCAGCAGCCGAGTATGACCAAATGACCGCGCCGGATCATCTAAACCTGATTCATGCCGCCGACGTAGTGCCTCAGCCGGTGCGCTGGCTCTGGGATGGCTGGCTTGCACGCGGCAAGCTGCACATTCTGGCAGGGCAGCCAGGCACAGGGAAAACAACGCTCGCGCTCGAACTAGGGGCGATCCTCACCAATGGCAGCAAGTGGCCTGATGGATCACCAGCACCACAGGGAAACGTCCTGATATGGAGTGGCGAGGATGACATTACCGACACCCTAGCGCCTCGATTGGTGGCGATGAATGCGGATAGATCACGAGTGCATTTTGTTGGCGATATTCACGGCGGCGAGGGCGTGCGCTCATTCGACCCAGCCACCGATACCGCCTTGATGCGTGAAGCCGCCGAACGAGTGGGCAACATTCGCCTGATCGTCGTTGACCCGATTGTGAATGCGGTCGCTGGCGATAGCCACAAGAACGGCGAAGTACGGCGAGCACTTGCGCCAATGGTTGAGCTGGCGGCTGATTTAGGCGCGGCATTGATCGGCATAACGCACTTCACGAAAGGAACCAGTGGACGCGATCCTCTGGAACGTGTCACCGGCTCACTGGCCTTCGGTGCACTGGCTCGAATCGTCATGGCCACGGCCAAGAAGGAGGACGAGGACGGCAAAACCACCCGCGTACTGGCAAGGGCGAAATCAAACATTGGATTGGATCACGGCGGCTTCGAGTACGACATCGAAACCATCGAGGCCATGCCCGGCTTATTCGCCTCCCGTGTCATCTGGGGGAATGTCATCGACGGAGCAGCACGCGACATTCTCGGAAATCCAGACGAAAACAACGGCGAAGAAGGCGAAGCCCTGAAAGAGGCGCGTGATTGGCTTCGGGAATATCTCACTCACCACGGCACGAAAAACGCGAAGGAAATCACAGCGGAGGCCAAAGGTTTCGGAATCGCTGATCGAACACTCAGACGCGCTCGGAAATCCCTAAACATCAAGCCATCCAAGATCGGCATGACGGGCGGCTGGTACTGGTCGCTTCCCGCCGAAGAAAGCGAAGATGGCCACGAAAACATGAACATGGCCATACAAAATAGTATGGACACCTTCGACTAATCGTGGACACCTTCGGGATTTTCGGCCTTGAAGGGCTGGCCACCCAGAATCAGATCATCATCTACACAGAGGACAACATGACCACCAAAAACGCCAAAGACATGACCCCGGATGAATGGCGCAAGGCACGCGAAGCAATCGGCCAGCAACACATCAGGGATCAGCATAAGCGGCAAGAATCAGCCGCCTTGAAATCACTCGAACGCAAGTACCCAAAACCAGAAGGAAGCAAATAATGACCACAGCAACAATGACACTCGACCAGATCAACGAAGCACGCCGCGAACTCATCCGGCAAGCAGCAATCAGCGGCAAAGTGGATCAGGCCAATCTCGACAAGCTGGAAGCACGTCGCCAAGAGCTTGAGGAGCTAAGTGCCCTGACAACCGAAATCGACCGAGAACGCGCCATCATCGAACGCGAAGGCCGACAGAAACAGGCTGATGAATATCTGGACACCCAGATCACAGCGATGAATGCAGCCGCCGACGTATGCACCGAGGCTGCGAAGGCAGCTAATCAGGCGATTGAGGCAGCACAGGACGCGATCCAGAGATGGAAAGATTCAGGACTGCGATTGCAGGCAGCAAGTGGACAGGCTCATCATGCGGCGATGTTGGCAGGCCGAAGCATTCCGCAGCGATCACCGGGGCAAGCTGGCGTTCATCTGAAACTGGTAATCGGCCAAGGCTTGCACGAGAAGCCAATAAACCGAATCGCGATGCCGTACACGTCGCAGCCAGTACGATAAGGAGGCGACAAGATGACCGCCGACTGCACAACGAAACAAGGCCGGATCATCGACGGGGCAACGCTTCGAGAGTTGACCCCACCCCGGATTAATTTGTCATCGAGTGCTGATGTTCGGCGGGAGTTGGCAAAGGTTTACCGCGATGTTCGACAAGGCCGGATGGATGCGTCAGAAGGAACTAAGCTTGGTTACTTGCTCGAACTGATGCGGAAGATGATCGAAACCGAAGAACTCGAAAAACGCCTCGCCAAGATCGAGGCCAACAATGAGCAGCTTGCTGGTTTTGAAACTCTGCCTTATGACGATGTTGATGCATCAAAGGAGTATCAGCGAATTATGGGTGGATGACGTAACTTGATGAGATCGACCCAGCCGCCTTAATTGGCGGTTTTTTTATGATGATCGTGAACATAGAAACCCAATCATGTAGCCATTCGTGAACCATCGTGACCGCGCATGATGGACACGCTAGCCTGTTGACAAATGTTGACATTCAGACCGGCGAAAACCTGAGATTGAAACCCACCATTGGTGAACTTCCCGTCCTCCATTGGTGGATGGGGTATGCGCCGACGGCGGACACCCGAACCTTAAAAGTGTTACAGATTTGCGGAAAGTGTTACAGATTTAGAGGCATTTAATGCCGCCACTGAGTATCTGGTGTACAGCATGGCTGGAGCAGTCAATCCGAATGGTGAAGATTGATTGATCGAGGCATTCTTTGCCGTTTGAATTGGTCACGGCTGGTGCCAATCGGCACGAAAGCGCGGCATGGTGCCAATGCGCCACCAAAGACCTGTAACAAAATCTGTAACACTGAACCACCAAAAAGCACAAAAAAAAGCCACACAAGGCGGCTTTGATTTGGTTTTGGGTTTTGACTGATTCACTTAAAATCAATCACTTATGTGGTGCGCCCGACTGGATTCGAACCAGTGACCCCAGCCTTCGGAGGGCTGTACTCTATCCATCTGAGCTACGGGCGCAATTTTAGAGGGCGAATCATAGCGGTTTGAGGTCTGGCTGTCCACCGACAGGCGGTGGCTAACGGCATGAAAAGGTTTGTGAAATCGGAGCCGGGATTTTTATCCGGGTAGCGCCAGTCGCGCATCTGACATTTGCCGCGCGTCGGATTGCTCAATTTGACGTTCGAACATGCTAAATTCGGCCATTAGCTATTGTTTCTGGAGTTGGTTATGTCTGCGCCCCCGCTGCCACAAATGCTTGCCGAGTTGATTGCCACGCCGTCGGTGAGCAGCGTTTCGCCGCAATTTGATATGGGCAATCGGGCGTTGATCGATTTGTTGGCCGGTTGGTTGGAGTCGGCTGGGTTTCGAGTGGAGATTCTGCCGTTGGATGGGCACAAGGACAAGGCGAATCTGATTGCGACCTTGGGAACGGGTGAGGATGGTCTGATTCTGGCCGGGCACACCGATACCGTGCCTTGGGATGAGCACCGTTGGCGGCACGATCCGTTCCTCTGGACAGTCGATCAGGGGCGCGGTTATGGGCTTGGCAGCGCCGATATGAAAAGTTTTCTGGCATTGGCGATTGAGGCGGCGCGGCAATTCAACGCGTCTGATTTGCGCCACCCATTAATCATTGTGGCGACTGCTGATGAGGAAAGCAGTATGGATGGTGCTCGGCTTTTGGCGCGTTTGGGCCGACCGAAGGCGCGCTTTTGCGTGATTGGCGAACCGACCGATCTCACACCAGTACATATGCACAAGGGGGTGATGATGGAGGCGGTGACGGTATTCGGGCGCAGCGGCCATTCGAGTGATCCTGGTCAGGGCGCGAATGCGATTGATGGCATGGCGAAGGTGTTGGTGTCGTTGTCGACTTGGCGTGAATCGTTGAAACTGCAGTGCAATGAATCATTTCTGGTGCCTTATCCTACCTTGAACTTTGGTCATATTTGCGGCGGGGATAACCCGAACCGGATTTGCCCGGAATGCATGCTGCATTTTGATCTGCGACCTTTGCCGGGGATGAATGGCGCAGAGCTGCGGCAGGAGTTGCGCGAGCGTGTTCGACAGGTTCTGAGTGATACGGGTTTAACCTTTGAATTTAAAACGTTATCGCCGGGTATTGAACCATTTTCGAGCGGCCTGGACTCACAATTGGCAGGATTTTTGGCTGACATTAGCGGTAAGCCTGCCCAGGCGGTGGCGTTTGGTACGGAAGCACCATTTTACAAAGAATTGGGTTGTGATACGGTCGTGTTCGGGCCGGGTCGAATCGATCAGGCACACCAACCCGATGAATATATTGAGTTGACCGCGTTGGAGGATACCGTGCAGATGTTGCGGGCACTGATTATCCGCTGTTGCCTCGTCGATTGATTGGCCGAACCGGAGCAATCGTCCCGTCGGATGGGTGGTTAATCTTCGATCAAATTCAACGTTAATTGCGTCAGCTGTTCCAGCGCGCCGGTTTTGCCGAGATGGCTGGGGATTTCGGCCAGCGCTTGTTCCTGCTTCTGGAGAATACTTTTATTTTCAACAAGTTCCAATGTTTTGTTAGCAATGGCTGCAGGATTTGCCTTGGCCTGAATTAACTCTGGGAAAACGCGCTCATTCAGCACAATATTTGGCAGACCGATGTGCTGAATATTTACCAAATGCTTGGCTATCCAGTAGGTGATGGGGTTGGTTTTGTAGACAATTACCATGGGTGTGCCAATGAGAGCGGCTTCGAGCGTGGCCGTGCCAGAGGCAATCACCAGTACATCAGTGGCAGCCATAACCTGGCGCGCCTGGCCTCGTGTGGTCATGAGGGCGGCGCGCAGGGTGGTGCTGGGTTTACAGGTTTCCAGCAGGTTGTTGAACCAATCATCGGGGATGGACGCGGCTTGCGGCAGCAGAAAGCGCCAATCGGGATGTGAATCAAGCAGCTGTTGCGCGCTGGCGAGCAGCACGGGTAACAACCGCGTGAGTTCACTGCGGCGGCTACCGGGCAGCAGGCCGATCATGACGTCTTGAGTGGCTATGCCCAAAGAAAGGCGGGCGGCTTGCACAACTAAATGGCGGTTTGCTGGCGTTTTAATCAGTTCGGTTGGAATCATGTCCCGCAGCGGGTGGCCGACATGGGTGGTGGGCAGGCCGTAGTGGGCAAATAACGGCACTTCAAAATCGAACAAAACGGCCAGATGATCGGCGACCTCGGCGAATTTTTCAGCCCGCTTGGGGCGCCAAGCCCACACTTGCGGCGCCACGAAAAAGAGGACTTTGATGCCGCGTGCACGGGCGGCTCTGGCTAATCGCTGATTAAATTCCTGAAAATCAATCACAATGAGCAGATCGGGCTGAAAGGTTTCAAGCGCCGCAATGAGCGTATTTAGGGCGCGTTTTAAGTCACTATAATGGCGCAATACTTCCACCAAACCCATCACGGAAACGGTGTTGAGATCAACCACCGTTTCTATGCCGACCAATCGGCTTTCTGTACCGCCCAACCCTTGGGCGACGCTGCCGGGCCGCACAGCTTTCAGGCGCTGGAATAATTGCGCGGCATAATGATCGCCAGAAGCTTCGCCAGCGGCAAAAAATAGGCGCAAGGGGCGGGGTGCGGCGGTGGTGGGGTCGGTCATGGTGCCGGACTCGAAGTGGTTTGAACAAAAATTAGCGAGAAGTTGGACAGCAGTATGCCGCAATTGCCGTTATTTGAAATGCCGATGCCGTGGATGATGTACGCGGGTGTCGATGAGGCGGGTCGTGGACCGCTGGCCGGCCCGGTGGTGGCTGCGGCGGTGATTCTTGACCCTGCAAGCCCGATTATCGGGGTGAATGATTCCAAAAAACTCAGTGAAGCCCAGCGCGAGCGGCTGTTCGTCACAATCACGACGCAGTCCCGCGCATTTGCAATAGCCCAAGCCAGTGCCGCTGAAATTGATGAGCTCAATATTTTGCAAGCCTCGTTATTAGCCATGCGGCGCGCGGTGATGACGTTGATTGCGCAGGGACATCGGGTGCGGCGGATTCATGTCGATGGCAAGCATTGCCCTAACATGGCGGGCACCAAGAGCGATGGGCCTGATGAGCCGGATGCGTTCAGACTTGGGGATATGGATTGCCTTGCGCTGATTGGCGGCGATGGTACCGATGCGGCGATTGCGAGTGCCTCGATTTTGGCCAAAGTCACACGCGATCGACTGATGGTGGCGATGGATGAACGCTACCCGCAGTATGAATTTGCGCGCCACAAAGGGTACCCCACCGCGCGACACCGGGCGTTACTGATCGAACATGGCGCTTGCTCGGAACATCGCCGCAGCTTTGCGCCGGTTCGAGCGGTCTGCAGCTAGTTCTCCCCGTTATTTATTCACAGTTTCGCACCCACATTTGCACCCAATGTGTTGTCCATTGCGTCAATAGATCGGCAATTGGCAGGTTCGGTTCGGGTGTTGCGAGCCCCAAATACTGAGTGGCTTGAATTAAATTGACTCGGGCTTTTTTGGGATTTAGTGCCAGGGCGTGATTGGTTTTACTGAGTTTTCGGCCATCTGCCGTCATGACTAAAGGCAAATGGGCATAGCGTGGGGCGGGCGTGCAGGGGAATAACGCCTGGTGCAGCGTAATATGCAGCGGGGTGAGTGGTGCCAGATCAGCACCGCGTACGACATCGGTAATGGCCATCGCCTGGTTATCTACTACCTCAGCGAGATGGTAGGCAAAAACGCCATCAGAACGTTTAAGTAACGGGTCACCGATGGTGGTGCGGAGTGTTTGCAGTAATTCCCCCAGGAACCGATCCTGAACGGATACCGCCCCGGCAGGAACCCGAAAGCGCCAGCCTGCAGATTGTTCTCGGGCTGGTGGATGCTGAAGGCAGGTGCCGGGATAAATGGGGCCAGCTAATCCTTCCCGCAGCGTGCCGGCATCAAGTGCTGCCCGCAATGTGTTTCTGCTGCATTGACAACGGTACACCTCATGGCTTTGGTTGAGTTGTGCCAATGCCGCCTGATAGGCATCCAGCCGCTGGCTTTGCCAGATCACATCACCGTCGGGTTCGAGTCCGTGGACTGCCAATTGCCGAATAATTTCATGCGCCGTTGTGGCTGGGCAGCGCTGTGCATCCAAATCATCAAGACGCAATCGCCATTGTCCGCCGTGCGCATGGGCATCTAAATAGCTACCGAGTGCGGCAACTAACGATCCTAAGTGCAAACTGCCTGATGGCGTTGGTGCAAAACGCCCGACATACAGGGTGTTGTCGCGCGGTTCGGGTTGTCGTAGGGTGTTACTCATGGTTTCGTTATGATAGGGTCAAGAGTCGGTCCAAAGTCTCGCGAAAGCGCATTTGCCGTGCGCGGCGTCGCATGATCCAGATATTGAATAGGTGCTCAGAATTTTCACGGAATAAACGCTTGTTATGCTAAAGATTAAAATACGATTGATTCAGTTCGCGTGCGTGCGTCGGCTGCATTGGCCACTCTTGGGGTTAAGTTTATGTGGCTATGCCGTGTGGCCGGTGGCGCTCGCCGAACCCGATGGCACAACCCACAGCACGGCCATGGTAACCCATCAACCTGCAGCGTTGGATTGGCAGGTTCCGCCCGCGTTTATGCTGGGTATGGCAGCCATCGCGCAAGGGGATAATATTGCGGTGGATTCGGCCATCACGGATTTAGGCAGTAATCCCTTGGCCACTTACTTGCAGTTTCGGTATTTGATGGATGTGGCGGGGCAAAATGTACCTGCGGTGACCGCATTTTTGCAGGCTAATCCGGATTATGTCTTTAGTCAGAATTTAAAAGCCCACGTTTTAACGCGTTTAAATCGCCAAGGAAAATTTGCCGAGTATCAAGCCATTGAAGCGCTGCTACCAGAACTTAAACCGACCCCGGCACGCAGTTGCCAAAGTTGGCAGGCGGCACTAGAAACCCACACCCAAACACCGTCGCAAATCAGCGCCGCAGAGCAATTGTGGGCCCAAGGCCGTAGCCAGCCCGATGCCTGTGATCCTGTATTTTCTTGGTTGAAAGCTAACGACCATCTCACCGCAGATTTATACCGCCAGCGCATTTGCGCCACCCTGATTGAAGGCAATACCGGCCTTGCAGACTATTTGGTTCGGGAAGCAAAAAAACAAAAAATTGGTGGTTTGGATTCGATGGTGGCTGAGTGGAAAGCCGCTCGAGATGATCCGCAACAGGTTTTGCAAGCCGAGTTAACTCATCAGTCACCCGAAGGTGACGGTGATCATCAGTACGCACTCTGGCAGCAGGCCTTTTTGTGGTTGGCGCGCAGCGATCCACAAGCCGCGCACGATTTATGGGCAAGCAACCCCGTTCATTGGGGGCTTAATGCCGATGCTCAAGCCAGAATCGAACGGCTCATTGCACTCAAGGCGGCGTATACCCGCATGCCGCAAGCCTATGATTGGTTGATGGCTTTACCGGCCACGGTGCAAGATCAGGAAACCCAAACATGGGCCGCGCGCGCGGCATTGCGTGCCGAGGACTGGCCGAAGCTGAAGACTGCGGTAGCGGCAATGCCGATTGATTTGGCACAAATGCCCGAATGGCAGTATTGGTGGGCGCGTGCCGATGCCGAATTGGGTGATCATAGCGGGGCTCAAGCACGGTGGCAGGCGTTAACTTTAACTCCGGATTACTACGGATTTTTAGCGGCCGATCGGCTGGGCGTAGCCTATCACTGGCCTAAAATACCGCCTTTACCCGTGCTCGATACCACGACAGTGCTGCAAAACGCCATGGTGCAGCTGGCATTTTATTTGCGCGCAGCCGGTTTGCCAGATGATGCCCGTCGAGCGTTCTCAGCCGCACTGGATGCTCTGTCGCCCGAAGAAATTCCCGCCTTAACCGTGCTGGCCGAGCAATCTGGCTGGCACGATCGGGTATCCATTGCCATTGCGCGGATGAAAAAACAAGACGACCCGATGTGGTTTGCCGCACGTTATCCCACACCTTGGCAAACCATTGTTGATTCGCAAGCGCAAGCGCAGGGGGTGGCGCCCAATTGGTTATATGCGGTGATTCGGCGTGAAAGTTTATTCATGAGTGATGTGGGGTCGGGTGCGGGTGCGCAGGGGTTGATGCAGCTCATGCCCAATACGGCAGATTGGATTAACCGCAAAGCCGATTTGGGCTTGAGTCGCATGAATCTGCATGATCCAGAAACCAGCATCACCCTGGGGTCAGCGTATCTTTCCTATCTCAATGGGCGCTACGACGGCCAATTGCCTCTGGCGATTGCGGCATACAATGCGGGGCCTGGGCGTGTGAAACAATGGTTGCCGGAGAATCGCGCGCTACCGGGCGATGTCTGGGTCGATACCATCTTGTTCGATGAAACCCGCAATTATGTGCGGGCCGTATTGTCGGCCACCTTGATCTACTCATGGCGAGAATCGCCCAAATCAGTGAAGATAAAAACCCAAGCCTCGGCAGACAGTTTATTGGCCTTACTGGCCCCGGTTGCGCCGTTGAATTCGACCAAAATGCCCGTTACGCCCCGTGTTGACTCAGTCAATGTTGCCGCTCCCCCGGGAGCCGAAAATTCCCCGCATTCTGCGGGTGAATCGGCGACGTCGACCCCAGTTTCAGTATCGGCGCCAGCTTCGGTACAGGCTACAACCCAAACAGCCCCGTTGCCCACCATGGCCGTATCGGCCGAAAGCCCATGAGTTTCCTGTTCTACGACTTTGAAACCACCGGTGCCGATCCGCGCTGTGATCGCCCGATTCAATTTGCCGCCCTCCGAACCAATGATGCGCTGGAGCCCATTGAGCCGCCGATTACGTACTACGCCACACTCTCGCCAGAAGTTTTACCCCACCCTCAGGCGGTGCTGATCACTGGCATTTTGCCCCAAACACTCTTTGAAGCGGGTGGCACGCCCGAGGCCGAATTCGCCGCACACATTCATAGGGCAATGATGCGACCCGATACCTGCGCCGCCGGGTTTAATAGTCTGCGGTTCGATGCCGAGCTGTTGCGTTTTATGTTCTGGCGCAATCTGCGTGACCCTTACGCGCACGAATGGAAAAATGGCAACAGTCGCTGGGACGTGCTTGATGCGGCGCGGGCGGTGCGCTTGTTGCGGCCTGAAGGCATTCAATGGCCGAGTGATGCGCAAGGCAAACCGACATTGCGTTTAAGCGCCCTGACGAGCGCGAACGCTATTGCCCACACCAACGCCCACGATGCCTTGGGCGATGTGGAGGCCACCCTCGCGCTGGCAAGATTACTGCGCGCGCAATCTCCGAAGTTATTTGATTACCTGCTGAATTTGCGCAAAAAAGCCGTAGTTGCGGATTTTGTTGACGCACCTGAGCGCGAGGCGTTTGTGCACGTATCAGGGCGCATTTCCGGCGAGCAAGGCAGTGCGTCTGTATTTGCCAATCTCGGCATGGTGGGTGGGGTCAGTACCCAGCGCCTGCTGTGGGATTTACGTTTTGATCCCACTCAGGTACTGGATGAAGCCGTAGACACGCTCAGTGCCCGACGATTTTTATGCGAGGCCGATGCCGCGCCCGGCGAACATCGTCTGCCCATCAAGTTACTGCATCTCAATCGCGCGCCGGTGGTGGTTTCTACCGCGATTTTAAATGAGGCCTCCGTGGTGGAACGCATGCGACTCGACACCGCCGCCGTGCATCGTCATCAGCAAGCCATGCAGCGCCACCGCCGTGAGATTGCTGAAAAACTGCAGGAAGTTATTGCGAATCAGGCCGAATTTGCCGCGCAGGATGCCGAGTGCGCGCTCTATGATGGTTTTATGCCAGCGGTAGACCGGAGTCGGCTTGATGCGTTTAATCGGGTATTTGATCAGGCCATCTCCCACTCGTCTGCGGCTTTGCAGGAGGAGAAAGTTACCACGGCGCTCAAGGGCTTGCTGACGCAATCCTGGCAGGATGCCCGCCTGCCCACCGTGGTGATGCGCTATGTCGCACGTACACGCCCTGATTTATTGGCTGCGCCACACAGGGCCGAATGGCAAGCCTGGGTTCATGCACGGTTGATGCAAACGGCCGAATACCCCACCGCGAATAAAGCCTTGGGCTACACTGAATTTTTTACCACGATTGATGATTTGTTGGAAAACGAACCCTCAGGTGAAACCGCAACGCGGGCAGTGCTGCGTGCGCTACGGGCTTGGGGCGTCGATCATGCGGCAGGCAACGGCCAGCAGGAGAGAACGAAATGAGTTTTGTCTTATTTGGTCCGGGCATTAGCGATCACCTCACCCTAAATCAGGCGCTGGCGCATCCTGTCTTGCAAGTCCCCCCACAGGCGATTGATCCCGTGCAGAAAATCCGCGCGATCCCAACGGCAGAGCAGGGCGCGGGTTTTGAGGCACCAGAGCAGGAATCACCGCCAAATCCGCCAAAATTTGCCGCCGAAGTGCAAGCATATCGGGTCGTGCGGCATGTTCAGCGGGAGGTCAGCCCGGTGCAAGTGGCCGAACAAATTATGACTTCACCCGTCATCAGTTTACCGCCAGATGCCCGCATTTTTGAGTTGCGCAATCTATTTGATGACAAAGATATTGGTATCGTCCCTTTGATCAACGCGCAGCAACACTTGGTTGGCCTTGTCACAAAAGGTGATTTAACCCGCCAACGGGTGCGTTTTACTGATTTGGCACCTCGCCCCGTAGCAACTATTGCTAACCCAAAGGTGCTCACCGCGACCATGCAAACGAATATTCGTGAATTGGCGCGCGTGCTCTTGGCGCAGGATATTCGCGGCTTGCCCATCGTTGATGACCGCCGCCAGGTGGTCGGTATCGTGACTCGGGGCGATATTCTGCGGGCGCTCGTCAATTACGCGCCGCTGGAGTTGTGGCTGTAACTTATATGATTGGCCGGAATTAGGGATCCCCTGATGTCCCTCCCCACCAGCATAAGTATCTAAGGCGTGGAGGTTCCCCAATCCAAGTGAGGTGTAGGCAGAGATTTATCTCCGACAGCACGGCCAGATCCAGGCGCATGGTGCCGTTGCTTATCCGCCGCCGCGTGGTGCGAAACGGAGCTCATCACATTGGGTACTGCGTCGAGGTCTACTCCCCCTTCTGCAAAGCAAAAGCATCCACGCCAGTTTTAAAACCCGCTATTCTGGTCCTTCTCCTGTGTATTGATAGTGCCCCGAGCCCCTCTATCGTAATGCCCAGCCAACGCCTCCCTACAAGGGGAGGGCTGCCCAATATCTGAAATTAAAACAGCTTACAACCGCTCAATACGGGTGTGTTGCGCTTGTAAATCGACCAAGGTGGCGGCGAATTTCCCCGCTCGCTCGCGTTCCTGCGCCACGACCACTGCCGGTGCTCGGTCGGCAAAACCGGGGGCGTCGAGTTTGGTGCGGGCTTTGACGAGCTCGGCCTCGGTTTTGGCAATTTCACGCGCTAATCGCGCAAGCTCGGCGGCTTTATCAATTAAACCTGCAAGCGGAATGTGAATGTGCAGGTTGCCGACGAGCGCCATCGCCGCCTCGGGCACGGCTTCACCTGTGCCCAATGGCGTCACACTGCCGATGCGCCCCACTGAGTTCAACAACGCCGCAAAGCGACTAAACCGCGCCACTTCCTCATCCGTTGCATGGGTGACCAATACATCCAAGGATTTGCTCGGTGGAATGTCCATTTCTGCCCGAATGCGGCGCACGCCCAAAATCACATTTTTGAGCCATTCGACCGCATCAATCGCTTGTGTGTTGATTTTTGTCTCGTCCGCGATGGGATAGGGCCGCCCCAAAATGCTGTCGGTATCGGCAACATGCACGAGCGCCATCGGTGCCAGCCGTTGCCAAATCGCTTCGGTAATGAACGGAATAATCGGGTGCAGCAGGCGCAGCAAGGCCTCCAGTACGCGCACGAGCGTGCGGCGGGTGCCGCGCTGGGCGGCCTCATCCCCCGCTTTTAATGCCGGTTTGGTGAACTCAAGATACCAGTCGCAATACTCGTTCCAGGTGAATTCATACAAGGCTTGCGCGGCTAAATCGAAGCGGTATTCCGCAAAATGCTTGGCGACATCCCGCTCTACTTGCTGTAAGCGGCCGATAATCCATTCATCGGCATCACTCAAGGTGACGGGCGTGTCGGCCAAGCCCGTGTCTTGTTGCTCGCACTGCATCATCACAAAGCGGCTGGCGTTCCAGAGCTTATTGCAGAAGTTGCGATAGCCTTCGATACGGCCTAAATCAAAGCGGATATCCCGCCCGGTGGTGGCGAGTGCGGCGAAGGTAAAGCGCAGGGCATCGGTACCAAAGGCGGGAATACCCGCGGGGAATTCCTTGCGGGTATCTTGTTCGATTTTTTTCGCCATTTGCGGTTGCATGAGGCCTGCCGTGCGCTTGGCGACCAAGGCTTCAAGTTCGATGCCGTCGATCAAATCAATCGGATCGAGCACATTGCCCTTGGATTTGGACATTTTCTGGCCTTGCGCATCCCGGATCAGACCATGCACATACACTTCGCGGAACGGCACTTGGCCATCCTGGAAGTACAGCCCCATCATCACCATGCGTGCGACCCAGAAAAAGATGATGTCAAAGCCGGTGACGAGCACGCTGGTGGGATAAAACTGCGCGAGTTCTTTTGTGTTTTGCGGCCAGCCCAAGGTAGAAAATGGCCAGAGTGCGGAGGAGAACCACGTATCGAGTACGTCGTTATCCTGTGATAACGTGACAGTACCATCAAGATCGTACTGCGCCCGAACCTCGGCTTCACTGCGCCCCACATACACCTTGCCCGTTTCGTCATACCATGCCGGAATACGGTGTCCCCACCAGATTTGACGGCTGATGCACCAGTCCTGAATGTTCTCCAGCCACTGGAAATACGTGTTCGACCAGCTTTCCGGCACGAATTTAATCTCGCCGCCGCGCACCGCATCAAGCGCAGGCCGCGTGATGGCAGAAAGCCCGCCGGGGCGGCCATCATCTTGCGTTTCTCGGGTGAGATCGACAAACCATTGATCGGTCAGCATCGGCTCGATGACTGCGCCGCTGCGATCTCCGCGCGGCACCATGAGTTTGTGATCATCGATTTTTTCGAGTAAATCCAGGGCGTTCAAATCATGAATGATTCGGTCGCGCGCTTCATAGCGATCCAGCCCTGCATAGTGCGCCGGTAACTCGGCGTCTGGTGCTCCGCCGATGATTTCCGGCATTGAGCGGATGCGCGCATCATGGGTGAGTACGTTGATTTTCGGCAAGTTATGCCGCTGCCCGACGGCATAGTCGTTAAAGTCATGTGCGGGGGTGATTTTCACGCAGCCGGAACCAAATTCCGGATCGACATAATCATCGCCAATAATGGGAATTTCACGGCCAACCAGCGGCAGGGTGATGGTTTTGCCGATCAGGTGTTTGTAGCGCCCATCTTCCGGATGCACAGCCACGGCGGTGTCACCCAGCATGGTTTCAGGGCGCGTGGTCGCCACAATCAAAAAACCCGAACCCTCGGTGAGCGGATAACGCAGATGCCATAGATGACCGGTTTCCTCTTCGCTCAACACCTCCAGATCGGAAACGGCAGTGTGCAGCACCGGATCCCAATTCACGAGTCGTTTGCCGCGATAAATCAGGCCATCGTCATACAGGCGTACAAATACTTCGCGCACGGAATCGGATAAGCCTTCGTCCATCGTGAAGCGCTCGCGCGACCAATCGCAGGATGCCCCCAGTCGCTTCATTTGTTCGGTAATAAACCCGCCCGATTCGCCTTTCCATTGCCACACGCGCTCGGTGAATTTTTCGCGACCCAGATCGTGCCGGGTTTTACCCTCGGCTTCGAGCTGGCGTTCCACCACCATTTGCGTGGCGATGCCTGCATGATCGGTACCCGGCTGCCACAGCGTGCGCGCGCCCTGCATCCGATGCATGCGGGTGAGTATATCCATCAAGGTATCCTGGAACGCATGCCCCATGTGTAGCCGACCGGTCACGTTCGGCGGCGGCAGCATGATGCAGTAATTCGGCGCATCGGCGGGCAAATCAGCGTTGGGTGTGAAATAGCCGCCAGCTTGCCAGCGAGTGTAACAAGGGGCTTCAATCTCGGCGGGGTTGTAGGTTTTTTCCATGAGCAAAATCAACTAATTTGAGTCATTAAATAAAGCAAAAACTATTCGGGATCACGCGCCACCTGCGCGATTTGCCGATGCTGTGGCTTCACGCCAGCAGCTTGATAATCGCGCCAGCGCGCGCGCGCGGCATCCCGATTCGCGGGCTGGGCATCCACCACCTCATCAAGCTGCTCGCGTTCGGCCACGCGCTCAATCGGCACGCCAGACAGATTAATCACCGAGGCGAAACCGCCCGCCGCTGGATCAATGCCTAAAAACAGTGGTGCGTGCTCGACATCTTCCGGGTCGGCGGTGTGCGGCACAAACGCATCGGGGCGATAACCCCAAAGGTACTCATCAAAACTTTCCACATGCGCGTGGTTGGCACACACCACATAGGTCATGCGCTCATCTACCACCGCCTGCGCGCACAATTCGGCGGCATAAAACCAATAGGCTTCGGGATCAGTATCGTCAATTAAATGAAATATCACGGCGCTCATTAACACTGACCCCTTTTAAATGATGGCTCGGCAGCCCGCAAAATCGCAGTGTGCATATGACGACGGCAGAGTGAGCGCGTATTATGCCTAAATTTAACCCATCCCCGCAGCGCTGATGCCCCTTATTCCGAAATCTATTGCCCTTAATCGCTTAAAAATCCTGCTGGCTTGGCTGGCAGTGCTGCTTGTCGTGGGTTTGGCGGTTGCGTGGATTGGTCCTGCCCGGCTGATTGCGCCCTGGCGACATATTTCCCCCGCAGCCTTGGGCGGGGCGTTGCTCTTGATGGTGCTGAGTTATGCATTACGTGCCGTACGGATTCAACGGTATTTTTTGAGCGAGCTTCGCGGCCAATTTTGGCCGACGCTCAAACTATCGACTTGGCATATTTTGTTGAATAATTTTTTGCCCATGCGCAGCGGGGAACTCAGTTTCCCCCTATTGATGCAGCGCTATTTCGCCTTGCCCCCCCCTCGCACTGTGCCGGTACTGCTGTGGTTTCGCCTGCTGGATTTGCAAGCCATCGTGATTTTAGGGCTGCTCGCCGTATTTCTGGCTCTGGGGTCGGGAATGGGCTTAACCGATGCGTGGCTGTGGCCGGTGGTTATTTTATTGCCCGCGCCGTTATTGATTTATTCGGCAAGAGCCCGCCTGCATCGTTTTCTCATGCAACGCCCACCCGGAAAATGGCGAGATCGGCTGCTTGCCAGCGTTGATAGCCTGCCCAATTCTACCGGTCATTTTCTTGCCACCTTGGGTTGGACCTGGGCCAACTGGTTGGTGAAGTTACTTACACTGGCCTGGCTATTGATGAATTTGGCACCTGTCAACATCGCCGGCGCGCTTGCCGGCGCGCTTGGCGGCGATTTGACCACCGTGTTGCCCATTCACGCACCCGGCGGTTTTGGAACGTTTGAAGCTGGCGTATTGCTTGCCCTGCAGCCGTTTAATTTACCTTCCGTTACCGCGCTATCGGCAGCCGTAAATTTACATTTATTTTTATTGGGATCATCGATTCTGGCAGGGTTCTTGGTGCTATTTATTCAGCATCCCCGGCACATAAATCACCCATAAAAACCCCCGCCAAAATGGCAGGGCCGGTGGGGCATCGGTTTGGTGCGATTTACCGTACACTCAACCCGTTCATGCATCATTACGCTAAAAGTGCGCGGAGCATCCATGCATTTTTTTCATGCAGCTCCATCCGACGCGTAATCAAATCAATGGTTGGTTGGTCGTTTGCGGCCTCCGCAATCGGAAAAACTGCCCGTGCGGTACGCACCACGGTTTCTTGACCCTTGACCAAATGCGCGATCATTTCACTCGCGGTTTGGGTTTCATCGGGAATGGCGAACGAAGCCAAGCCAGAGAACTTCTTAAATGAAGCCGGAGCGAACGCGCCCAAGGCACGAATGCGTTCGGCTACCTCGTCCACAGCGGTGAACAGCTCGGTGTATTGAGTTTCAAACATCATATGTAAACTGTTAAACTGCGGCCCGGTCACATTCCAGTGGAAGTTATGGGTCATCAAAAACAGCGAGTAGGTATCTGCCAGTAATTTGCTCAAACATTCGGCAATCGCCAGTCGATCTTTTTCGCTAATCCCGATGTTGATGTTATCTCCATTGGTCTGGTGAGATACCACTTCAGCAACGTCTTTCTTCTTGGCCATGATGCACTCCTGAATTTCAACAAAATCCACACTATAGCCCCAGTGAGCTATGGGTATGACCATAGCGCGAGCGGGTGACGGACTCAAGCTGTAAAAACACATGAACGCCTGGCAATGACACGCCATTGATTGGGGGCGGGGTGTTTGCTCAGAAGTAATACCCCAGGTTGATATTAAACAAGCGATTGATGGGTGTCGCAGCCGAACCTTGCGCCAGGTTTTTAGTCGGTTGATGTGAATGATTGTCAAAATTACGCGGGTTGAATGACACCGCTCAGAATGTCATAGGCGTAAAAAAACCCGAAAATTACGGAATCTACGGAATCTACGGGATTTAATGGAATTGTGTGGAATTTCATGAATCGAAAATGGTAGTCGCGAGTGGGATCGAACCACCGACCACCACCATGTCAAGGTGATGCTCTACCACTGAGCTACGCGACTAAAAAGATCAGGACGCGCATTCTACTTGCTTTTAAATTGCTGTCAACACAGTATTTAACCAATTGATTTTATTTGATAATTTTCCGTGATGGTATTTTATCCACGGATTGATAAGCCGGATGGGCAGATCGTAAATCCATCGTGATTTTCTGATGTTTTTAACGCTGTGACGAATTCACGCCTATTCTGTGCCTACCTCTTGATTTGGTTGTCATTTTTAAACGATCACCGCCCTGGTTTCAACCGGTCAGTGCAACGCTTCGTTAAACACTTGAGTTGGGATTTTAAATCATAGGGGTTTTTTGGGTTAATACGAAAGCATGATGAAAGTCGCGTACAACACTGCTATTTAAGGCCAAAAGTATGAAATCACGCATCGCAGTATTAACTCCTGCTACGTGATTGAGCGGTCCAAAATGGTGTTATCCACAACAGCTTGGAAAATAAAAACAGGAGATTCTTAACGTTTGATTGGCTTAGGTGCGGGATTAGCAGTTTTATCGGCAGCAGAAGCAACGGACGACAGTGCGAAGGCGGCACTAATAAACAGTGCAACGGTCCAGTTGTATGTCATGGGGTTTTTCTTTAAACGGTTGGCATATCAGTAGCTTGAGGTTTAAGCATTGGCGCTTCACGGGTCATTATCACTTGAGATGAGGCTGGTTTCTTATTCAGATGAGTATCTGTTGGCTTATTTATATGAGATCAACCTATGCCTTATTTATTTCACAAGGTAATTTGATGGATATTGTGCAAAACATTCAGTTGTTTAATGCGGAACGTGAACCTGAACGACTTATCCTCAAATATCGCGCCATGCGCCTTAACCCGTTTGTCTTTTTGCGGGGGACTTGCCATTTATTTTATGATCGCCTACCACATGAGCTCATGCTCGATGAGGCACCAGCAACTTGGGTTTGCGGCGACCTGCATCTTGAAAATTTTGGCAGTTACAAGGGCGATAACCGGCTGACCTACTTTGATTTGAATGATTTTGATGAAGCGGCGCTGGCGCCCTGCACTTGGGAGCTGGTGCGTTGTTTGACCAGTATTTTGGTGGGCGCCCATAGTCTATCGATTAAACGTCCCGAAGCGCTTGCGCTTTGTGACCGATTTCTCGAAGGCTATACAACCGCCTTGGCTTCTGGAAAAGCCCGCTGGATTGAGCGTGATACGGCCGATGGTTTGATCAAGCAGTTGTTGGATAAGCAGAGAAACCGGTTACGCCCGGCATTTTTGGATAGCCGCACCACACTCCAGGGGGCGTATCGAAAAATTCGGGTGGATGGCAAAAAAGCCTTGGCAATCAGTGATGCCGAGCGGCGAAAAATCACTGAATTTATGGAAAACTTTGCGAGAGACCAGCCTAATCCTGGGTTTTATCAAGTGCTTGATGTGGCGCGGCGGATCGCCGGCACGGGGAGTCTTGGCGTAGCGCGCTATGCCATTCTCGTCGAGGGTAAAGGTTCGCCGGATCAAAATTATTTGCTGGATTTAAAACAGGCGCTGCCTTCTTCCTTGATGCGCACATGCGGTATCAAGCAGCCTCAGTGGAAAAGTGAGGCGCATCGGATTGTGGGTGTACAGCAGCGGATGCAATCCGTATCGATGGCGTTTTTGCACGCTGTGATGATGGGTAAGCAATCTTATGTTTTGCGGGCGTTACAGCCGAGTGAAGACCGGGTTGATCTCAGTGCCACAGTGACCGCACAGATGATCGAAGGCGTCCTGCGCCATATGGGCGAACTCGTCGCTTGGGGACAGTTGCGCAGCAGTGGTCGAGCGGGTTCTTCCATTGCAGACGAACTGATTGATTTCGCCCAGAAGAAAAAATGGCAAAAATCATTAATGGATTTGGCACAGCAGTGCAAAAAACAGGTTGAAAAAGACTACCTCAGTTATGCGGAAGCCTTTGACGATGGGGCTTTTGAGGAACGGTAGCTTTTGCAGCACTACAGATGACTGGGTGCTGCAAATGACTGCTGGTTAACCCAATCGAGCCAATCGATCAGCCGCACTTTGAGTTTGAGGTGCTGAAGCACCCTTGCGAACCGCCTCAATCTCGGAAGCGTGATCAGTTTGACGCTGGCCGATATCAGCGATGATCCTGTCGCCTTCGCCTGAAATTGTCTGTGCTTTTGATCCGCTGCCACTTCGCGCTTGGGCTTTCGACAAGGCGCTACCCGTTATCACGACTACGGCGAGCATGCTGGCAATGATTGTACGAGCCATTAATTTAGAAAACATACGCGACGTTAACTCACCTCTTTACTCATGACTTCAGCGGGTTCTGATGCCATTCCGTACAGCATCAAAACGATCACCGGGCCTGCAATCAATCCGATCAACCCCATGACCTCAACCCCGCCTAGAATGGATAGCAGTACGATCAGAAAGGGTGCATGGCTTTTGGCACCGGTAACGGCTGGCTTGACGAGGTAGTCACCCGACAGGGTGATGATATGACCGACACTAAGAATGATGACAGCATAAGCGATATGCTGCCCCGTGTAAGCGGCCACCGCTGCGAGCGCCAGCACAATACCGGATCCGCCGGGAATCAATGATGACAAAGCCAGAGCGATGGCAAATACCATGCCTGCGGGCAAACCCAGGAGCCAAAACATCAGGGCGCCAAGAACACCCTCCCACAAAACCAAGGCAATCATCCCCAAGACAACGGCACGAACGGAAGAAACCAACACCTGTTCAAGCCGCATCATGGTGGGGATACCGACCAGCTCAAAGAGATGAGGGCGAACGCGCTCCGCAATGGCCTCGCCGTGAATAAGCAGCAATACGGCGACAATCAAAGCCAGGGCGGTATGAACAATCAACATCAAGGTATGACCGGCAATGTGCCCCGCTAGCGGTTCAACTTCGCTGATCATCTTGTTAATTGGATGCTGATTGAGCCAATCCATGACGACATCGGCGTGATTTGAAACGGTAATCCCCAGCACCGGTAGCTGCTTAAGCACGTCGAGGATTCGATCAACAGGAATTGAGCTACCCTGGAAGCGCGCCACAACAGGTAAAACCGATTGCAGCACAATCATTGCAGGCAGGACAAATACCATTGCCCACATGAGTCCAATCACCAATGCGGACAGAATAATGGGCAATCGACGACGCACGAGAAGCTGGTGGAGCGGATGGCTGACCAAGGCCAAAGCAAAGCCCGCCAGAAGCGGAACCGCAAACGGGCTGGCAACCCACAGGGCAAGGCCTATCAGAATAGTCCATACCCAACGAGATTCGGTTAACGGCATAGTGACTCCATTGGCGTTTTCAAATTAACTCAATCGATCCGCAACACTTTGAATTTTAGGTGTAAAGCAGTTTTTTGAATCGTATTGGCTTGGATTGCCCCCGACTGAACGGCACCAGAGCGTGTCGTCGCGCCTTTGTGCTTTGTCATGCCATTGCCACCAATGCAATCCCCCACAAGCCAATACCCACCGTCGCGCTCAGCAGTCCTGCACCAAATAACCAACGTCGCCCGGTCAGCGCGGTAATTGACGCCAAGGAAATTGAGATTTGGAAGAAAATCATGGCGATTTCCAAATCATGATGCGGTTTATTCAAGCGGGCGGATTCCGCATTGGCATGCTCCGATTCCTGCTCCAACGCATCGGCCCGCTGCTTGATCTCAACTTTTTGCACGGTATATTTCGCGATCTGGTCTTTAAAACCCGCCACGCGATTCGGTGTCGTTAAATCGACCGCCAACGCCATCAAATGGGATTTAGTGCTGACTGCCTGGTAATAATTCCACTCATCGGTCGCCTTGGTCTTCTTTAAAACCGCCTCATTTTTATACAGTAAAACTTCATTCATCAAATTGCTGCCCTGATAACTCACCACCGCACCCAATGCCGCAATCAATGCCGTGAAAATCGCCACCCACTGATTCAAATTGTGCGAAGCCGAAAGCCCCGCACCGTGTGCCGCTTCGTGCACTGCATCCTCATGCGGGGCGTGTGTATGCAAACCTTCACTCATCAAACTATCCTCTAAAAATTGGGTTGAACTTCACTTGGAACAGTCTTTCATTGGGGCAGCTTACGCGTAATCCACCTGACCCTACCCTGAGCAGTATCACGTGATTTCCTCGCGCCTGCGTGAGGAAATTGCCGTCTCGCGACGAACGACGTGGGCCGTGGCTGTGTTACAAATTTCAGGATTGTTTTGCAACATGTCGCGGCAGGATCCGAGGACAGCATCCGACAAGTCGGGCTGCCGCCTCAATGCGCATTCTCGCCATGAGTGGCGTGCATGGATCGAAATTACGGGCCCCATACCCTTCCTTGATTCGGGCAAATTATCGACCAACTTAATACCAAAGGCTTGATGGGCGCGGCGGGCCACGGGATTTTCGCCGTATCCACAGCCATTTGCGCCCCGAGTTGTTTCAGCCCTGCAGGCTCTTGGTTGATATCACCTTCCCACACCAGTAACGTTCCATTTTTCTGATCTTCAGTCGCAGTGACCCATGGGGAAATGCTGCGATCACCATCAATAAATACACTGGGCCGACCAGGGGTTTGTAGCGCAATTAATCCGGCCAACCAAGAATCACCCGCAATCAGGCGGAGGGGTTGCTGACATTCAGCCTTCCATGCCGTGCTGACCGTTTGCGCCATGGCAATATCCGGCCATTGGGTCCTCGCGGGCTTGTGGCTGGTGTGCGCGATCCAAGTCGCATTGAATAATTGCGCGCCAGCAAGCAGTAAAATAAACCCTAAAAACGTGCGCATCATACGTGCCCCGCGCTCAATGAATGCGGGACGCAAAAATGCAGCGACTAACAGGCCGGAAAGATTCCACATGGGCGTACCCCACATATCCCGCAAGCCCAAACCACAAACCCAGGAAATCAATACGGCGATGATCGCAGGTGCTAAAGCCATGAACAGCAGGAATCGTATTCCTGTGCCTGGGTCTTGCTGACTGGGTTTTAGCGTCCAGAACCGGCGCGCCATTAACCCGCCAAACCCAAGCAACAAAACCATCGGCAACTGATCCAGCAGTTGCACCCCCAAGAAGCGCAGGTCCAACAGCAGATTGAGCGTACCGGTTTTCTCCTCACCGAGCGCACGATCTGTTGCGTAGGTGATGGGCAAAAAGTCATGCTGCATAAGCCAAATCGCATTCGGCGAAAACACAACAAACAGGGTGACCAAGCCCAACCAGAGTTTGCCAGTCAAAAAATAATGTCGTGTATTGGGCATCACGAGCAAATAAGTAAAAAACGTCAGCGCCAGAATTCCAGTTGAGTATTTGGTGAGTACACCCAGTCCCAGCGCAAGACCAATCCAGATCCAATCTTGTGCCTTGTTTCCTTGCAGTGCCCGCAATAGAAAATATACCGCTGCTGCCCAAAATGGCATTTGGGCAATATTGTTATTCCATTCCGGCGTTGGCCAAATAAAATAGTAAATACCCAGTGTGAGCAATGTGCCGAGCAAGGCGCGATGATGATCCATAAGGCGCGCACCAATGAGATAAACGAATAACAGCGTTACCCCAATGGCCAGTTGACTCAGAAAATATAGTCCGAAATCACCCAAGGCCCGATAAAACACTTCCGCCATCCACGCGGGTAAAAACGGGTGTTTGTAATAGCCCCACTGCCATTCATGTCCCCAAGTTAATTGCTCGACCACATCAAGCGGTAGATTGTGATTGGTGAACCACGGCATGAATGTCCAGAGCAGACCGTTGAGTGCAATGAGGAGGATTGCCTGCCGCTGAGGCAGGGAAAAATAAGGTTGCATGAGTGCCTGTCAAGGAGGAAAGCAGATTAATGTTGCGTAGTTTAACCATTGTGCTGTTTACAAATAGTTAACATTTGCTGACTGAGCCTATGGTGGCGACAAAAATTTTGACTATCCGCTATTGGCAAGAATCCAATGGCTATCACTGGGACAGAAACAGAAGCGCCCGCTGTCGCTTTTGAGCCGGTCAGAATTCGCGCTCCAGCATCCCCCATGTAGACCAGTTGGTCTGGTGAATACCCTCCTGTCTGGCTGCCTGTTCACCAACTGCGACCAGCCATTTTGGTGAGACATGATAGGCCACCTGTGGCATGAGATATCCCTCGAAACCCCGCTGGCCATTCGCCATAACCCGTTGGTTATCTCCTTCAACCTCGAGTTGCACGGCGTAGATACCCTGGATGGCACGGCCAAGACTGGTATTAACAAACCAACCATTGGTTATGCCATCCCCAACTTGTTGCGTGTATCCCGCTTCGCCCTGGGTAAACCAGGGATACCAAAGCTGAGCCCACATGACTTGCGTGGAAATGGCATTGCCCGCACCAGACAGTTTCCGGGGCGAGTACTGACCTTCAACTTCAAAAGTCACCAGGGTGGCTTCGCCTTTTCCCGGATTGCAATCATGTAGGGCAGCAAATTTTATCCCTGCAGCCGCAGGTCCCAAGGCGCTTTGGTTTCGTCCAAGGGGAAAATTTGCCGAGAATTGGGGTAAATCCAGCTCCATGCCAATCCGATCACTGAAACGGCCTTCAAGTTCCGGTGACAAGGTTAGTGAACTGGGTTGACTGTGACTGGCTTGCGCGTACAGGTAACCTGAGTTTTCCAGCCATGGCTCTTCGATGCCTATGGCTTTGGTCATGAAATCATCTACATCACAGTTCCAATCTTGTATGCAGTAGGCTTGTTGAGACCATAGGGCGCCAGTTAAAAACAGTGCTGGCAAAGCATAGGTTAATCGGATTTGCATGTCACATTCTCATTTGGTGATCATATAAAAGAGAATCAATGCTATTTGCATTTGGTTTGACTGTCAATATGCCTGAGCTCATCACGCCCTCGGGTTCATGGGCGGGAATCCAGGGGATAGCGGTAATGTCGTTGTGCGACTACCCCATGGGCGGATGAAAATCGAAATACTCGGCCAATGGGCCCCAAGGGCAAGAAACTCGGTTTTTTAGACCGACATCAGTACAGGGAGTTTATGCCCCTCCGATTCGTGAAAAATCACTACTTAAAACAAAATATCTCGTCACGGTCTGTTGATTAGGCCCGTGTTACGCCAACGCATGCAGCCCTTGATAGCCCACATAGAAACCGACCAGCAGAATTAATGCCCCAGAAAAATACGGCGCTTTCCGTGTGAACTCACCGAAGCCGCTCCAGCGCTTAGAAGCGTGTTTCACACCTACGGCAGCCAGAACCCCAGCGGCGACCATCGTCAGTGCTAAACCAACACTGAAACTGAGAACCAGTGTCGCACCCAACGCAACCTTCTTAAGTTGCAGGCATAACAGCAATATGGTGATCGAAGCGGGACAAGGAATGAGTCCCCCTGTCAGTCCGAACATGACGATCTGACCTGTGGTCGCTTTCCGATTGGTAAAACGATGGCGAATGTCATTAGCGTGGGCGAGTTCGTGTGGATCTTGGTAGCCGGGCGCCAATACATCTAGCGCCTCGTACGCCTTAATCGCATGGTGATGGTGATCAACTTCGACAAATTCCACGTCGTAGTCGTGGCTGTGTCGTTCATCGCCTAGGCGTAAACGGGCGACAAACTCATGGGGTTCAGGTATCTCTTGTTTTGATTCCACGAAACCATCACGCTGGGCGAAGGTGAACACCTGACGGTTGCCATCCGGACGTTCTGTTTCGATCTGAACCTGATCGGCTATCCAGTTGTAATCGTTTTTGTTTTCACGGTACAGCCGAAAACGGGGCGGAACACCTTGCTCGAATACTGCCAGTCGCACTATCCCATGCCCAGTGTCGATATACTTGACTTCGTCATGGTGATCATGGCCATCATGTTCCTGGGCCTGATGGTGGAAGCAGGCACGCTGCTGCCGCCAAGTCCGCCAAATGATCCAGGCTGCAATGCCAGTAATCATTACGGCAGAAGCAATTTGAAAATACGGCTCTGTTGTTTCCGAGTGCCAGTTTTGACCAAAGTACAAGCCCGCCATCGCAACCGCCCAAACAATGGCGGTGTGTGATAGTGCAGCCGATAAACCCAATAATACGGCCTGCGGAACCGTGCCTCGAATGGCGACAATAAAAGCAGCCATCATGGTTTTTGAGTGACCAGGCTCAAGTCCGTGTAGAGCGCCCAACAAGATGGCACTGGGAATAAACAGCCAGGCGTTACCTTGCTGCAGTAGCGTTGAAAACTCAAGCATGGGAAAGCGCCTTCCTATAGGTATTTAGTGATGGCCTTGAATTCGCGGATGGTGTCATCCGCGCCTTGCGTGCCTTTGTGTACGGCATGTTCAAGGCAGTGGTCGATATGATCATGGACCAAAATTTTCTTGGCGTTGCTGACGGCACTTTCAACCGCTTGAAGTTGTTGGACGATATCCAGACAGCCGCGCTCTTCTTCGAGCATGACGATAATGCTTTTTAGGTGACCTTCAGCGCGCTTGAGTCGTTTGATGATGTCGGGGTGTGAGGCGTGCGTTGTCATATCTGATGTTTCCCGTTCAATTATCCTATCCTGGGGGTTAGGATGGGGCGGGCATCAGTTTAACGGAGGCGCTGATTTCGTCAACCCTGTGACACTCCCCGTTAACGCCAAAGATAGGCATCCATCGCCAAGCCACCATAGGCAAAATTCGGGTGATAGTGCGCGGGTGTTGCACCCCCTGCCGCACCCAAGGCAACAAAAAGAGGCAGGAAATGTTCTTCGGTGGGATGAGCCTCTGCGCCATAAGGTGCAGAACGGTAGGCCAGGAGTGCAGGGATATTCCGTTTGGATAGTTGCTCTGCAACCCAATCACTAAATTTCTGCGCTTTCAGCATTGGGGCGGGCGCTGCTTTTGACCAGTCCAGCCAGCCGAAATTATGTGTGATTGAGCCTGTCGCAATGATGAGAACACCCTCCTGACGCAGAGGCGCCAGCGCCCTTCCCAATTCGAAATGGGTTATTGGACTGCCGTTATGGATCAATGAGAGTTGGGTTACGGGTATATCTGCTTGCGGGTATATGACCGATAGCGGAATCCATGCACCATGATCCAGGCCCCGGTTCGGGTTGAGCTCGGTGATAACCCCCGTTTCGGATAACAGCCCAACCGCTCGTCTTGCCAATGCGGGCGCACCCGGCGCCGGGTATGTCATGCGGTGAAGTTCAGGTGAAAATCCGCTGAAATCATGAATTGTCGCTGGTGACTCTGCGAGGCTGGCTGAGGGATATTGTTCTTCCCAGTGTGCCGAGATCATCAAAATAGCTGCCGGTTTAGGGCAGCGTTGACTGATCTCCCGCCAGTCGGCCAGCGCGTCGGGTGCATGCAATAATGCATCCGGTGCACCGTGGGAGATAAAGACCACCGGCATGTTTGACGTGGTCATGGTTCTGTTTACTCTTTCATCGCTTCAACAGGGATGTTGATGGTGACTTCATCCGAAACACCCGGGGCATATTCGCCCATGTTGAATTCCGAACGCTTCACCCTGGTGTACGCATTGGCGCCAATTTCATCCTTTTTGAACAAGGGATTAGGCATATTCTGGAATGACGTTACGGTTAATGTCACCGGTTTGGTGATGCCTTTTATGGTCAAGTCGCCATAAACTTTTACCGGTTTATCGCCTTTGAATTTGACGGATGTCGATTTGAAGGTGATGACCGGGTATTTCGCGGAATCGAAAAATTCCTTGTCCTGCAGATGTTCATTCAGCAGCGCAAGCCCTGTATTCACCGATTTGGGATCAATCGTAATGTCCACCGAGCCGGTTTTTGCGGCCGGATCGAATACGATCTTGCCGCTGGTTTTGTCAAAGCTGTGAACCTGATCGGAAAAGCCAAAATGGTTGTACCCGAATCGGGGTTGGGTATGTGATGGATCAATCACATAGGTCGTCGGGGCGGCGAATGCGCAGGGGGTGATTGAGGCGAGGGCAATGGCTAAGGCAATAGGTTTCATGATCGATCTCCTGGAATAACACTGATGGCAACGAACTACTTTTGACGGGTTGCCGCATGGACAACGAGTCGGAATTTGATCTGGACCTCATTGGCCACGGTGCCGAAATCAGCCCACATGCCTGTCCCGATCGCAAAATCGGCACGTTGGAGCGTGAACTTTCCTTCAAGCACGCCGATCCTGTCTTCCTGATGGAAGGTGGCGATTGATTCAATCCGGTGCGTTTGCCCTTTGATGGTCATTGCCCCGGTTACGTTGAATTGATGGTTGCCCACGGGCGCTAGGGATGTGGTCACAAACCGAGCCGTGGGGTAGGTTTTGGTGTCGAACCACAGCGTGTCGGCCAACGCGCCGTTCGCTTCGTCCGAACCGGCATCAACGCTGGCCAGTGCGATATTTATTTCCGCTTTTGCCTGAGCCGGTTTGTCCGGATCAAAATCGATCGAGCCTGTCAGTTGCTTGAACTTGCCCTCAGCCGGTACGTTCATCTGCTTGAATGCGAAACCAATCGAGCTTTGGCCAGCATCCAACGTCGTGAACTCTGTGGCCTGGGCGCTCAGACTCATCAGCATCAAGCCTGCAAAGACGCTCAAGGTATTTGAAGTCATTCTCATGGACGGTCTCCTAGGGTTTTCTGACGAGCGGCAGCATGCGACTCAGAATATCGTCACGATCCACAAAATAATGTTTGAGTGCCGCCGCCACATGACCCAGCACCAGGATGGCTAAAGTCAAATTCAGCCCCTTGTGAAGGGTGGTCAACGCGTCCCCCCATTCCTTGTTTTTCGACAGCAGATCAGGCAAGGGCAGTACCCCGAAGTAGACCACCTGGAATCCATCGGCAGAACTCATGAGCCAACCACTGATCGGGATGGCTACCATCAGAAAATAAAGCGTCCCATGAACCAGATTGGCGGCTTTCCGAGCCCATGGCGCCATGGTTATGGGCAGTTCAGGAGGGTGATGGGTCAATCGCCAGATCAGTCGAAACACAACCCATAAAAAGATGGTCACCCCCACCCATTTATGCCACGAATAAAGTTTCAGCTTTTCCGGTGACAAGGGCAGGTCGTGCATGTACAGACCGAGACTGAATGTTGCCCATAGGGCAACAGCAATCAGCCAGTGCAAACTGATTGCCGTACGGGTATAGCTGGTTGGTTGTTGTCGCATGGGTGAACACCATTCAAGATAATGTGGCGCAATGGGTGCACTGTACATATCAATGTTCATGGGACATAGTATGCGGGTCGGCAATGATTGTTGCTAAAATTGCAACAATCAAAAGAGGGGTGGTGGTCGTGGACCGATTGGATAGTATGCGGCTCTTCATTCGGATTGCCGAATTGGGGAGCTTTTCGGCCGCAGCCCGGCAGTTGAATGTGGCGCGTTCGGTAGTTACGCGGCAACTGGTTGCGCTGGAAAAACATCTTGGGATCACACTGCTTGCGCGCAGCACGCGGCAGCTCAGCCTGACTTCGGCGGGTTCGGCTTACCTGGAACAATGTCGTGAGATATTACAGTTGGTTGAATTGGCCGAAGCCAATGCGATCGAAGACGAGCAATCACCCCGCGGGCACATTCGGATCACCTTGCCGTTCTCATTCGGTATCCATCCATTAATGCCGATGTTTGGCGAATTCATGAATGTGCATCCGGAAATTTCACTTGAACTGGAATTCAGTGATCAGCGGGTCAATTTAATTGAGGGCGGCTTTGATCTGGCCATCCGGATTTCAGATCGATTAAATCCCGGCGATGTGGCGCGCAAAATCGGGAAAAGTCGCGAGGTTATTGTTGCCGCCTCGCGCTATCTTGAAAAAAATGGCCGCCCCAATCATCCCAGTGAATTGACTCATTATGAGTGTTTTGGCTATCTACTTGCCACCCGGTCGAGTTGGGCATTCGTCGTCGATGGTGTCCTGCAATGGTTTCCAATCCACGGCAGGCTTCAGGCGACCAGTGGTGATGCCTTGTTGACCGCTGCTATTTCAGGTCTGGGCATTACCAACGCCCCTATGTTTATGGCTGATCAAGCAATACGAGCAGGTAAGCTCGAGATTTTGTTACCCGAGTTTCCTACATCGGAATTGGGTATTTATGCCATTTACCCGAGCAACCGTTACATACCTCACCGAGTGAGTGTTTTGGTCGACTATCTGGCACAACAAATTAAATTAATTGAGTCGCGGTGTGTCGCGGCGGCAACGTGGTAATGTCCGGTTCGGGTAAAATGGGCATGTCATATTTTGCGGGCGACATCCACTGAAAATTGCCTCGGGGAACGGGAAATCAGGCAAGTCATACCAGCTTTCTCAATTGAACCGCAACGGTATTGGGCGTTTTATGACGCCCCCTGAAGCGATGCAATCAGCGGGCAGGAAACCGTTCCTGTCCGTCCATGGCAAGCGCGTACCAGTTCGGACAGCGCAGTTTCCATTCGTGCCAGATCGGCCATTTTTTTACGCACAACCTGGAGCTTGTGTTCGGCCAGGTTGCTCGCTTCGTCGCAGTGAGTCCCTTCGCTCAATCTGAGCAGTGCGGCGATTTCCTCCAGGCTAAAACCCAGATTTTGAGCCGATTTCACGAACTGCAACCGGGTCACGTCTGCCGATCCATATCGGCGAATGCTGCCGTACGGTTTGTCCGGCTCCAGTAACAAGCCTTTGCGCTGGTAGAACCGGATGGTTTCCACATTGACCCCGGCCGCCTTGGCAAAAGCGCCAATCGTTAGATGCTCATAAATAGGCTGCATATCGCTTGACTCCGTACATGGCTACGGGGATAAGTTTGCACCTCTAATCTGAGATTCGAAAGAGGAGATCATCATGTCACAAGAGAAAACCGGGCGCCTGCCGCTCATCGGCGGCGTCATCGCGGCCATCGCAGCCTCCCTGTGTTGCGTTGGCCCATTGGTTCTGGTCATGCTCGGTGTGGGCGGTGCCTGGGTCAGCAATTTCGCACTACTGGAGCCATTCCGACCCTATTTTCTCGGGGCCGCCCTCATCGCCCTGTTCTTCGCCTGGAAAAAGATCTACCGCGCTCCGGCTGGAACCGTCTGTACGCCGGGCTCTCTGTGCGCCATGCCCCAGACTAACCGAATCTACAAGGTGCTGTTTTGGGTTGTTGCGGTACTCATCATGCTTGCCATGATCTTCCCTTATCTTGCCCCGTTATTTTATTGAGGTGCTTCGCCATGAAAAAGCTGATTTTTGCCGTGATTATCGGATTCTCTTTGGTCAGTACTGCGTTTGCTGCCGAGCGAACGGTCACGCTGTCCGTCCCGGGCATGTATTGCGCGGTGTGTCCCATCACGGTACGCACGGCGCTGGAAAAAGTTCCGGGTGTCGTTAAGGCCAAGGTTTCTCTGGAGAAGAAAGAAGCCGTGGTGACTTTCGATGATACCAAAACGACGGTTAATGCGCTGGAAGATGCGACGTTTGCGGCAGGCTATGAATCCACATTGAAGTCGGAGCCGAACAAATCAGGAGTCACTCAATGAGTGAACATATGCTCCGTATTTCAGGCATGACCTGTGAACATTGTGCGCTCTCGGTGCAGCAGGCCTTGTTGTCGGTGGCCGGTGTGAAGCATGCCACCATCGCCTACGCTGATGGCACGGCTCTGGTTGAAGCTGCAGGCGATATTCCGTTACCCACCCTGATCGATGCCGTACGCGCCAAGGGCTATGGCGCGGAATTGGCCACAAAGTCTGATTGCTGTGCGTCTGCCCTACCCGCTGAAAAACTGCAGATCGCCATCATCGGCACGGGCTCGGCGGCCTTTGCCGCCGCCATTCGCGCCGTGGAGGAGGGTGCTGATGTCACCGTAATCGAAGCGGGCACTGTCGGTGGTACCTGTGTCAATGTTGGCTGTGTCCCGTCAAAAATTCTGATTCGTGCCGCGCAGGTGGCGCATCTGCAAGCGCAACATCCGTTTCCGGGACTCGCCCGACACGCGCCCGTGGTGGATCGCAAAGCGCTGGTCGCACAGCAGCAGGCGCGCGTCATCGAGTTGCGCCACGCGAAATACGAAAACATTCTGGAAACCAATCCCGGTATCAATTTGTTACGCGGCTTCGCACGCTTTGAGAATGCCAGGACACTTATCGTGCGCCAAGCCGATGGCAGCGAACAACGCCTCACGCCGGATCGCATTCTGATCGCCACGGGCCGCTCACCGCAGATTCCCGACGTGCCCGGGCTCGCCGGCACGCCGTTCTGGACATCCACCGAGGCATTGACCGCCGAAGAAATGCCCAGGCATCTGATTGTATACGGTGGCTCGGTCGTCGCACTGGAGCTTGCGCAGGCATTTCTACGCCTGGGCAGTCGAGTCACACTGGTGGCGCGCAGTGCGTTATTGTCGAAAGAAGACCCTGCCATTGGTGAACACCTCAAAGCAGCGTTGGAAGCCGAGGGAATGCAGATTCTCACGGATACCAAGGTGAACGCCGTGCGCTTTGACGCCAGGGGGTTTGAACTTGATACCAGTGCAGGCAACCTGATCGGCGACCGGCTGTTGATCGCCACCGGGCGCAAACCCAATACAGCGGGGCTTGATCTGACCCATGCTGACGTGGCCACAGAGGCCAACGGTGCCATCATCGTAGACGATCATCTGCGCACTTCAGTGTCGAACATCTATGCGGCCGGCGATTGCACCAATGCACCACAGTTCGTGTATGTGGCGGCGGCGGCCGGTACCCGCGCTGCCATTAATATGACGGGCGGCGATGCCACACTAGATCTTTCCCTTGTTCCAGCGGTCGTGTTCACCGACCCGCAAGTAGCCACAGTTGGGCTCACCGAGGCGCAGGCGAACAAGCTGGGCATGGCAAGCGACAGCCGCACGCTCACGCTGGACAATGTACCCCGCGCACTGGCCAATTTCGATACCCGGGGGTTTATCAAACTGGTCGCAGAAAAAAATACCGGACGCTTGCTGGGTGCGCAGATACTGGCGGGAGAGGGGGGCGAGGTGATCCAGACCGCCACGCTGGCGATAAAAAACCGCATGAGCATCAACGAGTTGGCGGGGCAATTGTTCCCCTACCTCACCATGGTGGAAGGCTTGAAGCTCTGTGCCCAGACCTTTACCAAAGATGTGACGCAATTATCCTGCTGCGCGGGTTAGGTTCGACGTGCTGCCAGCAGCCCGCCCGCTTGTGGTTCCCGCCGAAGCCTTTGAGGCTACGCAGATACAAAAAGCACGGGCCAAAGCTTCAATGGTGTTGATTGTCCCTCAAGCGGATCAACCAATCCGCAGTGCCGGGTCATGCAGGTATCGCACAGTGGGTTTTATGGCTGTCTGACGCGCAGGCCGAGTCCCCGGACTCAAGCCAGTAATCCCCAGGGCTCCTGTTTCAGGATAGCTTCCACTGCAGTGATCGAACCTATGACGCTCCCCCCGTGTCCAGCGAGGATTTCCAGCGACTGCTTACGGATCAGGGGATTACCTGCAGCATGAGTCGGAAGGGGGAATGTTGGGGCAATACCGCCATGAGCATTTCTTCTTCACTCTGAAAATCGAGTGGAGGGTTTTACCCCGTTTTCACGGACACTTTTTGGACTTCTTTGGACTTCCCACGGTATGGTGAAAGCGGGTCGAATTGGCGTCATAATCAGCCAACTAGAAAATTTTGATGTTGATGGGAAAAAAGTATTTGCCATCTTGTCTCATTTGAAATAGGCTGTGCCAAAGATTCATACCGGTTGGTATCTAGAGAGCAATAGTCCTGATGAGTCACCTTGGCCCCGATCAAACCCGTACAAAAATCCTGCTGGCTGCCGCTGCCGAAATTCATCGACAGGGTTTTCAGGCGGCCAGCATCGCCCATATTCTGGCCGATACGGGGTTAACCAAAGGCGCGCTCTATCATCACTTCCCATCCAAACAAGCTTTGGGTCTGGCCGTGGTAGATGAAGTGGTATTGATTGGGTTGGAGGCACGATTGCTCACCCCCCTGCGCGAAGCGGACGAACCGCTCGATACCCTGCTTGCCTATATGGATAGCCGCATTCATGTGATGACCGACGATGCCTTTAAGCTTGGTTGCCCGCTCAATAACCTGGTGCAGGAAATGAGTTTGGTTGATGATGAGTTTAAAGCGCATCTTGATCACATTTTGCAAACCTGGCAGGCGGTAATTGAACACACCCTGATTCGTGGGCAGGAACAACACCGCATTCGCGGGGATGTGGACTGCAATGCCGCCGCCTTGTTTATTGTGTCGGCCTGGGAAGGCTGCTGGGGCATGGCGAAAAATCGCCAATCGGCACATACCTTTCGGCTGTGCATGACCCAGCTTCAGCAATTTGTGTTGAGCCTCGCGCCCCGTGCGTGATGCAACGCCCCGAACCGGATCAGGCCACAAAACACGTGCGGCCTTGATCGGTAGATCGCGCCCAAGTTCATCTGAACCCACGCGCGTTTTTTGAGCGAATAGTGCATACCAAACGGTTGGTATATTTGTGGTTTGTTTTTATTCGAATGGAAGGAGAAGCATCATGTCGTTAATCAAAATCATCCCGCCAGAACACGCCCAAGGCTTACTGGCCGAAACCTACCAAGAAATTCAACACACGTTTGGCAGCATTCCCAATGCCATGCAATTGGGCAGCGCAAGCCCCCATCTATTAAGTGCTCGTTGGCAGGCCACTCGCTATTTTCGAGAACATCCGACACTCAGCATGGCGCTGCAAGCCACCATCCGCATGTTGGTTTCAGCGGAAAACGACTGTGATTATTGCGTCGATTTCAACGCGAGTATGCTCATCAACTATTGTGGTCAAACCTTGGAACAAGTGACTGCCACGCGACAAGACCCAAGCCAAACGCCATTACCCGCCAAAGACAAATTCCTGCTGTCGTTTGTGCTCAAAGCCCTGCACACCGCCGCCGCCGTGAGTGCCGATGACATTGCAGAATGCCACGCGCTGGGCTGGACGGATGGTGATATGTTGGATGCCGTCACACTGGCTGCCAATAATCGTGCCGTGGATATGATTCTCAATACGTTTAAAGTTGAACGGGATTTTTAATTCGTTAATAAAACGGTAGGCAAGTCGTCTTGTCTACCCAACCCCCACGGCTACTCAGGAAAACTCATGAATCTTGCTGGCGTTTATGCCTTGGTGATACTTGCGGCCTTTTTTGGCGGGGCGAATATCGTGTTGGCAAATTTTGTCTTGGCGGATTTTAGCCCGCAATGGACGGCGGCATTACGGTTCGGGCTTGCTGCTCTGATTTTGCTTGGCATCGCTATTGGGCAAAAAGCACCGTTACGCTTGCTGATCGGGCAACATCTCACCGGTTATCTGACTTTAGGTTTGGTCGGCATAGCCGGATTCAATCTACTGTTTTTTTTCGCCATGACCAGCACGACCATCGATAATGCCGCACTGATTATGGCCACCAACCCCCTTATGACCACGATCCTGGCGGGGCTTGTTTTGCGTGAGCACCCCGGTTGGCAGCGACTGATTGCGCTACCCGTGGCATTGGTGGGCGTGGCGGTGGTGATTACCCATGGCAACCTAACCCATCTACTCAGCCAGCATATCGTGCTGGGCGATTGGCTGATGATCGCCGGCAACCTATGTTGGGCAGTTTACAACGTGCTTAATCGGCGGTTGCTGCCGACGGGAATCAGCCCGATAGCCAATACCGCGCTCATTGTGACGGCAGGTGCGCTGATTTTAATCATCATTGCTGCGTTCGACCCTACCGGGATGAGACATGCACCAAACAGCACCGCCCTGCTTGCGCTCACGGGCATCATCCTTGGCGGCACGGTATTGTTTTATCTGTTTTGGACAATCGGGATTGCGCGCCTCGGCGCTGGGCGCACCGCACTTTTTTTAAATTTGGTGCCGGTATTCGCGATGTTAACCGCCATTACCGTGGGCGTACGCCCAACCTCAATGCAATTGCTCGGCGGGGCGATTGTGTTTGGCGCCACGCTCATCAGCATGATTCCCAATCGAAAAACATAAGGACATACTCAGCTGGTGGGGCTGCGCATTCGATCTTAAAAGATTCGCCATCGAACGGGTCAATAAAACTCTGCGATTCCTCAAAATCTGACCGTCAAGACGATTTCGCTGGACGCTTACGGACGTCCGACGGACTCATCATGGAGCTATTTTCGCCAAAATAAACCACGTCACAATTCAGGGTACGGAAGTCATAGGCCTGATTCCGCGCGCTTCTGTACCAAGGCGCTCATTGATATGATGCTTGATCGTGGTCACTGAGACCTGACCCTATTCCTTGCCGTTGGCAGGGCAGGGCTGCTTTTTAGGGGATGAGTGTCCACAACGGGTGCTTGAACAACATAATAGGCATGACCGGAATCCTTTGGCGTAAGGGATACTTCCCCTAAACCCTAACCTGAGCCGGGGTGTTCCTCAAGCTGAAATCAATTGATTTTCATTCAATCCAACAGGGTTGATTTCAGTCGCATTAAAATATGAGAATTCGTTAATTTTCTTACCTGCTTATTCTGTTAATTTCATTAATTGCTTATGGGATATAAAAGTTTTATTTCCTATATAAGCCCTATTTGCTTAATCTGAACCTCGCAGATCAATCACGAGGATGGAAAATGAAACGTATTTTATTGCCTTGCTTACTCGCCGCTCTTGGCGTTTTTATTCTTCAATCCGGCACGGTTTTCGCCGATGGAAATCATAAAAAACATAGCGTCGTTTATGAACTCGACAGCGCCGACCTTGCCCATGAAAAAGCCACATTGAATAACATCAGCAATCACATCAAATCGCCATCCGGGCCATCCACTCGAATATATCTGGTTATCCATGGTGGTGGTTATCACTTACTGACGAGCGCTAAAACCGATCCGCAATTGCAGGCTAACATTGATAACCTGAAACTCAGTGGTGTCAAAATCAAAGTGTGCAATAACACGCTGGAAAGCAACCACCTGAACTACAAAACAGATATGTATGATGTTCATAAGGACGATATTGTCCCTTCCGGTGTTGCTTATGTAACGGATAAACAGTTCGAGGGATGGGCATACATGCATCCCTGATCAGGAAACTTATTCACCCGCCGCGGTCCTCAACTGACACCGCGCGTCCTGACGCGCTTGATGGGGCAAAGGGCCTACGGTTTTCGTCGCCATATGAAAATCCCGCATTCCGATAATCACATTGACTCCGTCCGCATCTGCCGGGCCGATCCTGCAATCCCGGCCCATCGGCATTACCGTTGCAGAATTTCTGTCCTGGGTTCTTCGCGCAGTCGGTGGCCAGATTGATATCTTTGTTGAGATAGTAGTCGTAATAATCGATGGCGGTGCCTTGGATCGCGGTAATGCGCGACCCATCGGGGGCAACGAACAGCACGTAGGGTACCCCCGAACAGCTAATTTATTGGCCAGATCCAGATAGGGATGGTCGTGTTTTTGGCCATCGCGTCCAATGTACGGGTTGTTGGCGTCGACCTGTACCCGTCGGATGAGCAGCCGGTCTTTGAAGTCCGGATCCAGTCGCATGGGAATAATGAATTGATCGTCCGGGATATTCGTTAAATTGTCGACAAACATGACCTCGGCAACGGGTGCGGCCGTTTGTCAGGTTTTGTTGGTGTTAGCCAATGCTGGGACGCTGGTCAGCGTGATGGCGATTAAGCCTGACCCTTCCGTTAATCGACCATCAGTTCAAGGTCGTGTGGTAGGGGATGCCGCCTGCTCCTGATCAGTGCTGAGCAGGAGCAGGCGGTCAAGGATGTCTCAACAGCTGGTACACCTGTTGTCGCTTATTAATCAGCCGGTGCAAAGAAACCCGAGAGATGCCCAGGGTTTTGGCAGCTTCCAACAGGTAAGGAAGCCAGAAGAAAATTTACTCACGATATATTCATGGGTGGCAGCCTTGGTGTGCTGCCATAATCTAGCGATAGCCTAGATTTAAAGGCCCCCTTTTTTAGGCTGGCTTAACCCCCATGAGGGGGTAATCTAATACAGCCATGCCCAGGGCAGGTCTCGAAACTCACTTACCCGATAGTGTACAGCGCTGCCAATCAACGTACTGAACGATAGATGGATGGGCGCTGGCGGTTGCCCAACACTATTTGCCACAATTGACCTTGTCCCGAGCGAAAAAATCCCGCACACATCAGTAAATAATATTTCCACATACGGTAAAAGCGTTTGCCATATTTCTCTGCCAGGTTGGGCCATGCGCGGTCGAAATTTCCCCACCAGGCCATCAGAGTGCGGTCGTAATCCGAGCCGAAGTTGTGCCAGTCTTCAATTATGAAGCGACGCTCTACCGATGCGGTAATTTCCTTTGCCGAGGGTATTTTCCCGTTAGGGAATATGTATTTGTCGATCCATGAGTCTGTTTTTGGTGAGGTGACGTTGCCGCCAATCGTGTGCAGCAGAAATAGGCCATCGTTTTTGAGCGCCCGTTGCACTACGTCGAAGTAGGCTGAGTAATTCTTCGGTCCGACGTGCTCAAACATGCCAACTGAAACGACTTTGTCATATTGTTCAGACAGGTCTCGATAATCCATGAGCTTGATGGTGACGGGAAGACCGTCACACCGTGCTTGAGCGAACTGCATTTGCTCCTTGGAGACGGTAATACCCACTACCTCGACGCCGTAGTGCTTCGCGGCGAAATGTGCCAGGCCGCCCCAGCCACAACCAATTTCCAGAAGCCGTTCGCCGGGCTGCAATTCCAGTTTGCGACAGATCAAATCAAGCTTGTCGAATTGTGCCTGAGCCAGGTTGGTCGCCTCTTTCCAGTAGCCGCACGAATAACTCATGGAGGGATCAAGCATGGCTTCGAATACATCATTGCCAATATCGTAATGCTGCTCGCCTACTTGAAAGGCCCGGCTACTGGATTGCAGATTGAACAGACTGTGGCGAAGAATTTCGCCCAGAAGACGCAACCGTGTCCACTGATCGATTTTCTCGTCAATTTCGGCATCCAGTAGTCGATGAAACAGGGCGTCTAACTGATCGCAGTCCCACAGCCCATCCATGTAGGCTTCACCGAAGCCAAGTGAACCTTGATTGAGAATCCTGGCATAAACGCGCTCGTCATGTACCTGAATATCCCAAGGCGCGTCACCATTAAACCGGACACCCGCCTCCGCAGCCAGTTCGCCCAATATGGCAGGCGGTACCGATTGAACTGTGCGATCAGAGTGTAGAGACAGATCTGCATTGGCGATTCGCAGCATGGGAAATCCTCCATAATTGGCGAGAACTATTATTCATTTAGGGAACCTCAATCAGTAGGCAAGGGCACACAAATAAGCGCTAGAGCCAAGCCGCTGGCTAAGGTGACGCGATTGATAAACAAGTTGCAAAGCGCCTTATGGCCATCATGATCGACCATCTGAAACGGAACAGCACATCGACTTCGATAGGCTAGCCGAGGATTAATGCCATCGCCCTCCATTAACCCGGTCCCGGTGAGGCTGGGAATCAGACTGGAAATATGCCGGTTTTTTAAATCTCGATGACGGTAGCCAAAAACTTTTTGAGTATTGTCATCACAGTCCAATATCTGCCCTGTTGTATCCACCCAGATATAGCAAAGCTGCCTCTCCTCAGGACTAGAAGGCATTTGCTGTTTTAGTGCTGAGGGGAAATCGCGGATTAAATCTGCTGTTATGGTCATGGTTACCTCGGCCTACTACAATTATGAGCGACGGTATTTGACTCGTTTCAATAAACAATCTTGATAAAGTCGCTGCTATTGAAATAAATATTTATTGAACGGCAATCTTCTTGCGCGCGCCTTCTGGTTTTTTGGGTAATACCAAATTAAGTATGCCGTTCTCATACTTGGCGGTCGCTTTGGCATCGTCAACGGATTGTGGCAGTGTAAAACTGCGATAGTGCTTGCCGTAATAACATTCCCTCAAAACAACCTGATCACCTTTTTTTTCTTCTTTCTCTTTTTTAGACTCAGCGCTGATTAAAATCTGATCACCATTCACTGAAATATGGAGATCCTCTTTTTTAAATCCAGGGATTTCTGCACGAACGACATACTCCGAATCATTTTCGGTTACATCAATGGGGAATTGGGTTGCAGATGCCTGATTAAAAGCGATGGGCTTCATAAAAAACCCCTGAAATAGGTCATCCATCTCGCGGCTGAGGGGGTCAAAACGCGCCAGTCCACGGAGTGGGTTGAAAACGGTGATGTCTTTCATTTTCTATCTCTCTCTTGAATTTATGGATTTTCATGAGTGCCGAAACGGGAGAAAAACTTAGCTTCTACCCGAACTATGTACCGTCTCCGGATCAGATGCAGGTTAATGAGTCGATTCACTTGGCCCCTTAAATTCCATCTCTGCTTCTAGCCAGTCTTCCATCTCGGAGCCGGGTGAAAAACCACGTGCTTCGGCCCTGTAGTAGGCCGCAGTGGCGATATGTTCGTTAATATTTTCCGACGCTTCGAACTGACCATCGCCTTTTTTGAGACTCCGAGCGTTCGAGGGGGGGATTTTGGATTTTTTTTCAGTCGTTGTTGCAGTTCTCATCTATTGCTCCTGTTGGATTTCCCCCTGATTGAGGGCGTTGCGCTGGATTCATCGGAAGTTCCGCAATGTTGGAGCAACTTAGCCATATTTTTTCCAGGAACAAATACGGGCGAACTCGTAAGGAATGACCCTTAAGGGATGACACGTATTTGAATGGCAGGATGATGGCGTTAACGTTCCGGCTGTTGGCTTGATGAGCGCTGGAGCGTGGTTTCTTTTTTTAATTCCAGTACCGGCATGGTCGGCTAACGATATAATCATAAAAAGTATTTATTAATTTTGATCTTGTTTTTATCGCTGATCTGTCAATGGCTTTTCATGGTTTGATCAATAGGATGAGGGACGTGAGATGGATGCAATCGATTTTAGCCAGCAACGTCAATGGATGATTGAACATCAAATCAAGGCTCGGGGCGTGTCCTCCCCTTTGGTGCTCAAAGCGTTGGGCCATGTCCACCGGGAGGCCTTTCTGCCCGAAGAATTACGCGAATTCGCCTATGAAGATGTGCCGCTGCCGATTGCGGCGGGTCAAACCATTTCACAGCCTTATATTGTCGCCATGATGGTTGATGCACTGGATTTGAAGGGCGGTGAAACCGTCCTCGATATTGGCACCGGTTCGGGTTACGCCGCCGCAGTTTTGTCCCGTATTGCCGCGCAGGTGTACAGCGTTGAACGCGTTGCCGAGCTTGCCGACCAAGCCAAGTCAACACTCGCAGCACAGGGGTTTGACAATGTGCATATAGTGCAGGGAGACGGGACGCTCGGTTGGCCATCGCATGCACCCTATGATGCCATTGTCGTGGCGGCAGGTGGCCCCAAGGTGCCGGAATCACTAAAAAATCAACTCAAAATTGGTGGACGCTTGGTGATCCCCGTCGGGTTCGACCAATACTCGCAGGAGCTGATTCGAATCGTGCGTGTTTCCGAGCATCAATACAAAACGGAAGAACTCGCGGATGTTCGGTTCGTTCCGCTACTCGGCGAGGAGGGATGGCAGCCGGGAAAGCCGGAAACTGGGCCCCGGAAGCCGGCCCCAGTCATTCAACCCGATGAAGCTCGCTTGGCCGCCGCGATCGCCGAGGCCTGTGAGCCATTTTCATCCATTGATTCCATTGATCTTGCCCCACTGTTGGTGCGCATCGGCGATGCACGGATTGTATTACTGGGCGAAGCATCACATGGCACGTCGGAGTTCTATCAATTACGTGCCCGAATTACCCAGGCGCTGATTGAGCAGAAGGGTTTTTCATTTGTTTCCATTGAAGGTGACTGGCCGGATGCGGCACGCATCGACCATTATGTCCGCCATGCAGAATACCCCCCGTCGGAATGGACCGCCTTTGCCCGGTTTCCCACCTGGATGTGGCGCAATGAAGAAGTGCGCACATTTGTTGATTGGTTGCGCATGCACAATACGCCTCTTGAGCCGAGCCAGAGAGTAGCCTTTCATGGCTTGGATATGTACAGCCTTTATAACTCGATCCGCTCAATTTTGGATTATCTTGAAAAAGTTGATCCGGCTACCGCCGAGGTTGCCCGGTTGCGTTATGGCTGTCTGACGCCTTGGCAATCGGATCCGGCGGCGTATGGCCATGCGGCACTGACCGAGCGCTACCGAACCTGCGAGCATGAAGTTATTGCGATGCTCAAGGATCTGATGAAGCAGCAGCAAGCTTATGCAGCACATGACGGCGAGCGCTTTCTGGATGCGGTGCAAAATGCCCGACTGGTGATCAATGCCGAGCGCTATTACCGAATTATGTATTACGGTTCGCGCAGTTCCTGGAATTTGCGTGACGGCCACATGTTCGAGACATTGGAAACCCTGTTGCAGCATCACGGTGCCAACAGCAAGGCTATCGTTTGGGCGCATAACTCGCACGTGGGTAATGCACAAGCGACCGAAATGTCCTTGCGTGGAGAATTCAACATCGGCCAGCTCTGCCGCGAGAAATTCGGTGATGAGGTTTATACCATCGGTTTTGGCACCGACACGGGTACGGTCGCTGCGGCATCCAATTGGGATTCGCCCATGGAAGTGATGTCTGTTCGCCCCGCTCTTGAGGGCAGCTATGAACGGCTTTGTCATGAATCGGGTGTGGCCCAATTTCTGCTGCCTTTGCGTGGCTCGCACAGACCATCGCTCGTCACGAAATTGCAAAAACCCCGGCTGGAACGCGCCATTGGCGTGATCTATCGTCCCGAGAGTGAACGTCAGAGCCATTATTTTCAGTCGACACTGCCCACGCAATTTGACGAATACATCTGGTTTGACCAAACAACTGCCGTGACGCCGTTAAAAACCCAATCGCTCACGGGGCTGCCCGATACCTATCCGTTCGGCCTCTAAATTCATTGGGAGTGTATGACCATGGATTTAAGCTATGTGCTCGATAAATTAGCGTGGATGCGTGCCCAACAGATCTGGCCGAATGGGCTGCGTTATCTCTGGACCGACGCCTTTGGTGTTGTGTTGTTGGTTTCGTTATATGCCGAGACGGGCGAGAAGCGGTATCTGGATGAAGCCGAATGGCTGGTGAGTGAGGTCGATCGGGTATTGGGTCGACCCCGCGGGATTCGGATTGGTGAAGCCGCTGATCGGGATGGGCAATATTTTCATTATCTCGCCATGTGGTTGTTTGCCTTGGCCATACTGGGTCGACATCTGCCCGATTATCGCCAGCAGGGCGTCAATCTTGTACACCAGATTCATGATGCATTTGTCCTGCCCAATCGGGGTATATTCTGGAAGATGACTGAAGATCTTAATCAACCCTATCCGGGTTATGGTTTCGGTGCACTTGATCCGTTTGATGGTTATCTGGCCTATCGGCTCCTTGATGAGCAGGGTTTAGCCCGCGAAATTGAGGATATGCAGCGGCTGATCGCGCGCATGGAACCCGCCTTGCTGATTACCCAGGATTTGGGGCTGGGCATGATGCTCTGGATGTCACACTTTTTCCCGGAAGAAGATTGGGCGGTCAGCCAGTGGGGGCGTTGCCTGGATATGCTCGACCGAATGTGGATCGAGCAAGGTTATTTCTGTCGGGAGCCGGGATATCCACAGGTCAAGTTTGCGTTCACCAATTATGGTGTGTCAATCGGCCTTCAAGCCGTGCATGAAATGCCGGAACGGGTACAAGGGCTCCACACATTTTTCGATCATTATCAGTCTGGCGATAATTATGACCGCGATGCCATCACCCATGTGATGGCCTGTTCAGCCCATTTTCCGGGCTACTTGCTGCGAGATTTCAATCCAGCCGTAAATCCAGCTTGAATTGGTTCAGACGGGCTTTTATCGATCAACAACTCAAGAGTGTGTCGGCGGTCGATAAAAAAGCGATAGCTGTTTGACCACATTGGGACAGCAGGATTGCAGCACGCTCGGTGCGGTAAAAAAGTACTCACTGATGACCGCAAAAAACTCAGCAGGGTCCGTGGCGGCGTAAGGGTTCAAAAATGGGGATTTGCCTGTCGCTATCTGATGGCCAAGCGCCTCGTAGGCATGGGTCAGGGCTTCAGTCCAGTTTTTTCGGTTCATGCCACGGTGGAGCGGGGGCATTCCATTCATGGCGCCATTTAATCCGTCCAATTTATGCGCAAATTCGTGGATCACGACGTTGTGGCCAGCCTGATGATGAAAAATATCGCGCTCCACTTCATCCCAAGACAAAATTACCGGCCCGTGCAACCAGGATTCGCCACTTAACCTGTTGGCCTCATGGTGAATTAAACCAAGGGCATCGGGCTGATCGTGTTGCACCCGAAATGCGCCCGGGTACAGGATCACTTCGCCCCATCCATCGAAATAGGACGTGCCCAAGTTCAGAATAAGCAAACAGGCCTGCGTTGCCACTGCTACTTTCATGGATGGCGTCACCACTAGACCTCGCGCCCCTGTGATGGCTTTTTGCGCCAGGAACCACGTCGTTAATTCGTACAGATGCACCATTTGCACGGCGTCCAGATCATGTAATGCCCAAATACGCGCGGTGACTTCGTGCCAGAGTGGGTGAGGAATGGGATGGTGTTTAAGCAATTGGCGCATACGCCAGCGCTGTAATGCTCTACGGAGTGAATACAGATAATTCCCCACAATAACTCATGGAATAGCCGAAAATGTGACCCTGATCAATACCAGGGTAGCCTGGCAGCCTGTCGCCCACTAAAAAAGGGAGATTGCCGCATTACTCACCTCGAATCAGCAATACCGGTTTGGTTGCTATCCGTATAACGCCTTCGGCCACACTTCCCATAAATATACGATTGATTCCCCTGCGCCCATGCGTCCCGATCACGATTAAATCTGCAGGCCACGTGTGCGCTTCTTCTTCAACGACATCCTGTATTCGGCGTCCTATATTTTCGATTTTGATCAACTTCGTTTCGGCCGACACGCCCGCCGCCGCCGCCGTGGCGCCAGCCTTGCGCAAAACGTCCGCCCCATCCCGAATCATCGCGTCCCATAATGTAGAGGGATCAGCATAGGTGCCCTCCCAATTGAACTGGATTTCCACGGCATGAAGAATTCGCAGCCGTCCTTGAAGCGCCTTGCACAGCTTGATTGCTTCTTTTAAGGCGATTTCAGAGGTATGACTGCCATCGACGGCAACAAGCATATTTTGATACATGATTACGCTCCAACCCGTGTTGTAAAACCTGTTGCGAATGCATCGGACTCATCAAGACACTGGGGAATACGGGCAATTGCCATACTTTGAGCAACCGCGAGCCCATGCCACTTGGCCTAGAGGCGACCAACCGTATTCGCGCCAGGGCGACTTCGGCCAGAATCATCGGTAGTTCAAATTAAACTGGAGGACTCGAACCAAGTGACATTGCATTGATTTTTTACCGCAGCCGCAAACAAATCGACAAGCGCTTGTGCCAGGTGCACAGTACCTTTCAGGATGTCTTTTTCAGCGCTTTCTTTCACAGGATTTGCTGAGTTTCTGGCATCAATTGCGGCTTCTAATCGATGAAATGCTTCCGGCACATCCGCCTCCAAAATAGAGCCCGGTACGATCGTGTCTTGTCCCATTATTTCCAGCATGGAAAACGCATCCTTCTCAGACATCGTGATACTGGCATCGGCTCGGCATGTAAATGTAACCATTATAAAGTTCTCCTCATCAGGGTTTATCTGGGGCATTCAAAAATGGACCTGTTCCCGGCATTATCTGCGTTGAGCCAATAGTATGACACTTGAATGCGCCCTTAATGGGTAAGTTTTCGAGTGGGCCCAAAGGGGCTCCTCGCCTGCTTTGAAATAATCCAGAGGGGCTGTTTGGGCTGTATCTGCCGCGAGATACCAATGAAGCCCGGGCGCGGTAGCGGGCAGGGGGAAATGGACATCCTTGGTGCCGGCATTGAACGCCAGATAAAGTGAGCCCTGATCATTTTCAGGGATAAGACAGGCCAGAAATTTCTCTTTTGGTTCGCCCCAGTTTGGCAATTCACCTTGCGCACCAAACCAGTGAATATCTGCGTCTGTGTAGAATTGTTCCCTGGTCAAAACCGGATGGTCACGACGAAAAGCAAGCATGCCGAGGGTGAACCGGTGGATTTCCTTGTGTTGTTCACGGCATTGCCAGTCGACCCAGCTGGTTTCATTGTCCTGGCAGTAAGCATTGTTGTTGCCGCCTTGCGTGCGCCGGAACTCATCGCCACCGAGTATCATGGGTACGCCGCGCGAAATCAGGAGTGTCAGCAGGAAGTTTTTGATCTGGGTTTTTCGGATAGCCTCAATGCCGGCGTCCAAAGTGTCCCCCTCGACGCCATGGTTCGTACTGAAGTTTGCGTTTGTACCGTCCTGGTTATTTTCACCATTGGCGACATTGTGCTTATCCCGGTAGCTCACCAGATCATTGAGGGTAAAGCCATCGTGACAGGTCAGGAAGTTGATGCTGCCTTCCGGGCCCTTGCCCGAGTGGGTGTAGATATCGGCACTGCCACAGATGCGGCTGGCGAACAAACCCCGCATTCCGTCATCGCCGCGCCAAAAACGCCGCACATCATCTCGATAACGGCCATTCCACTCAGCCCAGCGGCGCTCTGAAAAACTGCCCACTTCATAGGCACCGGCCGCATCCCAGGCCTCGGCAATAATTTTCACCTCTCTGAGAATCGGGTCTTCGGCGATTCGGGCCAGGAGCGGGGCGTTGGCTTGTAATTGACCGCTGCCATCGCGCCCAAGCACGGACGCCAAATCAAACCGGAAACCATCCACATGCATCTCAACGACCCAATAGCGCAGGGCAGACAGAATAAGATCCCGCACCACCGGATGATTGGCATTGATGGTATTGCCGGTGCCAGTGTAATCCCGATAGTGACGCGGGTCCTGGGCCAATAGGTAAAAAATGACGTTATCAATCCCGCGAAAACACAGGGTGGGCCCCCACTCACTGCCCTCCGCCGTGTGATTGAATACGACATCCAGAATGACTTCGATGCCAGCATGATGCAACGCCCGCACCATCTCTCGGCATTCCAGTTTCTGCTGACCTAAACCGCCCGCACTGCTAAACGAGGCTTTCGGCGCGAAGAACGAAACAGGATCGTAGCCCCAGAAATTGGTCAGCGGCTTGCCGGTTTTCGGGTTGAAACCCAAGACATGATCGTCGTTGAACTCGTGAATCGGCATGAGTTCGACAGCCGTCACACCCAGTTCTTTAAGATATGGAATCTTTTCCATCAACCCCCGATAGGTACCGGGATGTTCGACCCCAGAACTGGGGTGAATCGTAAATCCTCGGACGTGCAGTTCATAAATGACCGTCTTTGACCAGGGATGCCTGGGCGGTTGATCGTCATGCCAATGAAACTGCTCATGGGTGAACACACACTTGGGCATGGCACCGGCATCATCTGTTTTCGAGCAGAGTCCATCCTGTCCCGTTTCCTGCGGATCATAGCCCCGTGCCGCGTTGAAATCCCAGTTGGGCAGCGGGGTGATTGCTGTTGCAAAAGGATCAAGGAGCAGCTTGTTGAAATTGAAGCGATGGCCTTTATCCGGTTCGTAGGGTCCATCCACCCGATAGGCATAGAGCTGACCGGGATGAATATTGGCAACCCACACATGCCAGACATCGCCGGTGCGGTTGCGCGCAGGATCAAAATCAATCAAGCGGGCGGGTTTTGCATCTTCAGGATGCGCGAACAACTCCAGCCGGACGCGGCTTGCATGACGGCTAAACAAGGCAAAATTAACCCCGCCCCCCGATTCATTCGTACCCAAAGGTAAAGGCACACCTGTTCGAATTTCGGCATGCTCGGACATATCGGCCAAATAATCAGTGAGTTCGCGTTCAGGTGCGTTCATCTTTTAACCCCTATTTACCTGGATTTACCTGGGCGGTAGGATCACGTCATACGCCATTCATTCGGGTTCTGAACCCAGTCCGTGTCCTGATGCAGTTTTACCTCAGCAAAAATCAGGGTTTGCCCTGATCAGTCCGCCTGCACAAACAGATGAACTGCCTGCCTGATAACGCCGGTGCGAGAATACAGCTACCCCATTTGGGTCGTATCCAAGTTAAACGGGGTGGTTGGTTCGATCTCCCGGGTGTTCGTTTTCAGCTCAAGCGGCGATGGGCATCGGCAAAACAGTTTTCTCGTTCAAGTCGTTGCATTAATGCTGAGCTGAATTTCCCGCTTCGGCAGCAATTCGGATCAGATCCGGTAACGTCTTCGCCCCGGTTTTATGCATGACGTGGGAACGGTGGATTTCCACGGTTCGATGGCTTATGCCCAAACGGCGGCCAATGTCCTTGTTGGTCTGTCCTTCAATCGTTAACACCATAACTTCCCGTTCCCGATCCGTAAGGAGTTGCAAGCAGGCCTGAGCCGAGTGATTGACCTCCAATTGGGAATTCAGCCGATCACTTTCGAGCAGAGCAACATACACACTTTCAAGCAAGGTATGACCGGTGACTGGTTTGGTGAGGAAATTGATCGCGCCGCCCTTGATTGCGCGGACGCTCATGGGGATATCGCCATGACCAGTCAGGAAGATTATTGGCAAAGAAACCCCCCGCAGCGTCAATTCAGCCTGCAACGCTAGGCCATTCATATCCGGCATACGGATATCAATAATGGCGCAACTGCGCGGTTCCGGTTGACCGACCACGGCGAGAAAAGCCGACGCACTATCGAACACCTTTACGGTAATGTCCTGCTGCTCAAGCAGCAGGGAGAGCGAATCCCGAATCCCGGGATCATCATCGACTACAAAGACGGTTTCTGAGTGCTTCATGAGCAATAAGGTAACGTAAAGTGAAACACGGCACCAGAATCCGCCGATGCATCAACCCAGAGTTGCCCACCCTGTGCCTCAATGAGGGCGCGACTGATTGCCAGCCCCAACCCGACCCCTTTGGATTTGGTGGTGAAAAACGGCTCAAAAATCCGCTGTGCCGACGCTGCATCGAGTCCGGGGCCACTATCCTGAATGGTCGTGAGCGCCATTTTTTTCCCGGCAATCGTTTGAATCCTGATGGTGATCTCACCCCTTTGAATTCCAGCCGCATGCATGGCTTCAGCGCTGTTACAAAACAGGTTGATCAAAACCTTTTGTAACTGGAGATAATTTGACAGGACGGGTTGAATATCTGGTGATAATTCAATTTTTGGAGAAAATCCATCACAGCCGCTTTCCTCGGCAGCGGCAAGGGCATCACACACGACCTCGTTGAGATCAACGGGCTCCAGTGCGATGTCGCCTTGATGCAGAAACTCCAGTAATTCATGGAGAGAGCGGCCAGCGCGCTGGGATTGTGCCACCGCAGACTGGAGAGCATGCTCCAGCTTTTCTGGATTTTGGTTGCCACTCTTTAGCATCTGCAATGCGGCTTCGCTGTAGGCGGAAATTGAGGCCAACGGCTGATTAATCTCATGCGCAATGGCGGCAGCCGTTTGAGAGGCGACCTGTCGATTAATCAGCAGGCCCATCGCATTGCGCTGCGCTTTCAGCTCCTGCTCCAATTGCTTGCTATCAGTCACATCCCGCACAACACCCACGAGCCGAATGGGCTTTCCCGCGTCGAAAAAAACCTTACCATCAGCCTCTATGTAATGAATTTTTTTGTCTTTACGGTTAATGATGCGATAGGGAATTTGGTAAGATCCCGTGTCGATTGAGGCCAGTGCATGATCAAAAGCCGCTTGAGTCGCCTTGCGATCATCCGGATGCACAATCTCCATGAATTTTTGATGCGTAATCACTTCATTTAATTCAACGCCAAAGATTTCACGTGCCCGAGTGTCCCAGTCTATTGTTCGGTTGACGAGGTTTCGATCATAGACACCGAGCCCCGTCGATGTTTGTGCCAAGCGGAGCCGATTTCCGGCAATCACCAATTCGTCCATGGCTTGCTTGAGTGGCGTAATATTTTCCTGCACCGACACGTAGTGCGTGATCTGGCCGTTGGTCTGACGGAGAGGAGAGATGGTGGCGGCATCCGTATAGAGGCTGCCATCCTTGTGCCGATTGATGAATTGACCCTGCCAGACCTTGCCTGCAGTCAAGGAATTTCGCAGTGCTTGATAGGTTGCTGTGGGCGTAAGCCCGGATTGGAGTAATCGAGGATTTTGGCCGATCAACTCTGCGGCAGCGTATCCAGAGTTCAAACAGCAGGCAGGATTTACAAATTCAATCACCCCAGTGGTATTGGTGATCATGATACTGATGGGGCTTTGCTCAACCGCCAAGGACAGTTTTCGGAGTTGCTTATCGGCGGCTTTGAACTCAGTAATATCGGAGAACGCGATACGTAGCACGGGATGGGTTTCATCCCGGTCCCGACGCGTACAGTGAAGGCGGACATCCATGACCGTTCTGTCTTCCCGCCGAAGTGCAAGTTCCAGAATTTTTGGCTGTGAAGAATTCATCAAGGAAACAAATGCGTACTCCCAAAGTTCCCGATCTTCTGGTGCAACAAACTGGGAAAATCGACGCTGTAGAAGCTTGATTCGATCAATCCCTAGGCCGGTTGTAGCGGTCAGATTCGCCTCCGCGATCAAGCCATCAGGCGTCAAACTGAGATAACCCACCGGCGCGAATTCATACAGATCGACATAGCGATCACGGGATTCTTCCAAGGCGATTTGTGACTGATGCAACGTCTCGTTTTGCATCTCCAGTTCTATCTGGTACACATGGAGTTCGTGCAGGAGTTTTTCAGGCGGGATCGGCTTGGCTATGGGCGGCTTGGCCGTCAGTTCGTACTCCGCCTGATCGCGCAGTTTGGTATTATCCTCGGTCATAACCTCTCCTTGGTGAGATCGGCTCGCTCGTATCATCATATGAGCAAATCAACACGCCTAAGCCGAATAATTGAGAATTAACCGGCTGGTGAAAAACTATTGCGGTCGGCAATGCGGCGATAAAAAATCCTCATTTACGCTGTGTAAACTGCAATTTTTCGCCTATTTCTGCCATATTTTTTGGATTTTAATGAGTTTCACCCTGAAATTCCTCCATTGCCAGCAGGAGCAGTGGGGCGCCATCATCCCGATCGATAACGCGGCGGGCATTCAGAATAAGTCGGCGTGGTTCGACAGCGGCAGCACCTTCCGTCACGGTATCGCTTGCCACGGTATAACTTTCCAGGGTTTGATCCTTCGACAGAACATCTGCCAGCAGCTCACGTAGTTTAGGAATGTTCCACCGATGCTCGGCCAGTTCATACAGCGGACTGCCGATGGTTTTAGCCGGAGTTGTCGCAAAGCGCTGATAGAAGGTGCGGCTGGCGGACACCACGCATAGGGCGCTATCCAAGACGAGCAATGGTTCCCGAATCGTATCGACAATGGCCTCGGCAAATACCCGCGCCTTTTGCACCGCTTGTTCGGCCGCAACGCGCTGGCTGATGTCGGTGAAGGTCATCACCACGCCATCAATCACGTTATTCAGCGTTCGGTAGGGCTGAATACGGGCCAGATACCAAGTGCCGCCAGGGGTGTGAACCTCATGTTCGCGGGGAACGAGGCTATCGAGCACGACTTGCGCTTCGGTCAGCAGATCCTCGCCCTCAATATTCGATTTGATGTCCGCCAAGGGCCGCCCCACGTCGGCCGCAACCAGGCGATACACCAATTCCGCCTCACGCGTAAAGCGGCGAATAAGGAGATTTTGGTCGAGAAAAACTGTGCCGACGTGGATGTTATCGAGCAGATTTTTCATATCATTCTGCATGATGACCAGTTGCTCGATTTTGGACTGAAGCTCGGCATTGACCATGATGAGCTCTTCGTTCACCGATTGCAGTTCTTCTTTGGAGGTTTCCAGTTCCTCATTGGTGGATTGCAGCTCTTCGTTGGTGGATTGCAATTCTTCGTTGGTCGACTTGAGCTCCTCGTTGGATGCCTGCTGCGCTTCGATGGTCGCATGCAGATTTTCCTTGGTCAGGGCCAGCGCCCGCTCCAGTTCACTGATTCGGGGCGTAACGCGCTGCTTACGCTGTTTGGTTGCTGCGGGATTGGGTAAATCCTGAAAGCTGATGAGCAAGAGCCCATCATCGGACAGCGGTAAGCGACGCACACTCATCCGAACAGCCTGAAAATCGCCATCTGTCTTAACCATGACCTCGTGATCCAGAACCGGCATGGACTCGACAGCGTGCAGGGCGTTGCGTAATTCCTGCTGCAAGCCTTCGCGCGCCATATCAGTCACATTCAGACTGGCCTGACCGGGGGCAGGGCGCAGATATTTTCCGGTTTCACCATACACAAACACAATGTTGCCCTTAAGATCAGTCACCACCGATGCGGGGGCATAGGATTGCAGCAGTGCGCGCCGTGCGATTTCGGCAAAATCGGTCTTTTCCACTGTGTCCACGTGTGCTTCCATGATTTTGGGTCCGCCATCTATCGACCAAGACATACTGCCACCCATACCCTTGCGGGCCGTGCCGCTGCCGTGAATCGCCCGGTAGAATTTCCACTTGCGGTTCAAGGCGAAAAATAAATCAGGGTGGTTACCGATGCTTTCCGAGGGGGATAAAAATAATACTCCGCCCGGCTTCAAGGCGTAATGAAATTTGGGTAGCAGTCGATTTTGGAGCTCAGGCTCAAGGTAGATCATCAGGTTACGACAGGTCAGTAAATCCAGTTTGGTGAAGGGGGGATCCTTAATGACGTTATGAACCGCAAAAATCACCATCTCGCGAATAATTTTCTTGATGCGATAACCGGCTGCCTCGCGGACAAAAAACCGATTCAGCTGTTTCGGCGAGACATCCGCTGTGATATTCGGGGAATATAAACCGGTGCGAGCCTCGGCAATTGCATCCTCGTCCAGATCAGTCGCATAAATCTGCACGTTGAAATCTCGAGCGGTTTCCTCCATATACCCTCGCAGCAGCATGGCGATGGAATAGGCTTCTTCACCACTGGCACAGCCAACCACCCAAACACGGAATAGGTAACCGTCGGGTTTGCCCTCAAGCAGCCCGGGCAAAATATCCTGTTCAAACGTGTCAAAAGCCTCCGAATCCCGAAAGAAACTGGTGACATTAATCAATAGCTCCTTAAACAGGATATGCACCTCCATCGGATGTTCTTTCAGATAGCGGGTATAAACAGCCAGATCTTTCAGTTCATGCTGAGCCATACGTCGCAGGATGCGGCGGCTGATGGTGTTTTTTTTGTAGAGCGAGAAATCGTGCCCCGTGGCTGTGCGCAACACCATTAAAATTTGATTCATGTCCGAGGTGATATTGGCCGGCTCAGGACGTTTTCCTGGAGATGCTGCTGAAAATGGCAGTTTCAACAATGCCTCGGGCATTTCTCCCGGCGGCAATACCCGGCTGGCATATCCCGCCTGAATGGCACTGTTTGGCATGCCGTCGTATTTGGCTGTGCCCGGCTCCTGCACCAAGACAAAACCACCCGCGCCGAGGATGGCGCGTAATCCTTGTGAGCCGTCTGTTCCTGTGCCGGAGAGAATAATCCCGACGGCGCGCCCCCCCTGATCCCCTGCCAATGAGCGCAGAAAGGCATTAATCGGCATACGCTGCCCGTGCGGCACGTCGGGCAGTGAAAGTTGTAAATTCCCATGAAAAATCGCCATATCCCGATTGGGCGGGACGATGTATACGTGATTAGGTTCCACGGCCATTTGGTCGGTGGCTTCATGCACGGGTATAACGGTAGATCGTTGCAATATTTCGGTGAGCAAGCTCGCATGACTGGGGTCGAGATGCGGCACAAGGATGAACGCCATGCCGGTATCGGCAGGCAAAGCATTAAAAAATTGTTCAAAAGCCTCCAGCCCGCCGGCGGAAGCGCCCATGCCCACCATCGGGAAAAACTTTTCTGAAGCCACAGGTTGTGTTTGGTGTTCCTGGGTAACCACAGATTCCTGAGCAGGCGATCTACTGTATTTTTTCACGATGTTCCGGATTGTCATGGTATTCGGCGACGCCTTGGATGTGTGCTTCAGTCTTTCCGAGGATACTGAAGCACGCCTTGGGGGCAAAGCAGAATAATTTATTGAATAGTGGCGTTGGATGGGTTTGGGTGCGTTAATCCGACTGACATGATAGGGGTGCTATGATAGGGAGGGCATCGTCAGACGGGCACATGGTGGTGAGGAAGGATATTGATGGGTGACTCAACCAAATTCAATGAGCTGGATATCGGTATCGATGGCATGACCTGTGCCTCGTGCAGTGCGCGGGTGGAGCGCGCCCTTGCCAGCCACACGGGTGTTATCTCTGCCGGTGTGAATCTGGCCACCGAGCAAGCCAAGATTCAATTTGATCCTCAACAGGTGAGCGTTGAACAAATTGTCGAGGTCGTTCGCGAGGCAGGTTATACGCCGGTCATCGCTGAGGCCGATCTCGCCATTGAAGGGATGACGTGCGCCTCTTGCGTGGGGCGGGTTGAGCGGGCATTGCGCCATCAGCCTGGCGTGTTGGAAGCGGGTGTGAATTTAGCTACCGAGCGCGCCCATCTGCGCTATATCCCCGCCATGGTGAACCTGGATGAGCTGGTCGCAGCGGTAATAGACGCAGGCTATGGCGCCAGCCCCATAGAGGCTGTCGACAGGAAGGATGATCGCCACCGCGAGAATGTACGTGCCCTGGGCCACGATGTGATTCTGGCAGCAGGTTTCTCCTTGATTATCATCCTGTTGTCCATGGGCGCGATGCTCATCCCCGCCTGGGATCAGATGCTGAGCGCAATCAGCCCATTCTCTGGATTTTGGGATTGGGTACAACTCGTGTTGGCCTCGGTTGTGCTGTTCGGGCCTGGACGACGTTTTTTCAAACCCGGTTGGATTGCTTATCGCCATCTATCGCCGGATATGAACTCGCTGGTGGCGACAGGTACCGGCGCAGCGTATGCCTATAGCGTGCTGGTGCTGATCCTGCCGGTTGTGTTCCCACCTGAGGCACGGCATGTTTATTTCGATTCGGCGGCGGTTGTCATTGCGGCCGTATTGGCGGGCAAATATCTTGAGGCGATAGCGAAGGGGCGTACCTCGGCGGCTATTCGAAAACTCATTGATTTACAGACTAAAACGGCGCATATCCTGGACGAAGCGGGCGCCGAGCAGGATGTGCCTTTGGCGCAGTTACACACGGGTGATCGCTTCGTGGTGCGTCCTGGCGAGCGGATCCCGACGGATGGGCGTGTCATCGAAGGGCGCGCGCATATTGATCAATCGATGTTGACCGGCGAGCCGTTGCCCGTGGCCAAAGGGCTGGGCGACGAGGTGGTTGGCGGTACGGTAGACCAGGACGGGCGGTTGGTTATCGAAGCGACCTCAGTGGGGCGTGATACCGTGCTGGCCCAGATCATCAAGTTGGTGGAAAGCGCCCAAACGGGCAAACTGCCAATCCAGGGCTTGGCTGACCGGGTCGTTCGCGTGTTTACGCCCATTGTGCTGGCGATTGCGCTGGTGACGTTCATCGTGTGGATGGTGCTGACCGGCAATGTGAGTGTGGCGCTGGTGGCTGCGGTTGCGGTGCTGGTTGTCGCCTGTCCCTGTGCCATGGGGTTGGCCACACCTGCGGCCATTATGGTGGGCACGGGGCGCGCGGCGGAGCTGGGTGTGCTGTTTCGCAAGGGTGAGGCGCTGGAAACCCTGTCGCATATCGATACGGTGCTGTTCGACAAGACGGGAACGCTGACCGAAGGTCGACCCACATTATCGGATCTGGGTGGCCCCACGCCTGATGAAGCGCTCCGTTTGGCTGCGGCGCTGGAGGGGGCTTCCGAACACCCGTTGGGGCGAGCCATTGTTGCTGCGGCTGAGCAGCGCAGTATGGTGTTGCCTGCGGTCGAGGATTTCCACGCCATTGTCGGTGACGGCATTGAGGGACAGATCGACGGACGCCAGATACGCGTCGGCGCGCGTCACTTTCTTGAGCGCGCTGGCATCACAATGGGCGAATACCTCAGCGAAACCACCCGGCTTGAAGATGCCGGGCGCACGGTGGTGTTTGTGGCGGCAGATGGTGCATTCCTCGGCTGGCTGGCCATTGCCGATCGCATCAAGCCTGAAGCACGGAGTGTGGTGAAGGCTTTGCGTCTGCGGGGGCTGAATATAGCCCTGGTCACAGGTGATGCTCGGCGGACGGCGCAGACCGTGGCTGCAGAACTGGGCATCGATGAGGTCCATGCCGAAATACGCCCGCAGGATAAGGCACGGGTTGTTACCGAACTTCAGGCCAAGGGTCGGCGCGTTGCTTTCGTTGGCGACGGCATTAACGATGCGCCCGCATTGGCCCAGGCCGATGTTGGCATAGCCCTCGCTTCGGGTACGGATATCGCCATTGAAGCCGCGGATGTCACACTCACACGCGGGCAACTGAGCGGGGTGGTTACGGCTTTAACAGTGGCGCGGCATACGCTCGCTAATATTCGCGGCAATCTGTTCTGGGCCTTTTTCTACAATATCCTCTTGATCCCTGTCGCCGCTGGTATTGCAGTCCCTGTCGGTGTCCATCTGAATCCGATGGTAGCCGGTGTTGCGATGGGGCTGTCGTCCGTGTTTGTTCTGAGCAACAGCCTGCGCCTTAAATGGCTCAAAGCGTTCCAGCCTGGCCTGCCCGGCGAGCCGGCCATGAATCGTAGCCATGATCCGTCCCTTCCTGAAATCTAGAGGTTATTCCCATGAGTTCCTACGTATTTACCGTCACCAGCCCCAACGATTTTGAAACCACGGTGCCTGCCGTGATTGAGGCGCTCAAAGCGGAAGGCTTCGGTGTACTGACCACGATTGATGTGGCCGCTACACTGAAATCGAAACTGGGTATTGAGCGCAGTCCCTATATCATTCTTGGGGCGTGTAACCCCCATTTTGCCCATCAGGCGTTGGAAGCCGAACCCGATATTGGCGCCTTGCTGCCCTGTAACGTGGTTGTGCGCGTTGAGCCTGATCACAGTGTGAGCGTCGTGTTTATGGATCCCGTTGCCGTGTTGGGGATGGTCAGTCACCCCGAGGTGGATAAGCTCGGTCATGAGGTACGTGAAAAACTCATGCGTGTGGCTGAGGCAGTGTGCGGTTAATGGAACTGCTTATGGCAACCTGAAAATTGAGGGGAATCAACGATGGGCGAGATTAAGTTAAAGGTTACCGGCATGACGTGCGCACACTGTGTACGCGCGGTGACCAAGGCGCTTGAAGGCGTTCCGGGTGTCATTAAAGCCGAAGTCAGCTTGCAGCCGGGTGCGGCCGTGATCCATGGCGAGGCGGATCTGCAGGCCCTCATGGCGGCGGTGACGGGCGAGGGCTATCACGCGGAGGTGCAAACGTGAACGCTGCCCCACAATCCATGGATGATCGGGTCTTGCTGTACACCAGTCCGGGATGCCCAGACTGCGCGGCTGTGCGTCATTACCTCATGGCGCACCACATTGCCTTTGATGAGCGTGATGTGCATCTGCCCGGTATCGCCGATGAAGCCAAATCGCGCTACGGGGTTCGGGTTGCGCCCATCACCGTGATCCGTGGCGAGGCGATATGGGGTACCTTTGCCGCGCAAAAGCCGAAGCTTGATGTCCTGTTCGCCAACAATTGAACGCGACCCCAGTTGAGCCGTGTATTATGCCCTCAACGGGAATACAGCGGCGCACCGTTTTTCTCAAACTGGGCTCAGTTCGATTGTTTGGGGATTCCCTGCCTCAAAAAAAACTGGCCTCAAGGGCCAGTTGCTATCACTACGGTGCGTCAAGGGATGGTTTTAACCCGATTTACCCAGTACGCGACGGCGTTCGTTAAATTCCGTTTCGTCGATTTCGCCCCGGGCGTAGCGTTCTTGCAGGATCTGCAGGGCTTGGTTTTGCGCATAACCCTGCGGCGTGGACGCAGACGGTCCATTGCCACCCTGTAGCGCCCGCACGATGGCAAAAATAATCAACACCACAATGGCAATGCAGGCCGCCATAAAAATCAGGCCAAAGCCGCCAAAAACCCCATCCATACCCCAATGATCATAAAAAGCCATGATGAACCCTCCCTTGGGAATCATAGTGCGAAGATAATCAGGATCGGTGCTGCCAATGCTGACTATCTTCTGTGAGTTAACTGCGGTTTACCACCAGAGCCGGATCCCGGTAATTAACTGCATGTCGTTTGTGGCCTCGTTATTAACCCGCGCATAACTTGCGGTTTGGCCATATTTTCGTGTCCATTGAATACCCACGTATGGGGCAAATTCACGGCGAATTTCATAGCGCAACCGCAACACCACGCGTGAATTGGCCAGGCCTTTGCCGATATCGCGCTCCGGATCATTCTTGCCGTACAAATTAAGCTCAACGGCGGGCCAGAAAATCAGCCGTTGGGTAATGAGCAAATCATATTCACCCGTTAGGCGTAGCGCCGTGCGTCCGGCATTGCCGACATAAGCGGTGGCAGCGGTGTTGAATTTGTACGGTGCCAGCCCCTGAATACCCAGCCCAAGCCAGTTTCGCCCCGGGATGTTCCCCACAGAAAAATCATGTCGTGCGCCGACCTGGGCATCCCAGTAAGGGGCAATGGCTCGACTGTAATAGGCTTCGATATCGGCTTCCTGCGTTTGCCCGCTTAAACGTTGGCCTTCGCCCTTGATCCAGAGTTTATTGATATCGGAGCCGACATACGCTTGGCCTTCAAACTGGGTGAAATCCCCTTTGTTCGTAAAATCGCGCTCCAATCGATCAATCATCACTTTGTAAATCAGTGGGCTATCCATGTCATGGCTCATGGGTTGCGTTAGAGATGCGGCCAACGCGGCGCGTTGTTCTGCAAGGGATGGGGTTTGATACGTCCCGGAATTATTCGCATCGGCAAAGGCTGTGCTGGGTGAGAGCGCGGCAATCGGCGCGGCCAAGGCCAGTAAAATGGCACCAGTTTTTGCTTTCACTATTAAGTTGTTTTGCATATTGTTTTCTCCTGTCATTTGATTAACTCACACGAACTTCACGGAACATGCCGCCGGTCATGTGATACAAGAGATGGCAGTGATAGGCCCAACGACCAATGGCATTAGCCGTTACGCGGTAAGTCACGGCATGCCCTGGCGCCACGCTCAAGGTATGTTTGCGCGCCAGATAGTTGCCTTGGCCATCTTCAAGCTCGCTCCACATGCCGTGCAGGTGAATGGGGTGATTCATCATGGTGTCGTTGATCAGTACCACGCGGATGGTTTCGCCATAATTAAGCTCGATGGGGGTGGCATCGGCATAGCTCACGCCATTGAATCCCCAGATATACCGGTACATATTGCCGGTGAGATGGAGCTCAATGCCGCGTTCGGGTTCGCGATCGCTTATTGGGCCGTCGATACTGCGCAAATCGCTATAAGTAAGCACCTTGCGGCCATTGTTGCGCAGCCCTGCACCTGGATCATCCAGGCGTAGGGAAACCTGTTGTGCCTTCATATCCACGCCAACGCCGCGCTCGGTTGGGGGTGTCCAATCAATGGTGAGCATGCCGTCTTTTAATTGGCGGTTATGCAGGCCGGGTAAATCCAGTGGATTGCGGCTGGGGTGGCCCATGCCGGGCATAGGCGCCGTGTTCATATCCATACCTGCCATGGCCGGTTGGGGTTTGGTGCCGCCCCTGTCCATACCTGCCATGGCCGGTTGGGGTTTGGTGTCGCTCATGTCCATGCCTGCCATGGCCGGTTGGGGTTTGGTGTCGCTCATGTCCATGCCTGCCATGGCCGGTTGGGGTTTGGTGTCGCTCATGTCCATGCCTGCCATGGCTGGTTGGGGTTTGGCGCCGCCCCTGTCCATGCCTGCCATAGTCGATTGGGGTGTGGCGCCACTCATATCCATCCCACTCATGTTCATGCCCATATCGGCCATGGTGAGTGTCGGTACCGGATCCATCGGCGGCAGGGGTGCCCGTAAATCAGGATGTGGGGTGAGTGTGCCGCGTGAATAGCCGGAGCGATCCATGGATTGGGCAAACAGGCAATAGGCTTGATCGGCGCTGGGTTCGACGATGACATCGAGTGTTTCTGCCACGCCAAAGCGGAATTCATCAATGGTGACTGGGTGAACATCTTGTCCATCGGCTGCAACTACGGTCATTTTCAGGCCCGGAATCCGCACATCGAAATAACTCATTGATGAGCCATTGATAAACCGCAGGCGAATTTTTTCCCCGGGTTTAAAGCCTGCTGTCCAATCGCCCGCAGGCGTGCTGCCGTTCATTAAATAGGTATAGGTCGAGCCTGTTACATCCAGTAAGTCACGGGGACTCATGCGCATCCGATCCCACATCAGCCGATCTTCTAGCGCGGTGCCAACACCTTCTTTTTGGGCTTGATGATATAAATCAATCAGGTCCGGTTTGACATAGTTGTAATACCCATCGCCGGTTTTGAGCCGATTGAAAATGAAATCCGGGCTGGAATCGCTCCAATCACTGAGCATCACCACATAATCGCGATCATAGACCACGCGATCTGGCTTGGCCGGATCAATCACAATCGCACCATATACCGCATTTTGTTCCTGAAAGCCGCTATGGCTGTGATACCAATACGTGCCAGACTGATTAACGCGGAAGCGATACACAAAGGTCGTGCCGGGAGCAATACCTGCATAAGAGAGGCCCGGCACCCCATCCATCTCGAAGGGGAGGATAATGCCGTGCCAATGCAATGACGTGGGTTCGTTCAAGCGATTGGTAACGCGCAAGGTAACAACCTCACCTTCACGCCACCGCAAGGTGGGGCCGGGGATCGAACCGTTAATTGTCCTGGCTGTGCGCGTTTGGCCGGTGAAATTGACCGGCATCTCATCAATAACTAAATCAAATGTGGTGCCTCGAAGTTCTGGTGCGCCTTGTTGATTGGCGGCAGCGAACGCTGTACTTGGCCTAAGCCCAAGGGCCGTCATCACCCCACCGGCGGCCAGGCCTTGTAGAAAAACCCGCCGAGACTGGCTCGGCAGCGCGGTATTCTTATCTTTAAACGATTTCATCGCTGTATCCTCAAAATCCTGTTCAACACAAATGATTACGATCTGGCAGGCTACCGGGGCGAGGGGTGGCGTTTGGGTGGGTGAATCGTGTGTTGTTCACACGGTTTTGTGGTTTGGCATAAAAATACGACACACAACCACCCCATCGCCTTCATGGCCGATACGACTGCACCGAATCCAGCGGACTCAGGGCAAATGCACCACGCCCCAGCGGTTTTTTAGATGATGGGCGGGCGGAAAGGCAGGGTATGAACGCCAAGCGGTGCCTGTGCAGCAACGATGGACGAATAATGCGTGGGATAGGAAGTCACCGCGGGTGAGGGATAGTGACTCGGTAGCGCCGAAGCACCCAATAGCAGGCAGACGCCGCAATGATCGCAACCCTGATCGTGGTGGCAAGATAGGCTGCTCTGATCCGGCATGGGCATGGCACCATCCCCAGTGCTCAGCGAGGTGGACGGCGGTGCTAAAGTTGGGTTAATTGCAACCGCAACTCCTTGCTCAAAAGCGTGAGACATCAGCGGGCAATCTGTAATGACCGCACCTGCCACCGCGTTATCCAGCGGGAGCCAGAACGCGAGTAGAACAATCAGATAACGCAGGAAGCGGGGTGTCTTCATAAAAACCGATTGTAGGATGAATAAATGCAAATGCAACGAAATTCATGTGTTTGCGTCGAGCATTCAGACGTTGGCCATACCATCGCCCAAATTTTGATCAGTCATCAACGGGTGTGTTGATGGGTCAGATCACGGTAAATTGACCCATCATGCCGTTGTCTTCGTGTTCCAGGATATGGCAGTGATACATGAAGGGATGGTCGACGCCAGCGGGTTGATTAAAGTGGGCAATAATCTGCACCATTTGCCCACTTCGAACGAGCACCACATCTTTCCAGCCCCGCTCGTGTTCCGGTGGGGCAACCCCATCACGTGTGAGGATTTGGAAAGAGGTGCCATGAACATGAAACGGGTGTGCCATTCCGCCTTTATTGGTAATTTCCCAGACCTCGGTGCTGCCCAAGCGGACGCGCTGGTTGATGACGTTCATTTTCATGAATTGGTCGTTGATGCTGAACGTATCTCGGCCGCCCACACCCATACTCATGCCGCCAGGGCCGGTATGCGCCGTGGCAGGTGGTGAGCCACCGCCCATCATTTCGCGCATCATGCCCATGCTCATATCCTGGAGCAAAAATTGGCGGGCAGGGGCATCGGATTTGAGCGCGGCCAGGGTTACCAATTGCTTGGGCAGCTTCCCTGCCTGACCTGCCGGAGCGCCGACGCGCAACTCAAGTAAATCAAAGCGGCTTTGATCAAAACCGTCCAGCCCCATCGGCATTTGACTCAGGCTGGGGATGATGTCGGCAGAATCGCTGCGCAGCACCAGTTTTTTCCCCTGATCATGGCTTAAATCCAGCAGGATTTCGGCGCGCTCACCGGGTGCAAGCAGCAGGCTATGGATTTCCACGGGTTGCTCAAGCAGGCCTGCATCACTGGCCACCACATGAAAGGCCCGTTTATCCGCGAAAGCCAAATTGTAGATACGGGCGTTGGAGCCATTGAGCAAGCGCAGGCGTATCCACTGTCCCGGCACGGTCACATACGGTTGTTCGGCACCGTTCACCAGAAAACGATCACCCTTCATGCCCATGATATCGCTATTGACGGGCATGTAATCAAGCACGCCGTCTTTATTCAGGCGACGATCTTGCAATACCAGCGGAATGTCATCCACCCCGTAGGTATGCGGCATGCCTAACCGCACATCGATTCCATCATCAATCAGCACCAAACCCGCAAGTCCGGCAAATACCTGTGGGCCCGTGCGGCCATCGGGGTGCGGGTGATACCACAAGGTGGCGGCAGGCTGATTGAGGGTGAAAGACACGTCCCGATTTTGCTTGGGCGCAATCAGGTTATGGGGGCCGCCATCCACATTGCCGGGGATCTGGGCACCATGCCAATGAACCGTTGTTGATTGATCCAGTGCATTGGCAATCCGGATGCGAACGGATTTGCCTTGCGGGATTCGGAATGTCGGGCCAAGCACCGCGCCGTTGTAGCCCCAGGTAGGCGTTTTAAGGCCGGCGACCAGTTCGGCTGTGCCGCCACCCGAAGCTTTGAGTGCGTAGGTTTGTACGCCGGCTGCATCCGCTGTGCCCTGCAGTTGGGGCGGGATGGGTAAGGGGCGTTGAAACAGGCCGGGTTGAACGGCGGCGGCTTGGGATGACATGCCGCCCATGCCCATCATTCCGCCCATCCCTTGGGCTTGGGCCAGTTTTGGTTCTAACCCGCGGCCAAGGCCATAGCCGCCCAACATCGTTACGGCGCCTGCGGCCAGTATTTTAAGCGTTGCACGCCGTTGAGAAGATTCAGGTTTTATGTCAGTCGCTGTATCGTTATTCATAAATATCTCCTGTCAGTACATTAGGATGTCAACTTTTAACACATTAACGGGGTTTTAAAATAAGACGCGCATTTGTTTGCTTTGCCGATATTCGTCGGCCCTGTGCAGGCAGAACTCCCCTGATGATATGCATCAAAAATTGCTCAGCCGTGATGAGGTTGAATCAGCGGCTCCCCATCGCTGCAAACCCTGGTATGTCAAACCTCGGTTTATCGTCTCGATGGGTCTACTTTAATTCGGACAGCGCCTCGAAGCCAGCCACGACATCGAACAGCTCCTCATCAATACTGCTTTGGCGCAGACGGTGATAGGTTCGCTTGAGGTCTTCCTGCAGTTCGTCGATATTTTTTTCAGCACGTTGCATCGCAGCCAGACGGCTGGCATTTTCGCTGGCCAGCGATTCGGCACATGCCCTGAACAGGGTAACAAACAGATATTCACGCACGAGTGCTGGCAGTGTTTGCGCCGCGCCAGCCAGAACCTCGGGCCAACTGCCGGTTGGCCAGGTGATGGTCGCCAGGTGACGCTGCCACTCATTGTCCAGCGGCAGCAGCTGTTGGCTCACGGGGGTGTAATTCCCGCCGGACTGAGGGCGATTATGGAACAGGTGAATTTCTCTGAGATCGCCTGCTTCGTGCCTTGCTTCGATTCCAAGCAGAATTTGTCCCACGAGCGGCGTAATCGCGCCAATGGCATTGGGCAGATTGAAGCTTGCCCCCTTGTCCAGGTGCGTGTCAGCCAGGCGCGATTGAATCCGTTCACCCACCGTCCATAGCGTTTTCTTGCCCGGTCGGTTCTCCACGGTGGCGACGACAAATTCGGCCAGGATTTCGTTGAATGGACCCACGAGTCCCTGGTCGGAACCAAAGGTAATCGCAATGATTCCGCCGGTTTTTGATGTCGGTACGGGTGCTGCGGCATCCCAAGGTTCGTTGTGTTGAAAACAGGCGGCCAGCCCCAGTTGTACGGTGCGGTAATAATCGTCCAGGGCGCGCACGGCGTTCTCATACTGTGTGACGCTTGCCGCAGCCATGGCCTTCATTGTGCGCACGACGGATTCGAGTTCTGCCGCACTGGCAATCTTCCGATGGAGATTGGCAGCGGTGTCGCTCACGATGCTTCCTTGATTTTCGACTGATCTTGAAAGGGTTCGAGCGCCGTGCGGGCAATCTCGATCATCGCGTTTCGATCTTCCGGGCTCAATTTTTCGGTGATATCGAACCGTGCACTCACCTCGGTCGGGATGCGGGTTGCCGCCTCGTGCAGGGTGAGTTCGGCGGCCGACACCTGCTCAAGCGGGACGTTATCGAAGAGCCCATCAGTCAACGCCAGCAGGATTGTGATTTGTGCCGCCACAGATACCGGCGCGAATTCTGCTTGTTTGAGACAGGCACGGATGCGGCGCCCGTGCTCGATGATTTGACGGGTATGTTCATCCAGCCGAGCCCCAAACCGGGTAAAGGTTTCCAGCTCCTCGAACTGGGCATAGGCGAGCTTCAAATCGCCTGCCACGGCCCGATAGGCTGCGCGCTGCGCCTTGCCGCCAACGCGGGAAACGGATTTACCGACATCGACCGCCGGCAGCACACCCAGTTCGAATAACGAGGGCGAGAGGTAAATCTGCCCGTCGGTAATGGAAATCAGGTTGGTCGGAATGTAGGCGGAAATATCCTGCGCCTCGGTTTCGATAATCGGCAGTGCAGTCAGTGATCCGCCGCCGAGTTCCGGGCGCAGGTGGGTGGCCCGTTCCAGCAGACGCGAGTGGATGTAAAAGATGTCGCCGGGAAACGCTTCCCGACCCGGCGGGCGGCGCAGCAATAACGAGAGCTCGCGATAGGCGCGTGCGTGTTGTGTCAAATCGTCGTATACCACCAGCACATCGCGGCCTTGCGCCATGAAATGCTCGGCGATGCTGGTCGCGGCGTAGGGTGCGATGTAGGCGAGGCCGGGCGGATCATTGCCTTCGGTGACGACCACGACGGTGTAATCGAGCGCGCCTTTTTCGCGCAAGGCGGCGACGACCTTGGCGACATCGGACGCGCGCTGGCCAATGGCGCAATACACGCACAACACGTTTTTCCCGCGTTGATTGATGATGGTGTCGAGTGCGATCGCGGTTTTGCCGGTCTGCCGGTCGCCGATAATCAGTTCTCGCTGGCCGCGACCAATGGGGATGAGTGCATCAATCACCTTGATCCCCGTTTGCAAGGGGACGGTGACGGGGGCGCGATCCATGATGTGCGGTGCCGTACGCTCAATGGGCAGTCGCGTGCCGGAGACCACCGAGCCCTTGCCGTCCAGCGGCCGACCCATCGGATTGATAATCCGCCCGATCAGTCCGTCGCCCACGGGCACATCAACCACGTGCCCGCTGCGGGTGACTTCATCGCCCGCATTTAATTGCGAATAATCACCCAGCAGGACAACGCCAATTTCCTCTTCATCAATATTGAACGCAATGCCATAGACAGGGCCGGGAAATTTCAGAACCTCTTCGAATCCGACGCCGGGGAGACCGGCAACTTTCGCGATACCCGTCGCGACGCTGGTGATGACACCAATTTCCTGCAGGACCAAGTGTGGCGTACCGCTTTCTCGCGCTCGACGCAGATGAGCGAACGTGCTGTCGAACAGCGGCTGCAGACGATCGGATTCGTTATACATCGGCGCCTTGCCTGGTTTCGGGTTCTGATTGGGTTTTGGGCAGGTCGTTGATGGCATTTTCGAGTGAGCCCAGATAGTCCGCGATACTCCATGCCAGTTTTTGTCCGTTTGTGGTGAGTTCTATCCCGCTGATGAGTGCGGGCACAATCTCGAATCGCAAGGGGATTTCTGCCGAGAAGGTTTCGTTGACTGCGGTTTGTATCGCTCGGCATTGTTCATTGGAAAGCGCAAACGCACTGCGCACGAGCGCAGGGTCTGATTGAGTTTTAAGTGCCTTGGCGAGGGTTTCTTTTGCCTGACGGTCGAGCGCGGGGAGACGGCGCAAAAACACCTCGACCATGCGTTCTTCCAGTGTGGTTTCGGCCAAATCGCCCAAGGCCTTGCGGGCAATGGCCAATACCTCGTCAAGCACGCGACGAGCGAGCGCCTCGTTCAGGCTGCGTTGCTCAATGTTCAGTGATTCCTGCAACCGTGCGCGGAGGTTGGTCGACTCCTGTCGCGCCTCATCAAGCAGTCGTAAACGTTCGGTGTTCGCCTCAGCCGTCGCCTGACTCATCAGTGCAGCGCGCTCTTGGTCAAGTGACTGATTCTTTTGTGAAAATGTGGTGCGTTCCTGTTCGGCTTCGATTTTTTTCGCTTCGGCATCGGCCAACGCCGCAGCGATCCGCTGTTCGCGCGCGTCAATGGCATTGAGGATAGGGCGGTACAGGAAGCGCTTTAACAACCAGACCAGAATGAGGAAGTTGACAACCTGTGCCGCCACGGTAAACCAGTCGATGAGCATGAGTTACTTTCCTGTGGCCAGGGCAGTGGCATGGCTCCAGAATGGGTTGGCGAAGATCAGGATCATCGAGACCACAAAGCAGTAAATGGCAATCGATTCGATCATGGCCAGGCCCACAAACAGGGTGCGGGTGATGGTAGATGCCGCATCGGGCTGCTGCGCCAGTGCGCTCAATGCCGTGGCGACAGCGCGCCCTTCGCCGAGCGCGGGCCCAATACTGCCCAAGGCGATGGTCAGCCCGGCGGTAAAAATCGAAGCGATGGCGATCAGGGTCATGCTGTCCATAAGGTGTCCTTTGGTGGGGGTTACTGGGTTTACTCTGGCGCAGGCTGGCGTGCCCGCGTGGCTGCAGCAATATATACCGCCGCCAGGATACTGAAGATATAGGCTTGCACCATGCCGGTCAGCAACCCGAGCACACTGAGGGCAATCGGGAAGATGAAGGGTGTAATGGTCAGCAAAATCGCAATAATCATCGTGCCGCTCATCATGTTGCCGAACAGACGAACCGCAAGCGCCAAGGTGCGCGACAGTTCGCTGATGATATTGAACGGCAGCATGATGACCGTGGGCTTCAGGTACTCCTTGAGATAGCCGGCCAGCCCCTGATCCTGGATGCCGAACAGCGGCACAGCCACAAATACGCAGATGGCCAGGGCTGTCGTGGTTGAGAGCGAGCCGGTCGGGGGGTCGTAGCCCGGCACGATGGTGAACAGGCTCGCCGTGGCAATGAACAAAAACAAGGAGCCCAGAAAACCGAGATATTTTTGCGGTTGCTGCAAACCCACTTCGCTGATTTGTTGGTTAATACCGGTCACGATGATTTCCAGGAGGTTCTGCCAGCGTGAACGCTCAAGTACCGTGGAGCGTTCGCGGGTCAGCAGTTTTGCCGCGATGACGAGTACGCCCATCAGCCCCCAGGTGGTCACAATGGTGACGTTGAGTTTGATGAACCCATATTGCCAGAAGATGATCTCATCCGGACTAAGGTGCATGATCGGTTTCCTGATTAATTTGGCGATCCTCTGCCAGGGCTAAAGATTGCGGTTGTTGCGCCCTGCGAACCCGGCGGGCAATCACAAAGCGGGCAATGACGAATCCCAGCAGGCACGCCAGTAATTTGTGCCAGTCGTCTGCCGAGACAAAATAGAACCCCAGCAGAACGCCAGCCGTTCGCAGCAGCATGCTGCCGAGGAACCACAATGCGGCTTGGTTTGAGGCCATACCCCGGCGAATCGTCCACCAAAGCCCGCCAAAAAAAAATACGCCCAGCAGGAAGCCCATGCTCAATGCTCCGGCGAGACTTAATGGGTCATTCATGCTCCTTCTCCTCCTCCTCCGGCGCGTTGATGGCTTTGTCTTCCTTGTCCACCCAGTACCATGCCAGCCAGCAGCCCAGTCCCAAGCCAACCGCCAGCAGTGCGAGTGTCCACGAATGACTCGTGTGGACGTGTTTATCGAGCCAGATACCCAACGCGGCGCCCAGCAGGGTGGGGATCGCCACCGACCAGCCCACCATGCCCATCATGCCGAGGCCAGACCAGATGGTTTGTGTGGCATGACGTTGCGCCCTGAGTTTGCGTGCGGCCTGCTCGCCCACCTGGCGACTGAATTTCGTTTCGCCCGCTGCGGGCGGATGTTCAGAGGGCTTATTCATGACCAAATGCGGTAAAGCGTCGAATAAATCCACTTTCCAGTTTTGCCAGCACGGATCGTAGCGTCTGCTCTTGTTCGTTCAGGTTCAGGAATTCTTGCTCCACGACGGCGCGCAATGCGCCAAGGTCAGTGCCTTCGACGGCATTGCGCACGGAAATTAACACGTCAAAGCCCGTTTTGACGAGCACACCTTCATCAATGGCCACATAAACTTCGCCTTGTGTCTGGGTCTCGAACGTCAGTATCCCCGGCTGGATTGCCGCAGCGCAATCCAGCCGATGCGGAAGCAGTCCATAAGAGCCCGCATGCGTCGGCACGACAATCCGCATTACCCCCGTATTTTCCCTGAAGATTTTGAAGGGTAAGAGAATCTTAAGATTCATGTGTGTCGGCTGCATGAGGGACTTCCGCTGGATCACTTGAATTGGAGCCCGGGCTGGGTTTGTGTTCCGGACCGGATGGTGGTTTTGCCCGCGCCTCTTCAATTGTTCCGATCATGTACAGCGCATGCTCCGGCACATCCTTGAACTCATCACGCAGGATGCGCTCGCAGCCGTCCAGCGCATCTTCGAGGCTGACGAGCTTGCCTTTCAGGCCGGTAAACTGTTCGGTGGTGAAAAACGGCTGGGTGAGAAAACGTTCCAGCCGCCGAGCCCGGGCAACCACACGGCGATCTTCCTGGGATAATTGCTCCAAACCCAGCATGGCGATGATGTCTTTTAAATCAGAATATTGTGCGAGTGTACGGCGAATTTCCTGTGCAAGGGTATAATGTCGTTCACCGATCACGCCGGGTGTGGCCATTTTTGAGCTGGACTGCAAGGGGTCAATGGCCGGATACAGCCCCTCGCTCGCCCGTTTGCGCGACAGCACGATGGACGCGGAAAGGTGTGAAAACGTATGCACTGCTGCCGGATCGGTAAAATCGTCTGCCGGCACATACACCGCCTGAATTGACGTAATCGCACCGCTATCGGTATTGGCAATGCGTTCTTCGAGTTGCGACAGCTCCGTGCCCATCGTCGGCTGATAGCCCAGACGCGATGGCATCTGGCCCATCAGACCGGATACTTCCATGCCCGCCTGAATAAACCGAAAAATGTTATCGATGAGCAAGAGCACGTCGCGGTGTTCATCGTCGCGAAAGTATTCCGCCATGGTCAGTGCTGCGTGACCGACGCGGAAACGGGCGCCTGGGGGTTCGTTCATCTGGCCGTATACCATCACCATATTTGGCAGTACACCCGCTGCCGTCATATCACGGTACAGCTCCTCACCTTCGCGGCAGCGTTCACCAATACCGCAAAAAATACTCACCCCTTCCTGTTGCTTGACCATGTTATGAATCATCTCGGTGAGCAAGACCGTCTTGCCGACGCCCGCACCGCCAAACAGGCCCGCTTTGCCGCCGCGTTCCAGCGGCATGAGCACATCAATCACCTTGATGCCCGTCTCGAACAGTTCGGATTGGGTGGAACGCCGAGCCAAGGCTGGTGGCGCCCGGTGCACTGAGCGCCACTGGATATCCGCTGGTGCCGGCTGACGGTCGATGGCGTTGCCGAACACGTCAAACATCCGCCCAAGAATCTCGCGGCCAACGGGCGCCCGCAGCGGCCCGCCGGTGTCCACCACCTGCATGCCCCGCGCGAGGCCTTGCGTGGGCGTTAGCGCAATACCGCGTACCCGGTGGGCGTCAAGCTGGGACAGTACTTCAATCGCAATGTCGCCCGCCATCGCGTGCAGCAAGGTATAAATCGGCGGTAAACGCAGGTCGAAGTGAATATCCACCACACTGCCTCGTATTGAGACGACCGTGCCAAAATTCTGCACGTTTTGTTCACTATTCATGGTCTTGCGATTTTTCTCACGGGCGTTTCCTTAAAATCTCAACCGGGTACTCTGTCATCCGTGTGCTGGCACCCAATAAATTCCTCATTATTCTCAATGAACTGCTAACCTGTTGTTGTTACCGAATGTTAATCAAGACTCATGGGGCGGGCGTGATGTCGGCACTGTGATGCTTATCCGGGCGCAGTATCGAGAATACTGTCAGTGCGATGAACGCGATGCCGGCCGCCACAAGGAACGCGCTCGACGGGTGTGTCAACCATAATAGCCCGGCAATCAACGATGCCGGCAGATAAATCAGGCCGGTCACAAAGTTATACAGGCCAATGGCCGAGGCGCGGCGTTCAAACTCAAGATCCGTGATAAATGCCTTGCTTTGCGCTTCGTCAATCGCATAAAACACGCCATAAAAAACGAACAGTACGATGATTTGCCCTTGTGTGGATGCAAACGCAAAGCCGAGGCACATCAATAAATAGACCAGATAGCCCAGCATGATGATTCGAGCCCGCCCGATGTGATCGCTGAGTTTGCCCATCAGCGGTGCCGCCACGACACACGCAATATTGAACAAGGCGTAGAGCAACACAATATCCTTGACTGCAAAACCCACGCTATGCGCACGCAGCAGCAAAAAGCCAAAGCTAAAATAGGCCAGCGAGAAGATCCCTGCCGTAACCAGGTAGCGCTTGAATTCCGGGCTGAGGGCTTTCCATGCCTCAAACATATTGTCACGCGGGTGCGCGACCCCCGGTTGTTCCTTGACGAAACTCAAGACAATGACGCTGAGCAAGGCGGGAACGAGTGCAACCCAGAACAAAATATGAAACGTCGGGGCACCATCCCCCAACCAGGAAAGCAGGCCGTAAGCCACCAATGGCCCAAACACCGCACCGGATTTATCCAGCGCCTTATGCACACCAAATGAAAAACCGCGTTTACGCTGGTCCGCAACCGCAGAGAGCCAGGCATCACGAGGCGGACCTCGAAAACTTTTACCCAGCCGTTCGATGATCCGAAAAATACCCAGACCCGCGACCGAACTGGAGATGAGGAGAATCGCTTTGGCCAGCGTCGAGAAACCATACCCGGCCAGTGCGAAGATTTTACGTTTGCCGGATCGATCCGATAGCCAGCCGGAAAGGTAATTCAAAGAGGAGGCGGATAAGTCGGCAAGCCCTTCAATCACGCCGAGCAAGGCCGCCGAAGCGCCCGCAATTGTGGTGAAAAAGATCGCAAAGACGGAAAAAATCATCTCGGAACTCAGATCCGTCAGAAAGCTCACCAAACCCAGTTTGAGTACATCGGGATGCACGCCAAATTTTTTGTCGACGGAATGATCGGACGGCAAGGCTTCTTTCATGAACGTCTCACTCCGAATGACAGATGGGCCGAAGTCAGGTTGGGTGATTGTCGCTCAACAGATCCCAATCTCCCCGGATTTTATGATCTTTGCATGGATTGCCGTTCTTTTTTTCGGCAGAAAAGTTCAAGGTAGAGCCATGATGATGCGGGCATTTCAGGGTTGACGGCGAAAGGATCACATTGAACGCCAGGATGAAATAGAGTCGATCCCCGCATCGTCGAAAGCGCGTAAAAATCATGGATAGACTGTTGCTAAAACGATCCCGCTGGTGGACTCTCAACGTGAGTATTTTGTCGAAATGACAGTTCATGAGTCGTTGAAAAGCGATACACCCCGAATTGCAGCCAATACTCGACGCAGGATTTGACCTCGGCATGAAGGCTTTGTGTCGCCAGTGCCTGGCATCGTCGGAACGTTTGCTCAGGTGAAGGTTCGGTATCTGCGGGGATTTCGACGGCAACTATTTGAATTTTTTCGGTTGAAAATCCCAAGCTTGCGAGTAACGCTATGGTGGTGTTGAGGTCAATGCCATGGGATGAAAATTTCTGGTGGGCTGGCGGCAAGGCCAGCGTGGTGAATCGTTGGGCTGTGCCCGGCCTTGCCTTGCCCATCATACTGTCGATGAAAATTACCCAGTCCATCGGTGTGATTGGGTGCGAAAACAGATTGGTCGGGCGGCTCAGCATGTCCACCACGATTGCAGGTTGTCCGCTGAAGGTCTGACGGAGTTGATCGGCAGCGAGCCAGCCGACCTGATCCCAGCCATAGGGTGATCCCAGTCCGAAGATATAGAGTCGGTTCATTGCCGTTCGGCACGAAAATCCAGAAAGTGCGTCGCGCAGGATATGCAGGGGTCGTAATTTCGAATCACCATTTCCCCATGCAAGCGCAGGGCATCGTCTGGCTGATCCAATCCGAAGCGGGTCAGCGATGTCTTGAGATCCTCCTCCATCCGGGCCTGATTCTGGCTGGTCGGCGGCACAATCTGCGCATTCAGTACATGGCCCTGTTCGTCCAGCGCATAACGATGCCAAAGAATGCCCCGCGGCGCTTCCGTACAGCCATAGCCGATACCGGCGCACTGAATCGGTTCGACATAGGGTGTGGTTCTGGCATCGTAATTTTCCGTCAGACGCAGGGATTCGCTCAAGGCGTAATGAATCTCGATGGCTCGGGCCAGAATGCTGTGGAACATGTTTCGGCTGGGGAATCGAATCCCGGTCGCCTCAATGAGTTGGCGTAAATCCGCAGGGAGGTATGCGTAATTATTGTTGAGGCGCGCCAGCGGGCCGACGAGATACGGTTGATCGTCCAGCAGGGCGTGCAGGGCGGTGGAGTAGGGCACCTGGAATTCGCGGAAATGCTGTTCGTATTCTTCAATCGCGATATCCAGCCCGCGATCGGAAACGATCCGACCGCCGGTTATCGGGTATTCACCATTCTGTCGCAGGGATACCGAAGTGAAATCCTGGTCGTCCTCGGGGATCGGCAGGGTCGCGACCCAGGCAATCAGATCGCGGGCTTCATTAAGGCTTTCATGGATTTTCTGGCGGAGCGTGGCCATGGCGGCGGCATCCGGGGCGCGGAAAAATCCGCCGGGCCGAACCCCGACCGGGTGCACCGATCGTCCGCCGAACGTGCGAATGATGTCGTTGCCGATGCCCTGCAGTCGAAGACCGCGCCGGACTTCCAGCGGAAATTGTTTCGCCATTGCGGGCGCGCTGTTAAAACCGAGAAAATCGGGCGCGGCCAGCAGGTGGACATGCAGACTGTGGCTCTGAATCCATTCGCCGCAATACATCACCCGGCGCATGGCCTGCACCCAGGGGGTTGGCGTGAAGTTGAAAATCGATTCAATCGCTGCCACCGCGCTCATCTGATAGGCCACCGGACAAATACCGCAGATGCGCGCCACGCTGTCGATGACATCCTGCGCCGGGCGGCCTTCGAGCAATTTCTCGAACAGGCGCGGCGGCTCGAAAATTCTCAAATGAAGTTCATCGATATGGCCGTCCCGAATGCGGATGTCCAGCGCACCTTCGCCTTCGACGCGCGCCAGAATGGGCACATGAATTTCGCCGGTTCTCAGGTCGCTCATTGCTCGGCTCCCAGACTGGTTTTTGGGTTGATTCCCGGGTTGGTGTTCGGTGCTGCGGACGTTTTGTTCTGCCAGTGTATGCCCGCACTCGTGAAGGGTTCCGTCTGGCTATTGATAAACAACAGGCGCTGGGCGACTTCCCGGGCGGGCATCCCGGTCGCGGCGAAATAGGTACTCAGCGCGGATACATTGGCCTGAACCGCCGGGCCGTAACAGGCATAGCAATCGCGTTGCATTTTCGGGCAAATGGCGCCACAGCCGGTTTGCGTCACCGGCCCCATGCAGGGTTTGCCCTGCGAAACCATCACACAGACGACATTCTGACGTTTGCACTCCATGCAGACGGCACTGTGGTCCACCCGAGGCAGGTGTCCGATCAGCAGGGCCTTGGTGACGCCCAGCACCTGCTCCCCATTGACCGGACAGCCCCATAGCTCAAGATCGACCTTGATGATGCTGGCGATGGGGCGGGATTCGGGCAGCAGGTCGAGATATTCGGGCTGCGCATAAATGCCCGCGATCCATTCGCCGGAATCATGCATGTTGCGCAGTGCCTGAATACCACCCGCAGTGGCGCAGGCGCCGATCGTGATGACGTACCGGCTGTTTTCGCGAATCCGTTTCAGCCGTGCGGCATCCTTCGAGGTCGCCACACTGCCTTCGACGAAGGCAATGTCTACCACCGCATCCTCGTCGATGGGCCCGGCCTCGGCAAAATGCAGGATATCTACGGTTTCGGCCAGCGCCAGCAGCGGCTCGCCCAGATTCAGGAACGCGAGCTGACAGCCGTCGCAGGAGCTGAACTTGTGCACGGCAACCCGAGGCCGATGCGTGGAGCGGGGTGCTGCGTGGGGTATGGAGTTATTCATCAGGATTGCCTCTGTTAGACGCCCTTGTGGCCCCAGTAGGGCGCGAGTTCGGCATAATTGAACACCGGGCCGTCCCGGCAGACGAATTTGGCGCCCAGTTGGCAGCGGCCGCAGGAACCCAGCGCACAGTGCATGTTGCGCTCCATGCTGAGCCAGATTTGCGTGTCGGGCACCGCCCGTTGTCGCATATCGCGTACCACGGCATTCATCATGCCTTCCGGACCGCACATGATCACCGAGGTCTGTTTTGGCTCGATCTTGAGCTGGTCGAAGAACTGCGTGACCGGTCCGACGCGCCCCGGCCAGAGCGTGTCGCCCGTATCGGCAGTCAGCCAGACCTCGACATTGGGATACTGACGCCATTGATCATAGCGCTCGCGCCAGATGAAATCGTGGGCATGCTTGACCCCCTGGATAATCTGGATGCGTCCGTAGCGCGCCTGGCGGCGCAAGGCATACTCAATAAACGAGACGGATGGCGCACAACCCAGCCCGCCGGTCACGATCACCAGATCGGTGCCTTCCGCTTCCACGACCGGCCAACCGCGACCATAGGGGCCGCGCAGGCCGAGGCGATCGCCCACCTGAAGTTTCCCCAGATTATCGGTCACCGAACCGACCCTGCGAATGGTGTGGTTGATGACATGGCTGTCTTCGGGGTCGGAGACAATGGAAATGGGTACCTCGCCGACCCCCGGCAGATACAGCATATTGAACTGACCCGGCGCAAATTCGAATTGGGATTGAATCACCGGATCGGTAAAACGCAGTTGCAGGCTGAACAGGTCAGGGGTCTCGTCGTGCCGTTCGACCACTTCTGCCTCATGCGGCATCAAGGCATTATTCATGATGCGCCACTCCGCCCGATTGGCCGTCCGATTTACCCCCGGGTTGTTCTGCGGGCGGCTCAATGCCCGGTTCGATCAAGAGGGCCGCCAGTTCCTCGGTCACGTCGATACCGACCGGACACCAGGCTATGCACCGGCCGCAACCCACGCATCCACTCCGGCCGAACTGCTCTTCCCAGGTGCCGAACTTGTGAGTCAGCCATTGGCGATAGCGCTGAGGCCGTTCGGTCCGAATCACAATGCCGTGGATGTAGCTGTGATCGGGGTTGAAACAACTCTCCCACTGACGCACATGGCTGGTTTGACGCCCGTCCAGCGAGATTTCATCCCCATGTGTCTGGCAGAAACAGGTCGGGCAGACCGCCGTGCAGTTACCGCAACTGAGGCAACGGTCATCAAGTGTTTTCCAGTGCGGATGCTCGACCGCTGCAACCAGTTTGTCCTGTAGCGGACCGGCCGGCAGGGTACGCTGCTGCTGTTTCGCCGCCTGCTCAATACCCGCGTTGGCGCGTTCGATCTGAGCGGATGTGGCTTCCGTCACATCCAGCCGAACGACGACATCCCGACCGCGTTCGGTATGAACCTCAAGAATGAAACCCTCATCGAGCTCGGACAGGGACAGATCGTAGCCGGAGCGCGCCCGTGGCCCGTCGCCGGTGGCCGTACAGAAGCAGGTAGCCGCTGATCGCATGCAGTTGACGGCGACGAGAAACAGGCTTTGGCGTCTTTGGCTGTACTGGGGATCGGGATGTGCACCATGCATGAAGTGGCGGTCGTGAATCGACAGGGCAGCCAGATCGCAGGCGCGTATGCCGATAATTGCGGTCGGGCGCGTTACCATCGGTTCCTCGCGAAAAGCGAGGCTGCCATCGGGCCGACGATCACTGCGCCATAGGGTTTCGCGCGATACGAACGTCATCGGCTTCAGCGCCTGGGGGCCGGTAGCCCAGTCGAAGCAGCGCACGCTATCGGATTTTTCGAGTCGGTAACGGCCCGGCGCCTGCTCATCTGTAATTCCGATGGGAAGTTGATCCACCCCGGCCAGATGGTCGAAGATGATGGCATGATCCCGAACCTGCGGCCCAATCACGTCGTAGCCTGCGGACATCAACTGATCGATGAGCGTCTGCAAGCGGTCTCTGGGCAGAAAGCGTTGTATGTTCATGTCGGTTCACTCTGAATATCGGTTCAAGCATTAACAGATTCGGGGCAGGGGGTCGTCTTCCAGTTCCTGTAGCGTTCGTTCGCCGCCCCACTCGTTCTTGATGAGTACGCGACGATGATCCGGCACCACAGTCCCGATCCGGCGTGCTTCCCGGCCCTGGGGCAAGTCCTGCCAAAGTCGGAGCGCTTCATCGGCTTCCCTGGCGGCCACAATGGCCACCACACGGCCTTCACAGGCCAGATACAGCGGATCGTAGCCCAGCATATCGCAGACACTTTGCACGCTGCCGCGAATGGGGATTTGTTCTGCCATCAGCTGAATCCCCAGCCCGGTAGCCAGGGCGATTTCATGCAGTACGGTGGCCAGGCCGCCGCGTGTGGGATCGCGCATGAAGCGCAGGCCGGGCAGATCGAGCACGGCTTGAGTCAAGGGTAATACGCTGGCGCTGTCGGATTCCAGGGTTCCACTCAGTCCAAACTGCTCTCGGGCCAGCAGCACGGCGATGCCATGATCACCGACCGGCCCGCTGACCAGAACCGCATCGCCCGCCTGAATTTGATCGCTGCCCAGCGTCAATCCGCGGGGCCGCACGCCGATGCCCGATATCCCGAAGTAGATGCCCCCACACAGTCCGCGCGGCAGCACCTTGGTATCGCCGGTCACGACGTGGACGTCGCAGGCCCGCGCCGCTTCGGCCATGCTGGCAATAATCTGCTGGAGCTGCGCCAGCGGCAATCCTTCCTCGAGAAAGGTGTTCACGCTGAGATAGAGGGGTTTGGCGCCGGACACCGCCAGATCGTTGATGGTGCCATGCACGGCCAGACTGCCGATATTGCCGCCGGGGAAAAACAGCGGCTGAACCGTGACGCCATCGCTGGTGAAGACCAGGTCGTGGTCGGACTCCAGCCGGTTGGGCAGAATCGCGGCATCGGACAGGGGGGATAGCCAGGGATTACCCAGGTGGCGGACAAAGACGGTTTCGATCAACCGCCGCATGATGCGGCCGCCGTTGCCGTGGGCCAGTGTAATGAATTCATCGTGTCCGGTCGCCGTGCCGATGACTGGATTGGTCACTCAAGTCTCCTCCCTGTAACGCAACGCGGGCAGCCTGTCCATCACCTGGCCAAAACTGATGCCTGCATCATTGCAGGGTATACGCTCATGGAGCAAGACGTCGAATCCATTGGCCGCAAGCGCAGCGACTGCGGCTTCAGTCAGTCGCCGGTTCTGGAAGACCCCGCCAGTCAGGCCAATACTGCGGATCGATGCCGAGGAACGTGCGGCCTGAGCCTGTGTCAACAATACCTGAACCAGGGTGGCGTGAAAATCCGCCGCACGCTGAATGGCGCTCAACCGGTGATCCAGGAGATGCCGGATCAAGGGGGGCCAGCGACAGCGTAACACCCCATCAAAATCGCTGTGATGAAACAGCTCGACTGGGTTACCCGCGCCCCGCGCGAACGCTTCCAGCCGCGTGGGCGCCTGGGCCTCATGACTGACGGTATCGACCAGATTCAACAGGGCCGCTGCCGCATCGAACAGCCGACCGACGGATGAGCTGGATGGGCAGTTGAGCCGCCGTTGCCACACTGCCCGCAAGAGGGTTAATTCCGTTGCGGCAATAGGGGCTGGCTGCCAGTCCGAGCCGCATTCCCAGCTCAGTGTGGCCGCCAGACGCCACGGCGCCCGGATGGCAGCCTCTCCGCCGGGTAACGGGAAAGGTTCGAACGTGGCATGGCGTCGCCACTGGCCGGGGCGCCCGATCAGGGCTTCCCCGCCCCAAAGGGTGCCGTCCGTCCCCAGGCCGGTACCATCCCAGGTGAATACCAGCGTGTCTTCGCTGAAACGCCCATGTTCGCCACACAGGGCGGAAGCGTGGGCGAAATGATGCGGAATTGAATGACAGTCCCGTCCCGAGGCGCGTGCCCAGCGGGTCGCCTGGTAATCGGCATGCGTATCGTGGATCATCTCTTCAGGCTGCACGCCATACAGTTCGCAGAGCGTCCGGATCTGTTGTTCGAAGGCCAGATGCGTGCGGAAATTTTCCAGATCGCCGATGTGTGGCGAGAGCACCAGTCGCGTACCCCAGGCCAGACAGACCGTGTTTTTCTGCTGGGCGCCGACAGCCAAGACCGGATGCGATACAGGCCAGGGCAGATCGATTTCCAGCGGCGTGATCCCGCGACCGAGTCGCAGGGGACGAAGCCGATGCCCGATGCGCCGATAGACGCTGTCATCAACGCGATGATGAATCGCGCGGTTGTGATGCAAAAAGGCATCGGCAATGGTCGCAAGCTGCTGCTCGGCCACCGCGGGGTCGATCATGGTCGGATCACCGCTGATATTCGCCGAGGTGGCAATCAGCGGTCGGCCCAACGCCTCAAGAAGCAGATAGTGGAGCGGGGCGCAGGGCAGCAGGGCACCCACCTCATTCAGTCCGGGTGCGACGGCCGGGCTCAGGCTGTGTTCGGCATGCAGGGGGAGCACGACTACCGGGCGTTCCTCGCCCAGCAACGTCTGTGCTTCGGCCGTATCGAACCCGGCGGTATGACGAACGGCATCCAGGCCGTCCGGGCCTCGCCAGGGAAACATCACGGCCAGCGGCTTGTCCGGCCGGTGCTTGCGCAGACGCAACAGCGATACAGCCGCGCTATTGGTGGCGTCGGCCATCAGGTAATACCCTCCAACGCCCTGTACAGCCACAATTGCACCGGAGGTCAGCGCGCGCGTAGCGGCATTCAGGGCGTGTTGATTGTCGGTGATCGTCCTATCGCCCTGGTCGGTATAGGTCAGGTGCGGGCCGCAGTGTGGACAGGCAATCGACTGGGCATGAAAGCGGCGGTTATTCGGATCGTGATATTCCCGGTCGCAATCCGGACACAGGGGGAAATCCTTCAGACTGGTTCGCACGCGATCGTAGGGCAGGCGATCCATCAGCGTATAGCGCGGCCCGCACTGGTCGCAATGGGTAAAAGGATAGCGGTGGCGGCGATTATTCGGGTCATTCATCTCTGCCAGACACAGGGTGCAGATCGGGGTATCCGGGGGAATGGAGGGGGAAAGATGGGGCGGTGTATCGGCCAGGGTCTGGCTGGGCCGGATCTCGAAGGCAGCGCCGGGCAGGGCCGCGATCGACCCTACGCACGCAATGTGGGGGCGAGCGGTTTCCGGTGCCTCCCGAATCAGCGCGTGCTCGAACCGGGTCAGGCGGGTTTGCGACCCCTGTGCTTCAATCATCACCTGGCCGCCGCAATTCCACACCTGACCCGTGAGATTGCAGCGCGTTGCCAGTCGCTGAACGAAGGGACGAAACCCCACACCCTGCACGCGCCCATCCAACGCCCAGCGGCGAGCCAGAACCGGGTCGTCAATGGGGTTGTCATCAGCGGAATTGACCGAGGCGATCATCTCCATGATCGGACCCGGTGTCGTCATGCCATTGCTCGATCGGTCGGTGTAACTGCGCCACTACTCCACCAGATTCGACAGGCGCCTTCATCGGACACCATGCAGGGGCCGACCGGATTTCGGGGATGGCAACCCCTGCCATACAGTCGGCATTGCGGCGGGGTGATGCGGCCAAGCACCACCCGAGCACAATCGCAGCCCGCCGGCATCTCGCCGCGTCGGGCCTCGGCATCGTTGAACACCTGGGGGAAATGGACGCGGGCATCGTGTCCGGCCAGCGCCGGTCGGCAGGCATAGCCCGATTCCGCGAAAACGCCAATACCGCGCCAGGGCGCATCCTGGATAGTGAAGACGGCATCCATCAGGCATTGCGCGCGCGCATTGCCCTCGGCCGTGACGCACTGGGGATAGCAGTTCTCCAGTTGCGGGCTGTTGCGAGCGGCCTGGGCCATCACGGCGTGAATGGCCTGTAGCAACAGCTCGGGCGTGAATCCGGCCACGGCAGTCGGCAGGGCATGTTTTTCGGCGACAAAACGCCATTGATCGGCCCCCATGATGGTTGCCACATGACCGGGCGCGATCAAGGCATCGAACCCGGCCTCATCACTGTCCAGCAGATGGGCGATTGCCGGCCAGGTTTGGCGCGCACTGAGCAGGAGCAACAGATTGTCCGGCAGCCCCGGTTGGGACAGCAGGGCGGCAATCGGCGCGGTCGTGGTTTCGAAACCGGCGGCAAAGAACACGATTTTTTTTTCGGGATTCTGCCGGGCCAGGATCAGTACGTCGGCGGGCGAGGCAACCGGAACCACCCGACCGCCACGGGCTTGCGCATCCTGCAGTGAGCGCGGTTCGCGTTTCGGTGCATTGCAGGGGACGCGCACCATGTCGCCAAAAGTTGCCACAATCACATGATCCATGAGGCTGAGCGCTACTGCGGCATGAATATCCTCTTCCGGGCACACGCAAACGGGACAGCCCGGCCCCGGAATCATATGCAGGTAATCCGGCAATGCCTGACGCAACCCGGCGTGGGTGATGGTCCGTTCGTGGCCGCCGCACACATTCATGATGCGCAAAACACCGGATTCCGGCCGAGGCAGGGCATGGATGCGCGCCAGCCAATATCGGGGATCGCGGCGGAGTGCGCGCTCAGACATGAGCATGGGTGCGGACATGAGGCCGCATCACACCGGATGGCCGGGCGTTCGCGGTAACCGGCGTGAAGTGCGGTGTGCGCCGTTTCACCATCTGCTCCTCCAGCCAGTTCAACCAGGGCTCGATCCGGCCCTGGCGACTGCTCAATGCCATCACGGGGGCGGGATTGGCCAGTTGGCGGATATGGGCAGCCACGGCCGCGCAACTGAAATCGTCCAGCACGGCCAACAGATCCGTTTTGGTGATGAGCACCAGATCGCTGATGCGGAACATGACCGGATATTTCAACGGCTTGTCGTCGCCTTCCGGCGTCGAGAGCAGCGTGACATTGGCGTGCTGCCCCAAATCGAAACTGGCCGGACAAACCAGGTTGCCGACATTTTCGATGAACAGGATGTCCAGATCCTTGATCGGCAAGGCATGGACGGCTTGATGCACCATGTCCGCATCCAGATGACAGGCATTGCCCGTGGTGATTTGTACCGCAGGCACGCCCTTGGCGCGGATCCGTTCCGCGTCGTTTTCGGTGTCCAGATCGCCCTCGATCACCGCGATTCGGTAGCGCGATTTCAGTGCCTCAATGGTCGCTTCCAGCAGGCTGGTTTTACCGGCGCCCGGTGAAGACATCAGGTTGATCACGAGCACGCCGGCGGCGTCAAAATGGTGCCGATTATGTCGGGCCGTCTGGTCGTTATGGGCCTTGAGCCCTTCGAGCACTTCGACCGTTCGCACTGTCTGTTCATTCGTGGCATGGTACAGATGATCGGGAATGGCACAGCCGCAGGTATCACACATGAGGAACCTCCCAGGGTTTGGATGAAGTCAGGGTTTGGGCGTCGGTCTCGACCCCCAGATCAATACTGGCCAGCAGCAGTTCCTCGCCACCGCTGAGGTGGGTTTGCCAGTAACCGCAATGGGGGCAGTTCAGATGATTCGAGGGGACTTCGGAATCCCGATTGCACTGGGGGCAATATACACGCACCGGGCAAAGTTCCATGTCCAGTTGAGCCCCTTCGGCGGCGGTCCCCCGGCTGGCGAAGGGGAAGGCATGCAGCATCAAATCGGCCTCTACGCCGGAGAGCAGTCCGATCCGGACGCTGATCCGGCGAATGGATCGCGCCCCGTGCTCTGCCGCCACCCGGCTGGCCTGGCGAACCAGCGACTGGCACAGACTCAATTCATGCATGGTCGCCATTCACCCCGTTGTCGGTCATGTCATCCAGCAGTTGCCAGGTTGCCAGGGCATCGTCCGGCTCCAGTCTGTGCAGGGCATACCCCACATGCACAATCACAAAGTCACCGACCGCAATACCCTGATCCTGCACCAGCATGAGATTGATCTCCCGCTCGATACCCCGTGCCGCAGCTCTGGCCGTGTCTCCATTCATACGAGTGATCTGCATCGGGATTGCAAGACACATGGCTTTTCATCCTCTCACGTGATCGCTGATAAATGAGCCTGGGAATAAATCACGGCAGTCGCCAGGAACACCCAAATCATACCGAGCTAATAAAAGCACGATTACTGAAGGATAACAAGACACGGAGGCGGTGTTACCCCGCTATGGGTTGCAGGGCAATGCTATGAACCTGTTCATAAATCTCGGCAAAGCGCGCTTTGCTGCGTTAAAAGTGCACTCAACATGCGCATCGACTCTGTGTATGCTGCGCCGTTTTGCGCCATTTTGCCTTGCGCTGCATCACTTGTCGCGAGGCACAGGAAGTGGCCACATAGTGGCTCTGGACATATCACAATGAGCGACCCAATATGGCGCTGGGCGGTTTAAGCCCGCCACAAAAATTGGCCATGACGGCCTGACTCTACATTTTGCCACCCACTGAACATGGGGAGATTACCGAGTGTTTCCCATGAAAATTACCTCAGAGCACCCCCGTGTTGGCGACGGCAGTGTCGGAAAAAAACAGTCGGAGCGTTCTACGCCCGGTTTCTGGCAGCATAAGACTGCCTTTATCACGATATTCTCCATCCTGGCAATTTTTCTGCATCTGTTGCTCCGGTACGGCTATCACACCGCGCCCGGCTTGTATCAGGGCCCCTTGTTGGCCACCCTTGTTCTGGGGGGGGTGCCGCTGCTCCATGACTTGGTGCTGAAGGTTTTGAAGCAAGAATTTGGCTCCGATCTGTTGGGTGGCATCGCCATCATTACCGCCCTTTTGCTGGGTGAATATCTGGCGGGCTCGATTATTGTCTTGATGCTTTCTGGCGGCGAAGCCCTGGAAAACTATGCGTTACGCAGCGCTTCATCCGTGCTCGCTGCGCTGGCGAAACGGATGCCATCGATTGCGCACCGCAAACGGGAATTGGACATTACCGATGTCGCCCTGAATGAGGTTGCCGTAGGCGACCTGCTCGTACTTTATCCGCATGATCTCTGTCCGGTAGACGGCATTGTGATCGAAGGGCATGGCGTGATGGATGAGTCCTACCTGACGGGTGAGCCGTTTCAGATGACCAAAACGCACGGATCGACCGTCATTTCTGGCGCGATCAACGGTGAGACGGCGCTGACCATTCGTGCGACCCAGCTTGCCGCCGATTCGCGTTATGCCAAGATTATGGAGGTCATGCGAGAATCCGAAGCCCAGCGACCGAAGTTGCGTCGAATCGGCGATCAACTGGGCGCGATTTATACGCCGATCGCACTGGCGGTCGCCTTGCTTGCCTGGGCCATGAGCGGTGACGCCGTGCGCTTCCTGGCGGTGCTGGTCATCGCCACACCTTGCCCACTGCTTATCGCGATTCCGATTGCCATCATCGGTTCGATTTCTCTTTGTGCGCGTCGGGCGATCATCGTCAAGAGTCCTGTTGTGCTTGAACAGATTGCTGAGTGTCGAACCGCCATATTTGATAAGACCGGGACACTGACATACGGCGAGCCTAAATTGACGGAACACCTTGTTGCGCCAGGCTTCAATGAAAAAGAAGTATTGACCTTCGTGGCAAGTCTGGAACGTTATTCGAAACATCCGCTGGCGCGCGCGATTCTGGATGCGGCGAAGGAGGCCGGGATTCCGCTCTTGGAGGCTACGGAAGTCGGCGAATCGGCAGGGCAGGGTTTACGAGGCACCGTCTCAGGGCATCAATTGCAGGTCACCAGTCGCAGTAAACTGATCGAGCAACACGTGCCGGGGTTTGATTTACTTCCTCCGACAACTGGCGGATTGGAGTGCGTTGTGGTCATCGATCAACGATATGCTGCGACTTTGCATTTTCGCGATGCGCCGCGCGCCGAGAGTATTCCTTTCGTGGCGCATCTGGGGCCAAAACATCAGTTTCAACGCGTGATGATTCTATCTGGGGATCGTGAGTCGGAAGTGCGTTATCTGGCTGAACAAGTCGGTATCACCGAAATCCACGCCCAAAAGACCCCTGAGGAAAAACTGGCCATCGTCCGTAAGGAAACTGCCGTCGCCAAGACTCTCTACGTGGGTGATGGAATTAATGACGCCCCGGCGATGATGGCCGCCACGGTCGGTGTGGCGATTGGGCAGAATAGTGATGTAACCGGAGAAGCGGCAGGCGTTGTGGTGATGGACAATTCCCTGCAGAAAGTGGATGAGTTCATGCACATCAGCCGGCGGATGCGGGGTATCGCCCTGCAGAGCGCGGTGGGTGGCATGGTGTTGAGCATCATTGGCATGGTCTTTGCCGCCACCGGCCATTTAAGTCCGGTGAGCGGTGCCATCCTCCAGGAGGTGATTGATGTTCTGGCAATATTGAATGCCTTGCGCGCTGCCTTTCCGCCTAAAGTGGTTCATGATCTCTGGCTGTCTGGCGGTTAACGTAATCCCTCATTTTTAGCGGTGAGATTTCGTTTGGAACTGCACTGCTTATCGCTGGTACAGGGTGCTGACGTCGGCAAAAGGACCTACCTCATACAGGTTATACCGTCACCCGTCCGTACTCAGAGGCCATATTTTTTGATTTTGTACCACAGTGAGCGCTCACTGATTTCCAGCATCCGGGCAGCGGCAGATTTATTGTCGCCGGCTTTGTGTAAGGCCTCCTGGATCAGGCGGGTTTCCAGTCCAATGACTTGGGGTTCCATGACCAGGCACCCGGATGTTTCGATATCCGATTGGATCGGGGCTATGGGCGTCGTGTGGGCGGCGGCGGGCATGTCGATGGCCAATGAGGTTTCACTGACGGCATTGCCCCGATTTAATACCGCCGCACGTTCCATCATGTTTTCCAGTTCGCGGATGTTTCCGGGCCAGTGATAACGCTGTAACTGCTGGATCGCCGAGACCTCGATGTTCGGGGTGAATCGCCCGAGTTCCTTGCTGTATTTATCCAGAAAATAGTCGGCCAGAAGAGGAATGTCATCGGGGCGGTCGCGCAGGGCGGGGACATCCACGCGCAGGACATTCAGGCGAAAGTACAGATCTTGGCGCAACCGGCCTTCGGCCACGGCTTGCAGGGGCTCGCGGTTGGTGGCGGCCACAATCCGGAGATCAATCGTGATGGGGGTATGACTGCCCAGTCGCTCCACGGAACTCTCCTGAATCACCCGAAGTAATTTGGCCTGCAGTGCCAGGGGCATTTCGGTGATTTCGTCCAAAAACAAGGTACCGCCACTCGCGGCCTCAAACCGGCCCATCCGGTCTTTATCGGCGCCGGTAAAAGCGCCTTTGCGATAGCCAAACAACTCACTTTCCAGGAGACCAGCCGGAATGGCGGCACAATTGATGGGCACAAAAAGACCCGTGCGCCCCGATTCCTGATGAATCGCACGCGCCACGAGTTCTTTGCCCGTGCCTGTTTCCCCCACCACAAAAATGCTGGTGCGGGTGGGGGCAACCTGACGAATGAGTTGATAGAGATGTTGCATGGCCGGACTTTGACCAATAAATTCGCCCCAGCCGCGCTTGACTTCTTCGCGCAGAAACCGATTTTCCTGCTGGACTTGTTCCATGGTCAGGGCACGGGAAACGGCCAGCTCCACGGTGGCTATTTCAAAGGGGCGGATAATGTAGTCGATGGCACCCATTTTCATGGCCTCAACCGCGCTTTGAACACTACCGTGTGCCGTAAGGACGATGACGGGTACCTCATTTCCTTGTTCGCGCAGTTGGGACAGCAATCCCATGCCATCTAAATTCGGCATGCGGAGATCGGTGAGGATCAAATCAAACGCACCTTGTGCGCACAGTGCCAGTGCTTTCTGGCCATCTGCGGCTTGCTCGACGTGGTGCCCCATGGCAAGCAGTGCCATTTCCAGCAAACGCCGCATTTTGTCTTCATCATCCACCACCAAAACGCGTTTGGTCATTGTTCAGCTCCGCTGGAATTGTGTGTAAAAGACAAGGTGAATTTGGCACCGCCATAAATCGATTTCGAGACTTTGATCTCGGCGTGATGGGATTGCACAATTTGCTGGACAATTGCCAGCCCCAAGCCAATGCCACCTTCCCTTCGCGTGAAAAAGGGGTCGAAAATTTTCGGGATATCCCGGGCGGGAATGCCCGGGCCATTATCTTCGACAGTTAGAATAAAGTGGTCGTTTTGACAGGCGCTGCTGATTTGAATCCTGCCCGCCAAAGGCACGTGTGCAATGGCGTTAATCATCAGGTTCAGCATGACCTGGATCATCTGTTCCCGGTCGCAGAAAACGAGCGGCTGCGCCGCATTCAATCGGGTTTCGAGCTGAATGCTTTTGTGTTCGGTTTTGCTGGCTACCAAGGCCAGTGCATGGTGAATCAGTGCGTGGAGATCATGCAAGTCAAATTGGGGTGCGCGCGGCGCGGCGCACTCGAGCAAGGACGTGACCAGTCGATTCAACCGATCGGTTTCACTTACGATAAAGCCGGTCAACTCCCGATCCTGCGGGGATAACGGGGTGCGCCGCTCCAGCATCTGCGCAGAGGATTTGAGGATGCCGAGCGGGGTTCGTACCTCGTGCGCCATGATGGCTGCCATTTCGCCCACAACGGCGAGTTTTCCGGCGCGCACCAAGTGCTCGCGGGATTGCTCCAGCGCCTCGATCATGTCGCGGAAGGCGCGATTCAATTCACCCACCTCCCGAATGCTGCTGGCCAGTTCGGGCGGGTTTTCAGTGTGCCCTTGGCGGAAATTTTTGGCAAACTGCGTGAGTCGCCCAATAGGCAAAGCCAGACGTGTTGAAATCCGAATCGACAGCCAACCAGCTACCGCCAAACTAAACAATAAACCCGCAGAAATCACCCAGGCCAGTTGCCAGACGGGGGCGAAGGCAATTGAGGTGGGTTCCACCACCAGCATGTGCCAGCCGAAACCGGCGAAATGCTGATAGCCCTTGGATGCGGCGGCGCCAATCAGCAAATCGCCCGTGCTGGCGATGTCCCCCGAGCGGATTTTGATTTGGGGAAAGTCATCCGTCCAGATTTTGTCGGGTAATTTGAACGGCCGCCCCTGGAGCGGGGCAGACAGGCTGCCCGAAGAGGCGATAATCCGGCTGTCGGTATCCAGTAGCAGTGCGGTCTCGGCACCATCGTGCACATCATCTGCCAAAAAATCCTGAACCGTGCGCCAGTTCAAAACCGCATAGAGATAACCGATGGTTCCCGCCCCGAAGGCATTGGGAATGGGCGTTCTGAGCGTGAATTGTTCCGCACCTTCGGGAGTACTGGCCGTGGTGTGCTCCAAAACGACGTGATCTTGCTGATTATGATCGGCCTGAGGCATGGCCACGCCCGGCAATCGGGAAAGGCCGATCCAGTTCGGATCGCTGGCGGCCACGATTTTTCCGTGTTCGTCGGTGCAATACAGGGTGCGATACACATTGCCGTAGCCTTTTTTCAAATCGCCGAGCAAGCGGGCAACGCGCTTGTCGATATCGCCGACTTTGATGTCCTGCATGAGCTCTACCCGTCGCCATTCGCGCAGATCCTCAATCCGCTCAAAAAAGAATACATCGACCCGTTCCAGCAGACTGGACGCGCTGCTCCCCAGGTTGCGGGCAATTTCAGATTGCAATGCCTGGCGAAACTCAATGAACGAGAGGCTGCCACTGAGGATGATCGCCACCAAAACCAACATCAGCGAGCCGCGCAAGATGGCGCTACGAATGGTGATGGTTCGGTTTTTTGCCTGGATCATCGGTTCAATCTCTTTCTCACGTTTGAATGATAGTGCATGGCGATCGAGGATCGACCCCGGCGGGGATAAATGGTAGCTTATCTATTTATTTGTGAAATGAGTCAATTGATTCCATCACCGTTCAAAGGTCAGCCATGAATCGCCTGCCAATGTGTTCGTTCGTACCTGAGCTGGCTTGCCCGTATGCGGCGTGAATGGTGTGCGTGCCGCCGTGTGGTGAATCCGTGGCGACTGAAGGCTGCGATCGTCAGCCTCGTTTGTCTTCTCGGGTTATCGAAATTGGCGTATGCCGAACCGTATCAATTGGGTCACGGGTACGATTTGCCCTTTCTGGGCTTGAATGCGGGCGGGTATTCGAGCGTTCAGGGGAGCGACATCAACGGGGTGCCCAGCAAGCTGTCGCTTCAGGATTTAAGCCTTTTCTTGCGCAAAGATTTCACACCGGACTGGCATTTTTTTACGGAGATTGAACTGGGGCAACCGCTCGTTTTTTCACCCGCTGGATTGAGCGCATCCTCTACGGATTTTGACATTGAGCGGCTTTATGTGGATCACAACCTCAGTGCGCGCACCACGCTGCGGATCGGCAAGTTTTTAACCCCCATCGGCCGCTGGAATCAGATCCATGCCGATCCCCTGGTTTGGACGGTTTCCCGTCCGCTCACCACCGCGACCGCGTTTGCCAAAAATGCGACCGGGCTGCAAATTTACGGTACATGGCCGCTGGCCGATTCCTCCATCGATTATCAGGTATTTTTGGATAATTCGAATGATCTCGATCCCACCGATGGTCATGAATCAGTGTATGCCGACCCAGAAACTCAGCCCAATCCGCCCAATGCCTTTCGTCAGGGGGCAGGCGCGCGGCTGAAATATCGCTCGCTGAATGATGATCTGCAAATCGGGCTCTCGGTCGACCATTTCGAGATGAAAAATCAGCCGGGTTACAAAAATCTGGTGGGGGCGGACGTGTTTTATACGCACAACCGCGTCGAGATTCAGAGTGAACTGGTTTATCGCAAAGATGAGAATTTCGCCCATAAAACCGAATGGGGCGGTTATGTTCAGGCCGTTGTGCCGCTGCTTGAGCATTTTTACGGGGTGCTCGCGCATGAGCGTTATAAGGCGGAACTGTTCGATGAGCCGGTGAATAGCAATATTGTGGATATCACCTATCGGCCCACGCCGCCATTCTCAATCAAATTGGAGCGTCGACAATCGACCGGGGCGGTGCAGCTCGCGCCGAGTGGCTGGTTTGTTTCGATGGCTTTGTTGTTTTGAGCAAACTCGGGCGGAGCGGGGTAATTGGCCTGCGGCGACGCGTCCTCGCCGGTGTATTGCTGCTGGGATTAGGTGCGCATGAGGCCATCGCCGATGCGAGCATCGCGGTGATCGTCGGTACAGGTCCGCCGAAAATCTTGTTTACCCGAACCAATCTGGCCGATATTTTTCTGAAACACATTCTGGTGGATGACAATCAGGCTGCGTTGGTGCCCTTGAATTTATCCTCGACAAATCCACTGCGAAGGGCGTTTTCGGTGTCTTTATTCGGTGAGCAGCCCGACGACCTGCAACGATATTGGACTGAGCGCTACTTCCACGGGATTTCACCACCGTATACCGTGCACTCTCAGGAGTCCATGCTGCGATTTGTGACCAGCACGGCGGGTGCCGTGGGTTATGTGGCCTCTTGCCGGGTGGATGATCGGGTGGCGGTGGTTATGTTGCTGCCCGTGCCGGCCGCTTTTAAAGAATCGATCAATCAACTGTGCCCGCAATAGTCTGCAGAAGTTGTCTGCAATTTTTGCGCACTACCGGTATTTGCGGGCTATTCAAAGGGGTTTTATTTAATAAAAATAACTAAAACAAAATGTTATCTATTGGCATGATTTGAGCTATGAAAGAGAGCATCTCATCAAGGTGCTTCTTTATGATTCCGAAAAATTCGATATTTATTGAAGACAACATCAACCCGTTGTTATCGGACCTCACCGATTCGATGCACCTGCAGGATGTGGGGGTTGCTCACCCGAATCGCCCCGAAACGCAAGATTTTATTCGACATGTTTTTCATCATGCCCACGGCGCGGAGCTCGCCGCGTTTTATCCCAATATCCTGAAATTTAGTATCGATGCGCACATCCGTGCCGCCGTGGGGTACCGGGATGGTTGTTCGGACGGGCTGTTCTCGGCTCAATATGTCGACCGGCCGCTGCATGAGCGGGCAGCCGAATGTTTGGGGCATTCGATTGCGCCCAGTGAGATGGTGGAAGTCGGTAACCTGGCTATTTCAGACCCCGGCCAGTCGCGTTGGGTCATCGCCGCAACCACGGTGTTTTTGGCGGCGGCGGGGTATCGATGGGTTTTATTTACCGCAAGCACCCCGTTGGCGAATGCGTTCAAGCGCCTGGGGTTAAAACCGCTGGCGCTGGCCGCCGCCGATCCTGCCCGATTGCCCGACCACGGCGATTCCTGGGGTTCCTATTATGCCGGCCACCCCCAACTGTACTTGGGTGACATCCACGCGGGGCTGCAAAAACTACAGGGGCTGGGCAGCCGCCGACCCCATTTGCACCATTTACTGGGCGCCGCCCAACGCATGGGTGCCGAAAAAGTCCGAAAACACGGATTCCCCCCCGTGGCCGCAGGGGGTTAATCATGCAGCAATTACTGGCGCGCATTCGTCATCAAGCCACCCAAAACCCGCATCAGTTGGCGATGCGGGATGAGTTGACTGCCATGGATTATGGCCAATTGGTTGAAGCGATGGATTCGGCCTCCGGCGTGCTCAAGGGTAAACGCATCGGCCTGTTGATGGATAACAGCACTGCCTGGGCGTGTCTTGATTTAGCCATCATTGCCCGTGCGGCGGTTGGCGTGCCCCTGCCGAATTTCTTTTCTGAAGCCCAGTTGAGGCACTTGATTGCCGATGCGGATCTCGATGAAATCATGACGGACCAACCGGCCCGTGTTGCCGCCCTTATCAATGATTTTGGCGCAGAGATCAAAGTAGCAGGTCATACGGTGTGGGCTTTTCATCGTACCCCTCAAAAATCCGGTTTAATTTTACCCGCTGGCACGGTGAAGGTGACGTACACCTCAGGCACCACCGGTAACCCCAGGGGCGTATGCTTATCGGCGGAAGTGTTGGCTACGGTGACGCAATCCCTGTGCCATGCCGTGGCGGCGAAAGCATCCGATCGCAGTTTGTCCCTATTGCCGCTCTCAACGTTACTGGAAAACATCGCCGGGTTATATGCCCCGCTCTGGTCGGGGGCGCTGGTGCAGGTGCCGAGTCTGGCGAGCTGCGGATTTTCTGGATCATCGGGATTGCAGATCGGCGGATTATTTACCGCGTTGGCCTGGGCGCAGCCAACCAGTATCGTTTTGGTGCCGCAGCTACTGAAGGCGCTGGTCGGTGGCATTCATGCCGGGTTATCGGCACCCCGCTCCCTGCGATTGATCGCCGTGGGCGGTGCGCCCATTGCCGAATCCCTGTTGCACGCGGCAACCCATTTGGGTTTGCCCGTATTCCAAGGTTACGGCCTTTCTGAAGCGGGCTCCGTCGTGTGCCTGAATTTGCCGGATGACAGTCGGATGGGTAGCGTCGGCAAGCCCTTGTCGCATCTGCGCCTGCAGATTGCGCACGATGGTGAGGTGGTGATTCGGGGGCCGATACATTTGGGTTATCTCGATGCCGAACATCATGCCCAAAGTCAGGGTGAATGGCATACCGGTGATGTGGGATATGTGGATGATGACGGTTATTTATTCCTGACCGGGCGCAAAAAAACCGCATTTTCGACCGCATTTGGTCGAAATGTATCGCCCGAATGGGTAGAGGCGGCCTTAACGGGACAGCCTTGCATTGCGCAAGCGGCATTATTCGGCGAGGGGCGCCCTTTTAATACCGCCGTCCTGGTCCCTCGCCCTGAGGTAACCCCAGCCGAATTGGCGCAGGCGGTTCACACGGTGAATCAACACCTGCCCGATTACGCCCGTATTGGTCGGTGGGTCATATCCAGCCAGGCATTCACCACCGCAAATCAGCGAATGAATGCCGCAGGCTGCATTCAACGCCAAAAAATCCATGCCGATTATCAGCCCATGATTGACGAATTTTATGAATCACCGCAGGAGAGCCCGCATGTCGTTTTATGAGCAACTGATATCAAAAACCGCCACCGAAAAAGAACAGCTATTTTCAACACCCATTATTCAACGCGCCTTGATCGGTAACGTGGGCTTATTGGAATATCAGACCTTTTTGGCGCAAGCCTATCACCATGTCAAGCACACAGTGCCGTTACTCATGGCCTGCGGCAGTCGGTTGCCCGATCGATTGGGCTGGCTCAGGGAGGCTGTAGCCGAATATATTGAAGAAGAATTAGGCCATGAACAATGGATTCTCGAGGATATCGCAGCGACAGGGGGCGATCCGGACCTCGTGCTGCGTCAAGGTCCCATGCCAGCCACCGAGCTCATGGTGGCTTATGCCTACCACACGATTGATCGGGGCAATCCGGCGGGATTTTTTGGTATGGTGCATGTACTCGAGGGCACCAGCGTGAGCCTTGCGCAACATGCGGCCGATGCCATTCAAACCCGTTTGGGGTTGCCGGATTCGGCATTTCATTACCTGACTTCACACGGCAGTATCGATCAGGAACATATCGTTTTTCTGAGCGGTTTAATGAACCGCATTGCGATTCCCGAAGATCAGGCAGCCATCGTGCATACCGCCAATATGATGTATCGGCTCTATGGCGATATTTTTCGTGCCATCGCGATTTAACGTACTGGGGTAATCAGTTGATGAAAAAAATAATCCATTCCATTTTATTGAGTGGCAGTTTATTGACCGCTGTGGCTTATGCAGATAATGCATCCCCATTGCAGCAGGATATTCTGAATGATCAAACACAATGGGCGCATATTAATTATGAGCTGCCAGATAATCAAAAGGAGGCGGCATTCTCTGCGCTGGCAACGCACGAGGCAGCGTTAATTCAAACCTATCCCAATCGGGCGGAGCCTTTAATCTGGCATGCCATTATTTTAAGTTCACTGGCGGGTACCGAAGGCGGCCTGGGCGCGTTGGGCAAGGTGAAGGAAGCAAGAAATCAACTGCTGGCGGCGGAAAAAATTGATCCAACTGCAATGAATGGATCGATTGAGGCCTCACTCGGCACACTTTATTACAAAGTGCCCGGCTGGCCACTCAGTTTTGGTGACGATGGCAAGGCGGAGGCCTATCTCAAAAAAGCCCTGCAAATTAACCCGAATGGTATCGACCCGAATTATTTCTATGCCGATTTTCTGTATGGCAAACACAACTATGGAGCCGCCATGCAAGCCCTGCAAAAAGCCCTGGCCGCCCCACCGCGCCCCGATCGCCCCTTGGCCGATCAGGGGCGCCGCAAGGAAGTGTTGGCGTTGATGGAAAAAATCCGTACCAACCATCCTGATGCCATTGCCTCTTTGGGGCACTGATTATGCTGGATTTGCACGATAAACGGATTGTGCTCACGGGGGCTGCGGGCGGAATTGGGTTGATTCTCAGTGAATTACTGATCAATAAAGGTGCCCGCGTGTGCCGACTGGTGCGGAACCTGGACTATGACCCGTTTTTGGGGGGGAACACGGCGCAAGGCAAGCCGTGCATGACCTTGGCCTGCGACATTACGAACCGTGAAAATCGTGAAGACATGGTGCATCGCATTCATGAGCAGTGGGGCGGCGTTGATCTCTTGATCAATTTGGCGGGCGTGCTGGATTTTACCCCATTTCAGGAGCAAAACCCCGATCTCCTGCACCGCATGATCGAGGTGAACATCGAGGCGCCCATGCAGCTTGCTCGCGCGCTACTGCCCACCATGCTGGCGCAACGCAGTGGCCGGATCGTGAATGTGGGTTCCATGTTCGGCAGCATTGGCTTCCCGTATTTTTCAACCTATTCGGCCACCAAGTTCGCCCTTCGCGGTTACTCACAGGCCTTGCGTCGAGAACTTGTCGGTACGGGTGTCGGCGTCACCTATGTTTCTCCGCGCGCTGTGCGTACCCCGTTCAATCCCCCTGTCGTTCATGAAATGGCTGCCATCGGCATGATGCACATGGATGAGCCGGAGCCGATTGCCCAAGCCATTGTGCGGTCCATCGAAAAAGAACGTAAGGAGGTTTATTTAGGGTTTCCGGAAAGTTTATTCGCGCGGATTAATGCGTTGCTGCCCGGTTTGGTCGATAAAGCCTTGGCCAAGCAGACCGCAATCTTGAGCAAGTTTGCGATTAATCAAAAGGTGAGTTAGGGAACCTGATTAACTCAAAGATTGTGCGCGGATTGCCCTTGATATCAAGGGCTCGGATGACCGTTATTTTCCTGCCTTCATGTATAATTTACGACGCCAATGAAATTATTGACTAACAGTTTGGTGGGTTTTTCGATTTAATGATTTTTTTAAGTTTTGCGGATTTTTTGACGGTTGAGTTTTTTCGATGATGGATGCGTTAACCGGGCACAAATTGATGCCCGGAAATCACTGTGTTGTTTTGGCTTTTTCCGGCCTTCGCAGCACCTATCTGGAACTGCAGCCCTTGTTAAAACAGTTGAATGCAGAGGGGTATACGGTGTTCGCACCTCACCTGCGCGGGTATGGGTTTTCGCAGGATCCGTCTACCGGCACCTGGACGGAATGGTTGGCAGAGGCGGTGGCGCATTTTGATGATTTGGCCGCGCGTTATGCGCAGGTGGTGGTGTGTGGCTTGAGTATGGGCGCAACCCTGGCTCTGGCCGTGGCGGCGGAGCGGGGCAATCGGGTTACGGCGGTGGTGCCCTTGTCCACCACGCTGCATTACGATGGTTGGAATACGCCCTGGTATCGATTTTTAAGTCCACTCGGTTATTTCACCCCCTTGCGCCATCGCATGCTGATTCGCGAATCCTCGCCTTTTGGACTGAAAGATGAGCGGTTGCGCGCATGGATTGAACGACAAGTCGCCGCAGAACCGATTACGGCGGTAGGTGCTTCGGCCTTGTCCTTGCCGGCACTGCATGAGGCCGCTCGATTGATGAAGCACACGCGTCGCGCGTTGGTGCGGGTCACTGCGCCGGTACAACTGGTGCATGCAATTGAAGATGATATTGCGCATATCCGCAGCGCGTACATGGTGCAACGCATGGTGCGAAGTCTGGATGTGCGCTTACTTAAACTGGCTAATAGTTACCATATGTTAACCCTGGATTTTGAAAAAGTGGCCGTTGCTAAGATGGTGGCCGATTTCCTGAATTTTTATATTTCTTCCCCTGAACCCAATACCAATGGTGCGTGCAATGAGTGATATTGAAGAGCAACTCTACCAGTTGTTAATGAAAGAACTGCCCGTCGCCCGCGAGGGGCTTACCCGTGAGAGCACCCTTGAATCCATTGGATTGGATTCGTTGTCAACCATCGAGTTCATGTTCCAGATTGAAGATCATTTTGGGATTCGCTTTGAGCAAACCGGCACGCCGCCGAAAACCTTGGGCGATGTGTTCGATGAGGTTCATGCGAAGCTCGAACATGCCTAAATTACACCGCGTGGTTGTAACCGGCCTGGGCGCCGTAACGGCAATAGGAACCTGGCCCGGCGCCTTGTTCGAGCAGGTGTGTGCGGGATATTCGGGCATTCGCCTATTGCCCGAGCAAACACCCATGCCGCCCATCCCCATGGCCGCATGGATTGAGTCGGGCATCGATAGCGACCCGAAAACAGCCGCGCATGATCGTGCGACGCAACTGGCTTTAACCGCAGGGCGGTTAGCGCTGGAAGATGCCGGGTTGCTGGAAGATGGCGTCTTGCGGAGTAAAACGGGGGTTTATGTCGGTACGGGCGCGGGGCCGAGCGGTACCATGGATCAAACCTATCGTCGGCTCTATGCCGAGCAGCGTGATCGGGTGGCGCCCATGACCCTGCCGCGCGGTATTCATAATGCGCCCGCCTCGGAATTAGCCATACGGTATGGACTGCGCGATGCAAACAACACCTATTCCATCGCCTGCGCCTCGTCGGCAACGGCCATTGGCGAGGCGATGCGGGCGATTCGACATGGTTACAGCGCCCGAATTTTAGCAGGAGGCACCGAGTCGTTGCTCAACTACGGCGTCCTGCATGCGTGGCACGCGTTGCGGGCGCACGCGGTCATGGCGGATCCCCTGTCGGCCTCCTGTCGTCCGTTTTCGGCGGATCGTGATGGCTTGGTGATGGGCGAGGGCAGCGGTTTTTTAGTGGTGGAAAGTTTGGATTCCGCCCAGGCGCGGGGTGCAACCATCTGGGCGGAATTGGTCGGATACGGCACCAGTTGCGACGCCAGTCACATCACACATCCAGACGCCTCTGGTCAAATCGCGGCGATTGAGATGGCGTTGAATGAAGCCGGCATCCCGCCTGCAGCGATTGATTACATTAATGCGCACGGCACGGGTACCTTAGCGGGCGATACGGTTGAAGCGGCAAGCCTGAATGCGGTTTTTGGAGCGCACATGGCCCGTATTCCCGTCAGCTCGACCAAGGCTGTCCATGGCCATTTGATGGGGGCGGGTGGCGCGATCGAACTCATCATCAGCGTTTTGGCCATGAATCAGCACATTATTCCGCCCACCGCAAATTGCCGAATACCGGATGCCACCTTGGGCATCGATATGGTCGCCGAAGGCGCGCGGCCGGCGCGCATGAATGCCGTGATGTCCAACTCATTTGCGTTTGGCGGCAGCAATGCCGTGTTAATTGCACGAAGAATGCAGGATCAATAATGTCGTCGGTGACTGAAATGACGAACCTGTCCGTCGATACGCGGGTGTCCCCCACGGATCAAGTCGACCATGCTATCGTCCTGCCGATTGATTGGTATTTTGACCCGGATATTTATGCCCGGGAAATCAAAGTGCTGTTTGAATCGGGACTGCAGTATGTCGGTCATGAGCTGATGGTACCGAAGGTCGGCGATTTCAAAACCCTGGAACGGTTTGAACATGCGCAAATGCTGGTCAGGCAGGCTGATGGTGGCGTCAGTCTGATCAGCAATATTTGCCGCCATCGTCAAGCGTTGATGCTGGAAGGTGCAGGCGCATTGCCGCATCAACGGATATCTTGCCCGCTGCATCGTTGGGTTTATGGCGCCGACGGACAACTGCTAGTCGCACCGCAGTTCGCTCAAAACCCGTGCTTGCACCTGGCACGCACCGAGCTGCACAATTGGCGCGGATTACTGTTCCAGGGCGATATGGGGGATGCACTGCATTTTGACGATATTCCCCTCGCGGAATATTTTGACTTCAGCGGTTATTCGTTGGATCGCGTCGAAATGACGGATTACCCCTTCAACTGGAAAACCTTTATCGAGGTTTATCTGGAGGACTATCACGTGGGCGTGATCCATCCGGGGCTTAAAAAATTTGTTTCCTGCCACAATTTGGAATGGTCCTATGGAGCGCGCTGGTCGATGCAAACCGTGGGGCTCAACCCACAGTGGGGTAATTCACGCTCAGCGCCTTATCGTCAGTGGCAAGATGAACTCAACCGGCGGCATGCCGAAGACTCAAGTGCTTACCCGTTTGGCGCAATCTGGTTTACCTACTATCCCGGATTAATGATTGAATGGTATCCCGATGTATTGGTGATTTCGACCATTCAACCCACGGGTATTGGGCAGTGCCGCAACATGGTTGAATATTACTATCCCGCCGATATTGTCGCCCACCAGCGCGGACTGATAGAAGCACAACAAAGTGCGTACCGCGAAACTGCCGTTGAGGATGAGGTGATCTGCATCAAAATGCAGCAAGGTCGACGCGCTTTATACCGGGACGGCAAAAACGAAACCGGCCCCTACCAAAGCCCGCTTGAAGATGGTATGCGACATTTCCATCGATTCCTGCGTAAAAACATTGATCCAAAGACGACTGTAATGGCCCAGATTTCGATCAAGTGATGCTGGCGTCACGTAGGGTTGGCCCTGTGATCCTGTATAGGAGGGGAGCCATCCCCCGACACGGTGCCCGATGAGGCGAGCACGGTTCAGGCTTTTACTCAGGCTTTGACAGGGCGGTTCGGGATCCTGCGGCCGGGTTCGGTGCCGACCTTGTCGGGGGGGATGGCCCCCCTCCTGTAAATATCTGCGCTGCAGCACAGAAAATCGTTTTGTACCCGCGTCCCTTTTTAACCTCTTCGCGCGGAATCCCATCCAGAATCATCCTGGATGGGCAGGATTCCCTTGCGCAAAATATCAAATCCAGGAAGCTTCAAGCGTTTAATCGAATCTATTCAGATTATAATGAACCCGGTACTGAGTAATATTCCCCAGTTGCTCATTGAGTGTGTATGGGTTTTTTTAAAATTAACTAATTGTTTTAAATGAATTATAAGAAAAAAATTCGCAATCGATTCACAGATGATGACCTTGCTGTTATTGGTATGGCATTTCGTTTCCCAGGCGACATAACTGATGCTGATGTGCTTTGGGATGCCTTGATGGCGGGTCAGGATTTGGTGACTGAGGTACCCGCTGAGCGGTTTGGTACCCGGTTTTATCAGCATGATCGGCGAGATGAGCAGGGCCGTAGCGTAACGTTTAAAGCCGGTGTGGTTGAAAAAATCACTGATTTTGATCCTGCTTTTTTTGGCATTTCACCTCGTGAAGCACTCAAAATGGATCCGCAGCAGCGGATCCTCCTGGAACTCACCTGGCATGCGCTGGAGGATGCGGGTGTCTTGCCAGAGCGGATAGCGAGCACCCAATGCGGTGTGTTTGTGGGTGTTTCGGCATTGGATTACGGCACGCGCACGCTCGATGATCTGGCGGCAATGAACGCCTATTCCATGCTGGGCAGCACGTTGAGTATCGCGGCGAATCGAATTTCCTTTATTTATGATTTGCATGGCCCCAGCTTGTCGATTGATACGGCCTGTTCGTCCTCCCTGGTGGCTTTGCATACCGCCTGTGAATCGCTTAAGCGGGGGGAATGTGAGACCGCACTGGTGGGTGGGGTGAATTTACTGGCGCATCCCTATCCGTTTGTTGGGTTTTCCCATGCGTCGATGTTGTCGAAAGATGGACGTTCTAAATCCTTTGCGGCCGATGCCAATGGTTATGTGCGCGCCGAAGGCGGTGCCGTATTGTTGATCAAGCCCCTTCGGGCGGCGCAGCGGGATGGAAATCGTATTCATACGGTGATCCGGGCTACGGGTACCAACGCGGATGGTGGGCAAAAAACCGGAATTACGATGCCGAGTGCCGAAGGGCAAATGCGTTTGTTGCGGCAGGTGCTGGATCGTTCGGGTATTAATCCGGCAGATATCGATTATGTTGAAGCGCACGGTACGGGGACGGCGGTCGGTGACCCGATCGAAATTCAGGCGATTGGTTCGGTTTATGGTGCCGCACGACTGCCGGACAACCCCTTGCCTGTCGGTTCGATCAAATCGAACCTGGGTCATATGGAGCCTGCGTCCGGCATGGCGGGGCTGGTCAAGGCGATATTGACGCTCAAGCATCAGCAGATTCCGCCGTCCATTCATGCCGATATTTTGAATCCGCAGTTGGCGTTGGATGAGCAGCACATTCATATCGTGCGCAGCCCGCTTTTATTCCCTGCCCAAAACCGCCCTTTACGTGCCGCGGTGAATTCATTCGGTTTTGGCGGTACCAATGCACACGTTATTATCGAGGCTGCGCCTTCATCGCTCGCGGTTTCTTCGACGAAAACGCCCCAGCCGCGCAACTGCCCCTCATTGGTGTTGAGTGCCAAAGATGCGGCCGTATTCCCGGATATGGCGAATGCTTATGCGGATTTGATCGAAGCGCAACCGGAAAACTATGCCGTGATCGCCAACAATGCGGCAGGCCATCGTCAATGGTTGCCCAGTCGTTTGGCGGTCATGGGTGAAACGCCTGCTGTGATCGTGCAGCGGTTACGCGATTTTGCGACACAAGTCGATGCCATCAATCCGCCGCGGGGTGTCGTGCTTGAGACGGCATTGCCTCATTCAAACCTGAAAAATCGTTGCGCGTTTGTGTATGCCGGTAACGGGGCGCAGTGGCAGGGCATGGGGCTTGCGTTAATGCAGGAATCTCCGCTTTTTGCTCGAAAAATTCGCGCACTTGATCGTCTGATGAAACCGCTGATTGGCTTTTCACTCATTAAGGAACTCCGTGCCAGTCCCGCGTCAGGCCGCATGAATGAAACGGCAGTGGCTCAACCGTTACTGTTTGCCATTCAGGTGGCGCTGACTGAATTACTTCGCGCAGAAGGCATCACGGCCGAGGCCTATACCGGCCACAGCGTGGGCGAGATTGCGGCTGCGTGGGCAGCCGGTTGTTTAACGCTCGAAGATGCGGCCAAAGTGGTGGCTGTTCGCAGTCGTGCCCAGGCGAAAACGGCGGGCAGTGGGCGGATGATGGCCGCCGCAGTTCTCCCCGATGAGCTGGCTCAAACGCTTGAATTGCTTGAAATTGAAACGCACGCTTGTGTGATTGCCGGATTTAATGCGCCCAAATCGCTGACGTTGGTGGGCGCTGAACCCGTATTGGTCGCCTTGAATGACTACTGGGCGCAAGCCGGGGTATTTGCGCGATTGCTGGATTTGGATTATGCCTTTCACAGCTCGGCCATGGCGCCGATTGCCGAAGAGATCACCACCAATCTGGCCGATTTAACCCCCCAATCAGGCACAGGTTGTTTCGTGTCGACCGTGACCGGCAATCAGCATTCAGGCGAAAACCTGGGCGCAGATTACTGGTGGCACAACGTGCGTGAGCCGGTACAGTTCGCATCTGCCCTATCCACACTGATTGATGATGGTTTTACCGTATTTGTCGAAATCAGCCCGCATGCCATCTTGCAGCGATACCTCATACAAGGCGCCGAGCACAAGAATATCCCCATACGGGCAGTGCCCCTGGCGCGGCAAAATGCCGATGGTTTGCTGGATATTTGCGAGGCCGTCTTGCGCATCAAGCTGCACCTTGGGCCGACTGATTTCGCTACGGGTAAAAAAATCCCATTTATCGACCTGCCCAAGTATCCCTGGCAGCGCCAACGCTATTGGGCGACCGAGACCAGCGAAGGGTACAACCTGATTCTGCGCGATCGAATCCACCCCCTGTTGGGTTACCCGCTCACAGAAGCCCCGCTCGGTTGGGAAAACATTCTCGATCCGGAAGTCCTGCCGTATTTGGCGGATCATCAAGTCGATGGCGCCGTCGTCCTGCCTGGCGCGGCGTATGTTGAAATGGCCCTGGCGGCTGCCAAACTCGGCTTGGGCTGGGAAGACACAGAATTGCGCGCGCTGGAAATTCGTCATCCGCTGGTGTTTGAGGCGGGGCAGAGCCGCACGGTGCGCACCCGTATTTTTGGCCTTGATCATCGTTTTTCGATTCAAAGTCGCCGACGCTTAAGTGAGGATGAATGGATTGAGCATGCGGTAGGGCAGGTGCGTGAGGCAGGCGATCCTGGCCTGCATCGGTTGATTGATTTACCGCAGCTCAGCGATGCGGTGGTGGTAGATGCTGCCACCCATTATCGTCAAGCCTCAGCCTTGGGCTTGAATTATGGCGCGAGTTTTCAGGGGATCAGTGCCCTGACTTTGTTCGGTCATACCGTATTGGCTTCACTGAACCTGCCGCAGTCAGTGCAGACGGACGAGACTCATATCCTGCATCCAGCGCTGCTGGATTTGTGCTTCCAATCCCTGTTGGCCCTGGTTGCCCAAGAGCCGCAGCAAGCGGGGGCAACCTATCTGCCGGTGCAAATTGGTCGATTGATTTCTCCGCATGGCACCCTGAAGCCCAGCCATTTGCATGGGGAAATCAAACGCCTCAGCGCCCACTCGGTCGTGGCGGATTTCTCGCTGCTGGCGGCGGATGGCCGCGTGATTACCCAGTTATCCGATTGTCGTTTCCGTGCGGCACATTTTTCAACCGGCCGCGCCCGGCCACCTTTGTGGGTAACCGAACGTTTACCCTTGCGTCCACACGGCGTGAGTTCCCGGTTAAGTGCCTGCTTACCGTCTATCAGGGCGCAAACCGCACCCAGTCAAGGCACCATCCTGCGCCAGCGCTATCATGAAGAAATTCGTCCTCTTCTGGATGCGTTAGTCATCGCCTATGCGTATGAATCTGTGCGCACCCTGGCCGATGCGCAGGGCGTTTTGCCCCCAACGAGCCCAGCCGCGCAGTCGTTATACACCTGGTTGTTGGCGCAATTATCGACCCAGGGTTATATTCAGGGTTACATCCAGGGTCATATCCAAGCCGATGCGATCGGGTCCGAGATTCGTCTCGCTGCTGCGCCACCATCAGGTACCGATATCTGGACGTTACTGAATCACGATTATCCCGAAGCCAATGCCGAAGCGACCTTAATCGCCCGGCTGGGCGCGCGGTTAACCCGCGTGTTGATAGGGCAGTCCGAGATGAGCATTTTCACCCGCGAAATGGCGCCAAGTGCCTTGTTTAACCAATGGCAAACGGAAGGTCTGGTTCAGGTGGGCGGCGGATTGCTTGCCACGAATTTTTGGCGTGGTTTGGGGTATTGGGCGCAGCAATCGGATGACTCACTGTTACGCGTGCTACAAATCGGCGGCAATCCGATCCATACCGTGGCGCAGCTCCGCATCCATTTGCCGTCGCTTGGGTTATCCGTAGTGGCGACCACGCCCAATCAGGAAGCGTTTGCCTCATGGCCAACCGATGATCCCCAGCATCTCACGTTGATCCCTTGGACACAGTGCGTACAAAAACTTGCGCAGGCTGAGTTGGCCGATTTTGATGTGGTGTGGATCGATGGGGCCCTATCGGCAGAGGAATGGCCCGAGGTTGCTGACCTTGGCCGTGCGGCAGCGGGCGGCCTGGCTGTCATCCAACAGCCCGCCCATGCACTGTATCTGGATTTTATTTCGGGCCTGGCCGTACACCGCGAAGATTCGGCTCAGGATGAGTTGATGTTTGAATCGTCCGTCAGGGCGCAGCGCCTGGGTTCACTGCTTGCCAACGATGCCGAGGTTCAATTTGAGTCAGGTGATGTGCAGCGCATGGGTATGTCGCTGGCGATAACGCCGTTGGGCGATTCAACTGTCGGGCAAGCGACCGACACAAATGCCAATAACGCCCCCCCACAAAGCGACACTGTTGTGGCCTTAAATGCGGCCGGGCAAGATCTGGCACGCCGGCTGGAAATGGCAACGATCAAATCAACTGAACCCACTGCCACAGTGTTTATTCATGGTGCATGGGCGGGTAGCGGTGACTTGAATACCGAGACCGTTCACGCAACCACGCAATTCTTAAGCCTGTTGCAGCAGTGGGGTGCCCACGAATCTTCGCAGCCCATCTATTTGGTTCTGCCCTTTGGTGCGCTCGACAACACCGACGATGCGCAGAGTTGCCCGGTGAACGCGGCGCTCTGGGGCATGGCACGGGTAGCGATGAATGAACAACCGTCGTTAAATCTCTATTTAATCGACCCGCGCGGTGATTGGACTGATGCCGCTTTCCACGCTCGATTATTGGCGGCGCTCAGTACAGAATCGCCCGAGCGTGAGCTGATTCTCACGGCCACTGAAACCCATACGCTTCGTGCGGTAACTGCCAGCACAGAGCCATCTGCACCCAGGGTTACGCCCCGTGTTGATCGAGGGGAACCGCGTTACCAATTGGGCTTTACCGTGCCGGGACAACTGCGTCATTTGCATTGGCAGGCGGTGAGTGAACGGGTACTGGCAGACGATGAAGTTGAGCTGCGTGTGCATGCGGTGGGCTTGAATTTCCGCGATGTCATGTTTGCCATGGGCTTGCTCGGTGATGAAGCGGTTGAAAACGGCTTTTCGGGCGCGAGTCTGGGCCTGGAATGCGCAGGCGTCATCACCCGGGTTGGGGCAAAGGTCACGCATGTGGCGGTGGGCGATGCGGTTCTGGGGTTTGGGCCGCAATGTTTTGCCAGCCATGTGGTGACGCGCGGCAATGCCGTGGCCAAAATGCCCGAGCAGTGGCAATTCACCGAAGCGGCGACCGTCCCTACGGTGTTTTTTACCGTGTATTACGCGCTGGTCGAAATGGCGCGGCTGCGTGCGGGTGAACGGGTACTCATTCATGGTGGCGCAGGGGGCGTGGGAATCGCCGCCATCCAGCTCGCACAGCATTTGGGTGCGGAAATCTTCGCCACTGCAGGCAGCGATGAAAAACGCGAGTTTTTGCGGCTGATGGGCGTGCGGCATATTTACAGTTCGCGGGATCTGCATTTTGCCGAGCAAATTCTGGCCGATACACAAGGCGCGGGCATCGACGTGGTGCTCAACTCGCTGGCAGGAGAAGCGATTGAGCGTAATTTGGATGTGCTTCGCCCGTTCGGTCGATTCCTGGAATTGGGCAAACGGGATTTTTATGCCAATACGCCGATGGGTTTGCGCCCGTTCAAGGACAACATCAGCTATTTTGGTATTGATGCCGATCAGCTCATGTCCGCACGGCCCGAATTAACTGCTGATGTCTTCCGAGCCGTGATGGCGCTGTTTGCCGAAGGGGCATTGCATCCCTTGCCCTATCAGCACTTCACCGCCGATACCGCGATTGATGCCTTCCGTACCATGCAGCAAGCGCGGCACATTGGTAAATTGGTGGTGGACCTGACCCAACCCCCTGCGGCCATTAAACCCACCCCCAAACCCGCTTGGCAGGCAAATCCCCAGGCGAGTTACCTGATTACCGGCGGGTTGACGGGCTTTGGGTTTGAGACCGCCCGTTGGTTGCTTGAACGTGGGGCAGGGCGCGTGATTTTAGCGTCACGGCGCGGCAAAAAAACACCGGGTTTAGCCGAAAAACTCGCCCGCCTGGGTGCGCTGAAATCACGGGTCGAAGTTGTCGCCTTGGATGTAAGCAATGCCAGGGCGGTCACTGAGTTATGCCAAAAGCAGTCGGGGAAATCGCAGGCCAGCTATCCCCTGCGTGGCGTTATCCATGCGGCCATGGTGATTGATGATGCGCTGATTCAGAATTTGGATGCGCAGCGCATGAGCGATGTCATCACCCCCAAAGTCGCGGGCGCATGGCATCTGCATCAAGCCACCCAGATGATGCCACTGGATTTCTTTGTGGTGTATTCCTCCGTCACCACGCTCATGGGCAACGCGGGGCAAGCCAACTATGTGGCTGCCAATGCCGCCCTTGAAGCCCTGGCGCGGCAACGGCGCGGGCAGGGCTTGCCCGCTACCGCGTTATGTTGGGGTCCCATTAGCGATGTGGGGTATTTAACCGCGCATCAAGCCGTATTAAGTGGCTTGGAATCGCGAACGGGCGGTGCTGCCATTACCAGCAGCCAGGCATTGAACGTGCTTGAGCTCAGCTTGCAATCCAACCTGAATGGGATTTCAGCGATGAGCCTGAATGGTGCAGCCCTGCAGCGGATTTTGCCTGAGCACAGCCTATCGAGATTCGCCTATTTGCACACGGGGGCGAACAGCACCGAAAACCTCAATGAAGACAACCTCAAGGAAGCGCTGCAAACGCTTGCGCCTGAAGAAGCGCGGGCCATGCTGATCACCCTCATCCGTGAAGAAGTGGCTCAAGTGCTCGGCCTGCCTGCCGCGAAAATTGATCAAAACCAATCCCTGTACGACATGGGGCTCGATTCCCTCATGGCGGTTGAATTGGCTTTAGGCATCGAAAAACGCACCGGCGTGCGGCTTTCCGCCATGGCCTTGAACGAAGGGCCCACCGTATTCCGTCTGGCTGAGCGCATCCTGGGTATGGTACAGTCTCAACACACGATACAAACCAACCCTCAGGAAGAGACGTCCTTGCTTGATCAACTCGCGCAACAACATGCCGATGGCTTAACGGCCGAAGAGCAGGAAGTACTCAAGGATCTCTCCAAACCATGAGTGCCCTTGAAAACCCCGGCAATGAACAGCTCAGCCCCGAAAAATCAGGCAAGGCGGCCAGTAAGGCCGACCTGATCAAACGGTTCCTCGCACCCAAGCCAGCATCCGGGCAGGTACCCAAGGCAGTGATGAATTCGGAGAATCGGCCGAAATCAGCCCGCAGGATTCCCACTGAATTCACCCGGTTTGATCAGTTCCCCGGCTACAAACAGCAAAAAATGATGGCCGATGCCGCCAAACTGCTTGGCGCGTCCAACCCATTTTTTGGCATGCATGAGGGCATAGCGGGCGCGACTACCGTGATTGGTGGCAAGGAATGCATCAACTTTTCCAATTACGATTATCTCGGGTTAAGTGGCGATGCCCGCGTGCAGCAAGCCGCCATTGATGCCATCCACACCTATGGCACATCGGTGTCGGCCAGTCGCATTGTCTCGGGTGAGCGACCGATTCATCGGGCATTGGAGCGTGCCATTGCCGATGCCTACGGCGTGGATGATGCCATCGTATTCGTGAGTGGCCACGCCACCAATGTGGCCGTCATCGGGCATTTATTTGGCGCCAAGGACCTCATCCTGCACGATTCATTGGTCCATAACAGCGCCCTTGTTGGGGCGCAACTTTCAGGCGCAACCCGGCGCAGTTTTCCGCATAACGATCTGGACGCCCTTGAACACCTGCTGATCGAATTGCGCGACCGATTCGAGCGCGTGCTCATCGTGGTTGAAGGCCTGTACAGCATGGATGGCGACATTCCCGATTTAGCGACCCTGGTCACACTCAAGCAGCGCCATGGCGCGTTTTTGATGGTGGATGAAGCCCATTCATTCGGTGTACTGGGCGCAAACGGTTTCGGTATTCGTGAGCACGCCGCCATCGCCGCCAAAGAGGTGGATATCTGGATGGGGACACTCAGCAAGGCGCTTGCCGGGTGCGGCGGCTATATCGCTGGGGAATCCGCATTGATCGAACAGCTCAAATATAATGCGCCAGGTTTTGTGTACAGTGTGGGCATGGCGCCTGCGGTTGCGGGGGCATCACTGGCCGCAATCACGATCTTGCAAGAAGAACCCTGGCGCGTCACAAAACTTCAAAAAAACGGCCAGTACTTTTTGGCGCAAGCTAGGGCCGCGGGGCTGGATGTGGGCTTAAGCCAAGGCTACTGCGTTATTCCGGTTGTCATTGGCAAGTCATTATCGGCGGTTAAGCTCTCGCACCGCTTACGCCAACACAACATCAATGTACAGCCCATCATCCATCCGGCGGTAGAAGAGCGCGCGGCACGTTTGCGATTTTTTATCTCCTGCGCACATACCGAAACACACATTGATCAAACAATTTCACGTATTAAAGAATCCATATAACGTATGCAACCAGTTTTAGTTCCCATTATTTTATCTGGTGGTTCAGGTTCGCGACTGTGGCCCCTCTCGCGTGAACTGCATCCCAAGCCCTTTATCAAAATGGCTGATGGCCAGAGCTTGCTTCAAAAAGCAGTTTTACGTGCCCAACGCATAGCCAAAACAGATCCAATTATCATCGTTACAAACAAAGCGCTATTGTTCAAAACCGAAGATGAAATCAAAGAAGTCAATCCAACGCATTTGCCGGTGTCCTATATTCTTGAGCCATTTGGTCGTAATACTGCCGCCGCAATTGCATCGGCTGCTTTAATGCTGGTAGAGCAAACACCTGAAGCGCTCATGCTTGTACTGGCTGCCGATCACCTCATTGAAGATTTAGATGCATTTACCCAAGCTGTTGAGCGTGCCAAAGTCTTAGCCTTGCAAAACAAGCTCGTTACTTTTGGTATTAGGCCAACAGAAGCTGAAACGGGTTATGGCTACATCGAACACAACGGCGAAACGGTGACTCGTTTTATCGAAAAACCCAATCAAACCGATGCCGAAGTTTATTGTTCGAATGGGCAGTTTCTATGGAATTCGGGCATGTTTTGTTTTAAGGCGCAAACATTAATTAATGAAATGATGGTCTATGCACCGGAAATCATCATTGCAGTTAAAACCACTTTAGCTCAATCCAAATTAAGCCATGTTAAACAGCAGTTTCAGTGTCAACTGAATGCCGAACTGTTCGCATTGGTTCCGGAAAATTCTATTGATTATGCTGTAATGGAGCACACCCAGCATGCGGCTGTGGTGCCTAGTGAAATCGGTTGGCGTGATATTGGCTCGTGGCGCGCCATGAGCCAAATGAGCGAAAAAGATGCACAGGGTAATAGCTTTAAGGGGGAGGTATGTGCACACGAACTCACACAATGCTACGTGCACAGCGAGCATCGGTTGGTGGCTGCGGTCGGATTGGATAACCTTGTCATTATAGATACGGCCGATGCGTTACTTGTCGCCCATAAAGAGCGTACTCAAGAGGTTAAGCACATATATGCTCGCCTTAAGAAAAAAGATCATGAAGCGCACCGCCTGCATCAAACGGTACATCGTCCATGGGGAACTTACACCGTACTGGAGGTTGGTGAAGGCTTTAAAATGAAACGTATCGTGGTAAAGCCCGGTGCGAGTTTGTCATTACAAATGCACCATCATCGGAGTGAGCACTGGATTGTTGTGAGTGGATCGGCCACCGTAGTCAATGGTACAGATGAAGAGTTTTTAGCTACCAACCAATCCACCTATATAGCCGCAGGGCATAAACACAAGCTATCCAATGCAGGTGAAATCGATTTGATATTGATTGAAGTGCAGACTGGGCAGTATCTGGAAGAAGATGATATTGTTCGGTACGATGATGTTTATGGTCGAGCAACATCTAAAAGCCCAAAACCAAACCTAAGTGAGAAATCAGTTTGAGTAATATAATTTCAATCTTTAAAAATAAACTATTTCTGGTATGCGTTTTTATTCCAACATTACTGACCACGATTTATTATGGTTTCATTGCTTCTGATGTGTACATTTCAGAGTCGAGCTTTCTCATTCGCACACCGCAGAAACAAGCGGCATCTTCAATTGGGGTGATATTAAGTGGTGCGGGTTTTGGCCGATCGCAAGATGATGCGTATACAGTGGAGAATTATATAAAATCTCGCGACGCAATGGATATTCTTAATAAAGACCTGGGAATCAAAGCCAGCTTTAGTAACCCAAAGGTTGACGTATTTAGCCGGTTTGATGGCTTGGGATTGAGCAAAAGTATGGAATTTTTTTATAAATATTACCTGAATATGCTCGATGTGCAACTCGACCCCATTTCTTCAATTATCACGCTGCAAACTAAAGCCTACTCAGCGCCAGAATCAGAAAAAATGAACGCATTACTCCTTTCTCTCAGTGAGAAGTTGGTAAACGATATGAATAAGCGTGGCCAGGAAGCCATGGTGCAATCCGCTCAAAATGAAGTGGATAAGGCCGAAACCAAAGCCAAAGCCGCTGCATTGGCATTGGGAGAATATCGAAATAAGGAAGGTGTCATTGACCCGACGCAGCAAACGGCAATCCCATTCCAGCAAATTGCAAAGTTGCAAGATCAACTCATGGCAACCAAAGCGCAAATTTTGCAAATTCAAACGGTCAGTAAGGATAACCCCCAATTACCGAGTCTGAGACAGCGAGCAGATTTAATTCAGGCAGAAATAGATAAAGAAATGGCCAAGGTGGCAGGTAAAAATAAAAACTCTTTAGCAAACAAGGCAATTCAATATCAGCGGCTCTTGCTCGATAGCCAATTTGCAGAACGTGCATTAATGAGCGCGATGATATCACTCGAACAGGCGCGCAATGAAGCCCAGCGGCAACAGTTGTTTTTAGAGCGTATCGCGCAGCCCAGCTTGCCCGATAAAGCGATGGAACCGCGTCGCTTACGCATTATTGCCGCGATATTTTTCCTTGGCCTGATTATGTGGGGTGTACTGTCCATCATGGCGGCTGGTGTGCGTGAGCATCATGATCGATAAACCTGCCCCCAGTTTTATGTACCAGCTCCGCATTCAGGGGCGGGTGATTTGGGCGCTTATCTTGCGGGAAATGATCACCCGTTATGGCCGCGAAGGCATCGGGGTACTGTGGTTTATCGCCGAGCCCGCCATGTTTGTGGTGGGTGTTATGACAATATTTTCTCAGTTACATTCCGCGAGTGCGGGGCTTTCGGTTGCAGAGTATCTTGCCGTGAGTTATCCCACCATCTTGCTTTGGCGTAATGGGACCAATCGGGTGCAAAAATCACTGGAAATTAACCGCGCCTTGCTGCACCACAAGCCGATTAGGCCGATAGATATTATCTATTCACGTATTATTTTGGAATTCGTGACGGCAACTGCTGCATTTATATTCTTATTTATTATATTTATTGCGCTCGGCATTTGCCAAGTTCCTGCTGATTTATTCGCCATGGTCATGGGGTACTTATTGATTTTATGGTTCTCATTTTCTTTTGTTATGATAATGGCAGCATTATCTGAACTTAGTGAAGCCGTTGAGCGCACATCACATATTATATTGTATTTAATGCTCCCGTTTTCAGGCGTATTTGTGGCAGCTTATATGGTGCCGCAACCGTTTAGGGATTACTTGCTGTTATTCCCCTTGGTAAATGCAGTTGAGTACTTTCATCATGGTTATTACGGCTCCAGAATGTTAACTTATTTTAATATTGACTATACAGTAGTGGTGATTACCTTTATGACATTTGTCGGCTTTGCGCTAACTCAAGTTGCCATTAAGCGAGTGCAAGCCGCATGATTCACTATGGTGCATGCCCATGCTGCAACTAATTGATGTATGTAAGTCATACCCCATTCATCACGGCAAGGCGATGCGTCCCGTGCTAAAAAATATTAATTTCACCATTAATCAAGGTGAAAAATGGGGTATTTTAGGCCGAAATGGTGCGGGTAAATCCACGCTTATTCGTATTATCAGCGGCTCCGATAGGCCGCATAGTGGGCGAGTTCGGCACGATATGTCGATCTCCTGGCCGTTAGCTTTTGGCGCAACCTTTCAGGGCAGCTTAACGGGACGGGATAACACGCGGTTAATATCCCGAGTTTATAATGTGGATTTTGAAAAAACCCTGGCTTTGGTAGAGGATTTTGCTGAACTTGGCCCTTACTTAAATGAGCCCGTAAAAAGTTATTCATCGGGGATGTCTTCGCGGTTGGCGTTTGCCATTTCGATGTCGATTGAGTTTGACTGTTATTTGATTGATGAAGGCATGTCGGTGGGTGATCACCGGTTTCACCAAAAATGCAATGTTGAATTGTTTGAGAAACGGGCGGACCGCGCCATGATAATTGTGGCGCATCAAACCGATTTGATTCGGGCGCACTGCGACCATGCGGCTGTGTTAGAGAATGGTCATTTAACGGTGTGCAATACGGTTGATGAGGCAATATCCATTTATGAATCGCTTTAGCCCACCTTGTCGGAACCACATAACCTCTACCACCGTAGGAGGGGATTCATCCCCGACAGCACGGCCAAAGCACTACGCGCAGTGCGATTTCTTATTCTCTACCGCAGCAAGGCGAAAAACAGCGTTCATCGCATTAAACACCGCATTGGGGATAAATCTCCTCCTATGCACACCCATTTTCACTCATGGTTGCTTAAATTTGATGAGGGCTGCATAAATGGCGCATAACCACCCCTTGGCTACCTTGTTTGCAGAGCACACGGGTAAAGTATCGGATAAATGGACAATTTATATCACCGAATACGAGCGCTTATTTGGCCCTTATGCCGATCAGCCCATTAGTTTGCTTGAAATTGGCATACAAAATGGCGGCTCACTCGAAATTTGGGCTAAATATTTCAATACAGCCGAAAAATTGGTCGGATGTGATATTAACCCCGATTGTGCTCAACTCCAATTTGATGATGAACGCATAGCCTTGGTAGTGGCAAACGCAAATACGGATGTTGCCCAGCAGCAGATTTATAACTTATCACCCGTATTCGATATTATTATTGACGATGGCTCGCATCATTCTGGCGATATTGTTGCTTCATTTGCGCGATATTTTCCCAGCTTGAATGAAGGTGGGATTTTTATTGCTGAGGACTTGCATTGCAGCTATTGGCAAGATTATCAGGGTGGCTTGTATCAGCCCTATTCGTCGATTGCATTTTTTAAACAATTAGCTGATATAGTTAACTTTGAGCATTGGGGTGTGAGCAAATCACGCACTGAAGTTTTAGATATTTTCAATCAGCAGTACGGCACTCAATTTGATGAGGTTGCACTGGCTTATATTCATTCCATCGAGTTTATTAACTCGATATGTGTTATACGCAAAGAAAAGCCAAAATATAATATTTTAGGCCGGCGGTTTGTTGCTGGTTCTCAGGCGCTGGTAGTTGCCGAAGTATTGGGTTTGCATGGTAGCAACACCCCTGAGCCGAATCAAAGTGACAATGCCTGGTCAACTAAATCCCACCCGATTGAGGAGCTTGAAGGCTTGCGCCATCGGGTTGATATGGCAAACATCGCTTTAGTCGCGCGCGACAGTCAAATCGAGGATTTGGCGAGCAGGTTGCGAGAGCGGGAGCAAACGCTCAGTATTGCACTTCTGGATGTTCAGCAGCGTTTGGAGTCGAAAACACATGATTTGACGAATCAGGAAATAAACCACTTGAATGAAACCCAATCTATTCTGAGGGCTCATTTGCAACAAATAAGTGAATTAAACCAAGATCACCAAGCACTTATTCAAAATTTTCAGCACCAGAAATTGGAACATGAATGGCTTTCAGCGGAGCGGATTAGTGCCTTAAATGAAGAACTGCACGCGATTCGCACGGATTATGCGGAACGGGAGAAGGCCCATAGTCATAGTTTGGACGTGTTACACAATGAAAACCTGGCCTTAATAGAGAGTCAAACGGAGCTGGCTGAAGCGCAAAAAGCCGAACTCGTAGAACAGCACCAATCCGCGCTGGTTGAAATCCAGCGCCGCCACGCCGAACATGAATGGCTTACCGCAGAGCAAATTCACCACCTGAATCAGACTTTGCATCAATTGCACGCAGCGCACAGTGCTCGCGAGCAGGAATTTTCTCAACAACTGCATGCGCTGCAGCAAAATGCCGAAAATGAAAAAACGCAGAGTTTACGGCAATATCAATCAGAAATTGAAGCGTTACAGGCACAATTAGCCGAGCATCAATGGCTTGCCCATGAGCGTATTCAACAACTCAACGACGAAGTACGGCTTTTATTGGCAGATGCTCTAAGGCGTGAGCAAGTGCACGCGGAGCAAGTTAATGCACTTAGCCTGTTGTTTTCTGAGCGGGAACAGAAATTACACGACCAACTCAATGATGCAAGTCTGCAGTTGCGCATGACGCTGAGTGGTTTGGCCGAGCGAGAAAAGGCATTTGCCGAGCAAGTTCGCTTGATGCAAGACACGCACGATCAAGCAAACCACGATGTGCGGCATGAGTTCACCGAACAAAAACACGCCTTGCAAGCCCAGCTTAAAGCACGGCTTGATATACAAGACCAGAAAACACGTGACTGGATGCAAGCTGAACAAGCGTATACGCAAATCATCAATCAACTTCAGAGTCAACTGCATGTGCTACATGATTCTGTTTCTTGGCGTTACACGGCACCGCTACGATATGTCGCGCAGTTATGGAGTAAGCCGGGATTGAATGAGGAAAAACTTCAAGTAAACCCAATGCCGTCGGCGCACCAAGGCCTACCACAGAGTCAGCCAGTTGCCGACATCCCAATTCCGATGAATGAAGCGCCATTAGTCCAGAGCGAAACCCCGAAAGCAATTAGACACGAGAAAGGCATGCTTTCCTCAGCACCAGTTAACCCAGTACAAGCAATAGGAATGTTTGATATGTCATCGAGCCAAAATCCCCGCATCGCCTCCAGTGTTGATGAATTATTATCTTACCATGATGCAGAGTTTGTTCATTGTGCATACCAGACACTGTTGGGAAGAGCACCCGATGCAGAGGGATTACGTTATTACCTGGCGCGTGTACGGTCGGGTGTGAGTAAGGTAGAAATACTGACTCAACTTCGCTTGGGCACAGAGGGGAGATCCCGACCAGTGATTGTCTCAGGATTAGACAAGACCATCAAACGCCATAAACTGCTAAAAACACCTTTGCTTGGTGCGTTATTACAGATAGCAGGGGTTCGCCATCCCGAAGCCAATATATTGCAAAGTTTACGCATACTAGACAATAAAATTTATGCACTCAACATTAACCTGCTAGGTAATTTAGCCCAAATAAATAATAATTTAAAACAATTAATGGTTAAACCAACTCAAAACTCAAATGAGCCAAAGCTGCCAGAGCAAGAATTAATTGACTTGGAAAGCCCCATTGAATTTGATGCGGATTGGTATCTTGAACAGAATCCGGATGTCGCAGCAAGCGGGGTTAATCCATTGGAGCACTATTTGCTTTATGGAAAAAAAGAGCACCGCTATCCTTTTTTTGATAGTGAATGGTATTTGAGTCAATATCCAGATGTTGAGAAAAGCGGGATGGATCCTCGTGAGCATTTTATAAAACACGGTAAAGAGGAAGGACGCTTTCCTGCATTTGATGGCAATTGGTATTTGAAGAGATATCCTGATGTTGCCGCAAGCAAAATTGATCCTATTTCTCACTATTTACAACATGGCAAAGCAGAAGGCCGCCTTCCTGGTTATAGTCTTTTTAACCTTGATAGAAATGATTACCATAAATGGGTAAATGATTTTGATACTATTACTGATAAAGTACGCGCCGCCATGCAAATGAGCAGCGATAAATTTGAGAACAAGCCGCTAATATCAGTTGTAATGCCCGTCTACAATCCAAATCCAATCTGGCTTGTAGAAGCGATTGAGTCGGTTCGCAATCAAATTTATCCTAATTGGGAGCTTTGCATCGCAGATGATTTATCTCCTGACAAATCAATTCGCCCTATTCTTGAGCGCTATGTAAAAGAGGATAAACGAATCAAAGTGGTGTTCCGCACCAAAAATGGGCATATTTCAAATGCAACAAACAGTGCATTAGAAGTTGCGGAAGGTGAGTGGATCGCCTTATTGGATCATGATGATTTATTGTCAGAACATGCACTTTTCTGTGTCGTTGATGTGATTAATAAGAAGCCTGATGCCCGTATGATTTATTCAGACGAAGACAAAATTAATGAACAAGGCGTTCGCTCCGCACCTTATTTCAAATGTGATTGGAACCTAGATTTGTTCTACTCACATAATATGTTTTCTCATCTCGGCGTATATCACACTGAATTAATAAGAAAAGTTGGAGGTTTTCGAGTTGGCATGGAAGGTTCGCAAGATTACGACTTGGCATTGCGCTGTATTGAACATATTAAACCTGTGCAGATACACCATATTCCGCGAGTACTATATCACTGGCGTGTGCATGCAGAAAGCACCGCTTCATCGTCTGATGCCAAGCCTTATGCCATGATTGCTGGCGAACGTGCGATTAATGAACACTTTAAACGGCAGAATATAAATGCCAAAGCAGAACTAATTATTTATGGCTACCGTGTGCGATATGCCTTGCCTGACGTTTTACCATTGGTAAGCCTGATTATCCCTACCCGAAATGGTTTGGTCTTACTTAAGCAGTGTATAGAATCCATCTTAATAAAAACCACTTATACAAATTATGAAATTATTATTGTGGATAATGGTTCAGACGAGCCTGACACATTACGTTATTTAGAAATTCTTAGTAAAGAGAAAAGTATTCGAGTAATGCGAGATGAAAATCCATTCAACTACTCTGCGCTGAATAATGCGGCAGTTAAATTAGCGCGTGGTGAAATCATAGGATTAATCAATAATGATATTGAAGTTATCAGCCCTGAGTGGCTGTCAGAAATGGTTAGTCATGCACTGCGATCTGAGATAGGTGCGGTTGGTGCTAAATTATTTTACCCAGATGACACAATCCAGCATGCTGGGGTCTTGCTAGGTGTTAACGGACTGGCAGCACACGCCCATAAAAAATTGCCTAGAAAGGAACATGGTTATTTTGGTCGAGCGAATCTTATTCAATCATTTTCTGCGGTAACTGCTGCTTGTTTAGTTATCAGAAAATCTGTTTATGAATCCGTTGGTGGGTTAAATGAGGTTGACCTTAAAATTGCTTTCAATGATGTAGACCTTTGCGTTCGACTGCTTAAGTCAGGATTTCGTAATATTTGGACACCATATTCTGAGTTATATCACCATGAATCAGCTACACGAGGATATGATGATGATACCCTTGAAAAAGGAGGCCGATTTGCAAAAGAGGTGGACTTCATGAGCCAGCACTCGCTTGGCATCCCCGACCCAGCCTATAGCCCAAATTTAACTTTAATTCATGAGGATTTTAGTCTTGCTTGGCCGCCGAGGGTTAAGTTGCTATCCGAATTTAGTCACGCTTAAGCATTGCTTTAAGAAAGCAAAGTGATCAGTATGCGCGATAATCAAGAACTAATCCGCAACGTCAGAAAAACACTCTTGCCTCCCCCACCGCCATTCGTGCAATGGCTGGAGCGGGTGTTGCGGCTACTGCCTAGCCAATTCCACCCCGTCCAGCCATTGCCCTTCAACGATGTCGTAGTCATTAATGCAGACAATGGTGATTATTATGCCGCTGCCGATCATCCGTGCTTCCAACTAATCCCTGAATCGTCTTCCCCCTCTGCTGGCTGGTTTTATCTTGAAGCGGCACTGGTACGGCACGGTGGCAACCGAATTGCCAAGCTGTATGTCAATCGCGGGTGTGGCCCTATTGATGAAGACAGTATCTTTATCCCCTCCAACCGTCGGGGCACGATTCGCGAGGTGGTCTATTTGCCGCAGGGCTTGAATAATGTTTTATGGCAACCCATGGAAAGCGCGGGGCGCTTTACGCAAAGCGATCTGATTTTTCACCGCATTACACCGGTAGAGGCTTTTTTTCGCCGTGCCTGGCGGGTCTGGGAGGATGTCTGGCGTTTTCGGCAGTCGTCACCCGCCGAGCGTGATGGGGTGCGCTGGTTTAGCCCATTTGTTGATTTAACTCATGCCTATACATGGTCTGCCAATTTGCGACGGGTTAATTCCAGCGCTGTTGATTACCCCAAGTTTATCCTGCGCAACGATACGCTTAGTGATGACGATATGCGCGCCATTGATAATCATATTCCACAGTTGCCACTTAAACCGCTGCTTTCTATTGTGATGCCCGTATATAACCCGCCATTGGCTTTTTTTACAGCGGCGCTCGATTCTGTTTTAGCGCAGCATTACCCCTATTGGGAATTGTGTATTGCAGATGATGCTTCTACCAATAGTGAAGTGCGCAGCATTATTGAGCGATATCAGGCGCGAGATGCGCGAATTAAAGCGGTGTTGCGCCCGAATAATGGCCATATTTCTGCGGCATCGAATACTGCACTGGCTTTGGTGACGGGCGAATTTGTGGTGCTGATGGATCAGGACGATGTGCTACCTGCGCATGCGCTGTATCACGTGGCAGTGGAGATTAACCGCTATCCGGATGTGGCTTTGATTTACTCCGATGAGGATAAAATAGACGAATATGGCTTTAGAACCGAGCCGTATTTCAAATCCGATTGGAACCCGGATCTGTTTTATTCGCAGAATATGTTTTCACATCTCGGGGTGTATCGGGCCGAACTGGTGCGCGCGGTAGGTGGTTTCAGGCTGGGGTTTGAAGGGTCGCAGGATTATGACCTGGCGCTGCGCTGTGTGCGGCAGGTCAGCGCCGCGCAGATTCGGCATATTCCACGTGTGCTGTATCACTGGCGGGCGCATGCGGCGTCTACCGCCGTGGCGCACGGCAATAAAAGTTACGCGAGTACGGCGGGGCTGTGCGCCTTGCAGGCGCATTTTGAGGGCATGGCAATTCAGGTTGAGGAGACGGACACAGCGGGGTTCTATCGCACGCGTTACCCACTGCCGGCAAGTCTGCCTTTGGTATCGCTGATTATCCCGACACGCGATCAGGTCGATTTTTTGCGGCAGTGCATTACCAGCATCCAGACCAAAACGGATTACCCAAACTATGAAATTCTGGTGATGGATAACCAGTCGAGTGACGCGGCTGCGCTGGCGTATCTGGCGTCACTCGCCAGCGATCCGCGTATCCGTGTCATCCAATACGATGCGCCGTTCAATTATTCGGCGATCAATAACCATGCCGTGACGCTGGCGCGCGGCGAGATTATCGGTCTGATCAATAACGATATCGAGGTGATCAGCCCTGAGTGGTTGAGCGAACTGGTTAGCCATGCTCTGCGCCCGGAAATTGGCGCTGTAGGCGCTAAACTTTTGTATGCCGACGGCAGCATTCAGCATGCGGGGGTTATTTTGGGGCAAGGGGGTATTGCCAACCATGCCCATAAATTCAAACAATGCGACGACTGGGGCTATTTTGGCCGCGCCAATTTAACGCAAACCTTGTCTGCAGTGACTGCCGCCTGTTTGTTGGTACGCAAAGTGGTGTTTGAGCAGGTTGGCGGCTTGGATGAGTCACTCGCCGTGGCATTTAATGATGTGGATTTTTGCCTTAAAGTGCGTGAGGCAGGTTTTCGCAACATTTATACGCCCTATGCCGTGTTGTATCACCATGAGTCGATCAGCCGAGGGCAAGAAAACTCGCCCGAGAAACAAGCCCGATTTGACGGTGAGGTGGCCTTCATGAAGCGTAAATGGGGCAATGCTTTAACACAGGATCCGTACTACAACCCTAATTTAAGTTTGGGGCATGAGAACTTTGTATTAGCCGATGGGATTGTTAAATCTCCCCATCATGGGTATCCGTTGACCGTTTGATTGTTTTTTATTTTTTATAAATTTAGGGAGCCTGCATTGAATACAATTAAAACCAAATTAGATGGCGTGCTGATTTTCGAACCCAAGGTGTTTGGTGATGAGCGCGGTTTTTTTATGGAAACCTTTAACGCCGCTCGCTACCGCGAGGCGGGGCTAAAGGAGGATTTTGTTCAGGATAACTTGTCATTTTCGCGCCGTGGGGTGTTGCGGGGGTTGCATTTTCAAAACCCGAATGCGCAAGGCAAACTCGTGTATGTGTTACAGGGCGAGGTTTATGATGTAGCGGTGGATATCCGCTTAGGCTCGCCCACCTTCGGCCAGTGGGCGGCGGTGGTGCTCTCGGCTGAAAACAAACGCCAGTTTTATGTGCCCGCCGGTTTTGCCCACGGTTTTTGCGTCACGAGTGAAACGGCTTTATTTGCGTACAAATGTACCGAGTCGTATCGCCCCAGCGACGAGGGCTGTGTGCTGTGGAATGATGCGGATTTGAATATCCCTTGGCCGATTGAGCATCCCGATTTATCGGCAAAAGACAAGTTGGGCATCCCCTTGGCAGAGTTTCCGCGTGATCGGTTACCGGTGTATTCGGCAGGTGGTGTGTGATGACGAATCCCATTTCTCGTTCCCGCCCTAAACTTTTGCTCATTGGCGATCAGGGCCAGGTGGCTTTTGAGTTAAAGCGCACGTTGTGTTCGCTTGGTACGGTGATTGTCGCCAGTCGCCAAGGCGGCGATGTGGTACTTGATTTGGCGGATATCGATTCGATTGCGGCGATTGTTGAGCAGGTCAACCCGGATGTGATTGTGAATGCGGCGGCTTATACGGCGGTCGATAAGGCCGAATCTGAACGCGAATTAGCCCAAATGATAAATGGCGATGCGTTGGTGCAGTTGGCGTTTGCGGCGAAAAATGTCGGTGCATTGTTGATACATTACTCAACAGATTATGTGTTTGATGGCACGAAAACAGAGCCGTACTGTGAGGCTGATGCGGTGAATCCGCAAAGCGAATATGGCCGTAGTAAGTTAGTCGGTGAGCAAGCGCTTGCCACTGCACAAATTCCGCATCTGATTTTCCGCACCAGTTGGGTTTATGGCACACGGGGTAATAATTTCCTGCGTACCATTCGCCGATTGGCGCGTGAGCGGGAAATGCTTAAAATTGTGGGCGATCAAATGGGCTGTCCGACTTGGTCGCGGCATATTGCCGAGGCCACCGCACAAGTTTTAGCGCAAATTGGGGTTGATCGGAGATCCGCTTACGCCGACTGGGACAAGGTGAGTGGTATTTACCATTTGGTTTCCGGAGGGCAAGGTTCGTGGTTCGATTTTGCCGGTAAAATCGTGGCGCATCTGCGCAGGAATGAATCGATTGCTTGCCGCGAGTTGCTGCCGATTGCCACGCATGAATACCCATTGCCCGCGCCACGCCCAAAGTATTCAGTGATGAATACGAACAAACTCTGTGCACAATTTGGTGTGCAGCTTCCCCACTGGGAAGCCGCGCTTGCTCAAGTGCTGCAAGAAATCGATCAACCTAAAATTTAAGCGCCAATCCTATGGCAGGTTAAACATGGTGCGCTTGAGGAGATTTATCCCCGATGCGGTGTTGAACGGGCAAGCCGTTATGTCGGGGTTGAACCCCCCTCTTACTTCAGATCAATTTTTTATAGGTTTAAGCGAAAATGTCAAAAACTTTATTGATTACCGGTGGCGCGGGCTTTATTGGCTCTGCGGTGATCCGCCATCTTATTGATCACACCGACCACAGGGTGGTCAACGTCGATAAGCTCACTTACGCAGGCAATCCCGATTCGGTGGCGATGGTGGCGAAGAACCCACGCTATCATTTTGCCCAGGCGGATATTTGCAATGCAGATGTGCTAAACGCATTATTTGCTCAATACGAACCCGATGGTGTGATGCATTTAGCCGCCGAGAGCCATGTTGATCGCTCGATTGATGGCCCGGCTGAGTTTATTCAAACCAATATTGTCGGTACGTACACCTTGCTTGAGGCGGCGCGTGGTTATTGGAATGGGCTGGAAAATGACAAGAAACACAATTTTCGGTTTCACCATATTTCAACCGATGAGGTGTACGGCACGCTGGGCGAGACAGGTTTATTCACCGAACAAACGCCCTATCAACCCAATTCGCCCTATTCGGCCAGCAAGGCGGCTTCCGATCACCTCGTGCGTGCATGGCATCACACTTATGGCTTACCGGTAGTGACCACTAATTGCTCGAACAACTACGGCCCGTTCCACTTTCCTGAAAAATTGATTCCGTTGGTGATTCTGAATGCGCTTGAAGGCAAGCCTTTGCCCGTGTATGGCAATGGCGCGCAGGTGCGCGATTGGCTATATGTGGAAGATCATGCCCGCGCCTTGGTACATGTGTTCGAGCACGGCAAAAATGCCGAGGAATACAACATTGGCGGCCACAATGAACAGCGTAATATCGATGTGGTAAAAGGGATTTGCGGCTTGCTGGATGAGATGCGCCCCCTGCCAAACAATTCAGTGATAAAGCACTATGCCGATTTAATCACTTATGTGAGAGATCGACCAGGGCATGACCAGCGCTATGCGATTGATGCCAGCAAAATTCAGCGGGAATTGGGTTGGAAACCCATCGAAACTTTTGAATCTGGCCTGCGTAAAACTGTGCAATGGTATTTGGATAACGAAGTGTGGTGGCGGCGTGTGCGTGATGGCAGTTATCAAGGCGAGCGTTTAGGCAGCCTCTGATGGAACGCATCCTCCCTGTACTCGGCGAGGGATTGGGGAGAGCGGGGCTAAATTTAATTATTATGTTTAAGTATAGGGATTAAAAGATGAAAGGTATTATTCTCGCGGGTGGCTCGGGCACACGGTTATATCCACTGACTCAAGTGATTTCAAAGCAACTTTTACCGGTTTATGACAAGCCAATGATTTATTACCCACTTGGCGTATTAATGCTCGCCAATATTCGGGATATTTTGATTATTACCACCCCGCATGATGCGCCGTTATTCCAGCGTCAGCTCGGCGATGGCAGTCAATTTGGTGTCAAGTTAACCTATGCGGAGCAACCATCTCCCGATGGACTGGCACAAGCATTCATTATCGGCAAAGAGTTTATTGGTGACGATAGTGTGTGCTTGATTTTGGGTGATAATATTTTTTGGAGCCAGGATTTAAGTGAGACACTTAAATCTGCCGCTTCTATTAAAAAAGGCGCCCATGTATTCGCCTATCATGTAGAGGATCCTGATCGGTACGGTGTGGTTGATTTTGATGAAAACTTTAAAGCACTCAGTATTGAAGAGAAACCCAAGAAACCCAAATCCAACTATGCCGTCACCGGACTTTATTTTTACGACAATGATGTGATAAAAGTTGCTGAAACAATCAAGCCTTCTGATCGGGGCGAGCTCGAAATTACGACAGTTAATCAGGTTTATCTTGAACGCGGTGATTTACAAGTGACTGTGATGGGGCAGGGCAGTGTGTGGTTGGATGCGGGCACGCATCAGTCGTTGCTTGAAGCCGGGCAGTTTATTGAAATTATTGAGCGCAGACAAGGTCTTAAAGTGCTTTCTCCCACTGAAATTGGCTGGCGGAAAGGTTGGATTACTGATGAGCGTGTGCGGAAAATCGCTGAACCGCTTAAAAAGAACAAAACGGGTAAATATTTACTCGCCATGCTTGATGAGAAAAAATTAGCAAAACATAAGTGATGTATTAATTGCAAACCCATTATACCGTTGCCGCTTCATATTTAAGCCCCGTTTTTTCTGTCGCTGAGGTGGCTAAAAGCACTTCAGTTGCCTTCGGTACTTCAGGCGCACGCGGGCTGGTTGCCGCCATGACGGATGAAGTCTGCTTTGTGTATACCGCAGGATTCTTGCAGTACATGGCCTCGCTTGGGCAGTTCGCACCTGGCATGGCAGTGGCCATTGCGGGGGATTTGCGTCCCAGCTCGCCCCGCATTATGCGCGCCTGTGCGGCGGCGGTGCAGGCGCTGGGCGGGGTGGTGGCTTATGCGGGTTTTGTGCCGTCGCCTGCGGTGTCTTTATATGGGTTTTCTCGCAGCATTCCCTCGCTGATGATTACGGGCAGCCATATCCCCGATGATCGCAACGGGATTAAATTCAATCGAGCCGATGGTGAGCTGCTTAAAAGTGATGAAGCGGGCATTTTTGCGCAGCAGGTTGCTGTGCCCGAGGGATGGTTTGATGCGGTGGGCGCACTGATCCATGCGGTCGATTTGGGCGAGCCGGTGGATGCGGTTTCTGCTTATGTGGCGCGTTATGTGGATTTTTTTGGCGAAGATGCGTTGGCCGATAAAACGGTGGGGGTTTATGAGCATTCAGCCGTGGGGCGGGATGTGATGAATACGGTTTTTCACGCGTTGGGTGCCAAAACCGTGTCGCTCGGGCGCTCGCAGCAGTTTATTCCGGTGGATACGGAAGCGGTGCGGCCCGAGGATGTGGCTTTGGCCGCGCAATGGGCACTTGAGCATCGCTTCGATGCGATTGTTTCGACCGATGGTGATTCGGATCGCCCGCTCTTATCCGATGAGCGCGGCCAGTGGCTGCGCGGTGATGTGCTGGGCATTTTAACGGCGCGCGCATTGCGTGCGGATGTGGTGGTTACGCCGGTGAGCAGCAACACGGCGCTGGAAAAAACCGGTGAATTTAATTCTGTGCTGCGCACGCGGATTGGCTCACCTTATGTGATTGATGCCATGAATAAGGCATTGGTGAATGGCGAAACACGGGTGTGTGGGTTTGAAGCCAATGGCGGCTTTTTGTTGGCCTCGGATTTCACCCGTGATGGGCGTGTGTTGCCGGCCTTGCCCACGCGAGATGCGCTGCTGCCCATGATTGCGACACTGGTTTTGGCCAAGGAACAGGATCTGCGCGTATCAAAACTGGTGGCGAGCTTGCCGCCCCGTTTTGCTGCGAGTGATCGGATTAAAGCGTTTCCTACCGAGCGTTCACAGGAAATTCTGGCGCCCTTTATGCGCGGTGATGAAGCGGCGCTCACCACGTTTGATCTGCAATTCGGTGCGCTGGTAGGGGCAAAGCCCGTGCACATCGATTTAACCGATGGGGTGCGTGTTTCATTTTTGAATGATGAAATTGTGCATTTGCGCCCTTCGGGCAATGCACCGGAATTACGCTGCTACACGGAAGCGGATAGTTTGGTGCGGGCACAAACGCTGTGCGCTGCGGTTATTGCTGCCTTAAGAAATATCTGATTAAAAGCGCCTTCTCCCTTCCCCCCTTTTGCATCGGTATCTGGTGAAGTTTTGATTCTTTCAGATAGTGGCGGAACGTACCTTCGGCCTGATGGACTTTTTAAGTCAGGCTTGTCAACTTCACCATGCCGGCGCAATCACACAGGGTTGCGCCCCTCCTGCAACGATCCGCTCTGCAGCAAAGAAAATTGTCGGCACAAAATCACTTGATTGATCGCACTATTTAATACACCACTGAACGAGTGATTCAACAACGCATGAGGAGGCAAGTCATGTCATATTTGACGGCCAATGATCTTAAAACAAAAGGTGTCGCGGTGATTGAGGCACTACTGGCAGAACACACCGAAGCCATTGTTTCAGTTCGCGGAAAAAATCGCTTTGTGGTTATGGATATTGAGCAATATCACTACACTGCGCGAGTGTGAGCTGGAAGCGGCGCTGGCTGAAACTCGTGCTGATCTACCTGTTGGGCGGTTCGTGCAAACCTCGCCCGAGGCACATTTGTCTAAATTAAAAGCAAGTTCATGAGTTATTAGCTGATATTCACAGAGCAATATGAGCGGCGTGCCCTGCGATTTCTGAAGCGCCCCCCCGAGCTTGAAAGACAGTAGTACCCTAAAAGCTCTGCAATTGCTTGCGCTTAATCCACACCACCCTTCGTTGCGGCTGCACCCTTTAAAGTGGGAAGCTGCAAGCGCTGCACTCAGCCTCCATTCATCTTTCGCACCGCATTACACTTGAGTTGCTGATTCAAGATCAGAGAATTATTCTGGTGGATGTGGACGATCATGACGCGGTTTATTGATTAATCTGAATTCCGAACCCCCTGGATAACTTGGTGATGCGGGCAAAAACCCGTTTCACCATTTTTTATCGAGAGGTTGATATGAGCAAAATTCTGTCTGTGTTCCGCCGTGCTGGCCTTGTAGAGATACTGACAAACTGCCGTCTGCCACATGGGAAAACCGTGGCGGACATGATTTTGCCGGTGCGGCGCAAGGGCTCCAGCATTCGCACCCAACTGACTGGGAATACGGATGCGGGAATTTTCAACACTGAATTGGTTATCGGTCAGGGTGAATCAGTCATGGATGTCATTCTTGCGAGAGCAGGACTCAGGAATTCGGACAGATGGATAAGTGATAGCCTTGCCTAGCAGCATCAATCTGTCGCATCTGCCGACCCACAACACCCTGGATCAAGGACAACCTGACTCGGCGTAATCAATTTCTCTGCTATCCCCCACCCAAAATTGGACATTATGGATTTGGATTAACACAGGCGGGAAATAGATTTGACATTGTGCTTGAATTGCATTAAATGTAAAGCACCAAAGAGGGGTGATCGCATGAATGGACAAAATGAAGATGTTTTAATCGGTAGGGAAGATTATCTTTTTCTGAAAAATGGAGGTCAGCATCAGTTTGATTATTTGACAGGGAGGCAATCACCATCCAAGAAATCTATTGAAAATTTTGCTTCGAACTTAAGGTTTAGACATGAGTATTGTAAAAATATTGGTGTTGATTTTAGGCATGTTGTATTTCCATCAAAGCCATTGATTAAAATTAACTATTTGCCATTGGAGTTTGCCAATGTTAAAAGTTTATTCAGGTCATGTTATTCTGATTTTTTTCATGATGTAATTAATGGGCCTATTGTATTTTATCCTTTGCAGAACCTGATTGATCTGGAAAATAAACACTCGACTTTTTATAAGAGTGACACTCATATGACTGCGAGAGCTTGTCATGAGATTTCTTGTATTTTATTGGAGTCAATAGGTGTGATTCCGGACGAACTAAAAGAACATGAGTTTGTTTATAAAGAATTCCTTGGTGATCTCGGGAATATGAGTAATTCCGAGCGGTATTCATATGAAGAATTTTACGTTGAGGTCAGGGATTTATATAGTGTTGAAAATCGTAATTTTATTAAGGGTAACACTAACAATGTTTCTATTTTTCACAACTATAATAATGGCGTAAATAAAAGACTATTAGTATTCGGTGATAGTTTTATTAAGGATTGCTTGTCTTTTATGGCGCCTTATTTCAAAGATATACTTTATGTGCGGAGCTCATGTTTCCAGCCGGAAATTATTGCAATGTATCGTCCCGATGTTATTTTCAGTGGTAATGCAGAGAGATACCTGTCTGATGTGGAATCCGATAATAATGCAGGGAATTTTTTATTAAGTTTATATGGTTGTAATATATTTTCTCCAAGTAATCAGTATAGAGAGGCTTTTTCCGCACAGATGTCATATGCATTTATCCCGGCCTGTTATAATTCATGGGTAAGTAAAATATGTAGATTAAATATATTGGATCTGGATGATGTAATTTTGCAAAATCACATCACTGAACAGGTTGGGGAAGGGGGTAATGGCTATATTATCACTGGACATGATCCTCAGCTAGTGTTTAATGACTTGAGTTTCAGGCCAAGGGACTACTTGCTAAGCTTAAAATTAACTTCGGATGTAAGTTCAACATTTCAGGTGTTTTATACTGATCGAGGTGATGTCTCAGAAGTCTTCAGCGAAAAAAACTCTATAAAATATGAAATATCCATCGGTATTAATAATATTTTAATTTTATTGGATTCAAAATATTTGGGATCAATGTTGAGAATAGACCCATTAATGTGTTGTGGTGTAATATTAATTACCGATTTATCACTCACAGTCGTTTAGTCGTGCTATTCATGCCGCATTGTCATGAGTTGCAAGAGAAATTCTGATCAATTAAAATGAACCTATCAACAGCATAAGTCTCTGAGCCCGTTGATGCTAAAATTGGGGAGCTATTATTATTTCTAATTTACGTGAATTGGTTTCTAACCTTTAGGGTAATGGCCAGAAGCCTTCCCATCTTTGACTGAAAATGGGAAACAATCCCCATTCTGTATTTTTCGCCCCCCTTTATTGTCATGGTAAAGAGTCGATATCGACACAAGTTTTTTAGAGTGATCCGAATTTTGCTGTGGGTGGCTAGATTGTTAGCCGCTGTGGCACATCTCGTTGTGCACAGTTATTGTCCTGCTGGTGACGGTAGGATGAGACCACCTTCTGGTGCATGGGCAGTTCTGAATGGCATGCATTTTTGTATTACACTTTGTCTTGCGTTTTATGACACAAGGGGGGTGATATGGCCACTTTAAACATACGTCTACCGGACAGCCTGGATCGGCAATTAACGGCATTGGCAGCGCAAACCCACCAGAACCGTTCTGATCTGGCGCGCGCTGCGCTGGAAAAATTTCTGCGCGACCAGGAACGCGAACAACTGATGGCAGAGATGGAGGCTGCCTTTCGGTTTTTAGCGACCAACCCCGAGGCGAGAGCGGAGAGTATCGCGATTGCTGAGGAGTTTTTGTCGCTGGACAACGAAGTGCTGAATCTTGCCGAAGGCCATAAACCGGGTGCCCCCGAGCCAGAACAGTGGTGGAAATGATGCGGCGCGGTGAAATCTGGCTGGCACACATGAATCCCACTACCGGCGCTGAAATCGGCAAGGTTCGTCCGGTGCTGATTTTGCTGGCGCAACGCTATCTTGACGCAGGCTCGCCCGTGGTCATGGTGGCACCATTGGCCACTCAGTATTGGCCGGGCATGGCTGCATTGCGCGTTGCCGTATCAAAGCGCGACCGGCTGCTTAAAGAAAGCTTTGTGGCGCTGGAACAAATGTGTGCGCTCGACCGTAGCCGGTTTGGCGATGTTCGACTGGCAGAATTGTCTGGGAACGAAATGCAGACTGTGGACAGGCAACTGATGGTGATGTTCGGGATGGTCATTCCATCGCATTAACCGTACACGCTCTGCAAATGCCTCGGGGTTGGCCTATTTTCGGGGTTCCTGCCGGAAACGGAATTTAAAGTACATTGGGCTATTTGCAATCCAGGGTTGAAACTGGCCTTAAAAATCAAATTGAGGGCGTTCTGTTTTGTACAGTATCTGGGTTGGACGGCATTTTGGCATTCGGTTGGTGGTTGGCTCCAGTCGTCTGGCACGTAGGGTTTAGCCCCTCCTACAGCGAAGGGGGCGGTGAAGCCCCCAACCCGGCCTCCCCGCCGAGCATGAGTATCGACTTCTACCGTTTCTTACCCCTCGAAGCGTAGGGCTTGATTATGAGTGAGCCCGGTCTTAACATTTGCATAAATCTGCATTAATGGTGGAGCGCGATGAGAACAACACTGGATATTGATGACGGGTTGTTGATGCAAGCCAAAGCCCTCGCCGCGAAGGAGCACATGAGCTTGACACGGCTGATAGAGCAGGGTCTGGCGCTTCGGCTGCGCGCTCGCACTATGTCGCTTAACGTCGCTGTTCCCGTGCTGCCGGTGTATCACGGGAAGGGCGGATTGCACCCATCCGTTGCCGATGCCGTAACGCATCGCGCGCTGCTCGATGCGGCGGATGATTGACGGTGACACCGGATGTGACTGTATTGGTCGCGGCTTCGCGTCAGGATCATCCGCATCATATTCCCGCACTTGCGTGGCTGGAAGCTGCGCTGGTTGGTCATGCTGAAACGGGTACTTTGGTTATCTTGCCCATGGTGGCTTCGGGTTTTCTTCGTTTGGTTACCCATCCAAAAATATTTGTTGAGCCGACACCGGTAACGGCGGCACATGCGTTCCTGGCGGCGGTACTTAATGCGCCAGGGGTGGTTTTACTGCCGCTTGGCGATGAGTTCCCGATGTTTGCGCAGCTATGCCTGCAGCATCATTTGACGGGCAATGCCATTCCTGATGCGTGGATAGCCGCCGCCGCTCAGTGGCATCATGCACATTTGGTTACCTTCGATAAGGGGTTTAAGCGGTTCATGCGGGCGAGTGCGGTGACGGTGCTCCGGGTTTAGTTCAACTACTTGATTACAAGTGGTAATTAGGCAATTTTTATGGATCGGTGTGGCATGTCATCCCTGTGTCTTGGTTAAAAATACGCTCATGAATGTTTTATGGGTGTGATAATGCATCGGAATTTTTGGGTTGCCTCCTGACTGTCGTAATTCATTTTTAGTTTTTACCCATTGATTTAAAAGTATTTTTAAAGTTTTCTGAGGTTTTATATTTTGTATCGTTCCAAAGTTCGACTCGGTATCTTTACTTTTGTGCCGTTATTGTTTCTGCAAGGTTGTGCCTCAACCGCTCAATGGTTACCCTCCAGTGGCCCGTCTGCCTCTGTGATCAAAGAGGATGCCCAAAAGCCGAACCCCGATATCCATCTGATTAATATTGATGATGTGGTGCTGCATCAGTTGCAGGAGGCCCGGAAGCATGCTTCTTTTTCGACTCGGTTCAAGGATGACTTGGGGGCGTCTTATTTGGTAGGCGCCGGTGATGTACTGGCTATCAGTTTGTGGGAAGCGCCACCGGCTACGTTGTTTTCGTCGGGTGCCGCGATTGCGATGGGAGGCAACGCAACAACGCAGATGATCTCTTTCCCTGAACAGATGGTATCCGCGAAGGGTGATATTGAAATTCCGTTTGCGGGAAGCATTCATGCTACCGGGCTTACACCAACGCAAATTCAAACGGCCATCGAGAAACGATTAGCGGGCAAGGCGCATGATCCTCAGGTTTTGGTGCGCATGGCGAATAATGCGACATCGACGGTAACCATTGTTGGCGATGTCGGTAAAAGCCTGAGAATGCCGCTCACGGCGCGAGGGGAGCGTTTGCTTGATGCGCTGGCAGCGGCTGGCGGCGTGCGCCAATCGGTCGATAAAGAAACCATTCAGTTATCCCGCGAGGGTCATGTGTTGTCGATGCCGCTGGAGCGCGTGATCCAGGAGCCTACCCAAAATGTCCAGTTGATGCCGGGCGATGTCGTCACGGTATTGAACAGGCCATTGAAATTAACCGTATTGGGCGCGACAACCGAAAATAAAGAGCTTGATTTTGAATCACAGGGGATCTCGCTCGCGCAAACCCTCGCACGGGTTGGTGGCTTGCAAGATACGCGCGCCGATGCCGGTGGGGTATTCGTATTCCGGTTTGAATCACCCGAGAGCTTGGGCTCATTGTCAGATAATCTCCCGCTGACCTCAGACGGCAAGTTGCCGGTGGTGTTCGAGCTGAACTTGCGTCAACCCGCTTCGATGCTGTTGGCGCAAAACTTCATGATGCACGATAAAGATGTGGTGTATGTGGCGAACTCGCCGGGTGCGGAGCTACAGAAATTCTTGAATATTCTGACTTCGTCGATTTATTCCATCACGTCGCTGAAAACGATTGGTCAATAATTGTCGATGATTATTGACGTCACCCGCCTGGTTGATCGGACGCTTCAGGCGCGCTTGCCGACGGGGGTTGATCGTGTGGGGCTTGAGTATGTGCGTTATTACGGGCCACGTTCGGATGCACTGGTTCGTGTCGCGGGGCGTTGGGTCTTTTTGGATGGTGCCGATGCTCAAGACCTGTTTGCGGCTTTATTGAAGCCGAGTGCCCGATTTTCGACCTTGGTGCGTTGGCTGGTGGGTAAGGCTTACTGTGTTCATTGGCAAAGGCCACGAAAGGGCACCGTGTTGCTTAACACAGGCCACAGTGGTTTGGATTCGGCCCAGTATCAGGAAAATGTACGGAAATTTGATTTCCGCGTCGTGTATTTTCTCCATGATTTAATTCCGGTTTCTCATCCAGAGTATTGCCGAGCGGGTGAATCCAGCCGTCATGCGCGGAGGTTGACCACGATGCTGGAAAGTGGGGTCGGAATCATTGTCAATTCCCAGGATACGGCAGAACGGTTGGCAGAGTATGCGCAAAATTTTTACCCCCGTTTGCCACCCTGTGTTGTTGCGCTGCTTGGGCCCGCTAAATTAAGTATTCCAAAATTAAGCCGCCCGATGGCCGAGCCGTATTTTGTGATGCTTGGTACGATTGAACCGAGAAAAAATCATTTATTGATTTTGCAATTGTGGCGCGATTTGGTGCGTGAATTCGGCGAGCAAACACCCAAGTTAGTGGTGATTGGTCAACGGGGTTGGGAGTGTGAGCAGGTGGTGGATTTGTTGGAGCGTTGCCCCGCCATTCATTACGCTGTCATTGAGCTGCCCCACTGTACCGATGAGGAATTGGCGACCTGGTTGCATCACGCGCAAGCCCTGTTGTTTCCTGCGTTTGTTGAAGGGTATGGTTTGCCTTTGATCGAAGCACTTTCGCAACAGTGCCCGGTGATTGCGAGCGATCTGGATGTATTTCGTGAATTGGCGGCGGATATTCCAGAGTATTTGAATCCGCAAGATGGACTTGGCTGGCGACAGGCCGTGCTGGACTTTACCCAAGGTGATTCGCCACGCCGGATTGATCAATTGCGTAGAATGCAGTCATTCACGGTGCCTTCATGGCATGCGCATTTTATGCGTGTGGATCATTTATTAAAGACAGTCCAGGGTGATGGCCAGGGTGATTGACATCGATTCCAGCACACATTTTTGGCATCCCGCTCAAGTGAATGAACCCGTCTTTGTCTGGGGTTTTTCCGCCTGGAAGCAGCCTGCGGTTCGCACCTGCTTTCCGAACTCATCTTCGGTGCGGTTTATTAAATCGTTGGATGATGCGCCTTTGGACGCACTCATTGTGCTGTGGGGTTCTGCTGATTTGGATGCTGATGTACAAGCAGGCAAGCGCTGGCGTGTCGTGCGCATTGAAGATGGCTTTTTACGTTCAGTCGGATTGGGCGCGGATTTAATTCGGCCTATTTCCTGGGTGCTGGATCCGGTAGGCATGTATTACGATGCGCGCCATCCTTCGCGCCTTGAACAGATACTCGAAGCCCAATCATTTGATGACGCTTTGCTGAAACGTGCAGCCTGTTTGCGTGCACAAGTCGTGCGGGCGGGCTTAACCAAATACAATGTGGGTGCGATCAATTGGCAACGACCAAACACCGCAAAACGCGTGGTTTTGGTGGTGGGCCAAGTGGAAACTGATGCGTCACTGGCGTTTGGTGCACCGTTGATCAAGACAAATATTGGGTTACTTGAAGCCGCACGTGCCCGTTGTGGCACGGAGGCTTATCTCATTTATAAACCGCATCCCGATGTGGTCGCCCGTTTACGTGCTGAAGGTATCGGCGAGCAGGGCGCCACTCAATATGTCGATGAGGTGGTGATTGATGCAGATATGGCGACACTGTTGACCCAGGTGGATGAGGTGCATGTGATGACATCGCTCACTGGTTTTGAAGCGCTGTTGCGGGGCGTAAGGGTGGTTTGCTACGGCCAACCCTTTTATAGCGGTTGGGGGCTGACTGAGGATTTAATACCGCTGGAACGCCGAACACACGCGTTATCTATCGATGAATTGGTGGCGGGTGTCTTGATCGAATATCCCTTGTATTTTGACGCGGATCAGCAGACATTCATTGAGCCAGAGGCGGCGGTTCAGTTTTTGCTGATGGAAAAAACCCGCAAGGGCAACCAGCTTGCCTGGTGGCGTTATGGTTTTCGCTGGATTTTACGACGGGTGGTTGGTGTGCGATGAATGAGCGGAGTTTCTTATTTTTACAAGGGCCTGCAACTCCTTTTTTTTCAGAACTTGCCGCGCGTTTACATGCGGTTAAGCATCGGGTGTTCAAGGTTAATTTTAATGTGGGTGATGTCGTGTACTGGCGGCAGTCGGGTGCGCTGAGCTTCCACGACTCACTGGAATTATTGCCCGCATGGAGCCGATCGGTTCTGGTCGATCACGCCATTACCGATATTGTCTTGTTCGGCGATCGGCGGCCCGTTCATCGGCCGTTTATTGAGGCAGCCAACAAGCTGAAACTGCGTATTCATGTATTTGAGGAAGGGTATTTCAGACCGCATTGGATTACGCTTGAGCGCGGGGGGGTGAATGGGCACTCGCAGTTGCCCAAAAATGCCGAATGGTTTCGGCAGGTTGCTGATCTGATTCATGTCGTTCCTGTGCGAACCCCTTTTAAAATGCCATTTAATCAACGGGTTGTGCATGATGTCATTTATCATGCAGCCGGTGCCCTGAACCCTTTCTTCTTCCCAAGCTATCGCACGCACGCTATTTACTCCGCACCGAAGGAGTACGCCGGATATGTGTGGCGTATGCTGCGGTTAAGGCGCAGGGGGGGATCTGATCAGCAACGTTTTTCCCGGGTATTACAGACGGGGCAACCATTTTTTCTACTGCCATTACAGCTTGATGGCGATGCGCAAATCCGCGATCACTCGTCTTTTGATGGGGTTGGTGGTGTCATGCGCGCGGTGATTGAATCTTTTGCCAAATTTGCGCCGCCTGAGGCGCTATTGCTGGTTAAAAATCATCCGTTGGATCCGGGGTTGGTTTCACATGAACAGGTTTGTTCTGCGTTAGCCAACCGGTATGAAATTGCACATCGGGTTTTATTCTTTGAAAAAGGCGATTTAGAGACGATGGTGCGTTGCGCGCATGGGGTGGTGGTGGCCAACAGCACGGTTGGCACGCTGGCCCTGGAGCGGGGTACGCCGGTTGCCTCTCTGGCGCCCTCGATTTATGCCCTGGATGGTTTGGTTACATGTCGCCATTTGAATGAGTTTTGGCAGAACCCGATTAAGCCCGATAATGCCTTATTTACGGCCTTTCGCAGTGTTGCCTTGGCTACCACCCAGATCAATGGTGGATTCTATTGCAAAACAGGCATCCAGATGGCCATTGACGGGGCAATCCCCCGCCTGCTTGCAGCGCAATCCCCCATTGAACAATTGATCACTGAGGATATGCCCCATGCGAACATTTAACCCTCAGGTGATTGTGATTACGGGCGCCAGCGGCTCGATTGGCGCAGCATTGGCCGAGCGATACGCTGGGTTGGGTATTACCCTGATTTTGCAGGGGCGGGATGAGTCACGCTTGCAGCGGGTTCAAAAAAATTGCGAATCCCTGGGTGCAGAAGTTGTGTTGATGCCGGCTGATTTGGCGATACCGGAGTCTGCTCGGGTATGGATGCGGTCGATTCTTGAGGAAACACGTCCGGATTTGGTGATTTTTAACGCGGGTATGAATACGAATGTGTCCACCCACCATGGCATATCGGGGGAGGACTGGCAGGCGTCGGATGAGCTCATCCATTTAAACCTGGTGGCCGTGATGGCCATGGCCGATTTGGTCGCGCGGTTTATGCAGCAACGCCAATATGGTCAAATGGTGTTCATCAGTTCGTTGGCCGGCTATTTTGGCCTGCCGGTCACGCCTTCGTATTGTGCCAGTAAAGCCGGACTGAAAGCCTATGCAGAAGCCTTGCGCGGTGGCCTGGCACACAAGGGGGTTCGGGTAAACGTCGTGATGCCCGGTTATGTCAGCTCCCCCATGTGCGATGCCATGCTTGGGCCAAAAACGTTTGAAATGTCGCCCGAAAGAGCCGCAGCTATCATTCATAACGGATTGGCGCGCAATAAAGCGCGGATCAGCTTTCCATTCCCACTCAATTTTGGCACCTGGTGGTTGGCCGTATTACCTGCGTCTGTATCTACCTGGTTGGTGCGTTTGATGGGTTATGGCGTGAAATAATGACACCCCCGCTCGTGCTTGCCTGGAGTTGCGCCTTTATTGGGCTTTTGCTGATTTTTGGTGTGGAGCAATTAGTCCGGCCAAAATTAACGCTGCCCTGGCGGCGTCCCTGGTCGAGTTTTTTACTCACCTCGGGATTATGGCTCGTACTGTTTGCGCTGTTTGCCTGGGGGCTGGGGCGACCCATATTCTCCACGTTGATTCTGCTGGCACTCTGGCTGTTATTGGTGTTTGCAAATAATGCAAAGTTTGAGGTGCTGAAAGAACCGTTTCTGTTTCAGGATTATGATTACATCGTCGATTTATTTAAACACCCGCGTTTATTCTTGCCGTTTTTTGGCATTGGCCGGGCGCTTTTGGTCGTGGTCGGTGTGGCTGTGGCCATCGGCTTGGGGTTTGGCTTGGAGCCATCGGTAACTTCGTCATCCCATGGGTTATTCAACCTGGGTGTGATGGGTATGTTTGGTGTGTTTCTCCTCGTTGCAGGCCATTTGATGCGGCCTGCAATATCCGTTGAGCCTCAGATAGATGTTTATAACCTCGGATTGGTTGCGTTTTATTGGGCCTATGCGATTGCGCAATTTTCTCAAAAGCCCCCGTTGCTATCGCCCTTTGCCCATTCTGCCCTGTCAGGGACGCCGGAACCGCGACCTCATGTGATTGCGGTTCAGAGCGAATCGTTTTTTGATCCGCGTTTAATTTGTCCATCAATTGCCAAACAATTGGGTTCCGATTTTGATGAAGTGCTTCAACAGGCGTTTGTTTTTGGCGAAGTTGAAGTGCCTGCCTGGGGTGCAAATACCGTGCGCAGCGAGTTTGCTTTTTTAACCGGCGTTTTGCCCAAAAGCCTGGGTGTTCATGGCTTTAACCCATACCGACTGATCAGTCGCCGACCTGAGGCGAGTCTGGTGCGGCGTTTTAAGGAACAAGGGTATCGAACGGTGGCGATTCATCCCTATCCCGCCAGTTTCTATGCACGGGATCGGGTTTATCCGTTGCTCGGATTTGATGAGTTTTATGATATTTCAGCCTTTGACCAGGCAACGCGATTTGGGCCTTATGTTGCGGATCATGCGCTGTTTCAATTTGTCGAACAGCTTATTCAGGAGTCGCCGCAGCCGGTGTTCGTCTTTGTTGTCACCATGGAAAACCACGGCCCCCTGCATTTGGAGCCCATTTCATCGCATGAGATGCAGGCGCTATTTACGGAACTACAACCTGAGCAATGCCGTGATCTCGCAATTTATCTCAGGCATTGGCGTAACGCGGGGGCAATGGCGAAAAATTTAATGCATTTGTTGACAGAGAATGCGCAGCGACCGGGAAAATTGCTGTGGTATGGTGATCATGTGCCCATTATGGATACCGTTTATCAACACTATGGCATGCCTTCGGGACATACGCCTTTTTTTGTATTTGATACGAAAAAAATGGATCAATCGTTTCGTGTGGACTCAAAACAAAAGATATTCTCTGTGCAGGAACTTGGGCATTTTTTGCTCTAATCGTACGAATTGTATTGGGGTTATTTGAATCATGAGCCAATTTAAGCGGTTGGATTTACCTGAATCCGTTCGGGAGATAGATGAACCCGTGCCGATCACGGTTCGTCCGCCGGCTCAATGGATGGGGGATATCAAATCGTTATTTGAATTAAGAACCAATTTGCTGGTTGTTTGGCCGGAGCGCGCTTATCGTGGTTTGACATTCGATTTTCAATTGCTTAATCAACATTATTTTGTCTGCAATAGCCCCGATACCGTGCGGCACGTTTTTTTGGACGCGCACGATAATTACGATCGCAAAAGCCCGCAGATGCGAAATTCACTCGAACCCTTGCTGGGTGATGGCTTGTTTGTGAGCGATGGCGAATTATGGAAAGATCGACGCGCCTATTGCGCACCGGCGTTTGAAGCGGATCGGTTGCCAGGGTTCGCGGAGATCATGGTTGAATCGGCACAAGAACTGGCCGATCAGTGGGCGACACTGCCGCCCCACGGCATGGTGGATATGCTGCATGAAATGGCTAAACTGACCTCGCGCATTATTGGTCGCACCATTTTTGGTGACGACACATCTGATGCCGAAGCGGCTCAGGTGGTAAACAGTTTTTCTGACTACCAAAAAGCAATCGAACAATTAAGTCTGGCTGATACGTTTGGTTTGTCGTTCCTCAAATGGATGCGTAATCCGCTGGCACGAATTCGGGCGATGAGGGCGGCGAGCAAAATCCATGAGGTCATTGACCATATCATTGCCCGGCATGAAACCCGCACCGATAAGTCCACCGTGACCCTGCTGTCACTCTTGTTGGGTGAGCATGCGGGAAAAAACTCAGCCCCCAAACGTTGTCCGCTTAAATTGGTCGATGTGCGCAACGAAGCCATTGTCATGTTTATGGCCGGTCATGAAACTACTGCAAATTCATTGGCTTGGGCGTGGTATTTGCTCGATCATCATCCGCGTGCGGCAACACTTCTGCATGAAGAACTCGATCGCGTCCTGGGCGATCGCGCGCCCACCCTGGATGATGTCGCCCATTTGCCTTATACCCGTGCCGTGTTTGAGGAAACGATGCGGTTGTATCCCCCGGTGCCTCTTTTGAGCCGGCAGGCGAGGGCGGGTGATGAAATTCGCGGCAAACAGCTCAAACCTGATTCCATCGTGCTGGTATTGCCTTGGTTACTGCACCGCCATGAGCTCTTTTGGGAAAAACCCAATCACTTTTTTCCCGAGCGATTCCTGCCCGGTCAAACCCGCCCCGATAAATTTGTTTATGTGCCATTCAGCGTAGGACACCGCGTTTGTCTGGGGCTGCGTTTTGGCTTGACCGAAGGCATTCTGTGCCTGGCAACGCTCGCGCAACGCTTTGAAGCCAAACTTCAACCGGATCATGTGATGGGCATTGAGTGTCGTTTAACTTTGCGGCCAAAAGACGGTCTACCCATGACATTAGCGCCCAGACACCATGGGTAAGCGACAGCGTTCCCGCTCCGTTAAAGATCGCTTTGAACTGATGCTCGCCCGATTATTCTGCTATTTGCCCATCCCTTGGGTTTCGTCGATTGGGGGGTTTTTAGGCGCCCGGCAAGGTCGAAAAGCGATCCGTGCGAATCGCCTCTGGGTTCGCAGGATGCACAAAAGTTACGCCACCCTGATGGGCATTACCGATCAAACCGAACGCGAACGGCGGATTATTGAACACACCCGCCACGTGGGACAGGTTTATGCCGAGATTCCGGTTCTACATCGCCTGGTTCGCGAAAATCGTTTGGAAATTATTGGGTTGGATCACCTTGAACACCTCACAAAGCCCGTGATTCTGGTGAGTGCGCATACCGCACACTGGGAATTGATCGGTCGTGTTGCCGAGCTTGTCGGGGGGCGGTTTTGTGATATTTATTTGCCACTAAATAATTCCGTTCGTGCGCAATTGGCCCATGAAATGCGATCACGCTGGCAATTTGAAGGCGGCATGTCTGGAGATTTAATCCCCGCTTCACCTTCTGCCATGCGGCAGATAACCAAAGCCGTCGCCCAAGGGAGTAATGTGGTGCTATTCATTGATGAGGAAAAAAATGGCACGGTGCAGTCCCCACAATTCGGACGGGGAACCGGTCATCGGGGCAATCTCTGGTTTGCGACACGTTTGGCCGTTCGCTACGGACTCGATATTCTGCCCGTGCATATCGAGCCGAATGGCCTGGGTCGTTATCGCGCCATCATTGAGCCGAAACTGAGCAGTTCAGGCGAGGGCGATGCCCATACCAAAGCCTGCGTTCTCGCGGATAAGCTCGATCATCAGCTCACGTCATGGATTCGCCAAAACCTCGATCATTGGTATTGGTTGCCCTTGTTGGATATCGATGAAGCCTGAAATTGTTGAATTTAACCATCCGTTATGAGGCCAACGCCAATTTGAGATCGGGGTTCCACGCGTTTGAGGCGAATGGACTAGCACCAGTTTTCAATTTGCAAACCGTCCACATGCACAAATTCGCGTTCGTTGTTGGTGACCAAAATCCACCCCTCAGCACGGGCGTGTGCGGCAAGCCACAAATCGTTGTTGCCAAGTAGCTGACCGCTTTTCTGCAAAGCAGCCCGAATTTGTCCATAGTGTTCGCCCACCACCCCGGTTAGAGGGGCCCCGGATGACTTGCTCATTGCGTCCATGACCGATCAGACCTGTACCCACCGCGCGGACGCCGGGGGGGGCTGGATTGTGGACAGGCTGCTAGGCTGAGTGATTAAGCGACATGGGGCAGCCGTGTGCCCTGGCGCAGGGAAACTGGCCATCGCCCGATTCAATTTGCAAGGTGGTGTGGTTGATATTGAAGCGCACACTCAACTCGTGATTGATGCTTTCGCGCAGGGCATCATTCAATAGACCGTCCACCACAATCAAATGAGCGGTCAGCGCATTTTCGGTCGTGCTCAGCGCCCAGATGTGCAAATCATGTACATCGGTGACTTGGCGTATGTGTTTCAGGTAATCAAAAACTTCAGCGGGGTTAACGCCTTCAGGCACGCCGTGCAGGATCAACCGTGCCGCTTGTTTCAGCAAGCGCCAGGCGGGGATCAAAATAACAAAACCAATCACGAGGCTAATCAGGGGGTCGAGCCAGTTCCAATGGGTAAACACGATGATGATGCCCGCGATAACGACTCCTAAGGACACGACTGCGTCGGCGGCCATGTGCAAGAAAGCCCCGCGTTGATTGAGATCGTGGGTTTGTCCGCGCAGAAATAACAGGGCGGTTAATCCATTGATGACAACGCCCGCCAAAGCCACCCAGATCAGCACTTCGCCATTCACGTGCTCGGGGGTGATGAGACGGGGCAGCGCTTCCCAGAGAATCAGCAGGGTCATGAGGATCAAAAAAGCCGCATTCATGAGCGCGGCCAAGATGGTGCTGCTGCGCAGACCATAGGTGAAATGTTGGCTGGCGGCGTGCCGGCTTAATACACTGGCGCCCCAGGCAATCAGCAACCCCAGCACATCACTGAGGTTGTGGGCGGCATCGGAGAGCAGGGCGATGGAATTGCTCCAAAGCCCAAAGCTGACTTCGATAACCACAAACAACACATTGAGTGCGATACCCAGGATAAAAATCCGGTTAATTTGGTCTGGCAGCTGATGATGGTGCCCATGATGGTCATGATCGTGCCCGTCATGCGAATCGGCTTGCGTGTGATCGTGGGGCGCAGGGGAAGACGCCTGAGTCGACATTGGGGAGGAGGTATCATGACGATCTGTGTGCATTTGCGTTTCCGTTGGATGTTCAGACAGGCTGCCTGACCTATCGTAAGCCACTGTGCGCAGCCGCTCAACTGCCGAGTGCAGCCGGTCAGGCCATTGCCGTAATCAAGATTAATGCAACAGGCCAAACATTTTGCGCCGCCACGTTTTCGTGAGGGGGTGTTCGGCGCCCAATACCTCGAATAAATCCAGGAGCCCGCGACGTCCGGCATCGTCATTAAAGGTACGGTCGCGCTGCATGAGGGTGAAAAATTGCGTCAACGCGCCTTCATAATCCTGATGCATCGCCAAGGCAGCGGCGAGCTGTTCGCGGGCGGCCAAATCCGTGTCGTCGGCTGAAACACGTTGGTGCAGTTCTTCCAAACTCGGGCCCTCATTGGCATGTTGGGCAAGGTGGATGCGCGCCTTGAGTTCTTTGACTTCCTTGCGGGTGGCCACATCAATGGGTAATGCGTCCAAGATTTGCGTGGCCTGGGCATAATCGCCGGTATCACTCACAATCTGCGCCAGATCAATCAGGATGTCGCTGTTGTTGGGTTCGATGACATTGGCTTGCTTGAGGCAAGCGATGGCGGGTTCCACTGCACCGGTTGCGGCCAGATCGCGGGCTTGATGACGTAGTGCATCGACTTCGGAGGTGATGTGTTTCTCCAGGAATTCCCGAACTTGAGACTCTGGCAACGCGCCCATGAATTGATCGACCGGCTGACCGTTGATCACCAGCATTACCGTGGGCAGGCTGCGAACGCCGAAATGTCCCGCCAGCTCTTGCTCGGCATCGGTATCGACTTTGGCCAGGTGCAATTTACCTGCATAACTTTCGGTAATTTTGGCCAGCAGGGGCATGAGCGTGCGGCAAGGGCCACACCATGCCGCCCAAAAATCGACCAGTACCGGGGTTTGAAATGATGCCTCAATGACGCGCGCCTGAAATTCTGCGGCGGTGACATTAAAAACATAGGGCGATTCGGACATGATGAGCTCCATAAACGGTTCAGGTGGCAAATTTTGGTTCGGGAAGCTGATTAATTGCGCCCTCCCTGCACTCGGGCAGAGGCATCTACCCAAGTTTTTAATCTCATGTCACCGCCTCCGATTGACTCAGGTAATTAAAAGTTCTTTACCCTGGACGAGGAGAAGCCGGGACAGGGTCTTCAGCCCCCTCTTGCTGCGGGTGCCCAAGGAGGGGGGAATTTTCGGCGTTAATCAGACCATCCTCAGGTATGGTGGCGTTACTGCGGCTTTTCAAGACGTTTTATGGCAGAAGTATCGCTGCCGCGTGTACACTCAAACCATCAATTCCTATAACACTGCGTTCAACTTATGGCTGATTTAATGTCCAATCAATACGATGCCCGCGCCATTGAGGTGCTCACCGGCCTTGATCCCGTCCGCAAACGCCCCGGCATGTACACCGATACCACGCGCCCAAATCACTTGGCGCAGGAGGTAATCGACAACAGTGTGGATGAAGCGGTGAGCGGCTTCGCCACGCGTATCGACGTGATTTTACATGCCGATGGCGCGCTGTCGGTGCGGGATGATGGTCGAGGGATGCCCGTGGATATTCACCCCGATCATGGCGTTTCGGGGGTTGAGCTGATTCTCACGCGCTTGCATGCGGGTGGAAAATTTTCCGATAAAACCTATCGATTCTCTGGCGGCTTGCATGGCGTGGGCGTGTCGGTGGTGAACGCTTTGTCCGAAAGGCTCATCGTGGAAATCCGGCGCGAAGGCAAAGTCTGGCAAATGGATTTTGCCGATGGCGTACCCGTCACCGATCTTGTCGTGACGGGCACAGTCCCCAAAAAGCAAACCGGCACGATGTTGCGGTTTTGGCCGCGTGCCAGCTATTTCGATATGCCCAAATTTTTGGTAAGCCGTTTGCTGCATGTGCTGCGCGCCAAGGCGGTGTTGTGTCCCGGCTTAACCGTCACCTTTTTGGATGAAGCCAGCGCGGAAGGGCACACCTGGTTTTATGAAAATGGCTTGTGCGATTATTTACTGGGTGCGCTGGCAGGACGGTCGACTCTGCCTGCTCAAGGGTTTGTCGGCCATATGAGTGCTGAACACGTCGAACGGCCGCAGGCGGTGGATTGGGCCTTGGTGTGGCTAGAAGAAGGCGGTGAGCCAATCACCGAAAGTTATGTCAATTTAATTCCCACCCCGCAGGGCGGCACGCATGTGAATGGCCTGCGTCAAGGCCTGACCGAAGCCGTTCGGGAGTTCTGCGATTTTCGCAGCTTATTACCCCGTGGCGTAAAACTCACGCCCGAGGATGTGTTCGACCGGGTGGCGTTCGTGCTCTCGGCCAAATTGACCGAGCCACAATTCGCCGGGCAGATGAAAGAACGGTTGTCGTCGCGGGAATCGGCGAGCTTTATTGGCGGTGTGATTAAAGATTCGCTCTCGCTGTGGCTCAATCAACATCCCGAACAGGGTGAAGCCATTGCCCGCATTGCGATTGATGCAGCCCAAACCCGGCTTAAAAACGATAAAAAAGTTGCCCGCAAACGGCTCACCGCCGGGCCTGCTTTGCCCGGCAAACTGGCCGATTGCACCGCTTCGGACATTTCACGCACCGAATTATTTTTGGTCGAGGGGGATTCGGCGGGCGGTTCAGCCAAGCAGGCACGCGAGCGGGAATTTCAGGCCATCATGCCCCTGCGCGGCAAAATCCTGAATACGTGGGAAACCGGGGTCGACCAAGTGCTGGCAAGCCAGGAGGTACATGATATTGCTGTCGCCATCGGGCTTGAGCCGGGGTCTGATGACTTGAGCAAATTGCGCTACGGGAAAATCTGTATTTTGGCGGATGCCGATTCCGATGGACTGCATATTGCCACCTTGCTCACGGCCTTGTTTTTACGGCATTTTCCCGCTTTGGTGCAGGCCGGGCATGTGTTCGTCGCCATGCCGCCGTTGTATCGGATCGATTTAGGCAAGGACAAATTTTACGCGCTGGATGAAAGCGAGCGTGACGGCATTCTGGCACGGTTTTCAGCGGAACATCGCCGGGGCAAGCCGCAGGTTACCCGATTCAAGGGGTTGGGTGAAATGAATCCCGGTCAATTGCGCGAATCGACCCTCGCGCCGCAAACCCGTCGCTTGGTGCAACTGATGGTGATGGACGATGAACCCTTTGCCTTGATGGATATGTTACTGGCCAAAAAACGGGCCGCCGATCGCCGCCAATGGCTTGAAGCAAAGGGCGATTTAGCCGAGGCTGTTTGACACTATGGGGCTGTTTTTACGTTCAGGCGTTCAGGGGGTGATGTGCTCAAGAAGCGTGATGGCTTTGCTGGCCGCAAGCAGTATCGGTTCGGGCACAATGCCTGCCTGGGCCAGTGATCCCGCTACCGCGCTTGCGCCGCATCTACAGATTCAAGGCCTGGTCGACACCCCATTGATTCGTCAGGTGGGCTTGTCAATGCCCCCCTTGCGGCTTGATTGTAGTGCGTCAAATGTGGCGTTGCAGCGTTATCTCAGTTCGGCGCGCGATGCGGCTGTACTCGCTTTGCAGGCCTATGGGTATTTTAATGCCGAAATCATGCCGGCCATTCTGGCGGGCGATCACTGCCGCGAGCCGCAATTAACCATCACGCCCGGCAAGCGGGTACTCATCTCGAAAGTGAACATTGTGCTGCGGGATGCGACAGGGGCAAACTTGGCCAGTAACGGGATTTTTCAACCCTATCTGCAAACTGCGGTGCCTGCGATTGATTCACCGTTGAATCAAAATGCCTACACAGCGTTGCGTGATGGCCTATTGGCGCGTGCGCGGGGCGCGGGTTATCTGGATGCGCAGTGGTTGACGCATGAGTTGCGGGTCAACCCAAAAACCCATGCGGCTGAAATTGATTTAACTCTGAATGCCGGTGTGGCGTACCAATTGGGCGATATCACCGTTGAGCAATCTTTGCTGAAGCCTGAACTGGCCGATCGACTCACGGGCGCAAAGCCGGGCGATGCCTACACCACGCAAACGCTGGTGGCGATGAACCAAAATCTGGCGGGCACGAATTATTTCAGTGATGTGCGTGTGCGGCCGCAGCTAGATCAACGGCACGGCGGCGTGGTGCCGGTGGTCATAAAAACCGTACCCAATCCTCCGCGCAGCTATGAGGTGCGGGTTGGGTATGGCACCGATACCGGCGCACGTTTGGGGAGCGAAATTACCCAGCGCTATGTGAATTCGTCCGGCGATTATTGGAAGGGTGATTTGTCGCTTGCCCAACGTAAGCAAACCTTGACCGGCACTTATACGCTGCCCAGGTTGTCCGATCCTCTTGATCAACATTATGATTTATATACAAAGTTTGATCGAGAAAGGAATTTGGGGATTACGACCGTCTCTTCAACCACGGGTGCGCAATGGGCACGAAAATTCAATTTATGGACGAGTTCGCTGTATAGCGAGTATTTGCTGGAACGCAGTCAGTTTGGCGCGGAACCGGCGCAAACTTCAGGATTTTTATTGGCTGGGGCGCGCTTGGGACGGCGTGATTTGAATGATCCGCTGTTCCCCACGCAAGGCAGCGTGTTGAGCGGTTCGTTAAGTGCAGCCGCCAAGCCTGTGTTATCGACAGCTTCCCTGGTACGGGCGCACCTCATGGTGGGCGGGCTATATCCGGTCGGCGATTGGGTATTCAAAGGTCGGGCCGAGGTGGGCGGCATTGCCACCCACGAATTCAGTGCACTGCCGAAAAGTCTGCGCTTTTTCGCGGGGGGCGATCAATCGGTGCGGGGCTATGCCTATCAATCACTGGGGCCTAAAGATGCGACTGGTCTGGTGGTGGGTGGGCAATATTTATTCACGGCCAGTATTGATGTCATGCACCCTGTGTATGGCCGCGATTGGTGGGGGGCGGCATTTGTGGATACGGGTAATGCTTTTGATTCCTTCAAGAACATCGGCTTGAACACCGGTGCAGGGGTTGGCGTGCGCTGGCGTTCGCCGGTTGGCATGGTACGTGTCGATGTGGCCTATCCCTTTAATGGCACCCGTCGCATGCCCCGGTTGCATTTGGGCATCGGGGCATCGTTCTAATGGCGGGGTTTGTACGGCGTGGTCGCTGGATATCCTTGAGTATTCAGACCCTGAGCTGGCTGATCGGGGGTTTGTTTGCAGCGATTTTTGTGGTGTTTGTTTGGCTTACCGCGACCCCAGCGGGCAGCCGTTGGGCTGTGTCGCTGGCGCAGCACTACGTGGCGGGGTTGACGATCCAATCCGTTCAGGGCTCGCTCTGGCGGGGTTTGAATTTAGACGAGGTTCGGTATCACGATAACTCCGGGTTGGCGATCCAGGTTGATACCGCCCTGCTGCAACTCGATTGGCGACAATTTTGGCAGGGCAGGATGCGGGTGAAACTATTGCGCCTGCATGAGGGGGAACTTACATTGCCCGCCGCCACGCCCGCTACGCCCGCGCAAACGCACCCGCCCTTGGATTTCGCTCATTTGCCCCTGACGTTCCCGCTGACCGTTGTATTCGAGCAGATGGATATCCAAGCGCTGACCCTGACGCAAGCCAATGCCGATGCGGCAAAGCCTGCGACGACCTATCGTATCGATGATCTGCAGGCGCACGGCATGGCCGATAGTCATACGCTGACGTTAACCCTCGATTCTGTGCACGCCATCGTACCGGATGATGTTTCCGTCGATCTATCCGGCACAATTTCGCTTGCCACGGCGGTACCGCATCCATTAACCGGCCTGGTACAGTCGGTCGTGACATTGCCGCAGGGTTGGCTGTCGAGTGAAATCCAGCTAAGCGGTTCCTTGGCCGATATCACGGCACAGCTGGCCGCCCGCTGGGATGGGTTTGAAACGCCCACCGCCAGTCTTCAAGCCAAAGCACAAATGAATACTCAGCGGTTGAGCCTGGACGCACTGACGATGGATACGTTGGGTGGATCGGTGTGTGCTGCCGGTGCACTGAACTATGCCCATGGCCTCACGTTAAACCTGCAGGGCAAAGCGGCCGCGCTCAACCCCGCTGAGTTTAGTGCGGTCGCGGCGGGGCAGGTGGGGTTTGAGTATCAATTCAGCTTCTCGCAGCCTGCCGTCCCCGTTCAATCAGCGCATCAGGCCAATCAAGGGGTTACGCCTACCTTGAATGTCAACGTGCAGCGGCTCACGGGGTCCATCGCGGGCACTCCGTTTCAGGATTTAATGGTGCAGGCCAGACTGGCGGAAAACCAGCTGGATGGGGCGGTTTCAGACGGTTCATTGGCTGGCGGCAGCATAAAGGCGCAAGCACATTTAGGTTTGGATGGTATGCGGCCACTGAAGTTAACGCTTGATGCGATGGGGGTGTCGCTTAACCCGTGGCTGGCGCAGTTAAGCGGGAAAACGGGCACCGGGCCAACAGGCACATTGGCCGCTCGGTTGGCCGTTGAGGGCAACTTGGGCGTTAACCCTGTGCAGGATATGGCGCTGAAATTTGCCCTGTCGGTTCCCAGGGCGTCTATCGGTTTGTCTGCGCTGAATGGGCAGCGCAGCCCGCCCGTGATGCTGATGGCAAATATCACCGGCGCGATAGAACATCAGCGGCTTAAACTCGCGCGCAGCACCATGACAGTGGGCGATGCGCGTCTCAGTGCAGAGGGTGAACTCGGTTGGGGGGTTTCTGCCCGTGCGGCCAATGTGCAGGCCGAACTCAGTGTGCCGGAATTGGCACACCTGCCGTGGGCTGCGTTTCAGTTGCCAAACTTCTCGGGTGCTGTGCAGTTGACAACGCGCTTAACGGGCGATCTTCAACAGCCGCACGGTGAAATCACCCTCTTGGCGCGCAGCCTGCAATTTGATCGTTGGCGATTGGCGGAATTAACCGCACAGGGTCAAGTGGGCACTCATCTGGCGGCGAAATCCCCAACAGCAACAGTCCGGAATCAGCCGATGGGGCTTGAGCTGATTGCCACAGGATTAACGCAAACGCTGGTAGGTGGCATAAAATCGGCTGTTAATTCAAAGCGTTGGCTAGATAGGCTCAAACTCAACCTGCAAGGCGAACTGCCAACCTTCTCATCGACAGCAACCGTAAAAACCCGGCAGCAACTCACATTAAGTGCGCAGACTCCACAGGGGAATTTAGATCTATCTGCCCGTGGCTCTGCGCAGGGGCAAGATTGGCACGGCTTGCTCTCGCAATTTGACCTATCAACCAGGCAGGTTAACGGGCACTCCTTGGGTAACTGGCGTTTGCAGCAGCCTGTGGCGGTGGTATTAAGCCCCGCGAAGCAGCGTCTTGATTCCGCGTGTTTGGTCGCAGAACCGCTAACGACCAGGCAAGCTGCGCGGGTGTGTCTGGCGGGTGAGCATGAGGGCCAGAACAGCCAGGGCTCCCTCAATATCGATCTGCCCTTGGCTACACTGCTTAACTTGGCGCAGCCATGGTTGCCTGAAGGGGTGCAATCCCACATTCAATTGCCGGGGCGGCTGATTTTAGCCGCCCAAGGTGGAATGGATGCCGGCAAAACCAGCGGTACACTCAATCTCACCTTGCCCGATAATCAGTTGCGCTTGCCCCAACTGGCCGCCGGAAAAGTGTTTGATTACCACAACGTCGGGCTGGAGGCCGTGCTGAAAGCCGAGGTGTTGAACCTTGATTTTCACGCCGACCTGCCGAAACTACTCCGCGCTCAAGGGGCAGGTAGCGTGGCGTTATCGGGCACTCAAGCCATTGATTTATCGACACAGGCGAACCTGCCGGATTTAAGTGCCCTGGCATTTTTGGTGCCTCAAATCACCCAACTGAATGGCGCTGCTGCAGTGAAATTGCACCTGGGGGGCCGTCTGCAATCCCCGCAACCCAGTGGGGATTTGAGCGTGAAAAACCTCGCTTTTGCCTTGCCGGATACCGGCGTTGCCTACGATCAGGGCGCGCTCAACGGCAAAATTGATTCAACAGGACAGCTCGTGTTTGACGGACAGTTGGTTGGTTTGATGCCGGATGATTCAACGGGAGCCACTCAGATAAAAAATGGCCGTCAATTGAACATCCAGGGCAGCGGTACCCTGGCGCATCTACCGGATTGGCAGCTGGACGCCCAAATCGTGGGCGATGCGGTGCCGGTACTCCGGATTCCCACGCTGCGGGTGGATGCCAGCCCCGATATTGCCATCAAGGCGACGCAAGCGGGTGCGGTGATTAGCGGCTCCGTACTGCTGCCGCTGTTGGATGCCCGTATTGAGAAACTGCCTGAGGGCGTGGTTAAGTCCAGCGATGATCTGGTGATTGTCGGCGCAAAAATCACGCCGAAATCGTTAGGGTATCCGGTAACTGGCGATGTCGCGCTCAAACTCGGTGATGCGGTCACCTTGACCGGCATGGGCTTTTCGACGGGTTTGACCGGCCAACTGGATTTACGCATTCGCTCGGATAATCAATTGGCGGTATTGGGTGAAATTGATTTGAACAACGGCAAATACAAAGCCTACGGCCAGGATTTAACCATCAGCCAGGGACGATTATTGTTTGTGGGCCCGATGGACGATCCCGGTTTGGCGGTGACGGCGCAGCGTAAAATTGATACGGCAACAGTCGGTTTAAACATTGCAGGCACGTTATATCACCCGAAAACCACGGTGTTCTCCAATCCCTCAATGCCTGAATCCGATGCGCTGTCCCTGTTGTTGACGGGCCGACGGCTGAACGATAGCAGTGCTGCCGATGGCTCGGTATTGCTCAATGCCATCACGAGTTTAGGCATTGCCCAGGGCGATGATATTTTGCGTGATGTGGGGCAAAAATTCGGCTTTGATTCGATGGGAATCGATACGACAGGCGGCTTGACCGGCACGCGCTTGAGTGTGGGTAAAAAAATTGGTGACCGTTTGCTGGTGCGTTATGCCATCGGCGTGCTGACCGGCGTAGGTCAAATCATTACGGAATATCAACTCAATAAGTTATTTTCCATTGAAATCACCTCCAGCCCTGTCTCGACCGGTGGCGATTTGATTTACCGGATTCGCTAAAGAAGATATCTGATTAAAAACGTCCGCCCCGTTTGCGGGGCGGGTTGGGGAGAGGGCTGATCTCGCTGATTGATTCATCCCCTGTCCCGGCCTCTCCTCGTCCAGGGTAAAGCACTGTTTGAGCACCTGGGTCAATCGGAGGCGGTGACATGAGATTAAAACTTGTGTCGACATCGATACCTTTCAGGGGGAAGGAGTGTCTGGATTTCCGGCGTTGATCAGAGGTTAACTCATGGCCATTTTATTACTTGCAGGTCTGGGATTGTTGGCATTGCTGTCATGGTGGCCCAGTTGGTGGGTGAATCAGGTGATGTTGCGCCACACCAAACCGGTTGATCGTTACCCATTTTCGGGCGCGGATTTGGCGCGGTATTTACTGGATCGTCGCGGATTACACGATGTGGCCGTCGAGCCGACCCAGGAAGGCGATCACTACGACCCCCATGCACGTAGTGTGCGGCTTTCCCCAGCGAATTTTGGTGGGCGCTCGCTTACTGCAATTACCATTGCGGCCCATGAAGTGGGTCATGCCTTGCAACATGCGGAGGGTGATCCGGCGTTTGAGCGTCGGCAGGAAATGGTCGAACGCAGTGTATGGGCTCAGCGCGTGGCGGGCTGGTTGCTGGTGGCGGTACCTGTGGTGACATTCCTGGAAAAACAACCCGCGCCCGCGTTGGTGATGTTATTGGTGGGCGTGCTCACCATGGCCGTGCCGCTGATTGCGCAGTTGTCCAATCTGCCTATTGAGCTGGATGCCAGCTTCAAGCGCGCCTTGCCGATGCTGGAGCAAGGCGGCTGGTTGAGCAAGACCGATAAGCAATCGGCGCGACAAATTTTGCGAGCGGCTGCGCTCACCTATGTCGCGCAGGCATTATCGTCGTTGCTTAATGTATTCAAGTGGCTGCGCGGGCTAAGAGTGTAGGGTCGTATTTGCTGGAAAAGCCCGGCCTCCGTCGGATATGACAGGGCGGGATGTGTTATAACTAAACGGGATTAGCGGCAGACCCCCAATTCAATTCGATGTATCACAACCCATAAGGAGCATGTTATGGCCTTTCAATTACCCGAACTCACCTACGATTACGGCGCCCTCGATAAATCCATCGATGCGCAAACCATGGAAATTCATTACACCAAGCACCATGGGGCCTATGTCACTAACTGCAACAATGCCATTGCGGGCACGGAATGGGATGACAAGCCGATTGAAACCTTGATGGCGAACATCTCCAAACTGCCGCCTGCCGTCCGCAACAATGGCGGCGGCCACTTCAACCATGCGTTGTTCTGGACGATTCTCTCTCCCAATGGCGGTGGTGAACCGAATGGCAAGCTGGCAGATGAGATCATCAAGACGTTCGGCTCATTCACAACGTTGAAAGACCAGATGAGCACCGCCGGCGCCACGCGCTTTGGTTCCGGCTGGGCTTGGTTGGTAGTGGATTCATCAGGCAAAATGGCCGTGTGCTCTACACCAAACCAGGACAATCCAACCATGGATATTGCCGAAGTCAAAGGTACGCCTATTCTGGGTATTGATGTGTGGGAACACGCTTACTACCTGCGCTACCAGAACCGCCGTCCCGATTACCTCAAAGCCATTTGGGACGTGATCAGTTGGGAGGCGGTAGCGGCACGGTATGCTGCTGCAACGAAGTAAGCGTTTGAGACGTTAATCAGCCTAAAACGTAAACCCCCGTACCCATTGGGTACGGGGGTTTTTTATGGCTCAAACCCTGGTGATTGAGCCATGTGCAAGGAATTAATTTATTTTCCGCGTGAAAGACGAGTTAATTTGCCCATAAATATGCGGCGGTTCGCTTGGTTCGGCAGCAGTGCCCGAATTGGTCGGCCAAGGTGCTGAAGCACAACCACTCAACAGGATAATCGCACTGAAAAAGAAGATTTTAACCCCCCGATTCATGTTGAATTACTTACGCGGCTCGTGGGTTTTTTCGCGCATGGCATTGAGCTCGACATCCGTCTTATCGGCAATTGAAAGCAGTTTAACGGCTAAATCTTGCTCAATTTTCCGCCATTCCTGGGCAAAGGCTTCACGATCGTGACGCAAGGTTGTGCGCGCCTTGGCAATGTCGATGCGCAGCGTATCCACGAGATCGGGGTGATAATCGTGCGGCGCCAGTTCATCACGGGCTTCGTCGATGATGTGATCAGTTTTACGATCAATCGCGCGGCTTTCATCGTCTAAAAGACGAGCGTAAATCGTGCCCAGCCAATGATAGTAAGCATCAGAGATTGAATGAGGTGCAGTTGTATGTTCTGGCGCTTGCTCGTGGGGCATCGGGACTCTCCTGGGGAATCGGGGGAAATATGGGGAATTCGTGTCTAGCATACACCCAACCCAAACAGATTTAATGGCACTTTTATGGGTACTTTGAGCGGTATTTTAGGCGGCACGTGGGTATTACGGCCGCGCTTCGGGTATCCTTAACACCCTTTATTGACTGATTAAACCCAAATTATAAACCGCCATGATGCACGAGCAATACAACCCAGCCCAGATTGAAGACCAAGCCCAAACTCAATGGGCGGAGCACAGCGTCTATCGCGCGGTAGAAGACCCGACGCGGGAGAAGTTTTATTGCTTGTCGATGTTCCCGTATCCCTCGGGCCGGTTGCACATGGGGCATGTGCGCAACTATACGATCGGCGATGTGATTGCGCGCTACCAGCGGATGCGCGGCAAAAATGTATTGCAGCCGATGGGCTGGGACGCGTTTGGCCTGCCCGCCGAAAATGCGGCGCTGAAAAATGGCGATGCGCCGGCCCGCTGGACGTTCGAGAACATCGATTATATGCGCGGTCAATTGCAGCGCCTGGGTTTGGCCTACGACTGGCAGCGCGAGCTCGCCACCTGCACACCAGAATATTATCGGTGGGAACAGTGGCTATTCACCCGCCTCGTGCGCAAGGGGATGGCCTACAAAAAAACCTCGGTCGTGAACTGGGATCCGGTGGATATGACCGTGCTGGCGAATGAGCAAGTGATTGATGGCCGCGGTTGGCGTTCCGGGGCACTCGTAGAGCGGCGGGAAATTCCTCAGTGGTTTATTCGGATCACGCACTATGCCGATGAATTAATTGATGATTTAGCCTCACTTGATGGCTGGCCGGATCAAGTGCGGGCGATGCAGGCCAACTGGATTGGCCGCTCGCGTGGATTGCAGGTCGATTTCCCGTTGAATGATGCCGAAGCGCTCACGGTATTCACCACCCGCCCCGATACGCTCTATGGCGTTTCCTATTTAGCGGTCGCGGCCGAGCATCCACTCACCAAAAAAGCCGCCGAAACCAATCCAGACATTGCTGCATACATCGAGCGCTGCCGCCATCACAAGGTGGCTGAAGCCGAAATGGCAACCATGGCGAAAGAGGGGGTCAACCTCGGAATTACCGTGACACATCCCCTGACCGGCGAGCCCATTCCCGTATGGTCGGCCAACTTTGTGCTGATGGAATATGGCACCGGCGCGGTGATGGCCGTGCCAGCACACGATCAACGCGATTTTGAATTCGCTCAGCAATACGGTTTAACGATCAAACCCGTGATTGACAGTGCCACCGAGCATGATTACCGAATGGCTGCGATGACTGCCAAAGGAAAGCTCCTGGATTCGGGCGTGTTTTCCGGGCAGGAATTTGATGCTGCCTTCGATGCCATTGCCGCGCATTTGGAAACGAAGAAACAGGGTCAGGTGCAAATCAACTACCGCCTGCGCGACTGGGGCGTTTCGCGTCAACGCTACTGGGGCTGCCCGATCCCGATCGTCAATTGCCCGCATTGCGGTGCGGTGCCGGTGCCGGATGATCAACTCCCCGTCGTGCTGCCCACTGACGTGGTGATGAACGGTCCGCAGTCGCCCATCAAGCAGATGCGCGCATTTATCGACACCACCTGCCCGGAATGTGGCGGTGCGGCGGAACGGGAAACCGATACCTTCGATACCTTTTTCGAGTCGAGCTGGTATTACGCGCGCTACACCTGTCCCGATCAAACCGGCGCAATGCTGGACGAACGCGCCGATTACTGGCTGCCGGTCGATCAGTATGTCGGTGGGGTGGAACACGCCGTCCTGCATTTGCTGTATGCGCGTTTCTTCCACAAGCTCATGCGGGATGAAGGATTGTTACCCAAGGATATGGCCGAACCGTTTACCCGTCTGCTTACCCAAGGCATGGTGAATAAAGACGGCACGAAAATGTCAAAATCCAAGGGTAATACGGTCGATCCGCAGCCCTTGATCGAAGAATATGGCGCGGATACCGTGCGCTTGTTCATGATGTTTGCCGCACCGCCCGATCAGGGACTGGAGTGGTCGGATACAGGGGTTGAAGGGGCGCATCGGTTCTTAAAACGGATTTGGCGGCATGTGTATGATCGCCGTCAAGCCGGATGGCAGCCTTGCATGATGGGTGATGCCCTCAAGGAGGGCGCGTTATCCGATGAGGCCAAAGCCTTGTGGCGCAAATTGCACGAAACGATCGCGCGGGTCACGGACGATATTGAAAAACGCCAAACGTTTAACACCGTGATTGCCGCGAATATGGAACTGTTTAACGAGTTGAACAAATTTGATGCGGGTGACGCGGCGGCCAGTGCGCTCATCACCGAAGTACTGCAAGGCATGGTGCGGATGCTTGCACCCATCGTGCCGCATATCTGCCATGCGCTTTGGCCTGAAGTAGGCGGCCAGATGCTCAGCAAGGGTTTGGTGATTGATGCGCCTTGGCCTCTGGTGGACCCTGCGGCCCTGGTTCGGGATGAAATTGAACTGATGGTGCAGGTCAATGGCAAATTGCGGGGCAAGGTCTGTGTGCCTGCCGCCGCCGACAAGGCGCAACAAGAGGCCGCCGCCCTGGCGAATGCGGTTGTTCAGCGGCATTTGGAAGGGCACATCATCAAGAAGGTGATTGTGGTTCCCGGCCGACTCATTAATATTGTTGTGGGGTAGCGTGGTGTTCAACATGAAATTGCTGCCGCATGCCCACCTTGCGGGGGGGCGTTTTGCCATCATCCGGCTGGCCGTGTTTACCCTATTGTCTACCTTGGGGGTGGCTGGTTGCGGTTACCACCTGCGGGGCGTTACGGTGCTCGATCCGGCCTACCAAAAAGTCTATGTGCAGGGGATGAACACGAGTGATCCGGTCTACCAGCAACTGCAGTATTTATTCCAGAATACCCACAGTCAATTGGTGACCGATCCGCGCGAGGCGACGGCGACGCTGGTGATTGATAAAAATGAGGTGCAACAACGCGCAGCCGTGGTCACGCCCCAAGCCAGTGTGCAGCAATATGAGCTGTATCAACGGATTACCTATCATATTGAACTACCCGATGGCCGAACAACATCGCGGCAATCCCTGGGGCGAGCGCTTAACTATAATTACGACCCCGTGGGTGTTTTGGCCTCAACCGGAAATGAAGCGCAGATTCGGCAAGAGTTGGCGGATTCACTCGCCCGATTGCTGTTTTATCGATTGAATGCGCCACTTCCTGCGCCAACGGGAACTGCGCCAGCCAAATCGACAAATGCGGTAAAGCCCTAACGTGAACGTTCGTTCTGAGCAGCTGGATGCGTCCTTGATCAAGCGTTTAGCCACGCTGTATGTGTTAGTGGGTGATGATTGGTTGCTGCTGGATGAAGCGCGCCAAGCCATTACCCATCAAGCTCGGGTGGTGGGCGTGAGCGAACGGTTGCGATTTGAGGCGGAAGCTCGATTTGATTGGCATTCGTTACATCACATCAGTGCCAACCTTTCCCTGTTTGCCGAGCGCCGTTTGATTGATTTGCGCATTCCTGGCGGTAAACCGGGAAAGGACGGGGCGGATTTTTTGAAATCGTTGGCGACTCGCTTGGCCAACTCAAGTAGCGCTGAAGACGATATTTGGGTCATTAGTTTGCCCAAATTAGATATGGCTGCCCAAAAAACTGTGTGGTTTAGTACTTTAAGTGAAGCGGCTATCACCGTGATCTTTTGGCCAATTGGTTTGCGCGATTTACCGCGTTGGATCGAAACCCGTGGGGTGAAATTAGGCTTGCACCTTGATCCCGATGCAGCGCAGCTCATTGCCGAACGGGTGGAGGGCAATTTGCTCGCCGCCAAGCAGGAGCTGGATAAACTCAGCCTGCTGAATTTGCCCAATCCTATTTCGGCACCCACGTTGCTCGCGACGATTATGGATCAATCCCGATTTAATCCGTTTGATTTGGGTGAGGCATTGCTGGATGGCGATCGTCCTCGCGCTGCACATTTGCTACAGCGTTTGCGGGAAGAGGGCGTGGAAGTAATATTGATTTTATGGGTATTAAGCCGCGAGCTGCGCTTGCTGGCGAGCCTGGATGATCCCGCCGCCGTGGAGCGCTTGCCCGTGCCCAAGGGGCGGCGTCCGCTGTATGCTCGGGCGGCGCGGCGCGCGCCAGCGGCGTTTTGGCTGAAATTGCTGGGGCGATGTGCTGAAATCGACCGTACCATTAAGGGCGTGGCGCAAGGAGAGCCTTGGCAAATGCTGGATCGCGTGGCGCTGGCGGCCTGCGGGCGGGCGGGAAGAGCGGGCTAATCCGCTGATCTTGCGTGGTTTCGTGGGGTAAAGTGAACATCACGGAAATTATTTCATGATTGAAATGCAAAATAAATCAGTGAGTTGAGAATGGAAAATAATCAAGAACTTGAGCAGTTAATGCTTGACCTCGGCCAGTCGGCGCGCCGTGCTGCCCGCACTTTGGCAAGCGTCACCACCGCAGATAAAAATCGGGCTTTGTTCGCGATTGCCGATGCCTTGCTCGCTGCAGAAACACATTTGTTGGCGGCTAATGCCATCGATGTGGCGAACGCGTGCGCGCGCGGGTTGGACGCAGCGATGATTGAGCGTTTGGTGCTCAATGCATCGGGTATTGCACAGATGGCCGAGGGCGTGCGGCAAGTGGCCGCTTTGCCTGATCCTGTCGGGGAAATTACCAACATGGTGTTTCGGCCCAGTGGCATTCAAGTGGGCCAGATGCGCGTGCCCTTGGGCGTGGTGGGCATTATTTACGAATCTCGCCCCAACGTGACGATTGATGCAGCGGCACTCTGTTTGAAATCGGGCAATGCCACGATTTTGCGGGGTGGCTCGGAGGTGGCGGCGACCAATCAGGCACTGGCCAAGTGTATTCGGCGCGGCTTGGCGGCGGGAGATTTACCGGTGGATGCCGTGCAAATTGTGCCGACGACCGATCGGGCAGCGGTGACTGTGATGCTGGGTTTACATCAGTTCATTGATGTGATGATTCCACGGGGCGGCAAGGGCTTGGTTTCGCTCGTGATCGAGCACGCGCGGATGCCGGTCATCAAGCATCTGGATGGCGTGTGTCATGTGTTTGTGGATGCCGAAGCCAATTTGGATAAAGCCGTGACGGTGGCACTGAACTCAAAAACGCATCGATATGGCGTGTGTAATGCGATGGAAACCCTGCTTGTCCATGAAGCGGTTGCCGCTCAATTTTTACCGATGATTGCCCCGCTTTATCGTGAGAAAGGTGTGGAATTACGCGGTTGCCCCCGCACCTGCGCTATTTTGCAGGCAATCTTGGGCAATGGGGTGCGCGCTGCGACAACCGATGATTGGCATGCCGAGTATTTAAGCCCAATTTTGGCCGTACGTGTGGTCGATTCCTTGAATGAGGCCATCGACCACATTGAAACATATGGTTCGCATCATACCGACAGCATCATGACCGATAATTTTGGCACCGCACGGCGCTTTCTGCGCGAGGTGGATTCTGCCTCAGTGATGGTGAATGCTTCCACCCGATTTGCTGATGGTTTTGAATATGGGTTGGGTGCGGAAATCGGGATTTCCACCGATAAAATCCATGCGCGCGGCCCGGTGGGCTTGCTGGGTTTAACCTCGCAAAAATATATTGTGCTGGGTGACGGGCATATTCGTGGTTGAATCGCACCGTACTGAGCCCAAACCCCTGCTGGGTATCCTGGGTGGCACATTTGATCCCATTCATTTAGGGCATCTGCGTCTGGCTGAAGAAGCGCGTGAAGCCTTGGGTTTGGAGCGTGTGCTGTTTATCCCCGCCGCCGCGCCGCCGCATCGGCCACAACCGGCGCTACCGGCCTTGGTCCGATTAGAACTCGTGCAGGCGGCTATTGGTGGTAATCCGTATTTTGTTGCGGATCAGCGTGAACTTGACCGCGCGGGAACCTCATACACCATTGATACGGTGCAATCGATTCATGCCAGTTTTCCCGCGCATCATTTAGTGTTGATCCTGGGCATGGATGCATTCAATGGTTTGACACAATGGCATCGCTGGGATGAATTACTTGACTGGGTACACCTCGCGGTGGCCACGCGGCCCGGTGCTACAGTCGCCGGTGCAGCGGCCCAATTGCTGAGCGATCGTCAAATCAACATCACGCAAATGCAGCAGCAATCAGCAGGCGGCATTGTTTCGCTTGAAATGACACGGCTGGATATTTCAGCCACTGCCGTGCGGGCAAAACTGCATGCCGGGCACTCTGTGCGGTATTTGGTGCCAGAAAATTTGCTAAATCCCTTGGTGGCACATTATTCTGATCCCATTCGTCGCTAGCGCGTCAAAATCCAACCGTATCATCAACCCGGCTAGACCGGATTTTTCCCTATTTAATCAAAAAGTTGAACTATGAATCCTGAAAAAAACATTTCTGCCTCCGATCAACCTGTGTCGGTAACGCCGACCACCACCGAGCAACCTTCGCCGGAAACCCTGGTGGCGTGGGTCATCGCGGCGCTTGAGGATCTTAAGGCGATCGATATCCGTGTGCTCGATGTGCGTGGCCACTGTAACTTCACCGATTTTATGGTGTTTTCATCGGGTACCTCCGATCGACATTTGAAATCACAGGCCAATAGCGTGGTCGAAAAAGTCAAAGCACACGGCGTCCGCCCGATGGGTGTGGAAGGCGATGATGTGCCGAGTACTGAATGGGTGCTGGTCGATTTGGTCGATGTATTGGTCCACATCATGTTGCCGGAAACCCGCGATCATTATCAGCTCGAAAAACTTTGGTCGGCCCAGGGTTCCGCGGACCGGTCGGGCAGTGATTTGAGTGAAGGTATCGCCGCCAGCGTTGCATCAGTCGCAGCACTGGCTGGTAGCCAGTCGGCGTATGCCAGCGCCCTGGATAAATTGCGCAACACCACATCAGGTACAGATGATGACGTGAGTGACGACTGGGATGATGAAGATACCGCAGAGGGTTTCGATTCTGACGATGATTTAGGCGATTGGGATGAGGATGAAGCCAATGGAGATGACACCCCGCCCGTGCATCGTGGCTAAATGCGACCCCCGTTGGCTTAGCGGTGAAAATTCAACTGATTAGTGTGGGCACGCGCCTGCCCGGTTGGGCTGCATCGGGTACAGCGGAATATCTGAAACGGATGCCATCGGGTTGCCCCGTGCAGTTGCAGGAAGTGCCTGCGGTACCGCGCAGCAAAACCATGGCCACCGAGCGTGCAAAGGCGGAGGAGTGTGCCCGAATCGAGGGGCAAATTCCCAAAAATGCCTGGCGCATTATTTGTGATGAACGCGGCCAACCGTGGACGACAGCTGAGCTGTCTACACAGATGGCCGATTGGATGCAGTCGGGGCGGGATGTCGCGGTCGTGGTGGGCGGTGCCGATGGCCTCACGGATCAACTTCGGTGCAGTGCCGATCGCTTGTGGAGCCTCTCCAAACTCACCTTGCCGCATCCCCTGGTGCGGGTGCTACTGGCAGAACAACTGTACCGCGCGTGGTCATTACTCAATAACCATCCATACCATCGCGAGTAATTCACCTGTGCCAATTTTCTCTCCCGCTCCATTATTTCTGGCATCCAGCTCGCCCCGTCGTGCCCAATTGCTGACTGATTTGGGTTTTGAGTTTACCGTTTGGGATGCGCCGTTATGCGCGGTAGATGAAACGCCCATGTTCAATGAACACCCGTTGCAACTGGTCGCGCGTTTGGCGCAAGCCAAGGCGATGTGTGCGTTGGGTTCCCCGGATCTACCTGCCGATGCGGTTGTGTTGGCGGGGGATACGGTGGTTGTTCACGCGGGGCATATTCTCGGCAAACCCCGCGATCGAGACGATGCGCAAGCAATGCTTGAACAATTAAATGGCAATACCCATCGGGTGAGCACCGCGATTGCGGTGGCGAATACCGCCCGTTGCCGCGTGGTTTCGGTGACCACAAACGTGACCTTGGTGCTGTTGACTGCGCAACAAATCCGCGCTTACGTCGCAACGGGTGAACCGCTGGATAAGGCGGGTGCTTACGCCCTGCAGGGCAAAGCGGCGCAATTTGTGCAACACATTGATGGCTCCTGGGGCGCGGTGGTGGGTTTGCCACAGTGTGAAACGACACATTTGCTGGCGGAGTTCTCCATACTACCCACTTGGCTCAAACCCTAAATTTATCATTTGAGAATTAACCCGTATGAGTGAAGAAATTCTCATCAACGTCACCCCGCAAGAAACCCGTATTGCCTATGTGGAAAATGGGGTATTGCAGGAAATTAATATCGAGCGGGCGCGCTCCCGGGGCATGGTCGGTAATATTTATCAGGGGCGCGTGAGCCGAGTGCTGCCCGGTATGGAAGCGGCGTTTGTGGATATTGGCCTTGAGCGAGCCGCTTTTTTACATGTCTCGGATATTGAGCTTAAACCGGAAGAAAAAGAAACGGGGGTGGAGTCCCGCCCCCGTCTCATCTACGACTTATTGCGCACGGGCCAAAATCTGATGGTCCAAGTGATTAAGGATCCACTCGGCACGAAAGGGGCGCGACTCACCACGGAAATCACGATCCCTTCGCGCTATCTTGTGTATGTGCCAAATGGCCGGAATATTGGTGTTTCGAGTCGCGTGGAAGATATGGCGGAGCGCGACCGGCTCAAAAATATCCTGAGCGCGTTAATGGCCGAATCGCGAGCGCAACAAGACGAAACCGAAATCGGTGGTTTTATTTTGCGCACGGCCTCTGAAGGAGCCGATACCGAATCCTTACGGCAGGACTACCAATTTTTGCGTCGCTTGTGGGCCAATGTGCAGGAACGTCAAGCACGAACTAACGGCGTGGGTTTGGTGTTCGATGATTTACCCATTGCGCTGCGCACCTTGCGTGATGTGCTTGGGCGGTACGTCGAGAAAATTCGCATCGACTCGCGGGAAACCTATCATCGCGCCATTCAGTTCGCCCAGGAAATGGTGCCCGATATTCTGCCGATCCTGGAGCATTATCCAGGCGAGCGCCCGTTGTTTGATATGCACAATATCGAGCAAGAAATCGCGAGCGCGCTGGAACGGCGCGTGCCGTTAAAATCCGGTGGGTACATCATCATCGATCAAACCGAGGCGATGACCACCATTGATGTGAATACCGGCGGCTTTGTTGGATCGAAAAATCTCGAGGAAACGATTTTCAAAACAAACCTGGAGGCCGCCAGCGCCATTGCGCGGCAATTGCGGTTACGTAATTTGGGCGGCATCATTATTCTGGATTTTATCGACATGATCGAGCCCGATCATCGCTTGGCGGTGCAGGAAACGCTCAAGCGCGCCCTGGAGAGCGATCATGCCCGCACCAAAGTGTGTGAAGTTTCCGGTTTGGGATTGGTGGAGATGACACGCAAACGTACCCGAGAATCGCTGGAGCACATTCTCTGCACGGTTTGCCCTACTTGTGGTGGACGCGGCACGGTGAAAACGGCCGAAACGGTTTGCTACGAGATTTTCCGCGAAGTCACCCGTGAGGCACGGCAATACAACGCCAAACAAATGCTCGTGATAGCGGCATCGGCGGTGGTGGATCGGCTGCGTGAAGAGGACTCAACCTCATTAGCTGAATTGCAGGAGTTTATTGGCGTGCCGCTGCGCTTGCAGACAGATGTCCATTACTTGCCAGAGCAATACGATATTGTGTTGATGTAGGCCAGATATCGGTTTTTGTTCGCGCATCCACTGATACAATCGAGGTTTTCAGCCCGACAGGCTCTTGAAACGGCATTTTGCCCCTGAGGTCATTCTCCGCAGTGCGTCCACTCCACTTGCCCCATGCCATTCACATTTCCTCGCGGCCAATCCGTCGGTTGCTGCGCGGAATATTGGTATTGGTGGCCGTGCTGTTGGTGGTGTTCGCTTTGATGTTTACTGCGCTACGGCTGGCTTTGCCGTATATGAATGATTACCGCCAAAATGTGCAAACCCTGCTCTCCCAGATGTGGGGTTCACCCGTCACGTTCGCGCAAATAGATATTGCTTTTGTGGGTTATCACCCTCAATTGATACTCAAGGATGTGCACTTGGGGGCCGATGGTCCGGTTATAGGGCAGATTGGCGCCTCACTCGCGCTGTGGCGCAGCGTATTTCAAGGGCGATGGGTGGCAGGGAAAATTGTGATTGATCGGCCGCAATTACAGTTCAATTTACAACCGGATGGCCAATGGCAATTGGCTGGCGCGCCGCAAAATAGCGAATCCCAATCTGCCGATTCGTGGAGCCAATGGCTTGATCACCTTCCCGATCTTGGCGATGTCTCTGTCCAGGATGCGCACATTTCATGGGTTCGTCAAAGCGAAGCACTCACCCGGCAACCTGCCCGTAGCCTCCCTGTGACACTCAGTGCCACGGCACGATTGGCGGCACATGGCTGGTCGATGTCCGGTGAGTTGATCGCGCCTGATTTTGGCGAACAGCCGGTGCGGGTGCGCGCGCAAGGCAGGCTGGGTAAAGAGTTTGCTACTGAGCTATATATCAATACGCGCAGTTGGCATCTGTCCGCCATGCAGCAGGCCATCCGGGATTTTACAACAAGCAGCATTCGGGCGGAACTGGGCGGTTGTGCCGAGCAGATGTCAGGTATCGATTGCGCGGCAGGCCTGCCCGTGTTTAATCGAGGACAGTTAACCGGTGAGCTTTGGTTGAGATTTTCTGGTTCTGATTTGAGTTCGGTGCATGCGGGATTTGATATTGCGGATCTCAAAGTTAGCCGGATGACAAAGAAAATTGCGGGAAAAAGGGGGGGGACGCAAGTTTATAATGAGGTTAAACCCCAGGCTGGAAATCCGGTGCTTACCGAGGCGCGCTCTGAAGCGGCACTGAATCGGCTAAACGGGCAATTGGTCTGGCAAAAAACCCCGCTCGGCTGGCGACTCGATGCCGATCAAGTGGGTATCGTAACCGATGATCATGAGCGCTTGCCACTGCAGTCGGTGCATCTGATTCAAAGTGGCAATCAAACTTATTTTTCCTCGGATTTTGCCGATCTCAATCAGCTTTCGGTTTGGCTGGCGATCGCACCGCTACCGCAAGCCTACCTTCAGTTACTGGGACAGAATTCTGTGCGAGGACAAGCACGCAATGTCCGGCTGCAATTTATCGGCGATCATCTTGAGTCAGGTTTTCTCGAACTCAACCATTTCGGCAACGTGCCCGGCCAACGTCTGTGGCCCGTCATCGGCCAAGCGGATGGATTGGGCGGGCTGAACCTCACCCTGTACAAACAACCCGCGGGTTGGCTGGCGAGCATCAATCAGCAACATCTGGTTTTAGCCGTGCCGGGCATGTTTCGTGAACCCATGACCATTGATGCCTTAAAGGGTGATGTCTACTGGCATGATTCTGCTACCTCATTAATTTACAGCCCGGCGATTACCTTCAGCAATGCTGATTTAAGCTTGAACGGTAGTTTCCGCTATCAGGCCGCAGACCCTGCCAGCGCCCAGCCCGCACAACTGAGTGTCGATACACACTTTTCCCGGATTTCTGTCGTGCGCGTTCCCGCCTATCTTCCGCGCAATCTCCTGGATAAAAATGTGTTGGATTGGCTGGATAACAGCCTGGGTCAGCCCGATCAAACGGGGCGGGTGAATCAAGGGCAGTTTGTTTTTAATGGCGATCCCACGCGCTTTCCGTTTGTGCGGGGTGGCGGCTGGTTCTCGGTGGTGTTTGATTTCGATCACCTTGATGTACCGTACCGTCCACAGTGGCCGGCACTGCACAATGCCAAAGGGCATATCGCGTTCGTCAATCAGCAGTTTCATACCGAAATTGATCAAGGCACCGTGGCGAATGTGCCTGTCGCCGGGGCGCGGGTGAGTATTTTTGATCTGGATAATCCCGTACTCGATTTGGCGCTGAAAACCCAGGCGCCCCTGGCCGGGATGCTGGGTTTTATTCAGCAAAGCCCCTTGATGCCGAGGGGGAGCCTGGATCCGATTCAAACGACCGGTAATGCGGCCCTCGATTTATCGGTCAAAATCGGGTTCCAGCACGGTGGGTATACGGTGACCCACGGTACGCTTCAACTGCAAAATAATGGCTTTATTCTGGATAAAACGCCAATTGAGCTCAGTCAAATCAAGGGTACGGTTAAATTTGACAATACGGATTTTAATGGTGATGCGTTGAGCGCGCAGTTTGTTGGAGCACCCGTGACACTGCAGGTTTCCACGGCTAAAAATGCCGATGTAACGACCATTCAGGCGCAAACCCTGCTGGACCCGTTATTTGCATTGCGCGAACGAATCTCGCCCGCATTCGCCCCCATCGTGCAACAGGTCTCCGGGAAGGCGATGACCGATGTCAGCATACATATTCCGCATCAGGGTAATACCTTCACGGTGCTGGCACGTAGCGATTTACACGGTGTGGTGAGCCAATTGCCTGCTCCATTCAGAAAAACGGCTGAAGCCTTGTGGCCGATGACGGCCGATTTAACCATTCAAGCGGGGGTTCTACGCGCTTTGTCGATTGATACGCAGGGCAGCAAACTGGGCAATGGGCAAGACAGCAATCAAGGCGCCGAGCCTTGGCAGGCCAAATTAGCATTCAATCCTTCGGGGGACTTGGCACAAGGGGAGGTGCGCAACGATGGCAGCCAACCCGCCGCATCGAATCAACAGGCGAATGCCTTGGATTTATCACTCCATACGCCGATATTTGATTGGGATCAATGGCAGCCTATTCTCATGAGCGCACAAGCCAATAGTTCCAATGAGTCAAAGATGGCGCCGTTTGCCGTGCATTTAGAGGCTGATCGTGTGCGCGCGGCGGGATTCACCTTCCCCGCGACGCAATTTGATTTGATGTATACCAATAATGACTACCTGCTCACGGCCAAGGGTTCTGCATTGGATGGCACTGCGCGATACCAATTGCCGGATCAAACTCATCCCGCCGGACAGGTATCGCTCAAACTGAGTCGGCTGTACCTCAACAGTGCGGTGAGCGGTTCAGCCATTAAACCGCTCACCGATAATATGCCCGAGCCGCCGCCCATCACGGCTTGGGCACTCAATCGGATCCCCGATGCGGTCGTTTCAATTAATGATTTACAGCATGATGCGCATCATTATGGCAAGCTCAGCTTTTCAGTTGCTTCAGCGCAAGCCCAAGCCCAAGCCCAAGCGCGAGTTACGGCACCCGAAATTCAGATTTCCCCTATCGATTGGCAACCTTCCGCTACGGTGCAGTTAACCGGAAATGCCAGCGTGGTCGGTGAGGGTGTGGTGCAGCGGTCAAACCTGAGCCTAACGGCGCAAGGCAGCGAATTCGGCCGTATGTTGAAAAACGTACTGGGTACTTCACCTTTTCAAGGCGGAGCGATTAAAACGGCGCAATTTGCACTGGATTGGCCGGGTTCCCCGTCCTCTTTTGCCGCAGAACGGCTCAGTGGATCAGGACAGTTTGAATTAACCCAAGGTCAATTGAACGATGTCGATCCGGGCGCGGGTCGCTTAGCGGGTCTCCTGAGTTTAGGCGCGTTGACGCGGCGTTTGCGTATGGATTTTAGCGATGTTGTCGATCAGGGGTTGCAGTTTGATACCGTGTCTGCGCAGTGGCAGTTGCAGCAAGGCAGCCTAACCGTAGCGCCGCTCACCTTGAAAAATGCCTCATTAACTGCAGTGGTCGATGGCAAAACTGACCTACGCACCAATAGCCTCGACTACACCGTGAAAGTTTATGCCGATATCGGCATGTTGCTGCCCATTATCGGCACGGTCGCAGGCGGCCCCTTGGTGGGTGGTGCCATATTGGCCCTGCAGCAGGCCTTCTCCGCGTTGAACAGAAATCCCGCGCCGACATTGACTTATCACATCACCGGTACGATATCCCAGCCCTTGGTCAATACGATTGAATCCAAATCCGAGCGCTTAACCCCATGAAATTGTCCACTAAAGTTGCCGCCATTCAACTCAATGGCAAAGGTACATGGCAGGAAAATAAACCCATCATTGAGCGTTTGGTACGCGATGCTGCCGATACCGGGGCGCAGGTGATTGTGTTGCCTGAAAATCTGTATGCCATGCCCGCGAATCCGCATGATTTAGTGGTATTGGGGTTTGATGAGGCCGACGAGCCCGTCACTTGGCTGCGACACTTAGCGTATTCCGCGCAAGTATGGCTGGTCGCGGGTACTTTGCCGATTCGAGCCCAGGGTGCTGTGCAGCAAGCGAATAAACTGTGGGCAAGAAGCTATGTGATTGATAGCGATGGTGAAATTCGTGCAAAGTACGACAAAATCCACTTGTTTGACGTGACTGTCCCTACGCGCGATCAACAAGCAGAATCGTACCGGGAGTCAGATTTATTCATGCACGGCGCAGAACCCGTTGTCGTGGATACACCGGTCGGTCGGCTCGGCCTGGCAATTTGTTTCGATTTGCGCTTTCCTGAATTACTCCGCCGTCTGACCGAACTCGGCGCGACGTGGGTTTGCTTGCCATCGGCATTTACCCAGGCGACGGGCAGCGCCCACTGGGAACCCCTGCTGCGGGCCCGCGCGATTGAGAATCAAGTGTTTATGGTGGCCGCTGCACAAGTCGGTATGCACGCCAGCGGGCGGCATACTTATGGCCACAGCATGATCGTGGACCCATGGGGGCAGATTTTAGCCAATGCCAATACCTTGGCCGATTGCCTGATTACCGCTGACATAGATCCCGTCGCGCAAGCGCATATTCGTCGGCAATTCCCCGTGCTTGAACTGCGGCGTTTTTGACCTCCCGCACGATAACCGCATGGGTTTGGGATGACGCAAGACGTTAAGCCAAGTACCATTGGTCGTTCAGGGTTGCAATTAAGCCCCCATTCAACTTTTGCCCAGAAATTAAGTGACAGGCCGCAGACGATGACGCACCAAACCGATGATTTACGCATTCTTGACATTCATAATTTATTGTCGCCTGAGCAGATTCGGGCGCGGTCCCCCTTGACCGAACGTGGCGCGCAAACCGTATATGAAGCACGCCGCGCGATTAAAGCGGTGTTAAATCGGGATGACGATCGGCTGATTGTCGTGATGGGGCCCTGTTCGATTCACGATGTCAATGCTGCCCGTGAATACGGTATGCGCCTCAAAGTATTGGCCGATGAAGTGGCTGATGAAATTTTGTTGATCATGCGTGTGTATTTTGAAAAGCCGCGGACCACGGTGGGCTGGAAGGGTTTAATCAACGATCCCAACCTGGATGATAGCTTTGAGATCAATAAAGGTTTGGGCGTTGCACGGCACTTACTGGTTGATCTGGCGGACATGGGTGTGCCTGCGGCGACGGAATATCTCGATTTAATCAGCCCGCAGTATGTTTCTGATGCGGTGGCTTGGGGCGCGATCGGCGCGCGTACCACCGAATCGCAGGTTCATCGTGAGCTGGCCTCGGGATTATCTTGCCCGGTCGGATTCAAAAATGGCACGGATGGCGGTTTGCAGGTAGCGATTGATGCCATTCGTGCGGCCGCCCGGCCGCATCATTTCCTTTCTGTCACCAAGGCAGGACATTCGGCGATTTTCTCGACCGGAGGCAACGAGGATTGCCATATCATTTTGCGTGGAGGCAAAAAACCCAATTTTGATGCCAATAGCGTCAATGATGCGTTGGAAAAACTGCGCGCGGCGGAATTGCCCGAGCGGTTGATGATCGACTTTTCTCATGCCAATAGCCAGAAGCAACATGCGCGGCAAATTCAAGTGGCGGAAGCGGTTGCCGCACAGGTTGCCGCAGGCAATGCCGGCATTATCGGTGCGATGGTGGAAAGCCATTTGGTGGGTGGTCGGCAGGATGTGCATCCGGATCGCCCCTTGGTGTATGGCCAAAGTATTACCGATGCCTGTATTGGGTGGGATGATAGTGTCGGGGTGATTTATCGGTTGGCCGAATCCGTGCAAATGCGGCGTGCCGGGGGAGGGGTGTTGGCGGATGTTTGTACTTCATTGGAGGCCTAAGCGTTTATTAACCCGTGTGCAATTTTATTGGGTAAAAGTCATTTTTGATTTCCAACGGACTTATTTTTTGATTTGCATTGGATCCTGGGTACATCTGGTTTGGTGATGACCGGTATTGTCTGGGTTATTAAATGGTGTGTTCTGCTGTGGAAAGGTCAATGAGACGAGGGATGTCGTAATGATGAACAAGTCCAATCAATTGCTCGTTCAATCCGGGCGACTCGGTTCACGAGTGGGGTTAAGTGCGCTCATTTTTTTGGGCTTAGGCTCTGTCTGCTTGAGCGTCTCTGCTGTGGCTTCCCCATCGACCAAAACACAGGCGCCATCAGAGGTATTGCGTGACGTACCTCCGACGGAGCATCGCGCAGAGCCCCCAATTGCAGCCACGTTCACGTCAAAAATTTCACCCAGTAAAATGACGGCGGTCACTGTGTTACCTGATGGCGCATGGATTACGCGACGGGTCGAAGTGCGGTGGGCAGGCAGCGATATACACACCATTGAACTGGCAGATTTGCCGCCCAGCGTGCAACAAGACAGTGTCCAAATTGAAGGTAATGGCATCACACTCGCGGCCCCCCTGCAGTGGAGCCGGCAGCCGGTTGAACAATCGGCGGTGTATCGGCACATTCAGCAGCAGTTGAGTGTATTGCGTGGTGCGCAAGCCAAAGCGGATGATGGCCTTGAAGCGGCACGAATGCGCTTGGCCATTTTCCAGGCACAAATGAGCGCACCCAATGCCTTGGTGCATAAGTACGGCGCTCCTGCAGGAGCTTTTTTAACGGAATCCGGTGCGCGAAAAAAATTCGATCGGTTGTTGACGCAATTGCTTACCGCTCAGCGTACAGCGCAGGACGAAGTTACCGAGGTCCAGCGCAAAACGGCTGAGTTGGATGAAGCCCTGCAAAAACGCCACAGTCAGGGTGAACGGTTACTTTTGAGCTTGCCGCTCAAATTATTGACACAGAAAAAAACAGCACAACAAACGACCAGTGAATCGGCTGAAGTTACCGTGCCCGTGCTGGTTCGTTATCGGGTTAACGATGCGCATTGGCAGCCAATTTATCGGGCAAATTTGCACACCATACCCTTATCGGAAACCACAACGACGCCAGCGTCCACCTTGGCGTCCACGTCCACGACCGCTTCAGCCGCGTCTACTGCATCAACCAATGCGGAAGTCGATTGGTCATTGAGCGCCCTCGTGAGTCAAAATACGGGCGAAGATTGGTCGCGCATCCCCTTGACCTTGTCTTTACTGGATACCCGACGATATTACCCCGTACCGAAACTACCGCGCTGGGTGATTGGTTTTAACGCGCCATCGCCCGTGGTCGTAGCGCCCCGTGCGAATTTGGCGTCGTCGATGAAAACGATGGTAATGTCGGAAGCCCTTTTAAAGCCTCATGATGAAACTGGTTTTAATGCAGCGTTCACAAGCGCCGATTCCGTGAGTATCCCCAGTGGTGTAGCGGCCAGCCTTATTCCCTTGTTGCATCAGCAGGTTGCCGCGAACGCCACGATTTTGATTGCGCCGGAAATATCCCCGCAGGCGATCTTGACGGGCGAATTCACCCTCGATAATAAAATTCCGTTGCCCGCAGGGCAATGGCAGCTATTTCTCAATGGCGCACAGCTCAGTCAGGTATTCCAACCGGCTTTACAGCCCATTCAAAAGCAGCATTTAAGCTTCGGTGTGGATCAACGGCTGAGTGTCACATTCGATCAATTACCCGATCAGCGGGATGAAAACGGCGTGATCGGCAAATCTTCCCAATTAATGCGGCGTTCAGTAGTGATGATTCAAAGTCAGCACAGCAATCCCGTCGCAGTCACTGTGGTGATGAATTTGCCCACAGCCGAGGATGCAGAAATTTCGGTTGAACCGCTAACGGATAATACGCCACCCACGTTGAAACAGTACAACGGTGAAGAGGGTGTTTGGGCATGGTCGAATCAAATCAAACCGGGGCAAAAAGTGTCAATCAATTTTGGTTTTCGCTTGCGCTGGCCTGCCGATAAGACATTGCACGGGTTATAGACGGGTATTTTTAAGGATGTAGGGAGTATAGGGATATGATGGCATTGGTTTTAGCTGGCGGTGGGATGATGATTCCCATTATTTTGGCTTCCGTGGTGGCATTAGCCATTGTTTTTGAGCGGATTTTGGCCTTGCGTTATAACCGACTGATGGGCGATGACCCCGTGGGTACGGTTGAAAGTTGGATTGCTCAAGGCCAGCTCAATCCACTTAAAATTGCAGAATTAGCGCGTCTATCGCCCCTGGGAATGGTGCTGGCTGCGGGATTGCAAGCCGCGGGTAATGTGGATGCCATGCGCAGTCGAATGGAGGACGCGGGTAGGCATGTGGCCCATCAAATGGAGCGCTATCTCAATACCCTGGGCACGATAGCCGTGATTTCTCCCTTATTGGGTTTGCTGGGTACCGTGGTCGGGATTATCGATGTATTCCAATCAATTACGGCCAGCGGTGGCGCAGCAGGGGTTAACCCTGAGTTGTTGGCGGGTGGGATTTCCAAAGCTTTGGTGACTACGGCTGGCGGTATTATGGTGGCGGTTCCCGCGTATGTTTTTCATCGCTATTTCCGGGGGTTGGTGGATGAACGAATTATCGATATGGAGCGGGAATCCCTCCGACTCGTTGATCTCATTCATCCGGTAGAATCGCGGCAACGCTGAGGGCGCCCTCATGAAATTTCGTCAAAAACCGCGAGAAGAGCTGGAGCTCAATCTGATCCCATTGATTGATGTGATCTTTATGTTATTGATCTTCTTCATGTTGACTACCACCTTTATTCATGACCGAGCGCTTAATGTGACCTTGCCCGTCTCCAATCAAGGTAGTGAGCAGCGCGCGCCCGTTCAGGATCATGTGATTGAGATTGCCGAAGATGGCCGAATTGCGCTGGATGGCAAAATGATGGATCAAAATGAAATGCGACCGGCACTCAAGGCGATCGCTGTCGATCATCAACCCGTGGTGGTGTGGGCCGATGCGAACGTGGTGAATCAAAAAGTCATCACGGTGCTGGATTTAGTTCGCGGTGCTGGAATTACCCAGGTGGGGCTGGGCACCACGCCCATAAAATGAACGGCGAACAAAGTAAATGAGACGGGTCATTGTGCGGGATAAATTGAGTCAGGCATGAGTAAAGAATTTTCAGCGACCGCCTCCGGTTGGTCAACTTATCAACGACTGCTCGTGTATACCAAACAGTATTGGCGACTGCTTGCACTGGCTATTTTGGGCATGATTGCTGCGGGCTTGACTGAAGTGGCTTTCGCCGCGTTAATGAAACCTTTGCTGGATGGCAGTTTTGTGAATCGCGACCCGGCGACCATTCATTTAATGCCACTCCTGTTATTGGGGGTGTTTGCCGCGCGGGTTATTGCAGAGTTCGCGTCAGGTTATGGTATGGCTTGGGTGGGACGATCCGTGATTCGCGATCTGAAGCGCGATGTATTCGATCATGTGTTGCATCTACCTGTCCGGTATTTCGATCATGTACCGGGCGGCGAGATCCTAACCCGGCTTAATTATCAGAGTGAGCAGGTTTCAGAAGCGGCCTCCAGCGCACTAACGACCTTGATTCGAGATTCCATCACCGTAGTGGGATTACTGATCTGGTTGCTCATTTTGAGTTGGCAGTTGGCTTTGTTTATTGTTGTGTTGGCCCCCATTTTGGTGGTCCTGGTTTGGAGTATTTCGCGGGCGTTCAGACGGTATGCGCGGCGGATTCAAGACTCAATGGGGCAGGTTTCTCATGTCGCCGAAGAGGTCATCAACGGCCATCGCGTGGTCAAACTTTATGGCGGCGAAACCTTCGAGGCAGCCCGGTTTGCCACGATCAATGCACTAAACTTCAAGGATTTCATGCGCATGCAGGCAGTGAGCGCATTATCTTCTCCGTTGACCCAATTTGTTTTAGCACTGGGCATTGCGGGCATTGTTTGGTTTGCCACCACGGGCGATCGGATGCACAGCATCAGTGTCGGTACATTTGTATCGTTTATTACCGCATTAAGCCTGATGTTATCCCCCATGAAACGTCTGATCGGGGTTAACTCGGTCTTGCAAAGAGGAATTGCTGCGGGTGAAAGTTTGTTCGGCTTATTAGACGAACCCCGTGAGCAGGATGCAGCCACCGCGCGACGAATTGAGCGCGTAACAGGGCAAATCCGTTTTGAAGGGGTTGGTTTGCGCTATCACCCAGCCAATCAAACAGCGGAATCGGTTTCGGCCCTCGCGCCTTGGGTGTTATCGGATATCACGCTCACCATTGCGGCAGGCCAAACCGTGGCGTTAGTGGGGCGTAGCGGCGCCGGTAAATCGAGTTTGATGGCGAGTCTGCCTCGGTTTGTTGAGATTGAGTGCGGAGTGATTCGCTTGGATGATACGGCCATTAGCGACTTCAAACTCACCGATTTACGCCGCCAATTTGCCTACGTGTCGCAAGATACGGTGCTGTTTAACACGACTGTGGCTGCGAATATTGGGTATAGCGATGGCGGGCATGAGGATCGTGCCCGCGTGTATGCTGCCGCCAAGGCTGCTTTTGCCTTCGATTTTATTGAGCAACTCCCCCAAGGTTTTGACACACCCGTAGGGGAAAATGGGGTTTTATTATCCGGCGGGCAGCGCCAACGTTTAGCGATTGCTCGAGCACTCTATCGAGATGCGCCGATTCTGATTCTCGACGAGGCAACCTCAGCGCTTGATACCGAATCCGAGCGCTATATTCAGGCGGCGCTTGAGAATCTGAGCCGTGGCCGAACGACCCTCGTGATTGCGCACCGGCTATCGACGATTGAACATGCCGATATGATTGTCGTGCTGGATCATGGCCGCATTATCGAAACCGGTAATCACCGGGATTTGCTGGTCGCTGACGGCGCCTACGCCGCCTTGCATCGCTTGCAATTTAGCCGTGCGGCCTTGCCGGAAGTGCGTGCGTAGATGCGTTATCCCGCTTTTTGGCAGCGACGCGGATTGCGGAGTTTACTGCTCTGGCCGGTCTCGTTATTAACTTGTCGGTTAGCAGCACGGCGCCGAAAAAGAGCTCGGAAAGGCATCGGTGTCGTGGCAATTAATTGCCCTGTCATTATTATTGGCAACATCACGGTGGGCGGTACCGGAAAAACCCCCGTGTTGATCGCATTGGCCGAAGCCTTGACGCAACGCGGCAGGAAAGTCGGGATTATCAGCCGAGGTTACGGCGCCAAAATTGGCGTAGAACCGCGGGATGTGGCTGAATCTGACAGCCCAAAAACCGTGGGTGATGAGCCTTGGCTGATTCATCAGCGGCTTGGATTGCCCGTGGTGGTGCATCCGGATCGGGTGTGTGCCGCCGAACAATTGCGGGCGCGTTACCCGGAAGTCGATGTCATCTTAAGTGATGATGGCCTGCAGCATCACCGCTTGGCGCGGACCATCGAAATTGTCGTGATTGATGGCACGCGCCGGTTGGGGAATCAATTTTGTCTTCCTGCCGGCCCATTGCGCGAACCGGCCAAATCACTGGCTTCGATGGATTTTGTCTTGGTCAGTGGTGAGCCATTTGAACATCGCACCGTGTCAAAACAATGGCCCGTTCAGTTTGAATTGCTGGAAGTGCGCGATCTGTACGATCAACAGTCTTACTCCTTTGCCGCGTTTCAGGCAAAATTTCAACAAGTACGGGGGCAGGGGGCGGAAGTATCGGCTCTGGCAGGTGTCGGCAACCCTGAGCGATTTTTTGATGCCTTGCGAACACATGGCCTAAAATTACGAACCTACGCCCTGGCTGACCACCAGCCCGTCCCGTCCGCCCTGTTGAACCTTTTGGGCCGATTAACTCAACCGCTTTTGATGACGGAAAAAGATGCGGTCAAATGGCTCAATCACAAACCGGTATGGCATCAACATCCGGGGCAAGTATTTGCAGTGATTGGGCGAATACAGTTAACTGATGAACTCATCGCATCTGTCCTTGCGCTTTTAGCGCAGCGCGCCCAAACGACGTGATCAATTGACACACCGCATCGATGAATCATCTGATGGCCACTCTGGAGAATTTTTGTGGATAAACGTTTGCTTGAAATTTTAGTCTGCCCAGTGACCAAGGGGCCTTTGATTTACCAATCCGCCACTCAGGAATTAATTTCCTTATCCGCGCGGTTGGCCTATCCCATTCGGGATGATATTCCCATTATGTTGGAAACCGATGCCCGCACACTGACCGATTCAGAGTATGAAACACTGCGCAAAGCCCATCCTGCCGAACCGGTTGCACCGTGAGCACAACCGGTTCAGGTGGGGATTTTTGCGTCATTATCCCCGCCCGGATGAGTTCCACCCGCTTGCCAGGTAAGCCCCTGGCAGATATTCACGGCCGACCCATGCTGGCTTGGGTGCATGATTGCGCAGCAACCAGCGGCGCCGAACTGATTGTGATCGCGACCGATGATGAAATGGTCCAAAGCATCTCGGAAGGGTTTGGTGCGCGCGCCATTCTGACCAGCACGGCACATCAATCTGGCACTGATCGGTTGGCGGAAGTCATTGAACACCTGAATCTGCCCGACCATCAAATTGTCGTGAATCTCCAGGGTGATGAGCCCCTCATGCAACCGGAGTTGCTGCGTCAAGTCGCACAATTGCTGGTTGATCAACCCAATGCAGCGATGGCCACCTTGATGGTGCCCATCGTGGACAGTCACGAATTTAATGACCCGTCCGCAGTGAAAGTGGTAGCCAATCAGCTAGGGCAAGCCCTGTATTTTTCACGGTCACCGATTCCGTATTATCGCGATGGCTTGCCACTGACCGGGGGGCAAGTATTGGGTTATCGGCATTTGGGGTTGTATGCGTATCGTGCGGGTTTTTTACGACGGTTCGTGCAAGCCCCCATGGCGGCTTTGGAGCAAGCTGAAAAGCTTGAACAATTGCGTGCCTTGGCCATGGGTGAGTCGATTGCGATTGCGGTGGCGCAATCCACCCCGCCCGTTGGCGTAGACACCCCGGCTGATCTGGCTCGTGTTCGCACAGTATTGGCGAATCGGTCATAGTGTGGCTGGTGCCGTGTTGCATGCTTGATGGGACAAATAAAATCGATGGATTTTTGTTCACAGTAAGGCGAAAACCATCGCAATAGCCGCCACTATTGCGAGGATTTGCACCGCAGCTATGGACGGAAAGACGCGGTTTTATGCTCCAGAGAGCGTGAAACACCACACGAGCTCATCGAGCTTGTCCGCGCAGTTAACATGGTGAATAAATAAAAAGAGGTCAGTATGAGTATTGATCGCACCTTGTCTGGACATGAATTTGTCATGCGCCCCACGCAAACCATTCAATCCCGAACCGATTTACGGGGTGTTATTACGTTTGTAAATCGGCACCCTCTTGCCTCTGCGTATCGGGCTATACCCGTGAAGAGTTAGTGGGCGCGCGCCATTCGATTTTGCGTCACCCGGACATGCCACCCACGGCTTACAATGTCATGTGGCAAACTATTCAGGCTGGACAGGCGTTTTATGGCTATGTGAATAATCGGGCGAAAAATGGCGATAATTATTGGGTCATTACCTTTGTAGCACCGCATTTTTCCCCTGAAAAAGTCCTGGATGGGTTTAGTTCGGTGCGGCGATCACCCCTAAGAGATCGTATTCCGGAATGGCAAGGGATTTACCGCCAACTCAATCAGGTCGAAGCTAAATACCCCCATAAGGATCAATGTGAAGCTGGTAAGGACTGGCTGATTAATGACCTGCAAAAACACACACGTTTTGATGATTTGACTCAGTACGTTCTATCCGGGTTATGAGTGGTTTTCGGGGGGTATTTTGACGGATGATTTCCGTTTAAGTCGTAATAAAATCACGATTACCCAAAATAAAATCACTAACGTTCCTGCGCCATACCCGAAGAATGAGGTGACGAATACGACGCTACCCAAGATGGCGCTAATGACTAAAAACTCAAATGTTGAACGCTGAATACGCATGGAAAACTCTGGGTTAGGGTGAAGGAAAGCGGGGTTGATTGGTGATACAGTTGATGCGTAGCGGCGTGTTTGCCATGCTGCGAATGTGATGAGCGGTCGTGGGACGAATATAAATCACATCCCCGGGAATGACAGCAAATTGATCGTCGCCGAGGTTCATCAAACCGGCACCGGCTAAAATTTGCCAAATAATTTCCTGATCGGTTTCGCCGTACGATCCCGTTTCAGCACCGAGGGGGAGCTCAATTTCCTGTAAATTCAACCCCCAAGGGGTAGCGGGCAGCAAATTGCGTTTAATCAAGCCACCCGCCTGCCTTTCTGTGGGGCTAGTGGCTCGGTGGCACAGATAAGCTTGCCGATTAGGCAATTTTTTGCGTTTTTGCCTTGCGGATTCAGTCATCGGTCGAGGCACCCTGTTTGCGTGTACTGGCGTTTAATGCAGCGGCTATCGTGGAATTTTTTGAACGTCCGGCACTTTATCATTTCTTGATCGGCATGAAAAAATATGAAGAAAAACTTAGCGTCCTTTAATGGCAGCCCAATCGAGCCAGAAAAAGATTTGGCTGAAGATCGTTGGGCATTATTTTTTAGCCAAACCGCCAAAATTTCCTGGGTCGAGTTGGCGCCCTTGTTTGCCCGCGGGCAGGTGGTGCGTATTGCCGATTCGTTGGATTTGGTTGCGGCGGCCGTGGCGGTCGCTGAAGATGATAAAACTCAGGTAGCGCGCTGGATGTCATGCCATCAGTTCGGGTTGCTCGATGTGGCCACGGCGCGGCAATGGTCAGAGGACACACCTTCATTGTGGGCCGTGGTGGTTAATCCGTGGGTGTTGGTTCAGGAACGAACGGGGGATTCATAATTGAATCGCTGCAATGTTGCCGTCGATGCGCTATTTTGTTAGCCTGCTAACTATTGATGTATTTATCTATTTTGAGGATGACCCGCATGAGCAACCATTCTGTCTTATTACACCCCATCTCGCTGGGTCAAATCGAACTGGCCAATCGCCTCGTCATGGCGCCACTTACCCGCTGCCGTGCAGGCGCGGGTAATGTGCCGACCGATTTAATGGTTGAGTATTATCGCCAGCGGGCAACGGCGGGGCTGATTATCAGTGAGGCCACTCAAATCGTGCCCGAAGGCCAGGGCTATCCGAATACCCCCGGCATTCATAGCGAAGCGCAAATCACGGGTTGGCGCAAAGTGACCGATGCCGTGCATGCGGCGGGTGGCAAAATTGTGTTGCAGCTATGGCACGTTGGGCGTGTTTCGCATTCGAGTTTTCAGCCCAATCACGCTCTGCCCGTGGCTCCTTCGGCAATAGCGATTCCCGGCGAGGGCCGAGATGCGCAGTTCCAAAAAGTGCCGTTCGAGACGCCGCGCGCCTTAGATGCGGCTGAGATTCCCGGTATTGTGCGCGCCTACGAACTGGCTGCGCACCACGCAATTGCTGCGGGGTTCGATGGCGTGGAAATTCATGCAGCGAATGGTTATTTGCTTGATCAGTTCCTGCGTGACGGCAGCAATCACCGTACCGATCTATATGGTGGTTCAGTCGGCAACCGGGCGCGGTTTTTAATGGACGTGGTCGATGCTGTGACCGCCACAATTGGTGCAGATCGAACCGGCCTGCGGATTTCTCCGCTGCAACCGGCTAACGGCATGAGTGATAGCAATCCTTGGGCGACATTTTCACAGGTGGTGACAGCGGTTGATGCCTACAAATTGGCCTATCTGCATGTGGCGGGTATGGGTGTTGATCAGCCCGGCGTGGCGGGGCCGGCGTTTGATTTGAATGCGTTGCGCGCACTGTGGTCAGGTAAGATGATGGTGAATTATCGCTATGATCAAGCCAGAGCCGAGGCCGCAATTACCGAAGGCCATGCCGATGTCGTTGCGTTTGGGATTCCGTTTATCGCCAACCCCGATTTAGTCAACCGCTTCCGGTTAGATGCGCCGTTGAACGAAGCCGATGCCAACACGTTTTACGGTGGTGCGGAGAAAGGCTATACCGATTACCCCTTTTTTAGCGCATCACACTAATGGGGTAGTTTGACAATTCCGCACGGACACAGTCCATCAGGGCTTGCGCCAAGCGGTTGATGGGGCGTTCGCGCTGCATGATTAAGCCAAGTTGGCGTTCGGGTGGGGGGGCATTCGGCGTTGAAACGATAGCCAATTTTGGATTTTGGAGTGTTTCTGGCAAAACACTCCAGCCAATACCGGTGCCGACCAGCAAGGCAATCGAATCAAGCTGGTTCACTTCAATCACCGCCAACGGCGCAATGCTTTGCGCATTGAGCCAGGCATCAATCGCTTGACGCGTGCTGGTATTCGCTGCCGGTAAAATCATCGGTAAACGTTTGGCAAGCACACTCAAATCAAGAGATTCTTCTCGTGCATGGCGGATTGCCACCATCGGCAACAGCCGCTCCCGCCATAGGGCGGTAGTGGTGATACTGGGCGGCGCATTAAACCCCAGCGTGCCGTAAGCGAGTCTCACCGAGCCTTGTACCACAGCGGTAATGGCGGCTTCAGAATCCTGAAACCGCAAATCCAATAACACGTCGGGATAGTTCTGGCTGAAGCGTTCCAACGCTTGCGGTAATAAGTGCAAGCCCGCGTAATGGCTTAGCGCTACCGCTAGCCGCCCTGCTAATGGGCGATCCGTGCCGAGACTAACGGTGGCCAGATCGTCCAGGGCTTGGCGTACGTGCTGTGCGGCAGGTAACAATTGCGTGCCCCATTCGGTCAGCACCACTTGGCGGGCTAGCCGCTCAAACAGGGGGGCGCCGATTTGCCGTTCCAACAAGGCAATGCGTTTGCTCACCGCCGGCTGAGTGATGTGCAGTATCCGAGCGGCTGCAGAAAATGAGCCAGACTCGGCCACACTTAAAAATGCCAGAATATTTTGATTATCGAGGTAGGCTGGATTCATGGATTCTTTCGCAGGGGGTTTTCACTAACTATAACCAATAGGAATGGCTTTTATGAAAAATTTCGATTTTTTGTTTTGGGTAAATCAGCATAAGGTACGTGTCATGTTTCGAGTTTTAGTGCGTGCTTGAGGAGAATCCCATGGCCGGAAAAACGCTGTTTGATAAAATTTTCGATGCCCACATCGTACGTGAGCAGGCCGATGGCACTGTACTTTTGTATATTGACCGCCACTTGGTGCATGAAGTCACCAGTCCGCAGGCGTTCGAAGGATTACGCATGGCGAACCGCAAACCCTGGCGTGTTGGCGCGATGTTGGCTGTGCCCGATCATAACGTGCCTACCACCAATCGTTTGCGTGGCATCGATGATCTGGTCTCCCGTGAACAGGTCGAAACGCTCGATCGCAATTGTGCGGAATTCGGCGTGCAAGAATTTGCGATGAACGATAAACGCCAAGGGATCGTACATGTGATCGGGCCTGAAGAAGGTTTCACCTTGCCCGGCACGACGATTGTCTGCGGTGATTCGCATACCTCGACCCATGGTGCGTTCGGCGCGTTGGCATTCGGCATCGGTACTTCGGAAGTCGAACATGTGATGGCCACGCAAACCTTGTTGCAAAAGCGCGCTAAAACCATGCAGGTTCGGGTTGATGGCCAATTGGGTGTCGGCGTGACGGCCAAAGATGTCGTGCTGGCGATTATCGGCAAAATCGGCACCGCAGGTGGTACGGGTTATGCCGTGGAGTTCGCCGGTTCCGCCATTGAATCACTCTCGGTTGAAGGTCGTATGAGTGTGTGCAATATGGCGATTGAAGGCGGCGCGCGCGCGGGCATGGTGGCGGTCGATGAAAAAACCATCGAGTATTTCCGCGGCCGCCCCTTCGCACCGCAGGGCGAGCTGTTCGAGCAGGCCGCTGCCGAATGGCGCACGCTCACATCCGATTTGGATGCGGTATTCGACAAGGTGGTGGTACTGGATGCTGCCGAAATCGCACCGCAGGTGAGCTGGGGCACCTCACCGGAAATGGTCGTGCCGGTATCGGCCACGGTCCCCGATCCGGCCAACGAGCCCGATGCCGTCAAAGCCGATGGCATGCGTAAGGCCTTGGTGTACATGGGGTTGACCGCCAATACGCCGATTGAACAAATCCAGATCGATAAAGTGTTTATCGGTTCCTGCACCAATGCGCGCATCGAAGATTTACGCGCCGCTGCTGCTGTGATTGGTAACGGCAAAGTCGCAGCGAATGTGACGTTAGCGATGGTCGTGCCAGGTTCGGGCTTGGTGCGCGAGCAGGCTGAAAAGGAAGGTTTGGATAAAATATTCCTAAACGCCGGTTTTGAATGGCGGGAACCGGGTTGCTCAATGTGTTTGGCGATGAATGCTGACCGCCTGGAACCGGGCGAGCGTTGCGCATCGACCAGCAACCGTAATTTCGAAGGCCGACAAGGGCAGGGCGGGCGCACGCATTTGGTCAGCCCCGCCATGGCCGCCGCCGCCGCGATTGCCGGTCACTTTGTCGATGTACGCCAGCTCTAATTCGAGGATTCACCATGCACGCATTTACCACGCATACCGGTATTGTTGCCCCGCTTGATCGTGCCAATGTCGATACCGACGCGATTATTCCCAAGCAGTATTTGAAATCGATCAAGCGCAGCGGCTTTGGCCCCAATGCCTTCGATGATTGGCGATATCTCACACCGGGCGAACCGGGGATGAATCACGGCCAGCGGGCGAAAAACCCGGACTTTGTTTTGAACCAATCGCCCTACGATCAGGCCACTATCTTGTTGGCCCGGCAGAATTTCGGGTGCGGCTCCTCACGTGAACACGCGGTCTGGGCACTCACCGATTTTGGCTTTCGGGTGGTGATTGCGCCGTCATTTGCCGATATTTTCTTCAACAACAGCTTCAAAACCGGCTTATTGCCGATTGCCTTGCCCGAAGACAGTGTTGATGAACTGTTCCGTGAAGTTGCCGCACACACGGGTTATCAACTCACGATTGATTTGGCCAGTCAAAAGATCATTAAACCCGATGGCAGCGCGATTGAATTCAGCGTGGATGCCTTCCGCAAACAATGTTTAATCGAAGGTGCGGACGACATTGATCTCACGCTCAAACACGCCGCCGATATTACAGCGTATGAAGCTCAACGCCAGCAAACGGCGCCATGGCTTTTCCTCGATAAGCGTGCGTAATTGAGTGGATATTCCCGCTTGGATCCCCATTACGATTACTGCGGCATTATTCCAAGCAGGGCGCACGGCATTGCAGGCAAATTTACGCCATGAATTAACCGCCAGTGGTGCGGCGTTTGTGCGCTATTTTTACGCGCTGCCGCTGGATGTGCTGATGCTGGCCGTGGCGGCGTGGTGGTTACAGGTATCGTGGCCGCAGCTATCGGTCAAATTTGTGCTGTTTTGTTTAGCGGGCGGCGTGGCGCAAATTTTCGGCACGTTTTTTCTGATTTCAGCCTTCGGGCATCGCAACTATTTGGTGGGCACGGCCTATGCCAAAACCGAGGCGGTGCAGTTGGTGCTGATTTCGGTATTCGTGTTCGGGATTGCTTTGCCACAGTGGGCGATTGTTGGTGCAGTGGTGGCGATGGCGGGCGTGCTGTGGCTTGCCATTCCTGTCGAAAAATTTACGTTACTCGGATGGCTGAAGGTGTCAGTACAACCGGCGGCGTTATTTGGTTTGAGCGCGGGTTTGGCATTCGCGCTCACTGCGCTGGCGCTGCGCGAAGCCAGTTTAACGTTGGATGCGGATATGCCCGTGTTCGTTAAAGCTTTGCTCGTGCTGCTGGTTACGAACAGTGTGCAGGTTTTGGTGCAGGGGAGTTACATGGCGGGGTTTCAGCGTACGGCGCTGCGCCAATGTCTGGTGGCTTGGCGGCGTGCGTTGCCGGTCGGGGTATTATCGGCGCTCGGCTCGGCGGCATGGTTTACCGGTTTCGCCTTAACACAAGTCGCTTTGGTGCGCGGTTTGGGGCAAATCGAAGTGTTGTTCACCTTGTTGTTTGGTCATTTTTATTTGAAAGAGCGCTTCGCTAAAAATGAGGTGCTGGCTCTTTTTTTAGTCGCGGTTGGCGTGGTACTCATCGCGCTGGCCGATTTATAGATTGTGATGATTGAGGTGGTTATGCATAAACATATTCTTGTGTTGCCCGGTGATGGCATTGGTCCCGAAATTACCGAACAAGCGGTGCGCGTGCTCAAAGCGGTGACGCAAGGTACAGATTTAACGCTCAATTTTATTGATGGTGTCATTGGCGGCGCGGCCTACGATGCGGCGGGTCATCCCTTCCCTGAAGCAACGAAAAAAGCGGCACTGACTGCCGATGCGGTGTTGCTCGGCGCGGTCGGCGGTCCGCAATATGATAACCTCGATCGCCCTTTGCGCCCTGAGCGTGGTTTGCTCGGCATTCGTTCGGCGATGGGATTGTTCGCCAATTTGCGCCCAGCGATTTTGTATCCGCAACTGGCCGATAGTTCCTCATTGAAACCCGACGTGGTGGCAGGTTTGGATATTTTGATTGTGCGCGAACTCACCGGCGGCGTGTATTTCGGCCAGCCCCGCGGTATTCGGAATGTGAATGGTCAGCGTGAAGGCTTCAACACCATGCACTACAATGAAGCGGAAATCGAACGCATTGGCCGCGTGGCCTTTGATGCCGCCATGAAGCGCAACAAGAAAGTCTGTTCGGTTGATAAGGCCAATGTGCTGGAAACTTCGGAATTGTGGCGTGAGGTGATGATTCGCATCAGCAAGGATTATCCTGATGTGGAGCTCACCCATATGTATGTCGATAATGCTGCGATGCAGCTCGTGCGTTGGCCGAAGCAGTTTGATGTGATGGTGACCGAAAACCTGTTCGGCGATATTTTGTCCGATCAGGCATCGATGCTGACCGGCTCCATCGGCATGTTGCCTTCAGCCTCACTCAACGATAAAGGCCAGGGTTTGTATGAACCCAGCCACGGTTCAGCCCCCGACATCGCGGGCAAAGGCATCGCCAATCCGCTCGCCACCATTCTTTCTGCCGCGATGTTGCTGCGCTACAGCTTTGGCCGAAGTGATTTGGCTGGTCGGATTGAAACGGCCGTGAGTCATGTCTTGGATCAAGGTTTGCGCACCGCCGATATTTACACACCGAAAGATCGTAAAGTTTCCACCATTGAAATGGGCGATGCCGTCGTCGCTGCGTTAAACTAACCCGAAACATTTGTGCTGAATTGAGAGTGAAAAGAATTTATGAGCCGTATATTTGATGTAGCAGTTGTGGGGGCGACCGGTGCCGTGGGTGAGGCCATGCTCTCGATTTTGGCCGAGCGAAAATTCCCTGTCGGTAAAGTGTATGCCTTGGCCTCCGAGCGTTCGGTAGGTAAGCGCGTCCCGTTTGGTGATAAGTTGCTCGTGGTTGAGGATTTGGCTACGTTCGACTTTTCGAAGGTTCAGGTAGGTCTGTTCTCCCCAGGGGCGTCCGTGTCTGAGATTTACGCCCCGAAAGCCGCTGCTGCGGGCTGCATCGTGATTGATAACACCTCGCAATTTCGCTACGACGAGGATATCCCGCTCGTGGTGCCTGAAGTGAACCCACAAGCGATTGCTCAATATAAAAATCGCGGCATCATCGCCAACCCCAATTGTTCCACGATTCAAATGCTGGTGGCGTTGAAGCCAATTTATGACGCAGTGGGTATTACCCGTATCAATGTTGCGACCTATCAAGCTGTTTCCGGTACAGGCAAAGAAGCGATTGAAGAACTGGCGGGCCAAACGGCTGCTCTCTTGGGTGGTGATCGCAAAGACCCCGTGGTTTATCCCAAAACCATCGCCTTCAATGTGTTGCCACAAATTGATGTGTTTATGGAGAACGGCTACACCAAGGAAGAAATGAAAATGGTGTGGGAAACGCGCAAAATCATGGGCGATGATACCATCATGGTGAATCCGACCGCTGTGCGCGTGCCCGTGTTCTACGGTCATTCTGAAGCGGTACATATCGAAACCCGCGATAAAATCACTGCGGCGCAAGCCCGTGCCCTGCTAACCAAAGCACCGGGCATTAAAGTGATTGATGAGCATAAAGATGGGGGTTGGCCGACGGCGCAAACGGATGCAGCGGGTAAAGATCCTGTGTTTGTTGGTCGTATCCGCGAAGATATTTCAACCGATCGCGGATTGAACCTCTGGGTGGTGTCGGATAATGTTCGCAAAGGAGCGGCGCTTAATAGCGTACAAATTGCCGAAGTTTTGGTGCGCGATTATCTCTAACCTGTGGCACAATCACGCTAGTTTGACCAAAGGTAAAGTGATCCCGGCTCGTGTTTGTTTTGAGTCAAACAGGATTTGAGCGGGGATTACGGGCGATCTGTATTTAAGGAGTTGATTGACATGCGGAAGTTAAGTTGGATTATTGCGGGCATCCTGTGTACAACCCCAGCCTACTTGCAGGCCGCCGAACTGGGCAATGCCAAGGTAGAATCACATCTGACTGAACACCTGAAAGTCCTTATTCCGTTAACGGGACTCAATGGTTCCCCGTTGGATGAGGTTAAAGTTGAACTCGCCCCGGAAAATTATTACCGGCAGGCGGGTCTTTCATTGGATCAGTTGGCAGGAAATATCACGTTTCAAATTAAATCCGAGGGAAAGCGATTCTTCATTTTAATGGGCTCAAAACGGATCATCACTGACCCGATTTTAAGTATATTGCTTGAAGTTACTTCGGGCGAAAGTAAAGTCATTAAAGAATTTGATTTACTTTTGAATCCGCCTGCCCAAAGGGCGATTAATAAGCCGACCGAGAATAATTTCAATAATAATACGTTGCGCGGTTCCGTAACTGCTGAGCCTTCTGAAAAAACTGCAGGCTGGCAACCGGTTAAGGACGTTGCCGACGTTAAGATGGGCGGAACGTATCAAGTTAAACGAGGCGACACGCTCTACGATATTGCAAAACGTGCCGCTTCAGATCGTAGCGTTTCTGTCCGGCCGATGATGCAAGCCATTATCAATGCCAACCCAGACGCATTCGCTGGGGGTAATGGCAATATGATGAAATCAGGTGTGACGTTAAAAGTGCCTACCAGTTACGTTGCCAAATCAACGGTGCCCACTAAAATCGCGCCAGCTGCAACAAGCACAGCACAGGCAACGGCCAGCCAACCTAAACTACAGCTCTTATCTGCAGAATCTGGTAAACCTGCTCCCCATATCGCTTCTGAGATGGCGAATCAAGCTGCCGCTAACGCTGTCAGTGGTATGTTGCCCGCTATCGATAATGCGCCGAGCGCGACGACCAATACCACAAATAATCCCCCCACAGTGCAACAAAATAACGAGGCCATTGCTTCTATTGATGCAAAAAGTGATGCGATGAGTCGGCAAATTTCTTTGTTGAATGAACAGCTTAAGCAAGTTCAGGGCCTTATTTCAGACCGGAACCAAAACATTGAGCTGCTTCAGCAAAAAATCAAAGCATCTGATGAACAGACCCAATTACTTAAAAAACAACTCGAAGCTCAAAATAATAATTTCTGGATTCACTGGGCGCCTTATTTGTTGGGTGGCGCTGGATTATTAATCCTTATTTTGCTTCTGGTTGCTGCATCACGAGGCCGGGGCCGGGGTCGGGATAAAGAAATTGATTCACTCGGCTCTTCATATCCAACTCAGAGCAAGAGTAATGCCGAAGTCAACCTAATCGATGTGTCAAAAACTTCTGAATCTGTAGCTATGCCATCAGTATCTCAAATGCGGGCAGCAACCGCTGTAGCCCTTCCTGTTTTTCAACATGAATCACCCGCCTTTGATGTTAAATCCATCATTGATGAAGCACGTTTATTACTCTCCTATAATCTTAACGAACAAGCATTAGAAGTTGTTCACGATGCTATTGCGCTTCAGCCTGAAGAATTAGCGCTGTATCAAGAGTTGGCAAGAATATACTCTGAAGAGAACAATGTTCCGGAGTTAAATAAAACGCTTGAGCAAATTGATGTAAAGTTTGGTTCAGCAAATCGTCCAGATTTACTGAACCCAACGACTCATGCTTCAACCGATTCGTCAGTTAGTATTTTTGATGAGCATTATTCTCAAGATTCCGCTTCTGCGGACAGACAATTAACGACTTTAGCGCCGGATACGTTGGATGTGCTGTCACCTAGTGTGTTTTCATTGGATGCGGGCCTCGAGAGTCCGGTTGATGATCATCCGATGGATTTAAATGAACCACGACCAGCCGTACCTGAGTCCCAAGGTTCAACCTCAGTGGAATTACCTCACTCATTTGCCGATTTGGACTTTGACTTGCCTGCTTTGGATGATCTCAGTCATAAATCTTCTGCGGCCTCTGGTGACTTGGATCTTGAGCTTGGTGCGTTCCCTGAAGAGCCAATCTCTGATCAACCTATTGATTTAAATCAGGTTAATTCGGGTTCCAGTTTCTCCACCGAACCCCAAAATGATACTCGGCTAGGTCTGGCAGAAGCCTTCTTGGGGGTCGGTGATCAGGAGAGTTATCGAATGATTGCCGATGAAATTGAGTCAGAAGGCGATGCCGATCTGGTCGCTGAGTTACGCAAGATTGAACTAAAGTTTAAAGTGGACTGAGTTATTGACGCGGATATCCATGTCCGCGGTTATTTTTAGTGACCGCTTCTTTTTCGGCAGTTCAGAAATGTGAATTTTTTCTCAGTCCCCTTTCTGTATGACTTGCAACTTGTGATTGATTTAAGAAAATGCGCCCGAACAGGCGCATTTGTTTTTTATACTCAAATCAACAAGAACCCAGGATTTGATGAGTGCATCTTTTTCAAGTGTTGCTCAAGATACCGTCTTGGCGACTGATTGGCCAACAAGTTTTTTAGTCTTTCGTACAAATTGTTGAACCCTGAAACAGTTGACTTTGTGTATTTATATAATTCAATTAGTTATGGTTTTACCATATCATCTGATGACTCTTGAAATCATAGCATCCGGTGATTCTCGATCCTATTAACCACAGCATCTAGTGACTCTACATCCAGAACTGAAAATACAGACAGGGTCATCACTAAGAACTCCAAGTTTCTATTTTTACACCGCTGACTTTTTTCTGAACCACTTGGTCGCCACCTTAGCCATGAGCAACATCCCTTACCTCGTCCACAGCTGCCTCGATCACTCGTTCTGGTGCCGATACCAACAGGTCCTGTGGTCTCTTTCCTCCTAGGAAGCTGCTGTCCGAACGGAACCAGTAGGACATGCCCCAACTGTCCTTGTGTCCGGCAAAGATCGCGATGATCTTGGCGAGTGCCTTTAACGGATGGAAGCCGCCATCTCGATCTAACCCATAGCCAGGGAAATAATCCACGCCCCCATGGCTGATGGCGAAGATCCGTCCCTGCTTCTTCCACTTGTTGGGCTGAGCACTGGGGTTGTGGGTGCTGAGCCCTGCCAGGTTGGCAATGTTGGCTGCAGACAACCAATCACCGCTTGCCAGTACCGCTTTGCGTGCCCGCATCAGTGTGGCTGCATCCTTGAGCAAGCGGGGAGATGGTAATGTATTCGGTAACAGAACTTCGACCAAACGCTCCAGAGTCTCCTGCTCGTGACGTTCCAGCAGGATCTCGAACATGGATGACGCCACGGTGGCGATGTTTTCCGCTAGAACCTGGAAGTCACTCGGTTTTATGTGGTCGAGCGTAACTAGCAGCACGCGGTCAGCATGAGATTTTTTAAGACACTCCCGTATTTCTTTCGGTGTGCCGACCAAAGTTGATAGACTTGGGTGGTTTGCTTCAACTCGCATAGACGCCTTCTCCTTTGGGATACAAAGTCTATCTATTTATGGAATATCTTTAATAACCTTGAAAGTGCACCTGTATCTGTTAACGCCGATGTAAGACTGCCCCCCTAGCGCCGAAGTAATTTTGACCCCCTGAGCAAAGATGGCGGCTTTTGAGCCGCCACCATGTTGACCCAGGAGAATGCAGTGGAAATTAGAGTGCTTGCC
>JAJYYE010000007.1 GCA_021801265.1 Pseudomonadota bacterium | reverse complement strand
GCCGACTGGAGCGACACCTCCCTGAGCTGGCGCTATGGCACCAAATTCGCTGAACCCTATGAAGGCAACGATATCTCCAAAAATATCCTCAATTTCACCCATGTCAGTGGTTTTAAATACGGCACAAACTTCTTCAGCATCGATGCCCTCTTTTCGGATAAAAAAGACCCTTCCGCTCCCGATGGCAAATCCGGCGCACAAGAGGTTTATGCCGTTTATCGCAATACGCTCGATATCGGCAAAATTACCGGCCACAACCTGAAATATGGAGTAATTAAAGGCCTCGGCGTCACCAGCGGTTTTGACTTCAACACCAAATCCGATGCCGGCTATAACTCGAAAAAACGCATGCTGGTGCTCGGGCCAACCATGATGTTCGATGTGCCAGGATTCTTGAATGTCAGCCTGCTCGCCCTCTGGGAAAGCAATGCGCCGTGCAGTGATTACACCAATACCTGCGTGGCGCGTTATACCTACAAAACCCATCCAATGCTGACCGCCGCCTGGGGTATTCCCATTGGCTCTTCGGCATTTTCTTTCGAAGGCTTTGCCAACTTGATCGCCCCCAAAGGCAAAGATGAATTCGGTAATCAAACCAAAACCGAAATCAACATCGATGCCCAAATCATGGCCGATGTCGGCAAACTCTTTGGTGGCCCAGCCAGCACGTTCAAAGCCGGCCTTGAATATCAATGGTGGAAAAATAAATTCGGCGTCGATGCCAATGGATCCGCAGGCTCAGGTGCCTTCGCCAAAACCCCCATGGTCCGCGTCGAATACCACTTCTAATCGTTCATTTCACTTTAAAGAGAGCAAACCATGAGCAATATTGATCAATCCCGCCGCCAAGTATTAAAGCAACTCGGCGGCACCGCTGCCGCAGTCACCTTAATGTCCTTCGGCTTTCGCGATGGACTCGCAGCAGAAAAAATGACCGTGGGCGCCGTATATGTGGGCTCGCGTGATGACTATGGGTACAACCAATCTCATGCCGAAGCCATTGCCGCCATCAAAAAATTACCTTTTGTGCGGGTAGTTGAAGAAGAACGCGTCCCGGAAACCATCGCCGTAGAAAAAACGATGCAGGCCATGATCGAGCAAGATGACGCCAAATTGATTTTCGCAACCTCGTTTGGCTACTTTGATCCCTATGTCATCAAACTGGGCAAGCAATATCCCAAAATTAGATTTGCCCACTGCGGCGGACTTTGGACGCCCAAGGATCCGATGAACACAGGTAGTTTCTTCGGCTACATTGATGAATGTGAATACTTGAGCGGTGTGGTCGCTGCGCATGTGAGTAAAACCAAAAAGCTCGGGTTTATCGCGGCCAAGCCTATCCCGCAAGTTTTGCGCAATATCAATTCATTCACCTTGGGCGCTCAGTCGGTCGATCCCTCGTTTACGACGAATGTGATTTTTACCGGTGATTGGTCAATGCCGGTCAAGGAGGCCGAAAGCGCGAATAGCCTGATCGATCAAGGCTGCGATGTCATCACCTGTCATGTTGATAGCCCAAAGGTCATTATCGAAACCGCCGAAAAACGTGGAGTTTACTGCACGGGTTACCATGTCAACCAATCTTCACTGGCCCCAAGGGGTTATTTAACTGGCGCCGAGTGGGTATGGGCGATGCCGTACAAAATCTTGGTCGATGCTGCCCACGAGGGCAAACCGATGATTAACTTCTTGCGGGGTGGCTTGAAAGAAGGTTTTGTCAAAATGAGCCCCTATGGCAAGGCGGTACCCGAGCAGGCAAAACAAACCGCCGACGCGATTAAAGCGAAGATGCTCGAAGGGGGCTTTACGATCTTTAAGGGCCCCCTCAAGGACAACACCGGGAAAACGGTCATTGCAACTGGCGTCAGCCAAGACCAAAGAGATGTGGTGCTCGAGCAGATGAACTATCTCGTCGCTGGCGTCATCGGTCAGATTTAAGCAGCGCGATCCGGTGCCGAGCCCCTGAGGATGGCACCATCCATCCTTACCCCTGGAAGCCATCAATCATGTATGCAGGCATCAAAAGGTTTTTATTACCTATCGCTGAACCAGTCTTGGTGCCGACGGGTGCCGTCTTGGTGGCAATGCTGCTTTTTGCAGGTTTTATTGCGCTCGTCGGGCAATCTCCGCCGGAAGTATTCTGGATTTTATATCAGGGTGGCTTCGGTTCGAGTTTCTCGCTACAGAACACGTTAGTTCTCGCTTCTCCCCTGATTCTCACTGGCTTAGCCGTGGCTATTCCGGCGCAAGCGGGCATGGTGATCATTGGTGGCGAGGGCGCGTTGGCTGTGGGCGCCTTGCTCGCCGCCGTGGCGGGCTACGCCCTTCATGACACGGCTCCCTTCATCGTGCAGCTCGGCATGCTCACGGTTGGCGCCTTGACGGGCGCTCTTTGGTTTGGTCTTTCCGGCTGGCTGCGTAATTATCGCGGCGTGAACGAGACGATCAGTAGTCTGCTGCTTTCCTACATGGGAATCGCCTTGCTGAATTATTGTATTCAAGGTCCATTAAGGGATCCGGCAAGCACGAACAATCCCTCCACCCGCCCGATTGGTGATGCCAACATGATTGGCAATATTCCAGGTTTGGATGTGCATTACGGCTTGATCATCGGCATCGTCTGCGCGCTGATTGCCTGGTTTGTTCTGAAATTCACCACCATCGGACTCGCGCTCCGTGCGGTGGGCGGCAATCCGCGTGCTGCCCAAATGGCTGGTTTACGCGTCAATATTTGGGTCGTCGGCGCGGCCGCAATGGGCGGTGCCGCTGCGGGTTTATCGGGTGCGATCGAAGTGGCGGCCGTGCACGGCGATGCCAACTCCGCGATTGTCGCTGGCTATGGGTTTACCGGGATTTTAGTCGCATTCATCGCCCGCCAAAATCCGTTGGCGGTGATTCCTGTTGCCATTTTATTTGGCGGCATTGATGCAGCTGGCAGCCTGTTACAGCGCCGTCTTGATATGCCGGATGCCACGGTGATTGTTTTTCAAGGCATTTTGTTTGTTGTCATTCTTGCCAGCGATACCTTCCTCGGCCGCTTTCGGTTCTTTAAACCCGGTGCAGCCTCAGAGCCAAAGCCGGGGACAGCAGGAGCTAAATCATGACAGAAGTCACGGAAAGTTTAGGCTGGTGGGGTTTGCCCATTGCAATTCTGGCCGGTGCCATTCGAGCCAGCACGCCTTTTTTGTTGGTAAGCTTGGGCGAGTGCATCACCGAGAAATCTGGACGCATTAACCTAGGCCTGGAAGGCGTGCTGATGATGGGCGCGATGGCGGGTTATGGTGCCTCGCTGTATACCGGCTCAGCTTGGTTAGGTGTACTTGCTGCGGGAGTCGTGGGCGCTGCGCTTGGTTTGCTCCATGGTATTTTATGCAGTTTAAAGCGCGTTAATGATATTGCTATTGGCATTAGTTTCATGCTGTTGGGCACGGGGTTGGCATTTTTCTTAGGCAAGTCCTTAATTCAGCCCCAAGCTCCAACCCTATCGTCCATTCCGTTCGGATTCTGGAGCGACTCACCGCAGATTCAATCTGCGCTACAAATTAATCCCCTGTTTTTGCTCGGCATTGTATTAGCCGTGCTGCTGCACTTTGCCTTCCTGCGCACCCGCTGGGGTTTGAGGATTCGCATCGTCGGTGATAGCGAAGATGCGGCGCGTGCCATGGGCTTTCGTGTCGTCCCGACTCGAATCATGGCGACCGTGTTTGGTGGGTTTTTAGCCGGAGTCGGCGGCTCATTTCTGTCGCTGTACTACCCCGGTAGCTGGAGCGAAGGACTTTCATCGGGACAAGGCATTATGGCCGTGGCCTTGGTGATTTTTGCGCGCTGGGAACCTTTACGCTGCTTGTGGGCTTCATTGCTTTTTGGTGCGGCTGGTGCGCTAGGGCCTGCTTTCCAGGCAATGGGGCTAACCAGTGGGTTTTATTTACTCAATGCACTGCCCTATGTGCTCACACTCGTCATCTTAATTTTAACCACCGCCCCAAATCGCAAAATTTCAGGTGCGCCAGGCGAACTGAGTTTGGTGCGGCAGTGATTATCATGAAGACGAAACCCGGAGCCTGTCCATGAGCAGATTTATTCAGGCTGAGCCTTACCTATGGCCTTATGACGGCAATCTTAAGGCAGAAAATACGGCATTAGTTGTGATCGATATGCAGATCGATTTTTGCGGCTCGGGCGGTTATGTCGAGACCATGGGGTACGACATCGAACTCACCCGCACCCCAATTCCGGCCATCGCCCAACTGCTGGATAGGGCACGAAGCAAGGGGTATAAGGTCATTCACACACGGGAAGGTCACCGACCTGATCTATCGGATTTACCCGAAAACAAACGCTGGCGCTCCCGTCAGATTGGGGCGGGCATCGGCGATTTCGGCCCCTGTGGGCAAATTCTGGTTCGAGGGCAACCCGGGTGGGAGATTATTCCCGAGTTAGCCCCCCTGCCGCATGAGGTGATTATCGACAAACCCGGCAAAGGTTCATTTTATGCTACTGATTTTGAACTGATTTTAAAAACCTGCGGGATTCGCAATTTGATCCTCACAGGCATCACAACGGATGTATGCGTCCATACCACCATGCGCGAAGCCAATGACCGCGGATTTGAGTGCCTGATTGTCGAGGATGCCTGCGCGGCCACCGATGTATCCAACCATCAAGCCGCGTTGCATATGGTGAAAATGCAGGGCGGCGTTTTCGGTGCCGTGGCCCACAGCACTGATACTATTTTGGGAATGACCACATGAACTCATCCAAAGAAATCTTAGGGAAAAGTCATGGCCTCGATCTTGAAATCATCGGCCTGAGCAAGAGATTTGGCGATGTGATCGCTCTCGACAATGTCTCATTGCGCATCCCCTCAGGGGGCTTCCACGCCTTGCTGGGCGAGAATGGCGCCGGGAAATCCACCCTGGTCAAATGCTTGGTGGGTTTTTATACGCCCGATGCGGGCGATGTGCTGGCCGATCACCGGGAAGTAAAAATCCCTTCACCCCGCGAGGCCTCGCAGTTGGGTATCGGCATGGTGTACCAGAGTTTTACTCTCGTTCCCGGCATGACTGTTGCAGAAAATTTGGTCATGTCCAAAGGATCACTTCCCGCATTAATCAACTGGCGCAAAGAACGGGAGCAACTCGTGGCTTTTATTGAAACCCTACCATTCAAGATTCCCCTGGATAAATTCGCGGGCACGCTGGCTGCCGGTGAAAAACAAAAAGTCGAAATCATTAAGCAACTGTACCTTCAACGTCGTTTTTTGATTTTGGATGAACCGACATCGGTGCTGACGCCTGATGAAGCCGACGAAGTCCTGGGTTTCGTAAAAAACCTTGCGACTGCCAAGGCATTAACCGTGCTCATCATCACCCATAAATTTCGTGAAGTGACGGCTTATGCCGACGATGTCACCGTTTTAAGACGCGGAAAATTTGCGGGCTGTGGTTCGGTTGCAAATCTGAACGTCGATCAGATGGCTGAAATGATGGTGGGCAGCCCGTTGGCTCATCAACCAATAGCTCGATCCATCGTGCCCATGAACCTCGAACTCCGCCCATATCTGGTAGTTGAGCATTTGCACGCGCGTGGCGATCTTGATCAACCCGTGTTAAATGGCATTGACTTAGCAGTTCGCCCTGGGGAAATCCTCGGCATCGCTGGCGTATCCGGCAACGGGCAAAAAGAGCTGGTTGAGGTATTGCTGGGACAACGGAAAAAATCCAGCGGGCAGATTTTCGTTGAGGGCGAGCCCTACTCGGGCACGCGCGCAGAAATCAGCCAACATAAGGTGATCATGCTGCCCGAAGAGCCACTGCGCAATGCCTGCGTGGCCAGTTTATCGGTTGCGGAGAACATGGCATTGCGCAATTACGATCGGCCTCCGCTCGCCAAATTCGGATTTCTCCTCAACCGACGCGCGCTCAACCAACAAGCGCAACGTTATGTGGAAACCTTCGGTGTGAAAACGGATGGCATCAACGCAAAAATGCAGACCTTGTCGGGCGGCAACGTGCAACGCGCTGTTTTGGCGCGCGAATTATCACACCCGGTAAATTTGCTGATCGTCGCGAACCCCGTCTTCGGTTTGGATTTTAACGCCGTGGCAGAAACCCATGCCCGTTTACTTGCCGCGCGAGCCAGCAGTACCGCCATCTTGCTGGTCAGCGAAGATTTGGACGAACTGCTGGAACTCGCCGATCGCATCGTCGTAATGAGCGAGGGCAAACTGGTTTACGAAATACCCGCCGATCAAGCCGATATTCGCGTACTCGGCCACTACATGGCCGGTGGGCACCTCGAAGAGCGGGCGGTCACATGAGCGCCATGGACAAAACCTGCTTCATTGAGGCTTTACCCTACCCCTTGCAATTTGCACCCGCACGCACCGCCGTGATTATGATCGACATGCAGCGCGACTTTATTTTACCCGGCGGGTTTGGCGATACCCTCGGCAATGATGTCGCGCATTTATTGCCTGCAGTCGGGGCAGCACATCAACTCCTGGACTGGTGTCGTGCGCAAAACATGCTCGTTGTACACACCAAAGAAGCCCATGCGGCGGATTTGTCGGATTGCCCATTGGCCAAACGCCATCGCGGCGCACCGAAGCTGCGCATCGGCGATCAAGGTGCCATGGGTCGGATTTTGATTAATGGAGAATTTGGCACCGATTTTGTCGAGGAACTGACGCCGCTACCGGGCGAGATCGTGATAACCAAACCCGGTAAAGGGGCTTTTTATGCGACTGAACTCGGGCAAATACTCAAGAATCATGGCATAACCCATTTGTTGTTCGGCGGTGTCACTACTGAGGTTTGCGTACAAACCACCATGCGCGAAGCGAATGATCGGGGTTATGAATGTGTGCTTATCGAAGAAGCGACTGAAAGCTACTTTCCCCATTTCAAACAGGCCACGCTGGAGATGATTCGTGCGCAAGAGGGTATCGTTGGCTGGACGGCATCACTCAAATCCATTCTGACCGCAACACCGCAGCACCACGAGGAATCAAAAAATGGATCCTGAATATGATGCCTACATTGATGCCGCATTGAGTCTGAATAACTTGATCTTAACGCCGGACGTACGACTCGAGGTAGCCAAACAGTTTGCACTGTTGGCGGGCATGAAAGCCACGCTGGAGCACGAGCCAATCCCAGCCGACGAAGAGCCTGCCAATATTTATCGCCTATGAACACACTCCCTTTTACCGCGACCGAATGTGTCGATGCGTTCTCGCGTGGCGACTGCTCCGCCATTGAAATCGCCGAGGCAACGCTCGCTCGAATCGAGCAAACCAATCCGGCGTTAAACGCTTTTATCGAAATAACAGCGCAGCGCGCACGCCGCGAAGCCGACCATTTGGATCGACTAAAGCACCAAGGCCAGCCCCTTGGCGCGCTTGCCGCCGTGCCTTATGCCGTAAAAAACCTGTTTGATGTTTCAGGCATCACCACGCTGGCCGGAGCCAAGCTTTATGCCACCCAGCCCCCAGCAAGCCAGGATGCCTATTTAATTCAAAGACTCAACCGAGCCGGTGGCTTATTGGCGGGCACCTTGAACATGGATGCCTATGCGTATGGATTTACCACAGAAAATACGCACTATGGCGCGACGCATAACCCCCGAGATACCGCCCGTTCAGCGGGCGGCTCATCGGGTGGTACGGGCGCAGCCGTAGCCGCCGGTTTGGTGCCGATGGGTCTGGCCAGCGATACCAACGGGTCTATTCGCGTACCCGCCTCATTATGCGGCGTGTTCGGCCTTAAGCCCACGTTTGGGCGGCTATCTCGAACCGGCACACAAACGTTTGTCTCAAGTCTGGATCATCTCGGCCCGTTGGCCGCAACAACGCAGGATCTCGCGCTCGCTTATGACGCGTTACAGGGTGCCGATCCGCTTGATCCAGTCTGCGCACCGCGCGACATTGAGCCGACAAGGGGCAAACTCGATCAAGGCATCAATGGACTGCGCATCGCAAGATTAACCGGGTACTTTGACGCGCATGCGGGCAATGAAGCACGCTGGGCTGCCCAAACCGCAGCGAGGGCATTACAGGCTATCGACGAGATAGAACTTCCCGGCGTCGCAGCAGCCAGGGCGGCCGCCTATTTAATCACTGCTGCAGAAAGCGGTGCCCTCTATCTGGATAATCTTCGAGAGCACATCGAATTATTCGAACCCTTATCGCGGGATCGGCTCATCGCGGGGTCTTTGATACCTGCCGCATGGTACCAACAGGCGCTTCGTTACCGCCGATGGTATTTGGATCGGGTTTTAAGTTTGTTTCAGCAATACGACGTGCTGATTGCCCCTGCCACCCCCATCACAGCACCGCTATTGGGGCAAAGCACATTCACCATCGGAGATCGTGAGTTTGCAACGCGTCCCAATATGGGTCTACTCACTCAACCCCTCTCATTCATTGGATTGCCCGTTGCGGTGGCACCGCTCTGGCCAAATACCCATTTACCCATTGGGGTGCAAATCATCGCCCCACCGTGGCGTGAAGACTTATGTCTCCGGGTTGCCCACGCGCTGGAAGAAGTGGGATTGGCCAATACGAGAATCCAAAGAGGCTGATATGAAAGAGCCCAATATCATCAACATAAAGGAAATTGTGGACGAGGTCAGACACGTATTCGCAGAGTACGAGCAGGCCTTGGTTCACAATGATCTGGAGATTCTAGATCGTTTTTTCTGGCACACCGACCTTGTGGTTCGTTTCGGGGCAAACGAAAATCTCTACGGTATCGATGCGATCCGCGCCTTTCGCCACGCCCGCCCCGCCGCTGCCCTGAAAAGATGCCTGATTAACACCAAAATCAATACCTTCGGCACTGATTTTGCCACCACCACCACAGAGTTCATCCGCCCCAATCAGCCCATGGGCCGACAAACCCAGGCTTGGGTTCGATTCGCGGATGGGTGGCGAATCGTGTCTGCCCATGTGAGTATTGGCGCGCGTTGAAAATTGACTAGGGAAAAAGGTTCATCATAAGCGCCCAACGGCGAGCCCCTCCCGTTGGCGCAAGCATGAAGTGAGCGGTTCACAACTTCGAAATACTATCGTTAATCTACGCAATTAAGCACTAGCAGCCTGTCGGACTTAACCATCCGTCGCGAAAAGGCCAGACTGCGTTAATTCCGACAGGCTGCTAGACTCATGATTCCCGGTGAATAGCATACGGCCCCCAAGCTTGGCGAACGGGCACAATTTCTATGCGATTGATGTTCATGTGGTCGGGTAAAACGGCAATATAGGCGATTTGTTCCGCCACATCCTGCGCCGTGAGCGGGATGGTATTTTTGTAGACCGCGTCCGCTGCCGTTGCATTCCCGCCGGTGCGCACAAGGCTGAATTCCGTTTCGGCAATGCCGGGGGCAAGATCAGTCACCCGCACACCGGTACCTTGTAAATCGCAACGCAAATTGTAGGAAAACTGCTTCAAAAAAGCCTTAGACGCGCCGTAAACATGGCTACCCGGATAGGGATTCTCTGCCGCGATTGAGCCTATATTAATCATGCTGGCACCGGAGCCAAATGCAATCAAATGGGGAAGAAGCGCATGGGCAACATTCACCAACCCCTTGATATTGGTATCAATCATGGTGTGCCAATCGGCAAGATCAGCCACTTGGGCAGGCACGGGCGCCAAGGCCAAACCGGCATTATTCACCAGCACCTGAATGCGTGAAAACGCGACGGGTAACGATTCAACTTCTGCTTTAACCGCTGCGGCATCGCGCACATCCAATGGCACCGATAACACTCGGGTCAATGGGCTCAATTCCTGTTGTAACGCGTCGAGACGATCCTGACGCCGCCCCGTGATAATCAATGGCCAGCCTTGTTGAGCCATGAGCCGTGCACAGGCCGCCCCAAAACCGGAAGTTGCACCTGTAATAAATACAGAACCTTTCACCACACTATTCATAGAGTTCTCGTTTAATGGATAAAAATTAAGTTATTTAACGCCGTTCTTCACGAATAAAGGGCTCACCCAAGGCATCGGGTTGGTTCTTTTGATCGGGCTTGTTTTGATCTCGCTTGGGCAATGCAACCCAAATCATGACAGCCAGTGTGACCACATAGGGCGTCATAAACACAAAATACTGCGGCAATCGAACACCTGCGGCGGCCAATTGTGGAATGAGAGCTTCAATGCTGCCAAATAAAATCGCACCTGCGAATGCCCGCCATGGCGACCAGCGGGCAAAAATCACCAGCGCCACGGCAATCCAACCACGACCACCGGTCATATCCTCAATCCACATCTTAGTACTGAGCACCGAAATGTACGCGCCCGCTAAACCAATTAAAGCGGCGCCAGCCAAAATTGCCGCAAAACGGTAGGTTAAAACAGGTATCCCGGCCGCATCAGCGGCTTGGGGATTTTCACCCACTGCGCGTAATTTTAAACCGCTCATGGAATGGTTTAAATAAATGGCCACCGCAAAAAAAATTAGGGGGGTTAAATAAACTACAGGGTTTTGTATGAACAATCGCCCGACAATGGGCAGTTCAGATAAAGGCCAGAGTGTCCAAGCTTCAAAACCAGAAACAGGGTGACTGGCCCAGCCAAATAAAATTCCGAGCAATGCGGTTAACCCTTGGCAAAAAAACACGAGCGCCAAACCGGCAATGACTTGGTTAATACGCAAAACCAAGACCATAACCGCAAATAAAATCGAAACCCCGCTTGCTGCCAGCATAGCCAGTAATAGCGCAATGCCCGTTGAGTCAAATAGAAGATACCCCCCTACCCCAAACAGCGCGCCCACCAGCATCAAGCCTTCGGCACCCAAAGCCAAAACGCCAGCACGTTCTGTGACGATCAACCCCAGTGCAGCCAAGGCAAATGGTACGGCTAAATCGGGGATATTACCCACCCAACTACTGATGATCTCCATACCCTATGCCTCGCTTTGAATCCGCCGAATGCGGTAACGGATAAAAAAATCGGATGAGGCAACGCAAATCACTAAAATGGCTTGAATCAATTGAACCATCGAAAAAGGAATTTGGTAATACACCTGCAAACTGCGGCCACCCACAAACAATGTCGCCACCAATACCGCCACAACCGTTGCGGCAATGGGCTGATTGCGCGCTAAAAAAGCAATCAAAATTCCCGAAAATCCATAGCCAAGATAAAACGAATGAGTTAAACGCTCCTCTTGTCCCGCCGACACCATAAAACCGGCTAACCCAGCCAAAGCGCCTGAAAATAAGACCGTAAGTAAAATGACTCGCTGAACAGGCACACCCACAGCCGCAGCGACTCCAGGACTGCTGTCAACAAAGCGAAGATATAAACCCGCTCGTGAAATACGGGTAAACCATAGCACCAGTAATGCGATCACTAAAGCAATAGGAATCGCTAAATTAACCCCATCAAAAATATTCGGCAGGCGCTCAAAACTTTTAAATTGCGGTGAATAAGGGAATGAATCGCGGGGATCTTTCCAGCTACCATATAATAAAAAAAGTAAAAAATTAACTGCGATATAATTCAGCATTAGTGTCGAAATAATCTCGTTCACCTTGAGATGTAGTTTTAATAGCACCGGAACCAAAGCCCACATTAACCCGCCGATAATGGCCGCGATGAACATTAAAACTAGGCGCAGCGACGGTGGCCCAATCTCAAACAATGAAACAGCAGTAGCTGCAATCGCCCCCCAAATCATCTGACCTTCAAGGCCAAGATTCCAAAAGCGCGCCCGAAATGCCAATGCGCCAGCCAACCCTAAAACAATTAATGGTGCGGCTTGGAACAAAACCGCACGTAAACTTTGGCCATCAAATAAGGTATATAAGACAAATTCATTGAACAGGTCAGATGCCGAAACCCCTGCGGCAACTAAAATTAACGCTGAAATCAACAGGCCAAACACAAGCGCCGACGAGATAATCATCGCCTGTATCCAAGTGGGCATTTGCTGGCGAACGTCTAACACATAGCGCCGACTAAATATAGGCTGAAAGCGAGTCGGTTTAAACATGATGCACCATGGCTTGGCCAATCGCCTGTCGATCTGCCGGTTGATTAAATTCAACCACAATGCGCCCTGAAGACATCACGCCAATGCGATCAGCCAGCGCTAATACCTCGTCCAAATCTTCACTTATCAGCAGCACCGCCGCACCGGCTGCGCGGGCGGCGTGGAGCCGCGCATGGATCGCGCCCATGGCGCGCACATCCAAGCCACGACTTGGACTGTGCGCAAAAACGATAGCGGGGGGATGATTAAATTCCCGCGCGATTACCAGTTTTTGGGCATTGCCCCCCGATAATAACGCCGCTTTTTGGTGTATTGAACGCACACCCTGCACATCAAACGCCTCAATGGCTTTGGTGGTGTCAGCGGCAATCTTGCGAGAATTAAGCCACCCGAACGAACCGTACCGACCGCTATGAATTTGCCCCATCGCATAGTTATCGGCCACCGAAAGCGGCGCAGCCAAGGCGGCACCATAGCGATCTGCGGGAATTGCGGCGATACCTTGCGCCCGCCGCTCGGTGGGGGTGAGACTCTGAAGCTGCGTTTGCCCATCAAGTAACATATCGCCACAAGTTGGGGCACCAAAGCCCATTAAAGCATTGGCAAGTTCAGTTTGGCCATTGCCGCCCACCCCAGCGATGCCATAAATCTCGCCACTGTGTAGCGTTAAATTAACCCCGCGCAACACACCATTCGATGCCTGAGTCGTTGTCTGGGCAGAAGATAAATCGGTAATAACCAACCGTGCAGCACCTCGAATATGCGGCTCGCTAACGCTCCGGGCACTATCCGTATCACCGACAGTCAGTTTAACTAATTTAGACAAATCAACCGATTGTGGCGCTAACGTCGCCACAGTTTTACCCCCCCGCATAATCGTGACTTGATCGGCGTAACGCATCACATCATGCATTTTGTGGGTAACTAAAATGACGGCGGCTCCCCGAGTTGCGAGGGCTTTAACCGTCGTTAGCAATCGATTGGACTCATCATCGGTGAGCACCGCCGTCGGCTCATCAAGGATGAGAATCTTGGCACCCGCCAAGAGCACCTTGAGAATTTCTACTCGCTGCTGTTCGGCAACCGATAAGCGGTCAGTACGGGTCCTGGGGTCGATACCAAAACCTAATTCTTCAGATTTTTGGCTGATTGCTTGGGAAACTTTTGCTAGCTTATGGTCATAAAACCCACGCAAAGCGCTCTGATTCATGCTGAGCAGAATGTTCTGCGCAACCGTAAATGGGCTGACAAGTTTAAAATGCTGATGCACCATGCCGATCCCTTGGCGCATAGCATCACGCGGGCCTGTCAAACGCACGGGATTATCATCAATGAATAACGCCCCCGCTTCAGGAGCATAGAGTCCTGCTGCGATATTCATCAACGATGATTTTCCTGCGCCATTTTCACCGAGCAAGGCATGAACCTCGCCCCAACGCGCCGTAAATGACGCATCGCTTAGGGCTTTAAAACCATCAAAGCTTTTGCTGACGCGGTCGAGCTGAAGCGCGTTTTTGAGGCTCATTGCTGGGTAATCACGCCTTTAACAAACCACTCCATTTTCCAGAGTTTGTCATCAGGCAACACCGCCCCCACAGGAATTTGCACAACGCCTTTACCATCCGACATAGGGCCTTCGTAAATCTGTTTTTTACCTTCCATTAGCTCAGTTCGCATGGCCATAATTTTGGTGACATCAGCCGGGGGTACGGCACTGCTGCAACAAGCAATATCAGTACCACCTTGCTGCATCGACAATAATGCGCCTTGTGGTAAGGGTTTCCAGTGGCCGGCCATGATTTTTTTCAATTCAACGGCTAGGAAACGATCCCAAACCCAAACTGATGAGCACACGGTCGCTTTGGGGGCAAACTCACGCATGTCTCGGTGGTAACCCGTGCCATATACCCCACGCTCTTGCGCGACGATTTGCGGCGTAGGGCTATCGACATGCTGACCAATAACGTCCGCGCCTTGGTCAATTAAAGCCATGGTAGCGGCGCGCTCTTTGATGGGATCGTTCCAGGCGCCGGTATAAATCACGGTAACGGTAGCTTTCGGGTTAATTTGTTGTGCCCCGAGTTCGTAGGCATTAATTGTCCAATTCACCTGGCCAAATGGATTGGCAGCGACAAACCCCAGCTTGCCCGTTTTAGATACCGCGCCTGCCGCCATGCCGCATAAATACTGGCTTTCATAAGTTCGGCCATAAAATGAAAGGAGATTTTTGGAATTGGTCGTGCCGGAACCATTTAAAAAAGCCACATGCGGATATTTTGCGGCTAAGTCTTTAAACGTATCGGAGTATCCAAAGGCGGTACCAATGATGATATTACTGCCTCGCTGGATGAGGCGCTCGACGACTGGGCGGATTGCCGATGCCGATTCGGGCACATTTTCTACAAACTGAATTTTTTGCCCAAGCTGAACTTCCAGTTTTTGACGTGCTTCATCGAAGGCTTGTGTCCACCCCCCATCATTACGCGGACTGATATACAGCATGGCAATTTTAGGCGGTCCTTGGATTGTTAAACCCTCGTCATCGGCATAAGTTGGCTGGGTAACGTTAACCAGAGCATAAACGCCGAGCATACCTGCCGCGAATGTTTTCATGACTGTCTTCATTGAGCAAATCTCCGCTAAAATTTTTTAAGAAATATATTGAGTATCAACTTGTTAAAACCGCAAACTCAGGTGGAGATCAGTGCGAATGCCTAGATTTCACACGAAAAAACAAAGCATCAAGCATGCCATGAAATTTTATTCATAAAAAACAATTTGTTACAAAAATACCGGGGATTTATTTTTATTAAATGGTCTGTTTTAGAGCACTTGGTGCGCAAATTAAGCCCGAAAAGAGGGCAATTGAACAGATTCAACTGCGTGGACGGATCCCGTTTAAAATCAAATCCTGTAGGTTTTGTAAAGTTTCAGCAAAAAATTCAGGGTCGTCTAGCGTTTTACCCGATACGGCTTCAACTTGCGCCCGAAAATCTGCGTAATGCTGCGTGACAGCCCAAAGTGAAAAAATCAGATGATAGGGATCAACAGAGGCCAGTTTTCCTTCCTGAACCCACGCCCGAATCACGGCCACTTTGTTTTGGACAATATCGTGCAAGGGCTGCTGCAACTCCGTGAGTAGCAATGGTGCGCCCTGCACGATTTCCAAACAAAACAATCGAGATTCTGCCGGATGATCGCGCGATAACGTGAGTTTGACTCGGATGTATTCAGCAATTGCCTCGATGGGGTCTTGCTCGACACTAAAAGATTGTAAGGGTTTAAGCCAAACCTCTAGAAGTTGGCGCAATACATTGACATATAGCGCCTCTTTCGAAGGAAAGTAATAGAGAAGATTCGTTTTAGAGACATCGGCCTGAATTGCCACCTGATCCAAACTCGTGCCATGCACACCATAACGAGAAAAAACATCCAAAGCCGCGTCCATGATCGCGCCGCGTTTAAGCTCAATTTGACGAAGTCGGCGCTCTTTTGCCACGTCAGTTGCGACGCGACGTGATTTTATCGGGCTATCAAGGGTGGCATCTCGCTTAGAGCGTAATTTTCTCACGGTCACACAGTCTCCAATTGAAGGTCAGTTTCAGGGAAGTGGCTTCATCATGGAGCATTTTACAGGCTGCTGTCACTTACCCATGAGTTGCACCAATTTGGCTCCAGCCGCACAAACTAAGTGCTCCGATATAGACCATTTGGTAAAAATAAAACCATTAAAATAAACAAGCCATTGATTAAATAGAATTTAATTTATTGGCACAACCATTGCATTATTTACTTCAAAGGGTTTCGATTACGCAACTCATATCAAGACTACGAGGCAAAAACCATGAATATCGGCGTTTTTATCCCCATCGGCAACAACGGGTGGCTCATTTCAAAAAACGCTCCCCAATACATGCCGACCTTCGAACTCAATAAAACGATTGTTCAAAAAGCAGAACACTACGGTTTCGATTTTGCTTTATCAATGATCAAATTGCGGGGTTTTGGCGGTGAAACGGAATTCTGGGAACACAACCTAGAGTCTTTTACCTTGATGGCCGGCCTTGCCGCTGTAACTGAACGAATCCAACTCTTTGGTACGGTAGCGACATTAACCATCCCACCCGCAATCGTGGCGCGAATGGCCTCGACTATCGATTCAATCTCAAACGGCCGATTCGGCGTGAATTTGGTTACCGGCTGGCAAAAACCCGAATATAGCCAAATGGGGCTATGGCCAGGTGATGATTTTTTTGCCTCCCGCTACGATTATCTCGGTGAATACGCGCAAGTTTTGCGTGATCTCTGGTCGACTGGTCATTGCGATCTCAAAGGCGACTATTTCACGATGGAAGATTGTCGGGTCAGCCCAAAACCCCAAGCGGACATGAAATTGATCTGTGCAGGGCAAAGCGAAGCAGGTATGGCGTTTACCGCTCAATATGCGGACTACAATTTTTGTTTCGGTCGCGGTGTCAATACCCCCCAAGCCTTCGCGCCCACGGTAGAGCGGCTCATGAAGGCGACAGCGCAGTCTGGTCGGGATGTCACCGCCTGTGTTTTATTCATGGTCATAGCCGCACAAACCGATGCGGCTGCGCGCGAACGCTGGGAATATTACAAGGCTGGCGCCGATGAAGCGGCCATCGCTTGGCTTGGTGAGCAAGCGGCGGCGGATACAAAATCCAAATCAGATACCAATGTTCGTCAAATGGCTGACCCGACCTCAGCTGTCAACATCAACATGGGCACCTTGGTCGGATCCTTTGCAACCATCGCTAAAATGCTGGATGAGGTCGCAGAAGTGACGGGGACAAGTGGCGTCATGCTGGTATTTGATGATTTCATCCGTGGGATGGACGATTTCGGACAAAAAATCCAACCCTTGATGAAATCACGCGCGCATCTTCTCGGCACGGCAGAGCGGGCATGATGAACCGCACTACCGAAAAAAACGCATCAGGCTACTTACTTGATCGATCCGATTCGCCCATTCTTTTAGCCGCACGCCCAGAACCGCTCCGAATGAAGGTCAGCGAAACGGCACTTATTGTTGTGGACATGCAAAATGCCTACGCATCCCCCTGCGGCTACTTGGATCGTGCAGGCTTTGATGTGTCCCAAACGAACCTTGTGATTGATTCCATCAACAAAGCCATTACCACCGCGCGCCAGGCGGGTATGCAGATCATTTTCTTACAAAATGGCTGGGATGTGGCGTACACCGAAGCAGGCGGGCCGGGTTCGCCTAATTGGTACAAATCCAATGCCATGAAAACCATGCGCAAAAACCCCGAATTAATGGGGACTTTGCTGGCAAAAGGTACTTGGGATTACGATTTAGTTGATGCCCTTGTACCCCAACCTCAAGATTTAGTCGTACCAAAACCGCGCTACAGTGGGTTTTTCAATACGCCACTCGATAGCATGCTGCGCAGTCGGGGCATTCGTACTCTCGTTTTCACCGGCATTGCCACCAATGTGTGTGTTGAATCCACCCTGCGCGATGGCTTTTTTCTGGAATATTTCGGCGTGGTGTTAGCCGATGCCACCCATCAGGCTGGCCCCGAATTCATCCAGCAAGCCGCGCTCTATAACATCGAAACATTTTTTGGCTGGGTGAGTTCAGTTGATGAATTTTGTACTGCCTTTACCCCCACCCTCAACAAGGAGACAGCTCGTGCCTAAGCAATCAATTATTCCCGCCGGCAGCGGCAAACCCCTCGCGCCTTATGTACCAGGATCAATGGCCGATGGCGTTTTATATGTGTCAGGCACCCTGCCATTCGATCAAGACAACAATGTGGTACACCTCAACGATGCCAGCGCCCAAACCCGCCATGTGCTTGAAACAATCAAAAAAGTCGTAAAAACTGCTGGCGGCACGCTAGACGATATCACCTTCAATATGATTATGCTGCGCGATTGGAGTGATTATGCCGCGATAAATCTTGTGTATGCCGAATACTTTGCGGGCGAAAAACCGGCGCGTTATTGCATCCAGTGCGGGCTTGTTAAACCCGATGCACTGGTTGAAATTGCCAGTATTGCGCACATAAGCAAAGCCTGATTCACCCACGCTACACACCTGTTGAAGGCGGTTTTCTCATGCTATCGATTGAAATACTCGGTGTACAAACACCTAATGCACCCACGGTGGTGCTGAGCTCTGGGCTGGGTGGGCTTGCTCACTTCTGGGAACCGCAACTTGATGCGCTTGTTTCAGATTATCGTGTGGTGGTGTACGACCATTTGGGCATGGGGGCAAGTCCGGCAGTGCTCCCCGAAGATTACAGCATTACCGATATGGCTTATGAGTTAGCCCAAGCGCTTGATAGCCTATCTATTACACGCTACCACATCATTGGCCATGCGCTTGGTGGCTTGATTGCGCTTGAGTTAGCCAAACGCTTCCCGCAAACCGTTCAAAGCATGATTTTAATCAACGCCTGGGCAGCGCCCAATGCACACACGGCTCGCTGTTTTTCCGTGCGAAAAAAAATACTCACCCTGATTGGCCCTGCGGCCTATGTTGAAGCGCAGTCACTATTCCTTTATTCGCCGGACTGGATTGCGGTCAACGAGACCCGCTTAATTGCGGAAGATGCACGCGCCCTGCGTCATTTCCCCAATCCAGACAACGTACTAAAACGTATTGATGCGCTCCTTAGATTTGATGCCCGAGATTATTTACATCAAATTCACGTTCCCGTATTACTTATCGCCAACCGCGATGATCACCTCATCCCTTGGCATTGCTCACAGCAGCTTTATGATGCCCTGCCCGATTCAACCCTTGAAATGGTGGAACACGGCGGCCACGCCTCTAGTATCTCAGAGGCACCCCACATCAATGCGTTACTCAAAACGCACCTTAAATCACACCAACAATCGACCCACCCTGTAGAAATTGAGAGCCATTAAAATGACCCCGGCATTGAATGAAAACGCACTAGCGCAACTCTTTACCCAAGCGAGAACCTACAGTGGATGGCGAGATGAACCCATCAGCGATGTGGTGCTGCATCAGTTGTATGACCTTACCCGCCTTGAGCCTACATCGGCCAATTGTAGTGCCGGGCGATTTGTATTTATTCAAAGCCGGGCCGCTAAAGCTCGGCTCATGCCTTATCTCTCCAAGGGTAATATTGAAAAAACCTTATCCGCGCCCGTCACTGTGATTGTTGCCTATGACAGCGAGTTTTATCACGAATTACCCGAATTATTCCCCTATGCAGAGGCTAAAATCTGGTTTACGGGGAGCCCCGACGATATCAGTTTTGAAACCGCGTTTAGAAATAGCACACTTCAAGCGGGTTATTTTATTATGGCCGCACGGAGCCTCGGTTTAGATACTGGCCCAATGTCGGGTTTTGATAACAAAGCCATCGATAAAGAGTTCTTAAATAACAGCACTTGGAAATCGAATTTACTGATTAATTTAGGCTATGGAAATAAAGTCACGCTACACCATCGTTTACCCAGGCTTTCATTCGCCAAAGCTTGCCAATTAATTTGAATGGAGCGCCCCAAACATGAATACCCTCATATCACACAAAACCCGCGTGCCATTGAGTAAACAGCGCTATCGAGAGGCCATGTCATCATTGGCAGCCGCTGTGAACATTGTAACCACCGATGGCCCTATGGGGCGCGCCGGCTTTACCGCGACAGCGGTGTGTAGCGTCAGTGATGAGCCACCCACACTCCTGGTGTGTTTAAACCGCAATGCCTCGGTATATAAAACATTTAATACCCATGATAATTTATGTGTTAATACCCTAAGCCCAGAACTTAGATCACTTTCAGATTTATTCGGAGGAAAATTCAGCATGGATGATCGGTTTAATGCGACGAGTTGGTTTACATCTGTCACGGGGGCACCGGTACTAAAAGATGCACTGATAAGCTTTGACTGCATAATTGTGGAACAAGTCCAAGCGGGAAGCCATGATGTTTTATTGTGCCAAGTTCAAGAAATCAACCATAATAACAACGGCCAATGCTTAATTTATTATCAGCGAAATTACCATGGCTTAAGCCAAGTTTTACCGTAATATTAATAATAAATAATGATAACTTTGGGATAAATTATTCTAATAAATCTTAATACCGGCGTGATTAAGGTTGATTTTTCAAACGTAAATTTACCGATCATTAAAAATAATTTTTTCCGGCCTATCTTCAATATTTAACAAAGAAAATAGAGCGGGCGAACGGGCAATCACCCGCCCGGCACGAATCACCATTAACCGGTTCGCACGAAGCCGAATGGCATCCATCGGGGATTTTGCCTGCAATAACACCAAATCTGCCTTGGCGCCAACCGCAATCCCATACCCCTCAAGCCCGAGGATTTTAGCCGCGTTGGTGGTCACCGCATGGAAACAATCGCGCATGGCAGTTTGGCTGGTCATTTGTGCAACATGCAGCCCCATGTGTGCGACCTCCAACATATCGCCAGAACCCAGGCTGTACCAGGGATCCATCACACAATCCTGACCGAACGCCACATCGACCCCCGCCGCCATCAACTCGGGCACGCGCGTCATGCCACGACGCTTAGGATAGGTATCGTGGCGGCCTTGCAAGGTGATGTTAATCAGTGGATTGGCAATCACGGCGACGCCCGCTTCTTTGATTAACGGGATTAATTTCGAGACATAGTAATTATCCATCGAGTGCATTGAGGTGAGATGTGAGCCGACCACCCGCCCCTGCAAGCCCAAACGCTGGGTATGAAACGCCAGGGTTTCGATATGCCGTGATAAGGGATCATCGGTTTCATCGCAGTGCATATCCACCTGTAGCCCGCGTTCTGCAGCCAGTTCGCACAAAATCCGAATCGATTCTGCGCCCTCGGTCATTGTGCGTTCGAAATGCGGAATGCCGCCGACAATCTCCACCCCCCTATCCAGCGCACGGATCAAGTGACTCAAGCCATTGGGCGTGCGAAGCAAACCATCCTGCGGGAAGGCGACTAATTGAAGGTCAATATAGGGTTTGACGCGCTCACGCACCTCAAGCAACGCCTCAACAACTAACATTCGAGGATCACTCACATCCACATGCGAGCGTATCGCCAATAATCCGCGCGCGACCGCCCAATCGCAATACGCCAATGCCCGCTCAATCACGGCTTCTTGAGTCAGCAGCGGTTTGAGTTCGCCCCACAAGGCAATGCCTTCGAGCAGCGTGCCGGATTCATTCACTCGAGGTTGGCCGAACGACAAAGTGGAATCGAGGTGAAAATGCGCATCAACGAACGGTGGGGTAACTAATTGCCCTTCGGCATCAATGACTTGCTCGGCCTCAGCAATCAAGTGAGGTTGTAAGACCACGATCCGGCCATCTGTAATGCCGATATCCATTCCCGTTCGGCCATCAGCCAGGGTGCAGTTAATCATCTTTAAATCCAGCATGGGCACCTCTCGCGTTATGAACAGGTTGGCAGGTTATTTGGTGCCGAACATACGATCACCGGCATCACCCAGCCCCGGCATAATGTATCCGTGCTCGTTTAGGCATTCATCGAGCGCGGCGCTGGTGATGGCCACATCCGGATGAGCTTCGGTAAACGCAGCCACCCCCTCGGGAGCGGCAAGCAAACAAACAAACTTCAGGTTCCTCGCGCCAGCGGCTTTAAGCCGATCGACAGCGGCAATCGCCGAGTGACCCGTTGCCAGCATGGGATCGACCACGATGACCAACCGATCGGCAATATCAACCGGCACCTTGAAATAGTATTCAATGGCTTGTAATGTCTCAGGATCACGATAAAGCCCAATATGGCCAATTCGCGCAGCGGGCAGAAAAGCCAACATGCCTTCGAGCATGCCATTTCCCGCCCGTAAAATGGAAATAAGGCAGAGTTTTTTCCCGCGAATCGTCGGGGCGTTCATCTCGGCCAGCGGCGTGCGAATGGGAATCGAATCAACCGGCAAATCTCGCGTGACCTCGTAGGCCAGCGCTTGGCTGATTTCTTGTAGCAGGCGGCGAAAGCTATCGGTCGACGTATCGGCGCAGCGCATCAAAGTGAGTTTATGTCCAATTAAGGGGTGTTCGACGAGGTGCAACATGTTTTATCTCGATGGGGATGAGGATTCCTAGGGAGCCTCCCTGGCAATACCGCAAAAAATCAAGGCAAATAACCTGACCGCGCATACTTAATCGTGCCCGTTCCAAAATGCACGATGCATTTGCACGGTTTCTTCAAACAATTCATCGATAGGCCCAATCAGTTCAACCGGTTTCTGGCCATGGGCGAACACATAGTGCGAAGACACACTCATCGTGGGATTTTCACGGTGATTACCCGTTTGTTTGAGTAACTCCGCCTCGCTCATCGCGTACACCACTCGCCCAATATTCGCCCAGTAGGCCGTGCCTGCACACATGCAGCAAGGCTCAACTGCCGTATAGAGCGTGCAACGCCACAAAAATTCAGGCGAATAATTGGTTGAGGCGATTCGTACAAGGGTAGATTCGGCATGATTCACCGTATCGATATTGCACTGTTCAAGCAGAACCGTTTCATGATCCGGCCCCACTAACAATGCGCCAAAAGGATGCCGCCCCAGTGCCGACGCGCGCAGCGCAATCGCGTTAGATCGGCGCAGATGTCGAATGATTTGCTCGCGGCTGGGCGCGATGTCTGCGTGCGGGTTCAAATCCGAGCTCATAACACACCCGCCCGACGCAACATACCCTTGCTGATGGCATTATGTTTTTTAATCAAGCCACTGAGATCCATCCCAACTAACTGATGATCTTCCACGACAACTTTGCCATTAATGACCGATAACCAGACGGTACCCGGCGCACAAGTGAGCAAGGCGGCCACCGAATCACCCAAGGCGCCCGCGTGCGCTAAATCGTCGATGCGAAACGCTACCACATCGGCAGCTTTGCCGGGCTCCAAACTGCCAATGTCGTCGCGCTGCAGCACGCGCGCACCACCAATCGTCGCCAATTCCAAGGCTTCACGCACAGAAAATCGATTCGCATTGGATTCAAAACCCGGCCAGCCCACCCGCTGCAGCAGCATGGCTTGGCGCGCCTCACCCAAAAGGTGATTACCATCGTTACTGGCCGACCCATCCACACCCAACCCCACACGCACACCGCGATCGACCATCTGGCGCACCGGCGCAATGCCTGAGGCGAGGATCATATTACTGCTGGCGCAATGGCACACGCCGCTGCAATGATGCGCGAGCCGATCCATATCCGAATCACTGGGGTGCACCATGTGGGCAAACCATACGTCCGGCCCAACCCATTCCACCGATTCGGCGTAATCAAGCGGGCGTTTGCCAAATTTTTCCAGACAAAACCGTTCTTCGTCCAACGTTTCGGCAAGATGCGTATGTAGACCGACTTTTTGATAGGAGCGTGCCAATCGGGCACTTTCGCGCATCAAGTCGCCGGTGACGCTGAAGGGTGAGCACGGTGCCAGACCAATCCGCAGCATCGAACGGGGTGCCGGATCATGGAAGGTTTCAATCACGCGCTGGCTATCGGCCAAGATATCCGATTCACGCTGTACCACGCGATCGGGCGGCAAGCCGCCCTGACTTTGTCCCAAACTCATGCTGCCGCGCGTGGGATGGAACCGCACGCCCATCGCCTGTGCCGCAATAATCTCGTCATCCAAGCGCGAACCATTCGGAAATAAATACAGGTGGTCGGCAACGGTTGTGGCCCCCGAAAGAATCAATTCGGCCAAACCCACTTGGGTGCTGACATGAATGGCCTCTGGGTCCATTTCTGCCCAAACGGGGTACAGCAATTTGAGCCAATCGAACAGCGCATAGCCACGCCCGGTACCAATTGCGCGCGTGAGGGTTTGATACAGATGATGATGGCAATTCACCAACCCCGGCAACACCACACACCCCTGCGCACGGATGGTGCGGTGCGGTTGACGGGCGGCGGGATCGTCCAAAATCCATTGGTCAATACGCGCAGCGGTGCCCACCTTAAGAATTGCATCGCCTTCGATCAGCACACTGCCCTGCGCGATTTCTTCCCGCTGCGCGTTCATGGTCACCACCACGTCCGCATCCCGAATTAACAGCCGTTCAGACATCAATCATCTCCAAAATGGCACGTATTTCACGTGCGCGGATAAAAACTTTGGCCCAACGACATCGGTTGATTGAGCAAAATGGTTTTGGGATTTCGGCTAATCAGCACCAACACGACGATGGTGACAAGATACGGCAGCATTGACAAAATCTCGGAGGGAATATGCACCCCCATGCCTTGTCCATAAAACTGCAAAATAGTCACGCCGCCAAACAAATACGCCCCCACCATCACGCGTATCGGCTTCCACGTAGCAAAAACGACCAACGCCAACGCAATCCATCCGCGCCCCGAGGTCATGCCTTCAACCCACATCGGCGTAATCGCTAAAGAGAGATAGGCGCCAGCAATGCCGCTCATCGCGCCACCAAACAAAATAGCCAAGTAGCGGATGCGAATCACCGGATAACCAATCGCATGGGCCGAAACCGGCGATTCACCTACGGCGCGTACCACCAATCCCCAGCGGGAATATTTGAAAAACCAGATTAGCCCAAATAATAAAACGAATGAGCCGTACACCACCCAATCAAAATGGAAAATCAATCGCCCGATCAAGGGAATATCCGTTAAATAGGGAATAGAAATCGGTTGCAATCCCTGCAACGACAAGCCCACATACGATTTGCCAATAAATGCACTTAAACCGGCGCCGAACAACGTTAATGCCAAGCCCGTCGCCACTTGATTGGTTTGAAGATGCAAGGTGAGCACAGCAAAAATCAATGACATCGCCAAGCCCGCTAACAGACCCGCGCCAAAACCCAACGTCAAGCTACCCGATTGTGAAGCTACCGCAAATCCCGCCACGGCGCCCATGAGCATCATGCCCTCAACACCCAAATTGAGCACGCCGGCGCGCTCGGTGACTAATTCACCAAAGGCCGCGAAGGCCAGGGGCGTTGCCGCAGCCACAATGCTGGCAAAAATCAGAATCATTTGCTCAATGCTCATATCATGTCTCCCGATGGGGGCGGTGGCGGCGTGATAGTACAACGTGCTTCATGGGGATTTGGCTTGATTCGATAATGAATAAAAATATCGGCCGCCAGCAAGTAGAACAGCAAAATCCCCTGAAACAACCCCGTAATAGCTGAAGGTAAATTCAGATCCATTTGCGCAGTTTCTCCACCCAAATAAAGCAATGAAAGCAGCAAGCTCGCCAGTAACACGCCAATCGGATGCAGTCGCCCGACATAGGCCACAATGATGGCGGCGAACCCATAACCAGGGGAGATCACCGGCTGCAGTTGTCCGATGGGGCCAGCCACCTCAACCATGCCAGCAAAACCCGCCAATCCGCCACTGATTAACAACGCAAACCATACATTGCGTTGTTCGCTAAACCCCGCGTAGCGCGCGGCATCCGGTGCCAACCCGCTCACTTCCATACGAAAACCTGCAAACATCTTGAAAGAGAAAAACCAGGCTACGGCGACGAGGAACAAGGCAATCACAAAACCCAGATTTGTTCTAAGCCCTTCAATCAATAGCGGCATAGTTTCGGAATCGGTAAACATTTTGGTCTGAGGAAAGTTAAACCCTTCCGGATCACGCCATGGCCCCTGAACGAGGTAACCCAAGAACAATTGCGCCACATAAACCAGCATCAAAGTGACCAGGATTTCATTCGTATTAAATCGGGTACGCAGAAACGCGGGGATAGCCGCCCAAGCCATGCCCCCCCCTATGCCGGCCAACATCATTAAAGGCAGAATCCAGACTGCCTCCAAGTGATGGAAATACAAGGCCACCCCACCGGCGGCAATGGCGCCCATCACAAACTGCCCCTCGGCACCGATGTTGAATACCCGCGCACGAAAACCAATCGCTAGGCCTACGCCAATCAAGATCAGTGGCGTCGCTTTCAAAAAAAGTTCGCCAACACCATAAGTCGTGGTGAGCGGCTTAATGAAAAACACCCCAAACGCATGAATAGGTTCTTTCCCCATCACGCTAAAGAGAATGTATCCCGTGATCAGCATCATCACGGCGGCAATCAAGGGCGAGGCAAACATCATCACCCGCGAAGGCTTCGCCCTTCGTTCCAACCTAGGCATGGCTCACCTCCTCGGCATGTACATCATTAAACTCACCACTCATCCAAAGGCCAATTTTTTCGACTGAAGTTTGTGAAGCAGGCACAGCGGGTGATAAACGCCCATCGGCAATCACCGCAATCCGGTCGCAAATCATAAATAGCTCCTCCAGTTCCTCGGATACCACCAATACGGCCACGTCTTGATTGCGCAAATCAATCAGTGCCTGGCGAATCAACTGGGCTGCGCCCACATCCACACCCCAGGTTGGTTGAGCCACAATCATGACTTTCGGCGCCAGCAGGATTTCCCGCCCCACAATAAATTTTTGTAAATTTCCACCGGATAAACTATTCGCTAAGGCCCCGTCACCGCCGCATTTAACATTAAATTGCGCAATAACGTACTGAGCGAACGAACGCACATCGGGATATGAAATCAAGCCATGTTTGACCAGGCCATCCCCTTCGGATGAAGTGAGCAACGCGTTCAGCCTCAAACTCATTGAAGGCACGGCACCGCGGCCCAGTCGCTCTTCGGGTATAAACCGCAGGCCCAAAGAACGCCGCTGTGATGAGGAAAGCGTGTCCGCAGGGGTGCCGCAAATTTCCGTTGTTAAGCCCTTGCTCATGGGCTGCTCGCCCGATAAAGCCGCCAACAGCTCTTTTTGGCCATTACCGGATATTCCGGCAATACCGACCATTTCCCCTGCCCTGACTTCAAGATTGATATTCTTTAAGGTCACGCCAAACGGATCAATCGTCGATAAGTTGAGATGCTGAATTTTAAGCCGCGTTTCAGCAGGTATTTTGGCCGCCATCTGACACTCAGGTAGATTTCGGCCTATCATCAATTGCGCTAACGATTCGTGGGACTCTTGACTGGGAATGGCTGTGCCGGTTACCCGACCACCCCGCAAAATCGTGGCCTTGTCACACAGCGTTCGGATTTCATCTAATTTATGGCTGATATAAAGAATACTGCACCCCTCAGAAGCCAAACGCCTCAGGGTTTCAAAGAGTTTCAAAACCGCCTGAGGCGTTAGAACGGAGGTGGGTTCATCCATAATGAGCAAGCGCGGGGCATTCAACAAACAGCGCACAATCTCGACCCGCTGACGCTCACCCACCGACATGCTATGAATCAGCCGATGGGGATCAATGGGCAGGCCATATTCATGAGAGACCTCTTTGATCCGCTGCGCCAATTTGGCGGGCGAAACGGCGGAATCCAACGCCAAGGAAATATTCTCGGCAACCGTCAGGGTTTCAAATAAAGAGAAATGCTGAAACACCATACCAATGCCAATTTTTCTGGCCTGCGCCGGGGATTCAATCAATACCTCACGGTTGTCCCAGAGTACCGAGCCAGAATCCGGTTTGGTCACCCCGTAAATGATTTTCATCAGGGTGCTTTTGCCCGCCCCATTCTCCCCAAGCACCGCATGAATTTCGCCGGGGCGAACGATTAGGTTTACATCCTGATTCGCGATCACAGAGGGATACGCTTTGGTAATGCCAACCAGCTCTAATCGCGGGAACTTTGACGAAATAGGCGGATTCATTTCAGTCTCCTTTAAAGCAAACTCACGCAAAAACAAAGCGTCTAATCAGGAATTAATTTGGAAATACGGATAAAAGCAACTTTAATCAATTCATCAATAGCAACAGCTAATTCGTTAATCGGATTACCGTGGCAACGGAGTTCAAGAGCCTGGAAAATTTCGCGCTGACTCAATCCAGCAACGGCAACCACAAAGGGAAAACCCATTTTCCCCTCATAAATTTCATTCATCTTCTTGAAAGAAACGGATTCATCATCGCTCAAAGCGTGAAGCCCGGCTTTGTTTTGCTCAGATTCAGAAAAACCCTGAACTTGAACGCTTGAACCTAGTTTTGGGTGATGAATTAACAGAGATCGTTTTTGGTCATCGCTTGCGGAGCGAACAATAGAAGAAAGATTAATTTTCAAGTCATCAATACAGGAAAATGGGCGAGCTAATTCAAGGGATTTTATTACCCAATCCGCATGCTCCAAAAGATGCTTAAAAAAATCAGCAAAATCGTCTTCAGCAAGTGAATTCAGCTTAACAATATTCATATTTAACCCTTAAAACTCAAGCATGATTATCAATCCAATGGCGCGCAATATCTTCTCGTGTACACACCCATACATCCTGATAGCTTAATACATACTCAATAAATCGCTTCAATGCGATAATTCGTCCAGGTTTTCCAGAAATACGACAATGCAAACCGATTGAAAGAAACTTTGGCGCATAGTCTCCTTCTACATACAAAGCATCAAAACTATCCTTCAAATAGGTAAAAAACTGATCGCCCGTATTAAATCCCTGAGCCGTTAAATAGCGCATATCATTAACATCCAATGTATAAGGAATAATCAGATGAGGCTTGGCATTACAGTGAATAAAATAAGGCAAATCATCCGCATAAGAGTCGGAGTCATACAGCGGAGCGGTTTCTTCAAGCAAAATTGAGCGCGTAAACTCCGTATCTCGACCAATATACCAACCAACCGGCGCCTTACCGATCAGCTGTTTGTGCACATCAAGCGCAAGTCGAATATGATCTCGTTCAACCTCAGGCGTAACAGATTGATAATCAATCCAGCGATATCCGTGACTTGCTATCTCCCAACCAGACTCCAGCATGGCCTCAACGGCATCGGGGTTGCGTTTTATGGCGAGTGCTACCGCAAAAACCGTGGCGGGTAGTTGATATTGAGCAAACAAGCGTTGCAAACGCCAAAATCCTGCGCGCGAACCGTATTCGTACAGTGATTCAACACTTTTATGCCGCAAACCTACTCTTGGTGAAGCATTAACAACTTCTGACAAAAAAGACTCAGAGGCAGCGTCCTGATCAAGAATACAGTTCTCAGCACCTTCCTCGTAGTTAATGACAAATTGAACCGCAATTTTTGCACCATGAGGCCAAATAACTTGGGGTGGTGTTCTTCCATATCCAATAAAATCCCGTGGATAATTTTTGGTCATTGTTGTTTCCATCTTTAGGCAGCCTCAAAAACGGTTCAAAATTGGCCTAATACAGATCCTGTCACTAACTTAATTAGTTCAAAATCCCAAATAATAAATCCCATTGGGCAGTCATAAAATAATTACCACCCCTTCAATGCGCTGGTCTTGAAAAAATTAATTACGGCTTATCAATTTCCAGTATTCGATATAAATCCGTTTCCAAACTTTGTTTACCGAAGTAAAGGTTATCTTCAATATGTTGCAGATGTTCATGCATCATGTTTTCTGCCCGATCCGCTGGGCCGCTGACCATGACATCCACCAACGCTGAATGGTCAACACAGGCACAACCACCCGAGCCAGACAAGTTGTACTGCGCTACGATTAACGAGGTTCGCGCAATCATTTTTTTACCCATTTCTGCCAATGGCTTGTTATTCGCGATATCCGCTAGGTAAAAGTGAAAATCAATCGATTTTCTTAATCCACGCGCCCGATTACCACTCAAAAAATATCGATTTTCTTCACGAACCATCGCCCTCATCGTTTCTTCCTGATAAGTCGTTAATTTACCAGCAACCCGACGAATCAAAGCCCCCTCAGCGATCCGCCTGGCTTCAAAATATTGCGGAACATCCTTGGGTTCCGTCGTTGTCACAATAGCCCCAATATTCGGCTTGATGTCGACCACACCCTCATAAGAAAGCCTCAAAAGCGCTCGCCTGACGACCGTCCTACTGACGGCAAAAATTTCCGCCAGCGAAATTTCCGTCAATCTGACACCGGGTTGCAATTTTTGCTCAATAATCACGTCGAATAGTCGCTCATACACCACTTCTTCTTGACTCTTCGACCCTTTGGATTTTTCCACGCAACTCTCCCCCCACCTTCATGTACTCAACCCATGGCACTAATGGTACGCAATTATTAAATAGATTGTATACAACTTTTTTGTTGATATGCAATTTATTTTACTTTTTCTGATTCACGGCGTGAACAAAAAAATTTACATTAACCCCCTGTACCGAAAGACAGATTTATATTCCAACCTATTGTAAGTAATATATTATTTTACATAAATCCACTCGACACCCATCGTGGGGTGAGCTATCCAATATTTTTTTGTATACAATATTCTTTAAGAAAAGTAGATTTTTGGCAGAAAAATTATCCAATTTAACGAGGAAGGCTGTTTAGCAAATCAGAATCTCTCTCGGCGTTTTGCCTTGCTTGCAAAGCCCAGAAACCTTCTGGCATCACCTTGCAGTTGAAGATCATGACCCACGCATTTGTTGCCAACCGAAGGTCAACTGCTTATGACACCTTCTTTTTGGTTCACCTCGCCTGCAATCCTTGAGGCCGCATTTGCACCACGAATGAACCCGCATCACACCGGATATGCCATGCCTTAATATAACAAACGGCTCGCGAATTGGTTTTTGCGATGGGCTTATTACTTTTGTCGCCTGATTAAATATATTTGTAAGTATTTAATGACATTAAACTTTACAAATAGCCACCGCCTCACTCTTCCATCTTCTGCCTCACCATGGTGCACTCATTTAGGTTTAGCGTTCTTTTCCACCGAGAAATTCTTATATATATTCATAATAATCAACATTTTAATCTTTTTAAAATTAGTTGGCATGCGTAGTGCTTTTGATAAGGCTGCATAGCAATTTAACCCTTGTTTTTTGTTAGGAGAAAATCATGTCTGAGCAAGATCACAAAGACCAGTTGGCTCAAGTTTTAGCCACAAGGATGAACCGTCGTGGCTTTATGAAGTTGGTTGGTATGGGGGCGGGCTTGGCCGCAGGCCATGCCGTGTTAGGCGGGGGACTCATTACCAGCGCCATGGCAGAAGAACCCAAACATGGCGGCACAATCAAGCTGGCCTGGATTGATGCAGTGGACACCCTGGATCCTCATTTCACGAGCTCTTTGGGTTCGGTAAAAATCCTGAATAACATTTTCAATGGCTTGCTCAAGGTCAGTTACGACGGTAAAAAAGTGAGTTTCATCCCTGATCTGGCTGAAACCTGGGAAATGCCGAACGACAAAACCCATATATTCAAATTGCGACGGGGCGTGAAATTCCATAACGGTGATCCCTGTGACGCTGCGGCGGTGAAATGGAGCCTGGAGCGGGTCAAGGACCCGGCGGTGGGTTCGCCGCATGCCTGGAAATTCGATGCCTTGCTTGGCGTCGATCTGGTGGACGCGTCAACCGTTCGGATGCGGTTTTCCAAACCTTATGCGTTTTTACCCGTGGCTTTGACGGGCAGTACCGGGCGTGCCGGCACCATTGTGAGCAAACGTGCGGTTGAGCAGTATGGCAAAGCCTTCGGTCGCCATCCTGTGGGCACGGGGCCATTCAAGTTTGAGAGTTGGCGCGAGAATGATTCGATTTCCCTGAAGCGCAACCCCGATTATTTTGAGCCTAATTTGCCTTATCTTGATGGCGTGCAGATTCTCTTGATCAAGGAACCGACGGCCGCGGTGGCGGCGATGATGTCGGGGCAAGTGGACGGTATGAGCCTCTCACCGTTTCAGTTTATTCCTCAGCTCAAAGCCAATCCCAAACTCAAGGTGTATGGCGAAGTGGAAGGCAATTACAGCTATGTAGGCATGAACAACAAGCGCGCGCCGTTTGATGACCCCATGATGCGTAAAGCCCTGGCCTTTGCGATTGACCGCGAGGTGATTGTCAAACAAGGCTATTTCGGCGAGGCTATTCCTGCCTACACCCCCATTTCTCCGCCGATGACCGATTTTTATGACCCCAGTATCGGCAAAACCGGACGCGGCCAGTTTTTTGATTTGAAAAAGGCCATGGAATATCGCCAGCAGTCCAAATATCAAGGTGAAGTAAATCCTGTGTACATTGTGGCAGAGGGGTTTACGGGATCCGGGGGGAGCGGGACGCGCAACTCACAGCTCATTTTGCCGATGCTCGAAAAGATCGGGATCAAGCCGAAGATCGAATTGCTTGATCGTGCGGTATGGACCAAACGACGCAACAGCGGCGATTTCGATCTGTATGACGAAGCCTGGATCGCCGATCTCGATCCGGACGAAACCCTGTATCCCGAGTGGCATAGCGACAAACCGTGGAATTTTGTCGGTTACAAGGATGCAGCGTTCGACCAATTGGTCGGCGAAGCCCAAGACACGCTGGATGAGGCCAAGCGCAAGCAGTTGTACGACAAGGCCGAGGATGTGCTCATGGCCGATGCGCCGCTGGCCGTGCTTGCGCACATGAAAGTATTCAAGATTCTGAACCAGCGGGTTCATGGCTTTCAGTACATTCCCGTGGATCTCCTCAATCTGCACACGGTTTGGCTCGCATAATGTGGCAGGCAACATTCACTAAATTGGGACAGACCCTCTTGGTATTGTTGCTCGTTTCCGTCGCCAGCTTCTCTTTTTTGAAGTTGGCGCCGGGCGATCCAGTCACCATCATGTTGGGCTCCGATTATTCCAAGGCATCCTACGATCAACTGACGCAAGAGTTGGGGCTGGATCAGCCCGTCATTGTCCAGTATGGACATTGGCTGGCTAATTTTGTCCGGGGCGATTGGGGCACCTCCTATATTACCAATCAAAATATCTTTGAACTGGCCGTATTTCAGGCCCTGCCGGTCACCTTGACCCTGGCTGCCTTTTCTTTGCTGATTGCGCTCGTCATCGGCATTCCAACCGGCGTGATGGCGGCGCTCTACCGTAATTCCTGGGTAGATGTGCTGGCTACGACGCTTGCCATCGGGGGGAATGCGTTCCCGAGTTTTTACCTCGGCATCATCTTGATCTGGGTGTTTGGCGTGGGTTTGGGCTGGTTTCCCACACTGGGGTTCGTGGCGCCGTGGGACGACTTCTGGCAAGGGATGTGGCATCTGGCGTTACCGGCCATCACGTTGGGGGCATGGTACGTCGGGTTGATCGCCCGAATCACCCGCTCAAGTTTGCTGGAAGTGATGGGGCAGCCTTACATTCTGGCGGCGAAAGCGCGCGGCGAACCTGGCTGGCGAGTGGTTTGGGTGCATGGCATGCGCAATGTGCTGATGCCGCTGATTACCGTGATCGGCTTGCAACTGGGCGGCATGTTGCGCGGTGCGGTGATGACGGAGGTGGTTTTCTCCCTGCCGGGTCTCGGCATGATGATTACGTCAGCGGTGCTTAACCGCGAATACATCGTGATTCAGGCCGGCATCATGCTGACCGGCGTACTCTTTGTCGTCCTGAATCTCATGGTCGATCAGACGTATCAGTTCCTGGATCCCCGTTTGCGGAGGCGTAAATAATGAGTCATGCACTCGATCTGTCGGCATCCTTTCAGGCCTCATCCTGGCGCCGACGCTTTCTTCAACCCCTGATGCGGCAACGCAGTGCCGTGGTGGGTTTGGTCATTATTCTGGCCTATGTCCTCGCCGCGGTTTTCGCGCCCTGGTTGGCCACGCACAATCCCACCGCGCAGGATTTGGGCGCTGCGCTTCAAGGGCCGAGCGCTGCGCATTGGTTGGGCACGGATTCCTTCGGGCAGGATTTGTATTCCCGATTGCTGTACGGGGCGCAATTGGCCCTGATTATCGGATTTGCTTCCGTTGCGCTCGGCCTTGTGGCCGGTGTTGCCATCGGCCTTGCCGCAGGATTGATCGGCGGGCGCACGGAATGGGTTCTGATGCGGATTGTGGACGGCCTGCTCGCTTTTCCCGAATTGATTTTAGCCATGGCTTTTATGGCCGTATTGGGATTGGGAACTGAAAACCTGGTGTATGCCTTGGCGCTGTCGTTTGTCGGCCCTTTTGCGCGGATGACCCGCGGTGATGTGTTGCAGGTCAAGAGCCAGCCATTTATCGAGGCAGCGCGGCTGATGGGCGTGCCGACCCTGGCCATTATTTGGCGACATGTATTGCCCAATGTGGTCTCACCCATTCTGGTTCAAGCCGGTATGCGGGTCAGCATTGCCATCTTGCTGGAATCCGGACTTTCATTTCTCGGCATTGGGGTGGTTCCGCCCACACCGGACTGGGGGCTGATGATTGCCGAGGGGCGGGGGTTTATTACGATCGCCCCCTGGATTTCCGGGGTTCCGGGCGTGGCGCTGGCCATTTTGCTGGTGGCCTTGAACCTGTTGGGCGACGGCTTGCGCGATGCCTTCGACCCCAATACCCAAAAAGATGCATAAAGCCAAGGATCCATCAATGAATCAAGTGAGCGTATTAGCGCAAAACATTCCCGTCGAATCCCATGCCGAGGCGTCCTTGCTTGAGGTACGGGATTTCAGCTTGCGGCGAAAAAAAGCCACGGTACTCGACCGCATCACGTTGAGTCTTAGCCCCGGTGAAACATTGGGATTGATTGGCGAGTCTGGCGCGGGAAAATCTACTTTGGCGATGGCGCTGATCGGCCTGCTGCGCGCGCCGGAAGTCGAGATCGAAGGCAGTCTGCGTTTTCGGGGAACGGAATTGACCGCTCTCAAGGAGGCCGATTTTCGGCGACTTCGCGGCAACAAAATCGGTTTGATCTTCCAGGATGCGACAGCCGCGTTGAATCCGTGTTTTACGGTCGGCAAGCAAATCGCCGAACCGTTGAGGCGGCATTTGGGGTTGTCCGCCTCGGCCTGTCGGGCGCGTGCCGTGGAATTAATGCAGAGCGTCGGCATTCCGGAGCCCCGCCTGCGCCTTGATGCCTACCCGCACGAGCTCTCCGGTGGCATGCAGCAACGAATCATGATCGCCATCGCTTTGGCGTGCAATCCCGAACTGCTGCTCGCCGATGAGCCCACCAGTGCGCTGGATGTCACCATTCAGGCGCAAATCATGGAGCTGATTCTGGATCGGGTTCGCGCGCTCAACTCCAGCGCCATCTTCGTGCTGCACGACCTGGCCTTGGGCGCGCAGGTTTGCGACCGCATCGCCGTGATGTATGCCGGGCAGATTGTCGAAGAAGGCCCGAGCGAACGCGTGCTCAATGCCCCATTGCACCCGTATACCCAAGGGTTGAAATCCTGCGTGGTTGAATTGGGCATGCCGACATTGACGCCGATTCCCGGCCAGATCCCACCCTTGGACGCCATGCCGAACGGCTGCCGGTTTGCACCGCGTTGTCCCAAGGCACAAGCCATTTGCGGCGAACAGCGGCCCGAAACGCAAACCCGGGACGGACGACAGGTTGCCTGTTGGTTTATCGATTAGGAATTCCTCATGCAAGAAACTATTTTTTCGTTACTCGATGTCGAGCGCGTGTATACCTTGGGTACCACGGGGTGGTTCCGCCGCAAAACGCGGCAACTCAAGGCGCTGGACGGGATCCGTCTGGAATTGAAGCACGGTGACACGCTCGCCCTCGTGGGTGAAAGCGGCTCGGGAAAATCGACCTTGATCCGGCTGATGCTCGGGCTTGAGCCTGCCAGCGACGGTCGCGTGCTGTACGGTCAACACGATCTCGCGCATTTGGATGCGGAAGCGCGGAAGCGTTTTGCGCGTGAGGTGGCGTTCATTTATCAAAATGCGCGGGGGTCGATGAATCCCCGGATGCGCATTGCCGATATTCTGGCCGAACCGGTTCGCTTGCATCGCTTGTGTGAAGAGCAGGCGATTCCCGCCCGAGTGGAAGCCCTGATTGCGCGCGTCGGTTTGCCGGCAGGCTTGTTGCAGCGCTTTCCCGGCGAGCTGTCGGGCGGGCAGGTTCGGCGCATCGCCATTGCGCGCGCCTTAGCGGCCGAGCCCAACGTCATCATGGCCGATGAATCGGTCGCGGGGCTGGATGTCTCGGTGCAGGCCCAGGTACTCAATCTTTTGCGCGATCTCTGCCGGGAATCCGGCATTACCCTGGTATTTATCACCCACGATCTGGGCGTGGCCAGTTATCTGTGTGAAAAAATCGCGGTGCTGTATTTGGGGCGCATTGTCGAGCAAGGCCCAACCCATGACATTTTAAGCACGCCGCGCCATCCATATACCAAGGCGCTATTGCAGGCCTTCCCGCGCTTTGATGCGCCGCTGTGCGCCTCCTTGAAGGGCGAGATACCCAGCCCGGTCAATTTACCCAAGGGCTGCCGGTTTGCGGGGCGTTGCGCACAAGTCCAGTCGGCCTGCCTTGAGGTCGATCCGCCGCTGACCTTATTAACGCCCGAGCGGCAAGTGGCCTGTTTATTTCCGGTGGTGAACCCATGTTGAATCAATATGCCAAGGGCAGGTCGGGCGTTGTTACCTCGCCCCATTATTTGGCCACGGCCGCAGGGAAAGCCGTGCTCGCCGCAGGCGGTAATGCCATCGAAGCCGCCTTGGCCGTCGGTTCGGTGCTGTGTGTGGTTTATCCGCACATGAACAGCCTGGGCGGCGATGGATTCTGGTTGCTGGCCGATGAAAACGGGCATTTGACCGGTTTGGACGGTGCAGGATCGGCCGGCATGGCCTACTCGCCCGAGTTTTATCTGCATCGCGGATTAAGCGCCATCCCGAGCCGAGGCGCCCATGCGGCGAATACGGTGGCGGGGCTGGTTTCGGTCTGGGGTGCCGCTCAGGCGCTAAGCCAGAACCACTGGGGCGGGCGATTCTCCTGGCCTGATTTGCTGGAATCGGCCCTCGGCCATGCCGACAAGGGATTTTCCTGCAGCCGCAGCCAGGGGGACTTTTTAACCCGGAAATGGGACGAGCTCGGCGCATTCGAATGCCTGACCGACATCTATGCACCCCAGGGGCAAACGCCTGTACCCGAGGCGATTTTCCAACAACCACAGCTTGCACAAACGCTCCGCCTGCTCCAGCGCGACGGGGCAGAGGGCTTTTACCGAGGTGAACTGGGTCGCCAAATCGCACAAGGCTTGGCGGAAGTGGGCAGCTTGTTGACTTTTGACGATCTGGCCGCTTTCCGCGGCAGAACCGTGATACCCATCGGCGTGCCCTATCGCGACGGCATGGCGGTCAATATGCCGCCACCAACGCAGGGTTTGGCATCCCTCATGATTCTGGGACAGCTGAATCAGTTTGATCTGACGCGTTATTCGCATCTATCGGCCGACTATGTGCATCTGGTTGTAGAAGCCACCAAACAGGCCTTTCGTTTACGGGATCGGTACGTAGCCGACCCGGACCACCACTCGGCCCCTGTTGAGGCGCTGCTTTCTGCCGAATCCATGACCACGCTCGCGCGCTCGATTGATATGCAGCATGCGGCGCCGTGGAGCCGGGGCGTGGGGCCGGGCGATACGGTCTGGTTCGGGGTAGTGGATGCGCAGGGACGCGCTGTGAGTGCCATCCAGAGTATTTACCACGAATACGGCAGCGGGGTGATCGCGGGTGATACCGGCATTCTCTGGCAAAACCGGGGCACCTCGTTTTCCCTGAATCCCAATCACGTCAATGCACTGAAACCGGGTAAGCGCCCGTTCCACACCTTGAATCCGGCGATGTATCTGGAGCAGGGCCGTCCACGGTTGATCTTCGGCACCATGGGCGGCGATGGGCAGCCGCAAACTCAGACTGCGGTTGCTACACGTGCACTGGATTACAACCTCCCGCTGCCCGAGGTATTGGCGAGTCCGCGCTGGTTGCTCGGGCGAACCTGGGGGCAAAGTACCGACAGTCTCAAACTGGAAGGCCGTTTCGCCCCCGAGGTTTTCGCTGAATTAACGCGTCGGGGGCATCACGTCGAGCGCGTGGATGACTACGCGCAAATGATGGGCCACGCCGGGGTGATTCGCGTTCTGGGCGACGGCGTCTGTGAAGCGGCATCCGATCCACGCAGCGACGGTGCGGCGGCAGGTATCTCATCTTTTTGAACAGATCGGTTGCAAAAACCGCATGAGGAATTTCTCTTGCTTTTAATCAGCATTTTTTTAATTTTGGGGCTGCTCGCGGGGCTGCTCGCGGGTATGCTCGGCATTGGTGGTGGTGTGATCGTCGTGCCGGTGCTTATCTTTATTTTTCAATTTTCTGGCTGGCCCGCTGAGCTAATTCCCCACATCGCCATCGGCACATCGCTGGCTGCCATTGTATTTACCTCCCTGTCGGCCATCTGGGCGCAACACAAGCGGCAGGCGATTGATTGGGGTTTAGTCCGCCTGCTCACACCGGCCACCCTGATCGGGGGGTTTATCAGCGGATACTTGGCAGGTTTTATCCCGGCCACGCTGCTTAAAGGTTTTTTTGCCCTATTCCTGATTTTGGTAGGGATTCAATTCATCCTGAATTGGCGGCCTGCCGCCCATTGGCATCTACCCGGTACAAAGGGATTATGGGGCGCCGGTCTCGGGATAGGGTCACTCTCGGCGTTATTAGGCATTGGCGGTGGCAATATCACCGTACCCTATCTACACGCGTGCAATCTGGAACTCAAGCGGGCGATTGCCGTGTCCACGGCACTCGGTTTGCCCATTGCGCTGTTCGGCACGGCAGGCTTCATTCTCTCTGGGTGGGGCAATGCGCTTTTGCCGCCGGCAACGCTGGGTTACGTTTCCTTGCCCGCATTGGCGGCTATTGCCGGTGCCTCAATATTAACCGCGCCACTCGGGGTTCGATTGGCGCACAGCTTGCCAGTCAAAAAACTCAAACAGATTTTCGGCGTGTTGGTGGTGTTGATCGCACTGTTCATGCTGTGGAATATCGTCAATTAAGCCATCGAATAATGAGGTTAGGATGAATGCTTTAGATCAGAAAATTCTTGCGCTGCTGGTGGACGATGGCCGAATGAGCTTTGCCAATATCGCCCGAGAACTGGATATTTCCCGTGTTCATGCCCGCGATCGGGTGCTACATCTTATGGAAGAGGGCGTGATTGAAAAATTCACCGTGATCGTGAACCCTGAAAAAATCGGCACGGTGGTTTCGGCCTTTCTTGATGTTGAGGTTGATCCCCAAGGCATTGAAACCGTGGCCGGTGATCTGGCCAGACAACCCGAGGTGGTCAGTCTCTATATCATGAGCGATATGACCAGTTTGCATATCCACACCCTGACCGAGGACAACATCGGACTCGAAGACTTTGTCCGCCGCAATCTTTTTTCCCGGCGACATGTGGTCAAAATTTCCTGCAAATTGTTACTCAGCCGCGTGAAAAACCGCCGGGGCGGGCCAAGAATCTAACACAATTGATCTGATTTTTTGTCAAGCGAGTAAGGATGATTCCCATTAATGATCCCTCTAGCTAAGTAATCCCCCGAAAAGAAGGCGTGATGGATTCAACCGGTCGTTGCAACGCTAACAACGGGAGGATTATCATCGTGCCGGCAGCAGAGGGGTGGGGTCAACAGGTTTGCCATATCGCCGTATTTGGAATAACAAGCTGCCGGTTTTATCGAGCGCTTTGCCATCACGCCGCCCCATGGTGGCCACGGTTTGTCCAGCGGTTACCATTTGGCCTTCTTTAACCAATAGACTTTGGTTGTACCCATAAGCTGACAGCCACTCAGAATTATGCTTAATAATCAATAAATTACCATACCCCGGCAAGCCATTTCCGGCGTAAACCACTTCGCCCGCCGCACTCGCCCGTACAGGATCGCCAATTGGGCCGCCCAAAATCAAACCTTTTTGCAGGTTGTTGTCATCGATAAATCGGCTCAATACTTTGCCTTGTACTGGCCATTGCCAGGACAAACTGCCTTCCGAAGCGGGTTGCGATTTTTGCGGCGGTGTTGATGCCATTGATGGCTGGATGGCTTGTTTATTTCCAGCGGCCTGATCCCTCGGCGCAACAAGATGCTGAGGTATGACAACTTCAGATTGTGTTGACTGAATGCGGGGCACGCTTGCCTGGGATTCTTGCCCAACTGGGGGCGTGAGCCGCAGCCTTTGCCCAGCACGCAAGGTACGTGGATCGCTGATGCCATTCCAACGCGCCAAATTACGCCAATCGAGATCATGAGCGACCGCAATAGAGTACAACGTATCCCCTGCTCGCACTGGCGTGGTTGCCCCTTGCGGCGGGATATTTTTGCCCCACCGGTTAAAATTGGAGCTACTGGCGCAACCTGCCAACAGCAGGATGCTCGTCGTAAGCACCGCAATACGCATCCGCTGGCGGAAGGATCGAGGAGGAATCATTAAGAACAAGTTCACGGCGTGGGGTAACTCACCAAGGGTTTGTTCAGTATTTCAACAGGTGCCAAGTGACGATTGTTCCGATCAAAAGGGCAACGGTTAGCCATCCCAACCATTCAATATATTGTCTGAGCTTGGGTGCAATTTTCGGCCCGGCCCAAGCAATTAAACCCGCAACCAAGTAAAACCGCCCACCGCGCCCCACCACTGAGGCCAGGAAAAATAGAAACGGATTCATGGTGAGCGCACCCGCCGTAATGGTGAATACCTTGTAGGGGATGGGAGAGAACCCCGCGACGATAATGGCCCAGAACCCCCATTGGGTGAACCATGTCTTGGCGGTTTCGATGGTCGGCCCATAACCCCATTTCAACAAATAGGGCATCATTAAATCGATCGCGAGCCAGCCAATGAGATAACCCAATACCCCCCCCATGGCCGAAAATAACGTCGCAATGGTGGCGAATTTCCACCAACAGCGCGGCTTGGCCAACGCCATCGGCATGAGCATGACATCGGGGGGGATCGGGAAAAATGACGACTCGGCAAAACTCAAGCCCGCCAATGCAGCAGGCGCTCGGCGATGTGCTGACCAAGTCAATACACGGTCATATAACGAACCAAATAATCTCAAGACTGTTCTCCAGGTAACATGGGCACAAAACTCACCGCATCAAATTGCTGGCTGTGAAAGGAATTTTCTGTACGGGTAATAACGGTCAGTCGCTGAGTTTCGCCCTGCTCACCCACCGGAACAATCAAACGCCCGCCAATGGCCAATTGTGCTTTCAATTCGGCAGGTACGATGGCAGGTGCGGCAGTGACGATAATGCCATCAAAGGGGGCTTGCGAAGGCCACCCTTTGAAACCATCTCGATGCAAATAACGAATATTCAGTAATCCCAACGCCCGATGACGCGCTTTCGCCACCGCCAAAAAGGCCTCGATACGTTCAATCGTGAAAACCATGCACCCACAGTGAGCCAATACGGCCGCCTGATAACCAGAACCCGTTCCAATTTCCAGTACACGCTTGACTGGAATGGCCGCACTTAACAGAAGCTGTGTCATCCGCCCGACAATATAGGGCTGGGACAGGGTTTGGCCTTGACCAATAGGTAATGAGCAATCGTCATAAACCCGCATCCGCAAGGCTTCGTCTACAAACTGTTCTCGCGCCAGCGTATTCATCGCCGCCAAAATTTTAGGATGGATGATACCCTGCTCACGCAACCGCTCGACCATTGCCACCCGTGCCCATGTGTAATCCGGTGTGTGTTTATCACGAGGAGCCGGAACCGCTTCACTGGTAGGAGGAATAGCGGCCTTGGCTGAGGTGATATTTTTTAGACGCGGGAAATCGGAGGCATTCATAGGGTAATTAGCCGTTATTTACCCGATACTTCAGCCAACCAATCGGCCACGCCAGCAATGGCAGTGTGTCGGGTCATATCGAACTGTACCGGCGTGACCGATACATGCCCGGCGGCTAATGCCGCAAAATCAGTCCCCTCACCCGCATCGGCACCAGCACCGGCGGCACCAATCCAAAAAATTTCACGATCACGCGGATCCCGATCGCGCACAATCCCGGTCGAGGGATGCCGTCGGCCCAGGCGGGTCGCCATCATCGGTTTTAGCAGTTCAAACGGCATATCAGGGACATTGACGTTTAACAGGGTGAAAGCGGGCAACGGGTGATTCACCAAGCGACACACTAAATCGGCCACCACCTCGGCGGCGGCCGCCAAATGCCGGGGATCATGTGCCGCATTGGATACCGCAATGGCAGGCAAGCCCAGCGAGCGGCCTTCCGTTGCAGCGGCAACTGTTCCGGAATAAAGCACGTCATCACCTAAGTTCGCGCCATGATTAATACCAGAGACCACAATGTCGGGCACTATCGGCAATAATCCTTGAATAGCTAAATGTACACAGTCGGTCGGCGTGCCATCGACAGCCCACACACCCGGCTCAACCAATCGAGGGCGCAAAGGGCGGCTCAAGGTCAAACTATTTGATGCGCCACTTCTATCTCGATCTGGCGCCACGATTGTCACGTTACCCAATTTTTTCAAGCGTTCGGCCAGTACTCGCACACCCGGAGCAAGATAACCATCGTCATTACTGACCAAAATATTCATGAATTCACGTCCAAATGAAAATGTGTGTGCATTAGGGAACCTCTGATCAACCCCGTCGTAACCGAGCCGGGACTGAGAGGAAGGGGCTGCGAAGCGCGAAGTGGGGTGAATAGTTTATTCTATTCACTTTGCTTCACAATACCGCAGATCGCCCACAAAGCCCCGTCCCGCAGGGGGACCCTACCCCCTTATTGATAAAACAGGGGGTTCAACACGTCGTTATCGGCCTTGGCATCGTAAAATAACCATGACCGGCGGCGGCCTCGTTTTTGATCCTTTTGGTTCAGCAACTCGGCTCACCAGAAAGTTGATCAAAGGTATCCCTAGGATACCGATGCGGCGACAGGTTTACACTCCGCATGTGCAAAATAAATCGAGTCATAACTTAGGCGACAAAACACATGGCACCACCGAATAAGAAACCGATGATCGCCACGCTTAATGCGGATGAAATTGCCCTATTTCGAGAGACGATTGGCGCCGTCGATCCTATCGCCAATGCAGGAAAGATTGAACCAGTTCAACCCAAGACATCACCCAAGTGGCCCAGCCAACGAGAAGACCGATTGGGGGATTTTATCGATGATAATCTCTCAGACGGTTTTGCCTTATACGAACCCATCGAACACGGCGAAACTCTAAGTTATTTACGGCCAGATAACCCCCCTTCGTTACTGCGGAAGCTACGGCGAGGACAATTTAGCGTCGACTCAAGCTTAGACCTGCATGGAATGACCATCAATGAAGCGCGCGTCCTGATGAGTGCCTTCTTTCGGGAACAACGTCGTGAGGTGCGCTGCTGCGTGCGGATTGTGCATGGCAAAGGAAATCGATCAATCGGGCAGATACCCGTATTGAAACGCATGGTGAATCACTGGCTGCCACAGCGTGATGACGTCATTGCATTCTGCTCGACACCCGTCCACGATGGCGGCACCGGAGCGGTTTATGTCCTATTGCAGAAAGCATAAAATCCGACACAGCCAGATAGGCTTCAAATTGGGCTAATTTAATGTACCGAAGAAAAGAAAATCACCCGCTGCAAGCATCCATGCGCTACATTGCAGATTTTCCAAAATCTGGTGTGCTATTTCGTGACATTTCACCCTTACTAAACAACCCCTTTCGGGAAGTCATTCCTCTCGTCAGCGATCAACTCACGCATAAGGAATGGCAGGGCATCGATACAATTGCCGACATCACGACGTTGATCAACCTGACCGCCCTCAACCAATTTTCTTGGGCTGAACTAACGGTTCACAGCCCGCTTAGTTACTAACTCGTCTACTGAGTTCAATGCCAAAAAACATCCTTATCGCCATCGCACTCCCGCAGGAAAATGTGGACAAACGCTTAAATTGCTTTGGCTTGCCCATTATTTACACAGGCGTCGGTAAAATAAATGCCACGCTTCAATTAACTGAAGCGTTGACAAAAGCCGCCCCCCCTTATTCCACTGTAATCAACCTCGGCCCTGCCGAGTCTCATCGTTTTGCGGCTGGAACCGTAATTTGTGCCACGCATTTTTTGGGCGTGCCATGAAGGCGACCGCCTTGGGATTCGCCCTAGGACAAACACCATTTGAAACAGAAATTCATCTGCAAAACGGCATGACCATTCCCGGTTTACAGCAAGCGACCTGTTATATATATACAGGAGATAGCCTTGTCACTGAGCAACATGTAACCTTGAGTTTAGATGTTATTGTCCGGGAAGCCTACGCACTAGCCAAAACTTGTCTTCACAAAAATACAGAATTTGTCGCACCAAAATTCATAACTGCCGGCGCCGATGGGCAAGCCGCAGATAATTGGACAGAAGCGGTCACACTGGCAGCACTGCATCTGGAACTCGTGCTAGAAACGACACTTCACTCAATGCGAATGAATAAACTGCGTAACAATCAAACGCAAACTCAATACATCAAGACGGTGGCAGAAACATGATTACCAATAACAATTTCACGATAAAAGCATTATGTATCAGCTTGATCATCGTTATACCGATTACCTGCTCAGCAAGCGCAAATCAAATCGAAGCTATGGGGAAGCAAATCGCCGAACACGGAAGCAATGCGATCCCCGCTTGCGCAATTTGCCATGGAGCGCAAGGTGAAGGCAATCTAAAAGCAGGATACCCAAAACTCGCCAGCGTGGGTGCCCAATATCTTCAGGAACAAATGAATTTATATGCCAGTGGGCAACGAACAAACACAATTATGCAACAGTACGCCGCCGCGCTAACGACCCAACAGCGAATGGCAGTTACCACATACTATGCAGATTTGCCGGCGAGAAATCTAAAACCCAAAGATCTTGGAGGAGTGCGGGTTACACAATTGCTAGAGAACGGCGATCCTGCGCGAGGTCTTCCCAGTTGCTTCAGTTGTCATGGTGATCGTGGCGAAGGGAGCGGCAGTAATTTCCCCCCCATAGCGGGAGAACCCGCACTGTACTTCATAGATCAAATGAATGCATGGCGAACGCGTGCCCGCCCAGTTGCTGAGGGGGATCCTATGGCGATCATTGCGAAAACATTAAACCAAGCAGAAATCATTAATCTTGCGCATGCACTGGAGTGATCCAATGTTTTGAGAAATATTTTACCGTCGATCAACCACAAAGGGAATTTTTGCAATAAAAACGCCCGAAGTCGTGGTGAAATTCAACGTTGCCACCCAATCCGTTCGTGTTGTCGTGCACACCGGCAAAATAATGGTCTGTTGATATTCGTTACTCGCCAATCGAGTAAGCGGATACTGATTGATGCCCATATCCATCCCCACCATTTGAAAGTCAACTGACACCGAACCTAAATCCTTGGCCAGACCACCTTGTGGGCGCACAGACAGAATAAATTTTTCTAATGGTTTAATGCTTGTCGGTGCTCGAACAAACACATTTCCCAATTCACCAATAGCTAAGAAACAACCAAAACCCTTAATCTGACAGTCTTTAGGCACCTGAATTGAGCGTAAAGAACCAGAAACGGGATGATCCAATTGAAGTTGAGCAGGATTATGGCCCCAGACAAAACTTAACACGGCCAGAATGATGAACGTGGCCATCAACCAACGCGCTTGATTCATCGACATAAAAATATTTCCAAAAAATGAAATCCGATCATACGCCCAAATTAACCGTTAATGCGCAACAAAATACCACCAAAAAATGAACACAAATAAAAACCCCCCACGGGGTGAAGGTGGGGGGTTTTAGGGATTGGGAGCCTGGCGTTGACCTACTTTCACATGGGGAGACCCCACACTATCATCGGCGATGCAGCGTTTCACTTCTGTGTTCGGGATG
>JAJYYE010000006.1 GCA_021801265.1 Pseudomonadota bacterium | reverse complement strand
CGCACTATGCGATCTTATAACTTTTGCGACAAGTTGTTTTCAAACGGCTCATGGGTTTATCGCAAGATTGAGTCCAATGGGTCAGCCGATGAAATCGTTACGTTTGGGTGTGCCGCTATGGTGAATACGTAACTCTTTTTCGGAGGATTCCCCATTGCCTTGCCATCAAGCCCGGACTGTCTAATAATTTTGCTTAATCAAGGGGTTTAAGTTTTTATGGCTTCAGATTCACGGGGAAAATAATGCGGGTCTATTTATTGATTGCGCTTGCCGGTTCATTTGGTGCGATGGCGCGATTTGGGCTGATTAATTTTGTGAACCATCATATGGGGCGAACCTTTCCATTTGGCACGTTAATTGTCAACGTGCTGGGTTCGGCATTGATGGGGTTTTTAGGGGTGTATTTGCTGCAGAAGTTCCATGTGTCGCCGGAATACCGGATTGCGATTTTGACGGGTTTTTTAGGGGCATTTACCACCATGTCGACGTTTTCGATTGACTCCCTCACGCTGATTGAACGCAACCAGTGGTTTCTGGCGAGTTTATATATCGCTGTCACGGTGGTTGTGTGCATTGCGGCGGCACGCGGTGGCATGATTCTGGCGGAAAGGCTTTGATTGGACACTCAACTGATTGACTTAAATCAATTAAAAAATCAAATTCACGCGTGGGCAATCGAGCTTGGTTTCGACGACGTGCGCGTGGCTGATACGGATTTGTCTCGTTACGAGCAAGGGTATCTTGACTGGATTGCCCAGAATTACCATGGCACGATGGCGTACATGGCAACTCATGGCTTGAAACGCTTTCGCCCCCAGGAGCTGGTACCGGGTACGCGGCGGGTGTTGAGTGTTCGAAAAAACTATTTCCCACCCGATGTCCACGGTCCACGCGACGTGTTGCAAAACCCACAGCTTGGATATATTTCCCGTTACGCACTGGGCCGCGATTATCACAAAGTGTTACGGGGCAATGTACAAAAACTGGCGGAAAGAATCATTCAGGAAATCGGTGGGTTTGGTTATCGGGCATTTGTCGATTCCGCACCCGTTTATGAAACGGGCTTGGCTGAAAAATCCGGCATTGGCTGGAAAGGCAAGCATTCGCTGGTGCTTAATCGCGAGGCGGGTTCGTGGTTTTTCTTGGGTGAATTGTTTATTGATTTTGATTTGCCAGTCGATGAGCCAATTGTGCCACATTGTGGGTCGTGTACTGCCTGCATCACGGTATGCCCAACGCAGGCGATTATTGCCGATGGCGTGGTTGATGCGCGTCGATGTATTTCATATATTACCATCGAGTCGGCAGAGGATATTCCGGAAGCATTTCGTGCCGATATGGGGAACCGCATTTATGGCTGTGATGATTGTCAGCTCGCGTGTCCATGGAACCGGTTTGCGAAAATCGCCGCCGATGCGGACTTTCGGGCACGGCATGGCCTGGATGCGCCGAGCTTGATTGAATTATTTGGCTGGGATGAAGCCACGTTTTTAGTGCGCACCGAAGGCATGGCGATTCGACGGATTGGCTGGCAACGGTGGTTGCGTAACATCGCGGTGGCGCTAGGGAATTTAGTGCGCAGTCAGCCGGGACATTCGGCGGCAGTTTTGGCCCTCAAAGCGCGGCAAGGGCAGGTGAGTGAGCAACTCGATCGTCATATCGCCTGGGCCTTAACCCAAGCTGCCTTGGCGCAGAAAATATAGTGTTTTCATCGTGGCCAAAATGGCATGAAATAGTCAAAGAGTGCGCGGATGTGGAGAAGATCGCGTTCAGATTGAGTATCGATTACCACGAGGGCAAAGGGTTGGCCACTGAAGTTTAAGGTTTGCAGGTAGCAATCAACAGCGATGAGTTTTTGCCCATCTGTATCCAGCAAGCGATTCAGTGTGTTTCGGTTGCTCGTTTGAATTGCGAGTGCTTTGTTCCCTGTCATCAACCGTTCGAGCAATGGGTTATGGGATAGGTTGAGGCTGTGCGCATAGTGTTCTGGATTGGGGCGTTTGTTCATATTCAGTGTTAAGAAATCGGCATCGGGTGCCCGGCTCAAAATCAACACCCGGACTAAACCCAAATCTTCAATCAAGCTGGTCAGCAAAGACTTGATCAGCGTATTGGGTGTTCGATTTTTTTGTGCGGTAATCCGCGCTGCTAAATTGAACTGAGCGCGTTGGATCGGGGGTGAGCCAATGCCGTAGTCGGCGGGAAATGGCCAGTAGACGGGGATGATTGCGCTATCAATCAATAGCTTGGCACTGCTGTAAAGCCCAATTGGTTCAAATTCATGCGCCGTTTTTACCGCCACTTGATGAATTAATTGGTCGGTTGCCGCACAATCACGTTTGAGTAATTCGGCAATTTCTTTTTGAGTTGCGATGATTTTTGGATGATACCAACCAATTTCACTAAAAAAACTTAATCGCCGTGCGAGCAGCACAATGGTTTGATGCTGGCGTGCCAAAATCGGTGTGGCAGCTTCATCGGCGAAGAGTTGTGTCGGTAAATAATAAAATCCATTTAACGCCTGTTCCAATGTTTTAAGATCGATCCCCGCATCAGCCAATACGGCTTTGATGGCGTGGCCTAAGGTGCTGGTGTGTCCATCTCGAACTTGAATCAAGGCCGTGCGCATTAACTCTGGTGCATCACGCCACAATGCCAATTCAATGAAATTGTGCAGTAAGGTCGCCACTACCACGATTTCATAGCTGGTATCGTGTAGCTCTACCAGCCAGCTTTCTGCATGGCGTGCGGCATGTAAACTCCGCGCTAAGGCAATTAAATACCCTCTGCGATGGGCCAGATCGGGGAAGACATCTTCTATAATTGGGAGCTTGGGAAGGGTTTGTTTGATCCAGGTGATCCCCAGCAGCGACAGTGCATGATCTAGGCTATGGGGCGCATTGCGGTTTTTGCTGCGTTGCGCCCGTGCCGCCGCGCCCATCACAAAGCCGCAAGCGGCAGGATCACGGCGGAGCCAACCCACAATTTCACCAAGATCAATTTCATCGCGCCACAACAAGTCACTGAGCCGTCGATGCACCTCACCCCGCACGGGGAGCGGGGTGTTTTGCAGATGTGCAATCCAATCGTTCGGCAGTGGCATGATTTTTATTAAATTAAATTTTTAGGGCCATATCGACCGCATTACCGGTGTAATCAGCCGGCGTCATGGCGATGAGTCGCGCCTTCGCTTCATCGGGAATGCCATCAAGTTGTTCGATAAATGCCCGCATCACGGTTGCATCCACTGTTTGCCCCCGGGTGAGCATTTTGAGCTGCTCATACGGGTTTTCCATGCCATATCGGCGCATCACAGTTTGAATCGCTTCACCCAAAATGACCCAGTTTTGATCGAGCTCGGCACGCAGTTTGGCCTCGTCGATTTCAAGTTTTGATAACCCCTTTAACAGTGAGCGATATGCAATCAGGCTATGTGCCAAGCCCACACCTAAGGTGCGTAGCACGGTGGAATCGGTGAGGTCGCGCTGCCAGCGGCTAATGGGGAGCTTTTGTGCCAGATGCGTGAGTAGCGCATTGGCCATGCCTAAATTTCCTTCGGCATTTTCAAAATCAATTGGGTTGACTTTGTGCGGCATGGTTGAGGAGCCAATTTCACCCGCCACTACCTTTTGTGTGAAGTGGCCTAAGGCGATCGAACCCCAGGTATCGCGCGCCAGATCAATCAAAATGGTATTGAAGCGGGCCACGGCATCGAATAATTCGGCGATGTAATCATGGGGTTCAATTTGGATGGTGTAGGGATTCGGCACCAAGTCCAGTGAGCGGACAAAGTTTTCTGAAAAGGCAGGCCAGTCCAATTCTGGATAGGCGGCCAGATGGGCATTAAAATTGCCGACGGCACCATTGATTTTGCCGAGAATTTCAACTGCTTCAATGCCATTTTTTTGACGTTTAAGCCGCGCGACGACATTGGCCAGCTCTTTGCCGATGGTACTGGGCGAGGCCGGCTGGCCGTGGGTACGGGACAGCAATGGAACTTTGGCCCAGGCGTGGGCTTTGTGGCGTAAATCTTCAATGATTTCTGTCATCACGGGCAAGAGGACGGCTTCGCGGGCTCCTTTGAGCATTAAGCCGTAAGCCAAGTTATTGATGTCTTCCGAGGTGCAGGCAAAGTGGAAGAACTCAGAAAGCTCGCGTAATTCGGCAAAATCGGCGACTTGTTCTTTGAGAAAATACTCGACTGCCTTGACATCGTGATTGGTGGTGCGCTCAATGGTTTTAACGCGCTCGGCGTGCTCGATTGAAAATCCTTCGGCAATTTCATCCAGGTGATTGTGGGCGGCGCCGGAAAGCGAGGGTACTTCATGGATACCCGGATGCGCGCTCAAGGCTTTGAACCAGGCCAGTTCGACAATCACTCGATATTTAATCAGGGCAAATTCACTGAAATAAGGCCGTAATGGTTCGGTTTGACGGGCATAGCGACCATCGATGGGGCTGATAGCGGTTAGTGTAGCGTTGGATACGGGCAACATAAAAATACCTATTTTTTCATAGTCGGGAGTGCAGTCACTTAACGGGCATGGTGTCGGCCTGGGATTCGATGGGGGTGTTCAGCACGGTGATTAAATCGTGAATCAACCGACGCAATGCATCAACCATTAAACGCTGATCGGCATCGCGTTGCTGATCGGCATCGTCAATCACCTCTGCCGCCTCATCGGCGTCCAGTTGCTCGGTCGGTTTGATGCGGGTAAGGCCGCCGTCCGTGCGGAGGGTAAACCGGATTTGCTCTTGCCAAATCAATTCGAGCTGATCCACTTTCATCCCTTCATGCAAATGCGCAATGACATGTGGGTCGGGCAGGGCGAGTTTGGCGACGGTGATGGTGCCGCCTTCGCGCAGGTCAACCAGCTTGGCTGCTTCACCAATTTCAAATCCTGACGGTGGCGCACCCAGCAGCCAGGCACTCAGGTGGGCAGAAATGTCTTGGCTGCCGAACGCGGGCACCATGCGCCATTGCCCGAGTGCTTCACGCAGATGCAAGCTCAGACGTTCAATTTTTGTGGCGGCGGTGGTATCAAACCAAACTTGGGCGTTTTTTGCATCAATGATCGCCTGTGTATGGCTCTGACGCGGAAAGGCTTGGGGCAATAAATCGAGCATCACCGCATCCTGCATCGCGGCACGCTCAGCGCGCGTGGGTTCACCCGCATCGCCGCCTCGGGCGCGTAGCCGATTGTCCGCTTCTTCACGCACCACGGCTGCGGGCACTGATCGCTCTTCCCGCTGCAATATCATTCGACCAGCCGCATCGGTATCGTGAATAAAACGTGCGCCCAAGGCCGGTTGCCAGCCCGCCGATTCAACCTGTTGGGCACGGGTTGGCACAAATGGCTTGGCGCTCAATAGGGCATCCAGTGCCGTAAAATCAGGGCATTCGGTTTCGAGTCGATAAACCGTTAATTGACGAAAAAACATAATGACCTCCAACATGTGAAGGGCATTATGCCGTATCCCATGCGGGACTGCTCCTGCTTTGGTTCAGGGCACTCAAGGACAGGTTCCCAAACCTGTCTCCATGAGGCGCGCTATACTCGCCAACTATTTTATTCATTTCTGCTGATTCTATGGGTGTTTTTATGTCAATGACCGCACACACTGCTGCCCACGAAATATATTTATCGGATTACACCGTGCCTGATTTTTTGATTGATTCGGTCGATCTCACGTTTCATCTTGAGCCGCACGAGACCCAAGTTCGGTCACAAATATGCTTTCGTCGCCAAGGGGATCATGCTCGCGATTTGGTTTTGAATGGTGAGGGGTTGGTCTTATTAAGCGTGTGTCTGGATGGACAGGTGTTGTCTGCTGAGCAGTACCGCGTTACGTCGAGTTCTTTGAGTATTTCCGGTGTGGGGGATACGGCGGTACTGGTGATTGAAAACCAGATTGATCCCGCAGCGAATGCGGCGTTAGAAGGTTTGTATCAATCGTCGGGAAATTTTTGTACTCAGTGCGAGCCTGAGGGCTTTCGCCGGATTACGTACTTTATCGATCGCCCTGACGTGTTAGCGCGCTATTCGGTGACCTTGATTGCAGATGCGGCGAAATACCCCGTGTTATTGGCCAATGGTAACCCGGTGAGTGCCGCACGGATGGCTGATGGAAAGCATATGGCGCGCTGGGTTGATCCGTATCCGAAGCCTTCCTATTTGTTTGCTTTGGTGGCGGGAAATTTAACGGCGATCACCGATCAGTTTGTGACGCAATCAGGCAAGACGATTGATTTGGGGATTTATGTTGAGGCGCACAATGCTGATCGTTGTGCCCATGCGATGGAATCCTTAAAACATGCCATGCGTTGGGACGAGCAAGCTTATGGGAGGGAATACGACCTGGACGTGTTTAATATCGTTGCCGTTGATGATTTCAACATGGGTGCGATGGAAAACAAGGGCTTAAATATTTTTAACTCCCGCTTCATTCTCGCTAAGCCAGATACCGCCAGTGATGGCGATTATGCGGGGATTGAATCGGTTGTGGCACACGAGTATTTCCATAATTGGTCCGGTAACCGGGTTACCTGTCGAGATTGGTTTCAGCTTTCTTTAAAAGAGGGCTTTACCGTGTTTCGTGATCAGGAGTTTTCATCGGATATGAGTTCACGGGCGGTGAAGCGGATTCAAGATGTAAATGCGTTGCGTCAAGTTCAATTTGCCGAAGATGCCGGCCCGCAAGCGCATCCCGTTCAACCGAAACACTATCGAGAAATTAATAATTTTTATACGTCAACGGTCTATAACAAAGGCGCCGAAGTGGTGCGGATGTTGCGCAATCTGCTTGGCGCGAAACAGTTCCGCCAAGGGACTGATTTATATTTCGCGCGTTTTGATGGGCGGGCAGTCACGATTGAAGACTTTGTGGCCTGCATGGCGGAAGTGTCAGGAATGGACCTAATGCAATTTCGCCACTGGTATGACTATTCGGGTACACCAAAATTAACTGTTTCTGATTGTCTGCAGCCCGGACAATATCAGCTAACGATACAGCAAACTTTGTCGGGTAATCAGGGCGAAACCAAGCCATTCATGCTGCCGTTCGCCCTTGCTCTATTTAATCAAGCGGGAAAACCCGTGTTGCTGAATGGGCAGATTGCGCAACATTTAATTTTGACTGAAGCCCAGCGAACATGGACGTTTGCCGTTGATTTGTCAGCAGATGAGCGGGTTGTTCCTTCGCTGAATCGCGGTTTTACCGCGCCGGTTGAGGTCGCGTTTACTTATTCGGATGAAGCGCTGGGAATCTTAAGTCGCGCGGATACGGATGCGTTTAATCGTTGGGATGCCTTCCAGCGTCTACTCCAGCGCGCATTATTAGGCCGAATTCGCGCTGCGACTGAAGCGAGCCGCATTGGGCAAGACGACCTGCCGCATGATTTGTCGGTGGCTTTTGGTGATTTGTTGCTTGCGTCAAAAAATGACCCCATGTTCGTGGCTGAATGTATCGCGTTACCCACCGAAAATTATCTTGCGGATCAATTTACCGAAAATACACCGGTTGAGTGGATTCATCATGAGCGCAATCGCTTGCGCATGCAGCTAGCGGCTGAATGGGAATCGACCCTGATGTTGCTGTACAGTAAGCACGTGCCTCAAGGCGCCTATCGATTTGAAGCCTATGCCGTAGGGCAGCGCCAACTGCGTCGACAGGTGCTCATGTATTTGTGCAGTTTGAGCCATCCTGCGTGGATTCAGTTGGCGGTTGAGCAATATGAGCATGCCGACAATATGACCGAAACGTTCAATGCATTGATTGCGTTAAGCATCAGCGGGGATAGTGCTTTTGATCGTCTGATGGCAGATTTTGAAGCGCGGTGGCGGGACGATGGCTTGGTCATGGATAAATGGTTTGCCCTGGAAGCGCAACGTACAGACGCTAATGCCCTGCAGCGCATGAGTGAATTGACGCATCATGCGGCGTTCTCCATAAAAACGCCGAACCGTGTTCGGGCGCTGATTGGAACGTTTGCCCGATTAAATTCGCTGTGTTTTCATGCCATTGATGGCTCGGGGTATGATTGGGTGACTCAGAAAATCATTGAATTGGATGGCTTTAATCCGCAAATTGCCGCACGAATGGCTTCTGTGTTCAATTTATGGAAGCGTTTTGATCCACAGCGCGCCGCATTAATGCAGTCCGCATTGAAAAAAATGCGCGATCGACCTCAATGTTCGCCGGATTTGGCCGAAATAGCAGGTAAGGCGCTTGCTTAATCAGGGTAGTCTGGTGTTTGCATAATCAGTTTTTTGCTGATCTTTTTGATTAAATTGGAATAAACATGACGCTCATCATCGGATGGATCATCATCTCAATCTCGGTCGTCGGTGGCTTCATCATGGCAGGTGGCCATGTGGCCGTGCTCGTGCAGCCGATTGAATATTTAATGATTCTCGGTGCGGCCATCGCGGCGTTCGTGGGTTCCAACTCAGGCAAAACCATCAAAGCGACGCTAGGCGGTTTTGGTACTGCGATTAAAGGATCCAAATATAACAAAGCGTTGTATATGGAAACGCTGGCCTTGCTGTACAACATCTTCACGCGAGCGCGCAAAGAAGGCCTGATGGCCATCGAAGAAGATATTGAAGATCCGCAAAACAGCGCGCTCTTTAAAGAGGCGCCTAAAGTACTTGCAGATCATCATGCCCTTGAATTTATTACCGATTATTTGCGTTTGATGGTGTCGAGTACGCTCGATGTGCACCAAATCGATAACTTGATGGATATTGATATCGATACCCATCATCAAGAAGCTTCTATGCCTGGCAGCAATATCGCCAAAATGGCCGATGCAATGCCTGCGTTTGGTATTGTTGCAGCGGTTCTGGGCGTAGTGCATGTCATGGAGTCGGTCACTTTGCCGCCCGCTGAATTGGGGAAACTCATTGCGGCCGCCTTGGTGGGTACCTTCTTGGGTATTTTTATTTCGTATGGCTATATTTCGCCCGTCGCCAATAATTTGGAGCACAAGGTCAATGACTCAACCAAGTATTTTCAAAGTATTAAAGCGTCAATGATTGCTTTCATGAATGGCTACCCACCCCAGGTTGCGGCAGAGTTTGGTCGTAAGGTGTTGTTTTCATCCGAGCGCCCCGGCTTCCAGGAACTCGAAGATTTCTTGAAGCAGAAAAAATAAGTTCGTTTTCGTCCAGTACCCCGTTGTAAAAGAGAATCTCGATGGCCGAACAGCCGGATCAAGCCAAATCCATCATCATCAAAAAGGTCAACAAAGGCCATGGCGGTCATCATGGGGGCGCGTGGAAAATTGCTTATGCCGATTTTGTTACGGCTATGATGGCGTTTTTCTTGCTCATGTGGCTATTGGGATCCGTGAGTAAAGCGAAATTAGAAGGCATCGCCGATTATTTTAATAATCCCGTCAAGGTAACCCTTGAGGGTGGGCCAAGCGCCGGGATGTCGGTGAGCCTCATTAATGCGGGTGGCGAAGACCTGACCCGCAAACAAGGCCAAGTGCATAACGGCGACACGCTCAATCAGACAAAAATTACCGAAGAAGAGGCCCGCAAAAAGATTGAAGAGGCCGATAAAAAGCGGATCGAGGACCTGAAAAAAGAACTTGAAGCGCTCATCAAAGTTGATCCGGCGCTGCAAGCTTATAAAGATCAAATCAAACTTGATATGACCCGCGATGGCCTGCGGATTCAAATCATTGATCAAGACAAACGCCCCATGTTCAAACTCAGCTCCACGAAGCTTGAACCGTACGCCGCCGAGATTTTGAAAAAGCTCGCGCCTGTCATCAATCAACTACCCAATCGCCTCACCATCGCAGGGCATACCGATTCACTGCCGTACAATGGCGTCGATCGATCCAACTGGGAGCTTTCCGCTGATCGTGCCAATGCGGCGCGACGTGAACTGGTTGCCGATGGGTACGATGAGAAAAAATTGCTGCGTGTCGTTGGCATGGCCGATGCGTTGCCCTTACTGCCTGATGCCCCGACTGATCCGCGTAATCGACGGATTTCGATTACGGTCATGAATGATAGTGCGGCAGATCGCGTGCTTAATCCGCTAAACTTTTCATCCGATAAAAATTCGTCTGTCACATTGCCGCTTCCGGCGGCAACGCCTTCTGCAAATGCTTCTCCTATCACGCCGTCATCATTACCCAATTCAACCCTCATTGAAGGGATAACCGGCACGATCACGAACCCTGAAGATATTGCCCCGGCCCTCCCTCCAAAACCGTAAGCTACCGTGCCACGTATTTTTGGTTTTATCCTTGCCCTCGTGAGTTTTAGCCTAGGGATTGCCTTGGCTATGAGCGCGGTTTATGCGCTGAAATTTACGGGTTTGCCCCATGTTCCGATTTGGCTGATGGCCATGATGTCGGGTGTTTTCTCGATGCTGATTACGTGGCGATTATTGCCCACCTGGTGGCGGGCCGTATTGCTGGTCTTACCTTTGGCCGCGTTACTGTCATTATCAATCAATTCTTGGTGGTGGTTATTTGCGGCAATATTACTGATGGCGTTTCAGTGGAATGCCATTTTTACCCGTATTCCCTTGTATCGATCGGATGCGATGGTTGCCCAAGCGCTGGTGGATTATATGCGCCGCGATCAGCAAAAATCCCTGCTTGATTTGGGCTGCGGCGATGGACGCTTGTTGTGGCGAATGGCGCAAGCGTTGCCAGAGTGCACGTTTGTCGGTATCGAAAGTGCGCCCGTATTGTACGCAATATCACGCTGGCGCTGTCGAAATCAACCGAATTGCCGCATTTGGTTTGGTGATTTTTGGAGGCGATCGTGGGCAGAGTCTGATGTTGTATTCGCGTTTCTGTCGCCCGAACCGATGCTGCCGGTTTGGCGAAAAAGGCTGCGTGAAGGCGAAAAACATGCTGTGCTGATTAGTTTGGCGTTTACTGTGCCGGGGATTGAAGCGGGTGAATTGCTGCCCGCACACCAATTTGATATGCACCTCTATCAAGCAGATCATCATGCAGTAGTGGGAAAAGAAATTTCTGATGATGAATTTTCACGATAAGAAATGATAGATTTGTGTTTATTTTAGGCATAAAAAAAGACTCAACAAAGAGCCTTACTCGAAGCCGGATTTCGCAACCAACCACCAATTAAATTGGTGGTTACTCGACGTAAGCTTTTAGGGCTTAGCGGCGAGCGCGGAACTCGCCACGATCACCACCACGGTCACCACCGCGATCATTGGTGCGCTCGCGTGGGCGGGCTTCGTTTACACGAATGTTACGACCATTCAACTCGGTGTTATCGAGCTGTTCGATGGCAGTTAAGCCAGCGGTTTTATCGGCCATTTCAACAAACGCGAAGCCTTTTGAACGACCTGTGGCCATATCTTGAATCACTTTGGCAGATTTAACTTCACCAAATGCTTCAAAAGCAGCTAGAACGTCTGCATCGCCAGATTGATAGGACAGGTTGCCAACATAGATATTAATCATCGGAAAAAATACTCTCGTACACGTGCTTACAGTTTCAGCTGTGCGGCGTGTTTAGCACTAAAAACTCGCCACACAGGTATTAATTGTCATACGGTAAAATACTCGTCGCAAAAAATACCCGACTGACGATAAAGCATTAATCAATTAAAACAAGATGTTTTTTCACTGATCCTCTAATTTTTTTCTAATGTGTTGCGTAAAAGCCAATTAAAACGTCATGTGGATGCAATATTTTTGATTTAATCAATAAGTATTCTTCTTGCCCTTGAGCGGATTTCTCCATTTTATAAGTTATAAATATTCAATATATCAAAGTGATGGGTAATTAATTTCGGGTAAATTCTCAGCTTGCCAAAATCGGGCAAACTGATGTGCTACCCGCCCACTGCGCGAGCCTCGAAGCCGCGCGAACTTGAGCGCTTCTTGCCGCCAGAGTGTTTCATCGCGCAAATGCGCTTCCTGCTCTGCCGTATCGCCGCGCAGAGTGGCTATGTGAGCGCGCACAATATCCAAGTATTGCTCTTGATTAAAGGGATGAAAGGCCAACCACAGGCCGAAGCGCTCAGATAGTGAAATTTTTTCGTCGATTGCATCGCCTTCATGAAGTTCATGGTCTATCACGGCAGCGGCTAGGTTGTCTTGCATGGTTTCGGGTAGGAGATGACGTCGGTTGGAACTGGCATAGATCAAGACATTATTGGGCGGCGCCATCAATGAGCCATCCAACAGGGCTTTGAGACCTTTGTAGCTGGAATCATTGGCTTCAAACGATAAATCATCCACGAATAAAATGTAGTGACGGGTTTGTTTGCTCAGAATTTGGATTAAATCTGCCAAGCCGATAAGCCCCTCACGATCCAGTTCAATCATGCCTAACTCTTTGCCGCCCTGTTGGGTTAATAAAGCGCGTATGAGCGAACTTTTTCCTGTGCCGCGCGCGCCCCAAAGTAGCACATGGTTGGCAGGCTTTCCTTGTAAGAACAATCGGGTATTCCGCTCAATCTGTGCCCACTGGCGTTCGCGGTGGAGAAGTTCCGCCGGGGCAATTAAGGCAGGCTGATGAATGACAGTGAACCCGTGATTGGGCTGCCAGCGTTGGGCTATGGCACGGGTATCCGGTTGTAAGCGTTGCCTCGGATGACTGTTTTGATTCAATTGCTCAAATAGCGCTTGCCAAGGTTGATTGTTTCGTGGAGAACATGAATTGAAATGCATGATTGAGCCCTAAACTATGTGATAAAAAGTCCTATTTGCGCCAGACCCTGTGTATGGGTATTTTGTTCAATGCTATTGTATGCGGCGCTTGCTTCGCGGTTGGCATGAGTGCGATCTTTATATTGTGTTGGAGGCTGATATTTGTGCCCGATTTAACTGTTCCCGCCGTATTATTTTCCTTGGTTTTACTCATTTTATTAGGGCAATGGGTGGTGCTGCGCCGCGCTAAATCCGCTCGAGGGCAGTGGGTTCCTCACGCGTTATGGGAAGCCATTCATCCATCCCAGGCAGCTCAAACTGATGCCGAGCTTCCAGAGTTGGAAGGGATGAACGTTTTGGTGTCATTTGAGGCGCCTAACTGCAGTGCCTGTCGGCGCATGGCTCCCGCATTGGACAGTTTGAGTACGCAGTATCCGGGGCGAATTGCCCACTTGTCGGTACTCTCGCATCGCGCATTGGCGCAGTCTTTGCGAATTATGGGTACGCCGACTTTGGTTTTGATCCAAAATGGCCAAATTGTCGATGTGTTTGTTGGCATCACGTCATTAACGCGTTTGACCGAACGACTTCAGCACTACTGGCCGGATGTTGCCCCGCAACACGCCTCGCCGCCAACCACGTCATAAGCAGTTAACGCGGTAGAAAGGGCTTTTACTTCCAATTTGGCATAAAATCTTATCCTTTTTAGCCTCAAGGGACTTAACCCTTCGAGTGCATGTGAATTTCGATTACCAGGAGCCCGTATGCCCCCTTTTCGCGCGGCAGCTTTGTCGCTGGTCATCCCCGTATTTAATGAACAAGACAATATTGCCCCACTGTTGCAACGCGTTCATGAAGCATTGGCAAATTATCCTGCGCCATGGGAGTTGTTGTTGGTTGATGATGGCTCATCGGATCGTACTGTATGGGCGATTACGCAGGGGCAAGCGCAGTATGGACTGCATGTGCGTTTAGTACCGCTGGCGCGTAATTTCGGCCAAACGGCCGCGATGCAAGCAGGGATTGATCTGGCTCGCGGTGAGGTCATCGCGACGTTGGATGGGGATTTGCAAAATGATCCGATGGATATTCCGCGGATGGTGAGTCGCTTATTGGTGGAAGATTTAGACTTGGTTTCAGGTTGGCGTAAAAATCGCAAAGATAATTTGATGTTGCGCAAAGTGCCCTCAAGCATTGCGAATCGGCTGATTCGGAAAATTACGGGTGTGACGCTGCATGATTATGGTTGCAGCCTTAAAGTCTTTCGCGCATCGGTAATTAAAGGTGTGCGGTTGTATGGGGAAATGCATCGATTTATTCCGGCCTGGCTCGCGACGCAGACCTCACCCAGCCGAATCCAGGAGGAGGAGGTGGCGCATCACCCGAGGACGGCGGGGGTATCCAAATACGGCTTATCGCGAACCTTCCGCGTCATTATCGATTTGCTTTCCGTCTATTTTTTCATGCGATTCGCCGCCCGCCCTGCGCATTTTTTTGGCATGTTGGGTTTAGGTTTCGGCAGCTTGGGTGGTTTGATTTTGTCCTATTTGCTGGTGCTGAAAATGTTGGGTGAGCGAATTGGCGATCGGCCGCTATTCATGGTGGGGATTATGCTTGTACTGATCGCGGTGCAAATTTTGACGACGGGCGTGCTTTCAGAAATGCTCTCGCGGACGTATTACGAGTCTAAAGAGGTCAAGTCGTACCACATTCGCCCCGCCGCTTTGGCTGGACTTGAACAGGCGGATTGGTGTCAAGCCCAGTCATCTACTCCTTCGGAGGTGCTATGAGCTTTTGGGATCGTACATCTTCAGATGGTATTAACCTCAATACCTTGCCGGGTTTGCGTTTGGCCTGTGGTTTTGCGATGACCGCCTCAATTGCATTGATTTTATTAAGTGTTTTTCCTGATTCGCGCATAGCGGTGTTTCATGGATTCAATAATTTAGGCCCTCTGGCGCCCCATTTTTGGTCAGGCATGACGTCATTGGCGGATACCTATTTGGCCTTGGGTTTGTTTTTACCTGTACTGCTTTTACGTCCCCGCTTAGCCGCACTATTATTGGTTTCGGCGGTCATCGCCACCCTGATTACGCACACAATTAAACCCATACTGGATGTGCCGCGTCCACCCGCCGTACTGGCGGCCGATATGATGCATTTGATTGGCCATCGGCTCGATCATGGCAGCTTTCCTTCGGGGCACGCGGTGACGGCATTTACCTTGGCGGGGCTGATGATTGTTGGTTTGCGGCTGTCAATTCGTTGGACCGCGTTGGTGCTGGCCGCCGCCGCCCTGCTCGGCATCTCACGTATGGCCGTGGGGGTGCATTGGCCGACGGATGTCTTGGCTGGAAGCATCATTGGTTTGATGTCGGTCGTGCTGGCACACAAGCTATTATCGATTTGGCCAAAGTTAAATCATGCGCGCTGGCCGATGCCAATAGCCATCGTGATCACCGCCATTTGCGCTTTATCCTCGCCCTGGTTTGATGCCGGTTATCCGCTGGGATTGTGGGCGAACTGGTCGGTAGCAGTTATGGGTTTGTTGGCATTGGTACTGGCGTCGGGGCGTTACTGGCCGTTGTATCGCAATCGGCAGCGCTTGCCGTTGCGGGATTTAGGGCGTAAAGAATGAGGCGGATGATAAGTCAGGCAAAGCGTATTTCAGGCTTTGCTTATACAATCTGCTCAATATCTACTGTGCAGGATGCGGCTATCCACTTTGACAGGCTATAATCCCCGGATATGTCACTTATCGCGTTCGGTTTAAATCATAAAACAGCCCCAGTGGATGTGCGCGAGCGCATCGCTTTTGGCCCGGAGCGCCTTGTTTCTGCGCTGGATGGTTTAATCCACAATTGCGGCGCCAAAGAAGTCGCGATTGTTTCCACCTGCAATCGCACCGAAATTTATGCCCGCTCCAATTGCGTGCGCGAGAACTTGGTCGAGTGGCTGGCCGCATTTCACCAAATCCCCGTCGAATCCATCGCACCCTATGTCTATGCGCATAAGGATGAGCTGGCCATCCGTCACTTGATGCGGGTGGCCTGCGGGCTTGATTCGATGGTGCTGGGCGAGCCCCAAATCCTCGGTCAAATTAAGGATGCATTCACCGTTGCACAGGATGCCCAAGCGCTGGGCCCTGTGCTTAATCGATTGTTTCAGCATACTTTTTCTGTAGCGAAACAGGTGCGTACTGATACCCAAATTGGTGCAAGCCCGGTTTCAGTCGCGTTTGCGGCGGTGAGCCTTGCCAAACAGATTTTTGGCGATTTTTCCCAAAAAACTGCCCTGTTGATTGGTGCGGGTGAAACGATTGAGTTGTGCGCGCGTCATTTGCAGGGTAATGGGTTGCATCAAGTGATTGTTGCGAATCGCTCGATTGAGCGGGCGCATCATTTGGCGGAACAATTTGGCGGTATTGCCATTAGCCTGGCCGATATTCCCAAGCATCTCCACAAAGCGGATGTGGTGATTTCCTCGACAGCAAGCCCGGTGCCCATACTGGGGAAGGGGGCGGTCGAGCAAGCCTTGAAACAGCGTAAACGCCGCCCGATTTTTATGGTGGATATTGCCGTTCCGCGAGATATCGAGCCGCAAGTGGCGGAATTGCAAGACGTGTATCTCTACACCGTGGATGATCTGAAAACTGTCATTGATGAAGGTCAAAAGTCGCGTGCGGCCGCCGCCGAACAGGCTGAAGAAATTATCAACTTGCAAGTGGGTCACTTTCTCGAATGGGTACAGTTACAAACGGGTGCTGAACTGATTAAGTCCTATCGGCAGCAATCAGAGCAGATGCGTGATGATGCGTTATTTCGTGCCAAATCCCTGCTGGCTGCAGGCAAAACCCCGGCAGAAGCCTTGGATTTTCTGGCCAATACGCTCACCAATCGGCTCATCCACCACCCGACCGTGGTGTTACGCGAAGCGTGTGCCAGTGGTGATCTGCCCACAGTGCATGCTGTGCAAAATGTGTTGGGTCTCGCGGATACCCCGCTCCGTTAGCGGCTTTAAATCTTTTTCTCTCCGTATTGTGCGGCTTTATGGCGCTGATACCCTTTCCCTTATTTTGCTGAAATCCCATGTTGCCACCCTCATTATTTAATCGATTATTTGCCTTATCCGAGCGTTATGAAGAGTTGACGGCGTTGCTGTCAGAGCCAGACGTCGTTAATGATCAAACCCGTTTTCGTGCCTTATCCAAAGAACATGCCCGTTTGCATGATTTGGTTGATGTCTTGGCGCGTTATCAAAAAGCCAAAATGGATTTAGAAGCTGCCGAGCTGATGAGCAAGGAGGCCGATCGCGATATGGCCGAGTTGGCCGCCGAAGAAATTCCTGAGTTGCGCGCCCAAATTGAGGTGCTGGATGACACCCTCAAGCTGCACTTATTACCCCATGACCCCGCAGATGACGGCGATATCATTCTTGAAGTTCGCGCCGGTACGGGCGGTGATGAAGCGGCGATATTTGCCGGAGATTTACTGCGCATGTATTTGCGCTACGCCGATATCCACGGCTGGCGCTCAGAAATTTTGTCTGAGCAACAAGGCGAGCACGGTGGTTACCGCGAGGTAATTGCCCAAATTAGTGGCGATGGTGTTTATGCTGCGCTTAAATTTGAATCGGGCGCGCATCGGGTACAGCGCGTGCCAGCAACGGAAACACAAGGGCGTGTGCACACCTCAGCCGCCACCGTGGCCGTCATGCCGGTTGTGCCTGAAGCCGAAGCCGTGACACTTGATCCATCGACCTTGCGCATTGATACCTTCCGCGCGTCCGGGGCGGGTGGTCAACACATCAACAAAACGGATTCGGCGATCCGTATTACCCATTTACCCACCGGTATGGTGGTGGAATGCCAAGACGAGCGCTCGCAACATAAAAACAAAGCACGTGCCTTGAGTGTGTTGGCGGCACGACTGGCCGATCAGGAGCGCCAGCGTGCCCATGCGGAGCAGGCGGCCACACGTAAAGCGCTGGTGGGTTCGGGCGATCGCTCTGAGCGTATTCGCACCTACAATTTCTCACAGGGGCGTGTTACCGATCACCGGATTAACCTGACGTTATATCAATTAGAGCGCATCCTCGGTGGTGATCTTGATCCCGTGATTCATCCCTTGCGGCAAACTGATCAGGCCGATCAATTGATGGCCTTGGCCGATGAAACCTTCTGAGATTGAATCAACACGTTTGCTGGCATTGCTGGCGGAAGGCCGGGCGCTTTTAGGCGTGGATACAGATGCCCGAATTGATTTGCGGGTTTTGGTTGAGCATTACACCGGGCTAACCCGTACGCAGCAGCTCATGGATGCCGATTACCCCGTGACCTCAGAGGTTGCTGAATGCGTGCGCGCGGCACTTCAACGGCGTGCCCAAGGTGAGCCCGTGGCTTATATTACTGGGCAGCGTAGTTTTTGGCGACATGAGTTTCTGGTGACACCCGCGACCTTAATTCCTCGGCCTGAAACCGAGCACTTGGTCGAATGGGCGCTAGAAAAAATCCCGCAGAATCTTTGCTGCACCGTGGTTGATTTAGGCACGGGATCGGGGGTGATTGCACTCAGTTTGGCGTTTGAGCGACCACAGGTATTGGTGCTGGGCTGTGATTTTAGTGCGACAGCACTTAACGTAGCACAGGCAAATCAAAGCCGTATTTTATCAATGAAGTCCCGTAATTTATGTTGGATACGCGGAAGTTGGGCACAGATGATTGCCCCTCAAAGTGTCGACATGATTGTCAGCAACCCCCCCTACATTTGCGCAGATGATCCCCATTTAAGCCAAGGCGATGTACGGTTTGAGCCGATTTCAGCGCTGGTCGCGGGCGAGGCTGGGCTGGATGATTACCGCCTGATTATCAACCAAGCCCAATACGCACTGAAGCTGGGCGGTTGGTTGCTGTTTGAGCACGGTCATGCCCAAGCTGAATTGGTGCAGGATTTACTTGATCAAGCGGGTTTTGTGGCGATTGAAACGCGCCAGGATTTAGCGGGACACCCCCGCAATACGATAGGACAAAAACCCGAATCGATTTAAGGATCACAAAATCGATAAATTGCGCTAACCTGCCGTTATGAACCGGTTCTTTCGGCCAAGGGGGGATGATGGACAGTGTCGAGGTAATCAAAGCCCGTGAAATTGGGTTTCGTGGTCCGCATCATCATGGCGATCAAGCGACGGGCGCCTGTGCTTTTGCGGTACATTTGCCGGGCGTGCAGTGTGCGGCGCGCAAACATGCGGCCTGCATGCAGGTTGAATATGATCTGCAGCAAATTTGTTTAAGAGTACTGCGCCGTCATTTGCAACTCGCCGGGTTCCATTTAGATGCCTCATTACTGAATAAGCTCAAAGTTGCGTTGATTGAATATGCTGAAGAAAATCAGCGAGAAGAATTGGGTTTAGGTAATTGCGCCATGCCCAATCAAGCGTTCCGCCCCACCGTCGATCAGCTAGCCGTATCGGGGCGTTTTACTCACCCCCCCACCCCCCCTGAGCGCAGCGACGATCCGTGGCGGCATTATTTGTAATTTTCACGAATACTTAATTTTATGAATGACGATCAACTGTTACGTTACAGCCGCCACATGATGCTGCCGGAAATTGATTACGCCGGACAGGAGCGCTTGCGCGCGGCGCGGGTGCTCATTGTTGGCTTGGGCGGTTTGGGTTCGCCAGTGGCTTTATATTTGGCGGCTGCGGGCGTGGGCGAGTTGGTGCTGGTGGATTTTGATGAGGTGGATTTAAGTAATTTACAGCGCCAAATTGCACACGATACAGCCTCAATCGGTACTTTGAAGGTGGCGTCAGCGGCGGCGCGGATTGCGGCAATTAACCCCGATGTATCGCTGCGCTTGGTGCCTGAGAAATTGCAGCCTGAACAGATGGCCGATTTACTGGCCACTGTCGATTGTGTGTGCGATTGCTCGGATAATTTCCCCCTGCGTTTTGCGTTGAATGCCGCCTGCGCGCGGGCTCAAAAACCCTTGGTTTCGGGTGCGGCCATTCGGATGGAAGGGCAGGTGACCGTGTTTGATACCCGCCGAGCCGAATCCCCCTGTTATCGATGTCTGTATCACGAAGCGGGTGAGGATGCGCTACGGTGCAGCGAAACGGGCGTGTTATCGCCGCTGGTGGGGATGATTGGCAGTTTGCAGGCCGCCGAAGTGATTAAGGTATTGGTCGGATTTGGTGTGCCGTTGATCGGGCGGCTGGCGCTGTTTGATCTCAAACGCGCCGAGTTTCGCACCATTCGCTTTTCGCGCGATCCCGATTGCCCCGTGTGTCAGACGCGTCCGGCTTTACCCGCCTGAATTAAGGCCTCGTTTATGTTGCGAATAAGCTGCGGCCCTTGATAAATAAATCCGGTATAAATTTGCAGTAAATCGGCGCCTGCAGAAATTTTTTCCATGGCCGCTTCGCCGCTATCAATCCCGCCCACTCCGATTAGGGGAAACCCGCTGGGCAATGCGCTACGCAGCGTTTTAATCACCTGAGTAGACGCCGCACGCACCGGTCGGCCACTTAATCCACCCGCTTCATCCGAATGGGGTAAACCTGCCACTGTGGTGCGTTCAATCGTAGTATTGGTGGCGATGACGCCATCCATGCCCTCGTCGACGAGCAATTTAGCCATCAGCTCAATGTCTTCGGTCGATAAATCGGGCGCGATTTTCACCACGATGGGTACGGTTTTATTGTTCGCCTGATCGAGTATGTCTTTTTCAGCACGCAAGGCGGCAAGTAACGGACCAAATTGGTCGGCTGCCTGTAATTGGCGCAAATTTTTGGTATTCGGCGATGAGATATTAATGGTCACATAATCGGCAACCGCATGCACGCCGCGCAGTCCAACTAAGTAATCTTCCACAGCCCGTTCCATGGGGGTATCAAAATTTTTGCCAATATTCAGTCCTAAAATGCCGCTTGAGCGACGCGCTAGCACATTGGCCAGAAAATTTTCCAGGCCATCGTTGTTAAACCCCATGCGGTTAATGAGTGCGTCGGCATCTGGCAGGCGAAACAAACGGGGCCGCGGATTGCCGGGTTGAGCACGGGGTGTCACGGTACCTATTTCAAGAAACCCAAAGCCCAAACAACTGAGCGCATCGATATGCGTACCATTTTTATCCAAACCTGCCGCCAAGCCGATGCGATTGGGGAACGTGATGCCCATTACCGTGATGGGGTCGGCAGACACTTGTTTCCGGGCAAAACCACACCACGGCGTTTTCGCGGCTAAATCGAGCAAACTCAATGTGAGCCGGTGGGCGGCTTCGGGTTCTAAGTTAAACAGCAGGGCACGAACCAGCGGGTACACATTCATGGTGAGGTCAATCGCTTGAAACAAGAGTGGATGCGTAGTTTGCCGCGCGTGGGGCGTGGGTGCAATCGACGGGCGAGTTTCACGAAAAATTCATCAATAAGTCAGAAAAACGCAACGGAGTTCACACTTGGGTGAAACAACACATGCCTATGCTTTAAAAATCCGATAACAGGGTGAATTGAGAGGGTGAATTGAGATGAATCAGGAAACCGTTGAGCAGGTACGTGATCAAACCGCGTGGCCTTCATGTTCCACGAAAATGGAGCGTCACTTTCAGGTGGAGTTTGCATTAACGCCGTCACAGATCGAAGAATCATTTCGTTTGAGATATCGTGTATTCGTGGAAGAGCTTGGGGCAAAAATCGATTGCACGACCCCGTTGGGGCTCGAGTCGGATCACTTCGATCAATATTGCCATCATGTGATGGTGCGAGATTTAAATACTGGTCATGTGGTTGCTTGTACCCGCATTCTGACGGATACCCAGGCTCGTGTGGCCGGTGGATTTTATTCGGCTAAGGAATTCGATGTGTCACCGATTATCGCAACGGATGGCCGTGTGATGGAAATTGGCCGAACCTGCGTCGATCCGGGTTACCGTACGGGGGCAACCATTGGTACTTTGTGGTCTGGTTTGGCGCAATTCATGGAAATCAATCGCTTCGCCTATCTTATGGGCTGCGCGAGCATTCCGATGAGTGATGGGGGCGTGCAGGCGCGTTTGATTATGGCGCATCTTCGCGCCAAGTATCTCACACCTGAATCGCTACGGATTAATTCCCGTCGTACACTGCCGTCGGAACCCCTGCCGACGTATGGGCAAAACCCGGAAATTAAAATACCGCCACTGCTCAAGGCCTACCTGCGTTTAGGCGCGAAGATTGGCGGCGAGCCGTATTGGGATGAAGAGTTTAATACGGCCGATGTATTTGTCTGGTTGGAACGTGCCAACCTTCAACAGCGCTATTTGCGGCATTTCGTGCAACGTAAAAGTGAAGAAACGGCTGGTTCAAGGCATTGCCGATTTGCGGCCTGGTTCATTGCCGCCTAGGATTTGCGCTAGACTGGCTTGATTGTTCACCGCGCAATTATTGAGTTTAAATGTTGGAAAACGACCTGATTTTGCCGATTAAGACCCCGCTAGATGGATCTTTCGGGGCGCAGCTTGACGTTTTTATCGCACAGTCTGCTTCTTCAATGCCAACACCGAGTGAAGCCGCTTTATTAAAAGCAGCGGCAGGCAATCGGAAAGATCAGCGTGTTGTCGCAGATTATACCGTTGGTATGGTTTGGCTGACTTGGCGGTTTGCTCGGTGTGGGCAAGCACTTGATGCGGCTATCAATGCCTCAGCGCCTTATGTATCGAGTAGGGTGTACTTGCAATTGCAGCAACAGAAGGCCTTGTTTAAACACTTGCCGCTGTTTAACGAGCCTAGGCCAAAGATTCAATCAGTAGGCCAACTTGAACACGAAGCCCGGATCATCTCGTATCTCAAGACCGGGCGGTTATAAGGCTTTTAATAAGGATGATGCGCAAGGCTACTTGAAAAATTCGGAGAATGCCCAAACTTTACGCTAAAGTACTTGCCCAAGCGGTGCCGGAATATATTGACTGGACATACTTTAACCTTTAGGAGAAACCCCCCCTGCCATGAAACGTATTTTTCTTTTTTTGCTGACCAACCTAGCGGTCATGGTAATTTTGTCCGTTGCCTGGTTCGTCATCTCCAAGGTGTTCGGCCTTGGCGTAACGATGGATAAAAATGGCATCAATTACGGCTCAACCTTGGTGCTTGCTGCCGTGTTTGGTTTTGGTGGTTCATTGATTTCCTTAATGATGTCCAAGTGGATGGCCAAGCGGAGTGTCGGGGCGCAGGTGATCGAGCAGCCCAGCAACGAGGCTGAACGGTGGTTGCTCCAAACCGTTGAACGCCAGGCAAAAATGGCGGGTATCGGTATGCCGGAAGTGGCGATTTATGATTCGCCAGAAATCAACGCGTTCGCTACCGGCGCCAGCCGCAATAATGCGTTGGTTGCGGTATCGACCGGCCTGCTGGCGAATATGACCCGTGATGAAGCCGAAGCCGTTTTGGGTCACGAAATTGGCCATGTGGCGAATGGTGACATGATTACGCTCACCCTTATCCAAGGCGTGGTGAACACGTTCGTGATTTTCTTCGCTCGGATCGTTGGCTATTTTGTGGATCGGGTTTTATTGAAAAATCAAGGCGATGGCCCGGGGATTGGTTTTTATGTCACTACGATTGTGGCGGAAGTTATCTTTGGGATTCTGGCCAGCATGATTGTGATGTGGTTCTCACGGCAGCGTGAATTCCGTGCCGATGAAGCGGGTGCCAAATTCGCGACGCGCCAAAAAATGATCGCCGCACTTGAGCGTCTTAAACTAAATTACGAAACACCCGCGCAATTGCCCGCACAAATGACGGCTTTTGGGATTTCTGGCCATGGCAGCACACTGGGTCGGCTGTTTATGTCACATCCGCCGCTGGATGAACGGATTGCTGCGCTACGTCACGGCAGCAGTTCCTCGTTTGGTGAGCGAACCCGCACGGTTCAGTAACTACTGATATTTGTCAAATGGGGAAGCCCGCCTATTTACATTGGGTGGGCTTTTTAGTTTTAATCTGAACGGAACTTGTACACTCATATCCAGTTCTGAAATTCAGCGTGTTTTGTGCGGAAATTTTGAGCCGTGTTTTACGTGGGTAACCCACGACGGAGGTAAGCGATGGGTGTGCTTTATTTGTTTGTGCCAATCAGTATGGTGATTGCGGGAATTTTGGTTTGGGCGGCGTTTTGGGCGATCCGCAATAATCAATATGAGGATTTGGAGGGTCCGGCACATCGAATTTTAATGGATGACGACGATCCGCGTATTCCAACCCGGCCGTCTGTCGTTTCGCCTGAGATTACCCCCAAAAAATCACCGATGGGCGCAGATAAATCCACAAAATAAAAAGCCGCAAACGGCGGCTTTTACTCATCAACGCGCGGGTAGAGGGTCGTAGAACAGTTATTTAACGCGCATGCCCGCTGTGGCGCCTTCGTCGGGCGATAAAATAAACAATTCGCCCTGATCAGAGCCGGCGGCAGCCAGAACCATGCCTTCTGATAAACCAAACTTCATTTGGCGTGGTTTCAGGTTTGCTACCATCACGGTATGACGACCAATCAAACGCTCCGGCGCGTAAGCCGATTTGATGCCCGCAAACACTTGGTACGGTTTGTCGTCGCCAATATCCAACTCAAGGCGTAGCAATTTCGCCGCACCTTCCACGTGTTCGGCATGGACAATTTTGGCGATGCGCAGATCTACGGCGGCAAATTGCTCAATACTGATTTCTGGCGCAATGGGTTCAATGTCGCCCGCAGGGGGTGTGGTGGTTGCCGTAGCGGTTTTTTCGATCGGAATGGGTTGTTGTGCTTGGTGCATGGCTTGAGCCTCGCGTTGGGTGGCGGCCAAAAGCGCATCGGTGGCCGATTGTTCGATGCGGGTCATGAGCGGTTCGAATAGGTTGAGGGTGTGCGCGACCAGTGGATGGTCGATGTCTTCCCAGCGCATCGCGGGCAAATTGAGAAATTGCGCCGCTTTGGCGCTCATTGCGGGCAGTACGGGGGTGAGGTAAATCATCAAAATACGGAAGGCATTGAGGCCATCGGTACACACGCCCTGCACATCGGCAAGAGTTTCCGGCGATTTGGCCATTGCCCAAGGCTTTTTCTCGTCAATGTATTGGTTGACTAAATCGGCCAGCGCCATAATTTCGCGCATGGCTTGCCCGGTTTCACGGCGTTCATAGCGGTTTTGAATTGATTCGGCTGCGGCAACCAAACTTGCGTTAAGGCTGGGATCACTTAAGTCCGGGCTCAATTGGTTATCGAATTGTTTTTGAATGAAGCCGGCACAACGGCTAGCAATGTTGACGACTTTGCCGACCAAATCTGAATTGACGCGTTGGCGGAAGTCGTCAAGGCTGAGGTCAATGTCATCAATACTGGCGCTCAATTTTGCCGCAAAGTAATACCGTAGAGATTGCGGGTCGAGGTAATCCAAATAGGTGCGGGCTTGAATAAATGTGCCACGGGATTTGCTCATTTTTTCGCCATTAAGCGTTAAGAACCCGTGTGTATACACAGCGGTCGGCGTGCGCATGCCCGCACCCATCAGCATGGCGGGCCAAAATAACGTGTGAAAATAGGCGATATCTTTGCCGATGAAGTGAATGAGTTCGCTCGTCGCGTGTTCGCCCCAATAGGTATCGAAATCCAGCCCCGTGGTTTCGGCCAGTTTTAAGAATGCCCCGATATAACCGATAGGCGCGTCTAACCACACATAAAAGAACTTGCCTGGTGCGCCGGGAATTTCAAAACCGAAGTAGGGCGCATCGCGGGAAATATCCCAGGCTTGTAAGCCACTGTCAAACCACTCTTGTAATTTGGCGCGAATGGCGGGTTGCACGCGATCTTCAGAAAGCCACTGTTTTAGCCGGCTTTCCATTTGCGGTAAATCGAAAAAATAGTGCTCTGAATCGCGTTCGACCGGCGTTGCGCCCGATAAAACAGAACGGGGATTTTTAAGTTCGGTCGGGCTATAGGTGGCGCCGCATTTTTCACAGTTATCGCCATATTGGTCGGCCGCGCCACATTTGGGGCATTCGCCTTTGATGAATCGATCGGGCAAGAACATATTCTTTTCAGGATCATAGGCTTGCTTGATGGTTTTACGGGAAATGAGGCCGCGTGCATCGAGTTTGAGGAAAATTTCACTGGCCATTCGACGATTTTCTTCGGAATGCGTGCTGTGAAAAATATCAAATCCAATCATAAAGTCGGCAAAGTCCGCCTGATGGCTGGCACCGATGCGGGCAATTAATTCTTCCGGAGTAATACCTTCCTGCTGTGCTTTAAGCATGATGGGCGTACCGTGGGTATCATCGGCGCAGAGATATCGGCAATCGCAGCCAAACATTTTCTGTGCTCGTACCCAAATATCGGTTTGGATGGTTTCGATAATATGCCCCAAATGTAGCGGGCCATTGGCATAGGGCAGGGCAGATGTAACCAGAATGCGTCGCGGGGTTTGAGGTGTCATGAAACTCTAAACTTCTAGGAAAACCAGGGCGCGAAGTTTAGCATGGAGGCTGGGTAAATGGCCGTTGCCCCGCGTTACCGCTTAATGAAAAGCGCTAATTTAGGGCGGTTTTACCTTTAAAATCAGAAATCTCTAACCCTGACTTTATTTTCTTAAGGGAGTCATACATCAAGGATGCATATTCTCGTTCTGTTAGCGGATGAACCCGTGCGGAGTTTACCCTTATGGGCAGCATTTACCGATGCCCAAAACGCAATTCCAGGGTTGAAAATTTCGGTGTTGGGTTCAGAGGATATGATTGCTTGCATCAAAGTACATCCCGCAGTAACCGGGTCTTTGGTGCTTGATGCGCATGGTTTTAATCAACCGGGTTGGTTGCCGAGGGGGTGGCGTGCCCGGCGCAATCTTAAAGAGGCTTATGCGGAGTTCTCGCCATTGCCGAACCTTCTGCTTGACCCCTTTGGCACTCGAGTGAGCCGAGTGGTCGCGCGCAGCATGCCTGGTCGGCGCGTCGGTGTGGCCAATATGCGTGATGCTCAAAGTGATCGGGTTTATTCATCGGTTTTCCCTTTGCCGTCTTCACTTCACCCACTACAAGCGCTACGTGTATTTTTTGCAGCAGCGTTGGGCTATTCCTTGCACGATCTCGTACCCAATTATGGTTTGGTGAATGTCGGTGAGTTTTTACAGCCCAAGCGATTGGTCGAGGCTGATCAACAGGCTATGAATGGGCCGATTGATCTGGTTGTTGATTGGGAAGCCCTGACATGGGATGTTGCGCAGCGCCAGCAATGTCGGGCACTGTTGGCGATGACTGATCTAAGGGTGGCTTATCTTGACACGTCGGCATCGACACCAGCGGCAAAACGGTTGCGGCTTCATTGGTCACAGATTTCAACCGCAAATTATGTGCTGACCGGTTTGAACGCTACCGCCTGGTTGGCCGCGGCGTTGGGGCGGCCGGGTGTGTGCCTCTGCCCCGAAGGCAAAGCAGTCGCTGAGGGTGTTGTTTCAACCCGCTGGGCGCTGAATAAAATGATCAATATTGACCAATCCCCCTTTAATCAACCGCAGGTCGCCGCACAATCCATCATTCGTATTTTAGATCGGCAGCGTATCAACTTATTGAATAATAATAAGGTGTAAATATTTTTGCGTGGGAATAATGCTGTTGTGAATCCTGGCTTCCACTATCACCCTGATGAAGCCATCAGTAACACCATGAACGTGGCGGTACGTGCCGATCAGCACCTGCGGATCAGTCATATTCAAAAGGCGCTGGCGGATGTGGCGGTGCGGGATCGTTGGCTTGCCGATGCGAATACACTCATTGTGGGCGGGGGGAGCAATATTCTGTTTGTCCGAGAGCGGCTTGATAAGGTCGTGCAACTGGATGCTTCAAACTCGGGTTTTATTGATGAGGGCGATACCGTGCTCGCTTGGGCCGAAGCGGGTTTGGGGCTGGATAAATGGGTACGCTGGACGGTAAAACAGGGTTGGTATGGACTGGAGCGCTTGGCAGAAATTCCGGGAACAGTTGGGGCTGCGCCAATTCAGAATGTGGGCGCTTATGGTGTGCAGTTGTCCGATGTGCTGGTACGAGTCGAGCTGTGGGATCGCGAACAGCAACGCCGAGTTACTTGGCAAGCGGCTGAGTGCGGTTTTAGCTACCGTCATAGTCGGTTTAAAGCAGAGCCAACGCGTTGGTTGATTTTGAGCGTTACGGTTCGATTGCACAAAACGCCCCCCCATGATTGGCCACAACTTAATTACCCGGGGTTACATGAAGCCGCACTACATTATTTGGATGACGTGCAGGGCACTACGTTAGCCGTGCTTACTCCGCATGATTTCACACAGATTGTGACGCGTGTCCGCTTGCAAAAACTCCCGGATTGGCGCCAACCTGCCTTAGGTAGCCTCGGGAGCTTCTTTCAAAATCCGATTGTGGCGAACAATTTGGCAGCGCATTTAAAAGAAAATTGGCCCAATCTGCCAATTTACCCGCAGCATGAAATAAATCAGTCGAAACTCTCTGCCGGTTGGTTAATTGAACAAGCCGGTTGGCGCGGTCACACGCAGAATCATGCGGGTATTTACGAGAAACATGCCTTGGTTCTGGTGAATTTGGGCGGGGCCCGAGGGATCGATTTATGGGATTTAGCAAAACAGGTGCAAGCCGACGTGTTTCGGAAATTCGGTGTCCGCCTAATGCCAGAGCCTTTGGTCATTTGATAGGCAATGAAGACCCAGGTCGCCATAAAAAAGCCCGATGCGTTCGGGCTTTTTGTTGCCCAGTAATGGGTGCCATGACGCGTTGCGGCTGCTTATATTTTTTCCACAGCCATGGGGGATCAAGATTGTTATGGGGGTAATGATTATTTATTGAGATTTAATCGGTGTGCCGCCACCAAAATTGCCTGCAGCGACAAAGCTTAAAATTTGCCGCAATTGTGCTTCGGTGCGTTGGCCCATAAAGTAAAACGGCTTGCCGTCGGTGGCTTGGAAAACCACAATAGGGATTCCCGCTAGGTTTTCGCCTTCGATAATCGATAAATTTTCATCCAGCAGGCTTTTGGTCGCCGCCTTCACGATTCTGGCGGGTTTGATGCCGCCGCCGTTGTCGCTGTCCAAAAAACCATAGTTGCGTTCGCTTTGATGAAACGCAGCGAGTGGGTCTTGTGCTTGAATGATGGCGGCGGCCTTGCCTTCAGAGGTACCACCGAGCGTCGCCAAGGGCACCCAGCGGAATTGAATGTCGGGCAGGTCTTTGCGAATTTTTGCTAATGTGTCATACACAATGTGGCAGTACGGGCAATTGGGATCAAAAAACAGATAGACAATTTTGTTGCCGCTTCCATCTTGAACCCAGCTTGCATCAATTAAATTATTCATTAAGTGTGCCGCAGTGATTCGATCCGGGTTTACCGGTGTTGCGGCAAGACTCGGATGACTCAGCAGGCTGAAAGCGACAAAAATAAAACCCATACGATGAATACGTTGATTGAGAAATTGCCGACCGCGAAAAAAATGCCGCCAAAAAGAAGGATAGAAAGTCGTGTTCATGTTTTCTCTAATGATCTGCAGGCTAATCATTTTAGCTTAAATGAGTGGCAAAAGTCGGTATTGGGTTTTTTGAATTTGTGCAATATTTCGCTGAAGCGCGCATCCTGTTCTCGCGCCCCTTGGGCAGGGATGCGATGCTCAAGGGGCGTGCTGCGGGCAAGATGGCTTTGAGCATTACGGCGTCGAAAATCCCCTTGAAATGTTCACATACTCTGTGTATCTGCTCTTTTTCGGGCATTTTCCTTAGTACTGCATCATTTGATTAGGACCTTGGGCCGGTAAACCTTGCCGTGTACGCCACCCATCCCTATTGCGGTTGTCTCAGCTTTTTTTGCTGAGATCAAGCTCATCATCCAATGTGGGCAATGTATTGGCTACAGACGCAGTGGTGGTTTGTTGCCGCGCAATTTCTGCATCCAGTAGGGCATCAATATCATCCAGATCCAAATCAAAATCCGTGCGGGTTTCAACCGTTATGGGGAGCTCGATTTCATCCAGATCAATTAAATTTTCATCCATTGGCGGTTGGGTCGGCGCGGGCTGTCTTATTGCAGGTTGGGCTGGGGGCTCATCGAGTTCGGTTTTCGTTCCTTCGATGGGGGTAGATTGCACTTGAGGGGTGGGTGCGCTGATTGGTGGCATTTGTACTTCGGGCAAAATGGCAACTTCAGTTTGATTCTTTTCGATAGAATCTGTTTTGATTGGGGCGGATTTAGGCGACTGCGATGAATTGAGCGGCGTCGATTCAACCGGGGTTGCTTCAGTTGTTTCTGCAAGGCTTTCCGAGAAAATAGTGCCATTGGCCATCGCTTCATCAGCACTGCGTTTGGCTGCGCTGGGATCCAATCCTTCGTCGGTCGCCTGAAGGTACAGTAAGGCTCGAAGAATTTGAGGAACCTTGAAATCAGCATCGACGCCGAATTTTCGACCATATTCACCCACAATGATGCTCACCGATTTCAACGCTTCGGCCAATTGGGCCGAACGTTCGCTCTCTGCTTTTTGGCTCGCGGCCAAATCATGCTGTAACTGTTCAACCACAACATTTTGAGCGGCATTACGACTGGGCTCTGGGTTGGCTACGTTGCGAAAAATTGCGGCGATTTGATGCAAATCGTTATGACGGATGGTCATGATTTCCCGTGTGGCCTGGCGCAAAGTATCTGTGGCGGGTTCCAGCCACGGCTGAATCAATTCACTGACGAGCAACAAACTGCGCTGTTCATAATCATCCAATTCCGCCTCGGTCCAAGGGCGATCGGGCCGGAGGGCGAGACAGTGCTGATTAAATGTTTCGGTGGCCGATGCGGCGAGGTTTGCGCGTTCATCCAGCAATAGACGCGCAGCCTTGATGCGTTTGTGTCGGCCAAGCCAAGCTATGATCCCGATGATGACGGCAAACAAGAAAAATATCACCGAAAATTCAGTGGCTAAAACTGCCCAATTGGGTGTGAAAATTCCGACCTCGGCGAGGCTTGCGGCAGGAATGGCCGGGGGGGAGGTCGCAGTTGTTGGGGTAGTCATACCGTTTTTGCCTCAGTAAGAAGTTGTGTTTCAAGGTGACGGGTGGATCTTTGCCATAGCCAGATGCCAAGCCCAATCAAAAAGACCAAACCGGCGTTGATTGAGGCGATAAGTAGCCAATTAATTTTGCCGGCGCTAACCATTTTTTGGGCAGCGGATGGCGATATTTTTTGCGCTGTTAACGGGGCGGTTCGTGCGCCTATCGCCGCCAGTTTAAATTCAGAAAGCGCCAGTGTGATGAGGCGATGGGTGGTGAGTTCGGCGTGTAATGTCGCTTTTAATGAGCAGGCAACCGTATCTGGAACGGGGGCGGGTATATGGGTTACGGTTTGGGTCAATGGCCAGTCCACGGCAATGGTTGACGGGGTTGATAGCGCCATACCTTGTGGGCAATCCCATTCCCCAACAATGCGAGCTGTTCCCGGTTCTATCACGGTCGGGTCTTGAGTAATTTGAATTTGGCGGGTAATGACAGGGTGAGGGGTCGGTGTGATGGCTGGTGTGCTGACTTGGGCGCCCAATGGCTCAGGCGTTGCGGTTGCTATGGGCACAATATCGGTTTTTATCTGGATGGGCGCTTGAGTCGCCATTGCAAAATTTTGACGCCAATCTCGTTGAAATGTCGGGCTGATTGCGGTTGCTACCAGGCTGTAAATTCCTGCCGGATCAATTAAATGGAGCTGGAAGTTGAATTTTCCATCACCGCCGATAATGTCTGGGTCTGCGCCTTGGTCGTTGAGCTTGATGATCTGAATGATTTCCTGATCTTTGTGCTCCTCGATGCCGGCTTTTATCACTTGGGTGAGGGCGGGGCGGGTAATTGGCTGATCGAGATTGGTGAGCATGAGATCACCATTAATTACCTCGCCGGGATAAATGCGCGTGGGCAGGGTACTTAACTGAAGTTTAAGATCGGTGATGATGAGTGCGCGGTTATCGGGATCCAGCGCGCCGATGATCTGCCATTGGCCCGCGGGTGGTTGCTCGATGGTAATGAGATCACGGCCACCACTGGCATCCCAGTGCCACTCCGGGCGATTTTTACTGCTCGATTCGTCAATGATCTGACCATCAGGCATTTTAAGTTTGGTCGGTTGATTGGATTTGTCACGGAAAGCAAGCAGGGTCAATTCTTTGACGGATTTGTCAACCAGGAATTTGTTATCCTTCAAGGGCAAGCCATCGCGCGGCGCGGCCGCCTCGAAGATTTTCAAAAAAGCCCGTTGCAGCGCATCGGCTGAACCTGCCTCGACAAATAAGCCGCCCGTATCGGCGGCAACTTTGGCGAGCAACTGACGATCTGCGTCCTTTGAGAGCGCGATGGTATGTACGCGAATGTGTGCGGCGCGCAATTGCGGCACAATTTTCTGTAAAAGATCCGTTTGTGCGCGGGTATTAATGGCCTTGTCCGGTGAAATATCCACCATGCCATCGGAGAGCAGCAAGATATTGCGGTCCGTATTGGTATTCCACGTTTTTGCCGCAACAGCTAAGGCACTGGGGATGTCGGTATACGGCTCATTGGAGCGGATTTTAGCGGCGGTATTCCGCACAAGGGCCTTAACGGACGACGATGCCGCTTGCGTAGACAGCATGGGCGTCACTTTATCCCCAAAAAACCAAATGCCAATTTGGGCAGAGGGGGGCAACAAATCCCCCAGTAAGCGCAGGGCAGGACGGCGCAGATTCGTCGGGTCAGTTTGTTTCATGCTGCCAGAAACATCAATTAATACATGTAGTTCTGGCGAGTTTTCTGCCTTGGATACATTAAATAGGAGGCTGAAACCCAAGCAGGTCAGCACAAGAAAAATGCTCAGCGGGGCGCGCTTGCGTTGCGCCTTTAACGCTATCCTGGATTCGACACTGGGTTGTGGCACTGGTATCCATCCCTCAATCTGATTGATAATGGCAAAACATTTTAATTGTAAGTCTACTGGGAAAACTAAAGATCGTATGGCGCAATATATATTTACGATGAACGGGGTTGGCAAACTCGTTCCCCCTAAAAAATTCATTCTCAAAGATATTTACCTCAATTTCTTTCCTGGCGCCAAGATTGGCGTGCTTGGCTACAACGGTGCGGGTAAGTCCACCTTGCTGCGCATTATGGCTGGGGTTGATCAAGATATCGTCGGTGAAGCCCGCCCGCAACCCGGTATTAAAATTGGCTACCTCAAGCAAGAACCCGATCTCGATCCGGCCAAAGATGTCCGGGGTAACGTCATGGATGGCGCGGGCGAAGTGGCGCGTTTGCTTGAACGCTACAATGAGATAAGCAATGAGTTTGCCAACCCGGATGCTGACTTCGATACCTTGCTGACGGAACAAGCCGATTTGCAGGATAAAATCGATGCGGCAGGCGGGTGGGATTTAGACCGCAAGCTCGAAATTGCCGCAGATGCGTTGCGTCTTCCGGCGTGGGACGCTGACGTCACTTTGTTATCGGGCGGTGAGCGTCGCCGTGTGGCTTTGTGCCGTTTGTTGGTATCCAATCCTGATATGCTGATTCTCGATGAACCGACCAACCATTTGGACGCAGAATCCGTGGCGTGGCTAGAGCGCTTCCTGCAGGAATTTAACGGTACGGTCGTTGCCGTGACGCATGATCGTTACTTCCTTGATAACGTTGCAGGCTGGATTCTGGAGCTTGACCGGGGGCAAGGTATTCCTTTTGAAGGGAATTATTCAGACTGGCTCGATAGCAAGCAAAAACGCTTGGCATTGGAAGAAAAAACCGAATCGGCGAAGCGCAAAGCGATGGAGCAAGAGTTGGAATGGGTGCGGCAGAATCCCAAAGGACGTCAGGCGAAATCCAAGGCCCGCATGGCCCGATTCGAAGAACTGCAGACTGAGGAATTCCAAAAACGCTCTGAAACTAATGAGTTGTATATTCCACCCGGACCGCGTTTGGGCGATAAGGTGATTGAAGTCACCAATCTTGCCAAGCAGTTTGGCGAGCGTGTGTTGTATCAGGGGTTATCGTTCACAGTGCCCAAAGGCGGTATTGTGGGCATTATCGGGCCGAACGGTGTGGGTAAATCTACGCTGTTCAAAATGCTGATTGGCGAAGAAAAACCGGATGCGGGTAACATTTCGATCGGTGAATCCGTGCAAATTTCCTATGTGGCCCAGGGACGTGAGGATTTGGCAAATAATAAAACTGTTTGGGAAGAAATTTCCGGTGGGTATGACAATATCACCGTTGGTAAATATGAAATGCCATCCCGGGCTTATTTGGGGCGATTCAACTTCAAAGGCCAGGATCAGCAAAAATTCATGAAGGATTTGTCGGGCGGGGAGCGCAACCGTGTGCATCTGGCGAAGTTACTCAAATCGGGTGGTAACGTATTATTGCTGGATGAGCCAACCAACGATTTGGACATCGAAACCCTGCGTGCGCTGGAACAAGCCATTCTGGATTTCCCCGGTTCTGCGCTGGTGATTTCGCATGACCGTTGGTTTCTTGATCGGATTGCGACCCATATTCTGGCGTTCGAAGACGATGGGTCAGTGGTGTTTTTTGAAGGTAACTTCCAGGATTATGAAGCGGACCGTCATCGTCGACTTGGCTCAGATGCCGATCAGCCTCATCGGGTTAAATATACCCGGTTGGCTGGCTGAGAAAAAATGGAATTTTCACTCGACCAATTGACGAGTTAGACAGGAGGTCGTTATGGCAAACCCAGCCTTAGAGCAGGCCATTATCAATAAAATCATGGAGAAGGGTATTGCTTTACCCGTGCTGCCCGATGTGGCTATTCGTGCTCGTCGGGCCGCTGAAGCGCCCGATAGCACGGTTCAAGATTTGGTTGATGTGATCGCCCAAGACCCCGCGATTGCTGCGCGCTTGATTCAGGTGGCCAACAGCGCCATGTACCGTGGCGCACAAAAAATTGATGTGTTACAACAAGTGGTGGCCCGTTTGGGCATGCGCACCGTAAGCCAGTTGATTGTCTCATTGACGACTCAGCAATTATTTACGGCCAAGCATCCGGTGGTGAAAAAGGCGATGCATAATCATTGGTCTTTTTCGGCGCAAGTGGCAGCATTATCGCACCGTATTGCGCGTGAACAGACTAAGCTTGATCCTGATCAAGCGTTACTTGCCGGGTTGCTGCATGGTGTTGGTGGGATTCCCGTGATCGTGGTGGCTGAAGATATTCCCAAACTTCAAGAGGCCCCGGCCGTACTGGATGAGTTGGTGTTGGATCTGCAGCCCCGTTTAGGGGTAAAAATTATGCAGGCATGGGATTTTCCGCCCATGTTTGAATTGGTCATACGTGAAGCGGGCAACTTGAATTATCGGCATGAAGGCATCGCGAACTATGCCGATGTGGTGATTGTGGCCATTGCGGCCGCCAGAAACATCACCGAAACCCCTGATGGTACGCCAATCCCTGCTGCCGAGAAGATGGGCATGGACTTAACCATCAGCCTGATTGATCAGGAGATTGATGAAGCGATGCGCGCCCTGACGGCCGGATTTTAGTCCGGTTTAAACAAGTGCTGCTGAAGTGCGAACGCCAGTTTAGGGTCAAGTTGGCGCTGTAAATCTGGGTGTAAGGTATTGCCGGTGTCACTCAGCAGACTGAGTGTCCAGCTGGGTACAGCGTTTTCTTGGGGGCGACCCAAATAATCGCAGTGGACGTGTGTTTCTGCGGTGTCATCTTGCAGCACCAGCGCTGGCGGGTCGTTCAAAATATCAATCACCCTACCGGTGTGCCCTTTTAATTGCAGGGTTTGCCCGATCATGGGTTCGAGTAAGCGGATGAGTGATGATGGCATGGGGTGTTTATCTCGTTGTATGCAGGGCTGTTTAGAGAATAAACGATTTGTTGGAAACCGGCAGCCAGATTCAATTGAACAGGGAGGTATATGCCTATGCGTTACGAACTATTGGGTGTTGAATCGTTATATCAGGGGTTTTTTGCGCTGAATCGATATTGTTTGCGTTTTGAGCGCTTTGCGGGTGGTTTCTCACCCGAAATCAACCGTGAAATTTTTGAACGTGGCCATGCTGTGGCGGTGTTGCCATTTAATGTGACTCGGCAGGAAGTGGTTTTAATTGAGCAATTCCGACCTGGCGCTCTTGAAGCGCCCGGTGGGCCGTGGTTGACTGAGATTGTCGCGGGGATGATTGAACCCAATGAAACAGTCGAATCGGTCGCGCGGCGTGAAATGCAGGAGGAGGCAGGTTTGATGCCGTTGCGCTTGATTCCGATGACGCGCTATTGGGTTAGCCCCGGCGGTACAACTGAGAGCATTTATTTGTTTTTGGGTTTGATCGATCAGATGCCGATGGATGAGTTTTTTGGCCTGCCTGAAGAGCATGAAGATATTAAGCTGCATTCGATGTCGCTCGATGAAGCATTGGCACGGGTGGATGCCGGAAGTATCTGCTCCGCAGCGCCGATCATCGCACTACAGTGGCTTGATCGGCACAAAGCGCAATTTAGGGATGTCGCCTCTTAGATCAACCTGTCGCCTTGGAATTGCGGAAATTATTCAATGCCTTGCTTTTAAATGTCATTAAATTTAACCGATTGGGTTTTTCTGGTGCGAACGACCCAAGATGAGGGCGAATATCGTCACATCTTCTTTTGTTTGGATTTTATTTGCCCGCTAACGAATGACATTAGACAATCAATCAACGCTAACTTATTTTTTGAATCCACGAGGAAACTGTCATGCTCGAAGCTTACCTGCGCCAACAACAAGAACGCGAGCAACAAGGGGTGCCGCCCAAAGCATTGACGGTTGAGCAAACGGCGCGCTTGATTGAATTAATCAAAATCCCCCCGACGGGTGAGGATGGGGATTTTTTGCTGTACCTGCTCACTGAGTGTGTGCCGCCAGGTGTCGATCAAGCGGCCTACGTTAAGGCCGCATTTTTAACGGATGTGGCGCAAGGCAAAGCGACTTCGCCATTGATCGACCGGGTGCAAGCCGTCGAATGGCTTGGCACGATGATTGGCGGTTACAATATCGATCCGCTCATTACGATGCTCGATGACGCCGTGGTGGGTGATGCGGCGGCTACCGCATTAAAACGAACCGTACTGATTTACGATGCCTTCCGCGATGTGGAAGACAAAATGCGGGCCGGTAATGCTCGGGCGAAAGCCGTGATCGAGTCATGGGCTGCGGCCGAATGGTTCACCCATAAGCCCGCCATGGCAGAAGAAATCACTGTTACCGTGTTTAAAGTGCCGGGCGAAACCAATACCGATGATCTTTCCCCCGCGCAGGACGCGTGGAGCCGTCCGGATATTCCGCTGCACGCGCTGGCGATGCTGGGCAGCAAGATGCCCGATGGTCTGAAAATGATTGAAGCCCTGAAACAAAAAGGCCATCCCATCGCGTATGTGGGCGATGTGGTCGGTACCGGTTCGTCCCGCAAATCAGCCATTAATTCGGTGCAGTGGTATATCGGCCGCGATATTCCGCATGTGCCGAACAAGCGCACCAGCGGTGTGATTCTCGGCAGTAAAATTGCACCGATTTTTTTCAACACGGCGGAAGATTCGGGCGCGTTGCCAATTGAAGTCAATGTCGATCAGCTGGAAACTGGTGATGTGGTCACGATTCGCCCCTATTCCGGCGAGTTACTGAGAAACGGCGTCGTAATTGAACGCTTCGATTTACGACCAACTACCCTGCCTGATGAGGTGCGTGCGGGTGGCCGTATTATGCTGATCATTGGCCGCGCACTCACTGATCGCGCGCGCGAAGCCTTGGGCTTGCCGGGGTTCGATGTGTTCCGTCGCCCCGTTCAACCCCAGGATACGGGCAAAGGCTTCACGCTGGCGCAGAAAATGGTCGGCCATGCCTGTGGCGTTGAGGGTGTGCGCCCCGGCACGTACTGCGAGCCACGTATGGCCACTGTCGGCAGTCAGGACACCACCGGCGCCATGACTCGCGATGAACTCAAGGAGTTGGCCTGCTTGGGCTTTTCAGCAGATTTGGTGATGCAATCGTTTTGTCATACCGCCGCTTATCCCAAACCCATAGATATCGAATTGCAACATGAGCTGCCGCAGTTTATCAGCACACGGGGTGGTGTATCGTTGCGCCCCGGCGACGGCGTGATTCACAGCTGGCTGAACCGGATGATTTTGCCGGATACCGTCGGTACGGGCGGTGATTCACACACCCGTTTCCCGATGGGTATTTCCTTCCCCGCTGGCTCTGGTTTGGTGGCGTTTGCCGCCGCGCTTGGCGTGATGCCGCTTGATATGCCCGAATCGGTGCTGGTGCGCTTCAAGGGCGAGATGCAGCCGGGCATCACCCTGCGCGATTTGGTGAACGCGATTCCGTATGTCGCCATCCAGCGCGGTTTGATGACGGTCGAGAAAAAAGGCAAGAAAAACGTATTCAACGGTCGCGTACTGGAAATCGAAGGCTTGCCGAATCTGAAGGTCGAGCAGGCGTTTGAGTTTGCGGATGCCTCCGCCGAACGCTCGGCCAACGGTTGCACAGTGCATTTGGCTAAAGCACCGATCATCGAATTTCTCAAGAGCAATATCACGCTACTGCAATGGATGATCGCCTCTGGCTATGAGGACAAGCGCACCCTGGCGCGCCGCATTGAAGCCATGGAGAAATGGCTGAAAAACCCCGAATTGCTGCAACCAGATGCCGATGCGGAATACGCTGAAATTATCGAAATTGATCTGGCGACGATTACCGAGCCACTGCTGGCTTGCCCGAACGACCCGGACGATATCAAACCGCTGAGCGAAGTTCAAGGCACGAAGATTGATGAAGTGTTTATCGGCTCCTGCATGACCAATATCGGCCATTACCGTGCGGCGGGTAAAGTTCTGGAACGTTTTGGCACAGCCGTGCCGACCCGTTTGTGGATCGCCCCGCCCACCCGCATGGACGAACACCAGCTCACGGAAGAAGGCTATTACAGCATCTTCGGCAAGGCGGGTGCCCGCACCGAAATGCCAGGCTGCTCGCTGTGCATGGGCAATCAGGCCCGCGTCGCCGATGGTGCGACGGTGGTGTCCACCTCTACCCGCAACTTCCCGAACCGGATGGGCAAGGATACCTATGTGTACCTCGCCTCCGCCGAGTTGTCTGCGGTAGCCGCGCTATTGGGGCGTTTACCCACCAATGAGGAGTATCAGGCCCAGGTTGCAGGTTTAAAACCACTGGCTTCCGACATTTATCGTTATCTCAACTTTAATGAAATCGCGGAATATCAAAAACAAGCGGTGAAGGGTTTGCAGATGATCGAAGACTTTCCGGTCGTAATGGCTTGAGACTGAAGTGAGTCAGGTGTAAACAGACGGTCGGTCCGGTACGAAAGTGCGGGTAAAGGTGTTATGTGAAGTTCATGCGTTTTGCAAAAGACCGAATCGGTCCAATTCATTGTTGAGTCATAAATGACTACCCGTGGATCACACAGCGCGGCATCCTGATCTGTTTCAACGGTGAGGGTGGGCAAGATCCATCTCATTTCCGCCATGGTGAATCTGGTGGCGGGTATTATCGAAAAATTGATGCAATGATTCGCGCGCCCTTTATCATTGGACGACAATATCTCCAAGAGTTGAGTGTCCTGGTTCAAGCTTGGGCGGATTTCTGGCTCCCGTTATTAAAGAAGGATTAGTTGCCGAAAATGCAGTTCGACATTCGCACCCTGTTGGTCGCCGTGACGCTGGCGACCGCCTTCTGCGCCGGGGCGCGGATACTGCTGTGGCGGATGCATCGGGGAATACCCGGAGTTGGTCAGTGGGCCTGGGCTGGTGTGCTGGGTGTGCCGGCCCTCATTCTGATTGCGGCGAGCGATGCCATGCCGCAAATGCTGTCGCTGTCGCTGGCACAGATACTGATCGCGACCGGAATCGTTTTGGCATGGGATGGTTTTCGCCGCTTCATCGGTCGCGCTGCCCTGTCGCCGCTCACTTTGGGGCTGCTGGCGATGGGCGTGCTGTCGCCGCTCGCTATCGCTCATATCGGGCAGTCGCTGACGATGCGGGCGGCTTTAAATGCGCTGGTGATCGCGTTGATCTCGGCCTTGATCGCACGCGAACTGTTGTTTGCAGCCAAATCAGGCCAATCCGCCATGCGCGCCACGGGGTGGCTCTATGCCTTCAACGCCGCGTTTTTCCTCGTTCGCGCCATTATCGCTATTGCACGGGGCGACGAGCCGGTCGGTCAGCTAAACCCCGACGGTTTCGCCGCCGTCGCGCTGCTGTGGTGGTTGTGCATGACTGTGGCGGTCACATTGGGGATGGTGCTGATGACTGGCGAGCGGCTCCAGCGGGTTCTCGACCGTCAGGCAAGCCGCGACCCGCTGACCGGCGCGCTCAACCGCCGGGCTTTTTCAGTCGTTGCGGAAAAGGTGGTGGCGCACGCTCGACGCAATGGACAGCCTCTGTCAGTGTTGATGATGGACCTCGATCACTTCAAGCTGGTCAACGATCACTTTGGCCACGGTGGCGGTGACGATGTCCTGTGCCGGTTTGTTGCGGCGGCAGATCGGGTGCTTCGGGGGGAGGATGTGTTCTGTCGCTTCGGCGGCGAGGAGTTTGTTGCCCTGCTGTCGGGCTCGTCCGCTGACCGGGCGCAGGCTGTAGCTGAGCGTTTGCGCGCCGTCTACGCCGAGGAGGCTGCAACTGCCGCCGATGTGGCTCATCCGCCGCCCTTCACTTTTTCTGTCAGTGTCGGGGTTGCCGAGTTGCGCGCAGGTGAGGGTATCGACAGCGCAATCCGTCGCGCCGACAAGGCGCTCTACCAAGCCAAGGCCATGGGACGCAACCGCTGCGAACTGGCTGATGATGGCCTGGGTGCTGCCGCAACGGTATAAACGCAACAGGCTGCGTCATAGCATATTTCCCGGATTCAGTACTCTGCGTCGTGATAGATGTTCTGTACATCCTCGACGTCGTTGAGCATCTCGATCAGCTTCTCCATCGTGGCGATGTCGTCGCCGGTCAGCGGGGTTGAGCCTTTGGGGACGAACTGGATTTCGTCCACCTCGAATTCGATTTCGCCGAACGCATTGACCAGGGCTTGTCTGGCCTTGTTGTATTCGGAGTTGGGCACGAATACGGTGACCTTGCCGTCTTCGCTTTCGATCTCGGTTACGTCTACGTCATCCGTGAGTAGGGCTTCGAGGGCGGCATCTTCTGTGCCGTCGAAAGCGAAGATGGCGGCGTGATCGAACTGGTGCATCACGGTGCCGGGGGTGCCAAGCTTGCACTTGGTTTTGGTGAAGCAGTTGCGCACATCGCCGATGGTACGGTTGGGGTTATCGGTGAGGCAGTCGACAAGCATCACGCACCCACCGGGGCCAAAGCCTTCATAGCGTGCGGCGGTGAAGTCCTCGCCGACGCCGCCTTTGGCTTTTTCGATCGCTTTTTCGATGACATGCGCGGGCACTTGATCCTTTTTGGCGCGCTCAATCATGCTGCGCAGGCTCAGGTTGCCGCTGGGGTCGGTGCCGCCCGACTTGGCGCAGACGTAAATCTCGCGACCGTATCTGCTGTAGACCTTGGTTTTGGCATCGGCCGTTTTGGCCATGGATTGTTTGCGGTTTTGGTAGGCGCGGCCCATTGCGGTTGTGCTCCGGTAAATCGAGGTGGTGAATAGTACCGCAAAAGCGCCATTCAACGGGATACTGGCTGCTTTTCATCCATGTGTAGCACGGCTGTGAAAAACCTTCATACACGCTCCCGTTCAGCGCTCAAATGGCCGAACGCGGCGTTGATATGCGAGAATCGACGCTGCTGTGTGTTTTCTGACATAAGGATTGAACCATGAAATGTACACCCCAAGGTGCCCGATGCTGTGTGTTGACTGCTGCTTTATTGACGCTACCGCTGGTTTTGACCGGCTGTGGCGCGGGCAGCACCGCGACTCAGGCGGTTAGCGAGGCACAAGCGGCCAAGGCTGCTCAAAAAGATTTGGATTCCGCCAAAGCACAGATTAACGCCGTGCAACAGGTACAAAATCAGCAGCTTAAACAAGCGAAACAGCAGTAATTTTACCTATGGCCGACAATCTCCAGCCATTTTGGCAACGCAAGCGCTTATCTGAGATGAACGCGGGGGAATGGGAATCCCTTTGCGATGGCTGCGCCAAATGTTGTCTGCAAAAACTGCATGATGAAGATGATCCCGAGGAAACGGTGTATTACACCGAATTGGCCTGCGATTTACTGGATCTGGGTACTTGTCGCTGCAGTGATTACACCAATCGACATGCGCGGGTGCCCAGTTGTGTGTGGCTCACCCTCGATGACTTAGATGAATTTCATTGGCTACCCGCCACCTGTGCTTATCGCAGGCTTGCTGAAGGGCGTGATTTACCCGATTGGCATCCATTGGTGACCGGGCGCGCGGATTCTACCCGCGAAGCAGGCTATGCTGTGACCGGGCGGGCGCGGCATGTGGCGAGCCTAGATGAGGCCGATTGGCCGGAGCATATTGCCGAATGGCCGTTGGAGGAGAGCCCATGATGCGTAGCGCACCATGACAGCATCCACCAATAGGGTTAAATTCAATTTCGAACGCCCTGTTGTTGGTGCCGTTTTATTGATTGTTTATTAACCCATTAACCGGTTCTAAGATGCATGGGGCACAGGCACGGGCGTAAATAAATGCCCGACCAAGGTGCTCGCGATGAGGTCATCGGCCACCACAATATCGGTGGCGCCCGCGCGTCGAAGCAATAATCCACGGCTGTCGTCTTCGGCGGTGACCGCAATGCGCAAATTGGCATTGCGTGCGTGTGCCATCAGGGTGATGGCGAGTTTTCGGTCGGGGGATTCGCTGGTCACCACGAGCGCCTTCGCATGATCAATGCCCGCGCGGGTAAATACCTCATCATCCACTCCGGCATCCCCTTGCACGACGAGCAAGCCCTGCTCAGAGGCTAAATTGGCGAGATCATCAAGCTTTTCGATAATCACCACATTTTGATCGGGCATCAGGCGATTGGTGACTAATCGTCCCAACGGGCTATAGCCAATCACAATCACATGATCCCGCAGGGTCTCGAAATTCCGGCTCATTTGACGATTCTCACGGTTGATGGCGACAATAGGATTGGTTAGCCAGTTGATGGTTTGGGTAATGGCATAGCCGCCCAATACCATGATGCTAAAACTCGCGCCCATCATGAAGGTTTTTTGCGCTTGAGTGAATGCGGTGAAGTCCCCTAGCGTGGTGACCAGATTGGTGGCGTTCCACAGGGCATTAAAGAGTTTGGTTGGCCATGGATCTTGGGTAGGGTCGAGCGCCACCAATCCGATTGCGGTGAGGGTTAGCGTGATGGCGAATAGGCTGACCAAGCGGATAAGCTGCACACGGCGCACACGCATATCTTGCTGTGCACGGCGCACGTAGCTTAAGCGGTATATCGGCATGGGTTAGGGGTTTTTACCATTGGCAGCCTTAACGGCGGCGTGATAATGCGCCTTAATGTCGTCGATATTGACGCGGGTTGGCGGCAGTTCAAGCCCCATACCTTTTAAGGTATCGGCAATAATTTGTGAAATAGCGAGATTGCGAAACCATTTGTAATTCGCGGGGATGATATACCACGGTGCATGGGGTGTGCTGGTTTTGCTGAGGGCATCCTGATAAGCCTCAAGATATTGTGGCCAGAATTTGCGTTCGCTGTAATCCGATTCGCTGATTTTCCAGTGGCGCTGCGGGTCATCCAGACGTTTTTTGAAGCGTTCGAGTTGCTCTTCCGGGCTGATATGCAGGAAGAATTTGAGGATTTTGGTGCCGTTTTCGGTGAGTAGGCGTTCAAATTCATTGATTTTGTCGTAGCGTTGCGACCAGATGCTTTCCGGTACCAAGTCGTGAACCCGCACCACGAGCACATCTTCATAATGTGAACGGTTAAAAATAACCACCTCACCATCGGCCGGAACATGGGCATGGGCGCGCCAAAGAAAATCGTGGGCAGCCTCCTCTGGCGTCGGTTGTTTAAAGCCGTGCACCCGCGTGCCCTGTGGGTTCATCGCACTAAACACGTGGCGAATCACACCATCTTTGCCCGCCGCATCCAAGGCTTGCAAGACAACCAACAGCGATTGACGACCATCGGCATACAGCAAAAATTGCTCCGCTTCCATTTGCTCACGGTATTGGTTGGTTAATGGTTCTGCAGAGTCTTTGGTGGTGTGCTCGCCGGTGTGGTTGGGGTCGATATCGCCCAAGAGAAGTTTTTTAGTCGGATCAACAAGAAATTTTTCGCGGTAGTCCATCATGAATCTCCGTGCGGCGCGAGTGCAAGGGCTGTTCGCATTGATAAAGGGATTATGCCGGAGATTTACGATGTGTGAGCAGCCACTGCCATACGATTTGTCCTGAAATAAATAAGAGATAAACCGCGCAGGCAGTGGCAATAATGCTGGCACCAGAGCTTAAATCAAACTGGTAAGCCACCGCCAGGCCGCCAATACAGAACACCAGGCTCCAAATGCCTGATGCTACCATTAAGCCTACCAGGCTTTTGGTATGGCGTTCGGCCAAATACGGCGGCAGGGTGAGTAGGGCGATAACCAAAATCAAACCAACGACTTGAATCATTATTACCACGGCCTCGGCGACCATAATTAGCAGCATGAAGTACAGCCAACGCACGGGAATGCCACGTGATCGGGCGAAATCCGGGTCAAACGAAAATGAAAGAATATCCCGGTAAAAATACATCGTGAGACTTACAATCACGATATCAATGCCCAGCATCACCCACAAATCATGGGTTGGCACGGTAAGAATACTGCCGAAAAGATAACTCATCAGCCCGACGTTATAGCCGGGAGTGAGGTTGATCATAATGATCCCGAAGGCCATGCCTGCTGCCCAAATCACCCCAATCAAGGTGTCGGTGCGCTCTCGTTTGCTTTGCGTGAGCGCCCCAAGGATCAACGCAGCGCCAGCGGTAAAAATTCCCGCCGTGGGCAGCACAGGCGCACCCAGAAAAAAAGCCAATCCCACGCCACCATAGGCGGTGTGGGCAATGCCGCCAGCCATGAATATCAACCGGTTGACGACTACTAAAGCTCCGATGACACCGCAAGTCACACTCACCAGTAAACTGGCGATCAGGGCATGTTGCAAAAAAGTCTGTTGGAGTAAATCAGTGAGGTTCATGGTGGCATTCTTGGGCGGTAGGATTGGCTTTGTTCGATTCGAGGCTGGTCGAATCGATATTAGAGGAGTCAACCAGTTGCTGGAGGAGGGCGTGTACCGGGCACCCCGCTTCGTGTGTGCCATACATCAATTCCAGCATGGCAGGGGTCAGCTTGGCGCCGGGGGTGGCAATGGCAAACTGATTCACCGCAATAATGCCGGTGACAGCATTCGCGGTGATGCCCAAATCATGGCTCACCATCACCACAGTCGTGTTTGAATCAAGGCCGGTTAAGGTTTCGAGAATGCACTGCCGCCCGTATGGGTCGATATTGGAGAGAGGTTCATCAAGAATTAAGAGTTCTGGCTGTGTAATCAAGGCTCGCGCAATTAAAATGCGTTGCCGTTGGCCGCCAGAAAGTTCGTTTAAGCGACGGTGACGTAAATCCAGTACACCTGCACGTCGCATGGCATGTTCGGCGGCTTCGCGTTCTGCTTGTGTGAAGCGGAAGCCGCGTCGCTTCCCTTGGGCTAACCCCATCAGCACGACTTGCTCGGCTGAAGCAGGGAAACCCTGCGTGGTGTTGCTGTGCTGGGGGACGTACCCAATTCGTGCGGGGTTGTTGCCGGGTGGTTCGCCAAATACATGAACTTGACCGCGCTGAGGCTCAAGTAATCCCAAAATAAGTCGCATCAGCGTGGTCTTGCCGCCACCGTTGGGACCGATTACGGCGATAAATTCCCCACGGGCAATACGCAAGTTCACTTCGGTAAGCGCCGGGACGCTATCGTAACTGAAGGTCAAATTCCGAATTTCAATAATCGGTTCGTACATATCGCTTTCTTGAGTTATTGCAGGGTTTTTTGTAATGCACTGGCAATAGCGGTCATACCAGCAGGCCAATCTTCTTGCAGGGGATCAATCGTGACAACCTGTCCACCAATCGAATCGGCAATGGTTTTGGCCGCTTTTCGGGCAAATTGTGGCTCAATAAACACGACTTTAATCTCGTTTTTCTTGGCAAAATCAATCAGCTCTGCCAATTGTTTTGGGCCAGGTTCCTTACCTTCCACTTCAATCGGCACTTGAGTCAGGCCGTAGGCCGCTGCGAAGTATCCGAAAGCGGGGTGGAATACGATGAACTTGGTTTGCCGAAGTGGGTGCGCGCTCAAGCTTTGGAGAATATCCCCATCCACGTGATCAATTGTCTGTGCGAGGCGGGCATAACCCTGCCGATAATCGGTCGCGTTGCCGGGATCGGCTTTAATCAAGGCATCGCGGATGTTGATGGCTTGAATCCGCACTAAAACAGGCGATAACCAAATATGTGGATCAAGTCCCGACTTGCCGACATCTTCATGCGTGCCCTTCATCATCGGCATCCGGTCAATACCATGCGCCGTATCAACGACGACCATTTTTGAATTCGCGCCGGTAAACCGTTCCAACCAGGCGCGTTCCAATGGCACGCCAATTTTCATATATAAATCTGCTTGTGATAAAGCAGTGAGTTGACGCGGCGTGGGCTCATAAGTTTCCGGTTCCGCATTCGCAGGCACCAATACCTCAACCTGAACATGAGGGCCACCGATGGCTTCAACAAAATATTTTTGTGGCGGAATACTCACTGCGACTTTTAAGGGTTCAGCCGCGAAGCTCGCAGGTAGCGCAAAGCTTAATATCAACGCAAATAGAGCGAGAAAACGCATAAAAACTCCTTGAAATATGGAAAAGTCGCAAATTGATCGCTTTGGCGATGTCATAATATCCCCGTTCTCGGTATCTGGTCTCAGGCTGAACTTGTAATACTATAACGTATAGTTCCGTGTTCCATAACTTTATGCAGAATAATCTTAAAAGGGGGCCTTAACATCGTGCAAAATCCGGAACTTAATTGGAACGAACAGTCCCTCGATGTTTTGATGAATTTGGTTGAAGCCTTGCTTTTAACCCATACCGAGCCGCTTGATATCGCCACGCTCAACCGCATGATTGGTTCCGAAACATCTGCGGAAGGAATTATTTCTGCCTTGGCACAACTCGGCCTGAGTTACCAAGCGCATCCTTTTATCCAAATGTTGCAGCGAGGCTCGGCGGATGAGCCGACTTGGCAACTGGTCGCCAATTCGCGACTTGCGCCGTATCTTGCGCGCAGTGAGCCCCCTAAAACCAGCCGATATTCCCGTGCCGTGTTGGAAACACTTGCATTAATTGCTTGGCACCAGCCGTTAACCCGGGGAGAAATTGAAGTAGTGCGTGGTGTGGCGGTAAATGCACAAATTATCCGGCTTTTAACTGAACGAGGCTGGGTTCGCTCGATGGGCGTAAAGGACAGCCCCGGTAAGCCGGAATTACTCGGCACCACGCAGCAATTTCTACAGGATTTCGGTTTGGAATCCTTGAGGCAATTACCCGCTTTTGATGAGTTTGTCGGGCAGGGGGCACTGGACGTTTAGGCGGCGGTTTGGGTTCCATCTCCCCAAAGAAAACACCCGGATAATGCAGCGAAATTCTAGACGAATTGCCCCGCTACCCAACCTGATGACCAGGCCCACTGAAAGTTATAGCCGCCCAGCCAGCCCGTCACATCCACCACTTCTCCAATAAAAAACAAACCCGGTACGATTTTGGATTCCATCGTCTTGGACGAGAGTGCTTCGGTGTCCACGCCACCCAGGGTGACCTCGGCTTTGGCATAACCCAAGGTGCCTGCGGGCATAATCTCCCATGCGTGGAGGGCGTGCTGCATTGCGGCAATATCCTTATTGCTGTGCTCGGCAAGCGGTTTGCTCCAACCCTGCAGGCGACACCAATCCTGAGCGATGCGTTTTGGCCACTCATTAGCCAACAATTGTGCGAGATTGAGGTTGCTTTGGCGGTGCGATTGCAACCAGTTCGAGATATTGATATCGGGTAATAAGTTAACGGTAATGGGGTGTTTCTTTGTCTGTTTTTTGAGATCGAAATAACCCTGGTTTTGCCAATAACTCGAAACTTGCAATATCGCTGGGCCGGATAGGCCGCGATGCGTAAACAATAAATTTTCGCGAAAATGAGGATTGTTCGCGCCACATTGGGCACTCACCCTGAGCGAGTTGCCAGCCAGTTGGCCAAATGATGCCAACATTTCGGGTGATACTGCCAAAGGAACCAACGCCGGTTGAGGCGGGATGATGTTCAGACCGAACTGCTCGGCGATGCGATAACCCAAAGGGGAGGCGCCCAATTGCGGGATAGCAAGCCCACCGGTCGCGATCACGAGGGAGTGACTGCGAAAAATGCCTTGGGCCGTTTCTATTTGAAATCCATTTTGAGTTTTTTCGGCCCCATAAACCGCGCAGGGATTAGCCCATTGGACATCTCCCTGTGTGCATTCTGCTTTGAGTAACTCAATGATTTGTGTGGCTGAATCGTCACAAAATAATTGGCCAAGCGTTTTCTCGTGGTAAGCAATCCCATAACGCTGCACAAGTTCAATAAAATCGGCAGCGCCAAATTGAGCTAATGCCGAACGGGTAAAATGCGGGTTTTGCGAGATGAAGTTCTCTGGCTTCACCACGCGATTGGTGAAATTGCAGCGCCCACCGCCAGAGATGCGGATACGCTCGCCAATTTTGTGTGCGTGATCAATCAGCAGTACTCGCCGCCCCCGCTGACCGGCCTGAGCGGCGCACATCATGCCGGCAGCGCCTGCGCCAATCACAATCACATCAAAATCCATGGGTTATCTCAGCCGGAGTGCTGCGCGTGTGAGCAAAATAAATAACTCGGGATGTTTTTGCACGGTGCGATAAAAAATGGGCATGGCTCTTTGAGCCAACGCGCCGCCAAGCACGGCCGCACTGAGGCTGATTAACGGATGGGCACGAACCGTATTACCCATTATCGTAGTGGGATTGAGTGGTTGCCCCACTTGGCGGAACCGTATTTTTGCCTCAGCCAGCGAGAGGGGGGGCTGATGGATGTTTTGCATAAGTTATCGCGTAGCGCGATAGGCCAGAAAACCCAGCGCGGCTGCAATGAATAAGGAAGCGCTGCCCACCATCAGCGCCGACAAACTACGACCAAATATGACCACTAACGCGAGATAACCCGAGGCCAATAGAAACCCCAAGCCAGTTAGCGCCAAAATAGTAGCGATGAAAAGTATCGCCGCCCCAAGGCTGGCCCGACCAAATGCGCGGCGAAAAGTTCGGCCTTCCGCTTCTAACAGCTCAAGCAGGGCGATCACAAATTCAGGCATGACGTTTAGTTTTTGCTAAAGAGTTTCGCAAGCAAAAATCCAACACCAAATGCAGTCAACAGTGTCGCAACGGGGTGACGATCAACGAGTTGTTCCGCTTGATCAAGCGTGGCATGAGTTTGATTGGTTACACCTACTTTGGCCTCGGTAAAGCGCTGATTTAAGGTGTCGATGGCCGAATGAACGGCATTCAATGCATCTTGCTCCAGATTACTGGCTTTGGCTTTCCCTGACTCTTTCACGACGGAAAGCAGCTCGGCTAAATCCTTTTTGAGTTGATTAAGATCATCTTTAACGGCGGCAAGCTCTTCGTTGCTTGAACCGGGCACTGTTTGAGCCATTTGATTATCTCCAATCAATTGATGAGGGTTTTATCCTAATCCTTTAAGGGGCGCTATACAAGGGAGCCAATGGTCATAATGCGTTGGGCGGGTCTTCCATGTCGCCTCGTATCCCCAATGCTGTTCTTAGGCGGATCATTGCGGAACTGTCCTCAAGGTTGTATTAGACACCCTCATTAAAACGGTTATCATCATCCGTGGTGATTGTGCGCTGAAATCCCGTATGGGGTGATAGAAACCGATTCTGAACAAAATTCAAAATCAATGCACTGCTTGGGTAACAATCACCCTAACCTGAATGGAGGAAAACGACGATGGGATATTATGGAAATGGTTATGGACCAATGATGTATGGTGGGCATGATGGTTTCGGCTTCATCTTTATGTTGCTGATTGTCGTGCTGGTGGTAGCTCTCTTGATTGGGCTGATTCACTGGCTTTCCGGCCTTGGCGCCCATCACGGCAGCAAACCCTATAATACGGAACAGAACCGACAAGCCCGCTTGGATGCAACATTGCATATTCTGGAAAAGCGTTTCGCACAAGGCGAGATCGACGAGGAAGAATTCCTGAAACGTAGGCGAATTCTGAAAGAAGAGGGTTAATCCTTCGCAGACATCATACGGTTCTGATCACAAATCGCCGCTGATCCTGCCGGCGCCCTGACTTGGTTAAGGGTGCCACTTATCTAATGTCCAAAACCCCCACGCCCTCATGACCAAACTGCGTTCATTTTCAATGTGTGGCGAATGATGACGGTTATTTTAAATCCATAAATTCATTGGGTTGCCTGATTTTATCAACCCAAAAGTCACGAATCGACGGAATAACTTGACATCGCGAAATTATTGCGCATTACTGGCGATAGGGTTTGCCCCAGCTTGGGTTTCGTCGAACGTGGGGGCTTGTCTGATTGAGGCTGAACATCGTACGGTTAGACCTCCGCGATCACATATTTGATAGCGGGAGAAGACTGGGGTACTGGTTCTACGTGCATATGTTGGCGGTCCCATGGCTTGGCGTAACCTCGGCTGGAATAGCGTTTGGAGGGTGGGTCTCGCCATGTCAACGGGGGTATTACGTTTTCGAAAAATCCGGAGCACGCTACACGTCGACCGACGCGGTACCCACTCCCCTGACTCACTACAAAAAGATATCCAGCTTTAGTTCAAGAGTACCGTGAAACGTTAACTTTAAAGTAGCAGGGAAATCACCATGAACAATATACGACGCTTTAAGAAACTTACTGCCTATGCGTTCGCAGCAGTTTTGGCAGGATCTGCTTCAGCTGCTTTGGCTGCGCAACCGGAAACGCCCAACCCGAATAGTTATGCCGGTGGTTACGGCCCGGGCATGGTGGGTGGTTACGGCCCGGGCATGATGGGGGGTTATGGTCCAGGCATGATGGGGGGTTACGGCCCGGGCATGGTGGGTGGCTACGGCCCGGGCATGATGGGGGGTTATGTGCTTG